>NZ_JBLKNW010000001.1:0-2198297 GCF_051414035.1 Halosimplex amylolyticum | reverse complement strand
TCCGGCCCCTGGCCGAACCCCTCGTAGTCCGTAAAGGAGATCAGCGTGTTGTAGCCGATACCCCCGTAGACCCCCAGCCCCATGATCGAGAACGGAACGAACCAGTAGGGGAACGACCGGACGAAGTCGCTTTTCGAGTACACCCGGAGTTTCGTGCGCCAGTCGCGTTCCGCACCGCTGCCGACGCTCTGTGACCCGGAAACTGTGTCTTGAGAACCTGCCATAAATTAATGGGGTAGTGTGGTGTGCCGAGCCGCTCAGAAGACGTTCACAAGCTCTTCGGCCGTCGCCTCTGGGTCGTAGGGGCCCATGAAGTTCGAGGCGATGGCGTCTTTGCAGGCGCTGAGCTGGTCGGCGGTCCCCGCCAGCCCGTGGGCGAGCGTGGGCGGGAACTTCTCGAGGTTGTTCAGGTCCTCGACGTTGAGGCTGAGGAAGTCCGACAGGCGGCTGCCGTCGACGTCCGTGCGCAGCGGGATCGACCCTTTCAGGTTGTTGAACTCCACCTGGACGTCTTTCGTCCCCAGGAACTCACAGAAGATCTTCGCCTTGCGCGGGGCGTTGCCGTCCCGCGGGAACAGGAAGTTGTCGAGGTGCCAGACGTACATGTCGTCCGTCCCGGGGAACGCCACCCACCCCCAGTCCTCTTCGAACTCGAAGTCTTCTGTATTCCGATACATCCCGTAGGCCCAGTTGCCCATCGTGAAGAACGCGGCGTTGCCGGCGATGAGTTTGTCGTTGGCTTCGGGGAAGCTGATCGACGATTTATCGTCGTTCGAGTAGTTCTCGATGACGTTCTGCGTCTTCTCCAGGGCGCGGACGAGCGCTTCTTTGTCGCCGTCGCCGTTGATGAACGCGTCGTAGGCGTCGGCGCCTTCGGTCCCGAGGAAGAACTCGACGAAGTACTGCAGGTTCGCCCACGACCCGCGGGTGGTCATCGTCATCGGGACGGCGTCGGTGTTCTGGTCGACGGCGTCCAGCGCGTCGATGAACGCGTCGTAGGACGTCAGGCTCTCCGGGTCGACGCCCGCCTCTTCGAGCACGCTCACGTTGTAGAAGAGGTTGTTCAGCCGGTGCGAACCCAGCGCTATCGAGCGGTACTCGCCGTTGAGTTTGCTCGCTTCTCGGGCCTTGGGATGGATCGTCTCCGTGTAGTTGTTCTCTTCCCAGACGTCGGTGACGCTCATCAGCCGGCCGCCGTACTGCTCCATCGTCTTGCCCGGCCAGGACGCGAAGGCGTCCGGCGGGTTCCGGTTGGCCAGCCGGCGCGCGACCGTCGCGTTGAGGTTCTCGTTGGCGTCTCCGCCGATCGGCTTGATGTCGTGCTCGATGTCCGAGTGGCGCTCTTCGAACATGTCGACGAGTTTGCCGACTGCGGCGGCGCCGTCGCCGCCGGTCCAGCCGTGCAACGCCTCCATCGCGTTGTCCGTCATCGTCGGCGTTCCGCCGCCGTCGCCACCGTCGCCGCCGTCGCCGCCGTCGCCACCATCGCCGCCGTCGCCGCCGTCGCCACCATCGCCGTCGCCACCGTCACCGCCGCCGATACACCCTGCGACGAGTCCACCCACGCCGACGGATCCCACCTGAATCATCCGACGTCGAGTTAAATCCACTCTGTCACTGCCAGAACTGCCATCTTGCGGCATGCACTGACGTAATGAGTCTATCTACATAATTATTTGGGGGAGTACGTGATCGAATTCGAGCGGGATCGCGGGACGCAAATCGGACAGACGGAACCCGACAGGCGGGAAACGGACACAGATCGACCGATTTCGGGCCGGAAGAGTTTCGATCCGGAGAAAGCAGTCCGGTTACTTCAAGACAGGTGTCACGTCACCGAACCTGGCGCAAAATACCGCGTATGGTGACGTCACCGGCCGGTGACTGCGGCCAGTCAGGCCGACTGGGCGGTACCGATCTCTTCGACCCGTTCGACGTTGGTGAGTTCGCGGTTGTGGAGCGCCTCGCCGGTGACGCCGTCGAAGAGGTGGACGGCGTCACCGGGGAAGCGGACGCCCACCTCCTGGCCGGCCGAGAGGTAGCGCATCCCGTCGACCATTACGGTGAGTTCGGTGTCCTCGTCGCCGATCCGGAGGTGGACCGCGTTCTCGTCGCCGTGCGGTTCGACGACTTCGACCGTCGCGGGGACCACGTCGTCGGCTGCCGTCTCGTCGATCTCGTCGATGATCTCGATGCTCTCGGGTCGGATTCCCAGCGTGACCTCGGTGTGTCCTTCGACGTCCGCCGCGACCTCGGGCGAGAGGTCGTAGTCGAACCCGTCGCCGAGCAGCGTTCCGTCGTCGAACTCCGTGTCGAAGAAGTTCATCGCCGGTTCGCCGAGGAACCCGGCGACGAAGACGTTCGACGGCTCGTGGTAACACTGCATCGGCGTCCCGAGCTGCTGGAGTTCGCCGTCGTTGAGGATGGCGATGCGGTCACCCATCGTCATCGCCTCGGTCTGGTCGTGCGTGACGTACATCGTCGTCACGCCGAGGTCGTTCTGGAGCTGCTGGAGTTCGGTCCGCATCTGCGCGCGGAGCTTGGCGTCGAGATTCGAGAGCGGCTCGTCCAGCAGGAACACCTCCGGGCTGCGGACGATCGCCCGTCCGAGCGCGACCCGCTGTTGCTGGCCGCCCGAGAGGGCGTCGGGCTTGCGGTCCAGCAGCGGGGTGATGCCGAGCGTCTCCGCGGCGTCCTCGACAGTCTCGCGGATCTCGTCGTCGGACATGTCCGTCGACTCTTCGAGGCCGAAGGACATGTTCTCGCGGACGGTCATGTGCGGGTACAGCGCGTACGACTGGAACACCATCGCGATGTCCCGCTCCTGCGGGCGCTTGTCCTGGATCGGCTCGCCGCCGATCGATATCGTCCCGCTTGTCGGCGTGTCGAGCCCGGCGATCATCCGCAACGTCGTCGACTTCCCACACCCGGAGGGCCCCACGAGTACCACGAACTCCCCGTCCTCGATCTCCAGGTCGAGGTCGTTGACGGCGACGATTTCGTCGCCACCGTCGTCGAACACCTTCGTCGTCCCGCGCAGGGAGAGGTTTGCCATAGTTTAAGATGCGGATCTGTCGTAATATAAGCTTCGGCGGTTCCTGCCGGGAACAGCGATCGAGGTGTCGTGTTCCTGGTCGGCTCTCACTTCCAGGGGGCGCCCTCGCGGTCGACGAACCGCTCGCGTCTATCGACGGCGTCGATGCGCTCGACGTCTTCGGGGTCGAGCGTCAGGTCGGCCGCCGCGAGGTTGTCCTCCAGGTGGTCGGCCCCGGTCGCCTTCGGTACCGCGACGACGTTGTCGGGGTGGGTCACCCACGCGAGACACGCCTGGGCCGGCGAGACGCCGTGCTTCTCGGCGACGGCCTCGACGGCGGGTAGGTCCAACGCGTCGCCGCGGCCGAGCGGCGAGTACGCGACCAGGTAATAGTCGTGTTCCTGCGCGTGTGCGACGAGGTCGTCGCGGGGTAACATCGGGTGGCGCTCCACCTGGTTCGCTAACAGCGGCACGTCGAGCGCGTCCAGCGCCTCCGCGAGCAACTCGGTGTCGAAGTTCGAGACGCCGACGTAGCGGGCCAGCCCGTCGTCGACGAGGTCGCCGAACGCCGACAGCGTCTCCGCGGCGTCGTAGTTGCCGACCGGCCAGTGGACGTAGACGAGATCCAGCGCCTCCACGCCGAGCAGCGAGAGACTCTCCTCGATCCCGTCGTAGACCTCGTCGTAGGCCAGCCCCTCGGCCATCGGATGGAGCTTCGACGCCAGGAAGACGTCCTCGCGCGCGACGTCCGCCGCCGCGATGCCCTCACCGACGGCTTCCTCGTTCCCGTAGAACCGCGCCGTGTCGACGTGGCGATACCCCATCTCCAGGGCCGTCCGAACGGTCTCGGCGCACTGGTCCGGGTCTTCGTTCTGCCAGGTTCCGAGTCCGATCCGCGGGAGTTTCTCTGCCGTCATGACAGTGTCCAGCGGGCGAACGCTCGTAGTTCGTTCGGTACCGGCCGTCCGTGCGGGCGAACGCTCGTCCCGACGGACCAGTCACTCGGTCCGGTGGACCGGTCACTCTCCCTGGCGGGCGAGCGTCTCAGCGCGCGCCCTGTCGACCCAGTCGGGCCGCCGGACCGTCGTCGACCCGATGGCAGTGAGGCGGGCCTCGCGCGTCACCCGCACCGTCCGGTTGGTGAGCGTCGCGTCGTACGCGAGGCGCCACCGCGTGATCATGCCTTCGTCCGTGACCCGCACCGTCAGCGAGACGTTCCGCGGATCGGTCAGGTACGGCGGGCTGGGGAGCCGGTCGGGTTCGCGGAGGGACCGCCCGACGAGTCGCACGCCGTCGGGGCGGTCGACCACGGAGAGTTCGGTCGCCGCGAGCGTCCGCTCGATCAGCGGGAGCGACGTGAGATCGTCGGTCTGGTCGGTCCGCGACCACCCGTGGAACTGCGTCCGCTCGCTGAGGATCCGCCGGCTGGCGTAGACGCTCTCGTTGCCCCAGTACTCGATCGGCGCGGCGAACCGCCCCAGCGGGAACTCCTCGACGCGGTGGTCGATCCTCCCCGCGTAGGCGCCTTCGTCGTTCGCGATCCGCCGCGTCCGATTGGTGACCCACATCGTTCCGTTCGGCCCCGCGACCCGCTGGCGGCTGACGAACGTGTAGTTGGTCTCGTTCATCCGGCGCTCGTGCGTCTCGGCGACGACGTCCGCCGCCACGCCGTCTTTCCCGATCCCCGGTGGGTACTGCGCCCCGTCCGTCGGGACCGGCGCCGGCGTCACTGTCCCCCCGTCGGCCGAGTCGCTCCCACCGAGTCCGCCGCAGCCCGCGAGCGAGAGGAGCACCGCCAGTGCGACGGTGCGTGCCAAGCGATAGCACGCCATTACCGGAACTGGGAGCGCCGATAGCATAGTGCTGTCGGGGGTTGCCACGGGAATGCGTGTTCCGCCCCGGAACCGTACCGCCTCGTTGCGAGGTCCGGCCGAATTCCTGCGCGATGGCTCTGAGGTTCCCAAATTCGATAGTTAGACCGAAAGGTTAAGGCGGAATCTCGGATTGCGGGAGGATATGGTAGACGGACGTTACTCCCCCGGGGACGAAGAAGACGACACCCTTTCCAAACTCGAAACGGCACTCGAGGACGCGTCCAGCGTGGACCTGCGTGCAGCGATCGAGTCCGCTATCGACGAACGAAAGCGCGCGATCCGCCAGCAGTCCGAGGCGACGGTCCCCCAGCAGTCCGACTGAACGCTTCCGTCACGACCAGACCCGGTTTTCTCGGTCCAGTCCATCCTCACCGTCGACAGCGACGGTCTCGTCGTTCGGATCCTCGAACAGGCAGCGAATCGCTCACGGGAGTAAGCACATGCTACGCGGTGCTGACCGGGCAGTTCGCGAGAGAAGTGCGACGGGGGAGGGATTTGAACCTCGCCCAGACGTGCTCGCTCCCGCCGGTCGCTGCGCGCGACTGGTCTGGTTCAAATCCCCCTGCTGCATTCAATCTCGCACTGATGCGAGCGGCACGCGAAGCGGCCGCTCGCGGATTAGCGCTCGATAGAAGTGCGACGGGGGGGATTTGAACCACGGTCACTCTGCTTCGCTCCGTTCCCTACTTCAAATCCCCGACGACGATACGCGCCGCTCGCGAGTTTACGAGCGGCGAGAATGCGACGGGGGGGATTTGAACCCCCGTTAGGACCGTGGCAGGGTCCTGTGATACCACTACACCACCGTCGCGTACTAGGTCCGACGCCACCGGGCCGCTCCGGCGCGCCTACATCAATATCGACTGGCGGAAAGGGATAAAAGGCTTCCGAAACAGTCGAAGCGGCGCCCGTGACGGCCGCGCCCCCTGGCGATTTTCCCCGCGAATATCACGACCGACGCGCTCGCCGTTCGGTCCGCACGTCTCAGTCCCAGCACTCGACGACAGTCCCGTTCCGGAACAGGAACCGGTCCGTGAGGTAGTATTCCGCGGATTCGTGCGCGAGGTCCGCGTGCGGGAGCGGCGTCGGCGTATCGGTGCCCGTCGATCCCGGACAGGGAGCCCCGGTATACGAGGCGCGGGTCGTGACCTCCCCGGAGAACCCGTTCTCGACGGCCGCCACCGCGCTCTCGGTGACGGACGCGTCCAGGTATTTGAGGCACTCGCCGTCCGCCGCGAGGTCGGCCAGCCGCCGATTGTACCGATACGCGGCCTCGTATTCCTCCACGAACGTCTTCGCGGACGACTTCTCGATCGCCGCTGGCTTCTCGGGGTACGCCCTCGGATCCGGGAGCCCGTCTCCCGTCGACGGCCGCGGCGGCGCGACTGCCTCACACTCTCCGGGTGCCGGCGTCTCGACGTCGGGAACGGTCGCCGTCTCCGTGGGGGGAGTGCCCGTCGCGGTCGCGGTGTCCGACCGCGGTCCCGACGCCGTTCCGGCCGGGGTGGATTCGCCGTCGTCCGAGAGACAGCCGATGACGCCGGCGCTTGCGACGGTTCCGACGAGCGCGAGGCAGCTGCGCCGATCCATGTCCGGTCCTGTGGGCGCTCGGTATAAATCCCTTCTAGAGGCTCAAAGAGCCGTCACATCGTCCGACCGGTCGGAGTCGGTCGAGCGGAGTGGACACCAGCCTTTTCCGGCTGGCGAACCCTTCTTTCAGGCGTTATGCCCGGCGATCCGATTCAGTGCCCCGTCTGTGGATGGACCGGCCAGCCGAACGACCTCGCCGCCGGGGAGGGACGCGGCGCCTGCCCGGTCTGCGACGAGAGCATCCCCGACCGCGGCTGAGGAACTCGACCGCCGCGGCGCGCGCGACCGTCCAGTTGCGGCGACTGTCACACACTCGATCAGTGGCCGGGAACGAAGCGGTGACCGCTCGACGAGTATCCCGCCGTGACGGACGGTACGTGTGTGAATGGGACGCGTGTGAACGGTTCTCGACGCGCGCGTGAAGCGCGCTATTTTTAAGGGTGGGATGGAGAAGTATCGCTACAGTCTAGTGGCGCGGCGTGGAAGCGTCACGGCATGACCACTAGCGTGCTCGTGCCGGCGTCCCTCACCCGGGAAGCCGAGGACAAACGCGAGGCGACTCGCAAGATCGGTTACGTGGCCAGGGCGGCCACGGTGTTCCGGGTTGACCGTCTCACGGTCTATGCCGACCCAGACGGGGTCGAGAAGCGAGGTGCCGGGTTCGTCGAAACGGTGTTGCGGTACGCCGCCACACCCCCCTATCTCCGAAAGGAGGTATGGGACAGGCGGGACGAACTGGAGTACGCTGGGGTCCTGCCGGCGCTCCGCGTGCGTTCACGGACCGGCTCCGGTTCGGACGAATCGGGGTCGTTAAGACAGGGAATCGTGACCGAGGTCGGTGCTGATGGACGCGTACGGGTCAATTGCGGACTGCAACACCCAATCTCTCTCCCCGTGCCCTCCGACATGGAGGTCGGCGAGGGGGAGCGCGTCTCCGTCAGGGTCTCTTCGCGACGACCGGTTCGGGCGAAACTCGTCGACGAGCCCGCGGCAGGGTTCGTCGTCGACGCCGCGAACCTCGACGACGCGCTCGCGCGGCCCGACGCCGGGCTGACCATCGCGGCCTCTCGCTACGGCGAGGAGCTGACCGTCACGAAGCTCGACCAGCTGGTCGAACGGCTTCGTGGCGGCGATGGTCCCGGCGGCGGGACGGGCGGATCCGACGACACTGATGCATCCGACGACGAATCGGCGCCCCTGGGTGACCTCACGGTCGCCTTCGGCGCGCCGGAGCGGGGACTGCCCGCGATACTCGACGAGGACCCGGACACCGTCGCGGCGGAGACAGGCGACGAAAGGTTCGACCTCTGGCTCAACACGGTCCCAGACCAGGGCAGCGATGTCGTGCGAACGGAGGAAGCGGTGTTCGCCACGCTCGCGCCCCTCAGACTGACGAGGTAAGACAAATGCCAGGAAAGCACAGACCACGCAAAGGCTCGCTGGGCTTCGGCCCGCGTACGCGAGCGGCTAGTGAGACTCCGCGCTTCAACTCGTGGCCCGACGACGAGGGCCAGCCGGGTCTCCAGGGCTTCGCCGGATACAAGGCCGGCATGACACACGTCGTGCTGATCAACGACGAGCCCGACTCCCCCCGCGAGGGGATGGAGACGACCGTCCCGGTGACGGTCGTCGAGACGCCGCCGATGCGCGCGGTCGCGCTCCGAGCCTACGAAGACACGCCGTACGGCCAGCGACCCCTCACGGAAGTGTGGGCCGACGAGTTCCACGACGAACTCGACCGGGCCCTCGACGTGCCGGAGGGACACGACGCTGACGCCGCAGAGGAACAGATCCGACAAGCACACGACGACGGCGACCTCGGGGACGTGCGCGTCATCACGCACACCGTCCCGAGCGAGGTCCCCGGCGTCCCGCGCAAGAAGCCCGACGTCATGGAGACCCGGGTCGGCGGCGGCTCGCTCGACGAGCGCCTCGACTTCGGGCTCGACCTCGTCGCCGACGGCGGCGAGCACGCCATGAACGACGTCTTCCGCGCCGGCGAGTACGCCGACGTGGCCGCCGTCACCAAGGGCAAAGGGACGCAGGGTCCCGTCAAGCGGTGGGGCGTCCAGAAGCGGAAGGGCAAACACGCCCGCCAGGGCTGGCGCCGACGCATCGGCAACCTCGGCCCGTGGAACCCCTCGCGAGTGCGCTCGACGGTCCCCCAGCAGGGGCAGACCGGCTACCACCAGCGCACGGAACTCAACAAACGACTCATCGACATCGGCGAGGGGTCGGAGCCGACCGTCGAGGGCGGCTTCGTCAACTACGGCGAGGTCGACGGGCCGTACACGCTCGTCAAGGGCTCGGTGCCCGGTCCGGACCAGCGCGTCGTGCGCTTCCGACCGGCCGTCCGACCCAACGACCAGCCGCGCCTCGACCCCGAGGTCCGGTACGTCTCGACCCAGTCCAACCAGGGCGGTCGAGGCCGAGCCGCGACATCACAGGAGGACTAACGCATGGAAACGACAGTACTGGACCTGGACGGCGACGACGCCGGGGGCATCGACCTCCCGGAGGTCTTCGAGACGGCCTACCGACCGGACGTGATCCGGCGGGCCGTCCAAGCCGCACAGGCCAACAGAAAGCAGGACTACGGCAGCGACGACTACGCAGGGATGCGCACGCCCGCCGAGTCTCAGGGCAGTGGCCGCGGCATGGCTCACGTGCCCCGAGAGAACGGGCAGGGGCGGCGCGTTCCCCAGACCGTCGGCGGTCGCCGTGCACACCCGCCGAAAGAAGAGAAGGACCGCGGGCTCGACATCAACACGAAAGAGCGCAAGCTCGCCGTCCGCTCGGCCATCGCGGCCACCGCGGACGGAGACGTCGTCGCGGAGCGCGGACACGAGTTCGCGGACGACGTCGTGCTCCCGCTGGTCGTCTCCGACGACTTCGAGGACCTCGTGAAGACCCAGGAGGTCGTCGACGTGCTGGAGACGCTCGGCGTCGACGACGACGTCGAGCGCGCCGAGGAAGCGACGGTCCGAGCCGGTCGCGGGACGACCCGCGGTCGGAAGTACCAGCGCGCCACGTCGATCCTCTTCGTGACGAGCGAGGAGCCGTCGAAGGCCGCTCGGAACCTCGCGGGCGCGGACGTGACGACCGCGCGCGAGGTCAACGCGGAAGACCTGGCGCCCGGCGGCGAAGCCGGTCGCCTCACGGTCTGGACCGAATCCGCCGTCGAGGAGGTGGCCGACCGATGAACTCGGTCATCAAGCACCCGACGATGACGGAGAAGGCGATGGACGACCTGGACTTCCAGAACAAGCTCCAGTTCGTCGTCGACAGTAGCGCGAGCAAGCCGGAGATCGCCGACGCGGTCGCCGAGCAGTTCGACGTGACCGTCGTCGACGTGACGACGCAGGTCCGACCCGACGGCGAGAAGAAGGCGTACGTCAAACTCTCCGAAGACGACGAGGCCGAAGACGTGGCCTCGAGGATCGGGGTGTTCTAACAATGGGACGACGAATCCAGGGGCAGCGACGCGGGCGCGGGACGTCCACGTTCCGAGCGCCGTCGCACCGCTACAAGGCAGAGCTCTCGCACCGCACCGTCGAGGAAGGCGACATGATCGCCGGGACGGTCGTGGACATCGAGCACGACCCCGCTCGCTCGGCGCCCATCGCGGCCATCGAGTTCGAGGACGGCGACCAGCGCCTCGTCCTCGCGCCCGAAGGCGTGGGCGTGGGCGACGAGATCCAGGTCGGCGTCAGCGCCGAGATCGCGCCCGGGAACACGCTCCCGCTCGCCGAGATCCCCGAGGGGATCCCGGTGTGCAACGTCGAGGCCAACCCCGGCGACGGCGGGAAGTTCGCCCGCGCGTCGGGCGTCAACGCGCAGCTGCTCACCCACGACCGCAAGGTCGCGGTCGTGAAGCTGCCGTCGGGCGAGATGAAGCGTCTCGACCCCGAGTGCCGGGCGACGATCGGCGTGGTGGCCGGCGGTGGCCGCACGGAGAAGCCGATGGTCAAGGCCGGCAACAAGCACCACAAGATGAAAGCGCGCGGCACGAAGTGGCCGAACGTTCGCGGTGTGGCCATGAACGCCGTCGACCACCCCTTCGGTGGGGGCGGTCGCCAGCACCCCGGCAAGCCCAAATCCGTCTCGCGGAACGCTCCGCCGGGCCGGAAGGTCGGGGACATCTCCTCGCGCCGCACGGGCCGAGGTGGTAACTGATGAGTTCGGAATACCAGATCGGCCACGAAGGTGAGTTCACCTACCGTGGTCACACGCTCGACGAGCTGCAGGACATGGAGCTCGAAGAAGTCGCGGAACTGCTGCCCGCTCGACAGCGGCGAAGTATCACGCGTGGCCTCTCGGTCGAGAAGCAGAAGCTGCTCGACGAGGCGCGCGAAGCAGGCGAAGAAGAGACGGCCAACGACCCGATCCGGACGCATCTGCGCGACATGCCGATCGTCCCGGAGATGGTCGGGCTGACCTTCGCCGTCTACACCGGTCAGAGCTTCGAGCGCGTCAAGGTCGAGCCGGAGATGCTCGGCCACTACCTGGGCGAGTTCCAGCTGACACGCACGTCCGTCGAACACGGCCAGGCCGGCATCGGGGCCACGCGCTCCTCGAAGTTCGTACCGCTCAAATAACATGGGAATCAGCTACTCAGTCGACGCCGACCCGGAGACCACGGCGAAAGCGATGCTTCGGGAGCGTCAGATGAGCCACAAGCACAGCAAGGCCATCGCCCGCGAGATCAAGGGCAAGACGGCCGCCGACGCCGTCGAGTACCTGCAGGCGGTCATCGACGAGGAGCAGTCGGTGCCGTTCCGCCAGCACAACTCGGGCGTCGGTCATCGAAACGACATCGACGGCTGGGACGCCGGCCGCTACCCGGAGAAGGCCAGCAACGCCTTCCTCGACCTGCTCGAGAACGCCATCGGCAACGCCGACGAGCAGGGCTTCGACGGCGAGAACATGGAGATCATGCACGTCGCCGCCCACAAGGTCGGCGAACAGCAGGGTCGCAAGCCCCGCGCGATGGGTCGTGCGAGCCCCTGGAACACCATGCAGGTCGACGTCGAACTCGTCCTCGAGGAGGTCGAGGAATAATGGCCGACGAACAGCAGTTCATCGAGGACGGGCTCCAGCGGACCCAGATCGACGAGTTCTTCGGCGACGAACTCGGTCGAGCGGGCTACGGCGGCATGGAAGTCGCCAAGACCCCGATGGGTACCCAGATCGTCCTGAAAGCCGAGAAGCCCGGCATGGTCATCGGCAAGGGCGGGAAGAACATCCGCAAGATCACGACGGAACTCGAGGAGCGGTTCGACCTCGAGGACCCGCAGGTCGACGTCCAGGAAGTCGACGAGCCGGACCTCAACGCCCGGATCGTCGCCGACCGCCTGGCCAACGCCCTGGAACGCGGCTGGTACTTCCGCAAGGCCGGTCACACCACGATCGACCGGATCATGGAGGCCGGCGCGAAGGGCGCCGAGATCGTCCTCTCCGGGAAGGTCACCGGTGCGCGCTCGCGCGTGGAGAAGTTCAACCGCGGATACATCAAGCACAACGGCGAGCCCGCCGAGGACATCGTCGACCACGGTATCGGTACCGCGGTCATGAAGCTCGGCACCATCGGCGTGCAGGTGAAGATCATCCCGCCCGAGGCCGAACTCCCCGACGACTTCGAGGTCTACGAGGACATGGAAGTCGAGGACTACGTCGCGGACGTCTCCGACGAGAGCGTCGAAGAGCTCCTCGAAGGCGAACCCGACGAGGCGGAGGCCGAGCCGGTCACCGAGCCGGACGTCGACGACGAGGTCGACGAGGAAGTCGTCGAAGCCGTCGACGAGGCGCACGAAGAAGTCGAGCCCTCGGGCGACGACGCCCAGATGGTCGAAGAGGACGTCGAGGAAGAGCTCGACGACCTCGAAGAGGCCGTCGACGAGGAACTCGACGAGGACACCGAGGCGGAAGCCGAGGAACTCATGGACGAGATGGAGGAGGCCGACGAGGAGTCCGAGGCCGACGCCGACGAGGAGTCCGAGGCTGACGCCGACGAGGAGTCCGAGGCCGACGCCGACGAGGAGTCCGAGGCTGACACCGACGAGGAGTCCGACGCCGACGCGGCCGACGACGAATCGGACGCTGACGCCGACGCGGACGAGGAGGGTGACGACGAATGACCGTCCTCTACACCGAAGAGATCCGCGACATGACGCCCGCAGAGCGCGAGGCCGAGCTCGAAGAGCTCGAGACCGAGCTCCTGAACGACCGCGCGGTGAAGGCGGCCGGTGGCGCCCCGGAGAACCCGGGTCGCATCAAGGAGCTCCGGAAAGCGATCGCGCGGATCAAGACGGTCCAGCGGGAAGAGGGGGACCTCGAATGAGGTCCCGACAGCTGAGCGGCGTCAGCCGCGAAGCAGAAGGCGACCTCGAGGAGTCCGAATAATGCCGCTAACACCCGAGACGCTGCCGCGACACGAACTGGTCGGGCTGGAGGTCCGCGTTCGCGCGGGCGCCAACCCCGACCTGCTCAGTATCGAGGGGACAGTCGTCGCGGAGACGACGAAGACCCTCGGCATCGAGCGCGGGAGCGACGAGCCCCCGGCGGCGGGAGCGAATCGGGTGGCGACAGTCCCCAAGGAGGGGACGACCTTCGAGTTCGAACTCGCATCGGGCGAGGTCGTGACCGTCGAAGGACGCAGGCTGGTCGCACGGCCAGCACGCAGAACGGAGAAATCTGGTGATAGCAAATGGCGCTAGGATTGAACGTACAAGAACCCGACGCGGCCTGTGACGACGAGAACTGCCCGTTCCACGGCACCCTGAGTGTCCGCGGGCAGACGCTGGAAGGCACAGTCGCGTCGACAGACATGGACAAGACCGTCGTCGTCGAGCGAGAGTACGACGTGCCGGTGCCGAAATACGACCGCCTGATGAAACGGCGGAGCCGTGTTCCGGCCCACGCACCCGAGTGTCTCGACCTCGCCGAAGGCGATACTGTCACGATTGCAGAGTGTCGACCGCTCTCGAAGACGAAAAGCCACGTCGTTGTCTCTCGCGAGGGAGGTGACGACTGATGGAGGCGATGAAAGCAGACGTCACGCAGGGTCTGGAGAAGGGCTCGCTGATCACGTGTGCCGACAACACGGGCGCACGCGAGCTCAAGGTCATCTCCATCGCCGGCTACTCGGGAACGAAGAACCGCCACCCGAAGGCGGGTATCGGTGACAAGATCACCGTCTCGGTCACGAAAGGGACCCCGGAGATGCGGCGGCAGGTGCTGGAGGCGGTCGTCGTCCGCCAGCGCAAGCCGATCCGCCGCCCGGACGGCACCCGCGTGAAGTTCGAAGACAACGCGGCGGTCGTCGTCGACGACAACGAAGACCCCCGCGGGACCGAACTGAAAGGACCCATCGCCCGCGAAGTCGCGGAGCGATTCGGATCGGTCGCCTCGACGGCGACGATGATAGTATGAGCAAGCAACCACGCAAACAGCGAAACGACGACGCTTCCGCGGCGCTCCACGAGCGCCACGTGAAGGTTCGTGCCACGCTCGCGCCCGACCTGCGAGACGAGTACGGCCAGCGCAACGTCCGTGTCAACGAAGGCGACACGGTCGAGGTGCTGCGCGGCGACTTCGCCGGCGAGTCCGGCGAGGTCATCGACGTCGACCTGTCGGAGACGGCGGTCCGCGTCGAGGACGTGACGGTCGAGGCGGCCGACGGCGAGGAAGTCCCCCGCCCGGTCGACGCCTCGAACCTGCGCGTCACCGACCTGAACCTCGAGGACGACCTCCGCGAGGAGCGTCTCGAATCCGAGGAGGACAGCGCATGACGAAGCATCAGAAACGACTCTCGGTGCCGAACAGCTGGCCGATCGAACGCAAGACCGAGACGTTCACCGTCAAGGCCGACGCCGGCCCGCACGGCGAGGCGGGGGTTCCCCTGCTCATCGTCCTGCGCGACGTGCTCGGCTACGCGGACACCCGCAAGGAGGCCCGCTACGCCCTCAACCAGGACAGCGTCCTGATCAACGGCAAGGCGGTCTCCGACGAGGAGCGTCCGGTCGGGATGTTCGACATCCTGGCGTTCGTCGAGCGAGACGAGTACTACCGCGTGTTCCCCGGTCAGGGCGGCCGACTCGCCCTGACCCCGATCGACGAGGACGCGGCGGACTCGACGCTCGGCAAGATCGAGAACAAACAGCACGTCCCCGGCGGCGACGTCCAGCTCACGCTCCACGACGGGCAGACGCTGGTCGTCGACGAGGGCGCCCCCTACGACGGCGGCGACTCCGTGGTCGTCTCGAACGACGACGGCGAGATCGTCGCCCACTTCGAGTACGAAGAGGGCGCGCTGGTCACGGCCGTCGACGGCGCCCACGCCGGCGAGATCGGGACGGTCGAGACCATCCAGGTCACGCCCGGCAGCGCCGAGAACAACGTGCTCGTCGAGCAGGACGACGGCGAGGGCTTCGAGACGATCGAGAGCTACGTCGTCGTCATCGACGAGAACTTCACGAGCGACGACGACGAGGCCCCCGAGGACGTGACCGAGGAGGCCTCGGCCGACGTCGACGAGGGAGGTGACGGCGAATGAGCTCCGAGACCGCCGATTCGGAGTTCCACGAGATGCGCGAACCGCGCGTCGAGAAGGTCGTCGTCCACATGGGCGTCGGTGAGGGCGGTCGCGAACTCGCGGACGCCGAGGAGATCCTCGCCGACGTGGCGGGCCAGCAGCCGGTCCGCACGCAGGCGAAGGCGACGGTCGGCGAGTTCGGCCTCCGGCAGGGCGACCCGATCGGTGCGAAGGTCACGCTGCGCGACGAGGACGCCGACGAGTTCCTCCGAACGGCGCTTTCCCTGGCCGACCTGAGTCGGTCGCAGTTCGACGACACCGGCAACTTCAGCTTCGGCGTCGAGGAACACACCGACTTCCCGAGCCAGGAGTACGACCCGAACACCGGTATCTACGGCCTGGACGTGACGGTCAACCTGGTCCGGCCGGGCTACCGCGTGTCCAAGCGAGACAAGGCGTCCCGACAGATCCCGTCGAGTCACCGGCTCGACGTCGACGACGCGGTCGCGTTCGTCGAGGGGACGTTCGACGTGGAGGTCAGCGAATGAGCGAAAGCGAATCAGAGCCCGACGACGCAGAGACAGGCGAGCAGGTTGCAAAGCGGACAGGCCAGCTCGAGACCTGCCGGCGGTGCGGCCGCGAGCAGGGACTGGTCGGCAAGTACGACATCTGGCTGTGTCGACAGTGCTTCCGGGAAGTCTCCCGAAGCATGGGCTTCAGGAAGTATTCATGACAGGAAACGACCCACTCGCCAACGCGCTCTCGGGGATCGACAACGCCGAGAGCGTCGGGCATCTCGACCACGAGGTATCACCCGCCTCGAACGAGATCGGCAGCGTGCTCGAGGTCTTCTACGACCGCGGGTACATCGACGGGTTCACCTTCGTCGACGACGGCAAAGCCGGTCAGTTCGAGGTCGAACTGAAAGGAGCGATCAACGAATGTGGCCCGGTCCTGCCCCGCTATTCGGCGGGCGCCGACGAGTTCGAGAAGTGGGAGAAGCGATTCCTCCCCGCCCGTGACTACGGGACGCTCGTCGTCACGACCAGCCACGGGATCATGAGCCACTACGAGGCCCGCGAGGAGGGCATCGGTGGCCAGGTCATCGCGTACGTCTACTAACAATGCCACGCACAGAACTCGAAATTCCAGACGAGGTAAGCGCCGAGACGGACCACCTCGAACTCACAGTCGAGGGGCCCAACGGCAGCGTGACCCGGCGGCTCTGGTACCCCGACGTCTCGGTGTCGGTCGAGGACGGCTCGGTCGTCATCGAGAGCGACGCCGACGACGCGAAGACGATGTCGACGCTGGGGACCTTCGAGAGTCACGTCCGGAACATGTTCCACGGCGTGACCGACGGCTGGGAGTACGAGATGGAAGTCTTCTACTCCCACTTCCCGATGCAGGTCGACGTCGACGGCGAGGAAGTCGTCATCGAGAACTTCCTCGGCGAGCGCGCGCCGCGCCGCACGGAGATCCACGGCGACACCGAGGTGCAGGTCGAAGAGGAGCAGATCACCCTGCGCGGCCCCGACGTCGAAGCAGTCGGTCAGACCGCCGCGGACATCGAACAGCTCACCCGCGTCCCGGACAAGGACGTTCGCGTCTTCCAGGACGGGGTGTACATCACACAGAAACCGACTCGAGGTGACGCCTGATGGCAGACGACAATCAAGACACCGGCTCCGACGAGGAGCAGGGCGACGAGGAGTTCGAGACGCTCGAGGACATCAGCGGCGTCGGGCCCTCCCGCGCGGAGGACCTCGAGGAGGCCGGCTACGACACGGTCGACGACGTCCGCGGCGCCAGTCAGGAGGAGCTCGCCGACGTGGTGGGCAACGCCCTGGCGGCCCGCATCAAGGCGGACGTCGGCGGTCTCGAAGTCGCCGAAGAGACGGAGGCCGAGGTCGAAGAAGAGGAGACCGAGGCCGCCGAGGAACCGGCCGAAGACGTCGAGACCGAGATGCGCCCGCGCATCGAGGTCGACTTCGAGCCGGACCTCGACGAGAACACCGAGCGGCTGCTCAACCAGCGAGCGAGCACGAGCAAGCCGCAGTTCAACCGGCAGGACCACCACAAGAAAAAGCGCGTCTCCACGTCGTGGCGCAAGCCCCGTGGCCAGCTCTCGAAACAGCGGATCGGTATCAAGGGCAAGGGCGACACCGTCCAGGCGGGCTTCCGCTCGCCGACGGAGGTTCGCGGCCTGCACCCCTCGGGCTTCGAGGAAGTGCACGTGCACAACCTCGACGACCTCGAGGACGTCGACGGCGACACGCAGGCCGTCCGCATCGCCTCGAAAGTCGGCGGTCGCAAGCGCGAGCGCATCGAGGACGAGGCCGAGGACCGAGAGATCCGCGTGCTCAACCCCACCTACGAGGAGGTCGAAGTAGATGACTGACCTGAGCGCACAGAAGCGAATGGCCTCCGACGTCCTCGACGTCGGGAAGAACAAGATCTGGCTCGACCCCGAGCGACAGGGCGAGCTCGCGGACGCGATCACGCGCGAAGACATCCGCCAGCTCGTCGACGAAGGCGCCATCCGCGCCGAAGCGCCGAAGGGTAACTCGCGCGGTCGCGCGCGGGAGCGCCAGGAGAAACGCGCCTACGGTCACCAGAAGGGACAGGGGTCCCGGAAGGGGACGGCCGGCGGGCGCGAGAACGAGAAGGAGAAGTGGCAGTCGAAGATCCGCGCACAGCGGAACAAGCTCCGCGAGCTGCGCGACGACGGGACCATCTCGAAGTCGCGCTACCGCGAGCTCTACGACCGCGCGAGCGGCGGGGAGTTCGACAGCGTCGCGGACATCGAACGAACTTTGGAGGACAACTAATGGCGACAGGACCACGCTACACGGTGCCGATGCGGCGTCGCCGCGAGGCCCGGACCGATTACCATCAGAGGTTGCGCCTGCTGAAATCCGGTAAACCGCGCTTGGTCGCTCGCAAGAGCAACAAGCACGTCACGGCGCAGCTGGTCACGACCGGGACGAACGGCGACGAGACGGCCGCGAGCGCGCACTCCAGCGATCTCGAGGACTACGGCTGGGAAGGCCCGACGGGCAACATGCCCGCGGCCTACCTGACCGGGGTCCTCGCGGGGCTGCGCGCGAAGGAGGCCGGCCTCGACGAGGCCGTCCTCGACATCGGCCTCAACTCGCCGACGCCGGGTAGCAAAGTATTCGCAGTACAGGAAGGCGCAATCGACGCCGGACTCGACATTCCCCACAACGACAGCGTGCTCGCGGACTGGTCGCGCACGCGCGGCGAGCACATCGCCGAGTACGCCGAACAGCTCGACGACGGGCTGTACAGCGGGGAGTTCGACGCAACAGACCTACCGGAACACTTCGACGACATGCGAGAACAACTGCTGGAGGCGGATGAACTATGAGTAGCGGCTGGGAGCCGCGCACACGCCTGGGCAAGGCGGTGGCCGAGGGCGAGATCGACTCGATGCAGGACGCCCTCAACTCCGGCCTGCCCCTGAAAGAGCCCGAGATCGTCGACCAGCTCGTCCCCGGGCTGGAAGACGAGGTGCTGGACATCAACATGGTCCAGCGCATGACCGACTCCGGGCGACGCGTCAAGTTCCGCTGCGTGGTCGTCGTGGGCAACCGCGACGGCCTCGTCGGCTACGCGGAAGGGCGCGACGACCAGGTCGGCGGCGCCATCCAGAAGGCCATCGAGGTGGCGAAGCTGAACCTCATCGACGTCTCGCGGGGCTGCGGGTCCTGGGAGTGTGGCTGTGGGCGCGCCCACACCGTCGCGCTCCGGACGACCGGCAAGGCCGGCAGCGTCGAGGTCGAGCTCCAGCCCGCGCCGCGCGGGCTCGGACTGGCGGGCGGAGAGACCGTCCGGCACGTGCTCGAACTCGCGGGCATCGAGGACATCTGGACGCGCTCGTCGGGCAACACGCGCACGACGGTGAACTTCGCGAAGGCGACGTTCAACGCGCTCCAGAACACCGCGGAAGCCCGCGTCCCCCAGGAGACCTGGGAGAAGCGAGAGGTGATCGAGTGATGCAAGCGCTCGTACAGCTTCGCGGCGAAGTGAACATGAACCAGGACGTTCGGGACACGCTCGAGATGCTCAACGTCCACAGCGTGAACCACGCCACCTTCGTCCCCGAGACGGAGACCTACCGGGGCATGGTCACGAAGGTCAACGACTACGTGGCCTTCGGCGAGCCCAGCGTCGAGACGGTCGCGCTCCTCATCGAGCGCCGCGGCGAGCCCCTCGAGGGCGAGGCCGACATCGACGACTCGTGGGTCGTGGCGAACACCGACTACATGAGCGTCGAGGAACTCGCCGAGGCGCTGGTCGACGAGGAGACGACGCTCAAAGAGCAGGGGCTGGCGCCGACGCTGCGCCTGCACCCCCCGCGTGGCGGTCACGACGGGATCAAACACCCGACCAAGGAGGGCGGGGAGCTCGGGCGACACGACTCCGAGTCCATCGACGACCTCCTGGAGGCGATGCGATGACATCCAAGAAGAAACGACAGCGCGGCTCGCGCACGCACGGCGGCGGTTCCCACAAGAACCGCCGCGGCGCCGGCCACCGCGGCGGACGCGGCAACGCCGGGAGCCGCAAACACGAGATGCACAACCACGGCCCGTGGGACAAACACGGGTTCAAGCGACCGGACGACGTGCAGGACGACGTCGAAGCGATCGACGTTCGTCAGCTCGACGAGGACGCCGCGCTGCTGGCCGCGGAGGGCGTCGCCGACGAGGAAGGCGACGGCTTCCGCATCGACGCGCGCGACGTCGTCGAAGACGGCCACGAGGTCGACGTCGTGAAAGTGCTCGGCGGCGGCCAGGTCCGCAACGAGCTGCACCTGCTCGCCGACGACTTCTCCGAGGCCGCCGAAGAGAAGATCGAGGCGGCGGGCGGCAGCACGGAGCTGACGGTCACCGGGAAGGAGCGCGCCGAGCAAACCGACAAGGATACACCTGACGACGAAGACGACTCATAAACATGGGCTGGAAGGACACCGCCGAACCGGTACTCACCCGCATGCCCACCGTCCAGCGACCGGAGGGGCACGTCCCCTTCAAGCGGAAACTCGGCTGGACGGCCGGCGTGCTGGTGCTGTACTTTTTCCTGACGAACGTCTACCTGTTCGGCCTCGGGGGCGGACAGGGCGGCGACGTCTTCGGACAGTTCCGTTCGATCCTGGCCGGTGGCCAGGGGACGATACTGCAACTCGGTATCGGACCGATCGTCACGGCGAGCATCGTGTTGCAGTTGCTCGGCGGTGCCGACCTACTCGGCCTCGACACGCAGAACAACCCCCGGGATCAGGTGCTCTACCAGGGCCTGCAGAAGTTCCTGGTGCTCGTGATGATCTGCCTGACCGGCCTGCCGATGGTGTTCGCCGGGAGCTTCCTGCCGGCCAGCGAGTCGCTCGCGCGGTCGTTCCCCGGCGGTATCATGGGCGTGAAGTGGCTGATGTTCGCCCAGATCTTCGTCGGCGGTGTCCTCATCCTCTACATGGACGAGGTCATCTCCAAGTGGGGCGTCGGCTCCGGGATCGGCCTGTTCATCATCGCCGGCGTCAGCCAGCGACTGATCGGCGGGCTCGTCTCGACGAGCTTCATCGGCAACGAGCAGAACATCGGCATCATCCCGACGTGGATCGGCATCCTCACCGGCCGCATCGACGTCGGCCCGATCCTCGGTAGCGGTTTCCAGACGCTCATCTTCGGCCAGGGGCAGATCCTCGCGCTGATCACGACGGTGCTGATCTTCGTCGTGGTCGTCTACGCGGAGAGCGTCCGCGTCGAGATCCCCCTGTCGAACACGCGCGTCAAGGGCGCCCGCGGTCGCTTCCCCGTGAAGCTCATCTACGCGAGCGTCCTGCCGATGATCCTCGTCCGCGCGCTGCAGGCGAACCTGCAGTTCCTGGGTCGCATCCTGCACGCGCAGCTGGGGAGTCTCCCGGCGTGGCTGGGAACGTACCAGTCGAGCCAGGGCGGCGTCGCCAACCCGGTCGGCGGCCTGTTCTACTACATGGCGCCGGTCCGCAGTCCCGGCCAGTGGATGTGGTGGCTCGGCCAGACGACCAACGAGCCCTGGCAGATCATGCTCCGCGTCGGCGTCGACCTGACGTTCATGGTCATCGGCGGCGCCATCTTCGCCATCTTCTGGGTCGAGACGACGGACATGGGTCCGGAGGCGACCGCCCAGCAGATCCACAACTCCGGGATGGAGATCCCCGGCTTCCGCCGGAACACCAGCGTCATCGAGAAGGTGCTCGAACGCTACATCCCGCAGGTGACCGTCATCGGCGGTGCGCTGGTCGGCCTGCTGGCCGTCCTCGCGAACATGATGGGCACCATCGGTGAGGTCTCCGGGACGGGCCTGCTGCTGACGGTCTCCATCACCTACAAGATCTACGAGGAGATCGCCGAAGAGCAGCTCATGGAGATGCACCCCATGATGCGCCAGATGTTCGGCTGACGTACCGCAGGGCTTCGTAGATCGGAACTCTCTGTGGCTCTGTCCTTTCTTCCGTGGTCTCGGTCCAGTCCGAGACGAGCGGCGCACGTAGGCGAAATAACTAGCCGGTACCGCCACCACGAACTCCGCGAAGCGTCTGAAAACAGTGCGGTCCCGACCTGGCCAGCGGTCGTCCTGCGGCCGCCCGATCCGTCTTCTCGACTCTTCGCCCAGGCCAATGATAGTTGTCGGCCCAACGTTATTATAGCAAATAGCGTTTAGAACTGTCACTTATGGACGCCGACCAGATAAGCGCATTCGATAACTTGGTCGTGGCCCTCCCCGGCGGAATCTTACTTCTGCTGCTGCTCGCGCTCCCAGAGGTCGCTTCGAGCATCGCCACCGCACTTCCGGCAGTGTTTCTCGAATCGCTGTTCCTCGCTGCAGGGTTCTCGCTCCTCTCGTACGCGCTCGGATACGTCTTGCAGACCATCGGAAGCGCCTTCGAAGACCAGCGAGCTGTGTTCCAGGAGTTGCTGGTCGACGGGTTCAAGCAGGGCAACAGCAACGAGTACAGGTTCGTGAAAGGGGCTGAAAAATACTTCAAGACGTCGTACACTATCGGTACAGGCCCGGACGAAAGTCTCCGAGAGAACAGGCTTCCGTCCCTCTTCTGGTTGGTTCGAAACCGTCTGTATCGGGAAACGAACCTCGCCGAGCGGTGGCTCATGCTCGAACAGTTCTCACGGTCTCTGATCGTCGCGTTCGCACTCGGAACTGCGGCCTATTCAGTCGCATTTCCGGTGTATCTTCTCAGTAACTACACCCGGGCGCTATTCGTCGTCTCTGCGGTTCCGCTCTTGCTGGTCGGGACCCTCGTCGCATACAGGCAGAAGGAAAAGTACGAGACAGCGTACGGTCACGCGCTCATACAGGGGTTCTATTCGAACGTGCTGATAGAAGCCGACGAGATAACGGAAGCGGACGTCAATCGAAATCTCGTTCCAGTGCCAAATCGCGTCGTCAGTTCGGACGGTAACCCGATCGCCCGTCCGCTCGTTCAACTGCGGAGATTACGAACGGCGATCACTCAACGCGTCACGGAACCGTTACGAAACGAGGATCGCCCGACACAAACGGAACTGCTCTTCCTGTATTTCTCCTCGATTTCGGACCTCCTCAGATTCACGATCGACGACATCTTCGTGAAGATACTGGAAGCGGAGCCGCCGCCGCAATCGACTTCCCTCCGCGATTCGACCAACGAAAATCAGTGGAGAACGATAGACGTCGACCTCATTAGACGCGATCTAGTCGATGACGAACAGAGAGCGTCCGACGACATCCGAAAGCGGATCGAGGAGATGGAGGTCGACCGGAAATTACGCGTTCTGGACGAATCGGGAATGATAACGAATAGCGAAAAGGGGCAAATTATCGACGCGATCGAGACGGCGTCCAGCGTATCGTTCGACGTGGACGACGGCCGTTCCACGTCGCAGTCGTACTACGATTTCCCGCCGGAGTTCCTGACGCCCGTAGAATACGAATTCGGATCCGCCAGAGCCATCGAATCGAAGGTCGGAAACGCGTTTACCGCAGCCAGGGTTCTCGTCGACGTCCGCGCTGGTGTGTGGTGAATGAACGTATAGAGGGGGTATTTTTCAAACGCCAGTAGAGCAGTAACCGCGATTAGGGCTCCTTCCAAACGGGCACCCCCCGTATACGTTCGAGAACATTTGGAGAGGTTCGTACAAATCCCTTTGGGCGGCGAGTTACTCCTCGGCGGATTCCGGGCGTCGGTATCGACGAGGGAGCGCCAGCGCGCTCACTCCGACGACGAGGATACCGGCACCGCAAACCACGAGGACGAGACGGTATCCGACACCGGACGCCGCGAAAGCGAACAGCAGTGGTCCGGTCCCGCGGCCGAGGAACGTCGCACTGTTCCGGAGACTGAGTGCGCCGGCTCGATAGCTCGACGGGGCCATGGCGTTGATCGATGCGTCCACAGACGGGAAGACGAGACCGTACCCGCCACCGAAGACCGCGGCTGCGATACCGAAGTGGAGCGGACCGCTGGCGAACCAGGTAGACAGGAGACCGACGGCGATAATGACGAACCCTGCCCCGATGAGTCGCCGCTCCTGTACCCGTGCGGCGAGCCGGCCGTTGTTCGCGGAGACGAACGCACTGACGAGCAGGTTCGCAGTGATGACCGCACCGACGACGACCGGTGCCGTCCTGTACTCCCCCACCAGGACGAACGGGAGGGCGGTCAGGATCGCGCCGAAGGTGGCGAACTCGACGAGTATCGCACTGCCGTAGAGACCGATCGCTGGACCGGTCGGCAACGCGGCGACGGCCCCGCGAATGTAGCCGATTCCCGTTTTCGGGCGCCCGCGAGCCGGTTCGGCGACCGCGTAGAGGGCGAACACGGCGACCGGGAATCCGACGACGTACGCGCCGAACGGAACGGTCCATCCGTATTCGACGAGCACGCCGCCGACGAGCGGGGCGAGAGCGGCTCCGACAAACAGCGTCGCCGCGTTCATCCCGATCACGGCGTTGCGTCGAACGCCATCGAACAGGTCACCGATCAGGGTCACGGTGACGATCAGCACCGCCGCGGCTGCGGCGCCCTGGACGAGTCGAAGGGAGAGGACGATCTCGAAGGCGGGACCGGCGGCGACGGCGGTACCGGCGGCGCTCCATATCACGAGCGCCGCCCCCATCACACGCCGGCGACCAGCGCGGTCGATGAGCACGCCGATGAGGGGGGACAGGATCACGGCGGGGAGGAAATACGCCACCACGACGAGGCTCGCACCGGCGTCACCGACGCCGAAGTGGTCCCGGATCGCCGGAAGAACCGGGCTCAGCATGGGGACGCCCAGCGGCAGGATCGCCGTGCTGGCGAGTATCGCCTGGAGCGGACGCGAACGCCACGGGACGGTGGCGCTGTCCGTCGGACTACTGCGATTCATGTGTTCTCTCCATGCTCGCTCTTCGTTCCTCTCAACGAGGTGAAGGCACTAAGGTATTACACGGAAACGACTCGGAGAAGGCTGCCGGTCTTCGAGGATCGCCCCTCCGACACCATCGACTGACCGGACCGGAGCGATATCACGGCCAATTCGAACTGTCGGGCTTCAGCAGGGGCGGAAGGCGGCGACCAGTGCCGGGACGGCGACCAGTGCCGGGACGGCGACCAGTGCCAGACTGGGAACGCTCTCCGGGCGGGTTGTTACTCGATTACTCAACCGTCGACCTGGCGTGAAATTGTTCACGGTTTTTCCGCCGCGGCGGCGTGGTACGAGTTGCGATGCCACTCTACATGGACATTCATAGAGACGTCGACGCGAGCGTCGAAGACGTCGTTGAGTCCCACAAGAAAGACGTCGAGACCCAGGAGGAACACGGGGTCGAATACCTGAACTACTGGGTAGACGAGGACGAAGGTGCCGTGTTCTGTCTGTTCGAAGGCCCGAGCAAAGAAGCAGGCGAGGCGGTGCACCGCGAAGCCCACGGGCTCGCCGCAGACGAGATCTTCGAAGTCGAACAGGGGTAGAACCGCCCCCCTCGCTCGAGGCCGACGCTCGCGTCGTTCGACGAGTGTCGGCAGGCGCTGCGACGATACAGACGACGACCACAGGTCGTCAGGGAACCCGGTAATCATCCGTTACGTCTCCGGTACCGTCTTTCTAGCTGTCCGCGAACGACTGTGGTCGCGAACTGGGAGGGAAGCTGGTATCCGGATACTGCGTATAACCTCCGTGTAACGAGTTCCACGCCGAGATTTCGAAGAAACACCGTCACGTGTTTACAAGTGGGCTCGTACTGACGCTCCTCGTTGTGAACTGGCACATTTCCTCTCGGTGTGACTCCAGTCCGACAGGTCGGGGAGTTCCTGGGCCGAAACGGGGGGCGCGATGAGGCGACCGACGGTCGTGGTCTTCGTTCTCGTCTCGCTGGTGTTGCTGCCGATGTGGTTCGTCGCCATCCAGGGCGAACCCCCCACTGAAGAGATAGAGATCGACCACAGCGCCAGCGAGATCCGGCCGCTGGACGGCTTCGTCGACACGCCGAACAAGCTCTCGCCGAGCCAGGTCGGCGTCATCGTCTGGGTCGCACTGTTCGCTCTCTTCGGCGTGCTCGCGGCGGCACACCGGTTCGTGAACGCGGCCGTGCGACCGCCGGACGCGGGACCCACGGCTCGCGACGACGAGGCGGCCGCCACCGACGGGGGCGTGGCGACCCCAACGTGGATGCAGACGAGGGATCGCTGGGTGGTCGAGTACCACGACGCGTCGGAAGGCGTCGAGGGGATCGTGGCGATGGGCGGACTGACGGTCCTCTCGATCGTCTTCGCCGCGCTGTTCACCGGCGAGTACTTCACGCTCGCGCGAACCCAGTACTTCGGGATCTACGCCGCCGGGATGTTCCTGTCGCTGACGGGACTCACGGTCGCCTACTACGCCTGGTTCATGCCGCACATCGAAGTCGCCGAACGAAGGGGGCACTCGTGATGACGGGGCCAGGCGACGACCGGAACGACGAGTCCAGCCACGGGTGCCCGTGTGCTAGATCGAACGACCCGGTGCCCGGCGCGGAGTTCGGCGACCTGGACGTCGCCCGAGCGGAGCCAGAGGGGGATGGCGATTCCGACGGCGGCGGGCGAGTCGTTCGGACGAGGTCCCTCGCGTCGGACGACCGGGGCGAGATAGAGCGCCGCGACGTCGCGAAGGGGCTCGCGACCGTCGGGGGGCTGACGGTGGTCGCGAGCCTGGCCGCGCCACTCGCGGGGCTCACGCGGGTGTTCGAACGCGGCTACTCCGGACCGGTGTACAGCGACGACGTGGCGCTCGTCGACGCCGAGGGCGAGCCGATCACGGAGGACTCCCTGGCGTTCGGTGACTTCACCACGGTGTTCCCGGAGACGAACCCCGGGATCGAAGACGCGCCGACGCTGCTGGTCAGGTTCGAGGAGGGGGAGTACGGCGACGGGACGAACGCCGACTGGATCGTCAGCGGCTACGCGGCGTACTCGAAGGTCTGCACGCACGCGGGATGTATGGTGTCGAACATCGACGACACCACGCTCGTCTGCCCCTGCCACGCGGGGAAGTTCGACCCGCTCTCGGGGGCCAGCGTCGTTGGCGGGCCGCCGCCGCGACCGCTGCCGCAACTCCCGATCCGGCTCTCGGAGGAGGGAACGCTCGTCGCCACGGGCGACTTCGAGGGGCCGATCGGTGCCGGGGGTGAGTGACCGTGGGCGACCGACTGGACCGGCTCTACCGGTGGTTCGACGGGCGCCTCGAACTCGACAGCCAGATCCCCATCCTCGGCAAGGCGTTCCCCGCCGAGGACTCGTACCTGCTCGGGGAGATCGCGCTGTTTTGCTTCCTCGTCCTCGTGCTCACGGGGATGTTCCTCGGGTTCTTCTTCGAGCCGTCGACGTCGGACGTCGAGTACGAGGGTAGCGTCGCGCAGTACCAGGGCGAGCAGTTGCCGGAGGCGTTCGTGAGCGTCCTGAACATCACCTACGAGGTGCCCTACGGGATGTTCCTGCGGCGGATGCACCACTGGGCGGCCCACCTCTTCGTCGCCGCCCTGTCGCTGCACATGCTCCGGGTGTTCTTCACCGGCGCCTACCAGAACCCCCGCGAGCCGAACTGGGTCGTCGGGTCGGGGCTGGCCGTCGCCTCGATGTTCGCGGCGTACACCGGCTACGCGCTGCCGTTCGACGAGTTCGCCAGCACCGCGACCGGGATCGGCTACAGCATCGCGAATTCCGTCCCGATAGTGGGGGATATCCTCGGCGCGATCGTCTTCGGCGGCGAGTACCCCTCGAGCGCGACGGTGCCGCGGTTTTACTTCATCCACGTCTTCCTCTTGCCGGCCGTCATCGCGGGGCTGATCGCCGTCCACATGGCGATCCTCGTCAGGCAGAAACACACGGAGGCGCCGCGGGAGGACGACCTCGTGGGCGAGGGCAGGCGAATCAACCGCGACGACGACAGCGTCGTGGTCGGCCTGCCGGCGTTCCCGAACCAGGCCGCCATCAGCGCGATCGTGTTCTTCCTGACGATGGCGACGTTGTCACTGCTGGCCGCGTTCCTGCCGGTCCACAACGTCGCCGAGTACGGGCCGAACGACCCGGCGTCGACGCCCGAACTCATCATGCCCGACTGGTTCCTGATGTGGGTGTTCGGCTTCCTGAAGCTGCTGCCCGGGTGGTTGAGCTTCGACCTGCTCGGCGTCCACGTCAGCACGGAGTTCATCGGCGGGATGATGCTACCGGGGATCGTCTTCGGCCTCCTGTTCGTCTGGCCGTTCATCGACTCCCGGGACGAGCCCCGCCACTTCTCGGTGGACCCGCTCGCCCGCGCCTGGCAGACCGCGGTCGGCGTCGCCGGCGTCGTGTTCATCATGATCGCCTCCATCGCGGGGATGAACACTATCGTCGCCGACATCACCGGCCTCTCGACGGGGGTCATCAACCCGATACTGCTGGCCGCGACGATCCTCGGGCCGATCGTCGCCGGCGCGATCACGTACCTCGCCATCGACCGGTACGACGGCCCGCTGTACGGGACCCGCCCGGAGGTCACCCCGGA
The DNA here is from genome assembly GCF_051414035.1 of Halosimplex amylolyticum. Classification (NCBI taxonomy): domain Archaea; kingdom Methanobacteriati; phylum Methanobacteriota; class Halobacteria; order Halobacteriales; family Haloarculaceae; genus Halosimplex; species Halosimplex amylolyticum. The sequence goes on along the minus strand of NZ_JBLKNW010000001.1, from coordinate 2,170,202 downwards.
CGGCGGCGAGCGAGCCGCCTCGGGCGAAACCAGCGGGGAGCGGTCGGGGGACGACCCCGGCGGCAAGGCGTCGGGAGGAGACGGCGACGAGCCACCGGGAGGGGGCGGCGACGAGCCGCCGGGAAGGGACGACGACGAGCCGCCGGGAAGGGACGACAGTGAGCCAGCGGGGGGTGACGACGGTGCGTGACGCCGGCGGGCGGTTCGCGCTCGACCCGCGGACCTACCGGTGGGCCGACCGGCTGAGTAAGCTCGGCGGGGTGGCGCTCGTGGCAGCCGGCCTCGAAGTCGGAGGGGGCTCTGTGGTGGGAGTCGCGCTCGGCGCGAGCGGTGCGGCGCTCGCGCTCAGTACCGTGTTCGTCGAACGAACGGCCGATCCGGCACGCGACGATACAGATGAGTGACCACAGATCCAACGACGACAGAGACAGCCAGCGAACCGACTCCGGAACGAGGACCGTCGACCGTCGCTCGTTCCTGAAGGGAGCGGGCGTCGCGGCGGCCCTCGGTGCGAGCGGCACGGGCCTCGCCCAGGAGTTCTTCCAGCTCGACGGGCTCCAGACGGTCCCCGACGGCGACTACATCGGGGACTACCAGTACCGCGACTGGGAAGACCTCTACCGCGAGGAGTGGGACTGGGACTCGGTCTCCCGGAGCACCCACGGCGTCAACTGCACGGGTTCCTGCTCGTGGAACGTCTACGTCAAGAACGGCCAGGTCTGGCGCGAGGAGCAGGCCGCCGACTATCCGCAGTTCGACGAGGACGTCCCCGACCCCAACCCCCGCGGCTGCCAGAAGGGCGCCTGCTACACCGACTACGTCAACGCCGACCACCGGGTGACCACCCCGTTGCGGCGGGTCGGCGAGCGCGGCGAAGGCCAGTGGCAACAGATCTCCTGGGACGAAGCGCTCACCGAGATCGCCGAGAAGGTCATCGAGGAGGTGCAGGCCGAGCGCTACGACGGTGTCTCGGGGTTCACCCCGATCCCGGCGATGAGCCCGGTCTCCTTCGCCAGCGGGTCGCGACTCATCCGCCTCCTGGGCGGGGTCTCGCACTCCTTCTACGACTGGTACTCGGACCTGCCCCCCGGCGAGCCGCTGACGTGGGGCGTCCAGACGGACAACGCCGAGAGCGCCGACTGGTACAACGCCGACTACATCATCGCCTGGGGGTCGAACGTCAACGTGACGCGCATCCCCGACGCGAAGTACTTCCTGGAGGCGGCCTACGAGGGGACCAAGCGCGTCGGCGTCTTCCCCGATTACTCCCAGACCGCCATCCACTGCGACGAGTGGCTCGCCCCGGACCCGGGGTCGGACATCGCCCTCGCGCTGGGGATGGCCCGGACGATCGTCGACGAGGACATGTACGACGAGGCCCACCTCAAAGAGCAGTCGGACATGCCGCTGCTCGTCCGCGAGGACACTGGCAAGTTCCTGCGCGCGAGCGAGGTCCCGGGCCTCGGAGGCGACGCGGGCGACCCCGAGAAGGTGTTCGTCCTCGCAGACGGAGAGGGCGGACTGCGGACCGCGCCGGGGTCGCTCGGCAACCGCGCCGGTGAGTACGACCCCGAAGCCAGCATCGAACTCGACTTCGACCCCCGGCTCGACGTCGACGACTCCGTCGACGCGGCCGACGGGTCTGTGCGGGTCCGGACGGTCTGGAACCGGCTCCAGGACGAGCTCTCGCAGTACGATCCGGAGTTCGTCTACGACGAGACCGGCGTCGGCACGGAGACCTACCAGCGGATCGCTCGCGAGTTCGCCGACGTCGAGCGCGCGAAGGTCATCCACGGCAAGGGCGTCAACGACTGGTACCACAACGACCTGGGCAACCGCTCCATCCAGTTGCTCCTCACGCTGACCGGGAACCTCGGTCGTCAGGGCACCGGTTTCGACCACTACGTCGGCCAGGAGAAGATCTGGACGTTCCACGGCTGGTCGGAACTGGCCTTCCCCGTCCCGGGACGATCGGTCGCCACGGCGCTGTGGACCTACTACCACGGCGGTATCCTCGGCGAGGTCGACGACGACACCCGCGAACGCATCCAGGAATCGATCGACCGGGGGTGGATGCCGGTGTACCCCGAACGCCGCGAGGACGGGACCCGTCCCGACCCCTCGGTCATGTTCATCTGGCGGGGGAACTACTTCAACCAGTCCAAGGGCGGGGTCTCCATCAAACAGAACCTGTGGCCGAAGCTGGACCTCGTCGTCGACATCAACTTCCGGATGGACTCCTCGGCGCTGTACTCGGACATCGTGCTCCCCGCGGCGAGCCACTACGAGAAGTACGACCTGAACATGACGGACATGCACACGTACGTGCACCCGTTCACGCCCGCGGTCGAACCGCTGGGCGAGTCGAAGACCGACTGGCAGATCTTCCGGGAGCTCGCCCAGAAGATCCAGGAACTCGCGAGCGAACGGGACCTCGAACCGGTCGACGACCGGTCGTTCGACCGCCAGATCGACCTGACGACGGTCCACGACGACTACGTCCGCGACCAGTTGACCGGCGAGGCCGGCGCGCTGGCCGAAGACCGCGCCGCCTGCGAGTTCATCCTCGAACACTCCGAGGAGACGAACCCGGGGAGCGTGTCGGGGGACGACGAGGAGGCGCCCGCGAGAGACGGTGCGGAAGAAGACGCGGCCGCCGCCGACTCGGAGGGTAACGAGACGTCGTCGGGCGGCGACGACACTGGCGGCGCTGGCGACGAAACCGCTGCGCAGACCGGGCAAGGCCAGCAGATCACGTTCGACGACATCGACGAGCAGCCCCGTCGGTTCCTGGCCTCGGGCGACCACTGGACATCGCCGATCGAGGACGGGGAGGCGTACACGCCGTGGAAACGCTTCGTTCAGGACAAGGAGCCGTGGCCGACGTTCACCGGGCGCCAGCAGTACTACATCGACCACGACTGGTTCCTCGATTTCGACGAGGAGCTCCCGACGCACAAGCGCCCGTACGAACCGCAGGACCCCGAAGAGTACACCCTGCGATACAACACGCCGCACGGCCGGTGGTCGATCCACTCGACGTGGCGGGACAACGAGACGATGCTCCGGCTGCAGCGCGGCGAACCGCTCGTCTATCTCCACCCCGACGACGCCGCAGCGCGGGACATCGAGGACGGCGACGTCGTGCGGGTGTACAACGACACCGACGAACTACAGCTCCAGGCGAAGGTGTACCCGAGCAGCGAGCCGGGGACTGCGCGGATGTACTTCGCCTGGGAGCGATTCCAGTTCGAGAGCCGCGGCAACTTCAACACCCTCGTGGACATGTACATGAAACCCACGCAGCTCGTCCAGTACCCGGAGGACAGCGGCGAACACCTCTCGTTCCGGCCCAACTACTGGGGCCCGACCGGCGTCAACAGCGACGTCAACGTCGAGGTCGAACTCGTCGAGTCGATGGACCGGAGCTGGCTGGAGACCGACGACGCGGACAACGTCAGCGGCGACACCGACGACACCGTGGACGGAGCCGACGGGGAGACGGAGACCCCGACCGCGACGGACGGCGGTTCCAGCGACGAGGACGGGGGTGACGGCCAGTGAGTCTCCAGGAGGATGACGGCGCGACCGTCGAACTGGCCGACGGCGTCGACCACCAGGTCGCGATGGTGATGGACCTCAACAAGTGCATCGGTTGCCAGACCTGCACGGTCGCGTGCAAGACCCTCTGGACGGAGGGCGGCGGCCGGGAGTACATGTACTGGAACAACGTCGAGACCAAGCCCGGTCGCGGCTACCCGCGCGACTGGGAGGAGAAGGGCGGCGGGTTCGAGTCCGCCGAGCAGGCCGACATGGAAGACACCCACGGCGAGCGCGAGGTCGGCGAACTCCCCAGCCAGGAAGACTGGGGGCGCCCCTGGGAGTTCAACCACGACGAGATCTTCTACGACGGCAGCGACGAGTCGCTCCGGCCGAAGGGGGAGACGCCCGAGTGGGGCCCGAACTGGGACGAGGACCAGGGCGCCGGCGAGTACCCCAACAGCTACTACTTCTACCTGCCGCGGATCTGCAACCACTGCACGCACCCCTCCTGCGCCGAGGCCTGCCCGCGGAAGGCATTATACAAGCGCGAGGAGGACGGTATCGTCCTCGTCGACCAGGAGCGCTGCCGGGGGTATCGCTACTGCGTCGAGGGCTGTCCGTACAACAAGGTCCACTTCAACGTCCTGAAGAAGAAATCGGAGAAGTGCATCTTCTGTTATCCCCGCAAGGAGGCGGAGGGACCCGACGACGAGGTGCGCCCGCCGGCCTGCGCGACGGAGTGTCCGCCGCAGCTCCGGCTGGTCGGCTTCCTCGACGACGAGGACGGCCCCATCTACAAGCTCGTCGAGGAGTACGAGGTCGCGCTGCGACTCCACCCCGAGTTCCACACGGAGCCGAACGTCTACTACATCCCGCCGTTCGCCCCGCCCCAACACACGGAAGACGGCGAGTCGGTCGACATCGAACGGATCCCGCGGCCGTACCTGGAGGAGCTGTTCGGCGACGACGTCCACGACGCGCTCGACACCATCGAGCGCCACCGCGACCGGGTCCGCCGCGGCGAGGACAGCGAGCTGATGGACCTGCTCACCACGAAAGACATGGCGAAACAGTACCGTCTGGAGGTCTTCGAAGATGGGTGAGGGGGAGGGACGGCGGGATCGATCGCTGCTGCCCGTCGCGGTCGCGGTCACGCTCGTGGCGCTGGCCGCGGTCGCACCGACGCTCGTCGGCGCGCGGCCGGCCAACGAGGTGCCCGTGACGGAACTCCAGGACGCTCGCGCCTCGCTGTCGGACCCGACCGGCGACGCGTGGGGCCAGACGCCCTCGAAGGAGGTCTCGCTGGCGAGCGCGCCGAGCGGCGCGCCCAACGCCGACGACACGACCATCGAGGTGATCCGGGTCCGCGCCGCGGAGACCGACGACCAGCTGTTCGTCCGGCTCGACTGGGAGGACCCGTCCGCCGACGCGAACCTCACGGGCAGTCGCTACGAGACGCCGCGGGTGAACTCCTTCGGGGACGCGGTCGCGGTCCAGCTCCCCGCCAACGAGAGCGCCAACCCGGGGATCGCGATGGGGAGCGACCGCACGCCGGTCAACCTCTGGTACTGGGGAGCGTCGACCGGCGGACAGGAACTGCTCGCCGGCGGCCCGGGCACGACGACGCGGGTGAACCCGTCTGTCGCGAGCAACGCCACCTACGAGGACGGGCACTGGCACGTGGTGTTCGCCCGCAACGTCACCGTCGACCGGGAGAACCGCACGAACTTCGACGTGGACCAGGACGTCCAGGTCGCCTTCGCGGTCTGGAACGGCAACAACTCCGAACGGGCGGGCCAGAAGGCCGTCAGCGAGTGGCAGTACTTCCCGCTCGGTCCCGGCCCGGAGGGACCGCCCTACGAGGCGATCCTGTGGGTGGTCGCGGGGATCGCGGTCCTGATCGTGATCGTCGCGACGGTGGTCGGCGTGCGGTCGTAGCGACCCAGGATTTTCCATGACAACGAACCCGACACGCGATACGGACGTCGAATCGGACGGTCGATCGAGCCCCGCGGTCCCAGTCGCGGAGATAGATGCGGACGCTGGCGCGCGCGGCGCCGTCTACGCCCTGCTCGCGCGGGCGTTCGTCCACCCCGACGAGTCGTTCCACCGGGCGCTGGCCGGCGGCGACGTCGCCGCGGAGATCGACGCGCTGCTCGACGACGCGTCGGTGACGGTCGACGCGCCCCGGCCGACGACCGACGACGACTACGAGACGCTCTGTGCCAGGTACAACGACCTCTTCGTCGTCGGGTACGCCGAGTACGAGGACCGCACCGACGGGAGCCTGAACGCCATGGGACCGCCGGTCCCGCTGTACGAATCGGCGTACCGCTCGGACGTCTCGTGGACCGACGTCAACCTCGATCTGGCCCGCGCCTACGACTACTACGACCTGAGCGTCGACACCGACCAGCGGGACCACCACGACCACCTGCGACTGCAACTGGAGTTCGCCGGCTACCTCGCCCGCTGGGAATCGCTCGCAGACAGCGGCGCCGACGCCGCGCGGCTGGACTTCCTCGACCGCCACCTCCGGATCGTCGCGGAGGGGGTCGCAGAGCGGGTCGACGAGGAGCCGGGCACGGGCGCGTACGGCGAGTTCGCCGCGCTGCTGGACGCGTTCACCGCCGCCGATCGGGCCGACCTGATGGCCCGCGTGGAGGGTGAGTGACCGTGTCCGGCGACGCGCTAACGGGCGGCCGACTCGCGGACGTCCGCGCGGCGGTCGCGCGGTATCGGCTCCCGCCCGCCGACGACGTCAGGGCGGTCGGCGGCGTCCTGGCGGCGGCGGCCGTCTGTCTGCTGGTCGCCGCGAGAGTCGCGATCAACGCCCCGCTCGGGCGATCTCCCGCGGGTATCCAGTCCGTCCACACCGTCGCGAGCGCGGGCGCGGTCGTCGTGCCCGCGGCCGCAGCGGTCGCGCTCGGGGCGGTCGCGGACGCGGACCGGGCGGTCGTCGGGCTGGTCGCCGCGGGCGTGTTCTCGCTGCTCGCGCCGCTCGCCTCCCCCGCCGGACTCCCGGCGGTCGGCGTCCTGCCCGTGGCCGCGCTCCTGGTGACGGTTCCGGCCGGGGACGGCGACGTTCGCAGCGCGCCGGACCGCTGGCTGTTCGCGGGGCTGGTGACCGCCGGCGTCGCCGCCGCGCTCGGCGCGACGACGGGTGTGCTCGGGCCGGACGCTCGCTCGATCGGGACGCTCGCGGCGTTCCTCGCCCTCGCCGCCGCCCCCGCGGTCGTCGGCGTCTCGCGGCGCGCCCTGTCCGTCGGCGCGGTCGTCGCGGTCGCCGTCGCGGCCGGGAGTCTCGCGGCGCCGTTTGTCGCCGGAGCGACGCTGCTGGCGGTCGGCGCGGCCGTCGATCCCGGCGTCGCCGTCGCGGCGCTCGGTCTCGGCGGCGGTGGCGCGGTCGTCGCCGACGGCGCGTTCCGACGGCAGCGGCAACGCTGGTCCGGTGGCCTGCTGCTGGTCGCCGCCGGGGTCCCGGCCACGGTCCCGCGGGCGCTCGCGGTCGTGCTCGGGGCGCACCTCCTGCTCGTCACCACCGCGCGGTCCGGCGACGAGGCGGACGGGGGTGACCCGTCGTGAGTCCCGATCGCGAGCGCGGCGACGGCGCCGGCCGCGAACACGGCGACGGCCCTGACGGAACGGGCCAGGACTGCGGCTGCGGGTCGGGTGGCGGGCACGACCACGGCGACGCCTGTGGGTGCGGATCCAGTGGAGGTCACGACCACGGAGACGCTTGCGGGTGCGGCTCGGGAGGAGGCCACGGCCACGGCGGCGATTGCGGGTGCGGATCAGGCAGAGGGAACGGTTCCGGTGGGGGTCACGGTCACAGCGACGGCCACGGACACGAGCAGGACCCCGAGGAGGGACCGCCGGACCCCCAGCTCGACCCCGAGGCGAGCCCGGGGTTCGGCGTCGAGCCGGAAGGCCTCTCGGACATCGAGGTCAGCCGCGACGTCGAGATCGGGGAAGCGACCCCGGAAGAGCTGATGGCCAGCGACACCGACCCGGTGGACGGCGAGCCGGCCGGGGTGCTCCTCGAACGGGTGCGTTCGGGGACGAAGATACAGCGGCGGCGGGCCGCCCTGGCGCTGGCCGACGCGGACGACCCGAGCGACCGCGTCGCGCAGACGCTCGCCGGCGTCGCCCAGTCCGACGACGACGCGGACGTCCGGCAGTTCGCCGTCGAAGCGCTCGGGAAGATCGGCGGCGAGATCGCCGAGCGCGGCGCCCGGGCGGTGACGCGGGACGCTGACCCGTGGGTCCGGGCCGAGGCGATCGTCACGATCGACCGGCTCGACCGGGCCGCCCACGAGGACCGCCTCGACGACGCGCTCGACGACGACCACCACGCCGTGCGACGCAACGCGCTCATCTCGCTGTTCAAACTGCGCGGCGAGGACGCCCGCGACGACCTGCTGCGGGCGCTCGACGACCCCAGCGAGCGGGTCCGCGAGTGGGCCGCGCACATGCTCGCCGGCGTCGACGACGACGCCGCCCGCGAAGCGCTTAAACGGACTGCGACCCGGGACGAGCAGGGGGTCGTCAGGGCCACTGCGGCCAACGCGATCCAGGAGGACCCCGACCGGTTCCGCCGCTCGTTCAGCGGCGCGCTCTCCGAGAGCGACACGTTGCTCCCCGGCGAAGACCTGCTCAACCGACAGCCAGACCTCTGATACCCATGAGTATGCCAGACACCGAACTCCGGGAACGAGTCGAAGCCGCCCTGCGACGCGTCGAGGACCCGCGGGTGGACATGAACGTCTTCGAGGCCGGCCTCGTCGAGGAGGTCCGCGTCGACGACGGCGCCGTCGCGGTCGAGGCCGCACTGGAGGGGTTCGACGGAACCGCCGTCGAGTCCGTCACCGAAGCGATCGCGACGGCGACGGCCGACGTCGAGGGGGTCGAACGGGCCCACGTCGAACCGGCGGCGCCGGCCGCGGCCGACGACCCGGTCTCCGTGACGGAGATCGAGACGGTCGTCGCCGTCGCGAGCACGAAGGGCGGCGTCGGCAAGACGACCGTCGCGACGCAGCTGGCTTGCGCGCTCGCGGCCGACGAGTCGATCGCGCTGTTCGACGCCGACATCTACGGCCCGAACGTGCCGTCGCTGCTCGGCGTCGACGGCGTGATCCGCGCCGACGAGGACGACCGGCCGATCCCGGTGTCGGTCGGCCCGATCGAACTGATGAGCGCCGATCTGTTGACGGAGGGCGGGCCGCTGGCCTGGCGCGGGGCGATGGCCCACGACGCCCTGACCGAACTGTTCGAGTCGACCGCCTGGAGCGACCCGGAGACGATGGTGATCGACCTGCCGCCGGGGACCGGCGACGTGGCGCTGACGACGCTCCAGGAGGTCCCGGTCGACGGCGTCGTCCTCGTCACCACGCCGTTCCACACGAGCGTCGAGGACACCCGCCGCAGCGTCGAACTCTTCGAGGAGAACGGCGTCCCCGTCCTCGGGACCGTCGTGAACATGGACCGGTTCACCTGCGACTGCGGCCGCGAACACGACCTCTTCCCCAGCGAGGCCGTCGGGGAGGCGATGGACCTCCCGGTGCTGGCCCGCCTCCCCTTCGACCGGGAGATGCAGGCCGATCCCTCGCCGGGGTCGGCGCCCGACGCCGTGCGGGCGCTCGCGGCGGACGTCCGGGAGCGCCTGGACGGCGTCGACCGCATCGCGGTGCCCGACGACGCCGTCGACCTCCGGGGCAGACCGCCGGAGCAGCGCTTCGAGCGGGTCCGGGACGCGTTCGCGTCGCTCGACTCCGGCGAGCGGGTCCACGTCGTCAGCGACCGCGACCCGACGCCCGCCGGCGAGTTCCTCGTCGAGTTACTGGGCGAGTCCGGCGCCCCGTCCGCGGTTCTGGGGGAGTTCGCGGTCGACCGTCGCGGGCCCGACGAGTGGGTGTTCGTGGCCGAGCGCCCCTGACAGGGCGCCCCGACTCGCCGCATCGCAAACCGTTTTGGCGGTTCCGGTCTGAGAATCGACGTACGTGTACCGGAAGGACAGCCCGATCCAGCGTCGCCAGCCCCGGAGGCGCGACGGATGAGCACCTCGGTCGGCATCGTCCGGATCGTCGTCACGATCATGGGCATCGGCGTCGCCGCCCAGGTGCTCGCGGACCGGCTGCAGATCCCGAGCGTCCTCTTCCTGATCGTCGCGGGGGTGCTGGTCGGTCCCGAGGGACTCGGACTGATCGACCCCGAGGTGTTCGGCGAGGCGCTGCCGGCGATCGTCGGACTGAGCGTCGCGATCATCGTCTTCGAGGGGGCCTTCCACCTCCACGTCGACCGCCTGCGCGAGGCGCCGCGGGAGACCCTCCGGCTGGTCACCGTCGGGGCGTTCGTCTCGCTGGTCGGGACGGCGGTCGTCGTCAAGTTCGTCCTCGGGGCGTCGTGGGACGTCGCGCTGCTGGTCGGCGCCCTGCTGGTGGCAACGGGACCGACGGTGATCACGCCGATCATGGACGTCGTTCCCGTCCGGGAGCGGGTCGCCACGACCCTCGAAACCGAGGGCGTCGTCAACGACGTGACGGCGGCGATCCTCGCGCTGGTGATGTTCGAGTACGTCCTGCTCGGGTCCAGCGGGCTGCCGACGCTGATCCAGAAGTTCGCGACGCGGCTCGCGCTCGGCATCGTCGTGGGGTGTCTGGTCGCGGCGGTCGTCTGGTACCTGCTCAACCACGTCGAGCTGTCGGTGGAGAACGCGCCGCAGAACGCCCGGCTGATCGTCCTCATCGCGGCGCTTGGCGCGTACGGGATCGCCGAGATCGTCGCCGCGACGGCCGGCATCGCTGGCGAACTGGGTTCGGAGTCGGGCATCGCCGCGGTCGCGGCCAGCGGGTTCGTCCTCGGGAACGTGTCGCTGCCCTACCGCGACCAGATCGAGCAGTTCAAAGGCGACGTCACGCTCATCGTGCTGACGTTCGTGTTCATCGTGCTCGCCTCGCTGTTGACGCTCGACGACTTCGCCGCGCTCGGCCTCCGCGGCGTCGTCGCGGTCGTCGCCATCGCGGCCGTCGTCCGGCCCGCCTTCGTCCTGCTCTGTACCGTCGGCGGCCGCTTCTCCGTCGCGGAGCGCCTCTACATCAGCGCGATCGGTCCCAGGGGGATCATCCCGGCCAGCGTCGCGACGCTGTTCGCGCTCGAACTCCGTCCGGCGAACCCCGAGGCGGCGACGATGCTCGTCGGCGCCGTCTTCCTGGTCATCTTCGCGACCGTAGTGATTGAAGGCGGTCTGGCCCGTCACATCGCCCAGAGCCTGAACGTGATTCCGATGCGAGCTATCGTCGTCGGCGGCGGCCGCGTGGGTCGCGCCCTCGCCGAACGGCTGGAAGACCGCGGCGAAGAGGTCGTGATCGTCGAGTCAGACGAGCGGGCGGTCCAACGACTCCGCCGGGACGGCTTCTCGACCCACAGGGGCGACGGGACCCAGCGGGAGGTCCTCGAGAACGCCGGCGCCGGGAACGCGAAGGTCATCGCCGCGGCGACGGCCGACGACGACGTGAACTTGCTGATCGGCCAACTCGCCAAGAACACCTTCGGCGTCGACACGGTGGTCTCCAGGGTGAACAGCCCGGACAACGTCATGGCCTTCGAGAACCTCGACATCGAGGCGATATCCAGCGGGATGTCGATCGCGTGGTCGATGGACAACGTCATCGAGCGCCCCGGGATCGCCCGCTGGATGACGGAACTCGACCGGGAAGGCGACGTGCAGGAAGTCGAGGTCACGACGGACGGCATCGTCGGCGAGACGGTGTCGGAACTGCAGGCGGAACTGCCGGACAACTGCCACCTGGCGCTGATCACGAGGGACACGGAGAACCGGCTCCCCGAACCCGACGACACGATCGAACGCGGCGACCACCTGACGTTCATCGGTCGGAAGGAGGCCGTCAGAGAGGCCCGCGACTACTGCGGCGCCTGAGATCTGCTTCGTGGCGTCGCCGGCCCACCGGAGCGACTGTCTATGCGTCCGGTCGGGTGAGCAGCGACCCCGTACGATGGAGACCGGTCGTGGGCGGCGAGTACGGTCCCAGCTTATTAGTGCACCCCCTTCTAACGAGACGTATTATGTCACGGGATATCGACAGACGCAGTTTCCTCAAGCTGACCGGGACGGCCGCGGGAGCGGCGGCGGTCGCGGGGTGTTCGGACAACGGCGGGACGCCAACGGACGGCGGCGACGGTGACGGTGGGGACGGCGGAACCGCGACGGCGACCGGGACCCCGCTGCCGGAGCCCGAGACGCGCGAGGGGTACCTCCAGCGGGCGAACCGCGTACTGCACGACGAGGCGCCGTGGATCTACCTGAACCGCCAGTACTCGGTGTACGGAAAGTCGGCCGACGTCGAGTGGGAGGCCCGCCGCGACGAGCGCATCGACGGGTCGGCCATCGAGCCGACCGGGGACGAGGCGTCCGTCCGGATCACCCAGTCCAACATGGACTCGGGGCTCGACCCGCACGACCACCGCGAGACGCCGACGGACAACATCGTCCTGCAGGCCTACGAGGGACTGCTTGGCCGCGACCGTGAGGGGAAAGTCGTCCAGAAGCTCGCGACCGGCTACGAGCGGGTCGAGGACGGGCGAGTCCGGTTCGAACTCCGCTCGGGCGTCTCGTTCCACAGCGGCGACTCGCTGACCAAAGAGGACGTGGCGTTCTCGATCAACCGGATCGTCCAGTCAGACGTCGGCGGCCTGGAGAGTTCCCAGTCCGACCAGCTGGCGGGCGTCACCGGCGCGCAGCCCGCGGACGACGACAGCGCGGTCGTCGTCAAGTCCGAGGGCCTCAATCCGGTCGTGTTCGCCCTGTTCGCGACGTACTGCGACGTGATGAACAAGTCGTGGGTCGAGGAGAACGACTCGGCGACCATCAACTCCGAGATGAACGGGACGGGCCCGTTCCAGCTCTCGAACTACGAACAGGACGTCGAGGTCGTCTTCGAGCCCTACGGGGACTACTGGGGCGACCAGCCGCCGGCGGACGAACTCACCATCACGGCCGCGAGCGAGGCGAGCACCCGCGTCAACCAGCTGCTCAGCGGTGAGACGGACGTCATCGTGAACGTCCCGCCGCAGAACATCAGTCAGGTCGACGAGGCGGACAACGCGGATATCAGCCCCGTCCCGAGCACGCGGATCATCTACAACGCGATGGTGTACAACCGGGAGCCGTTCGACTCCGTGGAGTTCCGCCGGGCGATGAACTACGCGGTGGACCTGGAGAGCATCATCGCGAACGTCCTCTCGGGGTTCGCCGACCAGACGGCACAGCCGACCCTGGAAGGGTTCACCGGCTACAACCCGGACCTCGACCCGTACCCCTACGACCCCGAGGAGGCCCAGCGGCTCGTCGAGGAGAGCGGGTACGCCGGCGCCGAGATCGAGTTACACACGCCGAGTGGCCGCTACCTGAAGGACCTGGAGATTGCCCAGGCGGTCGTCGGATACATCGACGAACTGGAGAACGTCTCCGCGGAGGTCAACCAGCGCGACTTCGGGAACCTCGCGGAGACGCTGCTCGACGGCGACATGTCGACCAGTCCCGCCTTCTACCTCATCGGCTGGGGCAACGCGACGTTCGACGCGAGCCAGACGATCATCCCGCTTTTGACCTCCGACGGCGCGCTGACCTCGCTGGAGAACGAGCGCGTCGACGAACTGATGGACCAGGCCCAGAGCATGAGCGGCGAAGACAGCTAGATGTCGCCGACGCGGCGAGCGCGACGGAGGGGGCGATAGCGTGGCGTCGATGGGTCGGTTCATGCTGAAGCGGGCGGTGCAGGGGCTGGTCGTCGTCTGGGGAGTCGTGACCGTGGTCTTCCTCCTCCGGTTCGTCACGCCGGGGAGCCCGGTCGACTTCATCGCGCCGCTGGACGCGAGCCAGGCGACCCGCGAGCGGATCGCCGCCGACCTGGGGTTGAACAGGCCGCTGTACGTCCAGTACGTCGAGTACGTCGGCGATCTCTTCACCGGCGACATGGGCTACTCCTACCGGTCGCGGACGGCCGTCCGCCCGCGCGTGTTCGCGAAGCTCCCGGCGACGCTGGAGCTCGCGCTCTCGGCGACGGTCGTCGCCGTCGCGCTGTCGATCCCGCTCGGCGTCCTCAGCGCGACGCGGCGCCACGGTCCGGCCGACTACGGCGCGACCCTGTTCTCGCTTTTGGGCATCTCGACGCCGAACTTCTGGCTCGGGGTGATGCTCGTCATCGTCCTCGCTGTCCAGTTCGAGGTGTTCCCGACGAGCACCCGTCCGGTCGGTCTCCTCGACGTGCTCGGCAACCTCGTCGTGATCGCCGGCCCCCAGCAAGGGTACGCGGTCCCGCTCGACGTGTCGGGGTTTCTCTCGGACGCGCGGGTCTGGCTCGCCTACATCACGCTCCCGGCGATCACGCTGGGGACGTACTTCACGGCGCTCATCACGCGCCTCACCCGCTCGGGCATGCTCGACCAGCTCGGCCAGGGGTACGTCAGAGCGGCCCGCGCGAAGGGGCTGCCGGAGACGCTGGTGCGCTACCGCCACGCGCTACGCAACACGCTTATCCCGGTGATAACCGTCGTCGGGCTCCAGCTCGGGACGCTCATCGGCGGCGCGGTCATCACGGAGGCGGTCTTCGACTGGCCGGGACTGGGCTCGCTCGTCATCGACGCCATCAACAACCGCGACTGGCCGCTCATCCAGGGCTGCCTGGTGGTCATCGGCGCCGGCTTCGTGATCGTGAACATCGTCGTCGACGCCCTGTACGCGATGCTCAACCCGCAGGTGATGGACTGACATGACACCGGATCCGCTCGAGTGGCTGGCTCGGCTTCCGGCGACGTTGCGCTCGTCGGTCTCGCCGCGGACGCTCCGCAACCTCCGGCGGGAGTTCGACCGGAGCTTCCTCGCGAAGCTCGGTCTCGGGCTGGTCGCGTTCGTCCTCGTGCTCGCGGTGTTCGCGCCGCTGGTCGCCCCGTGGAACCCGACGAGCCAGAGCCTGGACGAGAAGCAACAGCCGCCGCTCGGGTTCAGCCGCGCGGAGACCCAGACCGGCCAGGAGATGGTCAACGGCTCGCTGCAGATCACCAACGAGACGGTGCTCGTGAACGCGACGGCCGAACACCCGCTCGGGACCGACGGACTGGGCAGAGACATGCTCTCGCGGACCATCTACGGCGCGCGGACGTCGCTGCTGGTCGGCGTCCTCGGGACGCTGCTGGCGATGGCGCTCGGCGTGCCGACGGGACTGGTCTCGGGCTACTACAGCGGCCGGGTCGACGACGTGCTGATGCGCATCGCGGACGTGAGCCTCGCGTTCCCGTCGCTCGTCCTCGCGATCGCGCTGGTCGGGCTGTGGGGCGAGGCGGGCGTCACGGTCCCGGACCCGTTCGTCGTGACCGGTATCGCGCCGGCGATCCGCGGTGCGCTGTCGCTGCCCGGCGGGCTGGCCTACCCCACCGGGATGCCCAAGCGGTTCACGCTCCCCGGGACGGTCATCGTCGTCGTCGGCCTGGTCAACTGGGTGTGGTTCGCGCGCGTCGCCCGCGGTGAAGCGCTCTCGGTTCGCGAGGAGGAGTACGTCACCGCCGCGGAGTCGCTGGGCGCGCCCGACCGCTTCATCATCCGCAAGCACGTGCTGCCCAACAGCGTCACGCCGATCCTCGTCCTCGCGACCATCCAGGTCGCCGCGATCATCCTCCTGGAGAGCGCCCTCTCGTTCCTCGGGTTCTCGGGGACGACCCTCTCGTGGGGCTTCGACATCGCGCAGGGCCGGCAGTACCAGACCACGTCGTGGTGGATAGCGGCGATGCCCGGCCTCGCCATCGTCCTCACGGTCATCGGCATCAACCTCATCGGTGACTGGCTCCGCGACGCGCTGGACCCCGGCATCGAAGGCGAGGGAGGTGGCGTGTAGATGTCCGATTCGGACGCCACCGACCGGGCCGAGACAGCGGGAGCCGACGCGGAGGCCAGGGACCTCCTGCGCGTCCAGGACCTGTCGACGCGCTTTTTCACGGAACAGGGACAGGTCAACGCCGTCGAGTCGGTCAGCTTCGACGTGCGCGAGGGAGAGATCCTCGGCATCGTCGGCGAGTCGGGGTCTGGCAAGTCGGTGACCGCCCTCTCGCTGGTCGACCTCGTCGAGTCGCCGGGCCGCGTCACGTCGGGCGAACTGTGGTACCGCGACGCCGACCTCGCCGGGGAGTTCCCCGACGCGGCCGACGGCGAGATGGTCGACCTGCGGGAGATCCCCGAGCGCGTCCGCCGTGCCATGCGCGGGCCGTCGTTCAGCATGATCTTCCAGGACCCGATGAGTAGCTTCAACCCCTCGCTGACGGTCGGCGAGCAGATCGCCGAGGCCGTCGAGGTCCAGCGCCGCGCCCGGGCCAACCCGCGCTCGACCCGCTCGCGCACGCAGGGGTACGGTCTGGGTTCGTACCTCCTCGACGGGATCGTGCCCGGCCGTGACTACACCGACCCGGAGAGTCACGATCGGGCCGTCGAGTTGCTCGAACAGGTGGGCATCCCGGACCCCGCCGAGCGGGCCGACCAGCACCCCCACGAGTTCTCGGGCGGGATGCTCCAGCGAGCGATGATCGCCCAGGCGCTTGCAGGTGAGCCGGATCTCTTGATCGCCGACGAGCCGACGACGGCGCTGGACGTGACCATCCAGGCGCAGATCCTCGAACTGCTGCGGGATATCCAGGCCGACCGCGACATGAGCATCGTGCTCATCACCCACGACCTGGGCGTCATCGCGCGGATGAGCGACCGGGTCTGCGTGATGTACGCCGGGGAGGTCGTCGAGCGCGGGACGCTCGCAGACGTGTTCGAGGACTCGGTGCATCCCTACACGCAGGGCCTCGTCGGGTCGATCCCCGATCTGGAAGACCCGGCGCCGCGACTCCAGCCGATCGAGGGGTCGGTCCCGAGCCTGCTCGATTCGGAGATGGGCGACCGCTGTTACTTCGCGGACCGCTGCCCGAAGGCGATGGACGTCTGCCTCGACCACCCGCCGGAGTTCGACGCCGGCGGCGAGGAACACGGCGCGCGCTGCGTCCTCGCCGAACGCGAGTACAGCGAAGCCGCAGCGCTCCCCGACGACTTTTTCGACGAGGACAGGGGTGAGCGCCGTGAGTGACCGCGAGCGCTCCCGCGACGCTTCTGACGGGACTGGAAGCGACCGTCCACTCCTCGAAGTCGACGGCCTCAGGAAGTACTTCGCGGACGACGACTCGCTGCTCGACAGGCTGCTGGGGAGCGACGGCCGGAGCGTGAAGGCCGTCGACGGCGTGAGCTTCGCCATCGAGGAGGGCGAGACGCTCGGGCTCGTCGGCGAGTCCGGCTGCGGGAAGTCGACGACGGGCGAGACACTCCTCGCGCTACAGGACCCCACGGAGGGGGACGTCCGCTTCGACGGCGAGTCGGTGTTCGGCCGCGACGACCTCACCGCGTTCCGCCGCCGCGCGCAGGTCGTCTTCCAGGATCCGTTCTCCAGTCTCGACCCGCGCCAGACCGCCGGCGCCATCGTCACCGAACCGCTCGTGATCCACGGGCTGCCCGACACAGATCCGGAGGTACGGACCGCGGCGGACGTGACGGTCGACGGCCTCGACCCCGACCGCGTCGAGGTGCGCGTCGACGACGACGTGGACCGCGTCGTCGAGCCGGTCGACGGGGTCGCGACGGTCCACGTGACAGTCCGGCGCCGCGGCGGCACTGTCTCTGCCTCCGTCGCCGAGAATCTGACTGCCACGGTCGTCCGGGGTGGCGGAGACGACGGCCGGGGCGGAGACGGCGCGTCCGGATCCGCCGGCGACGGCCCGGTCGTCGTCGAGGTGTCGCTCGACCGCTCGCTCTCGGAGATCCGTCGCGACCGCGCGAAGGAACTGCTGGAGCGGGTGGGCCTCTCGGCCGACCAGGTCGACCGGTACCCCCACGAGTTCTCGGGCGGGCAGCGCCAGCGCATCGGGATCGCCCGCGCGCTCGCGCTCGAACCGGACTTCCTCGTGCTGGACGAGCCCGTCTCCGCGCTGGACGTGAGCGTCCAGGCACAGATCCTCAACCTGCTGTCGGACCTGCAGGAGGAGCTGGGGCTGACGTACCTGTTCATCGCACACGATCTCTCCGTCGTCCGGCACATCTCAGACCGCGTCGCGGTGATGTACCTCGGCGAAATCGTCGAACGCGGGCCCGTCGACGCCATCTTCGAGGACCCGCAGCACCCCTACACGCAGGCGCTCCTGGACAGCGTCCCGAGAGCCGACACCAGCGAGCAGGGCCGCCGCGTCGACGCACTGGCGGGCGACGTGCCCTCGCCGCGGGACCCGCCCGCGGGCTGCCGGTTCCACACGCGGTGTCCGCACGCCCGCGAGGCCTGTCGGGCCGAAGCACCAGACGACTACGAGGCGGGCGCGCCCGGCCAGCAAGCGGCCTGTTTCCGCGTCCTCGACGACCACCCCTACTGGGAGTCGGAACCGATCGACGTCGCCGCGGAGCGGGCCGAACGCGACCGTTCGACCGACGAAAGCGCCGACGACGCTGCGGCGGACGACGACTGACGCTTCAGTCGCCACGCCGCCGGGAGCGACACCTTTTCCGCGGGGCCGCACCCAGTCCGGGGCATGACCGAGGACGACGAGGCCGAGAGCGGGCCGGCCTTCGCGGGGATGGGCGCGGCGGCCGCCGTCCGCGAGCACTGGGACGACCTCATCGGCGACATGGAAGCGACGGCGGGCGAGTTCGAGGCGGCAGGCTGGGACGTACTCGAACTTCACCCCGGCGACGTGACCGCCGTGACCGGCGAGCGCTGGGGGTTCGACGTGCTCGTCCCCGACGACGAGTTCGAGCGACTGCGCGAGTGGGTCGACGCGGGGAGCTTCGACGAACACGACGTCTACCGCGTCGAGAGCGGGATCGTCTTCGCGCTCGTCGTCCTGAAGGACGAGGGCGACGAGCGGGCGGTCTGCTGCCCGCTCTACTACGACGACGCCGCGGTCGAGGGACTCGGCGAACTCGCCGCCCGCGAGGGCCGGATCTACACGCACGTGCGCAACCTCGCCGAGGAGTACATCACACTGACCCACGAGGAGCCGGCGCTGTTCTTCCCGGACGACGGCTGAGCGAGAGGGGACGCCTCCGGCCGACCGAGTCGCGGCGAGCGGATGCCCACCGCTTAAGAGCCTGTCCGACCACCGTCCGGTGAATGGCACAGCCGGTACTGAAGTGGGCGGGCGGCAAGCGCCAGTTACTCGACGCGCTGTACGCGCGCTTTCCCGCGTCGTTCGACCGCTACCACGAGCCTTTCTTCGGCGGCGGCGCCGTCTTCTTCGACCTCGAACCGGCCGCTGCGTCGGTCAACGACACCAACCCCAGGCTGGTCAACTTCTACGAGCAGGTCCGGGACCGTCCGGAGGCGCTTATCGAGCGCCTCCGCGAGTTTCGCGATCCCGAGAGCGATCCCGATCCCGAGCTGGCCTTCGCCGCGGAGACGCGCCGCGGCGACGCCGTCGAGCAGTACTACTACCAGCAGCGCGCGCGGTTCAACGAGCGCGCCTACGGCGAGGACTGGCCGGAGAGCGACGACGACCGCCTCGAAGAGGCCGCCCTGCTGCTGTACCTCAACCGGACCTGCTACAACGGGCTCTACCGCGAGAACAGCGACGGGGGGTTCAACGTCCCCATCGGTCGCTACGCCGACCCGGACTGGGTGCAGGCCGAGCGGATACGGGAGGCCGCCCGGGCGCTCCGCGGGACCGAGGTCCGCAACGGGGACTTCGGGTACGTCCTCGACGCCGCCGATCCCGGCGACCTGGTGTACTTCGACCCGCCGTACGAACCGATGAGCCCGACCGCCGACTTCGCGGAGTACAGCGCCGAGGGGTTCGGCCGGGCGGACCAGGAGCGCTTGCTGGAAGTCGCTCGCGAACTGGACGAACGGGGCGTCTCGGTGGTTCTCTCGAACAGCGGCGTCACGTACGACCGCTACGACGAGGCGGGCTTTTCCGTCGAGCGCGAGGGGGCGACGCGGGCGATAAACAGCGACGCGAGTTCCCGCGGCGAGGTCGACGAGATCGTCGCGACGAACGTCCCGTCCGGGGAGCGCCACGGCCCGGACCAGTCGTCGCTCGGCGAGTTCTGACGGGGCCACCCTGCCACCGAACCCGACGATCTACGGCGTTTCGAATGCGCTAGAAGGGATTCAGTGCAGCCGAACGAATTAATAGAGTCGCTCCGGATCGCCCACGTATGTCAGATGGCACGCTACGCACAGGGGCCGAACGGGACGCGCTCGCCACCGGGCCGGTGGTCTGACGTGACCCGCTCGCCGTTCGGACGGGTGGTCGTTCCGCTGGCCTCCGAGTCCGACGCCGAGGCGACCGCGGAGGCGTTGGCCGCTCACCTCGGCGCCGGGACCGACGCCGTGGTCGCCGTCCACGTCGTCGAGAAGGCCGGCGGCGCTCCGGACAAGGCGTCGGTCGAACAGCGGGAGCGAGAGGCCGAAGACGTCTTCGACGCGTTCGCCGCCGGTCTCGACGGGGTCGACGTGGAGCGGGAGATCCGGTACGGGACCGACGTGGCCGAGACGGTCGTCGAGGCGGCCCACGACCACGACTCCACGGCCATCGTCTTCACGCCCCGCGGCGGGAGCCGCTGGGTGAAACTCCTGACCGGCGACGTCGCGACGACGCTCCTCGAAGAGAGCGACGTCCCGGTCGTCGTGCTGCCCGACGAAGCGGGTGACGAGGGATGAGCGGCGGCGACCAGGAACTCGCCCGCGACCTCGGGTTCCTCGAGGCGTACACGATCGGTCTCGGGACGATGATCGGGGCCGGCATCTTCGTGCTCCCGAGCCTGGCCGCCAAACAGGCGGGACCGGCGAGCATGGTCTCCTTTTTCTTCGGAGGGATGATCTCCCTGCTCGCCGCGCTGTCGCTGTCGGAACTCGCGACGGGGATGCCGAAAGCCGGTGGGAGCTACTACTACGTCAACCGCGCGCTGGGGCCGTTCTTCGGCAGCATCGTCGGCTGGGGGATGTGGGCCGGGCTGACCTTCGCCAGCGCGTTCTACATGATCGGCTTCGGTCAGTACCTGCTCCCGCTGCTGATCGACTACGTCCCCGGATTCGCCGGCTTCGGCGGGACCGGCATCACGGTCGCGGCGCTGGTGATGGCCGCGATCCTGACGGGCGTCAACTACTACGGCGTCAAGGAGACGGGCAGTCTCCAGAACGTCATCGTGATCTCGCTCGTGGGGCTGATCCTCGCCTTCCTCACGATCGGGTTCCTGAGCGGTCCGTCGATCGACGGGTTCCTCCCGCCCGAGGGGTGGCCCGCGGTCGCCGCGACCATCGGGACCGTGTACGTCACGTTCATCGGGTTCGAGGTGATCGCGACGAGCGCCGAGGAGATCAAGGACCCGAGCAGGAACCTACCGCTCGCGATGATCGCGTCGGTCGTGACGCCGACGCTCATGTACGTCGGCGTGATGTACGTCTCGACTGGGACCCTGACCATCGACGCGCTGGCCAACTCTGACATTCCCGTCGCCGACGTGGCCAGGCAGACGTTCCAGCCGCTTGCGTCGACCGTCTCGACGATCCCCTTCGTCTCGGTCGACGGGGGTGCGCTGGCCGCGTTCGGTTCGGTGCTGATGATCGTCGGCGCCGTCCTCGCGACGGTGTCCAGCGCGAACGCGAGCATCCTCTCGGCCGCGCGGGTCAACTTCGCCATGGGCCGGGACCGCATCCTCGTCAACTGGCTCAACGAGGTCCACGAGCGGTTCCGGACGCCCTACCGCTCGATCACCGCGACGGGGATCATCACGCTGGTCCTCATCGCCTTCGGTGTCGGGATCGGAACCCTCGCGGAGACGGCGAGTTTCATGTACCTGATCACCTACTCGCTCGTCCACGTCGGCGTCATCGTGCTCCGGCGCGCGAACCCCGACGACTACGACCCGGCCTTCCGCATCCCGAGCGTCCTCTACCCCGTCGTCCCGATCCTGGGAGTGCTGTCCTGTCTCGGCGTCCTCGTCCAGATGTCGATCCGGTGGACGCCGACGGATCTCGCCGCCCTCGGCGTCGACCTGGGCGTCACGCTCCCGGTGACGCCCACGGTCGTCGGCATCATCGGATCGGTCATCGTGATCGCGGGCGTCGGCTGGTACTACCTCTACGCCCGCGACCGGGCGCCGAGCCAGAGCCTCGTCGGCGAGGCGATCGCCCCCACGGATACCGCCATCGCCGACGGACAGGGTCGCTACCGCGTCGTCGTCCCCGTCGCCAACCCCTCGACCGAGCGCGACCTGCTCCGCATGGCGGCCGCGTCCGCCCACGCCCACGAGGACGAACACGCGGAAGTCATCGCGGTCAACGTCATCGAAGTGCCCCAGCAGACCTCGCTCTCGCAGGACCTCGAGTTCGAGGAGGAGCGCGTCGAGCGACAGCAGGAACTCCTCGACCACGCGCGCGACATCGCGTCGGACCTCGACATCGGCCTCCGGACGCGCGCCATCGTCGGCCGCGACGCCGGGTCCGTGATCCTCGACGTGATCGAGGAGGAGGGCGCCGACCACGTCCTGCTGGGATGGCAGGGCACCCGCAGTCGACGCGAGCACGTCCTCGGGTCGACGATCGACCCGGTGATCGGCCGAGCGGAATGCGACGCGACGCTCGTGAAACTCGGCGACGAGGGCGAGCGCGGCGACGGCGACGTGATGGTCCTCGCCGGGGAGGGGCCCCACGCACCGGTCGCCGCTCGCCGGGCCGCGGAGTTCGTCTCCGCGGGCTCCGCGGACGCGTCGCTGACGCTGTTCAACGTGCAAGAACCGGGTGACGACGACGGGACGACGGCCGAAGAGCGCGGCGAGTCCGTGATCGCCGACCTCGCGGACAGGGCGGGCATCGAGTACGTGGCCTACGAGTCGCGCGTCGACGTGGCCGAGGACGTCGAGGCGGCCATCCTCGACGCGGCCGACGAGTACGACACCGTCTGCGTCGGCGCGACCCGCTCCGGCCCCGTCTCGCAGGCGGTGTTCGGTTCGCTTCCGGAGACGGTCGGCGAGGAAGTCGATCGGACGGTCGTGATGGCTCGCGGCCCGGAGGAGTCTGCCATGTCCATCCGCGAAGCGGTGGCTCGGCGGCTCGAAGTCTGAGGGATTCGGTCCCGCGACGACTGTTATCCGTCGGTCGATTTTTTCAAATCCGTCAGAACGTGGCCGGTCTCACCGCCGCCAGAACGCGCCGGTGAACAGCACGAGGACGGGGATTATCTCCAGCCGACCGATGAGCATGAGGAACGACATCAGGAGCTTCGAGGTCCACGGGAAATCGAGGTAACTGCCGAACGGACCGAGGAAGCCGAAGCCCGGTCCGATGTTCCCGATGGTCGCGATGCTCGCGCTGACCGCTTCCAGGGTCGTCAACTCCATTCCGACGCGGCCTGCGTCGAGGGCGATGAACACCGTGGAGACGCCGAACAGGACCAGGTAAAGGAGCGTGAAGCCGTAGATGGCCTTGATGACCTCTTCGTCGATGACGAAGCCGCCGAGGCGGACCGGCTTGACTGCGTTGGGGTGGGCCGTCGTGAACAGCTGGCGGCGGATGGACTTGAAGACGACCAGCCACCGGACGACTTTCACGCCCCCGCCGGTCGACCCGGCCGAGCCGCCGATGAACATCGCGAACAGGAGCACGGCCTGTGCCGTGGTGTCCCAGTCTGCGAAGTTGCTCGTCGCGTAGCCCGTCGAGTTCAACAGCGAGGCGATCTGGAAGGCGGCTTGCCTGAGCGAGTTCTCCAGCGCGCCCTGGGTCACCCCACCGAGTTCGAGCGTCGGCGCCGACCCCAGGAACAGGAGGACCCACAGGAGCAGGGTCAAGCCGATGTTCGCGCCGATGTACGCCTGGAACTCGCGGTTCTCGAAGAACGAGCCGTACTCCCGCTGGAGCAGGTAGTAGAACAGCGCGAAGTTGGTGCCGGCGACGAGCATGAAGGGGATGACCACCCACTGGACGGCCGGCGAGAACGCGGCGATGCTGTCGGCCTCCGGCGAGAACCCGCCGGTCGGCAGCGTGGTGAAGCCGTGGGCGACGGCGTTGTAGACGCCCATGTTCGGCGCCAGGCCGGCGACGTTCAGCGCGAGGAGGATCAGGACGTACAGGACGGTGAACCCGAGGTAGAACAGCCAGAGCAGCCGCGCCGTCTGGGCGATCCGCGGGGTGAGTCGCTGGAGTTCGGGACCGGGCGCTTCGGACTCGATGAGTTGCGCGCCGTTGACGGCGATCTCCGGGAAGATAGCGACCATCAGGACGATGATCCCCATCCCGCCGAGCCACTGGGTGAGCTGGCGCCAGATCATGATCGCGTGAGAGTGGCGGTCGACAGATATCTTGCCGAGGACGGTCGCTCCGGTCGTCGTGAAACCGCTCACGCTCTCGAAGATGGCGTTGACGGGGTGGGCTATCGTTCCGGTGGCCCCGAAGAGATAGGGGATCGTCCCGATCAGGGGGACGAGGAGCCAGGAGAGACTCACGAACAGCAACGCCTCGCGGGGGCCGAGGTCGCCGACCTCCCCCACCTGTTCGAGCGCGAGACCGATCGCGACCGACACGGCCATCGAGGCGAGGAAGACGACGATGTCCTCCTGGTAGACGAGCGCCACGACCAGCGGGATCAGCATCGCGACGGCGAGGTACTTGACGACGGTCCCCGTCAGCGCGACGCTCTGGCGCCAGCGCACGGTCACCACGGTCGCTCGCCTCCCTCGCGGGGTCGCTGCTCGTCCGCTCGAACACCCGTCGGACGGGCGAACCGACTGCGCGTCCGCTGCTGCCGGGTCCGGTCGCGATACCGACCTCTCCAGAACACAGTTGCTGGCGAATCTGACGGAGAGACACCGGATAATTGCTTTGGTCGGGATCGGTCCGTTCCCGGGGGAAGGAAATCCACTTCCCGGTGGAACGGCAACACCGTGGTATGCACCCGGAGGGTCCCCAGTGCGGATAGTGATCGTCGGCGCCGGCGAGGTCGGGTCGACGACCGCGGAAAGCCTCTCTGACGAGCACGAAGTCGTCGTCGTCGACAGGGACTCCGAGCGGGTCGAGTCGCTGACGTACGAACTCGACGTCCTTCCGATCGAGGGAGACGCCTCGGAGATGGCGACGCTCGAAGAGGCGGGCGTCGGCGAGGCGGATCTGCTCATCGCCAGCACCGACGACGACGAGACGAACATCATCGCCTGCGGCATCGCCAAGGTCTGCGGCGACGTGTTCACCATCGCGCGGACCAAGAGCCCGAAGTACCTGCGGCCGTGGGAGCGCGGCAAGCGCGCGTTCGGCGTCGACTTCATGGTGTGTACGGATCTCCTGGCCGCGGAGGCCATCGTGGGCGTGACCGGTCTCCCGACCGCCCAGGACGTCGACACGTTCGCGGACGGACTCGTCCAGATGACCGAGTTCGAGATCCCCGCCGGCAGTCCCGTCGCCGACCAGACCGTCGCCGAGGCCGACCGGTTCGACTCGCTGACGTTCGCCGGCGTCATCCGGGACGGCGAGGTCATCATCCCCCGCGGCCAGACTGTACTACGCGCCGGCGACGACGTCATCGCCATCGGGAACCCCGAGAGCATGCGGGAGTTCAGCTCTGCTATCGCGCCGGAACAGGACGACCCGAAGAACGTCGTCATCGTGGGCGGCGGCCAGATCGGCTATCAGACCGCGCGTTTGCTCGAAGAGGGCGGGTTCTCGCCGCGACTCATCGAACGCGACAGCGAGCACGCCCGCTGGCTGGCCGAACGGCTCCCGCGGACGACGGTCATCAACGGCGATCCCACGGACCAGGACCTCCTCGCCCAGGAGAACGTCGGCGACGCCGACGTCCTGATCTCGGCGCTCGAAACCGACCAGCAGAACCTGCTGGTGACGCTGCTGAGCAGCCGGCTGGGAGCCAAACGAGCGATCGCCGTGGTCGAGACGGCCGACTTCGTCGACCTGTTCGAGACCGTCGGCGTGGACGTCGCCGTCAGCCCGCGGAACGTCACCGCCGAGGAGATCACCCGGTTCACCCGCTCGCGCCGCGCGGAGAACGTCGCGATCATCGAGGGCGACCAGGCCGAAGTGCTCGAGTTCGAGGTCGAATCCGACAGCGTTCTGGCTAATCGCTCCATCAGAGACGCGGCCGCAGACTTCCCGCAGAGCGCCGTCATCGGCGCCATCGCGCGAGACGGCACACACATCACCCCGCGGGGTGACACGATCGTCCGGGAGGGTGACCACATCATCGTGTTCGCCAGCCGGGACGCGCTGTCGGAAGTCGCCGAACAGATGTAGTCCTGAACCGGGGACTGTCGCTGTCTGCGAGCCGTTGCAATGGGCGGATCGAATCGGTTCGACGCCCAGTCATCGACCGGTCCGCTCACCAACCGGATAAACCGTCTGACGGGCGTTCGCAGCCGGTAATCGTGGATTACCGCTCACTACGATCGCGGGAGACTACCGGGGCGTGCTCGGACTTCGTACTCACCCATTACTTTACTGAGCGACGGCCCGAGGACGGACGATGGTCGAGCACACGCGCACCCTCGATTTCAAGATCGCGTTCGCTATCGGGCTGGGGACGATGATCGCGGCCGGGATCTTCTCGCTGTCGGGGACGGCGGTCGCCGAGATCGGGAGCAGCGCGGTGATCGCGTTCGTGCTCGCGGCCGTCATCGCCGGCATCACTGCGGCCTCCTACTCCGAGTTCGCCTCGATCTACTCGGAGAACGGCGGCGGATACCTGTTCAGTTCCCGCACGTTCGACCACGACTACCTCGTCTACGCTATCGGTGCGATGCTCTTTCTCGGTTACACCGGGACGACGGCCTTCTACCTTGCGACGATGGACGAGTGGGTCGTCCGGTTCATCTACCCGGAGTGGCTGCACTTTTTGCCCCACGGGACGTCAGGCATCGCCGTCGCGGCGCTGCTCGGCGCGCTGAACGCCCGCGGTACGGAGGAGAGCGGGACGTTCCAGTTGATCGTCACCGGCGCGAAGGTGGCCGTCCTGCTCGCGTTCATCGGCGGCGCGTTCGCGTACGAGGGCCCGGGCGCTGCCGTCGGGACGTTCGCCGGCGACTTCCAGACAGAGCCGGTCGGTATCGTCACTATCGCCGCGCTTGCGTTCATCACCTTCTTCGGGTTCTCCGCGATCGCAGCGAGCGCGGGCGAGATCATCGACCCGAAGCGGACGGTACCGCTGGCCATCGGCGCGAGCATCCTCACCGTGACCGTCCTCTACGCGTTCGTGATCGTCGCGATGGTCAACTCGCCGGTGCCCGCGGACATTATCGCCGAAGAAGGGGAGACGGCGATGGGACGGGTGGCGGCGGCGTTCATCGGCCCGATCGGCCAGTCGCTCATCGTGGCGGGGGCGATATTCAGCATGGTCAGCGCATCGAACGCATCGATCCTGGCGGCCAGCGGTATCGGTTCGCTGATGGGTCGGCAGGGACAGGCCCCCCGGCGGTTCTCGCGCATCCACCCTCGCTTCGGGACTCCCTTCTGGAGCGTCACCGCGGCGATCGCGACGATCATCGCCCTCATCGCCCTGTTCATCGGCGTGTTCCCCGCGGAGGGGGGACCGATACCGTTCGATCTCACCGTCCCCGTCCCGGTCGTCGGCGACGTGACGCTGACGGAGCTCGGTCTGACGCCGCTGACCGGCTTCGCGACGCTCAACCTCCTGTTGCCGCTCTCCGTCGTGAACGTCGCGCTGATCTACTCGCGGCGGCGGTTCCCGGACATCGACCGCGGGTTCAGCGTCCCCGGCGTCCCGGTCGTTCCGATCGTCGGCGTGATCGCCAACGTCGCGCTCATCTACAATCTCCCGTTCAAGGGGGTCCTCGTCGGACTGGTGCTCGTCGGTACCGCGTTCGTCGCGTACCTCGCGTGGGGCGGGACGACGGCCGTCACGGAACTCGTCCAACCGGTCGTCGAATCGGAGGCGACGCCGGGGGTCGAGGGCGGGACCGTCGACGAGGATCGGTTCCGGGTGCTCGTCCCCGTCGCCCGACCCGAGCGCGCGGCGTCGCGCGTCCGTCTCGCGAGTTCGCTCACGCGGTTTCACGACGGCGAGCCGTTCGTCGAGGTCCTCACTATCACGCAGATCCCCGACCAGACGCCCTACGAGGTGGTCGGTGACGCGGCCCAGGGCCGTATCGACCGGATCGAGGGCCTCCTCACGGACGCGGACATCGACGTCGAGTACACGGTCTCGGGGCACATCTCCCGGGATATCTCCTTCGACATCGTCCAGACGGCGCGTAGCACGGGCACCGACGCGATCGTCATGGGGTACCCGGAGACCCACCACGAGGTGGCGGAGACCGTCGAATACGAGGCCCCGTGCGACGTATACTTCGCAAACGGGTTCGCCACCGAGAGTCACGACTTCACGACGGTGACCGTCGGGGCCGGCGGCGGGCCCCATCACTGGGAACTCGTCGACGTGGCCTCTCGGATGGCGGAGGAAGGGATCGACGTCCACGTCGTGGCGGTCACCCCGACCGGTGGCGACGCGGGCGCGGGCAGTCCCGAGGAGGTGAGCGAGACGATGGACCGACTCCAGGGCGTTCCCGCCGCACAAATTTCCGAGATAGACGCCCCTTCGGTCGCAGACGGCCTCGTGTCGGCGGCACGTGACCACGGGGGAGTCCTGCTCGTCGGGGCATCTAGGACGCGAGGGCTCCAGCGGTGGATTTTCGGCGGGACCGCGGACCGCGTCATCGAGCTCGCCGAGGACGCGGGAGTGCCAGTCATCGTCTTCGCGACCAGCCGGGGGCTCTCCAGTCGGTTCGAGGATTACACCTATCCGGTCCTCCGACGCCTCAGACGGATGATCTCCGACGAGCACCCCACGCGAGGGACGCCTTCGGACAACGAGTCCTGAGCCGTCGCTCCCGTCTCACCGACGGACGCCGTTGTAAACCACGTACACGGCGAAGGTGGCGACGTAGAGACCGACGAGAGCCCTCGCCACGGGCGACTGTCCGAAGACGATCATCGTGAGGACGACGAGCGGGCCGGCGAGCAGTATCGTGTCGAGCACGCGGTCCTCTGCGCCGAATCTGAACACCGGGCCGATCAGTGGTAAGTTCTCGTAGTCCATGGTTATCGGTAGAATTCGAAGGTGTCGAGCAGGCCCCGCAGCAAGACCAGCACCGGGATGATCTCCAATCGACCGATCCACATGTTGAACAGGAACATCACCTTCGCCGGCGTGGGCATGTCCGGGCCGGTGATGCCCGAGGAGAGGCCCACGTTACCCTGTGCGGAGGCGACCTCGAAGATCGCGTTCTCCAGGGTGAACGACGAATCGACGGTCAGCAACAGGACAGCCAGTCCGACACCGAGGAAGATGATCCAGAGGAACGCGATGATCGCGGCCTCCTCCAGCTCCCGGCTGAGTTCGGTTTCCCCGAGGCGCCGGTCGTCGAGCTTTAGGTATCGAACGGCCGAGTCGGGGTAGAACACGCCGCGGATGCGGAAGGCCGTCCCTTTGACCAGCGTGATCAGTCGGATGAGCTTGATACCGCCGACCGTCGACCCGGCGGCGGCGCCGAGGAACATCGCGAACGACATGGTGAGCTGTGCCTGTGCGGACCACTCGCCGATCCCGGTCGTCCCGAAGCCCGTGCAGGACGCCGCCGAGACGAACTGGAACAGGCCGTACCTGATAGTCTGGAACAGCGTCGCCGAGGAGCCCGTGAGGACGAGCCCGTTCGTGACGGCGACGCGGCTCGTCTCGAAGGTCCCGTCGAGCAACAGCAGTCCGACGAGCACGACGGAGCCGAGCGAGAAGTACCCCCAGAGCCAGCGGGTCTGCGGGTCGGTGTAGAGGTTCTTCAGGTCGCCCTGCAGCATGAGGTAGTGGATCGGGAAGGCGATGCTCCCGAGTACCATCACGGGGATCATCGCGAAGTCGATGAGCGGATTGTTGTACTCGCCGATGCTCCCGTCGGTGACGCTGAACCCGCCCGTCGAGAGCCCGGTCATACCGTGGTTGATCGAGTCCCAGGTCGGCATCCCGGCCAGCCAGAGGATGCTGATCGAGACGAACGTGAAGAGGATGAAGATCCACCAGATGGTCCGCACGGTCGAGACGATGCTCGGGTGGATCTTCTCCGAGCGCGCCTCGCTCTCGTAGAGGGTCAGCGACCCCGACCCGGGGCGAGCGAGGATCGCCGTCGTGAGGACGATCACGCCGACGCCGCCGATCCACTCGGTGAACGTGCGCCACCACTGCAGCGTCCGGGGCAGCACGGACTCGTCGTCGGTCATCGTCAGGCCGGTGCCGGTGAACCCGCTCAGCGACTCGAAGAAGCCGTTCAGCGGGTCGCGAAACGCCGCGAGCGTCGGCGTATCCACGCCGGTGGGGACGGACAGCGGACCGACGAACGGGTCGACCGCGACCGTCCACGCGATCAGGACGAACGGGAGCGTCCCGAACAGGCCGACGAGGAGCCAGCCGGACGCGGCGATCATCATCCCGTGGAGCTTCCCGATCTCTCCGGCGTCGCTGTATCGACTGGTGAGCAGGCGGCCGAGGCCCAGCGGGACCAGCCCGGAGACCAGTAGGGCCGGAACTGCGTAGAACTCCCCCCAGACGAGGGAGACGACGATGGAGGCGAACACGATCGCGGAGAGCGCCACGAGAATCCGACCGAGGTCGCGCGCGAGCGGCTTCAGTCGCTGTCTCATTCGCATGCGTGTTGCCTGGTCCCGAATTTATCGCCAACCGCTCCCGGTCGGGATCCCGGTCCCTGGCGTCTCATCCGCTGGCGGGGACTGCAACGGCGTCGAACCGAAGTCATGCTCAGTGGTCCTCTGGGTGGCCGAAGATGTCCGTGACCTCCGGCGTCGCGCCGACTGCGGAGTACACCGTCACGAGGTCGTCGGTTTCTATGACTGTTCCACCTCTGGGCGTGATCGGCTCGTCGTTCCCGTGGCGTTCGATGGCGACGATGAGTACGTCCTCGGACAGCAATCCCTCGTCGTTGGCCTGCTGGAGCGTCTTGCCGGCTATCGGCGCGTTCGCCTCGACGTCGATCTCGAACACCTCTGCCTGTTCACCGATTCGCATATAATCGACGATAGACGGGCGCTTGACCGCGCGATACAGGTACTCGGCGATGAGTCGCTGGGGGTTCTGCATGACGTTCACGCCGATCCGCTCGAACAGGTCCATGTGCTCGGGCCGGTGGACCACCGAGACGATGTTGGGGACCTGATACTCCTGTGCGAGGAGACACACCATGATGTTCGTCGCGTCCTGATCAGTCGTGCTAATGAGCGCGTCCGCGTCCTCGATCCCCGCGTCTTCGAGCGTCTCGTTGTTGGTCGCGTTGGCGTTGAGGACGAGCGCGTCGTACTCGGAAGCGGCGTAGTCCGCCCGCTCCTCGTCTTTCTCGATGACGACCACCTCGTTCCCACCGTAGGTGGCGATCTCGATCAGCGGCGTCCCGATGTCACCGGCGCCGACGATCACGATGTACATTCTCTCCCGGCGGCTACCGTGTCAGCGACCGAAAGTGTATCGCTCTCTCTTTCGCGGCCCGGGCGTCGGATTAGGGCGGTGAACCTGGTATATCAATACCGCTACCGGCGACGACGACAACGGCAGAACGCGTATTATCGTCCGTCACATAACCACCCCGTGGAGCAGTCGTGGCCACTGCCGCGGGCGGCGACGCTCGCAGCACTCGTCGTCGTCCTCGTCCTCGCAGGGGCGGGCACGCTCGTCCTCTCGTCGGTGTCGGCGGACACCGTCGCGACGGGCACCACCCCGCAGAAGCTCGTCGAGCCCAGGCCGGGCGAGAACGTCTTCTGGCCGTACACCAGCCGCCAGCGCTCGCCGGCGGGGCGGACGCTGGCGATCAACGTCGTCGTCTACGCCGACGCCGAGACGGTCCGCTTCTACCTCAGCGAGCGTCGCGACGCGACCTGGAACGAGACCGAGGAGGCCTGGCAGGACGTCGACCCGGACGACGGCGACCAGAACGAGGTCGACGCGGCCAACCAGACGGTCGTCGAGTGGGCGGCCGCGCGCGGCGCCAGGCGATACCTGTACGTCCACGACCGGGCGCTCACGGAGGAAGGACCGAACCAGACGACGCGACAGCCGTATCGAGCGCTCCCGTTCACGGGCGGCGTGGGCGAGTCCGGGGGGCAGTGGGTCGACGAAACGTACCAGCTCCACGACGGCCAGTACTTCGGGACCAGGTACCACCTGCGCGTCTACGAGTCGCCGTACGAGTCCGACGAGTGGGTCGCCATCCAGGCTCACAGCGACCACTGGGACTGGTTCCGGCTGCGACACACCGTCCACGACACGGAGGACGCCCAGGACTACGTGGAGTCCGAGTTCTGGGACGATCCGGCCGTCGAGACCGTCTGGCGGATGTACCTCGACAACCCGAAGGGCGTCGGGTCGGACGGCTGGGCGACGGTGGTCGACTTCCGCGGCGGGTCGTCGCCACTGCCGGACGCGAAGACCGCCGGGGTCGCGCTCCTGGCCGGGTTCGCCGCCGTCCGGCCCGGTCGCCGCCGGTCGCCCCTGTCTCGACTCGCCGGCACGGACGGTCCTGCGGAGCGCCGCGACGCCGGTGGATCCCTCGACCGACTCCTCGTGTCGAGAGTACGGCTGGCGTCGATCCTGCGCTCGTGGGACCGGCTGGACGGCCGGCAGGTCGCGGTCGTCTCGTGGACGCTGGCGTACCTGCTGCTGTTCGCGTCGCTGTTCGTCCTCTACCTCTCGGTCAGGTTCGGCGGCATCTTCCTCGAAGAGCAGTTCCACGAGACGTCGCCGAAGGTGATCGCCGCCGCGCTCTACCCCGTACTCGCGTTCGGCCTGCCGATCGCCGCGTACTCGTTCGGTCGCGGCCTGGAGCAGGTCAGGTGTTTCGCCGTCGCGGTGGTCGGGATCGGCGCGGCGATGGTGGTCGACTACCAGTTCCTCGGAGTCACGGTCCTCCCCCTCGACGTCGTGCTCCACCGGATCGGCATCGCCGCAGCGCTCGGGCTCGTCGCGGCCGGGTCGGTCCACAGCGAGGCGTCGATGGAGCGGGTCAACCGGTTCCTCGCCGCGGGCGTGTTGCTGTGGGTGTACCTCCTGTTGGCTCCGCTCGTCGGCTGGCAGTGACCGACGGACCGCTCACGCGATGGCGCAGACGGCGACCCAGCCGTCGTTCGTGTCGACGCTTCGGACCGCGAACCCGGCGTCCTCGAACAGGTCGGTGACGGTCTCCGGCTCGTAGCGCTCGAAGTGTCGCTCGTCGCTGTCGTACGGGTTCTCCCGGTCGCGGTCGTCGGCCGCGTCCGATCGCTTCAGGGAGACGAGCACGACCCCTCCGTCGACGAGGACGCGCTCGAACTCCGCGAGCGTCGCCGGGACCTCGGCCTCCGGAACGTGCAACAGCGACGCGCAGGCCCAGAGCCCGTCGAACGAGGCGTCGGCAAAGGGGAGCGCCCGCATGTCGCCGCGGACGACCGTCGCCTCGGGCACGCGCTCGTCCGCCTGTTCGAGGAAGCTCGCGGTGAGGTCGAACGAAACCGGCTCGAAACCGGCCTCGGCGAAGGCGGCCGACTCCCAGCCGGGCCCACACCCCACGTCGAGGACGCGCGGCCGACCGCCAGCGTCGGTCCAGGTCGGGTCGGTTTCGCTCGCGCCGGTTCCACTCGCGCCTGTTCCACTCGCGTCCTCGACGGCGGCGACGAACCGCTCGACGATCTCGGCGACGGCCTCGCGATCTCCGTGGAGGGACTCGTAGGTTCCCGCGACGCGTTCGTACGTCTCGACCGTCCGGCGGACGCGTTCGTCCATTCGCGCGGGAGTGCTCGCGGCGGGGACGTAAGCGTGACGGCGGGCGACCAGAACGACACTAAAAAGAGGTGGTGCGTCGAAGCCGCGGGTATGAACCCGAAGATCCTGATTCTCGGCCCGCCGGGCGCCGGCAAAGGCACGCAGAGCGAACGCCTCGCCGACGAGTTCGACGTCGAACACGTCACCACGGGCGACGCGCTGCGCGCGAACAAGGAGATGGACATCAGCGACATGGGTCTGGAATACGACACGCCCGGCGAGTACATGGACCAGGGCGACCTCGTCCCCGACGTCGTCGTCGACGCGATGGTCGAGGAAGCCCTCTCGGACCTCGACGGGTTCGTCCTCGACGGCTACCCGCGCAACGGCGACCAGGCCGAGGCGCTGCGGGAGATGACCGACCTCGACGTCGTGCTCGTGCTCGACGTGCCCGAGGACGAACTCGTCGAGCGACTCACCGGCCGCCGGGTCTGCGAGGACTGCGGCGCCAACTACCACGTCGAGTTCAGCCCGCCCGAGGAGGAAGGGGTCTGCGACAAGTGCGGCGGCGAACTGTACCAGCGCGAGGACGACAACGAGGAGTCCGTGCGCAACCGGCTGTCGGTGTACCACGACAACACCGAGCCGGTGCTCGAACTGTACGAAGACCACGACGGCTACGTCGAGGTCGACGGCGACCAGACGCCCGACGAGGTCTGGGAAGCCGTCCGCTCGGCCGTCGAATCGAACGCGTGAGCGCCCCCACGACACCCGCCCGGAGAGTAAAAGCTTGATAACAACCAAGCACGGAGATAGGTAGCAATGGCACGGACCGCAGAGAAAGCGGAGTCGCTGGCCGACGAGAGCCAGTCGATGGCCGACGCGCTGGAGCGCGTACTCGCGGTCGCCGACGATAAGGGGACCGTCCAGTGGTCGGACGTCAGCGACGACATCACGAGCGGCGAGTGGGGCCGGCTCATCGAGCAGGGCATCCTCGTCGACGTCGACGGCGAAGGGTTCGTCGTCGACGACCCCGAAGGCGTCCGCGACGCGCTCGGCATCTCCGCTCCCGAACCCGGCGACGCGTCCGGCGGGTCGAGTTCGAGCGACTCCACCGGCTCGACCTCCACGTCCTCCGCGGACAGCGACGACGAGGACGAGGGCTGGTCCCGCTGGGACAAGATGGCCGCCGTCGCGACCATCGCCCTCTTCCTCGGCTACTCGCAGGCGCCGATCCGCAACACCGTCGGCGGCGTCCTCGACATCGCACTCGGGCCGCTTGCGAACGTACTCCCCTTTTACATCATGATCCTCGTGCTCGCGGTGTTCACGGGGCTCAACTCGACGATCCTTCAGGGGAAGCTCATGAACATGGACAAGATGGGCGAGTACCAGGAGCAGATGCAGGACATCCAGGATCGGCGCAAGGCCGCCAAGGAGCGCGGCGACGACGAGGCTCTGGAGGAGATCCAGCAGGAGCAGATGGAGGCCATGGGCGACCAGCTCGG
Source organism: Halosimplex amylolyticum (assembly GCF_051414035.1). Lineage (NCBI taxonomy): Archaea > Methanobacteriati > Methanobacteriota > Halobacteria > Halobacteriales > Haloarculaceae > Halosimplex > Halosimplex amylolyticum. Next base: position 2,135,322 of record NZ_JBLKNW010000001.1, on the reverse strand, counting down.
CATGTTCAAAGAGCAGTTCCGCCCGATGGTCTGGATCATGCTCGTCAACATCCCCGTGTTCCTGTGGATCTACTACATGGTCCAGACGGGCGCGATGGTCTCCGGGAGCGGTCCGGTGATGGTCCTGCCGATCATGGGCGAGATCGCCAGCTGGAACGACCGCATCGGTCCGATGTGGGCGTGGATCATCTGGTACTTCGTCTGCTCGATGAGCTTCACCCAGATCGTCCGCAAGGCGCTCAACGTCCAGACGACGCCGAGTTCGTCCTGACGGTCGTCCGCTATCGCACGACCGTTTCTCACACCGGTTCTCCGCTCGTTCACTTCTCCGTCCGTCCGCCGTTCCGACCGTCCACTTCCCCGTCAGACTGCGGACACCGCTTCGCCGTTCGCGGCCGCGCCCAGCCGACGTCCGAGTCACGGAGCGAATCTGATCGCGGACAGCGCGAGGCTGCGGTCGATGCGCGATGGAGGCGACGATGGACGGAGGACACCGCCTCCGCCGGACAGCGAATCCTGTAGACTCGATGTGGCGAGGCGAGGAACTGGGCAACCGAGACGGGGAAGTGTGCACCGTGAGCCAGCGTGTTGGCCCCAGCGATGCGGGAATTGGCCACAGTGAGGTAGTGGCCCCAGAGAGTCAGTGGGTTACGCGCGAGTGATCAGGTTTCGGACCTCTCATCGTACAGTTATAACGATTCCCCCGGATGGATACTATACGTAACCCGGTATCGGTTGGTTACGGTCACGACGGAGGTTAAACGAATGGCACAACTCACCCTACTCGACGGACTCGGAGGCGGAATAGTCGCGACGATCGCCATGACTGGCTTCATGATAACGCTGGGAGACGATTCGCCGCCACCGACGGCGCTGTTCTGGTCGAAGTACGTCGGTGACGGTCAACCGGACGCGTACACGATACAGGGGATGGTCTTACACGTGCTGTACGGGATCCTCGCCGGCGTCGTCTTCGTCGTCGCCGTTCCCCTCGCCGGGCTCGGTATCGGGCCGCTGACGACCGCGGTCCTCCTCGGACTCGCGTACGGGTTCGTCCTGTTCGTCGGGGCCGCTGTCTTCTGGATGAATATCGTTCTCACCGTCGACCCGACGCCGCGGATGGTCGCGATGTTCCTGCTCTTCCACCTGGTCTACGGCGCCGTCCTCGGCGGCTGGCTCCGGCTGGGCGTCCTGTAAACGCGCGGTTTCTCGGCGGGATGAAAGAACGATCCGAGCGGCTCGGAGCGATCTCTTCGATTATTTCGGTGCGTCACTCTCGCCGGGGAAGCGACGCCCCTGATAGAAGTCGCCCCCCGGTTCCCCACCCAGATGGCCTGGTTCGCGAGATACAGCGCCTCGGGCGTCCGGAACGGCCGGTCCGAAACCGACCCGCGTGTCCTCAACAGTCGACGAGCGAGCAATCGAAGACGAACGTCTCCTGGAGCTGGTCGATCTCGTCGGCGAGCGTCTCGACCGCGGGTCGGTCGCCCGGCGACTCCCCTTCGTACGTGTAGACGACCTCCGCTTCGCCTCCCCGGGTATCGAGGATCACGCTCTCGGGCATCCGGCCGATGAGGTCGTGCAGTTCCCCGAGTCGCCCGTACCGGGTGGGCTGGTCGTACTTCTCGGCGACGTCCTTCTCCGGGTCGGCCAGGAGCGGGAACGGGAGGTCGAACTGTTCCTGCCACTCCGCGGCCCGCTCGACCGGTTCAGGGAGCACGGGCAACACGACCGCGTTCAGTTCCGCGAACTGCCGCGCCTCCTCGGCGACCGTCTGCACCTGGGCCTTGCACTTCGGACAGTGGTAGTCGCGCAGCAACAGGAGTACGGCGAAGTCGACGCGCTCGACGACGCGGTCGAGCGAGAGCGGATCGGGTCCGACGCCGACGTTCGGGAGCTCGAAGTCCGGGGCCAACACCTCACTGTCGGGGCGATCGGCAGACATAACTCCACAACGTAGCCCCACACCTATCAAAACTTTGTTACTTTTGGGTAACCAGGGGAGCGCTGGGTCACCGGGATACCGGGACGTAACCGGGGTCGGGCCTCGGTCGACGAGGCGGCCGTCACGACTCGACGAACTCGGTGTCGGGAACGAGGAGGCCGACCAGTCCGAACACGACGCCGAGTTCATTGCGTAGCCAGCGTAGACGGTCCCCTGATAGCCGGCCCCGCCCTGGTAGCCGTCGATCCCACGACCGAACCAGGTCCTGTATAGTTACCCGCTTTCCAACAGTAACTGATTTGGCGGGGGCGCTCGATCGGCCGGTATGGACAGTCCGAACGGGGATCCCTACGAGGAGCTCGAAGTCTGGTGCGCCGGGGAAGCGTGGTGTCCCGTCACGACCACGGCGACGCTGATCGGCAAGAAGTGGCACCCCGTCATCGTCCACCGGCTGCTCGAAGACGGTCCGAGCGGATTCAACGAACTCCAGGAGGACGTCGACGGCATCTCGAGCAAGGTGCTCTCTGACAGCCTGGAAGACCTGGAGGACAATCGTCTCGTCGACCGGGAGATCATCAGCGAGAAGCCCTTCCGAGTGCACTACTCGCTCACCGAACACGGCGAGTCCCTGCAGCCGGTCATCTACGCGATGCGCGACTGGGGGAAACGGTACCTGACCGAACCCGAGGACGAGGAGTCCTCGGCCTGAACGCTCTCCCGGGCGTCGGCCGGCAGTTCGCGGAGCGAGTCGGTGGCGGTCGGGCCCTCACTCCGTCAGCGCGACGCGATACCCGTCGAACGGCGTCGAATACGGGATCTCCAGCGACTCGTAGACCCCGGTCGGGATCGCGATATCGGCGAGCACCAGGTCGGCGTCCAGCCCGGCGAGGCCCGTCTTCGGCAACGCGAGCGTGACGACGCTGTCGGAGTCCGCGACGACCCCCGCTCGCTCGCCCGTCGTCGCATTCAACCCCGATGGCACGTCGAGCGAGACAACTGTCGCGTCCCCGTCGACGGCCCGGAGGAGGGCAGCGGGACCATCGCGAAGCGGGCCGTCGAGGCCGTACCCGACGAGCGCGTCGACGACCACAGCGGGGTCGCTGTCCGCTAGCGCGTCGGGGCCAGTTTCGACCGGCACGTCCATCGCGGCGAGCGTCTCGTACTGTGTCCGCGCCGTGCCGCTGAGGTCGTCGGGGGCCCGGTCGAGAACGACAGCGACGGACACGTCACGATTGGCGAGGTGGCGCGCCGAGCAGAGTCCGCCCCCGCCGTTGCCGCCGCTCCCGGCGAGCAGGACGACGGGTCCCCGGTCCGCGTCGCGTACGTGTGCGGCGAGCGCTCGACCGGCGTTCTCCATCAGTTGCAGGAGATCCAGCCCGAACGTCTCGACCGCGACGCGGTCGACCGCACGCATCTCGTCGGCGGTCACCGCTGTCACCGGCTGTCCGTCGGCCGTCTCGAACTGGGTTCGATCCATCGTCACGAGGGACGAACCGCTGTCTGTTGTACCTTGTCGTGGGTCGTGCTACCGGCTTCCCACGCGGTGAGCGAGCGTTAATCCGCTTCGAGCCCCATGGGACTACATGACATGCTATGAGCGAGACGCAACTCGACCTCACGGCTCCTGAACTGACAGCATCGGACTTGCTCAGGCTCGAAGACCCGTATTTCACCGGCGATACGGTCGCCGTCGTGACCGGTGCGGCCTCCGGCATCGGGCGCGCGACGGCGGTCGCACTCGCGGCGAACGGCCTCACCGTCGTCGGCGCCGACATCGACGGGGACGGGTTGACGGAGACCGCCGACGTGGTCGACGACTTCGGTGTCGACGGGCGGTTCGTGGCCGTCCCGACGGACCTGACCGACGACGACGACGTGGAAGCGGTCGTCGCCGCCGCCGCCGAGGAGGGCGCGCTGCGCTTCGTCGCGAACATCGCGGGCATGCAACACATCGCCGGTATCGCGGAGTTCCCGATGGAGAAGTACGACCTCCTGACCGACGTCATGCTCCGGTCACCGTTCAAGATGGCCCAGGCTGCGATGCCTCACGTCCGCGAGACCGACGACGGCGTCGGCGCGATCGCGAACATGTCCTCCGTCCACGGCCACTACGCGACGAAGGACAAACCCGCGTACATCACGGCGAAACACGGTATCACCGGCCTCACTCGTGCGATCGCCGCCGAAGGCGACGGGACCCTCCGCGGGTTCTCCGTCAGCGTCGGCTACGTCCTGACGCCGCTGATGGTGAACCAGATCGAAGACACCGCCGACGAGCGGGGCATCTCGAAGCGCGAGGTGGTCGAGGACGTGATGCTCGGACAGGCCCGCACGAAGGAGATGATGACCCCCGCGGACGTGGCGAACCTCTTCGTCTTCGGGTTCTCCAGCCACGCCAGCCACCTCAACGGCGCGGACCTGCTGTTCGACGGCGGGTACACGCACACCTATGAGTGAGCGCGGCGAGGCAGCCGCCGATCCGACGCGCGTCGCCATCGCCTGCCAGGGCGGCGGGAGCCACACCGCCTTCACCGCGGGCGTCCTCAGGGAACTGCTCGCCGACTGGGACGACCGGTACGAACTCGTCGGTATCAGCGGGACGTCCGGCGGCGCGTTCAACGCGCTCGCGACGTGGTACGGCCTCGTCACGGAGGGTCCCGAGACGGCCCGTGCCCTCCTCGGGTCCCTCTGGGACGACCTCGCGGTTGACGGAGCGCAGGACCGCTGGACGAACGCCGTGGTAACGCAGCTCTCGCGGATGGAGAGCGCGGGCTTTCCGCTACCCGCCGTCAGCCCCTATCAGGTACCGGGCCCGGAACTGGGCAAACGGCGCATCCGGGACGTACTCGAGCGCCACATCGACTTCGACGCCATCCCGCACCTCTGTCGGCGACGGGCGCCCGAACTCGTGGTGGGGACGGTCGACGTCAACGCCGGCGTCTTCGAGACGTTCGTCGACGAGGAGGTCACCGTCGACGCGGTGCTGGCCTCCGCGGCCGTTCCGAACCTCTTCGAAGCCGTCGAGATCCACGGCCACTACCACTGGGACGGCCTGTTCTCGCAGAATCCGCCGGTGAGCGATCTAATGCATCGACCGCCCGGACGGAAACCCGAGGAGCTGTGGATCGTGCAGATAAATTCCCAGGAGTTCGACGGGGAGCCGTCGACGGCCGAGGTCATCGCCGACCGCCGAAACGAACTCTCCGGAAACATCTCGCTCAATCAGGAACTCGGGTTCATCGAGCAGGTCAACGAGTGGGTCGAAGCCGGGAAACTCCCGGCGGGGGAGTTCCAGCGGACGGACGTCCGTCGGATCGACATGGGCAAGCAGTACCACTCTGCGACGAAAGTCGACCGGGACCCGGAGTTCCTCGGGGAACTCCGCGAACTGGGGAGGCGACGCGCTCGCGAATTCCTGGACGGCGAACTCGACGCCTGAGCGGGAACCCGGTCAGCCGTACGTGTGGAAGTCGACCGCCTGTTCGAGCAGTTCGTCGGGGATCCCCGGGACTTCCTCCGAGCGGACGGGGCCCAGTTCGTCGAGTTCGTCGGGCGCTCGCGGGAAGTCGCGGAGTCGGAAGTGCACGTCGATGCCTGCTTTCGCGCCCTGGCCGAGCGCGACGGGGATCTGGTTGTGCCCGGGCGTGCAGTCCCCGACGGCGTAGACGTCGTCGACCGACGTTTTCCCGTGGTCGCCGACCGCGATGGTCCCGTCGTCGTTGATCTCGCACCCGAGTTCGCGGGCCAGTCCGTTGTTGTACTCGGCGCCGTACATCGCGAACCCGCCCCTGTACGCTCGAATCGTTCCGTCCTCGAACTCGAGGGCTTTCAGCCAGCCGTCCTCGCCGTTCTGGACGCCCGTCACGTCCTCGTGGATCACGTCGATCGGATGGCGCTCCAGCACGCCCGCCGTCTCGTCGCTCCACTCGGGGTCGTCCCCGCGGGTGAGGAGGTCGACCTCGTCGGTGAAGTTCAGCATGATCATCGCGACGTGTGCGGCGCTCTCGGAGTGTCCCATGACGTAGACTGACTCGTCGACGAAGGCGTGGGCGTCACAGTGCAGACAGTAGTGAAGACCGCGGCCGGTTCGCGGGAGCGGCGGCTCCGGGCGGACGTCGTTGAATCCCGTCGCGAGCACGACGATCTCCGCCTCGTAGTCGTCGCTGTCACCGGACAGCCGGATCCGTTCGTCCGCATCGCCGTCGTCGCCGTCCCGGGAACACGACGTGACCATGTCACGGTGGACGTCGCAGCCGTACCCCTCGAGCTGTTCCTGACCGACCGTGAGGAACTCGCCGCCACTAGTCGTCTCGGGGACGCCCAGCAGGTTGTGCGTCTCCCGCATCATCGCCGCGCGACCGCCGCCGCGGCTCACGACCGCCGTCCGATGCCCCAGCCGGGTGCTGTACAGCGCGGCCGTCATCCCCCCCGGGCCGCCGCCCACGACGACGACTTCGTACTCGTGACTCTCGGTCGTCTCACTCATGCGCTCGAAATACTCCATCGATCGACAAATAGCTGCGGCCGGCACCTCCAGCGTCCGAGTCCCGCTCTCGCCTGTCTGGGGGTGAGACTGACGGAGAACGGGAACCGGAACGTGAAACGGTGCCGTCCGGAACGGACCACCGCTTCCTGCAGAGGGGTCGGACGTCCGAACGTCGGGGGGACGGCCTGTCGTCGAACGCTGCGGGCAGCCGGGGGAACAGCAGTCGCGAGCGCCGACACGTCGTCGCGTCCGTAGATCGGTCGGCGGCCGCAATATATCCCCGCTGGTCGTGTGTCCGTCTCGCATCGGCGCACGACCGTCGGCCAGCGTCGCCGCGGGCCCGACGAGCGGCCGCTCGGAGCGTTGAGTCGAACGTCCGACAGGGTCACGCGATACCGAGTCCGCCGAGCACGAGCCGGACCCCGATCAGCGTGAGGAGAGTCAGAACTGCCGTTCTTCGGTGGCGGTCCGCAACTGCGACCCGGAGGCGCCCGCCGAACGCCACGCCAGCGACCGCCGGGACAGCGGCGGCGGCCGACAGGAGCGCGACCGTCGCGCTCGGGTAGAGCCCGAGTGCGCCCGCCGCGACGACCCGAACGCCGTTGAGGCCGAGAAACGCCATCGCGACGACGCCGACGAAGACGCCGTGAGAGAGGTCGCAGCTCCGCAGGTAGGCGACGAGCTGGACGCCGACGTTCGTCCCGCCGAACAGCGCCCCGGAGACGGCGCCGACGCCGACCATCGCGGGCGTCGTCTCGACGAAACAGCCGGCCTTCGCGCGGTCCAGCCCGGGAACCCGAACCACCTCCTGGACGCTGAGCACGAACGCCAGCGAGACCGCGCCGAGACCGACCTTGAGTGGGCCCGTCGGGACGCGTTCGAGGACGAGGAGACCGACGACGGTGCCGACGAGCGCCGAGGAAAACAGCGGCGAGAACCGTTTCCCGCACGTTCGCAGTTCGGCGGGCGAGAGTTCACGGATCAGCGAGAGGTTCACGCCGAGGATCGGTACGATCATGAACACGACCGCCGCCGCCGGGTCGATAGCCGTCGCCAGCGCCATCGTCCCGACGAGCGCGAAGCCGAATCCCGCGAGCCCGTTGACCGCCCCGGCGACGAACACCACGGCGACCATCCCGACGAGGAGTGGCACCCCGAGTCCGGATAGCACGCTCGAACCACTGTGGTCAGGTAGCTAAATTCTACCGGGGGATTCCGTGGCCGCGCACAGCCGCCTCGCGAGGACGCGAACCGGGAGTAGCCACCCCGTGTACTGGGGCGTGCGAACTCCCTGAACGCCCCGGTTTCACCGAAAAACCCGGCCGAAGAACGAGACGGCCCGACGGATCGGCGACTTACACGTCCATGTCGTGTTCCTCTCTCGCGTGAATCTCGAGGTCTTCCGCGGTTTCGAAGGTCCGGCCGCACTTCCCGCACTCGTGGGTCCCCTCGGCCCCGTGATCGTCGTCGTGAGATGTGTGTTACCATACCTGTTCCGGGCGTTTATATCTGACCCGCGGGTCTCGGTACCGGGTTACTGACGACTGTCCTGGCGGGTCCGCCGGTTCCACGCCGTTCGATCGCTTCCGCCGGGGACTCGGCGTTCTTTACTGTGGCGCCCGTACGGGGGAACATGGAGGAATTCGACTTCCTGGTCATCGGCACGGGCTCCGGACTCGACGTCGCGAACGTCGCAGCGGAACAGGGGCAGTCGGTCGCCGTGGTCGAGAAGGGACGGTTGGGCGGGACCTGCCTCAACCGGGGCTGTATCCCCTCGAAGCTGTTGCTGTACCACGCGGACGTGCTGGAGACGATCGAACGCGCCGACGAGTTCAAGATCGACGCGACGGTCGAGGACGTCGACTTCGCCGGGATCGTTCGCGAAGTCACCGAGGAGGTCCACGACGACTCGGAGTCGATCCGGAGGGGGCTCAGTTCGTCGCCACAGCACAGCCTGTTCGACGGCGAGGCGCGGTTCGTCGACGAACGGACCGTCGAGATCTCCGGCGGGGAGGACGACGGCGTCCGCCTGCGCGCCGAGACGGTGCTCGTCGCGGCCGGGTCGCGACCCGCGATCCCGGACATCGACGGGATCGAGGCCGTCGACTACATGACGAGCACGGATGCGCTGCAACTGGAGACGCCGCCCGACCACCTCGTGATCGTCGGCGGCGGGTACATCGCGGCCGAACTCGCCCACTTTTTCGGGACGTTCGGGAGCGACGTGACCATCGTCGGACGGCGGCCGAACCTCCTGCCCGAGGCCGACGAGGAGGTCGCCGCGGCCTTCACCGAGCGGTACGCCGACCGGTTCACCGTCCACACCGGTCACGCGGCCACGTCCGTCACCGAGTCAGACGGCGAGTTCACCATCGAAGCCCACCCCTACGAGTACGGCGAGGGCGCGGGGCTCGCTGACGGCGCCGACACCGTCAGCGTGACCGGCGACGAACTGCTGGTCGCCGCCGGACGCGTGTCGAACGCAGACACGCTCAACCTAGACGCGACGAGTGTCGAGACGGACGACCGCGGGTTCGTCGAGACCGACGAGTACCTCCGGACCGACGCGGAGGGCGTCTGGGCGCTCGGCGACGTCGTCGGCGAGTACCTGCTGAAACACAACGCCAACCACGAGGCCCAGACGGTGGTCTGGAACATCTTCGGCGACGACCTCCAGCCGGTCGACTACAGCGCGATGCCCTTCGCGGTGTTCGCCTCGCCGGAGGTCGCCGGCGTCGGGGCTCGCGAGGAGGAACTCAGGGCCGAGAGCCGCGAGTACGCCACTAACACGCATCGTTACGGCGACACCGCCCGCGGCGACGCGATGAAAGCCGAGGGGTTCGTGAAGGTCCTCGTCGACCTCGAGGGGCAGATCCTGGGGTGTCACATCATCGGCCCCGACGCCTCGACGCTGATCCAGGAGGTCGTCGTCGCGATGAAGTCCGGGTCCGGGACGGTCACGGACGTCAGGGAGTCCGTCCACATCCACCCCGCGCTCCCCGAGGTCGTCCAGCGGGCGTTCTCCGGGCAGTTCACCCGTGGCGGCGCCGAACATCACGAGCATCACGATCATCACCACCATCACCACGACTGAGGCGGACCACCGCCCTCCCAGACCGCCGCGGCCCCGGTGAATCGAGCGGTACCGAGTCGATCTGCCGCTCTCGCGGCCGTTTTCGGGGCGCTACGCTGTTCGGATCCGGAATGGCGAAAGCAACAGGAATCGTCTAGCCGGGACCGGCTCGCACGCGGACGTGGGGCGCTTCATCGACAGACGAGAGCGGGCGAAGGGTTCCCACAGACCGAAGGCGACGACGACTGCGGAGTCAGCACGTTCTGAGACGGGTGTCGTGGACCCCGTTCCCGAGCCCACCGGGGAGTCTCAATCCCGCCGTCGCGCCCCGTCCCACGGCGATCTACTGGTACTCAGGCACGCGACGACCGCGGGGCATCGTAGAGGGACCGCAGCAACAGGACGAACCCCGGCGCGACGAGGAGCCCCTGGACGAGTAACGTCCCTTCGGCGTCCAGTCCGAACATCACGGCGCCGAGGGCGCCCAGAAGCAACCCGAGTGTGATCGCGCCGAAGCCGTAGCTGAACAGTCGGAGCGCGCGCGATTCTCTCCGATTCGCGGCCCGGTGCGCGAAATACGAGATGGTGCTGCCGAAGACGAGCGTCGCGGTCGTCACCGCGACGATGACGATCGACAGCGAGGGGTTTGGTAACATGGTCACTGTGGCTGTTGGAGCAGGCGGATTCTCTCGGCGCCCGAACGACCGACGCGCTCGGGAACTCGCCGGTTCGATCGCGGCTTCTACCTGTAACTACCGGGACGAACATCTTCAAACGCGGTCGCGGTTCCCAGTCGGCGAGAACGGGGACCCCGGGCGGATCGACCGTTTCGTTCCGCCGCGAGCCCCCGTTTCGCGGGGTTCTCTCCCAGTCGATGGGAACCACATCACGGCTTATTGAGCCAGTGGCGGAATGTAAAGCCGGACAGATGGCTACCAGAGAACTCGAATCCAAGGTGTTCGGCTGGGACGTGCAGTTCACGTACTCCGAGACGTGGATCGGCTACGCGCTGTTCTCGCTGCGCGTGATCATGGGCTGGACGTTCTTCTACGCCGGGATCACGAAGGTCCTCGATCCGGAGTGGAGCGTCCGCGGATTCCTCCTGCACGCGATCCCCGAGGGCAACCCGTTTACCGGCCTGTGGACCGTCATGGCCAACGACTGGGCGTGGCTGCTGACGCCGATGAACCAGGTGGGGCTGACGCTCATCGGACTCGCGCTGATACTCGGCGCGTTCGTTCGCTTCAGCGCCTTCTGGGGCGCCGTGATGATGCTGTTCTACTGGGCGGCCGCGCTGCCGCTGGAGAACGGCCTGGTGATCGACGACCACATCGTCTACGCGCTGTTGCTGTTCGGACTCGGCGCGTTCGGCGCCGGCCGGATCCTCGGCCTCGACGACCGCATCGAGGAACTGGACATCGTCGAAGAGAACCCCCGTCTGCGCCTGTTCCTCGGCTGACGGCGCCCTCGCCGCTCTTTCCGCAGACTGATCCCGTTCCAGTGCGATCTGCGGCCCGGCCGCGCAGCCCTTCCAGTCCCGACGCCACCGAGTCGGAGCGCGAGGAACCGGCGCCGTCTCACGGCAGTCGAGTTCTCCTTAAGTCTTGCCGTGTCCACCGTCAGCGTAAAATCCGGGGTGGACGTATTCGAGGGGGGACCGAACGGTCGCACATGGACGACGAGACTGGAGTGTCCGGCAACCTCAGGGAGACCCTCGAACGCCACCGGCGCGGCAGCGGGTCGGACGGGACGCTGGTACTGAGCGACCAGGAGGGGTACGTCGGCGACACGATCACGCTCAAGGGCCGGAACTTCCCGGCCGGCGAGGAGTACGAGGTGCGCTGGAACTCGACCGAGGGGCGCTGGGGGGTGCTCGAGGCCAATGAGATCGTGGGGCCACAGTACCAGCCCCGCACCGACACGATCGCCACGGTGCGAACGGACGGGTCCGGCGAGTTCGACGAGGAGTGGACGGTTCCGGAGGACTACGGCGGGGCCCACCGGATCCAGGTGCAAGACGGCGACGGGAACACCGTGGCGCGCTCGGAGTTCTCGATCACGCCGTGGTTCGAGATCGACCGCACCGAGGCCCCGCTGGGCGAGGCGTTCACGATCACCGGCTACGGTATCGGCCCGAACGTCGTCACCAACAACTACCAGGTGTCGTGGGACAACGGCAACGTCGGGTTCATGACCGGCGTGATGAACCGCGGGACCGCGACCGCGGAGATCCGGGCGGTCGGTCCGCCGGGCGAACACGTGATCCAGGTGTGGCGCAACTACAAGGGCGTCCCGTACCTCCAGAACAACACCCAGTCGCCGTACGGCCCGGTCGCCGGCGGCCGGCAGTCGGTCTGGACGGTCGAGGTGACCGAACCCGACGAGTCGCCGCGGACCGCCTGGGTCGACCCCCTGCTGGACGAGCAGCCGATGAGCGTCCACTACCCGGAACTCGACGAGAACACCGAGGCTCAGCTGGAGATCTCCCCGACCTCCGGACGCGCGGGCACGACCGCGTTTCTCACCGGCACGAACTTCCCGCCCGAGACCGAGGTCGACCTGATCTGGTACCGCCACGAGGGCCACCGGGTCAAGGGGATCCCGATCACGCCGGAGCCGAAACCCGACGTGCTCCCCACCGTGACGACCGACGAGGACGGGGAGTTCCAGGTCGAGGTCGCCATCCCGCGAGCAGAAGGGTCGAGCCGACCCATCACGGCCGCCGTCGACGGCCGCGAGGTCGCCGTGACCGGCTTCATGATGCAGCCCTCGATCGAGACGTTCGCGCCCGTTCGGGGACCCGTCGGCACGGAGATCGAGATCGAACTCTCCGGCATCGGCTGGACCATCTACGAGAACGCGCCCTTCTTCGTCTACGACAACACGCCGCTGGGCTACGTCTGCGGGACCGCCGGCGACGACAAGCAGGGGACCGTCCGCGCGAAGCTACGGGCCGCCGGCGAACCCGGCTACCACTTCATCGACATCTACCCGAGCCTCTTCGACATGCAGGAGGACCAGCCGGAGTTCGACGTCAAGCCGCACCTGTCGTATCTCGACAACCACCCGGTCCGACCGCTCCCGGCCCTGCACATGGCCTTCGAGGTCACCGAGGAGTGACTCGATGACGCTCGATCTCAGCCTCGCCTGCCACGACTACGCGTGGACACAGCCCCTGTGGGACGGTCGCGTCGAACCGGAGGGCGTCGCCCTCTCGACGGTCAACTACCCGAACCCGGTGCGGTTCTCGCGGATGGTGCGCAACCGCGAGTTCGACGCCTGCGAGCTGTCGATGGGGACCTACCTCGCCACGCGGGCGAACACCGACCGGTTTCCGTTCACGGCGATCCCGGTCTTCCCGTTTCGGAAGTTCAGACACGCGTACATGTACGCCCGGCGCGGGTCCGGGATCGAAGACGTGTCGGACCTGGCCGGGAAGCGCGTCGGGATCGTCAACTGGCAGACGACGACCGGTATCTGGCAGCGAGGGACCCTCCGCGACCGGTACGGTCTCGACACGACCGAGATCGAGTGGGTCGCCGGCGGGTCGGAGATCGTCGACGTCGAGGTGCCAGACGCCTACGACGTGACCTACCTCGACCACCAGGGGTCGACGATCGGGCTGCTCGAAGACCTGATCGAGCGCGGGGAGATCGACGGGATCTTCCACCCCGTCGACTCGGGCGTGGCGAACGCCGACCGACTGTTCGACGACGCGAAGACCGTCGAGCAGACCTACTACCGCGAGACCGGGATCTTCCCGATCATGCACGCGATCGTCCTCAGAGACGATGTCCTCGAGGACCACCCGTGGGTCGTCCAGCCGCTGTTCGACGCCTTCGAGCGGGCGAAGGAGATCGGGCTGACGGCGCTCGACCGCCCACGCGAGCTACCGCTCGTCTGGGCCGACGTGTACGCCGACGAACAGCGGGAGGTGCTGGGCGAAGACCCGTGGGAGTACGGGCTCACCGAGGACAACGTCGCGACGATAGAGACCCTCGCCGAGTACGCTCACGAACAGGGTGTCGCCGCCGAGCGATACGGCGTCGACGAGCTGTTCGCCACCGATCACCTCGACACCGACTACTACGCGTAGCTCGGTTCCCGGCGCTTCGCGTGACTCGTTTTCGACGCTCTCGATAGCGTCCATCCTGCCCGGTCTGCCGTCGCGAGAGGTTCGGGAAGCGACCGTGGAAAAGCGACCGTGGAAATGCGCTCTATCCGGTCAGTTGCGCGGTGCTCTCGGTGAACAGTTCCTCGACGTCGTACTCCCGCGGGATCAGACCCTGGTCGTGAGCGTACTCGACGAACTTCGCGAGCCCGCGGCGGTTGCGGTCGGTCAATCCGTACTCCCAGGCATCCTCTCCGAGGATCCGACGCTGTTCCAGGAGGTGGAGGTGCGCCCACGTGAGGGAGGCCTTCGCGCTCGGGCTGGTGTTGCGCTCCAGACAGCGGTCCCGGGCCTCGCAGAAGGCGTCGAAGACGTTGGCTGCGACCCATGCATGGTCGTCGAGGACCTCGTCCCTGATTGCGATGGCGTGCATCGGCGGATGGATCCCGGTCTCGGCGAAGTACTCCCGCTCGGCCGCCAGCGGGTCCTCGAAGACGAACTCCGCCCGCTCAGAGTCGGCGACGTCCCAGAACAGCGACCCCGCCGGGTCCATCGCGGCCGCTAGGTCGCCCTCGAAGAGCATCTCCCGGAGATCCTTGGGCTGCTCGACCGCGTCGCCCTCCTGTGCACCGGGCACCGGCTGGATGTCGAACCGGTCGGGGACGTCGACGGGGACGTCGTCCTCGCGGCGGCGATACCACTGGACCCGTTCCAGGTCCAGCCCGTGGTGCTCCGCGGCGATCCCCCGCACCCACACGTTGGCCGTCGTCTGCCAGGACTGGACCCCGACCTTCTTCCCGTCGAGGTCGGCGGGCTCGTCCACGTCCGCGTCGGCGTGCCTGTAGAAGAACGAGTGTCGGAACCGCTTGTTCGGGAAGACCGGGATGGCGGTGAACGGGTACTGCTCCGGGTGGGCCCGCGAGGAGAGGTACGACGCCAGCGACACCTCGCAGACGTCGAACGCCAGGTGTTCGAACATGCGGCGGTGGCGCTTCGGTGGGTACTCCGAGAGCACCGTCGCGTCGATCCCCTCCGGTTCCACGTCGCCGGTCAGCAGCGGTTTGTAGATGTCTCTGTCCCCGAGCGCGATCGACAGTTCGACCGTCATGTGTGGGAATTTCGCCCGCATCGGGGGTATGCCTTCCCCGGATTCCAGCGCAGTGGGAGGGACGGTCGCGACGGCCAGCGCGTCCGGACGACTGGGCCGGATACCGGGCGGCGGCCAGTGCGCCGGCCCCGCCGCGAGTCAGGGGAGCGCGTCGACCCCTCTGTGACTCACGCGAACCCGTCGACGAACAGCGCCTCGACGTCGTACTCCCGCGGGATCAGGCCCTGGTCGTGGGCGTACTCGACGAACTTCGCGAGCCCTCGCCGGTTGCGGTCGGTGAGGCCGTACGCCCAGGCGTCCTCGCCGAGGATCCGCCGCTGTTCGAGGAGGTGGAGGTGCGCCCACGTGAGCGACGCGTTCGCGCTCGGACTCGCGTTCCGTTCGAGGCACGCGTCGCGTGATTCACAGAAGGCGTCGAATATCTCGGTCGCGACCCAGGGATGGTCGTCGAGGACGTCGTCCATGATGGCGACGGCGTGCATCGGTGGGTGGATGCCGGTCTCGGCGAAGTACTCCCGTTCGGCCGCCAGCGGGTCCTCGAAGACGAACTCCGCCCGCTCCGACTCCGCCACGTCCCAGAACAGCGACCCCGCCGGGTCCATCGCTGCCGCCAGTTCTCCCTCGAACAGCGCCCGCTTGAGGTCCTCGCGTTCGGCAACGGCGTCGCCGCCGTGTTTCCCGGGTACCGGGCGGACGTCGAACCGGTCGGGGACGTCGATCGGGACGTCGTCGCCCTTCCGCCGGAACCACGTCACCGATTCGAGGTCGAGCCCGTAGAAGTCACCCGCGATCCCCCGCATCCAGACGTTGGCCGTCGTCTGCCAGGACGAGACGCCGACGTTCTTGCCTTCGAGGGCGGCCGGTCCGTCCACGTCGGCGTCGGCGTGCCTGTAAAAAAACGAGTGCCGGAAGCGTTTGGCCGGGAAGACCGGGATAGCGGTGAACGGGTACTGCTCCGGGTGGGCCCGCGAGGAGAGGTACGACGCCAGCGACACCTCGCAGACGTCGAACTCGCGGTCGGCGAAGAAGCGACGGTGGCGGTTGGACGGGTAGACCGGGATCGGCGTCGCGTCGACCCCGTCCGGTTCCACGTCGCCGGTCAGGAGCGCTCGGTTCAGGTCTCGGTCGCCGCAGGCGATGGTCAGTTCGATGGTCATGGGTCCGGTGGATCGTTGTCGGTCTGTGAGTCGTCGGTGGGTTTCAGCTCGCGTTCATGTCGTGGAAGGAGACGCCGAACAGTCGCAGCGAGAGCAGTACGAGGAACGTCATGCCGACGAACAGCGTCGAGATGGCCGAGACGAGCTCGACGTTGGCGGTGTTCATGTAGACGTTGAACACCGTGACGGGGATCACCATCGTGTCCGACGAGTAGACCATCAGCGGGATGGTGATCAGCTGGAAGATGTGGATCAGGAGGTAGAACCAGATGATCGCCGACGTGTTCCGGAACAGCGGGAGGAACACCTCGCGCATCTGCTGGACCCAGGTGGCGCCGGCGATCCGGGCCGACTCCTCCAGTTCCGTGTGTATCTGGACGATGTTGCCGATCGCGAGCCGCGAGGACATCGGGATGTACGCGATGACACAGCCGATGACGACGATCCAGAGCGTCCCGTAGAGGTCGACGAGCGGGTGGACCTTCCCGACCCACAGCGCGGTGAACAGGACGCTGACGCCCGTGATCACGCCGGGGATCGCGACCGACGACAGCGAGAGGAAGTCGACGACGCCCCGGAACGGGTAGGTCGTCCGCTCGGTGTAGTACGAGAGGCCGACGACGAGCACCGTCCCGATGGTCGCCCCGGCGAGGCTGACGAGGACGCTGTTGACGAACGCGTCGCGCAACCGCGGGTTCGCCAGCGCCTCGGCGTAGTGGGCGAGCGTGATGCTCGACGCGTCGAAGTGGCCGAACCAGACCGAGTGGACCGACACGAGGACCATCACGGCGACCGGCAACACCCAGACGACGAACATGAACGCCCAGAGCGCCCCCGCGATCGGCCACCGCCACTTCCCCAGATCCCAGGTGTTGGGCTGGTAGCCCTGTCCGGTCACCGTCATGTAGTCCTCTTTGCGGCTGGTCACCTTGCGGTGGTACCACACCAGCACGGCCGCGAGGACCAATAGGCTGATCGACAGCGCCGCGGCCTGCCCGTACTCCGGCGGCGCTCGCAGTCGGACGGCCTTCCAGATGGCGGTCGCGTACACCTCGTACTGCTCGCGTGCACCGAGGATCGCCACGACGGAGAACTCGCCGAGGCCGAGCAGGAACCGGATGATGAGCGCCGTGAGGATCGCCGGGAGGATCACCGGGAACGTAACCGACCGGACGGTCTGGCGGATGTTCGCGCCGTGGATCCGCGCGACCTCTTCGAGGGAGGCGTCCATGTTCTGGAGCGCCGGCGCGGTGAGCAGGTACACCGACGTCACGGCGTCGACGCCGGCGACGACGACGATTCCGGTCGGGCTGAAGATATCGAACGGGGGGGCCTCGAGACCAAGCGCGCCCACGAGCGTCGTGGTCACGAGCCCGTGGTCGGGACCGTACGTCGTGATGTACATGATCGCGTAGATGTATCCCGGGACCGCGTACGGCGAGATCAGCACGAGTTCCATCGCGTCCTTCGTCGGGACGTTCGTCCGGACGAGCAGCCAGGCGAACCCGAGTCCGACGCACATCGAGACGAGCGTCGTCCCGCCGGCGACGAACAGCGAGTTCGTCACGAGTCCGGTGACGTCGAAGGCGTCCGCGACGTACACCGCGAGGAAGTTCCCGACGGTGACGGCCCCGGAGAACTGCCCGGGGTAACCGTCCCAGAGACTCGTCCAGAGCAGGAAGACGAGCGGGATCAGCGTCAGGAGGACGGTCGCGACCGCGAAGCTCCCGAGGACGACCCGCCTCGCCAGCCCGTCGGTCCCGGTCGTCGCAGAGACGACGCTGACCGTCGAGTCGCGGGCCGCCTGTGCGGTCTCGGTCAATCGCGTTCGGACGCTCACGGCGCCCCTCCGGGCCTGGTATCACTCATCTGTGATCGGGTACACCTGTATCGACTCCGGCCTGACGTTGAGCCGTATCTCCTCGCCCCTGGCGCGGTCGCGAACGGTCTCCGTGTGGACGACCAGGTCGGCCTCCGTCCCGTCGAACGCGACCGTGATCTCGTAGGTGTCGCCGAGGATGCCTTCCGCGACGACGGTCCCGGACAGTTCGAGCCGGCCGTCCGGTCGGCCGTCGAAGCCCCCGATCCCGACGTCCGCCGGCCGGAGGAAACAGGTGACCGAGCCGGTGTCGACCCCGTCGGAGACGTAGTCGACGTTGTCGAGCGGGAACTCCACCAGGTCCGTCCGGACGACGCGGTCCCCGTCGGCGTCCACGTCGACGGTGCCCCCGAACCGGTTGTGGACGCCGACGAACCGGCGGGTGAACGGCGACGACGGTCGCCGGTGGAGTTCGCCCGGTCGCCCCCGCTCGACCGTCTCGCCGTCTCGCATCAGCACGACTCTGTCGGCCAGGTAGAACGCCTCCTCCTGGTCGTGGGTCACGTAGAGGACGCTGACGCCGAGTTCGTGCTGGAGCCGCTGGAGTTCGTCGCGCATCTCCTTTCGAAGCTCGCGGTCGAGGTTGCTCAGCGGCTCGTCCATCAGCAGGAGGTCGGGGTCGTGGACGAGCGAGCGCGCGAGCGAGGTCCGCTGTTGCTGGCCGCCGCTCAGGTCGGTCGCGGGCGCGTCTTTCAGTTCGCCGATCTGCACGAGGTCGAGGATCTCCTCGACGCGGTCCTCGTAGTCCGCTTTCGGAACGGGGTTGTCGGCGTACTTGAGCGGGAACACGACGTTCTCGTAGACGGTCTTGTGCGGCCAGATGGCGTAGTTCTGGAAGACCATGCCGAGGTCGCGGTCTTCCGGCGGCCGGGAGACGGTCGCGCTCTGGACCGTCTCGCCGCCGATCCGTATCTCGCCGCTGTCGGGTACCTCGACGCCCGCGATACACCGCAGGAGCGTCGTCTTCCCGCACCCGCTGGGGCCGAGCAGCGCGACGATCTCGTCGCGGTCGACGGTCAGGTCGACGTTCCGGTGGGCGTACTCGGGCCCGAACCGCTTGTCGAGCCCCCTCACGGCCAACTGTGAATGAGTCGTCATCTGTAGTCCTGTCCGGGTTCGGTGATTCGGTTCGCGTGCGAAAGGCGAGGCGAGGGTGAGACCGATCCCGCCGCCCAGCGGTCAGAAATCGATCGCTTCCTCGACCGCTCGCTGCCCGATCTCGGTGTACTCCTGTCCCTCCCAGAACCCGACGGGCGTAGTCTGGGTCGTGAGCCGCTCGCGGGCGTAGTCGCTCATCTCCACGTCGGAGAGGTCCAGTTCGGTGCGCGCCGCCGTCACGTTCGGGACCTCGTCGATCATCCGCCGCTGGACGGGCGCTTCCAGCATCGCGCTGAGGACGAGCCGTGCGGCCCACGGGTGGGGCGCCTCGCTGTTGATCGAGAACAGCCCCTCGAAGGTGTTCCACTTGACCGGCTCGACGAAGTTACCCACCAGCGGGAACTCCTCGACGAGTTCGGCGATCGTCCACGGGAAGTTGTAGAACATGATCGGGACCTTCCCCTGGCCCACGGCGCGCCCACCGTCGGAGTGGGAGTTGTAGCCGGTGACGTCGAAGTGGTCGACGATTGCCCGCATCCACTCCATGTCGTCCATGTCGGTCTGATCGGCGTGATACCCGATGATCCACCCGATCTGGCTGGTGACGGGGCCCGTGGGGATGATCATCTCCATGCCCTCGTACTGGTCGTCGAAGAGGTCGTTGTAGCTCGTCGGCACGTCGAGGCCGCGTTCCTCGAAGATGTCCGCGTTGATCGGCATGACGGACGAGGCCCCGCCGTTGAACGCCGAGGCGCCCCACGGCAGGGTCATGTACTCCTCCAGGTCCTCGCTGAACCAGAAGTTCCCGTCGACGTCCCACTCGTAGTAGCGCTCGGCCACCGAGTCGCCCTCCTCGTAGATCTGGTTCCTGATGTCGGTCGCACTGGCGACCAGGTCGGCCTGGTCCTCCTCGGCCTGGCGCTCCTGGATGATCCGCTGGGAGATCTGGGACCCGCCGGCCGTCACGACGTCCGCCTCGAGTCCGGCGTCGAACTCGTCGTTGATCACGTCGACGAGACTGTTCCAGGTCGGCTGCTCGCCCGACCCGGCGTAGATGGTCACCGTCGTTCCGTCGTCGACGTAGTCGACCAGTTCGTCGGTCGTCCACGGGGTATCCGGTTCGCTCCCGGTCGTCGGCGTCCCGGCCGACCCCGCGCTGGATCCGCCGAGACAGCCGACGAGCGACGCGGTCGAGACGACCGCCCCGGTCGCGAGAAACGCCCGGCGCGAAGTCGCGCGCCGCGCGCTACGCCGCTGACCGGTCGTTCCCTCCTCGTTCGTCGTCGGACCGCCGGTCGGTTCGTCTTCGCTCATACACGGATCGCTACCGGACGTGTAGATAAACTGGTTCCGTACATTTTTATGCGATGGGAAGACCTGGGTAGAACGTTCACGTGATTCCACCACCCGTTGGATAGAACGTTCACGTGATCCCGCCGATCGAAAGATCACGTGATATTTTTCCCGGGCCGCGCCGTCGGGGCGAGGTATGCGAGGGCCAGACGAAAAGACGCCCGACCCGGCCGTCTCCCCCCTGTTCGTCAACGCGATCCACGAGGAGGTGCGCGAGTACGCCGGCGAACGGGCCGGGGGGCCGCGTCCGTGTCCGGGGTGCGGCTCGGACGCTCGCCGGAAGAACGGGTACCAGCGCGAACCGAAGACCGTCGCGCGCCTCGTCACGGACGCGGGGATCGAGGACGTCGGCGTGCAGGTCCAGCAGTACGAGTGTACGGACTGCGGGCGGTCGTACCAGGGAGACCTCTCGGCGCTGTTCTACGAGGGCTGCGACTACGCGAAGCCGATCGTCGACCTGTGTCGATTCCACGCGGCCGATCGGTCACCGACCGCCTGCGAGCGCCTGCTTCGCCGGCAGTACGGACTCCAGGTCAACCGCGACACGGTCGAACGGTACGCCGAGCGGTTCGAGGGGGCGCCGGAGCCCGCGCACGCGATCGACATCGCCGGGCACACGTACTCGCTGGCGTTCCTCTCGGTCCTGTTCGGGGACGGCGACGCCGAGGCGCCGCAGTTCGTCCTCACGGGGCACCGAGGACTGTGGTAACCAGACCGCTGCCGGTCGTGCTGTCACCGGGGGTCGAACGCCGGACCCCCGGGGACCGACGGGACTGACGCTACCGACTCCCGTCAGTCGGCGTCGGTCGAAACTGTCGTCGAGAGGTTCTCGAAGTAGGCGTCGACGTCCCGGCTGACGATGGGCCGGAGGATCGACGGACTGAGCGCGGCGACGCCGCCGCTGTAGGTCACTTCGGCCCGGTACACCAGACGCGATCCGTCCCTGTGGCCGTCGTCGATCTCCATGGCCGCGAGGACGTCGAAGTCGCTCCCGGTCTTCTCGTCGAACGCGGTCGCGCTGGTGACGACGTACTCCGGCGGATTCAGCTCGACGAACTCGGCCTCGCCCGACAGCGAGACGGTGAGGTGGCTCACGCCCCGCGTGATCTCGACGGCGTACGTCCGCTCGGAGACGCGTTCGATCGACTCGGCGCCCGGGACGCACTCGGTCAGCGTCTCGGGGTCCGACAGGCAGGCCCAGAGTTCGTCGGGGTCGGCGTCGATGTACACCGCGTCGGAGAACTCCAGGCGCTCGGCGTCGCCGTCCGACGCGGTGTCGCCCGTCGCCGACTCCGCTTCGGCGGTGCTCTCGTCGCTGGTAGTCCGGTCGGTCGGTCGCGTGTCGTCTGGGTGGCTCATTTGTGATCGGAAACCCGGGGGTGGCCCGGAGCGCCGCGCCGTTACACTTCGATGATGGTGAACTGGTTCGATGCGATGCCGACGTCGTAGTAGTTCGCGTCGCCGTTCGTGACGACCACTTCGTAGCCGTAACTACCGGGTTCGAGCGACTCGGTCTCGAGCGTCCCGGTCCACTGGGCGGTCGACTCCTCGCCGCCTTCCTGCCACTCGAGTTCGACTGAGTCGAACGCGCCGTCGGTGGACTCGACGGTCACCGAGTCGAGCGTGTCGCCGCCGACGAGGTCGCCGCTCGACCCGTCGTAGACGCCGATCGCGAACGTGACGTCCATCTCCCGGCTGAACTGGCGCTCGGGGACGCAGCCGCCGACGAAGCCGTTCGCGGCTTCCTGGGGCGAGCCGTTCCAGAACGTCTCGGTCGTGACGACGTAGTTGGTCGGGTTCGAGTACTCGATGATCTCGATGGCGTCCTCGAGGATGCCGACGGTGTGGAAGTTGGCGTCCCCGTCGGTGACTTCGACCGTGTAGGGGACGGTCCCCGGTTCCATGTCCTCGGGGACCGTCCACGAACCGCCCCACTCGTCGGCCGGGTTCTCCTCGTCGTCGCCAGCCCAGCCGAGTTCGACCTCGGGGCCGCCGTCGACGTTGACGACGACGCTGTCGAGGTCCTCGTCGGTGAGTTGATCGCCCGTCTCGGGGTCGTAGATGCCGACGTAGAAGACGACCATCATCCCCGGAACGAACCGCCGCGTCGCGGAACACGCCGAGGCGAACGCCGCGCCCTCCGGGACCTCGCCGGTCCCCGTCTCGGCGGTCACGACGTAGTTCTCGGGTTCGGGTTCCGGCGTCGCCGTCGGGGTGTCCGTGGGCGTGTCCGTGTCCGCCGGCTGGGCGGTGTCGGTCTCTCCGTCGCCGCCGGGACACCCGGCCAGAGCGACCGTCGCCCAGCTGGCGGCGCCGCCGGCGAGGACGCGACGGCGCGTCGCTCCGTCGCCGTCGTCTGTTGGGTCGGCTCCGTCCTCCTGGTTGGCGAGCGATTCCGCGTCCATCTGGTGGCTACTGTCACGGCTCATTGCACACACGCAACTCTCGGAGGAAGCGACAAAGCCCTCCCCGTAGTTCCAGATTTTTGGGAACTACGTCCGTCGCTTTACTATGGAACTCCCGAAGATGCTAGCGAGATGGCTGAAGACACCTCCGGAGTCGACGACGACGCCGGTCGCAACGGTGAACCGAACAGCGGGTCGGACCCGGCGAACGGCGACGGGTCGGTCACCCGACGGCGACTGCTCGCGTCCGGCGCGGCCACGTGGGCGACCGCGAGTATCTCCGGGTGCCAGTACATCACCGACCCCGGGACCGGTGACTCGGACGACACCGCCACCCCGACCGTGACCACCGAGACGACGACGACCGACGACCCGGTCGACCAGCAGACGCCGACCCCGTCCGAGGACGCGGGCGACACGTCGGCTCCGACCCCCAGCGAGGGGGACGGGACGCCTTCCGGGACGCCCACCGGAACGCCGACCCCCACCGAGACGCCGACGCCGCCCCCCACGACCACCGCGTGCTCGCTCGCCGGTCAGTTCGCCGCCGGGATGGAGGTCGGACTCCACGTCAGCGTCTACGACCCCGAGACCGGCGAGGCGCTGGGAGCCGACGCGCTCGACCGCGTGACCGTCGAGTTCCCCGGCGCCGACTACGGGCCGCTCGAACTGAACTGGGCCGGCGACCACGAGGCCTACGCGGCGGACACCTGGGGGTCGAAGATCGCGACCGACACCGACACCGAACGGGGGACCTACCGGTACGAGGTCTCCGTCGAGGGCGACGACGCGGACGTCGAGACGACCGTCTCCGATCGGTTCATCGTCGTCTGACCGGGACGCCGCGGTTTTCCGACGGGCATCCTCACAGGGACCACCGAGCGACGGCCGAGGAGGTAGCACTGCTCGGTGCGGAAGGAAATCGAGGACGCGAACCTCGGGACGGTGCGCTCGGCCGGGCGTCACTCTCGGACGTCGATGTGCCGTCCCGGCGGTTCGTCGGTCGCTTCCGCCGGGAGTTCGACGTCGAGGACGCCGTCCCGATACGTCGCCGTGATGTCTTCGGCGCGGACCTCCCGGGGAACGCTCACCTGGTGGTGGAACATGCGTGAACTGCCGCTCTCACCGGCCCGTTCTGCCGAGATCGACAGACGGTGGTTCAGCCAGTTCACCTCGATGTCCTCGCGGTCGAACCCCGGCAGGTCGACGAACACCCGGTAGGTCCCGTCGTCGTTGTACAGTTCGACTTCGTGGTCGGGGCGATGTGTCATCTGGGGCTCCCTGGGTGGAGATTGCCGGTACCGGCGCACCTTCCTTTCGGTAATTATCTTTCACTGGGAACTCCACCCGGGGCCCCGACTGCGACCGCAGCCCGCCGGTTCGGGACCGTGGCGACCCGCGGCGCATGGGTCACGCTTTTGCGGGTTCGAACCGTACTCTCAGCGTTGTGAAAGAGGAGCAGCCGCGATCAGACCCCGAACTGGCGGCCGCGAACGACCGGGAGTTCGCGGCCGAGACCGGGACACTGGAATCCGCCCTCGGGTCGACCGCGGCCGGTATCCTCGTCGTCGATGGGACGGAAGTCTCGTTCGCGAACGTCGCGGTCGAGCGACACCTCGGCAGTGAGCCAGACGAGTTGATGGGGGAACCCGTCGACCGCGTCCTCCCCGACCGCGTCGCGAACGCCGTCGAGACTATCCGTGAGACGGGCGAGCGGCGGACCGTCCAGTTGACGACGGACTCGTCCGCTCCCGCCGGGGGTCGGGAACTCACGGCCACGCTCGTCCCCGAGGCGGAGACCGGGCGCGTCGTCCTGACGCTCGGGGCCGACGTGCCAGCGCGTCAGCGGGCAGAGTCACAGACGAACGCTGACTCGCAATCGTCGGTCCCACCGTCGATCGACGACGGCGTCGCGATCGTTTCTCTCGACGCCGAGGGCGAGATCACGGGGCTCAACGAACGAGCCGAGTCGCTCACCGGATGGACCGTATCGGACGCCGTCGGCCGACACCTCTCGTCGCTGTATCCCGACGACGTGCCCGAGGAGGCCCCTGGTCGAACCCTCGAACGCGCACGTGACCGCGGCGGGATCGAGGAGGAAGGGTGGCGCCAGCGGTCGGACGGGTCGAAGTTCTGGGCGGCGACGACGGTCGCCCCTCGCCGGAGTTCCGACGGTCGGGTCGACGGGTTCAGGCTGATACTGCGGGACCGGACCGATCGCAAGCGGGTCGAAGACGAGCGGGAGTTGCTCGCGGCGGTCAACCACGCGGTGTCCGACGCGGACACGTTCCGCGACGGGGTCGAGACGGCGCTCCAGGCCATCTGCCGCCGCACGCAGTGGGCCTACGGCGAAGCGTGGGTTCCCGCCGCCGACGGCGACTACCTGGAGCATCTCGTCGCTCACACCGAGGACGAGAGTCTCGAACCGTTCATGCTGGCCAGTCGGGGGGTCACGTTCCCGTTCGAGGAGGGGTTACCCGGTCGCGTCTGGGTCTCGGCGTCGGCCGAGTGGATCCCCGACGCGTCCGCCGAATCCGAGGACGTCTTCCAGCGGTGCGCCGCGGCCGAGGCCGTCGGACTCCAGGCCGCACTGGGCATCCCCATCGTGACCGACGGCCGGGTCGTCGCGGTGCTGACGTTCTTCCTCCGCGAGCGCCACTCGGCCGACGAAGAGCTGGTCGACGCGGTCACCGACGTCGCCGCCGATCTGGGCGTCCTGATGGCACGCAAACGGGCCGAAGACCGCCTCCAGCGCGAACAGTCGCTGTTGAGCCGGATCTTCGAGACGAGTCCAGTCGGCCTGCTCGTCACCGACGCCGGCGGGCGCGTCGTCCGGGCGAACGCGCGGGCGAGCCGTATCTTCGGCCGGGACAGCGACGCGCTCGTCGGGACCGCGTTCGGAGCGCTCGCCGACTCGTTCGGCGACGCGGACGGCGACGCCGACCCGACCGACGAACTACCCGTCGCCCGGGCGCTCGCGACCGGCAGCGCCGTCACCGACGTCGAACTCGAACTGTCGGCGGACGATGACCGCGCGGACTGGGTCTCCGTCAGCGCCGCGCCCTTCGGGAGCGCGGACGGCCCGGTCGAACGCGTCGTCGTCGTGGTCGAAGACGTCACCGAGCGCCGGGAGCGCGAGCAGTCGCTGCGCACCTTCCGGGAAGCGGTCGAGCAGGCCGGCCACTCCGTCTACGTCACCGATACGGACGGCACTATCGAGTACGTCAACCCGACGTTCGAGCGAGTCACGGGCTACGACGCCGACCGGGCGGTCGGGTCCGATCCCTCGATCCTCAACTCGGGCGAGCACGACGAGGCGTTCTTCGAGGACCTCTGGGAGACGATCTTCGCCGGCGAGATCTGGACCGGCGAAGTGCGCAACCGGCGCAAGTCCGGCGAGACCTACGTCGTCAACCAGACGATCGCGCCGATCGCCGACGAGTCGGGGACCATCGAGCGGTTCGTCGCCATCAACGACGAGATCACGGAGCAGAAACGGCGCGAACGCGAGCTCCGGCGCCAGCGTAACTCCCTCGAACGGATCAAACAGATCATCGAGAGCTTGCGACCGATCAACCGGGAACTCGTGCGCGCAGACACCCGCGAGGCCATCGACAGCCGGCTCTGCGAGCGACTGGCCGGCTCGGAGGCGTACCTGTTCGCCTGGATCGGCGACTACAACTCGGCGGTCGGCGACGTCGACCCCCGCGAGTGGGCCGGCGTCGAGGACGAGTTCCTGGGTGACATCGATCTGTCCCTCACGGCCGACGGCGCCGACGACCTGTTCCGGGACGCGGTCGTCGACGGGACCGTGCAGGTGACCCGGGAGATCCCGACCTCCCCCACGTCCGACGAGCGGCGGACCCGCGCGCTCGCCTACGGTTTCCAGTCCCAGGCCGCGATCCCCGTCGTGTACGGGGATACCGTCCTCGGCGTCGTCGGGGTCTACTCGGCCCGGCCGGACGCGTTCGACGAGTACGAACAGGGACTGTTGCGCGAACTCGGCGAGCGGGTCGGCCACGCCATCAACGCCGCCGAGAACAGACAGCTGCTACACACCGACACCGTCGTCGAACTGGAGTTCGAGGTCGGCGGGACCGACTCGTCCGTCGTGTGCGTCGCCGGCGAACTGGACTGTCGGCTGTCGCTGAACAGCGTCACCCCAGCGGCAGGCGGCGCCTACGCCGGCTACTTCGAGGTGGACGGCGCGGCGCCCGAGGCGGTCGTCGAGGCGCTCGAAGGGCGCGGGGACGTCGACCAGGCACGCGTCGTCAGGGCTCACGGGCGGTCCGGGATCGTGGAGTTGACGGGGCGGCTGGGACCGGTCGCCACCCTCGTCGAGTACGGTGCGACGGTCCGGTCGTTCGAGACGGCCGGCGACGCGGCGACGCTCCGCTGTGAGACCACGCCGCGTTCTGACGTCGAGTCGCTCATCACCGACGTCGAGAACGCCGGTGACGCCACGGTGTTCCTCGCGAAGCGGACCCGCGACCGGGACATGCGGACCCTCGAACTGACGAAGACGGCCGTCGAGGAGCGGCTGACCGACAGACAGCGGGAGGCGCTCGCGCTGGCCTACCACGCCGGCTACTTCGCCTCTCCCCGTCATTCGACCGGTGAGGACCTCGCCGACGTGCTCGGGATCGCCTCGCCGACGTTCTACCAGCACGTTCGCGAGGGGACTCGCAAGATACTCGAACTGGTGGTCGGCGACGACGAACCCGGTTCTGCGGACTCGCCTGACCGCGACCGGTGACCCTCGATAGCTGTCTCCATTCTGACTCTAGTTGACTAGGATCTGCGAGCAGTTACACGTTGGTTGCCACTAGTCCACTAGTTCCCAACGCTATGCGACGGGACGCGCTACGTTCAGGTACCGATGGGCGAGAACAACCAGCGAGCGTTTCTGGACGTGGTGGGCGACGAGGACTGTGCCGCGATTCTGGACGCGATCCGGGAGGAGAGCCAGACCATCCCCGAGCTGTCCGACGGCTGTGACATTCCGCTGTCGACGGCCTACCGGAAGCTCAAGCTGTTACAGGAGGCGGACCTCGTCGAAGAGAAAAACCGGCTCCCCAAGGACTGCCGCCCGAAGAACGTCTACGAGCTGAGTTTCGACGCCGCCGTCGTGACGATGGGCGACGACGGCGGCTTCGAGGTGGAGTACGTGGATTCGCCGCCGAAACGGGCCGCGTACGAACGTGTCGGCGGCCAGCCGCTCTCGCTGGTCGGTGGTGACTGAGCGATGTCCGTGGCGTCGCGCCGAGGCGCGGACGCCCGGGCGACGGTGACGACTGGACCGAACGTTCCCCGCTACGATGTCCCGATACAGGATCACTTGCGAAACGTGTTCGTACGAGGCCGAGGCGGCGTCGATCGCCGAGGCGCTGACGAAAGAGCGAGCGCACAAACGACGGGCCAGGGTCGAACACAGAGTCGCGATCGAACGGTGCGTGGAATCGCGATGAGACGACCGGAGCGGGCCGATCGACGCGGGTCGCGGTCCCGTTCGACCGTGGTGACTCGTACAAAAGTCGTCCCGGCGTTCCCGCGAGGTAAGAATCGCCGATACCGCTTACGGACGGGCCGACGCGGATCTAGACGGATCGGTAGTCCATCGAAATCACCCAGGTATCCATGGTAGACGAACCAACGATAGTCGTCGGCGTCAAGCAGGTCCCCGACGACGACGAAGTACGGATCGACCCCGACACGGGGCACCTCGACAGGGCGAGCGCGCCGGCGGTGATGAACCCGCCGGACAGGAACGCGCTCGAAGCAGCGCTCCGGTTGCGCGACGAAGGGGGCGGGACCGTCGTCGCAGTCACGATGGGACCGCCCACAGCCACGGACGTCCTCGAAGAAGCGGTCGCGGTGGGCTGTGACGACGCCGCGCTGATCACAGACCGGGCGTTCGCGGGCAGCGACACCTGGCCGACGAGCCTCACGCTCGCGGCCGCCGCCGAATCGCTCGGCGCGGACGTGGTCGTCTGCGGCGAAGAGACGACCGACTCCTCGACCGGGCAGGTCCCGCCGGGGATCGCCGCCCACCTCGGGTGGGCACAGCTGACCTACGCGGAGGACCTCGACCCCGAGTTCGACGACGACACGCTCGTCGCGCGTCGCGACGTGGAAGGCGGGTACGAGGTCGTGGCCGCCGAGTTGCCCGTCGTCGTCGCCGTGGCCTACGGCGAGTTCGAACCGCGCCCGGCCGGCCTCCACCGCAAGCTCTACGCCGAGTCCGAGTTCGAACCGATCGAACTGTCCGCCGAGGACATCGGGCTCGACGACGAGGAGGTCGGCATCGACGCCTCGCCGACGGAGGTCGGCGGCATGGAGACCGTCGAGCCCGTCGAACGCGCCCAGGAGGTCGTCGAGAGCGTCGACGAACTGGCCGACGAACTGGCCGAGGCGGAGGTGTTCGGATGAGCGACGGCGACGCGGACGGCGAACCGGTCGACGACGGGACCGTCGACACCGACGCGTACAGCGACGTGTGGGTGTTCGTCGAGGAGCACGACGGCGACGTAATGACCGTCTCGTGGGAGTTGCTCGCCGAGGCGCGCGGGCTGGCCGACGACCTCGGCGAGGACCTCGTCGCGCTCGTGATCGGCGAGGCCGTCGACGACGTGGCAAGGGAGGCCATCGAACGCGGCGCCGACAGGGCGCTCGTCGCCGACGACCCGGTGTTCGAGCCGTACCGGGCGGACCCCTACGGCGAGCAGTTCCGCGCGCTCGTCGAGGAGCGCCAGCCCGCGATCGTCCTCATCGGCGGCACGCACACCGGCCGCGACTTCGCCGGACGGGTCGCCGTCCCGGCCCACGCCGGGCTCACCGCCGACTGCACCGAGCTCGGCGTCGACGACGACGGCCTCCTGGAGGCGCGCCGACCGGCCTTCGGCGGCAACGTCCTCGCGACCATCGTCTGCGAGGACTACCGCCCGCAGATGGCGACGGTCAGGCCGGGCGTCTTCGCGGCGGCGGCGCCGGACCCGGACAGGGACGGCGAGGTCGAAGCCGTCGACGTCGTCGTCGACGAGTCCGACACAGTGACGGAGGTCCGCGAGCGGGTCGTCGGCGACACCGCGGACATCACCGAGGCCGACCGGATCGTGGCCGCCGGCGGCGGTTGTAACGGCGACCTCGCACCGATCGAGGCGCTCGCCGACGCGCTGGACGCCGACCTCGCCGCGAGCCGGAAGGCCGTCGACGAGGGCTGGGTCGACGGTTCGCGGCAGGTCGGCCAGACGGGCAAGACCGTTCGTCCGGATCTGTACGTCGCGGTCGGCATCTCCGGCGCGGTCCAGCACGTCGAAGGCATGAACGACAGCGACGTCGTCGTCGCGATCAACGACGACCCGAACGCGCCGATCTTCGACCACGCCGACTACGGCATCGTCGGCGACCTCTTCGAGGTCTGTCCCGACCTCGCCGAGCGGGCCCGGGACGGTGAGGCCCTCGCCGGGTCGGGGGCAGACATCGAGATGGAGGGACAGCCATGACCGAGACGGAAACCGAAGCGGACGGGGACGGGAGCACCGAGCGGATAGACCTGTCCGACCGGGACACCGCGACGCCGGACTACGACGAGGCGTTCGACGCCGTCGTCGTCGGCGCGGGGCTCGCCGGGAGCACCGCCGCGCTGACGATGGCCGAGGAGGGGCTCGACGTGTTGCTGGTCGAGCGCGGCCGCTATCCCGGGGCGAAGAACGTCTTCGGCGGCGTGCTCTACACGCCGACGCTCCGGCAGCTCGTCGACGTCGACGCGGCGCCGCTGGAGCGGTACATCGCCGAACGCCGCTTCGGGATGCTCACCGACGAGGACGAGACCGCCGTCTCCATCAGCCCGGGCGAGTGGCACGACCCGCCGCACAACGACTCCTACACCGTCCTCCGCGGGGAGTTCGACGAGTGGCTCGCCGAACAGGCCGTCGAGGCCGGCACGACGCTGGTCACCCGGACGACCGTCACGGGCCTGCTCCGCGAGGGCAACCGAGTCGTCGGCATCGAGACCGACCGGCCGGACGGGACGATCCGCGCCCCGTACGTCGTCCTCGCGGAGGGCGGCAACTCCCTGGTGAGCGAGGGCGCCGACCTCAAGGACACCGAGCGCCGCGAGAACGTCGCGGTCGGCGTCAAGGAGGTGCTGGAGTTCCCCGGGCGCGAGCACGCTATCGAGGACCGGTTCCGGCTCACCGGCGACGCGGGCGTCTCCTATCACTACTTCGGCGAGGGCGCCGTCGGCGACGCGTTCGGCGGCGGGTTCGTCTACACCAACGAGGACACCGTCAGCGTCGGGCTGGCCTACCGGCTCTCGGACGCCGCGACCTCCCAGCCAGACCCCGAGGGGACGCTCAACGCCTTCAAGACCCACCCGGCGGTCGCACCGCTGCTGCGCGGCGCCCGCACCGTCGAGTACACGGCAAAGACGATCCCCGAGGGCGGTGCCGACGAGATCCCCGAACTCGTCCACGACGGCGCGGTCATCGTCGGCGACGCCGCCGGGCTCGTCCTCAACAACGGCATCCACCTCGAAGGCACCAACATGGCCGTCGAGAGCGGCTATCACGCCGCGAACGCCGTGGTTTCGGCCGCCCAGCGCGGCCGGACCGACGCGGACGCGCTCGCCGGCTACCGCGAGGCCCTCGAATCGTCGTTCGTCGTCGAGAACCTCGACCGCTACGAGTGGCTGATAGAACGGGTCCAGGAGGACCGCCAGCTCCTCTTCGAGGACATCCCGCGGGCGGTCGCCGACGCCGGCAGCGAGTACTTCAGGATGGACAGAGCGCCGAAAGACCAGCACGCGTCGACGGCCAAGCGGGAGCTCCTGCGGGCCGTCGGTGGGTACACCGGGGCTGCGAAGCTCGCAGTCCGCTACCGTAAACTCATCAAATGAGCGTCGAACCAGGCATCCCAGACGTCGACAACGAATCGCTCGAAGACCGCCTCTACACCGTCAAGTACGAGGACGCCGGGGACTCCCACCTCGACGTGACGATCCCCGGGATCTGCGCCGAGAAGTGCGTCACCGACGACTGCATCAACGTCTGTCCCGCGGACGTGTGGCGCGAAGGCGAGGACGGCGTCCCGCACATCGCCTACGAGAACTGCCTCGAATGTGGCAGCTGTCGGTGGGCCTGCCCCCACGGCAACGTCGAGTGGGAGTACCCCGAGACCGGAGCGGGCGTCACGTACAAGAACGGGTGACACGGCCACGAGGCGCCCGTATCCGACCGCCGATCGACGGCGTCCGTGACCCAGAACTGGTGTCTCCTCGACTGCGAGACGTGTGTCGACCCCCGTGAAACCCGGAGCCGCACCGAAACGGGCCACGGCGTCCGCGGGACGCTCGCACCAGATGCGATCACGCCTGTTGCTAGTTGTATGCGTCGTAACTCGACGAATACGCCCGCGGGATCGTCTCTGAGGCCGTTCTGAACGACGAAACCCCGGTCGAACGCGACGACGGTATCCCGGACGAACTCCGAAGCTGTCACGCGGTCGTCCTCGACGGGTACGTCGTGGGAGGACACGTCCCCGCCTCGGCCATCGCGACGCCCCTCGACGACGGACCCGCGATCGACGGAATCGCCCGTCCGGGAATGCCCCGGAGTCGCCCGGGATGGACCGCTCTCACGTTCTGGGAACAGTCTCCGAACGTATCCCTCCTGTCTCCGTAGTTACAGGCATGACCACGAGCGAGCGAGAGCGGATCGGGATCACCGGCATGGAGGAGGGGGAGATAGACGCGTTCCTGTCGAGCCAGGGCGTCGGCGTCCTCGGACTTCCCGCGGACGGAGTGCCGTACCTCGTACCGTTGTCGTTCGGATTCGACGGCGAGGACGCCATTTACTTCACGTTCGTCGGCGGGACCGACAGCCGGAAGCGGGAACTCGGCGACCGCGCCGACCGGGCCGGGTTCCTCGTGTACAAAGCGTCGACGCCGTACACGTGGCAGAGCGTCGTTCTCTCGGGTCCGATCGCCTCCGTCCCCGAGTCCGAGGTGCCGGACCTGGGTGACGTCATGGGGAACGCGTGGTACCCCGACGCCTTCGACGTCGCCGTCTCGGACGACGGCATCTCGGTGTACCGTCTCGAAATTGAGACGAAGAACGGGCTGAAACAGACGGGACTCCCGCCGCGATTCGAGGCGTGACGTCCGCAACCGTCGGGGGTACAGTTTTCGAACGGGGGGTTCTCCTGAGGGGTCGCCCGCCGTGACACGCGTCGCGCCCCGTCTCAGAGCGACGACCGGAGCGACTCCGCGATGGACTCGGGTCGGGTATCGTCGAGCGACCCTCGTGACAGCGACAGCCGGATGTCGTCGTCGGCGTATCGAGGCAGGAGGTGGAGGTGGGCGTGCTCGACCCGTCCGACCAGTCCGCCGGTCGTGTGGAACGCGCTGAATCCGTCCGGTTCGAGCGCCCGGTCCATCGCGAGCGCGAGCGCCCGCGCCGTCCGGAAGACCGCCGTCGTCGTCGCCTCGTCCGCCAGCAGCAGGTCCTCGACGTGGTCTCTCGGGACGACCAGCGAGTGACCCGCGGTCGCGGGATTCTCGTCCAGGAAGGCGAGGGTCCGTTCGCCCTCGAACAGCGTGTACACGTCTCTCCCGCCGTCGACGATGCGACAGAACGCACAGTCGTCCATACCCGACGATGGCGAGCGTCTCCTAAAGTACTGCCGCCGCCCGCTCCGGTGCGACACTGTCGGTGCTTACTCGGTGCATCCGCGGAGGAGGCCACTGCTGGTCCGACGGCGACTGGATGCGGTGGGTGATCGGCCGCGGGCCGATGGTGACTGCCGCGGCGGAAACCAGCCCGCACTATTAACCATGCCGCTGCCGATCTATCTGTCAATGAGCACCCTTCGTCGCGTGACGCTCGACGTCCTGAAACCGCACGATCCGCCGCTGCTGGAGTTCACGGAGCGCATCGCCGACGTCGAGAGTGTCGACGGCGTCACGTCGTCGCTCATCGAACTCGACCAGGAAGTGCAGAACGTCAAGCTCACGGTCGAGGGGGAACAGCTCGACTACGCGGCCGTCGAGGACGCGATCGGCGGACTCGGCGGGAGCGTCCACTCCGTCGACCAGGTCGCCTACGGGGAGTACGTCGTCGAAGAGCGGCGGACCCCGCAGGACGACTGAGCAGTCGTGTCCTCGAAAGTCCGTCTCCTGCGGTCGCTGCTCGGTCGGGAGGACGTCCGTTCTATCTCCCGCCGATACTTCGTCTCGAACGGGTTCGACGGCACGCTGACGAGCGTCGGCGTCATCGTCGGCGCGGTCCTGTCGGGGATCCCCGACGGGCTCACGGTCGTCAAGATCGGCCTCGGGGCCGCGATCGGGCTCGGGACGTCGGCCGTCTGGAGCGTCTGGGAGATCGAACGCGCCGAGACGAAAGCCGAGATCCTCCGGATAGAAGACGCGATGCTGATCGACCTCGACGACACGCGCATCGAGCGCGAACAGCGGGGTGCGCGCGTGATCCACGCGACCGCGAGCGGCTTCGGTCCGCTCATCGGCGTCATCGTCCCGCTCGTCCCGTTCCTGTTCGAAGGGAGCGTCGTCACGATGGCCGAGGCGGGCGTCGTCGGTGTGGGTCTCGGGATCGGCGTGCTCGCCGTCTTCGGCGCCTACATGGGGTCCATCTCGGGCCAGCGGTGGTACGTCTCGGCGATCCGGATGGGGCTGGCCGGCCTCGTCGTCGCCCTGATCAACCTCTTCCTGCCCGGATAACCGCCGCTCGGCCGGCGAGAGCGCCCGAAACGCCTCAGTCGACGTGCGTTTCCGGGGCGTCGTCGGTCTGCGGCGGACTCGCCGTCGCGGGCTCGCCGCCGCCGTGGCGCCTGACGATCCAGCCGACGAGGACGAGCGCAGGCGTTCCCAGGACGATCACGACGCCGAGTAGCGCCCAGTCGGAGACGCCGAGCGGCACGGTCCCGAAGTACTCGTTCAGCGGCGTGTAGAGGACGGCGAGCTGGAGCGCCAGCGACGCCGCTACGGCGACGGCGAGCCAGGGGTTCGTCAGCAAGGGCGTCTTCCTGGTCCACCGGACGACGTACAGCTTGACGAACTCCAGGACGACGAGCCCGGTGAACACCATCGTCATCGCGTACGGCGTGACGGACGGCGCGCCGTCGAGGAGGTAGAACATCAGCCCGAGCAACAGGGCCGTCGCGGTCAACCCGGCCCCGCCGACGAAGCCGAGCATCTCCCCGTCGATGATCCCGCTGGCCCGATCCCGGGGGTCCCGTTCCATCACGTCACCCCCGGGGTCGGTCCCCAGGGCCAGTGCCGGCAGGCCGTCGGTGAGCAGGTTGATCCACAGGAGCTGGACCGCCGGGAGGATGAGGTAGCCGTACAGCGACGCGACGAAGACGATCGCGACCTCCGCGGCGTTGGCGCTCAGCAGGTAGGCGACGAACTTCCAGATGTTGTCGAAGATTGTCCGTCCGCGCCTGATCGCCGCGCGGATCGACGCGTAGTTGTCGTCCAGCAGGACGATGTCACTGGCCTGCTTGGCGACGTCCGTCCCCCGGACGCCCATCGCGATGCCGACGTCGGCGTTTTTCAGTGCCGGCGCGTCGTTGACCCCGTCGCCCGTCATCGCAACGGCGGCACCGTTCGCCTGCAGCGCCTCGAGGATCCGGACTTTGTGCGTCGGTTCGGCCCGCGCGAACACGTCGATCGCTTCGACGCGCTCGCGGAGCGTCTCGTCGTCCATGCGCTCGATGTCCGAACCGGTCAGGACGTCCGAGTCGATCCCGACCTCCCGGGCGATGGCCCGGGCCGTCACCGCGTTGTCACCGGTGATCATCTTCACGGCGATGCCCGCCCGGTGGGTGTCTCCGATGGCGTCGCGAACCTCCGCGCGCGGCGGGTCGAGCAGCCCCTGCAGTCCGACGAACACCAGGTTCTCCTCCGGTCCGCCCTCGTCGTCCAGTTCCTTGTACGCGAACCCGAGGACGCGTAGTGCGTCCCCGGCGAACTCGTCGACCTGCGCTTCGATATCCGAACGCGTCTTTGCGTCGAGTTCGACCGGGCCGTCCGCTCCGAGCACCCGCGTCGACTGGTCGAGGACGACCGCCGGCGCGCCCTTCACGTAGACGACGTCGTCGTGGATCGTCGCCATGCGTTTGCGCTCGGAGGAGAACGACAGTTCGTCGCGCCGCGGCCGGTTCTCGCGGCAGGCGTCGACGTCCAGCCCGCGGTCGTTCGCGGCGGTGACGAGCGCCCGTTCGGTCGGGTCGCCCTCCTCGGCCGTCGCGTCGTTGCAGACTGCACCGATCTCGAACAGTCGGTCCAGGCGGTCGTCGCTGCCCTCCTCGTCGAGTGCGACGACCCGGTCGTGGATCCACGCCCGCTGGACGCGCATCTCGCCCTCGGTCAGCGTCCCGGTCTTGTCCGTGCAGACGACGTCGACGGCGCCGAGGGCTTCGACCGCCGGGAGCGTCCGGACCAGTGCGTTCTCGTCCGCCATGCGCCGCACGCCCAGCGCGAGCGTCAGGGTGACGACGGCCGGCAACCCCTCGGGAACGGCCGCCACCGCCAGGGAGACGGCGGTCAGGCCGGCCTGTACGAACCCTCGACCGTCGACGACGAGCAGTGCGACGACGAGCGCCGAGAGCGCCACGACGCCGAACCCGAGGCGGCGACCGAGCCGGTCCAGGTCGCGCTGGAGGGGCGTGCGCGGGTCTTCGGCGCCGATCAGCGCCGTCGCGATCTCGCCGACCTCGGTGTCCATGCCGGTCTCGACGACGACGGCGACGGCGCGGCCGCGGGTGACGTTCGTCGCCTTGTACACCGTGTTCGACCGCTCGGCGAGCGCCGTCTCGGGGTCGAGCACTCCAGCCGTCTTCTCGACGGGGACGCTCTCGCCAGTCAGCGCGGCTTCGTCGACCTCGAGCGAGTCCGCCTCGACGAGTCTGGCGTCGGCCGGGACGACGTCGCCCTGCGACAGCAGGAGGACGTCGCCCGGGACTAGCGCCGTCGAATCGACCTCCTGCTCGCTCCCGTCGCGGCGGACGGTGACCTCCGGCGTCGCCATCTCCCGGAGCGCGTCGAGACTCTGTTCCGCCCGATACTCCTGGACGAACCCGAACACCCCGTTCAGCAACAGGATGACCCCGATCAGGACCGCGTCGACGACGTGACCGACCGCGAACGACAGAACCGCCGCGACGATCAGAACCCAGATGAGCGCGCTCGAGAACTGCGAGAGGAAGATGTCGAGCGGCCCCCGTCCGTGGTCGCCGGCGATCTCGTTCGGACCCACCGTTTCGCGGCGCTCGTCGGCCGTCGCCGTCTCCAGTCCCGCCGCCGACGTGTCGAGTTCGTCGTAGACCGATTCGAGGGATCGCGTGTACCAGTCCATTGTGTATCCAGTCAAATCGTCGTCCGTGGGTCGACGGGCCGAGGAACTCGTCTCGTCTCGAATTTCCCCGGCGAGCTATACAGTTGTTTCCCCGTCACCCTCGCGAACGACGCCAGTCTGCCCTCGCTGACGAGGTCGACGTGCCCCTGGACCTCGGCGGAGGTGTCGGCCGTCCGGCGTCCCTTCGACGGCCGAGTGCGCCGGGACACTCGCCGTCTGCGGCGAGCCGCCCGACCGCACCCGTCAGCGACTGTCGTCGAGGTACTCGGCCGCCCGGCGGGCGGAATCTCGCAAGAGCGGGACGTCGTCGGTGAACACCTCGACGGCGACCGTGCCGTCGAACCCGGAGAGGGCGTCGGCGACGAGTCCGTACTCGACCTCGCCCGCGCCGAGCGGGAGATGGGTATCACCGCGCCCCCGGACGTCGTGCACGTGGAGGTGCGAGACGAGGTCGCGATGGTCGCCGAGGAACCGTCGGATCCCGTCGTTGTCGTTCTCCATGTAGGCGTGACCGACGTCGAAACAGACGGCCGTCCCCGTGTCGCGGGCGATATCGCCGAGGACCGAAAGCGGGAGTCCGCGGGCCTGGTGTCCGACGTTTTCGACGACGACCTCGACGCCGGCGTCGTCGCCGGCTGCCGCGATCGCCGACAGCTGCTCCGCGAACACCGGTCGCTGCCCGGTGTCGTGGGGATTTCGCATCGTGGCGTGCAGGACCGCCTTCCGGGCACCGACCGTTCCAGCCCACTCGAGCAACTCCGAGAGGTAGTCGACGATCGCGTCGTTCAGCTGTGTGACCGGGGTCGAGACGACCTGGTCGAAGGGGAGGTGGACACAGAGGTCGGCGTCCACGTCGTCGAGGACGGTGCGGAGCCGGTCGTCCTCCACTTCCGTGGGACGGAGCGACGACTCCCCGATAGAGAGCTCGACGAAGTCGAACCCCTCGGCCGTCGCTTCCAGCCGTTCGAGCGAATCGCCGACCGTGAGCCCGAGGTCCATCGCTCACTCACCACCGCCGGCGTCCGGTCCGTCGTCCGCCGTCGCCAGGAGGTCGTCTTCGTACGCGGCGACTGCCTGGATCACCGTTTCGGCGTCTTCGTCCGGCACGCCGGCCGCGTCGAGACTTTCGGTGAGGTGGGTTATCGCCCGCTGGACGTGCTGTCGGGTGAACGGCACGTCGAGGTGTGCGTCCCGCACCGGCGCCGCGTCGTACGTTTCCGGCCCGCCGGCGGTCTCACAGAGGAACTCGGTCTGGGTCCGACGCAACGTCTCGAGGTCCGCGTCATCGAAAAACGGGCCGAGTTCCTCGTCGGCGAGGAGCCGATCGTAAAAATCGTCGACGACGGTCTGGATGCCCTCCCGCTCTCCCAGCCGCTCGTACAGCGTCGTCCCGGTCATGTGAGAGTCAGCGGCCGTCGCACTAATGGGTTTGTCGCTGGTTGCCAGCGAGCGGGAACGAACTGTCGCGTCCCGGGGAACGCTTTCGAACCCATCTAGACGGGCTCGGCGTATCGCTCGCAGCGGGTCCGCGTCGGCGTCCTCGCGGAGGTGTGGCTACCGAGTCGTCCGACGAGAGCGGTGGCGGTCGAAAGCTATCGCGCTGGAAATCCTCGTTGCCAGCCCCCGTGGCTATTTCACTGGGTTTCGATCGCGTCCACCTCGAAGAGCGAGTCGTCGGCGAGAACGGCCTGGACGCGACTGTGCCAGGCGTCGGCGAAGGCCTCGCGCTGCTGTTCGGTCGCCGACCCGTCGAGAATCCGCTGGAGATTTCCGATCGCTGGCCCGCCGTCGGGGACGTCGCTCACGTGGTAGGTCACCTCGACGGTCTCGCCCGTGTCGGTCCGCCGGAAGCGAACTGTCGGTGCCGAGGTGTCCGGGTCGAAGGCGTCGAACCGCAGGAGATCGCGGCGTCCGCCGTAGCCGCCGGCGAGCCCGCCGAATCCGTCGTCTTCGGCCGCCCCGGTCACGAACGAGAGGAGCCGGCCAGTCACGCCGTACGTCGCGTCGTCTCGCGGGCCGGCCGCGTGGACTTCGACGTCTCCCCGAACGGGGTAGTCGTCGGGGTAGAGCGCGTCGAGCCCGACCTGGGCGATCCGGTAGGCGCCGGCAGCGGTCGGACAGGAGTGCCCCGCCGCTTTCACGACGTCCTCGTACGTGACGACGAACGGTTCGCCGGGGTCGAGGACCGCGAGTGCTTCCGCGACCGGGTCGCGGATCTCGATCGGGTCGACGTCGTAGTCGACGGCCCAGTCGGTGGTAGTGCGGTTCGTGTCGGTCGGAGTCGTGTTCTCTGTCATTGGCTGGTATCGCGTTGGAGTCGGTCGGCTGCGCTGTTCAGTATCGGAGTAGGCGCATCCCGTTGAGGATGACGGCGAGGACGCTGGCCTCGTGGACGAGCATCCCGGTGGCGAGGGTGACGTAGCTGGTGAGCACGCCCGCGAGCAGGACGGCAACGGTCACCACCGCGAGGCCGACGTTCTCGAGGACGTTCCACCGGGTTGCCTTGCTCAACGTGACCGCGTACGGGATGCGTTCGAGGTCGTCGGCCATCAGCGCCATGTCCGCCGTCTCGATGGCTGTGTCCGTGCCCGCCGCGCCCATCGCGATGCCGACGTCGGCGGTCGCCAGCGAGGGGGCGTCGTTGATGCCGTCGCCGACCATCGCGACGACGTGGCCGGCACCCCGGTACTCCTCGATGACGGCCTGCTTGTCTTCGGGGAGGAGTTCGGCGCGGTACTCGTCGATGCCGACCTCTTCGGCGACTGCTGCGGCCGTCCGCTCGTTGTCGCCGGTGAGCATCACCGTCTCGATACCGGCGTTCTGCAATTCGGCGATGACTCCGGGTGCGGCCTCCCGGAGTTCGTCGCGGACGGCGACGACGCCGACGACGGTCCCATCCCCGCTCGCGGGTCGCTCCCGCTCGCCGTTCGCCCGTTCGCCGGTCTCGCTTCCGTCGGTCGCTCCGACCGCCCGCCGAACGACGTAGACAGCCGTCTCGCCGCGTTCCTCGCGGTCGCGGACGTACTCACCGACGCGCTCGGGGACCTCGACGCCGCGCTCGGCGAGCAGCGCCCGGTTCCCCACGACGATCTCGCGCCCGTCGTGGTGGGCGACCACGCCCTTCCCGGCGACGACCTCGAAGTCCTCCGGGTCGGGAATCGACTGCGACCCGGCGTCCGTGTCGTCCGCCTGGGCGATCGTCGCTCCCCCGTCCGTGACAGCCGGACGCTCGCGGGCCGCATCGACGATGGCGTCGGCGAGATGGTGTTCGCTCTTCTTCTCGGCGATCGCCGCGAGTTCGAGCACTTCGTCGCCGTCGATCCCGAACCCTTCGACGTCGGCGACGGTGGCCTCGCCCTTCGTGAGGGTGCCCGTCTTGTCGAAGGCAACGAGGTCGATCTTGCCGGCGCGTTCGAGGTGTTCGCCGCCCTTCATCAGGACCCCCGACCGGGCGGCGTTCCCGATGGCGGAGACGATGCTGACCGGCGGACCGATCACCAGAGCGCCGGGACACCCGATCACCAGCAGCGTGAGCGAGAGGATCGCGTTCTGCGTGACCGCGTACGCGCCGACCGCCAGCGCGACCACGGCGGGCGTGTAGTACCGTGCGAACCGGTCGATCAGGCTCTCCGTGGGTGACTGGGCCTCCTGGGCCTCCTCGACGCGGCGGATGATCCGTTCGAGCGTCGTGTCCGCCCCGGACCCCGTCGTGCGGACTTCGAGCGCCCCCTCCTGGTTGACCGTGCCGGCGTACACCTCGTCGCCGTCGGCCTTGTGGACGGGCGCGCTCTCGCCGGTGACCGGCGCCTGATTGACGGCGCTCTCGCCGTCGACGACGTCGCCGTCGACCGGAACCTTCTCGCCCGGCTTCACGATGACGACCTCGCCCTCCTCGACGTCGCGGGCGGGCACCTCTTCGAGCGTCCCGTCGCGGCGGACAGTCGCCGTATCGGGCGTCAGCTCCAGTAGCTCCTGGAGCGCCGTTCGCGTCTTCCGCATCGTCCGTCCTTCGAGGTAGCTGCCGAGGCTAAACAGGAAGACGACGGCCGCGGCCTCCCAGTACTCACCGATGACGATAGCACCGATGGCAGCCAGCGTCACCAGCGTCTTGATACCGAGCGTTCGGTTAGTGACCTCGTGATAGGCAGTCTTGGCGATGTCGTAGCCACCGACGACGGTCGCGAGGACGAGGATCGCGGCGCTCGCGGCGTCGAGTCCGGTGAGGTAGCCGAGGCCCCACCCGCCGCCGTAGAGCAGGCCGCTCGTCCCGGTGACGATCGCCTTCCGGTGTCTCCGGTAGTACCGTTCGATCGATTCCGTCGCCATGGGTCGTCAGGCGCCCTGGGGCGTGTAGCCCTGGTTTTCGATGGTCCGTTCGAACGAGTCGGGGTCCGCGACTCCCTCGTCGTAGTCGATCTCGACGCGGCCGGTGGTGTAGTGGACCTCGACGTCCTCGACGCCCTCGACGTTCGACAGCGCGCGTTCGACGGTGCTCGCACAGGTCGGACAGTCGAAGTCCATCACGCGAATCTGAGTCGTTTCGCTCATCACAGTTCTCCGTAGCCGCCGTCCGGCAATAAGCATTTTTTAGATGATATGTTTGAACGGCGAGACGAGTCGTCGGAGCGGTCAAACGGGTCGTCTAGAGCTTCGAGAACTCGCCATGCAGCGATTCGAGGATCCGACGTCAGCCGGTCGATAACCGGCCTCGGGCCGGTGCTCGTACGGGATTCTCTCGCGGCGAGAGCGCACACTGCACTTTTCCCGCGCGGTCGCTTCCGTCCTCGTATGACACCGTCCACGGCTGACCAGCAGCTCGAAGACATCGCGGTCAGGGACCCCCGCGTCTCGGACGCCATCGACGAGCCGATGCGGGCGATGATCCTCGACATCCTGTCCGACGAGGCCCGAACGGCCGGCGAAGTCCACGAACAGCTCTCGGACCGGGGCGTCGACCGGACGGAGAACACCGTTCGACACCACATCAACGAGCTCCGGGACGCCGGGCTCGTCGACGTCGTTCGATTCGAGGAAGGCCGCGGGGGCACGACGAAGTACTACCACGCGAACACGATCGTCCTCTCGTACTCCCTCCCCGATTCGGCCGACGAAGCGGTCGCGGAGATGGTCGACGCCGTCCAGCCCCAGATCACCGACGCGCTGGACACCCTCACCGGGGAGTTCGACGACTCGATCGAGGCGATCGTCGCGGACATGCAGCCCTGCGAGCACTGCCGGACGCAGAAATACGAGACGTACGTCCTCCTGACCGTCCTCCGGCGTGCGTTCGTCCGTGCGCATCGCGATTCGTAATCCCACTTCCACGGTACCCTCGCCGTCCTCGCGAATCACCGCCGGCCCGAATTCCCACCGTCGCGAACCACAGTCGTCAGGAGTCGTCGGGCCAGATGCTCGGCGGAAGGTCGACTGTCACTGGTCGCCGTCCCGTGAGACGGATTCCTGGCGGGCAGGATTCGGGGGGAAATTGATAGTGCTGCTCCACTAATTCTAGCGTATTGTGACCGAAACACTACCGTTCGACGCCGTTCGCGAACTCGAAGTCGAGGGGACCACCTACAAGATGGCCGACCTCCGGGCGCTCGAAGCGGAAGGGTTGTGCGACCTCGATACGCTTCCCATGAGCATCCGGATCCTCCTGGAGTCGGTGCTCCGGAACGCTGACGGAGAATCGATCACTGCATCGGACGTGCGGAACGCCGCCGCCTGGGAGCCGGAGGTTCCGGACGCGGAGGTCCCGTTCTCGCCGTCGCGGGTCGTCCTTCAGGACCTCACTGGCGTGCCCGCCGTCGTCGACCTGGCCGCGCTTCGCTCC
The DNA here is from genome assembly GCF_051414035.1 of Halosimplex amylolyticum. Lineage (NCBI taxonomy): Archaea > Methanobacteriati > Methanobacteriota > Halobacteria > Halobacteriales > Haloarculaceae > Halosimplex > Halosimplex amylolyticum. Next base: position 2,092,502 of record NZ_JBLKNW010000001.1, on the reverse strand, counting down.
GAAGTCGACCGCAAGGGCCGGGACCCGACGCTCGTCAAACCGGAGATCCCCTGCGACCTCGTGATCGACCACAGCGTCCAGGTCGACTACTTCGACTCCGAGGACGCCTACGAGAAGAACGTCGAACTGGAGTACGAGCGCAACGCCGAGCGGTACCGGGCGATCAAGTGGGCCCAGAACGCCTTCGAGAACTTCAACGTCGTCCCGCCGGGGACCGGTATCGTCCACCAGGTGAACCTCGAACACCTCGGCCGCGTCGTCCACGCCCGCGAACGTGACGGCGAGAACTGGCTCCTGCCGGACACGCTCGTCGGCACGGACAGTCACACCCCGATGATCGGCGGCATCGGCGTGGTCGGCTGGGGCGTGGGCGGTATCGAGGCGGAGGCTGCGCTGCTCGGCCAGCCGGTCACGATGAAACTCCCGGAAGTCGTCGGGGTCCGCCTCGACGGCGAACTCCCGGAGGGCGCGACGGCCACGGATCTCGTGCTCCACATCACCGAACGGCTCCGCGAGGTCGGCGTCGTCGACCGGTTCGTCGAGTTCTTCGGCCCCGGCGTGGAGAACCTCACCGTCCCCGACCGGGCGACGATCGCCAACATGGCGCCCGAACAGGGCTCGACGATCAGCGTGTTCCCCGTCGACGAGCGAACGCTCGACTACCTCGAACTCACCGGGCGTGACCCCGAACACGTCGAACTCGTCCGCGAGTACCTCGAAGCGCAGGGCCTGTTCGGGGAGCAGGAGCCGGAGTACACCGAGGTCGTCGAGTTCGACCTCTCCACGGTCGAACCGAGCCTCGCCGGCCACAAGCGGCCCCAGGACCGGATCGCGATGGGCGACGTGAAGCGGAGCTTCCGCTCGCTCCTCCACGGCGAGTTCGAAGACGAACTGGACGCGGTCGACGAAGACGCCCTCCAGCGGTGGCTCGGCGAGGGCGGCGCGGCCGGTGCGGAACCCGACGGCGGCACCGTGAGTCGAGCGAAGCCCGACCTGGATCCGCTGACCAAGCGCGTGGAGGTCGACCTCGACGGCGAGACGGTCGAGATCGGACACGGCGACGTCCTCGTCAGCGCGATCACGAGCTGTACGAACACCTCGAACCCGTCGGTGATGATCGCGGCCGGGCTGCTCGCGCGCAACGCGGTCGAGAAGGGTCTCGACGTCCCGTCGTACGTCAAGACGAGCCTCGCACCGGGGAGCCGCGTCGTCACGCAGTACCTCGAGGAGTCGGGACTCCTCCCGTACCTCGAAGACCTCGGGTACGCCGTCGTGGGGTACGGCTGTACGACCTGTATCGGCAACGCCGGGCCGCTTCCGGACGCGATCGAGCGGGCGATCGACGAACACGACCTCTGGACGACGAGCGTCCTCTCGGGGAATCGGAACTTCGAGGCGCGGATCCACCCGAAGATCCGCGCGAACTACCTCGCGAGTCCGCCGCTGGTCGTCGCCTACGGACTCGCGGGACGGATGGACGTCGACCTCGAACACGAGCCGCTGGGGACCGACGAAGACGGAGAACCGGTCTACCTGGCGGACGTCTGGCCGGACGCCGAGGAGGTGCAGGCCGCGATCCACGAGAACGTCTCCCCCGAGATGTTCGAAGCGAAGTACGCCTCCGTCTTCGAGGGCGACGAGCGCTGGGCCGCGCTCGACGCGCCCACCGGCGACGTCTACGAGTGGGACGACGAGTCGACGTACATCCGCGAACCGCCGTTCTTCGAGGACTTCCCCCTGGAGAAGCCCGGCGTCGCCGACGTCGAGGACGCCCGCTGTCTGTTGACGCTCGGCGACACCGTCACGACGGATCACATCAGTCCGGCCGGCCCCTTCGGCCCCGACCTCCCCGCCGGTCAATGGTTGCTCGACCACGGCGTCGACCCGCACGAGTTCAACACCTACGGCGCACGCCGCGGCAACCACGAGGTGATGATGCGGGGGACGTTCGCCAACGTCCGCATCGAGAACGAGATGCTCGACGGCGTCGAGGGCGGGTACACGGTCCACCATCCGACCGACGAGCAGACGACGGTCTTCGAAGCCAGCAGCCGCTACCGCGACGACGGCGTCCCGCTCGTCGTGATGGCCGGCGAGGAGTTCGGTACCGGGTCCAGCCGGGACTGGGCGGCGAAAGGGACGGACCTGCTGGGCGTCCGCGCCACGATCGCGGAGAGTTACGAGCGCATCTACCGCGACAACCTCGTCGGGATGGGGGTGCTCCCGTTGCAGTTCGACGACGGCGACTCGTGGGAGTCCCTCGGACTGGACGGGTCCGAAATCTTCAGCATCCGCGGTCTCGACGACGGCCTCGACGTGATGGACGAACTGACCGTCGTCGCGGAACGTGCGGACGGCTCGACCGTCGAGTTCCCGGTCACCGCACAGGTCGGCACGCCGGCCGCCGTGACGTACGTCGAACACGGCGGGATCTTGCACTACGTCCTCAGACGGCTCCTCACGGAATAGTCCCGTCCTCCCGCCGATTCTACACGTCCACGTGCTCGTCGACGAACCAGTGGACGATATGGCCTTCGGCGCGATGGAGCACGTCGCTACACGTCGCGTTCGCGACGCCGAGCGCGTCGGCCACGTCGCCCAGCGTCGCTTCCCGGGGCGCGCGGTAGTACCCCGCTTCGACCGCGGCGAGCAGTACCTCCTGCTGGCGGTCGGTCAGCAAGCGGTCCGCTTCGCTCGCGTCGATCTCGCGGACGTGTTCGATGGAGAAGGAGATTCCGAGGTCGTCGAGTTGCGTGCGGAGGTTCGAGAGGCGGCTCGTGGACGTCGTCACCTCCCACGTCGCCTGCCCGTTCTGAATGTCGAAGGGCGTCTTGAGCGGGACGCCGGCCCGCCAGACCGGAAGGAGCGGGAGCGGGTTTTCCGTCTGTATCTGCAAGAGCGCCTCGTCGTCGTGTTTCCAGAGCAGTTCGAGGCTCTCGACGTCGTCGCGGGCCTGGATGTCGGTGATGATCGGCAGCGGGTCGGTCGCGACGAGCCGGACGAGCCCGATCCCCGTCCCGTCTCCCGGGATACTGGTGACGACCTGGAACACTAGCTCCGGATGGGCGGCGGAGATGTCGCCGATCCAGGTTTGCTCCGGGATGTCGATGGTGAGTTTCGCGTGTGGCATTCGTGGTAGCTCCTCTAGCGGACCACTCAGAATAACACCAGTGGCGAATATATTAGCCACTCGCTTAATTGTTCGTACCGCCAGCGTCCGCTCCACGTTCGACGAGGTCGACTCGAACGGAGTCGCCGATTCCGCGACGTGAATCCTGCCGCGGTCTGCACCCGGGCGTGATACGGGACGAGGGTCACCACCGGGAGGCCGCTCACGCGACTTCGACGGCCCCGTTCGCATCAGGTCGCTGCCCCCGTCGCCCGTCGATATCCCTCGTACACCGCGGGCAGTCCGAGCGGGAGCGCCAGCATTCCGAACCCGAGGAGGACGTACCCGCTCCCCCGTTCGCGTCGCACGGTGAGGACCGTCGCGACGACCCCGACGAGGGCGACGGCGTAGGCGACGTCGCTCCAGATCGCGTCGTACGAGGAGCAGTACAGCCAGCAGACGAACGTGTACGAGGGGGCGTTCCAGGTCGGTGGGTGGAGCTTCGGCCAGAAGAACCGGCAGTAGGTCGTCCACCCGAACATCGCGAGCGTCGGAAGCCCGGCGAGCCACGTCGCCGATCCGAACGGAACGCCGGTCCCGTAGCGCCGGTAGCCCGCCAGGAACAGCGCCGGGAAGCCGGCGATCCACAGCCAGATCCCGACAGTGTAGGACACCGGCCAGTGTTCGATCCGCGGTTGTTCGACTGGGAGTCGTAGTGACGGCGGAAGCGTGGCCCACGGGAACGAGGGGTCTGGCACTGGGTTCGTGAACAGCGCGAGCAGACAGAGCCCCGTCCCGACGAGGAGTCCGTAGCCACCGAGCGTCGTATACCGGTCGAGCCAGTCGGGGAGGGAGCGTCGCTCCACCGGCCGCGAGCCGTCGACAGCTTGCGTCATCGTTCGGGTCACACGCTCCGGTGGTCAGGAGTCCCGTTCGAGCGACTCCCGTCGCTGTTCGTACTCTTCGTCGGTGAGGTCGCCGCGAGCGTACGCGAGTCTGAGTTCTTCCTGCGCCCGATCCGAACCGCTCTCACTCCCCGCGATCGCCCGGTAGACGAGGTACGCCCCTCCGACGAGTACGGCGAGGAACAGGAGTTGCATCGCGATGCCGACGACGAACAACCAGCCCCCCATCGCTCCGCCGCCTCGCATCCCGTCGCCCCACAGCCCACCCATCATCGGCCCGTATCCCATCATCCCGAATCCGACGAAGAACATCGGGACGACGAGGAGGGCACCGAGGACGGCGAGGACGAGCACGACGAGTCGTGTGCCGTCTGTGGTTTCAGCCATGTGTTCACCCTGAGACTCCGTCTCAATCCGTTCGTACGCGTTCACCATTCATTGCGATTGTCCTTTCCATTCTGGTGCAACGGACCCGGCCCGAAGTTTGGTCTGTCGGTCTGGGGCCGGTAAAACATTAGAATCGAATCCGTCTCTGCCGGGCCTCGGTAGCTTCGTCCGTTCGCGAACCGGCTGGTGCGTTCGAACAGTCGTCCCGACGGCGCGAGCAACGGGCGTCTGGACCGCGTCTCGGTGGCCGTACAGCCGGGGACTGGGGGTTCGACGGGCTCGGATTCGAACCGGGGTCGCGAATGGGGTGAATCGTTTCTCCGTCCGGTTCGATACCGGGCGGTTGCACGTCGCGCGTAGCGCGAACCGCAATTGGTTCGCCGGTGGCGTCCGAAGTGGGGACTATGAACGGGCGGACGTACCACTCGGGGGTCGTCGCATGAATCGACGGCGTGCGGACGCTATCGTCGGCGTCCTCGTCGGAGTAGTCCTCTTGGGCGGAGGGGCGCTCAGTTGGCAGGCCTACCGACAGCGCCGCGCTTTCGACGGATCCATGGGCCCGATGATGGACACGTCGATGGGAGCGATGCACGGTCCGAATCCGCTGTGGTACGTGTTCGGGACGCTCTTCGCCGTGACCGTCGTCGGTGGCGCGTACCTGCTGGCTCGTGGCGAGGTCACGGATCCGGACGCGAGCGGCCGGTTTCAGGACGGGGGTCCCGGTTCTCCGTCCGCTGTCAGTGGCGCGTCGTCGAGCGACGAGGGTCGGGCCGACGGGCCGACCACGCCCGAGTCGGCGCCACGGGATCGCGTCCTCGATCTGTTGCCGGACGACGAGCGACGCGTCCTCGAACCCGTTCTCGACGCTCCCGGTATCACGCAGATCGAACTGCGCGACCGCTCCGAATTCTCGAAGAGCAAGGTGAGCCAGACTGTGAGCGCGCTCGAAAAACGCGGCCTGTTGTACCGGGAACCGCAGGGGCGGACCTACCGGGTCTACCCGAGCGACGACCTCCAGCGACAGTCCGAACCGTAGTCCACTCCCCGACTGTCGGCATCGATCGAATTCGGCCGGGACGAACGATAGTGTCGAAATAAAACGGTTAGCGACCGCTATAGGCGGTCTCGGACGTTCTCCCGAGTGGGTTCACACCCACGGAGATACACCTCGACCCCCCGTAGGGCTACGTGAGGCGAAGGACGATGACCAACAGACAACTCGGCCGCTGGCTGCTCGTGGGGCTCGCGATCGTCGGTCTCGCGATCGCAGCGCCGGCCGTCAGCGCACACGGTGACGAACCGACCCAGGGGAACGAGACGGCAGTCGGCACGTCGTCGACCGGCGATTCGACCGGTTGACCGGCCTGGATGGGAGACCACGTGCCCGACCTCGTGGGCCCGGATGCGGTCCCGTGGATGGGGTCGCACGCGGGCGCGGCAGTCGACGAACCGGCCCGCCACGCGACCGACGGTGACCATCACGCGACCGACGGTGACCATCACGCGACCGATGGCAACCACCACGGTGCCGGCGGGACCCGCCACGCTGACGATGGCACCCACCATGGCATGGACGGCAACCATCACGCGGCCGGACGGGGCGACCGCGCGGGCGGGATGAAGGCTCGGTGACACGGCTGCTAGCTCCGTACCGGACGCGATCGCCCGTTCCGACCGCTGACGACCCGCTGGGCACACGACGCTGACGAGTCGAATCACCCACGCGATCCGCGACCTCGGCGTCGAAATCGAGAGTTCGGTACTAGTGCGACGGAGACACGTCCAGCCGTTCAACCACTTCTTCTTGCAGGGAGGAGAAGAAATCGACGCGCACGGGAAAGCTGTCGATGGAGAAGAACCAGAGACAGCTTTGTAGAGTAATTTCGGAATCCGCAGAGTATCGGGGGTTCTGTAGGTGTTTCCAAACTTCACCATCGTAGAAAAACAGTATCGGGCCCGTATATTGTGGAATCCGGTATTGGTCCGTTAGCGTTCACAACACCGTTATGTGGGGACAATACCACTCTCGCACAGAGGGAGTGAATCCGGCCAGGAGAACTGGCCGGTTCTCGCTTGGGACCCCCCTCGACGTACTGAACGACACACAGACAGCGATGCATCTCAGTCACCTCCCGAAGCGCGTCGGCTACGGGCTCGTCGAGCGGCAGACGGACACACGGGCGATCGCCAAATGGCCTCGGGTAGAGAGGAGATTCGAGCGTGACTCGAATGCAGCAACGAACACACCGAGAGCTAATCGGCCTCGTGGACTACCCGAACAGTAACGGGATTCAGCAGTCGCGCCGAGTAATCGATACGTCCGCGGTGAACTCGCCGACGACGAGTTCGACCGACGGCGGGGACGACTCGACCGCTCGCTTTCCGATCGATTGCACTCCACGTCCGTGTGACTGCCCCTCCGTGGCGATTCATCGCCGCGGACCTGTCCGATGGCACGCAGTTTGATGTCGCTCGCGGACGAATCGAAGCGTATCGACCGATGTTCGACGACATCCTCGTCCCGACGGACGGGAGCGACTGTGCGGAGACCGCTGTGGGATACGCCGAGGACCTCGCTGCCCGCTACGGAGCGACCGTTCACGCGCTCTGCGTCGTCGATTCCCGCCCCCTGGAGAACGCGCCACAGTACGACCGGGTGAAAGAAGCCCACACCGAGATCGCGGAGCGAACCTGTGACAGGATCGCCGAGGCCGGCCTCTCGGTCGAACGGGCGGTTCGCACCGCTGTCCCGCACCGGGCGATTCTGGAGTACGCGACCGACGAGGGGATCGATCTCGTCGTCATGGGTACGCACGGTCGCACCGGGATCGAGCGGTACCTCCTCGGCAGCGTCACCGAGAAAGTAGTCCGGCTGTCGGACGCGCCCGTGTTGACTGTCAAGGCGGGCGACGAGCACGAGGTCACCTATCCGTTCTCCGACGTCCTGGTGCCGACCGACGGAAGCGACGGCGCCGAGGCGGCGATTCCCCCCGCTATCGACGTCGCCAGCACCTACGACGCTCGATTGCACGGGCTCTCCGTCGTCGACACGGTGTCGATGGGCCTCGACGTCGGCTCCAGTGCGATAGTCGACGCGTTCGAAGAGTCGGCACGGACAGCCGTCGACCGCGTCGCGGATCGAGCCCGATCGTCCGTTCCCGGGGTCGAAACCGCTGTCACGTACGGGAGCCCCTATCGCGAGATCCGCTCGTACGTCGACGAGCACGACATCGGTCTCGTCGTGATGGGAACCCACGGACGGAGTGGCATCGAGCGATATCTACTCGGGAGTGTGGCCGAGAAGACGGTTCGAACGTCCTCCGTTCCAGTGATGACGGTTCGGCGATCGGAGTGACTGGGTCGAAGGGCCCTGCAGGTTCCCTCGACACGGAGTCTCGGCGGACGGATCGAGGGGGAGGAGGCCCACACTCGCGGACGCGACGCCGCGATCGAGCCCGAAACCGAGGGTAGACTTTTGGCCGCGGTGGACGTCGTTCGGCCCACGTATGACCCAGGTGGAGATCTGCGACCAGCACGTCTGGGCGGCTCTCGGGATCGTGTCACGAGACGGGTCCGTCAGCCGGGTCTGGGAGTGCGAGGACTGTCCGGTCTGGACGACGGAACCCTTCGATCCGGAATACGAGCGGGACTGGGACGACACCTGGCTGGCCGGCCGTTGACATGCCGGTCCCAGGGGAGATACTGACGCAGGTGTCGATCGGCGCGGTGGCCCTCTACACGCTGGTGACAGCGGCGGGCCGAGCCATCGAACGGTTGGTCGCGCTCGCCGAGTACTACGAGGTCGACGAGGTCCTCGTGGGGATGACTATCCTCGCGCTGGGGACGAGCCTGCCGGAACTCGGTTCGCATCTCGTCGCCTCGCTCGGGATCCTCTCCGGCGTCCTGGACTATCGGGTCACCTCCGCCGTCGTCGTCGGCGGAAACACCGGCTCTTCGACCGTCCAGCAGATCCTCCTGGTCGGGATTCTCCTCATCTCCTACGGCAAGATCCACCTCTCTCGGGAGTTCGTCCGCGAAAGTTATCTGCCGATGCTGGGTGCGCTCTCCGTGACCTTGCTCCTCGCCTGGGACGGGACCGTCAGCCGGTTCGACGGAGTGGTGATGCTGTCGCTCTACCTGCTGTACGTCGGCGTTCGGATCGCCCGTCGGAAACAGCCCCCGACGCTCCGGGAGCGACCGAGCGCAGATCCCCGCCGGGACGCGGTCGTCGCCGCGGGGTTGCTCGTTCTGGTCCTGATCTCCGCCTCACTCTTGCTCACCGTCGTCGAGGTCGTCGTCAGCACACTCGCCCTCGGCGGGTCCACGATCGGTATCGTGACGATCGGGGTCGCCGCCGCGCTCCCGGAACTGACCACCGTGATGGACGCGATACGCCGTCAGTCGCCGAATATCGCGCTCGGGACGCTCGTCGGCAGCAACATCGTCAACCCCCTCGTCGGCATCGGGCTCGGTGGTGCCGTCTCGACGTACTACGTCCCGCCGGCCGTCGTCCGCTGGGACCTCCCGTTCAAGATAACCGTCGGCGCCGCACTGCTCGGCTGGTCGGTGTACCGCCGGGATGGGGACCTCACGCGGACCCAGGGCGCGTATCTACTGGTGCTGTACTTCGTCTTCCTGACGGGGCGACTCCTGTTGTTCCCGGGTCAGTAGACGGGGACGGGGCCACACGCCGAGGCTCACTGACCTCGCGGTTCGACGAAGGCGGAGCGAGGCAGTCCCCGATTCACGCCAAGGCACTCCCTCGTGGTCCGGAGGCGTCGGAGCGCTCTCGGTCGATCACCCTGTCGTGTCCCGCGGCCGGAGATCAGGTACAGATGGAATACCGAGCGAAGTCCTACTCACGTCTCGATCCGGCGGGAACGCGGCGGGTATCGGCCGAATGGGCACAGAATTGGACCGGATGGGAGGGGACAGATCACTCTGTTTGTTTCTCGGCGGGTGCAGGATCTGTCGACACCCGCGAACCCGCCCGGATCGCGAGCACGAACCGGGTCATCAGGGCGAGACCGGCGAGGCTGAAACCGGCGAAAACGGCGATCTGGGGGAGCGGAACGGACTGTCCGCCGCGCAGCATGAAGACGATCATCGCCAGCACCGCCAGCCCGAGTGTCGTCCCCTTCACCAGGAGGACGCCGGTGAAGACGTACCCCCACGGGCGGCGACTCCACAGGAAGTACGCCGAGAGGGCGAACGCCGGGACGACCACGCCGAGGTCCAGCGACTGGATGACCGGAACGGGGAGAGTGGTCTCGGCGATGCTCGGCGGCCTCGTCCCGGCCAGCACCGCCGGCCCGACCTCCGACAGCCACATGAACGCCAGCAGGACCGCTACCAGCGTCTGGAAGAGCACGTACGATCGGACCGGGTGATCGCCGATCGCTCGTTCGAGGCGCGCCGCATCGAACCGCGCGACGGCGCCGACCAGCGTGAACAGCGTCAGCGCGAACAGCGCCACGTAGACCAGGTACAGTTCGTTGAACGCCGTCAGGAAGGCGTACGAGGCGTACGTGTACAGGAGGTATCCGGTCACGCCGAGCCAGACCACGTACCCGCGGAGGGACCCGCGAGCCGCGTAGTACAGCGACGCCCCGAGCGCCGGGACTGCGACGGAGAGCGTCAGCAGATCCTGTCCGTACAGTTGCGGAAGCAGGACCTCGGCGTCCCGGTACAATCCGGGAACGAACAATCCGACGGCGGTCGCGACGACCGTGAGAACGAGGGTGACGACGGACGCGAGAACGTACGCGAGCGAGAGACGAGGTGGTCCGTCTCGCACAGTCATCGGCCTGCGGCGCCGCTCTCGTCCGCGACGACGCCGGGACGACCTCCACCGGACTCGGTGACGCTCTCGGGGGACGTATCGACGGTCCCGCCGGTGACACCGCCGACGACCACCTCGCCAGTCCAGTCGGTGACGGTCCCTGCCTGTCCCTCTCCGGTATCGCGTCCGACCGGCATCGACCTCACGTGGGCACTCTCCATGGGGGACCGTTTCGCCGCTCAGTACCATAAATCGTGGTTCGCCCGCTGGACCCTGTCGAACGCCGTCTCGCGAGCGTCCCAGCCCCGAACGGCGAGTCGCTCTCACCCGTGCTGCTGAATGATCCGGGGAACACCAGTTAGCGACAGCAGCAGGTGATCGGCGTCGTCGCCCTGGTCTCTCGGTACAACGTCGCTTCTCTCCGACCTGGTCGGGACCCATGAAACGACGACCACCGTCGCAGGGCAGTATTGTACTGTTCGTGAATAACCTTATCCGGTCTCGGTGGATAGCTTCGAGAGATGGTGGAACCAGTCGACGAATACCTACAGCGAGACCTCCGCTGTATCGACCTGCTCGAGTGCTTTCACGGGTTGAACCGGCGCGACAAGGCCGTCTTTCGCCTGCTGTACGACGTCGACGGTGGACTGACGGTCGATGCGGTCGCCGAACGGGTCGACTGCGAACGGTCCACGGCCTACCGGTCTATCTCCCGGTTGATCGACGCCGACGTCGTCTCGCAGCGGCAGGTGAACTACGACCGCGGGGGGTACTACTACGTGTACCGCACACGGGACGCGAGCGACATCGCGGACGACATGCGACGGATACTCAGCGAGTGGTACACGAGTGTCAGCACCCTCGTCCAGGACTTCGAAGCGACGTACGCCCGGATACAGCGCGACGACGTGTGCCCGATACCGCTCGACCAGTGACGGCCCTGGAAGGGCGAGGAACCTCCGACGACGGTGGGGTTCTGGGGCACCTCGATAGCGCCCCGACCGCAAGACCAATCAACGGCGGACCGATAGTGCACGACAATGGATGGGCAAGGCAATATTACGCGGCGACGGATGCTGGCGGCCGGCGGCGCGACCGCCGCGTTCGGCGGCGGCGTGGCCTACGTCGCCTCTCGGTCCGACTCGGACGGCGGCGAGTACGTGCCCGAGAGCTTCCATCGAAGCGACGAGACGACGGGATTCGGCGTCGAACTCGCCGGCCTGCCGATCGCAGGTGAACGCGACGCCCCCGTAGACGTCTACTACTGGACGGACTACCTCTGTCCGTTCTGCAAGCAGTTCGAGACGGAGACGCTCCCCGACGTCGGCCGCGACTACGTCGATACCGGGGAGGCGAGGCTGGTCGTCCTCCCCTACCCCAACATCGGAGAGTACTCCGCGCCGGCGGCGGTCTGGGGACGATGCGTCTGGGAGCAGGTCGCCGAAAGCGACCCCGCGACGTTCTGGCGCTGGCACGGGGCGGCGTTCGACGCACAGGCGGAGTCGGGCCACGACTGGGCGGACGAGGAGACGTTCACGGATATCACCGAGCAGACGGACGGCGTCGCCGCGTCCGCGGTCGATAGTTGCCGACGATCCCGCGGCGACTCGATCCGAGCGTCGATCGACGCCGGCGTCGAGGTCGCGCGCTCGGCCCGGATCCAGGGCACGCCCGGATTCGTCCTCTACAACCGTGCGGCGGACAAGGCGGGCAAATTAGTCGGCGCACACCCCTACGAGAACTTCTCGAACGCCCTCGATCAGGTGCTACGGGCGTGACTGCGGACGCGAGCACCGAGAGTCTGACTCGGTTCCGGGATCTCTCGGACGCGCTCGCGTACCCGCTGACGTCGAACACGCGACTCCTGATCGCCGGCGCCGTGACGCTCCTGACCTACGTCGTTCTCGTGTTGAGTACGTTCCCGCAGTTCACCGTCCAGCTCCTCGCGAGAAACCCGACCGACCTGTTGTATGGCGTCACGGCGCTGACCAGAGAGACGTATCTGAGCGTCGGCTGGGTCGGACTCGGCCTCGTGGTGGGCTACGCGGTGCTGACGGGGGTCGCCGTGACGAACGCGGTCACGCTCTTCCGCCGTGCGCGGCGGACGGGCGCGTCCACGGTCCTCGGGATCCTCCCGGGGTTTCTCGCCGCGGGCTGTGCGAGCTGCGGTGCCGGTGTCCTCGGCGCGCTGGGATTCGTCGGCGCGATGGCGGCGCTCCCCTTCGAGGGGAATCTCCTCCGGGCCGGCGGAATCGTGTTGCTCGCGTTCTTCCTCGGGCGGACGGGCGACCCGCGGACCTGCTCCATCGCCGGGGGGACCGAGCCGTGAGCCGAAACACGCAAAGCCCGATGGACAGGCAATGCTCGCGCGAGATCGCGGCGCTGACTCGCCGACAGCGGAGAGGTGTGCGGAGATGACGACTCTCCCGCGACGGCGCCTCCTCGGGAGCGGCGCAGTCGGTCTCGGTACGTTCGCGCTCCTCGGCACGGTGACCGGTCTGCTTCCGAACCCGGTCTACGTCAGGATGGTGGACCGCACACCGCCGGACTACCTGTTCCTCGTTGCGACGTCCGCGTTCGCCGCGGCGTTCGTCTACCAGCGCTTGCTGGCCGAGGAACCGGTGGGGGATCGGCTGGCGGCCGGCGGCGTCGTCGGTGGCTTCCTCGCGTTCGGCTGTCCGATCTGCAACGCCCTCTTGCTGGCGCTGTTCAGTTCGTCGGCGCTCATGACGTACTTCGACCCGCTCCGGCCGATCCTGGGGGCGGTGTCGATCCCGTTTTTCGCCGGCCTCCTCTACTACCAGCGCCAGCAGTGCGACGCCTGTTGACCGTCCCCGGTCGGCCGTCCAGAGGATACAAGGGCCGCGTCGGCGAATCACTGCACGAATGTCGTCACCAGACGCAGAGACGGACGGCGCTGGCTCTCGGTGGTCGGTCCTCGGCATCGGTGGACTCGTGAGCCTCTGCTGTCTCTTCGTCGCCCCGGCGACGACGGGGGCCGCCGGGGCCGTCGCTGCCGGTGGCGCGACGGCAGCGCTCGGCGGCGGCCTCGTCCAGATCGCCGTGACGGCGGTCACGATCGGCGCGCTCGCCGGCACGTACCGACTCTCTCGAAACGGTCGGTCGAGCGACTGATCCCCGGACGATGATGCCGGCCGGATCCCCGGTCGTCGGGGCACGCCAACGGATCGCCGAAAACGGGCGAACGGCTCGCCGGGGGGTCAGGCCGTCGGCATCCCCGCTCTGGCGTCCCACGCGACGAACGTTCGGGCGAACCGGGCGAGCGCTGCGAACGTCCCCTCGACCGAGTCCGCGCGCTCGACCGCCTCGTGGAACTCGTCGAGCCAGTCGAGCCGGGCGACGGTTTCCGCCTGTAACTCCCGGTAGACGGCGACCTCGTCCGCGGCCTCCGCGTCGGGCTCGCGGAGGGCCGTCGCCTCCCGCTCGCAGAGCGCGCGCATGAACTCGAAGGACGCGGCGAGGTGGTCGGGGAGGCCGTCCCCGCGAGTAGGCTCGAAGCCGGCTGCGGCGTGTGCGTGCGCGGCCGCGGCGGCGGGGTCGCCCAGTAGCTCGCCGGCGTTCCCCGTCCCGTGGTACGGCGAGTCCGAGTCGAAGGACTCGCTGGGGGCGTCCCGGTGTGCCGAAGCGAACGGCGGGACGTAGCGCGGCCCGGGGACGACGAACAGGTTGTCGTAGCCGACCCGGAGCGCCCGGGCGTCGAGGTCGGTCCGGTCGAGCGCCTCCGTGCGCGCGTCGACGGGGAGCTCGTCGGCCAGCCTGGCGAACGTGCCGTCCGCGAGCGCGGACTCGAGACTCTCGACGTCACCGTCGAACGTCGCCGCCAGCAGTCCGTACACGTCGGCCCTGGCGCTGGCGACCGCACCGTCGTCCGTGGTTCCATCCCGCTGGTCGCGGGTGTCGGCGGTCTCACGCCCGTCGGTGGCCTCGTTGCCCATCGAGGTCACCGCCGTTCCACCTCGACGAACGCGTCGTACTGGGCGTTGCTCCCGCCGACGAGGTCAGACAGTCCGGTGTCACCGAGCGCACCGTCCAGCGGCTGGAGGTGGTTGATCGCGAACCCGGCGTCCCGGCCCTTCGCCAGCCCCGCTTCCTCGGTCATCGGTTCGTCGAACTCGTAGGGCGTGTGGCCGTCGCCGTCGACCGGTCCGCGGGTCTGCCCGTCGACTGTCTCCGCGCTCGCGCCGTCGCCGGTCCGGCCCCAGCCCCACATGGCGCCGACCACGCCCGGGCGGATCCCCTGGGTGACCATCGCGACGCCCTCGACGGAGCGGCGGCCCGCGTCGATGACGACGTCGTCGCCGTTCTCGATACCGCGTTCGTCGGCGTCACGGGGATTGATCCACAGCGGATTCTCCGGCCGCGTCTCGCGGAGCCACGGGCTGTTCTGGGTCCGGTGCATTCCCTGCGTCCGTGGTTTCCAGTTGACGAGGCGGAGCGGTCGCTCGGAATCCTCGTCGTCGGTGACGGCGGCCTGCACCGCACCGTCGTAGTGTTCCACGTCGTCGACCCGCGGGAGCGGGTCGAACCGTTCGCCGGTGTAGGAGTGTTTGCCCCGCGGAACGACCTCGCTGTAGAAGTCGACGCGGGACCCGAGCTTGTAGCGCAGGTACTCGCCGTCGTAGGCGTTGCTGTCGTCGAACCGCTCGGCGTAGTCGTACTCGTGGCCGCGGTCGGCGAACCGCTCGGCGTAGTCCTCGACGGGTTCCTCGAAGCGACCACCGCGGTTGAGAACGGTGACGACCTTGCGCCACTCCTCGTCTCGTACTGCTCGCCTCCAGCGGTCGAGGTCGAAGGCGTCGCCCAGTCCCGCCTCGTGGCTCTCGCGGAACACCCGTAACTCGTCGTCGCTCGCGTCGGCCACGGGCTCGCGGTCGTAGGCGACGTTCGCGGCCAGCTTCAGGTAGAAGTCCTCCGAGCGGTCGAGCGGCCACAGGTCCCCGTCGGCGTCGGGGATAGCGCCCTCGCCGACGCCGGGGAGGTCCATCGCTTTCCAGATATCGATCAGGACCTCCTCGAACGGGCGGGCGTCGGGGACCACGCTGACGGCGGGCTGGCTGATCTTCTCGTCGGCGAGGCGCTTGTTCGGATACGTCCCGAAGTTCTCCCACCGTTCGAGGTAGGTCGGTTCGGGCAGGATGTAGTCGGCGTACTTGCTGGTCTCGCCGATCACCGTATCGGAGGCGACGACCAGCGGGATGGCGTCGGGGTCGCCCAGCACGTCCGGGATCTGGTCACCGCCGGCGACGGCCATGACGTGGTTGTTCGAGTACGGGCGGATGAACAGCGCCTCGACGCCGTAGGGGTACTCGTCGGCGGCGCTGCCGTACAGCTCCTGGGTGGCCTGCGGCGGCGCGACGGGGAACCACGGTCGCTTCGCGGGGTAGCCGTCGTCGCGCTCGAACAGCGACGTGTCCTCGTAGTTGACCCCGCCGCGCAGCAGCGGGATCCCCCACGGCGAGTAACCGTCGGGGACCTGGCCGAGCTGGTAGCGACCGGACATCGTGCTGTAGCCCGCGTAGGGCGTGATCTGGCCGCCCTTCCAGTCGTAGTTGCCGACGAGGTGCTGCAGGGTGGCGATGGCGCGGGTGTTGTAGAAGCCGTTGGTGTGCTTGGCTGGGCCGCGGTAGGCCATGATCGCCGCCCGCTTACCGTGACTCGTGAACTCGTCAGCGACCTCGGCGATCCGCTCGGCGGAGACGCCTGCCATCTCGGCGTACTCCGCGACCGTGTGCTCGAACACGCGGTCGCGGTACCGACGCCAGACGCTCTCGACGGCGGCCCCGTCGACGGTCAGCGACACGTCGAGGACGCCCGTCTCCACCTCGCTGGCCGGTCGCGGTTCGCCGGTCGCCGCGTCGACGGCCACGAAGTCCTCGGCGTGCTCGTGGTCCTCCGGGACGAGGCCGAGATCCGACGCACGCGCCTTGGGTCCGGCTTCCTCGTCGACGAGGACGAGGTGCGGCGCGTCGCTCCAGGTCGGCTCGCCGTCGTCCCGTGCAGCGCTCTCGGAGGGGTTCTGGAGATAGTCCAGATCGTGGCGGTCGTGCTCGACGATCCAACGGGCCATCCCGAGTGCGAGGGCGCCGTCGGCGCCGGGTTCGACCGGGATCCAGGTGTCGGCCTTCTCCGCGGTCTTCGAGAGCCGCGGATCGACGACGTCCATCCGCATGCCGTCCTCGATGGCGTTGGTCAGCTTCGGCGCGAGCCACGTCGGGCCCTTGTTCGCGACCATCGGGTTCGTCCCCCACACGAGGAGGTACTCGCAGTTCTCGACGTCGGGGTACTGGCGCTTCTTCAGGGCGTCGTGCGATCGGACGTTCCCCATGACGCTGGAGAAGCCGCAGGTCCCGGCGTGGTGGACGCTGTTGAGGGAGCCCAGCCCCTGGTGCCACAGGCGGGTCCTGACGAAGTTGCGACGGAACCCGCCGACGTCGACGATCTGGTTGGCTTTCGGGCCGAGGTCCGGGTGGTCGGTGTCGATCAGGGCGTCCTCGTAGCGCTCGTCGAACTCGGCCCTGTCCATCTCGCCGGACTGGACGGCCTCCCAGTCGGCCATCACCTCGTCCTCGGGCGCGTAGCCCCACAGCTCCCGCAGTCCCGGATGGCCGAGGTCGTCGTCGCCCTCGACGATCTCCCGGATCGCCTGGTCCCAGGAGATCGTCTCCCACGATTCGGACCCGCGCGGGCCGACGCGCTTCATCGGTTTGCGGACCCGGTAGCTGTCGAAGGCGGTCTGGATGCCGGCCTGTCCCTTCAGGCAGATCCGGCCGCCAGACAGCGACCAGCGGTCGGTCTCGACGTCGCCGCTGCCCGCCACGTCGCCCATCGCCACGTCCGCGGGGTCGCTGTCGTAGGGGACCTGCGAGAACGGCTGGGTGTTCAAGAAGGAGTAGGGGTTGCCGGCGAGCTTTCGAACGAGCGAGCTGTACTCGCCGGTCCCGCTGTCGTCGGTGAGTCGGACCTTGATCGGACAGAACGTGTTACACTGTCCGCAGGTCGTGTGGATCACGTCGCTCGCGCCGTACTCGCCGTAGTCGTCGCCCACGTAGTGCTCGGTGTCGTCGGTCCAGAGGTCCTCGGTGTCGACGTTCACGGTCGCGGCGCTGGCGGCGCCGATGGCGCCGACGGCTCCGACCGCTTTCACGAGGTCGCGTCTGGTGAGCGATGCTCCGTCCGGGGAGTCGGTACTGTCGTCGTCTGGTTCGGTGGACATCAGTGATCACCTCGATCGAGGGGGGTCAGGGGAAGCAGTTCCGCGCCGACCGTGTACAGCAGCAGGCCGACAGCGATCATGCCGGCGCTGGTCGCCCACTCCACGGCCGATGGGAAGTACGAACCGTGCGGTAGCCCTTCCATCACGGGGCGGATCTGCGGCGGGACGACGATGTTGAACCGCACGGCGACGATGCCGATTACGACGCTGAGTCCGGCCAGCGCCATCAGCCACGGGGTGCGACGCCACTCGCGCTTCGAGAGCAACACCAGCGGGAACACCCACCCGAACCCGACCATGAACCACCAGAACGACCACGACATCTCGCCGAACGCGATGATGTGCCAGGTCTCGACCACGTGCGGGTGGAAGCTGACGATGGCGATCAGCGCCTCGATGGCGGTCAGCGCCACGTCGACGACGACGAACGCCGCCAGCAGTTTCGCCAGCTGGTCGAGCAGGTCCCGGTCGACGGTCTCCCCGTCGAACAGGCGCGTCCGGAGGACGTACAGCACCATCACGAGCGCCGTCCCCGAGAGGACCGCGGAGACGATGAAGATGACCGGGAACAGCCCGCTGTTCCAGTACGGCCGCGCCTTCGAGACGGCGAAGAGGACGCCCGTCCCGCCGTGGACGAGGAAGATCGCGAGCGGGATCCCGAGGATCCCGGCCCGTTTCAGCCACCTCCGATCGGCCGCCCGCGACGCCTCCGTCGTCGCACGGCGACCGAGCGTCAGGAGCCCGCCGACTCTAGCGCGGAGGCCCGATCCGCGTTCGGCGACGCGGGCGAGGTCGTAGCGCATCGAGAAGTACAGCTCGGTCACGAGCACGCCGATGTAGGCGACGTAGGCGTGGACCTCCCAGGAGAGCGCGGACGTGAACTGCCGCCAGACGAACGGGTGGTACATCCGGTCCATCCGCCCGAGGTCGGTCCAGACGAACAGGAGCGCGACGACCATGCTGACGATCGCCGCGAACAGCGCGTCGCGGTCGATCCGGTGCATCGCCTCGACGCCGAAGACGTTCGCGAGCGTGCTGACGAGGAAGGCCCCGGCGGACAGGCCGACGAAGTAGATGTAGAAGGCGACCCACGCGCCCCACGGGGTCGTGCTCGTGAGGTTGGTACTACTCATCCCCTGGGTCAGCCGCAGCCACGTCGCGTAGCCGCCGGCCACCAACAGCAGGCCCAGGAACGCGTACCACGCGAGCCGGAGTCGGTCGTTCTCGAACCCTGGATCGAACGCGAATCGCGAGTGGTCGGTTGCCATTGTTATCTGAGGTAGTAGACGTTCGGGTCGGTGCCCTCGCTCTCTTTGAGCTGGAACGCCCGCGAGGAGTCGGCCATCTCCGAGACCTCGCTGTCGGGGTCGTCGAGGTCACCCATGTTCCGGGCGTCCCCGACGCAGGTCTCGACGCAGGCCGGCTCCTCGCCGCGTTCGAGTCGGTGCGTGCAGAAGCTGCACTTCCGGACGTTCCCCACGGGCGACTCGCCGCCCTCCCGTTTCCCGCGGTCGACGCCGTACTCGGGGCTGGTCACCTCGCCCGCCCCCTCGACCTCCTCGTCGTAGTTCTCGCCGAAGTCGAAGTAGCGCGCACCGTACGGGCACGCGATCATGCAGTACCGACAGCCGATACAGCGGTCGTAGTCGACGTTCACCACGCCGTTGTCCATCTTGTACGTCGCCGAGACCGGGCAGACCTGGACGCAGGGCGGGTTCTCGCACTGCATGCAGGGCCGGGGGACGTTCGTCCGCGTCACGTCGGGGAACTCGCCGTGTTCCTCTTCCATGACGACGTTGTAGGAGACGCCCGGCGGCGTCCGGTTCTCGGCCTTGCAGGCGACCGTACAGGAGTCACAGCCCACGCACTTCTCGAGGTCGATGACCATCCCCCAGCGCTCGTCGCCGTCGGCGTCCGAGTCGGTCGCGTCGCCCGCGGCGTCCGGCTCGTCGGCGTCCGAGAGCTCACACGCGACCGAGTCCATCGACCCGACCGAACAGCCGAGCGAGTCGGCCGTGGCCGCGTCGATGGTCTGGTCGCCGCTCTCGATGGACGGGTTCGGCGTCTCGCGGTAGGCGTCGCCGAACTCCGCGTTCGCGGCCTCGTCGTACTTCTCCCAGTAGGCCTCGGCCGACAGCTCGCCGCGGGAGACCCGCTTTGCGTCTTCGGCCATCGCGATCCCCAGGTCCGTGTCGTAGTCGGTCTCGGCGAGTTCCTCGCGCGGGTTCGCCGCTTCCTCGTCGACCATCGCGTCGGGGTCGCTCCCGCCGACGTCGGGCACGCCCGGAAGCCGGTCGTCGTCGCCGGTGCTACTCACGGCCATCACCCGTTCGATGCGTTCGGCGCCGTCTCGCCTCGATAGTCCATCGGGCCATTACGGCTATACCTACGAGCGACGGGGTAGAGAGCGTGCTACCGATACTCTTTGCCCCGCTCCGACCGTCCGAACGGAGGGATAATCACCGCCCCAATACTGTTTGGCCGGGCCGGCGAGCGGCGACCCAGCCGGGCGGCTCCCCGCGTCTCAGTCTCTGGGAACGCCCTCAGTTTATATACGACGGGACGAACGAGTTCGCGACATGAACAGGGACGGAGGTCCGCGCAGTCGCCGACCGCTCCAAGGGGGCGGTCCACCGTGAACGGCGTCATTCTCGCGTCGATCCTCCTCCGGGTCGTCGGCGTCGGCTACTCGCTGGTGTTGCTGTCCCGGAGCGGGGACAGGCGGTTCGGGTTCCTGACGGTGATGCTGTCGCTGATGGCCACGCGGCAGCTGCTCTCCGCGCGCCACGCGACGAGCGCACTCGAAGAACTGCCGGGGCTCGCCGTCAGCGTCCTCGCGGTGGTGACCGTCTACTACCTCTCCAGTTACGTCGTCGAGGAGCAGCGCCTCACCGACCGCCTCCGCGGCTTCAGGAAGGCAATCGAACACGCCGGACACGCTATCTTCCTGACCGACACGGACGGGACCATCCAGTACGCGAATCCGGCGGTCGAGGAGGTCGTCGGCCACAGGCCCGAGGACGTCGTCGGGGAGAACCCGCGGCTGTGGAAGTCCGGCGAGCACGACGAGGCGTTCTACGCGTCGCTGTGGGACCAGATCTCGTCGGGGTCCGTCTGGGAGGGAGAGATCGTGAACCGGCGGCAATCGGGCGAGCTGTGCTGGGTCGATATGACGATCGCGCCGGTCACCGACGACGAGGGCGACATCGAGCGATACGTCGCGGTGGAGCGGGACGTCACCGACCGCAAGGAGCGACAGCACCGCATCGAGGAGCAGAACGACCGGCTCGACCGACTCAACAACACCAACGAGGTGCTCCGGGACGTCAACCGCGATCTGGTCGCCGCCTCGACGCGCCGGGAGATCGAACGGGCCGTCTGCGACCGGTTCGCCCGGTCGGACCTGTTCGAGGGAGCCCGTATTCTCGAACCCGGCATCGTCGACGAACGGATCAGCGTACGGACCAGGGCAGGCGTCGAAGACGCGGGACTGGGAGCGGACGGCCCCGAGTCCGGAGCGGTCAGTCAGGCCGTCGACGACGTGCTCGACCGGAGAGACCCGTCGTTCGTCGACGCAGCCGCGTCGCCCGTCGACGACCCGGCGGACGCCAGCGGCGTGCTCGTCCCGCTGTCGTACCAGAACGCCGACTACGGCGTGCTCGTCGTCGAGGCGGCGAGGGCCGACGCCTTCGAGGCGATCGACCGGGAACTGTTCGCCGACCTCGGACTGACCGTCGGGGACGCGATCAACGCCGCAGAGAGCAGGCGGACGCTCGCGTCGGACGACGTGACGGAACTGGAGTTCCGGGTCGACGGCGTGGGCGACCCGTTCGTCCGTCTGTCGGCGGCGCTCGAGTGCACTGTCGAACTGGAGGGGATCAGCGACGACGACGGGGAGGGCCACGTCGCGTACGTCTCGGTGACCGACTGTGACGCGTCGGCGGTCGCTGCCCACCTCGCGGAGGCGCCGGCCGTCCAGTCGGCCCAGCCGCTCTGTGAGTACGAGGACCGGTCCGTCTTCCGCCTCGGAACCGACGGCGAGTCGGTCGTCGCGACGCTCGCCCGGTACGGAGCGGCGGTGACGGCCCTCGAAGCGACCGACGGGCGGGGCCGCCTCGTCGCGGACGTCTCCTGTTCGAACGACGTCCGATCGGTCGTCGAGGCCGCCCAGTCCGTCTACCCCGCGCTGGACCTCGTCGCCCAGCGCGAACGAACGCGGGAGTCCGCGTTCGAAACCGAGTTCCGCGCCGCGCTCGACGAATCGCTGACCGCCCGGCAACTCGAGGCGGCACAGACGGCCTACTTCGCCGGGTTCTTCGAGTGGCCCAGGGAAACGAGCGGCGAGGAGGCCGCGTCGATGATGGACATCACGCAGTCGACGTTCACCCAGCACCTGCGGTCTGCAGAACGGAAGCTGTTCCGAGCGCTGTTCGAAGAGCGACCGAACTCGGTCGCCCGGTCCCCGGGCGTCTGAGACGTCGGAGGGTACAGTATTGTATGTTTTGGGAAATACTTTAACCGCTGTGGCACCAACAGTTTTGTATGAGCGACAGGTTCGTCGTCATCGGCGGTGACGCGGCGGGAATGAGCGCCGCGAGCAAGGCCAAACGCGAGGACCCCGATCTGGAGGTGGTCGTCTTCGAGAAGGGGCAGTGGGTCTCCTACGCCGCCTGCGGGATGCCCTACTACGTGAAGGGCGAGGTCGACGAACTCGAGGACCTCGTGGCCGTGACGCCGGAGCGGTTCCGCGAGGAGCGCGACGTCGACCTGCGGACCGGTCACGAGGTCGTCGGCATCGACCCCGAGCGCGAGACGGTCACGGTCGAGGGCGACGGCGAGCGGTTCGAGCAGGGCTACGACCACCTTCTCGTCGGGACGGGGGCGAGCGCGATCGTCCCCCCGTTCGACGGGACCGACCTCGACGGCGTGTTCACGATCCACGACATGGACGAGGCGGGCGCGATCGAGTCGTACGTCACCGATCGGTCGCCGGAGCGGGCGGCCATCGTCGGCGGCGGCTACGTCGGCGTCGAGATGGCCGAGGCGCTGTCGGCCCGCGGCGTCGACGTCGCCCTCTACGAGATGCTCCCCCACGTCCTGCAGCCGTTCGGCGAGCCGGTCGCCGAAGTCGTCGAAGATCACCTCCGCGAGCGAGGCGTGGACCTGCACCTCGACACCACCGTCTCCGGGTTCGACGGTGACGGCCGCGTCGACCGCATCGTCCTCGAGGGGGGCGAGTCCGACCCGGCGGACGTCGTGGTCGTGGGCGTGGGCGTCGCGCCGAACGTCGACCTCGCAGCCGAGGCCGGGATCGAACTCGGTTCGACCGGTGCCATCGCGACCGACGAGTACGGCCGGACGAACTACGAGAACGTCTACGCGGCGGGCGACTGCGCCGAGGCCCGCCACGTCGTGACCGGCGAGCCTGACCACGTGCCGCTGGCGCTGACCGCCAACCGCGCGGGTCGAGCGATCGGGCAGACGGTGACGGGCTCACCGACGCCGACCGGCGAGATCGCGGGGACGGCCATCGTGAAGGCCTTCGACCTCGGGGCCGCGAGGACCGGCATCGTCGACGACGAGCGGGCCCGCGAGGCGGGATTCGAACCGGTTTCGGTCACGATCACCGACGAATCGCGCGCCGACTACTACCCCGGCAGCGAGGAGATCCAGGTCACGCTCCTCGCAGATCGAGGCGCCGGACGACTCCTCGGCGGCAGCGTCGTGGGTCGCGAGGGCGCCAAGCGCGTCGACACGATCGCGACCGCGCTTCACGCCGGGATGACCGTCACGGAACTCCAGAACGCGGACCTCGCGTACGCGCCGCCGTTCAGTCCCGTCTGGGACCCGGTCCTCACGGCCGCGAAGGTGCTCCGGGGGAAACTCGAGTGACGATGCCCGCCGACCGTCCGGCCAGCTACGTCACCGACCACCGCGCGGACCTCGTCGCGCTCACGCTCGATCTGTTGTCGGTCGACACCGCGAATCCGCCCGGCGATACCCGCGAGATCGTCGACCTGATCGAGCAGTACCTCGAGCCGTTCCCCGTCGACGTCGAGCGTTTCGCCGTGGATCCGGCGAAACCGAACCTCGTCGTGACGGTCCCCGGCGAAGCCGACGAGACGCTGCTGTTCAACGGGCATCTGGACACGGTGCCGTTCGACGCCGACGAGTGGTCGCACGACCCGCTCGGCGAGCGCGTCGACGACCGCGTCTACGGGCGCGGCGCGACCGATATGAAGGGGCCGCTCGCCGCGATGCTGTTCGCGATCGAGGCGTTCGCCGAGACGGGGACGACTCCGCCGGTGGATCTATCGTTCGCGTTCGTCAGCGACGAGGAAGTCGGCGGGGCGGCCGGACTCCCCGCGCTCCTGGACGCGGGCCGCCTCGGCGCCGACGCCTGCGTCATCGGCGAGCCGACCTGCGAGGAGGGGCGACACTCCGTGACGGTCGCCGACCGCGGAAGCATCTGGTTGACGCTCGACGCGCACGGCGACGCGGCGCACGGGTCGCGGCCGATACTGGGGGAAAACGCGATCGACCGGCTGTACGAGGCCGTCGAGACCCTCCGGGAGCGGTTCGGAACCCGCGAACTGGACATCGACGCCGAGATGGGGCCGATACTGGAGGAGTCGGTCGAGTACTACGCGCCGACGATGGGCGAACGGGACGCACGCACGCTGTTCGCGTCGCCGACGATCAACCTCGGGACCATCCGGGGCGGGGAGGCGATCAACAGCGTCCCGCAGTCCGCCCGTGCGGAGATCGATATCAGGCTGACCGCGGGCGTCGAGACGTCGGAGATGCTCTCGGAGATCCGCGAGTGCGTCGCCGACTGCGACGGGATCACCGTCACGGACGTGTCCTGGAGCGTCGGGACTGTCGAACCGATCGACAGCCCGCTCGTCGAGGCGGTCGCCTCGACCGCCGAAGCGGTGACCGGCGAGCGGGTGTTCCGGCGAAGCGCGACCGGAGGCGGCGACGCCAAGCGCCTCCGAGACGCCGGGGTACCCACCGTGGAGTTCGCGTTCGGGACCGATACCGTCCACGCGGTCGACGAGTACATCACCGTCGACGCGCTCGTCGACAACGCGTCGGTGTACGCTCGCCTCCCGCAGGCGATTGCGGCCGACTGGACCGAGTGAGGGCCCCCTGTCTCCAGGGGAACGCTTAAGGCTCGGGTGGCGATAATATTGTACATGGCCAACAATATCGGTGGCGTCGATCGGGCCGTGCGGTTCGGCGTCGGTGCGGTACTGGCCGGTCTCGGACTCGCGGTGTTCGCCGGTACCGTCGACCTCACGTCGGTCGTCGGGGGTCTCGCACTCGGACTGGGGGTCGTCCTCGTCGGGACGGCCCTGCGTCGGACGTGCCTCCTCTACCGATTCGTCGGCGTGGACACCTGTCGGAGTCGGTAACGATGGAGCAGTTTCAGAACACGGGCCAGCCCGACTGGGACTGGTGGGGACGGCTGTGGCCGACACCCGGCGCGACGCTCCGCCGGCTGGGCGTCGAGTCGGGGGAGACGCTCGCCGAGGTCGGCTCCGGGAACGGGTACTTCGCCCTGCCGGCGGCGAGGATCACCGACCCGCGCCCGGTGTACGCCGTCGACGTCGACGAGTCGCTCCTGGAAGAACTCGAGAGCCTCGCCGCCCTGCAAGGTATCGACAACGTCGTCACCGTCCACGCCGACGCGAGAGACCTGGCCGATACGCTCCCCGAAGCCGTGGACACGGTCCTCGTCGCGAACACGTTCCACGGTGTCTCGGAGCCCGACCGCTTCGTCCGCGAGGTGTTCGACGCGCTCGGTCCGGACGGGCGATTCGTCGTCGTCAACTGGGACGACCGGCCGCGCGAGGAGACGACCGTCATGGACACCCCACGCGGTCCTCCCACCGATCTCAGGCTGTCACCCTCCGAGACGAAGTCGATCGTGACGGACGCCGTCGCTGTCGCGAACGTTCGGCGGATCGAGTTACCGCCCTACCACTACGCGCTCCGGTTCGAGCGGTAACCCAGCAGTGACCCAGCGGTGACCCAGCAGTGATTCCGGGGGATCACCGCCCGGTGCGTTTTCCCGTTCTGGGGGATCACCGCCCGGTGCGTTTTCCCGTTCTGGGGGATCATCGCCCGGTGCGTTTTCCCGTTCTGGGGGATCACCGCCCGGAGTGTTCTCCGTTCTGGATGCGTGCGGGGTTCCGCTGATTCTCCCAGCGTTGGGAATATAATACAACATCAATCTATCGGGCGTTCTCCGCTCGGAGTAACTGTCGGGAGTTTAAGCCCGTTCGAAGCCAACCGCACGGTAATGCGATCAGCCAGGGCGAGGTCCCCCATGGAAGGAGACGAGCGCGGGAGAGACCGAGAGACTGACCGGGGAGAGATGCGAGGGGTAAACGTCAGTGACGGTGGGTCTCCGGAGCGACCGACGATCACCAGGCGACGGGCGCTCGGGTGCGGTGTTGGGGCTCTGCTCGCCCTCTCCGGGTGCGCGTCGGAACAGGCCGATCCACCGGACGCGGTCACGCTGACGACCGACGACAGCTGTGACGTCTGCGGGATGGTGATCCCGAACCATCCGGGACCCTCCGCCGAGATCTTCTACGCGGACAACGACCCCTCGGGCCACGACAACCCGGCGCGGTTCGACAGCACGTGGGAAGCGTTCCAGTACAACTTCGACCGTCTCGACCGGGACTGGACGGTCGAGGCGTTCTACGTGACGGACTACTCGTCGGTCGAGTACTCGGTCTCCGAGAGCGACGGCGACCTGCTCATCTCGACGCACCCGGAGGCCGACGCCTTCGTCGACGCGGAGAGCGTCACGTTCGTCGTCGGCTCGGAGGTGAAGGGCGCGATGGGGCGCGACCTCGTGGGATTCTCCGACGAAGCGGACGCCGAATCGTTCCGTGACGAGTACGGCGGCTCGCTGGCCGAGTTCGGCGACGTGTCCCGGGAGACGATCGCGCAGCTCGGCCAGACCTGACGATGGACGTTCGGGTCGTCGGCGGAGTGGTGGTCGCGCTCTTCCTCCTGAGCGCGAGCGCCTTCCTCGTCCACACGTCGTCGGCAGCGGTGCAACCGGTGAGGTTCGAGGACACGCTCCACCTCGGGATGACCGGGGTCGACGTGCGGACGGCCGAGGACCAGGGGTACGCGCTCCCGAAGGCGCAGGTGTTCTACGGCCAGTACGAGTACGTCGTCGGCTACTACGGCGTCGAGTCGCTCGTCGACCACCTGCGGAGCGGGACGGCGCGACGCCAGTTCGGCGACCCGCTCGCTATCTTCGTCTCCGACTTCTCGGGATCGGACCCGTACCTGATCGACGGCGGGTACATCGACCTCCGGAACGACCCGGGCCTCGGCCTCACCCGGGCGACAGACGCGGTCTACGTCGTCGACAGCGCGGCCCGAACTCCCTCGGGACCGACGGTCGTCCCGTTCTCCGACCGGGACGACGCGGAGGCGTTCGCCGCCGAAAACGGCGGTCGAACCGTGTCGTGGGACGAGTTACCCGACGCGATAGCGGAGCGGAGTCGCGACGCCGCCGCGACGTTCCGCGAGTCGGTGCGGGCGCACTCGCGGTGGGCCGACCGGACCGTCACGGAGCGCCGTGACCTGCGCTCGCGACCGGTCTCGGTCGTGGTCGGTGAGGACGAGCCGACCCTGTCGGACGCCGTCGCGGCCGCGCCGCCGAACACGACGGTGTTCGTGCCGCCCGGACGCTACGACGTCAACCTGACCGTCGAGAAGCCGGTGACGATCCGCGGCGCTGGGACCGAGACGGTCCTCGACGGCGGCGGCAACGGGACCGTCGTGACGGTGCGCAGCGATCGCGTCGCGATCACCTCGCTGGCCGTCGCCGGCGTCGGGTCGGTCGGCTCGCGAGCGCCGCCGGACGACGACAGCGCCGTCGGCTCGACGCTCGTGTACGCCCGGAGCGACGCGGGCGTCGCACTGGTCGGCGCGAACGAGTCGCTGGTCGCCGACCTGCGCATCGACACGGCGTCGACGGGCGTGTCTCTCAGGCACAGCGACGACTCGGTCGTCAGAAACCTCACGGTCCGCGGCGCGGAGACAATCGCGGATGGGTCGATGGGCGTGTTGCCGATCGGGTCGCGGGTCGTCGTCGAGGACTCTCGCTTTCGCGGCGGCCGTGACGCCGTCTACGTCCACCAGGCGGACGGGACCGTCGTCCGCCGGAACGACGCCGCCGACATGCGCTACGGCGTCCACGACATGTACACGTCGTCGTTGCTCGTTCGCGGCAACGAGTTCAGGGACACCAAGGGCGGCGTCGTCCTCATGACCAGGCCGGCGAACAACCTGATCGTCGACAACCGCGCCGTCGACAACAGGGCGGGTATCCTCGGCGTGGGCGACACCTCCTACTTCGCGGACAACGTGCTGGCGAACAACCGCATCGGCTTCTCGCTCGGTTCCACCCGGTCGCTCGTGACGAACAACTCCATCGTCGACAACGAGGTCGGCGTTCGCACGGTGGCGCTCCTCCCGACCAACGACGTCACCGACAACGACGTGGTCGGCAACGACCGTCCGGCGGTGATTTCCGGCGGCCCCGTCCGCGTGTGGACCGTCGACGGGCGGGGGAACTACTGGGGCCACGTCCCGGGACTGGACCGCGAGGGCGACGGGACCGTCGACCGGCCGTTCCGCCCGACCAGCCGGGTCGATCTGGTCGCCAGCCGGGCCCCCGGCGGCCCGACCCTCGCGAGCGCGCCCGCCGCTGACCTCTTCCGCGCCGCGTCCGAGAGCGTCCACGGTCTCCGCGACAGCGGCGTGGTCGATACCGCGCCGCGGACGGCGCCCGTGCGTCCCGACGTACTCCGGGAGGTGCGAAACGGAACCGATGACTGACGCAGATTCACAGCCCGGTACCGGGACGACGGGTGCGACCGATGAATCGCAGGACGGCCCGCTCGACGGGGCGCTGGTGGTCGACGGCGTCCGCCGCTCGTTCGGCGACCTGACGGTGCTCGCCGACGTCTCGTTCGCGGCAGACCGCGGGACCGTCTCCTGTCTGGTCGGGCCGAACGGGTCGGGGAAGACGACGCTGTTGCGGATCGTCGCCGGACTGTTGGCGGCCGACGAGGGGTCGGTGACGCTCCCGGCGGCCGGCGCCCGGACGGTCGGCTATCTCGCGCAGACCCCGGCGTTCCGGCCGCAGTTTACCCTCGCGGAGACCCTGCGGTTCTACGGCGCACTCGCCGGCGTGGAGGTCGACCCAGCGGCGGTCCTGGACCGTGTCGGGCTCGCGGCCGTGGCAGACCGCCGGATCGGCGCGCTCTCGGGAGGGATGACCCGACTGTTCGGGATCGCGCAGGCGACCATCGGCGACCCGCCGGTGCTCGTGCTCGACGAGCCGTCGAGCGGACTGGACCCGACGATGACCGAACACGTCGGATCCGTGGTCCGCGACCTCGCCGACGAGGGCCGGACGGTCCTCCTCGCCACCCACGAGCTGGGGACGGTCGACCGGATCGGGGACACCGTGCTCGTCCTCGACGACGGCGAAATAAAGACCGCCGTCGCGCCCGACGCGCTGCGCCGCGAGACCGACTCGGAAACGCTCACCCACGCCGTCAACCAGTACATCGCCGGCGGGGCCGACGGGCTCACCGTCCGGGCGGGGACCTGGGAGGGCGACGATGGGTGACGGCCCGAAGGCGGAGGAGGGCTCGGAGAACGCCGACCGTTCCGGAGCGGACGCAGGGGTCGGGGACCGGTTCGGTGGCCGGACGGACG
Organism: Halosimplex amylolyticum; assembly: GCF_051414035.1. Taxonomy (NCBI): domain Archaea; kingdom Methanobacteriati; phylum Methanobacteriota; class Halobacteria; order Halobacteriales; family Haloarculaceae; genus Halosimplex; species Halosimplex amylolyticum. The sequence goes on along the minus strand of NZ_JBLKNW010000001.1, from coordinate 2,063,319 downwards.
CGCTGGTGGCAGTGGCACAGCGGGAGTTCGACACGCTCGTCAGGACCCGGTCGTACGCGGCGCTGGCGATCGTGTACGGACTCGTCACCGTCGGGCTGCCGCTCGCGGGCGGCGTCGGCGGGTACCTCCCACTCGTCCTCGACCTGTCGACGCCGGTCGAGGTGCTCGTGCCGGTGCTGGCGCTCGCCTTCGGCACGTGGAGCGTCCTCGCCGACGCCCACAGCGGCGAACTGGACGTGATCCGGACGTACCCGATCGATCGGTGGACGTACGTCCTCGGCACGTTCGCGGGCCGGGCGGTCGGACTGGTGGCGACGGTCCTCGCGCCGCTGGTCCTGCTCGGTCTCGCGGTGCCGCTCGTCCGGGAGCCGACGACGTCGGTGTTCGCCTCGCACGCGACGGTGGACTCGCCGGTGTACTTCGCCCGCTTCGTCGCGCTCGCCGGCGCGTACGCGCTGGTCACGCTGGCGCTCGCGATGGCGGTCTCGTCGCTCAGCCGGTCCAGACGTGTCGGCGTCGCTGCCGCGGCGCTCGCCGCGCTCGTCGTGGTGATCGGCCTCGACGCGCTCGTGATCTTCGGCGTGGCGCGAGGTGTGGTCGGCGGCGAGACGCTGGCGCTCGTGCTGGGGGCGAGCCCGCCCGGGGCCTTCCGCGGACTCGTCGTCGCCACGGCAACGGGCGGGATCCGCTCGACCGGACCGGCCGCCGCGAACGTCGCCGCGAGCGTCCTCGGCCTCGCCGGCTGGTTCGTCGTCGGTCTCGCCGTCGCCGCACTGGGCGCGTGGTCTCCGAACGGCCGATGACCGACGGTACAGCCCGGCACCGACTCGCGCGCTCGGTTTCGGCCCCGACCCCTCCCAGATCCCGCCACTGCTCGCCTGGACCCCGCCACAGCGACTGAGCGACCGACAACAGGTCGATCGCGACGACGAACAGCAGCCCCCGTTGCTACCCCTGTCACCGCTTGCGGGGAGCGATATCGGACTCGATCGCGGTGTCACCGCGACCCCCTATCCAGGCACACTTCTCAATAGAACGTGACCACCGTGCCGGTGAAGTCGGTCGGGGACGTACTCACTGACATGAACGAAACGGGGGAGGAACTCGTCTCGGTTCCGGTCGACGGAGCCGAACTCGAAGGGACGATCGCGATCCCGGACGGAGCGACGGGACTGGTCGTGTTCGCCCACGGGAGCGGATCCAGTCGCAAGAGTCCGCGTAACAACTTCGTCGCGGAGGTCATCCGTGAGAGGGGTCTCGGGACGCTACTGTTCGACTTGCTCACCGAGGAAGAAGACCGGTTCCGGGAGAACCGCTTCGACATCGGGCTGCTGACTGACCGCCTCGTCGCAGTCACCGAGTGGCTACGAACCCGCGAGAGCACCCGGGACCTCGACGTCGGCTACTTCGGGTCCAGTACGGGCGCCGCGGCCGCGCTCAGAGCGGCGGCGCGTCTGGACGGCGTCGGCGCGGTCGTCGCGCGCGGCGGGCGGGTGGACATGGCCGCCGAGGTGTTCGACGCCGTCGAGGCGCCGACGTTGCTCGTCGTCGGCGGGGCCGACACGCAGGTACTCGAGTACAACCGCGAGGCCCGCGACCGGCTCACCTCCGAGACGGAACTGCGCGTCGTCGACGGCGCGGGACACCTCTTCGAAGGGGAGGGAGAGCTCGAAGCGGTCGCCGACGCGGCGGCCGACTGGTTCGCCGCGACGCTCCGCTGATAGTGTCATCGGGTCCGGGAGTGCTCTCAGCGTTCGTTTTGACGGCACGGGAGACCACGGACTCGATCCCCCCGAGGTCGGACAGACGGTGCGGACCGACCGAGCGGAGGCCGCTCACGCGGCGACCAGAACCGGTCTGCCGGCGTTCTGTACGACACGGTCGGTCACGCTTCCGATGTGACCGGGTCCGGTGTGAGAGTGTCCGTGATAGCCCAGGACGATCAGGTCCGCGTCGATCTCGTCGGCGTAGTTGATGATCTCCACGTAGGGTTTCCCGTGACAGCACCGGCTGGTGACCTCGACGTCCAGTCCGTCGGCCCGCTCGGCGATCTCGCGCAGCTGTTCGTTGCCCCACGTCTCGATCTCGTTGGTCTCCAGTTCCATACTGCTCAGCGCCGGTTCCGAGTGGCGGTCGGTATCGACCACGAAGATGGCGTGCAACGCCGCGCCGTGCTGTTCGGCCTGTTCCAGCGCGTGCGTCGTCGCTCTGTTCGCGTCGGCGCTCCCGTCGGTCGCGACCAGGACTGTGTCGTACATATCAATCGATACGTTCTTGACGCGTATCAAGTTGCTGGAGCGTGTCACACGCCGGGACGTCCGTCCGCCGTGGGTGGCCCGACGCTTCCGGAAAGTGGACGGTACGACGCGCAGGGAGCCACACCCCACCTCGTCCCCTCGCGGCACGGCAGCCGTCCGGACTGCGGCGTCGATCCGGTCGCTCGGCGCGTCGGCCCCACCTCTTTGTTGCTGCCGCGAGTAACTGCCGTATGAGCGAACCCCGGTTTGGCTACGTGTCGCCAGAGACGCTCGCCCTGTTCACCGACAGATACGAGCTGTCCATGATGCGGGGGTATCGCGAGACCGGGCACACTCCCGAAGCGACGTTCTCACTCTACTTCCGGTCGCTGCCGACCGACAGGGGGTACGTGATCGCGGCCGGCCTGGAACAGGCGCTGGCGTATCTCCGGGATCTCTCGTTCGGTCCGCGCGCGCTCGAACACCTCCGCGAGGAGGGGTTCCCCGAGTCGTTCCTCGAGTTCCTCTCGGCGTTCGAGTTCACCGGCGACGTCCGCGCCGTCCCCGAGGGGACGGCCGTCTTCCCGAACGAGCCGCTGCTGGAAGTGACGGCACCGATCGAGCAGGCCCAGCTGTTCGAGACGCTCCTGATCAACCAGATCGGATTTCAGAGCCTGATCGCCACGAAGGCCGCCCGGATGCGGGACGTCGTCCGACGCCGTGGCGACGACCAGACCCTGGTCAGCTTCGGGTCGCGACGCGCTCACGGTACCGACGCCGGCGTGAAAGCCGCCCGCGCCGCCTACGTCGGCGGAGTCGACGGGACGTCGAACGAGGCCGCCGCCGAGGCGTTCGACCTCCCGGTCACCGGGACGATGGCCCACTCCTGGGTCCAGAGTTTCCCCGACGAACGAACCGCCTTCGAGGCGTTCGTCGGCGTCTACGGCGAGGATTCGGTCCTCCTGATCGACACCTACGATACCGTCGCCGGCGCGGAAATCGCCGTCGACGTCGCTCGCGAGATGGGCGTCGACGTCCGCGGCGTTCGACTCGATTCCGGGGACCTCGCGGCGCTCTCGCGCACGGTCCGCGATATCCTGCCCGAGGAGATGGACGTGTTCGTCTCCTCGGGGGTCGACGAGTTCTTCCTCCGGGAGTTCTTCGCCGACGGCGGCGTCGCCGACGGGTTCGGTCCGGGGACGTCGCTCGCGACGAGCGACGACGCCCCCACCCTCAACCCCGTCTACAAGCTCGTCGCCGTCGAGGAAGAGGGTGAGCTCCGCCCGAGCATGAAGCTCTCCGCGGGGAAGGTGTCCTATCCCGGCGCGAAGAGCGTCCGCCGGGTCGTCGACGATTCGGGCTTCCGCCGGGACGTACTCGCCCGCGCCGACGAAGACACCGTCGGTCGGGAGCTCCTGGTCGACGTCGTCCGGGACGGCGACGTCGTGTACGAGTCGCCGCCTCTCGACGAGATCCGCGATCGAACGCTCGAGACGCTCGAACACCTCCCCCCTGACGTGCGCTCTATCGAGGACCCGGCGGCGTACCCCGTCGAGATCAGCGAGGGACTCGCGGAGACGACCGAGCGCGTCCGTTCGGAACTCCGGTCCGAGACGACTGGATAACGGTTCGTCGTCCCCGCTTCGAGCAGGTCACGGGACACCGCTGTCAGGCGCCGAGAGCGGGGGTTTCGGCCGACGTCGGAGCCGGCCTCGAAGCGCGACCTGTTCGGTCGATGTCGCGAAGAACGTCGTCGGGGAGGGTTTTCACGGTCTTGGAAAAGACACGCAATATTAATACGTCCCGCTCGAATCTTCATCTGTGACCATGAGCGAGACCGATATCGACCCTGTCGCGACTGTCGACGCCCGCGGAGCGGCTTGCCCGGGCCCACTGATGGATCTCATCGGCAAGATCCGGGACCTTGAGTCGGGAGACGTCGTGCTGCTGCTGAGCGACAACGAGCGGTCGCTCACCGACGTTCCCGAGTGGGCCGAGGAATCCGGGAACGAAGTCCACGCGGTCGACGAGGTCGACGACCACTACGAGTTCTACGTGGAGAAGATATGACCGAACACGTCGTCATCGTCGGCGGTGGGACCGGCGGGACCGTCCTCGCCAACGACCTCGCCGACAGACTGGAGTCTGAAATCGATTCGGGCGAGGTTCGGGTGACACTCGTCAACGACGACCCCGACCACGTGTACAAGCCGGTGTGGCTGTACGTCCCGTTCGGACAGCGCGAGCCCGCAGACGGGCGTCGACCGCTGGCCGACCTCGTGGACGACCGCGTCGAGGTCCGCATCGACCACGTGACCGGGATCGACACCGACGCCCGGCAGCTCCAGAGTATGGAGGGCCCCGACCCCATCGAGTACGACTACCTCGTCCTCGCGACCGGTTCGACGCTCGCGCCGGCCGAGATACCCGGTCTCAGGGACGCCGGCCACGACTTCTACAGCGAGCCGGGGGCCGAAGCGCTCCGCGAGGAGCTGCTGTCGTTCACCGAGGGCCACCTCGTGTTGAGCGTCGTCGGGACTCCCCACATGTGCCCGGCCGCACCGCTGGAGTTCGTCTTCATGGCCGACGACTGGTTCCGCGAACGCGGCCTCCGGGACGAGGTCGACATCACGTACACGTACCCGATCCAGCGCGTCCACGGGAACCCCAACATCGCCGAGTGGGCCCGCCCGCTCATGGACGAGCGCGACATCGACGTCGAGACGTTCTTCAACGCCGAGGAGGTCGACCCGGACTCGAAGACCGTGACCTCGATGGAGGGGACCGACCTCGACTACGACCTCCTCGTGTCGATCCCGCCGCATCGGGGCGTCGACATGATCGAGGAAGCGGGACTCGGAGACCGCGGCTGGGTCGACGTCGACAAGCACACGCTCGAAGCCGAAGCGGCGGAGAACGTGTACGCGCTCGGCGACACGGCCGAAACCGGCGTCCCGAACGCGGGGAGCGTCGCCCACTACCAGGCGGGCGTCGTCGGGCAACGCCTCGCCGGCGAGATCCGCGGACGGCCCGCGACCGCGCGGTACGACGGGAAGACGCTGTGTTTCATCGAGACGGGGATGGACGCCGCGTCGTTCGTCGAGTTCGACTACGAGAACCCGCCGTCGCCGGCGCCGCCGTCGCAGGCGCTCCACTGGTCGAAACTGGGGTACAACGAGTCCTACTGGCTCACCGCGCGGGGGCTCCTCTGACTATGTCCGAAGAGATGTCCCGGAGCGAGACCGAACTGGAGGCGGCCATCGCCGAGAACCCGGAGGCCGTCGCCGCGCTCGTCCGTCGGCTGGACGCCGTCAACGAGTTGCTCGACGTGCTCGCGCTCGGCGAGAGCGCCCTCACCGACGAGATGGCGCGCGACATCGCCGGGACGACGGCGACGCTCGCGGAGTCCGCCGACGGCATCGCGACCGAGGAGACCGTCGGGCTGGCCGAGACCGTCGGGGCCAACGGCGAGGAACTCGGAGACGCGCTCGATTCGCTGGTCGTGCTGCAGCGGTCGGGGGCGCTGGACGACCTGGTCGAACTCGCGGGGGTCGCGTCGCTGGTGACCGCCGCACTCGACGACGAGATGGTCACCTCCCTCGCGGGTACCGGTGCGTCGCTCGGTGAGATCGCCGAAAACGCCGCGGAAGACGAGGCCCGCGACGGGATCGAGACGGTGCTGAACGGCCTCGGGGAGGCCGAGGACGAGCCGCCGGAACGCGTCGGACCCGTGGGACTATTGATGGCCACCCGGGACCCCGACGTCCAGCACGGGCTCGGGTACGTGCTCGCGATCGCACGGGCGATCGGCGAGTCCCGGACGGACGCGACCGAACAGACCGCCTGAACGCCGACGCTTCGACTCCGGGGTCGAAACATCACGTGAAGCGGGGTCTCGACCCGGATCGCGTGTCTCCGAAAATCCAGTCGTTCGATCCCCGCCGGACGATCAGACCGGTTCGGCGGCAGGCAGTCCGACGTATCGGTCCCAGAGCACGAGGAGACTCGGTAACACGAGCACGCTCGCGACGAACGCGTAGCCGATGGCCGTCGCGGTGAGGAAGCCGAAGCGCTGGAGCGACGGGACCAGCGCCAGCATCAACACGCCGAACCCGCCGGCGGTCGAGACCGCACTGGCGAGGAGAGCCCCTCCGGTCCCCTGCAGCGTCTCGCGGAGCGCGAGGCCCCGGTCACCCCGCCTGCGCCGTTCTTCCACGAATCGTTCGCCGATGTGGATGCTGTAGTCGACGCCGATCCCGATCCCGATGGAGGCGATGATCGCGGTCTCGGTGTTGAACGAGATCCCCGCGAGATACATCGTCCCGAAGACCCACGCCTGCGCGAGGACGACCGGCAACATGACGACCGAACCGAGCGAGAGCGTTCGGTACCGGCGCCGGAAGATCAGGGTCAGAAAGAGGACGATGACGCCGAAGGTGATGGCGAATCCGGTCACGAGGGTGTCGAGTAGACTCCGCTGGACCAGTTCCTGGACGACCGGCTGGCCGGTCGCGGTGACGGTCAGGTCGCTGTCCGTCTCGACGACCGCCGCGACGCCGCGCATCTCTTCGGTGACCGTCCCGGTGTTCGCACCGCCGCGCAGCGCGACCGAGACCCGGAGCGCGCGGTAGTCGCCGTCCGTGCGGTAGAACACGGCAGCGGCCTCCTCGGGCGCGGCCGCGTAGACGGCGTCGTACACGGCTTCGAGGTCCTCGTCGGGGATCCCGTCGCCGTCGGTATCGGCCCGGTCGACGACGCTCGCGACGCTCTCGTTGTCGGCTGCGACCCGCTGGATCGTCTCCCCCGGTCCGGTCACGCGGAGTCCGCCGTCGGCCAGCGTCACCGCGGTCGACGCGTTCGAAAGCGATCGACGACCCTCCGCGAGGCGGTCGAGCGTCCCGGGGTCGGTCACCGGGCCCTCGACCAGGAACTCCGCGCGCGACTGGGCGCGCGACTGGACGAACTGTTCGTTGAGATAGATCGCGTTCGCCCGGACGTCGTAGTCGCCGGGTTGGAACGACTCGGGGAGCGAGTCCATCCAGGCGGGCGAATCCCGGGGCAGGAAGTCGACCTGGTCGATCGACGTGTCGATGTCGGTCGCCGCGGCGGCGCCGCCGGCGCTCAGGACGACCGCGACGGCGAGGACGATCACCGGTGCCCGCTGCGCGAGGACGGTTCCGGCGCCGAGCAGACGGGCCGCTGGTCCGCGCTGCCCGAACGGTCGCTTTCGCCGGGTGAATCCCACTCGTTCCAGCAGCTCCTCGATCTCCATCTTCAGGGGCGGGAGGAGGACACCGAACACCACGAACGCGGAGAGGATCCCGGCGGCGCTGACGATCGCGAACTCCTGGATCGACTGGATCGGACTGACGAGGTTCGACGCGAACCCGACCGCGGTCGTGACCGTCGCCGCACCGATGGCGACGACGACGCCCGCGACCCCGCGGCGCATCGCCGCTCTGGGTGACCGGTCGGGCGCTTCCACCTGGGCCTCCCGGTAGCGCATCACCACGTGAAGCGCGTAGTCGATGCTCAATCCGATCAGCAGGAAGGGGACGGCGATGAGTATCTGCGTGAGGCCGATCCCGGCCCAGCCCATCACGCCACCCATCCAGGCGAGGACCAGCACGACACCGACCAGACCGAGAAGCACGTCCAGCACGTCCCGGTAGGCGATCCCGAGGACGAGCAGGACGAGTACGAGTGCGGCGGGCGAGATGATAGCGAAGCTCTCCCCGGTCGCTTGCCCGGACTCCTCGTCGACGATCGCCGACCCGAAGACGAAGCTGCCGGTCTCCGTGATGGCGTCACCGGCGAGAGCGTCGACGGCTAGTTGGGCGTCGACGACGTCGGGCGGCAGTTCGTCGGCGCCTCCGGTGTCGTGGAAGACGAACACGATTCGACCGGACGCCGTCGTCGACCCGGCCTCGTACTCGGTCGGTAACAGCGTGTACGGATCGACGGGGCCGGTCCCGGACCGGTCGGGATCGAGGACCGCCGCGACGACGGTCCGGACCTCCTCCTCGGACATCGAGCTCAGCTGTTCGATCTGTGCGTCGAGAGACGGGGGCCCCGGTCGCCCCCGATCCCCTCCGCCGTCCCGCTGGATCGCTGCGGTCGCCACCACGTTCGACAGGCCGACGATCGGCTGGCGCTCACGCAGCGTGTCGTTGACGGTCGAATTGGCGAGGAGCGTCCGCTGGAACCGTAACGTTTCGAGGAGCGACGCCCTGGTGAGCGTGTCGTCACCGGTGACGACGACCTGCGTGACGGTCGTGTTCTCGCCCTCGGTCGTGAAGTTCGACTCGACGTACGCGAGTTTGTCCGCCTCGGTGGAGTCGCTGCTGAAACTCGCGATCGAGAGCTCGCTGTCGATATCCCCCGCCCCGCTCCCGACGACGAGGGTCGCCACGATCACCGTCGCGATCACCAGTTTGCTGTGGTCGGTGACGAAACCCGCGTACCGGTCCGCCAGTGACATGCTCGACCCTACCGAAGGGGGAGACATAAGTATTGTATAATTCTACAAATTATATGTCGCCCGGGACCGAGCAGCATTTAGGCGAACTAAACGGAGTTCGCGAGTACGTTGCCGGTTGCCGGCGAGGCCGTCGACAGCGGGATCGGAGCACCATGAGCGCACAGGACGCGATATCGGCACTGAAACGACTGGGACTGTCGAACTACGAGGCGCGGGTGTTCGTCGCCCTCCAGCAGCTAGGGACGGCCACCACCGCCGAGATCAGCGACGTCTCCGAGGTACCTCGTTCGCAGGTGTACGGGGCCGCCGACGAACTCGTCGAGCGCGGCCTGACCGAGGTGATCGAGTCCGCACCGAAGCAGTATCGCCCGGTGAGCCTCGATGCGGCACGCGAGCAACTCCGGTCGCGGGTCGATCGGGCGGAGGAACGGGCCTTCGACAACCTCGACGCGCTTCGGACCGACGAACCGGACCACCGCGGCGGGCAAGACGTTTCGACGCTACGCGGCCGACAGCCGATCGACGAGCGCATCGCGGAACTCGTCGTCGACGCGGCCGACTCTGTGGTACTGGTGGCACCGGCAACGGGGTCGATCTCGACGGCTATCGCCGGAGCGCTGCGCGAGCGCGCGGCCGACGGCATCAGCGTCACGGTGCTGACGGCCGAATCGTCGCTGGTCGAGCGGTTCGACGGCGACGCAGTCGAGGTGGTGCTCATGAACGAGGACAACCCCGGGGACTTCGCCGGCCGGGCGCTGCTGGTCGACGGATCGACCGTCCTGCTCGCTGCCGCGACCGAGCGCGGCGAGCCGGTCGAGGAAGAAGCGATGTGGACCGCCGACACCAGCATCGGACGGATCCTCGCACAGTTCATGCGGTCCGGGATGGAGTTCGGGACCGAGCGCGGGGACGGACCGAATCGATAGCGGAGACCGTCTGACCTTCGGTCCCGTCGGTCCGTGTAACGGGTAGTGAGAAACGGGCGTGCGCTTCGAGAGCGCTATCTGACGTCGATATCTCCGGACGCGTCGGCGACGATATCGTGGCCCCGGTAGGAGAACTGGACCTCGATCGGTTCTCCCGTCGGACTCGACTCCTGGGTCAGGAGGTCGTGCAGGGCGTCCGGATCGACGACGTCACCGAGCGGCGGTTCCATCGTCGCCGGGTCGGTGCCCTCCGTCTCGGCGACCGCCGCGAGGATGCGTTCGGTGGGGCGTCCGCGTAGGTCGTTCATTGTTCGTGTGCGCTCAAACGAGGAGCTGGATGTCCGCGTCGGCCATGTCCTGGATGGCGGTAGCGGCGCCGACGCCGGTGGTGACGCCGTCGTAGAAGTCGTCCTCGTCGTAGTCCATCAGCTCGATCGTCATCTGGCAGGCCTGGAACTCGACGCCCATGTCGAGGCTCGTCTCGATGAGCTCCTCGATGGTGGCCGTGTCGTTGTCGTCGATCTTCTTCTCCATCATCGACGTCGTCACGCGGTCCATGCCGGGGAGCGCGCCGACGACGTTCGGGACCGGCATGTTGGGATTGCCGACGGAACTCAGCTTGAGGTTCTTCGACCGTTCCTCGTGGAGGATGTCCAGTCCCCAGAACGTGGAGAAGACCGTCACCTCGTAACCGAACGCGGCCGCCGTGCTCGCGAGGATGAGCGGGGGATACGCCATGTCGAGCGTCCCCTTCGTCGCGATGATGGACATCTTCTGCGTGTCGTCGTCCTCGGTGGCGTCGCTGAGCGCGGTCTCTAGCTCTTCGACGCGCGCGGCGAGTTCGGCACGCGAGGGGGCGTCGTCGGCCGGCGCGTCGGGTGTGTCCGTACTCATTCTTACTCCGTCTTGCGGACGTAGTGCCTGTACACGTCGTCGCCCTCGACCTGGTCTATCAGTTCGACCCCGTCGGTCCCCTCGGCCCAGCCGTCGATGTCGCTCATGCTACCGGGGTCCGTCGCGAGCACTTCGAGGACCTCGCCCTCGTCGAGCTCGTCCGCGGCGGACTTCGTCTTGACTACCGGCATGGGACACGATGCACCTTTCACGTCGAGCGTCTCCGTGATGTCGAATTCTGCACTCATGGTTGATCTGCTCCGTTGGTCTGTCTTGGAGCTAATGCACAATACCGCAGCCACGGTTAAAAGAATGTTGGTTCTTGTGCACACCATAAACACCCCGTATATCGAGGCCCGCTACAACAGCCCCATCATCGCTGAATTCCTACGTTCGAGATGCCCGGCGTCAAATTGACGCAACGGTATTGTGTGGTAGGTGGATTTCTATGCAAACGCTTTTGTGTCCCTACCCAGTAGATGGGGGTGTACGACATGAACGCAGAAGACTTCCCGACGCCGGATGTCGAAGTGGAGAGTACCGATCCGGAAACGCTCAAGCGGCGCATCGACGACGGCGAGGACGTCACGCTCCTCGACGCGCGCATGCAATCGGATTACGAGGAGTGGCGGATCGACGGCGAGAGCGTCGAATCGGTCAACGTCCCGTACTTCGAGTTCCTCGAGGACGAGATCGACGACGACGTTCTCGAACAGATCCCGGCCGACCGCGACGTGACCGTCCTCTGTGCCAAGGGCGGCGCCAGCGAGTACGTCGCGGGCACGCTCGCCGAGCGCGGCTACGACGTCGACCACCTCGAAGACGGCATGAACGGCTGGGCGAGCATCTACGAGGCCGTCGAGGTCACCGACTACGACGGCGCCGGCACGCTCCTCCAGTACCAGCGGCCCTCGTCGGGCTGTCTGGGCTACCTGCTCTACGACGACGGCGAAGCCGCGATCATCGACCCCCTGCGTGCGTTCACCGACCGCTACCTCGAAGACGCCGACGACCTCGGTGTCGACATCGAGTACGCGCTCGACACGCACATCCACGCAGACCACATCTCGGGCGTCCGCGACCTCGACGAGGAGGGCGTCGAGGGCGTCATCCCCGCGGCGGCGGTCGACCGCGGCGTCACCTACGCCGACGAACTGACCACCGCCGAGGACGGGGACGTCTTCGAAGTCGGCGACGCCACCATCGAGGCCGTCTACACGCCCGGTCACACGACCGGCATGACCTCCTACCTCGTCGACGACAGCCTGCTCGCGACCGGCGACGGGCTGTTCATCGAGTCGGTCGCCCGTCCCGACCTCGAAGAGGGCGACGACGGCGCGCCCGACGCCGCGCGCATGCTGTACGGTTCCCTCCAGGACCGCGTCCTGAGTCTCCCCGACGACACGCTCGTCGGCGGCGCGCACTTCAGCGACGCCGCGGTCCCCGCCGACGACGGGACCTACACCGCGCCGATCGGCGACCTGGTCGCGGAGATGGACGCCCTGACGATGGACGAAGACGAGTTCGTCGACCTGATCCTCTCGGACATGCCGCCACGTCCGGCCAACTACGAGGACATCATCGCGACGAACCTCGGACAGAACGCGGTCGACGACGAGGAAGCGTTCACCCTCGAACTCGGCCCGAACAACTGCGCCGCGAGCCAGGAGTCGCTCGCCGGTGACTGACGAGGACCGACCGTGATCGACACAGCACCACTCCAGCTGGCCGCCGAGCTGTTCCCGAACGGGATCAGCCGGTACGCCGTCGGTGGGTTCCTCGTCGGGCTCGGCGCCGTCGTGATCTACCTCGGGACCGGGATCGCAGCCGGTGCGAGCACGTTCCTCGAGTCGACGCTGTCGTACGTCTCGGACCAGTCGCGGTTCCAGCGGTACGTCGCCTCCCGGGACTGGCGCGTCGTGTTCACGCTCGGGATCGTCCTCGGCGGACTCGCGTTCGCGGCGACGGTCCAGTCCGGGCTGGTGTCGAGTTCGCTCTACCAGCCGGGAACCACCGGACAGCTGTACGACGTCGGCGGCGTGACGCTCTGGTCGACGACCGTCCAGCCGTGGCGGCTGTTCCTCGGCGGCATCCTGGTCGGGGTCGGAACCAGGCTCGGCAAGGGCTGCACGTCGGGTCACGGTGTCTGCGGCGTCGGATCGGCTTCGAAGACGTCCATCGCCGGCGTGATAACGTTCCTGACGGTGGCCATCGGGACGGCCCAGGTCGTCTCGGCACTGGGGGTGGCACCGTAACCGTGAGCGCGAATCGTCATCCCCTGTTCATGCCGCTGATACTCCTCGGCGGCCTGATCTTCGGGTTCGGGCTCGGATTCAGCCACATGGCGCGGCCGGAGGTCGTACTGGATTTCCTCCAGTTCGAGGACTTCGGACTGCTGTTCGTCATGTTCGGCGCGGCCATCGTCTCCGGGATCGCCTTCGCACTGGTGCCCCGGATACGCGACAGTGCCCCGCTGACCGGCGACGCCTACGAGCGGCGGTTGAAGCCGTTCGACCGGAACGTCCTCGTCGGCGGCGCCATCTTCGGCGTCGGCTGGGGGCTGTCGGGCATCTGCCCCGGCGCCGCCTACGCCAGCCTCGGGACGGGTAACGTCGCGATCCTCTGGGCCCTCGCCGGGATGTTCCTCGGCGCGTACGTCCAGGGGTACTGGCGGAGTCGTACGGCGGAGACGGACGCCGCCGCGTCGGCGGCAGACTAACCGCTCCCACTTTCTGAACACTGATGAACGTCTCTCTCGTCGCGCTGTTCTTGCTCGCCGGACTGGCGAGTCTGTTCATGGCGTGGGTCATCGGTGCGGGTTCGAGCGGCGCGACGCCGTTCGCACCCGCCGTCGGCGCCAACGCCATCTCGACGATGCGAGCGGCCTTCGTCGTGGGCCTCCTCGGACTCGCCGGCGCCGTCACGCAGGGAGCGAACGTCTCGGAGGCCGTCGGTCGCGGCCTGATCGGTGGCGTGACGCTGCCGGTCACGGGCGTCATCGCCGTCCTGACGATCGGAGCGGGACTCATGGCGGTCGGCATCAAGACGGGCTACCCCATCGCGACGGCGTTCACGGTCACCGGTTCGGTCGTCGGCGTCGGACTCGCGCTCGGCGGCTCGCCCGTCTGGCCGAAGTACCTCGAGATCGGCACCGTCTGGGTACTGACGCCGTTCGTCGGCGGCGGCATCGCGTTCGCGATCGCCAGCGTGCTCCCCCGACCCGACGTTCCCGAACGGTACAGCGTCGCCATCCTGGCCGGGATCGTCGGCGCGGTCCTCGCGAACGTCGAGTTCGGATTCCTCGGCCCGAACGGGACGCCGGGGTCGCTCGCAGCTGTCGCACGACGACTCCTGGGTCTCGACGGCCTCGGAGCGACAGCGGCCATCTCCCTGTTCGTGGCCGTGGCGGTCGCCGGCCTGGTTTCCTGGGACGTCCGCCGCGACGAGGCCGACGGACTCAGGCGAATGTTGCTGGCCCTCGGGTCGCTGGTCGCGTTCTCCGCGGGCGGCAGCCAGGTGGGGCTCGCGGTCGGCCCGCTGCTCCCGATCCTCGACGACGTGACGCTGGTCTCGTCGTTCGCCGTCCTCGTCGGAGGTGGCCTCGGCATCCTCGTCGGTTCGTGGACGGGCGCGCCGCGGATGATCAAGTCGCTGGCCCAGGACTACTCCTCGCTCGGCCCGCGGCGGTCGATCGCCGCGCTCGTCCCCTCGTTCCTGATCGCCCAGCTCGCCGTCCTGCTCGGCGTCCCCGTGTCGTTCAACGAGATCGTCGTCAGCGCGATCATCGGGAGCGGCGCGGCCGTGGGCGGCAGTGACGCGATCAGCGCGAGAAAGATCCTCGTGACCGTCGGCGCGTGGGTCGCGTCGTTCGGCGTCGCGTTCGTCCTCGGCTACGGCGCGATTGCGCTCTTCCCAGTGGCATCGTAGCACCCTGGGCGGACCAGGGCGACACCGGGGAACCGACCACGGAACGCGGAAGCCCCCGCTGCCGAGACGAGGGAACCAACGGGTATCGTCTGCTCGCGTCGACGGCCCGATCGGACGGCGTTGACTGCGCGGCTGCCGCGTCCGGGCGCTCGTGGATCTCAGTTACGAGCAATGGTATTCCGCTCGTGGATCTCGGTTACGAGCAATGGTTTTCCACTCGTAGCCCTCTCCCACGAGTAGTGTTTTGCCGCTCGTGTACCGCACTCACGAGTAGTGTTTTGCCGCTCGTGTACCGCACTCACGAGCAGCGTTTTGTCGCTCTCGGACGTAGCACCTCGTGGAGGACTACCGTGCCGACGCTCGTCCAGTACACGCTCGCGATCCTCGACGGGTTCGTCGCACTGACGGCTATCGGTGGCGGGGTCGCGATGGCCACCGGGATCGATCCGCTACCACAGAAGTGGCTCACGGGGACGCCGTTCGATTCCTTCCTCCTCCCGGGCCTCCTCCTCGCGGTAGTAGTCGGCGGAAGCGCGGCGGTCGCGGCGTACGGCGTACTGACGGATCCCGCCGCTGGCGCGTTGCTCTCGGTGGTCGCAGGTGGACTCCTGATGGTCTGGATCGTCGCCGAAGTGCTCCTCCTCGATCAACCGTCGTGGACCGCGATCGAGGGGATCTACTTCCTCGTCGGCGCAGTCATGGTGCTCGCTGGGGTGACCCACGGCTGGTCCTGACTGCTCTGGGGCCGATCAGCGCTCTGGCGACTGAAAACGAGACGACGCGAAGCGTCGGGTGCGGCCAGTTCTCCACCCGGCGGTCGGGTGGGCGACGTGCGGCCAGTCCCGGCTCGACGGGCGGACCGTGTCTTCAGGCCGTGCGTGGCGGCGGGACCAGGTAGACGTTCCCCCTTGCCTGGGCGACCACTTCCTCGGAGACGCTCCCGAGCATCAGTCGTCGGAGGCGACTCCGCCCGCGCGACCCGACGAGCGTCGTGGTGGGCGTGACCGCCGCTTCGACGTCGAGAATTTCTTCGGCCGGGTCTCCCTGTCGGATCTCCATCTCGGTCTCGATGTCCCAGGCTTCGAGCGTTTCGGCGAGGTCCGAAAGCGCCGATTCGGGGTCCGTCTCGCTCTGGTCTTTCGGTGATTCCACGTGGACGAGCGTCGCCTCCTGGGTCGCGTGGCGGAGGTACGAGAACGCGTCGAAGGCCCGCCCGGCGTTGTCCGAGAAGTCCGTCGCGAAGAGGACCCGCTGGAAGAGGTGCTCGCGGAGCACCTGGGGGTCGTCGTCCTCGCGTTCGACTCGGTTCACGAGTAACGGGACGATGGTCGTCCGGGCGAGGTTCCGGGCGGTCGAACCGATCACTCGGTTCGCGAGCGGGCTCTGTCCCCGGGAACCAACGATCGTCAGGTCCGCGCGAACCGTCTCCGCGATGCCGTTGATGCGGCGGTACGGCGTCCCGCGGACGACGTGGGTCTCGACGCCGAAACCCGCCTCCTCCATCACGTTCTGGTAGCGTCCGAGCGCGCGCTCACGGCGCTCCTCGAGGTTCATCCCCGGCATCCCGGGGTGGACGTTCGACGGGACGACGGTGACCAGGTGGATCGTCTCGACGCCGATCCGTTCGAGGCACTCGAGACAGGTCTCGTTCTCGATGGCCGCTTCGCTCGCCGCCGAGAGGTCGGTCGCGTAAATCGCTCTCATACTCGAGAACACGTTCCGGGCGTATAATATTGTTTGGTTTCTCCAATACAATGTGTTCGAGAGTGAACCGAAATCCGTTCTCGAAACGGGGAGGTGTTCACGATCGGGGTCGGGAACCTGCGCCTCGATCGGCCCGACCGGTCCGGAGCGGTATCCGCGCGCAAGCGAGATTCGGCCCGTGGAACGCCCCGTCTCGACTCGCGCCAAACGGGACTATATTTCCATAACGTACGGATGTATTTCGGTGGGTTAGGTGTGCCATCCGTTGCAGTAATATTGTGTAGCAGTTCCAAAACCGTTATGTGTCACAGTGGATTACCGGGACGTGAGTAGAAATCCATGAACCACGCAATATCCAGCGGAGGGACGACCGATGTTCGGGCTTGAGAGCGCGACCGGCGTCGGTGGCGCGGCCCTCGTCATCGGAGTCGTCCTGCTAGAAGCGATCGTCCTGTACGTCGGATACGGACTCCTCGAACGGCTGGCCGGACCGGCGCTCGTCAAGGCGCTACGGGGGGATTCGTGATGGAACTGTTCGGCGTCGCAGTGACGTTACTCGCACTGTTCGCCGGGTTCGGCGTCCTGATCGGCCTCCTGTTCGGCTTCTTCGGGATGGGGGGTTCGTTCCTCGTCACGCCTGCGCTCATGGTGATGGGGTACGACACCAACGTCGCCGTCGCCTCCGGGCTGGCGTTCGTCTTCGCGACGTCCGTGATCGCGACGCTCAAACACCGTGACCTCGGGCAGGTCGACTACAAGCTCGGCGTCCTCATGATCGCCGGCACGACCGCGGGCATCGAGGTCGGGAAGATAGGCCTCCACTGGCTCCAGGAAATGGGCCTCGCCGACACAGTGGTGAGTATCATCTACGTCGGTCTCCTCGGCGGGATCGGGGTGTTCATCACCTACACCGCGACGAGAGGAGACAGCGGCGGCGGTATCAGCCACGACGAGGCCGACGGGGAGATCGACGGCGACGACATCCCCGACATCGCGAAGACGATCCAGTCCTACCGGATCCCCCCGATGATGAGTCTCCGCGGAGGGATCTCGGTGTCGCTGTGGATGATCCTCGCGGTCGCGTTCGCCACCGGGCTGCTGTCGGGCTTCCTCGGCGTGGGAGGCGGGTTCATCCGCATGCCCGCGCTGTTCTACCTCGTCGGCGTCCCGGTCCCGGTCGCGGTCGGGACGGACCTCTTCGAGATCGTCTTCTCGGGGGGTATCGGGAGCTTCCTGTACGCGATGGACGGCGCGGTCGACCTCTCTATCGTCGTCCCGCTGCTCGCCGGCAGTGCGCTAGGGGCCCGCCTCGGCGCCGCGGCGACCAGCCTGGTCGACGAAGACGAGATCAAGGTGTACTTCGGCGTGATGCTCCTGCTCGGCGCGATCGCCGTCGCAATCCGGAAAGTGGGAGAGTTCGCGGACGTGCCCGTGCTCCAGACCGTCTCGCTGGTCATCATCCTCGGCGCGGCGGCGCTGGTGTCCGGAGCCGTCGTCGTCAGTTCCGTTCGAGCACTCCGTACCGAGTCCGCCACCGCGACGAGTACCGCGGACTAACGGCGCCCGTCGACCCCACGCCCGTCGGCCGTTCGCCGGTGCAGGACCTGTCGTCCGTCCGCCGGTGCCGGGCCGACAGTTCGTCGGCGAACGCCGGGCCGACAGTTCGTCCGCGGACACCGGGTCCACAGTTCGTCCGTCCGGGTTCCGTGGATACAATTGTACGGACCGTACACAAGTCTTATAACCGCGTATTCCGTACGCTCTCGTGATACCGATGCCAGATTCGATGTCTGAACAACTCCGGCAGGACATGGTCTGTGAGGGCCTCCTCGAGTGTTTCCACGGGCTGAAGGAACTCGACAAGGAGTGCTTCCGGGCGCTCGTCACCGCCGAAGAGCCGCTCACCGTCGACGAACTGGCCGAATCCGTCGACCGTGAGCGCTCGACCGCTTATCGAGCCGTCCAGCGGCTGCTCCAGGCCGGATTCATCCAGAAAGAACAGGTGAACTACGACCAGGGTGGGTACTATCACGTGTACAAGCCGACCGACCCCTCGAAGATCGCCGACGACATGCAGCGGATGCTCAACGAGTGGTACGCCAAGATGGGCCAGCTCATCCAGGAGTTCGAGGATAAATACGACCAGGAAGCCGCGACGGCCCAGTCGATCGAAGGGTAGCCGACCGCTCTCTGCCGAACGATTTTCTTCGCCGCCCCCGTTCGAACGAGCGACCGCTCTGGTGACTCGCTTCGAACGAGCGACCCGTCCGGCGACTCGGTGTAGTATTGTGCAATACAGCCAAAACTCTTAATTACTGGTAGGGCGTAGTCGGTGGTGATGACAGCAGATACCGCATCCGAAGCGAGTTCGACGCCGACCGACCCCGTCCACATCGACGGACAGGACGAACTGGACGAGTTCGTCGCCGACAACGACGTGGTCCTCACCGACTTCTACGCCGACTGGTGTGGCCCGTGCAAGATGTTAGAGCCGGTCGTCGACTCGCTCGCGACCGAGACGGACGCGGCCGTCGCGAAGGTCGACGTCGACGCCAACCAGCCGCTCGCCGGCGCCTACGGCGTCCGCGGCGTGCCGACGCTCGTCCTGTTCGCCGACGGCGAGCAGGTCGAGGAAGTGGTCGGCGTGCAGGGCGAAGACCAGCTGCGGTCGCTGATCGAGAGGTACACCGAATAAATGAGTACGGACGCACGGGACCTCGTCATCGCTGGATCGGGCGTCTCCGGCCTCTCGGCGGCCGTGTACGCCGCCCGCGCGGACCTCGACCCCCTCGTCCTCGAGGGCGACGAGCCGGGCGGCCAGCTGACGCTCACCACCGACGTCGAGAACTACCTCGGCTTCCCCGAGGGCGTCGGCGGGATGGACCTGATCCAGCGCGGGAAAGACCAGGCCGAGCAGTTCGGCGCCGAGTTCCGCCACGGGAGCATCGAAGCGGCCGAACTCGACGGCCAGCCGATGGAACTCTCGCTCTCGACGGGCGAGACGCTCCGGACTCGCGCGCTCGTCGTCGCGACGGGCGCCAGCGCCCGCTGGGTCGGCGCCGACGGCGAAGACGAACTGATGGGATACGGTCTCTCGACCTGTGCCACCTGCGACGGCGCGTTCCACAGGGGCGACGACGTCCTGGTCGTCGGAGGCGGCGACAGCGCGATGGAAGAGGCGCTCTTCCTCGCCAAGTTCGCCGACACGGTGACCGTCTTGCACCGCCGGGACGAACTCCGAGCGTCCGAGATCATGGCCGACCGCGCACGCGAACACGACGACGTCGAGTTCGCCTGGAACACCGAGCTACTGGAAATCCACGGGTCTCAGGACGATGGCGTCACCGGCGCGCGAATCGCCTCCCATCCCGACGGCTACCCGAAAGAGAGACACGAGGACGGAACGGACGTCGCCGTCGAGGAAGTCGACGTCGGTGGCGTCTTCTACGCCATCGGTCACGAGCCCAACACGGCGTTCCTCCGTGACACTCCCGTCGAACTCGACGACAGCGGTTACGTGCAGACGGCGCGGGCCGAAGACGCCTGGGCGACCACGGAAACGGCCGTCGACGGCGTTTTCGCCGCGGGCGACGTGATGGACCCCGACTACCAGCAGGCGGTCACCGCCGCCGGCATGGGAAGTATGGCCGCGCTGGACGCCGAGGAGTGGCTCGAATCGAGCGCGTCCGTCCCGGCGGAGAGCGCCGAAGCGATCCCCACGGAGGCCGGAGACTGATGGGAACGACTGGACGACGGAACGTCAACACGACCGATCCGTCGACCGTCGAGGATCAAGCCGACCGCGTCGTCGTCTCCTTCCGGTCGCCGGAGACGGACCCCGACGAGGACGACGACTGGTGGGTCGCCGACAGCGAGTGGCTCCGGGAGAACATGACCGAACACACCTATCGGCGGTACCTCCGCTGGGCCCACGCCGGCCCGGTCGCCGTCGGAGACGAGTGGGAGGAGTTCGTCAACTGCGGGTGCACCAACCCGGAGGACGTGATCCTCCGCGTCGAACGGATCGACGGCGGATCCGCCATCGGATCGGAGACCACCATCGAGGTCGTTTCGCGAAAAGCCCTGGTCGAAGGCGACGGTGAGTCGGTGGTCGACGCCGACGACGAGAGTAGAGCCGAAAACCGGTCGTGATCGGTCGGGACCAGTTCCGTCGTGTCGGCCGCTGACTACCGCTGACGTTCAACGTCGCTGCTAGATGCACTTCTGTACGGTAGAGGCCGTTCCGAACAGGACGTTCTATACGGCCTTGATTGGTGTGCGAGAAGCGAGAACTGAGAGTGACGACGGTGCAGTCGTGTCGTCAGGAAGCCGGTCTCCCCCTGATGGCCCAGAGCGTGCTCTGGATGGACTTTCCGAGGAAATAACCGAGGAGGAGCCACAGCGTCGCGCGCCCTGGCCCCTGCAGTCCCAGCCCGACGAGCCCACCGAGAGCTCCGACAACGGCGCCCGGTCGGGCGACGACAGCCGATCGCGTTCCCATGGTCTCACGGTCGAGTTCGTCTCCGATGTGGATTCGGCCGAATCGGTTCGCATCCGGATCTCTCGGCTGGGCTACTCCGCATTTGGATATCTCGGCCGGGCCGATCCGCATTCGGATATCGGCCGGGCTACTCCGCATCCGTATCCTTTGGCAGTTTCAGGTTTCGATTCCTGCCGATGTCCTCATCGAAGCCCGACGGCCAGAAGGATACGCCCAGTTCGGGGTCGGCATCGCCGCCTATCCGGGACTGTTCGGCTCATTCAGCCGCACCTGCTCGCTATCGATCGCCACGTGGTACCCCTCGTATTCGAACTCGACGCAGGTCCCGTCCGTATTCCGAACCAGAAGGTCGACCGCTTCCGGATCGACCACTTCGTGGAGGGGCCGTAGCTGGTCGTGCCGACACCGTTTCGTCGTCGCGACGGCGAGAACGGACAGCATGCTCGGCGACTCAGATGGCCGTACGACGAATTCTGCGGTTGCGCCTGCAGGTCGATCGGTGGATCTGTCCGAACGGCTCATGAGCGGTTCATCGCCGCTCCTCGAGGCTGACGAACGCCCCCTCCTTCGCCGTGATCCACTGTGTGACCAGCTGCGTGTCCGACCCGTCGAGCGGGAAGATGGTACACTCGGCCGGCTGGTCCCGTGGTTCGACGATTTCCGCCGTGAGGGTCGGCGACCCATCCGTCGCGTCGTCCGCCGTCACGGGCCGCTTCGAGCCGTCTTCCGCTGTGGGGTTGTCCATTCTTGGTTCCCTCCGAGCGTTCGTCCTCGTCGATTCGTAGGTCGACTCGTCATAAAGGGACGCACCACGGTTCCCAGCCCGTGAGAACCGTCGCGAGATCGGTGACGAGGTGTCGGTTCTCTACCCCAGCGGACGCGATCACGCAGGGGTGTCGGACCGTAGTCACAGTCGTGCTGTCGAGAGACACCGGAGCGACGAGAGCGTCTACGGCCGCCGATTGCCAGGAAAACAACCTCACAGACGGTCGTCGACAGTCTGGATAGCTACCACCGGGAGACCGATGACTTCCCTCGTTCCAACCGAGGTCGGGGAGTGCTGATTTGGGAACGTCACGGCGAAGTATCCACCGGGCACGAAGATCCCAGTGAATCGCACACTGAGATCGGTCACACCCCGTGTGCGAAATGAAATCGAGCGAACCACTGCGGTCAGTCGCTGGCCGACGTTGCGATCGGTTCCGTGACGGGCGGTAGGACGGCTGGAGATTGTCGGGGATTTCGGTATCGGGAACCAACCCTGGACGGACGAAAGTTCGGCTGGCCGTCGGCTCTCGCTCGAACTGCACGACAAGCGAGGAGACGACTGACGAGACGAGGAATGCTCCGTCGCAATCCTCCCCGGACTCCGTTTCCCCCACACCCCGTGTGCGAGATGAAATCGGGATCAGGGTACTGCCGGCCTGTCCTGCGATTTCGGGTAAATATCCCGATCCGAAGGCACAACAGGCGGTCTACGGGATAGATCCGGAGACGTCCCATCTCGATCGACGAGATAATATATGGTATCTATCAGTAACAGAACGCACGACACTAGCCGGACTACGGAGTGAGTTTTCGAGATACAATCATAAAACCTCCTGTTTCGACCACCGGGTGGGAAATTGCGCTCGGAGTAGTCCTGTCTCTCGAATTCGGTTGAGTGGCGGTAGAACTACTTACGCTCCCGCAACCCACCCTCTCTCGCGTCCGGTTTCATCTCGCACACGGGGTGTGGGGGTGGTCGAACGCTCGGCCGGCCGCGACTCGGTCGTAGTCCGTGCTGTCGATTCAGTATCCGTAACGCCGATCCGATATCGAAACCACGGACACGAGAAAATCGCGGGTACGCAAACTTCGAAGGGGCCCGTGTCGAGGTGAGTGCCCGCCGAACGCCCGATTTCACTTCGCACACGGGGTGGGCGCCCACAATTGATCTCGACATCGGTTGACCGGTTCCAGCCGAACGACCCTGTAATATGGCCCGTTCCGTCGAATTCCGGCGTATTTAATCTCGCACACGGTCCCAGGGTATATTTATAGGACGAGGTTGAGACGGATAGCATGGCCAACGGCGACGATAGCCCGTCTCTCTCGCAGTCCATCAAGGGCCGTCTCCAGGAGGGCGTGCAAAACTCCGTCTTCAAGGACAAGGGGTTGCTCGACCCGGACGTCGTTATCGACGAGGACCGGATCGTGGGTCGGGAACAACAACTGGAAGACATCATCACGTACCTTCGTCCGGCGCTACAGGGTAACAAGCCGCCGAATATGCTGCTCTACGGCCCCTCGGGGACCGGGAAGTCGCTAATCATCAACGCCGTCTGCGAACAGGTCCTTGAACTGTCGAACTCCCAGGACGACCGGTTCGGGGTAATCCGGATCAACTGCCAGACGATCAAGTCCCACGACCGCGCGGTCTATCGGCTGGCGGAAAACGCCGCGACCGAAGCCGGCGTCGACCTCGGCGTCCCCGAAAGCGGAATCTCGACGGATCAGAAGCTCAACCGGTTCTACGAGATCCTGAGCGACAACTTCGACTCGGTCATCATCATCCTCGACGAGGTGGACCTCCTCGTCGGCCGACAGCGAGACCCCAACGCCGAACCGGCGTACTCGAAACTGCTCTATCAGCTCTCCCGTGCGACACAACTCGGCCGGATCGACGGCCACGTCTCGGTCGCCGCGCTCACGAACGACCCGCGATTCATGGAGGACCTGGACGGTCGTGCGGAGAGTTCGTTCAACCCCCAGGACGTCGTCTTCCAGGACTACGACGCGAATCAGCTCCAGGCGATCCTCGAACGACGCCGCGACGCCTACCAGGAGGGCGTGCTCGAAGACGGGATCATCCCGCTCAGCGCTGCCTTCGCCGCCCAGGACCACGGCGACGCGCGGAAAGCCATCGACCTGTTCCGGAAGGCCGGCGAGATCGCCGACCGGGAGGGCGAGGAGTCGGTCCGCGAAGACCACGTGAGGGGGGCCCAGGAAGAGGCCGAACGCGATCGCACGCTGACGCAGATGCAGGGGCTCTCGGCGCAGAAGAAACTCTCGCTGTACGCGACCGCGGTCGTCCCCGTCTATTCCCAGCGCAGTCTGAACGCGGTCCCGAGCACCGTCGCCTACCGGGTGTACCAGTATCTCACCAGTCTCGTGGACACCGAGGAGAAGTCCCGCGATTCGTACCTCCGGTACATGAGCGAGGCGGAGACGTACAACTTCATCACGTCGGAGAAACGCGGTCGCGGGTACGGGAGCGGCGTCCACAAGGAGTACACCTTCATCGACGACCCGAAAGTCGTCGCGGAAACGCTCCAAGCCGATATCCGTCTCGAGGAGGTCGAGAACAACGAGGACCTCATCGCGTCCGTCGTCACCGCACAGGTCGAGGAGTTCTTCGAAGAACACTAACCAGGCGGCTTCTCACCCCCGATTTCATCTCGCACACGGGGTGTTCATCTCTCGCACACTCATTTCATCTCGCACACGGGGTGTTCCGACGAATCGGCTAGTCGATCCGACGCACTCCGGGTCAGATTTCATTTCGCACAAGGGGTGCCGTCGGCTGAGACGGAAATTCATCTCGCACACGGGGTGTGCCGGCCGTTTCTCCGGTCACCGATCGTACGACTGTCCCCGCTTCGTCTTCCGATTGGCGGCACAGGAATTGCGAACACCCGTGCCCGGTCGAACAGTACGATGACCACTCAGTCAGTACGAAGTGATCGACGACCCATCTAATTGGCTACCCCGGCAGCAGTCTCGAAGCCGGCGACACTCCGCCTCCACCGGGGAGAAACCAGGCGATGGCGCGTCGTCGACAACCGCTGCAATGGTTCGCCACGACTCAGTTTCGATACTGCCGATTTCACATCGCACACGGGGGGTCACCCCTTCGACGCCCCGGCCATCGTTCGCGATCGCGCAGAACATGTAACTCAATTCACCTCTCACGCGGGGTATCGACACCGCCCTGGCCCTCGTCATCCGCGGTATCGCTGGTTCGGCGTATTCGTCAGGGCCCGGAGCGAGCGCGTTTGAATCGGATATCGGATCACGGTTCTGCCGGAAGAATTCTGTCGAGCCGTCTCTGCTGGGAACGCGGCGGTTCGTAACGTCTTTTTACCGACCGCACGCACGTCAGGTATGTTGATAACCGTCTCCGGTCCCGCTGGGAGCGGAAAGACGACGTTCGCCGAGGCGCTCGCTGACGCGCTGGGGTACGAGTACGTCAGTGGCGGCGACATCTTTCGGTCGCTGGCGGACGAACGCGGTCACTCCCTCGTCGAGTTCAACAAGCTCGCCGAGGAGGACGACCAGGTCGACCGCGACCTCGACCGACGACTCCGGGAGATCGCGAGCGAACGCGACGACGTCGTCCTGGAATCGCGACTGGCAGGCTGGATGGCCGGCGACCACGCCGACCTGAAGTTCTGGCTCGACGCGCCGTTCGAAGTCCGGATCGACCGCGTCGCCGACCGCGAGGACAAGTCCGTCGACACCGCGCGCCGGGAGACCTCCGAGCGTGCCGAGAGCGAGGCCAAGCGCTATCTTGAGTACTACAACATCGACATCGAGGACCGCTCTATCTACGACCTCGTGATCAACACCTCGCGGTGGAGCCCGGCGACGGAAGTCGAGATCGCGCTCTCTGCGGTCGAGTCCTACGACCCGGCCGACGACGAGGGGAAAACGCCCGTCACCGCCGTCGAGTACGATTTCTAATGGCGCTTCGCGGCCCGCCCGACGAACGCTCCGTCGACGCGCTGCTCGAGTTCGGCGTGGTCAACCTCGACAAGCCCCCGGGCCCGTCGGCCCACCAGGTCGCCGCCTGGGTACGCGACATGGCCGGCGTCGATCGCGCCGCCCACGCTGGGACGCTGGACCCGAAGGTGACTGGCTGCCTGCCGATGCTGCTCGGCGACGCCACGCGGATGGCCCAGGTCTTCGACGACAGCGTCAAGGAGTACGTCGCGGTCCTCGAACTCCACCGCCCTGCGCCAGCCGACTTCGAGTCGGTGCTCGCAGAGTTCGAGGGGGAGATCTACCAGAAGCCACCGAAGAAGAGCGCGGTCGTTCGGCGGCTTCGGTCGCGTGAGATCTACGACCTCGACGCGCTCGAAGTCGAGGACCGTCGGGCGCTGATCCGGGTCCGTTGCGAGAGCGGTACGTACATTCGAAAACTCTGCCACGACCTCGGGCTGGCGCTCGGAACAGGCGCGCACATGGGCCACCTGCGGCGGACGACGACCGGGTCGTTCGACGACACGGATCTCTCGTCGCTGTACGACCTCGCCGACGCGCTCGCGTGGGCCGAGGAGGGCGACACCGACGCGTTGCGGGAGGTCGTCCAGCCGGCCGAGCGGGCGCTCGTCGACCTGCCGAGCGCGACCATCGCCGAGAGCGCCGCCCGCGAAGTGGCCGAGGGCGCGCCCGTCTACGCACCCGGGTTGCTGGAGATCGACGACGTATTTCGGGGTGATCTGTTGGTTTGCTACACGCCCGACGGTGCAGCGGTCTGTCTTGGGACGCTCGCTGGCGATCCCGAGGCCGACGAGGGAGTCGTCGTGGACCTCGAACGGGTCCTGATCTGACGGACGCAAAGCGAAGGGCTTAATCAGGGTAGGCACGTCTGCCGATACGCGGGACCGTGGGGTAGCGGTATCCTCGGCGCATGGGGTGCGTCGGACCTGAGTTCGAATCTCGGCGGTCCCACTCCAAAATAAAGGATAGCGGCGCTCTTTGCCGCTTTTTCACTGTTTCGAGGTGGTCGGCGTGAGCCGCGCGCCCGAGACGCCCGGCATTCCTGATCCCACCGACAACACCGGGCAGATCTGCGACTTCTGTGGGTGCCTCATCGACGCCCCGCTGAAGCGGTGCCCGGCGAAGGAACGGGGGGTGTGTCGCCCATGAGCATCGAGAGCGGCAGCAACTGGCAGCCGAGCGACGATCTCCCGAACCGACTCGGCGGCCCGCCGACGTTGTCGATGCCCGACGACTGGACGCTCTCGACGCCGTGGCAGCGCGCTCAGGAAGAGGCGGACGAGGGCGGCCCCGTCACCAACGCCGAGCGCATGGTATACCTTAGCGGTTCAGACTACCCGCACAGGGTCACGTGGGCGCTGAAGGGACGAACGCTGTTAGCTGACTGCGACTGTAAGGCGCACCGGTTCAACGACGGCTGGTGCTCTCACGTCGCGGCGCTCTGGTGGCAGTGGACTCGTGGCCGTATCGTCGTCTCGCACCTCGACACCGGCCGCGAGTACCCAGAGCCACCAGCTTGGCTCTGCCTCGACGACGACCCGACCGCTTACGACCGCCTCACTCCTGCTGAACTCGATGCCTACCTGACCTGCGACCGCGGAGAGATGGGTAACCGCGAGTACGCCGACCTGTCCGACCGTTCCGCGGGTACAGTCGGAAACCTGCTCCGCCGAGCCCGCGACAAACTCGGGGGTGTCGACCGATGACCGAGGGGTCCCCAGCCCCACTCTCTCAGAGACATGCGGGGGGGTGTCCGCCACCATACACCGCAGTCGAAACCGACCCGCGATCTGGAACCCCCCGGATGCGGGGCGACCGTACCCCTGTTTCATCTGTGTCCGCAGAGGTTCCCCGATCTGCGGACAGGAGGGCAGCATGAGTCAGGCCCGCGGAAGCCGACTCCCCGGCGACTCCGAGAGCAACGACCGACACCGGGACGAAGAGCGCGCTGAAGCCCGTCTTTCGGGCGAACTGGCCGCTCGCTTCACCGACTACATCGACGCCCACGGACTCACCAAGAGCGACGTGGTCCGGGAGGCACTCGACGAGTTCCTGCCGGCGTCGGAACGGTCGCAGTACGTGCTACCGCGAGATCCCGGATTGGCCGACGCGTATCTCGCACTGGCCGGTGAGGAGAAGCGTGTTCTCTCCGTCGACCAAGCCGAGAACATCCTATGCCGGGAGTCCCACCCGAACACGCCGAAAGAGGTCATCCGTGACGAAGTGCTCGACCCGCTCAAGGATAGCGGACTGGTGTCCGTCCACAACGGACAGGTCGGCGTTCACCCGCTGACTGAGCGTGAAGAGTACGCAATCGAGGGAGAACTGACCGATGAGTGAGCAGTGTGGTAGCGTTTCATCTGGCACACGGGGTGATGCCGGTGCCAAGTGATCAATCTACGAGCGGTGTTGAGCGCGGCAACGTGTTCGAACTGCTGCCGACTCTCGAGGAAGGCTTCGGCCACGCGGCCGTCGTCGACTACCCCTGGAAGTTCAACGCTGACAACGGCTCCGGGCGGTTCCAGTCCACCGACTCGGATCGGGAGTTCGAGGTCTACCAGACCGAGGAGAACGACCGCCTTGCCGACGTGCTCGAAGAGCTGTCCCGAGTCTTGGTCGACGGGGCGTGGGTGTTCGTGTTCGCGGACGACGACACGGTACCCGAGTTTCGTCAGCGTCTCGAAGAATCGCCTCTGACCTACCGGCGGACGTGCGTCTGGGATCGTGAGAAGTTCGGGATGGGCTACTACCACCGCGTGCAGCACTACCCGATCCTGACGGCCACGAACGGCGAAACGGACCGGTACGTACAGGGCCGGGGAACGGTGTACCGGGCGCTCAAACACGACGGAGAACCGTCGGAGAACGACTATCCCACCGGGAAGCCGGTCAAGCTCTACCGGCAGATGCTCGCCAAGCCCGTCCTCGAGGACGGCGAAAGACTGATCGAACCGTTCTGCGGGCACGGTCCCGGCGCCGCAGTCGCTACCGAGCGCGGACTCTACTACTGGGGAGCGGACACGAACCCGGAAGCGGTGGAACAGGCCCGCCAGCAACTCGAACAGACTCGACTAACGGAGGATCTTGTGACGGCCACTAACAGCGGTGATTGCGATGTCTGAGACCGACCAAGAGCGCACAGCCTACCTTCAGGACGTGCTCGCGGACCTACACACCGTCCGGGGGCTGATGAACGACGGCCGCCCCCTCGAAGCGCTGTCTCACGTGAACGACTCCATCGACAGGTTGGAGAGTGAGATCGATGACTGACGAGAGCACCGACCACCTGAGCCGGGTCGACGCTCGTGCGGTGGGCGCGCTCACTGACCTGCGACAGACCCACCTCTCCGACCTCTCCCGTGAGCGGTCCCGTCTTGGTTAGTTAGTTAATTATCTATTAACTTGCTAACAGGTTTTATTCCTGAGGTGTTCGTTGGTTATCCCGGAGGAACTTGTGACGACCATCGAGTTTGGAACAAAAACAGCGGCCGATGCCATTCGAGACGAGTACGCCGACCACCTGTGCAGCGACGACGATCGCCGCCTGAAAGAGGTGGTCTTCGCGTCGGACACGCCCGACCACGTCATCGACCAGGCCCATCAACAGGCCCTCGACTCCCGCTCGGAGCGGGAAGGGGGGTCTGGTCAGGTACCCCTGTCTGATCACGAACGGGGGGAAATCGACTTCTCCGAAGGGCGCGCATCAGTCCCTCACGCCCGTAGTGTGAAAGGAATCGCTGCGGACGAGGGGGTGTCTGACTGGCTGGCGCACTACGACCCGACCCTGACGGTCGACGAACACCGGGAGGTGATGGAACGAGCAGGCCGTGAGGGGGGTGGTCGTCGTCGCGAAGACAGCGAAACAGCCACCGAAAAGGCGGGTCGCGCCGCCCGTCGCTCGCAAGACGAGGGGTGCGACCACGCCCGCGGGCACTGTGAGAACGGGGACCCCGAAGCCTGCGAGTTTCTGACGGACGCGTGCGGATACGCCAAAGACGAAGTTTCCCACCTGCTCGACGAGACGGGCGAGGAGACCACCACCGAACAACAGGAACTGGTGCGGGTCGGTGGGGGTGATTTCCCTGAGATGGAGGTTTCACCGAGTACAGCGGGGGCCCTCTCCCGCTCGTGGCAGGGGTATCGAGGGGCTGTCTCACGCCTCGGTACTGAACTGGCCGACGTGCGCGAGGCGGTCATCAACGCTCGCCAGGCGATGCAGGTGATCAACGCCATCCGAGAGCGCAACGGACAGGACCCCCTGCACCCCGACCGCCTGCACGATCTCCTCGAAGCTCTCGGCGACATGCCGGCGAAAATCCCCGAGGTGCGGTCACTCGCACACTACCAGGACCTCGCCCAGCCCGACCGAGAGGCGGTCATCGAGACGGATGACCAGCGGACGCTGTCGGGCGAGCAGGCCGACCCGCAGGCCCGGCTGGCAGGCGGGGAGCAGGGCGAGCGCGGACAGGGCGAGGTAGAGGAGCACGTCGAGGAGAACCCCGGCGGCGTGCTGGCCGACCAGCGGGAGAGCACCGACACCGGCTCCACCGGAGAGGGGACCGAGCAACAGATCCCGGACGAGTTCGCCGTCGCTGAAGGCGGCCAGGAGACGCTATGACAGACTACACTTGCCCCGTAGAGGGGTGCGACTACGGCGAAAACGAATCGAAGGCCCTCGAATCGGTGAAGGGTCACATAAACGGCAGTATCGACGACGCTCACGACTGGGGCGAACTACGTTCCGAGGTGGAAGCGCAGGCCGAGGAGGACGAAGAGGGAAACGAAGACCTCCCGACCGGCGACGAGAGCGACAGGACGGACAGCGACGATCCCGACGAGACCGAGAACAGCGACGACGCGGACCCCAGCGATGGGGACTCAGAGGAGAGCGAGGAGGGAGACATGCCGACGCCTGAGGAGTACGACCAGCAACACACGGACCCCGAGGAACAGACGGAACCCAGCGACCCCCCGGAGACGGCTTCCACGCTGTCCTTCGGCAGCCTCTCCGACATCCCCACGGCCTACCTCATTGCGGGGGCCCTCGTGGTGGTCGTGCTGGCGTGGCTTCTGTTGTCCGGATCGGACGAGGAAACGACCGAGACGGGCGGGGCCGTCGAGGAGACTGAAGAGGAGACCGAGACTGTCGAGACCACCGAGGACGAGGGGGGTCTGGTGTGAGCGAAACAGACCCGGAACCGGCGGAATCTGACACAGAAACCCCCCAAGAAGCGGACGCAGACCCCTCGCAAGACGACGGGGACGACGCACCGGACATCTCCGACGAGGAGACGGCAGACCTGTCTGGCCTCGACCTCGACGGTGCCGACCTCGACCCCGACCCAGACGACGAACCTGACGCTGACGAGCGCGATGAGCCCGACGCCGACACGAGTCAGTCGACCGAGACTCTATCCGGTGGCGGTGGCGGTCGATGGGGCGAGATGTACGTCTCGGTGCTGACTCAGACCACGAATCGGGTCATCGAGAAGCACGGAGACGAAGACAGCGAGAAGGTCGACCGGGAGCACTTCGAGGAGGTCGATCTCGATCGCCACTTCAACGAGACGATGGAGAAGTTCAAGGGATCGGCCGAGATGGAGCCCGAGCAGGCGCTTGTCATCGGTTCCATCGTGGGTGTGGCCGGGCCGATCTGCCTCGAAACAAACCTGCTGAGCGAACTGAAGGAGGAGATCCAAGATGATGCGTAAGCAGATCGCCAAGTACCTGAGTCGAACCGAACACGTCCGCAGCGCGGCCGAAGTGCTGGCGGGCCTGGAACACGAGCAGCTACAGGCCGCTGCCGCGCTGTCGGACGCTGCCGGTCTGGGCTACGACATCGACGTCCCGGACCAAGAGGTGCGAACCGACGCTATCGCCGCGGTCATTCGCGGGATGCTGGGGGGCGACTTCGAAGACTGGTGGCGCCAGAACGTCGCGACGGAACAGCTGGAGAAGGCCCCGCCGAAGCAGTACGTCGGCGCTGGGAAGGGCTCAACGGCGTGGGAATCGCAAATCGAGGACTGGGCCGGGAAGATCGAAGCGGCAGGCGGTGAGGGGTCCGAAAGACACCTCGCCGACGTGGCCTGTCAGGACGTGTACGGCGTCGGCCTTGACGAGTTCGAGGCCGAGGTCTTGGAGTGGGACCGCGGACAGTCGGCAAAGCGCCTGATCGCGGGCAACTTCCGGGCCGTCCGGGACGTGATGCAGGACGCCGCGACCGAACTCCAGGAAGACTGATGCATAGGCTGATACTCGCCAAGACCGGCTGGGGAAAGAGCTACTACAGCCAGGCAGTCATCGAGGTCAACATCCCGAAATACGACATTACAGTGCTGTTCGACCCGAAAGACGAGTATCGGGGACTGGTCAAAGCCGGGTATCTGAAACACTTCATCGTCGGCCCCGCAGAGGCGGGCTGGTCTACCGACCAGTGGCAGACGTTCCTGGGGAAGAACCCGCGCGTCGTGCTGGCGAAGTACCGACTCGGGACGAAAGACTGGCAACAGGTGGCCGTCCGCGTGACGCGGGCGGTTCGCCGGCTCTGTCGCGCCGGTCATACCGGCCTTCTCGCCTTCGATGAAGCGCACAACGTCGCTGAACAGCACTCACTCCCGGAGGAACTCGGGAACCTCGCAACGACCGGGCGCGGAGAGGGCGCGTCGAGCATCTGGATAACCCAACGAGCTGCAAAACTCGACGAGGACATCATCAGCCAGTGCGGGGAGCGACTACTTGGGGGGTTCACCTCGGACGCCGATCTCGACAAACTCCGGAAGGTGACGGAGTACCCGATGGACATCCACAACCCCAGTGCGGCCACGCAGACGGCCGTCCCGGATGAACTGAAGGTCGACGGCAAGGGAATCCCGCTCCGTCGATTCGAGGACGACAACGGCAACACGACCGGTTCAGAGTGGATTTTCAGCGACGACTACGGCGAAATCGAACGTCGAGACACTTCGAACGTCTCGATGCAGTCGACGCACTACGGGCCGGAAGGCCAGGAGATCGCTGATCCATGAGGACAGATATTACGCTCCGCGGGGACGACTCGGAACAGTTCGAGAAGCTGAAGAAGGCACGCGCCGAGAAGCGCCACGGGAACGAACCGTCAAACGCCGAGATGCTCCGGTTGCTCATGGAGGACTACGACGGGCCAGAAGTGCGCGGCGGTCTGACGCGGTAGGCCGCACACCGACGGAGAGGAACGTCGATTTTACGCGCTGTTACTTGCCAAATCGGCAGCTTTGAGTTTTCGTATGCCTGAGATTGGCGACGCGTTTGATGCACTGATGGACCCGGAAGTCTACACGCAGGCGGCCGCAGGCTTCGCCGGGTACGCTGGTGCCGAAGTCGCACAGAACCTGATCGAACCCCACTTCGACGCCCCGGACGAGGCGTACGGACTGGTCGTAGTCGGTACTACTGCCGCCGTGGACGTTCCGTACGGAACGGCCATCGGTATCGGTGGCGGCGCACACACCGTCGAGGCGGCCGCCGAGCGGGTCGGTGTCCGCGAGACGATCGTCAACATCGGAGGTAACTGATGAGCGAGAGCCTCACCAACATGGGCAGTCAGAACGTCGACGCGACCGAGGAGCAGAACGTCACCGGGCAGATGACGCCGATCCTCACGCTCTCGCCCATCGACGGCCTGAAGCTCATCCTCGAACAGCGGGCGGACGGCGAGTCGGGCATCCCGATGTACGCCGAACTGAAGGACTCGAACGGCGACGATCTCCCGCTCGACACCGAACTGGTCCTCCGCTGGGACGCGCCCGGCAAGACCCAGCCGGAGGTCGTCTCGGAGAAGCTGGAGAACATCCGCCCGTGGCGGACGCTCTCGCTCACCGAGCAGCAGAACACCGACTACGAGGACCAGACCCGCATCGACCTGAACGGCCGGCGCCTCGAAGTCCTCGACATCCAGAACTTCGAGGTCGCTATCCGGTCCTCGGAGCAGATCTCCTGGCCGAACTCGCGCATCGAGTTCGCCCGCCAGCACGTCGACACCCGGAGCAAGAACTGACCATGCCGGGGAACGCACAGCGCGGACGGCCCGAGCAGATGCCGGAGCAGGCCCAGCGGGTGCTCGAACGCATCAAGAGCGTGCCGACCGACAAGGGCGCGCTCACCCGGTCGGACTTCGCGTTCAGCGCCGGGACGCCCGACCAGCGGACGGTCATCGCGGAGTTCCAGGCCGAACGGCCGTACTCCATCCGTCATCAGGACACCTTCGACCTGTCGCTGATGGCGCGCGAGACCTTCACGACCGACGGCACGGCCGACAACACGGAGACCTTCAACCTCTCGAACAACCTGCTCGAATCGAGCACGGTCGGCCAGTCGTTCGCGCTGTTCGAGGGGAACAGCCGCGTCAAGGCCGACTCCGTGGACTACGACGGGAACTCGTTCGACTACACGGACGACGGCACGGACAACACCCTCACGGCCTTCTACGCGGCCGGCGAGCAGGCCCTGGTGAGTATCCAGAAGGTCGCCCCGAACGGTTCCGTCGAAGAACTGTTCGTCGGCGACATCGGCCAGATCCACCGGCGGGACCAGAACGACAACCCGCTCACGATGGACCTCGACGCCTCGCCGTTCCAGCCCATCATCCCGACGGACTTCAGCCTGGAGGTGGCTGTGAACGCGCCCTACACCGCCGCGGTCACGGCGGACCCCGATGGGGACGGAACGGAGGTGACCGCACCGAACGCCCTGCTCGACGTGCCCCACCGCGGGGCGCCGAACAAGGTGCCGGAACTGGCCGCGGTCGTCCGCCAGGACATGGCGCGGAAGTGAGGTAAGCCATGCCTGATGCTGGCGGACTCGTGACCACCGAGGAGTACAGAACGGGGACGCCAGCAACCGGCGAGTACGGAGCGGCTGGCAGTCCCGCGAGCGACGGGACGAGCGGCATGGAGACGTACGGCACTCACTACTCCGTTTTTGACGAGTGGTTCGAGCGCAAGCCGTACAACCGCGAGGACGTGATCGTGTTCTGCGCGGTTCTCTCAGTCGCTATCCTGGCCTACGCGGAGACGAGGTAACATCATGGCACTGATAGACGGCAGCGACAGCGGAACGTCGGACAGTACAGACGATGAGACGGAATCGGTCAGTTACGTCTACTACGACGGCCAGTATGTCCCGGAGAGCGAGGTTCCGGACGACTCGGACAGCAGCGACTCGGACAGCACCGACTCGGACTCGGGGCTGGATGATGACGGGTACACCGGCGGGGGGTGGGCGGACGACCCCACCGACGGCATGACGGACGACGAAACGGACGGGTACACGGACGACGAGTACACCACCGGCGGGGCGTCCGACGGCGAGGACTCCGGGAGCGACTCGTGGAACGATTCAGCATCTAGCTCGGACAGCAGCGACTCGGACAGCAGCGACTCGGACAGCACGGACACCGGCGGGGTCGACTCCGGCGGGACCGACTCGACCAGCGACTCGGACAGCACCGACTCGGGCGGTCTCGACACGACCCCGCCGGAGACCGTGGCCGTCGGCGAGAGCTACGAGGACCTGAACCCGGACAGCCAGTACACGAACCCGGTCGACATCACCCGGCTGCACATCACGGAACCCCAGCCGATGCAGGGGAGCCGCGTGCCGGTGAAAATGGAGTTCACGAACCGGATGGACCGGAAGCTATCCATCTCTGAACCCGTCCGCATCAACGGGCAGTATGCGACTTCGGCGAGCGCGACCATCCCGGCGAACTCGACGGCGAAGACCACCTCCGAGGTGCCGGTGCCGGTGGGCGCCAGCGAGTTCACGATCTCCGTGGCGGGCGACAGCGCCACCAGGGAGACGAGCGACTACCTCGGCGGCCGGAACCTCAACCTCGCTCCGGACCCGCCGGACCCCGGCCAGCAGGCGCACGTATACATCACCTGGGTCAACCAGATCGGCCAGTACATCGAGCGGACGCTTCCCGTGAAGGTCAACGGGAATCAGGTGGACACGCACAGCGTCTCCATCTCCGGGAACGGCACGCTGGACGACAAGATTACCGTGACCATCCCGGACGGCGAGCAGTACAGCATCGACGTGGGACCGGCGCACGTCGACGGCCCCACCACCGCATCGGACAAGTTCGACGGGAGCAACGAGGTTCCCGAGCAGGGCACTTGGACCGATGACTTCGAGGAGGCGCAGGGAAGCACCGACACCAACCAGGGCGTGCTCGTGGACGAGAGCGACGTTCAAGACGGCGAAGTCGTGGATGACAACCTCGATGAGCGCGACAACACCGGCGGCACGAGCGGCCTGGATGACTCGGACACGGACGGATCGAGTGGATCTAGCTCGACCGGCGGCAGCGACGCCAGCGACCCCGCACCGGAAGGGGGAAGCACCGGCGTGGACCTGGGCGACTTCGGCGACTTCGGCGACTTCGACCCCGGCGCTGAAGTGGGTGACAGCGGTGTCACCCAGCGACAGGCAGGCATGGCCGCCGTGGCGCTCCTGGCAGCCGCGTGGGCGGGGGGCTGGCTGTGATTGGAGTCGAGACGCCGGGCGTCGGCATCGCGTCGACTGACGGGACGCACGGCAGTGAGAGCGACACCGGGAGCGAGGCGGGCGACTCGACCGGACTCGTGACCGAGACCGAGACGGGGCCGGCCGCACCGGCGCCCCAGGGGCCAGACAAGCGGCTGGTTCTCGTGGCGCTGGCGGTCCTCGCAGCGGCGACAGTCTACGGAGGTAGCCTCTGATGCTTCAGGACTACGACGAAACGAGCGGCGGCGGGAGTACAGACGACGGTGGGGACTTCTCGACCACCAGCGACGGCTACACCGACGGGTTTACCGGCGGTGGCTGGGCGGACGACCCCACCGACGGCATGACGGACGACGAAGCCGACGGCACGGTGACCGAGGAGTACACGGACGACCTGGGGCTGAACTGGGGCGATACCGACTCCGGCGACTCGCCGGACTCGACCGACTCGGACAGCTCCGAAACGCAGCCGGACACCGACCCCGACCCGGCGCCGTCGACGGGCGACGGGTTCGACCTCGACCCGAAGATGATCGCGGTCATCGCGGTCGTGTTCTACGGGGTGATCCGATGAGCGAGACCACCAAGGGCGGCAACGTCATCCTGCGGAACGTCCGGGTACCGGACACCGTGGAACCCGGCGAGACGTTCACCGCCGAGGCCGACGTGGACGTGGGTGGGGTGTTCGTCAACCCCCTGGACCCGGACCACTGCAACAACGCCAGCGGCGCCGGCGCCGGCTACACCCTGAGCGTCGAGTTCGAGGGGCCGGACGGCACCGTGAAGGAGGCCGGCCCGACGTGCCAACTGATGACCGAAGTCGGGGAGAACCGGAGCACGTACAGCAAGGACTTCACGGCGCCGATGTACGACGAACAGGCGACGGTATCCGCAAGGGTCGTGATGCGCGACTCCGGCAAGAGCACGGACGAGATGAGCGACACCGCGGAAGTGTCGCGAGACGCCCCGACGGAGCCCGAGAATCCGGACTACACGGACGGCGGGAGCACGGGCGATAACGTCAACTGGAACCCGCCGGACCCCGATGACTCGGACGGCCCCCAGTTCCCCGACTTCGGGATCGGCGACAAGCTCGAAGGCGTCGGCCTGCTGGTGGTCGTGCTCATCGGCGTGTACCTGCTCGTGGAGATGACCGAGGCGGGTGTCGAGGGGGCCAGCCCGCTATGAAACAATTCTGGATTCTCGTGGGCGCCTCACTGTTCAGCGGTTTGGGAGCGTCCGCTGTGGCGTTCGTGGGCCACCAGATACACCGAGACCTCGCCGGCCACCTTCAGCGAGTCGATGACAACGAGGACCGGAGCAAGACGAACAGAGAGGTGATCGTGCAGATGGTCCGCAACGCCGAGGAGGAACTGACGATCAACCCGGACCGACTGGCGGACGAACTCGACCCCGACCATGACTAACGTCACAATCGAACGCGATGAGATGCACGAATCGGAGCGGAAGAAAGCCGAGAAGCTCGCCGACCCGCAGGAGGACGACCACGCATGAGCCACAGCCCACCGGCCGGCGCGACGCCGGTCTGCGAGGCGGCACAGGTTCAACTCGACACCGGCGAGAAGGCCCGCATCGAGTTCACGCCGGAGCAGTCGAGCACCACGTTCAAGACGCCGATCGTGGCGATCACTCGGGCGACCGGCACGACCTACGAGATCGAGGCGGACGGCACGACCCGCTACGAGCAGAGCCCGGTTCCCCCGTCGGAACCCAACCACCTGAGTCAGTGCTTCATCCCCTCTGTGGAGTTCGAGGACTCGCTGACGGTCACCATCCGCAACGTCGGCGAGCAGATCCGGACCTACACGGCGCAAGTCGTGGGGTGGGAGGAGTAGATGCCGGGGCTTGAGACGGATGCGACGGTCGAGAAGATCGCCCGCGTCAAGGACCAGGCGGGCGACCTCGTGGCCGCGGCGAACGAGCGGCTTCAGCAGACCATCGCCGACGCGCTCACCAACGAGGACAGCCTGGAGGCGTTCGAGTACACGACCAGCGGCACGGGCGCCGAAGCGTTGGATGCGAACGCCGTCCCGGACGGCGTGTCGGTCCTCGTGACGTTCCTCGAAGGGAACGCCGGGGGCGTGTACGTCGGCGATTCGGGCACCCAGCCGGTCAAGCTCACCGCGGTGGGAGACACGTTCGTCTCTGAGGTGAGCGACACCTCGGCGATCTACGTGCAGACGCCGAACGGCGGCGACGGCGTGGGGGTCGTGTTCGAGGCATGACCGCCAACTTCGTCGGCGGTAGCGGCGGTGGCGGCGGCTACGATTACGTGCAGTCGGCCATGCCCTCGGACCCCGAGCAGGGGGAGACGTGGCTGGATACCGACGTGAGCGCCGGGTACGTCTACGACGGCACGCAGTGGATTCCCGAGAC
Source organism: Halosimplex amylolyticum (assembly GCF_051414035.1). Taxonomy (NCBI): domain Archaea; kingdom Methanobacteriati; phylum Methanobacteriota; class Halobacteria; order Halobacteriales; family Haloarculaceae; genus Halosimplex; species Halosimplex amylolyticum. The sequence continues at coordinate 2,024,964 of NZ_JBLKNW010000001.1, read as the reverse complement.
GCTGGTGGCGGGCAACGCCCTCGACCACACCGACGGCACGCTGTCGGTCGCAGAGGGCGCGATTTCCCTGGCGAACCTCTCGGGCTACCCGGTCGACGCCGGAGACGTGGACCTGGGCGACTTCCTCGAAAACGACGGCAGCGGCAACATCCGGGTGGCGGCCGGAAACGCCCTCGCTGATGACGGTAACGGCAATCTCGCCGTTCAGGAGGGGAACATCGACCACAGCAACCTCGCCGGCATGTCGCCCGGTTCGCACCACACGCCGGGGATCGTGACCTACAGCCAGAGCACGGAACCCGCGGGGAGCGAGGGTGAAACGTGGCTGCACACCGACGGCGGGACGTATCACGTCCACGACGGCAACGGGTGGCAGCCCATCCCGCCGGTGACCGCCCTCGAAGAAGTCGAGTACTTCGATGACCGCTCATCGGCCACGGTGACCGGCTCGAACATCATTTCGACAGGTTCCTCGGTCAACTTGCAGGAGCAGAGCCTCGCCACCCGCCCATCGGACGATAGTACGTTCAACCGGGGCGAGTTCAACGGCGTCGAGTACAACCCGAACGGCACGCTCGGCGGTGTAGACATGCAGATTTCGGCGAACACCGCGGTTCCGGGCGACGTGGCGCTGCGGGACTCGAACGGCAACGATATCATCCGCAAAGACGCCTCCTCGAAGGGCGGAGGCGACTGGGTTCACTTCGACCACACGCTTCAGGAGGGGACCACGTACCAGCTTGGCGTCTACGCCGAGAGCAGCAGCGTCGGACTCCATGACGGCGGAGTCTCCTATCCGTACTCGGATACGTACGGCGACATCACCGGCACGGTCTCCGGGGCGAGCAGCGGCGATCGCGTCTTCGCCATCTCGCAGGTCGGATCGAGCGGCGCGAAGACCAGCGGAGAGGTGACCATCTCGCTCGGACACCCTGGCGCAATCGAGGCGTGGGACCTCGTGACCTACGAGTATTCCGCAGATGGGGAGACGGTCACCATCGACGTTGAGGACGGCAACGGAACGGTTCTCTACTCGGACGTTCCGAAGAACTTCGACATCAGCACGGTGAGCACGTCTTCGGACGTGCAGATTCAGGCGAACATGTCGCGGTCGAACACATCGAACACGCCGCAACTGTTCTACGCTGCACGGAGGTACGTCAAATGAAGACTGAAAAGGCCAGCTACGGCGAACTGATGCGGGAGAACAGGCAACTCCGGGCCGCGCTCGAGGAGGTGCTGACGGCGCTGGAGGAGAGCAACACCAACGCAGACACGACAGCGGCCCGGGAGCGGATGCCGGACCCGCCCGGCCAGCGGAGACCGATTCAACGGAGTGCTGAGGCGGACCTGGGTCCGGGACCCGGTGAGGTTGAGGAGCGATGAACATCATTCCGCGGTCGACTGAGGAAAGCGAGACGGCCCGCGACGGCTTCCTGAGCACGTTGCGCGAGTTCCACGCGGCTATCATCGGCCTGGCCGTCGGCGTGGTCGTGGCGATGACCGGCGCCTGGGAACTGGCGGCGCTGTTCGTGTTCGCTGCCCTCGGCGCGAAGCTCTCGCAGGTCGAGCAGCTGGGCGACGTGCGACGGGAGCCCTGGTATGCGCTCGGTGCGATGCTGGTCGCGATCGGCGCCATCGAGGCGACGATTCATCTTCTGTGAGTATTCCCCTCTCTGCATAGAGTCGGGCACCCTGACCGTTTACCACCGTTCTCGCACAGACTGTGCTTAACCGCCGATATTCAGGTAGGAGAGATGGTGTAGGTGCCCGTTCAAGAATCCAAATCAATCTTCTCGTTGTAAGAACTCAGCAAAATCGTCGAACCCCCATCTTAGCCATTCAAATTTCATCTTTGCACGGTCAAAATAATAAAGGAACACGAAGATAACAGAGATTGCTGCTATTGAAGTACTGACAGGAAGAATTAGATTGGTTAGTGGAATGCCTATCTCGGAGAAGCCATCGAAGAAACCGATAACAAATGAGGTCGTGCTTAACAGGGTACCAATTGCGATGGCACTTACGAAATTTACCGCGACATCTGCTGCATTCTCAGGTGGACTAAGCTCTTGATCTCGGTGTTTTGAGAAAGACAATCGGCGAGCATACCTATAGTGGAAAATCGCCCAAATCATAGCGCCAAACCACGCAGCAAAGCCAAACGCGGTATATCCAGAAGATAGAATATTCCGGACGATTTCCTGACCCTCTGCCTGATAGAAAAAGGCTAGAACTGAAGAATATAGGCCGGCAAGGATCAGATTAATTCTAAACAGCCGTAAGGAATCGTCTGCTACGTCCGAAGCCATCTCTTGGTCAAATTCAGTTTCAGAGGTCATACTTTGGACATGTGGGGTTTCCACTAATAATTAACCACCACAGAGATTTTTTGTCCGGTTCTCACCGAAGGTTTCGGATCTGCTCAGCACGGAGTATTCTCGTTACAGTCCTAGCTGGTCGGCTGTCCACTCCTCACCGGCCTTCCCCATCATCTCGTCTTGATCAGAGAACACCGTGTGCTCGCTGACGTATTCATTGAATGGGCCGTCCGGAATCTGTTCAAGATCCTCCTCCGATTCCACAGTCCATGGACTTTCTTGGAAAAACTCCTCCAGTGACTCAAAGTCAGTGTACTCTTTCATGAAGCTAGGATTGAAAAGTTCGGACAAGGGCACCTCATTCTCTCCGTCCAGTTCTTGAGCACGGTCACTGAGTTCTTCTAAGTCGTCTACTAAATCATCAATATCATCCGTCATGGCATCTGTTTGAATACCCGGCATCAAAATAGTACGGGCTTGATAAGTAAGCAGATGGACTGAACAGGAGCTCAGTGAGTGGCCCACTGAAATTTGTGTCCGGTTCTCAGTACATTCTCGGACAGATACGGGCCGATCACACCCCGGATCACCCCCAGTTTACCCCAAGATTCTAGGATTTCTGACCGCAAAGGAGAGATACCGGACATGAACTTAGAGAGCTACCCCGACGACGAGGGAATGAAAGTCTGGCTGTCCGAACGAGAAGTGCAGCAGCTACTCGACTACTTCGAGGACACGGAGAAGCGGATCGCGATGGGACTGGGCGTGCGGTGCGGGCTCCGGTCCGACGAAGTGGTCCGCGTCGCGCCCGAACACGTCGCCGAGACCGACGCCGGGCGGATGCTCCGCGTATGGCGCAGCGCGAAGACCGACAAGTACCGCGAGACGCCGATCCCGCCGAACCTCGCCACGACCATCCGCACGGTCGGGGACGTGCGTGAAGAGCCGAGAGACGCGCCTGTGGTCGACGTGTCGACGCGGACGCTCCGGCGGTGGACAGCGAAGGCGACCGACCAGCTGCACGAGGAGACCGGGGAACCCGGCTGGGAGTACGTCGGCTTTCACGATCTCCGGCGGACCTGGGCAACGAGTCTCCGGAGCGAGGACGTTGACGCGATGGTCGTCTGCGACTGGGGCGGGTGGGACGATCTACAGACGTTCCTCGACCATTATCGGGGGACGCACACGCCCGAGGCGCAGCGTCGCGAGCGCGAAAAAGTCGAGTGGCTGTAATTCACTCAGGCAGATTCGTAGACGCGAAAATCATCCGAATTCTTTGCGCGGTGAATCCACTCCGAGATCTCGTTGTTCTCGTCCAACTCATCCAGCACCTCGAAGTAGTCAATTACAGTCTTCCTGAACTCACCGTCTCGCGCCCAGAACTGGTTTTCGTCCCCCTTCTTGTACACAGCGACCACGAGCAGAATCTCTGCTTCGTATCCGATCCAATGGGCACCGAACGCCCTCACCACTGATCGGTCTTTCTTGATTTGTTTCACCGGGGGCAACACGCCTTTCTCGAAAACCATCGAGGGGTCCCAGGCATCGAGAAAAGCCTCACATTCGGATCGGATCCTCGATTCCAAGGACCCGTCCAAAGCCTCTAAGTTCTGTTTAGCGGGCTGAACGTAGACAACATACCGTTTATCCGCCATCAGAAACGACTACTCGTCAGCAGAAAGACCGAGTCCGAACTCTTCCGCCGAGGGGAGTTCTTCGAGCGTTTCCTCGGCATTCAGCAACTCGTCAGAACCATCTTCGTCTGAGTTGCCGACGTTGAAATGGCTCATTGGCGTACCTGAGACAAACGGCTGCTGGTTGATAAAGTACTAGGTTATTAATCAACCTTCGTAGGAATCTTCTTCTCACAGCCACGGGTCTGACATCCGGGCTTGCGGCCATCGGCCGGGACAGGGATACCGGTCCTGAAACACCTTGCTGGCGGTTGGCTTTGGGCGGTATCTCGCGTCGATATCACCCCTCAAAAAGAGGATTCCGTCTCCCGTCAGATCGTACATGTCGTCCCCGATAGGAACGACGAGACCTGCGTACTGGAGTGTCTTGAACCGGTCCCGGATACGTCCCCGTGAGGCACTGATACCGCGCTCCTGGGCCAGTATCGTGGGAGACGCCCAGCCTTCCGAATCCATATATTCGAGAATCCGTTCGTCGATTTGTTCCATCCAGTGGGCCGACTTTCTCTCGGTCATGAGTTACACCTGCTCGTGGTTGTCCCCCATCGACCCGTTCCCATTCCCGTTCTCAACGTGAGATTCCACCTCGTCGGGCGCGTCTTCTGACGTGTCTATCTCCCCATCGAGATACCGCTCCCCCCGCTCGGTGATCATGTACACCGCATTCCCAACCTCTCGAAGAAGTCCTTTCTCTACGAGCTTTTTACATCTCCGAGAGATATAGCTCTGGGAATACCGCACGTAATCGCTTTTCGCCATCTCGGTCGATCCAGCCGCCTCATTCCTTCGTATGTACTCCAGAATCCGGTCATCGGCGAGAACCATCCAGTCGCCAGAGTAGCGCATTATTGGTTACTAACTAACTAAACTCGTATTATTGTGGTGATATAGACGTTTAGGTCTAGGCTATTCGGAAGGGGATAGATTTATGCATATGGTGGTTACTTAGTTATTATCGCATGCCAGATCGAAGCATTCCGGTGACGCTGTCGGTTCCGGTGTCGCTAGACGAGGAAATCCGGAACAGCAAGGAAGAGTACGGTATGAATTACTCGGAGTACATCCGTCACTGCGTCCGAGAACACGAATCTAACAACGCAGAGAGGCCGAACGTGCAACTGGGCACGGACGGAAACGGAGAGGTTCTTCGAGACGAGGGGGCTGCCTGAATCATGTCCAGTGACCTGCAAGCCCCCAGTTTCGATGATGCGAGCAGCGGAGAAAAGACTGACGACGACGAGGAGGCCGGCCCATGAACTCGGCCGTTCCCGAGGGTTATCGGCACGACCCGCACGCCCCCGACCTGTTCGTTCTCCGCTGTCCCGGCTGCGATCACGAAGAACGTCGACAGCGTCGGTCCGGCAAGATGGACCGGCGGTGTATCCAGTGCGACCGTCTGATGGGCGTTTCGCCCGTCTCGAAGGCGCCCGCGGAGTCGCCCGGCGAGGGCGAGCAGCGGGCGATGACCGACGGCGGCCGGTCCCCGGAGGAGCGGCAGGCCGCCGCGCTCGAAGAGCTGGCCCACCGGACGCGCCTGCAGAACGCCGTCCTGCTCCAGCTGGTCAACGAGACGAAGGCGCTTCGGCACGTCGAGGCCGGCGCTGGCCCGGTCGACTTCTCGACACCGGCGCTTGCGAAGTCCGTCGAGGATCGCGCGCTCGAACTGACCGAGCGGGTCAATATCGACGACGTCGACGCGTCCGCCGACCCGGACCTCATGACTGACGGCGGCTATCTGAAGAGCCGCGGCGACGACGCCGACGAGGAGGGGTGTGGGCCGCTCGATCCCGAGAACCTCAACCAACACGCGAGTCCTGCGTACCTCCAGCGGTCGGGCTACGGGAACGACCTCGTGGCCGACTACAGCGTGCTCGATAGCGGCTGGGTGCGCGTGACTGAGTGGGACGGCGAGCGCGTCAAGTTCCCGCCTCATGAGGTGCAGGCCGTCCGAGAGGTGGCCGTCGAGCGGTACGGCAGAGAGGGCGAACTCGGCCGCCGCCGTCGACTCGCCAACGAGGAACACATCGAGGAAGCCCGCGAGAAGGGTGGTGAGTCGGCGTGAGCGCAGAGGGCCGCCTGCAGTGCGAACACTGCGGGCAGACGTTCCTCGTCTCTGATGGGGAGCGGATCACCATCGACCACTTCCAGAACTGCACAGGCCTTGATGACGGGGAGTAACCGGAATCGCCCCGATTTCACCCCGCGTGAAGCCCGTCGCCGCTATCTCGACCACCGCAAGACCGAGGCGTCGGCGAGTTCCATCAAGTCCTGGGCGTCCCGCCTGAAGCGGTTCTGTGACTGGGCCGACGACCAGCCCGACATCGAGACGATGCGGGATCTCGACGGCTGGAAGCTTGATGAGTGGGAGAACCACCGGCGCGGTCAGGGCGTCGCTTCGTCGACGCTGAACAGCGAGATGCAGACGGTCAAGAACTGGGTCGAGTATCTCGCCCGCATCGAAGTCGTCGACGACGAGCTGCCCGAGAAGGTCCACGTCCCGGAGGTGCCGGACGGGGAGGAGTCCAACGACGAGATGTTGGAACACGGCGCCGCGCGGTCGCTGATCAAGTCGTACCGGAACGGCCCCGATCGCGCGACTGCGAACCACGCGCTGCTTGAACTGCTGTGGTTCACCGGCGCGCGTCTCGGCGGTGTCCGCGCTCTCGATCTCGACGACTACCACCCCGGAGAGCAGTACGTCGAGTTCCGACACCGGCCGGACACCGGCACACCGCTGAAGAACGATAGCGACGGCGAGCGCGCCGTCGGACTACCGGCGAGTACCTGCGTGGTGTTAGACGAGTACATCGACCGGTACCGCTCGGACGTTTACGAGAGAGGGCGTCAGCCGTTCCTCACGACAGCGAGAGGCCGACCCGGTGAGAACACCGTCCGGGTGTGGTGCTACATGGCGACGATGCCGTGTCTCTACCAGGACTGCCCGCACGGCCACAGGCGCGACACCTGCGAGTTCGTCCACGTCCACCACGCGAGCAAGTGCCCGTCGAGTCTGTCCCCCCACCGCGTTCGGACGGGCTCGATCACGTGGCAGCGCGACCAGGGCTTGCCGGCGGAGATCGTCGCCAAGCGCGTGAACGCGACGCTCGAAGTCATCGAATCGTACTACGACAAGGCGACGGAGCGCCAGCGGTTGGAGCGTCGCCGTCGCCCCTATATCGAGAACCTGCAGTTCGACCCAGAGGACTGATCATGAACCCATACACTCCGTTCGGCCAGAAGAACCGACGGAGTGGGGCTATTCGCCGTGAAGGTATCCCTCGGCGGTCCCATTCTTCAACTTCCTGGATGGATATTATCGGGTACTCACCCGTGCGTCTGTCCAAATTTCGGGTTCGTTAAAGACGAACAGAAGTGGTGCCTTTAAGTCGAGGTGGTCCGCGTGAGCTCCGAGTCTCGCGACCCGCTCTCGGAGCCGATCGTGTGTGATTTCTGTGGGTTTTCTATCGAGGAGATCGACCAGGAGTGCCCGGCCCGCGACGAGGAGGTGTGTCGTCCATGAAGGACGTCGATCCCGCCTGCTACGTCGACGTCCGGAACGCCCGACGAGTCGATTCGGACGGCCCCGTTGCCGAGAGCCGGGGGAAGTGCGGTGTCTGTTTCGACGACGGTGAGATTCCCGAAGACGTCGACGAGGTCGTCGTCGGTAAGCACACCTCGAAAGCCCACCTCCCGGACGGCTACGAGGTGAGCTCCGAGGCGACAATCCCGGACAATCCCTCTTGCCACACCGACGGTCTCGCCGCGAAGATAGGCGCTGAAGACTTTGGGCCGGACGATATCGAGGACCTCGCTCGCGGGGGTGACGCCTAAATGTCGTCCGACGAGTGGCCCGTCGTCGTCGACGGCGACAAGTATCGGCCGATCCCCGAGAGCTGGATCGAACACGGCTCTGACCAGGGGAACGGCTCGCCTCGCGTGTACGCGGTCTCCGTCGCCCGGAGCGTCCGCGAAATGATCTCAATCCGGTACGCGACCCGAGACGGCCGAGTCTTCCGAGTGACGACGACCGGTGCCGAGAACCCGACTGGCGGGGGGATCGTCCCTGCGTCGCTCGCGAAATACACCGACTGGCCGCGATCGCTCGTCCCCCGACAGTATGTCGACTCCGTCGATGTCCTCCGGGGTGCCGAGTCCGTGCACATGCGCGTGCTGTGGTCCGACCGCCTCGAGGGGCGCGACGATCAGGAGAGCGACCGGCGGGTCGCGACCGACGGCGGTTCCATCGAGGACGAAGATCTCGACGCTGTCGACACTCTCGAAACAGCCCTCGGCCAGATGGAGAGTAAACGTGCTCGAGAGCTGGTCCGTGAGGCGCTCCAGCTCGAGATGAACCGAGGCGATATCGAGCGATCCGAGGGAGGTGAGGACGCTTGAGTACCCTCTCGTCGTCGAATAGTATTGGCGAGTCCGTCGAGGGAGCGGTTATCAACTCGGATCCCGCCCTCGAGGCCGTCGGCGACTCCGTCGCTACGTGGTACGACGCCCGGACGATCCGCTGTCTCGATCCCTGCTACGAGCGGCCGTTTCTCGGGATTCCGCTGGTCGAGAAGGGTACCGAGGTCGAGATTAAGGGAGCGTGCGTCGTCCGGTCGAACGGGTCTCGACAGTCCGCCGGACACTGGTACATCAAACGCGCCGCACACGAGAAACTCCTCGACACCGGCGGAGTCTATCTCCTCGCGGTGTACGCCCCGTACGAGGATACGCCGATCCTTCGGAGCGCCATTATCCCCGCGAGTATCCTCGACGAGGAGCTCGGCGGTCGCTGGTACGAGGTCGATGCCGACCGCTCCGAGAAAGAGGTCGTACAACTCTCCTGGCCGGTCATTATCGACCGCGAACGCGTCCCCGGCTCGGCGGAGGTGAGCAGCTGATGCCGTCGACGAACCAGGCCGGCGGCCGCGACTTCCCCGCGTTCGACAACATCGAGGCGGACATCGGCCACAACCCAGCTCGGTATCTCGACTGGGACTTCCTTGCGGAGTCGTACGGGGATCGCGATATCAAGAGCGGTCGTAAGCTCCTCCTGAAGGCTCGGATCCGTGGGATCGACCGGATCGAAGTGGTCCGCGCCTACAAGGCGGTCGAGCGTGCTATCGGTCGTGGGCCAGCGGGCGGACCACGCGAGGCGGTGATGCGCCTTCTCGACCAGCGCGAGCAGTTCCTCCAGGAGGCCGGCGAGCGCCCGGAGCGGCTATCGTACGGACCGCGCCGTCCACCGGAATCCTACGCGACAGAAACCGACGACGAACGCGACGAGCAGCCGCTCACCGCCGCCGAGAAGCTCTCTCGAATGCGCTCCGGCCGAGTCGCGACTGACGGGGGTGAGCGTGATGGCGAGTGAACAGTCTACGAGCGGTACTGTTCACCAGGTAATAAGAGGAGCTTTGGCCCCAGTTGTGCCCCTCAGGCCCCAACCACATTATCGGGGCCACCACCATGTGATTGGTACTCACTGGCGAAAAGGCCTGTGTTGGCCTCACCGCTCAGTAGACACGGATACTGTTCAGGACAGGAGGTGAGCGCCGGTGGCACAAGTCGAGCGAGCCACCCACGAGGCAGAGGCGTGGCTCTACTATGCCCCCACCGGCGATGAAAGCGAGGAGTACGTCGACTACGACGGACTCGATCCCTACTGGGCGCTATCGGACCTCCTGATCAACGAATTCGACGGATACCAGGAGATCACCGACATCGAGATCGACGGTGAGCTGTGGGACATCCGGATGAACTACAGCAAGAGCGGCTTTCAACCGCGGCCAGAGGACAGCGTCGCATCCGACCGGCTCTACGAGTTCGATATCAACGCCCGCGGTCGCGGCGAACGAAAGTGCTCCTACAACGTATCGCCGCGCTTCCCGGGTATGCGGAAGTCTGTCGGCGAGCGCACGACCACTGCGTTCGACCACACCGACCCGGACGAGGGGGTTAGCATCCACTGCCAGCCGTCGAATATGGAACTTAACGATGTCGCCGACCTCTTGCCACGGTTCATCTTCGAACTCGCCAACTCAGCCGATGTCGGTCTCTATCACGGGTACTTCTCCGAGCCTTTCGACGGGCGGATCACCGCCCTCGAGCGCTACGTCCGGCTCACCCGGACGATGAACGAGAAGCTAATCGGCACCGGCGGCCTGCTCGACCGGCTGTCGATGCTTCTCTCGGATACGAAAGGAACCGCCGGGATGTACAAGTGGGACAACGAGCGGGAGCGCGGGCACCATCACGTGTTTCGGCACGGGTCCACGAGCGCCAGCGAAATGGTCTCGGGCCACCGGCTCGGCGGCCAGATCAAGAGCTACCTGCCTGAGCACCCGGAAAAGTTCGAACCCGACGACCCGCTGTTTCATCCGAAACTCGGTGTGAAGTTCGTCCAGGGGCGTACCGCATCCGGGTCGGTCTCGTGGGAGGACCGGGACGAGGTCGTGCGCGAACTCGACGAGCGTCTTGTGTCGCTACTCTCCTGGGCGGAAATCCCGACGGAGGCCGGCGGGACCACCTACGTCGCCGACGACCACTTCGACGCCGGCCCGGCGGAGGAGTCCGTCCCGATCCACTCGGACCCGACGCCACGCCTCGAGGCCAAGCAGGAGCACCTGATCGTGACGACGCTCCGGGACATGACCGCCGCCGACGAGGAGATCGTCGAGAACCTCGCGGCCGACGGTGGTCGGCCGACCCGGGAGGTCGCCGACGCGGCCGGCGTGGGGCTGTCAACCGTGTACCGGTGTCTCCAGCGTCTGGAGGGCGTCATCACGTCGGACAACGGCCACGTCCGGTTCGTCTCGGAGAAGCTCCGCCAGGAAATCCGTGCGATCACGGAGGCCGCAGAGTCGAAGATCGAGAGCGCCGCGGACCGCGCGGCCCAGCTGGTCGACATGGACGTCCGCCAGTCGGCCTCGAGCGCGTTCGACCGGTGGCTCGCGAAGTACGGCGCCGAGTTTGACGCGCCGACCAGCGAGGGCGATCGCCCGACGGTCCGGATCGACACCGTGCTCTCGAAAATGAAGTACTCGACGAACCCGCTCGTCGACGACGTCCTGGACGAGATGTTCCAGGCGTGGGCGAACGACGGCCGCGACCCGCAGGCCCTCGCCGACGCGATCGTCGAGGTGACCGTCGACGGGAGCTCCATGCGGCGGCCGGTCGCGACCCTCCACTGACGCCCGACGCCAGAGAGGCATCACTGTCTCTCGTACCTTCTTTTTATAAAGGATAGCCCGATTTCACCCCGAACCCTGTTTTCAGGTGGAACACGGATACACGCGGATCGACCTCGAGCCGGTGGTTTGCCGGTCGAGCGGTTCCCGCTCTCCGGGCAAGCCCCCTTAGGAGGTGTGCCTAAGGGCACGCGCCTGCGGCGCGCAAAAATACACCCCGGCTTCCCGCTAGTCTCCACCTGAAGCACGGGAAATGGGGGTCGCTCTCCTCGAACTTTACCTCTATCGTAAACTCATCAACTAATCACCCATGTGCGGGTCCGCTGTCGCGTCCGCTCGCGTCGCTGGTCGTGCGTGTAGCACTACGGCCGCCTGTCCGCTCGCGTCCGGCCGCTAGGCCGCGTCCGGCTACTCGCCCGACTCCGCGGCCGCGCCCGACGTGCCGCCGTTGTCGGCGCCGTCGACGGCCGTCGGATGGAGCTTGACGCCGTGCGTGTTCTGGTGGGTCCCGCAGAGATCGGCGCCGGCGTCGCGAGAGTTAGCACAACGTCGATCGTTGGTCACGTTGGCCGCGCGACAGCGCCCGCCCGTGAGCTCGAGCGCGTCGACGCGCCGCGCGATTACTACGAGCGCCAGCACGGGCGCCAGCACCAGCGCAACCGCGAGCTCGTCGGTCGCCCACGCAGGCACGATTGTTCTACGCGCGATCCACGCGCTCGCCCACATTGCCGCCCAAAACGTGCCCGGAGACGCGAGAGCTTCGGTCACGTCCTCGAGTCCCGCCGTCATGTCACGAAAGCGGGAGCAGACCGAGGAGCCCGCTCGAGAGGTCGACCACGCCGAACAGGAGTCCCAGCGCCAGGAGGATCAGTCCGTAGCCGGCGAACTGAAAGTATTTCGCGAGGTCCGCCGCTCCCTGTACGTGGAACCCGACGACGATCAGCACGGCCGCGATCCCCGTCCCCTTCGGGTCGTTGAGGAGGAGTTCGAGGCCCATCGCGATCGCCTTCTCGAGTACCATCTACTCGCCACCTCCGCGCTTGCCGCCGCCGACGCTCGTATCGAGCGAAAGGTTCCGATTCACGACTACCTGCGGCCGGCCCCAGCGTTTGATCGCCATGTATGCCAGCACGGCGAACGCGAGGATCGCGAGCGGCGCCGCCTCTTTGACGCCCATCCCGACGAGCTCGAGGAGCCGGGCGATCCCCATCCCGACGGCGCCGATCAGCGACTGGCCCGACAGCGCCTCCATTCCGAGCAACACCAACACGATCCCCTCCGAGATGTACAGCGTTCGGTAGGAGAGCCGTCGCTTCCCGAAGTTCCGGGAGAGCACCCACACCGCGAAGATAAGCCCCGCGACCACCGCGAGGATCCCGACGTGCCCGAGGCCCGGATCCGACACCGACACAGCCGGCGGGCCGACCGCGCCGACGCCCGATCCGCCGCCGCCCGACGAACTCGAGGAGCTGTCTACCTGAAACTGTAGCCACTCGCTCGAGTCGTCGTCCGTGAGCGTGATCGGACTGTTGGCCGTCCCGGAGTCCCGAACGACGCCGTTAGTCTTCGAGTACAGGATATAGTCGGTTTCCGACTTTGCGTTCGTGAACGTCAGATCTACGTCCGTCCCCTGGCCGTTCGGGCCGGGCTTGAGGAGGAGCTCGGGCTCCTCGAGGTCGACGCTATCGCCCACCTCGACGCGCACGTCCCCGGTCGCGGGCGCGGGTTCTACCGGGAGCGTGCGAACGCGAGCGAGCGATCCCTGTGCCGCGTTGGGGAGATAGAGCCGCCGCGTCCCGTCGGACTTGATTACTTGATACTCCGAGGCCGACCAGCTCTCGTTTGCCGTATAGTGGGCTCGCGGGTTATCGACGCCGATATACGAGTCTGACGCCCACGAGTCCACCCGGATCGCCGTGTCGAGTCGCTCGCCCGGCGCCGTCGGCTCCTCCACGGTGATCGACCCGTTGTGAACGTCGACCTTGCTCGCCGCGTCGCGAACGCGCACCTCGTCGCCTGCGGTCACGTCGCCGATCTCGGCGTGTACCGTCGACCCGTCGAGCGTGTACGCCGAGGCCGTCATCTCTTGCCACGCCCCGCCGTTGATCGAATACTCGAGCGAGCGGACCGCCAGGATATCGCCCGAGTGCTCGAGATCGACCGTTACATCCGACTGGTCGCTCGCGAACTGTTTCGAGACGTTATACCGCTCGCTCCATCGCTCGTCGGTATACGTCTGGTTGATCCGGTCGGTCGCGGAGTGCTGATACGTGATCCCGACTTTCGGATCCGGCGCGTCCGGCCCGACCGACTCGCCGACGCGTATCTCGACTGTGTTGCTTCCCGACGACAGCCAGCTTGTCGACCCGTTGCGCGTGACCGTCTGCCCGTCACTGAGCGGCCCCATCACGGACAGCTCGTTTCCGTTTACGAACGCCTTCGGGTTTGTCGTCTCTTGCCGCTCCTTGAACCGGAACGCGAGATCAGCCGTCCCTTTCGACGTTGTGAACGTCGCCGTCGACGTCGATGTCGAGAGCTCCGCCAGCTCTACCGTCGCCCTCTCGCCGTCCATGAGCGTCCCCGTGAACGAGGCGTCCGCGTTGCTGTCGCCGTCGATATCGACCGCTGGGTCGACCGTCCCTTTCCGCTCGCGCCAGTTGATATCAAGATCCGCCGTTCCCTTCGACGTTGTGAGCGTCGCCGAAGACGTCAACGTCGAGAGCTCCTCCAGCTCTTTCGTCACTGACTGGGTGGGCTCGAGCGTCCCCGTATATTGCTCCTCTGCCGTGCCGTCGCCGTCGATATCGACCGACGGATCGACGGTCCATCTCCGTTCCGTCATATCGAGCGAGTAGTCGACTGTACCCGCCGAGTGCTCGAAATTCAGCGAGCTGGCAGACACCGAGATCGAGAACTCTTTCGTCTTCGTCTCTCCATCGGAGAAGCTACCGAAGCTTACCGATGTCCCCGAGTCGGTCGATACCGAGAGCGACGACGGCGGAGGCGAGTAGCCGACGACATCCAGAGCATGATCGTATAGGTTCCCATTTTCAGACATATAATTCGAGTGCCCGCTCTCGGACGTGAGATAGACCGCGTTATCGTTTGAGTCGCCGTATACGGGATGTACTTCGACAGTGACATCCCCATCTGTGCTTACCGATTGACTGAGCGAAATGTTCGCCCAGCCGCTCGAGGTCGTCCAATCATAGTTGTCCTTAACGAGAGTGCCCTCCTGGTAGGCCCCATCCGGCGTTTCGTCGACGATGTAGATATCCACCAGTAGAGGCCCCACATTCGTCGATTGAGAATCTACATTGAAGTCTAAGCGGCTGATCTCGCCCGGTGCATCGTCGATCCGGATCTCACAGGCAAAATACTCCTCTGAGCTCGTGTGCGAGAAGCATTTTTTAGCCCCGTCGGGCGACGAAACCGATGAACCGCTGTCTTCCCGCCCCGTGACCGCCATTTCCGGTTTGTTGTTTCCGCTCGGTCCCGTCGGGTCGAGATTCCCGTCGACAGTGATCGACTTTGACGAGCCCGCCGCTACACCGGAGCCGGTTTTAGTCACCGACCGGGTGAACCCGTCGCCGCCAAACGTCACCTCTGGCTCGTTGTTCGAGCTCGGCCCCGTCGGGTCGAGATTCCCGTCGACGCCCAACGTCACCGACGACCCGCTCGAGACGCTCGTCGCCGAGACGCTATCGGTCCGGGAGAAGCCGATCCCTGTAAATTCGACCGTCGGCTCGCCAGTATCGGATGGGCCAGTCGGATCGAGTGAACCCGCTACCGGTACATCCACCGACGAGCCGCTCGAGACGCCCGCCGCGGTCACGTTGTCCCACTCCGTCGACGTCCGGCCGGTAAACGCTACCTGCGGCTCGGTCGCCGAGTCGAGATCGTTCAGGTCGTAGTTGAACGTCGTTCCGTTGACCGCGGGATCGCCCGTGAGGATCACCTCGCCCTCAAACGACACTTGCCCGATCGCTGGCCCGACAGCCGCCAGGATCAACATGAGCGCGAACGCGACCGAAAACGCGCGTTTACGCACGGGTGATCACCCCCGCCCCTGCCCTCACATTAATATACGCGCGCGTGTGGGTTCCTCGCTCGCCGCGCGGCTCCGGCCGCGACGCGCCCGATCTCGGGGGGTACCCATTTCGCAAATCGGCGCCAGCGCCGCGCCGAGCACCGAGCCGCCCGAACTTCGGGGGTACGGCCCCCGAACCGGCCAGTCTACAAGTCATCGAGCGCCTCCTCCCGGTTAGGGTAGCGGATGTTTATCTCGCCGCGGAACTCGTAGCGCCGGTACGGGTTGGGCCAGGAGATCTCGGCGAAGTGCTGGTTTCGCCACACCACCGCCTCGCCCTTCGAGAGTCGGTTAGCGTAATCCGACTTTATCGGGACGTTGCCGATCCCCGACAGCGACGAGCTCGGCGCCGGCGTGTTGGGCATGGTCACGAACCAGCGGTTCTTTTCCCTGGTTCCCTCGTCGACGCGAGCGATCGAGTGCGACAGCCGGATCGTCGAGAAGTTCTTTTTTCGCGCCTTCCCATACGCCTTCGGGTGGTCTTTCACCTTGCGCGCCTGGTCGTTTTCGTCCGCTTCCGGGTTGAGCGGGAGTAAGTCGCCCATCTCGTCGAGTACGGCCGTCGTCGGGTGGAGGAACTCGTCGTCCTTTGCTCGCGACTCGACCATCGCGAAAATGTTGTCGCGGAGTGGCGTCACTTCTGCCGGCTCGCCGGCCTCGCGAGCCGGTGTGAACGTCGCCTGACACAGTTTCTCGCACCCGCGGAACCGCGGGTCCGGGAGCACACCGTACAGCCCGCCGGGGACGAGCTGGCGCATGAGATCGCGCGGGCTCGAGTACGTGAGCGTGTCCCGGAAGACGTCGGTGAGCTCGATCTCGACGTTGGGGAGCGACGGCGCCCGCGGCTTTGCTTCGACCGCGAGCTCGACGCCCTTCGGGACTGCAACGGTCGTGTACGGCGCCAGCGGGAGACACTCGAGCTCGTCGAGCGTGAGAAACCACAGGAGCGTCTCGTTGTTGATCTCCGGGAGCCTGACGCCGCCGATCATGTTGGCGAACGACGTTTTGCCCTCGCCGGGCTCTGAGTGCGCCCACATGTCGGTACCGCCGTCGCCCATCGCGTCGAGCACGTGCTCGTTTTCCGGGCGCGCGAGCCACTCGAGCACCTTCCGGCGCGGCCGCGGCTGGTCCGCGATGATCGGGTCGTCGACGCGCCCTTCCTCGAGCGCCCAGATCTCGGAGTCGTCGACGTGAATCAGCGCGTCCAGGTACGCCGACGGGAACTTGTACACCGGGTGAGCCTCTTTCTGTCCGTAGCGCCGCGCCCGGCGCGACTCGGCCGCTAACACCTTGTGCATCGGCGTCAGGCCGAAATCCTTGTACAGCCGTTCCCCGTCGTTGTGACGGTCGTCGAGCCGGTTCCACGACTTATCACAGTCGTCTGAGTGATGGAGCGCCTGCCGGCTTTTCGTCCACGGCTCGAAGTCTTCCCGCAACTGTTCGATCACGTCGTCTTTGCCTTTCTGCCGCCGTCTCTGTGCTGATTTGCTCATGTCTCAAACGCTCCGTGGGAGGTGCGATCCTCGTCTGCCTGTTCCGTCGCTGCAGTCGCCGTCTTGCGGAGTGCCGCGTTCATCGGCGCGAGCATGTCGTCAGCGAGGAGGAGGTGTAGCGTCGCCGAGCGCGGGTCGCCACGTACGGCGTTGAGCCAGTGGGGCGTCCATAGCATCTCTCGCGTAAACCCCTCGTCGGCGCCTTTCGTCGCCCGGATCACCCGGCGCGCCCAGTCGCGAACGTCCGCGCGGGAGTTGATCGGCTCGGCGTAGCCGAGCACGCGCTTGAGCGCGTCCCGTTGGGTCGCCGCGAGGTCGTCGACGGCCGGCCGCATCGCCAGATACGATTGAGCCGACGCATCGACCGGCGTCTCCGCTTCGGTGTACTCCGCCGCCTGCTCGGCGAGGAGTCGCATGCCCTGGCGACAGCTCTCGACGAGCGTATCATCCGCCAGGATCGCCCGCTCGGTCGCCGCCCGCTCGTCGCTCTCGACGCTCTCCGAGATCTCGCCTCGCCGGTCGCTGTCCGCGAGGAGCGCCGTCACTGTGTAGCGCGTCGAGAACAGCTGGGCGAACCATTCGTCGGGGACTTGCCCGAGCGTCCGGACCGATACGTCATGCGTCCACAGGAGGATCTCGCGCCGCGAGGCGAAACCCGCCTCGAGGCGAGCAAAGAGCTCGTCCTGTTTCCGCGCCAAGTCGTCGAGCGCCGGCTCGACGGCCGTCTCGCGGCCCGCTGGCTGGCCAGGGGAGCTAATCGTCACTCACCCCCGGCCCCGCCTGCGGGTTGATATCCGTGTCTACGTCGTTCGTGCCCGACTCCGGGAGCCCGCCGGAGTCCTCGCCACCGAGGAGCCGGTCGATCTGGTCCCGGAACTGGCTGATATGCGCCTCTGCGATATCGACCGCCTTTTCGGCCGTGTCCGAATCGGCGTTCGCGATCGTTTCTTGGAGTTCGCTGAACGTCGACGCGATCGTCAGCTCTTGCCGTTCGGTCACGGCCCGCGCCTTCGCCGCGGTCGAGTGGACCGGCGCCGGGTCGAACGACGCCGACCCGTCGACGCGCCGGACCGTCGACAGGTACGCGCCCACGGTGAACGCGAGGAGCGCCCAGCCGACGCCGCCGATCAGCACGTTGCCGAGAGCGCCCGCCAGCGCCCCGAACAGCCCCGTCCGGACGAGCCGGTCTTTGTCCCACTCGTCGAGCACTTCGACGCCCTCGTCGCTCTCGACGCGTTGCTTGAGTCCGCTCGGGCCGAACTCGAGCGCCGGCCATTCGACTTCAACGAGTACCGGCTTTTCGCCGTCGTCGGTGTCCGATACGTCCGCGTAAAATTTCTCGTCTCCCGCGGCCGACCCGTGATACTTCACGCGCGTTTTGAGGTCCGCGGTGTCGAGCTCGGGAGCTTCCGCGCCGGCGAGGAGCGTCCCGAAGTACCCCAGCGACGGTTTGACCAGTTTGATCGTCCCGTCGCCGTCGTCGACGTAATCGATCGTGTCTCCCCGCTCGTCGGCGATATCGGGGATATCGTCTCCCATCGGGTTCGTCGCGTCCGTTGTGATGATCCCCTCGAATAGCCCCGTCTCGGTCGGATCGGCCAGCTCGAGCGTCGCGATGTACGCGACGACCACGATAAACAGGCCCATAATCCACGGCGCCGACGTGAGCATGAGCGCGATCGACCGGTGCGAGAAGTACAGCGACAGGTAGGAGGCGAGCCCGCCGGCGATCACCCACCACATGACGCCCTTACCCGGCCCCGTATACGTGTAGTCGAGCGTCTTGTACGCGCCCGCGATCGCGATAGGGACCCCGAGAGCGGCGATTATGAAGAATCGCCCAAAGAACCAACTCAGGTAACTGCCCCAAGAGGTGCCGAACGGCACCGAGTCGGACAGCGCGACCGGATCATGCGGGAACACCCACCGCGCGCCAGGGTATTCCTGAATGTACATGGTGATCGTCTGCGGCTCCTCCGTGTCCGTGAGGTCGATCTCGGCCGTTTTGACCGGACCGGAGAGCCGTACTTCGGTCGTCTGGCGCCGGATCGCCGTCGGATACTCGACATCTCGCGGCGTCCCGTCGGTCCCGTTGACCGTTTTCGTCTCCGTTTTCCACGCGACGACCGTCACGTGAATCTTCTTGACGTCGGCGCCGCGGAGCCGGTTGAAGTGCATCCGCACTTCCTTGGTGTCGACGGTCTTGTCCGGCTCGACGACCTTATCGACGGCCCACTCGGGCCGTTGCGAGGCCATCTCTTTCACTAAATTCGTCTGTTCGTACGATACGAACACGTTACCTCGCTCGCCGAGCCACCGACGCGACGGGTCCGCACTTCCGCCCTCGATTTGCTGGCCGCGCTCGGAGAGCTCCGCCAGCGTGTAGTTGGACGGATCCTCCGGCGCCGCGGCGCCGATCGAGGCGAGCGACGGAGCGACCAACAGCGCCACCAAGAGCACGGCGAGCGAGCGGCGCATCTACGCCGTCACCTCCGACTCGTCACCGGCGTCCGACGCCCTGGCCGGCCCGTCAGTCGTCGCGGGCTCCTCGAGCGGGTCCGCGTCGCCGGCGCTTTCCTGGTCGTCGACGTCGACGCTCTCGTCGGCGCCCGTTGTGCCGCCACCGCGGACGAGCTTGATCATCCGGAGCCCGGAAAGGATCTCCGGCCCGCCGTAGCGGATCATCGCGAGGCCGACGAGCGCCGTTGTCGCCCGGCCGACCGCCGCGTATCCGACGACGAGCTCGCGCCCCGGCGCCGTCGACGCCCCAAACAGTTGCCAGCCGGCCAGCGCGAACGCGGCGCCGACCAGGAGCGAGGCCACGGCGTCGGCCGGCTCCGGGTTTGGCCGCGGTTGCGCGTCGTCTTTCATCGCCCGGTGCTGTCCCGCGACCCACTCGCGGGCCGTCGTGAATCCCGTCGAGAAGTTCCAACTTGTCGGTTTCATGATTCCGCCCGCTCCTTGAGGATCGCCGAGAACACGATCACCGCGACCGCGATGATTGCGAACATGCGAACCGAGAGCATGCCCGCCCCGGCGCCGGCGCCGAGCAATCCGATTCCGACTTGCCCGGCGATCGTCGGCGCCATAGTGATCATGTCGATCAGTGCGTCGCCGGAGGTCGCGATGATCGTCGCGAGGCCGGCGAGAAACACCCGCGTCACGTTGATGAACCCGCCGCTCGCGTCCGCGGCGCGATCGGAGGTTTTCTCGAGCGCGTCGCTTACGTCGTCGTTTTCGTCGGCCTCGTCGAGCACCCAGTAGGCGAGCATCGCGATGATCCCGAAGCCGATGAATAGCCGCAGGTTCGCCGCGACCATGTGGACCGGCCCCGCGACCGACGCCGCCAGCGACGTGTTGACGACGCCCCACACCGCCGCGAGCGCGAGCACCCCCATCATGAGGTACCCGCGCCCGCCAAATCCAGAGGTAGCCACGCTTAGGCCCCCCTCTGTTGCGCCCGCGTAGTACTACGCGCGAGCGGTGCGAGCCGTCGGTCGATCCGTCTGTTCGTGTTGGTCGTTACTGTCATAGTTACGTTAAATACTCGTTGTGGAACCACTCGGCCGCTCTCACGGCCATGAGCCCGACGTACGCCAGTCCAAAGATGACAAACGCGTCTTGGACCAGCCCCGTCGGGATCGCCGGAACCAGCCCGCCGACGCTCGAGAGCGTCGATACGATCGGGTAGACCATCGGGACCAGTCCCGTAATGAGCTGAAACAGCGGGTCGAGACTGCCGGCCAGTCCGGCCACGACCGCGCCGACACCCATCCACGGGTGCGTAATCCAGTAGCCGATACTTCGCTCTCGCTCGTCGTCAGCGTCGGACTGTGCTACCACGGGAGAACCCTCCTAAGGCCGTCGACGAGCCGGCCAGTCCCGAGCGGCGCCAGCATCGCGGCGAGCTCGAAGGTCGCGTACAGCAACCCGGCCGCCACGGCCGCCATGACGAGCGGCGACGCCGGCCCAGCACTCGCGACCAGCCCGGCCAGCACGTCACCGAGCACGCCGATCGCCGTGAGACTGACGCCGCCCGCGAGAGCGCCGGCCTCGAGGAGCGCCTCGCCGATCGTCGTCGGGATCGACCCCAGCAAGAACAGCGCCTCCTGAAGGCTCCCGATCAACGCCCCGAGGAGACGGGTGATCCCGCCCGCGACGTACTCGACGATCACCCCGATGATGTACAGCCGCGGGTCTGTCAGGAGCTTCTTGGGGAGCGATTTGACGCCCGAGAGCGACGAGAGCGGATCGGGTAGGTCGTCCCACCCGACCGATCCGTCGCTGCCGCCGTCACCGCCTGTGTCCGGGCTCATACTGCACGCTCCCATATCACCAGCACGCCGATCACGATCAGGAACCCGAGCGGAATCCCGAGAACCCCGAGCGAGGCCACGAAAGCCGTCGCCGGTTGCCAGACAGCCCTCACCATTTTGATCGGGATCGACAGGTACGACAGGATTAGCGACGCCTGAAAGGAGCTGATCCCGCCGATCAGCGCCGAGAGCGTCGACGATAGCGTCGAGATCAGGTGTGTCCACGCCAGCGCGATCGTCATGATGACACTCCCGACCGTGAGCCGCCCGACGCGACCCCACCGAATGAACTTCCGGCCCTCCTTGCTGTCGACGATGTAGTCGGTCACGTCCACGCTCGACACCTCCGAGGCCGCTGGGACGAGCGCCGCCGCGCCGTCTCTCGGCTGATCACAGTTACTCCCTGCGGTGCCGAGCGTCGGTGTGCGGCCGCCTCGCACATGGTTACGTGTCTTCCTCGCCGGTGTCTGCCTCGTCGCTCTGGAGGATCGGGAGGTCGAGCACGAGCCCGATCACGTCGGTTCCCACGTAGTCCATGTAATAGGCGACTTCCCACAGCATGAACAGGAAGATCCCCATGCCGAGCGGCGACTGTAGCGGCCCGAGAAGGCCAGTCCATCCGGTTCCGAACGACCGGCCTCCTGCGGTTAGGAAGCCGCCGATGAACGTCGCGAGCCCGTCGAATACCGCCGTGTTGAGCCCCGCGACAGAGATCCCCAGCGCATTGAGCACTCGGATCGGGATCGAGAGGAGCGCGTTCAGCACGTCGATCCCGCCGAAGACGACCGCCAGGAGGAGCGTGCCAAAGACGGACTGGCCGAGTCGCTCCCAGCCGCCCTCTCGGATGATCGAGCGGGTCTTCCCGAGGGTCTTGTACGGGTCCCCACTACCGATCGCCATCTTACCCCTCCGCGCCGCTGCCGCCGCCCAGTCGTTTGAGCGTCGCGAGCGCCGCCGCGATCAGGCCGCCGATCACCGGGAAGTTGCTACCCCAGCCGCCGGCGCCGGTCGCCCCGCCACCAGCGCCGCCCGCCGCCGCGGCGAGCTCGTCGTACTGGTCCGGCGTGAGCTTCATCTCGAACTCGAAGGCCGACGTCTGGCCCGGCTGGATCGTGTCGTCGACCGCCACCTCGTCGCCCTTGCCCGTGTAGCTCGAGGTGATATCCGACCAGGAGCCCGACGAGATGTTAGCGAAAGCCGTGTCGCCCACACCTTCCGCGTAGCGGACCGACAGGAGTCGGTCGGACGTGACCGCCTGCGTGTCGTTGAGCTGTACGTTCGAGTAACTCAGGTCGTACTGGTCCGGAAGGGACATCCGCAGGTGGATCGTCGCGGTGCCCTTGTAGCCCGGATACTGGCCGCCTTCGACGCTCTCGTCGGCCGTCCGCTCGATCTGCACGTCGTCGCTGTCGAGCATCTCCGCCGGGAACACGGCCGGGAACGTGAGCGAGTGAATCTCCGAGCTCGAGAACGCCGAGCCCATCGTATCGAGCGCCGTCAGCCCGACGGCGCCGCCCGTGTGCGTCTCGTTGACGTCGACGGTCGTATACGTGCCGTCGTTGTTCGGGTCGACCTTGGTTTGACCGAGGTCGTAGGGGCTCATGCGCTCGAGGTTGAGCCCGGCGACGTCGATCTCGACGTCGCCCTCGAAGGCGACGATCTCGACCTTCTGCACGTCGTCAAACGTGCCGTCGCCCGAGCCCATCGTCGAGAGCTGGCCGAGCTTTTCCTGTGCGACGTAGCCCTCGCCCGTCGCGGTCACGTTCTGGATGAGCTTGTAATCGCCGTCACTGTCGACCGCGCGGATGTGTGCGTAGGTGTCCGCGTTCGACAGCGTGTTAGCGTCGTAGGCGACGATCCCGAACCGTTTCGATTCGTCGCTGGTGATCGAGAAGTTGGAGAACGTGAACGTCGACGTATCGCCGGCGCCCATCCCGCTCGTCGCGAACCGGACCGCCGGCACGCCCGGCGCCGTCTCCGAGCTCGAGACGCTCGGCGAGACGTTGGACGAGTCCGAGGTCGCCGTCGACCACTCGCCCTCGCTCTCGACCGCCGAGATCGTCTCTTTCGCGTTCGGGAACACGCGCCAGTCTGTCGCGTTCACGTCCGTATACACGAACTCGTAGGGAGTCCGTTCGGACGTGTTGACTTCGCCCGCGAAGGTCGTTGTCTCGCCGGAGTTGTTCTCATAGGTCCGTACCGCGTCGGCCGACTGACCCCAGTCCATATCATGGACCGATTTGGTCATGTCGCCGATCTCGTAGTCAGGTGCCGGTGCCGCGTCCGCGCTGAAGTTGAGCCTCTCCGCCGAGGCAACTGGCATCGCGGTGATAGCCAGAAACACGGCGAAGACGGCGAATATCTTGGATCTCATCGGTTAGTTGTCTGCTTGAAAACGCCCGGTTTCGGTGGGCGAACCGCGATTTCTTCCCAGTGCGGCGACTGCCTGCACATCTCGCGGAACTCCTCCAGATACTCGGCAAAAGCCTCGCTGCATGCGAGTCCTCGAGGCCCGCGGTCCGTCACGCGCCGCCCCCGCCGACGTTCCGCCAGTCGACGAACTCGCTTCGCTCGTTTGTTTCGCCCCGTTTCTCCTCGTTTTCGCCGTCGTTAGTGACCGAGACCATCGTTCTATCACCCCCACCGGACGCGGGTAGGGGTACTTCCGGCGGACTCCGCCGGAACACCAGCGTCCACGGCTGAAACCCGTAAAATTGGCACGAGGATAATTACAGGATACGGTATAGAATCAGTACAGGATAACTACAGGATAAGTAGTGACCACCCCACACACCGGGAAAGATTTTGATAAGTGGCAAACGACCGGTAACCACATGTCCAGTCAGAAACAGTACACCCGTTCTGTCCAGGCCATGGGTCCTAGCACCCTCGGGATCAGTCTACCGTCGGGGTTCGTCAACGAGTTCAACGTCGATACCGAGTACGAACTCCAGATCGACGATATCGACTGGGACGAGGGCACGATCACCTACCGTGTCTGACCATGCTGGGAACACTTCTCCCCCTCAAACCCCGTTCGACTGTGTTCATTCGGTGACTCAGTCGTATTCCGAACGGGCCAGCCACGTTACTCGTCCATAATCAATTCCCGATAACCTTCATGAATCACACAGTCCAGATGATGTCTTCATAGCCTGAAAACACTGGCCCGTATTTATCACCAACCAGTCCTCAATAGAATCTGTCTGTACCCCTCACCCCCACATTGCAGACAACCTCAATTGCCCTTGGGCACTTCCCCCGTGCCCAATTCTCCCACTTTCGCGCCGCTCCGAAAGTATCTCCTAAACAAATAGGGCAAACCACTATACCAAACTATATCTAACCCACAACCTGCCCGCACACACGGGCAACGAAGCCATCCACTTCGTTTGGGGGGAACTGAACCCCGCACTCACACCCAACCCACTATCGTTTGCCAGGGCCCATCCGTGCCGTTCCACCCGCGGTACGACGGCTCTGTCTTTCCTACTGGGACGCCCACTCCTGCCACCAGTCCCAACTGCAAAACTTCAACCGTGGAAAGCGCTTCGTGACGTAGTCGCCTAGGTCCCAGTGGAGGATGACTACCGCCTTCACGTACTCCTCGCGACCGACGTAGATCTCGGCGTCGCAGACGTGGCAGTGCCGGATACTTTGGCGAGTGACAGTTACCGATGGTCCTGTCATCTCGACGTTTGAGATCCAGCCCTCGTGGTCGGCCGGCGGGCCATCGTTGAGCCCCTCCGGTGCCGTCGCGAAGTCGACGTCGTCCGGATCGTCGGATTTCTCGGGCGTGCTCATAGGCGGAGACTCCCGTGGGAGATCGGTCGCTCCGCCTTGTCGATGAGGTCTTCGAATGGATGGGATTTGTTACAGGACCTGCAGTAGGCAGTCTCGCGCTCTTCTGACGGGATACGTGCCGAGTGTCCAAACGGGCAGCCGATCCGGTACGACTCGTCGAGTTTCTCGCGGAGTTCCTCGTGGTCCATAGCGACTACTGTCGGCAGCGGAGAAGGTAACCGGTCGCCAAGTGCGGCGAAGGTGGATCTACTTTCAGTCCGGATACGCGTGGTTCACTCTTCCCGAGCAGGCTACCTAAACGAATAGGCCGAAGAAGGATACGACACCGCAAGCAACTGTTGAAGCGCCCGCACGTACGGGCAAGCCAAGTCAGAACTGCACCCACCGTCTGACAATGTCTTTGGCGTGCTCCGTGTCCGCCATCCGGGCACGGGAGCGTCATCGGATAGGGAACGTAGTTAGTTGACAGTCAGAAGTTGCGTGCAGCCCTCAGTCGCTGGGCGATGGCGTCATCGCTACCGTGATCCGGGTGTTCGCCCTTGGTACCCCCTTGAAAGGCTGTCTTGACACACGGCCCGGGGTGTCGGGGGAGACGCCCAGCAGTTCTTCGATGCGTTTGATGTGGAAACCCCCGAGACGACCCCTTCATTGAGGTCGAGCTCAGGGGCCATGTTAGACATATTCCCGGCTACGTACAGAGGTGCGCGGGAACACTTCGGTCGAAGACCTCTCGGTTACTGAGTAGGAGCGGCATGCGAGATGCAGAGAATTGGTTCAGTAGGATGGCCATTTGGATTTCGGGCCATTCCGACCACATGAGCTGTTCTGCCGTTTTGCGTGACGGTTGACCTAACCGGAGACACATTGACGTGGAGGTTCACTGCTATAGATACCGACGAACCTCGCGCCGGTAGGTACGGTACTCGTCGCTGAATTCGAGTTCCATGGACCGTTCCTCCCGGCGGACGACCCGATGGCAAGCTGCCACCACCGCCGGAAACACGACGAACAGCCACGCGATATTGAGAACCAACGCGATTCCAAGATACAGTGCGGACCAGCCGACGTACATCGGGTTACGAGTGTATGCGTACGGTCCGGTAATCACGAGTCCTGCTGGTTGACCGTTGGGGTCCCCGACTGTCCGGACCGCCCACCCGATGATCAACAGTCCGATTCCGATCAACGGCCAGCCCACGGCCCGGGCGAGTCGCTGGTTGGTCGTTGCGTTCACTGGCACCCGTGAGTGGATAACTCCTCCAATGAGCAACCCAGCAACGTGGGGCTCGGGAACGGGTACATTAGCCCATTGCCATTCACATCGTTGTCCTTCGCCCATGTCTGAAAGAACGGCCTCCGACTGGGAAGTGTTAACGTCTTACAGGGCCTACAGAGAAGATGACGCCTGCGTCGATAGAGAGCAGGCCAGCGTCACCCATCGGAACACGTGCGACGGAGATGGGTGCATGAGAACATCAATGAACACCGGTGACGAAACGCAATCTAGGGGAGCGGAAACGACGGATTTCGAGACGGCACAGCGTCGCTTGTTCGAGGCGTACGGGCTCGAACCTCGGTCCCGGTTCGTCGACATCGAGAAGCCACGGGTACGAACGCACGTCCTCGAAACCGGGACAGCCGGAGGGGACACTCCATTACTGTTCGTCCACGGCACAGCAGCATTCGGGGCATTCTTTGCGCCACTCATGGGACACCTCGGCGACGCACGGATGATCGCCTTTGACCGGCCAGGATACGGTCTCAGTGACCCCTTCGTCTACACCAAGGAAAATCTTCAACGAACGGTTGTCGACATCCTCAAGGGTATCCTCGACGCGCTGGGAATCGAGCGGGTCGACCTCGTTGGCCACTCGATGGGTGGCCACACGGGGATCTTGTTCGGGCTTGCCCATCCCGACAAAGTCCGGCGGTTGTTTCTGGTTGGGTCCGTCCCGGCGTTCCCAGGGACCCGTCCGCCGGTCCCGCTCCGCCTCCTCACGGTTCCCGGACTCAACCGGTTACTTCGACGGCTGCAAAAACCGGGAGAGGAAGGCGTTCTCGACATCGCGGAAATCTTTGGAGAGCGCGAGACCATCACGGACCACCCTGCGTTCATCCGGGCGATCGCCGCCCACGAAGCTGACCCAAAGGCAGCAGAAGCGGGATTCAGCGAGTTCAATGCGCTGTTTTCGGTCCGAGGGTGGCATCCGTCCGTCCGCATCGGCAAGGACGAGTTGCGGGATCTCCAGCCCCCAACGACGGTAATCTGGGGGGACCACGACACGCTGGGCGGCCCCGACAACGTGCGCGACGCCATCGAACTGATCCCGGATGTTCGGTTCGAGAGCGTCGACGCTGGGCACATCCCCTACCTGGCTCATCCCGAGCAATGTGCACAACTGATTCGAGAGGGAAGAGGCGTGGATTTGTCCACCAAGTGATGAACCATCGCAAGACGATGTTCGGACGGTTTGAGTAGGGCATTCGGCGCTAAGAGGGTTTCTCTCCCCGAGCCGGTTGCGTCTCCCTGCTGCATACGCGCGGTGTATGCAGCAGCACCTTTGCCATCTACTCGATCTCTGTCAGTAACGCCGTGCCTGATACAGAGGATGGATGCAGTACACGGTCTCGCCTATCGGTCCGTGGACTCGGGCTCGTCGACGGAGACGGCTGGCGGACCGGAGCCGACGAAATTGATGACGATCTCCCAGTCCTCGTCCGTGGGATTCACCACACGCCGGATGGTCCGGGGTGGGACGTAGATGAAATCACCTGCATCGAGGGCCACTGATTCGTTCCCCCCTGGCCCGTATTCGAGCACCGCGTGTCCACGCGCGACGTATCCGTAGACGTGCCGGTCACCGTTATGATGCCATCCCGTCGTAACCCCACCCGCAACCCGTGATTGCACGAGGAGAACATCCCCCGAATCGAACACAACTTGCCGGGAAACATCGGATGATCCCTCCGGTTCGTCCAATCCTGCCTGGCTGACGACGGTGAGTTCCTCCATGATTAGTCCGCCTCGCGGACGAACGTGAGTACCTCGTCGATGAAGCGGTCCGTGGCGGTGAGCATCGCGACGTGTCCGTGTCCCTCGAACGTCACGATCCGACTGTTCGGGTGCGCCTCGTCGAGTGCCTCTGTGGCGGCGTGGTGGAACGGCGGGCTCTCGCTGCCGGCCAATAGCAGCGTCGGCGTGGTCATGGCCGTAAACCGAGCGGGATCGAACTCGTACTCGCTCACTCCTCGGATTGCACGGGGGATGGTATAGGCCCCTTCCACTCGACGCTGCCAGTTCGGGGCCTCACGAAGCGCATCGATTTCCTCCGGCGGAATGTCGGCAATCTCCCGCAGAAACAGGACGAGCACCTGCTCGTTCTGCCCCTCGTCCAGGAGCATCTCCATTTCAGCGACCGGCTCTTCGACGTCGAGGACGTGGTCGCCAACCGGAATCGGTGGTTCGTACAGGATGAGTTTCCGGAGGTTGTCGGTTCGCACCGCTGCCTCCAACGCTACCAGCGCGCCGCTTGAGTGCCCGAGCAGGACGGCTGGCTCGTCGATCGACTCGACGACGGCCGCCACGTCTTCGAACTCACGTTCCAGTGCGTACTTGTCGGCGTCACCGCTCTCGCCGAGCCCCCGGCCGTCAATCGCATACACGGTGTAGTGTTCTGCGAAGGCGGGGCGCACCCCGTCTGCGTCCCACCGCGTGTGATCGTTCGCGCCGCCCCCGGGAACGAGGACGAGCGGGGGCCCGCTTCCCGTCCGTGCGAAGGCGATCGGGGTTCCATCTGCTGACGCGACCGTGTGCATTGTAGGTGTGGATGCCATTGGTTCCTCCAGTCAGAGCGCTCGATGTGCTGTGCCCCCCTGAGAAGGTAGTTGAGCAAGCGCTGATGGTCGTATACGCTACGATTTACGTTAACTATTACCAAACACCCAGGGAAACCAGGAGTTCGTGATGGATTCGCGCTCTGTATTCAGCACGCTCTCCGGGGATTGTCACTGATGGGGGGTTTCGACAAGGCTATTTATAGCGATACGTGAGACATCGAGTCGATGATATTCGATTCCTTCGGTGCTGCGAGGTACGGCTCGATGGCGTCGTAGCTACTCCAACCGCCGAGCGCCATGACGATCCGTGGCGAAACGTTCTCCTCAACCAGTAGGTGGTTCGCCCATGCCCGGCGGAGATCATGTGAGCTCACTCGCTCGAAATCAGGGTCTTCCATCTCCTTCGCGGCTTCCTCCGCCGCCCATTCGACCCAATTTTGCACGGTTCGTTTCGTAATGTCGACGAGCGGTTCGCCGCGGTTGATCCCCTCGCTCTGGATGTATCGGTTGATCAGACTCTCGACTTCGATCGGGAGCCACGTCTCACGATGCTTGCCCTGGTCGTACTCGCCGGTTGTGTCTTTCCCACCGACGACTTCGAGCTCGTAGTGCCGGCCGTCGCTCATTCGAGAGATGTGTCTTGGCTTAACGTCCAGGACCTCGTGAGCACGGAGGCCGCAGTCGCCCATGAGTCGGATCGCGACCTCGCGCTCGAAGGACTCCGCAGCTCGCGGGAGCGCTCGATATTCCTCGCGACTCAACCAGACATTCCAGGAGCCGTCTTTGTTCCGTTCAGTTCTCATTGCACGCTTCTTGTGGGAAACGTGTAATCAAAATCCTTCCCGGTGGATCGGCCACTCCCGTGAAGCGTCCAGATTTGGCCGTCTCGCTGATACCCGCCCCTGCGCGTTTCACACTTGTATCTAAATACGAAACCGGACTATTGAGTAAGCTTCAATCCTTGGCTTAGAAGGATACTCACTCGAAATCAAATCGCCTTCGATACATTGCCTGATCCAATATCTGGTAGAAACTCACGCCGCGTCGTAATTGTTGGATCTCGTTTTCACCTACGACGAGAATCATTCGGCCTTCACGCTGGAAGAGATCATGGATATATCGCTGGGCATATTCACTGTTATCCCCAGAAAGACGGCGACGAGCAAAGATTATTCCAATATCGACTTGAGATTTATCCATCTTCCCCTTGAAATTTCTCACTTGTGCGGTTCCCACGGACTTCGACCAGTTCTTACACTCTACTAAAATAAATCGAGAATACTCGTCGAAAATGGTCTTTTCAGTCGTTCCCGTGTACTCAACAACTAAATCTATCTCACCGGTTTTCGTATCAAGCCGATCACTTCGGACGTTCAGAAAAGGGATCCCACCAAAAAGGAAATTAGCAAATTCTTCAAATGTTTCACCCTTCTCTGTAGTTGATTCTGCCCGGTCCACGGCCGCTAGATGGCGTTCAAACCGGTTAAGATCCATCTCGAAGTGATCTTTCGCCACGTATTCTAGATCGTTCGCTTCCTCAGAAATGGCGTAAGATGCTGTTGGGAGCGAGTCAGGAGAGAAAAGCAGCCCCTCAATTTTCGATCTATCATCCGGATTGTCGGATTCCAATTCCGCTTTCCTGAGTGAGTATTCACCCTCCGGTCCGTTAACCCAAAGATACCCTTGTCCAATTACAATCCCGTATGTTGCACCAGATATATTCCGGTATACTGTCGCTTCCTTTCTAGCCTCCTCATAGATACGTTCGCTCGACGAGTACTTCACTTCAATCACGGCCCACGGCTTTACATCCGGGCCTCCGGCAATCATCCCATCTGGACGGTAGTGAGGACTGAGCGACGGTTCTCGAAAAAGTGTATCATCATCAATCTCAAAAAACTCGCAAAACATAGTGAGTGCTTCAATCTCGAATTCAAACCCGTTGAGCTGATCAAGTTCTGCGGTTCTACGAACTAATTCTGCACTCGCGCTCATTGTAGATGTCTAACCCAATGTGAAGTTTTAATCCTGCTGGAACCAATATGTGGGTTTCTTGGGACAGTCTCTATTTTAGATTTGCAGGTAAATCTGGATCTAGTGTGAACACAAATCGTGTTTTTGGAATTGCGATCGCAACCAGTGAGCGCTTGATCACCCAGTACGATTACTCCACCATTGAGCGGCCGTTACCTTGTTCTGGTCCAGACTAGTTGAGCATTGGGCCCCTCTCCTTCTTTATCGATTTCATCAGTAGTTCTCCAGAGAACGCGAAGACTTGCATCGAGACTTCCGCTATCATCATATCCGTGATTTTCAATCAATCGGCGTTTTAATTCTCCTTGGGTAATCTTACCCTCCTCAAAGATGATCCGTCGCATGAGAGACGGCTGGTTATCTGTTCCCCGACACAACCGATTGTAGAACCGGCGGTCAGTCTCTTTGGGAAATTCCTCAACTTCGGGGATTGGTGGTAATTCTGCCCGTGTAGGGAGTCGCTTCCTATCTGCAGTCCCGGATGGTTTAGAATCAGGTTCTTCATCACCTGCATTGATTAGTGCAGACAGATCTCGAGCAGTCGTCCCTGTTGTTACACCCAGAGACTCATTCTCAGATCCTTCCGGAGTTGACGACGAGGTCTCTGGATCTGTCGAAGAGAAAGACCGCTGTTCCTCGTCACCAATGTATCCCTGCTCTTTTAGCTGTTGTATGGCAGATTCGGTGAGTGGACTACTCTTTTTTTGAAGCGGGCCGAGGAGGGAGTTTTCGATATCTGCAATGGGACCGAGATCGTCCTCTTCGTGGCGATTCACTTCATAAATCATCCCAGCTTCAACATTTTTCTCAAGACCGGGATTTGTGACGTTAGCGGAACCGATGATTAGTCGTATCTTTTCCGGTCCTTTGAACAGGTAGACTTTAGGATGGAAGGTAGTATCCGAAGAGCGGAAACGGATCCAAGAAACAGATAGATCGGACTTGAGTAATACCTCAAGTGCTTGTTCTGTCGTCGCTTCTTGATCGGTCCCGATAAAATAGTCTACATTCTCAAGAGAAGAGTCTTCTATCGCGTTGATGATTGTGCTTGCCCCTGTTTCGGTGGCGAAAGCCACAATGAATTGAGCTTCGTTGAATGCCTTGTCATAGATGGAGGCAAGTACGACTTCGCCGACCGTCGTCGGTGGTTCATCTAGAACAGATGAACCAGATGTTAGCATCTCAGAAACCGATTCATTCACAATACCGAACCCCTGTCCAATAGCGGCGACTTTCATCCAGATATTGTAACTATGTTATAACAAATTAGCTCTTCTGGTGAAGCAAGGTCCCATCGATAATCCCGGCCTTAGCGTTTCTATGTACATAATGTTGTTAAGGTACACGAACGTTCAGTGACTGGCTGGTACCTTGCCATGACACGGTCAAGTCTCAATGTCGAAGGAAGTAGACTACGACGAAGCAGAAGACCTTCTGCGGGAAACGTGGCGAGAAGTAACCAATAGTGATGAATCTGCTTACGTAGACGAGTACATCATCAAACAGGGGCTTAGAGAAGTTATACACGCCGAGAAGTATGGTACGAGGACTTTCAAATATATCCTTGTAACCAACGTCTTGGCGAAAGCCGTGAATCCAGATGTCCACGCTCTGGCACTGCAAGACCAGAGCGATCTCGAGGGTTCATTCAATTCGGGTGGATTAGCGACTGACGTTGTGACCGATTGGGAGAAAGATAATGGAGAGCGGCTGGGTGGATCCAATGAACCCAGAACCAATAGCGTGTATTATCGGCAATCGGAACTAAACACCGACTACACCGTCAGAAACGACGACATCTATCAGACACTGATTCGAATCTTAGATGAACTTCAAGAGCGATCTGAAGCTGGTGAATTAGACCCGATAGATATGCTTCGGCAAACCCTTTACGAGGTTTCGAAGCTTGAACCCACGACGGTTAGTTACACCAACCCACCGAATGTTTCATACCAAGAACTCCGGACGACGATCGAAGAGTATCTCACTCAGTCTGATTTAGGAGAACGGCTCGCGGCTGTCACTGCCGGAGTGCTTGACGCACAGTATTTTTTCGCCGACAAGGAAGATATCTACATCAAAGTAGACCACGTGAACGTCGCCGATGAGAACTCAAATGCAGCGGGTGATATCGAGGTATTCGAGACCGAGGACGAGGAAAACCTACTCCAGGCCGCTGAAGTAAAAGACAAGCCCGCCACCAAATCAGATATTCAGCACTCTATTTCGACTGGCCGAGAACACGAACTTGAGGAGTATCTCTTCGTGGCTGGGCAAGGATTTCGGTCTGGCAACGAACGCGATAGAGCGCTTGAGAACATCGATGATGCAGAAATTGAACTCCTGATCGTCACTCCAGAGGATCTCTACTCCAGTCTGAAATTCCAAGGGCGGGCGGGCCGACGACGGTTTCGTGAATCCGTGGGAGAGTTCCTGAACGATATGCGGGCTCAGGAGAGTAGTAAGTCTGATTGGAAACAGGCTATTGAGTCTCTATCTGACTGATAAGAGTGGTCTAAATGTTCGGTCTTGACGGTCACTTACGGAGCTATCTCTGCCTCTAAAACTGAAAGTCGGTCGCTCTTGCTAGTCTCGCAGTCCTTAAAGACGGACTCACTAAGCGATATAGATACGTCTCGATCGAATTGCCGACGAACCAACTCGGCTACATCGATCACCTGTGCGACCCGGCTACCCTGTCCGGTGATGGTTACTGTCTGTCCGTCTTCTAACTCCTGCATTGTGGCTTCAGCATAACGCCAGGGGGAATACTCTGAGTCAACCTCGACAGTCCCGTCTATCGTCGGAACGATCGATCCCCCGTCTGTCCTGATGGAAGTTCTAGCGGGATCCGCTCTCTCATTCTCGGATTCAATACCCAGCTGTTCTAAGATTCCATTGGCAATCCCCTCAGCTAATCCGGGGGGTACCGCATTTCCGATCTGCCGTTGTACCTCGCGAGGCGGTCCTCGAATTTCGTAGTCAACCGGTATGTCCATCAAGCGCATCTCTTCAAGGAAGGAGTACCGACGCGATCGCCAATGGAAAGGCCCGACGTAAGTCCCCGGCGAAGCTTGGAGTGTCCAAGTTGGACGTTTCGGATCCTGCTTTAGCAGATAATTGTAGTGGCGAGATCGCCAGTCGAACACTTTCTCATCCAGTTCGTCCTCTGAACGCTCGATGTATTCGCCCTTTTCGGGATCGTACTTTCGCTCCGAGAAATGCTGGTAGTTTCCTCCTGGAGGCACATCCTTGAGGAGGTATCCGTATTTGCCACCGACAGCGTTCACATACCCCTCATCAGCGGTCAAATCGGCGTCGAGGTCAAAATCGTCAAGAGCTTTCTCGGCCGTAATCCATGAGGATTTGCCTGTAAGCGTGTTTTTCGCCTCAACGTGTGTGGGTTCGGGGAAATATGGCTTAGAGTCGCCACGGAATCCAACGACGAACAGTCGTTTCCTAGTCTGGGGAACGCCGAAGTCTGCCGCGTTCAGAACCTCGTCGTTGAGAGTGTAGTCAGAGTTTTCAAATTCCTTCTTGATGATCTCAAAATCCTCTCCCTCGTTAGCAGATGCGAGCCCACGGACGTTTTCGAATATAAACGCTTTGGGCTCTAATGCACGTAGTAGCCGCGCATACTCCTCATAGAGCATACCTCGAGCCGCGTCAGTACCCTCTCGGTTGCCCTCGTTCGAACGAGAAAACGTTTGGCACGGGGGACCACCTACTACGAGGTCGATATTGTCAGTCCCAGCTGCCTCAATAACATCCTCACTGGAGATCGCATGGATGTCGTCTTCGATGACTTCCCAATCATATCCCCCATCAGATCCTGCAATCCCGATATCGTATAGAGAACTATTCGCTCGTAGGGATTCTGCGGCATACTCGTCATTGTCGACAGTGACTAGCGTCTCTACTCCGGCTCTATGGAGGCCAATATCAATGCCACCCAGCCCGGAGAAGAGGCTGATCGCAGTCGGCTTACTCATCGTTACTCTCCTGTTTGACCGAACGGTTACAAAGGTGTTTCTTCAGTAGGCTTGATTTTGCAAATTGGTTGTAAACCTGAGATTCTCAGTCCAGCATTTCTCATGTACATAAAACACATGAAGTACGTTATGTATCCGGTTTAGACCTAGCCCCGTGCCAGAACCCTATAACGTGAAAGCTAGAGGACGCCATGGAACAGAATCATTAGATCTGACTATCCCTGCGGATTTGAAACGAGAACATGGAATCTCCGAAGGGGATGTATTTATTGTTGAAGTTGATGAAGAGGAGGAACTAACAATCTCATATAAGCGAATACATAAATCAGATTCTTAACGTAAACTGCCGTATCAACCAGAAGACTGTTGAGACTTACGCAGGCGCCCGTTCTCGCGCTATGCTTCCACTTCAACTTCTCTCTAAATTTGGAATAGCGGTTTCTTTGAATTACCTCCTCTCCCGGTCGTGCG
Source organism: Halosimplex amylolyticum (assembly GCF_051414035.1). Lineage (NCBI taxonomy): Archaea > Methanobacteriati > Methanobacteriota > Halobacteria > Halobacteriales > Haloarculaceae > Halosimplex > Halosimplex amylolyticum. The sequence goes on along the minus strand of NZ_JBLKNW010000001.1, from coordinate 1,989,731 downwards.
GCCGCGATACCGCTTCCGCGAATGTACACGAGCGCATAACTGCGCGCGCAACTCGTGTGTACGAAACCGCGGTCGCGGCCGACGAGCGCCCCTAGCCGGCGGCGTGATCATACCCGCATCCGGGCGGACTTTATAACGGGCACGTGATTGGGATGCGCGAGATAACTACGATTTTCACCGCCGTGTGGAGAGAGCAACGAGAATCCGAACCGACGGCAAATTCGACCACAGGAAAGACATCGTCAAGGACGTCCCCGCGTTCTACGACTGCAAGAAAACGCGCACCTTGATGCTCGCGGGCCAGGACGTGCAGGCGTTCGTCGGCGAGATCGCCGACCTCCTCAAGGACGAGGAGCTGTCGCTCGCTCAGCGGCGTGAATTACTGGATCGGTTCAGCGACATCTCCCTTCGCTTCAATTTCGAGTTTGAAGCTGATACGGGGGCATTACTGCTACAGTGGAGATAGACTAAATATCAATTGCACACATCTATGTGTGTTCCGAAAACACAGATTGGATATCATCGCGCCGCGATATCTCGCGGACCTTTTCTCGTTGTTCTTCTCCCGAATCTGTATCCTTGTTTATGTTTGCAACATCTTCTAGGGTATTCTCCAATGATATAAATCGGATTTCGTATTCTAAATTCCGGTATGAAAATACTGAATCCTGGATTAGAAACGGCGAAGCCGGCTTCAATCTCCCGGATCTCTCCAATGAGGCTGTGTAGGTCGTTGAACGCGATTCTAATTCCTCGTCAATATCTTGAATAATTCCATCGATTGAACCCCCATCAAGGTCAATCACAACATATAATTCAAAATGATCAAGATAGTCGAGAAGCCCTCGTGATAAGCTTGCAACTGCGGTTTTAAGTTTCGGCTTTCCTCCCTCTGATTTTAACAGCATATCCTTATCGCTCCGGTATTCCAAAAAAGACCTAATCATTGAAGATTCCTGCTTTATTAACTTATCATTAGAATGGTCCTCAAGATCAAATCTTTGAGTTTCTAAATCCCGATATATGGAATTTAATACAGCTTCTAACAACTCTGTATCATTCTTCCCTTCACTAAGAAATATACTATTCATATTCCACGTAAATCTGTATGTATATCTTCTAGCTCTTTCTCCGCCTGGGAATAGTCTAATTGCTCTGTATATGTTCTACCCATTTTCAATAACTTAAAATTCTTTTCTAAGAATGAAGTCTCCTTATGAGCTATATTCTGCGAAAAGAATGCATCTAAGAAGTCCAGATCGTGGGTAGTGATGAAGAGCTGGATTTCCTCGGCCATGGCAAGATCAATCAGGAAATACACTAATTTGCTAATATATCCTGGGTGCATATGATTCTCTGCTTCCTCGAGCAGGAACACCGTTTCAGACACGTCTGACTTGTGCAACTCCCACAAAAGGGTCATTATCTGTCGGAATCCCCTTCCCATGAATTCATACGGTACTTGGTATTCATTACCATCTTCATTGAACACAATGTAGTCAAAAGATAAGTCTTCCAAATGCCGCAAGATAGAGGTTTCTTTAATGTATTCCTCTATTTTCTGAAGTCTCACTGCACCCTTATCTTTACTCAGATCAACATTATCACCCGATACAGTTTCTGTGTTAGCGAACACAACTTGACCAACGGAAGATGGCTTCTCATGCACAAACCTATCTTTCCCCAATCGGGGGATCAATAGGTCGGAGAACATTTGCCGAAGCCGGTCAATCTGATCTTGATTAGATCGTACCTGTTCATCATCTTGGTACAGTTTTGTTAGGGCACGACGTGCCGCCATATGGGAGATCTCAGCGCGCAGCTCATTATAAATTGAATCTTCAAGATAGATATATGGAAACTCCTCTCCATCTATGGACATGACAATACAGCTGTCCTGAATCGTACTCCGATCTAACTGTTCAGATGTGGTTATGATTGTTTCCCTCAACGATTCATCAACTATCTCATGAAACTGTGAGTCTTCAGTTATTGTCTCAAAGTCATCGGGACTAAGAGTTCGTCCGAATAGACGGTCTACGTAGTAATCAGCATCAGGTCCATGTGATGAAAGATCGAGAAGGGCGTTAACAAAAGCATCGAGAGCCTCGGATTCTCGAGGGGGCCTAAGCCCTAATTCACGATTTTTCAACTGGTTTTCACCATAATCAATGTTCGAAAAATCCCCAAATGTAGTCTGATGACCCGAGAATTCGCAGTCAATCGCGGCTGTTTTCGACTTGGCATTGATTAGATAGTCAATATCCTCCTCCCACTCACTGATGATGCCAGGATTAAATACTAAATTGAGGGACTCTAAAAATGAGGTCTTTCCTGCATTGTTTGGGCCCGTTATAATATTGATCTTATTAGGTTCAAACCGCAGGTCGCGAATCCCTTTGAATCCGTGGATTCGAATATTTTCCAGATACATTACGTGATACGGCCTTGGTTAAAATTCGGCCACGCGACTGAAATATATACGGGTTTGTTCGTCAGAGTTAGTTGCTTGACTGATCCCACTCTATGGTCAGTTTCACCACTTATAGCACCCGCTGTTGGCGTGTCGTTTTGCTTTATTCCAGCTGTCTATAAATTTCGGGATTCTACTTTCACCCAGGACGGCTGGCAACTAAATGAGAGCATATGGTAGGCGTTCGGTATGATAACCGACGCACGTGCTCTCCGCCCCGAGTTCGTCCCGAGAGACCTCCACCATCGAGAGGGCCAGATCGACCATCTCTCGTCTGTCTTAGCACCCATTCAATTCGACCACGCCGAGAACGTCACAATTTTCGGCCCGAGCGGCGCCGGAAAGACGACGATCGCGAAGTACGTCCTCTCCCAGCTGGAGCGCGAGAGTCTCGGCATCCGCTGGGGCTACGTCAACTGCATGGCCGACAACACGACCGCCGCGGCACTCCACACGCTCGTGCGTGATGTGAACCTCGGCGCCGACCTACGTCGACGCGGCGAGCCGACCTCGCTCGCTCTGGACCGTCTCCGGGAATCCGACGACCACATCGTTGCCGTCCTTGACGAGGTCGCCGTTCTGGACGAGCGGCCGCTGGTCGCCCTGACCGACCTGCCGAACGTCTCCGTCGTCGCGATAACGATCGACGAGGAGGAGTGGATGGGTCAACTAAGTTCCCGCGCGACCTCCCGAATGCAGAGTGCTGCGACGGTCCGGTTAGAAAAGTACACGATGGACGAACTAGTCGACATTCTCAATAGTCGAGTAACGCACGGGCTTATCAAGTCCCGCGTTGACGACGAGGCAGTCCATTGGGCTGCCGACATCGCGGCCGGCGATGCCCGCCGCGGCATCGCGATCCTACGGCGTGCCGCCCAACGTGTCGAACAACAGGATACCCGCGAATTGACGGTCGAGACGGTCGAGAGCGTAGTTCGCGATGCGGAAGACGACATCCAGGAGCGTCGCATCCGTTCACTCGGAACCCACCAGCGGTTACTCTTTCAGATCATCGACGAGGCCGGCGATATCTCTGGGAGCGAACTCGCCGATGAGTACGAACGACGCGCATACGATCCGAAAGCCGAGTCCACACGGCGTCGGTATCTCAAGAGTCTCCGTCGGTACGACCTGATAGAAGCGTCTGGAAACGGTCGCGCCCGGCATTACCGTTCACATCACTAATCGCCAGACTGCGCGGCTTCCGCCCACTTCCGTCCATTTTCCGCCCATTGGCGACTTTCTCGCCCTTCACGCCCTCTAAGCCCGATTCTTGCCGCCATAATTCCCATAAATCGCCTTCCGCCCATCCACCCGCCGTAGAGCTTTTTCGGCACATATCCTCGCTGTGCCCATGTTGCGCAGTCCGCGACCAGATCGAGTCGAACGCGCGAAGGTAGACGGACAGAAAGCCGAGGTCGAGATCTACCACACTGATCCCGACTACTACACCCGTATCGAAGTCGAACGGGACGAATTCTGGGAGTTCGGCATCGACGAAGAAGGCGTCGCCGAGCTGGTCGAGACCAGCAACGCCGAGGACGACCTCGTTACCGAACCGGAGCTACCCGAATGGTTGGTCGAAACACTCTATGGAATCGGTATCTCGGAGATTGAGGGTAACGCGGAGGTGGCCCTGTGAGTTCGATGTCTGGTGTACTGAACTCACTCCGGTTCAGGCTCATCTCGGAGATCGACTTCGCCCTGAAGATATTCACGACCCCTCTCAGAGATTGCGTAGTACTTGCCGTCTCCAGGAAGGGTTCGGACCAACCCGGCTTCGTGAAGTTTCGGCAATCGACGAGTGATTGTTTTGTAGGAGATAGAGACCTCTCTATCTTCGAAATTATTCGCAATCCCCTGGAGATTGTGCCCAGCGCCCGAATCATCGAGGAATTCGAGGATGACATCATCACTACCAGTCATCCAGTCTGCTCGGTGCCGGGGCATGAGTTGATGCCCGAAGAGCCATCTAAAACCCTCTTCGATGTCATCCATGGTGGCAGTATAATTGGACACAGTGTCAAATCTTATCCCCAAGAACTAATGCATATGGGAAAAGATTTGGACATCAGACCGACGCGGCGCTCCTCGGGGCTGTCGACTCTCGAAAAACTGGTCGACGCCTGTGGGACCAGCACGGGCGCCGTGTCGGTCAACTAGGTGACCGTGCTATGCAAGACGACCCCCGGCCACAAAAGAATACCCGGCCTACGGCGCGCAAGTACAGTCTTCCGACCAGTTGCCCGACGTGCGGAGAGCCGATCGTCGGCCTCAAAACGACGGGACCGGCGACTCAGAGCGCGGTTCCGTGTGGGCACACCGTTCGAGAAGTTCGACGTATGAATCACAACCAGCGACAGTTAGACGAATCGCGCGCGATCGCGGAGCTCTCCGACCAGGAGGCCGCCGCGGTCGAGAAACGAATCCGAGAGAGCTCCGGTCGAGCTCGCGACGCCGACCGCCCGACGGAGGGATCGCGGTGATCCGCGGAAAGTCCCAATCGTCGATGGCCGACACCGTGCAAGCGTGCCCCGATTGCGGGTCGTCGCTGATCCACAAACAGGGAGCGCGAAACCTCCGTCGAGAGGACGGGGACGATACGGCCGACTGGCATTGCCAGGAGTGCGACGAGAATTTCGCTGATCCCGTCCGGCGCCCGCCTCGGAAGCCGGGCGACTCGCGGTCCGGTCTCGCGAAGCGACTCGCGGAGCTGGATCCCGACGATATCGGCGACGGCCCGTCTCCCGACCGTGAGCGACCCGAACCTGACTCCTACCGGGAGCACGCCCTCGAGCGAGGTCGTCCGACGGAGCCGTGCGAGTGCGAGGTGTGCAAGTGCGACCTCCACACGTACCTGGACGACGAGCGGTGTATCTGGTGTCGGAACGGGGAACACCGAATAGCCGAACCCGTGACGGCGAGCATCGAGGGGGGATCCCGGTGACTCGTACGTTCCGGACAGACAACACCCGTCCGTCGGTCTCCTACGGCCCCGGTTCGATCGAGTCCGAGAATTGGGCCCTCTCGATCAACTGCGAAGAGGAGCGAGTCGATATCACGCTCGACGAGGAGTCGATGTATCATCTCTGGGTCGAGGTCCGCGGTGTCCCGTGGCCGAGTCGGGAGAATCGAACCGAGGATCGACTTGTCCGACAGGTGGTCCATGCCGCGAATGGTGCCGACGAGGAGATGCTCCGCGACGCGCTCGAGGTTCTCGGGATGAAAAATGAGTGACGACGAGTCGGAAGACCTCGAGGAGGTCCTCTCGGACATTCGCGATCAGCTCGAGGACGAGCCGGAGCTCGAGTCGACGGCGCCGACCAAGGCGCTCGACCTCTGGTTTCAGTCGCTCGATCGAGCCGACTCGACCATTCAGTCCTACCGCTATCGGATCAGTCCGTTCCTGGAATGGCTCGAGGACGAGGGCATCGACGACCTCTCAGAGCTCTCGACTCGAAAGATCAAGGAGTTCGAGGCTTATCGTCGCTCGTCGGATCTCGACACACAGTCACTAAATAACCAATTCGGGACGATCCGACAGTGGCTCCGGTACTGTCATAAGCTTCAAGCCGTCTCGAAGGACGTCGTAAAGGCGCTCGACGTACCCTCGCTCTCGAAAGAGGACCGCGTCAATACGGAGAAACTGATCACCGAGCGAGCGGAGGACATTCTCTATGGGCTGGATCAGTATCGATACGCCTCGCGCGAGCACACTGTGTTTCTCTTGTTCTGGAGAACAACAGCCCGAATCGGAACGATCCACTCGCTCGACCTCGAGGACTATTATAACACGGACGAGGATCGGGAGCGACTCCGGGAGGAGCTGGCGAACGAGGGGTTCGCCCCGCACGTTATCGAGAGTATCCTCGACGACGTCGAGTTCCCCCTCTTGTATCCTCGACACCGGCCAGAGAGCGAGACTCCTCTCAAGAACAACGAGGGAGGCGAGCGGGTAATCAATCTCGCCGAGTGGGTCGGGGACGTCGTCGAGGACTATATCCAGGTAAACCGGAAGGATGTCCGCGACGGTCACGGCCGCAGGCCATTGATCACTTCGGCGAAGGGAGACGGCCGGCTCTCGAAGTCGGCCATGCGGAATTGGACGTACATCCTCACGCAGCCGTGCGAGTTTGGCGGCCCCTGTCCACACGATCGCGACCCCGAGACATGCGAGGCTCGCGAACACGGCCAGGGATCGAAGTGTCCGAGCTCGCGGAGTCCCCACAGGGTGCGGACTGGATCGATCACGAACCACCGAGATCGTGGCTGGCCTATCTCCGAGCTCGCGGATCGCGCGAACACGAGCGAGGACCTGATTGAGGGAGTGTACGACCAGCCCGAGCAGCTAATTCGTGGCGCCGTGCGGCGCGAATTCTTGGAGAAATTAGACGACAAATGATAGTTAGTAACCACGGTACGGCAAGCGGAATTAAATGGCAATTGGCACACTACCGACCAGTGACCTCGGCGGTCCCACTTCAAAACTTACAACTCGTTCACAGTGTCAACCTCACGTTACCAACTCAACACCCCGGTTCTTTCACGGAATCCTGTGTCGGACTCGGCATGACCTGGATCCTTTCGCTCAGGACACTTGGTCCGATCGCCGGGATCTCTCTCCTCTTCCACGTGTAGGTCACCTATTTGTCGGCCTGACGCCTATTGGTCGGGCTGACGCTCGGAACTGGCGTCGTTCGCGATCCGTAGGGAACCTTCTGTAGGCCCTCCGCCTTCCGTTCACTCAGAGAGTCGTAGCGACGTCACCCCTCCGACGGCTGTGTCCCCAGCTGACTCCGGCTCTCGATCCCACAGAACCCACTTTGACACCACTCCGCGGACACTCTCACCGGACTGGACGCCAGTTCCGCGAATTTATCACTCCGTTCACTCTCGTACCCTGATCAGTATCTCGTCAGTATCGCGGCCAATCTCGCACTGAGACGCCCGCACGGCGTCTGTTTCATTCCTCTCGAACTCGCACTCAACCCTGCCCGTTCGCCCCCATCTGGTAACAACTCCGTTCGTATCTAGCAGTTATTTACAGGTAATATCGCCGCACAGAAAAGTATTTGTGAGAAAACGATGATCGACTGTAGGCATGGAGCAGGCAAAGTCGGCGGTCGCGATCTTCGTCGTGATGGTCGCGGTCGGCGGCGCCTCGGCGGGGGTGGTCTCCGTGGACGGGGACAGTCGTTCGCTGGCGACGGAACTCACATCCGAGACGAACGCGTTCGCGGCGGACACGGACGGCGACGGCCTCGACGACGACGAGGAAGTCTCAGCGGGCACGGACCCGCTATCGTCTGACTCCGACGGGGACGGGCTGGACGACGGACTCGAAGTGAACCGGTACGGGACCGCACCGGATGCAATCGACTCCGACGGGGACGGTCTCCCCGACGGGACGGAGATCGACGATCACGAGACGGACCCCACTACCGAGGACACGGACGGTGACGGCCTCGACGACGGCGCGGAGATCGCCGAACACGAGACCGATCCACTCGTGGCGGACTCCGACGGCGACGGGCTCTCGGACGGCGCCGAGGTGGAAGAACTGAACTCGAACCCCGCGGTCGCAGACAGCGACGACGACGGACTGGTGGACGGCCGAGAGCGCGAACTCGGGACGGACCCGGCCGTCGCCGACACGGACGAGGACGGCCTCGACGACAGCGCAGAGATCGACGACCACGGAACGGACCCCACCACTGCGGACACCGACGGCGACGGCCTCGTGGACGGACAGGAAGTCGCCGAGTACGACACGGATCCATTGGTCGCCGACTCCGATGGCGACGGGCTCCGCGACGGTCCCGAAGTCGACGACCACGGGAGCGACCCGCTCGTCGCGGACACCGACCAGGACGGCCTCAACGACAGCGTCGAGGTGATCGACCACGGGACCGATCCCGCCGCGCTCGACACGGACGGAGACGGCCTCGGCGACGGACGGGAGGTCGTCGAACTGGATACCGATCCGACGGTCGCTGATACGGACGACGACGGCCTCGACGACGCGGCGGAAGTCGACCGGTACGACACGGACCCTACCAACGTGGACACCGACGGCGACGGCCTGGCCGACGGTCGCGAACGCGAAGCGAACGCGGACCCGATGGTCGCCGACACGGACGGTGACGGGGTCCCGGACGGCGAGGAGGTGAACGGCTACGGGTCGGATCCGACGGCGGTCGACACGGACGGCGACGGGCTGTCCGACGGCGAGGAGGTTTCAGACGACCCGGCGATGGACGGTGCCGACCCCGCTCGGTTCGACGTCTTCGTCGAACTCGACTACATGAGCGGGCGGAAACCCTCCGCGGAGGCCATCGACATGGTCGTCGCGGAGTACGCCGACGCGCCGGTCGACAATCCCGACGGCTCGACGGGCATCTCGCTCCACGTCGACGTCGACGACGAGATCGCTCGCTCGCCGACGACGAACCTCTCCGAGCGCAACGAGATCATGGCCGAGCACATGGACACCGACGGGAAGGGCTACCGATACGGCCTCTTCGTCGTCGACCCGTACCTGAACGGCCGCGACGTCGCCGGCTTCGCGTCCATCCGGGGGAGCAACGGCGCGATGGTCTGCAAGCCGCTCGATCCCCCGCTGTACCAGGCGAACCACTTCATGCACGAACTCGGCCACTCCGTCGGCCTCGGCCACGGCACGTACCACGGGATCGACTCCAGTGACGTCTCATACGACGAGTACGCGAGCGTCATGAACTACAACAGCGGCCGCGAGGTGCTCGGCTACTCCGGGGGCGACCCGTTCGACGACTGGCAGTACATCGAAGAGAACGTCTACACGCCGTCGACCGACGAGATCGACACCGACGGGTGAGGAGCCGGTCGCGTCTCGGTCACATCTGCGGGCGTTGGCCTGGCTCGCGCTAGCGAGGACGAGTCTCGGTCGCCTCTACAAGCGGTACTCTGGATCGCGTCAGCGTTCGGTGGCGTCGGGGAGGTCGAACTCGCTGCACTCCACGTCGTCGTCGCCGTTGCGGACGAGGGAGACGAGCGCGTCGGGCGTCTCGACGAGCGCGCCCTCGCCGCCTGCATCGGAGCGGTTTGCACGGATGACGTTCTCGCAGACGACGTTGCCCTTCTGGACGGGTACGTCCTGGCGCGTGTGACCGACGATCTGTGGCTGGGCGCTGCCCGGGAGAAACTGGAAGTCCAGCCACGCGATACCAGCGCCGAACCCGCGGCCGCCCTGCCGGCCGAGCCCGAGCACCTGTCTGTAGTCGTCGACGAGTCGCTGCTGGGTCTCGGCGTCTTCGGGTGCGCCGATCGTCTCGCGGAGTTCGAGCGCGGCGTCGACGAGTCGGCCGTTGAGCGTCGCAGCGTCGTAGTCGGCGACGAGGCCGGCGTGGGCGTAGGTGAAGTTGTATCCCTCGTAGGCGGCGACGAGCCCGCCGCGTTCGATCGCTTCGCACAGCTGTCGGCGCTCGGCGTCGGTCCGCTGGCCGGAGAACCACGCCTCCCAGTTGACGAGGTCCTGGAAGAGCACGCCCCACTCGTGGTTGCCGAGGGTCACGCGGACGTGGCCGGGCGGCGCCTCGCGGGCGAGGCGCGCCACCAGTTCGAGGACGCCCTCGTTGTCGGGACCGCGGTCGACGAGGTCGCCGTTGACCACGAGGACGGACTCGTCGCTCCCGGCCCAGTGGAGTCGGCCGTCGTCGTCCTCCTCGACGAGCGGGTCGTGGTGGGGGTGGTCACCCACGGCCGTGAGCGCGCGGCGCGCGTCGTCGAGATAGCCGTGCAGGTCACTGACGCTGACGATGCGCGGCGCATCGGCGTCGAGTCCCGTTACCCCGTCCCGTGCCTCGGTCGGCACCGTCTCGCTGTCGCCGGCGGTGATGTCTATCATAGCAACACTGTCATCTCGGTTGAACGATCGTTCGCTACGGCCGTAGGTGTCAAAACGGCTTCGGGTCGGCCCGCGAGTCGGCTTCGGGGTCCGACAAACACAAAACTCATATCGCCGGCCTGAAAGAATGCAATAGATGAAGCGAGTGCGGCAGTGGGCGTCCCGCGCGTACGAGCGACTGCTCGAATGGGAACTATCTGGGACGCCCAGCCACGTCGCCGTCATTCAGGACGGCAACCGCCGGTACGCGCGTACCAACGGCGCGGACGCCTCCGACGGCCACCGCGCCGGCGCGCAGACGACCGAGCAGGTTCTGGAGTGGTGTCAGGAGGTCGGCGTCGACGAACTGACGTTGTACACGTTCTCGACGGAGAACTTCGACCGGCCCGAGGAGGAGAACGAGGCGCTGTTCGACCTGCTCTGCGAGAAACTCCGGGAGTTCGCGGACGCCGACCGCGTCCACGACTCCGAGGTCTGCATCCGGGCGATCGGCGAGACCCATCGGCTCCCCGACCGAGTGCGTGAGGCGGTCGACTACGCGGAACGTCGCACGGCCGGCTACGACCAGCTCCACCTGAACATCGCCCTCGCGTACGGCGGTCGAGCGGAGTTGCTCTCGGCCGCCCGAGACGTCGCTCGCGAGGTCGACGACGCGGCCCTCGATCCGGGGGACATCGACGTCGAGACGGTCGAGGAGCGCCTCTACAGGGGGCCGAGCCGTGACGTCGACCTGATCGTCCGCACCGGCGGCGACGAGCGGACGTCGAACTTCCTGCCGTGGCACGCGAACGGCAACGAGGCGGCGGTCTACTTCTGCACGCCGTACTGGCCGGAGTTTCGGAAGGTCGACTTCCTGCGGGCGATCCGCACCTACGAGCACCGCGAGGAGTCCTGGCGCAAGACCCGCGCTCGGCGCGCGCTGGCGCTCGTCAAGGCCCTGGGCGACGCCGAAGTCGGCGAAGCCCGCAGGGTTCTCCGGCGGTTCAAGGACGCGCTCCCGAGCGCCGAACGCGAGGCGCTCGAAGAGGAGACCGACGCCGAACTCGAACACCCGGCCGACTGACCCCGCCGACCTTCTCTGCCGACTGACCCCACCGATCCACTCGGCCGACCCACCGCGCCGACCCCTTCTGCCGCCCCATCACACCGTCGCACTCGACAGAGCCACCGCACCGGCCAGTGCGATCGGCCGCGAGTCAGTCCGCTCCGCAGAACTCCGATGCGTTCGACCCGGTCGGTGGCCCACTTCGTGCCACGTGTACACGCGTGACGATACGTTTAAGTCGGGTGCGATGTGACATACTGTATCATGGCACACTCGGGATCCGACGCCGACGCGTTCGTGACGCAGGGGCAGCGGCCCCGGAGCGTCGCGCGATCGAGCCGGCGGCTGGGGCTGGCGATGCTCGGAGCGGCCGGCCCGGCGATCCTCACCGCGTTTCTCGTCGCGCTGACCCGCGAGGGGACGAGCGGACCGGTGGCCTGGGTCGGCGAGGCGATGGCGACGCCACTGGTCGGTGGCGATGGGATCACGTGGGCGTTCCACGTCGCGGCGGTCACCGCGCTGGCGGGCGTCTGGATCGTCGGCTTCGCGTTCGTCGTCGAGGGGTACTTCGGCGTCGAGGAGTAGTTCGTCGCCGCAGGGGACCCGGAATACTCGTTTTGCGGACTCGATCGCTACTCGTGGAAACGCACCGTCAGTCGTTGCCGCGGGCTTCGGGGACCGCGTCCGCGGCGTCATCGGTCCGCGCGTCGCGGTCGTGGACGTGGAAGCCGCCGGCCTCGGAGCGAGCGGCGAGTTCGCGCTGCGGGAAGGGGATCTTGATGCCTTCCTCGTCGAAGGCGGTCTTCACCGACGAGATGACCGCGGAGACGGCCTTCCACTTGCGCGGCGGCGTGGGGTGGTCGATCCAGAAGCGCATCTCGAGGACGACCGCCGAGTCGCCGAACTCCTTTGGGAACACCTGCGGCGGCGGCGCGTCGACGACCTCCGACAGCCCCGATATGGTCTCGATGGCGACCTGCTGGGCGCGCTCGGGGTCAACAGCGTAGTCGATGCTGACGTCGACGCGGACCCGCAAGAGCCCCTTCTGACTGCGGTTCGTGATGGGGCGGTCGGAGACGCGGTCGTTGGGGATGATGACGAACTCGCCGTCGAAGTTCTCCAGGCGAGTGTGAAAGATGGTGATGTCGGTGACGATTCCTTCCTGGTCGCCGACCTGGACCCAGTCGCCGATGGTGAACGGCCGGGAGAACATGAGGACGAACCCGGCGATGAGCGACCCGAGCGTCTGGCGGGCGGCGAGGCCGACCACGATCCCGAGGAACCCCGCGCCGACGAGGAGGCCGCCGAGGTTCACGTTCCACAGACCGAGGATGACGAGGCCGACGAACCCGAACAGGAGCAACTGGGAGGTCCTGCGGACGATCTCCTCCTGGTGGTCCGTCATCCAGTCCGCGCGGCGGGCGAGGTTCGAGATGCCGCCCGAGACGAATCGCGCGCCCGCGTACGCGGCGAAGGCGACGAGCAGCGACGCGACGACGCGGCCGGCGAACAGCAGGTCCGATTCGAGGTAGGTGTCGGCGTTCTCGACGTAGACGCCGTATCCCCAGACGTAGAACAGCGCGACGACGCCGCCGGCGAGCAGGCCCGCCTGGACGGCGCGCAACACGGCGCCGCTGACGGCCCACTGGAGCGCCGAGCCGTCGATACGTTCGACCACTCGCGGAAGCGCGATCCAGCCCGCGAGGGCGATAACGGCGAGGAAGAGCGCGCTTATCCCGAGGCGACCCCCGAGCGTCTCGAACCCGACGAGGAACGCGCGGATCGACTCGGTCGTCGTCGCCTGGAGCATACCGTCCCATCGTGAATCGATCGGCTTGTGCGTTGTGCTTGTCCGGCCCCGAGCGGTCAGCCCTCGCGGTGCCCGACGGCGGTCCACGTCCGACCCGCCCCGGGCGCCAAACCTACTTTACGGCCCCGTCTGATGACGGCCCATGGGTGTCTCCTCGTGGGAGTAGTCGCGCGGACGGGCCGGCTCGCGAACCGCCCGCTCGGCGCGGGCGTCGCGTTCGGCGGGTCGGCGCTGCTGTACACGCTCGCGTACGTCCGGTTCGTCAGTCCGTACGGCCTGTTCGTCGTCTCGGCCACGGTGCTGACCGTCTCCGCGACGGTGGCGGCGTTCTGCTCCGGAGCGCTGGTCTGGCGGTATCCGCTCTCGTGGACGGCCGAGCGAACGTATCGCGGCCACGGGCTGGCCGGCTCGCTCGTGGGCGTCATGACGCTCGTGCTCGCGCCGCCGCTCGCGGTCCTCGGGATGATGGGTCCGCTACTCACTGGCTGGCCTCCGAACGTCTCACTCATTACCCCGCTTCTGATCGCGGGGACCCTGCTATCAGCCATCGCCTACGGCATGGTCGGGACGGTCATCGCGCTCGTCGCGACTGCGGGCACGCCGGTCATCGTTACCACCGTCACGGGCCTCGGACTCGGCTACCTGCGGCGTCGGTACGACGGCCCGTTCGCGACGTCGGAGGGCGAGGCGGGCGTCTGAGCCCGTGGACAGCGAACCCGGTTTACGATCGGACGCGGGGAGGCGCACCCGCCGGCGCGCGACTTTTCCACGCGAGACCCCAACTACAGGTATGTCATTCGACGCCCGATGGCGGCGGCTCCGCGAACGCTGCGACTCGCTGGACCCCGACGCCGTGCTGGTCACGCCCGGTGACGAGCGGGTGTTCGTGGTCGACCGCACCGACGACGACGGGATCTTCGTCACGTTCCGCGAGGGGCGCGAGCGGACGCTCCGGCGCGACCAGTTCGAGGCGCTCGCCGACCGCGTCGAGAGCGACCCGCTCGAACTCGACTCGCTCCCACCCGGCGTCGGCCCGTACGTGGCGGTGCTCTCACTTGTCCCGGGGTTCGACGTAGACGACGGGGCGTTCGGGGCGACGGAAGCGGGCGCCGAAACGAACGCAGTCGATCGCGACGCGGACGACGAGTACGACAGCCCGTTCGTCCGCTCGCGGTGGGACGTGCGCCGGCCGCCCGAGTCGGTCCACGACGACGCGCTGTTGCTCGCCGACTGGCTGGAACGCCACGACGCGACCGACCTCGGCACGCTCTCGTCCGGCGACGCCGTCGACCTGTACGTCCTCCTCTCGGACGTCCAGCGGGGCGCCGACCACCTCCGCCGGGACGTCGGCGACGAACTCCTCGACTACGTCGGCCCGGAGGGGCGCCTCCGCGGCCAGTTCGGCGCCGTGAGTCGAACCCACCGGAAGCGCCGCCGGATCAAGGACGAGGAGGCGATATTCGACCGACTCGACGAGGCCGATATCCCCCACGAGTGGGTGCTCGGCGTCGACCCCGACAAACTCGACGTCGTCGTCGCCACGACGGACGTGGAGGAGGACGACGTGTACGACGTCCACGACCAGTACTACGTCCAGAAGACCGGTGTCGACTCCGCGGAGAAGCGCACGCGCCTCCGCGGGCTCAGGGACCGGCTGGAGGACCTCGACGACGCCGAGGCCGACGAACTCCGCGAGGAGATCGACCACCTGGAAGGGCGCATCGACGACCTGCTGGCCGCGGGGTGACCGCGGTGCTCGTCCTCGGCGACGCCCACGCCGCCGACCCAGACAACCGCCGGCGACTCCTCGCCGCGTACGAACGCGCCGACGCCGACCTCGCGCTCCACGTCGGTGACCTGGAGTACTACGACCTGCCGGTCGCCACGTGGTTCGTCGCGGGCAACAACGAGGACTTCGACGTAATCGACGCGCTACGGTCTGCTGTCGCGAACGGCGAAGACGCCGAATCCGGCCCCGCTGGTGTCCGGAACGTCCACCTACTCGCGGGCCAACTCGCCGAGGTCGGCGGCCTGACGGTGCTCGGGCTCTCCGGGAACTACGCGCCCACGAAGTACGACTGCGACCGCGCGGAGCTGTCGGGCGACCGGCGTCGCCACTTCACACGCGGGGACGTCGAACGCGCCATCGACGCCGGACGCGAGGCAAATGTCGACGTGTTACTCACGCACGCGGCGCCCCACGGGGTCGTCAGCTACGGCTACGACCCGGGCACCGACCCCATCGACGAACTCGTCGACGCCGTCGAGCCGACGCTCTGTCTCGTGGGTCACTACCACCGTCACGCCGAGACGACCGCCGGGGAGAGCCGCGTGGTCGCACTGGCGCCGGTCTGGGAGTCCTATTACGACCTCGACCCGGCGACGCTGACGCTAGAGCGGTTCGAGACGCCGGACGGGAACGAAAACGACTGATCGGGAACGGAAGACGGAGAACGGACCGCTCAGACGCCGCGACCTTGCATCTTCTCTTCCTCGGGCAGGTCGACGTTGGCGTCGCCCTTCATGCCCTTCCCGATGTTCGAGGAGATGTCGGCCAGTTTCTCGGGGTCGTCCCAGTTGTTGACGGCCTCGACGATGGCGGTGCCCATCGATTCGGGGTCCTCCGCGCCGAAGATGCCCGAGCCGACGAAGATGCCGTCGCAGCCGTGGTGCATCATCAGCGCCGCGTCGGCGGGCGTCGCGATGCCGCCCGCGGCGAAGTTGACGACCGGCAGGCGCTCCATCTCGGCCGTCTCGTGGACGAGGTCGGCCGGAGCGTCGTTCTCGCGGGCCCATGCCTCTCGTTCCTCGTGGGTCATGCCCTGGAGCTCGCGGATGGCGCTCTTGATGTTGCGCTGGTGGTGGACCGCCTGGTTCACGTCGCCGGTGCCGGCCTCGCCTTTGGTCCGGATCATCGCCGCGCCCTCGTCGATGCGGCGCAGGGCTTCACCGAGGTTGCGCGCGCCGCAGACGAACGGGGCGGTGAACTCGCGCTTGTCGATGTGGTACTTGTCGTCGGCCGGCGTCAGGACCTCGCTCTCGTCGACCATGTCGGCGCCGACGGCTTCGAGGATCTGGGCCTCCTTCGTGTGGCCGATGCGGGCCTTGCCCATCACCGGGATGGAGACCTCGTCGATGATCTCCCGGAGCGAGGCGGGGTCGGCCATCCGGGCGACGCCGCCGCGCTTGCGGATGTCGGCCGGGACGGCTTCGAGGTTCATCACCGCGACGGCGCCCACGTCCTCGGCGATGCGGGCCTGCTCGCGGTTTACGACGTCCATGATGACGCCGCCCTTCTGCATCTTCGCGAACCCGCGCTTGACCAGCTCGGTCCCGCGGCGGAGTTCCTCAAGATCCGTTTCGTCGGTCATGTCCTCGACTTGGCGACGGACTCACTTAACGGGTATCGTTTGCGCGTCTCCCCTCGCACCGCCCGCTCCGTCCGCCCCGCCGTATCGCCGTGTGTTAACACTCTTGAGTCGGTCGCTCGTTGCCGGGAGCATGACGGACGCGCAGCCGACGGACGGCCCGTTCGCGGCCGCGGTGACGGTCGACGTCGACGATCGGAGCGGCTGGTCGGTCTCGCCGCGGATCTTCGGTGCCTACGTCGAACACTACGGACGAGAGATCTACCCCGGCATCTACGCCGAGCACGCGACGAACAACTCCTTCGAGGAGTGGAACTTCGACCGGAAGACCGCCGAGCGGAGCCGCCTCGCCTACGACGAAGACGCGATCCCGGAACACGACAGTATCGCCTACCCGTGGCGACCGGTCGGCGACGCAGACTACGAGACGCCCAGCGGGGGCGTACACGGGGGTGAACAGCGCCGGTTCCAGCGCGTCACAGTTGCGGACGAGGCGGGTGGCGTCTCCCAGCGGATTCCCTTGCCGGACTACCGCACCGCCGAGTACGACCTTTCCGTCTCGGTTCGCGGTGAGGGCGTCGACGCCGTCGAGGCGCGACTCACGACTCTCGACGGGGAGGCGTTGGCCTCAACGGAGATTCCGCTCACTGGCGAGTGGGTCCGCCACGAGGACCTCCGACTCGCTCTCGCCGGCGAGAGCGACGCGCGCTACCCCGCCGAGGGGACCGACGGCCGCTTCCGCGATAACTCCGCCCCACACGGCGAGTTCCGGCTCCAGTTCGTCGTCGAGGGGGAGGGCCACGTCGACCTCGACTGGGTGACGCTCATGTCCGGCGACGCCGTCGACGGGACGTTCAACCCCGAGATGCTGGAGCGGATGGAGGAACTCGACGTGCAGTCGATCAAGTGGCCGGGCGGCAACTTCGCGAGTCACTACCGCTGGCGCGACGGCGTCGGGCCGCTCGAAGACCGGCCCGTCAGCGAGGCGCCCGGCTGGGGCGGCCTCGAACCGAACTTCCTCGGAACCGCGGAGTACGTCGAACTCTGCCGAAAGCTCGGCGTCGAGCCGATGATCACGGTCGGCTGGTGGGAGGAGATCGGTCCCGAGGAGGCCGCCGACTGGGTGGAGTACTGCAACGGCGACCCCGAGGAGACGGAGATGGGCGCGCTGCGCGCCGAACACGGCTACGAGGAGCCGTTCGACGTGCGCTACTGGGAGATCGGCAACGAGGTCTGGGGACCGTGGCAGTTCGGTCACACTTCCGACCCGTGGGAGTTCGCCCGCGGGTCCGACGACCGCGAAGGCGTCGACGCCTACGACGACGCGATGACCGCCGTCGACCCTGAGATCACGGTGTTCGCGGACGTGCTGGATCCCAGCTATACGCGCTTCGAGGCCGACGCCGACGAGTGGGCCGAGGCGCTGTTCACCGAGGTCGGCGACCGCATCGACGGCGTCGACACCCACCACTACAACTTCGGGATCCGACGCAGTGACGACGACAGTCCCGAGGAGTGGGTCGAGGAGCGAGACGCCGACCCCATCGACTACATGGAGACGCTGGTCGCGTACCCGACGCAGTACGAGCGGGAACTGGCCGGCCTCGCCGACGACGCGGGCGCTCACGGCCTCGACCCGTTCGTGATCAACGTCGGCGAGTGGGGGCTGTACCCGCATCTCGGCCAGGACTGGCCCGAAATCGGGATGGGGACGACCGCCAGCGCCGCCTACACGGCGGGGATGTTCGGCGCGTTCGTCCGACAGGGCGAGGCGGTCCGCCGGGCCTCCCACACGCACATGCCGGTCAAGCAGTTCCCCGACACCGGCGGGTCGAACTCGTCGCCGCTCGACCCCGTCGCGCGGGTCCAGCGACTCTACGCCGAGGTGCTCGCCGACGGCCGCTCGTGGCACGCGCTCGGCGTCGACGTCGACGGCCCGACGCGCACGCTCCCGGAACTGGGCACGCGGATCGAGCGCATGGAGGGCGTTCCGTACGTCGACGCGACGGCCGTCGTCACCGACGCGGGCGAGGAACTGGCGGTCTTCCTGGCCAACCGCAACCTCTCACACGAGGGGGCGGTGACCGTCGACCTCGGATCTGCGGCGGCCGGCCGCTCGGTCGCCGTCGACGCGCTGGAACCGACCGGGAGCCCGCACGACGTCCAGGAGTCCCGCTCGGAACCCGACGCCTACCGGATCGAGCGCTCGACCGGGACGGCGAGCGACGACGGGACGGTCGAGGTGACGCTCGCCCCCTCGGCGGTGGCGCGGCTGCGAGTCGACTGATCGGGGGTCGACGGCCGTTCGAATCCCGTCGCCCGGATCACTACCGTTTTTGCCGGCGGGGGCCGTCCCGTCTGCCATGTCCGCCTCCGACGGGGTCGGCCGACGGGTCGAACGGGTCGTCGCCCGGTACTTCGACGCATCGCTGCCCGACTCCGAGGGGCTCCCCCGCTACGTCGCGCCCCTCCCCGACTGGGTCGAGGACGTCGGCCTGCGACTCGCCTGGCCCATCGCGCTGGTCAACCTCGTCGGCACGCTGTTCGGCTTCTGGTACTACGCGGGGCAACCGACAGACTTCGCGCCCCCGCTGCTCGGAGGCCAACTCGGGGCCGCGCCCCTGGTCGCCTACCCGCTCATCCCCGACTCGCCGGTCGCGACCATGTTCATCGGCCTCTCGCTGGTCGCCTGGCGGCTCGATATCGACGCCGGCCCGCTGCACATGCTGGCCTTCTTCGGTTGCATCAAGCTCGGTCTCTGGACGCCGTACGTCCAGCTCGTCCTCAACGGCCCCGGAGGGATCGCCGCCTGGCTCTACTGGTTCCTCATCGTGAGCCACCTCGCGATGGCCGTCGAGGCGTTCCTGATCCACCGCTACGCGGCGTTCTCCGTGGGATCGGTCGCCGTCGCGCTGGCGTGGTACGGCTTCAACGACGTCGTCGACTACTTCTGGCCCATCCTGGAGGGGCCCCACCACACGTGGCTGCGGGCCGAACCGTTCGCCGCCGTCGGCGTTCCAGAGCACGCCGTCCTCGCCCACGACCTCGCCGCGGGGTGGGCCGTCGCGCTCACGCTCCTCGCGACCTTCCTCGCGCTCGCGACGCGCGTCGAGAAGGTCAAGCGGGGCGCCAGCTAACTCGCTTCGGTCGGTGTCGTCGCCCCGGACGCGACTCCGGGAACGTCCTTCCGCAGTCCGAAGCTATACCCACGACTCCCGCTAGCACGTGATATGGTATCGATTACCGACGCGGAGCGCAGGTCGTTCGCCCGGAACGGGTTTCTCGTTCTCGACGACCTCCTCGACGCCGGCTCGGTCGCGGCGGGACGCGAAGCGGTCGTGGACGCTATCGACGTCGACCCGGACGACCCCGAGCAGGTCGTCGGCCACGGCTACGACGTGGACGTCGAGGGCGTCGACCAGGCACCGTTCACCCGGATCGCGGAGGCGCTGTTCCCCGCGGCCGAAGGGCTCGTCGGCGAGGACGTCCTCGCGCCGCCGGGTTCGGGGATGCAGGTCGCGCTCAACTTCCCCGACGAGGACGCCGGTGCGGCCACCACCGGCCCGAAGTCCGTCGACGGCCACCTCGACGGCTACGCGAGTTTCGACGAGAATCCCGAAGTGACCACGTTCCAGCTGGGGGCGGCCGTCTACCTCGACGACGTCGGGCCGCGCGGCGGGGGCTTCACCGTCTGGCCCGGTTCCCACCGTGTGGCCGCGGAGTACTTCGACGACCACGCGCTCGAAACGGTCGGCGGCAAGCCGAACAACTCGCAGATCCCGGCGCTGGGCGACGAGCCCGGCGAGTGGGACTACGACGAGCGGCTGCACGACCAGTGCGACCCCTACGAGATCGCCGGCGACGCGGGGACGGTCGTCCTCTGGCACGGCCTGCTCACGCACAACGCGGGCATCAATAACGGCGAGCGGGTCAGGATGGCCGCCATCTCCCGGTTCGCGCGCGAAGACCAGGACGAGATCCGCCGCGACGCCGCCGCGAACCTCTTCGAGTACTGGCCGGCGATGGCGGGCGTCCCGATGGTCGCGGGCGGAGAGCCGGTCGTCCCGGAGTGACCGGCATCGCCGGACGAGGGCGGAACGGAACCCATACGCCCGTTCGCTGGCTACACCGCGGCGATGACCGACACCCTCCTCTCGCGCGAGGGCGACCCCGTGGCCGGCGAGTTCGTCGAGCGCGAGAACCGGTTCGTGATCCGGGTCGACTTCGGCGACCACGTCGGCGACGTGTACCTCGGCGACCCCGGGAAGCTCCGCAACGTGCTCGTCCCGGGCTACGAGATCCTGTGCGAACCCGTCGACGACCCCGACCGCACCACCGACTACGACGCCATCGCGATCCGCGTCGACGGCGACGGCGGGAGCGATCCCGTCCAGGTGAGCCTCCGCGCCGCGCTCGCGAACGACCTGTTCTTCGCAACCTTCGACGCTGGCCACCTGCCGGCGTTCGACTGGGCCGGGGAGGTCACGCCCGAGCCGTCGCTTCCTGATCACGGGCGCGCGGACTTCCGGCTCGAATCCGCTGACGGCGACCGGACGGCCTACGTCGAGGTGAAGTCCACCACCCACGTCGACGAGGGCGTCGCGAAGTTCCCCGACCGCCCGACCGAACGGGGCCGACGCCACCTCCGCAGTCTCGAATCGCTCGCCGCCGACGGCGTCGAGGCCCACCTCGTCTTCGTCGTCCAGCGGCCCGACGTCGAACGGTGGGAGCCGTTCCGCGAGGTCGACCCCGAGTTCGCGGACCTGCTCGCACAGGTCGCCGACGCCGGCGTCGAAGTGCACGCGCTGGTCACGGAGTTCGATCCGCCGCACTACCGTCTCCGGGAGACGGATCTCCCGGTAAAACTCGACTGAAGGGACTCGAAAACTGAACACCGAGAGATGATGGCATCGCAACTGTCTTCCCTCGGTTTTACGACGTTACTCGGTCTTCTTGCCGATCGCCCCCTCTAATTTCCGGCTCGGCGTCCTCTTGCCAGGAGTTCGCGCAGCGGCGACAGTTCCAGTGGTTGTTCGTCGGTGCGACCTTGTGCCCGAACGGGCAACGGAGCCGCCAGCTATCCGCCTGCGTCTCGATCTTCAACTTCTCGGCCGACATATCCGGTCATCTGGTTTCTCATGGAGTATATAAAACCCAAGTCTGAGGGTCTCAGTGACAGTGGAATACAAAATTATGGCTCTGTTGAACTCCTCGGAGAGTTACAGGTTCGGTCGATAGTTTGACCGGATGCAAGCCCTCCCAAAGTCGCGGGTACTCCGGTTTGTTGAGCAGGCATTTCACTTGGCTCGTCGAGCTGTCGCTCGGTACTCTTCGAAGTTCTCGAAACGACGGTACTCAGGTCATCAGCACATCCTTCTCCTGTGTCTCAAAGTGCGGAAGGACACGACCCATCGAACTCTCCTTGACGAACTCGTCGAGATGCCCCGCATTCGGAAAGCGATTAACCTCACCGAACTCTCTGCGCCGTCAACGCTGTGCAAAGCGTTCGACAGGCTTGGTATGGATGGTTGGCGCGTCCTGCTCAACCTCTCGATCACACGACTCCCGACTATCGGTGTCGTCGGGATCGGTGCCTCTGGCATTGACCGGAGTCACGCCTCGAAACACTACACGAAGCGAACGAAGCTGACGATTCAGCAGTTGAAAGTTACACTTCTCGTGGATACGGGAGCGAATGCCATCCTCGACCTCCACGTGACGACGACCAGAAAACACGACTCGAAGATCGCGCCGTCGCTCATCGAGCGGAATACCGGTAAAGGAGCGATTCTCATCGGCGACAAGGGATACGACGACCAGAATATTCGCGCGTTAGCCCGTGAAGATGGCACTCGTCCCCTGATCAAGCACCGAGAATTTTCGTCGCTCCACAAAGCGTGGAATGCTCGGCTAGACGCCGACCTCTACGGGCAACGTAGTCAGAACGAGTCGATGAACTCTCGCCGTAAACGGAAATATGGCGCATTCATCCGCTCACGGCGCTGGTGGAAGCAGTTCCGTGAACTCGTTGTCGGCTGTCTCACTCACAACATCGAAAAGTCACTCTGAGCGTTCAATAGAGAGCGTAGATATAACAGTTCATACCAGACGAGGCTCACTCACCCGGGTTTTGAGCAAACAGAATCTCCGCCGCATGCTGGTGCGGTTCGTTCCCAGAGTCATCGTCAAATACAACCTCGTCGTATTGAATTGTCTTCCAGTCTTCGTAGTGGTCTGCCAGTTCGCCCGGATCGTAAAAGTACTCGTTTTCCGTCCAGTCCGGCGGCGTTGGGATTTCGGGGTGGTCGACGAACGCGAAGATAACGTGAACCCCGTTGGCATTCGTTTGAGACTTGAAATTGTCGAACTGTCGTTTCCGGTTTTCAGGACGGATATACTGGACTGTCCCTGCCGAGTAGACAACATCAATGCTCGTAGTGAGGGCCAGTTCGTTCGCATCTGCCCGAATCGTTTCAATATCGACGGCTCGACGCTCGGCGAGTTGTTTTGCCTTTTCCAAACCGTTCCGAGACACATCGACAGCATACACTTCCCACCCGTGCTCGGCGAAGAGAACGGAGTCTCTCCCTTCGCCAGCTCCGATATCGATAGCTGTTGGTTCGTTCGCTACGCTGGACGCGATCTCGACCGTTCGTTCGGCCATTTGGTTCGGTTCCGTTCCCCAGTAATACTCTTCCCTTCCATAGACCTGTTCTCGCTCTTCAGAGTTCATCGCTCGATGCTTCTTAGCTAACCCGGTTAATAGTGGTAGACTCGCAGTCCTATCTAATGGCTGTTTCAGCGAAAAAGTATCGGACTACTAGGATTTCAACAGAGCCGAGGATTCAGAAATCATCTCTAGAGGAGGCTCGGGGGGGAACCGCCTATGCTTATACCTCTGAACAATATCCACTTTCGTGTTTACACACAAGTGGGAAATACAGGTTTGCTACCCTTCGTGCTGGACAACGATCGTGTACTGAATTTAGAGGTTGTATTTGGGGCTATCCGAGAGATAGCTTTCTAACTGTCTTTACCTCGGTTCTTGCTCAACCAAACCGCGATCAGAACGAAGGCGAGTCCTTCGAGTCTGGCGACTTTGTACACCCACGGCTTGAATTCGTATGTAGTCTCCCCCATAGTTGTCACATCCATCATGTAGTCGATGAGCTGTCTGGGGAAGAACAACTCGAGGACGCCAAAGACTGCCAGAACGATGCGAAGTAACATACTCCAATGGTTGGTCGCCAACAGCAAATACCCAGCGCTAGTTCCAATCATCTGAAAAATAAGTGGATACGTTATCTGAATCCAGACTCTGTTCGCACTGCTGAATATGCGCCCTGTATTTTGCATGCGAGTCTTGACAAGACCTGGATAGATGGAGCGTGCAAGACATAGCGGCTGTATACAGCAAACTGCTGCTGTTCGTTTCACGTGCCCAGTGACGAAACAGCCGGGGGAAATACGTATCAATCAGGTCCACTCTCCACTTAAGAAGGCACTCACGGCGGCATGTGATTCGAGAAGCGTTCGGCTCATGCCCCGTGTGAACAAAAGGGAGTGGATCTCAGTCTGATCGGTCGTTCGTTTCACTCAGGAAGCCTGAGTTTCCATCCTCCCATTTTGCGAGGGTTTGACAACCAGGCGTTCGACCCCCACCAGGACGGCCAGCGCGGCGAGCGCCGTCGCTAAGAGTGGAACGAGGGGTTGCTGGTACGCCGTAAGTTGCCCGGAGTCCGATAGCGAGGAGACGATACCGAATAATGCCATGCAGTTGTGAAAGACGAGCGCCCCATAGAATGACCCGCCAACGAAGTAGAAGAGTCCGGTCCCTACACCGACTACGGTGAGTAGACCGACCATCTCGACCGTGTTAAACGGTGGACTGTGGGCGAAGTGGTAGATGCCGAAGAGCACCGTCGAGACGACCAGTGCGCTTCCAATCGTAAGGGAGCGATGTACACCACGGTCGCGCAATAGCGCTGCTATACTGCCTCCAACGACAACATAGCAGACGACCACCTCGGCAATCGAAACAGGGAGCACCTGTGCGAACACGTTCGTGACAACGACCGGGTCGGTCGTCGCTGGCTGTTGCAGGACGTAAAGCCCTAATCCGAGGATGCCACCGACGAGAATTGCGGCGACGGTGCGGGGAACTGACCGGAAACCGAGATCCGCTCGAGTTGTGAAGTCTGATGCGACGAACTCCCGAACGACAAGCAAGGCCAGCACCGTCCCGACGACAATGTTCGCCACACCGGTGTAGACCAACCGGTCCGTCACGGCTTCTGGACGACGTAACGTCTGAATACGCCCCTCTAAAAGCCACGTCAGTGCCGTCCATGCAACGTAGGTTCCGAGCGCCACGACCGTCTTCGCGATAGGGGAAAAACTGCGCAGTGAGAAGATCTTCAGCGCCTTCGCGGGTGATTGGGCAATCGAGGCCATATGCAACGATACGTCAAGGTGTGACATAACAGAGCACCTTGCATCTCAGTGCAAGGAATAGAAAGGGCACGTCAACTTCGTGTTTACGAAGAAGTGTGAAACCCGATTTCAGCCGACGATGACGACGGCGTTCTCGGTCTCGATCATCTCGCCTTCGCCCGAGTAGGTCCGGGCCTCTTCGATCTCGTACATCTCCGCGTCTAGTTCGACGCCGGCGACCTGGAGTTTCCCGTCGACTTCTTCGAACTCGCCGGCCTCGATGGCGGCGTCGATGTCGCCGACCTCGCTGCCGTATTCGGGCCCGACCAGCGAGTAGTCCAGGTCGACGCCGGTGACCTCGGTCGAGACGTCGGGCGCCTCGTCGAGCGTCTCCAGCGAGTCGACGTGCATCGCCTCGGCGATGGCGTTCTCGAAGCCGGCGACCCCGCCGTAGATCCGGACGCGGTCGAGGTCGGCGTTCAGCGGCAGGCCCTCGTCGGTCTTGTACCGGCGGAGCGCGGCGATGACCTCCATCGCCCGCTCGCCCGCGTCGAGGTCGGCGTCGTAGCCGCGAGTCTCCGGCCAGTCGGTCGTGTGGACGGAGTCCAGTTCGTCGCCGTCGTCCGTGTCACCGTCGCCGTCCGCGTAGAGCCGTTGCCACAGCTCCTCGGTGACGTGCGGCAGGAACGGGGCGAACAGCTTCAGGAAGGTCCGGTGAGCGGTGACCAGCGCGTACTCCGTCGAGGGGTCGCCGCCGTCGCTGAGTCGCTGTTTCGCGATCTCGAGGTAGTCGTCGCAGAAGGTGTTCCAGAAGAACGACCGGAGTTCGTTGCGCGCCTTCGAGAACTCGTAGGCCTCGAACTGCTCGGTGAGCGAGGCGACGGCGTCGTCGAGTTCGGCCAGGATCCAGCGGTCGACGGCCGCCAGGTCCTCCTCCGCGGGCGCCTCGACGGCTTCGGGGGCGGGAGTCAACTGGTCGATCAGCCGCGAGGCGTTCCAGATCTTCTGGAGCAGGCGCTCACCCGCTTCGAGGTCGCCTTCCTTGTAGGGGAAGTCGTCGCCGACCGAGGCGCTGGCCGACCAGAAGCGGATCGCGTCGACGGGGTACTCGGCCATGACCTCCTCGGGGAGGACGACGTTACCCTTCGACGAGGACATCTTCTCGCGGTTCTCGTCGAGGACGTGGCCGTTGATCATGACGTTCTCGAAGGGCACCTCGCCGGTGTGCTCGTAGCACTTGACGACGGTGTGGAACAGCCAGAAGGAGATGATGTCGTGGCCCTGCGGACGCAGGTCGAACTGGTAGAGCTCCGGGTGCTCCATCGTGAACTCTTCTTCCTGTGCGTCCCAGTCCCAGCCCGCGTTGATCAGCGGCGTGAGCGACGAGGTGGCCCAGGTGTCGAAAACGTCCTCCTCCGGGCGGAAGTCGCTGCCGCCGCACGCCGGACAGGAGTCGACCGGCGGGTCGTCCGAGAGCGGGTCGACCGGCAGGTCTTCCTTCTCGGCCATGATCGTCTCGCCGCACTCGTCGCAGTACCAGACGGGGATCGGGATGCCGGAGTCTCGCTGGCGGGAGATGCACCAGTCCCACTCCAGGCCCTCGATCCAGTGCTGGTAGCGGGTGAACATCTTCTCGGGGTACCACTCCATCTCGCGGCCTGCTTCGAGGTACTCGTCCGTGCGGTCGAGCATCTCGACGTACCACTGCTCGGTGACGAGGTACTCGACCTCCGTCTCGCAGCGCTCGTGGACCTGGACGGTGTGGTCGTGGTCGCGGCTCTCGACGAGCGCGCCGACCTCGTCCAAGTCCTCGATGATGGCCTCGCGGGCCTCGACCGTGGACATGCCCTGGTAGTCGCCGGCGAGGTCGGTCATCGTCCCCGACTCGTCGATGGCGATCCGGAGGGGCAGGTCGTGGGCCTGGTACCACTCGATGTCGGTCTGGTCGCCGAACGTACAGGACATGACGACCCCGCTCCCGGTCTCCATGTCGACGCGCTCGTCGGCGATTATCGGGACTTCCTGCCCGAAGATGGGGACCCGCGCCGTCCCGCCGACGAGGTGCTGGTTCTCGTCGTCGTCGGGGTGGACGAACACGGAGACGCAGGCCGGCAGGAGCTCCGGACGCGTCGTCGAGATGGTGAAGGTGGCGTCGTCGTCGGGTTCGTCCTCGCCCTCGCCGGTCTCGACCAGGTCGAACGCGATGTCGTTGAACAGCGTGTGCTTGTCCTTGTCCTCCTGTTCGACCTGGGAAATGGCCGTCTCGCAGTCCGGACACCAGATCGTCGGGGCGCGCTGGCGGTACTCGCGGCCCTGCTCGTAGAGGTCAACGAAGGAGAGCTGCGAGATGCGCTGGACGCGCGGCTCGATGGTCTTGTAGGTGTTCGTCCAGTCGATGGACATCGCCAGCGACTGCATCTCCTCGGTGAACTCCGCCTCGTAGTCGGCGCAGACCTCGCGGCACTTCTCCTGGAACTCCCGCCGAGTGTAGTCCTGGTGGCGGATGCCCAGTTCTTGCTCGGTGAGCCGCTCGGAGGCGATGCCGTTGTCGTCGTAGCCGAACGGGAAGAACGTGTGCTCCCGGGCCATCCGGTGGTAGCGGGCCGTGAAGTCCTGCAGCGTGTGCGCGTAGAGGTGACCCATGTGCAGGCTCCCCGAGACCGTCGGCGGCGGGGTGTCGATAGAGTAGACGAGGTTCGGGTCGACGTCGGCGTCGCCGTCGTACTCGTAGGTGCCCTCGGCGACCCAGCGGTCCTGCCACGTCGGCTCGACCGTTTCGGGGTCGTACTCGCCCGGCAGCGCGTCGCCGCCGTCGGCGCCCTCTCCGTCGGCCGCGTCGGCGTCCGCGGCGTCGCTATCGGTGCTCATCGCGAGTCACTCCCCTGGAGTAGCGAGCCGGCGTTCTCGCCCAGTGGCGAGCAGGCACTCCTGCGGAGTGGCGCAGGCGTTCGGGCGGCTCGTGCGGTGGTTATCGGTCGATGCGGTCGGTCGGGTTGCAGTGTGGCGTCGTCCATTGGTCTGTATCGGGTGCTAGTCGGAGCGTCGATGCGAACGCGTCGTCAGAATGGAGGTGTGTGGGGCTAGGGGGCCCCTACACGTACCGCGACGGCTGCGGACGCCGGGGGCTCGTTCGTCGCGCGAGCGTGGAATCCGGCGAACGGCCCTGTCATCGGTACAGAGTGGACGAGGCGGGAAAATAACTCTTACGTCATGCCGACGGCCGCGGTCGACGGCTCGTCGACCGGCGCCCGCGTCAACAGAAGTTCTGCGTGGCGTAGACCTTCGTTTCGCCGTCGACCTCGGCGGTGGCGACGCCGATCCCCTCGTAGTCCCAGTACGACCGGAGGACGTTCTCCCGGTGACCCTCCGAATCCATCCACTGGTCGACGATCCCGCGCCCGATGGCGGTCTCGTTGCCGTCGTAGGAGGCCGACCCGTCGTCCGACTCGACGGTGACGTTCGCCCAGGTGTAGGCGATGTTCTCGGCGCCGGTCACGTACTCGTTGCCCACGCCGGTGTCGATCCGGCACTGGTACCCGAAGCGCTCGTAGCGGTCGGCGCGCGTCTCCCCGCCCGGCGAGGTGTGGGCGAAGTACCCGGCCTCGGCCATGTCCCGACTGTGATACCGCGCGGCCGCCCGCAGTTTCGGCGCCATCCGGAGGCGGGAGTGACCTCGCTCCGTCCGGATCTCGTTGACGCGGTTGTGGATGGCGTACTCGACCTTCGAGACGTCGAGGTCGCTCTCCCCGCCGTCGGTCGGCGGCGCCGTCGGGGGTTCGGGAGTCGGCGTGGGGTCGATCGACGGGGGATCGGTCCCCTTCACGCCGGGCTCGCGCCCCTCGGCCGGCGTGGCGGTCGCCTCGTCGAGGAGGCTGATCCCCTCCCCGTCGTTCGGCACGTCGTCCCCGTCTTCCCCGTGATCGCTGGAGCCGTCCAACTCGACCGCGACCTGCACGGGGCCGACGTCGGTGACCGCGACCACACCCGTCACTGCCAGCGCGGCACCGAGCCCGACGAGCAGCAGTTCCTTCGTCGCCATCTACGTGTCAGCGTATTACTAGTCTGCCCTTCTATACTTTTGCTGTCGGGGATATAACACGACCGGACTTCACGAGTCGACGGCGAATCTCTCCTCACCACCGTGCCCGACATGCGCGCTCCAGAACCGCCCGTCGCCACCCGTCCAGTCCACTGCTGGCTGTGAGCGAACGCGAATTCCTGCTCCGTGCCGGTCGACGACCAGGATGGAGCAAGACCGACAATACCCTGTCGACGGCCGGGACGGAGCAGGACCGAGAAAACCCACGTGATTTACTGTGTATGTTTATGGGAGATTCGGCCCAATATTCGGACGATGCGCGCAGCCAGACTCCACGAGTACACGGACGATATGTCGAACGGGCTCACGGTCGAGGCCGTCGACCGGCCGGAGGTCACTGGGGCGAGCGACGTGTTGGTCGCGGTCGAGGGTGCCGGATGGTGCCAGACGGACAACCACATCATCGAGGGGATGTGGGACGATTACGTCACGCAGGACCTCCCGATGACGCTCGGTCACGAGAACGCCGGGACCGTCGTCGAAGTCGGCGAGGGCGTGCGGACCGTCTCGGAGGGGGACCAGGTGATCTGCCACCCGGTCCAGACCTGCGGGACCTGCCGCCCGTGTCGCCAGGGCGAGACCATGTACTGCGAGAACCAGTCGTTCAACGGGCTGACGGTCGACGGCGGGTTCGCCGAGTACCTCCTCACGGACGAGCGGTCGGTCGTCGCGCTCCCCGACGGCGTCGACCCGATAGACATCGCGCCGCACGCCGACGCCGGGATCACGGCCTACCACGCCGTGAAGAAGGCCGTCGACGACCTCGATCCCGGCGACACCGCGGTCGTGATCGGTGTCGGCGGACTCGGGCACATCGGCCTCCAGTGTCTCGACGCGATGAGCGCCGCCGACATCGTCGCGCTGGACGTCAAGGAGTCCGCCCGCGACCTCGCGAGCGACCTCGGCGCTCGCCACACCGTCGATCCGTCCAGCGAAGACGTGCCGCAGGTGATCGGGGACATCACCGACGGGACCGGCGCACGGCAGGTCCTCGACTTCGTCGGGGCGGACTCCACGACCGCGCTCGCGCCCGACGTCGTCGCGGCCGGCGGCGACCACCACGTCATCGGCTACGGCGGTCACGTCCACGAGCCCACACAGGCGCTCGTGAACGGCGAGTTCGCCTTCCAGGGCAACATCGTCGGCCGATACACCGAACTGCAGGAACTCGTCGCTCTCGTCGAGCGCGACGCGGTCGACCTGCACACCAGTCGCTACGACCTGGACGAGATCAACACCGTCGCCGAGAAACTCGAACACGGTGAGATAGACGGCCGCGCCGTAATCACGCCGTGAGCTGACGACGTGCGTTTCGCGTACCGGCGCGTGCGGCGGTTGGCTCCGCGGCCAGTCACGACCGCTCGTCTGCGGCGTCGACCTCGCCGTGCTCCCTCCCCGACCCGGGGCGTGCTGCGACTCACCACAGCGCCGAACCCACCAGCAACAGCGCTCCGACGGCGGCGAACGCGGAGACGAACTACTAGTTACAGCCGTCCACCCAGACGGACGTCACGCCGGAGAGGCCGCGGAATCCGGGGTCCCCGCCGTGGCGCGCGCCACCGCGGTCTCGCTGACGACGCCGGGCGTCGTGACGAACCAGAGAGCGACGAACAGCAGCCCGAGACCGCCAGCCACGCGACTCGTGCGTCGTCGATCCATCGTCAATCGTCCGAGTGTGCGCGAACCCAGAGTTCGCCGATGCGTGACAGGCGCGTCCGGTAGGACTTCCCGTGTTCTTCCTGTTCGATGTAGCCTTTGCCGCCCGGGCCCAGTCGGTCGACGTTGTAGATGACCTTCGAGCGGAAGCTGTCGGTGTACTCCTCGCCGAGTTCGCGCGCGAGCCCCTGGGCCAGCTCCGAGACGGACTCGAATTCGCCGTGCTCGCCGAGGGTGAAGAGGATCAGCTCCTCGAAGGGCTTGACGTTGGAGAACGAGGCGACGGGGAGTTCGAGGATGTGCTTGCCGTCGAACTCCTTGGCGCCGATGGTGGTGCCGCGCTCGTCGAACTCCGAGAGGAGTTCCTCGGCGGCGTCCAGCCGCTCGGTGACTCGCTCGGCGAGGTCGGGGTCGTCGACTGCACCCTGGAGGTCCGAGAGCAGGTCGATGCCGCGGTGGAGTTCCTCGGCGAGTTCGGTCTCGAGGTACTTCTCGGGGACGGTGTAGTAGGTGTGGATGCGCTGGCGGTCCTCCTCGCGCTCGACCATGATGGAGTGGGCGGCGGTGGCGAAGGCGAACGAGACGGTGCGGGGCATCGCGGAGATGTTGACCCAGACGCTGGCGTCGTCCTCCCTGTCGAGTTCGGCGTTGATGAGTTCGAACGCCTGCTCGAACGCCTCGTCGTAGTCGTAGACGTCCTCGACGACGAACCGCTCGGTGGTCGCGCCCAGGAGGTTCCGGTAGTCCTTCTCCAGTTTGGCGGCGAGGTTCCGCGAGTACTCGACGTTGGCCTCGCTGCCGACCGCCCCCTCCAGCAGCACGACGCGGTCGACGTCGAGCCTGTCGCGCACGAGCGGCGCGATCAGCCGGTCGTAGTCGAACCCGACCGGGACGATGTGGGTCTGCATACGCGGAGAGACGGCCGGTGTTGATAAAAAAGGCCAGTCTCGGCCCCGGCGGCGACGGGCAGTGGGA
Organism: Halosimplex amylolyticum; assembly: GCF_051414035.1. Lineage (NCBI taxonomy): Archaea > Methanobacteriati > Methanobacteriota > Halobacteria > Halobacteriales > Haloarculaceae > Halosimplex > Halosimplex amylolyticum. Next base: position 1,957,987 of record NZ_JBLKNW010000001.1, on the reverse strand, counting down.
CACCGACGATAGCGTCATACCGATCAAACACGATCGATCATCATGGAGCGCACCGTTGAGGTCGTGCCGGAGGCGGGGATCCACGCCCGTCCTGCGGCGGAGTTCGTCCAGACCGCGAACAGGTTCGGAGCGGAGCTCACGGTCGGCCGCCCCGACGAGGAGATGGTCAGCGCGAACAGTATGCTCGCCGTCACCGGTCTCAACGTCCGCAACGGCGAGACAGTTCGAATCGTCGCCGAGGGCGACGACGCCGCCGAGGCCCTCGACGCGCTCGAAGCGGTCCTGACGACCCCCGTAGCGGGGGACGACGGGGAGACGGCCGACGGCGAGGGAGGCGAGACGCCGTGAGGACCCTCTCCGGAGTCGGGAGCACGCCGCTGTCGGGCGTCGGGCACGCCCACTGGTACCGCCCCGAGACCGACGTCTCGTTGCCCGACCGACCCGATACGGACTCGGTCGACCCCGAGACGGAGGCGATGCGCTTCCAGCGGGCGCGAGACGAGGCGGGCGAGGCGCTCGATGCGGCGCGCGACCGGGCGGCCGAGCGCGTCGGCGAGGCCGAGGCGGCCGTCTTCGAGGCCCAGCGGCAGTTTCTCGACGACCCGCAACTGGTCGGGGAAATCGAGGACTCGATCGCCGACGGGACGCCCGCCGAGCACGCTGTCGCCGACCGTTTCGGGGAGGCGGTGGCGCAGTTCGAGGGGATGGAAGGGCAGATGGCCGAGCGCGCGGACGACCTGCGTGACGTGCGCGACCGACTCCTGCGCGCGCTGCTGGACGTCGACGCTGTCGACCTCGCCGCCCTGCCGGCGGGGACTGTGCTGCTGGCCGAGCGGCTGACTCCCAGTGACACGGCGACACTGGACCCCGACGCCGTCGCGGGAATCGCGACCGCGACCGGTGGCCGAACGGCCCACGCGGCGATCATCGCCCGCGCGCTGTCGATCCCGGCCGTCGTCGGCGTCGGCGACGAACTCGCGGAAATCGAGGACGGCGCCGCGGTGCTCGTCGACGGCGAGGCCGGTGAAGTCGTCGTCGACCCCGACGAGCACAGACGCGCCGCCGCCGGCGGCGTCGAGGCGTCCGTCCGCACCGGAGGCGTGAGCACGGTCGACGGCCGCGCGGTCGAGGTGGCGGCCAACGTCGGGAGCGTCGCGGAACTCGACCCGGCGGCCGAGCGGGGGGCCGACGGCGTCGGCCTGTTCCGGACGGAGTTCCTCTTTCTCGACCGCGAGTCGCCACCTGGCGAGGACGAGCAGTACGAGGCTGTCACCGCCGCGCTGGAGGCGTTCGCCGACGAGCGGGTGGTCGTCCGAACGCTCGACATCGGTGGCGACAAGTCGGTTCCCTACCTCGACACGCCGACCGAGACGAACCCGTTCCTGGGTCGGCGGGGCGTCCGCCTCTCACTGGGCGACCACGCGGACCTGTTCGAGACGCAGCTGCGGGCGCTGCTGCGCGCGGCCGGCGGCGACCACGGCGACGGCCTGGCGGTGATGTTCCCGATGGTCGCTCGCGTCGAGGAGGTCGAGGCCGCCCTCGATCGGGTGGGAGCCGTCGCGGACGACCTCGCGTCGGAGGGGGTCGACCACGCGCTGCCGGAACTGGGGGTGATGGTCGAGACGCCGGCGGCGGCGTTCCTCGCGGACGCGCTGGCCGAACGGCTGGACTTCCTGAGTATCGGCACGAACGACCTCACGCAGTACGTCATGGCCGCCGACCGGGAGAACGACGGCGTCGCGGACCTTCACGACCCGCTGCACCCGGCGGTCCTGCGCGCGATCCACCGCACCGCCGAGGCCGCCGACGGGAGGGACGCGTGGGTCGGAATGTGCGGCGAGATGGCGGGCGATCCGGCGCTGACGGAACTGCTCGTCGGCCTGGGGCTGGACGAACTCAGCATGAGCGCCGTGACGGTGCCCGCGGTGAAAGAGCGCGTCCTCGAGACCGACGCCGACGAGGCGGCGGCCCTCGCCGAGCGAGCACTGGCGTGTCGGACCCGCGAGGCCGTCCGAGACCTGCTCGAACGGGAGTGACGGCGGTCGACGGGCGGTGTCCGTCACGGCGGACGAGCGCTACAGCTTGTCGATATCGCGGGCGTCTTCGGCCTGCTCGCGGACCGTGTCGAGCGTGGCCGTCGGGCTGGTGGCGGCGACAGCGGCGTTGACCGCGCCTTCGAGGACGGGCGCGTCGGCGATGACCGCCTCCGCGTCGGCCGTCTCGATTGCCACCTCGGCGTTCATCACGGCGCTCCCGAGGTCGACGAGGACGACGACGCCGTCGCCGTCGTCCGCCGCCGCGAGCGCCGCCTCGATGTCGTCGGAGACGGTCCCGATGCCACCCTGACCGTCACCACCGACCGCCTCGATGCGCGTGTCTCCGCCCATCTCGGCGGCGATCTCGGCGATCCCCTCGGCCGCCCGCTTGCTGTGGGAGACGACGGCGAGTCCGACCATCACTCCTCCGGGTCCCCTTCGTCGGGGACCGTCGGCGACGTGGCGTCGACATCGGCCGCGCCGGCGGCGTCGAGACGGTCGCGGGCGGTCTCGAGAAGCGCCTCCATGATGAACAGCGTACTCGTCGCGCCCGGGTCCTGGTGGCCGACCGAGCGCCAACCGAGGTACGACGCGCGACCCTTGTTGGCGCGGATCGGGACAGTGAACGCCGCGCCGCGCTCGGCGGCGTCGACGGCCTTCGCGAGCGCCTCGACCGGCGGCAGGTCGTCGACCTCGACGGACTTCTTGAACGTGTGGACCGCCGGGACGAGCGCGTCGACCATCGTCTGGTCGCCGACGCTGGCGTCGCCTCGGTCCCGGACTTTCTCGAGGTACGTCTCTGCGAACGCGACGGCGGACTCGGGGGTGAGCCCGTCTTCGAGTTCGGCGCTGGCGAAGACCAGCGACCCGCCGTACAGCGGACCGGACGCGCCGCCGACTTCCGACATGAGCGTCTTTCCGGCCGTCTTGGCGACCGTCGCGGGGTCGGGGTCGTTCAGGTCGCGGACGGCCTCGGCGGCGCTCGCCCAGCCGCGGGCCATGTTCCCGCCGTGGTCGGCGTCGCCGATGGCCGAGTCCAGTTCCGTGAGGCGCTCGCGCTCGCGTTCGATGCGCTCGGCGACGCGCTCGACCGCGGCGACGGCCGCCTGCCCGTCCGCGCTCATCGCACCGTCAGTGCCGGCGTGTCGACCGGCGCGCCGAGCAGGTCCTTCAGTTCGTCGTCGACGGCGCAGACCGTGATCGAACAGCCCGCCATGTCCAGCGAGGTCATGTAGTCGCCGACCCACGCGTCCCAGGTTTCGAGGCCGCGCTCGTCGAGGAGCTCCTGAAGCCGGCGGTTGACGACGAACAGTTCCATCAGCGGCGTCCCGCCCATCCCGTTGACGACGGTGACCACCTCCTGCCCCTCGTCGAGATCCAGGTCCGCGAGGACCGATTCGGTCAGCTCGTCGGTGACCTCGTCGGCGCTCATCGTCCCCGTCCGTTCCGTGCCGGGTTCGCCGTGGATGCCGATACCGAGTTCGATCTCGTCCTCGCCGAGGTCGAAGGTCGGTTCCCCCTTCTCGGGCGTGACACACGAGGTGAGCGCCGTGCCCATCGTCCCGACGTTGTCGACGACCTTCTGGCCGACGCGCTGTACCTCTGCCAACTCGGCGCCCTCGGCGGCCTTCGCTCCCGCGGCCCTGTGGACGAGGATGGTCCCGCAGACGCCGCGGCGACCGGAGGTGTACAGCGAGTCCTCGACCGCCACGTCGTCGTCGACGACGACCGTCTCGACATCGACCCCCTCCATCTCGGCGAGTTCGATCGCTGTCTCGAAGTTCATCACGTCCCCCTCGTAGTTCTTGACGACCGCGAGCACCCCCTCGCCGCCGTCACAGGCGTCTATCAGTTCCTCGAACTCGTCGGCGGTGGGCGAAGAGAACACGTCGCCCGCCGCGGCGCCGTCGAGCATGCCGTCGCCGATGTAGCCGGCGTGTGTCGGCTCGTGTCCGCTGCCGCCCCCGCTGACGACACCGACCTTCTCGAGTGGTGCGTCTCCCCGGACCACTACCTGCGTGTCCGGGAGCCGGCGGAGCCGGTCGGGATGGGCCGCTATCATGCCGTCGAGCATCTCGTCGACGACGTCGTCCGGGTCGTTGATCAGTTTCTTCATACAGTCTATAATAATGAATCGTGAATGAATAAGTGTTGAGTCGGGCACGGCGTCGGCCGAGACCGATAGGGTGGACGGTGGATTCCGGCGTGCGAATCAGGTGGGTCCAGTCAGTCCGCGCCGGTCGCGTAGACAGAGGCGTCTTCCTCGGGCGCCGGACTGGTGAGCAGCGAGACGCCGACCGTCAGGACCAGCCCGAGGACCATCCCGACCACCGAGGATGTCCAGCCGCCGAGATAGCTCCCGGGGACGACTTCGAGGAAGACGCTGGCGAGGTAGAACGCCTGGCTCGCGCCGACGCCGACGTACATGCCCCACCTCGTCGTCCTCGGCCAGTACAGCGCGACGGCGACCGGCAGCGCGAGCTGGGCGAACCCGCCGAAGGCGGTTTCGCCGATCTCCAGCAGCGTCGCCGGCTGGAACAGGCTCGCGACGAACGAGAGCGTGGCGAAGACGGCCACGCCGACGCGGCCCAGGAACGCCTCGCGCCGTTCGGTCGCTTCCTCGACCAGCGGGCGGTAGACGTCGCGGGTGAAGTACGACGACCCGGAGAGGAGCATCGAGTCGCTTGAACTCATCATCGCGGCCATGGCGCCGGCGATGACCAGCGCGGCGAACCACGCGGGCGTGTACTCGGCCAGGAGCAGGGGCAGGACGTTCTCGTTCGGCCCCGCGGAGATGCCGAGGCCCTTCGCCCACGCGCCGAGCATGAACGCGGGGACGAAGAGGAGGACGACCAGCACTGGCCACAGCGGAAGCGTCCGCTTGATCACCGCTCTCGACTCGGCGACGAAAAAGCGCTGGTTGACCTGGGGGAACATCGTGACGCCGAACGCGATGGAGATGGCCGTCGAGAGGACGTACTCGGGCGTGTAGAGTCCACCGCCGAGCGCGAGGAAGTTGCCGTCGACGTCGCCCAGTGTCGCCGTCGCGGCACCGACGCCGCCGACCGCGCTCGCGATCCAGACGAAGGCGGCCCAGACCATCACGAGCATGAACGCGCCTTGCAGCGTGTCGGTCCAGGCGACGCCGCGCATCCCCGAGAGGGCGACGTAGACGATCATGAACAGGGTGATCCCGCCGGCACCGACCCAGTACGGGACCGCGCCGCCGGTCAGCGCCTCGATGGCGGTCCCGGCGCCCTGCTGCTGGAGCATCACGTACGGGAACAGCCAGAAGATGCTGATCGCGGCGACGAGCACGCGCAGGGGGAGCGACCCGAAGCGGTCGCCGAGCATCTCCCCGAGGGTGACGTAGCCGTTTGCCTTGCCGACGAGCCACTGCTTGTACCCCAGCACGTACCAGAGGATCCCGAAGATGACGCCGTCCATCAGCCCCATCACGAGGATCCACTCGGGCCCGGCGCCGTAGCTGATGTTCGGGCCCGCGAAGAACGTGAACGCCGAGAGCAGGGTGGCGAACGTCGTGAAGAGGAGGACGACCGTCCCGAGCGTCCGGGACGCGAGGTAGTAGTCCTCGGCAGTCCGCTCCGTGAGTCGATACGCGACGAGACCGATCGCCAGCGCGACGATCATGTAGCCGACGATGATCCCGACCTGCAGCGGCACGTCAGCCATCGCGGCCCACCTCCTCGACCCCGAGGCCCCACGCGCGACGCGAGAAGACCCAGAAGACGACGGCCGTGAGGCCGAGCCAGCCGACGTGGTACCAGACCCAGATCGGCAGACCGGCGGTCACGCCGTCTGCGCCCCACATGAACCACGGTACCGCCAGCGCCGCGAGCAGTATCCCGACTGCCGACCAACCGAGTACGCGTGCCCGTTCGTGCATACACTGCGTGTTTGACTACACTCCCGTTAACCTTTCGTCGTTCGTGAACGAACAACTTGATCGAAGAGTTATTCTCTTCAATATCGTTGGCCGCCGACCGTCGGTCGTGCGGGTCGGTCTCGGGCGACGACGCTGCTATCGGACAAAACCGAAGCGAGCGCGGGGCATCGCCGGACGCGCGTAGCGGAGGACTCGTGGACAGTGGGCCGATCCGCAGATATTAGAGTCTTCGAGTGACAAGTTAGGAGTGTTCCATGAGACGGTTCATGGACGGACATTCACCATCACATGGCCCCGGACAGGGGCAGTTCATCAATGTACGATTCAGCGAAATATCTCATTCACGCGGACATCAGGACGAGCGGGGTGGTCGAGCGGAGTGACGTCGTCGGCGCGGTGTTCGGCCAGACCGAGGGCCTGCTGGGCGACGAACTCGACCTCCGCGACCTGCAGGAGTCGGGGAAACTCGGTCGTATCGACGTCGAAGTCGAGTCCGAGCGCGGGAGTTCCTTCGGCGAGATAACGATCGCCAGCGGACTCGACCGCGTCCAGACCGCCATCCTGGCGGCCGCCCTGGAGAGCATCGAACGCGTCGGGCCGTCACAGTCCGACGTCGAGATACGCGACATCGAGGACGTGCGCTCGGCCAAGCGGAGGCAGGTCGTCGAGCGCGCGAAAGAACTCCTGGCGGAGTTCGACGCGACGACCATGTCCAGCGAGGACCTGGTCGAGGAGGTCCGCCGGAGCGTTCGCGTCGAGGACATCACCGAGTTCCACGGGCTGCCGGCCGGCCCGCGAGTCGCGGACAGCGACGCGATCATCGTCGTCGAGGGCCGCGCCGACGTGCTGACGCTCCTGAAGTACGGCATCAAGAACGCCATCGCGGTCGAGGGGACGGACGTGCCCGACGCCGTCGCGGAACTGACCGCGGACCGCACGGTGACCGCCTTCCTCGACGGCGACCGCGGCGGCGACCTCATCCTGAAGGAACTCGCGCAGGTCGGCGACGTGGACTACGTCGCGCTCGCGCCGACGGACCGCTCCGTCGAGGATCTGTCGCGCGGGGAACTCATGAGCGCCCTCCGCGACAAGGTCCCCTTCGAGACCGTCTCGGCCGCCGACGCCAAGACCGACGAACCGCACGGGCTGGCTGCCACGGACGGGAGCGCCCAGCCCTCGCCCCCCGACGGCGATTCCGGGACGACCGATCCGGATTCCCCGGTCGAACCCGACCGTCCCGAGACGGCCGGCGAACCCGACGACGCCGACGAGGGCGACGCCCCGCCGGCTGCCGACGCGGAGAAAGTCGACCGCGGCGACTCGTCGCCGGAGTCCTCCGGACCCGACGGCGATACGCAGACGGCGAGTTCGGCGGGCGGGTCCGCGGAGGCCGCCGTCGCCGAACCTGCCTCCGAGACGACCGAGCGGGCCGCCGGCGCGGCCGCGCCGGACACGCTCGCGAGTCACGTCGAGGCGGTGATCGGAGGCGCCACCGGGGAGGTGCGACTGCTCGACGCGACGTACGAACCGATAGCCGAGGGCACGGCCGACGAGGCGTTCGCCCTCCTGGAGTCGTGCGACCAGATTCCGGCGTCGGTCGTTCTCGACGGCAAGCTCTCCCAGCGCCTGCTCGACGTGGCCGCCCAGCGTGGCGTCGACGTCTTCGTCTGCGCCGAGGAAGGGGAGTTCGTCAAACAGCCGGTGAACGTCCGGGTGCTCACCGCGGACGAGGTCTGAGCACCGGACTCACTCGTTTTCGTCGATCTCGCGGACCAGCAACACGCCGTCTCCGCTCTCGTAGTGGGCTTCGAGTCGTTCGCACCGCTCGAACCCGCGGTCGCGGTAGAACTCGCGGGCGCGCTCGTCGACCTCCCGGACGGTCACGCGCAGTTCCGCGACGCCGGCGTCGCGGAGTCGCTCGACCAGCGCGTCGACCAGTGCGGAGCCGTGGCCGGCGCCCTGGGCGCCGGGGGCGACGGCGAGTTCGGCGAGGTAGCCCGCGTCGTCGTCGCCGTCCGCGACGGCGAGCGCGTAGCCGACCGGCGTCCCCGCGTCGCCCCCCGTCTCCGATCCGGTCGCGACCAGTAACGTCGGCGGGCCGTCGACGGCCACGGTCAGCAGTTGCTCCCATGGCTCGGCGAGTACCGTCTCCTGGATCGCGCGCAGCGCCGGCAGGTCGTCGGGTCGGCCGTCGCGGACGACGGTCATAGTGCGACGGAGCCGACGACGGCAACGGCCGCGAGCCCCGCCGCGACGCCCGCGGCCAGGGTCGCGAAGAAATTGACGCCCTCGTTCTCGAGGAAGACGCCTTCCACGGTCGCGCCCAGCAGGCTATCGACAGTCATCCCGACGACGCCGCCGAAGACGACGACGCCGGCGCCCAGGGCGCCGACCGTCTCGAAGACGCCCAGCGAGATGGCGGCGATGAGGACGGCGCCAGCGAACCCGGCGACCTCGCCCTGCCAGGTGACCGCGCCGTCGGTCCCCGGCTCGACGCGCTGGAACGTCGTAATCAGCCGCGGATTGTCGAAGACCCCGCCGATCTCGCTGGAGAGGGTGTCGCTCATCGCCGCCGAGATGGAGCCGGCGAACGCGAACAGGAACAGCTCCGGTTGGAGCCCGGTCAGCGTCGGGCTCGCCGACCACCCGAGCAGCGCGAACAGGCCGACCAGCGAGTTGGCGAGGACGTTCCCGCTGCCGCGGGCGCCGTCGTTCTCCTCGGCGATGCCCCGGGCCTGTTTCTCCTCGTAGCGGAACTTCGTCGAGAGTCCGCCGACTCCGAAGAAGGTGACCAGCAGGAGGAACCAGCCGACGTCGCCGAGCACGATGGTCTGCAGGCAGAGGAAGACGCCGGTGATCATCCCCGGGAGCGACGCCGTCTCCAGGGCGTACGCGAGCGCGCCGAGCAGGACCGCGACGGCCAGCGCGACGGCGACCCCGGAGGTGTGGACCGACAGCGGCAGGTCGGCGAACAGCCAGAGGAGCAGGCCGATGGATATCATGACGAGGGGGTCGTCGCGCTCGAAGAGGACGGCGCGCAGGAGCGCACCGAGGAGCGCGCCGCTCGCCGAGAGGAAGGCGACCAGCGGCCAGTCGACCGCGGCGTCGACGAGCAGCGCAGTGGCGTACTGTCCGACGCTCCCGGCGATGGCCCCGGAGACGACGAACCCGGCGGTCGCGAGGACGGGCTCGTCGCGGACGGTCCGGACGAGGTGGCCGCCGAGGTTCCCCCACGATAGCAGGAGGACGGTGCCGACGAAGACGGGCAGCGGCATCGCGAACCGGACCGCGAGGAGCGAGAGCGCGGCGGCCGCGAGGGCGAAGCCCGCGAGACCGTAGAGCCGACCGTCGCGGCGGTCACCCGGTCGGGCGAAGAGTTCGAAGAGCGGTCCCTCGTCGACGACGTAGAGCGCGATGGCGGCGACGAGGAGGAACGGGCCGGGCGCGGCGACGGTCGCGAGCGCCCGACTCGTGTTGCTGGCGATCGGTGGGACGGCCAGCGCGAGCGTCCCGACGAGGGCGAACGCGCCCGCACGTCGGACTGTGTGTGTCACGCTACTGTCGGTATCCCGCGGAGAGCTACTTACCGTTTCCGAACCGTCCCGCCCGTGCAGACGCCGTGACACGTTCCCGACCAGGTCGGCACGCGAGAGCGGCGACCGCCGGTGGCGGCGTCCCCGCCGCTGACCCGCCGCGGGCCCGCCGACGCCGAACGTGAGATTTAGGGCGCATCCGTCGGAATGGCGGGTGTGGGCCTCTACGAATGGTATCTCACCCTCCGCCTGCGCAACAGCGACGCCGACCTCCCCGAGACCGTCGCGGTCATCGTCACCGAGCGGGACCTGCTCGAAGCCGACGCGTACCTGACGCTCGAACGATTCTTCGAGTGGGCCGTCGAGTTCGGCGTCGACCGGATCGCCGTCTACGTCAGCGTCCTCGACGCCGAGGTCGTCGACACGATCCGCGAGGAACTCGCGGACGTGCGGGCGCCCCGTGAACTCGCCGTCCGCGGCCCCGAAGACGAGGAGCAGGCCGACGCCCCCATCGTCGTGAGCATCGGCCTCGGCGGGAAACACGAGTTCGCGACCGCCGTCCAGGCGCTCGCGGAGGAGGTCGAGGCCGGCGAGTTGGCCCCCGAAGACATCGACGAGACCGCCATCGAGCGGGAGCTGGTCTTCCCCGTCCAGCCTGACCTGGTCATCAAGACCGGTGCCGAGCGCCTCTCCGATTTCATGATCTGGCAGTCCGTCTACTCCGAGCTCTACTTCACCGACGTGAACTGGCGGGACTTCCGTCGGCGCGACTACCTCCGGGCGCTGCGGGACTACCAGAATCGTCAGCGGAGGTTCGGGCGCTGAGCACCGCGAAGCGCCCGAACGTCGAGAGACGAGCGGAGCGAGTCTCTCGGAAGTTCGGCCGATAGGCCGCACCGATTGCGGGGCGTTTCGCGGTGCGGACGCGCGACCGATGCGGCAATTTATGCCGCTGGTAGCCGAAGTGACGATTGTCATGAGCGACCCACTCCAGCCGCGGATCATCGACGAGTTACTTCGCAGGGGTCGGTACCTCTATCCGACCGACGTCGTCGACGTGATCGAGCGCTTCCACGGGGTAGCGGGGCCCGGCGTCCCGCGGACGGTCGTCAGGCAGTACGTCGCCGAGTTGTTGGACCAGTTAGGTACCAGGGCGCCGTACACCCTCGAACGGTTCGAACGGATCCTCGACGGTCGCATCACTGACCTCGATCTGTGGCTTCCCGACGCCCTCTACGAGGTCGGGGCCGGTCGGGTGAGCGTCTACCCCGCCCACTGGCACCGGGCGCTCGGCGGCGTCCGCGATCCCGTTCGGTACGTCGAAGTCATCGCCGCCGACCTGGCGGCCGCCAGGGGCGCGACCCCGGACGAACCGTCGCCGCCCGTGCCGAGACCGATCCTGATCGACGCGATGATGGTCCTGGGCGGGACGAGTCGCCCCGAGGCGGGCGGAGCCCTCCAGACGGCCCGCCTCGACGGCCGGCTCGTCGTCGAACCCTTCCAGAACCCGGAAGCGGACGTCTGGGTCGCCAAGGCGAGTAGGCGTCGACCCGCGCCGGTCGACTCGACCCCGCCGATCCGCTCGACGGGCACGGTTGACCCGACAGTTCGACCGGCAGACCCCGACGTGGGTCGACCGTAACTGGCGTTCGGTCCGACGGTCGAGTTGGGTGATACTGGCCGACCCGGAGAGTAGGCGGCTGGGGTCGGGGGAGGAACGACCCGCCGTCGGACTCGCGACGAAACGGGAACGGGTTCAGTGAAAGGTCGCGCCGTCGCCGATCCGCGTCTGGTAGACGCGGGACTCCACGCCGACGTCCTCGAAGGCGTCGACCATGGCGGAGGCGATGGCCCGCTGGTCGGAGTCGTAGCAGGCGGCGATCACGCTCGGACCGGCGCCGCTGATGGTCACGCCGGTCGCACCAGCGTCGAAGGCGGCCTGCCGGACGTCGTCGTAGCCGTCGATGAGTTTCGCGCGGGCCGGCGTGACGACCGCGTCTTCCATCCCGCGGCCGACGAGTTTCGGGTCCGAGCGGTGCATCCCCGTGGTCAGCGTCGCGGCGTTGCCGACGGTCTCGACGATGTCGCTGACGCGCGCGCCCTCGGGGACGACCTCCCGGGCGTCGCGGGTCGAGACGACGATGTCCGGCAGGCAGGTTACCAGCGGGATGTTCGCGTCGACTTTCGAGACGCCCCGGGGGGTCGCGATCGTGAACCCGCCGAGGATGGCCGGCGCGACGTTGTCGTCGTGGGCGTCGCCGGAGACGACGGCCTCGCCCTCCGCGGCGATGGGCACGAGTTCCTTGCGGGTGAGGCCGCGGTCGTAGAGGCGGTTCAGCGCGACGGCCGCGGCGGCCGCGCTCGCGGCCGAGGAGCCGAGTCCCGAGGCGGGACGGACGCCCTTGTCTATCTCGATGTGCGCGGGCGCGTCGAGCGCCTCCGCGACGGCCCCGACGGTGTTGTCGTCGGGGTCTTCGGGGATGAACTGGCTGCCGGCGCCGGTCACGTCGATCGTCGTCTCCGCGGCGCGCTCGACCCTGACCACGTCCGCGGGTCTGTCCAGCGCCACACCGAACACGTCGAAGCCACTCCCGAGGTTCGCGCTCGTCGCCGGCGCCCGCACCGTCACCATATGCGACGCAATTCCCGGAGTGCGGGCAAAAAGGTAGCGGAGTCACGTACCGACGGTCGATCGAACCGTCGGACGGCGGTCCGGTGGTTGCGACTCGATCGCCCGGGCAGAGCGCCTCCGGGGCGGTTACCGCGTGTCGGCCCGTCACAAGCTCTAATACGGAGAAGTCGAAACTCGGGGGTCGTGACTCGGCTCGATGGCTAACGAGGCGCTCTACTGGTTGGTCGCCGTGACCGCCGTCGGGGGCGTCGTCGAACTGTCGCTGGCGCTCGTGGCCGTTCGCAACCGCGAGACGCCCGGCGCGCGGGCGTTCGCCTGGTTGACGTTCGCGGCCGGTGGCTGGTCGTGCCTCCAGGTCGTCTACCTGGTGACGGCGAGCGGTGCGGTCGCGCGGGTCGCCTATCAACTGACCGCGCCCGTCTCCTACCAGGTCGCGATGCTGTGGTTCGTGTTCGCCGTCGTGTACACCGGACGCCGCGAGTGGCTCACTCCGATGCGACTCGTCGGCCTCTGGACGCCGCTGACGGTGTATCTCTTCGTCCGATGGACGGCGCCCGTCCACGGCGTGTTCCCCGCGCCCGTCACTGTCCGGACCGTCTCCGGGATCACGGCGCCGGCGGTCGAGCTGACGCCGAGCGTCCTGGGTGCGACGCTGGTGGCGTACTGTTACGTGCTCGCGGGGTTCGTCCTGCTGCTCGCGTTCACGTTGCGCTCGCGGAACGTCTACCGCAAACAGGCGGCGGCGATCGTCGTCGGAGGCCTGTTTCCGGCCGTCGGCACGGTGGCTTACACCGCCGGGACCAGCGTTCATCCCGGCGTCTCGCTCTCCCCGCACCTGTTCGCCGTCCACGGCGTCGTCACCGCGCTCGCGCTCTTTCGCTACAACTTCCTCAGCGTCGCCCCGGTGGCCACCGACCTGCTCGCGGAAGAACTCGACGAACCGGTACTCGTCCTCGACGACGACGGGGTCGTCCTCGACCACAACCCCGCCGCGACCCGTCTCGTCGCCGACGAACGGCTGGTCGACGAGGCCGCCGGGGACGCCCTCCCACAACTCTCGGGACCTCCGGAGGACGGGACGCAGATATCGGTCGACGCACCGGGCTACGACCGGGACCGCTCGGTGTTCTCGCTCACGGTGACCGCGGTCGAAGACCAGTTCGACCGCTCGCGGGGGCACCTCGTCCTCCTGCGGGACGTCACGGACCAGAAACGGCGACTGGAACAGCTGACCGCGGTGCAGGCGGCGACCAGGCGCTTCATCAGCGCACGGACGACCGCCGAGGTCGCCGACATCGCCGTGGCGTTCGCGAGCGACGTGCACGACCAGCCGTACGCAGCGTTGTTCCGATACGTGGAGGGGGCCGACGCGCTCGTCGCGAGCGCCGTCACCGACCACCTCGCCGCGGAACTCGGTGTGGAAGACAGCGCGTCGCTACGCGTCCCGCGCGGGTCGGGGCCGCTCTGGCAGACGTACACCGGCGGCGAGTCGGTCGCCTTCGAGGGCGAGCGCGACGTGGTGGTCGGCCCGTACGCGTTCGGGTCCGTCTCGGCGCTGTTCCTGCCGCTGGGAGACCACGGCGTGCTCGTCATCGGGACCGACGCGGCCAGCGACTACACGGCGGTCGACGAGCAACTCGGCGGGATCCTCGCGCGCACGACCGAGACCGCGCTGACCCGCGTCGAACACGAGGGCGAACTCCGCGCGAGCCGGATCGCCGTCGAGCGGCGCAACGAGCAGATCGAGTTCTTCAACGGCGTCCTCCGCCACAACATCCGCAACGCGATGCTCGTCGTCGACGGCCACGCCGGGCACCTCCGCTCGCGCGTCGACGGGGAGGCCGACCGCGAGAAGGTCGACACCATCCGCGAGTGGTGCCGGGAGCTGACGGAGTTGACCGAGAAGATACGCGCGATCAACGACACGGTCACCGCGAGCGAGAGCGAGCGGCTCGAACGGGTCGACCTCTCGGCGATGTTGCACGAGCGGGTCGTCGACCTGTCGGACCGATACGAGGGGGTCGCCATCGACTACGACGCCGACGGGGGGCTCACCGTCGCGGCGAACGACCTGCTCTCGGACGTCCTCTCGGGCGTCCTCTCGAACGCGGTCGAACACAACGACGCGGCCCGACCGCGGGTCTGCGTCGACGCCGAGCGAGCGGACGGGTGGGTTCGGGTCACCGTCGCCGACAACGGTCCCGGACTCTCCGAGGACCTCAAGACCCGCGTGTTCGAGCGCGAACTGGCGACCGGCCAGACCGCCAACGGCTTCGGACTCTACTTCGTCTCGGTGATGATGGACCTCTACAACGGGAACGTCCGCTTCGACGACAACGACCCGCGCGGGACAGTGGTCGTCCTCGAACTCCGCCCGGCCGACGACGCGCTGGCCGAGTCGCCCGGGTGAGCGGCCTGCGTGGTGGTCGCCGGCCGTTCTGGGCACCGACTCGTCTTGTCGCCGGCTGTTCTGGGTACCGACTCGTCTTGCCGCCGGTTCGTCCGGCCGCTGGATCGCCGCCCCGGCGGGGTCGACCGAGCGAAAGGGCTTTTCCCGTGACCGTGGAACCGGCGGGTATGATCGGAGTCGTCGGCGGCGGAATCGCCGGGCTCGCGGCCGCGTATCGCCTCCAGCAGCGCGGCCGCGACGTGCAGGTCTTCGAGGCGAGCGACCAGGTGGGCGGGCTGGCCGCCGTCTACGAGACGGCCGGCGACCCCATCGAGACGTTCTACCACCACCTCTCGGCTTCGGAGGGGACCATCGTCGAGTTGATCGAGGAACTCGACCTCGGCGAGGACCTGGAGTGGCGCTACAAGACCGACTCCTACTACGTCGACGGGGTGGTCCACCCGATGGAGAAGGCGTGGGAGATCCTCGCCTACCCCCACCTCTCGATCTACGACAAGTTCCGCCTCGCCATGCTCGTCAAGGAGATCGACGTGCGCGGCGGCTGGCCGAAGTTCGACACCTACGACGACATCACCGACTTCGAGGACGTGCCCATCAAGGAGTTCCTGCTGGAACACACGACGCGGCACGTCTACGAGTCGTTCTGGGAGCCGCTGCTCGACGCGAAGTTCGGCTCGCGCAAGGAGGACGTCTCCGCCGCGTGGCTGCTGGGCCGCGTGAAGTTCCGCGGGGAACGCGATCCGATCCGGGGCGAGCAACTCGGGTACCTCGACGGCGGGTTCGGCCGTCTGCTCGACGAACTGCTCGCCGCCGTCGGGCGCGACACCGTCACCACCGGCGCCCGCGTGACGGAGCTGACCCAGTCCGGCGGCGCGGTCGAGTCGTTGACCGTCGAGCGCGACGGCGAGCGGGCGAGTCACGAGGTCGACGGCGTCGTCGTCGCCGCGATGCCGAACGTCCTCGAGGACCTGACGGGCTACCCCTGCGAGATCGACTTCCAGGGGACCGTGTGCTCGGTCTGGAGCATGGAGGAGTCGCTGTCGGACACCTACTGGCTCAACATCAAGGACGAGGCGCCGTTCGGCGTGTTCATCGAGCACACGAACTTCGTCCCGCGCGAGCGCTACGGGGGCGAACACCTCTACTACACGGCGAGTTACATCCAGGACCCCGCGGAGGACCTCTGGCAGATGTCCGACGCGGAGGTCGAGGCCCACTGGCGGGAGGGGATCGGCGACCTGTTCCCGCAGTTCGACCCCGATAGCGTCAACTGGGTGAAGACGGCGCGCAACCCGCGGACCGCGCCCATCTACGAGCGCGGGTACCTCGACATGGTCGTCCCCTACGACCTGAGCGACGAGGTGGCCGAGGGCGTCTACTACGCAGGCATGGCCTCCCGGGCCCAGTACCCCGAGCGCTCGCTCAACGGCGGGATCGAGGCGGGCTACGCGTGCGCCGATCTGATCACCGGCGAGTGAGGGACTCGCGATCGGACGTTCCAGGCACCGATTCGTCTTTCGCGGGCCGCGCGACGGGTGCGCCAGGTAGGGCACCGAACTGAAGCAATTGGCACGTATTTTGCAAGTAACTGAACGTAATTCGGGTGCACGTGTTTGTATTTGGTATTCTCTTTCTGTGAGAACGGGGGTATGACAGCAATACTGAAGTTGTAGTAGACAATAAATTCCGTCGGCGGTACTGAATGAGCGGAAACCTCTCCCTGGCGGTCTCGAAGCGGCTGGTGACCGACGAGTACGCGTATCCGTCGGTCCGCCTGCGCGTTTCCATAGGCGCGGGCGAGCCGGTCGCCGTTCGGCTCGTCGAGTCGCTTCCACCGGGTGTGGACGAGACCGCCGTGGGATTCCACGCGGACGAAGGGTACGAACACTGGTCCGTGGCGGGTGGGGGTCGGATCGTCTACGAGGACGTCGTTCGGGAGTCGCAGCCGGTGTCGACGCTATACGGGATCGCCGACGCCGATCCAGACCAACTGGCAGCGTGTCTGGACCTCCCGACTGTCGAAATCGCACGGACGGACGACCTCGACGCGGTCGACGCCGCCGACTGGATAGCGATCGACGACGAACGGATCGACGCGTCGATCGGTGACGCGGACGGTGGCTACGCCCGCCCTGCGGACCGACAGACCAGTCCGACGGGCGGGGATTGGGGCGGTTCGGAAACCACGATGAATCAGAACGAAGAGCGAACGAACGGCGAACAGGACGGCGAATCGATCGAGCGGGACGAACGAACGGAGCAGGACGAGCAGACCGAGCGGGACGAACGAACGGAGCAGGACGAGCAGACCGAGCGGGACGAACGAACGGAGCAAGACGAGCAGACCGAGTGCGTGGACGAGTCCAGCGAGCAGCCGGGTGATCCGGAGCCGGGGGTCGGCGACGGGGAAGCAGCGGCTCTGACCCGTGGCGGGACGGCAGCCGATTGCGACGTGTCGACGCCGACGGACCGGACGACCGAGCCGGGGGCGAGTGCGCCCGACGAGTCGACCGGTCCTGCGGTACCGACGCAGCCGGAACCGCACGATTCGGTGGTCGAGCGCTTCGCCGAGGAACTGCGGCGCGACGAACCGTCGTCGCAGGCGGTCGCGACGCTCCGGAGCCACCTGGGCGCGGACACCTCGGGCAGCGTCGACGCGAAGCTCGACCACTGCATGACGCGGATCGGCGAACTCGACGCGTACGTCGACGCCCTCGAAGCGTTTCTCGACGACGAGGGAACCGCCGAACAGGTGCTCGGGGAGGTCCGCGACGACCTCCGGACCGTCGAAGCGCACGTGGAAGACGTCGAACGGCGCGTCGAATCGGTCGAGAAGGCCCAGTCGCGGCTCGACAACCGGCTCGCGTCCGTCGAGGCTGACCTCGACGAGGTCGCGGAACTCGACCACGCTGTCGACGACCTCGACGCGACGGTGACCGAGACGAGGGCCGAACTGACCGACGCGGTCGCCGAGGTCGAAGCGGAGGTCGCGGCGCTCGGCGACGACCTGGAGAGCGTCGAGGAGTGGCGCTCGACGGTCGTACAGGCGCTCTCGGCGGCCCAGGACAGCGCGCCGGCGGACGACTCTGACGCGGGCTGACTGGCGAATCCACGGCGGTCCGACAGGACCGTTCCGCCGACGATTTCTCGCCACCTGACGATGACCGGGGCGGGTACCGGGTTCTGCGACGACGCCGAACCCGGTCCGTGGCCGCGCCTCACTCGGTGACGAGGCCGTCGGCGACGACTTCGATGAGCAGGTCCCGGACGGCCTCGTAGTTCTCGCCGATGTCGTCCCGGTGGAGCGTCAGGAAGACGACTGCACGGACGACGCCGGCGATGGCATCGGGGTCGCCCTCGCGGATCCGACCCTCGGCTTGCCACTGTTCGACGTACGGGCGGATGAACGAGAGTTCCTCCTCGCGTTCGGCCTGCCGTTCCTCTTCCGAGTACTGCCCCTCCAGCCTGTCGAGTTCGTCTTCTCGGATCCGAGCCTGCTCGGGTTCTACTTCGTCGCAGCGCTCGTTCTCTTCGAGAAGGGCGAGGGCGTCCTCGACGCGCTCCCGACGTCACCGCTCTCGACGCGAGCGTACCTCTGGTCGAAGGCGATCTCGCTGACGTTGCTCGCCCTGCTGGCCACGACGGCTATCACGGCCCTGGGGTACGGGGTCGATCTGCGGTGGGCCCCGCTCCTGGCGAGCGTCGGTCTCACGTCGCTGCTGTTCGTCTTCGTGGGGTTCGTCGCCGTCGCCCGCTTCGATTCCATCAACGCCTACTTCATGACCGCGCTCGCGTACACCAGCGTCCTCTGTGCGCCCGTGCTGGAACTGGTCGGGTTCGTCGAGACGCCGCTGTTCTACCTCCTGCCGGCGAAACCGTCGCTGGTGTTGCTCGAAGCGGCCGTCGGTTCGGTCCCAGCGATCGAACTCGCCTACGCGGTCGGGTACCTCGTCGCGGCGACCGGCGTCGCCTCGATATCGGCACGGCGTTCGTTCGACCGTCACGTCGTGGCCGACGTAGCGGCGCCCGGGACCGACCGACCGCCGGTCGGTAGCGGTGTCGGCACCGGCGGTGGCCCGGTTCTCTCGCTGGCCGTCGCCGACCTCAAGAACTGGCTTCGCGACCCGCTGCTCGTCTACATCGGGCTCGCGCCGGTCTTGCTCGGCGTCGTCGCTCGATTCGGGATCCCCGTGGCCGAGCGCTCACTCGCAGGGACCGTCGAGCTGTCGGCGTACTACCCGGAACTCGCGGCGGCCCTGTTCCTGTTCGGACCGAACATCATCGGATTCGCCGTCGGGTTCCTGATCCTCGAAGACCGCGAGCAGGGCACAGTGGTGGCGCTGGCGCTGACCCCTCTGGGAGAGCGCGGCTATCTCGCGTACCGACTCGTTGTCACGGTGGCGCTCTCGATAGCTGCTGCTGCCGTCGTCGTTCCGCTTTCGGGAGTCGTGTCGGTCTCACTGCCCTCGTTGTTCGCCACGGCGGTCGTCGCGGGGCTGTACGGACCGATCACCGCACTCCTGCTATCGGGGCTGGCCGCTAACACTGTCGAGGGCATCGCGGTCAGCAAGTTCCTCGGCTTTCTCGTCGTGATCCCGGTCGCAGCCATCGCCGCCGTTCCGCCGCCCTGGCAGCACGTCGCCGGCGTGTTCCCCGCGTACTGGCCGGCGCTCGCACTCACCAGTGCCGCGGACGGAACCGGCTCGCTCCCCGTCGCACTCGCCGTCGGCATCGCCGTCCAGACCGGATCACTGGCGGTGCTCGTCCGTCAGTTCCTCCGCCAGTGACCCGGCGGCGGCCCGCGCGTCAGCCGGTCGTCTCCTCGGATTCGTCGCCCTCGACGCCCGGCGCCGCGTCCACGTCTACGTCGTCGGGTTCGTCCCGCCCGCCGACGACGAGTTCACCGTCCGGCGTCTCGACGTAGGCGTCGTCGGCGAAACCGCCCTCGGCGTGGGGGTGTTCGGGGTCGTCGAGCTTCTCGGGGGTCGATGGGGCTTCGGCGACGCCGTCGGCGGGACGAAACTCGCCGAGGGGGTCGTCGATGGTGATCCCGTGGCGGTCGAAAAAGTCCGCGTACCGTTCGTAGTGGGCCTCCAGTTCGTCGACGGGGAACTCCATCATCTCCGTCCAGCCGTGGTTGTAGAAGTCGAAATTGGCCTGAACGTGCGTGATTTCGCGAGCCTCTGCCTCGGGGTACCCCTCCCGGAGTGCGGCGACGTAGGTTCCCATCGTCGCGGCGAAGAAGTCGTCGAGGTGGTCCCGCCGTTCGTCGCGTCGTCCTTCCTCGGCCTTCCCGGCGAAGATGTCCGTGTGCATCCCGACGAGCCGATCGGTGACTTTCTCCCCGACGACCGGGAGCGTCAGCGCCTGTTTCGCCGCGAAGTGACGGACGTTCTGGCGGAGTTTCATCTCGTCGGAGCGGTTAGGACGGGACGCTCTTGAACGTCCCGCTCGCGCCCGGGTGGACGGCCGGTCCGTGTTCACTCCCGGGTGTAAACGCCGTTCCAGATGACGGAACGATCAATATTTCCGTTCGTGGCGTGCGTTTGGCAACCAACCGCATGGAGAGATAGCAACCCACATTAACCACGGTTACGAAGATGTCGGGCATGAGCGCATCCCACGTCATCATCGGTGATGGCATCGCGGGGAGTTCGGCAGCGGAGACGATTCGCGAGGAGGACCCCGATGCGGACATCACCGTGATCACCGATGAGGGGGAGGCACTGTACAACCGGATTCTGATCAAGGAATTCGCCAAGGGGAAACTCCCCGAGGCCCCTATTTCTATCCACGAACCGGAGTGGTACGAGGAGCGTGACATCGACCTGCAACTCAACACGTACGTCACGACCATCGACACGGAGGCCAACGAGGTACACACCCACGAGGGGACGGTCTACGACTACGACAAGCTCCTCGTCGCGACGGGCGGGACACCCGCCAGCCTCGCGAGTTTCGGGATCGAGAACGCCGACGCCGACGGCATCGACCACTTCTGGACGTTCCAGGACGCCCGTTCGATCAAGGAGAACGTCGAGAACGCCGACAAGGGGATCATCGTCGGTGCCGGCCTGCTCGGGATCGACCTCGCGGCCATCTGCGGCGCCCAGGACCTGGAAGCCAACTACCTGATGCGCGGCGAGTGCTGGTGGCGCTACGCCCTGGACGCGGAGGGCGCGGAGATCCTCCACGAGGCGATGCGCGAACGCGGCGTCACGCCGGTGTTCGAATCCGGCGTCGACCGCTTCGAGACTGACGAGACGGGGCAGGTCGAGGCCGCCGTCGACCCCAACGGCGAGCGCTACGAGGGCGACTGGGCCGGCGTCGCCATCGGGCTGAGCTTCAACACGGAGTTCCTGCAGGACACCCCCGTCGAGACGAACGACAACGGCATCGTCACCGACGAGTACCTGCGGACCAACGTCGACGACATCTACGCCGCCGGCGACATCACCTGGTTCTACGACACCATCCTCGACGACATGGGCGAGAACGGTTCGTGGGGCTCCGCCAAGGAGCAGGGCTCGGTCGCCGCCCAGAACATGGTGGACGACCTCCGCGACGGCGGAACAACCGACGACCCCGAGGAGTTCCGCTGGGTCTCGTCGTACTCGATCACGCACTTCGACTTTCCCTTCCTCTCCTTCGGCCACCCGACCATCGGCGACGACGAGGTCAGTCGCAAGTACAGCGACACCGAGTGGCGCCGCCTCGCCTTCAAGGACGGCAAGATCGTCGGCGGCGTCCTGATCGGCGACCTCTCCCAGCAGTCCAAGTACAAGAAGCTCATCCGCGAGGAACGCGAGGTCGCCCAGCACAAGGACCTGCTCATGGAGGAGGACGTCGACATGGACAAACTCGAAGAAGCGGCGCCCAAGCCCGAGTAAGGCCCGTCCGTCTGTTCGACCCCGCGATTTCTGTCGCCCATCGCTGCCTTCGTGTCTTCGTGCGTTCTGTCGCCTGTCACTGCCTTCGTGACTTCCTGCGTTCTGACACCCGTCTGCGTCCCCGCCCCTGGGAATCTCTCTCGGGCGCTGGTACCGCACGGATCGGTCTGGCGAGCAGTCAGTCAGACTGAATGAGATGAGATCCTTTAAGTGACAGAGCCGTCCAGTCCGCGTCATGTCAGTGTCGGTGGGTGACACGTTGGAGGACGCGGTGCAACGACTGTTGACCGTCCCGGGGCTACTGGTGGTGGCCCTGTTCCTCGGGTTCAGGCTCACGAACCCGGTGATCTACGAGACGTTCTTCGCGCGCGGGATCGAGTTCGCGCTCAGGGAAGCGGGGGGATACACGGTCAGGGAACTGGAAGCCGAACTGATCGAGCGGGGGTACAGCTCCGCGCTCCCGCTCCTCGACGGCCTGACGGAGACGGGGATGGACGTGTCCTTCCCGGTCGCAGTCGCGATGCTGGCGGTGCTCCCCTTCGTCGCGGAGTTGCTCCACGTCGTCGGGGTGCGGGCGCTCGCGGCGCGGGACCCCAACAGCGTCCCGGTGGAGGAGATCACGTCCGGGCTCGGCGGTGCCTACGTGAAGTCGCTGGTCGCGAACTTCGTCGCGGTGGTGCTGATCGCCCTCGGGACGCTGTTTTTCCTGGTTCCGGGCGTCGCGCTGTTGATCCTGTTTTTCTTCGTGCGGCATCGGATCGCGCTGGCGGGCGACGGGATCTTCGAGTCGCTCTCGCAGAGCTACGCGCTGGTCGAGGAGAACGCCGTCCCGATGGTCGTCCTCGCTGTCGTCTTCTGGCTGTCGTGGGCCGTTGCGACGTTCGTCGCCGGGCTGGTCCCGCTGGGTGACCTCAGCGGGGCGTTCAATCGGGCGGTGGAGACGGGCGTCATCGTCTTCGGCATCTCGCTGTTGACGAGCGCGTACCTCCAGGCGGTCGGCGGCGTCGGCGCACAGGCCAGCGCCGCGCCGGCGGGCCAGAGCGACGGGCTCGGGGCCTGATCGAAGCCGTTTTCCCCCGTCCTGTGCGTCTGTCGAGTATGGACAGCGGCGGCAGCAGCGACATGACGCTCGCGTTCGATCTGGACGCGTTGAAGGAACTGGCCTACCCCGATCGCGTGTTCCAGGACGCGCGCCAGTGGAGCGAGTACGTCGGCGTCGTATCCGACCAGCCGACCTACGTCGTGACGAACTTCACGCGCAAACACCGGATCCGACAGGACTTCTTCTCGGGTCCCCGCAGCCGCGCCGAGAGCCTGGAGAACGTCCAGCGCCAGTTCGGCACCGAGCGCCACGTCTTCGTCGGCACCGACGAGGAGGACGCCGAACTGGCCGAGGAAGTCGGCTGGGAGTTCCTCGCCGTCGAGGACGCCGCGGAGGCGGCCGACTGGGAACTCGGCGAGCCGGAGACGCCCGACGACACCGCCGGCGACGACGAGCGCGACGACTGGCCCTGAGTCCCCGGCGCGTCGGCCGCGACCCGTACCGCGGCGTTTAAACGGCTGACTGCGGTAGGACCGACAATGGCAGAGCCGCGCGTCCCCGGGAGCGAGGGGGCCGACATCGAGTTGCCCTGCGGCGAGACGGTCGCCGTCCACGACCTCGACATGGGCCTGCGCGAGTACGACTGCGCCTGCGGGGAGGTCCACGCCGTCGTCATGGACGTCCACCCGCTGGGGCGGTTCGTCCCGGAGTTCCTCGTCGAGGTGCTCACCGAGACCATCGAGACCGCCGACGAGTTCCCCGAGTTCACCACGGCCCACGTCATGGCCAGCGTGATGGAGGAGTTCCCCGAAGAGGTCGTCGTCGAGGACGTCTCCGAGGACGGCCAGGCGGGGTACTCGATGGTCTGGCTGGCGGACTTCGACGCGCGCCGCCTCCACGAGGTCGTCGTGGAGCTCCTCGTCGAACTGATGGACCACGCCGTGAGCCACGCCGACGACGAGGAGGCCACCGCGCAGTTCGAACAGTGGCTCCACGAGTTCGACGTCGCCGCGTTCGTCGACCAGTACCGCGAGGAACGCGAGTTCGAGACCGAACACGACTCGGCGGTCTGACGGGACGTCCGCGGGATACCAGATTCATGGCGTCTGACGGCTGTCTGACGGCATTTGATAGGTGTCCGGCGGGAACGGCCCTCCCATGCGCGCACGTCAGCGCGAGTTCGAGCGGATCCGTTCGGTACTCCGGGAGGCCGACGCCGAGGAACCGCTGACGGCGCGAGAGATCCTCGACGTGCTGGAGGCACACGGCGAAGAGTTCGACAGCGCACACCGCGTCGCGACAATCCTCGGTCGCCACGCCCAGTCCGGCGAGGTCGAGATCGTCCGCGAGCAGCCCTATCGGTACCGGGTCAGCGACCGGACGAACTGACCGACTGGGCGCGGTCGCCACGCCGCTTGTGCCGCTTCACGAGGCGTCGGTCGACCTGAACCGTCGGTGATTTATGCGTCGTCGCACTTGACTCGGTAGCGACGCGACCCCCCGCTGGACCGCAGAGAGGTCGGGCGGATCGCGGGTGGTCGGCCCCGTTCTCCGCGAATCCGTGGAGTAGACTCACGACGCGCGTAGGATACGATTTTCGAAACTCGGTTTCGATATCCGTATTCTTTCGCCGGGTTTATTACGACGAACGAACTCTCCCCGGGTAATGACACAGCAAGAGGACCGCACGATCCTGCTCATCGGGAGCGGCCCGATCAAGATCGGGCAGGCGGCCGAGTTCGACTACTCGGGAGCACAGGCGTGTCGCGCACTGCAGGAAGAGGGCGCTCGCGTCGTGCTCGTCAACTCGAACCCGGCGACGATCATGACCGACCCGGAGATGGCCGACGCCGTCTACATCGAGCCGATCAACACGGAGGCCATCTCGGAGATCATCCGGAATGAGAACCCCGACGGCGTCATCGCCGGCCTGGGCGGCCAGACCGGCCTGAACGTCACCGCGGAACTCGCCGAACAGGGCGTCCTCGACGAGTACGACGTCGACGTGATGGGTACGCCGCTCGACACCATCTACGCCACGGAAGACCGCGACCAGTTCCGCCAGCGCATGGAGTCCATCGGCGAACCGGTTCCCGAGTCAATCACCATCGAGTCCATGGACGAGGTCGAGGACGCCGTCGAAGCCGTCGGCGGCCTCCCGGTCATCATGCGCACGACCTACACCCTCGGCGGTGCCGGGTCGGGCGTCATCGACGACATGGAGGAGCTCAAAGCCGCCGTCCACAAGGGGCTGCGCCTCTCGCGCGACGACCGCGTGATGATCACCGAGTCCATCGACGGCTGGATCGAACTGGAGTACGAGGTGATGCGCGACGCCGACGACTCGTGTATCATCATCTGCAACATGGAGAACCTCGACCCGATGGGGATCCACACGGGCGAGTCCACGGTCGTAACCCCCTCGCAGGTCATCCCCGACGAGGGCCACCAGGTCATGCGCGACACCGCCCTCGACGTCATCCGCGAACTCGGTATCCAGGGCGGGTGTAACATCCAGTTCGCGTGGCGCGACGACGGCACGCCCGGCGGCGAGTACCGCGTCGTCGAGGTCAACCCGCGCGTCTCGCGTTCCTCGGCGCTCGCGTCGAAGGCGACGGGCTACCCCATCGCCCGCGTCACCGCGAAGGTCGCGCTCGGCAAGCGCCTCCACGAGATCGAAAACGAGATCACCGGCCAGACCACCGCGGCCTTCGAGCCCGCCATCGACTACGTGGTCACGAAGGTGCCGCGCTGGCCCAAGGACAAGTTCGGCGACGTCGAGTTCGAACTCGGGCCGGCGATGAAGTCCACCGGCGAGGCGATGGCCATCGGTCGCACCTTCGAGGAGTCGCTGCTCAAGGCGCTGCGCTCCTCGGAGTACGACCCGGCCGCGGACTTCTCGACGGTCTTCAACGACGAACTCGAGGACCACTACCTCGAACGCCCCTCGCCCGACCGCCCCTACGCCATCTTCGAGGCGTTCAGCCGGGGCTACAGCGTCGAGGAGATAAACGAGATCACCGAGATCCGCGAGTGGTACCTCGAACGGTTCAAGCGCATCGCCGACGCAGCCGAGGCCGCCCAGAACGGCGACTACCAGGCCGCGGCCGACGTGGGCTTCACCGACCAGGAGGTCACGGCACTGGCCGGCGGCGAGTTCAACGACACGCACGTGTCGTGGCTCCCGGTCGTCGAGGGACCGGACGCACCCGACGACGACACAGCGATGGCGGACGGCGGTCTCGCGAGCGACGCGAGCGAGACCTCGTCGGAGCCACGCTCCGACGGCGGGGCGGAAACGGAGTCCGCCGACGCTGCCAGTTCGCCCGGCCCCGACGCGACCGTCGAAGAGGTCGACGCCCAGACGTCGGACCGCGACTTCAAGCTCGTCGACACCTGCGCGGGCGAGTTCGCGGCGACGACGCCGTACTACTACTCTTCGCGCGACCCCATCTCGGGACTCGGCCGGAACGAGGTGCAGGTCGACCGTGACGTCGAGAGCGTGGTGGTCGTCGGCGGCGGCCCGATCCGCATCGGTCAGGGCGTCGAGTTCGACTACTGTTCGGTCCACGCCGTCCGCGCGCTCGAAGAGGTCGGTATCGACGCGCACGTCGTCAACAACAACCCCGAGACCGTCTCGACGGACTACGACACGTCCGACGGCCTGTTCTTCGAGCCCATCACGGCCGAAGAGGTCGCCGACGTCGTCGAGGAGACCGGCGCCGACGGCGTGATGGTCCAGTTCGGCGGCCAGACCTCGGTCGACATCGGCCACCCGCTGGAAGCCGAACTCGAACGCCGCGGCCTCGACTGCGAGATCATGGGCACCTCGGTCGACGCGATGGACCTCGCCGAGGACCGCGACCGCTTCAACCGCCTGATGGACGACCTGGGCATCGCCCAGCCCCAGGGCGGTTCCGCCACGAGCGAACAGGAGGCGCTCGACCTGGCTCACGAGATCGGCTACCCCGTCCTCGTGCGTCCCTCGTACGTCCTCGGCGGGCGCGCGATGGACATCGTCTACAGCGACGAGGACCTCAAGGAGTACATCGAGGAAGCCGTCCGCGTCAGCCCGGACAAGCCCATCCTCGTGGACGAGTTCCTCGAAGGCGCCGTCGAACTCGACGTCGACGCCGTCTCGGACGGTGAGGACGTCCTCATCGGCGGCATCATGGAGCACGTCGAATCCGCCGGTGTCCACTCCGGCGACTCGGCGTGTATGATCCCGCCGCGCTCGCTCGGCCGCGACGTGAACCGGAAGGTACGCCAGGTGACCGAGGACATCGCCCGCGCGCTCGACACGGTCGGGCTGATGAACGTCCAGCTCGCCGTCAAGGACGGCGAGGTGTACGTCCTCGAAGCGAACCCGCGCTCCTCGCGTACCGTCCCGTTCGTCTCGAAGGCGACCGGCGTCCCCATCGCGAAGCTCGCCGCGAAGGTCATGGCCGGCGAGACCCTCGAAGACCTGGATGTCCACGAGCAGGTCCCCGAGCAGGTCTCGATCAAGGAGGTCGTCCTGCCGTTCGACCGCCTGCCGGGCTCGGACCCGCGCCTCGGCCCGGAGATGAAGTCCACCGGCGAGGTCATGGGCACCGCCGACTCGTTCGGCAAGGCCTACCAGAAGGCCCAGATGTCCGTCGGCAAGGCGATCCCCCTGGAGGGGACCGCCGTCGTCGACCTCTCCGAGAGCGAGTTCCCCGGCCGCGAGACGGAGGCCGGCGAAGAGCTCATCGAGGGCTACGCCGAGCACTTCGACCTCGTCGAGTTCGACAGCGAGGAGGCGTTCGTCGAAGCCATCGAGAACGAGGAAGTCGACCTCATCGTCTCGCGCCAGCGCGCCCCGCTCCAGACGGCCGTCGAGGAGGAGATCACCTACTTCTCGACGCTGGCGAGCGCCCGCGCGGCGCTGGAGGCCATCGAGGCCGCCGACGAACCGCTGGACGTCCAGCCCGTCGGCCAGCGCGTCAAGCGCGACGAGTACTGGGGCCAGCCCAAAGACGACTGAGCGGCGGCCGGCCGCGGCGTGCGGCTGAGTACCCCGCCCCGCCTCCGTTTTCACTCCGGTTCGGTCTGCCGGCCGAGCGCCTTTCCGTTCGCGCCCCGAATCGATCGTATGGCCTATCGGACGACGATCGGGTGGTCGCTCGTCTCCTCGGGAGTCGTGACGCTCTTGCTCAAGGCGATCCCGGGCGATTCGCTCTGGTGGGGCGTCCTGTTGCTGGTGGTCGGCGCCTTCGTCCTGCTGTATCGGCAGTTCTGAACGCCGTCGATCGGACGGCGGCGGGAGCGTCCGTCCCGGTCGCTCAGTAACCGCCCGAAGAGAGATTGAGCCCGACGATGCCGACGACGATGAGCGCGATGAAGGCGACACGGACGGGGTCGCCCGATTCGTCGAAGAGGACGATCCCGAGTACGGCGGTGCCGACCGCGCCGATACCGGTCCAGACGGCGTAGGCCGTCCCGACCGGCAGGGACTCGACGGCCTTCGCGAGCAGGACCATGCTGATCACGAGCGCGACGACCGTGGCGGCCGTGGGGAGCGGTCGCGTGAGCCCCTCGGAGTACTCCAGCCCGATGGCCCACGCGATCTCGAAGAGGCCGGCGACGCCGAGCAGATACCAGGACATGTCGCGGTCCTTCCGGCGGGCCAGGCGTGTGACTTCCGGTTCGCTACCGGAGTTCCGTTCGGCCACCCGGCGGCCGCGTTCGCCGCCTCGCGGTCGATCGATATCGTCGGTGTTTATATTCCTGATATGTATAGTGGTGACTATGGACGACATCTTCGTCGCTCGACTGATGAGTTCGGGCATCCAGACGGTGCGGCCGGACACGCTCGTCGAAGACGCGGCAGACCAGATGCTGACCCACGAGATCGGGTCGCTGGTCGTCGTCGACGAGGACAACCAGTTGCTGGGCATCCTCACGACGACCGACTTCGTCGACATCGTCGCCAAGAGCAAGCCCAAGGCCGAGACCACCGTCGAGCGCTACATGACGACCGACGTGATCACGACGACGGCGCAGGCCTCGATCGTCGACGTCGCGGACACGATGATCGAACACGGGATCCACCACGTCCCCGTCGTCGACGACGAGGAGGGCGTCATCGGCATGATAACGACGACCGACCTCACGGGCTACATCTCGACCGTCCAGACGCCGTCACCGGCCTGACGCGGCCACCAGGCGCTTCTCGACCGCGCTGCGCACTCCGGCGATCCGAGAGACGGCCGTTCGTCGGCGATGAGCGGATCGGCATCGGCCGCCGCTCGGCGGCACCGGCAGCGGCCAGGCGGTATCGCCAGCGTATCGGTGCCGTCGGCCGTCGCCACTGGTGAAGCTATTTCTCCGCGGCTGACCAAGGAAACGCTATGGCACTTCCGACGTGGCCCGAGTACTGGAACGAGATCGAACCGAGTCTCCTGATCCTGATCGGGTTCGTCCTGTTCGTCTTCCCGGAACCGGCCACTTCGGCGCTGGGCGCGGGGTTGATGCTCTTCGGCGCCGCGTGGTGGTTCTACGAGTGGGAGCGCTGACGGCCCCGCGCCCGATGCGCGCGCCCGACGCGGAAAACGTGTATTAGGTGATTCCCCCACCAATAGGAATAATAGAGCTACGCTGATGCCCGGCCGGGAGAGACACCGGATCCATGGGTCACCTGTTCGCGATCTGCGTATCGTGCGGGGCGATAGATGACTGACCGAACGGCACTGGACAGGGCGGTGACACTGGCCGAGATGGCCCCCCATCCGTCGGTGTCGGTCGGCGTCCTCGCCGGCCGGGAGGAGTCGTTCCCGGACGGACGGCTGCACGACCCTCCGGTGACCTATCTCGACGGGACCGAGGCCCCCGCGTACGTGCTGACGAATCGAAAGCGGGGCGTCGGACTCGGGACGAAGCGGAACACGACGTCGCCGGCCGCCGGTCGGGGCACGGTCGTCGTCGTGACCGACAGGCGAACGCTGTGTCTCGTCGGCGGCAAGGCGGACGACACGCTCGTGGAGGTTCCCCACGAGTCCGTAGCCGACGTCTCCTATCGGACGGGACTGCTGGCCAACCGGTTCGTCCTCCGGGCGCCGCACAAGCAGTATCACTGCTGGGCGAGTCGGGGCACCGACGAGTCGCTGCTGGCCGACGCGACCGAGTACGTGGCGCAACGGACCGTCGACTCGCCCGAGGAGGTCGAGGCCGACGACGGCGCGAGCCAGCTGACCTACCGGGGACAGCCGATCAGTCGCGAGAACCATCCCGGAATCCCGGACGAATCACCGGAACAGCGGTCAGAAACGGAGAGCGAGTCTGATGGATCGGGCGACTACGGCGCGTCGGATTCGGAGATCCAGTACAGAGGACTCCCCGTCGACCGCTCGTCAGAGTAATCGGTCGGGCGTCGAAGAAAAACAGACCGTCGGAGTCAATTGGCCGTCGAAAGCCGTGCAGTCGAGAACCGTCCCGTCGTCAGTTCGTCTTCGTCGCGACGGCGTCGTCCTCGGCCATCGCCAGCACGTCGTCGAAGAAGCCCTTCGAGTCGTTGGGGCCGGGGTTGGCCTCGGGGTGGTACTGACGGGTGATGATGTCGAGTTCGTCGTTCTCCAGGCCCTCGGGCGTGTCGTCGTTGACGTTGATCTGGGTCACGTCGAGGTTGTCGCCGGGGTCGGCGACGGTGTAGCCGTGGTTCTGGGTGGTCATGACCACGCGGTCGGTCCGCAGGTCGCGGACGGGCTGGTTGACGCCGCGGTGGCCGAACTCCATTTTCTCGGTCTCGCCGCCGAGCGCGTTGGCGACGACCTGCTGGCCGAGACAGATGCCAGCGATGGGTTTCTCGCCGACGTAGCTGTCGACGAGCTCGTTGGCCTGGTCGAAGTTCTCGGGGTCACCGGGGCCGTTCGAGATGAACAGCACGTCCGGGTCGAGGTCGGCGACCTCCTCTTCCGTGGTGTCGTGGGGCATGAGGTGGACCGTCGCGCCGCGCTCGACGAGCGACGAGATGATCGACCCCTTCGCGCCGCAGTCGATGAGCGCCACGTCGGCGCCGTCGCCGTCCTCGTTGTAGACGACCGTCTCCGGCGTGGTGACCTGGTCGCCGATGTCGACGTGGTCGCTCATGTGCTTGCACTGGTCGAGCTCGTCGAGCGCGTCCTGTTCGGTGACGCCCTCGCCCGCGGCGATGCCGCACTTCATCGCGCCGGAGTCGCGGATCTCGGTGACGAGGTCGCGCGTGTCGAGTTTGTCGACGGCGGGGACGCCCTCCGCTTCCAGCCACTCGGCCACGTCGTCGGTGAGGTCGCGCGCGACGACGCCGCGCGGGTGGACGCGGTCGGACTCGAATCGCTCCTCTCGGACCCCGTAGTTGCCGATCAGGGGGTACGAGAAGGTCAGGATCTGCTCCTCGTAGGACGGGTCGGTGAGGCTCTCCTCGTAACCCGTGTACGCTGTCGTGAAGACCAGTTCACCGCGAGTCGTGCCCGGAGCGCGAGCGCGCGCCTCGACGACGCGTCCTCCCTCCAGTGCCACGTAGGCGTCCGTCATTACGAGATGCGTATACCATCTCCGTGCATAAGCCTTGCTTTCGAAGCCAGGTTACGAATTTCGTAACGGTCAAGTGGGGGCGGGGGGAAGGCACGGGTATTCGATGGACGACCTCGACCGGGAGATCCTGAACATCCTCCGCAGGGACGCGCGGACCCCGTACACGGAGATCGCCGACAGCGTGGGGACCTCCGAGGGGACCGTCCGCAACCGCGTCGAGTCGCTGGTCGACGACGGCGTCATCGAGCGCTTTACCGTGGCGACGCGGACGGGGAACGTCAAAGCGATGATCGAGGTCGGCGTCGACGTGAGCGTCGACACCCACGACATCAGCGAGCGCGTCGCCGAGTGGCAGGAGGTCGACTTCGTCTGGCAGGTCTCCGGCGAGGAGGACATCGTCTTCGTCGTCGACGCCCAGGACACCGAACGGGTCAACGAGATCATCACCCAGACGCGCGAGCTAGAGGAAGTCGTGAGCACGAAGACGAGGTTGATCCTGGACGAGCGAGTCGGGTGACCGACGCGGCGCTTCGCGCCGCGCAACTGCGAGCGGCGGGGCCGCGTCCGCGGCGAACCGACGCGTAGACGCGAACGGCGAAGCCGTGCGCCGCGCGGCGTCGATTTCCGAAGAGAACGAGCAGGCCGTCAGCCCGGGATCGTCCGCTGGGCGAAGTCCCGAACGTCGTGGATCGCGTCGTACATCGGGAGCAGTATCCTGTCGGTGAGATACGTCCGCCGCCCGGGTTCGACGCGGCCGTCGCGGATCGCCGCGACGAGGCTCTCGGGCGTGAGTTCGTCGGCGTCGACGAGCGTGTGCACCCGCCCGAGTTCGAACGGGAAGTGGGCGTCGCTCCCGCCGACGACGGGGATCCCCCGCTCTTCGGCGATCCTGTCGATGTTCGGCTTCCGTTCGGGGTGTTTCCCGTTGATCTCGACGGCGTCGAAGGGGGCGTCGACCTTCATGACGCTGCTGTCGCGGAACGGGTGCGCGATGATGGCCGCACAGCCACGCTCGTGGGCGTCTTCGACGACGTCCGCCGGGTGGGGATTCTCGTCGTGGGTCCGCCTGGGCGGGTCCGGGCCGACGACGAGGACGTGCCCGTGCTGGGTCGTCACTTCGATGCCCGGGACGAACACCGGATCGCCGTTGCTGTACGGGACGCTGTAGTCGTGATTGGTGAGCGCGAGTCCGTCGAGCCCCCTGTTGCGGGCCGTCGCGGCCATCAGCTTCGCTCCGTACGGGTCGAACGCCGTCGGAGCCCCACGCGGGTTGTGGAAGGGCCGCGTGTGCAGGTGGAGGTCGACTGCGTACACGTGTTAGCAAGGGGCGACACGCGTAAAGACCTGCCGCCCCGTGTGTAGACATGGACCGCGTGATGGTCCGGAACCCGACGAGCGGCGACGGGACGGACACGGAAGACGCGCGCAGGCGTGCGGAACTACTCGGTATCGAGGTGCTGGATAGCTCCCAGCCCGGCGACGCCGTGTCACTCGCGCGCTCGGCCGCCGGAGAGGCGGACCAGATCCTCGCCTGCGGCGGCGACGGGACGGTGAACGAGGTGGTCCGCGGCGTCGCGGCCGCGGACGCGCTGGGTGAGGTCGAACTCGGTGTCGTGCCCGCCGGCACGGGCAACAACTTCGCGCTGAACCTCGGCGTGGAAACCGTCGAGCAGGCGTTGGACGTCGCAGAAGGGGGCGACCTCCGGCGACTCGACGTCGGCGTCGCGGACGGCGACGTCTTCGTCAACTCCTGCATGGGCGGCCTGATCGCGGAAGCCAGCGAGGACACCTCCGACGAGACGAAAGCCCGTATCGGCTCGCTCGCCTACGCGCTCCAGACGCTCGCGGACGCGCGGAACTACCAGGGCACGTCACTGGACGTCCGGGTCGGCGCGTCCCACGACCCGGCGTGGACCGGCGAGGCGGTCGTGTTGCTCGTCGGCAACGGGCGCCGGTTCCTCGCCGAGGGTCGCGGCCAGGCGAACCTCGAAGACGGGAAACTCGAAGTCGTCATCGTCGAGGAGGCGCCGGCCATCGACTACCTCGCCGAGGGCGCGCTCGACCGGCTACTCCACCGGACTTCGTCGCACGTCACGCGGCTCACGACCACCGAGCTCGCCGTGTCGACGCTCGACCGGCCGATGGAGTTCAGCTTCGACGGGGAGATCGAGGAGCGGTCGGAACTCGACGCGACGGTCCGAGACGGCGCGATGCGGTTTCGCGTCGGCGAGGCGTACGAGCCGAGCCCGCCCGCCTGGCCGAACGAGTGAGCGCGTCCACCCCCGGCGCCGTTACCGTGACTGGTCAGCGACGGGCGCGTCGAGTAGGCCTCCCTCGTCGATAGCGCTGACCGATAGCAGCGCCGAGCGGGCGTTCGCTGCGACCCGGTCGTCGGTGTCGGCCGTCGCGTCCAGGACGTCGTCGACGCGGAGAGCCACCGACAGGGGAGACGACCGGGCCAGCCGTGCGAGCGCGAGCGCGGCGGCAGCGCGCACGTCCTCGTCCGGGTTCGAGAGGAGGGATGTGAGCGTGTCGCGAACGGGATGCACCGACGCCGGACGCGTCCGCGCGACGCCGGCGACCGCTTCGACCGCGTTTTCGCGGAGTTTGTCGTCCGCGCCGTCGAGGTGCGGGGTGACGGCGCCGAGCGACGGCTCGACCGCTTCGGGGTACGCTTCTGCGAGCGTCGCGAGGACCGACGTCGCGTTCACCCGTTCCGCGCGCGAGCCCTCGCGCTGGGTCGACAGGACGTCGTCGAGGTGACGTGCGACGAGGTCCGGTCGTTCGTCCGCGACCGCCGTGAGGACGCCCAGTGCGTTCGCTCGGACCGAATCGACGGGGTCGTCGAGCCGGGCAGCGACCGTCTCGACGGACGCGCCGACACGGCGGGGCGCGACGTCCGCCAGTTTCCAGAGGGCGAGCGCGGCGTTCGCCCGAACGTCCCCGTCGTCGTCGCGAAGTCTCTCGACGAACGGGTCCGGATCCGGGTCCGGTCCGGAGTCCCCGAACGTTCCGGGAACGCCGTCTGCGACCCGCGCCAGTGCCAGCGTCGCGCTACTCCGGACGGCGTCGTCCTCGTCGTCGAGACGGTCGCGGAGGTCGGTTCGGGCCGATCGAAGCCCGTCGGGGTCCGTGTCGGCGAGCGTCGCGCACGCCCTCGCCGCCCCTCGGCGGACTTCGACGTCTTCGTCGCGGAGCAGCGCGGTGATCTCGTCCAGTAGCCCGACCACCGCGTCCGGATTCGCCTTCGCGATCCGTGAGAGCGCTCTCAGGGTCGCCGAGCGAACGGCGGCCGTCTCGTCTTCGAGGGGCGGTCCGAGCAGGTCGACCAGCGTCGCGGCCGTCTCCGGACGGGCACCGCTGACGACGCCGAGTCCGGCGACCGCCTTCGAGCGGACGGGAGTCGAGCCGTCCAGACCGCGGAGCAGCCGTTCCGTGACGCCGCGTTCGGGTTCGGGGAGGGAGGACAGGACCTCCGCGTGCCGGTCGTCCCCCGACTCCCGGACGGGCGCTCCCGCGGCGCTCTCTCCCTCCGTGGGGCGGTCGGTGTTGGCGGCGTCCGCGGTGGCGACGAGCGACATGGCGTACAGGAGGTTGCCGCGCTGGGTCGGCGAGACGGTCGCGGCGGCGCGGCTGATCTCTTCGAGGTGGTCGGTCAGCAGGGCTGGGGAGTCCCGAGCGATCCGCGTCACTAGCGGCGGGGCGTGGGTCGCTTCGTCGAACTCCTCGGAAGCGAGCGCCTCGATGCCGACGGACGCGGCTCGCTCGGCGTCGACGTACTCGTAGGCGTCGAAGAGCGCCGCGATCGACCGACGACGGACGGTCTGCGACCGGTCCGACTCGGCGCGTTCGAGGACCGTTCGCCCCCACTCGCGCAGCGTCTCCGGGTGGTGTTTGGCGACGTGTCTGACCGCCAGCGCGGCGTCCTCCCGCAGGGTCTGGTTCGGCTCCGACAGCGTCTCGACCAGGAATTCGACCTCGTCCGAGTCGAGTCGCTCCCCGCCGGTCGCCCGGTTTGACAGTCGGTGGACCCGATCCAGACGGTCTCGTTTCCGGTCGGGCACCCAGGAGGTCTCCCCGCGAGTCACCCGCCATCCGAGGAAGACGAGACCGATCAGGAAGAACTCCAGCACCACGTCGCTCGGGACGGTGAGCAGCGCACGCGGGCCGAACAGCCCCACGACGGTGACGGTGATCGTGTAGAGCGACGACAGTTCGAGGTGGACGTGTTCGAGCGCGTACGTGACGCCCCGTGAATCGCCCGCAGCGCCGCGGAGACGCCCCAGGAACCCACCGACGTTCCGGAGGTCCTGTCTGCTCGGGAAGCCGGCGAACGCGAGCGAGAGGCCGAACCAGGTCAGCGCGAGCGCGGCGAGCGTCGACCCGAGACCGAGCCGCGATAGCTGCGCCGATACGTATGCGTCCACCGCGACGAGGGACACCTCCGTGGTGCCCGGGCCGACGGTGTCGAGGAGTCTCCCGGCGAGCGTGAGGCTGGCCAGCGACGCCGCGGTGTTGGTCGCGATCGGCGCGACGCCGATCAGTACCCGCTTCCACGTCGACTCCGCCGGAGCGTGTTCGACGTACCCGCCACCGCTCCGGTCTCTCGTGAAGTCCGCCGGCCACCGGTAGAGGACGACGGTCTCGACGTCGACCCCGAGCAGCCGACAGACTGCGGCGTGACCGAGTTCGTGGGCAACCACCCCGGGGAGCGTGAGCACGGACAGCAGGTTCGAGAGTACCGTCGCGGTCCGCGCGCTCGCCGAGCGGACCCGCCCGTTCTTCACCGATGCCATACCGAGCGGTGTCACCGCGATACGTCTTAGTATTTCGTCATTACGGCGGGTGGCCAGTCGCGGGAACCGACCAGCGGCGACCCGACGGCGTCGGACCCGAGTGGTCGAAGTCGAAGACTGTTTGAACCCGCTCGCCGATGTAAATCTCATGAGTTCGGAGGATGCGGGGGCTTCCAGCGGTCCCGACGAGGCGCCGGGTTCCGGTGCGGACGACGAGTACCACGAGAACGCGGAGCAGGCAGTGATCGCCGTCGACGAGAACGACGAGGAACAGGGCCTCGTCAACCGACTCGACGCGCACACGGGAGACGGACGACGCCACCGGGCGTTCACGTCCCTGCTGTTCGACGAGGAAGGGCGGATCCTGCTCGCCCAGCGCAGTCCGAAAAAACGGCTCTGGGACACGTACTGGGACGGCACGGTCGCCTCCCATCCGATCCAGGGACAGACCCAGGTCGAGGCGACCCGTCAGCGACTCGAGGAGGAACTCGGCGTCACGCCCGACCAGTACGACGACCTCCGGGTGACCGACCGCTTCGAGTACAAGCGCTACTACATGGACGAGGGCGTCGAACACGAGGTCTGCGCGGTGCTGAAGGCGACGCTGCTCGACACGTCGCTCGATCCCGACACCGACGAAGTGGGCGGGCTGATGTGGGTTCCGTACGAGCGACTCCACGAACACCCGCGGTGGTACCGGCAACTGCGCCTCTGCCCCTGGTTCGAGATCGCGATGCGTCGCGACTTCGAGTAACCGCGCCCACCCCGTTTTCGGGCCAAAACTACATTCGGCGTCGCCGCGCTAGCCAACGTATGGCACGCGTCAACCCGGCGACCGGCGAGCGGCTGGAACCGGTCGCGGCCGACGACCGAGACGACGTGGAGACGGCGCTCGCGACCGCGACGGATGCGTTCGCGTCCTGGCGGCGACGACCGATCGAGGAGCGGACCGAACTCCTTGAACGTGCAGGTGAGGTCCTCCGCGAGAACGTCGACGAGTACGCGGCGCTGATGACGAGGGAGATGGGCAAACCGATCGACAGCGCCAGGGGTGAGGTCGAGAAGTGCGCGTGGGCCTGCGACTACTACGCCGAGCGGGCGCCGGAACACCTGCAGGACCGGCGGATCGGCGGCCAGTCCGGCGCGAAGACGTACGTCGCCCACGAGCCGCTCGGACCGATCCTGGCCGTGATGCCGTGGAACTTCCCGTTCTGGCAGGTGTTCCGGTTCGCCGCGCCGCACCTCACCGCGGGCAACGTCGGCCTGCTGAAACACGCGTCGAACGTCCCCGGCTGCTCCCGCGCTATCGCCGAGGTGTTCGAGCGGGCGGGGTACCCAGAAGGCGTCTTCCAGTCGCTCGTGGTCGATTCGGACGTCGCGAACGAGGTGATCGCCGACGACCGCGTCGCCGCGGTGACGCTGACCGGGAGCGAACGGGCGGGCCGCGCCGTCGCCGAGACGGCCGGTCGCGAACTGAAGAAGTCGGTGCTGGAACTCGGCGGGAGCGACCCGTTCGTGGTCCTCGACGACGCCGACCTGGCGGCGGCGGCCGCGACGGGCTCGCAGGCCCGCTGCATCAACTCGGGGCAGTCCTGCATCGCCGCCAAACGATTCGTCGTCCACTCGGCGGTCGCCGACGAGTTCACCGAACGGCTGGTCGCCGAGATGGACTCGCTGACGGTCGGCGATCCGACCGACGAGGGGACGGACCTCGGGCCGCAGGCCCGCGAGGACCTCCTGGAGGATCTGCACGACCAGGTCGAACGGAGCGTCGACGCCGGCGCGACCGTCCAGTGCGGGGGCGAGGTGCTCGACCGCGAGGGGTACTACTACCCGCCGACGGTCCTCACGGACGTCCCTCGCGACGCGGCCGTCGCGACGGAGGAAGTGTTCGGGCCGGTCGCGGCCGTCTTCGAAGTCGACGACGAGGCGGCGGCGGTCGAACTGGCGAACGACACGAACCTGGGGCTCGGCGCGTCGGTCTGGACCGACGACCTGGACCGCGGGGAGCGGGTCGCCCGCGAGATAGACGCGGGCTGTACCTTCGTGAACGAACTCGTCAAGTCCGACCCGCGGCTCCCGTTCGGCGGCGTCGGGGACTCGGGCTACGGCCGCGAACTCGGCCGGGACGGGATCCGAGAGTTCGTCAACCGCAAGACGGTGTGGGTCCAGTCGGCCGACGAGTGAGCGGCGGGA
The DNA here is from genome assembly GCF_051414035.1 of Halosimplex amylolyticum. Lineage (NCBI taxonomy): Archaea > Methanobacteriati > Methanobacteriota > Halobacteria > Halobacteriales > Haloarculaceae > Halosimplex > Halosimplex amylolyticum. Next base: position 1,920,016 of record NZ_JBLKNW010000001.1, on the reverse strand, counting down.
GTCTCAGTCGTCGGCTTCCAGCCCTGCGCGCTCGTCCGGGTCGTCGGCGTGACTGTCGCCGGCGTGGGCGTCGCCAGCGTCGGCCTCGCCACCGAGGCCGCCGTCGGCGGTAGCGACGGGAAGTGTGACGACGACGGCCGTCCCCTCGTCGGTCGCCGCGAACTCGATGTCCCCGCGGCACTCCTGGACGATCCAGTTGACCAGCCAGAGGCCGACGCCGCTGCCGTGTTCGAGCGCGGTCTCGCGGCCCTCCTCGATGACGACGCGCTCTTGCCGGTCGATCCCCGGCCCGTCGTCTTCGATCCTGACGGCGGTGAACCCGTCGCCGGTCCGCTCGGCAGTGACCTCCACGGTGGGGGCGTCGCCGCCGTGTTCCGCGGCGTTCTCGAGGAGTTCCTCGAAGGCGCGTTCGAGCGATGGGCCGCCGACGACGGTCAGATCGTCGGGGATCTGGACGCGTACCGTCGCGCCGGGGTACCGTTCCTCGACCGATTCCGCCAGACTCGCCAGTCGCACCGCCGCGTCGAACCCGTCGTCGCAGTCGCGGTCGAGCGCCCGGGAGACCTGCCCGATCTTCTCGCTGCGGGCGGAGACGGTGTCGACCGTCCCCTCGATGCGGTCGAGTCGGCGCTCGACGTCCGGGTCGGCCGGTTCCACGTCGCGACGGAGCAACTCGGCGTTGCCGCGGACGACGTTCAGTTCGTTGCGGAGGTTGTGCCGGAGGACGCGGTTGAGGACGTCGAGGCGCTGTTCGTGCTGACGCCGGCCAGTCACGTCGCGGACGCTGACGACGCGACCGGCGACGCCGCCGTAGCTGCGATACAGCGGGGACACGCGGACGTCGTAGTACCGGCGGCCGTCGGGACCGTCGAGCGTGAGCTCGGCCTGGCCACCCTCCAGGGAGCCGATCGCGTCGGCGAGCTTCGCGCCGATGCGCTCCAGCTTCGCGCCGACGACGTCGTCGGGATCGACGTCGAAGAGGCGGGCGGCGGCGGGGTTGACGTCGATGATCCGATCGTCGCCGTCGAGGATGACGATCCGGTCGTCCATCTCGTCGATGACGGCTTCCCGGCCGAGCTGGCGCATCGCCGGCGTGATCGACAGGAGCCGTCCGCGGAAGAGCGCCGCCGTCATGACGAGGCCGGCGAAGACGAAGCCGAGCCCGATCAGGTCGTACTGCTCCGGGACGACTCCGTACATCGAGAGCGCGACGATGCCCACCGGGACGAACACGGAGGCGAGGAGAGCGGTGCCCTGGCTGCGAAAGTACCCGCTCGTCCGGACGGTAACGCGGACGAGTTCGAGCCCGCCGAGGGCGATCAGCAAGTAGGAGTACCCGACGTGGGCCCACATCGCGAGCCCGAACTCGGCGACGAGCACGGAGGCGCTCCCTGGAGTCTCGATCCACCGGTCGGTCCAGACGAGCGCGTGGTCGGCGTTCGTCCAGACGAGGGCGACGAAGACGACCGGTTCGACCAGCAGGACGGCGAGCGTGCGACCGCGGACCGCGCGGTCGCTCTCGGCGTAGGCGAGGACGGTCGCCAGCCACGCCAGCGGGAGCGCCGGCGAGACGGTCGCGGCGACGTTCGACCAGAAGATCTTGCTCGCGAGGGGCGGCGTCGCGAGCGACAGCCCCTGCGCGAGAGCGAGGACGCTCGCGGCGATCATGAACACGCCGAGCGACTTCGCCCCCGGCGTGTCGCGGAACGCCCACACGAACGCGGCCACGCCGCTGCCCACGATCGCTCCGAGCAGCACGATCGGCGTGAGTAGCGGCGTCGCCATCGATACGGCGAGTGATTCTCCGGACCGCGAAATAAGTGTAGGTGGCCAGATATCAGAATTGGATCGAAAGCGAACGCGGCCGCTGACTGCTCCGTCGTCGCGCTCGCGTTATCAGGAGCGCCGATTGGCGACCGCGGTCCAGGCGCCGATCGCACCCAGGAACAGCGCGGGCACGAACGGCAGGACGAGGTAGGCGTCGCGCCACCCGAGCGGGAGCGATTCGAGGACGGTATCGGCCGCCGGGAGCGCGACGATGGTCACCGGGATCACGATCAGCGTGACGACGAGCGCGAGGACCAGCCCCCACCCCCGGAGGCCGAACTCCTTGTCGGACGGGTCGGGGACGTCGTACCCCGCCGTGTCCGGGTTCGCGGCGCCGTCGGTCTCGTGAGTGTCACTCATCGAGTTCACTGTCGGGGACGACGACGACTTTTCCGAACCCCTCGCGGTCTTCCAGGAGTTCGTGCGCGCGGGCGGTCTCGCTCATCGGGAGTCGGTCGCGGACGCGCACCTCGAAGGTGCCGTCCCACACCTTCGCCAGGACGTCGTCGACCTCCCCGGGGGTCGCCATCGTCGACCCCAGGATCGAGAGCTGGTTCCAGAACACGCGGTTGATGTTCGTCTCCGGCGTGGCGCCCGCTGTCGCGCCGCAGGTCACGAGGCGGCCGCCCTTTGCGAGGCTCTTGAGAGAGTCGTCCCAGGTCTCGCCGCCGACGTGGTCGACGACGACGTCGACGCCGCGGCCGTCTGTCAGCTCGTACAGCTCGGACGCGAAGTCGGTCTCCTCGTAGTTGACGACGTGGTCGGCGCCGATCTCGCGGGCGTACTCGAGCTTCTCGTCGGTGCTCGCGGTGGCGAACACCTCGGCACCCGCGAAGTCGGCGATCTGGACGGCGGCGTGACCCACGCCGCCGGACGCGCCGAGGACGAGGACGGACTCGCCGGCGCGGAGTTCGGCGCGGGTCATCAGCATGCGCCAGGCGGTCTGGAAGACCAGCGGGGCGGCCGCGGCAGTCTCCCAGTCGACGCCCACGGGGACGGCGACGAGGTTGTCCTCCGGGACGGCGGCGTACTCGGCGTGTACGCCGGGGACGTGCTCGCCGATGAGGTGGTAGTTCACGCACTGTGACTCCTCGCCGTCGCGGCAGAACTCGCACTCGCCGCAGCTGACGCCGGCCGTGAGCGCGACGCGGTCGCCCGGTTCGAAGCGCGTGACGCCGTCGCCCACCGACTCGACGACCCCGGCCATGTCGCTCCCGGGAACGTGGGGCATCTCGAGGTCGATTCCCGGAAGCCCGCGCCGCGTCCACACGTCGAGGTGGTTCAGCGCGCCCGCCTTCACGTCGACGAGCACCTCGCCGCGCCCCGCGGAGGGGTCGGGGCGTTGGGCGTACTCGATCACGTCGCGGTCGCCGTGGTCCGCGAACTGGACTGCGTGCATACGCCCATACACTCGCGCAGCGGGCAAAACTGTGGCGACCGGACGCTCGTCGGTTCACCCCTCCCGCTCCGCCCGACGCCGTCCGGGCATGCTGGGCTTTTTGGTCCGCTGTCGGGTATCGATCCCATGGTCGATTTCCAGTCCCGCGACACCAGCAGGGGGTACGGTGACGACGAGGACGACGAAGACGACGAGGCGGAGTCGACGCCGGACGAATCCGCCGGGGAGACCGACGAGCAGGAAGGGGACGCCGCCGGATCACAGGAGTCGACGGCCGACTCGGGGGGCGATTCCGTCTCGGCCGAATCGCCGACGGACCCGGAGTCGGGGGGCTCCGGTTCGGCATCATCGAGTTCGGACCCGCTGGCACCGTCGGGATCGGACGGCGACACGCCAGACGCCGATCCGCTCGCGGAATCCGCGGACAGCGATCCCGAGCCATCGGGCGAAGCCGGCGATCACGCCGAACCGACGAATGCGGAATCCATCGAGACTGGTGACGAGAGCCACGGAGACGGGGGCGCCCAGGGGCAGAACGAACGACAGCGTCCCGACGATGAGCGCGGGCACGACGACCATCGTCACGGCGAAGACCACGGTGACAGTCGCGATCAAGGCGACGGTCGCGATCACGACAGTCACGGCGGAGACAGCGGTCACGACCACGGCGACCACCGCCACGGCGACGGTCACGCACACGCAGGAGGACACGACCACGGACACACGCACGCGGCGGACGTCGACCTGCTCGGCGTCGCGGTGGTGACCGTCTCGTCCACGCGCACGGCCGACGACGACCCGAGCGGCGACGTGATCGCGGAGGTCGTCGAGGCGGCGGACCACGAGGTCGTCACCAGGGAGATCCTCCGGGACGACCTCGACGGCGTCCAGACCTCCCTGCTGCGCCTGACCGGCCGGGACGACGTGGACGTGGTCGTCACGACCGGCGGGACCGGCGTCACGCCCGACGACGTGACCGTCGAGGCCGCCCGGCCGCTGTTCGACCGCGAACTCCCCGGCTTCGGCGAACTGTTTCGGATCCTCTCCTACGAGGAGATCGGAACCCGGGCGATGGCCTCCCGGGCGACGGCGGGGATGGTCGAGGGCGTCGCCGTGTTCTGTCTCCCCGGCAGCGAGGCCGCCGTCAGACTCGGCACCGAGGAACTCGTCGTCAAAGAGATGGGGCACCTCGTCTCGCTCGCGCGCCGCGACGACTGACCGCTGGCGTCGTGCGGTCTCTCGGTCAGAACCGCGCGTACATGATCGACTGCGCGGTGACCGCGACCGCGGTGATCGGCGACAGCAAGACGGCGAGGCCGCCGAAGAGAAACGTCCGTCCGCTCGCGGTCAGCCGGAGCACCTCCGCGGGACCGACGTAGAAGATCGCGCCGACGACCGCGATGCTCGGGCACGCTCGCCAGCGCGCGCCACTGCTACCGTTCACTCTACAGACTGTACTGAGCATCCGCCGAGCGAAGCGAGGCTTCGAATGCGAGCGGGGAACGCAGTGACCCGCGATCGAGCGGAGCGCGCGAGGATACCGGTCCGGAGAAACGTGGTGGGGGAATCATTAAGTCGGTTCTGACTGAACGTTCAGTCAATGACTTCAGACGCTGTGGAACGGCTCGTATCGGATCTCACGCTCGAAGAGAAGGTACAGCTCACGCACGGCGCGGCGGACACCGACGGGACGTCGACTGGCTTCGTGCCCGGGGTCGAGCGGCTCGGGGTCCCCGGCGTCCGATTCACCGACGGACCGCTCGGCGTCCGGACGGACGAACCGGCGACGGCGTTCCCGGCGTCGATGGCCCTCGCCGCGAGCTTCGACCCCGACCTCGCCCGCGAGTTCGGCGAAGCACTGGGTCGCGAGGCGAAAGCCCGCGACCAGGACGTCCTGCTCGGTCCCGGACTCAACCTCGTCCGGGTGCCCCACTGCGGCCGGAACTTCGAGTACTTCTCCGAAGACCCGGTCGTGACCGGGCGGTTCGCGGCGGGCGTCGTCGAGGGGATCGAGTCCGAAGACGTGGTGGCGACGCCGAAGCACTTCGTCGCGAACAACCAGGAGACCGCCCGGGCATCGGTCAGCGCCGAAGTCGACGAGCGCGTGCTGCGGGAGCTGTACCTGCCGGGCTTTCGCGACGCCGTCGACGCGGGGGCGGGCGCGGTGATGTCGTCGTACAATCGCGTCAACGGGACCTACATGAGCGAACACGAGCGCCTCCTGGGAGCGGTGCTCAAAGACGAGTGGGGGTTCGACGGGATGGTCATGTCGGACTGGTTCGGCACCGAGAGCGTGGTGGACGCCGCCAGCGGCGGACTGGACCTGCAGATGCCGGGCATCTCCGCCGAGGACCTGTTCGAGTCGATGGGGATGCCCGCCGACGAGTTCGACCCCGGCGGCTTCGACTACGCCGACGGGATGCCCGACCCCCGGACGGGCGGCCTCTTCCGGGAGCGACTCGCCGACGCCGTCGAGGCCGGCGAGGTGCCCGAATCGCGCCTCGACGACATGGTCGCGCGGTATCTGACGCAACTCGAACGGCACGGCCTGCTCGGCGAGCGCGGTGCCAGCGGAGCCAACGGCGAAGGCGGAGGCGACGGTCGCGAGGGCGCCATCGACACGCCGGAACACCGGGATCTGGCCGAACGTATCGCCGTCCGCGGGACGGTGCTGCTAGAGAACGACGGCGTCCTGCCGCTCGCAGACGACGCGGACGTCGCAGTGATCGGGCCGAACGTCGAGGAGGCGATCCTGGGCGGCGGCGGTTCCTCGGAGACGACGCCGTTCACCGAGACCAGCCCGGTCGAGGGGGTCGAGGCCCGCGCCGGAGGCGACGTCTCGGTCGCTCGCGGTATCCCGCGGATCGAGGACGTGTCGCTGTTCGACGGGTTCGGCCCCGACGACGCGGATGACGAGGACGATTCCCCGGACGTGTCAATCGACGATGCGGTCGCGGCCGCCGAGGACGTGGACGTGGCGGTCGTGTTCGTCCGCGATCAGGCGACGGAAGCGGCCGACCGCGAGACGCTCGCGCTCCCCGGCGAGCAGGACGAACTCGTCGAGGCGGTCGCGGCCGCGAACGACCGGACGGTCGTCGTCCTCAACACGAGCGGCCCGGTCGAGATGCCCTGGCGCGAGGACCTGGCGGCGGTGCTCGCGAGCTGGTACCCCGGGCAGGCCCACGGCGACGCCGCCGCGACGGTCCTCTACGGCGATAGCGACCCCGGTGGGCGACTCCCGGTGACGTTCGCGCCCGAGGGCGAGTACCCCGCGAACACGGAACGGCGGTTCCCCGGCGTCGACGGCGAGGTCCACTACGAGGAAGGGCTGCTCGTCGGCTATCGCCACTTCGACGCGACCGACGCCGATGCCACCTATCCGTTCGGACACGGCCGCTCCTACGCAACGTTCGAGTACAGCGACGCGGAGGCGGTGGACGACGCCACCGTCGAAGTCACCGTCGAGAACACCGGTGACCGGGCAGGCCGGGAAGTCGTCCAGGCCTATGTCGACTCGCCGGACGCGACCGACGAATTGGAGCGACCCCCGCGGGAACTCGGCGGTTTCGTCGCGCTCTCGCTCGACCCAGGTGAGTCCCGCCGCGTCGCCGTCGACCTCGACGAACGGGCGTTCGGCCGATACGACGAGAGTGACGGCTGGACCGTGGACGCCGGCGAGCACGTCGTCTCTCTCGGGCGTTCCGCACGGGACCTGCGGCTCGACGTATCCATCGACCGCTAACGCTCCCCGCGCCACTCGGCCTCGAACCGCTCGACGAACGCCTCGAGGAACGCCGCCCGGTCGGCGGCGAGTTCGCGACCGGCTTCCGTCTCCATCGCGTCGGGCAGGCGCAGCAGTTTCTCACGGGCGTGCTGGATCACGGTGTTGTCCCGGTCGCTCCGGTCGTAGACCTCGCGCACATCGCGGTCCGGATCGTACATCCCCTGGCCGTGGTGGGCGCCGAAGGTGAACGCCCGGCCGATACCGACGGCGCCGAGCGCGTCGAGGTTGTCGGCGTCCCGGAGGACTCGCTCCTCCGCGGTCGGCACGTGGTCGAGGTCGGTCGTCTCGGCGAAGTCGTACTCCTCGTGGTGGGCGACGCAGTGACAGACCGCGTCGCGCCCGTCCGCAGGGAAGTCGGCCGCGGCCAGTATCTCCCGGACCTCGGGGACGGTCTCGCGCGGATGCGTGAACCCGTCGCCGCGCAGCCTGTGCAGGTCGTGGACCAGCGCCGCGGCACCGACGACGTCGAAGTTCGCGTTCTCGTGCTCGGCCAGGCGACGGCCCAGCCGATAGACGCGCCAGGCGTGAGCGATGTCGTGGCCGGTATTGTCGCCGTCGAAGTGCTCGCGGACCACGTCGGCGATTCGCTCGTGGACCGGCGGCACGTCGTCCGCTCGCATGGGAAAGCAGGCACACCCGGCGAGCAAAAACGTGCTGGTGCCCCGGCAGGGGCGATAGTTTGGAGGCGGTGGTTCGGGGACAGCGGTCCGGTGGCAGCGGTTCGATGACCCTGGCCCGGCGACATCGGTCCGGAGACGGTTCGGCCTGTCGGCCGCACGACGCTTTATCACGGCTCCGGGCGAACGAGACGACATGGTGACGCAACTGCGCGACGGCATCTGGTGGATCGGCCTGCGTGGCGTCAACGCCTACCTCGTCGACGACGGCGGCGATCTGACACTGGTCGACGCGGGGATGCCGTGGCAGGGGGGCGACGTGGTCGACGCCATCGTCGAGGCCGGCTTCGTCCTCGGCGATCTAGACAGGGTCCTGATCACCCACTACGACGTCGACCACGTCGGCGGCCTCTCCCGCCTGGACGGTCTCGACATCACGATCTACGCGGGACGGCGCGACGCGCCGCTGGTCACTGGTCGGGGGGCGCCGCCGTTCTCGATCCCGAAGGGCGCCTTTCAGCGGTTACTCGGCCCGCTGTACTCTCCGCCGAACAACGAAGTCGTCCCGCTCGCCGACGGCGACGAGATCGGTTCGTTCACCGTCTACGAGACGCCGGGGCACACACGCGGTCACGTCGCGTACGTGAGCGAGGCCCTGGGCGTCGCGCTCCTTGGCGATCTCGTCCGCGAGTCCGACGGCCACCTCGAATCCATGCCCTGGATCGTGACCGACGATACCGAACAGGTCCGCGAGAGCGTCCGTCGTCTCGCCGTCGACGCGCCCGAGTTCGACGTGGCCGCCGTCGGCCACGGCGTTCCGTTCGAGCAGGGCGGACGGGAACGGTTCGACGAACTCGCGGCACGCTTCGGCTACGACCGCGAACCCGCGCGGATTCACCGCTAACGAGCGCCCGCCGATGGCGACCGAGTGAGGGTCACATATAGTCGCCGTCGATCGAGTCGTCGCTGCCGACGTTGCTCTCGGCGCCGCGGTCGTTGGAGGCGTGGCCCGGCGAGTGCTGGGCGGACCCGCCCGTGAAATCGGCGTCTCCGCCGCCACCGCCCCCGGTGTAGTTCCCGTTCTGGAAGTCCGTTGCGGTGACCGACGACGGGCGGGAATCGCTGCTGCGGGTCACCTCGGGGCGTTCGGGCGGTTCCGAAGCCGCGTACGCCGCCACCAGGTCGCCGTCGGTCACGACCGCCGAGCGGGGGAGCGGTTCGCCGTTCGGCCAGCGTCGCCAGGCGACGCGTTCCCGCTGGAGCGCCGTCCGGACCGCCTCGTCGTCGGCCGCCTCGACCCGCTCGTGCGGGCCCGGGATTCGCCCGTCGAGGGCGCGCTCCACTCCGTCGGTGTCGCCGACGTGGTGGAGCCTGACCGTCGGCTTTCCCGAACGGATGAGGTCGTAACTCCCGGCCCCCAGCAGTCGGTCGAGCCGCCCGTCGCGACGGAAGACGAGGTCGACCTCCTCGTACGCGACTGTCTTCGGGCCGCGGAGGAGGCCGCTGAATCCGCCGGGATCGTACTCCAACCGGTCGCGGAAGACCCGTACCTCGGACCGGACCCCCGGGACGGCCCCGGCGAACCGCTCGCTCGGGATCGGATCGGTCATCGTGACAACTATTCGACGGTCGGGTATACGTTTTCGGGGACGGGTCGGCCGACGGCGACCCGGATTCGGTGTCCCGGGCGTGACCCGCCGGTAACGGCCTCATCTGCGGTTTCCTGCTGGAGCCGTCGGCGTCGCTGGCGTGTTCGTTGCGAGTGAGTCGGTCGAGCGTACGCGGTCGGGGTGGTCGCCGCGGTCAGTCCGGGTGTTAGTCGTCCGCGTCGTGCTCGGTCGTCAGTTCCTCGGCGACGGTCTCGGCGTCGAACAGCGCGGGATCCATCCCGAGGACCTGCTGGCCGCTGACGAACTCCGGGAGGGAGTCGTTCGTGTAGGTGACGACCCGGACGTCGGGGTTGAGGTCTCTGGCGACGACGATGGAGGTCGCCTGGCCGACGTCGGTGAGGACGTATACGTCGGCGTCGACGACGCCTGCCTCTTCGAGCGCCGGCCGGTTGACGACGCCGTCGACGACGGCCACCGTCGCTCCCCGGTCGCGCAACTCGTCGGCCAGGCCTTCCGTGTCGCTCCCTGCGAAAACTGCTTTCATACCGGCACCGATGGCGCCCGGGGGCTTGTGTCTCACGTTTCGGACGGCAGAACGGGGCGGCTCGAAAGCGGGCGCTTCGACTCCGCTATTCGTACTCGATAGTCGCCGGCGGCTTGTGGGTCACGTCGTACAGGACCCGCGCGACGTTCTCGTTCTCGCCGGTGATGCGCGACTGGATGCGCTGGAGGGTGTCCCAGTCGACGTCTTGCGCGCGGGCAGTCATGCCGTCGCGGCTCTCCACGGAGCGGACGGCGACGACCCAGCCGTGGACGCGGTTGTCGCCCTTGACGCCCGTCGCCTTGCCGAGTACGGCCGCGAGCGCCTGCCACGGGTCGTGGTCTTCGAGTTCCTCCTCGACGACGTGGTTGGCCTCGCGGGCGACTTCGAGTTTCTCCTCGGTGACCTCGCCGATGATGCGGACGGCGAGGCCGGGGCCGGGGAACGGCATCCGCTCGGAGATGATCTCCTCCAGGTCGAGTTCGCGGGCGACCTCGCGAACCTCGTCCTTGTAGAGGTCGCGCATCGGTTCGACGATACCCTCGAAGTCGATGCGCTCGGGAAGACCGCCGACGTTGTGGTGGGACTTGATCGTCCCCTCGCTCTCGATGCGGTCGGGGTAGATGGTCCCCTGGACGAGGTAGTCCGCCTCGACTTCGCGGGCGACCTCCTCGAACTCCCGGATGAACTGCTCGCCGATGATGTGCCGTTTCTCCTCGGGGTCCGTCTCGCCTTCGAGCGCGTCGACGAAGCGGTCCTGCGCCTCGACGATGCGGAGCGAGTCCATGTAGTCGAAGGTCTCGCGGATCTGGTCGGTCTCGCCCTTGCGCATGAGGCCGGTGTCGACGTAGACGGCGGTGAGCTGGTCGCCGATCGCCTCGTAGGCCAGCGCGGCCGCCGTCGAGGAGTCGACGCCGCCCGAGAGGCCGATGACGGCGTTGGCGTCGCCCACTTCGTTAGCGATCTCCTCGATCTTCTCGTCGATGAAGGAGTCGACGTCGACCATCAGGCCTCCACCTCCTCGGAGTCGCGGACGTCGTCAGTTGTCTGCTCGCCCTCGCCCACCTGGTCCTGCAGGTCGAGCGCGGCGCCGAGCAGCCCGACGAACGGCGGGCTGGCCCGACCGGGGCGCGACCGGAACTCGGGGTGGAACTGCGTCCCGAAGAAGTAGGGGTGCTCCGGGAGTTCGAGGATCTCCATCCGGCGGCCGGACTTGCCCGAGAAGCGCAGGCCGGCGGCCTCGATGTCGTCGATGTACTCGGGATTCACCTCGTAGCGGTGGCGGTGGCGCTCGGTGCAGGTGTCGTCGCCGTACACCTCGTAAGCGACAGTGCCCTCGTCGATCTCGGTGACGTGCGCCCCGAGGCGCATCGTCCCGCCCATGTCGTCGACGCCTTCCTGTTCGGGGAGGATGTCGATGACCGGATGTGGCGTCTCCTCGTCGAGTTCCGCGGAGTGAGCGCCAGCCAGCCCGAGGACGTTGCGGGCGTACTCGACGACCGCGAGCTGGAAGCCGAGACAGAGGCCGAGGTAGGGCACGCCGTTCTCGCGGGCGTAGCGGATGGCCTCCATCTTGCCCTCGGTGCCCCGGGAGCCGAAGCCGCCGGGGACGACGACCGCGTCCATGCCGTCGAGCTGACCGTCGTGGCCGTCGGCGAGCTTCTCGGCGTGGATCCACTCTGTGTTCACGTTGACGTTGTGGGCGAGCCCGGCGTGTTTCAGCGACTCGTAGATAGAGAGGTAGGCGTCTTCGAGGCCGTACTTGCCCACGAGGGCGACGTCGACGGAGCCGGTCTGTTCCTGCGTGACCAGATCGCGCCACTCGTTGTGACGGTCGCTCTCGGGCAGGGCGCGGTCGGAGAGGTCGAGTCGGTCCATGACGTACTCGTCGAGGCCTTCGTCCTCGACGACGAGCGGGACCTGGTAGATGTCCGCGACGTCCGGGTTCGAGAAGACGGCGTCGGTCGGCACGTCGCAAAACAGCGCGATCTTCTCCTTGGTCTGCGGGTCGAGCGGATCGTCGGCGCGGCCGACGAGAATGTCCGGCTGGAGGCCGATCGAGCGCAGTTCCTTGACGCTGTGCTGGGTCGGTTTGGTCTTCTGCTCGCCGTTTTTCGAGTAGGGGACGAGCGTGACGTGGACGAAGAGGATGTCCTCTTCGTCCTCCTCGTGAGCGAACTGGCGGAGCGCTTCGAGATAGGGCATGCCCTCGATGTCACCCACCGTTCCGCCGACCTCGATGAGGCAGACGTCGCTCCCTTCGGCGACCTCGCGGATGCGCCGCTTGATGTCGTTGGTGACGTGCGGGATGACCTGGACGGTCTTCCCGAGGTAGTCGCCGGCGCGCTCTTTCTCGATGACGGACTGGTAGACCTTGCCCGTGGTCACGTTGTGCTTCGAGGTCATGTCGATGTCGAGGAACCGCTCGTAGTTCCCCAGGTCGAGGTCGACCTCGCCGCCGTCCTTGAGGACGTACACTTCCCCGTGCTGGAAGGGGTTCATCGTGCCCGCGTCGACGTTGAGGTACGGGTCCACCTTGACGGCGGTCACGTCGAACCCGGCGTTCGATAGTAGTCGGCCAGTACTCGCGGCGGTGATGCCCTTGCCCAGGCCGGACATCACGCCCCCTGTGACGAAAACGAACTTGTTCCCCAGAGTTTCGTCGTACTCTGTCTCTGGCTCCGTCGGCATACTGACCGTCGGCGGTGCCCGCCCAAAACCGTTTCGGGAGACACCGCAGATCTGCCCAGTTGTGAACGGTTGACGCCCGCGCCGACGATTCCACAAACTGCTCCCGCGCCCGCGGCGCTCGCACCGACCCTCACAGTTCGTCGGCGAGAAAATCCGCGACGACCGACCCGACCGTTTCGGACTGACCGACGAAGTGGTGGTCCGTGGCCAACTTGGTCACCGCGAAGCCGCGCTCCTCGGCGCGGGCGACGACCGGTCGCGAGTCGACCGTGTCGTCGCGCTCTCCGTAGACGACCTGACAGGGGGAGTCGATCTCCTCGACGGCCGCGGCGGCGTCGATATCCTCGCCGATCCGCGGCGCGGGAGCCAGCGCGGAGACGGCCGCGAGATCCGACTCGGCGGCTGCGGCGACGAGGGCGAGACAGCCGCCGAAGCTGTAGCCGAACAGGCCGACGGCGTGGTATCGCTCGCGGGCCCACTCCAGACTGTTGCGCGCGTCCCGCAACTCGCCGGGCCCCTCGTCCCAGGGGCCGTAGTCGAACCGGAGGCAACCGATCCCGCGCTCGGTCAGCGCGTCGGCGACTGCCGTCAGGCGACGGTCCGAACGCGAGCCGCCCAGTTGTGGATGAGGCGGGCACGCGACGACGCAGGCCTGCGAGTCGGCGCTCGCGGACTCCTGGTCGGGTGCGTCGAGCGACCCGCGCACGTCGCGGGCGCCCGGGATCACGACCGCTTCGCTCATGACCCAACGGAGGCGCGTCACTCCCTCAAAGCTATCGTCGGGCTATCGTCAGACAGTCGCTGGACAATCGTCGAACGATTGCGGGGATGTTCCGGACCGTCGTGCGAACATCCCCGCGATCAGTCGCCGCCGCGGGCTCGCGGTGCGGTTTCGACGCCGGTGATCTCGAAGCGGGCGCCGCCGCTCTCGCTCTCGGTCACGCCGACCTCCCAGCCGTGGGCCTCGACGATCCGTTCGACGATCGCGAGGCCGAACCCGGTGTTGTCCGGTGAAGTCGAGAACCCGGACTCGAACACGCGGTCGGCGACGTCCCCCGAGATGCCGGGGCCGTCGTCGGCGACGTAGAATCCGTCCGCCAGGTCGCCGACGGTGATCGTCACGTCGGCGCCGCCGTGTTCCAGCGCGTTCCGGAACAGGTTCTCCAGCAGTTGCGGGAACCGGTCCCTGTCGGCGACGATGGTCTGCTCGGTCTCGACGGCGAGCCGGTCGCCGCCGCCGGACTCGACGTTCCCCCAGCTCTCGGTCGCGATCCGCCCCAGGTCCACTGGCTCGGGCTCGGAGATCGTCTCACCCTGCCGGGACAGCGCCAGGAGGTCCTCGATCAGGTTCTCCATGCGTTCGACGGACCGGCGACAGCGCTCGAAGTGCTCGCGTTCGCCCGTGTCCTCGGCCATCTCGATCGCGCCGTTCAGGACTGTCAGCGGGTTCCGGAGGTCGTGCGAGACGACGCTGGTGAACTCCTCCAGCCGTTCGTTCTTTCGTTCGAGCGCGTCCCGTTGCTGTCTGAGTTCGGACTCTTGGTCGGCGCGTTCGAACGCCGCGTTCGCCGCGGTCGCCAGGATGCGCCCGAGGAAGACGTCCGTCTCGTCGAACGTGGCGGGCTCGGTCGACCCGGCCGACAGCGTTCCGAACTCACCGATCGGGAATATCAGGAGGCTCTGCAGCGGTGTGTCGGCGTCGATGGCGCTTTCGTACCGGCTGATGTCGTCGAAGACCCGGGGCTCGCCGGACTCGAACACGTCCCAGTTGAAACTCCCCGACTCCGGCGTGAACGTCGGGCGCTCGTCGAACACCTCGTCGACCTGGTCGCTGGACGCGACGGGGACGAGCCCGCGTTCGTCCGCGTCGTACGAGCGCACCATCACGAGCGGGAAGCCGAGGATGTCCTCGGCCTCCTCGACGACGAGGTCGGCGATCGCCTGGCGGCCCTCGGTCTGCATGAGGTCCAGCGTCACGTTCTGGAGTCGTTCGAGGCGCTGTTCGCGCTCCCGGCGGCGCCGCGCCTGCTCCACCCGGTCCAGCGCCGTCTTGAGCGTCGTCGACAGGATCTCCACCAGCGTCTCGTCCGTCTCGGTGATCGCGTCCACCTCGTCCGACGAGACGATGAACACGCCGTGGTCGTCCATCGGGTAGAGGATGACGCTCCGGGCCGGCGTGTCCTCGGACAGTCCTTCGTATTCGGACACGTCGTCGATGCGGAGGGGCTCGCCGCTCTCGAAGACGTCCCAGACGAGGGCGGCTCGCGTCCCCGCAGGCGCGTCCCGCGGATAGGTCGGGATCTCGTCGAACACGTCGCGGACCGAGTCGACGACGGCGGCCGGCCGGAGGTGGTCGCCGGCGTCGTCGACGAGGTGGACGGAGCTCAGTCGGGCGTCGATGACCTCGTCGGCCGCGTCGGTCGCGACGCGGGCGGTCTCCACCTTCGTCCGCGTGTGCATCAGCGCACGCGTCCGCTCCTGGAGGTGATTCAGCTTCAGTTCGCGCGCCTTCTGGGCGGTGACGTCGCGATACACCCAGAGGTGACCGTCGCCGTCAGCGAGTTCGATCGGCCGGTAGCTCCGGGCGACGGTCCGGCCGTCCAGGAGCGACAGCGCCTCGTCCCGGACGCGCTCGCGCTCGGCGACGAGTTCGTTGATACGGTCGACGAACCCGTCCGGGTCCACGAACGACTCGGCGACTGCCTCGGCCAGCCGCTCGCAGTCCGACCCGACGATGTCCGCCGGCGTCCCCGACAGCTCGAACAGCTCGAACAGCTGTGCGTTCGCCGTCAGGACGTTCCGCGACTCGTCTTCGGCGAGGACGCCGACGGGGAGCGTGTCGAACAGCGTCGAGAGCAGCGCGTTCGTGCGTTCGAGTTCCCGCTCGCGCTCCCTGCGCTCGGTCACGTCGAAGGAGATCCCCAGGACGGCGTCCGTCTCGGTGTCTGCGAAGTCATACGGGAGCAGTTGCGGTTCGAAGACGCGCGTCTCACCAGTGGAGTCCGTCATCTGGGCCTCGTGGAGCCGTTTGGGGGCGTCGGATTCGATCACCTCGGCGACGGCCGCATTGAACGGTTCAGCGATGTCGGGGTCCATAATGTCCGCGGCCGTCGCGCCTTCGAGGTCCCCGACGGACGTGTCGTAGAAGGCCGCGAGGGACTCGTTCGCGAGCAGGACGGTTCCGTCCTCGTCGACCACGTAGAGGTGCTCGGGGAGCGAGTCGACGATCTCGCGGAGGCGATTCTCGCTCCGCTCGGCTAGCCGGCGCGTCCGGTAGTGCTCGACGGCGTTTGCGATGCGGTTGGCCAGCACCGTGTACTGGTCCGTTCCGCCCTCCTTCTGGAGGTAGTCCGTCACGCCGGCGGAGATCGCGTCGCTGGCGACCGCCTCCGATCCCTTCCCGGTGAACAGGACGAACGGCAGGTCGGGGTACTCCGCTCGCACCGCTTCGAGGAACTCGATCCCGTTCCGGCCCGGCATGTCGTAGTCCGACACCACGCAGTCGAACGTCCCGGACGCGAGTCTGTCCAGCCCGTCGCTCGCGTCGCTCGCCGTGTCGACGGTGAAGCGGTCGTCCTCGCGTTCGAGGAACGTCGCGGTCAGGTCCGCGACGTCCGGGTCGTCGTCGACGTGGAGAACTCGGATGTCGTCCGTGGCCGCCGAACTCATTGACTCGAATGTTCGGGAGACCGGCAATAACGGTTTGGGCGCGAGTCTCGGTCGTGAGACCGGCGTCGCCGCCACTTCAGTACCCGCCGGCGTTCATGCGGCCGGAACCGCTAGCGTGGTGCCCAGCCGTCGACTTCCGGCGCGTGCAGGCCGGTTGCCGGGCCCGAACGAGGGGCTCGCGGCCGGCGGCTGGGACTCCTCGCGGGCCGGCGTTCGTGCGTCGACGCACCAAATTCGGCCTGAAAAACAATTAAAGGCTCGGGCACAAAGCGGGGGGTATGGGAATACTCTCGCGCGCCTCCTACGTCGTCCGGTCGAAGATCAACGCTATCCTGAACCGGGCGGAGGACCCCTCCGAGACGCTCGATTACTCCTACGAACAGCTCCGCGACCAGCTCCAGGACGTCAAACAGGGCATCGCGGACCTGACGACCCAGAAGAAGCGTCTGGAGATCCAGAAACGGCGCCTCGAGGAGAACGTCGAGAAGCACAACGAGCAGGCCCGCGAGGCGGTCAGACAGGACCGCGACGACCTCGCCCGGAAGGCCCTCGAGAAGAAAAAACAGAAGATGAACCAGATCGAGGGGCTGGAGAGCCAGATCGCCGAACTGCAGGGCCAGCAGGACAAGCTGGTCGAGCAGAAGAACAAGCTCCAGAGCCGCATCGAGGAGTTCCGCACCAAGAAGGAGACGATGAAGGCCCGCTACGAGGCGGCCGAGGCCAGTACCAAGGTCTCTGAGGCCATGACCGGCGCCGGCGACGAGTTCGAGGACGTCGGCCGCGCCATCGAGCGCGCCGAGGAGCGCACCGAGGACATGGAAGCGCGCTCGCAGGCGATGGACGAACTGCAGGAGAGCGGCGCGTTCGACGACGCGCTCTCGGACAAGGACTCGATAGACCGCGAACTCGAACAGCTCAGCACCGACAGCTCCGTCGACGCCGAGCTGAACACGCTGAAAGGCGAGATGGGCAAAGGGACGACGGAGACCGAAAGCGAGAGCGCCGACGCCAGCGGTTCCGGCGGGAGCGACCGCGACGAAGCGGAGACCGAATCGGCCGACGTCGACGCAGCGGACGTGGAGACCCCCGACGTCGACGCCAACGGCGAGGGCGGCGACGAGGTATCGGTCGACGAGTCCGAGGTCGAGGCGGAACTGGAAGAGCTCAAAGAGGACGAGCAGTAGTCGCGCGGTCGGGCGACGGTCGGTCCACGCGGATTCGACTTTTCAGGGCGGCCACAGGGCCGCAATCGACAGCGTCGTGACGACGGTGAGCAGTAGCTGGAGCGGTCCGCCCACGCGGAGGTAGTCGGTGAATCTGTAGCCGCCGGGGCCGTAGACCATGAGGTTCGTCTGGTACCCGATGGGCGTCACGAACGCGTTCGCGGCGGCGAACGTGACCGCGATCAGGAAGGGGAAGCCGTCGAGGCCGAGCTGCTGAGCCGTGCTGACCGCGATCGGGATCATCAGGACGACCGTGGCGACGGGCGTGATGATCGCGGCGACGACGGCGGTGAGGAGGTAGAGCAACCCGAGCAGGACGACCGGAGGGATCGCCTCGCCGGCGCCCACGAGGGCCGTCGCGATCGCGTCGGCGCCCCCGGTCGCCTGCATCGCGACGCCCAGGGGCAGGAGGCCGGCGAGCAGGAAGACGACGCTCCAGTTGATCGCGTCGTAGGCCTGGTTCGCGGTGATCGTCCCGGTGGCGACGAGCGCGAACACGCCGCCCAGCGCGCCGATGGTGATCGGCACGAGGTCGGTCGCGGCCAGTGTGATGACCGTCGCGAGCACGCCGATAGCGACCGGCGCCCGGGGGCCGAGACCCGGCCCCTCCGTTCGCGCGTCCACCAGTTCGGTCTCCTCGGCCGGCCCGTCCGCCGTCTCGTCGCTCGGGGCGCTCGACCCGGTAGCTCCGTCCGGGGGGACGGCGCGTTCGGTGACAACGACGTAGTTCGCCTCCTGGAAGTAGTCGACGGCAGTGGCCGTCGTCTGGAGGAGGAGCGTGTCGCCGAGTTCGAGTTCGACGGCGCCGAGGCCCTCGCGTCGGAGGTCGTCGCCGCGCCGGAGTGCCAGGACCGTCGTGTCGAACCGCTCGCGGAACTGCAGGTCGTCGATGGTCCGTCCGGCGATCCGCGATTCGGGGTGGACGACCGCCTCGACGAGCGTCGCGTCGTGGGGCGCGGAGGCGAGGCGCTCCTCGGTGACGTCTTCGCGGGAGCGCTGGCCGAGTCCGTATCGGTCCGCGAATCCGTTGACCGCCTGGAGACTCCCGCGGACGGTGAGGAGGTCGCCGGCGGCGAGTTCCCGGTCGCTCCCGCTCGCGACGTAGGCCTCGCCGTCGCGTTCGACCTGGAGCACGTCCACGTCGTGGTCTGCGGGGCCGTCCCCGGGGCCGGCGTCGACTCCGTCGACAGCGGCCACGCCGGCCGCGTCGGCCGGCGGATGCCCCGGGTCGGCCGGAGAGCGTGGGGTCGCGGGGGGCGTTTCGTCCGTTTCGGTCATCGCGTCCGGTGGGGCAGTCGCGTCGGCGGTCTCGACGACACCGCCGTCTTCGAGCGCTTCCGCGACGGTGTGGCCGACCAGCGGCGAGTCCTCGCGGACGACCAGCACGCTGAGGTGGCGGTCGAGGTCGAACTCGTCGGTGAAGTCGGCGTCCGCCGGGATGCGCTCGGGGACGAGCCAGCGACCGACGGTCATCAGGTACGCGAGGCCGACCGCGAGGACGACGACGCCGACGGGCGTGATCTCGAACATCGAGATGGGATGGTCGAGCAGGTCCCTGGAGAGGTCGCTGGCGAGGAGCGTCGTCGACGTGCCGATGAGCGTCAGCGTGCCGCCGAGCATCGCCGCGAACGACAGCGGCAGCAGCAGCTTCGACGGCGAGATCCCCGCGCGCTCGGAGAGGCCGGTGATCATCGGGATGAACACCGCGACGACGGGCGTGTTGTTGACGATGCCCGCCGAGAGGCCGGTCACGCCCACTGTCGCGCCGAGCAGGCGCGTCTCGTCGCCCCCGGTCATCGCCTCGAGGACGGCGCCGAGATAGTCGACGACGCCGGTGTACTCGACGCCGGCGCTGAGGACGTACATCGCGAGGATCGTCACCGTCGCGCGGCTGGCGAAGCCCTGGATCGCCTCGCCTGCCGTGACGCCGGTGTAGGGTTCGAGGACGGCCAGGGCGACGAGAACACCGATGGCGGTGATGTCGGGCGGCAACCGCTCGCTGACGAACAGGGCGAGCGCGACGGCGATCAGCGCGAAGACGACGACTGCCCCCGTCGACAGCCCGAATATCATATCGTTGGGACGTTCGCCTGCCGCCATAAAACGATGGGTCCGGCGACGGCTCTCTGTTCGCGGGGCGGACCCGACCTGACGGGGCCGGCGGCACACTTTTCCTCGCGCGTCGACACCTCCGAGTATGCGACTCCTGTTCATCCACTCGGACCACCTGGAGTTCGAGGCGCGCGAACAGGCCGGCCCGGACGACCTCGCCGAGCGGGAGGGCGTCCCGATGGACGGCCGGATGGAGGACTGCGTGACAGCCTTCATCAGCGTCGAGTCCGACGACGAGGCCGACCTCGACGGCGTCGTCGCGAACGCGACGGACGAACTCCGGGACGTGACAGGGCAACTCAACACGAACCGAGTGGTGCTGTACCCCTACGCCCACCTCAGCGAGGACCTGGCGAACCCCGACGCCGCCAAGCAGGTCATGCGGAACCTGGAGTCCGAACTCGAAGCCGACGGGTACGAGGTTCTCCGGGCGCCGTTCGGCTGGTACAAGTCCTTCGAGGTGTCCTGCAAGGGCCACCCGCTCTCGGAGCTCTCGCGCCACGTCTCCGCCCACCGCGACGACCGAGCGGGCGAGGGAGCGGAGGCCGGCGAGCCCGAGCGCGAGCCCAGCGAGTGGCTCGTGATGTGGCCCGACGGCTCGACCGAGTCTGCGGTCGCCGCGAAGGACGAAGTACGCGGGGACATGCGGGCGTTCATCGAGGACGAGGTCGAGGACGTGGTCGCCTCGCCCGGCGAGGAGCCGCCCCACGTCGAACTCATGCAGGAGAAGTCCCTCGTGGGCTACGACGACCTCTCGGACGTGGGGAACCTGCGGTGGTACCCCCGCGGGAAACTCGTCCGCGACTCGCTGATGGAGTACGTGAACGACCTCGTCGTCGACTACGGCGGGATGCCCGTCGAGACGCCGATCATGTACGACCTCGGCGCGCGGCCCATCGACGAACACGCCGGCAAGTTCGGCGAGCGCCAGTACCGCTTCGAGTCGGGCGACCGTCGGATGATGCTCCGCTTCGCCGCCTGTTTCGGCCAGTTCTCCATCATGCGGGACATGCACATCGCCGCCAGCGACCTCCCGCTGCGGATCTACGAGATGTCGACCTACTCGTTCCGCCGCGAGCAGAAGGGCGAGGTCACGGGGCTGAAGCGACTGCGCTCGTTCACGATGCCGGACATGCACACCGCGACGGCGGACATGGCGGGCGCCCGCGAGGAACTGATGCGCCAGGCGAAGCTCTCCCTGCGGACGAGCGACGACCTCGGGCTGGACTACCAGCCCGCCCTGCGGACGACCCGCGAGTTCTACGAGGACAACGGCGAGTGGGTCGCCGAGGTGGTCGCCGAACTCGACAAACCCTCGCTGGTCGAGATCATCCCGGAGCGCCACCACTACTGGTCGGCGAAGATCGACTTCGCCGCCATCGACGGACTCGGTCGCCCCATCGAGAACCCGACCGTCCAGATCGACGTCGAGAGCGCCGAGCGGTTCGACATTACCTACACCGACGCAGAGGGCAGCCATCACCCGCCCATCTTGCACTACTCGCCGTCGGGCGGGATCGAACGCGTGGTGGCGGCGCTGCTGGAGGAGACGGCGACCATGGACACCCCGCGGTTGCCCACCTGGCTCTCGCCGACGCAGGTCCGCTTTGTCCCCGTCGGCGAGGAACACGTCGAGTACTGCGACGACCTCGTCGCGGACCTCGCGACGGCCGACGTGCGCGCGGACGTGGACGAGCGCTCCGAGACGGTGGGGAAGCGCATCGCCCGCGCGGAGACCGACTGGGTGCCGTACTACGCCGTCGTCGGCGACCGCGAGGTCGACAGCGGGACCCTGGACGTCAACGTCCGCGCGGACGACGAGGAGATCGAGATGACGCCCGAGGAACTTCGCGACCGCGTCCTCGCGGAGACCGAGGGGCTCCCGCGGAAGAAACGGTACCTCCCGAAACACGTCAGCGACCACCCCAGTTTCACCGGTCGCTGACGTCGGAAGGAGCGTCGACGGCGGGCCCGCCGGCGTCCGGTCGGCCACCTACCACTATTTACCCGGGTCCCGAACTGTCGCGTATGTACGACGACATCCTGTTGCCGACGGACGGGAGCAAGGGGACGACGGAGACGGTAGAGCACGCGATTTCGATCGCCCGGGACAACGACGCGACGGTGCACGTGCTGTACGTCGTCGACAGCAGGCGCTACCGCGCTGCCGAATCGGACACGAAAGACGAGATCGTCAAATCCCTGGAAGTCGAGGGCGAGCGGGCGATCGAGGATCTCCGTGTCGACCTCGAAGACGCGGGGCTGGTCGTCGAGACCGAGATGCGCGACGGGATCCCCCACCGCGAGATCGTCGACTACGTCGAGGCGGCGGGCATCGACCTGGTGACGATGGGGACCCACGGGCGGACCGGCCGCGACCGCGTCCAGAACCTCGGAAGCGTCACCGACCGCGTCCTCGAGGACGTGAGCGCTCCCGTTCTCGTCGTCGACATCGGGGACTGAGCGGCCGGCGATGCTCGTACGGGACCTGATGTCGACCGACGTGGTGACCGTCGATATCGACGCCACGCTCCACGACGCCGTCGGAAAGATCCTCGCGGAGCGCGTCGGGAGCGTGGTCGTCGTCGACGACGGGACCCCGGTCGGGGTCGTCACCGAGTCCGACGCGCTCGACGCGGCGCACGACCGCGGCCAACGCCTGGGAGCGATCGCGGTCCGCGACCTGGCGCATCCACCGCTCGTGACGACTGACCCCGACCGGACGGTCCAGGGCGTCGCGCGCACGATGGGGGACGAGGGCGTGAAGAAGGTGATCGTCACCGAAGACCTCTCCGTGGTCGGCATCGTGACGCTGACCGACGTCGTCTATCACCTCGCGGACCTCCGCAAGGAGGCCACAGCGGCCGCGACTGACATCGCCGAACGAGACTGGCGGACGGACGACTGAGAGGCGGCGGGACGACCGCTTATTCGCCGTCGTCGGGACCGCGACCGGTCTCCAGGCTCCCCTGGCGACCTTTCGTCTGGCGGTAGTCGGTGCCGAGCAGGTCGGCGAAGTGCTCGACGAACGCTTCGGTCTCCGCGGGCGACTGGTCCGCGGGGTCGAGCATGGGCACGAGTTCGAACCCGCGGCCGCGCATCGTCGTCGCGTGCAGTTCCTCCACGTCGAGTTCGTCCTCGCTCCTGGTGGTGTACTGGAACGCGAGCGCCTCGATGGCCCGCTGGCCGACCGGGACGATGATCTCCGGGTTGATCATCCGAAGCTCGCTGGAGCGGTAGGCCTCGCAGTTGCGGACCTCCTCGTCGGTCGCCGGGCGGTCGGGGTGGCGACACCGCGTGACGTAGGTCAGGTACACCTCGTCGGGAACGGGTTCCTCCGCGCCGGGGTCGCCTTCGACGAGGCCGACGCGGTCGAGAATGTCCCAGACGAGCGACTGGTCGCCCGCGAAGGGGACGCCGGTCTCGTCGGCGGCGGCGCTGGGCTGGTCGCCGATGACGACGAAGTCGGCGCCTACGTCGCCGTAGCCGTGGACGATACGCTCGCGCGTCTCGACCAGCTCCGGGCAGTTCGTACACTCTTCGTCCATCCCGAAGGGGTTGGACAGCTCGTCTTGGCGTGCGTCCATCAGTTTGCACCCCGTATGGTCTGCACGCCCATCAGTCCTCGTCGACCGTCTCGGTCATCGTGTCCGCGTCGTCGGGGTCGTTCTGCGGACTCTCCGGGTGGTAGGCGGTGTCGTACTCGCCGGGGCGGTCGTCGATGCGGTCGGGGTTGATGCGCCCCGAGAGGAGCATGAAGTCCAGGATCGTCACCCGGAGCATCGCTTCGAGGACGGGGACGGCGCGGGGCGGCAGGCTCGGGTCGTGGCGCCCGACGACCTTCGCTTCTTTCTTCTCGCCGGTCTCCCAGTCGACCGTGGTCTGGGTCTTCGGGATGGAGACCGGCGCGTGGAAGGTCACCTCGCCGTAGATCGGCTCGCCGGTGGTGATCCCGCCCTGGAGGCCGCCGTGGTCGTTGCCCACGGGGACGGGGTCGCCCTCCTCGCTGACCACGTCGTCGCGGCTGCCGTCGTCGAACTCCCAGTCCTCGTTGCGGTCGATGCCGCGGGTCTCCCGGGCGTCGCGGCCCTGGCCGTACTCGACGGCGGTCGTCGCGGGCACGGAGAACATCGCCTGCCCCAGGCGGGCGGCGAACGAGTCGAAGCGGGGCGCGCCCAGTCCGCGAGGGACGCCGCGACATTCGAAGTAGACCGCGCCACCGATGGAGTCGCCCTCCTGCTGGTAGCGGTCGATGGCGTCGCGCATCTCCTCGGCCTTCTCGGGGTCGGCACAGCGGACCTCGTTCTCCTCGGTGTGTTCGAGCATGTCCTCCCAGGTCACGTCGTTCGCTTCGATGTCGCCGATCTGGTTGACGTGGGCCTTCACGCGCACGTCGTGGTCGGACTGGCGGAGGACCTGCTTGGCGACGGCGCCCGCCGCCACCCAGTTGACTGTCTCTCGCGCCGAGGAACGGCCGCCACCGCCCCAGTTGCGCGTGCCGAACTTCGCGGAGTAGGTGTAGTCGCCGTGGGAGGGTCGCGGTGCGGTGATGAACGGTTCGTACTTGCCCGAGCGGGCATCCTTGTTCTGGATGACCATCCCGATGGGCGTGCCGGTCGTGTACCCCTCCAGCGTGCCGGACTTGATGGACACCTCGTCGGGCTCGCCGCGGGAGGTGGTGATCATCGACTGGCCGGGCTTGCGGCGGTCGAGCTCTTTCTGGATCTCCTCCTCGGAGATCTCGACCCCCGCCGGACACCCGGACACTGTACAGCCCATCGCCTCCCCGTGACTCTCGCCGAACGTCGTGAACCGGAAGAGACGCCCGAACTCGTTGCCGTTCATTACCACGGGGTCGGTGGGCCGGGCTTATAGTTCTGAAGATGTGGGCGAACGTGGCCGCGCCGCGACGGATCTGCGACGTCGACGATCCACGACACTCGTCGCTCAGCAGCCGAATCGAAACACCCGATGCTCAGCCGCCGACCCGCGAGACCCGATACACAACCGCCGACCCGCACCACCCGCAGGTATTTGTCGACGCCGCGATTCGTTCTGGTGACAGATGTCGACGGACCAGCGGACCGGGACAGGTGAGGGCGGTATGGACGGGTTCACTGTCTTCGCTGCGGGTGCGATGGTTCTGTGGGTCGTCGTCGAAATCGCGTTGCGGTGGGAACTGGTCGCGCTCCTGGCCGGCCCGATCGGGAGTCCGCGGGGCGCCGACATGCTCCTCGTCGGGATCGGGTTTCCGCTCCTGGCCGGTGCCATCGCCTACCTGGGCCGCCGCCGCGGGATCGAACCCGCGGACTGGGACTACGAGGTGTCGCTCCGGTCGATCGCCGCCGGCATCGGCGGCGTCGTCGCGTTCTTCGTCGCACTTCTGGCCGTCGTCCTGGCGATCACCGCGATTCAGGGAATGCCCGACCCCGGTACCGCGACGCCCGTCGTCGAACCGGGCGCGGCGACGTGGGTCCTCGCCGCGCTCTTGATCGTCAACGGGATCGTCGTTCCGCTCGCCGAGGAACTCGCGTGGCGCGGCGTGATCCAGACCGCGCTGATGGATTCGTACGGCGTGCTCGCCGGGAGCGTCGTCGCCGCCACGGGGTTCGTCCTCAAACACGTCGTCGTCGACGGGGGAGCCGACCCGATCAGACTGGCGTCGCTCGTGATCCTCGCGGCGATATTCAGCGCCCTCCGTGTGCGGTGGGGGACCGCCTCTAGCACCGTCGCCCACCTCGGCGCGAACCTGCTCTCGACTGGTATCGCCCTCGCGGCGCTGTGATCGCTGCGTTCCGGTCCCCGCGGACCCTACTGGGCGACGATTCGATACCAGTTCTGCGCGTACTCTCGGTCGTCTTCGCGTAGTAGCACGTTCTCTCTGGCGTACCGCTCGGCCTCCGACCGCGTCAGCTCTTCCGACCAGGACACTCGCTCGTCGGCGTCTACCGCGCCGGGGCCGCCGTTGTCGTATTCGGCGTACGTGACGGTCTCCTCTACGTCCGGGCGCGACCAGTTGTGCCACCCGGCGGGATGGACGTGCTCGCCTAGCTCCGAGCGGAGGAAGGCGACGTGGGCGTGGTCTCGCCACGGTCGACCGAGGTAGACTTCGGACACGTCCGGGTCGGCGGTCAGCGTACAGTCGTCGAACACGTACCCGAACGGCTCTCTCGGCGGCGTCGAGGCCGCCGTGACGTACGAATCGGCCTTCGAGTGGATATCGCAGTCTTCGAAGACGGCGGTGGCACCTCCGAAGACGAAGTCGGTCGTGCCTTCGACGTAGCAGTCGTCGAAGTACTGCCGCGATCCCTCGCCAGCGGCGTAGACCGTGTCCTGATCGCCGAGGAACCGGCAGTTCTCGAACGCGGTGCGGTCGGCCTCGACGTGGAGTGCGACGGCCTGCCCGACGTCCGGGCCGGCGGTGTTCCGCACGGTCAGGTTCCGCGCGGTGAAGTCGTTTCCGCAGACCTTCATCGTATACGTGAAGAACGTGCTGTTGCGTCCCCGGTCGACCCTGTCGAAGTGGTCGTCGTACGTGACGATCGTGTTCTCGACGCTCTCCCCGACCAGATCGACCTCCGTGTTCCAGGCGTGAACCGTCACTTTCTCGTCGTACACGCCGTCCGCCACGAAGATGGAGACCCGATCTCGTGGGAACGATTTCGCCCCGTCGATCGCCGCCTGCAGACTCTCGTAGTCGCCGCTCCCGTCCGCGTCGACGACGTAGTCGTATTCCTCGCGTGCACCCGGAGCCATCGATACCCTACTTCGCTCTCCATCTTCTTGTATACTCTTCGGCTCCGCGTTCTCGGGCAAGAGGAACGACGCGACCTGAATGGGGAGCGCCTTCCGTCCGTCGCTGGGTTCAAACGGCTCGGTCCCTAACTCAGAGCAATGACAGAGACAGCGAACGCGACGCTCGCGGGCGGGTGCTTCTGGTGTATCGAAGCGGCGTTCGAGGAACTCGACGGCGTCGAGGACGTAACATCGGGCTACGCCGGCGGACACAAGGAGAACCCGACCTATCGGCAGGTTTGCTCCGGGTCCACGGGCCACGCCGAGGTCGTCCAGGTCGAGTACGACCCCGACGTCATCGCCTACGAGGACCTGCTGGAAGTGTTCTTCCGGATCCACGACCCGACGACGAAGGACAAGCAGGGCCCCGACGTCGGGTCGCAGTACCGGTCGGCGGTCTACTACCACGACGACGAGCAGAAAGAGACCGTCGAGCGGTTCGTCCACAACCTCCAGCAGGGCGGCGACTTCGACAGCTACGAGAACGACGAGATCGTCACCGAAATCGCGCCGCTCGACACCTTCTGGCGAGCCGAAGAGAAACATCAGAACTACTACGACAAGAACCCGAACGACCGCTACTGCCAGTTCCACGCCGAGCCCAAGGTGAAGAAGGTGCGCGAGCAGTTCGCCGATCGCGCGGCGTCGCAGTAAGCCCGACGCGCTCGCCGATCGCTCGCGAAGATATATCAGTGGACCGAGCGAACCGCCGGATATGGTACGGCTCCCGTCGCTGCGCGGCGTCATCGACCGGCGCATCCTCGTCAACTTCCGGATAGAAGCGGACGCGCTGGACGCCGCCCTCCCGGATCCGTTCGAGCCGCGAACGGTCGACGGGTACGCCATCGGCGGGATCTGTCTGCTCAGGCTGACCGACGTCCGACCGCGTGGCTTCCCCGCGCTCGTCGGGCATCGCTCGGAGAACGCGGCACATCGCATGGGCGTCGAGTGGGACGAGGACGGCGAGCGGCAGGTCGGCGTGTTCGTCCCGCGTCGCGACACGTCCTCGCGGCTCACCGCGGCCGTCGGGAACCGAACGATGGGCCGCTACCACCGCGCCGACTTCGACGTCGACGAGGGGGAGGGCCACTACGCCGTCGCGATGGCGAGCCGCGACGGCGAGACGCGCATGGCGGTGAGCGCCCGGGAAGCCGACGGGGTCCCCGACTCGAGCGTCTTCGACTCGCTCGCCGACGCGTCGGCGTACCACCGGCGCGGCGCAGTCGGCTACTCGCCGGCCGCGGACGGCGACGGGTTCGACGGCGTGAAACTGACGACCGACAGCTGGTCGGTCACGCCGCTGTCGGTCGAGGAGGTGTCGGCGAGCTACTTCGACCACGAGATGCGATTCCCGACCGGTTCCGTCGCGTTCGACAGCGCGCTGTTGATGCGGAACGTCGGCCACGAGACGCGCGACGTCGGACGGCTCTGTCCCGCGACGGAGTCGCCGACCGACGGATCCGGCGGGGCGGCGAACTCGTCGACGGACGAGGTCCCGGTCTCGCCCTGAGCGGCCCAGTGAGGTCCACCGTTCTCTGACCGTTCGACTTCCGTATCGGTCTCCGGCCCCGGAGTCGCGACAGTTCACGGACCGGGACAGTGCGCTCGCGACCGGGCTGTGGGTCACCGCTACCGTCGCACGAAGTCACCGCTACCGCCGCGCGCCCACACCACTTCTAGAATCTTGTTGAACTCATTCGTAACTTATTTCATGAGTCCATCTGACATAGGGACGAAGCCACACGAGAGAGCGTGGCACCGTGCGCCCAGGTGCCAGGGTGGTGGGTTCCGGCCCCTAGCAGGCCGTTTAGCCCGCGATCTGTCCGACGCTCCCTCGTCGAGACGCCAGTCTGTTCTCGGCCGAGGATCTCTTGATGAAAATTTTCCACATCTTTATTAGACAAGGACCTATCACGATTGATCAGCCATGAAGCGGCGGCAGTATCTCGCCGGACTGGCGGGAATCGGTGCGGTGGCAGGTGTATCGGGTGTCGATGGGTACGAGACCGACGTCGAACCGATGGCGTTCTCGGCGCCGGCTGGGGCGGACAGTCACCATCCGGGTCCGCCGCGGATCTGCGCCGTCGGGACGAAGTTCGTCGATCCGATCTTCGTCGACGCCTCCCACGGGATGGACCGGGACAACCTCGCTCCACGGATCCGGGGGACGCTCGAACGGGACCCCGCCAACTACAGCGGGACCGACTTCTCGTGGTCGGTGGCGTCGAAACCGGCCGAGAGTTCGGCCGAGATCCGCTACGCCGCCGAACCGTGGGAGAACAGCGGCGGCGACGACCCCTACGAGGTCGAACCCGGCGAGGACGGGATCCAGCGCTACGACCCGGGCTCTCACAACGTCGCGGAGTTCGTCCCCGACGTCCCCGGGACGTACGTGCTGGCGCTCGACGCGCCCGACGGGACCCACGAACAGACCATCCGGGCGTTCCCGGAACCGCCGAGCGACGCCGGGGGCCCCCCGCGGATCGAACTCGACGCCTCGTACGACGGCGCGGCCGACGAGTTCGTCGTCGAATCGAACCCGGCGCTCGCCCCGAACAGCAACGCGTCGAGCGATGACCTCATCGTCGAGTTCCTGGCGGACGACAGGGACGCGCTGTCGACGGGCGACATCTCCGTCGAGGGGACGACCGCGCGGATCCCGGGCAGTGCGGTCGGCGACGAGACGGCTCGCCTCCACGCGGCGGCATTCGACGGCGAGGTCCACAGCGTCACGGACACAATCACGCTCGACGGCGCGAACGGGGCCGTCGACTACCCCAACCGGCCGCCGGCCTGGATCGAAGACGGCGTGATGTACGAGATATTCACGCGCTCGTTCGAGGGATCCAGGGGCGGGACGACATTCCAGTTCGTGCGGGACAAGGTCTCGTACCTCTCCGAACTGGGGGTCGACGTCGTCTGGCTGACGCCGGTCGTCCCGGCCGAGAGTTCCAACTGGAAGCCGAACAACGGCTACGAGTACGTGGGCGGCGGCCCGCACGGGTACGACGCGCTCTCGTACTTCCACGTCGCGCCCGACCTCAGCACGGAGGGGACCCGCGAGGCCGCGATGCAGGAGTACGAGGCGTTCGTCGACGAGTGCCACGACCAGGGCATCAAGGTCTGTTTCGACTTCGTCATCAACCACGGCGGCCGCCACCACCCGCTGTTCCAGGACACCATCGAGACGACGTCCGACACCGAACCGAGCGGGTGGACCTACGACGCGGTGGACGAGTGGAACACGGATTCGAAGTACTTCGACTGGTTCGACCGGCGCGCCGGGCCGATCACGGACTCCGACGGGAACGTGGTCGACGCCGCGCCGGCCGCGACCGGCTTCTGGGGCCTGCGCGTGATGCCGCAGTGGGACTTCGGCAACCTCGCCTGGCGCGAGCACGTGCTCGCTGCGGCGGCGTTCTGGGCCGAGGTCGGCGTCGACGCGTTCCGGTGTGACATCGCGTGGGGCGTGCCTCACAGCCTCTGGAAGGAGGTCCGCGAGGTCGTCAGGTCCTACGACTCGGAGTTCATGCTGCTCGACGAGGCGATCCCGAACGACCCGTCGTTCGCCGAGAACGAGTTCGACATGCACTTCGACACGGCGGACTTCATGAACACCGCCCACGCCGCCGCGAAGGGCGACGTGAACGGGCAGGCGCTGTACGACGCCGTCGCCAAACGGAAGAAAGAGGGGTGGCCGGACTACTCGCTGCTGGTCAACTCGACCGAGAACCACGACGAGCAGCGCTGTCTGAAACTCGCCAAGCAAGGGAGCCGGTCGAACCCGGAGAAGGCCCAGCGGGCCGCGTGGGCGGCCGGCGTCACGCTCCCGGGCGTCCCCTTCGTCTACTACGGCCAGGAGCGACAGATCACCAACTACGGCGAGAACCGACATCGGGGCGCGTCTGACCCACGCGACGGCGACATCTCGGCCGACGGATACAAGCGGGCGTTCATGAACTGGGACGATTATCCGGCCGACCACCTCCAGTTCTACCGGGACGCCCTGGCGCTGTACCACCAGAACGACGTCCTGAAACCCGACGCCGACCTCACGACGGCGTGGTTCCGCTCGGACGACGACGTGCTCGTGTTCGGCCGCGACGCCAGCGAGACGGACCGCGATTCCGTCAGCGGGCCCGAGAAAGCCGTCGTGATCGTCAACTTCCAGGACGGCCCGGCGACGGTCGACCTCCGACCCGCCGTGAGCTCGACGGATCTGTTCACGGGCGCGGACGTCGCCACCTCTACCGGCGAGGTCATGACGGTCGAGGTCGACGAACTGGCGGTCCTGGAGACGCCGAGGCTCTTCTCGGTCGGCGAGCGGATCGCCAGTTTCGACGACCCGGCCGGCGACGACGACGGCCCCGGGTCGTACACGTACCCGACCGCCGACGCGTTCCTCGACGGCGCGTTCGACTTCACTGGGGTGGAGGTCCGCGAGACGGCCTCGACCTACCAGTTCCGCGCGACTGTCGACGGGCCGCTCACGAACCCGTGGGACCTGCCCGGCGGGTTCTCCGTCCAGCACTTCCAGTATTACCTGCGCGACCCGGAGGCGTCCGGTGGCACGACGACTGCGCGCGAGGGCGTCGGTGCGGACCTCGAACTCCCCTACCAGTACCGCGTCGTCGCGGACGGCGAGAACGGCGTCCGCGTCGAGGCAGCCGACGGCAGTCGACTCGTGAGCGGCACGCTGACCACCAACGAAGCCGACGACGCCGTCGTCGCCGAGTTCCCGAAGACCGCGCTCGACGGCGACCTCTCGTCGATGCTCGTCGCACCGCTCCTGCTCGGGTACGACGGCTACGGGCCCGGCGGCGTCCGAACGGTCGGCAGCGAGGCCGGCGAGTACCAGTTCGGCGGCGCACCCGGTGACGGAACGGGGACGAACGTCATCGACGCCATCCTGCCGGAGAACGCGAGCCAGTCCGACGCGCTGGCCGCGGGCGACGGTGGGGCGACCGTCCCGTACACGAGTATCGGGTCCGGCCTCGTGAGTGGAGAGGAGATCGCCCGCTGGTCCGACGAGATCGGTGACGACGTGGGTCCCGGCTCGTACACCTACCCGACCGCCGACGCGTTCTACGACGGCGCGTTCGACCTCGACGAGTTCGCCGTCTACGACGACGGGGACCGCTACCGCTTCCTCGCGCAACTTTCGACACCGGTCGAGAACCCCTGGAACCTCCCGGACGGCTTCTCTCACCAGTTCTTCCAGGTGTACCTGCGTGATCCCGAAGCTTCCGGCGGGTCGACGACGGCCCGGGCCGGCGTCAACGTCGAGTTCGCCGAACCGTATCACTATCGCGTCGTCGTCAACGGTCAGCACGACAAGCGCGTCGAGACTCCGGACGCTGACGAGCCTGTCACCGAGGACGTGACCGTCTCCGTCGTCCCGTCGCTAAACGCCGTTACCTTCGCTGCACCTAAAGATGCCTTCGACGGAACTATTGAGCGGATGGACCTCGCCCCGCTCATCGTCCCGTTCGACGGCTACGGTGAGGGCAACGTCCGTGCGGTCCAACCGGAGGCGGGCGAGTACGCCGTCGGCGGTGGAACCGATGGCGACGACCCTGCGGTCATGGATCTGATCACGCCCGACGGCGTCACCCAGCACGAAGCGCTCGCGGGCGAGGACGGCGCGAACGTCCCGTATCTCGCCTTCCGTTCGGGCGTGCTCGGTGACCGGCTCCTCTCCCGCGACGACGAGGTCGGCGACGACGACGGACCGGGCTCGTACACGTACCCGACGAACGAGAGCTTCAACGACGGCGCGTTCGACATCGACACGTTCGCCGTCCACGAGACGGACGATAGCTACCAGTTCGCCTATCAGATCGCGGGCGATCTGAGAGTCCTGGACGACTGGGGACCGACCTACGACTTCACGTTCCAGACGCTGCAGGTCTATCTCCGCGACCCGACGGCGTCGGACGGGACGAGTGCTGCCCGCGAGGGCGTCAACGCGACCTTCGAGGCGCCGTACCAGTACCGCGTGGTCGCGGAACCGTTCCAGTCGCCGCGAATCGAAGACGCGACGGGCGGGACGGTGTCCGACGACGTGGGCATCAGCGTCCACTCGCCGTCGCGGACGATCGCCGTCGAAGTGCCGAAAGACGCCGTCGGCGACGTGTCGACCCTCGAGGCAGCACCGCTGCTGTTCGGCTTCGACGGCTACGGCCCGGGTCGGATCCGCCCGGTCACCGACGAGGGCGGAAAGTGGCAGTTCGGCGGCGGCCGCGACGACGACCAGAACCCGAACGTCGTCGACATGGTGACGCCGGTGGACGTGACCCAGTCCGACGCGCTCGACTACTCGGCCGACCGACAGGCCGAGATCCCGTTCGCCAGCCTCACTCGCGCGACGGCCGCCCAGCGCATTGCCGACGTGTGGACGCTGTTCGAGGACGTGCCGTCGGCCGGGTTCGGGAAGAACGAGCGCGGGATGCGCAACAGCGTCGGGAACCAGCTAGACACCGTCGAACGACATCTCGACGGCGGCCGGTACGAACCGGCACACAACGTCCTCTCGTCGGTTCGGAAGAAACTCGCGAAACACCTCGACGCCGACTACCCGCGACACACGCCGGACGAACCGACCAAGGACGACCTACTCGGTGCGGTCGACGACGCGCTCGGGCTGATCGATAGCCTCTGAGCGGTTGCAGGGTCGTCCGGAACCGACCGCATCTACGGGGTCTCAGTCCCCGTCTTTCCTGACGTTCGCACCGAGGTCCGCGAGCGTGTCGAAGAAGCCGGGGAACGACACGTCGACGTCCTCGGCCTCGGTGATCGTCGTCTCGCCGTCGGCGACGAGGCCGGCGACCGCCAGGGACATGATGATGCGGTGGTCGTCGCGGCCGGGGAGGGTCGCGCCGCGCAGGCCCGTCTCGCCGCCCCGGATGGAGAGTCGGTCCTGTTCCTCGACGACGGCGGCGCCCATCTCCGTGAGCGACTCGGCCATCACGCTCACGCGGTCGGTCTCCTTGTAGCGGACGTGCTCGCAGTCGACGATGGAGGTGGTGCCGTCGGCGGCCGCGCCGAGGACGGCGATAGTGGGGAGCAGATCCGGCGTGTTAGCGACGCTCACCTCGACGCCCGTCAGGTCTGACTGGCTGACGGTTATCTCGCCGGCGTCGCGGTCCCACTCGATGTCGGCGCCCATCCGCTCCAGCACGTCGACGATGGCCGAGTCGCCCTGCGCGCTGGGGTAGGCGCCCTCGACGACGAGGCCGTCGGGGGCCGCGAGCGCGCCCGCGGCGAGGAGATAGGACATCGACGAGAAGTCGCCAGGGACGTGGTACTCGCCGCCCTCGGGCGCGTAGGACTGCCCGCCGTCGACGCGGTAGCCCCCGTCGATTTCTTCGGCCTCGACGCCGAACGCCTCCAGCACCTCGATCGTGATGTCGACGTACGGGGCGGACTTGAGCTCCGTTTCGAGGTCGACCGTGATCCCGTCGTCGGAGACGGCGCCGGCCATCAGGAGCGCGGTGACGAACTGCGAGGACACGTCGCCGGGGATCGAGGCCGTGCCGCCGTCGACGGGGCCGCCGACGACCAGCGGCGCCTGGCCGTTGGCACGGGTGCTCTCGGCGCGGCCGCCGAGCTGCTCGATGGCGTCGAGAAGCGGTCCCTGCGGGCGCGATCGAAGCGATCCGTCGCCGGTCAGGACCGTCAGGCCGTCCGCGAGGGCGGCGGTCGCGGTGGTGAGCCGCATCGTCGTCCCGCTGTTGGCGCAGTCGATCACGTCCGCGGGCACGTCGGGGCGGCCGTCGAAGCCCTCGACGGTGAGCGCGCTCCGGTCGTCGGAGAGGTCGGTCTCGCCGCCGTAGGCCTCGACGGCGCGCCGGGTCGCCTGCGTGTCGGCGCTGATCAGCGGGTCGCGGACCGTCGCCTCGCTCCCGTAGCCGGCCGCGAGTATCGCCCGATGCGTGTAACTCTTCGACGGCGGGGCGCGCGCCCGACCCCGTAGCGTCGACCGCTCGATGGTCGCATCCATGTGCGGCCCGACGCGGCGGTCAGGTATGTCAGTACCGGACGCGGCATCCGTGACGGCGTCTCTCCGGTTTCGCCGACACCGAGGGTGTCGTTCGCGGCGTCATCCGGGGTCGTGCTTCGTCGTTCGACATCGTACAGCGGCCGCTCGCCAGCACCTCCCGTCGGTGGTCTCGTTCATTGAATGAACGTTCAATCAAAGCGCTTATGACGTTGAATAAACGTTCAATCAACTATGTCCCCGGGCGACCTCTTCGATCCGGACTCCGACGACACGGAGGACCTGCTGATGGCCGCGACGTATCGGGCTCTCTGCGAACACGGATACACCGACCTCACTATCGAGCGGATCGGCGCGGAGTTCGAGAAGTCGAACTCGCTGCTGTACCACCACTACGACGGGAAGGACGACCTCCTCGTCGGATTCCTCGAATACGTCCTGGAGCGATTCGAGGCCGACGTGCCGTCGGAGCGCACGGGCGATCCGTGGGCGGACATGCTCGGCCTCCTCGACCACGGGCTGGCTCCGGGTATCGAGGCGGAGCGCCGGGAGTTCGTCAGCGCGATGATCGAACTCCGGGCGCAAGCGGCCCACGACCCGGCGTACCGCGAGGCGTTCACCCGCCACGACCGCTTCTTCCGGGAGCGCCTCGCGAGCGACATCCGGGAGGGGGTCGAGTCGGGCGACTTCCGGGACGTCGACGCCGACGGCGTCGCCAGACTGGTCCACACGATGTTCACGGGGGCGATGACCCGGCGCGTCACCGCCGACCCCGACGACGAGGTCAGCCCGCTCGAGGGCGTCCGCGAGGAGTTCGAGGCGATGCTCGCGGCCCGCCTGCTCCCGGAGGACGAGGATGAGT
This sequence comes from Halosimplex amylolyticum, assembly GCF_051414035.1. NCBI lineage: Archaea > Methanobacteriati > Methanobacteriota > Halobacteria > Halobacteriales > Haloarculaceae > Halosimplex > Halosimplex amylolyticum. The sequence continues at coordinate 1,884,887 of NZ_JBLKNW010000001.1, read as the reverse complement.
AGCGCAGGCGACCGCGCGGTGAACCTCACGGACGGGAAACTGCTCAAGCCCTTGCTCGTGCTGTCGCTGCCGATCATCGCGACGAACCTGCTGCAGGTCGGCTACAACCTCGCGGACACGTTCTGGGTCGGCCGCCTCGGGCAGGCTGCCGTGACCGCCCTCTCCTTCTCGTGGGCGATCGTCTTCCTGCTCATCAGCTTCTCCGGCGGGTTCGCCGTCGCCGGGAACGTCCTCGTCGCCCAGAACAAGGGCGCGGAGAACGACGACCGGGTCGACCACGTCGCCGGGCAGACCCTGGCGTTCGTCGCCCTGCTCTCGGCGGCGTTCGCCGGCGTCGGCTACCTGCTCGCGCCGCAGTTGCTCGAACTGATCGGCGCCGTCCCCGGGACCGCGGAGCACCGGCTCTCAGTGGAGTACACGCGGACGATGTTCCTCGGCATCCCCTTCGTCTTCGGCTTCTTCATCTTCCAGGGGCTGCTCCAGGGGTGGGGCGACACCCGGACGCCGATGTACCTGATGGCGCTGGGCGTCGCCATGAACGTCGCCATCGACCCGATCTTCATCCTCGGGTTCCAGGACAACGTCCTCTTTGAGGCGCTCGGGCTCGACGGGCTCCAGCGGTCGCTGTACGCCGCGACCGGGTTCTCCGGCTTCGGCGTCCAGGGAGCGGCGCTGGCGACGATCCTCTCGCGCGGGATCGGGACGGTGATCGCGATGGGCTTGCTCCTGAGCGGTCGGGTCGGCATCACCCCCGCGCCACGCGACTTCGTGCCGAAGCGCGAGACGGTCGCGAAGATCGTCCGCATCGGCGCGCCGGCGAGCATCGAGCAGTCCACCCGCGCCGTCGGGGTCACCGTCCTGACCGCGCTCGTCGCGCTGGCCAGCCAGGAGGCCGTCGCCGCGTACGGCATCGGGAATCGGTTGACCTCGCTCGTCTTCCTGCCCGCGATGGGACTGGCCCGCGGGACGGAGACGGTGGTCGGGCAGAACCTCGGGGCCGACCAGGTCGAGCGCGCGAGGCGCGCGGTGGTCGCGTCGGTCGGACTGATAGCCGTCGTCCTCGGCGTCGTGAGCGCGGTCGTCATCACGTTCGCGCGACCGATCACTGCCGTCTTCATCACCGGCGAGAACGCGGACCTGGTGATCTCGATCGGCGCCGACTACCTCCGGATCGTCGGGATCACGTTCCTGTTTCTCGGCGCGTTCCGGGTCGTGCAGGGCGCGTTCCGCGGGAGCGGGAGCACGCGGACGGCGATGGCCTTCTCCGTGCTCGCGCTCGTCGTCTTCCGCGTCCCGCCGGCGTACGCGCTCGTCGAGTGGTTCGACATGGGCGCGACCGGCGTCTGGTACGGCATCGCCTTCTCGAACGTCGCCATCTTCCTGGTCGCCGGCGCGTGGTTCCTCCGGGGAACCTGGACCGACGCCGTCATCGAACACGAACCCGCAGCGCCGGATCTGGGACCGGACGCGGACGGGCCGATCCCCGCCGGCGACGACGTGGTCGCGGAAGACGATTGATGCCCGACTCTCGCCGCGGCCGCCGCGTCCCCGGTGCCCACCGCTTCGGTACCGGCGCGAACCACCGGGCGGCCGCCGAGGGCTATCATATTTAGTCGGGGCGCTTGTGAACGCCAGTATGGATCCGGACCTCTCGGCGCTGGACGCGTTTCTCGACGAACAGGACTTCGACGGCTACCTCGTCCACGCGGACTCGGACGACTCGAACCAGTACTACCTCTCCGGGTTCGACGCGCCGGACCCCTTCGTCACGCTCTACGACGGCGAGGTCCGCCTGCTCTTCCACCGGAGTCTGGAGTTCGGCCGAGCGAAGCGCGAAGCCCGCGCCGCCACCGTCGAACGGTCGATCGATCACGGGTACAGCGAGTACAGCGAGGAGTACGACCCCCACGAGGCCTCTTACCACGTCCTCGCGGACTTCCTCGACGCGTACGGCGTGGACTCGGTCGCCGTGCCGCCGCGATTCCCCCTCCACACCGCCGACGGGCTGCGCGACCTCGGGGTGAGCGTCGCGGCCGACCGCGACGACACCGTCTCGACCATTCGCGCGGTCAAGACCGAGGAGGAGATCGACCACGTCCGCGAGGCCCAGCGGGCCAACGAGGCCGCGATGCACGCGGCCGAGGACCTGATCGCGAACGCGGACGTACGGGACGGGACGCTCTACCACGAGGGCGAACCGCTGACGAGCGAGGCCGTCAAGACGGAGATCGAGGTGACGCTGCTGCGTCACGGCTGCGCGCTCGACGAGACGATCGTCGCCTGCGGCGCGGACGCGGCCGACCCCCACGAGCGCGGGAGCGGCCCGCTCGCCGCGGACGAGCCGATCATCGTCGACATCTTCCCGCAGAACAAGGCCACGAAGTACCACGCGGACATGACTCGCACCTTCTGCAAGGGCGAACCCACGGAGACGGTCCGCGAGTGGTACGACCTGACCGAGGAAGCCTACCGCGCGGCGCTCGAGGCGGTCGAGCCCGGTGCGACCGGCGCCGACGTCCACGACGCCGCCTGCGACGTGTACGAGGGGGCGGGCGAGCCGACGCTCCGCAGCGACGAGAGCACCGAGACGGGCTTCATCCACTCGACCGGCCACGGCGTCGGGCTGGACGTCCACGAGGGGCCGCGGATCGCCCCCGGTGGCGAGGCACTCGAACCCGGTCACGTCATCACCATCGAGCCCGGCCTCTACGACCCCGAGGTTGGCGGCATCCGCATCGAAGACCTCGTCGTCGTCACCGAGGACGGCTACGAGAACCTCACCGACTATCGCGTCGAACTCACGCTCTGAGGCGTGGTCGCCGATTCACGGCGTCCGGCCGGCGAACCGGTGGAACGCGACCCGACTGGCGAGGGCGCCGAAGAGGAGACCCACGACGACTCCGGCCCCCACCGCGACCGTCTCGGTCGCGGCAAACGCGGCCGCGAGCGCGACGACGACAGTTGCGACGACCGCGATGGCGAGCGACAGCGCCAGACCGACCGTCGCGGCGGTCCGGTAGTCGACCTCGATCCGCAGGCCGCGCCAGTACCCGAACGTGGGGCCGACGGCGCTCGCGAACCAGACCGCGTAGAGCGCTCCCGGTTCGACGAGTGCCGCTGCGATAACGCCAGCCGGGAGCGCGACGGCGACCGCGACGAGCGCGACGACCGTGTCGGAGGAGAACAGTTCGTCTTTCCAGCGACGGACGATGTCCGCGCGCAGGCTGGAGTCGTCTCTGGAGGGCATCGATCCGGGATTCACACGGTCGCTGCGTAGGTCTTGTGCCGGTGTCAGGTGCGACCCGTGGCGACCCGATGAGACCGCAGTCACGGGCACTCCGCGACACCGGCAACGCCGCTGTCGCGGGGACTCCGCGCAGTCACAACGACTAACCGCGACCACGCCTATCCCGTGGGTATGACCGACTACACCACCGTCTCGATCCCGAAGGACCTCGCCGACCGCGTCGAGGAGACCATCGAGGGCACGAGCTTCTCGAGCACGAGCGACCTCGTCCGCTTTCTCCTCCGCAGCATCGTCATCCAGCACGAACAGCAGGGCGAACTCACCGAGGCAGAGTTCTCGGAGATCGCCGACCAGCTCGAAGACCTGGGCTACCTGGACTGACGGGCGGCGAGCGGGGCGATCCCGCGGTCGCGCTCACTCGGGGAACTCCTCGGGCGGTTCGACGTCGAGCAGTTCGAGGGGCTGTTCCTCGCCGCGGCGGTCGAAAACGGCGACCGACTCGTCGTCCCAGGGCGGGACGGCGACGAAGATGACCTGGTGGAAGTCGTCGCGCTGGCGGACGCGCAACTCCCCGTTCGGGTGCGAGACGAACCGGCCCTGCGTCTGTCCGGCGGGCGTCCCCAGGTCGACGCCGAAGACGAAGTTGACCGAGCCCGCCGAGTCCGGGTAGTAGAAGTGCGTGAAAACCGGCGTCTCCGGCGGCAGGTCCACCTCGGGCAGATCCGCGGCCGGCGTCACCGAGAGCGAGATCGTCACCGTGTCGGGGTCGGACTCGCTGGCGAAGCGCAGGCACGACTCGACCAGTCCGCGCGTCGCGTACACCACACCGTCTCCTTTCGAGGGAATCGGCAAAACTCCGTCGCTCGTCGGGCCCTCGCGACCTACCGGACGAACTCGCGAACGGCCTCGGCGTAGAGCCGAGGCGTGCGCCAGCGCGAACTGTCGAGCGCCTCCGCCAGCGCACCGGCCGCGTCCTCGGTCACGCCGTGGCCGTGGCCGACGAGGATCCGTTCGGGCGCGAACCGGCCGAGCGACCGCGGCGGCGTCAGGCGCAGCGCTGGATGGACGCCCAGCCGTTCGCGACCCGCCCGGAAGTACGAGGTCGTCCCGACCGCTTCGGCGACGACGAGTGTCTTCGAGTCCTCGTCGTAGAGGAACCCCTCCTTCCAGAGCGGGTTGTCGACCAGTTTGTGCAGGTCGTAATTCGAGTCGGGGAGGCCCCGCCTGATCGGTTCCACGGGCGCGTCGATGTCCGCGGGCACGTCGTCCATCCACTCGGGGACGAAGACGGGGACGTCGTGACGGCGCGCGATGGCCGCCGAGTCGCGCTTGTGTCGGTCCAGGAGAACGACGGCGCCGCGGACCGTTCCGAGCTCGGACAGCCGCTCGTCTAGGCCGTCGACGTCGACCGGGTCGACGAGCCACACGTCGTCGCCGTCGACGAGCGCGTGACTGGCCCGCTGCATCGTCTCGTCGGGATACGCGATCCAGCTCGTCCCGCCCTCCCACTCGTCGATCTCTCGCCACGACGACGCCCTCCCGGAGGCTTTCATCGGCATGGACGAGTGTTGGTGCGCCGGCCTCATAAGCGGCCAGACTGGCAGCGTCGTGGACGCGCGGCTCGTTCACTGCGGTGGTCGTTTCAACCTCGCTCAATCGAGGCGGCTAGTGTCAGTCGAGGCGGCTAGCGTCAGTCGAGGCGGCTGGTGTCGATGCTGACGCCGGGCGGCGTCACGACGAGAAAGCCCCGGAAGTGCATGAGTTCGCCGTCGGCGTCGCGGACGTCGCGGGCGAAGCCGGCGGCGAGTTCGTTCACGTCCCCCTCGACCGAGAGGACGAGCGTCTGGCCGTCTTCGATCGCCGCGAGCCACTCCTCTTCGGGCGTCGACCCGTCGAGTACACCGAGGACCACTCGGCCGCTCGCGTCGTCGCCACCGTCTCCGTCTCCCTCGTCGGTCAGTTCCTCCTCGACCGTCTGGAGGTCGAGGTCGATCTCGCTCATACCCCCATCTCACCGTCGACCGAGAAAAAGGTGTGCGCCCGAGCGGGGGAGTGCTCAGTTCGTGTGCGTCTTCGGCACGAAGTCTCGCTCAGATCGCGAAGGGAGTGGCCGCTCGGATCAGGCCCAAGACGTATCGCTCCGATCGAATCACTCACCCGTCTTCGGCGCCGTTCTCACCCACTCGACCGCTTCCGTAGTGTCCTTCAGCGCAACCCCGATCTGCTCTATCTCTCTCAATCCTCGCTCGTAGACGCCGGACGTCGCGTCGGGAACGAGGACGACTCGATAATCGCGTTCGCTCGCCTCGTAGACGGTCGTCCGCGGGCAGTTCGGAAAGTTACAGCCACAGACGACGACGGTGTCTATCGTCCGAGCGTCGAGAAATTCGCTCAAATCCGTCCGGTAGAACGCGCCCCACCGTGGTTTGTACATCACCCACTCTCGCGGGCCGATATCCTGGAACTCGCCGCGTACCAATCGCGCTGCGTCGAGGTGTACGTCCGGCGCCGGTTTCAGTTCCTCGACCAACTCGGCGCCGTCCGTTCCGGGTCGAACGATTTCCGCCCCCGATTCGATCGACGCTCTTCGACATCGGTCGACGTTCGAACCGTCTGCCTTGTACAACCGAACGACGTGGACGATCGGCGCGTCCGCGGAACGAAACGCCTCGACCAGACGCTGCATCTGCGGGACCGCGTCCGCCGTCCCGTCGATTTCGGCGGGGGAACCGGGCACTGTGAAGTCGTTTTGCGTGTCGATCGTGAGTAACACCGCCCGATCCGGGTTGGGGCGAACGTACTCGCTCATGGGCTCTCGTCGTCTCGTCTGCTAATGAATCATCGGTGCGCTCGGTGAGCGTCCGCACTGAGCAGTTGCCGTACGGATATCGGCGGGAAAGTAACGGCGCCCGATCGCTGCATCCGTCCGCTACGTCGGTCACAGTTTCCGGACAACCGCCGGACTCAAACCACCGCGGAAGCAATCCATGCCTATGAGCGACACCGACGACTGGGCCGAGCGGCTCCGGGCCAACAGGACAGAGAAAGACGAGTTCTTCGCCGAGCATCCCCAGTCGCCGATTCCACCGGAGGAGCGCGACGGCTTCGACGGGCTGGACTACTTCGAGCCCGACCCCGACTACCGCGTCGACGCGACCGCGACCGTCCACGACGAACCCGACCCCGTCGAGATGGAGACGAGCGACGGCCGGACCGTCCGCTACGAGCGCATCGTCACCTTCGCGTTCGACCTCGACGGCGAGTCGTACGAACTCCACGGGTATCGGCAGGGCCCCGGGGACGACACCATCTTCGTCCCGTTCCGCGACAAGACGACCGGCCAGCAGACCTACGAGGGCGGCCGGTACATGGAACTCGAACCCGAGGGCGAACTCGCCGACGGCGACGAGGTGACGGTCGACTTCAACCTCGCGTACTCGCCGTTCTGCGCGTTCAGCGAGACGTTCGCCTGTCCCTACCCGCCCGAGGAGAACTGGCTTGAGACGGTCGTTCCCGCCGGCGAACGGACCGAGTGACTGCGTTCGCTCGGGGGCGCTGACTGCCGGCGGTCGCCCCCGCAGTCGCTACCACGCTTTTCCCCGCTCGGTCCGTAGCTCCGCCAGTGCTCTCGGACGTACTCGGCGTGCATCACGTCTCGGTGGTCGCGGGCGGCCCGGTCGCGAACCGCCGGTTCTACGAGGACATCCTCGGTCTCCGGTTCGTCCTCCGCACGGTGAACTTCGAGGAACCGTTCGTCTATCACCTCTACTACGGCGACGAGCGCGGGACGCCGGGATCCGTGCTGACCTTCTTCACCTACCCGCGGGAGGAGCCGGGCCGGATCGGCAAACCGGACATCACGACCGCCGCGTTCCGGGTGCCCGCGGACTCGCTCCCCTACTGGCGAGACCGCCTCACCGACGAGGGGGTCGACTGCGGCCCGGTCGAGGAGCGGTTCGGCGACCGGGTTCTCCCGTTCCGGGACCCCGACGGGACGCCGCTCGAACTCGTGGACGTGGCCGACACCGACGCGCCGTCGAGCGGGCTCGACGCGGGCGAGGCTCGACCGTGGACCGGCGGGGACGTTCCCGCGGAGTACGCGATCAGGGGAATCCGCGGCGTGTCGATGCGGTCGGCGGACCCCTACGTGACGGCCGGCCTCTTCGACACCTTCGGGTTCGAACTCGTGGCCGAGCGGGAGGACGCGGTCCGCTACCGCCTGCCCGGCGGCCGCGAGTCAGTCGTCGACCTGCGGACCGACGACGCGCCATACGGCCGGGAGGGCCGGGGCTCGATCCACCACGTCGCGCTCGGCGTCGAGAGCGGGGCGCAACTCCGCGAGTGGCGCGAGCTCTTCGTCGAGCGCGACCTCGACCCCTCGCGGGTGAAGGACCGGCACTTCTTCGAGTCGCTGTACGTCCGCGACGGCGCGGGTATCCTGTTCGAACTTGCGACCGAACGGCCGGGGCTGGGCGTCGGCGACCGCGAACCCGACCCCGCTGGCTCGCTCGTGTTACCGCCGTGGCTCGAAGCCGACCGCGAGATGATCGAGGGACAGCTTCCGCCGTTCGACGGCTGAACCGCGGTAGCACGACATGTTCACTGCGAGCGGGGCGCGACGGTCAGTTCCGGGAGATTGGCCTCGATCTCCTCGCGGCGGTCTTCGAGCCACTCGGGAAGGACGAGGTGCTCCCCGAGTTCGTCGACGTCCTCGTCGGCGGTGTATCCGGGGCCCTTCGTGGCGAACTCGAAGAGGACGCCCCCGTCGGTGCGGGCGTAGATGGACTTGAACCACTTCCGGTCGATGATCTGGGTCGGCCGCAGGCCGCGGTCGACGAGCGCGTCGTGCCACTGGGCCTGTTCGGCGTCCGATACCTGGAACGCGACGTGGTGGACGGTTCCCGCGCCGGGTTCGCCGCGGGGCGCTTCCGGGTCTTCGAGCAGGTCGACGACGTACCCCAGTTCGCCGTTCGCCTCGAATCGCTGTCTGCGGCGCTCGCTCCGCGTGGGCTGAAAGCCCATCGTCTTGAGCAGGCTGGCAGTCTGGCTGCACGTCGCGAGCGAGAGCGTGACGCCGAAGAAGCCCCGGATCGCGTACTCCTGAGGAACGGGCCCCTCCGGAGGGTCACCGGCGGGCGCGTCGGCGCTCGCGACGAGTTCGAGGGGGAGCCCGTCGGGGTCGTGGAACCGGATCACGGTGTCGCCGTAGCGGTCGTGCGGTTCCTCCACGTCGACGCCTTCCGATTCGAGCCTGTCGAGCCAGAAGTCGACGGCCGCCCCCGGGACGAGGAACTGGACGGCCGCGACCTGCCCGGTCCCGACGCGGCCGGAGGTGGCGTCGGTGTAGGGGAAGAAGGTCATGCTCGTGCCCGGCGAGCCGTCTCGGTCGCCGTAGAAGAGGTGATAGACGGACACGTCGTCCTGGTTGACGCTCCGCTTGACCAGTCGTAACCCGAGCGTCTCCGTGTAGAACTCGTAGTTGCGCCCCGGGTCGCTCGCGATCGCCGTCACGTGGTGGATTCCGGGAATGTCGGCTGGCATGGCTTCCCGATAGGACTTCGACGCCGATAACCCCTTTGTCGACGCACTCAAACCCTCGATATCGACCGTTTCTGCCCGTCTCAGAGACGGCCGTTCACTCCCGCGAATCGCCGGCGGAGCGACCGTCTCCGTCGCCGACGAGTTCGGCGGCGAGTTGACCCACTGCGGCGAGTTCTGCGTCGGTGATCCCGTGGCCCGTACCCTCGTGGATCCGTTCGGTCACGTCGCCGTCGAGCGCGGCGAACACCGCCGCGGTCTCGCGGACGCGCTCGACCGGGACCCGGTCGTCGTCCTCGTGGCCGCCGACGAGCACCGGCGTCGCGTCGAGCGTTCCGTCGTACTCGTCCACGGTCGGTCCCATCAGACCGCCGCTCGACAGGGTGACGCCGCCGTAGCGCCGCGGCGCGCGGGCGACGAACTCGCTCAGGACGCAGGCCCCCTGCGAGATACCGAGGAGGAGCGTCCGGTCGACCGGGACGCCGGCCGCGGTGACCGTCTCGACGGCGGCGCCGATCGCGTCGAGCGCCGACGAAACGTCCGGTTCGTTCGATTCGGTCGGCGCGCGGAACGACCCGGGGTACCAGCGATTGCGGTGGGCCTGCGGCGCGACCAGCGCGAGGCCGTGGCGGTAGAACTCGTCGGCGAGCGCGACGATGCCCTCGGCGGTCCCGCCGCGGCCGTGGACGAGCACCGCGGCGGCGTCGGCGACCGACAGCGGGGCGCCCGCGGTGACCAGCGGCTGGTTCTGGTGGGGACCGGTCATCTGGTGTCGGCCCTCGGTCTCGGTCGGAGTTCGGTATCGGCGCTCGACGGGTGCATCCGGTTCGACGGTGTGGGCCCGGCGACTTGTACGTCCGTCGACCGCTCGGAGGCTGTCCGCGGTCCGAAGCGACGGGCCCCGATCCGGACGCCGTACGCCGCACCTGCCGGCCGGCGGCTTTTCCGTGTGAATCGCTTACGTGGCCCACTCGTGCCAGACAGCTACGCAATCGACGCCGATTGGACGGCGTTGTACGTCGACGGCGAGTGGACGGAGGCCGCGGGCGGAGAGACGATCCCGGTGGAAGACCCCTCGACGCGCGAGACGGTCGCGGAGGTGCCCGCGGGGACCGAGGAAGACGTCGATGCCGCGTACGAGGCCGCCGCCGCGGCCCAGGAGGAGTGGGCGGACGAGCCGCCCGCTCGACGCGAAGGCGTCGTCCAGGACGCGCTCCAGGCGCTCCAGGAACACCGCGAGGAGATCATCGACCTGCTCGCCTACGAGGCCGGTGGAGGGCAGATCATGGGCGAGACGTCGGTCCAGATCGCCAGCGACCAGCTGGCAGAGGCGGCGACCATGCCCCGTCGGATGAAAGGCGAGTTCGCGGACTCCAACGTCGGGGGCAAGGAGAACATCGTCAGGCGGGTCCCCCGCGGCGTCGTGACTGCCATCTCGCCGTGGAACTTCCCGCTGAACCTCTCGATGCGGGCGGTCGCGCCGGCGATCGCGACGGGTAACGCCGTCGTGCTCAAGCCCGCGACGAACGCGCCGATCACCGGCGGGCTGGTCTTCGCGAAGATCTTCGAGGACGCCGGGATCCCAGACGGGCTGCTCAACGTGGTCACCGGCAGCGGGTCGGATATCGGCGACGCCGTCGTCGGCCATCCCGAGAGCGACATGGTCGCGTTCACGGGTTCGACGCCGGTCGGGCGGCAGGTCGCCGCGACGGCCGCCGAGAACCTCGCCGCGCAGGCGATGGAACTCGGCGGGAACAACGCCCACGTCGTGACTGGCGACGCCGACCTGGAGCAGGCCATCGACAGCGCCACGTTCGGCTCGTTCGTCCACCAGGGCCAGGTCTGCATCTCCATCAACCGCCACGTCGTCCACGAGTCGATCTACGACGACTACGTCGCGGCGCTGACCGACCGGGCCGAGTCGCTCCCCGTCGGGAGCGCCCACGAGGAGGAGACGATCGTCGGCCCGATCATCGACGAGTCACAGCGCGACCAGATGCTGGAGTACGTCCAGGAGACCGTCGACGCCGGCGCGACGCTGGAGACCGGCGGCGAGACCGCCGAGATAGAGGGTGTCGACGACTCGCTCGTGGTGAAGCCGACGGTGCTGTCGGACGTGACCAACGACATGTCCGCGGCGTGTTTCGAGCACTTCGGGCCCATCGCGCCGGTGATCCCCTTCTCGGACGTCGACGAGGCCGTCGCGATCGCCAACGACACCGAGTACGGGCTGTCGGGGTCGGTCCACGCCGGCGACCTCGGGACCGGCCTGGACATCGCGGATCGGATGAAGACCGGCCACGTCCACGTGAACGACCAGCCGATCAACGACGAGGCCCACGTCACGTTCAGCGGGACCCGCGCGTCGGGGATGGGCGGGTACAACGACGGGACGATCCTGGACGAGGTGACCGAGACGAAGTGGATCTCGCTCCAGCGGGAACCGCGGGAGTACCCGTTCTAGCGAGTTCCGGGGACCGCGTTCTCCTCGGGTCCGTCGACCAATCTGTCGCCTGCGAGCCGTCGCTCAGTCGGCCGCCTGGCCGCCGTCGACCGGGATCGTGGCGCCCGTGATGTACGAGGCGTCGGTCGAGCAGAGGAAGGCGACGGCGCCGGCCATCTCCTCCGGGTCGGCGATCCGCCCCATCGGCACGTCCCGCATCGCCGACGTGTCGAAATCGGCCCGGGACGTCCGGATCATCATCCGAATCAGACGGACCGCCGACCGGATCCGGTCGAGTATCGACGACGACTCGCCGGTCTCGCCCAGCATCCCGGACTGGATGTTCGTCTTCGTCGGCCCGGGTGCGATCGCGTTGACCCGGACGCCGCGCCCGGCGTACTCCAGCGCGACCGACTTCGTCAGGCCGACCACGCCGTGTTTGCTGGCCGAGTAACTGGAGAGTCCGCCCATCCCGACGAGGCCGGCCTCCGAGGCGGTGTTGACGATCGCGCCGCCTCCCTGGCGCTCCATGACCGGGAGTTCGGCTTTCATGCACGCCCAGATCCCCTTCATGTTGATGTCGACGATCCGGTCCCAGTTATCCTCCGAGATCCCGGTCGTCTCCACGAAGTCGGTGAGGATGCCCGCGTTGTTGTGGGCGAAATCGAGGCCCCCGTAGGCCTCGACCGCGACCTCGACCATTCGCTCGATCGACTCGGTGTCGGACACGTCGACCTCCACGAAGGTCGCGTCCCCGCCGGCGTCCTCGATCAGGTCGACCGTCTCACGGCCCGACCCGACGGCGACGTCGGCGACGACGACGTTCGCTCCCTCTGCTGCGAATCGCTATGCGGACGCGCGGCCGATACCCGACCCGGCTCTCGTCACGAGCGCCGTCTTTCCGGCTACTCCGTTCATATCCCTATTCTCCGTCGAGCAGCCACTCAAATGTACCCCAGGCAGTGATCGAAACGGAGCCGAGCCCGATCTGCTCCGGTGTATCGAACCCCCTGCCGTTCCTGTCGTTCTCGCACAGACTGTGCGTAGCGTAATCGCTCGATATAGGAGAACTACGAAGCAACCGGTCCTGCAAGAGAGGTCAATACTGACTGTCCAGCAGTAATATTAAATCTACACGATAATCAATCACTATACATGGAGGTTCAGCGACGATCTGTTCTGCGTCTGGGTATCTGTCTCGTGGGTTTGGGATGTGCTGGGTGCTCAAACCGTGATGCTTGTAACGCAGAAATCGCTTGTTTTTCATTCGATCACGACGGCTACGACGACAATCCAGACATACTGACGATTGAGCATACTGGTGGGGACGATCTCCCTGCAAGCGAAGTGTACATTACAAACGTGGCTGTCGACTACCGAGAAGATCAGATTGAGACGGTTCGATGGCACGAGTACGACGATGGATCTGACCGGGACGATGGTATCGCCGGGAAGTCGGTACAAGTTCCGATAGCATTTCCTGACGTTGTGAGGGTACTCTGGCGTCACGATGATGATGAGAAGGTGATCGGTGAAACGCGAGCGTTCCGGTGACTGATTGTAGATTGAACGCGACGCGTACGAGTTGTCACCTTGTCTTCGTACTGAGACACACCAAAATACCGGGTATCTACGCAGGCTGCAGTGAACGGAGATCCCGTCACGTAGCTGGCTGAAATTGGGGTCCGGTTCCTCAGAGTCAGCCAGTCCCAAACGCAAAGGACGGTGAATCTGGAGACGACGATGCGGAGACAGATCGAGTGCGATTCGTACAGACGGTCCTGTTCGCGAACTGGCCGCGAGAACCGCAGCCGGCCGGCTACGACGGCTGTCACAACTGCGGGGGGCCGGATGATCGTGTCTCGCTCGGACGACCGTGTCTCGCTCGGGACGGTCACATACGTCGGTTCTCGGCCGCGATATGGGCACCGCCCCTCGACGAGGTCCGTGCCACGCGTTACCGCGGGACCGCACCGAGCGGTGACTTTATATATGACGAAGGAACAGGTTACAGGTACAATGTCCAACACTGAGGGCACGTCGGCTTCGCCGGCGGATCGAGTTCTTCCGGGGTACTCTAAATAGTACCTCTGAAGTAGACGAGGCACGCATTTTCGACACGACGCTCCGCGACGGAGAACAGTCACCACGCACGTCGTTCTCGTACGAAGACAAACGCGAGATAGCGGCTGTGCTGGACGACATGGGCACCCACGTCATCGAGGCGGGGTTCCCGGTCAACTCCGACGCGGAATTCGAGGCCGTCCGCGACATCGCGGAAGCGACCTCGACGACGACCTGCGGGCTGGCCCGGGTCGTCGAGAAAGACGTCGAAGCGGCACTGGACTCGGGCGTCGAACTGGTCCACGTGTTCGTCTCGACGAGCGACGTACAGCTGGAAGACTCCATGCACGCGACCCGCGAGCAGGCCGTCGAGCGCGCCGTCCAGTCGGTCGAGCGCGTCAAGGACGCGGGCGTCGAGTGCATGTTCTCCCCGATGGACGCCACCCGGACGGACGAGGCGTTCCTGATGGATGTCGTCGACGCCGTCAGCGAGGCGGGCACCGACTGGATCAACATCCCCGACACCTGCGGGGTCGCGACGCCCGGCCGCTTCCGCGACATGATCGCGAAAGTGGTCGACCGCACGGACGCCCAGATCGACGTGCACACGCACGACGACTTCGGGCTGGCGGCCGCCAACGCGCTGTCGGGCTACGAGGCGGGCGCCGCGCAGGCGCAGGTGTCGGTCAACGGCATCGGCGAGCGGGCGGGCAACGCGGCCTACGAGGAGGTCGTGATGGCCCTGGAGTCGCTGTACGACGTCGACACCGGGATCGACACGACGCGGATCACCGAGATCTCCCGGACCATCGAGGGCAAGAGCGACATTCCGGTGCCGGCGAACAAGCCGGTCGTCGGCCGCAACGCCTTCTCCCACGAGAGCGGGATCCACGCGGCCGGCGTCATCGAGAACTCCGACACGTTCGAGCCGGGGGTCATGACCCCGGAGATGGTCGGGGCCGAGCGCGAACTCGTCCTGGGCAAGCACACCGGCCAGCACTCGGTACGAGAGCGGCTGGTCGACGCGGGCTACGCGCCCACCGACGAGGAAGTGCGCGCGGTCACCCGGCGCGTCAAGGAGTACGGCGCGGAGAAGAACCGCGTCACCATGCAGGTCCTGGAGGAGTTCGCCCAGGACGTCGGCGTCGACCGCGAGGTCGAGGAAGAGGAGGTCCGGGCGTAGGACGATGCCCGCCTCCACGGTCGCCGAGTACACCCAGCGAGAGCCAGATCCAGCCCCGGCAGCCGTGCGGCCGTCGGCTGGTCGGACTCGGAAAATTTATTGCCGCCGGTGTGCAGAGAGTCGTAGTGATGACAGAATCCGCTGGGACCGGCGAGGCGGCAGTCGCCCTCAGCGGTGCTATTCGCGTTCGTATTGTAGGGGCGCCCTAGCCCCACCAGTCGCACATCCATTCTCGGCGGACGCATCGATTCGACGCGGAGCGGATTCGACGACCAGACCCACCCAGACATGAGTGAACAAACACCGGTGTCGCCACCCGACGGCGAGACCACAGACGCGGACGAACAGGCGACGGAGACAGCGCAGGAACCGGAGACGGCGCGGGCGACCGACGAGGGGAGCCCGACGACGAACGACACCGTGACGACGGGCGCGGAGTCGGTCGTCGCGGCGCTCGAACAGGCCGGCGCGGAGACGCTGTTCGGCGTCCAGGGCGGGGCGATCATGCCCGTCTACGACGCGCTGTACGACTCCGAGGAGCTGACCCACATCACGATGGCCCACGAGCAGGGGGCCTCGCACGCCGCCGACGCCTACGGCATCGTCTCCGGGAAGCCGGGCGTCTGCCTGGCGACCTCGGGCCCCGGCGCGACCAACCTCGTGACGGGTATCGCCGACGCGTCGATGGACTCGGACCCGATGATCGCGCTGACGGGGCAGGTCCCGACGAACTTCGTCGGCAACGACGCCTTCCAGGAGACCGACACCGTCGGCGTGACCCAGCCGGTCACCAAGCACAGCTACTTCGCCGACGACGCCGACACCGTCGGGACGGACGTCGGCGAGGCGTTCGCGCTCGCCGACGAGGGTCGACAGGGGCCGACGCTGGTCGACCTGCCCAAGGACGTCACCCAGGGCGAGACCGACCGGTTCCCCGGCCAGCCCGAGACGCCAGACACGTACAACCCGCCGACGACGGCCGACGAGAGCGCCGTCGACTCGGCGGCCGCCGCGCTGGCAGAAGCCGAGCGACCGGTCATCCTCGCGGGCGGTGGCGTCATCAAGGCCGAGGCCAGCGACGAGCTCCGGCAGTTCGCCAGAGAGTACGAGATCCCGGTCATCACGACGATGCCGGGCATCGGCTCGTTCCCGGAAGACCACGAGCTGTCGCTGGAGTGGGCCGGGATGCACGGCACCGGCTACGCCAACATGGCGATCACGAACACCGACTGCATGCTCGCCATCGGGACGCGCTTCGACGACCGCCTGACCGGCGGCGTCGAGACGTTCGCGCCGGACGCCGAGCTCATCCACGTCGACATCGACCCCGCGGAGATCAGCAAGAACGTCGAGGCCGACCACCCGCTGATCGGCGACGCGAGGCAAGTCCTGCGCCAGCTGGACGACGCGATGCCCGTCGCCTACGAGGCGATGGACACCTCGCCCGAGGCTTACGCCGAGTGGCGCGAGCAGTGCCAGACCTGGAAAGACGAGTACGCGATGACCTACGACATGCCGGAGGACGAGCCGCTCAAGCCACAGTACGTGGTCGAGCGGTTCTCCGAGCTGGCCGACGACGACGCCATCGTCACGACCGGCGTCGGGCAGCACCAGATGTGGGCCAGCCAGTTCTGGACGTTCACGGAGCCCCGGACGTGGGTCTCCAGTCACGGCCTGGGGACGATGGGCTACGGCGTCCCGTCGGCCATCGGCGCGAAGATCGCCGCACCGGACAAGGAGGTCGTCTGCTTCGACGGCGACGGATCCTTCCTGATGACGGTGCAGGAACTCTCCGTCGCAGTCCGGGAGGACCTGGACATCACGTACGTCGTCCTGAACAACGAGGCGGTCGGGATGGTCCGCCAGTGGCAGGACGGCTTCTACGAGGGCCGGCGGATGGCCTCGGAGTACCCGTGGATCCCGCAGTTCGACATGCTCGCCGAGGCCTTCGGCGCCCGGGGCTTCCGCCTGGAGGACTACGAGTCGGTCGACGAGGTCATCGAGGCCGCGCGCGAGTACGACGGCCCGGCGGTCGTCGACGCGATCATCGACCCGGCGGAGAACGTCTACCCGATGGTCCCCAGCGGCGGGGACAACGGGCTGTTCGCACTGAACGGCGACCAACTGGGAGACATCTGAGATGGCGACAACGGAGGACCACCAATGACACAAGGAATGGACGGCCCGCACCCGGACGAGCGGATGCGGCCGGAGGGCCGACGGAACTCGCAGGGGATTCGCATCGACCCGGAAGCCGAAGCCACGCACCTGCCGCGCAAGGCGGTGCTGTCGACGCTGGTGAAACACGAGCCGGGCGTGCTCGCCGAGGTTTCCGGCCTCTTCAGCCGCCGGCAGTTCAACATCGAGAGCCTGACCGTCGGCGCCACCGACGACGACGAGGTCGCGCGGATGACCATCGTCATCGAGGAGCCCGAACCGGGCGTCGACCAGGCGAAGAAGCAACTGAAGAAGCTCGTGCCGGTCATCTCGGTCGAGGAACTCCAGCCCGAGGCGGTCCAGCGCGAGCTGATCCTCGTAAAGGTCAGCGGCGAGGAGCCCGACGACGTGAACGCGGTCGCGGACATGTACGACGGGAACGTCGTCGACGCCTCGCCGGAGGCCATCACGGTGGAGATCACCGGCAGCCAGCAGAAGATCGAGGCGGCCGTCGCGGCGTTCGACCAGTTCGACGTGCAGGAAGTCGTCCGCACGGGCGCGGCGGCGGTCGAGCGCGGTGCGGACGTGCTGGAGGACGAGCGACGGAAAACGACGAAGGTATCAGACACCCCCGAGACTGCGGAGACAGCTACAGATGACTGACGAATTCACCACGCCCGTCTACGACGACGGCGACGCCGACGAATCGTACATCGAAGACAAGACCGTGGCCGTGCTGGGATACGGCAGCCAGGGCCACGCGCAGGCCCAGAACCTCGCCGACAGCGGCGTCGACGTGGTCGTCGGCCTCCGCGAGGATTCGAGTTCGCGCCAGGAAGCCGAGGCCGACGGCATTCGCGTCGCGGTGCCCGACGAGGCCGTCGCCGAGGCGGACATCACCGTGATGCTCGTCCCGGACACCGTCCAGCCGGCCGTCTTCGAGGCCGTCAAGGACGGCCTCGACGAGGGCGACACGCTGCAGTTCGCACACGGGTTCAACATCCACTACGGCCAGATCGAGCCCCCGGAGGGCGTCGACGTGACGATGGTCGCGCCGAAGAGCCCCGGGCACCTCGTCCGCCGCACGTACAAGCGCGGCGAGGGGACGCCGGGCCTCATCGCCATCGAGCAGGACGCGACCGGCGCCGCCAGGGAGGAGGCGCTGGCCTACGCGCAGGCCATCGGTTGCGCCCGTGCGGGCGTCATCGAGACGAACTTCCAGGAAGAGGTCGAGACCGACCTGTTCGGCGAGCAGGCCGTCCTCTGCGGCGGCGTCACCGAGATGGTCAAGGCCGGCTTCGAGACGCTGGTCGACGCGGGCTACGCCCCCGAGATGGCTTACTTCGAGTGTCTGAACGAGCTGAAGCTCATTGTCGACCTCATGTACGAGGGCGGCCACATGGGCATGTGGAACTCCGTCTCGGACACCGCGGAGTACGGCGGGCTCACGCGCGGCGAGGAGATCATCGACCGCGACGGGTTCGACGAGATCCTGGAGGGCGTCCAGACCGGCGAGTTCGCCCGCGAGTGGATCAACGAGAACCAGGCGCACCGACCGGCGTACAAGCAGTACCGCGACGCCGAAGCGAACCACCAGATCGAGGAAGTCGGCGAGCGCCTGCGCGGCCTGTTCGCGTGGGACGAAGCCGACGAGTGACAGGAACGACCGGATCAGACAGATGACAGACGACACGACACACGCGACAGAGACCACGACCGAGACCGTTGGCGACGCGGCCCCGAAGGCGACGATGGGCGAGTTCAGCCACACCAACCCCCACACCGGGAAGGCGTTCGGCGACGACTTCGCCTTCCAGCGCGGGCCAGCGGTGGCGGCCGACGGAGGTCGCGCGGGCGCGGAGGACGAAGAGACGATGAAAGACGTCGACCACGAACACCCCGAGGCGGAAGCGGAAGACGCCAATCGCGTCTTCCAGCGGGGTAACGAGGAGCCAGTAGATTCAGAATGAGCGAGGGAACTCTCTACGACAAGGTCTGGGATCGACACAAGGTAACGACGCTCCCGAACGGGCAGGATCAGCTGTTCGTCGGACTGCACCTCATCCACGAGGTCACCAGCCCGCAGGCGTTCGGGATGCTCCAGGAGCGCGGCCTCGAGGTCGCGCGCCCGGACCTCACCCACGCGACGGTCGACCACATCGTCCCGACGGCGAACCAGGACCGGCCGTACGCCGACGACGCGGCCGAGCGGATGATGGCCGAACTGGAGGAGAACGTCCGCGACGCGGGCATCCAGTTCTCGGACCCGACGACGGGCGACCAGGGCATCGTCCACGTCATCGGCCCGGAGCAGGGGATCACCCAGCCCGGCAAGACCATCGTCTGCGGCGACTCCCACACCTCCACGCACGGCGCGTTCGGCGCGCTCGCGTTCGGGATCGGGACCAGCCAGATCCGCGACGTGCTGGCCACCCAGACCATCGCGATGGAGAAACAGAAGGTCCGCAAGATCCAGGTCGACGGCGAACTCGGTGAGGGTGTCGAGGCGAAAGACATAATCCTGGAGATCATCCGCCGACTGGGGACCGAGGGCGGCGTCGGCTACGTCTACGAGTACGCCGGCGAGGCCATCGAGAACCTCGACATGGAGGGGCGGATGTCCATCTGCAACATGTCCATCGAGGGCGGCGCTCGCGCGGGGTACGTCAACCCCGACGAGACCACCTACGAGTGGCTGGAGCAGACCGATTACTTCCAGGAACACCCCGAGAAGTTCGACGAGCTGAAACCCTACTGGGAGTCCATCCGCAGCGACGAGGACGCCGAGTACGACGACGTGGTCCGCATCGACGCGAGCGAGCTGGACCCGGTCGTCACGTGGGGGACCACGCCCGGGCAGGGCATCGGTATCCACGACCCGATCCCCGCCCCCGAGGACCTGGCCGAGGACAAGCAGGACACGGCCCGGCGCGCCCAGGACCACATGCGCGTCGAGCCGGGTGAGACCATGGAGGGCTACGACATCGACGTCGCCTTCCTGGGCTCGTGTACGAACGCGCGCCTGCCCGACCTGCGCCGCGCGGCCCGCATCGTGAAGGGCCGCGAGGTCGACGACGACGTCCGCGCGATGGTGGTTCCCGGCAGTCAGCGCGTCCAGCGCCAGGCCGAGGAAGAGGGCCTCAAGGACGTCTTCGAGGAGGCCGGCTTCGACTGGCGCAACGCCGGCTGCTCGATGTGCCTCGGGATGAACGAGGACCAGCTGGAGGGCGACGAGGCCTGTGCGTCCTCGTCGAACCGGAACTTCGTCGGCCGGCAGGGGAGCAAGGACGGCCGCACCGTCCTGATGAACCCGCGAATGGTCGCCGCCGCTGCCATCACCGGCGAGGTCTCTGACGTGCGCGACCTGGAGGAGGTGCAAGTCGCATGACCGACGCCACCGAGGACATCCCGTCGGTCGACTACGTGGAGGGCACGGGCATCCCGATCCGCGGTAACGACATCGACACCGACCAGATCATCCCGGCGCGGTTCATGAAGGTCGTCACCTTCGACGGCCTGGGCGAGTTCGCCTTCTTCGACCTGCGCTTCGACGACGAGGACGAACAGAAAGAGCACCCGTTCAACGAGGAGCGCTTCCAGGACGCGAACGTCATGGTCGTCAACGCCAACTTCGGCTGCGGCTCCTCGCGCGAACACGCCCCCCAGGCGCTCATGCGCTGGGGCATCGACGCGATCATCGGCGAGTCCTTCGCCGAGATCTTCGCGGGCAACTGCCTCGCACTCGGTATCCCGACGGTGACCGCCGACCACGAGACGATCAACGCGCTCCAGCAGTGGGTCGACGACAACCCCGACGGCGAGATCGAGGTCGACGTGCGGGAGGAGACGGTGACCTACGGAGGCAACGAGATCAACGTCAGCGTCGACCGCGCCCAGCGCGAGGCCCTCGTCGAGGGCAACTGGGACACGACTGCGCTGATGAAGGCCAACAAGAACGCGATCGACGAGACCGCCGCGTCGCTGCCGTACGTCGAGTCCGCGGACTGACCACCGATCCGTCGCCTCGGATCCGCTTCGCCGTCACTGTCCCTTCTTCGAACTCCGTACGAACGACCCGTTCAGTCGTCGACTGCAACAGGATCGCGTGCGGCCTCGGAGGTCTGGTCCGAGGAGCCGGCCAGTAGCGCGTCGGCGTCTCCGTCGATGGCGGGCGGGAGTTCGCCGTCGGTCGCGTATCGGTACAGCGCCGTCTTGACGACGCCGTCGACGGTGAACTGCACGGAGAGGGCAACGACCAGCCCGACGACCGGCAGGACGACCGAGAGGGTGTATCCGCCGAGCGGCGGGATCTCGACGGCGAACACGCCAAGCGCCGCCGCTATCGCCAGAGCGATCGACGAGATCATCGTCGACCAGAAGACGACGACGCCGATTGCGCTGGTCCCGACCGTCGCGACGAGCGCCGACCCCCACTGGCGTTCGGCCGTCGTCTGGATCTCGGCGACGGTCTCCCGGAGCGACCCGTCCGTGGTCGCGATCGCGGGGAACGCGAACACGCTCGCGACCCTGATTCCCCATCTCGACGTGGCGCCGATCCACTCGCCGAACGGCACGGAGTCGAACCCGGACTCGGCGAGCATCCCTACGACGCTGATGGCGACGCCACCGAGCAGAACTATCCTGGCCCGTCCGAACGCCCTGCGGAGGCCGGATCCCGGGGCCGGTGACCGGCCGGAGAACAGCGCGTCCAGTTCGTAGCAGTAGGCGACCATCAGGGCGGCGTAGACGGCGCCGAAACCGACGATGTACCCCGGAGCGGCGAGCCACACGAGTCGGATGTCGATCAGGAACAAGGTGCCGCCGAGAACGAACGGCATCACGAGCCCGATCAGGGCCGCGACGACCGGGTACGCGAGCACCTGCGGCGCCGAGAGTACGACCCGGGCCGCGCGGAGCGCGACCGGTCCCTGCGTCCGGAGTTCGCTCAGACGTTCCATCGCGGACCTCCCCTGACGACCATTTCGCGGACGACACCCTGGGCGAACGGGTGATCGGAAGCAGCGACCCCGGCGTCGGTGCGATCGAACTGTCGCGTGTGCATCACGGCGGGCGTGCCGCCCGATGCCTTTTGAATCTTCG
This sequence comes from Halosimplex amylolyticum, assembly GCF_051414035.1. Taxonomy (NCBI): domain Archaea; kingdom Methanobacteriati; phylum Methanobacteriota; class Halobacteria; order Halobacteriales; family Haloarculaceae; genus Halosimplex; species Halosimplex amylolyticum. The sequence goes on along the minus strand of NZ_JBLKNW010000001.1, from coordinate 1,863,155 downwards.
TCTGCTCGTACTCGGCCACCGGATCCACTGGAATCGGGGCGGGACGGCCGGGCGACGGGATTATGCCGTCCGCGGGGAAAGCCAGCGGTGTGCAACCGCTCGACCTCTCGCATCCGCTGGCGACCGGGATGCCGGTCTACCCGGGGACGGAACCCGTCGCCGTCGAACCGCGAGCCACCAGGGAGTCCGACGGCTACCGAACGACCCGTCTCGACCTGGATTCGCACGCCGGCACGCACGTCGACGCGCCGGCCCACCTCACAGACGGTCCGTCACTCGACGAGTTCTCGCCCGAGCGGTTCCGGTTCTCGGCCGCCCGTGTCGACCTCCGGCCGCTCGACCCGAGAGAGTCGGTCGGCGTCGACGCGCTCCGCGGGGGACTCGCTGTCGACCCCGCCGCGGTGGATCTGGTCGTGGCCGTCACAGGCTGGGATCGGCACTGGGGCGACGAACGGTACTTCGACCACCCGTATCTCACCGCGGAGGCGGCGACCTGGCTGGCAGAGCGCGAGTGCGACCTCGGCGTCGATACGATCAATCCCGACCTGACGCCGACCGAGAACGCCGATGCCGACGAACCCGAGGGGTTCCCGGTCCACGAGACGCTGCTCGGTGCCGACCGACTGATAGTCGAGAACCTCCGCCGCCTCGACAGGCTCCCCGACCGCTTCGAACTCCACGCCTATCCCCTCCGGTTCGAGGGGGCCGACGCCTCGCCGGTGCGGGCGGTAGCGTACGCGGGCGACGAACGGCGATAGGTTGCGGGCTGCCGTCGCGTCGGCCTGCCGCACATCGACACCCTCTTTTCGGCACCGGCGGGAGATACCGTCATGACTCACGAGATCGCCGTAATCCCCGGCGACGGGATCGGACAGGAAGTGACGCCGGCCGCGGTGGACGTGCTCGAGGCCATCGACGTCGACTTCGACTTCGTCGAGGGCGAGGCGGGCGACGCCGTGAAAGAGGAGACGGGCGAGGCACTGCCCGCGGAGACGCGCGACCTCGCCGCCGACGCCGACGCGACGCTGTTCGGCGCCGCGGGCGAGACTGCCGCCGACGTGATCCTCCCGCTCCGCGACGTCGTCGGCTCGTTCGCCAACGTCCGCCCCGCCCGCTCGTACCCCGGACTGGACGCCGTCCAGCCGGACACGGACCTCGTCTTCGTCCGGGAGAACACCGAGGGCGTCTACTCCGGGATCGAGGCCGAGATCGACGACGGCGTCCGGACGTTGACCCGCGTGATCACCGAGGACGCCTCCCGGGAGATCGCGGAGTTCGGCTTCCGCTACGCGAAGCAGAACGGCTTCGACGACGTGACCATCGCGCACAAGGCCAACGTCATGCGACAGACCGACGGACTGTTCCTCGAAACCGCGCAGGAAGTCGGGGACTCCTTCGACGTGGACTACGACACGGCGCTGATGGACGCGCTCGCGATGCACCTCGTCATGCACCCCGAGGACTACGGTGTCGTCATCTGTCCCAATCTCGCGGGCGACATGCTCTCTGACCTGGCCGCCGGTCTCGTCGGCGGGCTGGGGCTGCTCCCGAGCGCGAACGTCGGCGAGGAGAACGCCCTGTTCGAGCCGGTCCACGGCTCCGCGCCCGACATCGCCGGCGAGGGTATCGCCAACCCCTCCGCGATGATCCTCTCGGCCGCGATGCTGCTGGACCACCTGGGCTACGGTGACGAGGCGACTGCCGTCCGCGAGGCCGTCGAGGACGTCCTCGACTCCGGGCCGCGGACGCCAGACCTCGGCGGCGACGCCTCGACGGACGAGGTTACCGAGGCCGTCGTCGACCGCCTCTGAATCGCCGGCGCCCACCGCTGGTCGAACGCGGAGACCACCGGGACCCGTTCCGTCCCGGAAACGTATGTTTCTCAGCCGTCTCGGTGCCGACCGTATGCCGTCAGTCGAACTCGACGAGGAGACGAGCGGCTGGACGCGCTCAGGGTCGACGCCGAGTCCTACGACGAGGTCGTCACCGAGCTCATCAACATCTACGAGGCGGAAGGACTGACGCTGTACACGAACGAATGATACGACCGGAGGTCGTCGCCGACTGCGGGCCGCCCAGACGGCGGTCCACGGCCCGCGTTACTCCTGGGCGAGGACGCAGACTTCTTCCCACTTGCCCCGCGACTCCAGTTTCTCCTGCAGGTCGCCGGCGTACATCTGGGCCATCTCCTCGGCGGCCGCCAGTTGCTCCCTGTCCACGCCGCCGCTGTCGCCGCCCAGCCCGAGCGCGTCCTTGACGCCGTCGAGCAGGCCGCCACCGGAGTCGTCGGCCGGTCGACCGCCGCCCGCGGCCATCCCGCCCGCGCGGTCGACTCGTTCGAGTTCGGGGACGATGCTCTCGACCTTGCTCGTGTTCGCCACGAGGCGTGCCGTCTCCGGGTCCTCCGGGTCTTCGATCTCGAACTCGACGGCGGTCATGATGAGACCCCACTGCTGGCGGGAGAAGTTCGAGGCCGCGACCTTCTCGGAGAACTCCTGGTCGACCTGCATCCGTTCGCCGACGATCCGGTCGCTCCAGTCGCGTTCGCTCATGCGTGGGAGTTCGACCCTCTCCTGTATGTATCTCCCGCTCGCATGACGGTCGCTTCGAGAAAACGGACCGCGAGCCGTCTCAACTGCCGTTGCTCTCGCCGCTGGACTCGACGCCCAGCGCGTCGAAGAGCTTCTTCCGGACGGCCTCTTCGGTGAGCTGGAGGAGCGTCTCGCGGTTGTCTTCGTTGGTCTCGATGCCGGTGAAGATGCCGAGCGGGATCTCGACGGCGGCGTCGGTGGAGTGGCCCTTCGCTTCGCCCATCTCGCCGAAGGCGTCGTCTAAGACCTTGCCGATGTTCATCCGGATGTCCTTCGAGCGCGCGGCGAGATAGATGGTGTCGTCGGCGATGGCGAAGACGGCGGTGGTCGTGATCCCTTCCAGGTTGAGGAGGTGCTGGGCGGCCTGGGCGAGCGCGTCGCGGTCGCGGATGAACCCCGCGTTCGAGACGAGGTGGCTCCCGCTGACCTCGCGGTTGCGGATGGCCTCGGCGAGCACGTCCAGCGTTTCGGGGGACATCGACGGCGACTCGACCTGTTCGAGCGTGTCGTGGTCGGCGAAGGGGTAGAGGTACGCGGCGGCCGTCAGGTCGGCCGGCGTCGTGTCGCGCTTGAAGTCCAGCGTCTCGGCGCGGATGCCGTAGAGGAGCGCGGTGGCGACCTCCTGACTGAGATTGAGGTCGAGTTCCTGGATGTACTTGGTGAGGATGGTCGAGGTTGCCGAGACGTTCGAGCGGACGTCCTCGAAGCGGGCGTCGAGGTCCTCGTTCTCGTGTTCGTAGTGGTCGACGAGTATGTCGATGCCCTCGGCCGCTGGCGCGCCGCCCTTGGCGTAATCGACGAGGGCGACGGTGTCGTACTCGTCCATGTCGACGTCGTCGCGCGAGACGAGGTCGATGCCGAGCAGGTTGACGAACGCCCGGTTCTCCTGGTGGCCGACCTCGCCCTCGTAGATGATGTCGGCCTCCACGTCGCGGCTGGCGGCGATGTCCCGCAGCGCGGCCGCGCTCGCGATGGAGTCGGGGTCGGGGCTGCGGTGGACGAGGATCGCCATCCGGCCGTCGGTGTCGTCGATGACCTCGGCGAGGTTGCGGGCCTTGTACTCGAGTTCGCCGGTCTCCAGCGCCCGCAGGGCGGAGTCGGCGATGACGGCCGAGGGGTTGATCACCACGTCAGCGCCGAGTTCGGTGAGTTCGTCGGCGGAGACCGGGTCGGAGGCGCGAGCGACGATAAAGTGGTCGCCGCCGCGGCCGCGGATGTTCGCGACCGCGGCGGAGTTGGCCTCGACGTCGGAGGACATGATCAGGACGACGTCGCAGTCGGCGACTTCGTCGGCGACCGACTCGTCGCGGATGTCCGCGACGTTGGCGTCGAGGTCCTGGTCGCGGAGCGCTTCCACGCGGCCCTCGTCGCGGTCGATGATCTCGACCTCCTTGCCCTCGCTGACGAGTTCCTCGGCGACGGCGTGACCCACGCTTCCACACCCGAGGATGGCGTAGCGAGACATGGACGCCATCGTGATGCCGGTGCTCATCGTGTCACCGTACATGGCCACGAGACATATAATTCCCCACATTTCGCCGCGTCCTCGTCCCCGAACAGTAACGTATATCAATCAACCTCCGTAAGTCGAATTCGAGGGCCGGTAGCTCAGTCCGGCAGAGCGTCTGACTCTTAATCAGACGGTCGAGGGTTCAAATCCCTTCCGGCCCGCTTCATCTGGCGCTCGCAACTCGCGAGCGCCTGCTGTGCGTCACGGAGGGATTTGAATTAGGAAAGTCGCAGTCGCCGACCGAAGCGAGGCGGACCGTCTTTCCGTGGTTCAAATCCCTTCCGGCCCGCTTCATCTGGCGCTCGCAAACCGCGAGCGCCTGCTGTGCGTCACGGAGGGATTTGAACGAGACGAGTCACAGCCCGGGAAGCGAGCGGAGCGAGCGACCCGGAATGTCTCGGTGTGGTTCAAATCCCGGGAGACGCATCGCGTCTCCCGACCGTCGCGAAACCGGCGGTTTCGCTCAGTCCCTTCCGGCCCGTTTCTGACGTGAACTACCCGCGAGCACCGCGTAGCGTGTGCTCGCAATCCGTGAACGTCGAACGGGGGTCGAAGGATTTGAAGTAGACCAGACGCGCGCAGCGTAGCGGGCACGTCTCGGTGTGGTTCAAATCCCGGGAGACGCATAGCGTCTCCCGACCGTCGCGAAACCGGCGGTTTCGCTCAGTCCCTTCCGGCCCGTTTCTGCCGTGAACTACCCGCGAGTAACGCGTAACGTATGCCCACGGCTCGAAAATCGGAGGAGTGTGCGCAGGACACGGTCGTCATGGGAGAGAAACAGTCCGTGAACGTCGTGTCGGCACCGTCTGCGGTCGTTATCGCCACTCGTCGAGGTGGTACGCCTTGGACGCGGAGGCCGATACCCACGCCTCGTCCCGGGCGATGTCGGCGACGACGAACCGGGGGCTCCCGTCCGCCTCGTCGACCGTCGCGACGATCTCGGGCCCGTCCGCCGCCCAGCTGCAGGACCGCGCATCGGTGCTCATAGACGGATACCCTCAGCGGGATGTCTTGAATATTTTGGTTCTGGACTCTATAGTGTCCCGTATATCCATCATCTCGCCGGTTAACTAATCCAGTGTCTGTAAATACGGGTAAATTGTGTACGCCACCGATCAATAATGTAGTATAGCGGCCGATGACGAAACGACTGTCCGATTCGTCGAGATGTGCCCGGAAATTCCACACTACGCGCAGTCGAACTGGCGAAACGGGGCGAACGGTGTGCTTTACTGATTGATGCCGTAGACGTCGCCTGACCAGTCGCGGGCGGGGTGGTCGTAGACGGGGTGGTCGCGGTCGCGGTCGTCCAGCGCCGCGAGGTCCTCGTCGTCGATCGACCAGTCGAAGAGATCGAAGTTCGACCGGATGTGCTCGGGCGAGGAGGACTTCGGGAGCGCGACGATGTCGCGTTCGATCGCCCACTTGAGCGCGATCTGCGCGGGGTTCTTGTCGTACTGGTCGGCCAGGTCCTGGACGACGTCGTCCTCGAAGACCTCCGTCCTGCCGAGCGGTGCCGCCGCCTCGACGACGGTGTCGGTCTCGCGGCAGTACTCCACGAGGTCGGGGCGCTGGAACCAGGGGTGGAACTCGATCTGGTTGACGGCGATCGGGACGTCGGAAATATGGTGTGCGCAACTCAGCTGGTAGGCGCTGAAGTTCGAGACCCCGACGTTCTTGACGAGGCCCTCGTCGTGGAGCGTCGCCATCGCGTCCAGCGACTCCCGGAGCGAGACGGCGGGGTTGGGCCAGTGGATGAGGTACAGGTCGAGGTAGTCGGTGCCGAGCCGTTCGAGGGAGTCCCGACAGGACTCGATCAGCGAATCGTAGTTCAGGTTCTTCGAGAGGACCTTCGACGTGAGGAATATCTCGTCGCGGTCGTACTCCGCGAGCACGTCGCCGATCTCCGCTTCGTTCTTGTACCCCTCCGCCGTGTCGACGTGCGTGTATCCGGCGTCGAGGGCCGTGCGGACCCCCTCTTTGACCGTCTCGCCGCCGATGTCCCACGTGCCGAAACCGAGCCGGGGGAGTTCGTCGCCGCTCGGGAGCGTCTTCGTCGGTACGTCCGTCATAGAACTATCACCGACTCGCCGTTGGACGGGTACCGGGTTCAAATTACTGGTACCCCGCGTTCTCTCCGGATAGTTCTCGGTGACGTCGATACGACGCCGGTCACTGGTACTCGTCCGGCCCGATCGGTCACGGTTCGCGTCCGCGCTCTGCGATGACCGTATCCCAACGATTATGGGCGATGATCGGTCTCTCTGTGAGGTATGGACGATCGGGTGTCGCGACGCGAGGCGTTAGTGGGTCTATCGGCCGTGTCTGCCGGGCTGTGCGGATGCTCCGTCCTGGGGAACTCCGAGGACGACTCGATCCGGGACAGCGACGGCGACGGCGTCGTCGACAGCGAGGACTACGCTCCCGACGACGCCTCGGTCCAGGAGAAGTCCGATCTCACCGGTGGGACGGCGAGACCCGGGGTCACTCCGGCCCGGAGCTCCGACGCGGACGACGGATCTGCGGGCACCGCGACGTCCGAGGACTCGTCGGAGTCACCGACGCCGACGCGTTCGCCGACGCCAACTCCCTCGCCGACACCGAGCCCGACTCGGTCTCCGACGCCCACGGCCTCCCCGACGCCGACGCCGACCGACCCGTCGTCGGATCCGACCTACTCTTTCGCCGTCACCGACGACTACTGGGATGGTATCTCGTCGATCACCGCCTACGGCGTCGACGAGGTCTCCGCCGAGGTCTACGAGTCCGACGTCGACGTCGAATACACCGGGGCCAGACTCCGGGTTACGGTCTCGGAGTTTCCCCGCAATCGGACCGTCGCCCAGAACACCAGCACCGGGTTCACGCTGGCCGAGGAGGGGACGGACGTTACGGTCTCGCTCGACCGGGACGACCTCCCGACTGAGACACGGCTGGAAGTCTCCGCTTTCGTGGTCCCGGACAGGCCGGACGAGGAGACATCCATCGACGAGGTGGCCTATCTCATGTCCACCGACCCGTTCGAGCTCCGGGAACCCGACCGGGGGATGGTGCGATCGCCACACCCCGACGGGCTCGACGCCGACTCCGGAGACGCTTTCGAGCGCACCCTCGTCGAAGGTGCCTACGAACTCGAACTATCGGGGCGGACGAACGGCACCGACTGGACCTCCGGGCTGATCATCTGGAAGGCCGCCTACGCCGACGCCGTCGAACGCTCGCGCGGCAGGTCTCGGCCGGAGTACGTCGACTACGAACTCACGGAGGGGATCGGCAGTGAGCTGGCGACGATCCTCGACTCCGACGCCGAGGACATCGGATTCACGGGGAGCCGGGAGAAGGTGGACTTCGTCGTCGACTTCGTCCAGCGCCTCCCGTACGTCACCGACGACGTGAGCAAGGGCTTCGACGACTACACGAAGTTCGTCGTCGAGACGGTCTCCGAAGCGGAGGGCGACTGTGAAGACACGGCGATCATGCTCGCGGCCGTCCTCGAAGCGGACCCGTTCAACTACGACACGATCCTCATCCAGCCGCCGGGCCACATGGCCTGCGGCATCTACCAGGAGGAGCCCGAGGGCTGGTACTGGGAACTCGACGGACGGACGTACTCGTACGTCGAACCGACCGGCGAAGGGTGGGACATCGGCGACTGCCCAGAGGAGTACCAGGGCGTCGACGCAGTGCTCCACCAGGTGTAGGTCGACCGTCGGGCGCTGTCGGCGAACGGCGGCCGCTCACACCGCCGAGGGGGAGAAGTCCGGGTAGACCAGCAGCACGATTCCCGGGAGGAGGATCACGAGCGGGTCGTACGGCACTGCCAGCGGGCCTTCGACCATCGTCGAGAGACCGACGAGTGTGAGCGGAAGGCCGACAGCGGTCGTCGCTCGCCGCTCCCACACCGGGACTAACTGGTCGTGCGCCTCGTCGGGATCAGCGAGAAGCTGTCCGCTCGCACGACCGACGAAGCCCACGACGACGACCACCGCGAACAGGTGGAGAATCGCGTTCACGAGCGTCACACAGGCACAGATCTGCCTGACCGCGTGAATTTTTCGCAGGGGCGGCCGTCCGATTCCGGTTCTCGTCGACGTCTGGAACCCCAGAACACGTCGCCGAGAACCGGGTGGGGACTGGGTTCGACGACTCGGCGAGGCTCGTTCCAGTTTGACCTGCCGACCGTCGGGGGAATGCCTGCTCGACGGTCAGTCGGATCCCCAGTCGGAAATCCCCAGCACCGAGTCGCAGTCGGGACAGGTCCACACCTTCGGCGTGTTCGCTGCCGGGGCCTTCTCGAGCCGGTTCGCCCAGTCCGAAATGTCTGAATCGCAGTGCGGGCAGATGGCCATGACAGATGATAGCACGAAACCGCACTTATGATTTTGGCTTGAAAAGACGCCGGAGTGTCGCTGCCGGGGATCTGACCTGCTGTGCCGGTCCGTCCCGAACTTGCGCGGGTTCGACTCCGACTCCCCGAGAGAGAACACCCGCTCGATCCTAACCATCCACTGGTTCGGAGCCGATGGAAATCGTCGCTCGGTCTCCCTCAACGGGGGCTCTGCGTTACTTCTCCTCGAGCATCTCCGTCGTCCCGGGTTCAACGGGAATCCCGATCTGCCGACCGACCCCGAACGCCGCATCCTGATACAGTCCACGGACGTGCTCGCCGGGGTCGTACAGGAACGTGAAGATCAGACTTCCTCCGTAGCAAGCGGTGTTGGAGAACGCGAGATCGCCGTAGACGTGTTGCTCTCTGTCGTCGGGGTGCTCCGGCAGGTCGACCATCACGGCGATGGTTTCGAGCACGTCCTTCTCCAGGGCTTCGTAGTCCTCGCCCAGCGCCCCGAGCGTCGAGAGTGGGTTCCCCTGCGCGTGGTGGACGCAATCGACTACGTCGTCGGTCACCAGCGTCACCTCGTCCGGATGCTCCACGAATAGTTCGAACCCGAGCGTGCCGTCGACGTAGTAGGTGATGTTGAACTGCGTCACTGCGAACGGGAGTCCGTCGGTGATCTCTACGAGCTCGCCGTCCGCGTCCTTGGTGGCCAACAGCATCCGGAGTGCCCCCTGTATCTGCTGCTGGGTATCTTCCGACAGTACTCGGTCTCCCGACCACGATTCTCCCAGTTCTACCTGTCTGTTGGTCGCCATCGCTATCGAAGCCACGACGGGGTACTGAAAAGAGGCCAGCCTAGTGCGGAGTGGAAGTGAAAGTGGAATATTCCGTTCTCGGTTGCGAACACGATGTCTGAATTCTCTCCCTTGGGTCATCGAGACGGCTTTCAATCGAAGAGATCTGCTAACCTCATCGCCAATCGCGCCAGAGATGCTCGTTCCGAGGCCAAATCTCAGCTGAGTATGCCCGAAGGCGGATCTCGCTCGTGTGCATATCGCGGCGAGCGTTCCTCTCGACGTGCGACCACACGCACGAACGTCAAAGAGGTCCACCTAGCGAGATCATCGGACAATTCACGGCGATGTCGGAGCAGTAATACCTAGCTGGGTGCGATTGAACCAGAAGAGACGTCCGAAAGCGGACTGAGAACCGGACACTACTTTCAGCCCCCGACAGAACGAATTTTCCGTTCACTGCAGCCTGCGTATCTTGCAACGTATTCCGTCCTGGATATTCGGTTGGTGGTAAAACCGCTATTAATTTCACCTGTAGTGAACTTAGATAACGGTCATGATGCGAGTAGATCGTCCGATAGATGAGACTGAACGCCTCGTCACAGATGCGATGCGTGCCGCCGGTATCCCGGATCGGAAGATCGGACGCGACGCCCGCGGGCGGATTGAGGGCGTAAAGACGGCGATCTCGGCGACTGGAACCGTCCTGGCTGACATTGCGACATTGCCCGAACGGAACGACAGTTGCTACGTCTGCATCGTTGGTCGGTACAATTCGCGGTCACAGATCCCCTCCCTGCTGGGACGGCAGTCACCGAAGGTAACCCAGGAAGTGAGATCTATCCTACGCGGGAAAGCCGGGGATGATCTTACAGTTCTGTAGTGGTGGAGCTGTCATACTATCTGCCGCTCCCTCGAGGCCTCTTAGATACTGTCGTTGCTAGAACTGCCTGTGCGAGATGTACCCTCTGTACTGGGCAGATCTGATTCTAGGGGAAGAACCGGACACTACTTTCAGCGGACTACCTGCTGAATTTCCTGTTCAGTCCGTCTGTGAATTGACCGGTGAACTATCCCAAGGAGTGCTGAAAGTAGCTACTCAGGAGCATCATCAGTCCAAAGCCTCCGAAGCTCATAATCGCGAGAAACGCTTGTCCGCCGCCCATAGCTCTCGGCGACGTACCGCTCGGCAAACGCGCCCTGGCGCTCGTTCGGGTAGCGGCGGGTAGTCATCGCTTCACTCCGTCACCGTCCGTCGCGGCGTCGGTCGCCCGGATCTCCGCGGGCGCGACACCCAGCCGCTTGGCGAGCCACGCCACGAACACCCGCGAGACCGCAACGGCGTCCGTCGCGGCCAGCCCGACCGCGGCGACGACCACCTCGAATCCACCGGAACAATATGCGACAGCCGGACTCCTCACTACGCCCGTCGTCTCGCCGTCGCAAAATGGGTTCGGGCGGATTGTGAACCGAAGGAAGACGTGCTCACTCCGTTGCGCGCGCCTTCCAGGGTTCAAATCGCCCTCACGAACGGTCCTGTCGCTCACGGATTGTTCGCGACAGGTCAGTGGGTTCGGGCGGATTTGAACCACCGATCTCGGCCTTGTAAAGGCCGCGTCATAACCAACTAGACCACGAACCCTCGCCCGAACGTTTCCACCGCCTCGGAATAACGCTTTCTCTCTCGGTCGAACCCGTACGCTTACGCCGGGGCCGTTCCTGGCCTACTGCATGGTCGACAGCCGCATCGTCTGGGGGTTCGCGGTCTTTCTGCTCTTCTTCCTCGGGGGCGTCTACGTCAGCCAGTCGGGGCTGATCTATCAGATAAACCCGCCAGATCCCGACGGCTACGAGCGAGTCACCGTCACCGCGTACGACGAGAACGGGACGGAACTCGCGACGGTCGAGGTGCGCGTCGCCGACACGCGGGCGAAGCGCTATCTCGGGCTCAGCAACACCTCGGCGCTCGCGATGGACGAGGGGATGCTGTTCGTCCACGCGGAGGAGGGCACCCACGGCTACGTCATGCGGGACATGGCGTTCCCGCTGGACATCGTCTTCGTCGGCGCGGACGAGCGGGTGAACGAGATACATCACGCGGGCGTGCCCGAGGAGAGTCCGGAGACGGCCTACCGGGGGGAAGCCCGGTGGGTGCTGGAAGTCCCGCGCGGGTGGGCGAACGAGACGGGCGTCGACGCTGGCGACCGGATCGCGATTCCGCCCGCGGCGCACAACGTCAGCGGCTGATCGCGATCGGGAATGGTCCTCCGCGCAGGCGAGCTTCAGGTTTCGGTACGGGAACGTTTCGCAGGGCTTCGGTGCCCTTTTGCGGGTCGACACCTTGAGCGTAGTCGATGAGTGTAGACCTCGACGAGGAGGAGGTCTTCGAGGACGTCCGCGAGCGCGTGGACGACCCGATGCGTCGCCTGTTCGCCGAATACGGTCGCGAGAACGCGTTTCAGTTCGTGGTCGGATTCATCAGCAGTATCGGCGCACGTGTCTTAGACCTGGTCCCTCCGCTGCTTCTGAGCATCGCCGTCGACGCGATCTTTCTCGACAACAAGCCGTACAGCCTGTGGCTGGTCCCCGACGCGTGGCTCCCGTCGGATCGGGGGGCCCAGTTGTGGTTGACAGTGGGCATCATCGCAGGGGCCTTCATCGTCGGCGCCGCCTTCCACTGGACGCGCAACTGGGGCTGGAATTCGTTCGCCCAGAACATCCAGCACGACGTCCGAACCGACACGTACGACAAGATGCAGCGGCTGAACATGGAGTTCTTCGCCGACAAGCAGACTGGAGAACTGATGTCCATCCTGTCGAACGACGTCAACCGGCTGGAGCGGTTCCTCAACGACGGGATGAACTCCTTCTTCCGGCTGTCGATCATGGTGATCGCGATCGCGGTCATCCTCCTGTACACGAACTGGCAGCTGGCGCTGGTGGCGCTGGGCGTCGTACCGCTGATCGCCATCTTCACGAAGAAGTTCATCGACGTGATCCAGCCGAAGTACGCCGAGGTCCGCTCGTCGGTCGGCCAGCTCAACTCCCGGTTGGAGAACAATCTCGGCGGCATCCAGGTGATCAAGGCGGCCAACACGGAGAGCTTCGAGTCCGACCGCGTCGACGACGTGAGCGAGGACTACTTCGACGCCAACTGGGACGCCATCGACACGCGGATCAAGTTCTTCCCCGGCCTGCGCCTGCTCTCGGGAATCGGTTTCGTCGTCACGTTCGTCATCGGCGGCCTCTGGGTGATCGGCGAACCGCTCGGGCCGCTCTCCGGCGAACTCGAGGCGGGTGAGTTCGTCCTGTTCATCCTGCTGACCCAGCGGTTCATCTGGCCCATGGCGCAATTCGGACAGATCATCAACATGTATCAGCGCGCCCACGCGTCCAGCGAGCGCATCTTCGGGCTGATGGACACGCCGAGTCGCATCCGCGAGGAGCCCGACGCGGACCCGCTCGTCGTCGGCGAGGGCAACGTCGAGTTCGACGACGTCTCCTTCGGCTACGACGACAGCGAGAACATCGTCGAGGACATCACCTTCGACGTGGACGGCGGCGACACCGTCGCGCTCGTGGGGCCGACCGGCGCCGGCAAGTCGACGGTGATGAAGCTCCTGCTCCGGATGTACGACGTCGACGAGGGCGCCATCCGCATCGACGGCACGGACCTGCGCGAGGCGACCATTCCGAGCCTGCGACAGGCGCTGGGCTACGTCAGCCAGGAGACGTTCCTCTTCTACGGGACGGTCCAGGAGAACATCGAGTACGGGACCTTCGGGGCCGAGACAGCCGATGTCGTCGAGGCGGCGAAGATGGCCGAAGCCCACCAGTTCATCCAGAACCTCCCCGAGGGCTACGACACGAAGGTCGGCGAGCGCGGCGTGAAACTCTCCGGGGGGCAGCGCCAGCGCATCGCGCTCGCGCGGGCCATCCTCAAGGACCCGGACATCCTCGTCCTCGACGAGGCGACCTCGGACGTCGACACGGAGACGGAGATGCTGATCCAGCGCTCGCTTGACAAACTGACCGCGGACCGGACGACGTTCGCTATCGCCCACCGCCTCTCGACCATCAAGGACGCCGACAAGATCGTCGTCCTCGAAGACGGGAAGATTGTCGAGCGCGGGTCGCACGATGACCTCCTGGAGGCGGACGGCCTGTACGCCAAACTCTGGGCCGTACAGGCCGGGGAGATCGACGAACTCCCCGAGGAGTTCGTCGAGCGAGCGGCGCGACGCCGAGCGCAGACCGAAGCGACCGACGACGACTGACCGGGCCCGTTCGGTGCGAGCGGGCAAGCCCGGGCGGGATCCGCCGACAGTGGGGTCGGGTACCACGCCACGCTCTGCGGTGCAGGCGGGAAGCTTTTTGCGTCCGGGCGTGAGACCCTCGGACATGAAAGTCCTCCTGGGCATGGGCGGGAGCCCGGACGGGTTCGACGCGCTGGAGGAGACGCTGGCTCGCGCCAGCGAGGCCGGAGACGACCTCACGGTCGCCGTGCTCGACACGTCCGAAGACTACGACGTCGACGACGTCGAATCGCGCATCCGCGACCGTATCGCCGACGCCGGCGTCGACGCCGACGTCCACCAGCTCTCGGGCCATCCCGGGAGCGAACTCTCGGAGTTGGCCGCGCGGGAGGGGTTCGACCGCATCGTCATCGGGGGCGGCCAGCGCAGCCCCATGGGAAAGATCGAACTCGGTGAAGTCGCCGAGTTCGTCCTCTTGAACGCCGACAGAACGGTGACTCTCGTTCGATGACCGGACGCACGTACCCCGACGAGCCGGTCGACTCGTTCCCGGAGCCGCCGCTCTCGTTCACGGACGGCGACGGACGGGAGATCCGGATCGAGGGCAGCGGGATCGACGACTTCGAGGCGCTCGTTGAGATGTACGACGCGTTCGATCCCGCCGACCGCGCACAGGGGATCCCGCCCGTCAAGGAGGAGGCCATCCGTGACTGGCTGGACACGCTGCTCTCCGAGGAGTCGCTGAACGTCGTCGCCGTCCACGACGGCGCGCCGATCGGCCACGCTATCCTCGTTCCCGACCGCGAGGACTCGTTCGAACTCGCCGTGTTCGTCCTCGGCGACTACCAGAGCGCGGGCATCGGGACGAAGCTCCTGGAGTCGCTGCTGGGTCACGGCCAGGCCGAGGGCGTCGAGCAGGTGTGGCTCACCGTCGAGCGCTGGAACGAGCCGGCCATCGCGCTCTACGAGAAACTCGGTTTCGAGACGAGCAACGCCGAGAGCTTCGAGCTAGAGATGTCGATCCGCCTGGGCTGAGCGGGCGGTCGCCGGCACGGTCCGACCGTTCCGCCATTTTGACGCCGACCGATTCCGAACGGTGGTCTCTCAGACGGAGAGGACCGGTTGGCTGGCGTATTCGACGACGTACTGTGCCGATTTGCCGAGCGTCTCGTCCGGTTCGGTCCCGTGCTCGCGAGGGACGACGATGAAGTCGACGGCCAACTCCTCGGCCACGTCGAGGATGGCGCTGCCGGGGTGCTGGCGGAGTCGCGAGCGGGAGAACCCGACGACCGTCGAGTGGGTGATAGACACGTCGTCGGCGAGTTCGTTCGTCTCGTCGGCGAAGGTCACCTGCTCGTCCGCGACCGTCTCGGCGTCGACGTCGCCGGTCTCTATCCCGCGTTTGACCGGTTCGTCGATCACGTGCAGGACGTGGACAGCGGCGTCGTACCGCTCGGCGATCGCGAGCCCGTAGTCGACGGCCCGCTCGGCCTGGTCGGTGGCGTCGACGGGCACGAGGACCTGCTCGATGTCGAGACTCATTGTCAACAGGTCTGTCAGGCGAGGGCAAAAAGTCACCGAGGTTCGCCTGCCCGGTCGGCCGCCCCGGAAAGCCGCTCTCCGCCCACGGCCCGCTCCGGAAAGCCGCTCTCCGCCCACGGCACGCCCCGGAAAGCAGGTAACGGCGCGCTGGCGGACGACGGGACGGTGCCGTCTCGCGTGGTTTATAGGCCTGGGCCGGGATATGCCGACCATGTTCGACACGGTGGTCATCGCGACGGACGGCTCCGAGAGCGCGTCGCGCGCCGTCGACGTCGCGCTGGACGTCGCAACGAAGTTCGACGCGGACGTCCACGCGCTCTACGTGGTCGACCGGGGAGACGTGGCGGCCTCGCCCGACGAGTTGCGGAAGGACCTGGTCGACGCGCTCGAATCGGCCGCCGAGGACGCGCTCGAGGACGTGAGCGAGCGCTCGGGCCGGTCGGTCACCACCGCCGTCCGGAACGGTCGCCCCGGCGCCGAGATCACCCAGTACGTCACGGAGGTCGACGCCGACGTCGTCGCGCTCGGGACGCGCGGGCGCCACGGCGACCACGGGTTCGTGCTCGGAAGCGTGGCCGAGGCCGTCGTCCGCCGCTGCGACCGTCCCGTGCTGACCGTCCGCCAGCTCGACGCGGCAGAGACCGAAGCACAGTCCGTCTGAACGGGACCGGTCGATCAGCCGTCGCCCCGTCGCGCTTCGGAGTCCCCCTCGCTGATTCTCGCGTAACCGGGGCCTTCATTGCCTCGCGGGCGCTCCGCCCCGTATGGACGACTGGATCATCGACGGCGACCGACTCCCGCTCGAACGGAAGTCGGTGCTGCCGGGCGAGGGATTCTTCTACCCGGATTCGCTGCAGGAGACCAAAAAGGAAAGTGAGGCGGTCGACGCGCTGTCGGGCGCGGAGACGGTCGTCGTCGCCGACACCGACGCGGACGGACTGGGCTGTGTCGCCCTGGTCCGCGAGGTCCACGGCGACGACGCGGCCATGGTCCCCTCGGGCCCGCACGAACTCCGCCAGAGCATCGAGTGGGCCGTCGAGTACGCCGCCGACGACGCGACGGTCTTCATCTGCGACCTCTGTCCCGACAGCCCCGACGACGTCGAGGGCCTCGACGCGCTGGCCGAGCGGACGACCGTCCGCTGGTTCGACCACCACCAGTGGGACGACGACCTCGCCGCGGCCGTCGAGGAGGCGGGCGTCGACCTCACCGTCGGCGACTCCGAGGAGGTCTGCACGACCGACGTGGCTCTCGCCGAACTCGACGCCGACTTCCCGGCGAAGTTCGAGGACCTCGCGAGGGTCACGCGCGACCACGACCTGTGGATCAAAGAAGACGAGCGCAGCGACGACCTGGCCGACTACGCGATGTGGGCCGAACCGGAGGAGTACGTCCGGGTGATCCGCCGCTACGGCGTCGACTTCCCGCCGGAGGTCGAGGAGTACCTCGCCGACGAGCGCGTCGAGAAAGAGGCCCTCATCGAGAAGGCCGTCGAGCGCGCGGAACTGCGCGAGGTCGGCGAGTGGACAGTCGGCGTCACGTACGGTCGCTGTTCGCAGAACGAGGTCGCAGAGGCGCTCCGCCAGCAGGGCGCCGACGCCTCGGTCATCGTCAAACCCGCCGGCAGTGCCTCGATCCGGGGCTCCGAGGGCTTCGAGCGCGCCCACGAGGTCGCCGAGCAGGTCAGCGGCGGCGGCCACCCCCGCGCCGCGGGCTGCAAGCCCCACATCTACGACGACATGCTCGACTACGCCCACCACTGGACGACCCGCGGCGCCGTCGCGAAACAGGCCATCCTCGACGCGTTCCGCGCGCTCCCGCCGGAAGAGCCCGAGGAAGGCGTCGACACCGAGCGATAGCGGGGCGACCCGGGCGCGGTCGAGCCGGTCACAGCAGCGCTTCGACGTTCTCGCGCAGTTGCGCGGCTCGCGCTTCCTTGGTCGACTCGTCCGCGCCGGCCCACCAGTACCCGAACCACTGCAACTCGCAGATCCAGGTGACCGACTGGTAGAACCGCTGTCGGCGCTCGAAGGCCTCGTCGCGGTCGAAGGCGACGCCGCCCTCGCGCTCGTAGGCGTCGAAGAGCGTCTCGCGGACCCGTTCACGGACCGGCGAGTCGAGCGGCGCCTGTTTCGAAAACTCGCGGACGACCCACGCGAGTTCGTAGCGCCGGTCGCCCGCCTGCGAGGCACCCCAGTCGAGGATCGCCGTCACCTCGCCGGTGTCGGGGTCCGCGAGCAGGTTTCCGGGGCGGTAGTCACCGTGTAGTAGGACGGGTTCGGCGTCGAAGGTGAGATTATCCAGACGATCGTCGACGTACACCCGCAAATCCCCTTCGAGGTCCGCGAATCGCGTCCCGTCGAGGTCGTCGAGCGCGAACGCGACGATGTCCCGGAGTCGGTCGACCCAGTCGTCGCGTCCTCCCTGGACCACCGGCTCGTCCGGCCCAGGGCCGTCGTTGGGGTCGGCAGAACCGGTTACGAGGTCTCCGAACTCCTCGAACGTCCGCAGGTCGTGGATTCTGGCGAGATATCGTCCCGACTCGCGGACGAGTCGGTCCACGACTGCCTGATTGTCGCCGACGGGGACGCCGGAGACCGACTCGCCGGGCAGGCGCTCCATCAGGAAGGCGGGCGCCGGGAGTTCGTCGTGGGATTCGCAGACGCCGTACACTTCGGGGACGGGGAGGTCGGTCTCGCGCCCGGCGAGTTCGAGGAGGTCGACCTCGACGAGAAACCGCTCGTGGGTCCGGAAGGAGAGCGCGTCGGACGTGCGGAAGCACTTGAGCACGGCCTCGCGTTCGGACTGGGTAGATTCTCCGCTGCCGGTCGCCACCGTGACGCCGTAGACGATGTCGCTCCCCTCGGGCATGGGCTCGGCGTCGAGCAGTCGCCAGTCGGGCCGAACCGCCGAGACGATGGCCGCGAGCGTGTCGCGCGACAGCGGGTCGTCGGGCCCGAAACTCGGATAGCTCATCGTCGGCCGCCCGTCGTTACCGCTCGCCGGCGAGCCACTTCTGGGAGTACGGGGTCCCGCAGGCGCACTGGACGTAGGCGTGGATCACGTCGCCCTCGGCGTAGATGCCGTCGACCTCCTCGTTCTGTTCCTCGGCGAAGGCGAAGACGAACCGGGCGACGTGGGGGCCCTCGGTCTCGTCGGTGTCGGGGCACGTGCCGCCCGTGCAGTCGGGGTCGACGGTACCCTCGTTGGCCATCGCCTGCTTCGCGAACGCCATCGGGTCGGTGTCGGTGGCGCGCTGGAAGGCACTGCGGCCGCTGTCGCCCTCGACGACGAGGACGACGCCGTCGTCGACCCGTTCGCCGTGGCCGGCCAGCGCGTCGATACCGGACACCGCGTGGTCGGCGAAGTACATGAACACGTCTTCCGGCCGGTCACCGGCCAGGAACTCCTCGCGGTCGCTCATGCCCACAGAGAGTCGGTCCCCGGTGAAAAAGGGCACGTCATCTGTTTCGCCGTGTCGCGTGCCGGCCCCACCAGAACCTGCCTCGTCGGTTCGTGACGCCGCCACCCGGCGGGACGCGCTCAAACAGGGCGGTGTGCTAATAAATGCCATGATATCGCAGGGGGAATCGTGACACGACTCCGCCGTGAACTCCACGTAAAGGGATGCAGAGAGCGTCCACAGAAGACCGTTCGCTCGAAGACTACGAGTCGTATATCGACGACCAGCAACGCCGGGCGATCCACGAGCACGCCGATTCGCTCTCGGACCTGCGGGTGGCCCACGTCAACTCGACGGCGAGTGGTGGTGGGGTTGCGGAGATCCTCCGTGCACTCGTGCCGCTCTCGAACGACGTCGGGGTCGACACCGACTGGCTCGTCATGGACGCCCCGGACGAGTTCTTCGACGTCACGAAAGCCGTCCACAACGGCCTCCAGGGCGACGAGATCGAGTTCACGGACGCCATGCGCGACACGTATCGGCGTGTGACGGAGAAAAACGTCGCCGCCCTCGACGGCAGCTACGACGGTATCGTGCTTCACGACCCCCAGTCGCTTGGGATGGCCAGTACACTGGCCACGCGATCTCCCGAGACGACGCTCGTCTGGCGCTGTCACATCGATCTGACAGCGGCGAACCCGGCGTTTCTCGCGTTCGTCCGGTCGAATCTCGACCCGATCGATCGCGTGATATTCAGTCGTACGGCGTACGGCCGGGAGATAACGGGCATCGAGAAGGGCGTCATTCACCCGGCTATCGACCCACTGACCCCGAAGAACCGCCCGCTCAGTGCGCTCTCCGACGGGGGAACCGAGGCCTCCGACCTCGAAGAGTATCCGTTCGACCCGAATCGGCCGCTTCTCGTGCAGGTCTCGCGGTTCGACCCCTGGAAGGACCCGTTGGGAGTGGTCGAGGCGTATCGGGCGGTCGAGCGGTCGATCCCGGGCGTCCAACTCGTGCTCGCGGGTGCGATGCCCGACGACGACCCAGAAGGGATCGAGATATATCGAGAGGTCGCGGCCGAAACGGCCGACGATCCGGACATCCACCTCTTGACGGACCTCCCCGACGCGGGCATCAACGCTATTCAGCGAGGCGCCGACGTCGTCCTCCAGAAGTCGTTACGCGAGGGATTCGCGCTCACCGTCTCGGAAGCGCTCTGGAAAGAGACGCCCGTCGTCGGAACTGACGTCGGGGGTATCCCGCTCCAGGTCGAGGACGGGGCGAACGGATACCTCGTCGAGCCGAGAGATCTGACCACAGTGGCAGACCGCCTGGCGTTGCTGCTCGAGAACGACGAACAGAGACGCCGGTTCGGTGAACGTGGCCGCGAGACGGTGCGAGAGCGATTTCTGATTCCTCGATTGGTTCGCGATCATCTGACGTTGCTTTCAGACGTCGGGACAGAGTTCCCACGGCGAGAGTAGCGTCGCACGGCTCACCTCGCACCTACTCGCTGAGGCCGACCAGTGACGACCCGCCGAGCAGATTGAGAACGACGAGCGCGCCCGAGGCCACAGCGACGAGGACCACGGCGACCGGGACGGCCGCGTCGAGGCCGCGACCCTGGAAGGTCGCCCAGATCTGGACCGGGAGCGTCCGGGGGTAGTACGCGAGCATGAGCGTCGCGCCGAACTCGCCGGCCGCGCGGGCGAACGCCAGCGTCGCGCCGGCGAGGACCCCCCGTCTGGCGAGCGGGAGCGTTACCCGGCGGACGGTCCGCCAGCGCGAGACGCCCTCGGTCCAGGCGACCTCTTCGAGGCGGCGGTCGACGCGCTCGAACGCGCTCCGTGCCGAGAGGACGACGAACGGCGAGGCGACGAACGTCTGCGCGAGGACGACGCCGGCGAGCGTCCCGTCGACCGAGAGGCCGACGCCGCCGAGTCCGTTCGACCCGAACACGCTCAACAGCACCATCCCGCTGACGACCGGCGGCAGGACCAGCGGGAAGGCGACGACGGCGGTCACGAGCGTCTGCCCGCGGAACTCGGTACGGGCGAGCCAGTACGCGAGCGGGAGACCGAACCCGAGCGCGAGCGCCGTGCTCGCGCTCGCCGAGACGAGCGTGTTCCGCGCCGCGTCGACGACGAACGGCTCGCTCAGGGAGTCGAGGACGCTCGCCGGCGGTCGGGCGACGAGCAGCCACGCGATGGGGAGCGCGTAGAGGGCGAGGAGCGCCGCGCCGACCAGCGGGGCGGCCGTCTCCCAGCCGGGGCGGTCACGGGCGGAGGCCACGCGGGACATCACCACTGTACTCGGGGTAGTTCTCGGGGCTGGCGAAGCCGTGGTCGGTGAGGTAGTCGCCGGCGACGAGGGCGTCGAACGCCTCCGTCACGCGGTCGTCGTCGCGCCGGGCGACCGCGCCGTACTCGACCGGTGCGCCGCGGACCGTCTCGCCGCTCGGCAGGTCGTATCGCACAGCCCCGTACTCGTCGGCGCGGTCGGGGTCGCCGAGGTCGACGGCGTCGGGGAGGTCGACGTAGTCGTAGCCGCGGTCGACGGCCATGCTCCGGTAGACGACCGCCGCGTCGAGGTCGCCGGTCTCGAACCTGGAGAGCAGGGATGTCTCGGGGTAGACCTGTCGCGGTTCGACGAGTGCCTCGCGCAAGTCGGGGCGGTCGTAGTACTCGCCCGCCAGGTCGAGCGCGAACAGCGTCCGGTAGCCCAGCGGGTCCAGATCCGGATCGGTCCGCCCGAGCGACGCCTCGCCGGCGAGGACCGGGTCGAACCAGCGGTCGGCCGCGCCGACGCGGCGGCCCGCGGCGGACTCGCCGTCGTAGGCCACCACGAGCGCGTTGGTCGCGAAGGTGGCGTGCCAGTCAGTCGCGAGCGGTCCGTCGAACAGCGCCGTATCGGCCAGGGCGACGATGTCGGGGTCGCGCCGCCCCTCGGCGACCAGTCGCGCGGCCGTGACCGACCCGTGGGCCTCGACCTGTATCGGCTCGTCGACCGACGTGCGGAGCCCCTCCGAGAACGCCAGCTGGAGGCTCCCCGCGGCGAGGACGGAGACCGGGTCACCGGACCCGTCGCCCGCGCCGGCGACGCTCCCGACGCTCCCGACGCATCCGCTGAGAGCGGCCGAGACGCCCGTCGCCCCCGTGGCACCGACCGCGCCCGCGCCACCGACGGCCCGGAGGAATCCACGTCGGGAGATCCCCGAGTCTCCGACGCCGGCGTGGAGCCGGTCGTTCTCCGGCCGTCCGTCCGGCCGTCGGCTCCCGGACCGTTGTGTCGGCATAGACATATCGACGTTGTGTCGGTCGAGACATAACGATTTTGGTCGCGCCGGTCGACGCTCGCGTATGGACGCGGGGTTCGAGGCGCACTTGCGGGTCGGCGAGGAGACCTTCGACAGGCGCGACGCGGCGCTGTTGCGCGCCGTCGCCGAGCACGGGTCGCTCAACGCGGCGGCGTCGGCGCTCGGCCGGTCGTACTCCCGCGCTCACGCTCGCATCGGCGACCTCGAAGACGCGGCAGGCCCGCTCGTCGAACGCGAGCGCGGTGGGAGCGAGGGCGGCGGGAGTCGACTAACCGACGACGCCCGGGAGTTGCTCGCCCAGTTCGAGCGGCTCCAGGCCGCGCTGGAGGGGACCGCAACCACCGAGCGGCTCGTGCTCGACGGCCGCGTCACCGAGCGCGACGGCGACCTGGCGACCGTCGAGACCGCGGCCGGGACCGTCCGGGCGCTCGCGCTGACCGACGCCGACAGCGTGCAGGTCTCCTTCCGCTCGGACGCGGTGACGCTCCACGATCCCGAGAGCGCGCCCGAAGGAGCGGAGACGAGCGCTCGCAACCGGTTCGTCGGCGAGGTCGTCGGCGTCGAGGACGGCGACGGGACCGCGCTCGTTCGCATCGACGTCGGCGCGTCCGACCCGCTCGCGGTCCGCGTGACGGAGACGAGTCTGGACGCACTGGGTTTGAAGCCCGGAAAACCGGTCGTCGCGTCGTTCAAGGCGACCGCGACGCGCGCGACGGCCGCGCCGGGCGTCGCCGACGAGGAGTAACGCTATCCCGGCGGTTCGATCAGAGCACTTTCTCCATCTCGACGTGGTCGATGCCGGCCTCCTCGAACACGTCGCTGGTCGTCTCGTAGTCGAGATTCCGGTAGAACGCCTTGACGTGGGTCTGGGCGTGCATGACGAGTCGGTCGATACCCTGATCCGCGGCCGTGGATTCGAGCGTCGCCATGAGTTCGCGGCCGATGCCCTCGCCGCGCCTGTCGGCGACGACGGCGACGCGCTCGACCTTGCCGACCCCCGGTTCGACCTCGCGGAGTCGGGCCGCCCCGACCGGTTCGTCGTCGTCGGTCGCGACGAAGTGGACAGCGTCGTCGTCCTCGCCGTCCATCTCGACGTCCTCGGGGACGCCCTGTTCCTCGATGAAGACCTCGCGCCGGACCGCGAGCGCGTTCTCGCGGTCCGCCGCGGACTCGGCGACGCGCACGTCGACACTCATGGCCGTACCGTCGTGCTCGGACGCCCCTGAGGATTTCGGTCCGCTCGGTGGCGTTTACGAGCCGTCGGGGCTGTAGTTGGGTGCCTCGTCCGTGATGACGACGTCGTGGGGGTGGCCCTCCTGCTGGCCCGCCTGCGAGACCTTCACGAACTCCGCGCGCTCTTTGAACTCGGGGATGGTCTCGGCGCCGACGTAGCCCATGCCCGACTTCATGCCACCGACGAGCTGGTGGAGTTCGCTCGCGAGCGTCCCCTTGTATGGGGTCGCCGCCTCGACGCCCTCGGGGATCATCTCGTCTTCCTCGTCCTCGTCGACGTCCTTGAGGTAGCGGTCGCCGCCACCCGACTGCATCGCGCCGACCGAGCCCATGCCGCGGTACTGCTTGTACTTCTTGCCGTTCATCGTGACGACGCGGCCGGGCGCCTCGTCGGTGCCGGCGAAGTACGAGCCGAGCATGACCGCGTCCGCGCCGGCCGCGATGGCCTTGATTGCGTCGCCGGAGTAGCGGATGCCGCCGTCGGCGATGACGGGCACGTCGTGCTGGCTCGCCACGTCGGCGACCTGGGCGACGGCGGTGATCTGGGGCATCCCGGCGCCGGTGACGACGCGAGTCGTACAGATGGAGCCGGGGCCGATGCCGACCTTGATGCCGTCGGCGAAGTCGACGACCTCCTCGGCGGCCTCCCGCGTGCCGACGTTGCCGACGACGACGTCGGCGTCGACAGACTCCTTGATCTCGCGGGCGCCCTCGATGACGTTGAGATTGTGCGCGTGAGCCGTGTCGATAAACAGGACGTCGGCGCCGGCCTCGTCGGCGGCCTCGGCGCGCTCGGCCTCGAACGGGCTGACGGCGACGCCCGCCCGGAGGGCACCGTCCTCGTCACGGGCGGCCGCGTCGTACTCGCGCCGCTGGAGGATGCCTTGCATCGTGATGAGCCCGATGAGACGGTCGCCGTCGTCGACGATGGGGACGCGCTCGATCTTGTGCTCGTACATGAGTTCGAGCGCTTCCCGGGGGGTGACGTCCTCGGGGGCGGTGATGACCTCGTCGGTCATCGCCTCGCGCACCTCGTCGGACTCGCCGACTTCGAGGTACGGGCGGATGTCGGTGCCCGAGATGATGCCCAGGACCTCGTCGTCGTCGCTGACGACGGGCGCGCCGGAGACGCCGGCGCGGGCCATCATCTCGTCGACCTCGCGCACCGTCTGGTCCGGCTCGGCCGTCACGACGTCGCGGATGATGAGCTCGTCGGCGCGCTTGACGCGCTCGATCTCGACGACCATCTCGTCGACGTCCATGTTCCGGTGCATGACGCCCAGGCCGCCCTCACGGGCCATCGCGATCGCCATCTCGCTCTCGGTGACGGTGTCCATCGCCGCCGTGAGCACCGGCACCTGCAACTGCACGTTCTTCGACACGTGTGTCGCCGTGTCCGCGTCGTCCGGTTCGACCCGACTCTCCTTGGGGCGGAGGAGCACGTCGTCGAACGTCAGCGCCTCCGGCACGCGGAGTTTCTCCGAGAAAGGTTCGGGATCGTTCGCCATGTAAACCGTCGCCGCCGACCGCCCAAAAACGTTGCGAGACCGTCGCTCCGTGCCAGCCCCTCCCGAGATCGCGAATCGGTGGTCACGCCGCCTTCTGGCCCCTCCGCGGCGCATGTGGCCGTCTCTCACGCAATTCTTATACTCGATAGGATAATAATGATAGATATGCACTCCGCCAGTCCCGCCGCTGCTGGCATCGGTCAGAAGACTGCCCGCGACGCCGCGAGCGTCGCGTTTACACCTTCTGCCGACTTCTTCAAACGGGACTTCGCGGAGAAACCGGCCTCGAATTTCGGCGCGAACCGGCGGCAGGACGCCGCCCGCCGGAGACCGCATCGAGGATCGGGACACCCCCTGGCCACGGGAGACGGCCACTGCTGAGTGCATGAGTAGCTCCCAGCACCCGGTCGCACTCACCGTCGAGCGGCAGGTCGGCGGTGCGACGACGCTCCTCGCGACCATCATGTGTCTCCCGCTGGTCGACGGCATCTTCCCCGCGCTCGTCCTCGCGGGCGCGCTCGACGACCCTATCGGCATCCTCGAAGTCGGTCTGCTCATCTTCGGCGGTAGCGCGACCGTCGCCGTCATCCTCGCCGAGATGGACGGCACCCGCCGCGAACAGGCGACGGCTATCCTCGCCGTCGGCGCGGTGTTGCTCCCCGTCGCCGCCGTCGAGGCTGCGCTCGCGCCGACCATCCGCGACATGCTCTCGATGGTCGTCTTCGAGCGCTTCGCCGGCCTCGTCATCCTCGCGGTCGCCGCCAAGACCGCGAGCGCCCGCATCGGCGAGTACCTCCCCCGGCCAGCGGTCATCATCGGCCTCGGACTCGTGGCGAGTTTCGAGCCCAGCGGCGTCGCGCTGACGGTGACGACCGACCTCGAACTGGTCGCGCGCGCCGTCGCCGCGGCCGGCGTCGGCGTCGCCTTCGCGCTCGCCGTCGCCCTGCTCGGCCCGCAGCTGCGAGCGGTAGTGGACATCGACCGCTTCCGCTTCGGCAGTGCGGTCGCCCTCGGCGTGCTCCCGCTGTCCATCTTCGGGTTGGTTCCGGGGGACGCTCCCCTGGCGCTCGCTGTGTTAGGTGTGACCGCGCTGTTCGCCTTCGACCCGTCCGGCGACCGCGAGTACGACGTCGTCCCGGACGAGGCATCCGGCGATGCCGCGGTCGCCGACGGTGGTGACCCCGAGCGCGTCGAAGACGATGATGAAGACAGCGAGGACGACGGCGACGAGTCCGTGCCCGGCCGCGTCTCCAACTACGTCACCGCCGACAACGAACGCGCGCCCTGGCTCTGAGTGTTCGAGTCCGGTTGCTATTTTGTTGGAATTATGGCTGCCGGTGAGAGCGAGGTGAGAGATTCACACAGAGATTGAGTCAACGGCATCGCGAACAGGTGAAAGCCCTCGCTCTCTCCGGTCGAGGGGCTCGCTGCGCGCTTCGGTCGCTTCGCTCCCTGCAGTGCTTACGTCGCCCGTCTTCCCGGAGAGAGCGACCCCTTTCATTCCCGCCCGATCCGGCTTGTCGATCCGTCTGTGTGGGTGGGAATGAAAGGGGCGCCCGATTCGACGAAGCACGGGGACGCAAGCACCGTGGTTCGAGAGAGCGAAGCTCTCTCGTCATCACGAAAGAGCGCTGCGCGCTCTTTCGAACGACAGGAAAGCGAGGAGCGCAGCGACCCGCGCGAGTCGAATCGGCCGGGGCTTTCACCCTGTTCGCGGTGCTGTGAGACTCGCTCTCTGGTGCAGTGCAGTCGCTGTCCGCGATGCTGTGCGCGTCCGCTCTCGTGGCGAACCAGAATCCGACACCAGCAACTCCTAGCAGCGAGTGGAAGGGCTTACGGACAGGCGCGGCTATGCAACGGTATGGCAGACAATCGCGTCGTGCAGGGGCGGATGGTCACGCCCAAGCGCCTGGCGGAACTCATCGAGGGCGAATCGGTCATGGACGCCGAGGCCATCGAGGACGCCGATCGAGAGTGCCCCGACTGCGGCGGCAACGTCCTGTCGGTCGGCTACATGCCCGGCGTCACGTCGTTCGTGACCGGGTACAAGTGCCAGGACTGCGACTGGGCGGAGATCGACGACGAGGACTGATCGGGGGAGACCGAAACCCCTTTAGTGGGATTGGGCATACCGAATGATGCAGGCGGGGTCGTGGCCAAGTCCGGCATGGCGACTGACTCCAGAGGCAACGGCGCCCGGGACGACACTCCAGCTGATATACTGAACGGGTCGGCTGATCACTGACCCTGTGATGACCCTCTGGAGTTCCGAGGCGCTACCGGAGATATCAGTCGATCGGGGGTTCAAATCCCTCCGACCCCATACTAACCTTTAATTTTTCTTTAGCTCAGGTTAGTGAGCGGCGCGTTTTCGGCGTTTCTGAAACGCCCCAAAATCATGCTCAAGAAGTTGATAACTCGGGGTGGTGGCCGTGATATTCGGCCCCCGAATCGAGTTCGATCCAGACCACTATCCGCGCATCCGAGTCTGGGATTCTGCGGCCGGTCACGACCGCTACCTCTACCTCCACCGGCTGACCGCGTACGCGCACGGCGAGATCGACGACCTCTGGACTGATCTGGAGGTCCACCACGAGGATCACGATCGTTGGAACAACCGGCCTGAAAACCTCGAAGCCCGCGAACCGGAGCCACACGCGGACTACCACCTGAACGGGGGTGCGCTCCCGTGACGGGAGATCGTCGAGGCGCACCTTCCCGTGAGGACTGGCCGTTCCCTCCCGACGAGTTCGTCCGGGCTTCGCGTCTCCTCCTGGAAGAGGCGACGGACGACGATGTTCGTCGAGCTGTCCAGCGCGTCGAGGACGGTGGTCAGTCGTGACCGACTGGGAAGCCTACCGGCAGTACCAGTGCCATCTCTGCAAGGACAACTGCATCAACCGGATCGGCGACCCGGTGACAGAGGCCAGAGAGTGCCGCACCTGTTATCAGGTAACTGCACCCGACGACCCTCCCGCCACAAGCGAGGACCCACAGCGGATGGCCCCCTCCCATGGGGGCCGAAGCGAGGACCCGCAGCGCACCGCGCGCCGTAGGCGCGCGAATCTTGATGCGGTGCGGTCGCGGGGCGGTCTCGACGACGACTGGCTCACTGTCGATTCTGACTCCCTGTAGATGGCGACTGAGGAACCAACCGACACCGGCGGCTCTCGGCAAACCAACTCGAAAGACTCTGTAACCCCGGCTCAACCCGGTAACCCGCCCGATTCTGAACGCGAGTTACCGACGACTGCTGAAAGGGTCTCAGAGTCCTACGCCAAGTACCCCGATCGGACCCAGTTGCCGCTGACCGAGCGCGACGGCGTTTCACTCCGCCGCGACTACACTCGCGAACACTACGAACCGTATCACAGCGAGGCGATTCGGGAGATCGACGATGACGTGACCGGCCAGCAACTGGTAGCCCGAACTCCCTACGACTGGGGCGAAGCCGTCGAAAAGATGCTCGAAGATCACGAGGACACCCGCCGGACGACGATTAATCTCGAAAAAGGACGCCCCAGCGACCCGGAATATGCTGAGTTCTCTATCGAGGCCGTCACTCGCTGGTTCGCCTCCTATCAGATGAAGTACTACGCTCAGATGGAAGGCTGGCTCCGTGAACTAACCGGCGGTGATCGTCCGTCTGGTGGTACGTCCACAGCTAACTTTGATGATCCGCATATCTGTCTCCTCACCCTGAGCGCGTCCTCGATGCCGGACGGCGAGCGAGTCGCGCCGGTCGATCACATCTCCGTCCGTCGGAGTAGCTGGAACAGTTGTTACGATACACTTCGGAATACAATGCGTTCTCTCGGATATGATTGGCAGTATGAACGCCGTTCAGAGCCGCATACGGGAAAACGCGGCGAGTACGGGATTAACCGCTGTTACGGCCACGACCACGTTGTCCTGGTCGTCGACGGCCCGGTCACGCCGAACGACCTTCGCCCGGTGATCGAGAAACACGTCGAAGAGTGTGAGTGGGCTGGTGCGGACGCCCACGATCTCGACATTCAGGATTGGGACGCGAACGCCGACGATGTGGGAACGGTCGAAATCAAGGAACCCGAGGAATTAGAGAGTACCGCCCAGTATATCGCAGATTACGCTTCCATCGACCCGCTCGACCTTCACGAACGCTCGGAAGAATACATCATGTGGGCCGCCGCAGTGACCGCGGCGAACGCGAAGACTCAGAGCCGGTCGGACGCTGCCGGTTGGGCGTCGACCGCCGACGCCTGCAAACAGCGGTACGAGTCCGACCAGTCTGACCAGTCCGTCGACCACGGCGAGAGCGTCGTTCGATCGTCGACTCGCGGTGTCGACCTCGAATGCGCGAAGTGCGGGAGTCCCCACGGGATCGACCAGGACCAGACGCTGACCGCTGCCCGAGTCGGCGACCAGTCGACCGCAACTGCCGACGGCGGCCTCGACCGCGAGGGTGAGCTGCGCGACCGGTGGCCGTCCGCTCGTGCTGCTGCAACCGTCGGACAGACTCCGTCGGAGAAACGCCAGCGGGAACAGATCGAGCAATACTTAGAACGCTACCCGGACGCGACACCGACCCAAATTATGGGTGCGCTCGGGTTACCGCCCGATGCTCGACGGCTGATCGAAGAGGTCGACTACGGTGTCGACCCATCCGAACCCGTCACGTTCGACCGCCCACCCGAGTGGCAGGTCAAGAGTGTCACCGTAGGCGAAGAGGAATATCCTGCATCAGCCGGTACAGGCGTTGAGATGGTAGAAACTATCGATCACATCGATAGACTGCTTCAAAATACGAAACTTGGGCACGAAGATTCTGACTCGATCTACTGGCGCTGCGACCGGACTGGTACGGCGATATGGGGTGGAGAATCGATGGCAGGGTATCTCTTGAAACTTGGCATTAAACACCCTGAAGTAGCTGATTCCGTGATTACTGCTGAACGGGTCCCAATACCAGACGGCAATGGTACTGTTTTTTCGGATTCAGTGTAGGTATAATTTTGAACTAGTTCGATATCCCAACCAGTAAGGTCTGCAGGATGTCGTACTGGTTTTACAACTAATTTGTTGACAACTATTGAAGTGCCTCAGGCGGTTTTGGAGATCGTTGGTATTCGTCAATAGTACCATTCACAATTGTACCCATTTCAAATATATCCTTTATTTCTTTAACATCTTTAATATTGAAATCAATTGTACACAAGTGGATTATCTGATCTGATCCATTGATATCGTCATAGATTAGAGTAAACCAAATTCGATGCATGGAAATATAAGTATCATCCACTACTTCTAAGAATTCTTTGAATGTGCCATTCTTATGCATTCCATCCATATCTGCACTTGGGTGTACAAAACTAAGTGTAACATCGGTGTAATATCTAGTATTCTCGCTGATTCCTGGTCCAATCATTGAGCGACCATCACTATTTACTAGAGGAGATCTAGGGGTTGACCTTAACCGTGGCACCCACATTGGATCATCCTCGTCCCATTCTTTGGGAGAGATACAAATCATTGTATTCAGATTCTTTATAGGACTGCCTCCAATATTCGCCATATCAAAATAGAGTCTGTTATCTTCTGTAGCACCCCACTCCCCAACTTCTAGCCAAGGTTTCTTATCCGCTTCATCCCATCTTATTTGCTGATTCATTAGTCTATTTTGCTCTCTCTGGATGTCAGTTTGGCGAGAGAGGACTGATTGCTGTTTGGAATATAGGTAAAGGAGTCCGGCAGTCATTATGACTGATATTACACTTCCTGCACTAGTGATCCACGGATATAGCCAGGATAGCGCGACAAGCAGCACTTCAACAATTAATGGAATGATGAGATAACTTATTAGAGCACCCCCTGTTGCAATTAAGAGTATCTTTACAATTTCCCTACTATTCCCTCTCTTTTCAATAATAGAATCATCCTGTATGTAGAAATATATTATTGCAGTTACTAATATAATGGGCGATATTCTCTTTACTAACGGAACCCACTTAGATAGCCATTGGATAGTAGATAGTAGGTGTCCTGATATTAAATTTGCGACAGTGTACCCGACAAGAGCTACTACTATTGCGATAAGCAGCCTAATAATCCTTCTCGGATTTTTTATATCCATTATTATGTTATTGACTTATGGAATCCGATCGTGGATTAAGCTTTATAAATGTTTGGCAGCGTTTGGGAGCGAATTATTCAACAAATGCCTTTAATCGATTAAGTCAATATATTTCTGTTTCCGTGCCTCAGCTGGTGAATTCTACTTTCACAAGGGTGGGGAGCCGCTTTTACTAGTAGAACTAGATGTTCCGAGTGTAGCATGGCTACCAACAACGAAACATCGTCGTTCGAGGACTTCCCTGAGCCGGAGACCTCGGACGACGATGGTGGTTCCGATTGGATCGACCTCGAACCCGGCGACGAAGTGACTGGCCGCATCACGGGCTTCAGCCCGAACGCCGGCCGGAACGGTGTCGTGGAGATCGACGGCCGACCCACGTACATCACCGCAAGCATCCGCCGTCAACTTATCGCCGAGCTGGTCGAGGGCTCGCAGATGGCCCTCCGCGTCTCGGAGGAAGAGGAATCCTTCGAGGACGACGACGGCGAGGAGGTGACCTACAACCCGAAGGAAGCGAGGTTCAAGCGATGAGCCACCGGCGGAAAGGCAGTGCGCTCGAAGCGTACAAGCAGCTGAACATCGGCACCGCGCTGGCGCTGATGCTGTTCGCTGTCGTCGGTCTGATCCAGACCGGCCTGATGCTCGACATCGTGGAGCTGCTGACCAAGTACAAGTTCCTGCCTCTCGCGGCGTCGTACGCTGCGTATGCCGTCGTGTTCGCATCCAGCGGGACGCGTAACCCGGCGAACTATCATCCTGTCGAGTGGGTGATAGTGACGCTGACCGCTGTCATCATGACGGCGAACGCGTTCATGGTCGAGGTACAGAGTGCTGTGCAGAGCCTCAACCCGTGGGCCAGTGTCATCATCATGGCGCTGATGGTGGTCACTGGTGCAATCTTCGGGAAGTGACAATGCGACGAGTTACTCAACGGATCGTCGCTGTCGCTGCTGTCCTGATGCTGGTGTCTGCCGCCTACGGTGCGGCGGTCCACACCGGCGCCATAGAGGAGGACGGACCCGTCGGAGAGGCCGAAGCGATCGCCTGCGGCGGCCTGTGCCTGGTCGGTGCCGGTACTGCTGTCGGCATAGCTGCCGGCGCCGGTATCGGTTACATGACGAGTGAATACTTCCACGACAGCGAAGTTAACAAGACGAAAATCGAGAGCTTGGCGAGCGAGGACAAGGAGATTAGTATCTACGAATCCGCTTCCTCTGAGCGTCAGAACGACGCGATTTACGCGGATTCGCTCGATAACTATCTCCAAGATACTCGCTCCATCGCGACGATGGAAGCCAAGAACACCTACATCAGGGAACTGAACAATCAGTCGTCCGAGGCTGTCGCTCGCTCTGAGGCGAAACAGACGGCTTCGGACTACTACGCCAAGAAACAGGCGCAACTGATTGCGCAGTGGAACACGTCTGCGATCCGATGGATGTCGTACAAAGAGACCATCATGAACGACTCGAACATCAACGCACACTTCGTTGAGTTCGAGTATGCGTCCGCTTCGGGTAGCATGGACGTTAGCATGACCAAGACGGTCGTCCGAACCGTGACGCTTGCGAACGGGACGGACATGAACGTGCTCGCGTTCCGTAACACTGCGGCAACCAGTAGCCCGGAGTTCGGTATCACTGAGAACGATGTGAACTACGACACTAGCAGTTACGAAATCAACTACGCGACTGTTAGTGCTCCTAACAGCAACTACGACAAAGCTGAGTTCATGAACGTCTCGCAGTACAACGAGCTTTGGGCTGAAATCGGTAACCAGAACAGCCAGATCCAGACCCGTGTTGATACATTCGTGGACAACACGTACTCGTCGTATCAGCGAGGGTCGATCACTACGGACGACCTGATTGATCCGTACCTCGCTGCTCGGGAGTATTCGCCCGAAGGCGAATACGGATCGTACACCCTGCGGTCGTTCGTCTCGATGGGCAAACAGCCGCCTGCGAACATGTCGGGCGTCGGGACGATGAAGATCGTCAACGAGGACACCGACGAGACGTACAACGGCCTGCTGATGTCCGACGGTCTCCCAGCTGGTGGAGAGTTCACTATCGGGACGCAGACGTACGATGCTGCTGACCTGGAAGGTCGGCAGTTCGTCGTCAACACGACCGACGGGACCACGACCACGCTGAACGGTAACTTCACGGTACAGAACGTGACGAAGCCGTCCGGCGAAAACCTGAATCAAACGTCAATCAAGTATCGCGAAATCAACTACACCCACACCAGTACCGACGAGTACCAGCAGACGATGGAAGACCTCCGAAAGACCACCGCTGAGTTAGAAGCTCGGCAGCAAAAGCTGCTCGACCAGGGCGGCGGCGTCGGCTTCCTCCCCGGTGGCTTCGGTGGTAGCACTGCGATAGCCGTGATCGCTACCGTGCTGCTGGCAGTGCTTCTCATCCCCGTGGTGTACCGCACGTAAACCTACCCCGTACCTCACCAAATTTATCGAAACCATGAAACGAATAGCTGTAACTGTAGCGTTCCTCGCGCTGCTGACGCTGGTGCCTACTGGCGTGGTCGCACAGGCCGAGAACGGGACGCAGAGCGGTCCCGGTGTCGAGATGCCCAAGGAGTCGGGAACGCAGATTCAGGACGGTCTCGTCATCGTCTCCTCGTCGTACACCGCCGTGGATGAGATGCGAGGCTTCGAGACTGGAGAGGCGACAATCGTCCTCCGGTCCGATTCCCCGGTCGCTGTGACGTTGGCTGACGCTGGCGCGTTCTTCACGGACCAAGACCGAGAGATCAACCGACGGACGACCGTCGTCGACGGGCGCGCCGAGCTGAAGTTTGCCGTCACCGAGCGGAATGGTCGTGTCGGTGTCTCCATCTCAACGGACGAGACGCTGTACGGTCACACGATACGGAAAGGCGGTAGTACGGACTTCGTGCCCGGCGGTCCGTCACCCGAGGACACCTGGCTTGCTGGCGCGACCGTCTTCAGCCTCTTCGCCATGGCGCTGCCCGGAGCGTTCTACGCCAATCGCAAACTGCGAGGGAAAGAGCATGACCAACACTGAGCCACCGAATCCGCAGGCTCCCCCGGCCCCGTCGAACAAGCGGCTGATGCTGGAAGTGCTGAAAGCGACCGGCATCCCGTTGATGTTCGGCCTGCTGTGCCTCGTCGGGCTGGCGCTCATCTGGTGGTACGGTCTCCCGGCCCGGCCGATCTCCATCGTCGCGCTGTCCGCACTGATTGCCGGGCCGTTCATCGTCTCGTACGCGTTCCTGTTCGCATACATCTACCAGAAGCGCCTCGACGTTCCCATCGTCCTGAACGACCCCGACGGCCAGGAGTGGGGTCTGAAATACCTCCATCCAAAGGAGTTCGGAGAGGCCGAAATCGAAGGCGACAGGCTCGCCACTCGGCACGCCCGATCCACTGGTGAGACGGTCTACTTCGCGGAAGGTCAGAAGATCGAGCAGCGCGAAGAGGTCAATCCTGAGACTGGCGAAACGGAGATCGTCCCGCGGCGAGTCCTGGTGTCGACGTGGGAAGGCGAAGTATCTCATCAAGAGTTCATGGAGTCGAAAGCGGCGCTGAGCAAGCAGCGCGAGAAGTTGGTTCCGCTGGCGTTCTCGGGCCTTCAGGCCCGCGCTGGCGCGGACATGAAGGTCCTCGAAAACACGGACCGACTCGGTCACGCGCTGCTGCTCGGAGCTGAAGAAGGGAACTTCCTCGCCGATGGGGACAACCCGATGAACTTCGACCTCGACGTCGACCTCGACGAAACGCTCGGCGGTCTCCTTCCCCACCGGGAAGAGGCCGACGACCAGGAAGAGCGCGCGGCCGCCGATCGTCCCGGCTCGGCGGACATCCAGGAGTCCGACGACTCGCTCGAAGAGCGTGCTGCCAGTCGAGAAGCGAAGTCGAACGGCGATACCGGAGCTGTGCGAGGGTCGATCGATGAGTGACTTCAGCGGGAACTCCCTCGGGATCGGCGCTGCCGAGTTCCGAGAGGTCGCCGAAGGCCGGTTGACCGAGAACAACCGCGTTTACCCCCTCGCTCCGTTCCTCGAAGGCCGTCCCCTCGCCGAGTACGTCCACCACAAGCGGCGATACAGTCGGTATCTGGAGATTGACGAGCAGGTCGATAGCGAGACGGACCTTCCGCCGACGTTCGAACAGACCCAGAAGTGCCGGGACCTGATAGCCGCTCACGGCTCCCCAATAGCGGCCCGTGCTGTCCAGAACGGGAACCTCGCGTTGCTCTCCTGGCTTTCCGGCCTCACTCGGCGTGAGTCGGACTTTTCGAGCGCACAGGTATTCTCTCACCTCGTCCGTGACCTCCGTCGTGCGGGCTATCTCGGCGTGTTCCTCGGCATGACTGACGGCGGAAAGACGAACTCCGCGCTCGTCGGTGCCGGGCTGCATCTCCGAGACCAGCCCGACGCCATCCTAGCCACGAACGTAACGACGCTCGAATGGGAAGAGCCTGGTCTGAACGACCGGACGTACACCGTCGAGACGAGAACCGAACTCGAGGAGCTGTGTCACGAGTTCCCAGACGTGGTCGCCGTCCTCGACGAGATGAGTACGCAGGCAAACGCGCAGACCCACAGCCACGAGGTCAACAGCGAGTTCTACCCGCTAGTGACGTTCAAGAGCAAGCTGGGCCTGCGGCTGTTCGTCATCGGTCACCGCGAAGACGGGTACGACATCGCCCCACCGATTCGAGAACACGCAGACCACATCATCGTCCAGAATGCCGAAGAGCTAGATCTGGACGACACCAGGTACTCCGCCGAGTTCTACCGGGATCTCGTCGACGGCGAGCCCGACGACCAGGCGTACACGCTTGACCCGGTGCCGCCGATCGCCGGCTCGTACGAACCCGACGAACAAGCAGAATTCGACATTTCTTCGTAGCGAGCGAGCCAGCGAGCGCCCCCCTTAATGGGGGGCCGAGCGGGATTTAATTTTCAATATTCGGTTCTTGCTGATAACTATCTATCTGCATATCTACCGTCTTGGATTTTTCCCCATAATCATGTGAAACAGTTACGTCAATCTCCCTGAATAATTTCTCAGCGTGCTCAAGATTGTGCCTAAATTCTATATCCCAAATCGACTGACGGTCTGGAATTATCTCTGCACTTTCCGAGATCTCATCTCTATTTTCAGATCTTTCCCCCGCTTCTCTCCAAAGAACGGATTCCGGAAGATTGCTTTCTAAGTTGACTGAAATCGTCTCCTCCGAATGATTTCTGACGGTGATAGATAGAGGTCGTGAATCTTCAAATGTAGAACGTACATAGACTTCATCAGGCACAATAGAAATATCAATATTGTTTGAGACAGTCATGTTCTTTCTAATTTTCCCCCAGTAGTACCCAAATGCTATCGCAGGGAGAATTGCTGTTAAAATCAGTTGGATTCCTGTGTGCACGTGGTCCGAATTGTTTGTAATTACCTGAGCTGTATGATTTATGGCTCGACTAACCTCGTCACCAATAATAGCACTTAGGATTGAATTTACAAATAGGTTCGACACGAACACGATCGCGCCAAACGTCGTTACCCACAGTGTGGCAGTACTAGCTCGCTCTACAATTGTTATACTGGAAATACTGTAATCTGTACCCCTCTTAGTCGAATAAACTACGGTTAATAAGACAATGTGGGATATTGCCACGAAAACTATAGAATACGTCACCCAGGTATTTATAAAGGGTTTGAATGTTGAAAGTGCTGAAGCTCCTCCGACCGCGGCTATGACGCCTATGAGGAACTCCATCTCGAATTCGTAATTACGTTCCATCAGTCAGACATCGATGAAATGCTTCTCGAATATTTCTTCAATGAATTCGAATGCATCTTCCCGAATACCTACGTCACCTGTTCTGCGGCCCTGCTTTCTCACGGACAAGTGGCCCATATCAACCGCCGATTCCCTTGCGTAACTTAAACTGAAATCAAATAGTACCTCATCGTACCTAAACTCTCCCTCGATCTTCTGAATTTTCCCATCTCTTTCTTCGACATATCTTTCTACTTCAGGGTGATTGAAAATATCTGTCCTTCCATTTACACTAATGCCTTCGATATCACCACCTCTGAGAAGGATTTTGACGGAGTCAATTACAAGGTGTGCATCACTCATTATTTACTTCCTCCAGTTTTTCTTCCATTTCATCAACAAACGATTCAACTTGTTCCTTCGCAGACTCTGGAGTAAGAGTCTTGTGACCAACTTCCTCTAATTCAAATCCCTCGTCTTTCAGGAAACCTCTAATCGATTTCGCCTTGAGATAATTTTTCGTATTCATGTACACTCGCCCCTCCTCGGCGTCAATTCTCACACTAGTCATCGAAATATCAGTATAGTACCTTGGTGTGCCCGTAATTCGGTTGAATTCGCTCTTTTCCTGAACTTTCCAGTTTCGGTAAGTAAGCTCCTTCTCAGAGACCTCATCGATATCATATCCCGATTCCACTGGTTCTCCATCATCATTAAACTCAGCTGGATTGCGAGTTTCAAGTGAATCAGCAAATTCCTCGAGATCGGGCCCGTCACTTATCTCGCAGATGTAGAAACCCATTGGTTCATTCTCTTCTAAGACCCTATTTAACCGACCAACGAGGTTTTGTAATCCCTCGTTCGTCCAAGAATCTCTCTTGATTGATTCAATGTAATCTTCTACTTTCGTGCTATCTACTTCGATGTCTCGTTCGGACGCGATTTTTTTCAATTCTTGTCGAGGAAACTCAGTGAGAATTACTTCAAGGTCATCCCGGTTAACAGACATACAGGCCTAATTGATCTTGATTCGTATAATAATTGCTACTGCTAATTAATGAGATGGTTGCCATCTTAGATTTCAGCGGTGAGATCAGGTTCAGTTATCTACACCTCCGCAAATTCCAGTACTGAGGGTTCATAACTATACGTTGAAATCCCATTTTCGTCGCAGTGATCTCTTAGATTTGCTGGCTCAACTTTGCTTCCCACCTGCCGCTTGAAAATAACGGTCACCTCTTCCCCGGTTTCAACTACGACTGCGATGTCTGGGTCGTCATGCGATGGTTTGACCACGTAATCTCCCGGTGTAAACGGGTTTTCTGCAAATTTCAGATTCTTGTGTTTGTAGGTATATAGACTCACATCCTGATCGTCACAGTAGGAGGAGAGAAGTGCCGAATTGTATTCTCGCCAGTTTCCAGCGCCTTCGTCGAGAGAACTAGGGAACGCGACTCGCACGCCTTCTCCGTTTAATTCCTGCCCGTATAATTCGATCTGCGTTTCTGGTGGCAGTACCTCGACGACAACCCCGACAGATGGGTCCTTTTCGCCTCTCTTCACTACTCGGTCGCCGGGCTGGAACGGGTTCTCGGGTTTTTGGTTCATGTTCGCCATGTTCGGTCCAAGGTCCTGGAGATCGTTCATCGGCCTCGACGCTAGATGTTTCAGTTTCTCCGGCTCGTCCCCGGAGAATTCCTCTTGCGTCTGAACCTTCGACTGCAGCGTCTGGACATGTTCCCACCCGAGCAGAATCAGAGAGTCCTCGTTGTCTCTGTGCCACGCCATCACGATAATATCGTCCTCTGAGTCATTCTCGACCATCTTCTTCGGCAGAAATGCAGACACGTCCCGAGACGTTTTCACGTCCACCTCGTATCCGAAGACCTCGAAATCGTGCCCTGAGAAACTCTCGGGATTACAGCGTCGGATCGCGTCCTCGTTTTCCCATTCCCACATCTCCGCAGGCAGATACTCACGACAGAACTGCTCGAAGGCCAGCTCCCCTAAGTTTCCAACTCGCTTCGCATCTTTGTCCTCTGCTCCCTGCTTCTCTGCTTGATAGTCTGCCCGTACTTTGTCGATCTCATCCGGAATATATTGATACACATCACTTTGACAAGCGGCGTTTGAGTTATACTTTCACTTTCACTCTACTGTAGGCTGGCTATCTTTTACTTCCCCTCCGTATTGGTCACGGTGCATGATGTTGGACGAGTGGATCAGTTGCCCTGATGGGTGTGAAGCCCCGGTTCGGAAAGTGACCCTCCCAGAGAGTAGAATTGGACTTCAGTGCGTGGCGTGCGGCAGGAAGATCGAGGAGCCCGTCGAGAGAGTCTCACCCGAGTACAGGCCCGTCTAAAATTAGGTCACTGCTCTTCAAGCGCAGATCGAACTGCTTCGAAAACGAATTCTCGGCGTTCTTCCTCTGTCATTTCCACTTCATTTTCCTCCATCTCCTCAAGAATTCCCAGCTTCAGCTTGATCGCGTCCCTCACCCATTCAGACCGGGAATCACCGTAGCTGAGTGTACTATCGAGTTCGTCTAACAACTCCTGTTCCATACTGAAGCTGGGCTGTGCCATCTTGCTAAATTGGTTACCTGCCAGCCAGTTAATTCCTGAGTTGCTTCGTTGCTAACAAGCTAATATGCTAAAGATTTATTAGCACCAAGCTAAATTAGCAACACTGTATGGCAAGTACCCCGCAAGGCTCGGTCTCAAGATGGCCAGATGAACAGTCAAAACTCCGCTGTCCCGACTGCGGACACACGGAGAACTGCAACAGTTACACCGCAGCGGCGTCCCTCCAGACCTCGAAGCCCTGCCCGAACTGTAACCGGATGATGGCGCTGTCGGAGGGATCGATGTGACTCCGGAGACCGCGCCCGCGCCGGGTTCCCCAGCGGACCTCTCCGTGTGGGAAGCCCGCGATCGCTTCCTGGACGAATGCCGGATGGACTCGACCGACGCAACGGTCCGCAGCTACGCAAACCGACTCGCTCGATTCTGCGAGTGGTGCGACGAGCGCGGCATCGAGCGCGTCGGTGACCTCTCCGGCTGGCTCCTGGACGAGTACCGCCGGAGCCTCACCGAGGACGCGCCGGTCACAGTGAAGGGCAAGATGATGTCGGTGAAGCAGCTGCTCGGCTACCTCGAACGGATCGGTGCGGTCGACGACGATCTCGAAGACAAGGTTCCCATCCCGGAACTCTCCGAGGCAGACGAACAGAGCGAAAAGAAACTCGCCCCCGAGGACGGCACTCGACTGATCGACTTCTACCGCGATTCGATGGAGTTCCGGGCCAGCCCGCAGCACGCGCTCCTGGAAGTCCTCTGGTTCACCGGCTGTCGGATGAGCGGTGCGCTCGCGCTCGACCTTGACGACTACGAGAGCGACACCGGGACGCTCCGGTTCGTTAACCGCCCCGACTCCGGTACCCGGCTGAAGAACGGGAACAACGGTGAGCGTCCGGTCGGCATCCCGGCGGCGGTTAGTGTCGTCCTCGACGAGTACATTGCCCGCGAACGGGTCGACAAGCGCGACGACCACGGTCGGAAACCGCTGTTCTCCTGTCGGCAGGGCCGTCCGTCCGATACGACCATCCGGGCGTGGTCGTACCTCGGGACACAGCCCTGCCTGTATCAGAGGTGCCCGCACGACCGCAACCGCGAGACGTGCAAATACCGCCGCCGGAACTACGCGAGTCAGTGCCCTTCGTCGCGGTCGCCTCACCAGATACGCACCGGCTCGATCACGTGGCAGCTGAACTGCGGCATCCCTATTGAGGAAGTGGCCGAGCGGGTGAACTCCTCCCCCGACGTGATCCGCCGCCACTACGACGTGGCGACGGGTGACCAGCGACTCGAAGAACGCCGCCGGAAGTACCTCGGAAACCTTTCACTTTCTACTGGGGGTAACGATGAAAACTGATGCCTCACGCCCTACCGTATGGCGAAATCGCCGGAAGACTGGTCCCTCCGACCCCATCTTTCTGCGCCGAACCACGACGGCGAGCACCTCGTGTGCTCGTCACTCGTGAGGCGTGACGGACGTCTCGGCGGGATTCGAACCAGGGAAGGCACAGCGCGAGCGAAGCGAGCGACCGGATCAAATCGGGTGCACATCACCACCGTCTCCAGATCACCGCTACATCGTTCCCGGAGTTACGTCCGTGTTTCGTCGGCGCACGTCCCGCTCAGCCGGTAAACTCTTCGAGAACCGTTCTGATCGACTGGTCTACCTCAGAGAATTCGTCGAGTTTGAGCGGATCCGTCGTCACGAACACGCCGAGGTCGCCGACGATCGTCCTCGTGATCGTTCCCCACTCGAAGACGCGGATGTTGAACTTGTACTCGCCGAGTTCCGTCTCCTCGTAGGTCTGTTGAGAGGTGAACCCCAGTCGTTCGTTGGCGACGAACGGTTCCAGGTTCGCGTCCTGTTCGAGGTCGCTCCGGAGATAGAGCTGTTCGTAGTCGTCGACGGTGAAGTACGTGATGCTACGGATGTCGTCGCCGATCGCGGTCCGGCAGACGCTGACGAGTTCGGATTCGAGTTCGGTCAACTCTTCGGACGAGAGCATGGCCGACGGTACGGAACATGGCTGTAAATCATCACTTGCCAGTGGCTTCCCAGTCGCATACGTGACGTGTCCGGGTCGGCGAGACTCGAGATCCCCGGCACCGGTTCGACACGTCGTCTACTGCGGCGCTGGAACACGAGAGATTATGTGCGTAGACCAGAGTGGCATAGCAAGTAGATGGCCAGTAACTCGTGGCGGCGGTTCCGGCGGAACTTCTTCAGCGTGCTGTGGATAGTCCTCGTCCTCACTCTCACGCGTGTGAAGAACGTCCTCACCGTGGTCGGACTCGGAGTCGCCGCGTTCTCTCTCTGGCAGTTCGCGGGTGTCCTCGTCCAGTGGAACCTCGTTTCGGCCGGTTCGCATCTCGCCATCACGGCCGGGGCGCTGCTCGGCAGTGCGCTCAGTTTTCTCGGGAGTCCCGGTCGCGGAGTCGTCGCGTTCGTGCTCGTCGTCGCGGCTGTCGGCGGCGCTGGCGCCGTTCTCGAATCCGGTGACACTCTCCCCACGCACGTCGAGAATCCGCTCGGAACCGAGACGGCCGAGGCCCCTCCGGAGCCCACGGAGACGGGCCGTTCCGAGCCGTCCGGCGGGTCGTCCGAATACAGCGGTGACTACGACTGCGACGACTTCTCGTCGCAGCGGGCCGCACAGGAGGTCCACGAGGAGTCGAACGGGGCACACGGGCTGGACGGTGACGGCGACGGCGTCGCCTGCGAACACCTCCCGTAACCGACCGACGGATTCGACAGTCTGGCGTCACGCTCACCCCAGCCACACGCTCGCGAACGAGTCGAAATACTCGTCGCCGGTATCGACGAGCACGTGGTCGGCCCCTAACGACGTCACCCGATTTTTCACTTCGTCGACGTGGGCGTCCAGGCGAGACTGATACGACTCGACCAGCGACTGACTGAAGTACGACCGCCGGGTCGTGTCGGTCTCCGGGTCCGCAAACAGCGCGTCCCCGACGACGTCGGGATCGCGCTCGTCCGGGGCCACGACCCGGACCACCAGCACGTCCACGTCGTTTCGCGCCAGCGCCGAAACTCCCGATTCGATCGCCTCGGGGTCGGCCAGGCAGTCCGTGACGACCACCACGAGCGACCGCGACCGGATCTGGTCGGCGTAGGTCGACAGCACCGTCTCGAAGTCGACCTCTCCCTCTAGATCCAGCTCGTTGATCTGGTCGATGAGCGCCAGCACCTCGCCGCGGTTGGACCGCCCGGTGTCCAGGCGGTCGGCGCGCTCGCCTATCGTGGAAAACCGGAAGTCGTTGTGCTCTTCGGCGGTGAGGTAGCAGAATCCCAGGCCGATCTTGGCGGCGTACTCGAACTTGTGGGCCGGCCCCTCGCCGTAGTCCATCGACGCGCTGGCGTCGAGCAGGACGTGGACGGTGAGGTTGCGCTCCTCCTCGAACTGCTTGATGTAGTACTCCTCGGTGCGGGCGAAGAGCTTCCAGTCGACGAGGCGTGTGTCGTCGCCGGGGGAGTACCGGCGGTAGTCGCTGAAGGTCAGCCCCTCGCCGACGCGCGGCGACTCCTGCTCGCCCTGGCGGAGCGCGGCGGTCTCGCGGTCCAGCGCCGCGTCGAAGCGGTCGAGTTCGTCGAGGAAGTCGGGATCTATCGTCACGGCTCACTCCAGCAGCGACTCGATGACGTCGTCGGGCGTCTGGCCGTCGCGCTCGGCGCGGAAGTCGAGGATGATGCGGTGGCGCAACACCGGCGCGGCGAGCGCCTCGATGTCTTCGGCGGAGACGTGGTTGCGCCCGTGGAGGAACGCACGGGCCTTCGACGCGACGACCAGCGCCATGCTCGCCCGCGGGCTCGCGCCGAACTCCACCTCCTCGGTCTCGCGGGTCGCGCGGACGAGTTCGATGGCCCGGTCGCGCAGGTCCTCGGCGATGGGGATCTCCCGGACGAGGTCCTGGACCTCGCGGATCTCCGCGCGGGTGAGCACCTGCTCGACGGGCACCTGCCGGCTCCCGCTGGTGTAGAGGTCGACGATGTCGCGCTCCTCGTCCCCTTCGGGGTAGTCGACGAGGAGTTTCAGCATGAAGCGGTCGGTCTGGGCTTCGGGGAGGGCGTAGGTCCCCCCCTGGTCGATTGGGTTCTGCGTGGCGAGGACGAAGAAGGGCTCGGGCAGCGAGTAGGTCTCGCCGCCAGCGGTGACCTGGCGCTCCTGCATCGCTTCCAGCAAGGCGGCCTGGGTCTTCGGCGTCGCGCGGTTGATCTCGTCGGCGAGGACGACGTTCGCGAAGATCGGTCCCTTCTCGAAGACGAACTCGCGGCCGTCCTCGGTCTCGCGGATGATCTCCGTGCCGGTGATGTCCGAGGGCATGAGATCGGGGGTGTTCTGGACGCGCGAGAACGAGAGGTCGGTCACCTCCGCGACGGTCCGGACCATGGTGGTCTTGCCGAGTCCGGGGTTCGATTCCAGCAGCGCGTTGCCGTCGGCGAGGATGCACACGAACAGCTGTTCGAGCACCTCGCGCTGGCCGACGATGCGCTTGCCGACCTCCTCGCGGGCGGTCGCCACTTTGTCCTGTAGAGCCTCCACGCCGTCGTCGTCGATTGTGGGTTCGTCTTGCATAGGTATCGAAGGGGTCGCTCGTCTCGCAGCGTCAGCCCGATTCCCCGCCGCTCGCCTCGTCGTTCGATTCGTCGTCGTTCGATTCGCCGCCGCTCGACGCCTCGCGGTCCGCGTCCCGGATCTGGCGGTTGTACTCGCGGACGAGTTCGGCGTCCTCGACCTGGTCGGGGGCCGCGAACTCCGCCTGCTGGCTGTCGACGCCGTCGGAGCCGCCACTGCTCCCCCCGCTTCGCTCGCGGTCCGGGAACGTGCGCTCCTCGTCGACGTCACGACCTCCCCCGGTCGACTCGATCTCGGCGGTCTGGTTCTGGTCGCCGGCCGAGACCTCCTCGCGGTCGCCGAGGACCCGCTCGCCGTCCAGTAGCCCGGTGTAGTTCTGCGCCTCGTCGGTGTTGTCCTCGGTGGTCGGTTCCGGCCGGTCCAGCAGCGCGACGTCGACGACCGCCACCTGCACCGTCGCCAGACTCAGCGCGGCGATGACGACGGCGACCGCGCCGAGTCGCCCGACGTTCACCAGCCCGAGGGAGGAACTCGCCCGCAGGTCCGCGAGCACCTCCGCGTAGAGCCGGCGGGCCATCCGCGAGTCGGCGTCCGCCTCCGCGGCGTCGCGGGCCGTTCTGAGTTTCTCCGAGACCGCGGGGTTGACCGCCTCGAACTGCTCGACCAGCGGCTTCCGGACGCGCAGCCAGACGACCAGGGCGAACGCGGCCAGGCCCAGGTTCGCCGCCACCGTCGCCGAGCCCGGGACGGCCAGTCCCGCCAGATCCCGCCCGAGGGCGTCGCCGACGGGGTCGGTCACGCTCGCGGGCAGCGCGAACCGCTCGGGGAGCGCCGCGGGTTCGAGGACGGCGAGCAGCAGGTTCGCGGCCAGGAAGACCGCCGTCGCGTCGACGAAGCCGGTCACGACCGCCGCTTTCCAGCCCTCACGGCGGATCTCGGCGATCGCCGCGGCCATCCGATCGCGGGTGTCGTCCGCGTCACCATCGGCCGACTGGTCCGGTTCCTCGCTCATCAGTAGCCCTCACAGGTCGTCTTGTTCCGGTTCTCCGACTGTGAGCAGAGCTTGTTCAGGTCGGATTGCAGCGTCTCGATCGTACTCTCACGCTCGGCGAGCTGGGACTCCAGCCGGTCGACTTCATCTTCGAGCTCACCGACCCGCGAGTCCTTCTGGTCGAGCTCGTCCTGCAGACTCGTGACGTTCGCCTCGAGCTGGTCGATGCGGACGTCGCGCTCGGCGACGCGCGTCTCGAGCTCGTCGATCCGGGCCTGCGCGTCAGACAGGTCGGATTCGAGTTCGTCGACCTCGGACCGCAGGTTCGAGACGGTGGTCTCGAGGTCGTCCCGCCGGTTCCGGAGGTCGGACACCTGCGTCTGGAGTTCGTCGCGCTGCTGTTCGAGGTCCTCGACCCGGTTTTCG
This sequence comes from Halosimplex amylolyticum, assembly GCF_051414035.1. Lineage (NCBI taxonomy): Archaea > Methanobacteriati > Methanobacteriota > Halobacteria > Halobacteriales > Haloarculaceae > Halosimplex > Halosimplex amylolyticum. The sequence continues at coordinate 1,818,189 of NZ_JBLKNW010000001.1, read as the reverse complement.
AGCCTGGTGACGTTCTCGCGCGAGTTGCGGAGCATCGCCCGGGTACGGGTCAGCTCCGTCTGCGTGCTGTTCAGTTGCCGCTCGGTGCGGTTGAGTTCCTCTGCGACCTGGTCGACGTCCCGGGTCCGGGTGTTCAGCCGGGTTCGCGTCTCGTTGAGTCGCTCGCGGGTCTGAACCAGCTGGGTTCGCGTCTGGTTGAGCTGTTCGGAGAGCTGGGCGTTCTCGCTCTGGAGGGCGTCGTTCTGGTTCCTGAGTTGCTGGGCCGAGTCCTGGTAGAACACCGTCGCTCCCGCTGCGCCGGCGACCGTCAGGACGAGGAGGGCGACCAGCCCCAGGCTGATGTTACGCCCGAGTGCGCTCATGGGAGACCACTCGTGAGTGACGTGCGGCCGCGGTACACTTGAACTCGCCGGACGATCACTTCGGTTGAGAAGACGACGAACGCGCCCAGCAGCGCGAGCCACCCCCACGCGTCGCGCACGCTACGGACGCGCGTGGACTGCTCCCTGGCGAGCCTGGCGATCTCGGCGCCCTCGTCGGGCCCGAACTCGCGCCCGCCGGTCACGTCGACCAGCCGCTCCAGTCGCGGCTCGACGCCCAGCCGGGCGTATTCGAGCGGGTAGTTCACGGCGTAGGCCGCGTCGAGGACGCTCCGGTAGCCCGCCTCGTGCGGCGTGAACTCCCCGCGGTAGGTCCCCTCGCCGATCTGGCGGAAGCTGACGTTCTCGACGGCGGGGCGCTCGTCGCCGCGGTAGGTGAGCGTCGCCCGGCTGCCGACGCGGGCGTCGCTCACGTCGGTCACCCCCTCCCTGGTCCGACCGGGGTCGCCGATGGCGTAGTTGACGGACTTCGTCACGACGAGCGAGTCCGGGCGGTCGAGCAGGCCGTCCAGGCTCCCGTCCTCGCCGTAGGCGGTGATCGAGACGACGCGACCGAGACCGAACCGCCAGGAGGCGATGGCGGGCGTCCCGTCGGAGGTCGCGACCTGGTAGTCCGCGCCGGCCTTGACGGCAACCTCGTTCGCCTTCGAGGGGTTGGCCGTCAGCGTGACGCCGGAGGTGATGAACGTGTTCTGTTTCACGATCGTGAGGTTCTGGCCGCGGAACTGTCGGGAGGCGCCGCCGAACAGCAGCCGGAGCCGGCTCGTCTCGTTGGCGCCGAAGTACGACCCCCCGGACTCCTGGGCGATCCGCCGGAGGGTGTTCTCGTCGACGCGGTCGCCCGCGCCGACGGTGATCACGCGGACGCCCTCGCGAGCGAGCTGGTTCGCGACGGCCGCCGGTCGGTCGACGTCGTCGGCCCCGTCGCTCAGGAGGATGACCGTCCCGGGGTTGTTCCCGAGCAAGTCGCTCGCGCCGAGCAGGCCGTTGGCGATGTCGGTGCCACCGCGCGTCGTCTGGAGGCGGCGGATCCGCTCGCCGATCGCCTCGCGCGCGTCGCCGAGCTGCTGGCGGTCGGCGATCCGGTAGGCCTCGCCGCCGAACGCGACGACGCCCACCTGGTTGCGGTCGCCGAGCTGGTCCAGCACATCGAGCGCGATGCCCTTCTGGGTCGACAGCCCCTCCTCGGCGCTGCCGGAGATGTCGACGAGCAGCACGATGTTCGTCCGGCCGCCGGTGGCGTTGCCCATCCGAACCGGGAGCATGGAGGCGATCGCCGACTCCTCGTAGCCGCCCTGCTGGTAGGCGTTGTCGCCGCCGACGGTCACCAGCCCGCCGCCGTCGATGACGTGCTCCTGGAGCGCGCTGACGTTCCCCAGTCGCGAGGCGGGCGTGTCCTGGACGACCACGGCCGCGTAGTCGTCCAGATCCGGTGGCACCGCGGTCGCGTTCGTCACGTTGTACAGCGACCCCAGGTAGCTCCGGAGCGGGTACTCGCCGCCGGAGACGTACAGCAGGTTCGGCTTCTCCACCACGCGCACGTCGTGGTAGAAGACGTCGTTTCGCTCATAGACGTCCTCGCCCTCGACCGTCGCCGTCACCCGGTGGTCGCCCACCGAGTCGAAGGTGTGCTCGACGGCGATCGACTCGCCGGCCGCCAGCTCCGCTTCGCGGGCCGGCTCGCCGTCGATCTCGACCGTGACCGTCGCGGCGTCGTCGGCTTCGACGCCGGACAGCGAGACGACGAACTCGGTCGAGAGGCCGACGCTGGCGGTGGAGGGCCCCGCGACCGAGACGGCGCGCTCAGTCCGCTCGGGCAAGAGCTCGACCGCGCTCACGGTCGCGTTGAGCCGCTGGGCGTCCTCGGCCGCGGCCGCGAGGCTCCGTCCGTCGGTGACCTGGCCGTCGGAGACGACGACCACCGTCCCGTTCTCCCGGAGGTTGGCGGCGATGCCGTCGCCGATCCGCGAGTCGCTCCCGCTGGCGACGGTCGCCGTCGTGACGGGGACGCCGGCGCCCTCGATCCCGTCGACGAGGTCGTCGGTCGCGTTCGGGAACACGCCCACGCTCGCCGACTCGTCGGTCAGCAGCGTCACGCGGGGCTCGCCCGGCGTCTCGCGCGTCTGGACCGTGTACGGCCCCATCGCGCCGACGACGAGGAGGACGACGACGAGGACGCGGCTCGCGAACAGGAGCCGGCGGCTCCGCGGCGACGCCGAGCGGGTGCCCGCCTCGCCGCGGAAGATCAGGTACGCCAGCAGCGCCACTGCCACGGGCGCCACCGCAGCGGGCCAGAGCTGTTCGACCCCCACCGTCAGGCCGTCGAGCGAGTACGAGACCTCCATCAGAGCTCACCCCGGCGGCGGAGGTAGCCGATCTCGGCGAGCGCCACGAGCAGGGCCGCGAGGGCGGCGTACTCGGTGACGCGCTGCGGGACGGTCCGGGTCTCCTGGCGCGTGATATTGCCCGTCGGCCCGGTCCGCGCGCTCAGCGGTTCGACGTCGACGGCCGACTCGCGCTCGTCCAGCAGCGCCGCGCCCCGGACGCGACCGTCGGTGCTGTAGACGCCCACCTCCCGGAGCGTGACGGCCGGGCCGGCGAGCCGGCCGGAGGGCCCCTGGACCCTGTCGGCGCCGAACTGCACCGTGTCGCCCGTCTCGCGGTTGAGCGCCGCGAGGGGTTCGCGCCCGGCGAGGTGGAAGACGGCGCGCTTCCAGAACACCGGGTACTGGTAGTTGTACTTGAAACTCGACCGCTCCTCGATGTAGCCGTAGTAGAGGAGGCGGCCGGCGTCGCGCCGGTCGGTCGCGAGCAACGGCGTGCCGTCGCGTAGCTCCACGAGCGTCTCCCCCGAGCGCAGCGACCCCGTGAGGTACTCGTCGGGCGGCTGGAAGTCGATGCCCTCGGTCAGGTCCGTCTCGGTCGTCGCGCGGATGGTCGGCGACGTGTCCGTCCCGTCGGGTTCGAGCAGGAGGAGGTCGCCCAGTCGGTCGGGCATCTCCTCCTGGGCCTGAACCGCGACGCCCCCGCCCTCGGCGAGGACCGTCCGTCCCGCCTCGACGTTGCCGGGGAGCAGCGAGTCGGCGTCGACGTTGCTGTAGACGATCACGTCGTACTCGTCCTCGACGGTGGTCGGCGGGTTCTCGACGGTGAGGTCGACCTGGTCGAGCAGGGACAGCGCCGTCGTCAGGTAGCGGTTCCGGTCGTTCGTCAGGACGAGGACGTCGACGGTCGGGTCCTCGGGCGCGGCGACCGGGACGACGTCGTCGGTCGCGAAGTCGTCGCCCGGCGAGAGCCGCGCCTCGGAGGTGCCGGCGGGGACGGGGAACGTCACCGTTCCGACGTCGCCCGCGGCGAGGTCGACCTCCTCGGTCCGGTCGCCGAGCCGGACCGTCCGCGTGACCGACTCGTCGCCGAAGTTCTTCACCGAGAGGGTCACCTCGGACTGGCTGAACCGGCGGTCGACGAAGCCGACGTTGGCGTCACCGCCGCCGTCGAACTGCCGGAGCGTGACGCTGAGCCCGCGGGCGCGGAGCCCGGTGACCGCGTCGCGCCACTCCTCGCCGGCGAAGTCGCTGAGGACGACGACGCGCACGCCCTCGTCCGCGAGCGCTCGCGCCTGGGCGATGGCGCCGCGCAGGTCCCCCGGCGCGTCCGTCGCCTCCAGTCCCTGCAGCGTCTCGCGGGCGGCGCTCGGCGGCCCACGCCGGAGGGCGACCTGGCCGCTGCCGTCCGTGGTGACGACCGAGGTCCGCGTCGTCACCTCCTCGTCGGCGGCGGCCAGGGCGCGGTCGAGTCGGGTTCGCCCGTCGTCGGTCGTCGCCATGCTCGCGCTCGTGTCGACGACCAGCACCGTCTCCTCGACGACGGCGCGCTCCTCGACGGGGACGTACGGCGCGGCCAGCGACCCCGCGAGCAACAGGACCGCGAGGATCTGGATCAACAGGAGGAGGCTCCGTGCGATCCGTTCGAACAGCGGGGTCGTCGCCCGCTGGCGCTGTTCGTCCGCGAGAAAGCGGAGCGTGGGGAGTTCCACCCGGTCGGGGTCTGGCCGGATGAGGTACAGGACGACGATCGGGATCGCGACCAGGGCGGCCGCTAATCCGAGCGGCGTGAGAAACACGTCGGAGAGGGCCATTCGTATGCCGGGTCTCCCGGAAGCACTATTGGTCTTGTGCTGGCAGGTCTCGCGACTCGAAGCGAGTCGGCGACGGCGCCGCGCTCCACCGCCCCTCTAGACTCATAGCCCCTCGATCGGGCCGACGCTTTACATCGAGGTAGAAGCGATTAGGGGGAATACGGCGTTCGTAGCAGTAGATGAAGCAGTCACCCATCGAGACGGAAGCCACATATCGGATCGACGACGACCAGTCAGCCACCGAAGCGGTTCTCGACGCAGTCGCGGAACGAGCCGGCGTCGGCGTCCTCGACCTCTCGGTCCCGCTCTACGAGGCCGTCGATCCGGACGCCCTGAACGCGTTCTATCGTGCCTGCGAGGGATCCGCCAGCGTCTCGTTCTCCTACTACGGGTACGACGTCGAGGTATCCGGCAGCGGCGAACTGGTACTCACGGAGTAGATGGCGTCGTCCGCCGACCGCGACGTGTTCGAGGTCTGTGGTCGCTGCGGCGAGCGGCTGGCGGGCACCGACTGGTATCCTGCGACGACTCGCGTACGTGCCGACGGCACGAGACTGGTTCGCTCTTTTTGCGACGGGGACTGTCTGGCTGCCTGGGACGGCCCGGAGTAGCCTGGCAGCGTGGGACGATCTGGAGTAGCCCGGCAGCGTGGGACGACCTGGAGAAGCCTGGCAGCGTGGGACGACCTGGAGAAGCCGGGCTGTTCGGCCTCTCGCCGGTCGAGAACTCGCACGTTACGTCGTCCGCTGAGAATTCGCTCGTCGCACCGTCCACTGAAAACGAGGTCGTGGGTTCGGACGCGACCGCTCAGTCGTCGGCCATGTCAGCCTCGAAGAGCTGGCGACAGAGTTTGCGCTGGGCGGCGCGCACGTGGGTGTTGAACGTCGGCTGGGAGATGTCCATCGACGCGGCGACTTCGCTGCCGGTCTGGCCGCGGGGTTTGTCGAAGTACCCGCCGAAGTAGGCCGTCTGCAGCACTTCCAGCTGGCGGTCCGTCAGATCCTCCGTGAGCGTGGCGCGGAACTCGGTCGGCGTCTGCCGCGGGCGCTGGGCGACCAGTTCGGAGTCGGGGTAGTTGCCGACGAACATATCCACGAACGCCCTGATGTCGGCGTCGGCCGCGACCTCGACCACGACCGTCGCGGCGCCGTCCTCGACGGTCACGGTCCGGGGGCGGCCGCCGTGTCGCCGGATTGTCTCGCAGAGGCTCTCCTCGGACAGCGCGGCCTCGAACAGACAGATCGGGACGTCCCCGTCGTCGTACTCCGAGACGAGCGACACCTCGGTCGTCGCCATGTCGGGCGCGAACGCGAGGAGGTCCTCGGCGGACGCGCCGCGCGTCGACATGAACACGCGGAGCTGTCCGTCGGTCGACGGGACGACGCCCTCGAGAGAGAGGTCACAGCCGCTCTCGCGCGCGAGCTCGACGATCTCCAGGCGCTCGTCCTCGACGCGGAACTCCAGTTCCGTCACCTCGTCGCTGACGAGCGCCTTCTTGCTCTCGACGGCGTTGATGGCGTACGCGATGGTGTCGCCCAGCTCCGCGAGCACCGAGCGTTCCAGCTCGTCGAACACGCCCGGCTGGTTGGCGTAGACGTTGAGAACGCCGTAGAGCACGTCGTCGTAGACGAGCGGCAGGGCGATCGAGGCGTGGTAGCCGCGATTGAGCGCCGCCTCGCGCCACGGTTCGAAGGTCGGATCGTCGATGACGTTGTTCACGACCTGCGGCTCGTGGGTCTCGACGGCCATCCCGGAGGGGCCGCGGCCGGTGACGCTCTCGTCGGCAGTGACGGTCGCCGCGTCGAGATAGCCCTTCTCGGCGCCGGCCCACTCCCGCGGCGTGATCTCGCCGGCGACCGTGTCGTGCTCGCCGATCCACGCCAGTTCGTAGGGGCCCACGTCGGCGAGCTGGTCGCAGACGACCGTCTCGATCTCCTCGCGCGAGGACGCCTGTACGAGCGCCTGGCCGATGTTCCGGATGGTGTCGTTGATGCGGTTGAGCCGCGAGAGCGACTCGTTTTGCTCCTCCAGGGTCTCCTCGCGCTCCTGGAGCAACTGTTCGCGTTCGGCGCGACCGCACGCCGTCTCGACGGTCGCGGCCGTCGTCTGGGCGAACTCGTACTCGGCGTCGCAAAAGCCCCCGGGCGACTCCGTCGCGGTGACGAACAGGCCGTGCGAACCGAGCGGTATCGCCACGAGTTCGGTGACCTCGTCTCCGGCACCGGAGATGGACGCGACGTCGTCGACGATCCGTTCCTCGCCGGCGGTGAACGCCTCCCAGAGCGGGCCAGACGGGGTCGAACTCAGCGCCGTCGTGGGGAGTTCGTCCGCCGCGCGCTCGGTCCGGCCGACCGTCGAGAGCTGTCCGGTCTCCCTGTCGTACTGGACGAGTGCGGTCAGCGGGAGTCCGAGCGTCTCCTCGGCGTGTTCGACGGTCGAGCGAGCGATCTCCGCGTGGGTCTCGGCGTCCATCAGGTCGCGACTCATCTCGTTGAGCGCGCTCAACTGCGCCTGTCGCTGCTCGCGCTCGAGCTCGTAACTCACCCACTGCCCGGTCAGTTCGAGGAACGTGCGCTCGGCCTTCGAGAAGGGCCGGGCGCGCGCCTCGCGGGAGGCGAAACAGAGCGTCCCGTACTGTTCGCCCCCCACGACGACGGGCGCGCCGATGTAGCTATCGAGCCCGTAGGTCTCGTAGGCGTCGCGCTCCGCCCACCCCTGTTCGCTGGCGTTCGTGACGTCGACCAGCCCTTCGGTTTCGATCACCTGCCGACAGTACGTCTCCGAGAGATCGGTCGTCTCGCCCGGCTGGATCAACTCGTGGGAGCCGACCGCGTCGACGATCTCGAAGCGTTCGCCGGTGACGTGCGCGAGGAAGCCGATGTCGAGGTCGAAGTGCTCGCGACCGAGGTCGAGAAACCGCCGGAGCTTCTCCTCGAAGGAGATGTCCGCCCGGGAGCTGATCTCGTGTTGGGTTCGGAGCGACTCGTTCTGGTCCTCCAGCGACGCCTTCGCCCGCGCTCGCTCGCGCAGCGTCCCCAGCATCCGATCGAGCTCGCGATCTGGCCGATTCGGGCCGGAGAACTCCTCGGGCGGCGTGTAGTAGAAGTTGTTGCAGACGGTCGTGTCGGAGATGAGGTGGGGGTGGACGCGCACGATGTCGATGAGCGCCTCCGGCGGGAACGCCTCGCGGTCGTACTGGCACAGGGCGATGGCTGCCTCGTCGTCGAAGACGTCGTTCATCCTGCTCTCGTAGGCCATGAACTCCTCGATAGACACGCCGCCCTCGACGATCCAGTTCGTCTCCGCGACCACTCGCAGCGCCTCGTGGTCCGCGGTGGCCGCCTCGATGGCGTCCTCGTAGATCGCAATCATCGACTCGGCGTCGAACGAGCCGTCCTGGAGATACGTATTCTCGACGCTCTGGAAGACCAGTGCGCCCGACGCGACCGCGGCGTCGACGTCCACTCCGCGCTCGCGCATCGCCGCCTCGACGGTTTCGAGCGAGCGCTCGTCGCCGACGTACATGCACTTCTCCCCCCGGTCGAGTCCCTGGCGCAGGAACGGGACGGCGGCCGCGTACCGCTCGTCGTCGCCCTCGTAGACGAGCGCGAAGTGGTCGTTCGCGTGGTCGTGGCCGTCCATCGGTTCGATCGGACCGCGGAACTCCGGGCTCTGGCGCAGCGCCTCGACCCCGCTCTCCAGGTCGATCGCCGGACGCCCCTCGCTCTCGGTGTGCGGCTCCAGACTCATGGGAGGTTGCTCACCCCGCACACGCTCGGGCCGTCGCATCGCGCGTCGCAGCGCTCGGTTCCGGACCGATCCACTCGAAGATGTGTGACTGATATCATGGTGTTATAGAGCGTCTCGGGGCCGCGATCCCGGTTCTGTCGTTGCCGCTAGGAGACCCTTACCCCGTATAAGGGAAACGATTATCAGTTGACAATACGTGCCGCCTCCGGCCCAGCTACACCGAACGTGGTTAAGCGGTACCCGCGGATGCGACCGACGTTGTTGCCAGTTGCTCCTCTCCCGCTTTCCGGGCCGTGAAATCGGATCGGGGAACCGGAGTACGTCGGCGTCGTCGGGCGATCGTCGCTCCCGTTCACTCGGGGAACAGTTCCCGCTCGCGGTCGATGGCGTCGATGCGTTCGACGTTCGCGGGATCGAGGGTCAGTCGCCGCGCCGCGTAGTTGGCTTCGAGGTGCGCCGGCGAGGAGGCCTTCGGGATCGTCACGACGTTGTCGTGCGAAAGCACCCACGCGATGCTCACCGCCGCCGGCGAGGTGTCGTGTTTCTCCGCCACCTCCGTCAGCACCGGGTCGTCGAAGGCGTCGCCGCCGATCAGGGGCGAGTAGGCCACCAGCGGATAGTCGTGGGCCTGCGCGTCGGCGAGCAACTCGCGGTCGCCGTAGTAGGGGTGGAACTCGACCTGATGGGCCGCGATCGGCGAATCGAGCACCTCGCGCGCCCGGTTGAGCTGGTCCGGCTCGAAGTTCGAGAGGCCGACGTTCCGGGCCAGCCCCGCCTCGCGCACCTCGTCGAGCGCCGGCAGCGTCGTCTCCGGGTCGTAGCCGCCGCGAGGGCGGTGGACGTACAGCAGGTCGACCGCGTCGAGTCCCAGTCTGTCGAGGCTCGCTTCGGTGCCGGGTCGCACGTCGTCGCCGGCCAGCGAGTCGACCCAGAGCTTCGTCGCGACGGTCAGTTCCTCCCGCGCGACGTCGCTCGCGGCGACGCCCTCGCCGACGACCGCTTCGTTGTCGTAGATCTGCGCCGTGTCGAGGTGGCGATAGCCGATCTCGATGGCCCGCTCGATCGTTCCGGCGTCGGTGATACCCATCGTCCCGAGGCCGACCGGTGGGAGATCCATAGTCGACAGTCCGTCGCCAGTCAGTTGGGGCTGCCGGTCGTCAGCGGGCTGATCTTTCGGTGATTGCAGGCGGCTGGACCCTCAGCCGTAGGCGTATCGCAGGACGGTCTCGCCGTCGCGCTCGACCGCCACGGCGTCGCCGCCGTTGTTCCAGACGGCCGAGTCGCTGCCCCAGTAGAGCGTGCCGTCGGCGTCTTCGCCAGCGCCGGTCCGGAGGACGACCGTCTCGCCTGGCCCGAGCGCGAAGTCGCCGGGGAACGCGTAGCTGTGCCCGCCCTCGTCGCGGACGACCCAGCCGCCCAGCGGGAGGGGCGCGTCGGCCGCGTTGCCGAAGACGACGTACTCGTCGTTCAGGTTCTCGTGGTCGTTGCCGTCCGCGTCCGCGTGGACCCGCTCGACGGTGAGTCCGCTGTCGGACGTCGCGAGCGCTCCGGCGGCGTCACCGGAGTCCGTCCCGTCCGTGCCGTCCACACCGTCTGCGTCGTCCGTCCCGTCCGCGCCTGGCGTCCGACAGCGCCAGAGGCCGCGCTCGGCGTCCTGGGCCTCCGACTCGGCCGCGTAGTACCCGTCCGAGCGCGCGAACGTGCTGTCGTAGACGCGAGCGTGACCCGTCGCCACCAGTCGCTGGTTGAAGTCGATCCCCTCGCCCGTCTCGTTCGCGGGCGTCCCGTCGTCTGCGGGGTCGTCGACGTGGACGTACGCGAGCAGTCGGTCGTAGCGGTCGCGCCGGTCGGCGGTCGGGTCGACGACGAGCGTCACCCGCTCGCCGGCCAGCCGCTCGCGGGCGAACGCGCTGGCGTCTTCGCCCGCGGATTCGAGACACGCAGCCCCCGACTCGTCGTCCGGCACGCCCTCGTACTCCGCCGGATCGTTGTCGGCGTGGACCTCCGGGGTGTCGACCCCGAGCAGTCGCACGGTGTCGGTCGACCCGTTGCGATAGCGCACGTCGATGGTGTCGCCGTCGACTACCTCGACGACGGTCGCGGTCGTGCCGTTGGCCACGTCAGGCGCCGACGCGGTCGGTCCTCCGGCGCGCTCGCCGACGTTCACGCCGAAGCCGGCGCAGCCGCTCAGGACCGCGAGCACCGCGACCGCGACGACCGCCTCGGACCGCCGCTCGTTCATACCCGTCGTCTCGTCGCCAGTCGCATGAGCGTTGGCCTCTCGCGAGCGGCCGTCCCCCCGCGGTCGGGCCCGTCGATTGCCCGCGCCGGTAGGACTATGTGTCGGTGTCTCATGGGGTGCTGTGTATCGCTATGCAACCGTGCCAAAACTGTCAGGCGGTAATCGACGAGTACACTCTGGACAAACAACTCGAACCCCTGCGCGACCTCACAGTCGACGACTTCAACCTCTGCGTCGACTGTACGACGATCGTCGACGACGCGTGCGTGGAGTGCGGCGGCGCGGTATACGTCCCGCGGAGCGAATCCGTCGAACCCGACTACTGCCCGGCGTGTCGAGCCGACCGCATCGACCGCACGGGACGCGACCCCGGCTGGCATCTCACGGCCCCGTCCACCTGACCGACGCGTGCGCCCGCTGTCACGGTTCCGTTCTTCCGTTTTCTCGCGGTCGTCGTTGTCTGCACCGACCGACGATTCTACCCGAACACCGTCGTCGGCGTGCGCGGGCACGTCGATGACCACGTCGAACGACAGCGACTCCCCGGCGTCCACCGTGAACCCGTCGGTCAGTGTTAACTCGGCGGTGGTCGTCGTGCACGGCCCCGCCTCGGTTCGGTAGGCGGTGCGGAGGGCGCCGTCGATCTCGTCGACGGTCTGCCCGTCGCTCCCGCCGTCGACCTCCACCGTCCCGGTGAGCCGTTCGCCCGCGACGACGCGCTCGGCGTCGAGCGCGAGGTCGACCGTCGCCGATCCGATGTCGCCGATCCGATCCCGATGCTGGAGGGGAGACCGATGGTCGACTCCCAGTGCTCACGGGCGCGTTGTGGTTCTGTATCGCCACGACCGGCGAGTGATACGTCGTCGGGAGGATCCCTCCCGAGAGAACCTCTGCCCTACCGAGACCCCCTCAGCTCTGTCGAGAGAACCTCAGTCTTGCCACGACCGCTCCGTCACCAGCGGTGGTGGACGTGTTCGGCGATCTGGGCCTCGTAGACGTCGCGGACGGCGCCGCGGGTCTGGTGGGAGAGCGGGTCGAGGTCGGCCGCTGCGGCGTTCTGCTCGACGTGTTCGGGCGACGTCGACCCCGGGATCACGGTGGAGACGGCGTCGTGGTCGAGGATCCAGCGGAGCGCGAACTGCGCCAGCGTCGCGCCCTCGGGGACGTGCGGACGCAGGTCGTCGACGGCGTCCAGCCCGGTCTCGAAGGGAAGTCCGGCGAACGTCTCGCCGCGGTCGAACGCCTCGCCCTCGCGGTTGTAGTTGCGGTGGTCGTTCTCGGGGAACTCGTCGTCCCGGGAGAGCTGCCCGGTCAGCAGCCCCGAGGCCAGCGGGACGCGGACGATGACGCCGATATCGCGGCGCTTCGCCTCGCGGAAGAACAGCTCCGCCGGGCGCTGGCGGAACGGGTTGAAGATGATCTGCACCGTCTCGACGACGTCGTACTCGATCGCCTTCAGGGCCTCCTCCACCTTCTCGACGCTGACGCCGGCGTGGGCGATCTTGCCGTCCGCCTTCAGCCGTTCCAGCGCCTCGAACGTCTCGGGCTGGTAGTACGCTTCGGTGGGCGGGCAGTGCAACTGCACGAGGTCGAGCGTCTCGACGTCCAGGTTCTCGCGACTGCGGTCGACGAACGCATCGAGGTGTTCGTGGTCGTAGTCCGCGGCGACGTGGGGGTCCAGCCGTCGGCCGGCCTTCGTCGCGACGACGACCTGGTCCGGGTCGTACTCGGGTTCGTCCAGCACCTCGGCGATGAGGCGCTCGCTGCGGCCGTCGCCGTAGACGTCGGCGGTGTCGAGGAAGTCGATCCCGGCGTCGAGGGCGGCCCGGACCGCCTCGCGACCCTCCTCGTCGGAGACGTCGCCCCAGTCGGCGCCGATGTTCCACGTACCGAGGCCGACTTCCGTCACGTCCCATCCTGTCGTGCCGAGTGCTCGTCGGTCCATGGACACGGGTACGGGCGATCCCCACTTGAAGACCGCCCCATTCGAGTTCGGCCGCGGAGCGCTCCGCCGTGTCCCCTACTGCCCCGACACCTTCCCGGCGTCGGCCCGGAGGCGCTGGACCACCGAGGGATGGCCGCGGACGACCAGTTCGACCGTCTCGGGACCGTACTCGACGAACTCGACGGTCGTCCGGTCGTACGCCCGCGAGACGACGCCCATCGCGTCGTCGCAGTTGGGCAGCGTCAGTTCGGCGCGCTCGGTGGGCAACCGGTCGGCGACCGCTGCGAGGACCCGGTCGAGGTTCGTCCCCTCGCGGACGCTGACGGGGATCGGTTCGGGCGCGAGGTCCGCGACCGCTTCCCGGCGCTCGGCCAGCGCCGCGTCGTCGAGCAGGTCGACCTTGTTCAGCGCGGTGACGACTCTCCCCTCGTCGACGCCCTGCGCGTCGAACACGTCGAGGGCGACCCGCACCTTCTCGCGCAGTTCGGCCGGGGGGTCGCTGGCGTCGGCGACCAGCACCACCGCGTCGGCCGCCGCGGCGTCCGAGAGCGTCTCGCTGAACGACTCGACCAGCCAGTGGGGCAGGTCAGCGACGAACCCGACGGTGTCGGTGCACAGCACCGGCCGGCCGTCGATAGTCGCCCGCCGTGTCGTCGTCTCCAGCGTCTCGAACAGCCGGTCCGCGACGGTCGCCGTCTCCGTCGCGGCGTCTGGGTGCGGTCCGTCGCGCTCGCGCCGGTCTTCGGTTTTGTCGGCGCTCTCGTGCGCAGCGCCGAATTCCAGGTCGTCGGCGAGCCGGTGCAACAGCGTCGACTTCCCGGCGTTGGTGTACCCGGCGAACGTCACGAGGTCGAACCCCTGCTCGCGGCGCTCGGCGCGGTGCTGTTCGGCGGGGCTGGGCAGGTCCGCCAGCTTCCGTTCGAGGTCCGCGATCCGGTTCATCACCCCGTCGATCGGCGTGCCCTTCTCGACCCGCTTGTTCAGGCCCCCGACGTCAGAGCGCTCTCGCAGCCGCGGCAGGTCGTACTGCAGCCGGGCGAGTTCGACCTGGAGTTGCGCCCGCCGCGTCGTCGCCTGGTCGGCGAAGATGGCGAGCACGAGCCGGTAGCGGTCGAACACCTCGGTACCCTCCGGGAGCGCCTCCCGGAGGTCGGTCGTCTGTCTGGGCGTCAACTCGCCGTCGACGGCGACGAGCGAGGCCCCCGTCGCGGCGACCCGGTCCGCGAGTTCGTCGACTTTGCCCGCGCCGAAGTACGTCCCCGGGTCCTCGGCGCGGACCTGCGTCACCTCGTCGCGCACGTCGTAGCCGGCGGCGTCGGCGAGCGCCCGGATCTCCCGGGTCTCGACCGGGGGTTCGTCGGCTCGGCCGGCGACGACGGCACCGCCTGCCCCCGTCCGCGCGTTCGTAGTCGTCCGTTCCGTCGCTGATTCTGGGTCGTGCTGTCGTGACATGTGTCTCTGGGTGGGAGTGCGATCGGCGAACGGTACGACAGCGTCCGAGAGCGCGCAAGCGCGGCAGAGTCCGGTTCGAACGATAGCCGCGGGGATCTCGGACGAGCGAACGCGCCGGTCCGGTCACTGGCGGAGCGTCAGATCACGCTTGCGGGGCGACGGACCGGTTCAGAAGGGGTAGCTGAGCTCCATCGCCGTATCCAGTCGATCGGCCGCATTCGTCAAGAGCGTTGCCGTGGGTTGGGAACTGTTCGCACACCCTGCTCAGAAGTCGCCGAGGGTCGCCTGGTTCGCCTTCAGGGACTGGGCGGGGTAGCCGAGTTCGGTCGCGGCGTAGTTCGCGAACTCGTCGGCGAAGCCGTGCTGGGTGTACACCTGCTCGGGGTCGACCGCCTCGACGACCGAGGCGAGTTCGTCGAAGTCGCAGTGGTCGGAGAGGACGAACCCCTCGTCGTAGCCGCGCCGGTAGACGAACGAGTCGTCGACGGCCCACCCGGAGAATCCCGCCGTGACGGCGTCGCGGGCCTCGACCAGCGACTCGACCCAGGGACTCCGTGGCGATCCCGAGCAGACGAGCGCGTCGCCCGCGCCCAACTCCGTGTCGGACCCGTAGCGCTGTCCGGGGAACGTCACGTCGCGGTAGGCTTCGATCACCTCGCTACAGTCGGCGATGGCGTCGGTGACGAACACCCGCTCGCGCGGCGAGTCGGCGAGGATGCGCTGGAGTTTCTGCGCGCGGCCGAGCGCGTAGCCGAACAGCAGGACGGGTCGGTCCATCGTCTCCGCCAGCCACGACTGGACCGCGGCCACCGACTCCTCCGTGGGCGGCAACCGGTACTCGGGCGTGCCGTAGGTCGTCTCCAGGACCAGGACGTCGGCGTCGACGGGGTCGAAGCCGTCGAGGTGAAACCGGTCGCGCGTCGAGCAGTCGCCGGTGTAGAGGTAGCGACGGCCGGTGTCGGGGTCGGTGAGCCGCATCGCGCGCGACCCGGCGACGTGACCGGCCGGGAACAGTTCGACCGCAGGGTGGTCGACGGCCGTCGGGTCCGCGCCGCTCCGTCGGGTCGCGATCAGTGCTGCCGTCAGGTCGGAGGCGACGATCTCCGAGGCTCTGGCGTGGTGGTCGCCGTGGGCGTGGCTGACGAGCGTGGTGTCGCCCGCGCCGCTCCCGTCGAGGACGAACCGCTCGCCGTCGGCGAACGTGATCTCGATCCCGTCGCCCAGCCGAACCCTCCGCGTCACGGCCGCTCGTTGGGTCCACGTCCGAATATACGTGTCGTCGAGCCGGCGCCGAGCCCCCTACCCGCCGCTCGCCACCCCTTCGAGGGACGTTTAGATTCACCGCCGATCAGCCGCCGATCCCACCGTCGTCCGGCGATCGGTTTCACTTTCACTTCCGGTCCGGGGTAGGCTGGCGTTTTACCCCTTCGCACCCCTCTGTCTCTGGCGATGACAGAACCTGTCGACGTTCCGATCCTCGATCCGGGTCTGACGCTGTTGCGCTGCCCCGGGCCGCGCTCGACGGCGATCCATCGTCTCGCACTGGCGACACTCACCGACACCGCGGGCGTGGCCTACTGGGTCGACGCCCGCAACGTCGCCTCGACGTATACGCTGTACGACCTCGCAGACAGTCCGCGTCGGCTCCGGCGGCTCCGGATCGCGCGGGCGTTCACCGCCTACCAGCACCACGCGCTCGGCCGCCGCGTCGTCGAGCGCGTCGACGGGCGGACGAGCCTGCTCGTCGCGCCGAACGTCGCCTCGCTGTACCGCGACGACGACGTGCCCCGCTACCAGCGCGAGCGCCTGCTCGACAGCACCGTCCGGACGTTCGCTGCGCTGGCCGACGCCCGCGAGATCCCGACGCTCCTCAGCGTCCCCGCCGAACGCGAGCCCGGTCCCGCGGCCGAGCACGCCGACCGGGTGATCCGGTGCGAAGAGACGAAGATGGGCCATCGCTTCGAGGGGCCGGGCGTCGAGACGACCGTCTACTGGGACGAGGGGTACTGGCAGACGACCATCCCCTACTGGGTCGACCTGCTCGGCGTCGCGGCCGAGCCGTCCGGACCGGCAGTCGATCCGACCGGGCCCGGTTCGCCGGACCCGGTCGAACAGGCGACGCTCGCCGCGGCGGCGGTCGGAGCCGCCGGAGCCCCCGGAGGTGCGGACTGATGGGCCGGACCAACCCCACGTATCGCGACTTCCTCCGCCGACTGGAAGACGACTGGCGCCCCTTCCGCCGGGGACTGCGCCGGCGGTACCAGGACGACTTCGACCGGCTGTTCGAGCGAGCGCGCGGCCACGCCGACGCCGCGGGCTACGCCAACGGGACCGACCCCGAGTTCGCCTTCCTGCTGTCGGTCCTGCTCGCCCAGGAGCGCGAACTCCGGGAACTGCGCGCGGAGATCGGCGGGAACGAGACCGAGGCCGGGGACCTGAACGAGAGCGGCGGCGGGAACGGCGGATCCGCACCGGCACGGTCCGGACGCGACTGATGCCCCTGCTCACCCCCGAGTTCCGGTCGGACGGGTCGGTCCGCGAGTGGCACGCGACCGCTGGCGGGGTCGAGACGCGGACGAACGACGACTACGCGCCGTCGCTGTACGTCGAGGCGCCCGATCCCGTCCGGACCGATCTCGCGGGAATCCTCGCGGACGACCCCAAAGTCGTCGCGACGGGGACCGAGCGCCGCAAGGTCGCGCTCGACGCCGACGACCGGAAGCCGGTCCTGCGGGTCGACCTCGCCCGCGTCGACGAGGTGCGGACGCTCGCCCACGAGATCCTGTCCCAGCACGCGATCGACTACGCGCCCGGGACGGTCGGGCTCTACGACGTGGACCTGGCGCCGGGGTTCCGCTACTGCGTGGACACCGACACGTCGCCCGTCCCCGACCGGGAGCTGCGCCGCCTCGACCTCTCGATCCCCGAACGGGCGCTCGCCGAGGACGACCTGACCGCGCTCCACGTCGACGGCGAGCGGATCGTTGATGCGCGGACTGCTGGTGCAGTGGCCAGCGGTGCGGACGCTCCCCGGCAGGCGATCGACCGGGCCGTCCTCGACACCCTGCAGGAACGACTCGACGCCGTCGATCCGGACGTGCTGGTCTGTTCGACCGCGGGGCTGATCCCCCGGTGTCACGACCGGGCCGCGGAGGTCGGCCTCGACGACTTCCGAATGGGACGCGCCGACGGGTACGAGCGCCTCGCCGGCGCGAGCACGTACGAGAGCTACGGCCAGGTGGGCCACTCGCCGGCCCGCTACGCGGTCCCCGGCCGGGCCGTCGTCGACCGCTCGGACACCTTCCTGTTCGGGAAGTGCGGCCTGCCGGGGCTGCTCGACCTCGTCGGGCGCTCGTGGCGACCGCTCCAGGAGACGGCGAGGGGGTCTATCGGCACGATCCTCACGTCCATCGAGATCCGCGAGGCGCGCGAGCGGGACGTGCTCGCGCCGTGGAACAAGTGGGAGCCGGAGGCGTTCAAACCGGTCCGGACGCTCCACGACGCCGACCGCGGCGGGTTCACGTTCGCGCCCGAGCCGGGCCGCTACGAGGACGTGGTCGAGGTCGACTTCGCCTCGCTGTACCCGAACATCATGGTCGAATACAACGTCAGCCCGGAGACCGTGAACTGCGACTGCTGCGAGGGCGCCGACGTGCCCGGGCTCGGCTACACCGTCTGCGAGGAGCGGGGCTTCCTCGCCGACGTGCTCGGCGACCTCGTGGACGACCGCGCCCGGTTCAAGGCGGAGCTGGCCGAGCTACGGGACCGAACGGACGACGACGCGCTGGCGGCCGCGAGCGGCGACTACCAGGCGACCCACGCCGAACCCGACGGCGACTCGCCTATCGCCGAGCGCGTCGCCGCCCTGGAGGGGCGGATAGACGCGCTGAAGTGGGTACTCGTCTCCTGCTTCGGCTACCAGGGCTACCGGAACGCCAAGTTCGGTCGCATCGAGTGTCACGAGGCCATCAACGCCTACGCCCGCGAGATCCTACTGGACGCCAAGGAGCGCCTGGAGGCGGGCGGCTGGCGCATCGTCCACGGGATCGTCGACAGCCTGTGGGTGCAGCGGGAGGCCGACCGAAGGGAGGCCTCGGACGGAGCGAGCGGCGAAGCCGCGAGCCGCGAGGACCCCGAACCCATCGAGGCGGTCGCGGCCGACGTCTCCGAGACCGCCGACATCTCTCTCGAAGTGGAGGCGCGCTTCGACTGGGTGGCGTTCGTGCCGATGCGCGACTCGCAGGCGGGAGCGTTGACCAAATACTTCGGCAGGATCGCCGGCGCCGATCCGGCGAGCGACGACGCGTTCAAGTTCCGGGGGATCGAGACCCGCCAGCGCTCGACGGCGCCGTTCGTCGCCGACGTACAGCGCGATCTGGTCGGAGCCCTCGATCGCACGCGGGACCCCGAGGCGGTCTGCGACCGCCTCGCTCGCGCGCTCGGCCGACTGGAGCGCGGGGCGGTCGACCCCGACGACCTGCTGATCACCCAGCGGGTCTCGAAGTCGGTCGAGTCGTACAGCCAGCGCACGCGCGCCGTCGCGGCGCTGGAGCGCGCGGCCGAACTCGGCCTGGAGCGCCCGCCGGGGACGAGCGTCCAGTACGTCGTCGTCGCGGACGATAGCGAGGTGCGACCGAAGGGAGCACCTCGGACCAGTGAGCGGCGACTGACGGGAGCCGCGAGCCGCGACGGCCCGGGACGCGTGCGGCTCGCCTGCGAGGGCCCGAGCGACTACGACGTCGACTTCTACCGCGAACGGCTCGTCCGCGCGGCCGAGAGCGTCCTCTCGCCGCTCGGCTGGGACCGCGGGCGGATCCGGCAGTACCTCCGGGACGGGCGCGACCTCACGCTGTCGGCCTTCGACTGAAGACCGGGGACGACCCGGTCGGGTCACGACTCTCCGATCGCTCCCAGCAGTCGTGCTACATCTGCGGTCCGTCCCTCGCGGGATCGTGTCGGTGAGCCGGAATCGTTCGACGTATAACGACCTCCAGCCAACAGAAAACTGAGCATCTCTATAATGGATTCGACGCGCCGCCGGTTTCTCGCGCTTGCGTCGACGGCTGCGGTCGGGAGCGCCGGGTGTGTTTCACTCCCGAATTCGGGTGAGGGGGCACCGACGGAGACGGCCATTGGACCGGATCACGTCCGATGGACAGTCGAGACCGACGGCCGGATAATGTCGTCAGCGACACTCAGTGACGGGACACTCTTTTTCGGCAGCAACGACAATTACCTTCGCTCTGTCGACGCCGCAAGTGGCTCGGTGAATTGGAAGTTCGAGACCGGCCACGAGATAGGTTCCGGCACCTTCGTCTCAAACGACACCGTCTACGTTGGCAGTCGGGACAACTCGCTGTACGCGGTGGGCGTCGACGGGACTGAGCGGTGGACGTTTCCGACGCAGGGATCAATCTATTCAACTCCGAACGTAGTCAATGGTAGCGTGTTTTTCGGCAGCTGGGATGGGTCTGTCCATTCGCTCGGTGCGACATCGGGAACCCAACAGTGGGCGTTCCAGGCCGAAGAGCGCGCGAATGGCGGGCCATCGGTGTTCGACGGCACTGTCTACATCGGTAGTGGAGACGCTTCGCTCTACGCGTTGGACGCTGAGAGCGGAGCGAAACGCTGGGCGTTCGAGACCGGAGACACAGTCAACGTCGGGCCCGCCCTCGCGGATGGCCGCCTCTACGTCGCTTCGAAAGACGATTTCCTCTACGCGGTCGACCCGACTGACGGGACCGAACTGTGGTCGTTCGATACCGGCCAACCGATCAATTCCCGGCCAGCGGTCGTCGATGGGACCGTCTATCTGGGCAACTGGTACGAACGAGTGTACGCCATCGATGGGGAGACGGGCGAGCAGATCTGGCGAAACGAGGACCCGACCGGGACCATCAACTGTGACCCAATCGTCGTCGACGGAAGGGTCTACATCGGCGACCGATGGGGCTATCTGTTCTGTCTCGACGCCGAAACCGGCGAGCAGATCTGGCGCTTCAAAAGCGGCAATGCGGTGCAATCGAACCCGATCATCACCGACGACACGATCTACTTCGGGAGTAACGACGGAACGTACTACGCGCTCGAACGCCCGGAGTGAGAGTCGACACCGGTTTCGTGTACTCGAGAGACCGCCGATCCAGAGCTTCCCGGACAGACGCCCGGGGTCGGAGTAGCGTTCGACGCCGACTACTTTCACGGCCGATCGACCACTTCCGATCGCAGGACCCGACGGGGATATCGGCCGTGAGACCACTTTCACTTCCGCCGCGGGGACGCGGCTAACGGCTTTTGTACCGGGGTTGCTGGTCGGAGGTGTGACGGTGAGCGAATATGCGATCGACGGTTCGGAACCCGACCGCGGAGGATCGGGACCGGAGGAATCGGACGGGGACGAGTCGCCGCGGAGGCGGCGCTGGACGACCATCGTCCTCGAGGAGCATCCGGGAGGCTGGCGCGCGACACAGACCGGGGTCGCCGCGGAGGGCCACGGCGAGACAGCGGCCGACGCCGCCGCGGCGTACTGCCGGCGGATCGCCGAGACGGGCGATCGGGACGCGGGCGGTCGCGGCCGCGATGGCACCGCGGTCGCCGGAGGTGGTCGAGGTGACTGACGCGCGTCGACCCGGGACGCGAGTCGTGTACCGGTGCCACGGTTGCGGGTTCGAGTTCGGCGTCGGGAGCGCGGGCGCGACGCCGTGCCCGCGCTGTGGCTGCATCGGCGATCACGAACCGACGGGCACACTCGCGGGGGCGACGGATGGTGGCCCCTGAGGAACTGCGGGACCTGCTCTCGGACCCGTACCGCGTGGCGTGCCCGGAGGGCCACACGGCGCTGAATCCCGCCGAACGGGCGCCCAGCGCCTACTGCCGGACCTGTCGCCAGTCCTATCCCGCGGACGAACTGGTCGACAGACGGCGGGACCCCGACCCCTGCAAACCTCACCGCAGGGCGAAGGACTAAGTATGCGTGTGACTAACATGCAGGTGGAGCCATACGGGGCTCCCGACGTGAACCAGCGTCGTGAACTCCCGGAACATTGGCACCGTGCACGAATCAGCGGGCGACTGCGACGGGCCCTGGCCACCCCGTCGCGCCTCGAGGTTTTATGGGACGACGTTTCGAGCGACGGCGTTTCGCCTCTCGCAGGCGGGGTCTCGACGGGTGACCGCAGGAGTCGGTCGCGGTCACGAGTCGGTTGATGGCCGTCGCGGACCGAGGCGTTCCGGCGAGGATGTCGATACTCACCGCCGAATCAGCTTCGGGTACCACTCCGTCAGAACGGACTTTCACTCGCGCTCGTCGGGCAGTAACTCTATTGTGGAGGACCGGAAAGACGACCCGTGAACAGACGCTGGGGCGGTCGCGGGATCTCGGAGCAGACGCTCCTGATCCTCATGGCCGCGGCCGCGGTGTTGCTGGCGATGTCGGTCGTCACGTCCCTGTCGGGCGGGGCCGCGAGCGCGGACGCCGACCGACCGCGGGCGAGTTTCGTCTTCGAGACGAACGGGACGGACGTGCTCGTCACCCACTACGGCGGCGACCGGCTCAACGGCTCGCACGTCTCCCTCGAGTCCGAACGACGGGGCACGCTCGGCACCTTCGCGGGGACGGACGGCGAGGCGTGCGCGACGCCGGTCTCGAACGTGACCCGCGGCGCGTCGTGTCTCGTCCCCGACGCGGCCTACGAGCAACTCTACGTGGTCTGGAACGGGACCGACGGGGACCGACTCATCCTCGACCGCTACCCCGCGGCACCGACCCCGAGTCCGACGCCCACGGCGACGCCGACGACGACGGCAACGCCGACCGCGACGCCGGCCACGACGGCGGCGCCGACGGCCACAGTGGGGCCGAACGGCACCGCATTCCCGACAGGAACGCCGGACGACGGGACGGGGACACCCGCCCCGAACGGCACCGCTGCTCCGACCGGCACTCCGACAGGTGGGACCGAAACGGGCGGGACCACGACTGCAACTCCCGCGGGCACGCCGACGGAGACGCCGGCTCCCGTGGACACGCCGACGGAAACGCCGACGAGCGCGGACACCCCCACGGCGACGCCGACGGGCGAATGATCACACGAGCGGAGGCGAGCAGCTACCGGCGTCGCGCCGAGGGGTTCTTGACGGCCCGAGCTAGAGGGGTGAACGAGCAGATGGACGCGACCGAGCGCGCGCGCCGGCCGCGGCGGCGAGATCCGGCGACGGGGGGCCGTCCGTGAGCGGCGACCTCGGGAGCCTCGGGAGCGCGCCGACGCCCGATCAGGTGGTCTGTCACGTCGACATGGATTGCTTCTACGCCGCCTGCGAGCGGCTGCGCGAGCCGGCGCTCCGCGGGCAGCCGCTCGTCGTCGGCATGGGCTACGAGTCCGAGGAACCCCACGGGGCCGTCGCCACCGCGAGCTACGAGGCCCGCGAGTTCGGCGTCGAGAGCGCGATGGCGATCTCCGAGGCGCTGGAGCGCCTGCCCCGGAAGGTCGAGGCCGCGAAAGACCCCGACCTCGACGTCGAGGAAGCGGGCTTCTACCGGCCGGTCGACCTGGACTACTACAACGAGGTCGCGGCGGACGTGAAGGCGATCCTCAACGAGAGCGCCGACGTGGTCCGCGAGGTCAGCATCGACGAGGCGTACCTCGACGTGACCGACCGGGTCGCGTGGGACGGCGAAGCGGCCGAAGCAGCGAACGTCCAGAGCGTCACCGAATTCGCCCGGGAACTGAAAGCGCGTATCCACGAGGAGGTGGGCGTCGTCGCGAGCGTGGGCGTCGCGCCGACGATGAGCGCGGCGAAGATCGCGAGCGACTACGACAAACCCGAGGGGCTCGTGGTCGTCGAACCCGGCGGGGTGCGGGACTTCCTCGCGCCGATGGACGTCGCGGAGATCCACAACGTCGGGCCGGTCACCGCCCGCGAACTGCGCGAGATGGGCATCGAGACGGCTGGCGACCTGGCGGCGTCGGACCCCGACCGCGTCCGCGACCGGTTCGGCGAGCGCGGGCTGGAGGTCCGGCGGTTCGCCCGCGGCGAGGACCCGCGCGAGGTGACGCCCGTCGGCGAGCCCAAGAGCCTCTCGCGGGAGTCCGCGTTCACCGACCCGACCGAGGACGTCGCGGAGAAACGGGAGAAGGTGCGCGCGCTCGCCGCCGACGTGGCAGAGCGCGCCCAGCGGGAGGGCGCCCTATACCGCACCATCGGGATCAAGGTCGTCACGCCGCCGTTCGACGTGAACACGCGCGCCGAGTCGCTCCCCGGCCCCGTCGAGGACGCCGACCTCCTGGAGTCGACGGCGCTCGATCTGTTAGCGGAGTTCGACGACGACCGCGTCCGCAAACTCGGCGTCCGCGTCTCGAACCTCTCCTTCACCGAGGGCGACCAGGCGAGTCTCGGAGGGTTCGACGCGCAGGCGGATCAGCCGGACCAGACGGGAGACGAGGGGCGGACCGACCAGGCGGACCAGACGAGAGAGGGAGACCAGACGGGGCAGCCGAATCGGACGAACCGGACAGAACGGACAGGCCAGTTGGACCTGACGGAGGTGGCGACCAGCGAAACGGACGGGGACGGAACCGCCGACGAGTCGACGCCGAGCGACGGCGAGGACTCCGACGGCGGGACCGACGAGGGACCGTCGGACGAGTCCGGGGGGCCATCGACGGACGTCGACGGACAGCTATCGCTCGAAGAGTACGAGTGACGGCGCCGCCGCACGGCCGGATCCGACGCGGTGATCTCACCTCGGAAGCACGCCCGACGGGAGCCGTTCGCGACGCGAGTCCGGGGGATCTTTGTACGGGAGCGTTCAACCGAGTCGCATGCGACTCGCCCGCTTGCAGACGCCCGAGGGCGTCGTCGAGGGTCGGTACGAGGACGGCGTGATCATCGCCGACGACGGCGAGTACGTCGTCGGCCGCGACGGCGACCTCACCTACCCCTGCTCGCCCTCGGCGCTGTACTGCGTCGGACGGAACTTCGCCGAGACGCTCGACCAGATGGACTACGAACGCCCGGAGGAACCGGACTTCTTCATCAAGCCGCCGGCGGCGCTTGTCGGTCCCGAGGACCCGATCCGCTACCCCGAGTGGACCGAGGAACTGACCTACGCGGGCGAACTCGTCGCGGTCATCGACGAGCGGTGCCGCGACGTGTCGCCCGAAGAGGTCCCCGACGTCGTCCGCGGGTACACGATCATGAACGACGTCGACGCGCTCGACCAGCAGGGCCGGACGGCCCGGAAGGCCTTCGACACGTCCGGGCCGCTCGGCCCGTGGATCGAGACCGACGTCGACCCGACCGGACTGGACGTGGAGACGTTCGTCGGCGGCGAACAACGGCAGGACGCCAACACCGAACTGATGCTGTTCGATCCCTACGAGATCGTCTCTTATCTCTCTCGCCGGTTCACGTTCCGGCCCGGTGACGCCATCGCGTTCGGGAGCCCCGCGAATCCGGGCACCGTCGAACCGGGTGACACCGTCGAGATAACCTACGAGGGCGTCGGGACGCTCCGGAACACGGTGGTCGAGGGAGCCGGCGGTGTCGCCGGAAGCGACGGAGGCTGACGACCCCGTTCGACCGCCGGTCGAGAGACGGGCGCTCCACTTCCGCGATCATCGAAATAAAGGCGATCGGCGGGGAACGAACGGGCAGTGAACGCGAACGACAGAGCGATCACCGCGCTCGTGATGCTCGCCCACGGGGCGGTCCACACCTACGAGATGGCGGTGCCGCTGTTCGTCGTCGTCTGGCTCACCGAGTTCGAGACCATCGCGCTCGGCGTCGCGCAGTTCGACGTGACGACGGCGACGGTCGGCGTGATCGTCACGCTCGGCTACGGCCTGTTCGGTCTCGGCGCGCTGCCGGGTGGCGTGCTCGTCGACCGGCTCGGCTCCAGGCGGCTCATCAGCGCCTGTCTGTTCGGGATGGGACTCTCCTACATACTGCTCGGCCTGGCGTCGAGCATGGTCGTCGTCGCGCTGGCGCTGGTCCTGTGGGGCGCGAGCGCCAGCGTCTACCACCCGGCCGGGCTCTCGCTCATCAGCAAGGGCGTCTCCGAGCGCGGGACCGGCCTCGCCTACCACGGCATCGCCGGCAACGTCGGCATCGGCCTCGGCCCCCTGCTGGCGGCTATTCTACTACTCTTCGTCGAGTGGCGCACGGTCGCGCTCGTCCTCGGCGCGCCCGCGCTGCTCGCCGCGGTGTACGCCTCACAGGCGAACTTCGACGAGACGGCGGCCGTCGACGCCGATGAGACCGCCGCCGACGCCGATGAGGCCGCCGCGGACGGCGGGAGCGCCGGCGAGTCGAAGGCGGACAGCGGCGTCGACTCGCTGGGCGAGTTCCTCGCGGAGTCCCGGCGGCTGTTCGCCGGGAGCTTCGTGCTGGTGTTCGTCGTGGTGATGTGCTCGGGGCTGTACTACCGCGGCGTCCTGACCTTCCTCCCCGAACTCCTGCGGGGGCTGCCCGGCTTCGAGCCCATCCCGGTCGCGGCGCTCCTCCCGCCGGGCGTCAGTTCGGCCCTGGGCGTCGAGGCCGGCGGCGGACAGACGCTCAACCCGCAGGACTACTTCTACTCCGGGCTCCTGCTGGTCGGCGTCCTCGGCCAGTACGCCGGCGGGAAGCTGACCGACCGCGTCCCCGTCGAGTACGGCATCGCCGGCGCGTTCGGCGGGCTGGCCGTCCTCGCGCTGCTGTTCGTCCCCGTCTCGAACGCAGGGGTCGTCCCGCTGATGGCGCTCGGGGCCGTCCTCGGCGTCCTCCTGTTCGTCGTCCAGCCGATGTACCAGGCCACCGTCGCCGAGTACACGCCGTCGGGAACGCGCGGACTCTCCTACGGGTTCACCTACCTCGGCGTGTTCGGCGTCGGCGCGCTCGGCGGGACTCTCGCCGGCGGGATCCTCGCGTTCGCCGACGTGACCGCGCTGTTTCTCGCTCTCGCCGTGATCGCGGGCGTCGCCTCGGCGACCGGCCTGGTCCTCGCCCGGCGACGGGGCCGCGACTGACCGGCAGTCACTCCAGTTTCGCTTCGAGGACTTTCGACACGCCGAGCACGGGGTCCCAGACGGGCCCGAACGGCGGGGCGTAGCCGAAGTCGAGGGCCCCGACCTCGTCGACGGTCATCCCGGCGGTGACGGCGGTGGCGACCGAGTTGATCCGGTGGGCGGTCCCTTCCTCGGCGACCATGTTCGCGCCCAGGAAGCGCCCGGACTCCGCGTCGGCCGTCGCGTGGACGACCATCCGCGACCAGCCCGGGTAGTAGTGAGCGCGCGTGATAGACGTGATGAGCGCCGAGACTGGGTCGAATCCGGCTGCGCGGGCCTCGTCGTGGTCGACGATCCCGGACCTGGCGACCTGCAGGTCGAACGCTTTCATCACGAGCGTCCTGACGACGCCGCCGACGGCTGCCGGCTGCCCGGCGACCGTCCGCCCGACCGCCCGCCCAGCGCGGTTGGCTGCGAGCGCGAAGGGCCACAGGATGGGGTCGCCGGTGAGCAGCTCGCGCTTCTCGGCGCAGTCGCCGGCAGCGAAGACGTCCGGCGCGCTCGTCCGACCGTACTCGTCGGTCGCCACAGCGCCGGTCGGCCCGAGTTCGATGCTCGCGTCCTCGGCGAGTTCGACCTCCGGGTCGACGCCGACGTCGACCGCCACCGCGTCGACCGCCACCCTGTCGTCCGCAGTCTCGACCATGGTGATCGTCCCGTCGCTGCCACGGAACCGCTCGACCGGACTGTCCAGGTGGAGCTCGACGCCGCCCTCCGCGAGGTGGTCTTCGACCATCTCGGCGATGTCCGCCCCGAACGACCGGAGCACCCGCGGCCCCGAGTCGAACAGGTGGACCTCGAGGTCGCGGGCGAGGAATGCCTCCGCGAGTTCGATGCCGATCTTGTTCGCGCCGACGACGGCGACGACCTCCGGGTCCGCCTCGTCGAGGTGCGACCGGAGCTCCCGCGCACTGGTCGAGCCGATCCCGCGGGCCGGGCGCTCCTCGTGGTGGGCCACGTAGTTCCTGAGCGCGCGCCCGGCCTCCAGGCTCCGGATCGGGAAAATGCCATCCAGGTCCACCCCCGGAACGTCGGGGAGCCGCGCCTGCCCGCCGGTCGCGAGCAGCAGTTCGTCGTACGATTCGCGGTAGTGACCGTCGTCGGTCTCGACGGTGACCTCGCGGGCGTCGGGATCGACCGCCGTCACCTCGTGATTGCGCCGGAGGTCGATCCCCCGCTCCTCGACGAACCGGCGCGGTTCCATGACCACGAGGTCCTCGAGTTTCGCGATCTCCCCTTTCACGTAGTACGGCAGCCCGCAGGCGCCGAACGAGACCCAGTTACTCCGCTCGAACACGATCACGTCGGTCTCGGGCGCGTCCCGCTTCGCCTTGCTTGCTGCACTCATCCCCGCGGCGTCGCCGCCGACGACCAGAAACTGATCCCCCATACTGGCAGCACGGCTGCCAGACGTTTAGTTGGTCAGACCGGACCGGTCGGCGGGGCCAGGCCGGCGGCTCCGACCGCGCCGCGCGCCCCTCGTCAGTCGACGCCGTTTTCCAGGTTGTCCAGGAGTTTGCCGACGAACAGTCCCATGCGCGGGGACAGGTCGCCGTTCTCGGGCGTCTCGGTCGGGTGGGCGGCCATCGTCTCGACGAAGCGCTCGCCGAAGGTCATCGTGTGCATCATGTCGACGACGTCGACGGTGAGCCCGGCGTCGCTGGTGTCCATCTCTGGGTGGCGCTCGGTCTCGGCGGCGGAGTAGCTGATCGTCCACGACGGGCCGCCGACGGCGTCGAGCACCGTCTCCAGCGGCCCGATCTCCAGCGGTCCGTCCGGTGCGCCGACGTACACCGTCCCCTCCTCGACGGTCGTCTCGTAGCGCGTCACGGTCCCATCCACTCCATCGGTCGCGACCACTCTACTCCACGTTCGCGCCCCGCAGTTAAATCGCTTGACCATCGAACACGTCACTCCCGCTCGCAGCGGTCGGGCGACTCCCCGTCCTCCCAGAACTCCCAGAACGTCGGCGCGTGGAGGACGACGAAGATCTCGTCCAGCGTCGTCCCGTCGACCCGCGGGGTGACGGTCTCGGCGTCGTCCCCGCTCCCGACGGTGAAGTTCGCCGGCTCGGTTTCGGTCGCGACGACGGTGTCGTTCGCCGCGTCGACCGTCGTGTTCATCGGGACGTAGAACTGGACGGTGTCGTTGAACGCGAAGACTCGCAGTTCCGACTCGGTGCCGTTGCCGGGGATCTCGGCGGGGTCGTAGCCCATCTCGACGGTCGCGTCGTCGATCTGTCCTCCGGTCACGACGCGGACGAACGGCGACG
The DNA here is from genome assembly GCF_051414035.1 of Halosimplex amylolyticum. Lineage (NCBI taxonomy): Archaea > Methanobacteriati > Methanobacteriota > Halobacteria > Halobacteriales > Haloarculaceae > Halosimplex > Halosimplex amylolyticum. Next base: position 1,789,963 of record NZ_JBLKNW010000001.1, on the reverse strand, counting down.
CGCTCGCGCAGTCGAGTACCGGGCTCGTCGTCCAGAACTCCCCGGTCGCGTTCAGGACGTTCGTGAAGTCGAAGGCCGACTCGGGCCCCGTCGCGGTCACGCGGACGCCGAGGTCCGCGTCTTCGAGAACGCGCGTCGCGAGCGGGTCTGACGTGGCGGTCGCCGTCTCCGTCGGCGTCGCGGTCGGAGTCGGCGATGGCGTCGGTGTGGGTGTCGGCGTCGGCGTCGGTGTGGGTGTCGGCGTCGGTGTGGGTGTCGGTGAGGGCGAGGGCGTTGCCGAGGCGGTCGGCGTCGGCGTCGGTGTGGGTGTCGGCGTCGGTGTGGGTGTCGGTGAGGGCGAGGGCGTTGCCGAGGCGGTCGGCGTCTCCGTCGGTGTGGCCGAAGGCGTGGCTGCTGGCGTCGGCGTCGCGGTACCGGCACCGCCGAGCCCGCCGAAGCAGCCGGCGAGGAGGGCGACGAGCGCGACGGCCGCGGTCGGGAGGGCGCGCGGAACTGTCATCGAGCGACGAGGCTCGCGGCGGGCGAAAAAAGGCTGCGGTCGCGGGGGCGTCAGACGGAGGTCTGACGGGGGCTTATGGCTCCGCCGCGGCTGTCGATCCGTAATGGCAGAGACAGAGTCGATCACCGTCGCGGACGTCAGCGACGGACCCTGTGGGAGCGGCGAGCCGGGTCGGTCGGTCGACCTGCCCGTCGTCGAGTTGCTGACCGGTCGCGGCTTCATCACCGGCAAGTCCGGATCGGGCAAGTCCAACACGGCGAGCGTCGTCGTCGAGAAGCTGCTGGACAACGGCTTCGGCATGCTCATCGTCGACATCGACGGCGAGTACTACGGCCTCAAGGAGGAGTACGAGATCCTCCACGCCGGCGCCGACGACGAGTGCGACATCCAGATCACCGTCGAACACGCCGAGAAGATCGCTTCCCTCGCCCTCGAACAGAACGTCCCCATCATCCTCGACGTCTCCTCGTTCCTCGACGAGGAGGAGGCCGCGGAACTTCTGACTGAAGTCTCGAAGCGTCTCTTCGCGAAGGCCAAGAAGCTCAAACAGCCCTTCCTGATGCTCGTCGAGGAGTGCCACGAGTGGATCCCGCAGAAGGGCAGCGTCGGCGAGTGCGGCAAGATGCTGATTAAAATCAGCAAGCGCGGCCGCAAGCACGGCCTGGGCATCGTCGGCATCAGCCAGCGCCCCGCCGACGTGAAGAAGGACTTCATCACTCAGTGCGACTGGCTCGTCTGGCACCGGCTCACCTGGAACAACGACACCAAGGTCGTCAGCCGGGTGCTCGACCGCGAGTACGCCGAGGCGGTCGAGGACCTGGACGACGGCGAGGCGTTCATGATGAACGACTGGGCCGAGGCGATCCAGCGCGTCCAGTTCCACCGCAAACAGACCTTCGACGCCGGCGCGACGCCCGGCCTCGACGACTTCGAGCGCCCGGACCTGAAGTCCGTCAGCGACGACCTCGTCTCCGAACTCGCGGAGATCAGCGAGGAGAAAGAGCAGACCGAGGACCGCATCGCCGAACTCCGCGACCAGCTCGACGAGAAGAACTCCCGCATCGCGGAACTCGAAGCGGAACTGCAGGACGCCCGCGACATGCAGCGGATGGCCGACCAGTTCACGCAGGCGCTGGTCGACCACGTCAAGGGCGCAAACCCCGGCCGAACCGAACAGCAACGGATGCGCGAGCAGCGCGCGGCCGCGACGGGCGACCAGGCCTCGTTCGACGAAGCCGCGCGCTGGGGCGACGGCCCGTCGGGCCGCGAGGAGGACCGCCCGCTCCCCGACGAGACCGCCCGCGAGGACGACGGCTACGAGCAGAACGCGATGACCTGGAACGGCGACGGTGCAGCAGCGAACGGCGACGACGCATCGGCGAAGGCGAACGGCAGCGCCGGAGACGCCGGCGGCGCCGGGATGTTCGACATGGCCGGCGCGTTCGGCGACGACGCCGGTGGGAACGCGGCTGCAGCGGCCGCGGACGCGGCGACCGACGGCGGGGTCGTCGACGGGACAACCGAGTCGGGCGGCGCGAGCGACACGGCGGCGATGACGCGCGGGTTCGACGCCGTCGAGGGGAACCCGCTCGGCGACCGCGCGACCGACGCGTTCGAGGCGGGGACGACCGCGACCGTCGACGCCGAATCGGTCGAGGACGCGGCCGCGTTCGCCCGCGAACTCGCGAACGACCTCGCGGATCTCGGCCCGGAGACGCGCCAGATGCTCCGGTACTACCGCGACCACGGCCCCGGCACGCCGATGGACGCGCTGTTCGCCGCCGGTGGGTCCGAGGACCGCACGGCCGCCTACGCGCGCAACCGGCGACTGCGCGTCCGCGGCCTCGTCGAACACGTCGGCCGCGGTCGCTACGACTACCGCGTCCCCGAACTCCTCGCCGAGCGCACCGACCGCGACGACGTCGCTCCCTTCGTCGAACAGGTCGAGAGCGTCCTCGAAAACCGAGAATCCGACGCGTAGAACGGCGCGGAACGACGCCGGACCGGGGGCCGCGAGTTCGGCCGGTTCACTCTTTTCGGCGGCTGCAGACCGTAACGGCGGACGCCACTTTCGGTAGTTGACACCACTCGTCGCGGAATCCGTTCGCTGGCCCCGCTCCGACCGGGGGCGGACCCCGGTCCGACCGGTGGCCGAGTCAGATCTCGGGCAGTCGAAGCCCGGCGGCGACCATCGCGAGCGCGCCGACGGCGAGCACGGCGAGACCGGGGAGGAAGGATCCGGTCAGATCGCGGAGCCCGCCGACCAGGAACGGGCCGAAGAAGCCGCCGAGTTCGCCGACGGCGAAGACCAGGCTCACGGCCGTCGCGGTCAGCGCCGGCCCGATGTCCTCGATCTCGGTCGGGATAGCACGCACGAGCGGGGAGACGCCGCCCACGCCGCTCCCGGCGACGAGCGCGGCCGCGCCGGCGCCGACTGCCTCCCCGACGAAGACGAGCGCGACGACGCCGACGACGGCGGCGAGCCCGCAGGCGACGACCCCCTCGCGCCTGCGGCCGAGCCGGTCCGAGATCGGCGGCACGGCGATGGTCCCGACGGCCTGGCCGACGACGAACAGCGTGGCGACGGTCGCGGCGGTCTCGGGCGCGACGCCACGCGACCCGGCCAGCGTGGGGAGCCAGCCCTGTAAGCTGTGGCCGAGCAGGAGGTACGCGGTGCCGACGACGACGAGCAGCCGCATGACCCGGTGTGAGAACACCTGTCGCACGTCGCTCCGGAGGGAGGCGACCGAGAAGGCGCTCTCGCCCCCGTCGCCGTAGGGCGTCCCGTGTCGGCGAGCGTGCCAGAGGGCGACGGGGACCCAGACGGCCAGGAAGGCGAGCGCCGCGGCGGCGAGCGCGCGGAAGGTCGGGCGCCACCCGCCGAGCGCCGGGCCGAGGATCGCCCGACCGACGCTGTAGGCCGCGGCCGTCCCGGCGTAGGAGCCGAGGATGTACACCGTCGACATCGTCCCCAGCAGGCGCGAGGGGAAGACGCTCGCGACGAGTTTCGGCAGGCCGAACGTGATCCCGGTGGCACCGACGGCGAAGAGGACGGTCGTGGCGAGCATCCCCGCGAAGCCGACGGTGGCCGAGCGGAGCAACTGCGCGACGCCGAAGATGCCGACGGCGAGGGCGATCCCGCGGCGCGCGCCGATGCGGTCGAGGACGAGTCCAGAGAGCAGGGACAGCGGGACGTACGTGAGCGGGACGGCGCCGACGAGCGCCCCTGCCTGGGTGTCCGACAGGCCGAGTCCGTCGGCGATTGGGTCGAGGAAGGCCGCGAGCGCGAACCAGTTCGCCATCAGGAGGAGGTAGCTGACCGCGCCGAGCACGACGAGCAGGTAGGAACTGGTCGGGACGGCATCGGCGGCGCCCGTTCCGCCCGCGGCCGCGGCGTCCGAACCGGCAGTCGCCGCGCTGTCCGCGTCGCTTCCGGACTCGCGGCCGTCGTCGGCGACCATGGACCGGCTAGCGCCGGACGGGCCTATATAGGCACCGTCACCGGTCGCCAGCTGTCAGACGCCCCAGGGGTAGGTGTCGGGGGCCTCGCGGGGGTCGCTGCGAGTCGCGAGCGGGTGGAGCGCCCGGCTCTCCTCGACGTGGAGGAACGAGTCGTAACGCTCGGGCAGGACCGTGGGGACGTAGTTGCCGAGTTCGCGCTCGGGGTGGTAGACGACGCCGATGGCGCGGTGGCCGCGTTCGGGTTCGAGCCCCGACGCGTCGGCGTCGTCGAACACGAGCGCCGCGTCGCCGACGCCGGCGCGGTGGAACACGTCGCCGTAACTGGCGTTCGTCGCGGCCGGGACCTCCATCCGCTCGGGCGTCGCGCCCCAGGACCGCCCGGCGATCACGCTCCCGCGGTGGGTGCCCATGCCGACGAGGTGCACGTCGTCGCCGTGGCGCTCGCGGGCGAGTTGCCCGACGTTGACCTCCCCGCGGTCGGCCATGTCGGTCGCTCGCGCGTCGCCGACGTGGGTGTTGTGCGCCCACACGACGGCCACCCCTTCGGTGTCGTCGCGGTCGCACAGGCGGTCGAGCGTGTCGGTCATGTGTCGGTCGCGGACGTTCCACGACGCCGAACCGCCCTTCGCCAGCTCCCGGTAGTAGCGCTCGGCGTTCTTCGCCACGAACGCGTTCTGGACGGCGTCGAAGGCCGACTCGTCGACCGCGTCGACCCCCGTCTCGGGCCGCGGGAGCTCGTCGACCAGGTCGGTCAACACCGAGACCACTTCGTCCTCGCAGTCCTCGGGCGCGATCCGCGTCGAACGGGCGTACTCCCGCGCGTCCTCGCCGTAGGGCTCGAAGCAGTGGTATGCGTCGCGGGCCCGGTCGGCGAGTTCCGGGTCGAGGTCGTCGAGGTAGTCGACGACCGCGGCCATCGACTCGTAGAGGCTGTAGACGTCGAGGCCGTAGAAGCCGACCCGGTCTTCGGGCGGGCGTTCGGCGTTGTACTCGCGGAGCCAGCCGAGGAACTCCAGCACCTCCCAGTTGGCCCACATCCAGGTCGGCCACCGGTCGAACCCCTCTAGCACCGTTTGGGTGTCCTCGGGGGTGTCGGGATCGCATCGAACGTGACGGTTGACGGCGAAGCAGGTGGTCCAGTCCCCCTCGACGCCGACGAAGGCCACGTCCGTCTCGCGGATCAGTTCGGCCGTCAACTCAGCGCGCCGGCGATAGAACTCGCTGGTCCCGTGGGACGCCTCGCCGATCAGGACGTACGAGGCGTCCCCTGCCGTCTCGACGATCCGGTCGAGTCCCTCCTCGAGAGGGCGGGCGGTCCGTTCGACCGCCTCGACCGCCGCGTCGAGCCCCTCCGTCCGCTGCGGAGCGCGGTTGCGTGGGGACATCGTCGACCGGTAGTCGAGTCACGGTCAAGAGCGGTCGCCCGGCGACTGCAACCTCAGCCTCGGCGACGCCCGCCGCGCGCCGCTGCAGCGTCGCTAGCGGCGACCGCACGGGGCCCCGGCGCGATCACGTGGTCTCCAGGAAGCGAGCGGTCCCGTGCTGCTCGACGGTGATGCGGTACCCCTCGTAACTGAACGTGACCCCCATCCGGCGTCGGGGTCGGGCGGCGTCGAGAGGCCGTGGCCGCGGGCGCCTCCGCGTCGGTGTCGAACGTTCGTCGCGTGACGTCAGTATCTCGTTCGTCCGACATCGAGCGATCGTTCGACGGCGACCAGTTCGTCGGTGCCTACTGGGACGACAGACCCGCAAGTACCCCGCAGTGAACCGCCAGCGGGGGCTTATTCGTCTTCGGACCCGAACGTGTTCATGAGTGTCATCGGCGAGTTCACCGTCCCGGCGGAGTCGTTCGTTCTGGAACCGGCGCTCTCGTCGGTTCCGGAGATCTCGGTCGAGGCGGACCGCAACGCGACTCACGGGCCGCGTCAGGTACTCCCCTTCCTGTGGGCGACCGGCGGCGACTTCGAGGCGTTCGCCGACGCGCTCGAAGCAGACCCGTCCGTCGAGAGCGTCTCGGTCGCGGAGCGCGCGGACGAGGCTGTCATGTACCGGCTCAGGTGGTGCGACTCGTTCAGGGAACTCGTCCACGACATGATCGACCACGAGGCGGCCATCGTCGAGGCGACGGCCAGCGAGGACCGCTGGACGCTGCGGCTGCGGTTCGGCGAGGAATCGATGGTGTCGTCGTTCCAGGAGTACTTCGACGAGACGGGCCGTCACTTCGAGGTCCGCTCGCTCTGGCACCCCACCGGCCCGCGACAGCGCGAGTTCGACCTCACCAGCGACCAGTACGAGGCCCTCACGACCGCGGCCCGCGAGGGGTACTTCGACGTCCCGCGGCGGGTCTCCGCCACGGATCTGGGCGACCGCCTCGGGATCTCGGCGAACGCGGCCTCACAGCGGGTTCGACGCGGGTCCGCGGCGCTCGTCCGGAACACGTTGCTGATCGACGGCCTGGACGGATCCGACGGCCGTACATAAACGCCGTTACAGTCGAAGGTGATCGCTGATTGGGATCGGAGGCGACGTTCGAACCGAGATGACTGACTCAGATATCTGCGACGTCGCCGCCGCGGAACCGTTCGACGCCGACACCGATCGCGTCTTCGGCGCGCTCTCGGACCCCGACCGCCGTTTCGTCCTCGCGTGGCTCGCCGAACGCGACGACCGGGCCGCGCTGGCCGACCTCGCGACCGAACTCGCTGCGTGGAAGCAGGGAGGCGACGCGGACCAGATCCCGGATTCCGCGGTGGAATCGGCCCACGCGAAGCTCTATCACGTTCACGTACCGAAACTCGCCGACGCGGGCCTCGCGTCCCACGACCGCGACAGCGGTGCCGTCGCGCTGGCAGAGAACGAGGCGGTGCTTCGCGAACACGTCGAACTCCCCGCGCTCGACGCGTGAGGGCGATCCCGGAGGGGTGGGACGAGGGATATTCCGCGAGGGTGCGACGAGGGCTATTCCGCGACCGGGGCGACGAGGTCTTCGAGTGCGGCCCTCGGGTCGTCGGCTTTAGCGACCCCGCTAGCCAGCAGGACGCCCGAGGCGCCCAGCTCGCGCGCGGCGTCGAGGTCGTCGCCCGTCGAGATGCCGGCGCCGCAGAACACGTCGACCGAGTCGTCCACCGCCGCGGCCGCCTCGACGGCGTCGGTGACGATATCGGGGTCGGCCTTGCTGACCGGCGTCCCCGTCCCGATGAGTTCCGGCGGTTCGACGGCGACGGCGTCGGGACCGAGCGCGGCCGCGGCACCGACCTGTTCGGGGTTGTTCGCGCAGACGACCGTCTCCAGGTCGGCGCGCTCGGCGGCGTCGAGGCCCGCGTCGATGTCGGCGAGTTTGCGCCGGGCCTCGGAGTGGTTCAGGAGCGTGCCGGTCGCGCCGGCGTCGGCCACCGCCTCGGCGAGCGTGCTGCCGGTGTGGCTGCCGTGTTCGACGGGGCTGACGTGCTGTGCCCACGTCTCGACGCCGGTGTCGGCGACGGCCGAGAGGTGGGCGGCCTGCGGGGCGACGGCGACGCGGACGCCGCTGGACTCGCTCACGTCGCGGGCCGCCTCGGCGACGGCGACCGGATCGCACGGGTACGCTTTCAGATTGACCAGGACGAACATACCCGGGAGGCGAACCCGGACGGAGAAATAGGTTGTGAGTCCGGCGAGACTGGCGGCCCGAGGGACCGGATCGGTGGACGAGCGGTCGGACTGGCAGGCCCGGCCGGCGAGGGTGAGAGTTAAGACGGTCACCTCGTAACATACGTCCGTTGTGACACAGGGGACCGCCAAGCGAGGAACGGTGCTGGTCGTCGAAGACGAGACTCACCTCGCAGAACTGTACACGGAGTACCTCGACGGCGAGTACGACGTGCGGACCGCCTACGGCGGCGTCGAGGCGCTGGAGATGCTCTCTTCTGACCTCGACGTCGTCCTGCTGGACCGGCGGATGCCGATCGTCTCCGGCAACGAGGTTCTCGCAGCGATCGAAGAGCGGGCCCTCCAGTGCCGGGTCGCCATGGTCACCGCCGTCGACCCCGACTTCGACATCATCGAAATGGGCTGTGACGACTACGTCGTCAAGCCGGTGACTCGCGACGACCTCAAAGCGGTCGTCGACCGACTGATGAAGCTCTCGGAGTACAACGACCGCATGCGGGAGCTCACCTCCAAGCGGCTCAAGCGGAACGTCCTCGAGGTCGAGAAGACCGAATCGGAACTCGCCGAGAGCGACCTGTTCCGTCGCCTCCAGCGCGAGATCGCCGAGATGGAAGACGACGTCCAGGGCATCGCCGAGGAGCTCGGCACCGACTACGTGACCAGAAAGCAGTAACAGTAGACGCGACCCGGCACCACCGCGGTCTCCCTCTCCACTCGAATCCGCCCGTTCTCCGGACCGGTTCGCCGCAGGGGACGATTCGCTTCAGCAGCCTGGCCGTCTCAGGAGTCCTTCCGTTCGACCACGTCGCCGAGCGTGTACTCGCCGGTCGAGTCGCCGCCCGACCACTCGGACTCGTCGGCCGTGCCGCCGGCCGAGAGGTCGACGTCGAGCGCGCTCTCGAGTTTGCGCTGGACCTCGTCGCTCGGCAGGGTGTCGCCGCGCTCGATCTTCCGGATGAGGCTCGCCTTCTCGTTGAGCTTGCGCGCCAGCTCCTCCTGGCTCAGGCCGGCGGACTCGCGCGCCGAGCGGACGGTCTCGTCGTAATCCTGCGCGAGTTCGTCCATCTCGTCGAACATGTCCCGTCGCTGGCGCGAGGACCCACCCGAACTCGACGACGATGACGACGAGCTCCCGGAAGAGTCCGACGAAGACGAGGACGTGGAGTACTTCGTCGACGCGCCGGAGGAGGACTGCTGTTTCACCTCGGTCCCGAAGTCCGTGCACTCGTCGCAGACGTCGAGCTCCGCCCCCTCGATCTTGACGCGGTTGGGGGAACTCGTCTCCTTCCCGCACATCTCACACTGAACCATGATCCACCCTTACCGGCGACTGTTCATAAAGTATACGCCAGCGACGGGCCGAGCGCCGCCGCGACCCCGCCGCGACCCCGCCGCCGCTACCCGAAACCTGTGCTTCCGCGACACCCGTCTTTTTGCTGCCCTCGCACGTACGTACACCCATGGAGACCAGACCGCTCGGCGACACCGGCCAGGAGAGCTCCGTCCTCACCTTCGGCGCCATCGCGCTCGACTTCCTCGAACAGGACGAGGCGGACGAACTGACCGAAGAAGTGCTCGACCGCGGCGTCAACCACGTCGACGTGGCGCCCCAGTACGGCACGGCGGAGGTCAAGCTCGCACCGACGCTCGCCGACCGCCGCGACGAGGTGTTCCTCGGCTGCAAGACGCTCGAACGCGGCTACGAGGGCGCCTGGGAGAAACTGGAGGAATCGCTCGACCGACTCGGGACCGACCACATCGACCTCTACCAGTTCCACGGCGTCACCGAACGGGAGGAGATCGACGAGATCACCGCCGACGACGGCGCCCTGAAGGCCTACCGCGAGGCCCAGGAGCAAGGGATCGTCGACCACATCGGCGTCACGAGCCACGGCCACCCCGACGTGATCCGCGAGGCCGTCGAGCGCATCCCGGACGTGGCGACCGCGATGTTCCCGGTCAACGCGACCGTCGCCGCGAAGGACGACGACGCCCACGACTATCTGAACCTCGCGAGTGAACTGGAATCGCAGGGGATCGGCGTCATCTCGATCAAGACCTTCGCCAAGCAGCCCTGGCCCGACGACCTCGCCGAGGACGAGCGACCGTACAACACCTGGTACGAACCCTACGACGACCCGGACGAACTGGACCGGTGTCTCCGGTACACCCTCTCGCAGGACGTGACGACGCTGGCCAACGCGGGCGACCCGCGCCTCGTCGGTCCCATCCTCGACGCCGCCGAGTCGTTCGAACCCATGAGCGCCGACGAACAGGCGACTATCGTCGACGAACGCCGCGCCGAGGAGTCGCCGGTCCCCGCCGACCTGAGCTGACCGGGTCGTCGACCGCGATAGCCCCTCCGATCGCACCCCCATTCTATTCGACCTCGCTCGATCTATTCAGCCCATTTTGATTACTCGACTACCGATTTGTCGGACACGTTCGGCCCGGAACGGGTGATTCTGTCCGGATCCGCGCGATCCGGATCGCGGGGTATTTCATTCGCCACCTATATTCCTCGGTTATGGACCGACGACGTTTCGTCAAGGCGGCGGGTGCCGGAGTGGCCGGCCTCCTCGCGGGGTGTAGCGCCGAACCGACCGGCGACGGCGACGCGACCGACGGATCGACCGATTCGACCGGGACGGACGGCGGCACTGTGGCCGGCTCCGCGTCCGGGGGGACGCCGGTCCTCCGCGTGGGGACGTACCCCTCGTTCGTCGACGCGCCGAGTTCGAGCCCGGGGCCGTGGCTCAAAGAGCAGTTCGAGGCCGAACACGACGCCGAGCTGAAGTGGTTCCCGCCGGAGAGCAACATGGACTACTTCCTCCAGCGGCGCCAGCAGAACGTCACCATCGACACCGACCTCTTCCTCGGCCTGACGCCGGAGAACCTCGTCAAGGCCGACCGCGAGACCGGCGACGGCGAGTCGCTGTTCACCAGCGTCGACACGTCCGCGCTCTCGAACGTGGGTCACGTCGTCGACGACTACCGCTTCGACCCCCAGGAGCGCGCCATCCCGGTCGGCGCCTCCTACATCAGCCTCGTCTACAACCAGCACGCGCTGGACGAGCGGGGCGTCGGCGCGCCAGAGACGTTCGACGACCTCGCCAGCGACCCGTACGAGAACGGGCTGCTCGTCCCGAACCCGCAGAACAGCGAGACCGGCCTGGAGTTCCTCTTCTGGACGGTCGACCACTTCGGCGAGGACGGCTACCTCGACTACTGGAGCGACCTGATGGACAACGGCACGCAGATCCTCAAAGACTGGGGGACCGCCTACGACGCCTACTCGAACGACGAGGCGCCGATAGTCGTCTCCTTCTCGACGGACCAGGTGTACGCCGACCGCTACGACCAGGACATGGCGCGCCACCAGGTCGGCTTCCCGAACGGCGAGGGCTACGCCTACCTCGAAGGCGTCGCACCCTTTTCCGGCACCGACAGGATGGGCCTGGCGACGGAGTTCGTCGACTTCGTACTCCAGCCGGACGTCCAGGCCGAGATCGCCCAGCGCAACGTCGCGCTCCCGGCGGTCGACAACGCGGACCTCCCGCAGGACTTCGACGACCTCGTCCACGAACCGGAGACCATCGTCAGCTTCGGATACGACGAGCTGATGGGCAACGTCGAGCCGTGGCTGAACGACTGGTCCGAGCAGATCGCCAGCAACTGAGCCGATGAGCGCCGGCCGAGTCGCTGAGCGCGTCGGCGTCCCCGTCCTCGCAGTGGTGACGCTGGTGCTCCTCGGACTCGTCTTCTTCTACCCGGTCGGGATCGTCCTCGTCGAGGCCGTCCGGGTCGACGGGATCTACTCGCTGGCGACGTTCACCGACGTCCTCGCCGACGAGTTCTACTTCGGCGTGTTCACGCGGGTCTTCTCCGACCCCGCGGTCCTCGTGCGCTCGTTCCCGGACTACCGGCTCGGCCTGTTCGGCTTCACCGCGTACCAGGCGATCCTCTCGACGATCGCCAGCGTCTTGCTCGGGCTCCCCGGCGCGTACGTCCTCGCGCGGTTCGAGTTTCCGGGCCGTCGGACGATCCGCTCGCTGACCGCGCTCCCGTTCGTGATGCCGACCATTCTGGTCGCTATCGGGTTCGTCGCCACCTTCGGGAAGAACGGCGTGCTCAACGTCGCACTGAGGAGCGTCGGACTCCCCGTCCTGAACCTGCGCGGCACGCTGGCGATCATCGTCCTCGCCCACGCGTTCTACGACGCGCCGCTGATCGCCCGGATCACGGCCGCCGCCTGGGAGGGCGTCGACGCGGAGATGACCGAGACCGCTCGCTCGCTGGGCGCCTCGCCGCTCCGCGCGTTCCGCGACGTGATCGTCCCGCAACTGCTCCCGGCCATCCTGACGGGCGCGCTGCTCACCTTCATCTTCTCGTTCATGTCGTTCGCCATCGTCCTCGCGCTCGGCGGGCTCAGCCTCGCGACGGTGGAGGTGTGGGTGTACCACCGGATCAGCCAGCTCGACTACGGGACGGCCTCGACGCTGGCGGTCCTGGAGATGTTCCTCTCACTCGCTCTCACCTACGCCTACCTCCGCTACGAGGCCCGCCAGCGCGCCGCGAGCGCGGCCCGTCCGCCCGAGCGGATGGATCTGTTCGGCTCGATCACGAAGAGCCGGCTGTTCGCGTGGGGGTACGCCCTCGTCGCCGTCGTCGTCTTCGTCGTCCCTATCGTCAGCCTCGTCGTCGCGAGCGTCACCGGTCCCGAGGGGTTCACGCTGCGCAACTACCGCTTCCTGATCGAACGGCAGGCCACCGCCTACGAGTTCCAGGTCAAGCCGCTGACCGCCGTCACGAACTCGCTGGTGTTCGGCGGCGGCACGCTCCTTGTCGCCGTGCCGATGGGCGTGTTCCTGGCGGTCGTCAGCACGCGGAACTTCCGCGGCCGGAAGCTGATCGACACGCTCGCGATGGCCCCGTTCGCCGTCAGCGGCGTCGTCGTCGGCCTCGGGCTCCTCCGCGGGTTCGTCTTCGGCACCGAGGCGTTCGGCTACCGCTTCACCATCGCCGGCCCGATCGCCATCGTCGCCGCCCACGCCGTCGGCGCCTACCCCTTCGTCACCCGGAACGTCGCGCCCGCGCTCGCCGGGATCGACGACTCCATCGTCGAGTCGGCGCGCTCGCTCGGCGCCTCGCGGGCCCGCGTCATGCTCGACATCGAACTGCCGCTGGTCGTGCCGGCCATCCTCGCGGGGATGGCCTTCGCGTTCGCCATCAGCGTCGGCGAGTTCGATTCGACGGTTATACTGGCCACCGGCGGAACCGGTTACACCATGCCAGTGGCGATCGAGCGGTTCATCGGCCGGCGTCTCGGGCCCGCGACGGCGATGGGCGTGGTCCTGCTCGTCGTGACGGGCGTCAGCTTCGTGATCATCGACCGCCTCGGCGAGGGGAGTGGTTTCGGTGGGTAGGCTCGAACTCGACGACGTCCGGAAGGAGTTCGCCGGCACCGTCGCGCTCGACGGCGTCTCGCTGGACATCGCCGAGGGCGAGTTCTTCACGCTCGTCGGCCCCTCCGGGTGCGGCAAGACGACGACCCTCCGTACGATCGCTGGCCTCGAAACCCCGACGAGCGGCACCGTCAGCTTCGGAGGCGTGGACGTGTCCGGCGTCCCCACCGAGGACCGGGACGTGGGCATCGTCTTCCAGAACTACGCCCTCTTCCCGCACATGAGCGTCCGCGAGAACGTCGCCTACGGCCTCAAGTTCGCCGACCCGCCGGACGGCACGTCCGTCGACGAGCGCGTGACCGAACTCCTCGACCTCGTGGACCTCTCGGGAATGGGCGACCGCGAGCCGGACCAGCTCTCCGGCGGACAGCAACAGCGCGTCGCCCTCGCCAGGGCGCTCGCGCCCGCACCGGAGATCCTCCTGCTCGACGAGCCCATGTCGGCGCTCGACGCTCGCCTCCGGGAGACGCTTCGCCGCCAGGTCAAGCGGATCCAGGCCGAACTCGACGTGACGACCGTGTACGTCACCCACGACCAGGAGGAGGCGCTCGCTATCTCCGACAGACTCGCCGTGATGGCCGACGGCCGCGTCGAGCAGGTCGGCACGCCGCGGGAGGTGTACGAGCGGCCCGCGACGGAGTTCGTCGCCTCGTTCGTCGGGGAGAACAACCTCTTCCGCGGCGAGGTCGTCGAGCGGAACGGCACGGCGACCACCGTCGCCGTGAACGGAACCGAGTTCTCGGTCGAAGACGGCGACCTCGCGACCGACGACCTCACTTTCTGCGTCCGCCCGGAGGACCTGGTCGTCGACGCCGACGACAACCGCTTCGAGGTCACCGTCGACACCGCAGAGTTCCTCGGCGAGACCACGCGCTACTACGCCGACTGGGGCGACCGGACCGTGGTCTTTCGGACGCCAGACCCCCACGACGACGAGTTCCTGACGCTCGGCTTCGATCCCGCCGACGCGCGGGTGTTGTGACGCCCAGTGCGTGCTCGTCCCCGACCTGCCCAGTGCGTGCTCGTCCCCGACCGGCCGCCGCCGAGCCCGATTTCTTCGTCCAATACCGAGTGAATTAACCGACGAATACTCCTGTACCACCGTATGATAACGCTCGCTTCGGACTTCCCCAGCCCGTACCCCGCGGCGATGCGCGGCGTGATCTGCTCGCGCACCGACGCGCGGATCGAGGACATCGCCCACGACTTCCCCCGCCAGGACGTGCGCGCGGCGGCCTTCTGGCTTCGCGAGGTACTCCCGTACTTCCCGCCCGCCACCCACTGCGTCGTCGTCGACCCCGGCGTGGGGACCGACCGGGCCGCGATCGTCGTCGAGGCCGGCGACCACCAGATCGTCGCGCCTGACAACGGCGTCGCGATCCCGGTCGCCCGGGAACTCGCCAGTGAGAGCGGCCCTGCCGAGGACTTCACGGTCTGGGACGTCGACTACGCCGACGACGAGACCGCGAGCAACACGTTCCACGGGCGGGACGTGTTCGCCCCGGCTGCCGCCGACATCCACGACGCCGGCTCGGTCGGAGATATCGACCGCTGCACCCGGACCGACGAGTGGGTCGACCTGCGGTTCCCCACGCCCGAAGTCGGCGAGTCGTCTGCCCGCGGCGAGGTACTCGTCGTCGACGGGTTCGGGAACGTCATCACGAACGTCCCTGGAGACACCGTGGCCGACCGCGAGAGTGTCCGCGTCGGCGGCGAGTCCGTCCCGGTTCGGGACGCCTACGCGGCGCTCGACGTCGGCGAGCGGCTCGTCACCGTGGGCAGCCACGGCAACGTCGAGTTCGCGGTGAACCAGGGTCGCGGCGACGACGCCTTCGGTCTCGACGTCGGCGACGACGTGGTGATCGAGTGGTGACAGCCGCCGCTACCGGCCACTTGTGCGGATGAAGTAAAAACCGGGGCCGCAGTCCGCGCTCGGCGGCCCGGTCAGTCCACGAACTCCCGGAGGTTCGCCAGGTTCTCCGCGCCCACGCCGGCGACTGCGAGCAACTCGTCGTCGCTCGCGGCGCGCACGTCACGCTCGGTGACGTAGCCCGCCGTCCGCAGTTTCCCGGCGGTCGTCGGACCGATGCCGGCGACCTCTTCGAACGGAACCTCGGTCTCGCGGTCGGCGTCGCTCTCGTCGTCGTCGGCCTCGTCGCCGTCGTCGCTCTCCGCGCTGGAGAGGATGTCCAGCGCGTCGCGGAGCGCGTCGGCCTTGTGCCTGGCTTTCCGGCCGTCTTCGCGCTCGTAAGCGGCGAGTCGCTCGCGGAGCCGGTCGTACTGGCCGGCGTCGCTCGGCATCTCCGCACCGGGACGCGGCCGGTAGCGCGTGCCGAGTTCGGAATCGAACGTGTCGCGGCGGACGAGCGTCGTGTTCCCCGCTTCGTCGCGGAGGAGGACGACCTGCTCGTCGGTGTAGATGACCTGCCGCAACTCGGCGGTCCGCTGGTCTTCGAGGACGAGTCCGATCTGCGTGTCGATCCTGCTGTGTCTCGATGGATCGAGATTTGCGTTTGACATAGTCGGGTTCGGAACCGTGCCTGGTTGTTTCGCGACGGCACGTACCCCGTATGGAACCCCACGCTCTCCGGCGGTTTGGGCCTGTCGTTTCGACGGTGTTCAGTGCAGGGAACCGGGTCATCACGACGACTGCGTACCGATCTGGGACGCTGCCGAGAACGGTGTGCTGAATACAGCGGACGCGTTCGACAGCGGGCGGGAAGCCGACGCATATCCCGGCAGGAGCGAACCGTCATTTTATGCACGTCCTTCGTGTAGTTTCCACATGATCTCGCGAATTCTCGTTCCGATGGACGGCTCGGAGATGGCCCAGCGCGCGCTCGAGTACGCCCTCGAAAACCACCCTGACGCGGAGATTACCGTCTTGCACGTCGCGGGCGAACCGTCGCCATGGGGGGCAGCAGCCACGGCGATCGCTCTGGAGGACGACCCCGAAGCGGCCGCCGAGGAGCGCGCGGCGGAGGTATTCGACGCCGCCCGGGAACTCGCCTCCGAGTACGACGCCGAGATCGCCACCGAGGTTCAACTGGGGCATCCGGCGCGGGCGATTCTGAACAGAGCTGACGACTTCGACGCGGTCGTCGTCGGGAGCCACGGTGGCTCGCTGGCCGATCGACTGGTCGTCGGGAACGTCGCCCAGAAAGTGTTCCGCCAGTCACCCGTCCCCGTAATCGTCGCCCGGTGAGTGGCGGCGGCCGAGGCCGAGAGACAGCGCTATCTCGGACACGCCGGCTCCCGGGACGGCGATCAGTCTTCCCCTTATCCGTCCCACCTCGGTACAGTATCCGTCGCCTCGTTTTCGGTGCTGGATACGCGTGCTGTATACGGAAGGCACCGTGAAAATCCGGTCCACTTTGCCTCCCGAGCGTCGCGTTCGGTCCCTGTTTCGAGCAGGGCTATCATTTCGGAACCGGTTCCGAACAGGGCGATACTTCGGTGCGAGTGGAGCGAGTGGAGCAAGGGGCCCCGAACGGTCACGCCCCACTCAGAGCGCCTTCATCGCGTAGTAGAATCGCTGGAGCGCGGTGAAGTGACCGACGACGGCGAAGAAGACGAGCAGCCAGCCGACGACGGTCAGCCCGGAGAACGACTGCGTGACGAACCCGGCGACGACGCCGACGCCGACGACCAGGGCCAGGCGGTCGGCGCGGCCGACGAGGCCGCCGTACACGCGGTCGAGGCCGACCGCCTGCGCCTGCGTACCGAGGTAGGACGTCATCAGCACGCCGGTCACGGCGGCGAGTCCGATGGCGTAGGCTTCCAGCCCGGCGGCGAGGCCGGCGATGATGACGATGTCGGCGTAGCGGTCGATGACGTGGTCGAGGAGGTCGCCCGCGGCGCTCCCGGTGCCGGTCTCGCGGGCGAGTTCGCCGTCGACGAGGTCGAGCCAGCCGTTGAGCGCGACGGCGACGGCGCCGCCGACGTACAGCAGCGGGTCGCGGCGGGGGGCGAGCGCGAACGCGGCCGCGCCGACGACCGCGAGGACGAGCGCGATGACGCTCACGCCGTTGGGCGTCAGGCCGACCCGCTTGGCGAGGCTCACCGACGGCGCGAGGACGCCTTTCACCGCGGGGCGAAACCGATCGAGGGTCATCCTGTGGAGGTAGTCATAGATAGTCGACGAACGAAACTGTACCGGCCTGGGGCTCGCGCTCGCCGGCGACGACCTCTCCGATCGCCGCGGCGGTCTCGTCCGGGTCGAGGTCCGTCGCGTCGATCTCGTAGACCGAATCCTCGCCGTGGCGCTCGACCGCTTCCGCGAGGATCACGTCCAGCGCCTCCGACTCGGCGTTCTCCTCGGCCTTCGCCGCGGGTTCGCCGCGGTCGGTGAGCCGCTGTTCCAGCTCTTCGGGGTGACAGCGCAGGACGACGACCCTGTCCGCATCGAAGTGGTGGGCGAGGTGGGACTCGAAGAGCACGTCGTCGCGGTCGGCGAGGTAGTCGGCGAGGGCGTCGAGATCGGCGACGGCGGAGTCGCGCTCCTCGTCGTGCTCGACGACGAAGTCCTCCTCGTGGATCACGTCGTTGAGGTGGATCACGTCGAGATCAACAGCGGGGCCGTCGGCGTCGGCCGCGAGCAGTTCGACGGCCGTCGTCTTGCCCGTTCCCGGCGTGCCGGTGACGGCGACGCGCATCAGGCGACCCCCGTGGTCGTCGCGTGCGCCGTACCCGCGGCGCTCGCCATCGCCATCAGGCCGAGACCTCCGCGACGACCTCGTTGACGGTCTCGACGGCGCGCCGCGTCTGTTCTCTCGTCCCGCAGGTGATCCGGATGCACTCGGGCAGGCCGAAACTGGAGCAGTCCCGGACGATGACGCCCCGGCGCTGGGCGGCGTCGGCGACGGCGCTCGCGTCGCCCACCTCGACGAGGACGAAGTTGCCCCCGCTCTCCCAGGTCTCCGCGTCCAGGTTCTCGTGCATGTACTCGCGGGCCCACTTCGCGGTCTCGACCGTCTTCTCGACGTGTTCGTCGTCGTCGAGTGCGGCGAGGCCGGCCCGGCAGGTCAGTTCGGTCACGCTGAAGGGCGTGTTCACGCGGGCGTACGCGTCGGCCCACGTCTCCGGCGTGACGGCGTAGCCGAGTCGCATCCCGGCGAGGCCGTAGGCCTTCGAGAACGTCCGGACGACCGCCACGTCGTCGCGTTCCTCGACCAGATCGACGGCCGACGGCGAGTCCGAGAAGTGGATGTACGCCTCGTCGTAGACGACGAGCGTCTGGTCGTCGGTCTCCTCGGCGACCGTCCGCACGTCGTCGAGGGCCATCTCCGAGCCCGTCGGGTTGTGCGGGCTGGTGACGTAGACGATGCGGTGGCCGTCGTAGGCGTCGAGCACCGTCTCCGGCGTCTGCGCGAAGTCGTCGTCCTTCTCCAGACGGTACTCGTCGACCTCGCCGTGGTGGTAGCGGGCCGACATCGGGTAGTAGGCGAAGCCGGGTTTCGGGACGAGGACGCGCTGGCCAGGGTCGATGAACGCGCGAGCGAGGTAGTCGAGCGCGGTGTCGCCGCTCGGCGTCAGCCAGATCTGCTCGTCGTCGACCCCGTGGCGCTCGGCGATCTTCGCCGTGAGGTCGGTGTGGGAGGTCTTCGGGTAGCTGGCGACGCGGTCGGCGTGCTCGCGGACGGCGTCGACCGCCTTCGGGCTGGCGCCGAAGGGGTTCTCGTTCGAGGAGAGTTTGACGAGGTCGTCCGGGTCGAGCCCCAGCTCGCGGGCGACCTCCTCTATCCCTCTCCCGGCGCGGTAGACGGCGTGGGCGGAGAGGTCCCGTGGTTCCATACCCGTGGCAAACGCGCCGCGGGCCTTAAGCGTGCTCACACGCCGTGAACCGTTCACAGGACGCGAGGACCGCCCACGGAGTCGACCGCGCCGGCATCCGCCACGCACGGGCCGTTCCGACCCGAAGTGGGTACGTTCAAGGTGGTCGCGTCCTCGCGGTCGCACATGTCAGCACTGGACTTCGCGATGTACGTGCTCCACCTCCTGTTCGGCGGGGTGTGGGCCGGTAGCGTGATCTTCGTGACGCTCGGCGTGTGGCCGACGGCCCGCGACGGCACCGCGAACGCGAGACCGCTCCGGTTCGTCGTCGAGCGATTGCGGTGGATCTCTCGGGCGAGCGCGCTCGTCCTCTTCGCCTCGGGCGGCCACATGGCTGGGCAGCTCTACACCGTGGAGTCGCTGACCGGGAGTTCCGGGGGTCACCTCGTGTTGACGATGGTCGCGCTGTGGCTCGCGCTCGCCGGCCTCGTCGAGGTCGGGTCGAGCAAGCTCGCGGACGGCTTCGACCGCAAGAAGGTTCGCCAGCCCGCCCGCGAGGCCCGACCGTTCTTCCTCGCCGCGTCTGTCGTCGCCGGCCTGCTCCTCGTCGTCGCCGGCCTGCTCGCTGGCGGCTTCGCCTGACGCGAAGTCCCCTTCTCAGAGGTCTTCGTCCACGTGGTCTGCCGCCTTCAGCGCCAGCGCCGCGATGGTGAGCGTCGGGTTCATCGCGCCACCGGTGACGAAGACGCTCGACGACGCGACCGAGAGGTTCTCTACGTCGTGGGTCCGTAGTCGCGGATTCACGACGCTCGACTCGGGATCCGTTCCCATCCGCGTCGTCCCCATGTGGTGAGCGGCCGGGCCGGTATTGTCGGGCCCCACGGTCCACTCGACGTCGGCGCCCACCGCGTCCATGACGCGCTGTTGGATCTCGTTCGCCCTGGCGAGGGTGCGCCGCGTCCGGTCGTCGAGCGACCACTGGACGTCCGGGACGGGGTTTCCGTGGTCGTCGGTCGTCGACGGATCGAGCGCGATCCGGTTCGATTTCCGGGGCGACTGCCCGACGAGCCCGCCCATCGCGACGTGCGTCCCGTACTCCGCGCGCAGGGTGTCGAGCAGGTCGTCGCCCCACTCGTCGGAGGTGAGCGCCCGTTCCACGGGCGAGGGGCCGGCGTAGTTGAGGAACTCCAGTTTCATCGGGCCGACGCCGTCGAAGTCGTTGTCGTAGAACTGGTGGGACTCGCTCGTGATGAAGCCGACGTGGTTCTGCCGCGTGGGTTCGTCGAGCGTCCCGCCGACGCCGGCAAACAGGTGCTCCATGAAGTACCGGCCGACGACCCCGCTGGCGTTGGCGAGACCGTCGGGATGGTCGTCCGACTTCGAGAGGAGCAGGAGACGCGGGATCTCGACCCCGCCCGCCGCGAGGACGAACTGCCGCGCTTCCTGGCGGTGTTCCGTGCCGTCGGGCGTCGCGTAGACGGCGGCCGCGACGCGCTCGCCGCTCCCGTCGGTTTCCAGGCGCTGGACGGGCACGCGGTCGACGACGCGCGCCCCGGCGTCTTCGGCGGCCGCGACCGTATGGTCGGCGCTGTACTTCGCGCCCGACGGACAAACGGGGTCGCAGGTGCCGTAGCCGACGCACTCGCCGCGGCCGTCGTAGGCCTCCGAGTTGCGCGCGTTCGGGACCGAGTGCATGGCGATCCCGACTTCCTCGCAGGCCTCGGCGAACAGCGAGTCGCTGTAAGACGGAGCGAAGGCGGGCATGGGATGGGGCTCCTCGCGCGGTGGCGCGAATGGATTGTCCGACGCTCCAGCGACACCAATGACGGACTCCGCGTCGGCGTAGTAGGGCCGCAGGTCCGCGTAGTCGATCGGCCAGTCGGCACCGACCCCGTCGCGCGAGCGCCGCTCGAAGTCCGACTCGTGGAGGCGCATCACCATCCCCTGCCAGTGGAGCGTCGACCCGCCGACGCCCTTCACCCGCATCGCGTTCAGCGGGTAGAACCGTTCGCCGCTCGCGCTGAACCCGTCGCGGTCGTCGCCCATCTCCCAGACCGAGTGCGGACCGTGGGCGGGCCTGATCGCCCGTTCCATCCGTTCGCGACGGCTCTCGAAGTCGAATCGCGGTCCCGCTTCGAGGACGACGACATCGTGACCGCGGCCGGCGAGGCGGTTGGCCACCAGCGCGCCCGCCGGTCCCGCGCCGACGACGCAGACGTCGACCCGATCGCTCGGCGTCCGGTCTCGCTCGCCTCCCGGAGAGTCGGCCGTGCTCACGGTGACCCCCCTTCGGCTCCGCCGCGGCGACCGCTGTCCCCTGGGATCCACCGTTCGCTTCCGACCCACCGCTCGACCATTGCGCCGGAGTTAGGCGAGCCTAAACTTATCGCTTGTCATGGCCGTTGGCGGTGTGTGCGAACGACCGGCGGTGCGGAGTGTTTAATCGTCCGCGGCGGGTAGTGAGAGTGCGTGCCTTTAGTCCCCGCCCGAGCGTACCCGGATGGGAGCGATGACAGTGCGGCGAACCCGGGCACGCGACACACGAGTGGCGCCGCAAGCGCCGACCCGCCGAACGGCTGACGCCGTCTCGGCATCCGGTGGCGCTACCGCGCCACCCGCCTCAGCGGGCTTCGCCCGCTTCGGCAACTGGAGGCGCCTGATGGCGCCTCCCGCCTCGACGGCTCGCGCCGTCTCGGCAATCGGTCGCCCTACCGGGCGACCCGCCCGGCACGAGGGTTTCCCGGCTGACCCGGCACGCCGCCAGGGATGATGTCGGTCGTTAGTGTTCCGGGCGATATCTCTCACTCGGAGAGTCTCGTCTCGACCGATTCCACCACGGCAGAGCGGGGCCCACGAAGTGACCTACCGTTAAGGGACCCCCTGACAAACCCCGTAGCAATGGCAGTGGCCGCCGAGACAGTCGCCATCGCGCTCGTCTCTCTCCTCGGTGCAGCCGGCGCCGCCGTCGTCACATTCCGACACTACGAACCGCCGCCGCGGGAGGACGGAGAAGCGACGCCCGAACCGTACTTCGAGGCGGCGGCGTTTTTCGTCCTGACTACAGCCTTCTTCGCGTTCCTGGGTTATGTCATCGCCTTCGCCGGGAACCTGGCCAGCCCGTACGGGCGCATCGCCACGCTGCTGCTCACTCCGATCGGGTTCTATTCGGCGTACGCGACGTACACGGGGCGGATCGCCGACGAAGCGGACAGAGCGGGCGGGCTGATGGGCGTGATAAGCGCGCTCGTCCTCGGCGTCTACCCCGTCACCTTCGACGTGATATCGCTGCTCTGAGAGTCAGATCAACGCGAGGACGGCGGCGGTCGTGTTCTGCGGGTCGGGCAGCTGGTCGCTGAAGGCGATGACGACGTACAGCAGCGAGAACAGCGTCGCGTTGTAGATCCCGTGGATGAGCGCCGGCACGACGATGTTGTCCGTCAGTTCGTAGGCCGCGCCGAAGACGAGAGCGGGGCCGACGAGGACCCCGAGCGCGACGATGTTTCCGGTTGCGGACCCGCCGGTGAGGGCGAACCAGTGGAGGCCGGCGAAGACGGCGCTCGGGATGAGGACCCCGATCACGGGGCCGAACACCTCGCGGATACGGCCCTGCACGACGCCGCGGAAGAGCAGTTCCTCGCCGGGACCGATGATCAGGATCGAGGCGGGGATGAGGATCAGGAGGATGCTGGGGTTCTCCATCCCCATCTGTGCGGCCTGGTTGGTGCCGGTGTCGACCTGGAGTACCGTGAGGACGAACGACCCGGCGAACGCGGCGAGGAGCGCGAGGACGTATCCGCCGACGACGATGGCGACCTGGCGGAGGTCCGGGACGTCCACGTCGATGTCGAACGGGCCCGGTACCTCTTCGAACCCGAGGACCGCGCGTATCTTCGGTCCGACGACGGGTCTGAGTTTGAGATAGGCGTAGGCGACCCCGGCACAGCCGACCCCCTGGACGAAGATGAGGCTGAGGACGATCTGCGCGGTGTCGGGAAGGTCGATGCTGAGGCCGACGACCAGCACGCCGAACGCGACGGCGGTCAGGACGAATCCGAAGAGCAACCCACCGGCACCGAGCCCGATGGCGGACACCACCGCGACGACCGTCCGCAGCGGTGACCGTGCACTCGTTGACATGCCCGCCGATTAGCCCGTCTGGGTGAAAAGCCGTTCCCTCGACCCCGACTGCGTTGGCGACCTCGTCCCAGTCCCCGACGGCGTCGTCAGGCCCCAGACGAAATATAAGGACCTTACAGCTTTCACGGGGACGTAATACCTCGTTCAGGGCAAGGTATATGTGAACGACCCACACACGTAAGCGTACGATGGTAGAATGTGACCACTGCGGCGACGACGTGTTCCACGTATGGAGGCGGCGCGAACGGACGGAGACGATGACCCACCGGACGGTCGTCTGGGTCTGCCGGAACTGTCACCCGGAACTGGGAGCGACCGGCCGGACCGAGTCGTCGGCGACCCGCGCGGTCGCGGACGGGGGCCGACGGAGGACCGGATAGGTCGACGACCGATTCGAGCGACGGCGAGTGAGTACGTTTCGCGCTCGGGACCGCGAATATTTCCTTTTAAACCGGTAGGAAAGTACTTGTAGGATAGGCCGGAAGAACCAGTCGATACGGGACTGGGGTGCATGAACACGACGTTCTACGGCGTCCTTGGGGTGGGTCCCGACGCCGGTGACGACGCGATCCGGGCGGCCTACCGCGAGCGCGTCAAAGACCACCACCCGGACGTGAGCGCCGCGCCCGACGCGGCCGACCAGTTCAAGCGACTCACCGCAGCGAAGGAAGTACTCCTCGATCCGAAAGAACGAAGCCGATACGACAGACTCGGTCACGACTCGTACGTCGACGCCCACGGCGACGCGTCGCTCTGGGCGGTCGACGAACCATCGACCGGGACGGACTCGACGGCAGCCACGACGTCGTCGACGCGGCCCCCGTCCGAGTCGACGTCGCGATCCGAGTCCGGGCGCGCTCGGCGGGCGTCACAGTCCCGGACCGAACGCGGTCGTAGGACGTCCCGGTCCGGGTCGGACGCCGACGACGAATCGGTGGGTTCCAGTGGCACGTCACGCGGTTCTCGGACTCGAAGGGGGACTCGCAGGTCGACGCGCTCCTCGTCCTCGGCGACGTCCCGGGGCAATGCCAGTCGGGGCGCGGACTCTCGTGCGGGGAGGTCCGCGGGAACGGCAAGTTCGGACGCCGCGACCGGGCGAACCGCGGACGAGTCGGGCACCGATTCGACAGACGCGACGGTGAACGGGTCGGCGACGGGGTCAGGCAGTACGACAGCTCCGGAGGGATCGGCTTCACCGGGGTCAGCCGCTGCGAGTTCGGCCTCGTCGGGGTCGGTCTCGGAGGCGAGGAAGGAGGCGTCGGCGAACTCGTCGAAGTCGGACGCCGCTTCGGGAGGCAGGTCTCGGTCGTCGGCGCGACGCAGTCGAACTCGGTGGGCGTCGGCCACGGACGAGCGGTCGGGTCGGAGCGCGTCGACGGCGACGGCCGGGTCGTACGCTCGAAGCAGTTTCTGGGACGCGACCGACAACGAGGTCTCGGGTACGGCACGGTCAGACCCGCTCTCCGAACGCGTCGTCGGCGTCCTGCGGACGTTGGGCGCCTGGATGCTCGTGCACCTGCTCTTTCTCGCGCTGGCGGTCGGGACCGGCTGGTACGTCTACGCTGTCGTGCTGTCCCCGGGGCAGCGATCGCTCCCGTTACTGTTCGTCGTCCTCGGCGAAGTCGGCCTGGCGGTAGTTCTGTCGTCGTTGCACGTACTCTCTCGCGTGTATAGATAACGCGGACTGGGCTGCCGTGCGGTCACTCGCAGCTTCAAATGAGTTTTTGTCTCTTGGGAAAAGCCATTAAGCTAGGCCCACTCAGGACGCACAATGGGTCGTCTGCTGCCGTTCAAGTCGGAACCTACCCGGACGCCTGACGAACCCCGCGTCCTCGACCTCGACGACGAGGCGACCGAGGATGCACTCGCCGCGCTCTCGTCGGACACCGCGCGACAGATCCTCGGAACGCTGTACGAGGAGCCGAAGACGCCACCGGAGATCCGCGACGAGGTCGGGACCTCGCTGCAGAACGTCCACTACCACGTCGAGCGACTGGAAGACGCCGAACTGATCAAGTCCGCGGGTGAGGGGTACTCGGAGAAGGGCACGGAGATGACGATTTACGCGCCGGCCAGCGAGGCGCTCGTCCTCTTCGCGGGCCGCGAACACGACCGCTCGCGACTGAAGACGGCGCTGACGCGTCTCCTCGGCGCCGTCGGCCTGCTCGCGGTCGCGAGTCTCGTGGTGCGACGGCTGTTCGGCGAGACGGGAGGTCGACTCGGCACGTACGATATCTCCGTCGGAATGGGATCGAGCGGGGACAGCGGCGAACCGCAGTCGAGAGGTGACGGGGGTGACGGCGGTGCCGGCGGGAGTGACGGTGCAGACGGGGGAGGCGGCGGCGTCGGTGACGGCGGCGACGGCGCGGACGCCGGAGACGGTGCGGAGGAGTTGACGGAGACGCCGACCCCGGAAGACGACGTCGGCATCTTCGGTGGCGTGGAGACCGGTACCGACGCCGCCGGTGCGACCCCGACGTCAGAGCCCACGCTCACGGCCACACAGGAGCCGACGGTTGCACCCTCCGCGTCACCCACACCTGCCGGAACGCCCTCGCCCACACCCGCCGGCACGGCGTCACCGACGCCCGCTGGGACGCCGGCACCCACGCCCGCCGGCACGCCCTCCCCGACCGCGACGGCCCCTCCCACGGACTCGCCGACCCCGACGCCGGCGCCGGAAGCGATGGACACGCCGACGGCCACCGAACCCCCGTCGCCCACGCCGGACCCGACCGGCATGGAGTCGGGGACCGCGAGCCCCGCGACGGACCCGAACCTCTCGGCGCAGACGGTCGACGCTGCTCGGCAGGTCTCGGAGGGCGGCGACGGCTTCCTCGCCGATCCCGCGGTCGCGTTCTTCCTCGGCGGGCTCTTCATGATCCTCGTCGTCACCGTCTGGTGGTACTACCAGGGCTGACGGCGTCGCTTCGTCGGCCGACCTTTCGTCGACTGCCTTCGTCTCCAGAGAACCGGTCTCGATAGCAAGTCGTATGGGTCAGTCGCGGCAACGGAGACGCATGAACGTGCGAAGTGTGGACGCGCTGGGCCCCGACGACAGGGCCGCGCTGTTCGATCGCGACGCGGGCGTGGACGCGGTCCGCGACGACGCCCGCGACATCGTCGACCGCGTCAGGACGGAGGGCGACGTTGCCCTCCGGGACCTCTCGCGGGAGATCGACGGCGTCGAGGTCGGCAATATCGACGTGACCGACCAGGTCGAACGCGCTCACGAGGCGATCGACGACGACGTCCGCCGAGCCATCGAGGACGCCGCGGCGAACGTCCGGGCGTTCCACGAGCGCCAGCTACCCGAGGACTGGACCGAGGACTTCGGCGGCCGCGAACTCGGCCGGCGGTTTCGCCCGCTGGAGACGGTCGGCGTCTACGCGCCGGGCGGGACGGCCGCGTACCCGTCCAGCGTCCTGATGGGCGTCATTCCGGCCGTCGTCGCCGGCGTCGAACACGTCGCGGTCGCCACGCCGCCCGCGGAGGAACTCGATCCCGTCACGCTGGCGGCCATCGACGTGGCCGGCGCCGGCGCCGTCTACCAGGTCGGCGGGGCCCAGGCCATCGCCGCGCTCGCCTACGGGACCGAGACGATCGACGCCGTCCAGAAGGTCGTCGGCCCGGGCAACCAGTGGGTCACCGCGGCCAAGGCCGCGGTCCGCGGCGACGTGGAGATCGACTTTCTCGCCGGCCCGAGCGAGGTGCTCGTCGTCGCCGACGAGACCGCGGACCCGTCGCTCGTCGCCGCCGACCTCGTCGCCCAGGCCGAACACGGCGAGACGAGTTCGGTCGTCGCCGTCACCGACGACGAGGAGACCGCCGAGGCCGTTGCGGCCGCCGTCGACGACCACGCCAGCGGCCGCGACCGCGAGGAGACGATCCGCGCCGCCCTCGCCGGCGACGCCAGCGGCGTCTTCCTCGCGCGCTCGATGAGCGAGGCGGTGCTGTTCGCCGAGGAGTACGCCCCCGAGCACCTCTCGATCCAGGCCGAGGACGCCGACTCGCTGCTCGACCGCATCCCGAGCGCCGGGAGCGCGTTCCTCGGTCCCTATAGCCCGGTCGCGGCCGGCGACTACGCGACGGGGACCAACCACGTCCTCCCGACGAACGGCAAGGCGAAGGTCACCGGCGGGCTCTCGGTCGACACGTTCCTCCGGTCGACGACGGTCCAGCGCCTGCCCCGGGAGGCGCTCGAAGACCTTCGGGAGACGGTCACGACGCTCGCCGACGCGGAGGGGCTGGAAGCACACGCCCACAGCGTCGACGCGCGCTTCGAGGACGAAGACGCTGAGTGACGAGACGAGGTGGAGCGGCGGAATGCGAGCCGAGGTGGAGCGGCGGAATGCGAGCCGAGGTGGAGCGGCGGAATGCGAGCCGAGGTGGAGCGGCGGAATGCGAGACGAGGCGGCGTCGCGGGTTCCCGGGCCCACCGCGGGCCGTCAGGTCTTTCTGCGATACCCTCGTTCGGTCGGGCATGACAGCAGACGTGCTCTACCGACCGGCGCACATGGCCGACGTCGGCGGCATCCAGCGAGTCGCACGGGAATCCTGGCACGCCGCCTACGACGACATCCTCGGCGAAGAGACGGTCGACGAAGTGCTCGACGAGTGGTACGTCGACGACGCCATCGAATCCGGCATCGACCACGACGCCCAGGACTTCTTCGTCGCCGTCGTGGACGACGAGATCGTCGGGTACATCCACGTCGGCCCGCACCCGCCGCGCCGGGTCCACCAGGTGTACCGCCTCTACGTCGACCCCGACCACTGGCGGCAGGGCATCGCGCGGAACCTCCTCGCCGAAGCCGAACAGGCGCTGTACGACCGCGACGTCGGCGCCTACGAGGCCGAGGTGCTCACCGAGAACGACCGTGGACTCGCCTTCTACCGCTCGACGGGCTTCGAGCAGGTCGACGAACGCGAGACCGACCTCATGGGCACCACGGCGACCGAGTACATCGTCCGCAAGCGACTCTGAAGTCCCCCAGCTGCTGTAGCGACCGCGGGTGGGCGGTGACGGCACACCAGCGAGTCGCCGGCGAGTCGGGGGTACGACGCCGGTGATCATCGGACGTGCGGGGCGACGACTCTCCCTGCCAACAGGGTTAACACGTTCGGCGAAGAATTCACGTGTATGAGTTCCACGACGGACGACGGTCCCGAGCCGGGCGGCGAGGAGATCGAGGTGACGGAGGCGGCCGCCGAGGAGGCGCTCTCGCTCCTCGAAGACGAGGACATGGACACCGACGTGGCCGGCCTCCGCCTGTTCGTCCAGCAGGGCGGCTGTGCGGGGCTCTCCTACGGGATGCGCTTCGAGTACGAGCCCGACGATGACGACACGGTCTACGAGCACCACGGGCTCAGGGTGATCGTCGACCCGGCGAGCAACAACTACGTGGAAGGCTCGGTGCTGGACTTCGAGGGCGGGCTCCAGGGCGAGGGGTTCCACGTCGAGAACCCCAACGTCGTCAGCGAGTGCGGCTGCGGCGAGAGCTTTCGGACCTGATCGCCGCGCTCGAACTCCGTCAGTCTTCCAGCTCGAACGCCACCTCGACTTCCGCCTGGTACTCCCTGTTCTCGACGCTCGCGATCTCGACGCCCATATCCTCGACTTCCACCCAGTAGACGTTCTGGAGCGTCTCCTCGGCGCGCTCGACGGCGTCGTCGACGGCCTTGTCGAAGCTCTCTGTACTGGTCCCGATCAGCGTGATCTTCTTGAATACCATCGCACCTCGATCCTACGGCGGCCGCCTACAAAAGAGTCCGCCGGCTGACAGGGCCGAGCGCCCGCGAGCGCAGTCCACGACCGCCGGTCCCGGGCGGTGCCCTCAGGCTGCGCGGCGCCCTAGCCGATCCTCGATGTAGTTGCTCACGCCGTTGAGGTGGGCGGTGCCCCAGATCGAGACGACGACCGCGCCGAGCGTGTTGAACACGAGGTCCATCAGCGAGTCGGTGAGGCCGTACTGGGTCAGCACGGTCCCGGTCCCCATCAGCGCGGCGCCCTCGGCGAGCGCGAACTCGATAATCTCCCAGAAGACGCCGTACGCGAGGACGAACATGAGGATGAAGACGAAGATGAACCTGGGCGGCAGGTAGATCTCCTCGGAGTGCTCGTCGAGGGCGCGGACGGTCGCGTAGCCGACACCGGCGACGACCGACGAGGACAGCGCGTGCGTCATGTGGTCCCACCACCAGATGCTCTTGTAGAAACTGGTCTCGCCCGGGGGGAACCCGATAGTGCCAAAGGCGTGGAGGAAGACGGCGGAGGTGATCCACAGCGTGAGCCCCGCGTCCAGCGGGACGTCGTAGTCGCGCTCCAGAACGGGGACGATCTGGGCGATAGCGAGCGCGACGCCCGCGTTGACGATGACGGGGATCTCCCAGGCGTAGACGCCATAGAGGAGGACGCCGAACATGATCAGCTCCATCACCCAGGTGAGCTGTCGCTGCCGTCGCTCGTCGATGCCGAGCCGATCGCGGAGTCTCATGCGACCTCCTCCTCGAATCGCGTCCCGGGGGTCATCCGGCGGTGGATGTAGCCCTCGAACACCAGTCCCGCCAGGAGGCCGGCGATACCCGAAGCCACGAACTCCACCATGAGTTCGTGTTCGATCGCCTCTCGGTCGACGACGCCGTCGACCCCGGGCGCGAGCAGGAGTTCGGTCCCGAGGTACAGGTCCGACGCCCAGCGGCCGAGCGCCCAGAGACCCGCCGCCGCGAGCGTCGTGACGACGACGAACAGCACGGCGAAGCCGACGCTCATCTCGACGGGCGTGAACAGGTGGAGGTTGACGGCGACGAGCAGCGCCAGCGCGGCGATCGAGAGGTACGTCGCGACGGTGCTCGTGACTTGAAACCGCGCGACCGCCCGACCGACCACCGGGAGCCCCGCGAGGAGCACCATCTCCCAGGGGGGCATCGCCCGCGGCGAGCGGATGGCCGCCGCGGGGAGGACGACGACGGCGCCGACCACGACGGCGAACGCCGCCCACAGGTAGTCACCGGTCACCGCGCTCTCGACGGTGACCAACCCGAACGCCCCGACCAGGACCCACGCGATCCCGGCGTTGATCCGGGTGTCCGTCAGTAGTTCACCGAGGTTCCCTTGCGCCATCTCTACTCCCTCCCATTCGACTCCACCAATGAAACGCTGGCGGCTGCCCCCACTCGGATCTGGCAGAAATATAACCGATAGCCGGCCGCTCAGGCCGACCCGCGGTGACTGGCGACTTCGTAGTCGCCGTCCTCGTCGACGCCCATTATCGCCCACTCGTAGTCCGGATCCGCCGCTTCGAGCTGGCCTTTGAGTTCCGCTACGTCGTCTGCCCACGCGACGAAACACCGGTACTCGCCCGAATCCGGCGTCTCGTCGAACTCCTCCGTCGGTGTGACGTGGACGGCCCGCCACTTCCGTTCGGCGAGATACTCTCCCCCGCGGTCGGTCACCGTGTATCCGAGGTCTGCGAAAATCGACCGGGCCTTCTCGTCGAGGTGCTTGGTAACAGCCCTCATTCGTCCGTATATACCACGGCCCACCCAATAAGTGTTCCTACGCTTCACGTTCCGTTGCGACGAACGTTCCCAGAAACGTGCGGTATCCGTCGCCTACCGGGCGTTCTCCCGCTCAGCGGTCCGAACGTCCCGGGTCCGACAGCGACTGCTCCGCCTGTCGTCCGGCCCTACTCGTGGGCGGCGTCCCACTCGTCGGGCTTCTTGAAGTTGCCGCAGTCGGTGCACTTGATCCGTCCCATCGAGTCCATGGCCGTCCGGAACGACTCGCAGTTCCCGCAGTAGTATCCCCACCGGCGCTCCCTGTCGGCGGTCCGGTAGACGACGAAGAAGGGGCCGTCGGACCCGCGCTCGGCGTCCGCGGTGTCGACGTACAGCGTCTCCTCGTCGGGGCCGGTCTTCGTCTCCATGCGTGGCGTATCGGGAAGCGAACCCTAAATCCTTCCGTCGTGGTACCGAAGCGGATTTGGCCGCGCGGGGACTGTTCCGAGACAGATGTCGCCTCGGGTCCTCCACTACTCCGACCTCGAGAACGCCTACGATACGCCCGACCGGATCGCGCGCGTCGCTGGACTCCTCGCCGACAGGCGCGCCCCGGACGCGCTCCTCGCCGGCTCCGGCGACAACACCGGACCGGGCGTCCTCTCGCTCGTGGCGGACGGCCACCAGTCCCTCGACTTCTTCGACGCGGTCGACCCGCACGTCGAGACGGTCGGCAACCACGACTTCGACCACGGTTTCGACGCGCTCGAATCGATCGTCGAGGGCTCCCCCCAGCAGTGGGTCCTCGCGAACGTCCGCCTCGACGGCGAGCGGTTCGGCGCCGCGGCGGGCGTCGACCCCGTCACGACCGTCCCGGTCGACGGCGCGACGGTCGGCGTCGTCGGCGTCCTCGACCCCGCGACACCGGACATGACGCCCGGCACCGACGCCCTCGACTTCGCCGACCCCGTCGAAACCGTCGAGGAGTGGGCCCCGCGCCTGCGCGAGCGCGGCGCGGACCACGTGATCGCACTCGCCCACACGACCGACGACGACGCGCGATCGATCGCGAGCGAGACCGGCGTCGACGCGGTCCTGGCCGGTCACTCACACCACCAGCACGCCGGCGTCGTCGACGGCACGCCGCTGACCAGACCCGGCGCGACCGGCCAGTACGTCTACGAGGTCGACCTCGAATCGGGCGACGTGATTCTCCACGAACCCCAGGAGGCGGACCCGGCCCCCGACGTCGAGTCCGCGCTGCGCGACCGCATCGCGACGGAGGGGCTCGACGAGGTGGTCGCCCACGTCGACACTCCGCTCTCCCGCGACCGGGAGCGCCGACTCGGCGGCGAGTGGAGACTGGGGAACTTCGTGGCCGACGCCTACCGGTGGAAGACCGGCGCGGACGTCGGGCTCCAGAACGGCGGCGGGATCCGCGAGGGGCCGCCCCTGTCGGGAGCGGTGACCGTCGCGGACCTGGTGAGTGTGAGCCCGTTCGAGGAGCCGGTCGCCGTCGCGTCGGTCACGGGCACCGAACTTCGTTCGGTCGTCCGGGAGGCCGACGGCCGCCACGTCGACGGGCTCAAAGACTACTGGTACGGCCACGTCAGCGGGATGCGCGTCGCCGCCGAAAACGGTGGATACGTGCCCTACGTCGACGGTGACGCCGTCGATCCGGCCGATCGGTACACCGTCGCCGTCCCGAACTACATCCTGATCACCGACCTCGAGTTCCCGACGCTCACGGAAGACCACGCGGTCGAACACGACGACCTGCAGTACGAGGTCGTGGTCGACTACGCCCGCGAATGCGGCATCGATGCGCCCCTCGACGGCCGGATCCCCGACGCCGCGGCACGAGAGTGATCCGACCGGGGTCGCCGGCGTCCTGTGTTCGATGGTGTCCCACTGATATCCCGTGCCCGGAAACCCGTCCGCTGCTACCCCGTGTTCGGGCACGGGTTCCGTCCACCCGGCAGGTCGACTCCGGGTTCGTCCCCGTCCTGTTGCGAGTGCAATAGAAAAATTGACGCGGGGCGACCGAGAACTCCCCGAGAATGACGCAGGTCGTCGTCCCAGTCCGCTATCCGCTCTCCGACCACTCGGAGGCCACGCTCGCCCGGTCGATCGAGATAGCCGACGAGAGAGACGCCCAGTTGACGGTGATCCACGTCAACCAGTACCAGGACAATCACCAGACCACCCGTCGCGATCTGAAAGACGCCGTCGAGGAGGCGTTCGGTCCGCAGCGGGACACGCGGTACGTCGTCCGCCGCGGGCTGCTCGTCGAGGAGACGCTACTGGACGAGATCGTCGCCGAAGACGCCGACATCGTGGTGATCGGCAAGAAACAGGCCGGTCGCTGGCGACGGATGATCCGGCGGCTCGTCGACGACCCCGACGTGGAGACGTTCCTCCGGGACGAACTCGACTGCGACGTCGTCACCGCCGAACGCTGACCGCGGTCGCTCGTCGCTCCGATCCCGTTCTCAGGGCAGTTCGTCCTCGTCTGGTTCCGTTCCACCGTCGACCGCCGACTCCCCGTCGGGGACCCGTGGGTCCGCTCTCGCGGCGTCGCCGTCCGGATTCCGGTCGCCGACGGCGACCTGCATCTCGCCGCTGGTCTCGTCGAAGACGTGGTGCTGGTGCGGGTAGGCGATCACGACGTCCTCGTCGGCGATGGCCTCGGCGAAGGCCGTCTGGATCTTCGAGCGGACGCGCAGCAGCCAGTACGGCTCCTCGATCCAGTAGCGGAGCCGGAGGTTGATCCCGTGGTCGGCGAAGTTGTCGATGTAACACGTCGGCTTCGCGGGATACCGGGCCGCGCCCACGCGGATCTGCGGGCCGCCGCTCACCACGCCGTCGACCTCCCGGGCCGCCTGTTCGAGGAGTTCCCTGGCTCTGGGCACGTCGCTCTCGTAGGTGACCAGGACGTCCAGCGCCTGTCGCGTTCGGGTGTCCTCGGCGGAGTAGTTGACCACGTCGCGCTCGCGCATCGCGCCGTTCGGAATCACCAGGAAGGTGTTGTCGAGCGTGAATATCTTCGTGTACCGCAGCGTGATGTCCTCGACGAAGCCACGCTGGTCCCGTTCGGCGAGTTCGATCATGTCGCCGATCTCGTAGGGCTGGTCGGCCAGCAGGAACACGCCGCTGATGATGCTGCCGACGATGGGCGCGAGGATGACACCCACCACCGCCGAGAACACGGCGACGGAGAGCGTCAGGTCGCTGAGACTGTAGTCGTAGATGCCCATGATCGTCAGCGTCGCGAAGATGAAGACGACCAGTCTGATCCCGCGGAGCGCGGTCCGCGTGAGGCTCGGCCGCCGGAACCGTCGAGCGATGCGCCGTCCGAGCAACTGGATGAGCAGCTGCGAGACGGCGTAGGCGAGAACGATGATGACGACTACCTGGAAGAGCTGGATCACCGGCGTCGGCAGCCCGTTGACGAACGTCCGGACGCCCGGCGGGACCCACCCCGGCCCCGAAGGGGTGCCCCCGGCCGTCGCGGTCCCGGTCGCGCCGTCGCCGCCGGGCGTCGCTGTCTGACTCGTCAGCGCGGCGAGCGCCCGCAGCCAAGCGACCATGCCCACAGCACCATCGCACCCGGCAAAAGGGTTGTGTCCCCGGATCGTCCGCCGATACCCCGGATCACCGGAACCGCCGACCACAGCGGTTGACCGACCGGTTGCAGCGGTGGGTCGCCCCCGACCCGCGGATAGACTTCGCGGCGGACTGTCGGCGAGCGGCGGACTGTCGGCGAGCGGCGGGCCGCGAAAAACCACTTGTGGTCGGTGGCCCTATGATGGGTATGGAAACGCCAGCGACTGCCGACCCCAGCTTCGACGTGCAGGAGACCGGCGAGACGGACGCGGACGTGTTGCTCGCCGGCTTCTCAGAGTTCGGCCTGGCGGGGCTGACCGCCGTCGACTACCTGGTTAAACAGCTCGAACTGACACCGCACGGGCACGTGACGACCCCCGACCTGCCGACCATCACGCCGTTCGACGACGGCTCGCCCCGTCACCCGATCCGGTTGTTCTCCGCGGACGAAGTCAACTTCGCCGTCCTCGTGAGCGAACTGTTCGTCCCGACATCGGCCGCACGTTCGTTCAGCGACGCACTCCTCGACTGGACCGCGGCCGCTGACATCGCCGAGACAGTCGTCCTCTCGGGTGTGCAGATGGCCCACACGGAGACGGAGCACCGGACGTACTTCGTCGCGACCGACGACTACCGCGAGGCCCGCCTGAGTGCGGAGCCGGTGCCGCCGATGGCGAGCGGCTTCACCGACGGCGTGAAGGCCAGTCTACTGGCCCGCGGCATCGACTCGCCCCTCCGGGCGTGTGTCTACGCGACGCCGGCCCATCCGCAGGCACCCGACGCGGAGGCGGCGCTCAGGCTCGTCGAGACCGTCGACGACGTATACGACCTCGGTGTCGACACCGAGCCGATGAAATCGTTCGCGGCCGACGTCCAGCAGTACTACGAGGACCTGGCCTCCCGCATCGAACAGGCCCGCGACGAACAACAGCCCGAGGACAGGATGTACATGTAGCGCACTTCAGCGCCGCCCCGGAGCGGGCGTCCGTCCGCGCCCACTCAGTACTCGTGGACCCGTTCGTCGGTGATCGCGGCGTCGAGGAGTCGCGTCGGGGTCGCGTCGTAAGCGGGGTTCTCGACCGCGAAGCCGTCGGCGGGCTCGCGGATGACCTCGCTGGCCTGCCGGTTCTCGTTCTCGAAGGCGAAGCCGCCGGTGACCATCTTCGCCTCGGCACCGACGACGCGAACGGGGACGCCCGCGTCGCTCGCCGTCGCGGCGAGGGGGTACGTGCCGACGCGGTTGTACAGCGTGTCCTCGACGATGCAGTCCATCCCGACGACGACCTGGTCGACCTCCGGGAGGAAGTGCCCGGCGGCGCCGTCGACGATGAGATGGGCGTCGATTCCGTCCATGCCTGCCAGCGTGCGCACCATCTTCCGCCCGAGGTAGCGGGGGCGCGCCTCGGTGCAGTAGACTTCCAGCGACGCGCCGTCGTCGACCGTCCGTTCGATGGCCTCCATGACGGTCGACGAGTAGTCGTGCGTGAGGATCGTCCGGCCGTCCCGGAGGTACTCGACCGCACGCTCGGCCGCGCGTTCCTTGGCGGACTCGATGCGGGCGACGACGGATTCGACGACGTCGTGCGTCCGCTCTTTGGCGGCCGCGACGGAGTCGGCCTCGGCGTCCTCGACCGTCGAGACGATCTCGCGCTGGGTCGTCTGGAGCGACGCGTGCGACGGGTTCGCCCGCCGGAGCGCGTGGCTGTTGCGCTCCAGCGTCCGGACGTACTCCTCGACGGTCGGATACTCGCGCTCGGTCAGCGCGAGCAGTGCCTCGGCCGCCTTCACCGCGACGACGGACGAACTGTGCGTCTGCATGTCCGCGATCTCCTCGACCGTCCCGTCTATCATACTGGATACGTCGCCACTCGCTCTCAAAGGCTTTCCCCCTCCCGGCACCCGGTTTCGCGCCACCGGCGTCCGATCGCTCTCCACCACCCCGGTCCCGATCGCGTCGTCCAGCGGCCGACCGGGCGCGTCCGGACGGTCTATCGAATCTGATACTCTCGCCGAAGCTGGTTTAGGGGGTGCTCGTCGTACTTCGACGCACACGATGGCCGAAGACGGCGCCACCGCTGGGTTCGAGCACGAGGGGTTGGGAGGGAGGACAGGCCGCCCGGACGGCCCGGACCGGCGGTCGGGGGGGTGCCCGCGACGGGCCGACGGGCCGACCGACGAACCGGTCGAACGAGCCGTCTCGGAGTTCACCGGCGTCGCCATCCTGGTCGCCATCACGCTGCTCGTCACGGGATCGGTCGGGCTCTTCGTCCTCGTCGACCCCGGATCGGACGAGCGGGGCCCGAACGCGAACTTCACCTTCCAGTACATCGACCAGTCGTCGGTCCTCATCGTCACGCACGACCGCGGCGACTCCTTCGATGCAGGGAACCTGTCGATCCGGAGCCGGGGCACCACGGTCACGTGGGCAGCGCTGGCCAACACGGAGAACACGACCGTCGTCGCGCCCGGATCGACCGTGCAACTCAGCCGACGGAACGCATTCGGTGAACGAGTCTCCTCGGGAGGCAAGGCGGTCGTCCTCTACAGACCGCCGGTCGGCAACGAGACCGTCCTCGAGAAGTGGGAAGGGAGCGGCTGATCGGATCCGACCGGCGTCGAGGCCCGTCCGTTCCTATCCCTTGATGTTACAGACGGGGAACGTGCGAGCGACGCGGTCGCCGATACCGAGCGCGTCGGAGACGCGGACGACTTCGTCGACGTCCTTGTAGACGCCCGGCGCCTCCTCCGCGACTGTCGCGCCGCTCTGGGCCTTGACGTAGACGTGACTCTGCTCGCGCAAGTCGTCCTGCACGTCGCCGCCCCAGAACTCCTGTTTGGCTTGAGTCCGGCTCATGAGTCGCCCCGCGCCGTGGGCCGTCGAGCCGAACGTCTCCGAGAGCGACTGCTCGCCCCCGCGCAGCACGTAACTGCCCGCGCCCATGCTCCCGGGGATGATGATGGGTTGGCCCACGTCCTGGTAGGCGGACGGTACCTCCGGCCGACCGGCGGGGAACGCGCGCGTGGCGCCCTTCCGGTGGACGAACAGTTCTCGCTCTTCCCCGTCTTCCACTTCGTGGGTCTCCCGCTTCGCGATGTTGTGGGCCACGTCGTAGAGGAGGTCCATCTCCATGTCCGTGTGCGAGCGGTCGAAGACGTCCTCGAACACCTCCCGGGTGCGGTGCATGATGAGCTGGCGGTTCACCCAGGCGAAGTTGATGGCGGCGCACATCGCGCCGTAGTAGTCCTCGGCGAGCTGTGAGCCCGCCGGCGCTGCGGCGAGTTCCTTGTCCGGTAACTGCTCCAGCAGTCCGGCGTGGGCCTGCTCGATGTCGCGCAGGTAGTCCGTACAGACCTGGTGGCCCAGCCCCCGGGAGCCGCAGTGGATGAGCACGACTACCTGGTCCTCCGAGAGGCCGAAGCGGTCGGCCACGTCGTCGCGGTAGACGTCGGTGACGCGCTGGACTTCGAGGAAGTGGTTCCCGCTACCGAGGCTCCCGATCTGGTTCTTCCCGCGGTCCTTGGCCTTCTGTGAGACCCGGCCCGGGTCGGCGTCGCGGCGGACGCCCTCGTCCTCGCAGTGTTCCAGGTCGGCGGGCACCGCGAAGCCCTCCTCCAGCGCCCACTCCATCCCGCGTTCGAGGATGGCGTCAACGTCCGCCTTCGTCCCTTCGTAGACGCCGCCGCCGCCGAGGCCCGACGGGACGGCCTCGAACAGGGAGTCGACGAGTTCCTCCTCGCGGCCCTCCAGGTCCGCGTAGGTGAGGTTCGTCGTCATCATCCGAACGCCGCAGTTGATGTCGTACCCCACGGCTCCGGGCGAGATACAGCCGTCTTCGGCGTCGATTCCCGCGACGCCACCGACGGGGAAGCCGTACCCCTGGTGGCCGTCGGGCATGCAGACGGCGTACTTCCGGACGCCGGGCAGGTGCGTCGCGTTCTTCAGCTGCTGGAGCGTCTTGTCCTCGCTGATCTCGTCGAGGAGGTCCTCGCTGGCGAGGACGCGCGCCGGCCGGTTCATCCCGCCTTCCTGGGGGATCTCCCAGACGTAGTCCCTGACCTTCTCCAGGGTGATGCCGTCCGCGTCGTAGGTGGTCATGCGCGTAACTCCGCCGCGGGCGCCGGAATAGGTTTCGCTGTCAGGGCGGTGGTAGGGGTCGAGACATCGAGAACTCCGA
Source organism: Halosimplex amylolyticum (assembly GCF_051414035.1). NCBI lineage: Archaea > Methanobacteriati > Methanobacteriota > Halobacteria > Halobacteriales > Haloarculaceae > Halosimplex > Halosimplex amylolyticum. The sequence goes on along the minus strand of NZ_JBLKNW010000001.1, from coordinate 1,751,699 downwards.
CCGGTGGCGGGTCAGTCCGCGGCGGGCGACGGATCGTCCCGGGCCCGTTCGCTGTCCCGCGTCGCCTCCAGCCACGCGTCGAGCGAGAGCGGGCCGCCGCCGAGCGTGAAGACGGCCGAGATCATGCCGAACAGCGTGATGTGGGCGAGCACGGGGTCGTCGGGAAGGCCGAACAGCGTCATGACGAGCATCGTGAACGCGACGGCGGCCGCCCCGCGGGTGTAGTAGCCCGCGACCAGCAGCAGGCCGACGCCGATCTCTGTGAGACCGGCACCGAGTACCCAGAGTCCGGGGTCGACGGGCACGACGCTAGTGAGGTCGTACTTGTGGACCACCTGGACCGCGCGGGACGGGTTGGCGAGTTTCTCGACGAGCCCGAGGTAAGCGAAGGCGGCCCCGATACCCACTCTGAGGACGGTCGCGACGTAGCGCCGGTAGGGGTCGATCCGCTCTGCGAAGCGCACGGCGACGCCGTGGACCGGGTCGACACGGCCATAATAGGTCCCGGAGGTGCCTGCGACTACGCCGAGCAAGTGGTCGGCGCTGGGGCGACCGCTACCCACGAGGACGATCGCGAGGAACCCGGGGACGTACTCGATCGCCAGCACGAGTTCGGGGTTGAACGCGAACGCCGCGAGATACGTGGCGAGGCCGACGGCGGCCACCGCTCGCGTCGCCAGCCCGAACAGGAGGAGGAACCCGAGTCCGACCTGGAGCACTCGGGCTTCGACGGGGACCGCCGGGCTGAAGAAGTACCCCGCGAATCCGGCGCCGACGAGCGGCAGCCCGAGACTCAGCCGCAGCATCCACGGGACGTACTCCCGGTAGGACGCCAGCGCGCTCTGCAACGCCTCGACGTCGGGCACCGTCGGCCGCACCACGAGCAGCCCGGTCAGGAGGGCGACCACGCCGACCGTCCCACCGACGACGAGTGCGAGGTTCAGCGGCTCTGAAAGCACTTCGACGGCGAACTCGACCGCGTCCCGCGCCGCCGTCGGCGGGTCGGTGACGTAGTCGACGTGTGCGCTCGCCCGCCCGGCGAGCGCCGCGAGTGCGACCGCCCAGAACCCCACACTCAGCGCCATCCGCCGACCCGTCGTTGACATACACCCACTTAGTGGCCCGTCGGGGATAAAGTCACAGAACACGCGCTGACGACAGCGGCCCGCGCCGCCTCACACGTCGAAGACGACGTAGGCGTGCCAGCCGTCGGCGGTCTCCGAGAGGTCCATCTCGGAGTAGGTGACGGCTTTCAGGTCCCGCGCCTCGACGCGGTCGAACCCGATGCCGCGGGCCGACCCCTCCACGCGCCACTCGCCGTCTGCCTCCTCGACGGTCGCCTCGTTGTCGACCGGGAGGACGCCGCGCACGTCTCGCTCGTAGATGAGTTCGTCCAGATAGTCGAACAGCAGCGCCTCGCGGCTCTCGGCCGCGACGGAGAACGCGAAGCGGTCGCCGCCGGCGTCGGGGATCTCGTCGCACATCGCGGCCGCCATCCCGTCGGCGACGGCGCCGAAGACGGCGTCGAGCGAGTCGCCGGTCGCCTCGACCGCCACGTCGGCCGTGTGGTCGCGCAGGTCGAAGCTCACGCGTCACCTCCAGCCGACGTCTCGTCGCGCTCCTCGTCGATCCCGCTGCCGTCCGGCGAGTCGCCGACGCCGCTCGACTGGTCGCCGTCGTCGGGTCGGCTACCGACGGTGCTCTCCGCGCCGTCCGCGGTCTCGAACTGGTCGAGCATGTAGTGGCGGACCTCTTCCTCGTCCTCCACCTCGGACTCGTCCAGATCGGGGTGGATCGCGGCGAACTCCCGGTAGGCCTGCTCGCGGATGTCGCCGGCGGCTCTGCCGGTGAAGTCGCTCAGGTCGCCGACGGTCTGGGTGCCCCACGTGCCGAGATCGTGCATCCCGTCGCGGGCCTGCTCGCGGATGGTTTCGAGGCCCGCGAGTTCTCCCTCCCGGTCGGCCCCGCCGGAGTCGCCGGTCGCGACGCCGCTGGTGACGATGGAGCGGATCCCCTCTTCGACGGTGAGGTCGACGTCGTACACGCGCTCGGTCGAGACGTGGACGACGTACCCGCCCATCACCGGGTTCGGGGCCAGCGGCATGAACAGCGTCGTCATGTCCTCGTGACCGGTCGTGTCGGCGAGGGTCGGCGGCGACTCCGCGGTGACGAACGCCAGCGAGTACGACCCCGACGTGGGGAACTCGACGAGTTTCACCTCCCGGAAGCTCTCGGCGTCGTTCGACAGCAGCAGTTCGGTCATCTCGTTGAAGCTCGTGTACAGAGAGCCGATACCGGGGATCCGCGCCATCGCGGTGTCGAACACCCGTTCGAGCTGGTTACCCGAACGGGTCTCGGCGACGAGCCCGAGGACGAACACCATCACCACGAACGTCGCGATGGCGAGGAGCTTCATCGTCAGCTCGTCGACGTCCTGCCCGATCCCGAACCCCTCGTTGATGACGAGCACCACGGGGGTGATGGCCTGCAGGATGAAGTTGATGACGAAGACGAGGATCATGACCGTGATGATGAGCGGGATCGTCAGCGCGGCGCCGGAGATGAGGACCTGTCGGACCTTCCCCCCGAGCGTCGGTCCGGACTCGCCCGAGGCAGGAGCGGATGACAGCAAAACCATACGAACGAGTCAGTTGGGTCGGCCGAAAGTCTTTCGGGGCTGGTACGTCGTCGCGAGTCCCTGCTGCCGATGGAATTATGGTGACTAGCCCGCTACTGAACGGATAGTGAGCGTCAACGTCGAGCGACGAGTCGTCGATCCGGGGGACGCCGACTACGTCGAGCAGGCCTGGCAACTCAAAGAACGCATCCGCGCGGAGAACGGCGTACTCCGTCAGCGACGCGGCTTCTTCGAGAACGCCTACAGGCGCTCGACCGTCTACCTCTTCGTCGACAGAGCCGACCGCGGCACCCTCGTCGGGTTCGCCGCCGTCCGTCGCGACGGTTACATCCTCTTTCTCGCGGTCGACGAATCGTATCAGGGCGAAGGGTTCGGCGAGGCCCTCGTGGCCCGCGTCGCCGAGGATTACAGTTCCGTGACCTGTCACGCGCGGACGACCAACCGCGACGCGATCCGGTTCTACCAGCACATCGGCTTCTCCATCGAGCGCCGCATCGACAACTACTACGAGGACGGTGGCGACGCCTACTACCTCAAACTCGGCGAGGAAGAGGGGCTCGCGGACAGGTTGTCGAAACTACTGGGTGGATAGGGAGGCGCGAGCGTTTCGAGCGCCTCGGAAAAGCGAACGCGGCCAGTTCTGATCGGCGGCTTCCGACGTGCGCGGCGACCGATGAGCGCAAACGCTTTAGCGCCCCGTTCGAAATCGGGTAGCCGTGCAGGAACAGACGCGGGCGTACCTCCGGGGGCGCTTCGGCGACCACTACCGCCGGACGGAGTTCACGCCGCCGCCGGACGCCAACGAGCGCGAGTGGGGCTACATCCCGTGGACAGAAGGCCCCGGCGAGACGATGGTCCGCCACCGCTCGCTGCTCGACGTGGGGTCGCTCGAGGACTTCCTCGCCCGCGAGCGCCCGAAACACGTCTACTTCTCGGCCGGCCGCTACGAGAGCCCGGGCGCGAGTTCGATGGGCGAGAAGACCTGGCGCTCCTCGGACCTGATCTTCGACCTCGACGCCGACCACCTCCCCTCGGTGACCCTCGGCGAGGACAGCTACGCCGAGATGCTCGAAAAGTGCAAGGACGCGCTGTTCCGGCTGCTCGACTTCCTCGACTCCGATTTCGGGTTCGAGGACACGACCGTCGTGTTCTCGGGCGGCCGAGGCTACCACGTCCACGTCCGCGACGACCTCGTGCAGGAACTGGGCAGCGACGCGCGCCGCGAGATCGTCGACTACGTGCGCGGGATCGGCCTCGACCCGGATCTACTGACCCACCAGGAGATGCGGGGGACGTCGCTGAGTCGCGTCCTGGAAACCGAAGGCGGGTGGGGTCGCCGCGTCCACGAGCATCTCCTCGAGTTCGTGGACGGGGTCCTCGCGATGGAGGAGGACGACGCGAAAGCGCGGCTGCAGGAGATGGACGGTATCGGCGAGGGCCGCGCCAACACCATCTACGGCGCGCTCGAGAGCAACGCCGAGATGCTCCGGGCTGGCAACGTCGAACTCGGCGGTGTCGGGCTCCGGACGCTGCTCGACGCGTTCGTCACGGAGGTCGTCGAACAGCAGAACGCCCCCATCGACGAACCGGTGACGACCGACGTGAACAGGCTGATCCGACTGCCCGGGAGCCTCCACGGCGGGAGCGCGCTCGCGGTCCAGCGACTCACTCGCGACGAACTGGAAGCGTTCGACCCGCTGGTCGACGCCGTCCCGGAGACGTTCGTCGGCCACGAGATCAACGTGCAGGTGACGGACCCGGGAACCGTCGAGTTGAAGGGCGATAGTTTTAATCTCCAGGCGGGTGAGGTTTCCGTTCCGGAGTACCTGGGCGCGTTCCTGATGGCCAGAGGACGCGCCGAGAAGGCACCAGAATGATCGACGAGGACGAACAGCGATGATGGACCTGGACGAACTGCGCTCGGTACAGAGTCGCGAGCGCCAGACCGACAGCCTGCAGCAGCTACGGGAGTCGTTCTACCAGGACGCCGGCGAGTTCATCCAGCAGCTCCATCGAGAGCGCGAGCGGGCCGCCGACGAGGCAGAGGACCCGTGGGACGCCCCCGAGGTCACCCGCCTGAGCGACGACATCGACACTGCCGAGCAGACCGTGGAGGCCATCTACGAGCGCCGCGTCGGCAAGATCGTCAAGATGGCGTCGCTGGCCGCCGCGGACATGCCCACCGAGGACGAGGGCCTCACCGCGGAGGAGCAGACGCTGTTCGAGACGCTCGTCGACGCGATCGAGCGCAACCGTGCCAACGTGGAGGCCGTCATCGACGGCGAGAACCCCGCCGAGGCAGTCGCCGACGCGGGACCGGATTCGGCGACCGACGCGGACCCGAGCCACGGCGGCCCGTCCGGCGCGGAGCGAGACTCGGACGGAACCGACGTTCCGACCGACGGGGCAGCCGCGGACGCATCCAGACCAACACCGCCGGAGTCACCCGCGGACCTGGCCGAAAGCGGTCCAGCGGCCGAATCGGGCGTCGACGCGGCCGACCTGATGGGCGGCGACGGACCCGAGGAAACCCAGGCCGAAGCGGACGCCGGGGACGAATCCTCGACGGCCCCGTCAACTCCCCCGGCGGAGCAGGGGGCCGACCGACCGACTCCGCCCGACGAGGGCTACGGCGAGTCCGACCCGTCGGCTGGCGATTCCGACGGCCGATCCGAATCGGACGGTGCGGACGGAGAGAGCGCGACGGAAGAGACGCCGGCGGTCGACCGCACGACGGTCCGGATCACGACCGACGTGGGCGAGATATTCGGCGTGGACCAGCGCGCCTACGACCTCTCGACCGACGACGTCGTGCAACTCCCGGAAGCGAACGCGGGGCCGCTCGTCGAGCGCGACGCCGCCGAGCGACTCGACTGAAGACTGCTCTCACGGTAGTACGAGACTCCCAGTAGCGGCGCCGTTCAGCGCGTCGGGTCCGGTCGCGACCCGAGCGTGAGTTCGACGGTCTGTTCCTCGCCGTCGCGGAGGACGGTCACGTCGATGGTGTCGCCGGGGCTGGTCTCCAGCGCGAGGAAGCTCGCGAGCGCCTCGCGGGTCGGGATCGGCGTGCCGTCCATCGCGACGACGACGTCGCCGCCGGTCGGGACCGACTGGCCGTCTATCGTGGTCTCGCCGCTGTTACCCCGGAGGACGCCATCGGAGGGGCTGCCCTCGCGGACGATGGCGATGTAGACACCGACGCGGTCGTCGACGCCGTTGGCCTGGGCGATCAGCGGCCCGGCGGTCTGGAGGCGCACGCCCATGTAGGAGTGTTCGTACTCGCCGTCTTCGAGCAGGGCGGGGACCACCCGGCGAACGAGCGGCGCGGAGATGGCGAAGCCGATGTTGTCGCCGCCGCCGGAGTTGACGACGCCCGTCACGTCGCCCGCCAGGGTGACGAGGGGGCCGCCGGAGTTACCGGGGTTGACCGGCGCGTCCGTCTGGATGGCGTCGGGGATCGAGAAGTCGTTCGGCGCGGGCAGCGTCCGGTTCACGCCGCTGACGATGCCGGCCGACACCGACCCCGAGTAGCCGAACGGGTTGCCGATGGCGATCACTTCGGTACCGATCTCCGGGTCGGACTTCCGGAGTCCGAGGGGAGTCGCGCTCTCCGGCAGTTCCGGGACCGACAGGACGGCCAGATCGCTGTACACGTCGGCGCCCTCGACCGTGGCGTCGAGCCAGCCGCCGTCGCTGAAGCGGAGGTAGACGTCCTCCGCGCCGGCGACGACGTGCTGGTTCGTGACGACGTGGCCGTCGCTGTAGACGAAGCCGGTGCCGCTCGCTGGGTTCGGCGCAGTCGTGTACACCTGAATCTGTGCGATCGAGTCGATCGTCGAGCGGTACACGTCGGCGTATCCGCCGTCGGACGACTGGTCGAACTGTTCGAAATCGCCGGCCGCGCCGTCGTCGCTGGGCGGCACCTGCGTACTCGGATCGACGGGAGTGGTGTCGGCACCGCCATCGGCGTCGCCGTCGCCGCCGAACAGGGAGCCGGAACAGCCGGCGGTCCCGGCCGCGAGCGCCGTCCCGCACGCTGCGAGAAAGCGGCGCCGCGACGAGTCGGGGGTGTCCATAGCGAGTCGTAGGCGACCAGACGGAAAAATCCGCGGACCGGACTCGCGACCCCGCCGCCGTCCGGCGCCCCTCGGTACCGGTTGACGTGCAAATCCAGAGAGTCTCTCCCCCTAAGGGGGGTTTTTGGGCGTCAATGGACAAGCGGAGTCGACCGAATGGCACGTCCAGACCCCCACGGCAGTTTCGACGAGATACGCGAAGAAGTCGACGGCCACCCGATGTTGAGCCTCTTCAAGTACGCCGTTCCGTACTGGGCACCGCTCGCCCTCGGCGTCGTCTCGACGATGATCAACCGCGTCGCGCGGCTGTTCCCCGCGCTGCTCATCGCCGCGGCCATCGACCTCGCGGTCAACCCCTCGGGGACCGCGAACAGCGTCCTCTCGGCGATCAACCTCGTCCCCTCGGAGCCGGTGGCGCTCGACGACAGGCAGGCGCGCCTCGACATGCTGTACTACCTCGGGGCGCTCGCGGGCGGCGCGTACGTCGTCCAGTCGATCAGCCACTTCGGGTCGCGCTACTTCTTCCAGACGACGGCCCAGCGCATCCAGCACGACCTCCGGCTGGACACGTACGACCACATGCAGCGCCTCTCGCTCGACTTCTTCAACAACCACCAGACCGGCGGGATGATGTCGATCCTCAACAGCGACATCAACCGGCTGGAAGACTTCTTCAACGCCGAGATCCGGGAGATCACCCGCGCGGTCATGATCTTCGGGCTCGTCGGCGGGTGGATGATCTACACGGCGCCGCGGCTCGGTCTGCTCGTGCTCGTCCCCGTCCCGATCATCGCGCTGATCACGGCGAAGTTCATCATGTGGATCGAGCCGAAGTACAAGCGGATCCGCGAGCTCGTCGCGCGGATGAACACGCGCCTGTCGAACAACCTCGGCGGAGCCGCCATCGTCAAGTCCTTCGACCGCTACGACGTCGAGCGCGACCGCGTCGCCGAGCAGTCCGGCGGCTACCGCGACGAGAAGATCGGCGCGATCACCGTCCGGAAGGCCTTCTTCGCCTCGCTGCGCCTGCTCGTCGGCGCGATGTTCGTGACGATCCTCGTCCTCGGGGGGACCGACGCCGTCACCGCAGGGGGCCTGACTGCGGGGACGTTCGTCACGTTCTTCATGTTCCTCCGCTACCTCGACGGGCCGATGACCCGCATCGGGAAGACCGCGAACAACTACCAGAAGGCCAAATCCAGCGCCGAGCGCGTGTTCGGCGTCCTCGGCTACACCGCCGACGTAACGGACGCCGCGGACGGCCACGCGCCCGACGACGTCGAGGGACGGGTCGGCTTCGAGGACGTCGACTTCAGCTACTCCGAGGGCGGCGACCAGATCCTCGACGGCGTCGACCTCGACGTCGAAGCGGGCGAGACGGTCGGCTTCGCCGGCACCAGCGGGTCCGGCAAGTCGACGCTCCTGAAACTCCCGCCGCGGTTCTACGACGTGGACGACGGGGCAGTAACCATCGACGGGACGGACGTGCGCGAGTACGACCTGCAGACGCTGCGCAACCGGATCGGCGTCGTCGAACAGGACCCCTACATGTTCTCGGGGACGATCCGCGAAAACATCGCGTACGGCGACGACGAGCTGTTCCGGTCGGTACTGGAACACTACGACAACGTTCCCGACCACGTGAACGAGCAGGTGGTCGAAGCCGCGAAGGCGGCGGGCGCCCACTCGTTCATCACCGACCTGCCGGACGGGTACGACACGATGGTCGGCGAACGCGGCGTGAAGCTCTCGGGCGGCCAGCGCCAGCGCGTCTCCATCGCCCGCACGCTCCTGAACGATCCGGACGTCATCGTCCTCGACGAGGCCACCTCCGACGTCGACACCGAGACCGAGCAACTCATCCAGCGCAACCTGGAGACGCTGACGGCCGACCGGACGGCGTTCATCATCGCACACCGCCTCTCGACCATCCAGGACGCCGACCGCATCGTCGTCATGGACGAGGGCGAGGTCATCGAGACCGGGAGCCACGACGACCTCGTCGACCACGGCGGCGCCTACGCCGGCCTGTGGGCCTCCCAGACCGACGAGGGCGCCGCCGCGGGCGTCGCCGGTGCCGACGACTGACGGCCGCTTCCGGGCCGCCGACCCGCTTCTCGTCGCTTCAGATCACGCCTCGGCCGGACCGTCGCCGCGACGCTCGCCGACGCGACGGAACAGCATCCCCTCGAACAGGAGTTCGACGGACTCGTCCGCAGTGAAGAACTCCGCGTCCGTCGTGCTTTCGACGCAGTCGACGTCGGTGAATCGACAGCAGTGGGACGCCAGATCCGTGGGGAGCAGTCGGATCTCGAACCCCTCGACTTCGCCGCCGAACTCGACGTCTAGGTGGGCGCCGTCTTCCGTCACCGTCGCCCGGTGGTTACCGCTCGGGGTCTCGTAGCGGCCGGTCAGGGCGCGAACGCGCCGCTCGATGGACCGGACCGGGTCGACCGAATCGGGATCGTGCCCGGCCGCGAATGCGAGGGCGTCCCGGGCTGGGCCCCCAGGGTCGGCGACTCCGTTACACGCGATCGCGATCCCGATGCCCTCGTCTTCGAGAAAGCCAATATAGGCGCCCGAAGCGCCCGTGTTCCCGCTGTGACCGACCAGCGCGTCGGTCCCGAACGGTCGGATCTCCCACCCGTAGCCGTAGGCGTACTCGGTCCCGTCGATGAGTCGCTTGCGGGGGGCCGCCGGATTGCGCATCCGGCGGATCAGGTCTTCGTCGAACGGAGATCCGTCCCCGAGGTGCGTCTGCAGGAATCGAGCGAGGTCCGTGACGCTCGCGATCAGCCCGCCGGGTCCCCGCAACACGTCGCTTGACAGAACGGGGTTGTCGGACACCGGTGCCTCGCGGAACTCGCCGTCTTCGGTGACGTAGGGGCTCATCACGTCCGCAGACGGGTCTCCCAGCACCGAACTGTCGGACGTCGTCCCATCCATCCCGAGCGGGTCGAACACCTCGCGCTCGACGAACGACGCGAAGTCCGTCCCGGACACTGACTCGACGAGGTGAGCCAGCACGGCGTATCCGGAGTTGTAGTACAAGAAACGGTCGCCGTCGGTTCGCCGCCGGTCGAGCGTCCCGTCGACGAACGCGCGGAAGTTGTCCCAGCCGTCGAGGTCCCCGGCCGCGAACGCGAGGTCGTCGTTCGGCATCCCCGACGTGTGCGAGAGCAGTTCGGCGACGGTGATCGGGTCTCCGGGAGCGCCCTCGAAGTACGACAGGTACGCGGAGACCGGGTCCGCTACGTCGATCCGGTCGCGGTCGGCGAGAGTGAGGACAGCCAGCGCGGTCACCGGCTTGGAGACGGAGCCGACGGCGTAGCGGGTGTCCGCGGTCGCGGGCGCGCTCGGGTCGAGCGTCCGTTCGCCGAATCCGCTCGCGGCGAGGACCTCCGACCCGTCGGTCAGCGCGACGCTCGCGCCCGGGCAGTCCGCGTCGTCGAACCACGATTCGACGCGGGCGAGCGCCGCTTCGACGCGGTCGGCGGATGGTCCGGTATCGCCGCGATTCGCAGAGGGGCTGTCGGGAGCCATCGTCCGTTGCTGTCGGCTGGGCGACGTATATCGGTTGGTGGTTCCGGCTGCTCGGAGTGGTCGCCGCTCGTCGGGGGATCCCGTCCGCGCGGGGTAAAGTACAACACCGAGTTCCCCAAAGGGAAGGGCATGGCTCCGAAGGTCGCGACGGACGGGTCCGGACGGCCGGACTGGCGACGCCCCGCGCTCCGCGTCGGCCTGGAGGTCGCACTCGTCTCGCTCGTCGCGACGTACCTCTCGATCCACCTCTCTTCGCCGCTGCTCGTCGCGCTCGTCGTCGTCGTGGCCATCGTGGGGGCGGTCGCCCTCCTCTTCCGGGAACTCGACCGCCAGGCCTACGCCTGGGTCCGGTACGCGAGCAATCGCGCGCAGGAGAACCAGAAGAAGCGACGGCGCGAGCGGGAGAAGCGGCGAAAACAGCAGCGCGCGGCACAGCAGCGCCAACAGCGGGCCGACGGGGAATCCGACGGGTAGCGGGAGCGGCGTTCGAGCGGCCGCTCTCCGTCGGTGTTCAGCGGACGATCGTCACGAACGCGGTGAGCAGTATTCCCTGCACGCCGATCCCGGTGAGGAGGAACCCGAGCGGGACCAGACGGGAGCCAGTCGAGTCGCCGGCCCGCCGGCGCGCGTCGGCGTCCAGGACCACTCCCATCTCCGAGGCGCTACTCACGATACTCACGCCCGACTCCACCCACCCGAGGACGAGGCAGCCGGGGCTCAGGCAGACGAGCGCGAGTAGGATCGTCAGATCGACGAAGTCCTCGCCGCTGGCTCCGCCTAGCCAGAGTGCGCCGTAGAGAACGAACGTCACGATGCCAGCCGTGCGGACCCCCCAGAGATACGCACAGCGGCGCACGCTATCGGTCACGTCGCGAGAATCGACAGCGAGGCGACAAAAACATACCGGTGGCGTCCGCGCTGTCACGGGGATCGGTGTCGCACTTCCGGTGGTCGTAGCATTAAGTGTGTTTGCCTCCTATCACGAGCCGAACCATGGAACTGACCTGGCACGGCCACTCGACGTGGCACGTAACGGTGGGGAGTACCGAACTGCTGATCGACCCGTTCTTCGAGAACCCGAAGACGGACACAGACCCGGAGGAGATCGACCCGGACTACGTCCTGCTCACGCACGGGCACGCGGACCACATCGGTGACGTGGACCGCTACGAGGAGAACACGCTGATCGCGTCGCCCGAAGTCGTCGAGTACTGCCGCGACCAGTACGGCGACTTCGGCGCCGTCGGCGGGATGGGGATGAACCTGGGCGGCACCGTCGAGGTCGGCGACGCGTTCGTCACGATGCACCGCGCCGACCACACCAACGGCATGGATACCACCTACGGCACCTCGGGCGGCATGCCCGCCGGTTTCGTCATCTCCGACACCAAGCCGACGCAGGTCTCCGACGAGGAGAGCGAGACGTTCTACCACGCCGGCGACACCGGCCTCATGACCGAGATGCGCGACGTGATCGGCCCGTTCCTGGAGCCTGACGCCGCGGCGCTCCCGGTCGGCGACCACTTCACGATGGGGCCGATGCAGGCCGCCATCGCGACCGACTGGCTCGACGTCGACCACGTCTTCCCGATGCACTACGACACGTTCCCGCCGATCGAGGTCGACACCCGGGACTTCGTCAACGAAGTGGCCGGGACCGGCAGCGACGCCCAGGTCCACGTCCTCGACGGCGACGAGACGTTCGACCTCACCGAGGGCTACTGAGTCGGCCCTCGCGGGGTCGTCTCACCCGTCCGCGGAGGCTGTATGGCCGAACATTATCGGTTAGGTATTCTTTAGGAGGGTGGGTTCGATGTCCCGAGTGCAATGTCCGATATCGAAGTCACCAGCGTCTGTGAGGAAGGGTACACGGTAGAAAACGAGATCGACGGCGAGTGGTCGCTCGTCGTCGACGCGCTGTCAGAGGACGGCCCCTCGGCCAATCAGGTCCTCGTCGCCGACTACCCCTCGTGTTACGTCCCCGCGTTCCGCGTGGCCGCCCAGCAGACCGGCTACGACGACGTCGGCCGCATCGAGGTCGAGGCCGAGGGCGATCTCGACGAGGACGACGATCTCGTGTCGATGTCCTGGACGCTCAAGGTCGAGGAGTCACTCGGCGACGACGGGCAGGAGATCGTCGAACTCGGCGAGGAGATCTGTCACGTTCACTCCGCGCTCCGGGAGGAACTCCACGCGGACATCACGCTCGAAGACGACGCGTTCTAGAAGCGGCGAGCGGTCACGCCGCGACTTCTTCTTCGTCGCTCTCGTCGCTGCCGTGGACGCGCTCGACGACGTCGTTGACGATGACGATGTCGCCGACCGCCTGCACCCAGCGGTAGGGGACGATGATGCCCCGGGAGGCGCTCACTTCCGGGTCGAACAGTTCGCCGTTGATCTGGTGAAGCGCCAGCCCGGTCACCTGCTGGACGTCGAGGTCGAGCCGCAGATCCTCGACCTCGCCCACGAACACGCCGTTTTTGGTGTAGACTTCCCGCCCCACGAGCGTCGTGATCTCCTGCGGCGCCGTCTCGGGATTCATATGCCGTAACTCGGCTGGCGGGGTCTTAAAATCTTGTTCTGTGTCTGACGCCGTCGGCTGATCGCCGTCTGTCGGCCGTCGTTCGTGCGTCCGACGGGCACGACGGCGAGCAGATTAAACGGTGGGAGGCCGTAGTCGCGACCGATGAGTGACGCGAGCGACGACGCGACCGAGGAGGAACTGGAGCGAATCCGCGAGCGGAAGAAAGAGCGACTCAGATCCGAGGGCCTGGAGGGCGGTTCCGGAGCGGCGGACGCCGGTTCCGGCGCGGCCGGCGACACCCCAGACGAACCGGTCCACGTCGAGGACGGGGGCCACTTCGAGGAGGTCGTCGCCGACGGCGTCGTCCTCGTCGACTTCTACGCGGACTGGTGTGGCCCGTGCAAGATGCTCGAACCGATCGTCGACGACATCGCGGCGACGACCGACGCGACCGTCGCGAAAGTCGACGTCGACGCCCACCAGGGACTGGCCCGCGAGTACGGCGTCCAGGGCGTCCCGACGATGTTCCTGTTCGTCGACGGCGAGGCGGCCGAACGCCTCGTCGGCGTCCAGGACGAGGGTTCGCTGCGCGACCTGATCGCCCAGCACGTCTGAAGGTCCAGCCAGCACGTCTGAAGATCCAGCCGGCACGTCCGTGACGGGACGACCCGGAGGCCGCGTCCGTCAGTCGTCGGCCAGCGCGGCGCCAGTGTCGATTGGGTCCTCGATGTCGCCGGTGACCGACTCCAGCAGGTCGGTCACGGTGACCATCCCCACCACCTCGCCGTCCTCGATGACGAGCGCGAGCTCCTGATTCTCGGCCTGGAACTGGTCGATGGCGTCGCTGACGTCGGCGTCGGGGGACACGGTCACCGGAGGTGCCGCCAGCTCGGCGAAGTCGACGTCGCCGTCCCCGGCCAGCTCTTGGCGGTTCCGCATGAGGACTGGCAGGTAGACGATCCCGCGGAAGTCGGTCAGGTCGTCGCCGACGAGCGGGTATCTGGTGTGCGGGTGGTCCTCGATCCGACGGAAGTTCTCGGCCGCGTCGACCTCCGTCGACAGCGCGACGACGTCGTCAGTCGGTACCATGACGTCGCGGACGGGCTGCTCGCCTATCTGGAGGGCGTTCATCACCTCTTCGCGGCGCTCCTCGGAGAGGTCGCCCTCCTCGAGGACCGAGCCGAGTTTGTTCCGCAGGTCGGCGCGGGACTCGATGACGTCTTCCTCGGTTTCGAGCCACGCCCCCGTCATCTCGATGCCGAACAGGCGCAGCGTCTGCTTCGCGACCCAGTCGCCGAGGCGGATCAGCGGCGAGATCGCCCAGTTGAACCAGTAGAGGGGCGTCGCGCCGTACTTGCAGACCATCCGCGAGCGCTCGACGCCCAGGTACGTCGGCGTCTGCTCGCCGTGGGTGAGGTGGACGAGGTTGATGATGAGGAAGGCGACGATAGCGCCCGAGCCGATCGAGGCGAAGACCGTGTTCGCGAACAGCGGCTCGAAGATGGCCGCCAGCGCCGGCTCCGCGACGATCCCGACGGCGATGCTCGACGCCGTGATGCCGACCTGGCAGGTCGTGAGGTAGATCTCCAGGTTCTGGGTCATCTCCCAGGCCCGTTCCAGCGCGCCGCCGCCGTCGCCGACGAACTCCGACTCCGAGAACTGTCGGGCGCGCGTCAGGGCGAACTCGATGGCGACGAAAAACCCGTTGGTCAGAATGAGCGTTCCCCCGGCGAGCAGTCGTATCCCGACCTCGAGTCCGTTCATTCCGGTTCGAATTCGTATTCGATCGGGAAAGAGCCAGCGAAATCAGTGAAGCCGCAGATATACGGCTTCAGGGCGGGTTTCGAACGGATATTTTCGCCCTCAGCACCCCGGGCACGGACCACACGGCGGACCGCCCGTCGCCTGAAAGGTTATGCCATTGGCTCGCATGGCCACTGCCATGCCTTCGACGCTGGTCCATCTCGCGTTCGGCGGGCTGATCGCCGCCGCGCTACTGGGCTCGGTCTTCGACCGGCGCGCTCTTCTCGTCGTCCTCGCCGTGACCGCCGCCCCCGATCTCGACTCCTTTATCGCGCTCGTCTCCGTCGCCGGCCACCGCACCGTTCTGCACACGTACCTCGTCCCCATCGTCGCGAGCACGGTGCTGTACGCCGACACGCGGATTCGCGATCGGTCGTTCGTTCGGGACCGCTGGGGTGCGCGCGGGATCCGGATCGCCTGGGTCAGCGTCGTCGCTCTCGTCTTCGCGGGGATCGGTCTGGACTTCGTCGACCACGGCGTCAACCCGCTGTGGCCGCTGCACGACCAGTTCTACGTCCTCGACGGCCGCTTCGAGATCTCCGACCAGCGGGGGATCGTCCAGTCCTACGTCGACCTGAGCCCCGACACCGAGCAGACCGGCCCGCGGAGCCGCGGCTCCTCCCAGGAGGTCAACATCTCCACGGGCGTCGACCCCAACCCGGGTGGCGTCGGCGGCGGGCCCGATCCGGACACGGTCGAGAATCCCGAGCGCATGTTCCCGGTCGTGCGCCACGGCTGGCAGCTCGCGATCCTGGTCAGCGGGACCGTCGTGACCGGCGCTCGTCTGTGGATGGACGACGTCGACGAGAACTGAATTGCGCCGGGACGGCGCTGGTGACGCCGAACGGTTAGAGGTCGTCCGGGAGCCCCTCGCCGGCGGCGTCGACGGCGATGACGTCGTCGACGGCCCGGCGCGCGCTGGCGGTGTCTTTGAGGCCGGTCCCGGTGGCGACGACGACGACGCGCTCGCCGGGAGCGATCGTCCCACGCTCGCGGGCCGTCCGGACGCCGGCGACCGCTGCCGCGCTCGCGGGCTCGGCGAAGACGCCCTCGCACTCGCCGAGGAGGCGCTGGGCGTCCAGTATCTCTCCGTCAGAGACGACGACCGCGTCGCCGCCGCTCTCCCGGAGCGCGCGACAGGCCTTGCCCGCGTTGTGCGGGACGCCGACGTCGATGCTGTCGGCGGTCGTCTCCCCGTCGTCGTCGACGGGGCGACGGGCTGATTCGCCGTCGCGGTCACCGACGTCTCCGTCGGATTCGGTGACGAACCGGTCGTAGATGGCGGTCGCGCCCTCGGCCTGGACGCCGAGCAGGCGCGGCGTCTCGTCGAGGAATCCGAGGCGTTCGAACTCCCGGAGGCCCTTCCAGGCGCCGGCGAGCGAGCAGCCGTTGCCCATCGGCATGGCGACCCAGTCGGCGTCGGGGGCCTGCTCGGCGAGTTCGAACCCCAGCGTTCGCTTGCCCTCGACCGCGTAGGGGTTCATCGCAGCGTTGCGGTTGTACCAGCCGCGTTCGGCCGAAACCTCGCGACAGAGTTCGTATGCGTCGGCGTAAGTGCCGTCGACGCCCAGCACGGTCGCGCCGTAGAGGCGGGGCTGGACGGCCTTGGCCTCGGGGAGGTCGGCGGGGACGAAGATCCGACAGTCCAGGTCGGCGCGGGCGGCGTACCCCGCGAGGGAAGCGGCAGCGTTGCCGGTCGAGGCGCAGGCGACCACGTCGTGGCCTTGCTGGCGCGCGCGCGAGACGACGACTGCGCTCCCGCGGTCCTTGTTCGAACCGGTCGGATTGCCCGTCTCGTCTTTCACGAGGGCGTCGACTCCCAGGGCGTCGCCGAGAGCGGGGGCGTCGAGGAGGGCCGTCCCGCCAGCGCCGAGTCTGACGGGGTCGCCGTCGACCGGCAGGAGCGGTTCGTAGGTCCACAGGTCCTCCGTCGGACCGTCGAGCGCGGCGGCCACGCTGTCGCGGACGGCGTCGTAGTCGTAGCGCACGTCGAGGATGCCGGCGACGCCGTCGTGTGCGGGGCAGGTGTACTCGACGTCGTCGGGGGCGTAGCGCCGACCGCAGCGTTCGCAGGCCAGGGCCTCGACCGGAGTCATCTGTTCGTTCGCTTCCCAGTCGGTCCGACCGTCACAAATGCCTTCTGGGTTTCCGGTGGGCAACCCTGACCGACCCGCAGCCAGTCTGCAAACGACGTTATCCCGGTGAGCGCGCAACCTCGCCCGTGAGCCTCTTCGCCGAGTTCCAGATCGCCTCGACGGACTTCGCGCTGTCCGCGACGCTCGAACGCCTGCCCGACCTGGTCGTCGAGATCGACCGCGTCGCCGCCACCGACGAACTGCTGACGCCGTACTTCTGGGTGTCCGAGGCCGACCTGGACGTCTTCGAGTCGGTCGCCAGCGAGGACCCCACCGTGGTCGACCTCCGGCGACTGGACGACTTCGAGTCGGCCTCGCTCTACCGGGCCACCTGGACCGGAGACGTCGAAACCGTCGTCTACGCCTACACGCAGGGCGGGGCGACTATCCTCGAAGCCAAGGGCCAGGACGGCGTCTGGGACGTCAAGATCCGCTTCGACGACCGCGGCCCGTTCGACGAGTTCAGGGCGTTCACCGACGACCACGACATCTCCTATCGCCTCGAACAGCTCTACGAGACGTCCCGTCCGCGGACCGGGAGCCGATACGGGCTCTCCGAGAAGCAACACGAGGCACTGAACACCGCCTGGGCGATGGGCTACTTCGAGGAGCCGCGGGAGACGACACTCGACGCGGTCGCGGAGGAGCTCGACATCACCCGGCAGTCGCTCTCGCAGCGACTGCGACGGGGCCACCACGCGCTGGTCGCCAACACGATCCGGGTGACGCCGCTCGACGAGGAGAAGGCGTCGCTCCCCCCGACCGGTGACTGATAAACCCCTGCCGTGCGCAGTACGAAGGCCTACCCGGATGGCGACACACGTCCCTGTATGGAAACGCATCCGGCCGACGAGCGGACCTCGGTAACGGACGCCTTCGGGTTGCTCGGGCACCGGTATCGCCGGCACGCGGTCCGGACGCTCGACGAACACCGGTGCGAACTCGCGCTGGCGGACCTGGCCGACGAGGCCGCGCGCCGGGAGTACGACGACGACCTGACCGCCATCGCCTCCGAGAACGTCAGGGAGCTGTATCTCTCCCTCTACCACACGCACGTCCCGAAACTCGTCGAGGGGAACGCCGTCTCCTACGATCAGGACGCGGACATCGTCGCCCCGCGGGACCGCATCGAGTCGCTCGCGCGGGTCCTCGACGCGGTCGAGTAAGTCGGGCTCGCTCACGAGCGAATGGGAAGACCACCGCGGCGTGGATTCCGCGGCGACAGGCCGGTCCGACTGCGGGAGGGGACTCCGCCGCGGGCGCGCTTCCCCGTGATTGATGTACCCCGTCACCGACAGCGGTGGTATGAACGAGGGGCTGCGCGTGCGCGAGCGGATCGGCGTCGCCGACGCTGTCACGCTCGCGAACGCCGTCGTCGGCTTCGTCGCCGGCGTCGTCGCGCTGTCGGACCCCGCGCTCGCCGCGCGACTCGTCCTGCTGGCCGCCATCGCCGACGCGCTCGACGGCATCGCCGCCAGGCAGTTCGGTGGTACCGAGGTCGGCCCGCTGCTCGACTCCGTGACGGACGTGGTCTCCTTCGGCGCGACGCCCGCCCTCCTCGTGTACGGCATCGCGGCAGCGGAGTGGGGCTGGCTCGGCGACGGGTTCGCCGCGGCGCCCACCGGTCAGGCGGTCGCCGCGCTCGCGGCCGGCTCGCTGTTCGTCGTCTTCTCGATCCTCCGGACCGCCCTGTACAGCCAGTTCGTCGGCGAGGGCGAGAACCGGCCGGGCATCCAGAACACGCTCGGCGCGACCATCCTCGCCGCCGCGTACCTTGCCGGGTTGACCTGGGTCCCGGGCCTGCTCGCCGTCGCCGCCCTGCTCTCCGTCGCGATGGTCGCGCCGGTCCCGTACCCGAAGCTCCGCGCCCAGGACGCGGGCGTCCTCGGGGTCGTCCAGACCGCCGCCATCGTCGCGCCGCTCGCCTTCGGCCGCGTGCTGCCCCGCTTCCTGCTGGTCGCCGCGCTCGCGTACATGCTGCTGGCGCCCCGGTTCTACTGGGGCGAGTAGAGAGACTCGCGCTCAGGGGTGAGCAGCCCGTGTGACCGCGTCGGCTCCAAACGTCGGTCACCCGAAGTTTTTTCGGCCAGTCAACCGACGACTCGAACGTGGTTTACGAGACAGGTAATCGCACGATAGACGACGCGGTAGAGCGGGTACTGGCGGGCGAGCGACTCGACCGCCGGGACGGGCTAGCGCTGATCGCCCAGCCGGTCGAAGCGCTCGCCGCGGCGGCCGACGCGGTCCGCGCGCACTTCGGCGACGGGACGGTCGACGCCTGTTCGATCGTCAACGCGAAGGCCGGCGACTGCGCCGAGGACTGCGGCTTCTGCGCCCAGTCGGTCCACTTCGACACGGGCATCGAGACCTACGGGTTCCTCGACCCCGAGTCGATCCTCGAATCGGCCAGGCGGGCCGAACGCGACGGCGCCCAGCGCTTCGGCATCGTCGTGGCCGAGAAGGGCGTCTCGAAGGAACGCCGCCCCGGGGAGTGGGAGGAGGTCCTCCGCGCCATCAGACTGGTCCGCGACGAGACCGACGTGGAGGTCGACGCCTCACTGGGCATCCTCACCGAGGAGGAGGCCCGGATACTCGCCGACGAGGGGATCAACCACTACAATCACAACATCGAGACCTCGCCGAACTTCTTCCCCGAGATCGTCGACTCTCACTCGTTCGACGACCGGGTTGAGACGCTCGAAGTCGCCAAGGAGGCGGGAATGGACCTGTGCGCCGGCGTCATCCTCGGGATGGGCGAGAGCCCGACCGACCGGGTCGACGCGGCCGTTGCGTTGCAGGACATCGGCGTTTCCTCGCTACCGGTGAACATCCTCAACCCCGTCGCGGGGACGCCGTTGGGTGAGCAATTCGACGACGGTGCCCAGATCACGACTGAGGAGATAATCCAGACCATCGCCGTCTACCGGCTGCTCCACCCCGAGGCGCGGGTGCGCCTGACCGGCGGTCGGGAGGCGAACCTCGCCGAGGACGAGCAGCACCTGCCGTTCGAGGCGGGCGCCGACGGCATGCTCACCGGCGACTACCTGACGACCGAGGGCCAGTCCGCCGCCGACGACATCGAGATCGTCGAGCGCGCCGGGCTGGAACCGAATCGGGACGCGAACGACTTCGACCCCGATGCGGTGAAGGCGCGCGCGACCGACCGACGGGAGGTCGCGGACGGAGCGAGCGGCGATAGCGCGGAACGGAGTTCCGCGGACCGTTCGAGCGAGCTTCGCTCGCGAGAAGAAGCCGCGAGCCGCGACCGGGAGGGAGCGACGGCCGACGACGAGACGGACACCGCCGCGGGCAGCGCGACCAGCAACGTTTCGGACTGACGACGCAGCGACGACACTCACACTATGGACGACGTGACATTCGCGGTACTCGGCACCGGTGGCATCGGCAGACGAACACTCGACGTCTCCCGACACAAGGAGGGGCTCACCCCGGTCGCGGCCTGCGACCGCGATGGCGTCGCGATCGATCACGGCGCCCTGGAATCGCGGCGCGATTCCAGCGGCTCGTCGGGCGCGCGGAGCGCGTCCGACGGTGGGTTGGACGTGGCAGAACTCCTCGACGCGACCGAGGGTAACGTCGCGTCGGGACCGGAAGAATCGGTGGACGGTACCACGCCAGCGACGCCCACTGACGACTACGCCTCGGACGGCGGTCTCGCGAGCAGCGCGAGTGAGACCTCGTCGGACCCTCGGTCCGACGGCGGTGCAGCCGCGGTCGAGGGCTCCACCGCCAGCGACGGGGTGAAACAGACCGGCGAGGGCGCCGGTATCGTCGCCAGCGAGCAGGGCGAACCGACGGCGACGCCCATCGACGACGTGATCGCCGAGAGCGAGGCGATCGACGCGGTCCTGCTCGCGCTCCCGAACCTCGAACACGACTTCATCCCGCGGATCGCCGAGCGCTTCGCCGACGCCGGCTACGAGGGCGTCCTCGTCGACGTGCTCAAGCGCTCGCGCGTCATCGGGATGCTCGACGACCGCGCGGAGGCCCTGGAGGAGAGCGGTATCACCTTCGTCTGCGGTGCGGGCGCGACGCCGGGCTTTCTCACCGGCGCGGCGGCGCTCGCCGCCCAGTCGTTCGTCGAGGTCGAGGAGGTCGAGATATGGTGGGGCGTCGGCCTCAAATCGGGCTACGAGGACAACCGTGGAACCGTCCGCGAGGACATCGCGCACCTCGACGGCTACGACGTCGAGACCGCCCGCGAGATGAGTGACGAGGAGATAGAGGCGCTGGTCGACGAACACGACGGCGTGCTGGAGTTCCGCGACATGGAACACGCGGACGACGTGCTGCTGGAGCGAGCGGGCATCTGCGACGCCGCGGACGTGACGGTCGGCGGCGTCCTCGACGTGCGCTCCGACGAGAAGCCGACGACGACGACAGTCCGCGTGACCGGTCGCACCTTCGACGGCGAGCGCGGGACGAACACGTTCCAGCTGGACGACGCGACGAGCATGGAAGCCAACGTCAACGGGCCGGCGCTGGGCTACCTGAAAGCCGCCGTCCTCCGCAACCGCGCGGGCGACTACGGCGTCTACGGCCCCGCCGAGGTCATGCCGCGCTTCTGAGTGTCGCTTCCCGGTTCTCCCGACCTGTCTGGACGATAGCCGTCGACCCGCCCCGACGAGGAGCGTGCGCGCAGTCTCCGCTTCGGACTCGCGCACAGCGGGGCCAGTTCGAGAGCCGGTGAGTGCCGGCGTCACCGTACCGTTGAATTCGGATCGCGGGCCCGTGGAGTGACTTGCAAACCCAAGCTACAGGCTCTACTGCGGAATGACCGAAGGGCGAACGCAGTCGACGTACCGGAACGGCGCGGTCTATCGCGGACACACAGGAGATCTCACCATGGCTCACTTCCCGCATCACCACGGTCAGGACCGATACGAACGAGAGCGAGCACAGCAGGACCGACGAAACCAGCAGCGCGACGACCGCCAGGGCATCCAGCAGGGACGGGACCTGACTGGTCAGCGAAGCGGTCGTCAGACAGGCGGGCAGCGAGACCATCGTCAGCAACGCAGAGGAGGGGATCAGGGCGGCCTCACCGAGACGATCAGAGACGTCGTCCCCGGTATGGGGAGCGACCGGCACCAGCGAGGCGGCCAGCAGCACCGTCAGCAGGGACAACACCACCAGCAGCAAGGACAGCACCACCAGCAGCAAGGACAGCACCACCAGCAGCAAGGACAGCACCACCAGCAGGGCCATCATGGGAGCCAACAGCATCAGCACGGCCAGCAGCGACACCCTGGCCAACAGCATCACCAGGGCCAACAACACCACCAGGCCCAACAGCAGCACCACCAGAGCCAGCAGCATCAACAGGGGCAACACCACCAGGGCGCTCGTCAGGGCCATCGACACCAGCAAGGGCAACACCGGTCTCGCGACCCCGGAGAGTTCGGCGAGCGCGACCGGCAGCACGTCGGCCAGCAGGGAGGCAGGCGAGAGAGCCAGCGGCGCGGTCGAGACGACCAGGGCGGCCTCTCCGAGATGGTCAGGGACATCGCACCCGGCATGAGCGGCGACCAGCAGACCGGAGGACAGCAACGCCAGCGCCAGTCGCATGGTTCGAGCGGGTTCGGTGGCAGCCAGTGGGAGGGCGTCGGCCAGCAGATCGGAGACCAGCGACACAGCGACCAGGGCCGACACCAGGGCGACCAGAGCCGACACCAGGGAGACCAGCAATGGAGCAGAGAACACGGTCAGCGACTGCAACACCGGCGGAGCCGTCGGAGTCACGAGCGGCAGTCCGACGACCGAGATCGGCACTGGGGATAAGAACCCACCACGACGAGTAGACCGGCGACGGAATCGAAGTAGCGATCGACGACTGGGGCCGCTGGCTCCCCGCGGATTCGGTGCCGACGGGTCGACCGTCGAGAGACGGACCGTGCTTATACGAGCGGCGCGACGTATGGCGTGCATGGTCGAACTGGCGCCGTTCGAGGAGTACTGCGAGTTCGGCGGGGACCGGGTCTACCTGCTGGTGGCCGTCGCCAGGACGAAGGAGAACGAGGACGCGACGGGCGACGGCCCCGCGATGCGGCGGGTCGTCGAGCGCGAGGCGGACCTGGCCCCGACGGCGGCGGAACTGGCCCACGCGGCGAGCCGGTTCGACGAGACGTATCGGCTCTATCTCACCGTGAACGCCAGAGACGCGCTCGGCGCCACGTTCGCGCTCCGGCGGTCGATGGACGACTGGATCGAGGCCCGGATCCACGGCGACGAGGGCGTCCGCGACAAGTTCAAGCGAGTCGACGACGCGTTCCTGTCGACGCTCCAGTCCGACGGCTGCCGCGACGAGACGAACTTTCTCTTCGACCTCGACGACGCGAGCGCCGCGGAACGCGACCGACTGGTGACGCGGCTCGAATCGCACACGACCGTCTCGCTGGTCCGAGAGACGCCGAACGGCTACCACGTCGTCACCGAGCCGTTCGACTACAATCGACTGGAGACGGACGTCGAGTACGAACTGAAGACCGACGGGCTGGTGTTCGTCTCGTATCTGGGGGAGTGACGCCCGGGCGAACCGAACGTTCGCTGGAACCGAAAGGACGAGGGGCCGCCCGCGAGCGAGGACAGGTATGACCGACCGCGGGTTCGACCTCGATGCGCGGTTGCGCGAACGCGAGCGGGATGGGCTTCGACGGGACCGCAGACCGGCGGAGTCCGTGGGGGCGCGGGCCAGGTTCGCCGACGATCCGGGCGGCGGCGCGCCCGACTACGGCGACGAGGCGCTCGTGTTCGCGTCCAACGACTACCTCGGACTGACCGGCGACCGCCGGGTCCAGCGCGCGGCCGAACTCGCCGCCCGCTCGGTGGGCACCGGCGCCGGCGCCTCGCGACTCGTGACCGGCGACACGGGGATCCACCGTGCGCTCGAACGCGACCTGGCCGACTGCAAGGGGGTCGAGCGCGCGCTCGTCTTCTCCTCGGGCTACGCCGCGAACGTCGGGACCATCGACGCGCTCGCGCCGGACGTCGTCTTCTCCGACGAACTCAACCACGCGAGCATCGTCGACGGCTGTCGGATCGGCGCCGACGAGACCGTCGTCTACGACCACGCCGACCCCGACGACCTGCGCGCGAAGATGGCCCAGCGAGCGGCCGGATCGCTCGACAGCGGGACCGAGGAGGACTGGCTCGTCGTCACGGACACCGTGTTCTCGATGGACGGCGACGTGGCGCCCCTCGAAGCGCTCTGCGACGTCGCCGACGAGTTCGGCGCGTGGGTGATGGTCGACGAGGCGCACGCGACCGGGCTGTTCGGTGACGGCGGCGGAATCGTCCAACGCGAGGGACTGATCGACCGGGTCGACGTCCAACTCGGGACGCTCTCGAAGGCGCTGGCGAGCCAGGGTGGCTACGTCGCCGGCGACGAGACGCTGGTCGAGTACCTGCTCAACGCCGCGCGGTCGTTCCTGTTCTCGACGGGACTGGCGCCGCCCGCCGTCGGCGTGGCGCGCGAATCGCTCCGGATCGCCCGCGAGACCGACCGGGCCGACCGTTTGTGGGAGATAGTCGAGACGCTGCGCGGGGGCCTGGAAGCGATGGGCTACGAAGTGCCGGGCGAGACGCAGATCCTCCCGGTCCTCGTCGGCGACCGCGGTGACGCGCTCGCGCTGGAGGAGCGTCTCGCCGAGGACGGAATCGTCGCGCCGGCGATCCGCCCTCCGACCGTCCCCGAGGGCACGGCCCGGATCCGGGTCGCGCCGACGGCGACGCACACCGCCGCGGAGGTCGACCGCTGTCTGGAGGCGTTCGAGTCGGCCGGTCGGGAGGTAGGGCTGCTGTGACGGACTCGAATCCAGACCCGTGCCCGGACAGGGGCCCGGGCGACGCCGACCTGTCGGCGGACGCCGTGACCGACTTCGCCGTGGTCGGGACCGACACGGGCGTCGGCAAGACCGTGGTGACCGCGGGACTGGTCGGGTGGCTTCGCGAATCGGGCGTCCAGGCCCGGGCGATCAAACCGGTCCAGACCGGCTATCCCCCGGACGACGACGCCGGGTTCGTCGCGGAGGCCTGCGGTAGCGACGACGCCGCGACATGTCTCGAACGGCTCGCGCCGCCACTGGCGCCCGCAGTCGCCGCTGCTCGCGAGGAGGTGGATCTCTCGTACGCGAGCGTCCGCGAGGGGTGTGAGCGAGCACTCGCCGAGGCGTCGGTCGGCGTCGTCGAGGGGATCGGTGGACTGCGCGTCCCGCTGGCCGGGGACGCGGAGGTCGTCGACCTGATCGCCGACCTGGAGATTCCCGTCCTGGTCGTCGCACGCTCCGGACTGGGAACGCTGAACCACTCCGCGCTCGCGGTCGAAGCGCTCGAACGTCGAGACTGTCCCGTTCACGGTGTCGTCCTCAACGAGTACGAGGGCGAGTCCGTCGCCGAACGGACCAATCCCGAGACGCTGCGAGAGATGACGGACTGCCCGGTGTGGACGCTCCCGCCGCTGTCTCTCGAGGACCCGTCGGTGGCGATCGACGGCGTCCGCACACACCTGCCGAACGGCGCCGTTCCGGGCGACTGACGCGCTACCGGCGGGCGACAGCCTGGGTAGGGGTAATAAAGGGAACGGTGGGGCGTGGGCCCCGGTGTGTGACACTACGGAGCCAACAGGCTCCACGCGAAACAGCGCACTCCGCGTAATAAGTGGAGCGTATCGTTCTAGACCGAGACGAGCGTCGTGAAGTGGTAAGGCGGCGTTATCGACAGTTGAAAATCGGTAGGTACCTCGTAATCACGGGACGAAAGCAGTGTTTCAACTGCGCGCGGCCTCGCCGTTAATCGTCGCCTTCGAAGAGGCCCGCGAGGTCGGCGTGGTTCGAGAGGAGTTCGACCATGCGGTCGACGGTCTCGGCGTCGCGCGTGCGACCCGTGCTCAGTTCGTCCTCGATGCGGTCGACGGTGACCTTCGTGTCGGACTGGACGAGCAGGATCGGCACGTCCGCCTCGGCGGCCTTGCCGAGGATGGCTCCCGACGGCCTGAGCCCGCCCGTGAGGACGATCGTTTCGATACCGGGCGCTTCGAGCGCGGCGGCCTGGATCTCCGAGCGGTCGCCCCCGGTGACCATCGCCGCGTTACGCATGCGACGGAAGTGACGGAGCGCGGCGTCGCTGCCCATCGCACCGACGGCGAAGCGCTCGACGAACCCGTCCGTCGAGGCCTCGGGGTTGAGCACGTCCGCACCGAGCGAGTCCGCCAGGTCGGCGACGGTGATTCCGGCAAGTTCCTGGACGCGCGGGACGATCCCCAGCACCGGGATGTCGCGGGTCTCGAGGAACGGGACGACGTCGGTGTTCAGCGACTCGAAGTTCCCGTCGGCGACGGCGTTGAACAGGACGCCGGCGAGGTTGCCCTCGAACTGCCGCGCGGCCGCGAGCACTCCGTCGACGTCGGCGGGGTTCGCGTAGCCGCCGACGAGGAGCGTCCGCGCGTCGAGCAGTTCGGCCACGTCGGGGTCGGTCAGGCCGACGATGCCGCCCGTCTCCAGGCGGCCGCCGCCTTCGACGACGACGAGGTCGTACTGGTCGGCGAGGGCGTCGAAGTGTTCGCGGACGCGCTCGCGGACCTCGCCGTCGCGGTCGCCGCGGATCGCCTCCTCGATGAACGCGGGCGAGTAGACGACCGGTTCGAGCTCCGCGAGGTCGTGGTCGAGACCCAGGATCTCCCGGGCGAGGATCGGGTCCTCGTCGCGGGTCTTCCCGACGGGGCTCTTCAGCCGAGTCCCCTTCGGCTTGAAGTAGCCGACGTCGAGGCCCTCCTCCTGGGCGAGTTTCGCGACGGCGATCGCGATAGCTGTCTTGCCGGTGCCTTCTCCGGTGGACGTGACGAAAATGGGTTTCATAGTTCCTCCTGGTCGATGGTGAGTCGCACGTCGACGGCCTGGACGCCGTCGGCGGTGGCGACGAGCGGGTTGATGTCTAGCTCGACGATGGCGGGGAAGTCGGTGACCAGCTGCGAGAGACGCTGGATCGTCTCGACGACCGCCGCCTCGTCGACCGGATCACGGCCGCGAGCCCCGCGCAACAGCGGCGCGGCGTCGATCTCGTTCAGCATGTCCCTGGCCGAGGGTTCGCTGACGGGGGCGACCCGGACGGTCGTGTCCTCCAGCACCTCGACGAAGATGCCGCCGAGGCCGAAGAGGACGAGCGGGCCGAACTGCGGGTCGCGGTTCATCCCGGCGATGGTCTCGACGGCGCCGTCCATGTCGAGCATCTCCTGGACCTGCACGCCGAGGATGGTCGCGTCCGGCTGGTAGTTGCGCGCACGGGTCACCAGGTCCTCGTACGTGTCCCCGACCTCCTCGGGCGGGACGCCGACCGCGACGCCGCCGATGTCGGACTTGTGCAGGATGTCCGGGCTGACGATCTTCATCACGACCTCGCCGCCGTCGCCCACGCGTTCAGCGACGTCGACCGCCTTCGAGCGGCTGTCGACGATCTCGGCGGCGGGGGTCGGGATGCCGTAGGCGTCGAGCAGCCCCATCGCCTCGACGCCGAGGCGGTTGGTGTCGCGCCGGCCGGCCGATTCGAGGATCTCGCGGGCCGCCTCCCGGTCCACGTCGAAGGTCTCCGGCTCGGCGTACTCGCGGCGGCTGATCTCGCGGTACTCCCTGAGCGCGTCGAGACTGCGCACGGCGCGGGCCGGGTCGAAGTACGTCGGGATGCCCCCCGCCGAGAGGGTGTCGTTGGCCGCGCGCGTCGAGGAGCCTCCCATCAGCGTCGCGGCGACCGGCATCTCGTACTCGTCCTGCAGGTCGACGACGGCCTCGGCCAGCGCCTCGTAGGAGAGCGTGGCCGTCGGACAGGCGACCACGACGGCGGCGCCGACGTTCGGGTCCGCCAGCGCGACGTCGAGCGCCTCCTCGAAGCGCTCGACGGGTGCGTCGCCGATGATGTCCACCGGGTTGTAGACGTTCGCCTCCTGGGGCAGCGCCTCCTGGAACGCCTCGATCGTCTCGTCGGTGAACGACGCCAGCGAGAGGCCGGAGTCGCCGACGGCGTCCGTCGTCATCACGCCTGGGCCCCCGGCGTTCGTGACGATGGCCACGCCGTCGCGCTCGGGCAGCGGCTGGCCCGCGAGGATGCTCCCGAAGTCGAACAGGTCCTGGACGGTTTCGACGCGGAGGACGCCGGCCTGGTCGAGCGCCGCCTCGTAGGCCGCTTCCGACCCCGCGATGGCGCCGGTGTGGGAGGCGGCGGCCGAGGCGCCAGCCTCGGTGCGGCCCGACTTGACGACGACGATGGGCGTGTCGGCCGACACCTCGCGGGCCGACTCGACGAACGACCGGCCGTCGACCACGTCTTCGAGGTAGCCGAGGATGACGTCGGTGTCGGGGTCGTCGCCCCACTCGGCGACGAAGTCGCTTTCGTCGAGAACGGCCTTGTTACCCAGCGAGACGACGTTGTGGAAGCCGAGGTTGCGGTCGTTGGCCCAGTCGACGACGGCCGTGACGAACGCCCCCGACTGGCTCATGAACGATATCGAGCCGGGTCGAGCGCTCTCGGGACCGAACGTGGCGTTCATGCCGACGTCCGTGTTCATGATCCCGAGGCTGTTGGGGCCGACGAGGTTGAGGTCGAACTCCCCGGCGAGTTCGCGGAGTTCGCGTTCGCGTGAAGCGCCCTCGCTCCCCGACTCGCCGAAGCCCGCGGTGATGACGACGACGTCGCGGACGCCCGCCTCGCCGGCCTCCCGGATGGCGTCGATGACGATCGAGGGCGGCACGACGACGACGGCCACGTCGACGTCGGGGACGTCGACGACGCTGTCGTACGATTCCAGGCCCAGCACCTCGTCTTTCGTGGGGTTGACGGCGACCACGTCCCCCTCGAAGTCGGCGAGGAGGTTCGCCGTGATCGCGCGACCGACGGACCCCTCGCGGTCGGTCGCGCCCACGACCGCGATACGGTCGGGTTCGAACAACGTTGCTAACTGACCCATCTACTCCCGACTTCGGGTCGTGTCCGTTTATAAACTGTCCCCGTTCTCAGATCGCAGGAAGGAACCGGGTCGCGGGCCCGATCGACGGTCTCGGTGGGGCCCGTCCGTCACGCGTCGGCGACGACGGCGGGCGTCGCGTCGGCGAGTGCCTCGATCTGGTCGGGATCGATCGGGAAGACGGCCTCCGGCGTGCCCGCCGCGGCCCAGACCGTCTCGAACTCGCGGAGTCGTTCGTCGAGGTAGACCGGAACTCTCGTCTCGTGACAGAACGGTGGCACGCCACCGATCGCCCAGCCCAGCGTCGCTTTCACCTCGTCGGCGTCGGCCATGCGGACGTCGTCGGGGGAGACGCCGCGCAGGGCGGCCAGTCGCGCCTCGCTCACCCTGTGGGCGCCGCTGGTCACGACGACCACCAGTTCGTCCGCGACCATCGCGATGGAACTGGCGATCTGGGCCACGTCGCAGCCGATCGCCTCGGCGGCGTCCGCGGCGGTCTTCGTCCCTTCCGGGAACTCGTGGATCTCGACGTCGACGCCCCGGTCGGCTGCGCGCCGTGCGAATTCCTCCGCCCGCGGATGCATGGGGTCGCCTACGGTGCGGGATTATAAATGCACTGGCACCGTCGTTCCGGCCGAATGACCAGGGACGAACTGGCGGCGTTCGACGACGCGGTCCTCGCCGCCGCGGCCGACGAACACGGCGTCTCTACCGCCCGACTCACGGATCTCGTTCGGACACACCAGTCGAACGTCCGGGACCTCCCGGGCGTTGAGGACATCGTCTACGAGTGGCGCAACTACTTCCACCAGGATCCACTGGTCGGCCGGAGCGAGGCGGCGTACTACCTGGCGCTGCCAGCCCACGTCTGGGAGGAGTTCGTGGAGGACCTGGGGATCGAAGGCCCCGAGCGCGCCGCGCTCCTCGCGGTGCACGACCGACAGGCCCGGGCGGCGGAGCCCGAAGCGGGCGTCGAGGAGGCCAGACTCGACGGTGACGCCGCCCTCGTGTTGACCCGACCGTGACCGGCGCCCGACTCGCATCCCGAACCGGTTCGGTCGCGATCCGATCCGCACCCGCGTAACTGAGGTTGATCGAATAGAAAACAACTTTTGGCCATCCAAAAATATTCTTTCCGAGTGCCAATCTTTAAGGGGTGAGCGGACGAAGTACTGGCTGTAATGAGCACCCAGAAGCACGTCCTGCAAGAGTTCGGTACGGTCGAGGAGAACGCGCTGCGTCTCGAACAGGGGAAGGCCGAGCAGATCATCGACGCGCTGAACACGGACCTGGCGGACACGTACATGCTGTACCACCAGCTGCGGAAACACCACTGGAACGTGGAGGGCGCGGAGTTCCGCGACCTGCACCTGTTCCTCGGTGAGGCGGCAGAGCACGCCGAGGCGGCCGCCGACGAGATCGCCGAGCGCCTGCAGGCGCTGGGCGGGACGCCGGTCTCGAACCCGGTCAACCAGGCCGAGATGGCGACCGTCGAGTTCGAGGACGACGACGTCTACGACATCCGTACGTCGCTGGCGAACGACCTCGACATGTACGGCGACGTCATCGAGTCCCAGCGCGAGCACATCGAACTCGCGACGGACCTGGGCGACCACGCGTCGGCGGAGATTCTCCGCGAGATCCTCGTCCAGACCGAAGAGGACGCCCACCACGTCGAACACTACCTCGAAGAGGACACGCTGGTCACCGACGCCGCTATCGAGAAGTAACCAGCCGGCGCGCTATTCTCGGACGTCGACGGTGAGGTCCGTCGCGATCCACCCGTCGCCGTTGTCCGATTCGGTGAACACAGTTTTCGTCTCCGTGGTCGAATACGCGGAGATGTCGGGACAGTCCACCGCGGGGCGTTCGTCCGACGCTTCCGACGGCCGCTGGGCGTCCGCCGACTCGTCCGTTGCTTCCATACCTGGGTTTAGGTGAACCTAAAGAAATAAGGGTTGCGGTCGGTCTCGGTATTTGACGACGCCGTCGGCCGACTCGCAGCAGGCACTTCCCGGAAGACCGGACCGGTGTCCGGAGGATTGAGTAGGGGGGTCACCAAGGTCTGTCCATGGAACCCCTCTCCGTCGGACTCGTCGGCTGTGGCAACATCAGCGAGCGGTATCTCACTGCAGACGAGACGTTCGACGCGTTCGATCTCGTCGCCTGCGCGGACCTCGACGAAGACCTCGCGCGGGCGACGGCCGACGAACACGGCATCGAGGCGTTGCCCGTCGACGAGTTACTCGCCGACGAGTCGGTCGAGGCGGTCGTCAACCTGACGCCGCCGCACGCCCACGCGCAGGTCATCACCGACGCCCTCGAAGCGGGCAACCACGTCTACACCGAGAAGCCGTTCGCGACCACGGTCGAGGACGCCGAGGACGTCGTCGCGACCGCGGCAGCGGAGAACCTGCTGGTCGGGTCCGCACCCGACACGTTCCTCGGCGCGGGCCTCCAGACCGCTCGACGGGTCATCGACGAGGGACGCATCGGCGAGCCAGTCGGCGCGACTGCCCACTGGACATCGCCAGGCCACGAGCGCTGGCACCCGAACCCGGACCTGTACTACCAGGAAGGCGGTGGGCCGCTGTTCGACATGGGGCCGTACTACGTCACCGCGCTCGTCTTCCTGCTCGGCAGCGCGACGCGCGTCGCCGGCTCGGTCTCGCGGCCGCACGATACCCGGACCATCGGCAGCGAACCGCGGGCGGGCGAGGAGATCGACGTCGAGGTGCCGACCCACGAGGCCGGCATCGTCGACTTCGCCGACGGGGCGACGGCGAACCTGCTGATGAGCTTCGACGTCGAGGCCTCGACGCTCCCGTCGCCGGCCTTCGAGATCTACGGGACCGAGGCCACGCTCGCGCTCCCGGACCCGAACCACTTCGAGGGACCGGTCCGGATCCGGAGCGACGGCGACGACGAGTGGGAGACCGTCCCGCTCACGCACGACTACACGGCGGGCCGCGGCGCGGGCGTCGCCGATCTCGCGTACGCCGTCCGCGGCGACTGGGACCATCGCACCAGCGGCGACCTGGCCTCGCACGTCCTCGAGATCATGTCGGCGGTCCGGTGGTCGTCGACCGAAAGCGCCTTCCAAAGGGTCGACTCCGACCCCGGTCGTCCCGCCCCGCTCCCCGCGTCGTTCCCCGACGTGGACCTGTAAGGCTCGAATCGGGCCGCCCGCGTGGCCGGTCCGTGGTTGACCGCCCCGATCGAGTAGTGACGTTTTTTCCGTCGGCGCTCGAAGGACGGGACATGGCCGACGACGACTCCGGCGAGGACCTCTCGCGGCTGGTGGCCGACCTCGTCCGGACCCTCCGCGAACTCGAAGCGGAACTGGAGCCGCCCAGCCCCGAGGACGGCCCGCGCCTGCCGACCCCGCGGGACCTGCGCAGGCTCACGAGCGAGGTCGCGATCCCGGGCCTCATCCTCGTGCTCGAAACGAACATCCGCGCGCTCAGGCTCCTCCAGCGCGCGCTCCGGATGGCGGAGGGCGCCGACCGGGCACAGGAGGGAACCGAACAGGTCCGCGAGCGCGCTCGTGCCGCGAGCGAGACCACGCTCTCCCGGCTCGACGACGCGCTCGTCGAGCTACAGGACGCCGTCGAGGGGCGACCGACGAACGACGAAGCCGCCGATCTGCTCGACGACGCCCGCGAACTGCGCGCCGAAATTCAAGAGCGAATCCGCGAGAGCACTCGACGGTCGACCAGTGAGGACGAGGGGGCGGCCGGAAGCGACGGAACCTCCGACTCACCTGACGGGACGAGCCCGGGCGTCGACGAGACGGACGAAAACGGTGGAGTCGGCGAGAACGACGAGAGCGCCGCGGAGGAACCGGGTGCGGCCGTCGACGTCGATGCCGAACTCGAGTCGATCAAGCGCGAGCTCGGTGACCTGCCCGGGACCGGCGACGGAGCGGACTCGGCGTCGGGGCCCGCCTCACCGTCGGGCGATGGTGATAGCGAACCCGACCAGACCGATGCGCAGGGGAGCGAACCCGCAGCCCCCGGGCCGGCCGATAGCGACGGCGGGAGCGCTGGCGACGACGGAGGGGACGACGGCAGCAACGCTGAGGAGGATGGTGGCGGGACGGAAGCCGACAGCGGATCGGCGGACGGCGACGGAACGACGGACGGCAGTGGACCGACGGACGGCAGCGGACCGACGGACGGCAGCGAACGCGGCGACGACGGCCGCTAGCACAGGTCCAGCTGGGATTTTTGCGGACATTCGACCCGTTCTGGTGGTTGCGGACGTGGCGTGCCGCGAGACGCACGCGCGTCCGCCGGGAGGTCGGTGTCCGACACACATACGCGATAAAATATAATGATTTATTATGCTCCGCGGCGTGCGTGTGGATACCCATGACGCCGACCGAGCGGAACGGGGGACGGTACGCCGCGCTGTACGTCAGGGAGACGCTCCCAGCGCCGGCCGCGCGACAGCGCTCGCGCCTCCGCGGGAGGCTCCGACGCCTCGAGGCCGAGGGCAGCATCGACGGATTCGACGTGTTCGACTGCCCCAAACGCATCCGCTGTGAGAACCCGACCGCGGTAGGCGCGCGCGACCGGTATCTGGCGTTCACGGAGTGGGCACGCCGGAACGAAGTGTCCCTGCGCCCGTCGTTCCAGACGCGCGAGTGCTACGCGATGGACACCGGAGAGAAGGGGGACTGGCTGGTCTTCCCAGCCCTCTCGCTCGCCGTCTACGACGACGGTGACCTCGTAGCCGTCTACCCGCACGCCGACGACGGGGGATACCGCTCGGTCGCGGATGGGTTGTCCGCACTCGCCGGGACTGACGGAAGCGAGTCGGTCGGGGACCCGGGTCCCGCACCCGTCACCACCGCCGACTGAATCAAATCTGTTTGCAGCCCCTGGTCGGGTCCCGGCCGACTCGTTCCGTCGCCCCGACCCCGGCTGATCGACCGGCCCGTCGCCGGTCCGGACGCGTCTCGACATTGCCGGTGCATCCGACGCGACCCGCTCCGCGAAAAGACAGTGGTCGTCCGCTACGCGGGCTCGAACCGGTAGCCGTCCCACTCCTGGCTCTCGGGGACCTTGATGCCGACCTCGGGGTCCCGCAGTTGCTCGGCGTAGACCGGTTCGACCGCGTCCCCGGTCTCGACCTCCTCGATCGTGACCTGCCCGATGGCGCGGACGTACTCGTCGGCGACGTCCTCCCCGGAGAGGTCGAACTCGACGATGGCGAGCGTGTTCGGCTCGCGGACGCCCGGCGGCGTCTTCGTGCTGTGGGTCCAGGTGACCACTTCGCCGGTGCGATCGCTCAGGTCGATCGTCTCGGTCTGTTTCTCGCCGCACTCCGGACACAGCGTGTGGCCGGGGTACGTGACGTGCCCGTTCTCGCAGACGTAGGCGTCGAACGACATTATCGTGCCTCCATGATGGTGGTGATGACGCAGTTCCCGAACCCGCCGACGTTGCAGGCGAGCCCCGTGTCCGCCTCGACCTGCCGCGGGCCGGCCTCGCCGACGAGTTGCTTGTATATCTCGTAGCCCTGTGCGACGCCGCTCGCGCCGAGCGGGTGGCCCTTCGACTTCAGGCCGCCGGAGGTGTTGATCGGCAGTTCGCCGTCCTTCTCGGTGCGGCCCTCGTCCATCTGCTTCCAGGCCTCGCCGTGCTCCGCGAAGCCACAGCCCTCCATCTGGAGGAACTCGAGGATGGTGAACATGTCGTGCAGTTCCGCCACGTCGACGTCTTCGGGGCCGAGTCCGGCCATCTCGTAGGCCTGGTCGCTGGAGTCGACGACGCCGCCCATGACGGTCGGGTCATCGCGCTCGTGGACGACGTGAGTGTCCGTCGCTCCGGCGACTCCCGAGATGACAGCGTAGTCGTCGGTGATCTCCTGGGCCTTCTCCTCGGTGGTGAAGATCATCCCCGCACTCCCGTCCGTGATGGGACAGAAGTCGTACAGTCGCAGCGGGTCGGCGACCATCGGACTCTCCAGGGCGGTCTCGACGTCGATCTCCTTCTGGAACTGGGCGTGCGGGTTGTCGACGCCGTTCTTGTGGTTCTTGACCGCGACCTTCGCGAGCGACTCGCGGGGCGCGTCGAACCGTTCGAGGTAGTGTCGGGCGGTCATACCCGCGAACGAGGGCAGGGTGAGGCCGTGTTTGTACTCGACGGGGTGGGTGATCGAGGCGATGATGTCGGTGGCCTCGGCCGTCGAGCAGTGGGTCATCTTCTCGCCGCCGACCAGGAGCGTCATGTCGCTCGCGCCGGAGGCGACCGACTGCCAGGCCTCGTAGATGCCGGCCCCGCCCGACGAGGAGGTCTGGTCGACGCGCTCGCTGTAGGCGGGCATGAGTCCCAGGTCGTGGGCGAGGGCGTTCATGATCCCGCCCTGGCCCTCGAACTCGCCGCTGGCCATGTTCGAGACGTAGAGGTGCTCCACGTCGTCCGGTTCGATCCCGGCGTCTTCGAGCGCGGCCTCGCCCGCCTGGGCGATGAGCTCGCGTATCCAGGCGTCGCGCTGACCGAACTTCGTCATCGACGCACCGATCACTGCGACTGTCATGTGCGAAGCGTGGAAGGGGTGGAATGTGGGTGTTACGGTGGATCCACCCAGGAGCGCGTCAGTAGAACGAGCGGCTCCGCTCAGTAGAACGAGCGCGCGGCGGCCTTCCACTCCTCGCCGCGTCGCACCTCTTTCGGCCAGCGGCTCCGCCCGCGCGCTTTCATCCGGCTGGCCAGCTTCCACGCGTCGACCCGTTCGGGTCCGTCGTCAGCAGCGGCCGTCGCGGCGGCCGCGACCTGTCGGTCGTGCAGGTGGGCGCCGACCGCCGAGGCGATCGCCGCCGCCTCCGTCTCGTCCGCGTCGGCCGGGATCGACACCGATACTTCGGAGTCGTCGAGCGCGACCGTCACTGTCTCGCTTCTCTCGGTCGACTCGTCCGACGCCTCCGTACCGCCGTCTGAGCGTTCGGCTTCTGCCATTATAGTGGGATGTTGCCGTGGTCTTTGGGCGGGCTGTCCTCGCGCTTGCGTTCCAGCATCTCAAGGTCCCGGATGAGCCGCTTGCGCGTGTCTTTCGGTTCGATCACGTCGTCGAGGTAGCCCCGCTTGGCCGGGCCGTAGGGGTGGGCGAACTCCTCGCGGAACTCGTCCATCAGCTCCTGGCGCCGGGCGTCGGTGTCTTCGGCCTGCTGTAGCTCCTTCCGGTAGAGGATGTTCACCGCGCCGCGCGGGCCGAGCACCGCCATCTCCGAGGCGGGCCACGCGTAGTTCACGTCCGACCCGAGGAACTTCGAGGACATGACGATGTAGGCGCCGCCGTAGGCCTTCCGGACCACCACGGAGAGCAGCGGGACAGTCGCTTCCGCGTAGGCGTAGATGAGTTTCGCCCCACGGCGGATGATGCCGTTGTGTTCCTGGTCGGTCCCCGGCATGAACCCGGGCACGTCGACCAGCGAGACGATGGGCACGTTGAACGAGTCGCACGTCCGGATGAACCGCGCGGCCTTCTCGGATGCGTCGATGTCGAGCGTGCCGGCGCTGACGCGGGGCTGGTTGGCGACGATGCCGACCACTCGACCGTCCATTCGCGCGTACCCGACGACCACGTTCCGGGCCCAGTTCTTGTGGACCTCGAAAAAGGAGTCCTCGTCGACCACGCGGTCGATCACCTGCGTCATGTCGTAGGGCTTGCGCGGCGCCTCCGGCACGATGTCTGTGATGCCGTCGAGTTCCCGGTCGGGGTCGTCCCACGACGCCACCCGCGGCGGGTCCTCCATGTTGTTCTGCGGGAGATACGAGAGCAGGCGTCGAATGTTGTCCAGCGCCTCCTCCTCGTCCGAACAGGCGAAGTGCGCGACGCCGGACTTCGTGGAGTGGCTGCCCGCGCCGCCGAGTTCCTCCTTGGACACCTGCTCGCCGGTGACCGTCTCGATGACGTCCGGGCCCGTGATGAACATGTGCGAGGTGTCCTGGACCATGAACGTGAAGTCGGTCAGCGCCGGCGAGTAGGTCGCGCCGCCCGCGCAGGGGCCCATGATCGCCGAGATCTGGGGGATCATCCCGGAGGCCTTCGTGTTGCGCTCGAAGATCTTCGCGAACCCCACGAGCGAGTCGACGCCCTCCTGGATGCGCGCGCCGCCGGAGTCGTTGAGGCCGACGACCGGGACGCCGGCGTCGGTGGCCCGGTCCATCACCTTGCAGATCTTCTCGGCGACGACCTCGCCGACCGATCCTCCGAGGAC
The DNA here is from genome assembly GCF_051414035.1 of Halosimplex amylolyticum. Taxonomy (NCBI): domain Archaea; kingdom Methanobacteriati; phylum Methanobacteriota; class Halobacteria; order Halobacteriales; family Haloarculaceae; genus Halosimplex; species Halosimplex amylolyticum. The sequence continues at coordinate 1,714,785 of NZ_JBLKNW010000001.1, read as the reverse complement.
GGTGAAGTCGTGGGCGAAGACGAACACCTTCCGGCCGTTCACGTCGCCGTAGCCGGTGACGACCGCGTCGCCGGGGAACTCCTTCTCGTCCATCCCGAAGGAGGTCGCCCGGTGCTCGACGAAGGCGTCGATCTCGGTGAACGTACCGTCGTCGAGTAGGTACTCCACGCGCTCGTGGGCCGTCATCTTCCCGCGGGCGTGCTGGCGTTCGATGCGTTCCTCGCCACCGCCACGGCGGGACTCCTCTCGGCGCCGCTGGAGTTCTTCGAGCGGCGACTCCTCGTCGGTCGGGTCGCCCGCCCCCGGCGCAGCGTCGTCGGCGTCCGCCGCTCCCTCGTCGGTCTCTTCGCTGCTCATCTCACCACTCCATGCCGCCGTTGACGCCGATGACCTGGCCCGTCATGTAACTCGACTCCTCGCTGGCGACGAACGAGACGATCCCGCAGATGTCCTGCACGGTCGCGAAGCGATTGAGCGGGATGTCCCGCAGGATCTTCTCCTGGACGCGCTCGGGGACCTCCTCGAGCATGTCGGTCGCGACGAATCCCGGCGCGACGCAGTTCGCCGTCGATCCGGTCGAGGCCATCTCCAGCGCGAGCGTCCGCGTGAACCCGAACAGCCCCGACTTCGTCGTCGCGTAGTTGGCCTGCCCGTAGTTGCCCTGCTGGCCGACGACCGAGGAGATGTTGATGAGTCGGCCGTGGCGTGACGCCTTGATGTCGTCGAAGAACGTCTTCGTGCAGTTGTAGACGCCGCCGAGGTTGACGTCGATGACCGCCTCCCAGTCGTCGCGGCTCATGTTCTCGAACTTCTTGTCGACGGTGATCCCCGCGTTGTTGACGAGCACGTCGATCGGACCGAGCGCGTCGCGGATCTCCTCGCCCATCGCCTGCACGTCGTCGAAATCGGACACGTCCGCCTGTGCGGCGACGGCCGTCCCGCCGTCGTCCTCGATGGACTCGACGACTGCCTGGGCCTCCGCCGCCGACGAGCGATAGTTGACTACCACGTCGGCGCCGCGGTCGGCGAGGTCCACCGCGATACCCTTCCCGATACCCCGGGAACTCCCCGTCACGAGACACGTCTGGTCTTCCAGATTCATGGGGAACACCCCCCGTCGCGTCTGTGCGTTCTCATGTCCTACAGTGGCCCCCGGAAACGGGTTAATAGTTCTCCTTGATTGGTTTACATAAGATCCGGATCCTCTCCCGCGGTCGAAACGACCAGATGCGCACAGGACTGCCGAAAGAACCTCTTTTCTCGGCGATTCGGGATTACGTTGCACATCCCGAACACGTTCAGATACCCTCGTAGGCAATATCGCGCGAGCCACGGCCGGACCCCCGTCGAGGCGTCCGACAACGACAGCTTCTTTAGGGCGACCTAAACACGTACGAGTACGAGACCGATGACACGGGACATCTGCGTGGTGGTGCCGACGATACGTGAATACGAGTGCGTGCGGGCCTACGCCGAGAACGCCCGCGAGCACGGGTTCGACCTCGACCGACTGCAGGTCGTGCTCGTCACAGAGGACTTCTGCGAGACCGAGGCGATGCAGGACATGCTCGACGACGAGGGGCTCTCCGGCGAGGTGTTCGACGGGGCCCGCCGCGAGCAGTGGTATCGCGACCACGGCGTCGCGGAGTACGAACACGTCGTCCCGGCGGCGAGCCACGCGGAGACGAGTTTCGGCCTGCTGTACATGTGGGCGGGCGACTTCGAGTACGGGTTCTTCATCGACGACGACACGCTCCCCCACGACGACGTCGACTTCTTCGGTCGTCATCTGGAAAATCTCGCGTTCGAGGGTGAGATCACCGAGGTCTCCTCGGACGAGCGCTGGGTGAACGTCCTCTACCAGAACGTCGAGGAGCACGACCTCTACCCGCGCGGCTACCCCTACAGCGCGATGGACGAGACCGTCGAAACGACCACGACGCAGGTCGACGACGTGGTCGCCTCGCAGGGCCTGTGGACGAACGTGCCCGACCTCGACGCCGTGCGCATCCTCATGGACGGCGACCTGCAGGGGCAGGCCCAGACCCGACTCACGGCCGACGACTACGGCGAGGACTTCGTCGCCGCCGGGGGGAACTACCTCACCGTGTGCTCGATGAACCTCGCCTTCCGCCGCGAGGTGATCCCCGCGTTCTACCAGTTACCGATGGACGACAACGAGTGGGCGGTCGGCCGTTTCGACGACATCTGGAGCGGGGTCTTCCTCAAGCGCGCCTGCGACGTGCTCGGCGCGCAGGTCTACAACGGTGCGCCGCTGTGTGAGCACAACAAGGCCCCGCGCTCGACGTTCGGCGACCTCAACAACGAGGTCCCCGGCCTGGAACTCAACGAGCACGTCTGGGAGGTCGCCGACGCGGTCGGCGGCGACGCGGACTCCTTCGCCGGCGTCTTCGAGGCCATCGCCACCGCTCTCGCCGACGGCGAGTTCGACTACGAGAACGCGGAGTTCCTGAACTTCGTCGGCGAGTACATGCACGACTGGCTGGCCTGCCTGGACGAACTCGACGCCCCGCAGGCCGAACAGGGCGTCGCCGCGACCGACGACTGAGAGAGCGATACCGGGAGGTTTTTGTTTCTTTAGGGAAGCCTAAAAGACATGACGGAGTACGCGCGGTACGGTCGGCGTCGCCTGTTGAAGACTCTCGCGGCCGGGACTGCCGTCGGCGTCGCCGGGTGTTCGAACGCCCCGGGTACGGGGACGGATTCGGGCGACGGAGACGGGACGGGCGGTCAGACCGACGACGGGAGCGGGTCCGGGGACGTCGACGTCCCGTCGCTCACGGAGTTCCGCGGCTCGGGGACGCTCGCCTCCGGGCGACCCGCGCCCGAGGGCACGTCGATCCAGGACCTTCCCGACCTGTCCGGCGAACTGAACCTCTACATCGGCGGCGGCGAGGGCGGTATCTACTACCAGTTCGTCGAGATGCTCCAGGAGATCTACCCCGAGTTCACGGTCTTCTCCTCGGACGCGGGGTCGGCCTCGCTGGCCCAGACCATCGTCGACGAGGTCGACGCCGGGTCGCCCCAGGCCGACGTCTTCTGGTCTATCGACGCGAGTTCGCTCGGCTACGTCGCCAACGAGGGCGCCTACGACCCGCTCCCCGACGAGACGGTCGACCCCGTCCCGTCGGGCTTCCGCGGGTCCGACAACGCCTGGGTCGGCGTCGCCGGCCGCGCGCGCAGCGTCCCGTACAACACCGACGAACTGAGCGCGAGCGACGTCCCCTCCAAGGTCGCGGAGTTCCCGAGCACGGACGCGCTCCAGGACTCGATGGGGTGGGCGCCGACGTACGGCGCCTTCAAGTCGTTCGTCACGGCGATGCGCCTCACCGAGGGCGCGGACGCGACGCGACAGTGGCTGACGGACATGCAGGACGCCGGCATCGAGCGCTTCGGCAACGAGTACGTCGTCTCCCAGCAGGTCGCCGACGGCGCCGTCGACGCCGGGTTCGCGAACCACTACTACGCGATGCGCGTCAAGAACCAGCGGCCCGACGCCCCGATCGACCTGGCGTTCACCGAGGGCGACGCGGGCGCGCTCGTCAACGTCGCGGGTGCCCTGGCCGTCAAGGGGACCGAGAAGCAGGACCTCGTCTCGAACTTCGTCCGCCACCTGCTGTCGGCGGAGGCCCAGGAGTTCTTCGCGACGGTGAGTTTCGCGTACCCGATGATCCCCGGCGTCCAGCCGGTCGGCGGCCTGCCGACCGTCGACGAGCTCAGCCCGCCCGACATCGACCTGGCGGAACTGGCCGACCTCGAACCGACGCTCCAGTTGATGCGGGACGCGGGCGTCCTGTAGATGAGCGGCAGCGAGCGCGGCGGTACCCGGATCGAACGGCTCACCGGACGGGGCGGCGGCCTCGTCGACAGCGGGTACGCCGCGCTCGCGATGGGGCTCGTCGTCGCGCTCCTGGTCCCGCTCGGGTGGCTCCTCGTCGACGCCGCGGGGCTCGGCTGGCGCGCGCTCGAACTCACGCTCGACTCGAAGACGCTCGCCGTCCTCGGCCGCAGCGTCGCGCTCGTGACCGTCGTGACGGGCGCCAGCGTCCTCGTGGGCGTGCCGCTGGCGCTCCTCACCGTGCAGGCATCGATCCCGTTCAGGCGCTTCTGGACGGTGCTGGTCGCGCTCCCGCTCGCCGTCCCGAGCTACCTCGGCGCGTTCGCCGCCATCTCCGCGTCCGGCCCGTCGGGTCCGCTCTCCGAGGCGCTCGCTCCCCTCGGCGTCACCGTCCCCGCGGTGGAGGGCTTCGCCGGCGCGGCGGCCGTGCTGACGCTGTACACGTACCCCTACGTCTTCCTCACGACGCGGGCGTCGCTGCTCTCGCTGGACGCGTCGCTGGTCGAGGCCGCGCGGACGCTCAACTGCGGCCGCCTGGAGGCGTTCCGCCGGGTGACGCTCCCGCAGATACTCCCCGGAGTCGCCGCCGGGGCGCTGCTGGTCGCCCTGTACGCGCTGGCGGACTTCGGGACGCCGAACTTCATGAACCTCGAAGTGTTCACGCAGTTCATCTACAGCCGCCACAACGCCCACATGGGCGGCTACGCGGCCCTGCTCTCGCTGCAGTTGCTCGCGGTAACGGGCGTCATCCTGGCCGCGGAGTCGTGGATCGGCGCCGACGACTCTGGCGCGTACGCCAGTCGGGGCAACCGCGGCGCCGCGGAACTCGACCTGGGACCGTGGCGTTACCCCGCGATGGTCCTGCCGATCCTGGTCGCCGTCTTCGCACTCGTGCTTCCGATCGGTATCTTCGCGCTGTGGCTGGTCCGCGGCGGGCCCGGTTACGAGTTCGCCCAGCTGAGTTTCTCGTGGTCCTACGGCTGGAACTCGGTGTACGTCTCCCTGCTCGCGGCGGGTGCGTCAGTCCTAGTGGCGCTCCCCATCGCGCTCCGCTCCGCGACGGTCGATTCGCGGCTGTCGTCGCTGACCGCCCGGGTGCCCTACGTCGGCTACGCGACGCCCGGCATCGTGCTGGCCATCGCGCTCGTGAGCTTCAGTCTCGACGCGGTGCCCGCGCTGTACAAGACCATTCCGCTGCTCGTGTTCGCCTACGTCGTCCGCTTCATGCCCCAGGCCGTCGGGTCCATCCGGACCTCGACGATGCAGGTCGACGGGCGACTCATCGAAGCCGCCCGGACGCTCGGGCGGTCCCGCACGGAGGCGTTCCGGGCCGTCACGCTGCCGCTCATCGTCCCCGGCATCGTGACGGGCGCCGCGCTGGTCTTCCTCACGTCGATGAAGGAGCTGCCGGCGACGTTGCTGCTCCGGCCGCTGGGCTTCGACACGCTGGTGACGTTCATCTGGCGTGCCGAAGAAGCGGGCATGTACGGACAGGCCGCGATCCCGGCGTTCGTGCTGGTGCTCGTCTCCGCGCTCTCGATGGCTGTGCTTTTGGCTCAGGAAGACAACGGGTAGGATAGAGACCCCGACGATGATCGAACACACCGTTCCCTCGGCGGCGAACGAACGCGTCCGCGGCGAGCGCGAGCCCGGCGAGTCCGTGCTCGAACTCGACGGCGTGACGCGCTCGTTCGGCCCCGAGCGGGCGGTCGACGACCTCTCGCTGTCGGTCTACGAAGGGGAACTGCTCACCCTGCTCGGCCCCTCTGGTTGTGGCAAGACCACGACGCTCAGACTGCTGGCCGGGCTCGACCGGCCGGACGAGGGGGTCATCCGCGTCGACGACGAGACCGTCGCCGGCCCGGACCGCTTCGTCGCGCCGGACGACCGCGACGTGGGGCTCGTCTTCCAGTCGTTCGCCCTCTTCCCGCACCTCACCGTCGCGGAGAACGTCGCCTTCGGCATCGAGCACTGGCCGGCCGATGAGAGCGAGGAACGGGTCACCGAACTCCTCGACCTCGTGAGCCTCGGGGAGTACGGCGACCACAGCCCCGACGACCTCTCGGGTGGCCAGCGCCAGCGAGTCGCGCTCGCGCGCTCGCTCGCGCCCGAACCGGACGTGCTCCTGCTCGACGAGCCGTTCTCGAACCTCGACGTGAGCCTCCGGACGGAGATGCGCGAGGAGGTTCGCAACATCATCAAGGAGACCGGCGTCACGGCCGTCTCGGTCACGCACGACCAGGAAGAGGCCCTCTCTATCAGCGACCGCGTCGCCGTGATCCACGACGGGAGCGTCGAGCAGGTCGGTCGGCCCGAGGTCGTCTTCGAACAGCCCGAGTCCCGCTTCGTCGCGGAGTTCCTCGGCCAGGCGGGCTTCGTCTCGGGCGAACTCGCCGCCGGCGCGGTCGAGACCGACCTCGGGACGCTCCCGGCCGACGTGATCGAGGGCCTCGGCCCCGAGTACGACGGCGCGACCATCGACGTGATGGTCCGCCCGGACGACCTCGTGGCGACGCCCGCCGACGAGGGGGCGGGAGAGGGCAACGGCGAGATCGTCCACCGGCAGTACACCGGCCCGTCGTTCGTCTACCAGGTCGGACTCGACGGCGGCGACGTGGTGTACTGCGAGCACAACCACGCGGACAACCTCGCGCTCGACCAGCGCGTCAGGGTCGACCTCCGCGTCGACCACCCGCTCGCCTGGTTCCCCGCCGAGTGAGATGCGCCGGCGAACCGCGACCGTCGGCACGGCCGCGATCGCCCTGCTGGGCGCCCTCGTCGTGTGGCTCGTCGCGAACCGTCTGTTCCCGTATCACTCGCTGAACCACGACGAGGCCGTCTACCTCCAGCAGGCCGCGATGCTCCTCGACGGGCGGCTGTTCCTGCGCCCGCCCGTCGGGGAGGTGTTCCGTCCCTGGTTCTTCGTCGGGAGCGAGAACGGCCTCTACCCCAAGTACGCGCCCGTCCCCGCGGCGATGTTCGCGCTCGGGAAACTGGCCGGCGGCTATCGCCTCGCGCTCGCCGCCGTCGCCGCGGGGAGCCTCGCCCTGGTCGCGGGCGTCGTCCGCGAGGCCTTCGACAGACGGGCGGCGCTCGTCGCCGCCCTGTTCGTCCTCGCGTCGCCGCTGTTCGTCCTCGACTCCTCGGTGTTCCTGCCGTACGCGCCGACGACGCTCCTGAACCTCGCGTTCGCCTACTGCTACCTCCGCGCCGACCGCACCGGTGACCGGCGATGGGCCGCGGCAGCCGGCGCGGCCGTCGGACTGGCGTTCTTCGCACGCCCGTTCACCGCCGTCCTGTTCGCGTCGCCGTTCGTCGGCCACGCGCTCTGGACGCTGCGGCGCGACTTCGGCGAGACCCTCCCGCGTCAGGCGACCACGGCGGCGCTCGGCCTCGTCGGCGTCGCGGCCGCCCTGGGGTACAACGCCGTCGTGACGGGGTCGCCGCTCGTGTTCCCCTACGAGGCGTTCGCCCCGCTTGACGGCCTCGGCTTCGGCGAACGACGCATCCTCGACCACGGGGTCGACTACACGCCCGCCCTCGCGCTCCGCGCGAACGGCCGGGTCCTCTGGCTGTTCTTCGGCGAGTGGATCGCCGGCGGCCTCGTCGGTGCGGCGCTGGCGGCCGGCGGTCTCGCGGTCGCGGTCCGGCGCGGGCTCACCGCGCGCCAGGCGAGCGTCGCGGGCGTCTTCCTGACGGTTCCGGCCGGCAACGTCTACTTCTGGGGCAACTTCAACGTGCTCGGCGACCTCGACCGCGCCGGCGACGGCCTGGTCGCCGCGCTCGGCCCGTACTACCACTTCGACCTGCTCCTCCCGACGGCGACCTTCGCCGCGGTCGGCCTCGTCGCGCTCGCCGCGGCGGTCCGCGACGCTCTCGTCGACAGACCCGACCTCGACGCGCGCGCCGCCCGGGTCGGGTTCGTCGCCGTCCTCGTCGTCAGTGCGGGCGTCGTCGGCGTCGTCACCGCCGCCGACATCCAGGAACGGGTCGAGCGCAACGCGGCGGTGACCGAGACGTACGAGACCGCCTACGAACCGTTCGACGGCGGGCCACCCGCGAACTCGCTCGTCTTCGTGCCCGACCCCTACGGCGACTGGCTCAACCACCCGTTCCAGTCCCTGCGGAACGACCCGGGGTACGACGGGCGGGCCGTCTACGCCGTCGGCGACCGACCGTTCGAGACAGCCGACGCGTTCCCCAACCGGACGCTGTATCGGTACGTTTACCGCGGCCCCTGGGCGCCGTTCGACGGGTCGCCGCGGGCCGCGCGACTCCAGCGGGTCGCGGGCGTCTCCGGTTCGGGCGTCGCGATGAACGCGACGGTCGGCGTCCCCCGGAGCGCGGAAAGCGTCACGCTCAGGCTCGGGACCGACGACGGGAGCGTCTACCACGTCGCGAACCGGACGAACGACGCCGCGCGGTTCGGACTCCGCCTGACCGACGGCGCCGTCCGACTCTCCGGCACGGACGGCCGGTCGATCGAAACGCTGGCCGTCTCGGGCCGAGAGACGGTTCAGCTGAGCGCGTTCGTCGACTACGGCCCCGGCGGGAGTTTCACCTACCGCTTCGACCTGCCCGTCGAGGCGTCGGACGGGCAGGTCCGCGCGCTCACACCGCGGATCGAACTCTGCCGGGGTGTCCGATCCTGTGGCGGCGAGGCGGCGTACGTCCAGGAGACGGCCCCCGACGGCGTCTTCGTCGAGACGAACCTGACCGCGACCGACCACGACCGCTGAAAGCACCATGACCGATTCCGACTCCACGAAACTGTCGCGACGGGACGCACTGGCCGCGCTCGCAGCCGTCGGCGTGACCGGCGGCGGCGCGCTCGCGCTCTCGGCCGCGGACGGTGACGGCGGCGACTCCGAGACAGTCGACGACGGGCAGGACGAGAGCGACTCACCACCGTACGGCCCGCTCACCGCCGACGATCTCGCGGCCCTCACGGCGGCCGCGGAGACGGTGTATCCGAGCGAGGTCGACGGGATCGAGTCGTTCGTCGAGGCGTTCGTCCGGGGACGAGCGAACGCACAGCCAGGCCACGCGAGCGGGATCGCGGAGGCCGTCGGTTACCTGTCGGCGTGGACCGACTCGTGGCTCGACGAATCGTTCGCGTCGCTCGACCCGGCCGAACGCGCGGAGGCGCTCGACCGGATGGGCGTCCGCGAGGCGGACCCGGACCCGGACGGGTCGGACGCGGCGCGCGTCCGCTACTACGTCGTCAACGAGTTGCTCTTCGCGCTGTACTCGTCGCCGACGGGCGGCGAACTGGTGGGGATCGAGAACCCGCACGGCCACCCCGGCGGGACGGAGAGCTATCGGCGCGGACCGCCCGGGCGAGAATAGCGGACTCCAGCCGGAGAATAGCGGACTCCAGCCGGAGAATCGCGGACTCCAGAGGGAGAATAGCGGACTCCAGAGGGAGAATCGCGGACGCCCAGAACGAGAATACCGGGAGGACTACCGTCGGCGCTCTTCGAGACAGACCTTCACGATAGACTTCGCGATAGCGGCACCGCCGGAGAAGGGGTCGAGCTTCGTCTCGCCTTCGCGCTCGTCGTAGTCGATCTGTCGCTCGCGCACGTCGTAGCCGCGCATGAGCGGGCGGATGAGCAGTTCGGCGGAGAGGCCGGTGTTCTCCGTCCACGCGATGTCCCGGATCACCTCGCGACGGTAGGCGCGCATCCCCGTGGTCGTGTCGCGGACGCGTCGGCCCATCAGGGCGCTGGCGAGCAGCGCGAACGCGCGGTTGCCCTGGCGGTTGAGCGTCGGCATGGCGTCGGCGCCGGGCGTGATGCGGTCGCCGCTGACCACGTCGGCGCCGTCGTTGATCGCCGCGAGGAACTCCGGCAGCGCGTCCATCGGGTAGGTGTCGTCGCAGTCCGTCGTGACGACGACGGGCCGGTCGGCGGCGAGGACGGCCGCACGGACGGCGACGCCGTACCCCTGCGGTTCCTGCTCGATGACGCGCGCACCGTGCTCGCGCGCGATATCGGGCGTTCGGTCGGCCGAGCCGTCGACGCAGACGACGTTCGCGCGCCCGTCCGTCACCCGCTCGACGTCCTCCAGGACCGTCCCGATGGCTTCCGCTTCGTTGTACGTCCCCATCACGACGGTCAGATCGTCGAACGTGTACTCGCTCGCAGTCTCGGCCGCGGCCGACTCGGAGGCGCTGGCGGAGCGACCGTTTGTTCCGTCCCTCCTCTCGTCGCTCTGCTTACCGCGCTGGCCTCCCGATCCGTCCGACCCGTCCCGCCGTAACTGACTCATTGCTCGCCTCTCTCTGCTCGACCCTCTTGAGTTTTTAGGTTCGCCAAAAACATCGGCGTGCGGTCAGGTCGGCGAGCGACTCGACGCGGTCACTCGAGGTGTTCGGCGACGAACTCCTCGTTCGGAACGGCCTGATCCCAGTAGTGTTCGAAGAGGTCCCGGCCCCACTCGATGGCTCGTTCGTCCTCGGCGAGCACCTCCGTGCGGGAGTCGTACTGGCCGTCGATGGTCGGGAGCGAGAGCATGACCTCGTTGTCCGTGACGCCGACGCCGACGGGCACGTCCAGGACGCGGACGGGCGTCTCCTCCCACTGGCGGGCGTCTTCGGGCGTCTCGATGCGGTCGAGCGCCTCCAGCGCGACGGTGGTGTCGACGACCAGTCGCGCGTCGGACGAGTCGGGCATCACCGCCTCGTACTCGGCCTGGTAGATCGGCGTCACGATGTCGACGTTCGTGCCCGCCCGTTCGACGCGGTCGCACACCTCCCGGACGATGGCGTGGGGGTCGGTGTCCGTGGCGCGAAACACCTCCGCGTCGGCGAGCTCGGTCAGTCGGAGTCGGAACCGACGTGGGAGCGCGGAGACGTCGTGGGTCCGCCAGTAGTCCTCCCCGAGGAGGCGACAGAGGGCCGCTTGCTGTTCGAGGAGGTCGGCGACGATCTGTCCGCTCCCGGTCGCCGCCCAGCCGTCGTCGAGGGACCTGACCAGTCCCTTCCGTTTGAGGTCGCCGGCGGCGTTGTAGACCGCGGACTCGCTCGCCTCGATCGATTCGATCAGCGCCTCCATCGGCCGTGGTTCGGCGACGACCGAAGTGAGCAGGTCCGTCCGTACCGAGGAACTCAACACGTACCCGACGATCTTCTCCGTGTTCACTGTCTCATCCTCCCGATCGACGCCCGAACTCCAGCGGCTCTCCCACTCATTATCGGATTCCATATGTATTGGAGTTACTTCGTTCTTCTGGAACGTTATCTGCCGGCTGGAATACTGCACGAATGAAAAGTTCAAGATTTATACCGTTGCGGGCCCGAGGACAGGATGCGGTTCGATGGGGGATGCAGGGTCCCTGCTGGCCTACTCGACCTTGAGGGGGGAGAGCGGCCCACCTGGCGATCACCCGTCACCTCTTTCGAAACGCGTTCTCTCTTCGGATCGGTTCACGAAAACTCGGATCTCTGGAACGGCGAGCGGTCAGTCCACCGGTTCCGGCGGCGAATCGCGGCCGATGCGGATCTCGAAGGACTCGATGTCCTCGAAGGCGGCGACCTGCCCACCGACGGTGACGCGCCCTTCGTCGGTCTGGACGACGAGTGAGGCTTCCTCGAGGCTCGGCGTGAGGTTCGCTTCCGTGACCTTCCCGGAGACGACGATCTCCTCGCCGGTCAGTACGTCCCGCCCCTCGATAGTGGCGTAGAACTCGCCTTCCAGCGCCACCACGTCGGCGATCGCCCGCCGGATGGTCCCGTAGCGGCGTGGGAAGTTCAGTTCCTCGCCGTTCTCGGTGACGGTCTCGGCCGTCGTCCACAGGACCGTGTTCATGAACATCGAGACGAGAAACCCCAGTTCCGAGCGGTCGAAGATGACGCCGTAGCGGTCGGTGTCACCCTTGAGGCTCTCGCGGGTGGCGTAGATCGAGTAGCGGCCGTCGGCGACGGCGATGACCGGCGTCGTCACGCCGCGGCGCTTCTTGACGGTGCTCGCGAGCGAGTCGTAGTCGTACTCGTCGGTGCCGGGGACTTCTGCCGCCGGCGAGAGCAGGATCTCGATCGCGACTCCCTCGTCGTGCTGGCGCCGCAGCTGGCTCTCGAAGCGGTCGAGCAGTTCGGGCGTCAGCGACAGCATCAGCTCGTAGTCGGCCGAGTCGATCACCTCGGAGAGATACCGGAGGATCGTCGGCCGCGACTTGACGAGCGAGACGGCCTCGGTCCCGCGGGCCGGCTCCGTGTACTGCTGTTCGAGGCCGTCGACGAGCGTGTCCAGCGACTCCTGGAGGTCGTCGAACGCCTCCGCCGGGTCGAGCGCGAGCACCTTCATCGGCCGCGACTCCTGGAGCTCGACGAGTCCGATGTCGCTGAGACTCCTGACCGTGTCGTAGACGCGGGGTTGGGGGATGTCCGTGTAGTTCGATATCTCCGAGGCGGTCACCTGGCCGTGTTCGAGGATCGTGAGGTACGCCTTCGCCTCGTACTCCCCGAAGTTGAACCGCTCCGAGACGGCTTCGAGGGAGTCGAGGAGGTCGTCACCAGCCATGTCGGTTGCACGTTCCGCGAGCCACTAAATCAGTCTGTCCCTTCGGACGATGTCGCCCCACACCCCTCGATCGACAGTCTCGCCGTGTTCCGGCCCATCCTCGGCAGTAAAGAGCGCATAACGGGCGATTTCGCCGCTGAACGGCGGTTCGGTTCTACCGCGGGACCGTCACAGCGTGTCGAACTCTACGACCGCCTTTATCTGGTCGTGACCGTACTCGAAGGCCGGGGCGACGTCGTCGGGCGTCGCGACCGTCGTCACGAGGTCGTCGAGCAGCCACTCGGGGAGTTCGCCCAGCGCGTCGATCGCCCCCTCGAAGTGCTTGACGTGCGAGTTGACCGTCCCGACCAGCGCCTTGTTGTGCAGGACGAGTTCGTTGTGGATCCGCCCGCCGTCGATCTCGAACTCCCAGGAGTCCGGGATGCCGAGCAGCGCGCCGACGCCGTTGGGCGCGAGCGCCTCGACCGTCTCGAAGGCGTGTGGGGCGTACCCCGTCGCCTCGTAGACGAAGTCCACCGCCTCGAAGTCCGCGGGGACGGACTCCAGCGGCGTCTCCGTCGAATTGACGTACGTGGCCCCGATCTCCTCGATGATGTCGACCGTCGGGTCCGGTCGCTCGCGCCGGCCGAGGCAGTACGTCCGCTCGAAGTCGTGCTCGGTGAACGAGCGGTCGCTCTCGACCCCGAACTCCAGCATCGCGAGTGTGATCAGCCCCAGCGATCGGTTTCCCAGCACCAGCGCGGACTCGGGCGACCACTCGAACGCCGACCGCGAGGCGTAGGCGTGTTCGAGCGCCTTCTCGGTGATGCTGACCGGTTCCGCGAAGAAGCCGAACTCCCACATGTCCGCGGGGAACGGGACCAGGTACTCGGGGGGACTGGTGACGTACTCCGCCATGTAGCCGTGGTCGCCGACGATCCCGCGCTCGACGTACTCGCCGTCGGGCGCCATGTCCGGTTCGCCGCGCTCGAAGTACTCGTTCGTCCCGCTGGCGGGCGGCCGCCTGACCGTCGGAACGACGACGTCGCCCTCGTCGAGGTCGGTGCCGTTCGCGTCTTCGACGACCGCCACGGCCTCGTGGCCGAGCACCATGTGGTCCTCGCCTTCGGGGAAGCCCCCGTGCGAACCGCCGATGACCTCGTGGTCCGTCCCGTCGACGCCCACCCGAAGCGTCCGCAACAGCGCCTCGCCCTCGGACGGCTCGGGTCTCGGCTTCTCGATCACCGCGGGACCCTCCGAGCCCCGCTCGACTGCGATTGCTTTCATCAGTTGGTCGAAAAATGTACTCTGTTCCGAGTTAAGTCTTTCTGCAACGGGACGCGAGCGCCGACGTATCGGATCGCGGTCCACCGGGGAGAGCGGCCGAGCCCCGCGCTATTCGTCCGCGGGGAACGGGACGTCGGCGCAAGTAAAACGGAGTGGAGAACGGGCGGTCCGCGTCGTCAGTCCTCGACGGCGACCGCTTCGCCGGTCTCGCTGGAGCGGTAGATGGCGTCGAGGACGCGCTGGACGGTCAGGCCCTGGTCGACGGTGTTGCGTTCCGGTTCCTCGCCGACCGCCGAGTGTTCGAGGAAGTAGGTCTGCTCCGCGGCGTGGGGGTCGCTGTTGGCGGTCTCGATCTGGGACTCGATCATGTGGCCGGCGCCGTCGGTGCCGGACTCGTGGAAGGTGACGCCCTCGCCCGGTCGGAACGTGGCGCCGGACTCGGTCCCGCGGATGACGTACTCCTGCTTTTTCGGTCGATTGACGGCCCAGGCGACCTCCAGCGAGATGGTCCGGTCGTCGGCGCAGCGGATCAGCGCCGTCGCCGAATCGTCGACGTTGAATCCCTCGGAGCCCTGGTCCTCGCCCCACATCTGGATGTAGGTGTAGTCGTCGCGGCCGCCGAACTGCGAGCGCGTGACGCCGCTGACCTCTTCGACCTCGGGGTAGCCCAGCAGGTACAGCGAGAGGTCGACCGCGTGGACGCCGATGTCGATGAGCGCGCCGCCGCCGGCGACTTCCTTGCTCGTGAACCACGAACCGCGGCCGGGGACGCCGCGTCGCCGGATGTAGTTCGCCTCGACGTGGCTCAGTTTGCCGAACCGGCCCTTCTCGCGGTAGCCGTTGATTACCTCGACCCGGTTATCGAAGCGGGTGTGGAAGCCGACCATACAGAACCCGTCGGCCTCGTGAGCGGCCTCGGTGATGCGTTCGGCCGCCTCGAGCGTGCTGGCGAGGGGCTTCTCGACGAGCACGTCCAGGCCGTCCTCGAGCGCGTCGACGACGTACTGCTCGTGAAACTTGTTGGGCGTCGTGACAGCCACGGCGTCGACCTCCTCGTAGAGGTCGTGGTGGTTCTCGTACGTTTGCACGCCGAACTCGTCGGCGAAGGAGGCGCGAGCGCCTTCAGCGATGTCGACGCCGCCGACGAGGTTGGCGCCCTGGTCGACGAACCGCTCCGCGTGGTGGTGTCCGATGTTGCCCAGTCCGACGATGCCGAGTCTGACAGATGAGATATCGACCATGATGATGACTCCGTGAAGTTCTACGGAAACGTACGTACGGACTACCGTAAATATCCCGCCATACGTTGCTCGAAATTTCGCTTGCGGTGAACGTTCGGTCCCGGGCGGCGAGGTGGCCCGGCGGTCACTCCACGGTGACGAGTCTGTTCAGCGCGTAGACGGTCCGGAGGACGTCGCCGGCGTCGCCCGCCGGGAAGACGAGGCCGTCCGTCGACCGGACGTGGTCGAGGACCACCGACGACGCGTGCTCCGGCGCGGCGGCGATGCCCGCGCCCTCCTCGTCGATCCACTCCATCACCCGAAGGTCGCTCTTGCTGTCGCCCAGCACCAGCGCGAAGGGGTCGTCGATCCCCAGTACCTCGAAGGCCGCGTCGACCCCGACCGGTTTGTTGAGTTCGCGGCTGACCACCTCCGCCGCGTCGGCCTCGTAGTACGCCACGTCGACGCGGTCGAGGAACGACGACACCGCGTCGGGCACCGCGACGTCGTCGGGCGCCTCGCCCCGCTCGTCGAGCACCGCCCGGATCTCGGGGTCGCGCGCCGCGTAGAAGGCGCGGGTCCACTCGCCCGCCCCAGCGCCGACGATACCACCGTCGTCGCTCTCGCGGTCGTCCGCGGTGGATTCGGCGCCGTTCACGCCGTCGAGGTAGTCCGCGACGGCGACGCCGAGCAGGTCGAGCAGGTAGACCAGCGCCTCGTCGACCACTTCGCCCGCGTCCGCGCTCCCGGTCTCGAAGTTCGGCTTCAGCGTGACGTTGAACTCGTTGCCCTGGAGGTGACAGCCCCGGGCGACGGCCTCGGGCGCGTCCGTGAGGACGCGCTGGCGGAGTCGCTCGAACACCGACCGGACTTCCTCGTCGAGGTCCTCGTAGAGCAGTCGCTTCGTCTCGGGCCCGTGGCCGGGCGTGAACACGCCGGTCCCGCTCTCGTAGACGACGCTCACCTCGCCGGAGTTGACGACGGCGTTGCCCAGCCCCTGGCTGAGAAAGCCCTTGACGTTCTCCAGGGTCTGGCCCGTGCAGACGACGATCGGCACGCCGGCCTCGTGGAACTCGGTCAGGAGGTGCAGCGTCTCGCGGGGGATCTCGTTGTCCGTCGTCCCCGCCGACCGGAGCGTCTCGTCGACGTCGAGGACGAGGGCGTTCACCGGCCGGCCGTACTTGGTCGCCAGGTCGAGGCCGGTGAAGGCCTGGTCGCGCGTCGCGTGAGCGGCGACGGCCGCGTACGTCTCGCCCGTGCCCGGGAACGCGTCGCGGATCTCCCCACTGAGGGCCGCGAGTTCGTCGCTGGCGTCTTCCCAGTAGGTGAGCGCGACTCGCGAGTCCAGCGGCGGGAAGAGGTCGACGAACGCCTGATGGGCCCGCAGCGTGTCGGTATCGAACTCGTCGTAGAGGCGGTAGAGCTGGTCGTATCGTTCCATTGCTGGAGGATAGTGTGGGGGACCGTTGTGTAGGTTGGGATCGGCCGATCCCCGACGCTCGCCCTGCTACAGCACGAACCGAACGTGTGATCGCGGAGCCGTACCGCGGAATTTATGGGTACCGCTGCGGGTGTGTCACGTCGCGGCGAGAACCCACAACGGGTAACACCCCCGCGTGCGAAAGCACACGTAAGACGCATGAAGAACATCGACGATCTCATCGACAGCGCGGCCGAACTGGCCGAGCGGGGCCTCTCGAAAGGGGAGATCGCCGACGAGCTGAACGTCTCGAAAGAGACCGCTTCCTGGCTCGTCTCCCGCAGCGGCGCGACGACCACGACGACCAGCCAGAAGTCCCACAGCCCGCACGACATCCACGTCGACTGGAGCGCCATCGGTCGGGACAGCGCCCGACTCACCTACGTCGGACGCGCCGTCGCCGACCTGCTCTCCAAGCAGGGCGACGAGGTCGACCTGACCATCGGGATCGAGAAGGCCGGCGCCCCCATCGCGACGACGGTCGCTCGGGAACTGGACACCGACCTGGGGACGTACGCGCCGAGCAAGCACCAGTGGGACGACGGCGAGACCGAGGACCTCGCCGGGTCGTTCTCGCGGAACTTCTCCCAGATCCGCGACCGCGAGTGCTACGTGGTCGACGACACCATCACCAGCGGCACGACCATGACCGAGACGGTCGAGGCGATCCGCGAACAGGGCGGCGAGCCCGTCGCGTGTGCCGTCCTCACGGACAAGCGCGGCGTCGAAGACATCGAGGGCGTCCCCGTCTACTCGCTCGTCCAGGTGCTCCGGGTCGGACAGTCGAAGTAACCGGTCCCGAACGTGGACCCGTCGGAGCGCCGGCCGGCCCGTTCGGTGGTATCGTCGCGCAGTGAGGCCGATTTGGCTTCTCTCGCTCCGTCCGCGAGCGACTGCAGGTCGGAGCGCTCGGCGATGCGAAAACGCGAAGAAGCGTCTGCGTCGGCGTGTGCGCCCGCTCAGCGCTCGATGTCTTCCCAGTGAGTAGACGTGATGTGGGCACCGGGTTCGTCGGGCGCGCTCAGGGTCAGTTCGTCGTCGCTCCACTGGACGACGAGTTCCGGCCGGTCGTCGGTGGGCCCGTCGCGGTCGGCGTCGTCGGTCCGGGCTCGGACGAGGTCGTCGGTCACTGCACGGCCGTCCCCCTCGAGTACTTCTTCGGTCAGTCCGACGCACTGGACCGACCGCGACCGGTCTGTCCGCACCGGGAAGTTCGAACGCTCCGTGGGTTCGATCCCGTCGTAGTCGTCTGCCCGATCGGTCACGGAGGGAAGCCGGGCGCTAATTGACCGTCCGAACGACCGGAGACGATTCACCACCCGACCCAACAACGAAGGGGACGCCGTTCCCCGGTCGGCGTCCGCGACGCTCCGACCCTCCCTGTCGGACCCGTCGAGGGGGGACTGGCTCATACGCCCACTTGGGGCGGGACGGTAAAAATCATTGTGCCAACGTGTACCAATCGCATGGTACTACCGGTTTCCCGTCAGGTCATTTCGGTGGATCCGAGCGCGGGTTTCCGCGTCAGTCGCCGGCCGCCGGGACGTGTTCGGGCGCCGGCTCGACGTGGTAGAGACCGAGAAACGCCACCGCGGCGACCGCGATGAACGCGCTGGCCGTGAAGAAGGCCGCGAACACCGAAGTAGCGTCCCAGAGTGCGCCGACAGAGACGGGGCCCGCGACCTGACCGACCTTCCACGCGATGGAGCGCAGCGAGAGGCTCCCCGCGACGGCGTCGAAGTGCTCGCCCTCTTCGACGAACAGCGCCATGCTCGCGGGCAGTCGGAGGCTGTCGGCGATCCCGCAGATGGCGAAGGCGCCGAACAGCGGGAAGAAGGCGGGCGGAAGCGTCGTCGAGAGTCCCCCGACCGCGACGGTCATCGGCGCGAACCAGCCGACGGCGTACTCCGCGAAGGGGATGACGGCCGCCCCGACCGCGTACAGCACCGCGCCGACGAACACGAACAGGTGCTTGTGGCCGAGGCTGTCGGTGTACGACCCGACCATCCCCTGGGTCAGCGACTTCGTGAGTTTCCCGCCCGCGAGGATACCGCCGACGAGGACCGGATTCATCCCGAACCGGGTCCGCGCGTAGATGGGGAGAAACAGGATCACGGCCATCTTCCCGAAGCTCAGTCCGAAGCGGAACACGACGAGCGCGCGGATCGCCGAGCGCCCCAGCAGCATCCGGAGCGTCTCCACGCCGGTCGCCTCCTCGGGGTCCGACTGCCCGCCGGGGTCGTCTCGCAGGAAGACGTAGACGCCGACCGCGGCCAGTAGCGTCACGCCGCTGAGGACGCTGTACGTGAGCGTGAATCCGCTCGTCGCGAGCAAGATTCCGCCGACCAGGTCGCCCGCGAGACTGGAGAACGCGCCGACCTGGTTGTACGTTCCGAGCCACTGGCCGCGCTCGTCGTCCGGACTGATCTCCCCGACCACGGTCGACCCGGTGATCCACAGCAGGCTCGCGCTGAACCCCTGGAGCACGCGCATCAGGACGACGTGGTTCACCGTCTCGACCATCGCGAACCCGACGAAGACGCCCACGTTCAGGACGAGGCCGACGAGCAGGTACCGCTTCGCGTTCCCCGTGTCGATCGCCCGCCCCAGCGGCAGCACGATGATCAACTGGACGAGCGCGAACGCCGTCCCGAACAGCCCTTCCACGGTCCCGGAAGTCGCGAAGATGTCCGCGTACAGGGCCAGCGCGATCGCGATCGTCGAGTAGGCCTGCGAGCGCGCGAACGCGGTGCCCGCGAGGGCCAGAAACTCCGCGTCCCGGAGCAATCGCAGCGATCCGCCGGAGTCACTGCTCACTGGATCGGCCTTCGACTACAGAGAATAAGGCGTTTCGTCCGCGGCGGTCCCTTCCGGCTGTCGGCCGTCCAGCTTCCGACTGTCGGTCGTCAAGCTTCCGGCTGTCCGTCGTCCCGCCGAACGGCCCGCCGGTCGGTCGTCCGGCAGGGCCCCGAACCGTCCTACAGTTCGATCCGCTCGACGATGTTGTCGCCGCCGTCGGTCGAGTTGACCGCGACGATGCGGACGTGCTCTTCGAGCCCCGACCCGTTGAGCTTGGCCTTGAGTAGCTCGTCGACCTGGTAGACGCCCGCGGCGTTGTGCATCTCGATTTCGACGAGCACCGCCGCGTCGTCGCCCGCCGCGAGCGTCACCGACTCGATGGCCTGGCTCGACACCGTGTTGATCCCGCGACCGCCCCGCTCGTAGGGGTATCGCGACCGGCCGTGCTCCATGTCGAGCCCGTCGGCCAGCCTGACGATGCCAGCCTCCGTGGTCAGCGGCGTCTCCGGCGTGTGGTGACAGAGGATCGCGTGCAGGACTTCCCCCTTCACCCGGACGGCGTCGGCGGTGCCGTAGAACTCCGGGAGGATGCGGTCGAGCAGGTCGGCCGCCAGCGGGATGGAGTAGTAGGGGTGTTCGTCCCGATGGACGACGTGGCCGATGTCGTGCAGCGTCGCCGCGAGCCCGACGATCACGGGTTCGTCGGCGGGTTCGAGTCCCTGGTCGGACGCGCCGTTGAACTCGACCTCGCCGGCGTGGAGGAGTTCGTACAGTGTCAGCGCGCGGTCGCGGACGATGCTGACGTGTTTCGCCCCGTGGTCGTTGTACCGCATGCGCGCCACCGGGTTGACGTTCTGCGCGTCGAGATACGTCTGGACCTCCTCGTCGTCGTCGAGAAACGCGAGCACCTCGTTGAGGCGCTCGTCGGGGAACTCGTGCTCGGCGTCCGGGTCGTACGACTGGTCACTCATGGCAGTACAGTCCGCCCGCTGACGCAAAAACCCCGCGCCCACCGGATTGCAGCGCGCGACGACGCCCTCGTTCCCTCCGGTCACGAGAGCGCTTCGACCGCCTCGTACACCTCGTCGTAGTCCGGTTCGATACCGGGGTCGTCCGAGACCCAGGCGTACTGGACCTGCCTGTCGCCGTCGATCACGAGCACGGCCCGTTTCGCCACGTCGTCGACACCCATCGACGCGAAGTCCATGCTCAGGCCGTAGGTGTCGACGATCCGCCGGTTCGTATCGCTAATCAGCCCGTACGTCAGGCCGGTGTCCTCCCGGAAGGCGTTGAGGGCGAACGGCGTGTCGATGCTGACCCCGTAGATCGTCGCACCGGCGTCGGCGAATTCGTCGAGGCGGTCCTCGAAGGTCTCCATCTCGTGCGTGCAGACGCTCGTGAACGCGCCCGGGAAGAAGGCGAGGACGAGCGGCGCTTCGTCCAGTCGCTCCGAGAGGGCGAACTCGGCCACGGCCCCGTTAGCCAGCGGTGCTGTGAAATCCGGCGCGGTGTCTCCGACAGTGACCATACAGGGGGCTCGGACCCTCCCGGAAAGGGCCTTGCGTCACCGGACGACCCGTCCGGATCCGGGACGGGCGAAAGATTGATGAGAGCGGTTCTACCCCATGATAGACAGCAAAAAGGTTATAATCGGGACCGAGTAACCGTCGGGTAGAGATGTTGCAAGAAGCACTCATCCCCCTGTTCCCGGTCGGGGGTATGCCGGGCGGGACGGAGCTGATCGTCATCCTGCTCATCGCCGTGTTGCTGTTCGGCGCGAACAAGATCCCGAAGCTCGCGCGGTCCACCGGTCAGGCCATGGGCGAGTTCCAGAAGGGTCGCGAGCAGGTCGAACAGGAGCTCGAAGAGATGAAAGAGGGCGCGACCATCGACGACGAGGGCAACATCGTCGACGAGGACGGCGAGATCCTCAAGACCGAGGCCGAGCGCGAGGCCGACGCGGAGTCGACGACGTCTTCCACCGAATCGGCAGCGTCCAGCGAATAACGGTCCGCTCTCTTCCCCCTCTTTTCATCAGCCGCCGAGCAACAGCAAGGGTTTTTCTCCCCGCGTTCGGTGCCTCCGGTAGGGCGTGTGGCCTAGGGGACAGGGCGAGGGGTTCCTAACCCCTCGATCGCGGGTTCGAATCCCGCCACGCCCGCTATCGTGTCGAGCGACAGCGAGACCGATAGCGATGCGTGCGGGATTCTAATCAGGGAAGACACGCGCAGCGAAGCGAGCATGTCTGACCGCGGTTCGAATCCCGCCACGCCCGCTTCGCAGTTCCTCACGTCCGTTCGGAACACGCTCGCGTGCGTGGCGTAGTTCGCAAACGCTTCGCGTTTGCTCACTCCCGCCACGCCCGTTCTGCGAGGAGTGGACGCGCCGAGCGAACGGGCACGGGATTCGAATCACGCGAGACGAGCGTAGCGAGTCTCGCACCGGGTTCGAATCCCGGAAGACGCCCCGGGGCGTCTTCCGACCCTCGCGAAACCGGGGGTTTCGCTCACTACCGCCACGCCCGTGGAAACAGAATTCCGGCGGGTGACAAGGGTCTGGGTCGTGATTTGGCCCCAAGATGGTCGTCTTGATTTCGTTCAGTCGGCGAACACCGTCTAGCGGTTCTTCGGATTCGCGCGCTTCGAGAGCCGAACGCTGTGGCCGTAATCAATCGGTCATTGATCCACCGCATGTCGAGGGGACCAGCTGAACTCCTATAGGCACACTCGTGCTCAGACACCGCACCGCGAACAATCGGGCTGGGCTGTCGTCATCGTTTGGCTTCGAGGAAAGATTAAACCGCGTCTCAGTCGCTCGACGAGCCCTTGTGAACCCACACTCAGTGGTCACCTCACTTCCGTTATTGGTTCGAGATGCGCCGTGGATCATGGCGGTTCCAACTCGACCTACTGCTGTTCTGTTAGGTAACGGATGACCACTACATGGCACGAATTCAACTGAATGAATCGACGAAGTCGCCCACTACCTGATTGAACCGGTCGGGTTCTTCGAGGGTGAGACAGTGTCCGCTCTCCTCAAACAGTTCGAACGACGCTTCTGGGACGCTCTCCGCAACGTCTCTGACTGCCGGAACGCTCCGCCATTTCTCGTCGGCACCGGCACACACTAGCATCGGGACATCAACATCGGGGAGAACATCCCGGTAATCCCGCATGGTCGCATCTAGGATGATCGCGCTTTTGATAGCCGGAGGGCATTTCGATTCCTCGTCAAATATCGTACGTCTGAGTGACGCCGACGGTGGCTCTTTCAGGAGCTGATCGATAGCGCTCTCGATGAACTCCAGATGGTCCGTTTGGATGCCGACATGGATCTCACGGAGTCGCTCCGGGTCGTAGGTCCCATGGTCGCTGTCGTCCCATCGAAACGGCGCCGCCTCCATATCGACGTCCACGAGCGCCCTGATCCCGTCTGTCTCGAACTGCTCGACGTATTCCCACGACACGAGGGCACCCATCGACCACCCGACGAGGACAACGTCATCGAGTTCCCGCCGTTCCAGAAAGGTACGGACATCACGAGCATACTGCGGGAGCGTGTGGCCCGCCTCGGTTTTTTCCGACCGGCCATGGCCACGGAAATCCACTGCTATTGTTCGATATGTGTCGGACAGGTCTGCGAGCTGTGGGCCGAAATATCTGAGCCCGGCCCAGGCCCCATGGAGGAAGACGATTGGGTGTCCTTCCCCGCGGTCCTCGTAGTAGAGGTCTGCCCCATTACACTGGACAACGGGCATAATACTGGAGGTTCGCTCAGTACCGTATTATAACTAGGCTGCCACGGAATACACTGCATGGCTCAGTTGAGCCGTTGAGAGTGCTCGGTGCCCTTGGATATGTCATGGACGCAGATTCTGCGCGTAATCCAAAGTACAAGAGCGTGCGCTTTCAGAAATAGAGCTCGGTTAGTCAGACACATTCATTCTCGCGATCAGGGCATCGAAACGAGTACCGGAGTTCATTACCGAGGGCCTGCAAACGAGACTGTGGCACCACTCAGGACAGGGCGTTGCCCACTCGGCCCTCGTGGTCTCCCAGTTCTCGGCAGCACATTCCAGTTCGGAACGGTTCGGGCAGGAGTCGAAATCGCCGGTCGGTTACTCGTTTATCTCCGGTTCGCTGCCAGTCAACGCGGCGTCGCGATAGTAGGGCCTATAGCCGAGCATCCGTCCCACCGGCGCGAGGACTGCGAACAACGGCTTCTGTCTCCATTGCGGCGGGCCGACCAACCGAAAGACATCCCAGTATTGCTGTAGAATGACGGCCGTCTGGAGCAGGTTCGGGACGCCGGCAGCGTTGACCTTCCCTACTGCCGCGAGTCCGGCCGTCGTCTCAAGGACCATCTCGAAGTTGCCTGCTGGGCGGAGCTCTATCGTCGCCCGGACTTGTTCGTCGCTCCCGTTCCAGTACCGGTGGGGTCGTCCGGGTGGAACTGTCGCCAATTCGCCTTCTTCGAAGATCCATTCCTCGCTGTCGACTTCCAGGTTACGCCTCCCGTCATCGATCTCGAAGGTCTCCGACTGTTTCGGGTGGATGTGTAGCGGTGGGCCCTGTGCGTGCTGGGATTCGACAATCTCTATTAGCACGTATTCGCCGCCTGTATCGGCACTTCGTTCGAGGAACGTCATCCGCGATCCGTAACCGGGTTCTCGCCGGTGTCGACCCCTCCTGATTTGTCGATCGAAATAGAGGAGTTCACGTACTGGTGGTGGCGTCAGATCTGACCGATCACGTCTGAGCGGAGATCCCCCCGGGGGGAGAGAGAATGCCGAGTTGATGGAGCATACCGAGCGTATCGGGATGTAACCAACGCTCGGCGACTTTTCCGCCCTCGATCCGTGTGAAGACCATATTCTGGATTTCGAAGGACTCGTTCGTCGGTTCCATGCCCATGAAATCCCCTTCGTGGGTTCCCCGCAACGTCACCCGCATGGCGACCGTATCACCTTCGGTGACGGCATCCTCGACGGTCGCACTGAAATCTGGGAACGCCTCCAACCATCGTCTGAGCGACTCTCTGATCTCCTCGGTACCACGGGCCTCTTGGCCGAACGGGGCATGTTCGACCGCATCCTCGGTGAACACTTCCTCGACGAGATCGAGATTATCTTCTGTTACGATGCTCTCGGGGACGCGTCTGGCGATGCGTTCGTTTTCCGTGGTTGGGTCAGCCATTGGAATGTCCTCACGTAGGGGACAACCAATTGAGCAAAATGTATTGTTGCCAGTTACCGATGAACACACAAGGTTGTCAATTAAATCGTCTCGGGCCCTCACCATATAGTAAGTAGAAGATTCAATGCTGCTACGTCGGAAGAAAGCCCTGCCGCGATAGATGACCGAATTCACACGTCTGAATTCGACCGTCTATTGCCCGAAAGGGCGGTCCGTTCAGTCGCTGAGCGAACGCCCGCCACGCCCGTGGAACCGGAAATCCGCCGGGTGACAGGGTCTACATAGCGGTCTGGCCCCAGTAAGACCTTCTGGATTTCGTTCGGTCGCTGTATGCGATCCAGACCGTCCTTCGGATTCGCGTGTGTAGAGAGCCGCCGCCATGTCTGTATTCAATCGGCAATTGGTTAGATCGTTGTCGTCTCTCACGTACCAAAATAGCGCCATTCACCCCAATACTCGGGTCGGATCAACGCATCGGAACGCATGCGACATCGACTGTAATCCACTACCCCGTAATTTGTTACCACACACCACGTATTGCTACGTATGACCACCGAGAGTGGGGCGGTTCCCCCCGACGCACTGGAAGATATCGCGTACCTCTCGCGGTCGCCGAATCGGGTCAGAATACTCGATGCGCTCACGGACGGGCCGTATACACGGCGGGAACTGGAAGCGTTCACCGAGGCCTCGCGGACGACGCTGGACCGCATCGTGAACGAACTGGAAGAGCGCGGGTGGGCCGAGCGGACGATAGACGGTGACTACGTAGCGACGCCGATCGGGGACCATCTCGTGGACCAGTTCATGCCGTTCGTCGATTCAATTGTCGCTATCCGACGGCTCGACGAAGCGGTCGCGTGGATACCGACTGACGACTGGCCAATCGGTCTGCATCATTTCAGAGACGCGTCCGTCCGATGGCCGGCACAGGACGACCCGATGGAGACAATCGACTATTTCATCGATCTGATGCAAAACACGACCGAGTTCCGGGTGTTGACGAACTTGGCCGCTCCAGCACCGCTCGCCACGGCGATGCGGGACCGTGTCGTCGCCGAGCGATTGACGGTAGAGTGCGTCGTCTCTGCCGAGATCGTCGAGTACATGCGGGCGCGGCCGGACCGGCAGACGCGGTGGCGGGAGATGATCGAGGGCGGAGCCAGCTTGTTCCGGTACGAGGGGGTCGTACCGTGTAACATGTATATTTTCGACGACACCGTGCTGATCAAGAAGGGTGGTGCCGAACCGATCGAGGAGGGCTACGGCGTCCCCATCCAGAGCGAGAACGAGACAGTCCTGTCCTGGGCCCACGACCTGATGGATCAGTGCCGGGAGGCGGCTATCCCCGTCGATGCAGAGGCTTTCACCGAGGGGTCAACGCTGTCGGAAACGAGCTCCAACACCAAGTGATATCGTTTCAACTTCGAACTGTGGATCCCTATACTCCCGTTTCACGCCGTGTGTATTTGCCTATCGCGTAATGGGATAGTGGCCGCCGTCCCAGTGTCCGCTGGGTATCCATGATCCCTGAACGATTGCGACTTCGGAACGTCCCAGGTGGGGGACCTTCGCGACCGAATACAGAGAGGCACTCGGTGCTTTCGGCAAACGACGTCCTTGCACCACGGAACGACCACATGGGAGGAGTCCGGTCACAGCCGAGAGCGACACAGAGACTGCCAGCAAGTCAGAGGAGGCAGTCCCGATGACGCTCGCGACCGTTCCGCGATACGAACCGGACCGGCTGTCCGTCGTCGACGACCACGCAGTCGTCGTTGGGGGAAGCATGGCCGGTCTCTTCGCCGCCCGTGTACTCGCGGACAGGTTCGAGGAGGTCACTGTCGTCGAACGCGATCCGCTGCCCGACGAGCCGGTACCGCGTGATGGAGTCCCGCAGGCCCATCATCCCCATGCGCTGCTAGAAGCCGGTCGTGCAACGATGGAGGACCTGTTCCCGGGTTACGGAGAGGATCTTCTCTCGGCCGGTGGCTTGCTGACCGATGCGGCGACCGATGTAGCGTTCTACGACGAGGGGGGCTTCCTCGCTGACGGTCCGAAACGGATCCCGCAGTACATCGCTACCCGACCACTGTTCGAATACGTCGCTCGACGACAGCTCACCGATCTCGATGGTGTTCACGTACGGGCTGGCTGCCGGTGTCTGGACTACCTCGTAGACGATACCGCTACGGCTGTAGACGGGGTAGCAGTACTGGATCGGAATTCGGCGCGAGAGGAGCTACCCGCCGAACTGGTAGTCGACGCCAGTGGACGGGCGAGTCGAACCCCATCCTGGTTAGCGGATAACGGTTACACACCCCCGCCCGTCGACGAGGTAGAGATCGACGTTGTCTACAGCAGTCTCGCTGTTCAGCGTCCGCCAGAGGATCGGCGCACCATCTTCGCTCCGGCCTCGCACCCGCGGACCCGCGGAGGCGTGGCCCTTCCTGTCGAGGGCGACCGCTGGCTCGTGAACGTCCACGGTATGCACGGCGACCATCCCCCGGCGGACGCAACAGAGTTCAGAGAGTTCGCGTCGAACCTTCCGATCCCACACATAGAACGGATCCTCGAACGACATCGATGGGTTTCAGAGGAAATCGAGCGCTATCCGTTCCCATCGAATCGCCGTTGCTACTACGAGGACTTGGATAGGTTCCCCGATGGCCTGCTGGTTCTCGGTGATGCTATTGCGAGTTTTAATCCGATCTACGGACAAGGGATGTCCGTCGCGGCGCTCGAATCACTCGTACTTCATCACACACTTGCCTCAACTGGCAGCGAGGACCTCGCGTTTCGATTCTTCGACCGGGCTTCGGAAGTGGTCGACATCGCGTGGACGATGGCGGTCGGCGCTGATCTCCAGTTCTCGGCGACCACGGGTCGCAGGCCTCGCGGTTCAGAACTCTTCGCCCGGTACCTGTCCCGTCTCACCCGCAAAGCCCACACCGACGGGGAGCTACGAGATGCTCTCTACCGGGTGATTATGATGGAAACCCATCCATCTGCGCTCCTTCGTCCAGGTGTCGCATGGCGAGTGCTGAAACCGAGCTTTGGGAGCATAACTTCGGATGCTCGCATCCCGGTCGAGGCCGATAAAAACGCCGCAGAGCGATGAGTGCTGAGCGAAGACAGAACCCAATTCACACCCCTGAATTCGATTTCCTCGCGTCCGAAAAGAAGATCCGTTCGGTAGCTGAACCAAATCCCGCCGCGTCCGTGGAAACGGAAATCTCAACGAGGACGTATTCGCGCCCTGTATCGCCACTTCGTTCGAGGAACGCCATCCGAGGTCTGTAACCGGGTTCTCGACGGTATCGATCCCCCCTGATTTGTTGTTCGAATTCGAGGAGTTCACGTACTGGCGGTGGCGTCAGGTCTGGCCGATCACGTCTGAGCGGGCGTCCCACCGGGAGGAGAGATGATGCCAGGTTGATGGGGTAGATACGGAGGCAGTTCTTAGTAGCTGGTCGGTGTGGGGCCGTCTATGTGGGGTGACCGGATACACTCGGGTATCGGGATAGCGGTCTGTCTCTCGGCTTCTGCGCTCGCGCTCGCAGTCGCGCCAGCATTCATGCCCGAGGGATACTCCTGGGTCACCCACACGACCAGTCAGTCGGCTGCCCAAGGTGTTGAAGCAGCGTGGATCGCCCGACTCGGGTTTCTCTCGTTCGGCCTCGGCGTCATCTGGGTAACGGCAGAGCGACGGGTTGCCTGGCGGCGCTGGGCGAGTGTCTTCCACGCCGGGTTCGGCGCCTTCATGGTCGCAACGGCGGTGTTCTCGACGCGGTCGTGGGATGCGGCGATGCCGTACAATCCAGTCGAGGACGCCATTCACTCGGCGACCGCTACACTCGTGGGATTCTGTTTCGCATTCGGAGTGTTGGCCCTCCTACTACGACGACGGAAGGAACAGTTTGCCGTTCGATGGTTCGACCTGTTCGCCCTGAGCGCGACAGTCGCGTTACCGGCAGCGATGACACTACTGCCCCAGTTCGCCGGTGTCTTCCAGCGACTCATGTTCCTCGTGGCCTACGTCTGGTACCTGCGAGAGGACTACCTGCTTTCGAGTCACTCCGACCGCCACGCGAGGCCGTAACGGAGTGAGTCTTCCGGTGAGCTCAGCGACCCGTGAGCGAGTGCACAGCGGGGTTTCGACGCTCGCTGTCAGCGCCGGTCGCGTTCAGTCGACTTCCCACCACACTAATCCAACCAGAGACAACGACGCAGTTCACACCCGACGGGTCACCTGAAGTCCTCTCGACAACAGTGGCCGTACGTAGCGCCGTGCTGAAGCTCTCGAAATCGACCTTCGAACACAGCAGAGCGAGCCGGCACCCCGGCTCACATATCCGGGCCACGTTGGGACCGGAGGGGCACTCGTGCCCCGAATTTAACCTCGACTGCGGCACCGGGAACACGCGCCGATAGTGTGGCGGCGCAAGGGGAGGTGCGGACTCACGGTCGTTCGGCGAGGAAGGTCTCCAGCGGCCAGCGAGGCGTGTGATCCTGTTCCGATTGGGGATACCCGAGACGAAAGAGGTGTTGTGGCGACGCGTCGTGCCGGTTGAGCAGCGACGTCAGTTCCGCGCGCATCTCGGGGCGTTCCAGGATCTGGCTCATCGGGTGGACCGCGACGCCGTTGCTGGCCGCAGCCAAGGCCACGCGCTCGAAGACCTGCCCGGCCCTGATGCGTGCCGACGGGTCGTCCGAGTCAGTCACGAGCAGACCGACGGCCGGCGCGCTCTGGATCAACTTTGAGTTCTTTTTGGCTTCGCTGTCCCCGATATCCAGGTGGCTGACGACCGCCTGCCCGATCCGTGCCTTGAGCCACGAATCACCGAGCGCACCGATCCCGATCCAGTACCCTAACTCTTTGCGATACTGCGAGTTATCCATCTGGAGGCGGTCGGCCTCGGCCTGTAACTCTGCGACCGAGGACTTCGGCTCTGGCTCGTCGACCATCACGAGTGTCACGTCGTCCTCCAGCACGCAGTTTCGTAGTTCGTCCCGGACGGGGTCACCGAGTGGCGCGTCCCGGAAGAGGTGATGGTTCGTGACTCGCTCGGTGATCGCGTCGAACAACGCTGGGGGACGATCTGACGACGGCTCACTGTCGGGCTGAAGGGTGACGACGACTGGCGCGGTATCTTGGTGATACGCGACATCGAAATCGAGGTCGAACCGTTCGGCGGCGATACAGAGATTCTCGACGGCACACCCGAGACTGACGTACAACTCTCGCCTGTCGTGGTCAGCCACGTCCAGCCAGCGGTCTTCGACCGCGTGGACTTCGATCTGTCCGCCGTCGACGACGAACTCCCAGGGCTGGGAATTGTGGCTCGATGGGGCGAGAATCGCGTACCGGAGGAGGAACCGCGCACGCTCCGGGAGTGACGCGTCGGCTGGAAAACTCCCGTCGTCGATGCTCCAGACCTCGTGTGTCAGGTCGGAGGACGCCATGCCAAGATATTACACGCCTACGTCATTGAGACTACCGCTGCGAGTCAACGGGCCCAGATGCCAGATGTCGACCGGTACCGTTCCCGTGCGGGTGGTCCGACCTGTATCTAGCGCCGTTCGAGGACTGGAATGATACCCGACAGCATCCCCACCGGTACATTGGCAGACACACTCGGCAGCAGATCCCATTCTGGTGTGTCGAACAAGCACCGAGCGGCGACGGATGGCGGTCAGTCCCATCGACGTAGGGATTCGAGTCAGGGGAGACGCACGCAACGAAGGGCGCGCGTCTGACACTCAAATTACGTCCGCTCGTGGATCCGCATCAACACGGGATCCCGCGGTCGTGCGGTGATCGTCGCCACGAGGTCGAGCGACGGATCCGACACCAGTTCGAGGTGGTACCGCTGGAGCAGCGTGGCGAGGACGACCTTCGCCTCCAGCATCGCGAAGCGGTCGCCGACGCAGCGGCGCGGCCCGGCGGAGAACGGGAAGTAGGCCAGCCGCGGCAACGACTGCTCCATCTCGTCGGTCCAGCGGTCGGGCCGGAACGCCATCGGATCGTCGTAGAGGTCGGGATCGCGGTGGACTGTCCACTGGTTGATCGAGAGCGTCGAGCCCTCGGGGATCGTGTAGCCCGCTATCTCGTCGCGACCGGCAGCCTCGCGGACGATGGCCGGCACCGGCGGGTAGAGCCGCATCGATTCCTTCACCACCTTCTCCAGGTAGGGGAGGTCGCGAACGTCCTCGACGGTCGGGGGTTCGCCTCCCAGATGCTCGTCGAGTTCCGCGAGGAGTCGGTCCTCGACGGTCGGGTGCTGCGCGAGCAGGAAGGTGGTGAACGTGAGCGCCAGCGCGGTGGTCTCGTGGCCGGCGAGCAGGAGCGTCATCACCTCGTCGCGGATCTGCTCGCGGGACATCCCCTCGCCCGACTCGTCTTCGACGGCGAGCATCCGAGAGACGACGTCGTCGCCGGGGTTGCGGGCGCGCTCGTCGACGATCCGGTAGACGACCGCTTCGAGGTCGTCGATGGCGCGCTGGAGGCGGATCTTGCCCGGCGTCGGGACGTCCACGGGGAGCATGTCGGCGCTGAACCCCTCCTGGTAGTCCATCACGACCTGCAGGGAGGAAGCGACGGTCTCCACGTCGCGGCCCACGTCGACGCCGAACAGCGCGTCCGCGACGATTTCGAGGGTGAGCTCCATCATGTCCTCGTTCACGTCGCGGACGGCGCCGTCGCGCCACTGCGCGGCCGTCTGCTCGCTGCGTTCGACCATCGTCTCGGCGTACTCGGCGATGCGGTCGGGCTCGAACGCGGGACCGATGAGGTGGCGCTGGCGCCGCCAGAACTCCCCTTCGCTGTTGAGCAGTCCGTTACCGAGGACGGGGCCGAGCGACTCCTGGAACAGTTCGCCCTTGACGTAGTTCCCGTTGTTGTGGACGAGGACGTGTTCGATGCCCTCGGGACTGTTCACCTGGTAGAAGGGGGTTCCGAGCACCTCGTAGTACGCGAGGTCGCCGTACTCGCGGGCACAGCGCTCTCTGAAGGCGTACTCGTCACGCACGAACTCGAAGAGGCTGCCGACCACCGGGCGACCGCTCGGCCCCGGCGGACGGACGACCGACTCCGTCGCGGATGCGTTCTCCATGGTCGTGATACGGACGCGACAGGAATAACCGCTCGGGCGCTCGGGTCGCGTCACGACCGAC
The DNA here is from genome assembly GCF_051414035.1 of Halosimplex amylolyticum. Lineage (NCBI taxonomy): Archaea > Methanobacteriati > Methanobacteriota > Halobacteria > Halobacteriales > Haloarculaceae > Halosimplex > Halosimplex amylolyticum. Next base: position 1,683,268 of record NZ_JBLKNW010000001.1, on the reverse strand, counting down.
GATCGGCGTCCGTGCCGACCGACGATCGGTGTCCGTGCCGACCGACGATCAGCGTCCCTGCCGACCGATCACTCGCCCTGGAACTCCGGGTCGCGGTCCTCCCGAAACGCGCGGCGGCCTTCCTCGAAGTCCCCGGTCGTGGTGAGGAAGCCGAAGCCCTGACTCTCCATCGCCATCCCGGCCGCGAGACTGGTATCCTCGGCGTTGTTGAGGACCGACTTCGCGACCTTCAGCGCCACTGGCGGCCCGTCGGCGAGGTCGTCGACGTAGGACTCGACAGTCTCCTCGAACGCTTCCGGCGGGACGGCGCGGTTGATCAGTCCCCAGTCGGCGGCGCGCTCGGCGTCGATGCGGTGACCGCGGAAGACGAGTTCCTTCGCGCGCGCCTCGCCGACGAGGCGGACGAGCCGCTGCGTCCCGCCGCCGCCCGGGAGCAGACCGAGATTGATCTCGGGGAAGCCGAACTCGGCGTCGGTCGACGCGACGCGCATGTCACAGGCCAGCGCGAGTTCGTGCCCGCCGCCGAGGCAGTACCCCCGGATCGCGGCCAGCGTCGGGCGTGGGTACTCGGCGACGACGTCGTACAGCGGCGTCACGTCGATGGCTTCGGCGGGCGTCCGATCGGAGATACTATCGACGTCGGCGCCGGCGCTGAAGGCCGTCTCGCCGGCGCCCGTGACGGTCACGCAGCTGACGACGTCGTCGTCGACGCGGTCCAGGAGGGAGGTGATCTCCTCGCGGACCGCGTCGTCGATGGCGTTGAGGCTCTCCGGGCGGTCGATCGTGATCGCGAGTCGACCGCGGTCGTCGATGCTGCAAGCGATCGCTTCGCACTCGCCGTCGATGTCGGCGACGCTCATGCCTCGACTGCGCACGGTGGCGACAAGTAGCCACCGCCGGTCCGCGATCCACCCGTGACCAGCGCTTCAGGGACCGTCTCCGGAAGACCCGCTCGCACTGTTCCAGTACCCGTCTCCCCGTTCTCGGTACCCAGCCCAGAGGGGACGAACTGTCTGCGACGTATCTGTGTTCTAGAGCTTCTTCTCGGCGTCCTCGGCGAGCTCCTTCATGCGCTTGCCGACGCGGCCGGCGTCGGAGAACTCGTCTTCGCTCATGGCAGTGGCGAGGGCGTTGCCGAGGACGAAGACGGCGTGTTTGTGCTCGCTTTTGGACTTGTGGACGTCGTCGGGCGTGACGTCGAGCTCCTCGTAGGGGTCGAACAGCGTCGAGTCCACGTCTTCGAGGTCGGCGAAGTAGTCCTTGATCATCACCATCTGCGCGTGTAGCTCCAGCAGTTCGTCCTTGTGCATGCGGTCCAGTACGGTAACCGCCGGTTTAAGAATTGTCCGTCAGTGGGTCACACAGGAGTTGCGCGCGCTCAGAAGACGTACTCGTCTTCGTGGCCCATCATCCCGTCGTCCTCGTACCCCGCGTCCTCGTCGTCGTCCATCGGTCCGCTCGTCTTGTATGCCTTCAATCCCGTCGAGAGCAGGTCCTCGATGGCTTCCTCCCGGTTGAGGAACTCACCCTGCTCGACGAGCTGGGTGATGCGCATTTCGAGGTGTTCGGGGATCGTGAGATCAACCTTGGGCATCGGATCGGTCGATTCTTCGGTGAGGGGGTATTTAACTCTGGCGGGGGTTCAGTCTCGGCCCGACAGGCCCCCATCGTGCGGTTTTTGCGTCTTCAGTTCGTTAAGTGGCCCCTATCTCGGACGGTCGATCGCCGCCGGAGTCGAGCGGCCGGACTACGCACCGGTGCGCCGGCGGGGCGGCGAGGCGACCGGTCCCCGGGCGAAGTAGTTAGGCTGAAAGGCATACGGTGCTAAGCGCCTGGAGATGGAACCTCTGCGTGGTGACGAGTCGTCGGTCGACCCCGGCGAGACGACCATCGCGACGCGCGGCCGCGAGGTGGGCCCCGTGCCGGTCGGGGCCGTCCTGCGTGAACTCCCCCGGCCGACGGTCGCCTGGTCGGAGGCCGGCCAGCAGGTCGCCGCCGGAGGGTCGGCGGCGACCATCGCGGCCGACGGCGCCGGCCGATTCGAGACGGTCCGGCGCGCGGGCGAGGCGCTGTTCGCGGGCCGAACCGTCGCGTCTGACCTGCCGCGCGTCGCGCGACCACGCCTGTTCGGCGGCTTCGCCTTCCACGAGGACGACAAGGACAACGGTCAGTCCCCGTGGTCGGGCTTCCCGGACGCGCAGTTCGTCCTCCCCGCCGTCCAGGTCGTCTCGGACGCCGATGGGTCGACCTGGATCGTGACGACCGCGACCGGCCCGTCCGCGGCCTCGACCGCCGACGCGCGACTCGACGAGTGGACAGACCGCGTCGCCTCGCTGGACGACGAACTGCCGACCGACGGCCCCGGGATCGAGCGACGGACGTACACGCCCGACGACGCCGGTTGGCGACGGCAGGTCGAAGCCGCCGTCGAACGGATCGAGCGCGGAACGCTCCGCAAGGTCGTCCTCGCCCAGGCGCTGACGGTCGACCTGCGCGACGAACTGTCGGTCCCGGCGGTGTACGCCCGCCTCTCCGAGACGTATCCCGACTGTTTCCGCTTTCTCGTGGCGCCCGAGGGCGGCGGCCAGTTCTTCGGCGCGACGCCCGAGCGACTGGTCACGCGGGACGGACGGACGGTCACGACCGAGGCGCTCGCCGGATCGACCGGCCGGGGGGACACCCCGGAAGAGGACGAGTGGCTCGCGCGCGAACTGCAGGAGAGCGCGAAGGACAGCCACGAACACGAACTCGTCGTCGAAGCGATCAAGTCGCAACTCGACCCGTTCGCTACCTCGATCTCGACGGGCGACCGCACGGTGCGTCGACTGGCGACCGTCCAGCACCTCCAGACCCCGGTAACCGCGGAACTCGCGGAGGACGACCACGTCCTCTCGCTGGTCGAGGCGTTGCACCCGACGCCAGCGGTCGGCGGCCTCCCGCCGGACGAGGCTCTAGAGACGATCACGGAGACCGAGGCGTTCGAGCGGGGCTGGTACGCCTCGCCGGTCGGCTGGTTCGACGCCGAGGGCGACGGGACCTTCGCGGTCGCGATCCGCTCGGCGGTCGCGACCGGCCGACAGGCCACGCTGTTCGCCGGCAACGGCATCGTCGGCGACAGCGACCCCGACCGCGAGTGGGACGAGGTACAATTGAAGTACCGTCCGGTCCTCGACGCGCTCGAATGACCGGACGCCGCCAGCGGGTGACTGTGCTATGACCGCTCCGAACCGGGTGACGCCCGCGTGACCGCACCGAACCGCGCGACGCTGTGGGGCCGAACGCTCGTCGACGAACTCGCCGCGAGCGGCGTCACCGCCGCCTGCATCTCGCCGGGGAGCCGCTCGACGCCGCTGACGGTCGCGTTCGCGGAACACCCGGACGTGGAGACGTACTCCGTCCTCGACGAGCGCTCGGCCGCGTTCTTCGCGCTCGGCCGCGGCCGACGCACGGGCGAGGCGACGGCCCTGGTCTGTACGTCGGGGACCGCCGCCGCGAACTATCATCCGGCGGTCGTCGAAGCGTCCCAGTCCAGGGTTCCGCTGCTCGTCCTGACGGCCGACCGGCCGGCCGAACTCTCGGACAGCGGCGCCAACCAGACCGTCGACCAGACGAAACTCTACGGCGACGCCGTCCGCTGGTACCGCGAACTCCCCGAACCCGCCCCCGAAGCGCGCCGGCTCCGCTCGCTCAGGGTCGCCGCCGACCGCGCCGTCGCGAAGACGACCGGCGCGGACCCCGGGCCGGTCCACCTCAACGTCCCCGTCGCCAAACCGCTCGAACCCGTCGAGCGGCCGGACGACGTCCCCGACTCGCTCCCCGAAACCGCACCGCTCGGGAGCGATGGTCGGGACGGTCCGTTCGTCAGGACGGCGGGCGGGACGCTCACGCCGGACGACCGGACCATCGACGACCTCGCGGCCGCCGCCGAATCGGCGGAACGCGGACTGGTCGTCGCCGGGCCGTCGAATCCCGGCGTCTGCGACCCGGTAGCTATCGACGCGCTCCTCGACGCGACGGGCTGGCCGCTGCTCGCGGACCCGCTGTCGGGGCTCCGATACGGATCGCTCGTCGAGGAACACGCCGTCTGCGGCGGCTACGACTCGTATCTCGACGCCGAGGGCTGGCCCGATCCAGAACTCGTCGTCCGCGTCGGGGCTTCGCCCACGTCCAAAGTTCTGCGGACCTACCTGGCGGACGCGGACGCCCGGCAGGTCGTCGTCGATCCCGCGGGAGACTGGCCCGAGGCCGAGTTCACGGCCACCGACTACGTCGAGGCCGACCCCTCGGCGGTTGGCTCGGCGCTCGCCGACCGACTGGACGCCGAAGCGGGCTCCGGAGCGGTCGCCTCCGGCTGGCGCGACCGCTTCGAGCGGGCGGAGGCGACACACTGGGAGGTCGTCGACGCGGGCCCCTACGAGCGGTTCTTCGAGGGGGCGATCCTCGCCGAAACGGTGGCCGGAGCGCCGGACCCGGCGACGGTGTACGTGTCGAACAGCATGCCGGTCCGTGACTGCGATCGATTCGGACGCCCGCGACCGGCCGATCTGACCGTGCTGGGCAACCGCGGCGCCAGCGGCATCGACGGGATCACCAGTTCCGCGCTCGGCGCCGGCAGTGCGACGGACGACCCGCTGGTGCTCGTGACCGGCGACCTCGCCTACTACCACGACATGAACGGCCTGCTCTCGGTCGCGCGCTGCGGCGTCGACGCGACGATCGTCCTGATCAACAACGACGGCGGCGGCATCTTCCACCTCCTCCCCATCGAGTCGTTCGACCCGCCGTTCACCGACCAGTTCAAGACGCCTCACGGACTCGACTTCGAGCCCACGGGCGACCTCTACGGACTGGAGTTCCGGCGCGTCGCGGACGCGGACGGCTTCGCGGAGGCCTATCGCGACTCGCTCGCGCGCGACGGCACGCAGGTCATCGAAGTGCGCGTCGACGGCGAAGCCAGCCACCGATTCCGGGAGACGCTCCACCAGCGGGTATGCGAGCGCGTCGCACCGGATAGCTGACCGAGTTTCTCGTCACACCGTCCGTCACGGTCGCACCAGCGAGTACGTCAACACCGAGAGACCCAGCGGAACCCACGTCGTGACGAGGCCGACGACGCCGAAGATGGAGAACAGGCTCACGTCCGGGAACGCGAGCAGCGCGAGCGGCACGAGGACGCTCCAGAGGCCGAAGATGGCGATCGCGGCCTCCGGGATCGAGAGGAGGTACGCGAACGTCAGAAGCGTGCAAACGGCGATTGCCAGCCGGGCGGCCAGCGGAAACGGCGGGTAGAGCGTGCTCCCGACGAAAAAGGGGTAGAGGAAGAAAATCGACCCGAGCAGGACGAGCGACTGGTCGGTCGGAAACAGCCGGCTGGGACTGAGCCGCCGCCGCCCTTCCGACCCCTGGCGGACGGCCCACGCGCCGGTCGACTCCCAGGCGTTCCACGACCAGTCGACGTTCGGGCCGTCGGTCGATCCGGCCGCGGCCTGCCGCTGGGCCGACGGTGAGCCGTTCCCGCTCACGGTGCCACCGGACTGCCACGTCGGCCCCGTGGAGTCGCCGCGTGACCGCGTCGTCCCGTCGCCGGGTGTTCGAGTTGTGCCGGTTCCGGCCCCCGCCGCGGTTGGGTCGGACTGCGCCGGTCCGCCACTGGCGTCAGCCGCTCCGCTGGTCGCTCCCCCACCACCGTTCGTCGCCCGTCCCGCTCCCGTATCCCCGGTCCGATTCCCCTGGCCGTGACTGGATCCGTCTCCCGACCGGCGCCCGTTCCGGTGTGACGCCCGCCGACGGCCGGACCGCCGACCGCGCTGCTGCGATCCGCGCCACGTACTCCCCTCCGACGAGCGGTCCGTCTCCCCCGAGCGCCACCTCCTCCCGCCCGCAGTCGACTCGCTCCAGCGGCCCGCCGAACCCGGATCGTCCGGCTCCGACTCGCCCGAACCCCGCTCATCTTCCGGGTCCGATTCCCGACTGGTCCTCGAGTTCCGGCCCGTCCCCGTCGAACCGCCCCTCGTTCGCGGGTTCGCACTCGCCCCGCTGGGTCCGCCGCTCGTGTAGGTCTCGTGGCCCAGGCGGTCGTATCGGGCGCGCTCGTCCTCGTCGGTGAGCACTCGTTTGGCCTTGTTGAGTCGCTTCGTGCGCTCGCCCGCGTCCACGTCGTCACTCACGTCCGGGTGGACCCGCTTGATGGCCTCGCGGTAGGCCGTCTCGATCTCCTCGGTGGTCGCGTCGTCGGCCACGCCGAGGAGGTCGTAGAACGTCTCTGTCATGGCGAACGCTGGTGAATTACTCCGACTTCGGAAGCCGATACTAAAACGCCTGCGGCCGAGTATCGGAGGCGATAGCCGCCGCCGTCACGCACTTCCGACGGCTCGTTCGTCGCCTCTCGGACCGGAAGACCGAGGTACCCCCCGCGTCAGTTCACTCACATGTCACGCCAGACCGTCTCCAGCGGAACGGAGTGGGAGTCACACGTCGGGTACTCGCGCGCAGTCGCCGTCGACGGGCAGGTCCACGTCTCCGGGACGACGCCCGTCGACGGCGAGGGCGAGGTCGTCGGCGACGGTCCGTACGAACAGACCGTCGCGGCGCTGGAAATCGTCGAGGGAGCGCTGGAGGGCGCGGGAGCGTCCATCTCTGCCGTCGTTCGTACGCGCATGTACGTGACCGACATCGACGACTACGAGGCAGTCGGCCGGGCTCACGGCGAGGTGTTCGCGGACGTTCGCCCCGCCTCTACGATGGTCGAGGTGAGTCGACTCGTGGACGAGGACTTCTGCGTCGAGATAGAGGCGACGGCCGTGATCTCGGAGTGACGCCGCTGCTCGCCAGAGTGACGTCGCTGCTCGTCCGAGGGTCCCCGACCCCCTCCGTCGGGTGATCGACTGAGGAATCTTTTTGCGCGGTCCGACCCGAGCACCGGCCATGGTTTCCGAGATCTTCGATCCCGACCGGTGGGAGCCGGTCGACGCGTTCGACTTCCGCGATATCACCTACCACCGCGGGACCGACGTCGACGCCGTCCGCATCGCCTTCGACCGGCCCGACGTCCGGAACGCCTTCCGCCCCGGTACCGTCGACGAGCTCTACACCGCGCTCGACCACGCAAAGCGCCAGTCCGACGTCGGCTGCGTGCTCCTGACCGGCAACGGCCCCTCGTCGAAAGACGGCGGCTGGGCCTTCTGCGCCGGCGGCGACCAGTCCGTGCGCGGAGACGACGGCTACGAGTACCGGGGCGAAGACGCCGACCGGACGGACGCCGCAGAGGCCGGTCGTCTCCACATCCTCGAAGTTCAGCGCCTCATCCGGCACATCCCCAAGCCCGTCGTCTGCGTCGTCCCCGGCTGGGCGGTCGGCGGCGGCCACTCCCTGCACGTCGTCTGCGATCTCACCCTCGCCAGCGACGAGCACGCGAAGTTCCTCCAGACCGACCCCGACGTCGCTTCCTTCGACGCCGGCTTCGGCTCGGCCTACCTCGCCCGCCAGGTCGGCCAGAAGAAGGCCCGCGAGATCTTCTTCCTCGGCAAGACTTACGACGCCGACGAGGCCGCCGACATGGGCATGGTCAACGAGGCCGTCCCCCACGAGGACCTCGAAGACACCGCCCTCGACTGGGCCGACCGCATCACCAGCAAATCCCCGATGGCCATCCGCATGCTCAAGTACGGGTTCAACATGGCCGACGACGGCATGGTCGGCCAGCAGGTCTTCGCCGGCGAGGCCACCCGTCTCGGCTACATGACCGACGAAGCCAAGGAGGGCCGGGACGCCTTCAACGAGGGCCGCGAGCCCGACTTCGACGACTACGACTGGTTTTACTAGAAACCATCTTTTTCGTCGGGGGGTCGCCTACGGCGACCCCCCGACCAAAAACATGGGTGAAAAAGGCCGGAATCTCGCTTCGCTCGATTCCGGTGAACCGGCGCCTTCGGCGCCGGATGCTCAGTACAGCCTACAGACTGACCGATTGCGGTAGCTCCCGCTGTCGCGAGTTTTATCTCGCGACAGTAGCCGTGCGAGGGGCGAGTAGCGAGGGATCGAAGGTCCCTCTGACCATGCGAACGGCGCCGAAGGCGCCGTGAGCAGAGAGCACAACGAAGCGAGCACCACAGTCGGCTGGGGAGGTGTGAGGCGCAGTGCTGTGCAGTTGCTGTCCTGGCGGACTGAAAGGACGAGGCGGGCTCGCGTTCATGTAGTCGACTGAGTTGGCATTATCCGAGCGCAGTCGTTCGAAAGACGGCTCCGCCGTCTTTCGTGATGACGAGAGAGCTTCGCTCTCTCGGACCACGAGGATATCCGACTCAGCGACCGAGAGCGCGCCGAGGGCTTTCAACGCTCAGTGTATCCTGCGGTCACTCCAACTCGCCTTCATTCCACAACCAAGCACACAGAAACGACCGCTCGACAAGCACGCATACTGCACAGTTACTCCCCGGTGACTAGAACGGACGAAGCCGACGTAATTCGACAAATCCCTCTCTCCATCCGATATCGAATCCCGGGGTCGGCGCCGTAACGTTCTCCCATCTCGCGGCCGAACATAGCGCATGTCCCAGCCTGTCGAGCGACGCCTCGGGTATCGCGTCCGCAGCGCGGTCGGCCCCTGGCTCGACCGGGCGGTCCGATCGGTGGTGCCGGAGACGTATCGCGTGTATCCCAGCGCATACGCGGGGACGTTCGAGAATCCGATCGAGGACCTGGAGTCGCGACTCTCGGAGTACGGGTTCCGCTGGAATCCGGTGAGTATGTACCACTACACGCAGCTCGGCAACCAGACGAACGGGAGCTGGGTCTACCGGGAATCGCCGTTGGCGGACCGACAACTCCACGCCGTCCTCGTCAGGCAGGAATCTGACCGAATAGACGTGTACGCACACGAGGAGTTCAACTGGCGCCGGCACCCGCTGAAACACCTCCAGGACGCTGGTATCGACCGCGACCGAGGATCGAAGCGGATGCGCCGGGTCCTCGACGAACTGGACGCCGAATACGTCGAGGAGTCGTACGTCCGTCGGAAGGCGAGTCACCTGCTGCGGCGGCTGCGTCGGCGACCCGCCGGCGGGGACCGCTGCTAATCCCGGGACATCCCTTACCGGCGTGGAGGCACAACTATCGACCGGAGGGAGTTCGGTTCAATGCCAGACTTGCCCGACTTCCCGACGCCCGACGGCGATGACGAGAAGGCACCGGATCGACAGAGTATCATCGACAGGATTCTCGGTGACGGCGACCCGACGCCGGGTTGACCGCGACCGCTCTCACCGGCGTCGGACCGTCGCCTCGCAGGGAGTTTCCCTCGCGCCGACCGCGGCGGATGCCAACTTTGACACTCGGCGGGGCCGGACTGGCGGGTATGTCGACCGCAGACGCGCAGGTCTCGAAGACGCGCGCCTGGCTGATGGCGGCCCGGCCGCAGACCCTTCCGGCGGGCTCGGCGCCGGTGATCGTCGGCGCGGGGCTAGCCGTCCACGCCGGCGTGTTCGCGCCACTCCCCTGGCTCGCGGCGCTCGTCGGCGCCCTGCTCATCCAGGTGGGGACCAACTTCGCGAACGACTACTACGACGCGATGAAGGGCGCCGACACCGACGAGCGCGAGGGGTTCACCCGCGTGACCGCCGGCGGTATCATCCCGCCCGAACAGGTCAAGTGGGCGATGATCGCCACCTACGGCCTGGCCGTCGTCGTTGGCACGTACCTCGTCGCTATCGGCGGCGTCCCGATCCTCCTCGTCGGCCTCTCCGCCATCGCCGCCGGTGTCCTCTACACCGGGGGACCGGCTCCCTACGGCTACCGCGGCCTCGGCGACCTGTTCGTCTTCGTCTACTTCGGCGTCGTCGCCGTGACCGGGACGTACTACGTCCAGGCGGTGACCGAGGCCGATGTCGGACTGTTCCCGATGGCGATCCCCGACGGAACGCTCCCGCTCGCGGCCGTCGTCGCGAGTCTCCCCGCGGCCGGCCTCTCGACCGCGATCCTCGTCGTCAACAACGTCCGCGACAGGGAGACCGACGCCGCCGCGGGCAAGCGGACGCTCGCCGTGATGCTGGGCTACACGTGGAGCCGCGTCGAGTTCCTCGCGCTCGTCGGGATGGCCTACGTCGTCCCCGTCGTCTTCGCGCTCGACCCCGAGTACGGGCCCTGGGCGCTCGCCCCGCTCGCCTCGCTTCCCCTCGCGGCGAGCGTGAGCAGGACCGTCCTCGAACGCACCGACGGTGAGGCACTCAATCCGGCGCTCGAACGGGTCGGACAGACGCTGTTCGCCCACTCGATCCTGTTCGCCGCCGGCCTCGCCGCACCCGCACTGCTATGAGCGACGACCGGTCCGCGTCGACCCGGTCGTTCTCCCTCCCGCTCGAATCGCCGCTCTCGACCGCCTCCGGGGACGTCGACGAGCGATCGGGGTTCCTCGTCCGTTACGACCACCGCGGCGAGACAGGGATCGGCGAAGCGACGCCCTTGCCGGGGTGGACCGAGTCGCTCGCCGACTGCGAGGCCGCACTCGACCGCGCGCTCGCCGCCGGCGCGGACGGCGACCACAGCGCCGCCCTGCTCGAACTCGACGCGAAGGAGGTGCGCGCCGCACGCCACGGCTTCGCGACCGCGCTGCTGGACGCCGACGCGCGCGCCGACGGACTCCCGCTCTATCGCTGGTTCGACGACTCGCGGACCGTCCACCGCGTTCCCGTCAACGCGACCGTGGGCGACGCCGACCGCGAACCGACGGTCGAACGGGCCGTCGAGGCCGTCGAACGAGGGTTCGACTGTCTGAAGCTCAAGGTCGGCGCGCGGTCCGTCGACGCCGATATCGAACGAGTCCGCGCGGTCCGCGAGGCGGTCGGCGACGACGTGGCGCTCAGACTGGACGCCAACGGCGCATGGTCGCGCAACGAGGCCGAACGTGCCATCGACGCCCTCGCTCCCGTTGGCGTAGCGTACGTCGAACAGCCGTTGCCGGCGGACGACCTGTCCGGTCTCGGGGCCCTGCGGGAGCGGAGCGACGGCGTCGATATCGCCCTCGACGAGACGCTCGCCGAGCGCTCGATGGCCGAGGTGTTCGACGCCGACGCGGCGGACGTCGTCGTCCTGAAACCGATGGTGCTGGGCGGGCCCGGCACCGCGCACACCCTCGCGATGCGGGCCCGCGATGAGGGGATCGAACCCGTCGTGACGACGACCGTCGACGCGGTCGTCGCGCGCACCGCCGCCGTTCACGTCGCCGCCGCGATCCCGGACGTGGCTCCCTGCGGACTCGCGACTGGCGAACTGCTCGCCGAGGACCTCGCACCCGACCCGGCACCGGTGTCGGACGGATCGATCGCCGTCCCGCAGGAACCGGGCGTCGGTATCGATGCGTCCGAGGTGGGACTGTGAGGCTCCCCGCATCCAACGAGTGGCCGGTCGACGACCCGGTGCTCGACCCTTCGGGAGACCTCCTCTGCGAACGCGCGGCGTCGACACCCGACGCGACGGCCGTAGTGGACGCCGACAGCGACTCCGAGTGGACCTATCGCGAGTTCGACGAGTGGGTGTCCGCCAGGGCCGCCCGACTCCACGACCAGTTCGACGTCGCGGACGGCGACTCGGTCGAGGACGCGCGCGGTCGCGTCGGACTCCTGTTCGGGACCCGCGTCGCGTTCGCCAACTGCTACTTCGCGACCGGTCGACTCGGCGCGAGCGCGGTCCCGCTGAACGTCGAACTCCCTGTAGAGCGACTCCGTTCGCAGGCGTCACGGGCAGACATCGACGCGCTCGTCTGCGCCAGGTCCACCGAGTCGCTGGCGACGGAGGTGGCGCCGTCGGACGTCCCGATCGCTTCGGTCGACGAACCGGAGTCGGACGCCGTCGCCGCGCTCAAGTGTACCGGGGCAGACGCCCGCGAACCCGTCGAGACGCCGCTCGACGGCGAGCGCGTGGTCATGTTCACCTCGGGCACGTCGGGCGACCCGAAGGGCGTGCGACTCACTCGCCGGAACCTCGTCGCCAGCGCCGTCGGGTCGGCCCACCGACTGGGCGTCGACCCCGACGACCGCTGGCTGGTCTGTCTCCCAATGTACCACATGGGCGGGCTGGCGCCGCTCGTCCGGTCGACGCTGTACGGGACGACGACGGTCGTCCAGCGAGAGTTCGACGCCGACGCGACGGCGGGCGTTCTCGACGAATTCGACATCTCGGGGGTATCGCTCGTCCCGACGATGCTCACGCGCCTGCTCGACGACGGATGGTCGCCATCTGATTCGCTCCGGTTCGTCCTGCTCGGCGGCGCGCCGGCCTCCCGCGACCTGATCGAGCGCTGCGCAGACCGCGGCGTACCTGCCTACCCGACCTACGGAATGACCGAGACGGCGTCGCAGGTGGCGACCGCGACGCCCGAGGAGGCCCGCTCGCATCCCGACACAGTCGGTCGGCCGTTACGGAACACGACCGTGACCGTCCTCGACAGTGGAGGCGAGGGTGAAGCCACCGCGGAGCCGAGCGAACCGGGCGAACTCGTGGTCGACGGGCCGACCGTGACGCCCGGGTACCTCGACGACGAGCAGACCGCGGCCGCGTTCGGCGACTGCGGCTTCCACACCGGCGACCTGGGGCACGCCGACGAAGACGGGCGCCTCTGGATCGTCGGGCGCGTCGACGACGCCATCGTCACCGGGGGCGAGAACGTCCACCCAGCCCGCGTCGCCGACGCGCTCCGCGAGGTCGACGGCGTCGAGGACGCAGCAGTGGTCGGGATCCCCGACGAGGAGTGGGGCGAGCGCGTCGCCGCGCTGGTCGTCCCCACTGGCGACGCGACCGCCGTGACGGACTCGACCGGGACGACCGAACTCACCGCGGACCGAATTCGTGACGCCGCTCGCGATAGACTGGCGGCCTTCGCCGTTCCGAAGACCGTCGCCTTCGCCGACGAACTGCCGCGGACGCACTCCGGGACCGTCGACCGCGACGCCGTCCGGGAGCGACTCGCCGCTGCGCGGACCGACTGAGTCGCGGCGGCCGGCCACGGGCCGCTCCGACACCGCCGCGACGTTTAATCCCGTTCCGTGCCTACCCCGAGTCGTGTGCACGCTCGTCTTCGCCTGGCAAGTCTTCACCGACGCCCCGGTCGTCGCTGCGGCCAACCGCGACGAGATGCGCGATAGACCCTCGACGCCCCCCGCGCTGGTCGACGAGTCGCCGCGCGTCCTCGCGCCGCGCGACGAGGAAGCCGGCGGCACCTGGATCGGCTACAACGAGCACGGCGTCTTCGTCGCGATCACTAACCGATGGACTGGCGCCGAGGACGAGGGCGCAGCCGAGCGCTCGCGCGGCCTGCTCGTCCGCGACGCGCTCCGTCAGTCCACCGCCGAGGAGGCCGCCCGACTGGTCGAGCGCGAACTCGACGACCGCCGGTACGACGGCTTCAACCTCGTCATCGCCGACGCGAACGCGGCGCTGTTCGTGGAGTGGGACGGCGACAGCCGCCGCGTGCAGAACTTCGACCCCGGCGTCCACGTCGTCGTGAACGTCGGCGCGGACGGCGACTACGTGATCCCCGAGGCCCGCGCGGAGGCGGGCGAGGCCCAGGCCCACAACGCCGGGAATGTGGCTGCGGTGCTCCAGGTCGAACCCGGAGAGACCAGTACGGCGTGGCTCGACCGCGCGGCGGACGTGATCTCGGACCACGAGTACGGCGTCTGTATCCATCGGGACCACTTCGGGACGCGGTCGTCGTCGCTCGTCGAGATCGGTCGCGAGGGGTCGCGCTACCGGTACGCCGACGGGCCGCCGTGTGAGACGGATTACCGAACGGTCGACAGCCAAATTTAAACGGCCCAAACACGGACGGTACTGGTATGGCCGCTGCCGAAGCCGACCTCAACGAGGACGAGCGAGCGGGACTGGAACTCATCCGCGAGACGGGTGGCATCCACCAGAGCGACTTCTGGAAGGAACTGGACGTCGGGTCCCGCAAGGGCAGCCGGATCGCCGACTCGCTGGCGGACCAGGACCTCATCCAGCGCGAGGAGACGGTCTACAACGGCCACAACACCTACTATCTGGAGCCGGCGGCCCGCGACCTGGACTTCTCGCTTCTGATGGCCGGCGACATGCTCTCCCCGTTCGTCGGCGACGACGAGGTCAACGCCCACAGCGACACCTTCTCGCAGTTCGTGATGAAACTCGCCTACGAGGAGTAGCGCTCGCGAGTCGCCCGACTTCGCCGCCGGTTCTTCTCGCCCGAACGGATCACCCGATCGCCCAACAGCCATGCATGGCCCCGACTGGTGGCGGGACGGACGCGTCGTCGTCCGTCCGTTCGGTCACCGCCACGACGCCCCGATCGTCGCCCGGATCGGCGACCGCGACCTGTTCCTCGGGAACGTCCACGCGGCCGATCCGGACCGACACGACCGGTCGTTCGATCGCGTGCTATCCGCGACGCGCGAGCCGCAGCCGCTGACCACCCACCACCGGCCGCTCGTCGACGGCCCCGAGGCGGACTGGCCTCCTTTCGAGGCGGCCGCCGACGCGGCCTGTCGACTCCTCGGTGAGAGGTCGCTGCTGATCCACTGCTCGCACGGCGTCTCCCGGAGCGCGACGCTCGCGGCCGTCGCCCTGGCTGTCGCTGACGAGCGGCCGTTCCGGGAGGCACTGTCGGTCGTTCAGTCGGCGCGACCGCCAGCACAGCCGCATCCGGCGCTTCACGAGCTGGCGGTCGTCTATCTGGCGGAGAAGAGAGGCTGAACTATCCGTTCAGTCTTCGAGCGCGTCGGCGATCCGGTCGAGGGTGCGTCGCACGTCGTGGACCTCGTCGCGGAGCTTCCGGACTTCGCGGGTGAGTTCCTCGTCGCCGGTGGACTCTTCCCCGCGGCCGCCGGGACCGCCGCCCATGCCGGGCGGGCCGCCCGGGCCGCCGCCGCCCATCATGCCGCCCATCATCTGCGCGAACGGGTTGCCGCCGCCGCCACCGCCCATGCCGGGCGGGCCGCCGCCGCCCATCATCTCTTCCATGCGCTCCTCGCGGCTCATGCCCTCGCCGTCGTCGTCGCCCTCTTCGGCGCGCTGCTGGCGGATCTCCTCGACGCGCTCGCGGAAGGACTTGGACTCGCCCTCACTCTGGTCCTCGTCCCCGTCGGGAGCCTCGTCGGTCGCCTCCTCGGTGGGTGCGTCGTTCTCCTCGGAAGTATCGTCTGCCATGGTCTCGCTTTGCCGCGGCGTCCCAAAAGGGTTGTCGTACTCAGGCGATGCGGCGCACCAGCACCGAGATGCCGGCCACCGACGCGACGAGCACGAGCAGGTTGAACACCGCCTGGAACACCGGCACGAAGTCCGGGCTGAACCACACCCGGATCGCCTCCGACGCGGCGAAGTAGAACCTGAACGTCGCCACCAGCGCCAGCAGACACAGGATCCCGAACGCTGCCCACTCCACGTACGTCCCGATATCTCGGCCGCCGTCGCGGTCGACGTCGCGTTCCGAACCACGGTCGCGCTCGCCGGCCGCACTCGTCGCCGCGGCGTCCCAGTTCCCGCCGTCGCTCGCGGAGGAGAGCCCTGCCGGCCGCTCGGTGGCCTCGTCCGGTCGGTCCGCCGATTCCGGCGCGTCCCGGTCGGTGCTGGGATCGTCGGTGTCGGTTCCATCGGTCCTTGGCTGGTCGTTCGCGGTCTCGTCGTCGCGGGTAGTGTCGGTCATGCGTGCCTCCGTGCTGCGATCGCTGCCAGTCCGACGAGCGCGGCGAGCGCCCCTATCGCACCGAATCCGGGGCCGCCGCTGCTCTGGGTCGGCATCGGGGTATCGAAGCCGTCGTCGTCGCCGCGGTCGGGCGTCTGTTCGAAGTCGCCGGCCTGGAAGTCGACTTCCTCGCGCGTCTCGTTTTTCGGCGCCGGTCGCGACGGGTCGAGTTTCGCCGGGGCCGTCGCGGTCCCGACGATGACGCCGTCTTTCAGCAGGATGCCGTCGAGGTAGTAGTTGTAGTTCGACGGCACGGTCAGCTCGGCCGTCTCCGTGACGGTCCTGCCCGGCCGGATGTTGCCGATCGAGACCGTCTCGCGGTCGGCGATGACGTTCGACTCGACCTGCCGCGCCATCACGACCAGTTCCAGTCCGGCGGCGGGGTCGTCACCGCGGTTAGTGAGGTACGTACCGGTCCGGAGCGTCGTCCGGTTCCCGTCCTCGCCGGCGATGTCGTAGGTGATCACCGGGAGACTCCCCTCGCCTGTGCCGAAGCGGTGGAAGTCGACGCCCGTCCGGGCGTAATCGGGCGTGAGCGAGTCGACGCCGCTGACGTCCGTGCTCCCGATGTCGATGCGACGGCCGTCCTCGTAGAGGCGGATGGAGAGACGGTAGCCACCCTGTCTGTCGACGGTGACGTTCATCCGCGTGCGGACTTCGCGGTCGCCCTCGATGGTGCCGAGGTTCTTGCGCACCGTCGTCGCCACGAGTCCGGTGTCCGTGTCGACGGCCTGCACCTCGACGGTGACGTTGTCCGCGTCGCCGCCGCGGTGGTCCATCCGGACGTCCAGCGACAGCTCGGCGCGTTCGCCACCGATCTCGCCGGCCGCGACGCGGGGTTCCTGGAGGGACAGCCTGCTCGGTCGGACGTCCTCGTCGGTCCGCTCGGCGAGCGCGCCGGGCGCCAGCGCGACGACGCCGACGGCGGCCGCGACGAGCAGCAGGGCGAGGACGCCGAGCCACGCTTCTCGATTCACGTTCCCCAGCGCGCTTCGACCCGGTAAATGTCTTGTGTGCGACACCTGGGTCGGAAGGCGGCGACCCGCGGGGCCGAGCTTACCCGAACGCGCCGAGGCTCGACTGCAGGTTCCGGTCGCTCTCCCCCGATTCGAGGTCGTAGCCGACCAGGTCGCGCATGTCGACGGCGTAGGTGCTCCCCCCGTTGTCGAGTAACAGCACCCTACCTTGCGAACCCCTGACAGTCCCGGAGGCGAGCGTCTCCGACACCGGTCGGTCGGCGAGGTCCACGCCGTAGTCGAAGTCGAACGTCTCGATCGGCTCGAAGTCGGCGAGGAGGTCGGTCCAGGCGGCTTCGTCGACTGACTCGTGGAGCCCGCGGACCTTCGTCGGGACGCGTACCCGGTCGCCGATCTCGGTCGCGATCTCGGCCTCGATCTGCCGGGCGACGCGGCCGTCGGCGACCGTCCGGAGGTGGGCGGCGCGGTCCGCGCCCTGCTCGCGGAGCCGGGTGTCGAGGCGCCAGGAGCGCGTGACGCCCACCTTGAACGTCTCCGGTGCGAACGCGGCGAGGTAGATGGCGTGTTCCTCGCGGCACGATTCGAGCGGGAGCGAACACTCGCCGGTACAGCGAGCACAGGGCCACCGGGACGTGTGGCGGTCGCAGTACGGGGCGTCGGCGGCGGGGCAGGGCGTGTGCGCCCCGTCGTCGATCACGCCGGCGCAGTGGCGCTCGCCGAGCGAGTAGGTTAGTTTTGTTCCGCGCGCCAGCGACTCGGCCGAGACGGCACCGTCCCGCGCGATCAGCAGCGCTGGCGGCCCGTCGACGCCCGTCTCGTACCCCACGACTTGCACGCTCGCGGGTTGGCGGTGGCCGGATATAGGCGTGGCGCTCGCCGCCTCCCCCCTACGATCCCCGCCCGGTCAGCCGATTTCGGATCTGTGACCCAGCCGAACAGTGGGGCGGCTTTATCAATCGGGGACTCCACGGATCGCGATAGAGGATACCATGGCGGACCTACAGCTCACCAGTCCGGCGTTCGAAGACGGCGCCCGGATCCCCGAGAAGTACGGGTACACGGCGGACAACGTCAATCCTCCGCTGGAGATCGCGAACGCGCCGTCGAGCACAGAGTCGTTCCTGATCGTGGTCGACGACCCCGACGCGCGCGAACCGGCCGGGAAGATCTGGGACCACTGGGTCGTCTGGAACGTCGACGGCGACACCGAGTCGATCCCCGAGGACTGGGACCTGGAGGCCGACGGCGCCGTCGCCGGCGAGAACGACTACGGCGAGGCCGGCTGGGGCGGGCCGAACCCGCCGGACAGAGAGCACACGTACCGATTCCTGCTGTACGCGCTGGACGACCGACTCGACCTCTCCCGGGACGCGACGAAAGACGACGCCTACGACGCCGCCGAGGGCAACGTCGTCGACAAGGCGCAACTCGAAGGCACGTACGAACCCTGACCCCGATCGGGCACGGGACGATCACACGGACAGCGGCGGCTCACTCGGCGAGCAGTTCCCGCGTCGCACGCCTGACAGCGTCGTCGCTGGACCCCTCAGGCTCCCACCCGAGCGCGGAGAGTTTCTCGATAGAGAGACGCATCCGCGGCACGTCGCCGACCCACCCGCGGTCGCCGCCGGTGAACTCGTACTTCGGATCGAGCCCCATCTCGTCGCTGACGATGTCTGCGATCGCCGTCACAGAGGTGGTCGTCCGCGTGCCCAGGTTGTAGACGTTGAAGTCGTCCGTCGCGTGCTCGACGACGTGGCACATCGCGTCGACGCAGTCCTCGACGTGCATGTAGGACTTCTCCTGGCGACCGTCGCCGAGGATGGTCAGCGAGGTGGGGCCGTCTTCGAGTTTGTCGATGAAGTCGGGGATGACGGCCCCGAGTTGCAGTCGCGGCCCGACGATGTTGGCGAAGCGGTACACCCAGACGGTGAAGTCGTGGCTGTGGGCGTACACGGAGAGGAGGCTCTCCTCGCCGAGTTTACTCGCCCCGTAGATGCTGATGGGTTCGAGCGGCGCGTAGTCTTCCGGCGTGGGTCGCGGGGCCTCGCCGTACACCGTCGAGGAGGAGGTGAACGCGATGTTCTCGACGCCGACCTCGTCCATCCGTTCGATGACCGTCTCGGTGAGGCGATTGTTGAAGCGGTACTGGTCGACGTCGTCGGCGGCGGCGTTTTTGTTCGCGGCGAAGTGGAAGACGCCGTCGACGTCTTCGGTGATCGCCTCCGCGGCGACGTCCGGGTCGGTGAGGTCGCCCTCGACCACCTCGACGCCGTCGGGGAGCCACGCGCGCTCGCCGTTGGAGAAGTCGTCGACCGCCACGACCTCGTTGTCGTCGACCAGCCGGGCGCAGAGGTGCGAGCCGACGAAGCCCGCCCCGCCGGTGACGACCAGCCGCTTGCCGGAGAGATCCATAGGTCAACGTCGTCCACCGCCGACATGTGCGTTCCGGTAACTACTGGGTCGCCGAACCGGGGGCCTCCGATCGCGACTCGGCCCGTCGTCGTCCGAACGTGTTACCGACAGGGGTAATAACCGATGGTGACTACCGCCGACACATGCAGGATTCGGGGAGACCCAGCGGAAGCAGACGGCGTTTCCTCGCCGGCGCGGCGGCGGGCATCGCCGCTGGCCTGGCGGGCTGTGGCAGCCTCGTGTCGAGACCGGGCAGCGGCGGAACGGCGACGGCGCGGGACGTCTCACTCTCAGCGCCGACGCTGGGGGACGAGGACGCGCCGGTGACCGTCGGGGTCTACAAGGACTTCGCCTGTCCGGCGTGTCGCCAGTTCAACGCCCAGGTCAAGCCGAACGTCGTGAGCGAGTACGTCGAGGAGGGCGTCGTGCGGTACGAGCACTACGACTTCCCGCTGGACATGCACGAACCGGACTCGTACACGGCCGCGAACGCCGCGCGAGCGGTGCAGGACGCGGCGGACGACGAGACGTTCTTCGCGTTCGCCGACCGGATCTTCGACAACCAGTCGGACCTCGGGCCGGGAACGTACGCCGACCTGGCCGACGCGGAGAGCGTCGACGGCGATGCAGTCCGGTCGGCGGCCGAGGGCCGGACCTACCGGAACGTCGTCGAGGAGGACAAGCAGCGGGGGATCGACGAGGGCGTTCGCGGGACGCCGACCGTCGTCGTCGACGGGACCATGCTGGACGGGTTCGACTGGGGGACGGTCCGGTCCGCCGTCGAAAGCGCGCGCCCGGACGGCTCCTGATCGGTCGCGGACGGAGATTTCCTTCGGAAGGCTCCTAAACGGGGCTCGCGTAGCCGCGGAGCATGAACGACGAACCCGAAGTCGCCGTCCTGCGCCTGGGACACCGGCCGGGCCGCGACGACCGGATGACGACACACGTCGGGCTCACCGCGCGGGCGCTCGGCGCCGACCGCGTCGTCTTCGGCCCCGAGGCGTCCTCGCCCGCCGACACCGTGCGGGATATCACCGACCGCTTCGGCGGCCCGTTCGACGTGGAGGTCACCGACTCGCCGAAGGCCGCCATCCGCGACTGGGAGGGCGTAGTCGTCCACCTCACGATGTACGGCCTGCCGGTCCAGGACGTGCAGGGCGACCTCCGGGAGGCGCTCGACGACCGGACGCCCGTCCTGTTCGTCGTCGGCGCCGAGAAGGTGCCCTTCGACGTGTACGAGCGGGCAGACTACAACGTCGCCGTCACGAACCAGCCCCACTCGGAAGTGGCGTCGCTGGCGGTCACGCTCGACCGGCTGTTCGACGGGCGCGAACTCGACCGCGAGTGGGAGGACGCCGACCGAACGGTCGTGCCGAAGGAGACCGGCAAGCAGGTCGAAGACACGAGCGGCGAGCGGTAGGGCGCTGTCGGGAACCGACCCGTTCGACAGCGGACGGGATAGGCCGTGTGAACCCGCCGAATTCGCCGTGGCGCGGAAGCCAACGACGGCAGGCGGCGGCCACGTGGTCCGGTGCTTTTAAACGCCTCACGCACTGAGAACACCGTAATGGCGTTTGACGACCTTCTGGAGGACCCCGTTATTCAGAAGTACTTACACGAGCTGGTCGGCCCGAAAGGGATGCCGGTGGCGGCGGCGCCGCCGGACGGCGAGGTGACCGACGAGGAGCTCGCCGAGGAGCTCGGGCTGGAGCTCAACGACGTGCGCCGGGCTCTCTTCATCCTCTACGAGAACGACCTGGCGAGCTACCGTCGCCTGCGCGACGAGGACTCGGGGTGGCTCACGTACCTGTGGACCTTCGAGTACGAGAAGATCCCCGAGCAGCTCGAATCGGAGATGCACCGGCTGCTGGAGGCTCTCGAAGAGCGCGAGGACTACGAGAAAGACAACGAGTTCTACCTCTGTGAGACCTGCGGCATCCGCTTCGAGTTCGGCGAGGCCATGGAGTTCGGCTTCGAGTGCCCCGAGTGCGGCAACCCGGTCGAGGCGATGGAGAACACGCGGCTCGTCGACGCGATGGAGACGCGTATCGAGGAGCTGCGGGACGAACTGAACGTCGAGCACGGAACCGAGGTCTGATGGTCGTACTCGCAACCAAGGTCTACGTCGAGGGGGACGCCCGCGAGCGCTCGCTCGACTCGCTGCGGTCGCTCGTCGACAACGACGTCGGCGACCTCGACGTGTCGTTCTCGGTCGGCCTGCGCGACGACGAGTTCCCGACCGTCACCGTCGAGGGGGACGACGAGACGGTCGCGCGCAACGTCCTCGCCGAGGAGTGGGGCGAGCTGACGCCCCAGTTCGAGCCCGGCGAGGAGTACGTCGGCACGCTGGACGCCTGGGACGACGACGGGTTCGTCCTCGACGTGGGCTTCGGCAACGAGGTCCGCATCCCGACCGACGAGATCGGGCTCGGACAGGGGACGCCCGAGCAGATCCGGACGCGGTTCGGCCTCGTCCAGCACCTCCCGATGCGGTTCGTCGCCGGCGACCCCGCGGAGGACGAACCGGCGCGGCTCGCCGACGCCGAGCGCGACCGCCTCTACGAGTGGACGCGCGGGAGCGGTCGGGTGAACGTCAACTCGGCGACGCGAGCGGAGGCGCGCGCGACGGTCAACCGCGCGGGCCACGCCCAGGACATCGTCACCGTCGAGCGCCTCGGGCTACTCGAACAGAGTATCGTCTGCGGCGAGGAGACCGACCCGCCCGGACTCCTCGCGAGCATCGGGCAGTACATGCCCTCCGAACTCCTCTGCGTCGTTCCATGAGGCGCCGGCTGGTTCCCGCCCTCGCGTTGCTCGCCCTGCTGGTCGTCATGGCCGGCTGTAGCTCGCCCTTCGGCGGCGGCGGGCCCGACGACACCGAACTCAACCGCAACGCCAGCTACGACTGGAACACCAACGCGACGACGACGTACAACGTCACGAAGGGCCAGTTTACCGGCATCATCACCGTCGAGAACGACTCGCACATCGAACTCTACCAGCGCGACGAACTCGGGACGGAGGAGCCGTTACGGATCGCGGCGCTGCGCTTCCGGTTCCCGAACGGCACCGTCGTCGCGCCGGCCAACCGGTCGAACCTCGGCGTCGAGCACGGACAGTCGCGAGCGAACGTGACGCTCCCGCAGGCCGGCGGACAGGTTGCGTTCACGGCAGAGCGCCCCAACGCCAAGCGGTTCGCGACGCCGATGTTCCTCGACTCCCCGCACTCGGTCGAGGTGACGCTGCCGCCCCAGGCACGCGTCGGCGTGCCGCTCCTCTCGAAGGTGTCGCCGGGCGACTACACGACGCCGCCAGTGGACGAGGAGACGAACCGGATGACGGTGCGGTGGGAGCGCGCGGAGCGCGGCCCGATACTGGTCAGGTACTACCTCGCGCGGGACCTGCTGCTGTTCGGTGGGATCGGGGGTGTCCTGACGCTGGTCGGGATCGGCGGCGCGCTGTACTACCTGCGGCAGATCCGGGTCCTCGAACGCAGGCGCGAGGAGATCGGACTCGACGTGGAGACCGAAACCGACGAGTTCGACGACGACGACCCGCCGCCCGGGATGCGCTGACGGCGGCGGCGGTGCCGACGTTGACGCGCCGAAGGTAGTGTCGGCCGGCGGCCAGAAGCGGGCGACCTTTTACGGGTACGGTTCCTACGGCGGGTATGCGCGTTGCCATCGTCACGGTCGGCGACGAGTTGCTCGTCGGCGACACGGTGAACACCAACGCCGCCTGGCTGGGGGAGCGACTGCACGAGCGCGGCGTCGACGTCGAGCGGGTCACGACGCTGCCCGACCGGGTGGCCGACATCGCCCGCGTCGTCAACGAGTACCGCGCCGAGTACGACGCGGTGCTCGTCACCGGCGGCGTCGGCCCGACCCACGACGACCTGACCATGGACGGCGTCGCCGCCGCGTTCGGTCGCGAAGTCGTCGAGAGCCAGGAGGTGCTAGACTGGCTGGAGGCAGCGGGGGGCTACGCGGCCTCCGAGCTCGCCGAGGGGACCGCCGACATCCCGCGCGGCGCTCGACTGCTCGAAAACCCGGAAGGCGTCGCACCGGGCTGTGAGATCGGGAACGTCTACGTCCTCCCGGGCGTGCCCACGGAGATGAAGGCCATGTTCGAGACGGTCGCCGACGACTTCGCGGGGGAGATCCAGCACGTCGCGACGGTCGTCGCGGACGAACCCGAGAGCGCGCTGCTCGACCGCATCGCCGACTTGCGGGAGGCCTTCGACGTGACTGTCGGGAGCTACCCCGGGGACTCCGTCCGCGTGAAGATCCAGGGCGAAAAAGGGGAAGTCGAGGACGCCGCCGCGTGGCTTCGTGAGCGAGTCGAGGCGCCAGAACCGGAGTGAGTCGGTCGCGCTACCGGTAGAGGACCTTCCACCAGATCGCCGCCAGGGCCAGTCCGCCGAGCAGTATCACGTACCCCGCGACGTTGATGAGCCCGGTCTGCACGCCTTCCTGCAGTGGGATGTACATGGCCGAGGGTTTCGCGCCGTCCGATGTAAAACCGCCCGATTTCCGCCGCGACCGCCGACGCGACGGGCCGATGCGGGTCGCTTTTGACCGGTCCACCCCTATCGCGGCCAATGCGACGGATCGGCGTTGTCGTGAACCCGATCGCCGGCATGGGCGGGCGCGTCGGGCTGAAGGGGACCGACGGGAAAGTCGACGAGGCGCGCGACCGCGGCGCCGAGCCGCACGCCCCCGAGCGGGCCCGGGCGGCACTGGACGCGCTGGCCGAGGCCGACCCGGACGTGGAACTCCTCGTCTACGGCGGCGTCATGGGCGAAGACGCCGCCCGCGACGCGGGGTTCGACCCCGTCGTCGTCGGTGAACCGGAGGGCGAGCGATCGGGGACAGGGGAGACCACGGCGGCTGAAGCGCGCGCGGCCGAGACCAGCGCCGCTGACACGCGCGCGGCGGTCCGGGCGTTCGTCGACCGCGACGTGGACCTGATCCTGTTCGTCGGCGGCGACGGCACGGCGGTGGACGTGGCCGAGACGCTGGACGACTTCGACAGCGAGATCCCGATCCTCGGCGTGCCGGCGGGCGTGAAGATCTACTCCTCCGTGTTCGCGGTGCGCCCGCGCGAGGCGGGGATCGTCGCGGCGACGTTCACGGACGTGGAGACCGGCGAGGTCAACGACGTGGACGAGGACGCCTATCGCGCCCAGGAAGTGTCGACGGAGTTGCGAGCCATCGCGAAGACGCCGGTCGCCGAAGAGCGCCAGGCGAGCAAGCAGACCGGCGGCGGGACCGTCGAGACGCTCGCCGAGGGCGTCGCAGAGGAGGTCCAGTCCGGCGTGACCTACGTCCTCGGCCCGGGCGGGACCGTGGGCGCGATCAAGGCGAACCTCGGCTTCGAGGGGACGCCGCTCGGCGTCGACGTCTACCGGGACGGCGAGGTGATCGTCCGCGACGGCGGGGCGTCCGCCATCGAATCGGCACTGGGCGACCGGAACGTGGTCGTCGTCTCGCCCATCGGCGGGCAGGGCTTCGTCTTCGGCCGCGGCAACCAGCAGATCTCCCCCGCCGTGATCCGCCGGTCAGAGGTCGAGATCGTCGCGACCCGTGCGAAACTTGACGGGCTAGACGTCCTCCGCGTCGACACGGGAGATCCCGACCTCGACGAGAATCTCCGCGGCTGGCACCGCGTCCGGGTGGGCCGATACGAGCGACGACTCGTCAAGATCGAGTGACCGCACCGAGACCCGACCGCGTTCTTCGCCGATCGTCGGACCGCACAGCCGCGAGTGTGTCACTCCGTCAGCGGGAGGGGCGGGAAATTCTGGACGCACGTCCAAGAAGTGTAATAGTATTCGACGGCATATTATACCGTGTATGGATACAATTAAGGTCACGAGAAGATAAGGAAGGGTATGGAAACACGGAAAGTCCAGCGGCTGGGTCCGTCGACGCTGGCGATGACCTTGCCTGCGAAGTGGGCCAAAGAGCACAACGTCGAGAAGGGCGACGAGGTCTCGCTGCGGATGGGCGGCAAGGGCACGCTCACCGTCATGCCCGAGTCGGTCCAGGGCGAGGAGTCCGAGGCTATCATCCACGCCGAGAACCTCAACGCCGACGCGCTGGAGCGTGCCATCCTCTCGCAGTACGTGCTCGGCCGGCGCATCATCCACGTCGACGCCGGCGAGAACGGTACCCTGGAGAGTTCGCACATCAACGCCGTCTACAACGCCGAGACCCAGTTGATGGGCCTCGGCGTCGTCGAGGAGACGCCCGAGCGCATCGCCATCCGCTGCTCGGTCGACCCCGAGGACTTCACGCTCGACAACCTGCTCGAACGGCTGGAGAGCACGGGCTCGACGATGCGGAACGAGGCCGTCAAAGCGCTCGCCCACGGCAACCCGGACCTCGCCCAGCGGGCCCTGAACCGGGAGCGACAGGCCAACAAGATCTTCGTCCTGCTCCTGCGACTGATCTTCACCTCCTACCAGAACCCGAACCTCGCGCGCGCCGTCGGCCTGAACGACGGGTTCCCGCTCATCGGCTACCGCTCGATCGCGAAGAACCTGGAACTCACCGCCGACAACGCCGAGGACATCGCGGAGATCGCCCTGGAGACCGACGGTCACTCGCTGAACGTCGACTCGTCGACGATGCGGCGCATCCGGGAGTTCACCGACCAGGTCAACGAGATCACCGAGCGAGCCGTCGAGGCGGCCGTCGAGCGCGACTACGACATCGCCATCGAGGTCCGCGAGATGTTCGCCGAGGTGGGCGACCGCGAGGCCGAGATCCTGTCGGACCTCGACGAGATGTCCAACGAGGACGTCCTCCAGGTCCGCGAAGTGCTCGTGAGCCTCCAGCAGACCGCCCAGTACGCGGTCCGCAACGCGGAGATCGCGACGAACCTCGCGCTCAACGAGGAGTCCGAGCACACGACGATCCAGTCCGACTCGACCGACGACTGAGATCGAGCCGTCGGTCCGGACCGGCGCGGACCGGATCCGTGACGTCGATCTCTCGGGGCCCGTCCGGATCCCGGTGAATTAAGTACTGAGTGACGGAATACTCGCGTATGACTGAGGCAGCCGCTGGGTCTGACATGAGCATCGGGCTGGGACTGTCGTTCGCAGTCCTCGCGGTCGTCGGCGCCGTCGGGATGCTGGTGGCGTACCACGACCAGATCGTCGCGGGGTGGAGTTTCGCACTGGCGATGACCGCCGGCGTGCTCTCCATCGCGGGCATCCACCTCTACGGCCATCGGAACGCGTAAGGAATTGTTAAGGGCGTTCGAGACCTACGCGCAGCCATGAGCGAACTCGGCGAGGAGGACAGAGAGATTCTGGATTACCTGCGCGACAGCGTCTCGCGCGGGCAGAGTTATTTCAGAGCCAAGAACATCGCGGACCACATCGGCCTCTCCTCCAAGCAGGTCGGTGCGCGATTGCCGAAACTCGACGAGGAGTCCGACGAAGTCGAGATCGAAAAGTGGGGACGCGCGCGGTCGACGACGTGGCGTGTCACGCTCAGTTAACTGGCTTTTTAGGTGACGCAGTCCGAAGTGGGGCCATGACTGTCCGGGTGGAGCGGTCGTTCGAGTTACCGGTCGACCGCGAACGCGTCTGGGAGTTCATCGCCGATCCCGGGAAACGCGCCAGCGCGATCAGCGTCGTCTCCGACTACACCGTCCACGACGACGGGAGCGCGACCTGGCACCTCCGCCTCCCGATCCCCGTGGTCGACCGTACCATCGCCATCGAGACCGAGGACGAGGAGCGGCGCGCCCCCGAGTACGTCCGCTTCGTCGGCCGCTCGAAGGTGATGAACGTCGTCGGCGAGCACGAACTCACGGAGACCGAGACGGGGACGCGGGTCACGAACCGGTTCGTCGTCGACGGCTCGCTGCCCGGCGTCGAGCGCTTCTTCAAGCGGAACCTCGACGGCGAACTCGACAACCTCGAAGCCGCCCTCGTCGACGACCTCGAGGTCGAAGTGTGAGACTCGCGCTGGCGCAACTCCGGATCGAGCCCGGAGCGGTCGAAGACAACGTCGAGCGCGCCCGCTCGGCGGTCGCCGACGCGGCCGCGGCCGGCGCGGACCTCGTCGCGCTCCCGGAGATATTCAACGTCGGCTACTTCGCGTTCGACCTCTACGAGCGCCGTGCCGAGAGCGTCACGGGGCCGACCGTGTCCGCGCTCGCCGAGAGCGCGCGCGAGCACGGCGTCGGCGTCCTCGCCGGGAGCATCGTCGAAGACCTGGCGGCCTCCCAGGAGGCGGGCGTGGAGACGCCCGCGTCCGAGGGGTTCGCGAACGCCTCGGTCTTCCTGGACCGCGACGGCGAGCGCCGCGCCGTCTACCGGAAACACCACCTCTTCGGGTACGGCTCGGCCGAACAGGAACTGCTGGTTCCCGGGAAGTCGCTGCCGACCGTCCCGTTCGACGACCACGTCGTCGGGATGACGACCTGCTACGACCTGCGGTTCCCGTCGCTGTATCGCGAACTCGCCGACGCGGGCGCGACGCTCGTGCTCGTCCCCAGCGCGTGGCCGTACCCCCGCGTCGAGCACTGGCGGCTGTTCCCGCGGACTCGCGCCGTCGAGAACCTCTGTTACGTCGGCGCGGTGAACGGCGTCGGAACGTTCGACGACTCGACCCTGCTGGGCCGTTCTGCGGTGTACGACCCCTGGGGGACGCCACTCGCGAGCACCGGCGACGAGTCCGCGCTCGTGACCGCCGAGGTCGACCGCGACCGCGTCGACGACGTCCGGAACGATTTCCCCGCGCTCGACGACCGACGTCGATAGCTCAAGCGCGTCTTTGATCCCACGGTATCCATTTACATGCGCCGGCGGATCGACCCAGTATGGTTCGGAAATCAGCGTTGCTCGTCGTCGTGCTCGTCGTTCTGGCGGGCTGTTCGGGAATGGGCGGGAACGACGGCGGCGACGGCGCCGCCGACCTCCAGGCTGACCAGGGCGACGGTGCGGGCGGCGGCGGCAGTGACGGCGGCGATGGCGGAAGCGGCGGTGGCGGCGACGGCAGCGGCGAGCCAGCAAACGAACAGTTCAGTGCCGACGACGCTGGGGGCGACGCAGGCGCGGCCGCCAGCGTCGACCGCGCGCTCATCAAGACCGGTTCGGTGACGGTCGAGGTCGAGAACTACTCCGCGGCCGAGGGGGCGGTCGAGTCCCGCGCGGTCGACCTCGGCGGTTACGTGTCGTCGTCCGATACGACGCTCCACCGCACCGACAACGACACCTGGCGGACGGGGTACGTCGAGGTCCGCGTCCCCTCGGCGAACTTCACGGCGATGTTCGACGCCTCGCGCGGCCAGGGGACAGTGCTGTCGGCCGACTCCAACACGAAGGACGTGACCGACCAGCTGGTCGACCTGAACGCCCGGCTTGAGAACCTGCGAGCCCAGCGCGACCGTCTCCGCTCGCTGTACGAATCGGCGAACACGACCGAGGAACTGCTACACGTCCAGGAGCGGCTCTCCTCGGTCCAGGGAGAGATCGAACGCCTCGAAGCCAAGAAGCGCTCGCTCCGGGACCAGGTCGCTTTCTCGACGCTCAGAGTCGAGTTGCGTGAGCCGGAACCCGAGCCCGAATCCCCTCCGACGGGAGAACGAACGCCGTTCCACGAACAGTCGCCCGTCGCCGTGTTCCTCAGTTCAGTCGCGAACGTCGTCCGGTTCGCCCGCACCGCGTTCATCGCGGGCGTCGCCGTGCTCCCGTGGGCCCTGGGACTCGGCTTGCCAGCCCTCCTCGTCGTCGGAGCCAGTCGCCGGTTCGGTGGCTCCGTTCGACTCCCAGTCGTCGGCGACCGCACTGATTCAGCGGCGCTCCCGTCGCGGGAGGACGTGACCGAAGACGTTCAGCCGGCCGGTGAGCCTGACTCCGAGACGGATCAGTCTGCCGACGAATCAGAGGAGGACGCGGAGCCCTCCGACGGGTCGGCGACTAGTCAGGACGAGGGAGCCGACCACGAACCCGACGACGCCTGACGGCGACGGGGCTTCGTTGGGACTCGGCACTGTCACCGGCGTTTCGTATCACCTCTCGGTCACTTCTCACCGCCGCCTCTCAGACACGAAGTTTATACCGATGGCCCCGTAACTGATACTTGCCGGCGAGACGCTTTTCACGTCGTACCCGGCACTACAACCGCGCTCGGCCAGGCCACGTCGACCCGGCCGCGGCGCCTGTCCGGACAGGCCGTCCGCGGCCCGCCTCCTCGTCCTCAGCCCGTCTCCTCTCGCTTTCCGCGTTCGAGTAGCGTCGTCCGTACGTACGGGGGTTGTATCCGAGTTCGAATCGGCCGCTCGACAGACAGTCCTGACCACCGTGGACAACTGGCGACGAAAGCCCTCGGTGCGCTCGCTCACGGGTCGCTCCGCTCCCCGTTCGCATTCGAGGCCTCCCTTCGTCTGCTCACGGGCGGCGAAGCCGCCCGTTCGCACGGTATGAGGGACCTTCGGTCCCTCACTAGTCGCCCTCGCACTCGGGGTCGCTGACCGGGATATCCGCTTGGTTCGCGGCTTCGCCGCTCACCTATCCGAGACGTTCGCTTCGCTCACGTCTCGCGTTGCTCGAACAACCGCACCGCGCCGCACTCGCGCGGATAGTGGCCCGCTCAGACGACTAAACTGGACGCGAGCCGGGAGGTCGGCGAAGCCGCCCTCCACGTTCCGTGGCGGCGAAGCCGCCACGCGCGCCTCGCCCTTTCAGTCCGCCAGGGACAGCACCGTACCACGACCACACCGCACAGCACTGCGGACAGCCACACGCCTCCCCAACCGATTGCGTTGCTCGTCGTGGTCCGAGAGAGCAAAGCTCTCTCGTCATCTGCTCACGGGCGGCCTCGCCGCCCGTTCGCAGGTTCGTGGGACTCTCCGAGTCCCACGCTCATCACGAAAGAGCGCAAAGCGCTCTTTCGAACGACTTCGCTCCTGCGCTACTCATCCCTCGCACGGTGCCATCGCGCGACGAGACGCGCGACAGGCGCGCCAGAACGACTGATCGATCGGCAGCAGAAACGGGGTGGTCAGTCCTCGTCGGTCTTGATGTCGGCGGAGAGGCCCTGGGCCATCTGGATGTCCTTCGAGTTGTTGAGCGTCCACGCGGTCCGCTCGGTGACGGCCTCGATCACCTCGCGGGCGCTCGGGGAGCCCTTGCCGGATTTCTTCACGCCACCGAAGGGGAGCTGGACCTCGGCGCCGATGGAGGGCAGGTTCCCGTAGGCCAGGCCCACCTCGGCCTCGTCCCGGTAGTAGTTGATCTCGCGGTAGTCCTCGGAGATGACGGCGCCGGCGAGGCCGTACTGGGTGTCGTTGTGGATCTCGACGGCGCGCTCGATGCCGCCGGAATACTCGATGAGCGCGACGTGCGGGCCGAAGACCTCCTCGTGGATGCAGCGCAGGTCGGGGTCGTACTCGACCTCGTAGACGAACGGACCGACCCAGTAGCCGTTCTCGAAGCTGCCGCTTCGCTCACTGTCCGCGGCTGAAGCCGCGCTGTCTTCGTGACCATCTGGGATCTCCTCGTCGTCGAGCTCCTCCCGGTCGACGAGAACGTTCGCGCCTTCCTGACGGGCCAGGTCGTTGTACTGGTGGAACTTCTCGATCTGCGCGTCGTTTACGACCGGGCCCATGAACGTGTCTTCGTCGAGCGGGTCGCCGACAGCCACGTCCTCCGCGAGATCGACGAACTGCTCTTTGAACTCGTCGTAGACCTCCTCGTGGACGATGAGGCGCTCGCTGGAGACGCAGCGCTGGCCCGTGGTCTTGAACGAGGACATGATCGCCGAGTGCAGTGCGATGTCCAGGTCGGCGTTCTCGGTGATCACGATGGCGTTCTTCCCACCCATCTCCAGGGCGGCGTCGCGGCCGGCGACCCCGCCGAGTTTCTCGTCGATCTTGTGGCCGACCTCGGCGGACCCGGTGAAGAGGATGGTGCTGACGCGCTCGTCCTCGACGATGGCGTTGCCGGCGTCGCCGAAGCCCTGGACGACGTTGAACACGCCGTCGGGCACGCCCGCGTCGACCATCATCTCGGCGACGGTATGGCCGCACCAGGGCGTCTGCTCGGCGGGCTTCCAGACGACGGTGTTTCCCTCGACGAGCGCGACGGCCATGTGCCAGAACGGGATGGCCACCGGGAAGTTCCAGGGCGTGATACAACCGACGACGCCGCGGGGTTTCCGGCGCATGTACGCATCCTTGGCGGCGATTTCCGAGGGGACCACGTCCCCGTGGGGGTGTCGCGCGTTGCCCGCTGCCCACTCGACCATGTGGGCCGCTTCCACCACGTCGGCGCGGCCCTCGCTGATCTCCTTGCCGCACTCCCGCGTGACGATCTCGCCCAGTTCGTCCGTCCGGTCCCGCAGTTCGTGGTAGACGTCCCAGAGCACCTCCGCCCTGTCGATGTAGGACATCCCGCGCCACTCGTCGTAGGCGTCCTCGGCCGCGGAGACCGCGAGCTCGACGTCCGCGGGCGTCCCGCGGTGGAACTCGCCGAGGGTCTCGCCTGTCGCGGGATTCTGGCTCTCGAACGTCTCCTCGCTCTCGCCCGCCGTCCACTCGCCGTCGACGTAGTGCCGGTAGGGATCCGCTTGCTGGTCGCTCATTGTTCCGGTAAATATTGCACCGGCGACGTGAAAAAGCCACCCGTCGGGGTGGTTCGATCCCATCGGACGCTTGCGGTTTCGAGCGGAGAGCGTCGGCGCCTCCGTTCGCTACGACGCGGCTTCGATCCGTTCGAGCGCCGCCTCGAAGTCGTCCGTCCCGATGACGACGTCGTCGGCCCGCTCGTTGGCTTCGTCCGGATCGACGCCGGCAGCTACCTCGCTGATGGCCCGCATCGACGCCGCGCGGACGAGCGACTCGATCTGGGCACCGGAGAGCCCCCCGGTTTCGGCCGCGAGTTCGTCCAGGTCCACGTCGTCGGCGAGTGGTTTGCCCTCGGTGTGAACCGCCAGGATCGCCCGCCGACCGTGCTCGTCGGGGTTCGGGACCTCGACGTGCTGTTCGAGCCGGCCCGGCCGCAAGAGCGCGCTGTCGAGCATGTCCCGGCGGTTCGTGGCCGCGATCACGACGATGTTCGGGTTCTCGGCGGCG
This sequence comes from Halosimplex amylolyticum, assembly GCF_051414035.1. Taxonomy (NCBI): domain Archaea; kingdom Methanobacteriati; phylum Methanobacteriota; class Halobacteria; order Halobacteriales; family Haloarculaceae; genus Halosimplex; species Halosimplex amylolyticum. Next base: position 1,651,075 of record NZ_JBLKNW010000001.1, on the reverse strand, counting down.
GTGTCGAGCTCTGTGAGGAGTTGCGAGACGACTCGCTCGGTCACCTCGCTGCCGTCCATCCGACCGCCCGCGATGCCGTCTATCTCGTCGAAGAAGACGATGGCCGGCGCGGTCTGTCGGGCGCGGTCGAACACCTCGCGGACCGCCTTCTCGCTCTCGCCGACGTACCGATCCATCAGCTCCGGCCCCGCGACGCGGATGAAGTTGACGCCGCTCTCGCCGGCGACTGCGCGGGCCAGCAACGTCTTGCCCGTACCGGGCGGCCCGTAGAGCAACACGCCCGAGGGCGGGTCGGTGTTCGTCGCCGTGAACAGCGGGCCGTACTCCAGCGGCCACTCGACGGCCTGTTCGAGCGTCGACTTCGCCTCGGCCAGCCCGCCCACGTCCTCGAAGGTGACCGTCGGCGACTCGGCGACGTACTCGCGCATCGCCGAGGGCTCGACCGCCCGCATCGCCGCCTCGAAGTCCTCGCGCGTGACCTGCGGGTCGTCCCGCGTCCGCCGCAGCGCGTGCATCGCCGCTTCCGTGGTCAGCGTGTGGAGGTCGGCACCGACGAACCCGTGCGTGCGCGACGCGACTCTGTTGAGGTCCACGTCGTCGCCGAGCGGCATCCCGCGGGTGTGGACGTCCAGGATTTCGCGGCGGCCAGTCTCGTCGGGCACGCCGATCTCGATCTCCCGGTCGAAGCGCCCGCCCCGCCGGAGCGCGGGGTCGATGCTGTCGACGCGGTTCGTGGCGCCGATGACGATGACCTGCCCGCGCGCTTCGAGGCCGTCGAGCAGCGTCAGCAACTGCGCGACGACGCGGTTCTCCATGTCGGAGTCCTCGTCGCGTTCGCCCGCGATCGCGTCGATCTCGTCGATGAAGACGATGGCGGGGGCGTTCTCCTCGGCGCGCGCGAACGCCTCGCGCAGGCGCTCTTCGCTCTCGCCCTTGTACTTCGAGACGACCTCCGGCCCGGAGATCACGTCGAAGTACGCGTCGACCTCGTTGGCGACGGCCCGGGCGATGAGCGTCTTCCCCGTCCCGGGCGGCCCGTGCAGCAACACGCCCCGCGGCGGCGAGATACCGAGGCGAGTGAACAGGTCGGGCTCGGACAGTGGGAGTTCGATCATCTCCCGGACCTGGTCGAGTTCGCCGTCGAGGCCGCCGATGTCCTCGTAGGAGACGCCCGTCCGGGAGGCCGACTCGTCGGGCGTCGATCCGGCCCCCGACTCCGCCGTCGCCGACCCGGCGGATCCATCCGCGCCGCCGCTCGTGCCGGCAGCGCCCGCTCCGGTCCCGCTGGACTGACTCGCCGTACCGCCGCCGCCGCTCCCGGTCGTCTCACCGCGAATCGGCGGTAACACGGTGATGTCCGTCTCGTCGGTGACGCGCACCGCACCGGCGGGGTCGGTCCCCGAGACGGCGAACGCGCCGACGCCGTCGATGTGGACCTGCTCGCCCTCGCGGAGCGGCCGGTCGAGCAGCGCCCGTCGGACGGCCGACTCCTGCTGTTTGTCGTCCAGTCCGACCGTCTGCGCGAGTCGGACGGTGAGGCTGTCGGCCTCGCGGACCGAGGTCTGTTCGACGGTGACCGTGTCACCGATGTTCACCCCGGCGTTGGCGCGCGTGTCGGCGTCGATGCGGATGTACGCGCCGTCGCCGCTCTCCGGCCAGGCCTTCGCGACCGTCGCTCGCTCGCCCTGGATGACGAGCGGGTCGCCACTCAGCACCCCGAGTTCCGACCGGACGCGCTCTGGGACTCTCGCTATCCCGCGGCCGGCGTCCCGTTTGTTCGCACCCTCGACGGAGACCTCGATGACGTCGCCGCTTCCCATATCCGTCCTATCGGGCCGACGCTCTTTATGCTTCCTCAACCACTTTTTTCTCTCGGGGGTCCCTCGCGCTGCTCGCGACGCCCGAGCCAAAAAGGCCGGACGCTCACTGCGTTCGCGTCCGGTGATCCCACGAGTGAGCACCGCGAACGACCGCGGGTTCCTCAGCGCTTCGCCTGGCGGCGAATCGCGCTCACTCCGTTCACGCGAACGCTCACTGCAGCGGAACGAGGTACCACGCCAGTCGGCGACGTATCCACCTGTCGAGAGTGGCGTGCTGAATACAGAGAATCTATTCAGCACGTCTCCTTCTATCAATCGCTGATGTCGCTTCTATCACAACGAGTTAAGGTGGTATCTGTTGGCACGTAACGCTTCGTCCACCCCGTTCGTACTAGTATTGATGCCTGGTATCACTGGTCAGGGGACAACCGCTCTCTCGGCCGAAATTCAACCACGCATTGGGGGAAATCCATGGCTACAGAAACCCGAGCTGACTCGACTCAGATCGACGAACAGAAACTGAACGAACTAGTGGAGACGTCGCTCGTCGACCTCGGTGCGACAGTTCACGCCTCGCTGGCCATCATCGGCGACGAACTCGGCCTCTACGCGGCACTCGACGACGCCGGGCCGCTCACGTCCGCCGAACTGGCCGATGAAACGGACACCGCAGAGCGCTACGTCCGCGAATGGCTGCGTTCACAGGCCGCCGGGGGATACGTGACCTACGACACCGAGACCGACCGATACGATCTCACCCCCGAACAGGCGTACGTGTTGGCCAACGAGGAGAGTCCGGTATTCATGCCGGGGGCGTTCCAGTTGGTCGCATCGGCGGCCCAGATCGAACCCGATCTCCGGGAAGCGTTTCGGACGGGGGAGGGCATCGGCTGGCACGAACACGACGACGACGTATTTCACGGTACGGAACGCTTCTTCGGGCCGTCTTACGGGGCGTACCTGATCGACTGGATCGAATCGCTCGATGGGGTCGACGAGAAGCTGAAAGCGGGCGGCCGGATCGCCGACGTCGGCTGTGGGCACGGCGCCCCGACGATCCGCATGGCGGAGGCGTACCCCAACTCGACGTTCGTCGGCATCGACTACCACCAGGAGTCGGTCGAGGTGGCGCGCGAGCGGGCGGAAACTACGGGTGTCGCCGACCGCGTCGACTTCGAGGTGGCGACCGCGTCAGCGTACGACGGGACCGACTACGACCTCGTGACGATGTTCAACTGCTTCCACGACATGGGCGATCCAGTCGGGGTGGCGGCCCACGTCCGGGAGACCCTCTCGGACGCCGGGACGTGGATGATCGTCGAGCCCTACGCCGAGGACCGGGTCGAAGACAACCTCACACCGTTCGGCCGCCTCGCGTATTCGATTTCGACAGTGGCCTGTACGCCGAACTCGCTCGATCAGGAGGTCGGTTACGGGCTCGGCGCCCAGGCGGGAGAGCAACGCACCCGCGACGTAGTCACCGAAGGCGGGTTTACTCAGTTCCGCCGGGCAGCTGAGACACCGACCAGTCTGGTCTTCGAAGCGAAGCCGTAACCTCACGCTCGATCGATTTTTTCGACCACCCCGGTCGTCTCTATGCTATGCGAGTTCAAACGCGCCGTTCCGCTCCCCGCCATCGCGTCGTTCGCGACGCTCCTCGCAGATTCCGTACCGGGGCGAACGGGACCGCCGGACGTGCCGAATAAGCGACCGCTATTCAGCCCAACACAGCAGGCCCGAACACGCTCCGACAGACCTCTCGGTGGTCACTTCGAACTCGCGACCGACCGTCGGGCAGACCGGAGAAACGCCTTTACCGGTTGCCGACGCACACCCTACCATGGTCGTGACTACCGAGCGCGACGAGATGACCTGGTACAAGTGCGAGGCCTGCGGGTTGATGTTCGACGACCAGTCCGACGCGCGACAGCACGAGGAGAACTGCGACGCCGAGGAACCGTCGTACATCCAGTGAGGGGGCCGGCGGACCGAGGGGAGGGAGACTGACCGAACCAGGCGGCCACTACGCGTTCTCGACGATCTCGTAACTGCGCTCGCCCATCTCGTCCTCGGCGAAGACGAACACGCGCCCGTCGACCACCGACAGGTCCGCCTCCACTTCGACGCGGTGGGCCTCGGCGCGAGCGCTCACTCCCTGGAACAGCGTCTCCTCCGCGCCGTCGTCGATCATGACGCGACCGACGCCCGTCTCTTCGAGGATGTCGTCGTGCGTGTTCAGGTCGTTGATGTACAGCATGATGCCCTGGGTCTCCGTCTGGTCGGTGACCAGCACGTGGACGTCCTTGCCCGGGCCGGCGCGGACGCTGTCCTCGACCGCCGTCGGCACGCCGCGGTAGAAGACCTCGCGGCCGTCGTGGTACTCGACGGCGACGCCGTCCTCGGTCAGTTCGACCCCCAGCGTGTCCGGCGGCACGTCGTTGCGTGCGCTCATACCCGACAGTTCCCGCCAGCGCCCCAAAAGCGTCGCGTTCCCCGCTTACCAGCGGAACGCCGGTCGTCCGGGGTGGCCCGCGTCCGGTGCGGTCGCTTGCCGGATTTCCGGCGAGTCCGCTCACGTCTGTCCGCTCCCTCGCCGACTTCCCGTTCTCTTCGTTCACGGGAATCCCACAGACGTATATACCGCCCGGGAAGACAGACGCACGATGGAAGGACAGGCAGTCGCCCCCGCGGCGGGGACGGTGCTGAACGCGCTCGCTACCGGCACGGGATCGGCGTTCGCCATCGACGAGTACACGACTGCGACCGTGGAACTCGACCCCGAGGCGGACGCCGTCACCGGTCGCGTCGCAGAGGACCCCGACGCCGACACAGCACTGATCGAGAGATGCGTCGCCGCCGTCACCGACCGCTTCGGCGACGGCGAGGGCGGCCACGTCCGCACCGAGAGCGACGTGCCGATGGCGTCGGGCCTCAAGAGTTCGAGCGCCGCCGCGAACGCGACCGTGCTGGCGACGCTCGACGCGCTCGACGCCGCCGACGACGTCTCCCGCGAGGACGCCTGCCGCATCGGCGTGCAGGCCGCCCGCGACGCCGGGGTGACGGTCACCGGCGCGTTCGACGACGCCAGCGCGAGCATGCTCGGCGGCGTCACCGTCACCGACAACACCGCCGACGAACTCCTCGCCCGCGAGGAGCGCGACTGGGCGGTGTTGGTCTGGACGCCACCGGAGCGCTCCTTCTCCGCGGACGCCGACGTCGACCGCTGCGAGCGGGTCGCGCAGATGGCCGACCTCGTTGCTGAACTCGCCCTCGACGGTGACTTCGGGCGGGCGATGACGGTCAACGGGCTGGCGTTTTGCGCCGCGCTCGACTTCCCGACGGACCCCGTCGTCGAGGCGATGCCCGTCGTCGAGGGCGTCTCGCTGTCCGGCACGGGGCCGAGTTTCACCGCCGTCGGCGACCGGGAGGCGCTGGAGACGCTGCGCGAGCAGTGGGACGAACGGGAGGGGCGGACCTGGCTGACGACGACCCAAACGGAGGGCACACGAATCACATGAGCGACGACGAATCCACCCAGTACGCCGAGGAGATGAGCCTGGACGAACTGCGCGAGGAGATCCGGACGATCGACCGCGAGATCGTCGAGTTGATCGCCCAGCGGACCTACGTCGCCGACACCATCGCGCAGGTCAAAGACGAGCGCGACCTGCCGACGACCGACGAGGACCAGGAACAGGCCGTCATGGACCGCGCCGGCGAGAACGCCGAGCAGTTCGACGTCGACTCCAACCTCGTCAAGGCCATCTTCCGCCTGCTCATCGAGTTGAACAAGGTCGAACAGCGCGAGAGTCGGTAATCGAAATCGGGTCCTTCAAGTCTTCTACTGTAGTTCAGGCAACTAATTCTTCTTCCGGCAGTTGCTCTTTCGTTCGTCGATCGACGATCGATACCATAGAAATCTTTCAGCAGACAGGAGTCGCGTACAGCAAACGGGAACTGTATCCTCCACTCAGTTCTACTCGTTTACAGAAATCAGAAGTCAAAATAGGTGAGATATCAGGTTGGACTTGGGGCCGTTATCGTTACCTCGAGATCGATACCCAGGTCGTCCCCAGAGATCGGCCCGTTGTCGACGATGTTCTGCGGTTCCATGTCTGGATGACCGATGTCGCCGTCTACTCCCGTCCCGAGGAGTGCACCGGTCATCGGAAGCGGTGGACGACCAGGAGCCCGCACGACATCGCCGGGATCGTCTCCGACGACGATTCGCATGCCCATCCCACCCCATTCGTGCGGGGCACAGAACAGGTCGTACACGCCTTCCTCCTCGAAGCGATAGAGCCAGAACCCGTGGTGCTCGTTGACCGTCGACGAGAACGCCGGAACGCCGTCAGGGACGCGTTGCTGGCGCTCTTGACCAGGGTGGTACGCCGTCGCCGTGTGTTCCGGCGTGTTGAAATCGAATTCGACTATCGCCCCCGTATCCACGTGGAGTCCAACGGGAGCGAAGTGGAACGCACCGAACTCGACCGTTAGAGCTGGGAGATTCGAATCGTCGATCTTGTCCTCGTCGACGTGGAGTTCGACCGTCTCGTCCGGCTCCAACCTGTTCGGAATCTCGTCGTCACTCGTCCCTGAATAGCCAAAGTGGGGGTGGATAGTCGGTGGACGGGCAGTATCGGCCTCATCCCGCTCGTTTGGCGGTTCCGAGGCACTCTCTTTCGCCGTAGCAACGTCTCCGAATATCGGGAGCGCCGCGCCGAGCCCGGTCGCTCTGAGGACGGTTCTGCGTCGGCAAATCGGTTGACTGTTCGACGCGTCTGGTTTCTCCTTTCGTTGGTCTGATGATCGTGCCATTGTCGATTTCGAATCGTATTACTGGAAGTCACTGGTGTTCTCTGCGGTGTCGGTCAGTCAGGCAGCCGGTATCCCAACACACGTCCGAGGACGGCCAGGGCCCTGAAGGCCCAATGCGGCGGGCTCACCGCGTAGATATCCTCCTCGTGTTCCGTCGTCAGCATCGCTAACAGCAGGATGTCGTTGAATCCCTCCGGAGGCAACGACACTCCCCGCTCGGTGACGAGCCGATGGAACCTCCGAAAGAACTCCTCGTGCTGTAGCGCGGGCTGGTGGACGTTGATGACCTCGACGGGCGTCTTGTTCCTGAACGTATGCGGCGTCCCTGGCGGGACGGTGTGTTCCTCACCAGCCGAGACGTCCATCCACTCCCCGTCCACGTACACTTCCAGCACACCTGAAACCACTTCGTAGCGCTCTTCGGCGTGTGGATGGGTGTGGACGAACGGCCCGTCTTCGGGGACGGTTTCGATGTCGAATCTCATTTCCAACAGTTCGCCGTCCGTATCCGCTGTCGATCGCGTGATCTCCCAGTAACCCGGGAAACCGCCCCAATCGAGGATTCGGTCCTGCTCGCCGCTATCTACTGTCGTCGTAGCGTTGCCCTCGCCAACACCCTCGCTGTTCGGCATTGATTTCCTTGTCATGGTCCGTGGTCACCTCCTGTAGCGTCCGTTCCGCCGCTCGATATCGCCCCGGGCGCTCCAGGTGACGGACGCCATCTGCTGGATTCCGCCCGAGACGAGCAGCTAATGCTATCGGCGGGATCGGGTTTATTTGTTAGGAGAATAATATTTCTCTGAGCGAACGAGACGTATCCGGGTCACGAAACAACGGCGTCAGTCCAGGGTTCTCGGTCGAACTCGACGATATTCATCTCGTCGTCCAACGTGAGAGTGAACGCCGTCGTCTCGACCTCGATACGAAGTGATACGCGGAGGGGCTCCGTCGAAACGTCCGTCTCGACGTTGTTCTGAAGCAGTTCGATAGCCTCGTCGACCGCAGGTGAGTCGAGATCTAGCTCGGGATCGCCCGTCAGTTCGGTCGCAAGGACGAGACCAGTCGCAAACATCTCGACCGGTAAGCGCTTGGCGAACCCGCAGGTGCGACACCTCATTTCTGCCCAGACCGGAAACGGTGTTCTACAGGTGTCGCAGGGCTGACCATCCTCCACTTCGTGCGCGTCACAGACCGTCACCGACGACGAGATCTGGCCCGCACACTCACGACAGATACCGTACATCAGATAGGTTATGTCCAGACCACACCGATAGAGTCCGGTTGCGAGCGCTTGCTCGGAGTCACGGGTCGTCAGACCCGCTGCTGGATAGCTCGTGAGGAAGAGCGTCCCAGTCGGCGCCTGGTCACCGAACAATCCGTAGCACTCAGTACACCTGACTCGGAGCCATTGATCCTCGTAGGTGACTACAACAGCTGCCCCGCATAACGGGCAGCCCTCATCGAGCTTCTGGGAGAACTCGAGGCTTCCCGCTCCGGAAACGGCTATCACCGTTCTGGCGATCTGTTTACCCGCACTGCTCAGCCGGTATCCGTCGTCAGTTCGTCGGACGAAATGGGGAGAGAGTTTCGAAAGGTGGTAGTTGAACTTCCCGTTATCGTCGATGTCGATCTCGGATTGCAACTCGGAGTACGACACCGTCTCGACGGCGTCAGAGCCGTCGTCGTATTCGTGGGCGGCACCTGCCCGCCAGAGCACGCGGATGATGTCTAGCCGTATTTCGTTCCCCAGAGCGGCGAAGGCCTCGTCTGGGGAAAGCCGGTCGAGTTCGAGATCGGGAGTGAATCGAGTTTGACCCATGCTAACGATACGCACTCCAATTCATAAAACTCACCTCCAGACAGTCCATGGGTGGCTGAGAAAATAGTAAAGTGCTCACCGTGTATTCACCACTACTTCAGCGGTGTCTTCCCGGCTGTAAGATATCGATGATACTTCATCATTGGTGGCGTTCGTTTGTTTATATGCTCCCCCATTCTAAGCCCCTAATAACTTGTTTTCGACGCCCTGACTACTTCAGAATTGGTTTATTGCACCGGATTACGTTATGGATCTCAGCTACCTGAACAGGGTCGAGCAGCGCGAGAGCAGATAGCTTCCAACGCGGCTCGGTCGAGTGAGCTCGAGAGGAACCTGTTACTGTCTGGTAGTAGACGCGACGGTCTCACTTCCTCAGTACCGGTACTGAACGCACCGGGCGGAACGGCGACCAGCAAGTGTTCGAGAACGGGAAGTCCCTGCCCTGCGGCCGTCCGTTCGGCCAGCGTATCCAGGTGGTCGCTGGCCCCGTCTTCACGGCGTTCGACGACCTCGCCACGAACCGAGAGATACCGATACGGGGTCTCCAGGTCGCGATTGCCAGCGTGACGCGCGGGCCGTTGCGGACGTTCTCGTCTTTGCGATCGTTCTTGATTGGGTTCACCAGGACGTGCTCGCCGTCAGAATCGACCCAGCGTGGTGCGACGTGTGGTGATCCGTCGGGTAGCAGCGTTGGGACGAACGCGAACGACCGTTTCTCGAAGAGATCCTGGTACTCCGCCGGGATGGGCGCTAACTCGCCTCTCGGCTGGCCACTATCGTGAGTCGATCAACCAGCCCAAAATTGGACCGACGATCCCCGCACCGACGACGATACCGAGAAGCAGGTCGTCGAGAAACAGCCCGATGGCTACCCCGAACGCGGTTCCGACGAGTAGGCCGGCTCCCCAGTTCCCTCCCTTCGAGACCATGTAGTCCATCTGTCCGGAACCGGGATAAATACCTACGACCGAATCGACGGCGTCGCGACCGGCGTCATCGTGACCGATGCACCCTGTCCGTCCCGTCGTCGCAGCAATGTCCCATCGACGGCGAGGTTCGACGAGGCTTCACCACCGACGACGCGCCCTCGTCTGGACGTGGTTCGGCCGGACGGCGGCCGCGGTCACGGCTGTTCGACTCCGTTCTGCCAGCTCCGTCCGCGTCTAAACCCGACGGGGCGGTCACGTCAGTCGTCGGTCGCTGGCGGCCAGTCCCACGCGTCGGCGGTCACGGTGCCGAGGAGCATTCGTCGTCGCTCATCCATGTCGTCGAGTGCGGCGTCGAACGCCTCGTCGGTGACCGTCGGGACGTCCGCGTCGCGGAGGCGGTCGAGGTCGGGCGGTGGCGGCGACTCGTCGGCGGGCTCGATGAACGCAGTGCCGAGCGTGTCGACGTACCCCTCCACGCTCGAGCGTGCACTCTTGACCAGTGCCGCGTTCGGTCCGCGGTCCGCGGGGACGCCGTACCGCAGTATCGTCAACGCCTCGTCGAAGACGGCGACGGCCATCGGGAAGGAATCCTCCGCGTTCTCACTGTGATAGTAGTGGAGGATCGGATACGCCTTGTGCTGTTTGGCGAGGCGGTCGATGTCGGAACTGAGCGTGTTCAAGAGGAGGTCGAGATTCCGGAAGTCCTCACCGTCCCACCCGCTGCGGACGAACCGCTCGCTCCGGTCGCCCTGGCCGGTGATCTTCGAGGCGTACGTCCGCTTGTCGACGACGGCGCCGAGCACCGAGAGGACGTAGGAGACGGCCATCGTGACGAACAGCATCCCGCTCGCGGTCGTGAGCGAGGTCGCGCCCTGCCAGACGCCGTCCGTGGGGGTGAAGTCTCCGTTCCCCATCGTGAACACCGTATAGGCGACGAAGTAGCTGCGCTCGGCCCAGCTGATCGGGCCGCTGTCGCGGGTGTCGACGAGAGCGGGGTCGCCTCCCGCGAAGACGAGCGTCCAGCCTCCCCAGAGGAGTCCGACCCACGTCACGAGCGAGAGACAGAGGATCAGCGGGCCGGCGACGCTGAGCGACCGGGAGCCCTGGCTCCCGACGCGCCGGAGCCCGCGCCACACGCCGCTCGTGAGCCGGGAAGAGAGGGGACCGGCTCCCCCGTCGGCCCAGAGCGTCGTCCACAGGAGGTCGACGGTCACTACGACGAGAACCAGGATCCCGACGACGGCGTACGCGACCGTCATTTCGCCCCCCGTTCCGGCGAACCGACGGCTCGCTGCCGGCACTTGGTATCGGTCACGACTCGCCGTTGGAGCGGCAGCCAGTAGAGCGTTTTCCGCGGTCCGCGTCGACCCTCGCCGCAGACGGAGAACGACGGGGTGCTCCGTGGACGGGCCGCGATCGAGTCAGTACTCCCAGAGTCGGTCGATACGAGATTCGACCTCGGGGTGGGACTCCCGGAGCGCGTCGACGCTCCGTTCGCCGTCGACGTTGATCACGTGGACCTCGCCGCGGTCGCCGCCGTACACGTCCTGGAAGTCGTAGACGACGCCGACCACGTCGACGCGTTCCGGGACGTCTTCGCTGCCGACCAGCGACTCGACCTGTCTGTCGACGTTGTACTCGACGAGCCGGTTGACGGCCGTCTCCTCGTCGAGACCGTCGGGTAGCGCCTCGACGCCGGGTTCGAGATGTGGTTTCAGGAGGGCGAGGCAGTGCTCGATCCCCGGCGGTTCGGACAGGTCGTCCGTCAGCGCCTGGTACGTCGCCGTCACGGCGCCGCAGCCGGTGTGACCGACGACGACGGCCGTCTCGGTGCCCGTGTGTGCGATGGGGTAGAGCACGTCGCCCGAGACGACCTCGCCGGACTCGGTCCGCTGGACGACGCGGTTGCCGATGTTGCCCGCGGTGAACACGCGGCCGGGTTCGTCGTTGCCCCAGATGTGGTCCTGGAGGACCCGCGAGTCCGAACAGCAGACGGTGACCGCCGCGGGATGCTGTGCGTCCTGCACGTCGTCGAACCGGTCGGCGAACGCGTCCGCGTGTTCGGCGTTGCCGTCGAGCAACTCGAGTACGGTCTCGTTCATACGGGGTTGCTCAAAGGCCATGGAGTTGACTCCTTCGCTCGAGCCGAAACTCGCACCGGACGCCGTACGCAGGTGGATGCGGTCACCCGCCGCTCTCGAAGGCCGCGGGCACGCGGTCTATCACGTCCGTCGCGACCATTCCGGAACCGTACTCGTCGGCCGCGAGTTCGCCCGCACGACCGACTATCCACGGGCCGAGCCGGGCGGCGTCGACGGGTTCGAGGCCCTGGCCGAGCAGGGACCCCACGACGCCGGCCAGCGTATCGCCCGTCCCGGCGACGGTCATCGCGGGAGTGCCCTCGTCGTTGACGTAGCGGTCGTCGCCGTCGAAGATCACGTCTTCGGCGCCTTTGGAGACGACGACGGCGCCCGTCGCCCGGACGAACTCGTCGAGCGAGCCGTGCTCGTCCTCGATCCGCTCGACCTCGGCGCCGTCTGGTGTGAGGACCATCCCCTCGAAATCGGCTCCCAGCGCCGGTCCGATCGCTGTCGCGTCGACCACCGTCGGAACGTCGACCCCGTCGACGACCTGCCTGATCGCCTCCGGGTTGGGGGTCTCGAGCCCGGGCCCGACGACGAGCGCGTCGCTCCACTCGGCGACGGTGAGCACTTTGCCGACGGAGTCGGGGGTGAGGACGTCGCCGGTGAACCGGTTCGTGAGGAGGTTCGGGGAAAAGCCCGCGACCACCTCGATGGCGACCTCCGAGGTCAGGACCTTCGCCACGTCCGACCCCGTTCTGAGCGCGGCGAGCCCGGCGAGCGCCGGTGGGCCCGCGAACTCGATGCTCCCTCCGACGATACCGAGGCGGCCGTTGTCCCCCTTCTCGGAGTGCGGGCCGCTGTCGAGTTTCGAGAGGAGTTCCTCCATGCGAGCGAATGGGTGCGCGGCCTCAACAGTGCTCGGCCGGCATTCGAGGGCCCGAGCGGCGGGGACGTCGTGCGGACCGCGCGAGTGGCGGGCGGTCAGCGGTTCGCGTCGAACCACTCGGCGGCGAAGTCGACGAGCGCGGGCTGGCTGACGAGTCGCGCGTCGGCGTCGCCGACCGTTCCCCGTTCGAAGGCCTCCCCTCGTTCGGCCTCGAAGGCGGTGCCGACGTCCGCGAAGTCGGAGGTGTCGGTCGCCAGGTCGTCGTACTCGACGCGGACCACTTCGCCGTCCTCGACGACCGGCGCATCGTTCCTGACCGTGTTCTTGGGGAATTCGGCGCGGTACTCGGCGAGGTGGAGCGACGTGTTCGTGTCGTAGCCCGTCCCGAGCATCAGGACGTTCCCGTCGCGTTCGTAGACGCGCGCGAGCGGTGAGTGTTCGCCCAGCCCGTAGTCGTAGTGGTGGTCGGCGACGACCGCCTCGGCGTCTGCGCCCCACGCCGCGAACGAGAACGTCGGGTGGCGGCTCCTGACGGCGTCAGGGTAGGCGCGAAAACACTCCGGGATCGAACCCACGGACCTGGAGGGGGTGCTCTCGGGCCGGAACGGCGGTCGTGCGTCCCGGATCGTCTCGACCCAGGCGTCGGGGACCGGCGGATTCGACCAGAGTTGTGGGTCCGTGTACTGGCCGGTGTGCGTCGGAACGACGAGCGTGCCTCGCTCGGTCACCGCCTCCCGGAGCGCGTCGACGACCGCCTGCGCGTCGCCACAGACCCAGCCGAGTGCGCTCAGCGAGGAGTGGACCAGCAGCGTGTCGCCGGCGGCGACGCCGAGGTCGCGGAGGTCGTCGAGCATCGTCGACACCGTGACGGGCTCGTCGACCCGGTCGACGGCGGCGTGTTCTCCCATGGCCCGCCTTCGGGGACCGAGAATTTGAGTGTTGTGCGACGGGCGGGAGCGGGAGGAGCCGGAGACCCGCCGCGGTCAGCCGACCGTCCCGACGGTCACGTTCCCGTTGGTGCCCGACGCCGTGGCGTTCGCGACGAACGAACGGTCGCCGGCGAAGACCGTGACCGTCTGGGCGTCGACGCGGACGAGGCGGTAGGCCGTCTCGTCGCTCTCGGGTCGCTCGGCCCGCCAGCGGTCGAACGCGTCGGCGAACTCGTCGGCCTCGCCGGCGTCGTCCCATCGCAGCGCCCAGGCGAACCCGTGTCGGCTCCGGTTGTCGGCGTGGCGCACGTGGGCGACGTGGTCGCTCCCCCACCCCGCCGCGGCCGCCGACGCGATCGAGCGATTCAGTTCCGCGCGGAGCATCGTCCGGACGACGACCTCGCCCCGGGTGTCGTAGTGGCGCGAGACGTCCGCCCAGTCATCGCTCGCGTTCACCGCGATGGAGAGGTTCCGTTCGGGTTCCTCCGCTGGCGTGTAGCCGTGGATCAGCTGTTCGGTGGTCACGGGGGTCGGCGTCGACTGGTCGTAGAGCCAGGAGACGTTTCGCGGGCTCTCCACGTGCGAGGCGATGTACCGGGCACCGTAGAGGTACCGGGCGCGGAACAGCCGCCGGCCGGCCGGGCCCCGCTCGTACTGTTCGCGGAGTTCCTGGGTCTGGTTCCACGAGGTGTTCATGTACCGCTCGACGTACGCGTCGGTGATGTAGACGGAGGCGCCCTCGACGAGGCCCGCGGCGACCTGCTGGGAGTCGGTGTCGTCGACGAACCCGCCGAAGCCGCTGGTGTCGGCCACGTCGCTGTGGAACTGCATCCAGTGGACGAACTCGTGGGCCAGCAGCGTCTTGACCTGCCGTTCGCTGGCGTTCTTCGGCATCACGACGATCCGGTCGGGGCTGGCCTGGCCGTGGTAGACGCTCGTGTTCACGAACTCGGAGCCGTACCCGAACGCGTCGTAGAACGGGTCGGCCGCGAGCTGGTCGTTGTAGCGTTCGAGTCCGGGCATCTCGTCGCGGACGTACACCGTCGGTGGCTCCACGTCCGTCCCGAGCAGTTCCTGGACGTCGGCGTACACGGCGTCCTCGTCGACGGAGAGGTTGCCGCCGCGGACGGCGACGTCCGGCTCCTCAGGAGCATTCGGCGTCGGGGTGGGCGTCGCGGTCGGTGTCGGCGATCGTGTCGGCGTCGGCGACTGTGTCGGCGTCGGGTTCTGCGTCGACGTCGCTGTCGGGATGGCTGTCGGCGTCTCCGCTGGCGTCGGCGAATCAGTCGGTGTACCCGTCGCCGTCGAATCCCCCGGGTCGGCCGTCGAGTCGCCGGGCGTCGCTGTCGGTTGCGCGGTCGATGCGTCGGTCGCTGCCGGCGTCGCCGTGTCCTGTCCGCCGAGGAGGCTACCGCAGCCGGCGAGCAGGAGGAGGGCGACGACGCCGAGGGTGGCGGCGGTCTGTCTCATTGTCGGGGCCGCTGGAGGGCGGTTCGATCGGAATGTCATTCGTCGAGAACGTATACGTTACGATCGACCGTGCGACTGGCGCCGCGTGGATCCGTCAGGCGGCGTCTCTGAACGCCTCGGCCAGCGCGTCGAGTTCCTCGTGGTGTTCGGTGGTGTGGGGGGCCGTCAGCGGCGAGACGCTCACGTCGCCGTCGACGACCGCCCGGCGGTCGCTCCCCTCGGGGTCGGGGATGTCGCCCTCGGCCATCCGTTCCCAGATGCGGTCGTGCAACTGTATCGCGCCCTCGTCGCGAGTCGCGGTCATCTGGTAGACGTCCGACGGGACGGTGACCTGCATTCCGGCGGGTCCCCACTCCGCGACCGGCGCGTTGACGTTGAGGTAGTCGGCGTCCTCGAACACGCCCGTCCCCGGCGTGCGCTCGACGAGAAACTCCGTCGCGCGCGCCGCTTCCGCGTAGCTCTCGGGGTCCACCTGCACGTCCTCGTAGGCCGCGTCGTCGCGGACGGGGATGTACATCGAGACGGAGATCGCGGGCACGTCGAAGAACGTTGCCTCGACGGCGGCCGAGACGGTGCCCGACCGGCCCAGGACGTACGACCCGAGGTTCGCGCCCTGGTTGCAGCCGGCGACGACGATGTCCGTGTCGGGGGCGAGCGACCCCAGGCCGGCGACCGTGCAGTCCGCGGGCGTCCCCTCGATGGCGTAGCCGAGGTCGTGCTCGCGCACGGTCACGTCGTGGGAGAGCGACCGTCCCACGGCGCTCTGGTCCACCGCCGGTGCGACGACCGTCACGTCGCCGACGTCGGTGAGCGTGTCGTAGAGCGCGCGCAGGCCGGCGCTCTCGATCCCGTCGTCGTTGGTCAGGAGGATCGACGGCTCGTCCATACACTCCGTGGGGAGGGGCGTCGCAAAAGCCCTGCGCTCGGGGAGACGCTGGCGATCAGTTGCCGAATCGGCCCGCCGTCAGACCGGCACCCGGTCGACCACGGTTTCGCCGTCGACGACGAGGTTGTACGCCTCCTCGTCGTCGTTCCAGAGGACGAGGACGTTCTCGAACGAGAGCACGTCGCCGTAGTCGGCCGCGCGCAGGTCGGCGTTGAGCGTGGACTCCTCGGTCAGGACCGCGAAGTGGTCGACCTGCTGGCTGCCGTCGCCGATCCGGAACAGGTCGTTGCCCCCCTCGGAGAGGTCGTGGCTGAGCTTCGCCGCGTAGTAGTTCAGCCGGTCGGTGACGTGGTCGTCGCTGTCGGCGAGTCTCGCCACGCGCGAGTCGTCCGGCGTGAAGTCCACGCGCCGGCGACCGTCGCGCCGGAGGAACGTGTAGGCGTACTGGACGTCGACGTTGACGAACTCGCCGTCCCGGCGCTCGGGCCCGTCGAGCCCCGATTCGCCCGGCTCGCCCTCGTCGAGGCGGCGCTGGAAGGCCGGGACCTCCACGTCGGGCTTCACGTCGAACGACCAGCAGTCGTCTGCGGGCGTCACGCCCGGCCAGAGCCGGACCGTCGGGCCGTAGATCGCGAGCGGTCCGCGGTCGGCGACCGCGCGTTCGACTTCGCGGAGACCGAGCGCGGTGTTGCGGTCCGCCGGTGCCAGTCCGACGACGGCGCCGTCGGGGGCGAGCGCGTCGGCGTACCGCCGGACGACCGATTCGGGGTCGTCGAGTTCGCTCAGCACGTTCGAGAAGAGGATCAGGTCGAATCCCGTCGGCGGGCTTCCGTCTTCGTCCTCGTCACTGCCCCCGTTCCCATTCGCTCCCTCGCTCGTCTCCGCCCCGACCCACGCTCCGGGGTCGAACGACTCGGCCGTCTCGCGGTGGACCGTCGCGTGGAAGTTCCTCCCCGATCCGTCGAGCATCGCCTCCAGCACGTCCGCGGCGTCGCTCGGTTCGACCGCGTGGTAGTCCACGAGCGCGTCCTCCGGGACCAGGTCGTGCAGCCCCAGTGCGGGCCCGCCCACGCCCGCGCCCACGTCGAGGACGCGGAGTCGCTTCGGCACGAGCCCGTCGCGGGCCAGTTCCGCGAGGACGTACTGGACGACGGCGTAGTAGTCCGGCAAGTGGTAGACGGCGTACGCGAGCGCGGTCTCGGCGTCGTAGGCCACGTCGCGCTGGTGGTAGTAGTCGTCCTTGATCGCGCGGATCCGCTCGCGCAGTCGGTCGCCGGAGTCGCCGTCGGGCCAGCCGGCGCCGTAGCGCTCGACGAGCATGTCTTCCAGCACGCGACCGTACTCGACGGGGAACGCCTCCACGCCGTGGAAATCCGTCGAGAGCGGCCCCTCGTCGACCGGTTCGAACGTGCCGTCGGCGCGCTCGACGAGGCCGAGGGCGACGGCGGACTCGCGGAGCACCTGTTTCACCGCCGTCGGGTGGGGCTGGCCGTCGACGTACTCGTGGATCTCGTCGGGGTCGATCGGCCTGACCTTTCGCAGGTACTTCGCGTTCGAGCGCACCTGTTCGCGTTGCTCGGCGTTCATCACGACTCCCCGTCGGATGCACGCGTATCTTCGAGCGCGGGCGCCCTTTCCTGGCCCGCTTGTCGGTACAGTTCCTCGAAGCGTTCGCGGTCGGCGTCGGCGATCGCGCGGGCCGAGTCGGCGACGCTCTCCGCGCCGTCGAAGACGGCCTGGATGTCGGCGTAGACGCCCGGGTCGTTGCCGGTCACCGTCTCCAGCACGTCGAACAGCACGGCCGAGACGGGCGTCTGGAACTCGTCGGGGACCGGTTCGGCCGCGAGGCCGAAGGCGAGGACGGCGGCGTGGGCGCGGGCCTGCACCGTCTCCATCGCGCGATCGTGCTCTCGTGCGGTCGTCTCGAAGCAGTCGTTGCCGGCGTCCGCGAGCGCCGCCCGGATCTCGTCGGTGACCGGTCCCGGCGCGTCGGCGACGACCGCGACGTTCCCCGGGGCGTTCGCGGCGGCGAACAGCGGGTGAAAGCTCACCCGTTCGAGGTCCGGGCCCGCCGCCGCCATCGCGTCGATCGCTCGTCGCATGACGCCGGTCACGTCCACGAGCGCGCGGTCGGCGCGGTCGGCGTAGCGCTCGACCGCCGACTCGACGGCCGGTATCGGCACGGCGACCGCGACCACGTCGAAGGTCTCGTCTGTATCGGTCGGGACCGCTCGGGCCGAGACCACCTCGAAGGAGTCGGCGGCGTCGCGGGCGACGCTCGGGTCGGCGTCGGTGAAGGCGATGGCCGGGGGGTCGGGCGTCCCGTCGGCGAGCGTGCGGGCGAACCACCGCCCCATCTCGCCGGCGCCGACCACGAGCAGGTTCATGCGGCGAGGCTACTGTGCCGGCTTCCAAAAGCCGTTCGGTCACCCGTCTCCGCGGTGGGTCCGACGGTGTGTCACGCCTTCCCGTTCTGAAAACGCTTATCAGTCGGCCGGGAGATGTCCGACCCATGAGACGCGTCCGCTTTCGCGATTCTGCCGGCAACGTGCGCGGGGGTCGGTGGACCACTAGAGACGGGGAGGACGTCGTGACCGCCGCCGCGGGTCCGTACGGACGCATCGCGTTCGGCGACGAGACGTTCGATCCGGAGGAAGTCGACATCCTCGCCCCCTGCGAGCCGACCAAGATCATCTGCGTCGGTCGAAACTACGCCGACCACGCCGACGAGCGCGACGAGGAGGTCCCCGACAGGCCGCTCCTGTTCATCAAGACGCCCAACACCGTCGCCACCCACGGCAGCACGGTCACGCTCCCGGCGGGCAAGGAGCGCGTCGAGTACGAGGCCGAACTCGGCGTCGTCATCGGCGAGCAGTGCCGCAACGTCGACGCTGTCAACGCCGGGGACGTCATCGCCGGCTACACCTGCTTCAACGACCTCTCCAATCGCGACGACCAGGACGTCGAGCAGAACTGGGTCCGCGGCAAGGCCTTCGACAACGCCGCGCCCATCGGCCCTGTCATCGCCACGCCGGAACACCTCGCCGACGACGCCACCGTCGAGGCCCGCGTCAACGGCGAGGTCCGCCAGTCGGAGTCCATCGACAAGATGATCTTCTCGATCCCGGAACTCATCGAGGAGATAACGACCTACATGACCCTCGAACCCGGCGACGTTATCGCCACCGGGACCCCGGAAGGCGTCGGCCCGCTCGCGGACGGCGACGAGGTGGAGATAGAGATCGACGACGTGGGAACGTTGCGGCACTCGGTCCGGTTCCCCGACGCGTAGTCGGAACGGTCTTCTCCGCGCCAGTTCGTCGCTAAACGGAGTACTCGTCCTGCCGGATCTGTACGTACTTGCCGTCGCGAAAGCCCCGCTTGGTCCACTTGTAGTCGGCGACGATCTTCAGCGCCGTCGTGCCCGACCGCAGGGCGCCGGCCCAATCGTACCCGCCGCGGTTTTTCATCGTCCGGGTCGCCGCGAACACGCGGTCCCAGTCGGCCGGTTCCCACCCGCGGACGACCTCCGCGAACGCGACGTTCCGCAGGATCTCCTCGCCGATGGCCTGCTTCCACTCCCCGTTGTACCGAAGCAACTGGTCGTTCGCGGCGAGTCGACCGGCTATCTCACCGGTCCGGACCGCCACGTGGTCGCCGCCCTCGTGGAACGCCGACGTCGTGCCCATCGCGCCGCCGACGACGGCGATCCCCGCGCTCGTCGGCGAGTCGATCGGTCGCGTCGAGGAGATGGGATACGCCTCGGTGCCGCCCGACTTCCCGCGGTCCTCGACGAGCGGGAAGTCGTCCAGGTCGTAGCCGGGGTACTCCCGTTCGAGCAGTCGCCGCAGGTAGACCGCGCCCGCCGGGATGCGTTCGTCGTCGGGGTCGAGGAGCGCGTAGTCCTCTGGGTTCGCCACGTCCTCCAGGTCGAGGTCCATCGGCATCGTCAGGCCGACGCGAGCGACGTTGTCGTCGTTCGGGAAGATCCACGGATAGGCGGTGTGCCCGGGGATGACGCCCCACCAGAACTTGATGTGGGCGGGGTCGAACAGCTCCTCGGGGATGCGGCGGTGTTCCTGGTAGGCGATGTGGTTGGCCCGTTTCGGCCCGAGGTACTCCGAGACGCTCCGTCCCCCGGGCAGGAACTGGTCGAGCACGCCGGTCGTGACCGTCCGCTGGGGGCCGTCGGCGAGGATCAGGTAGTCCGCGCCGACCTCGTCTCCGTCCGCGAGGGACAGGGTGTGGCGAGGGTCGCCCGACAGGTCGGTCTCGACGCCGTTGACGCTCGTGCCGACGCGGTACCGGCCGCCGGCCTCCTCGGCGCGGTCGCGGAGCCAGTCGTCGAACTTCGCGCGGTGGAAGGCGAACCCGAAGTTGTCGTACGAGGCGTCGATACCGGTCTCTTCGAGCGTGACCGACTCTGTCGGGCCGATGAACTCGGCGCCGTCGAGGACGCTCAGGATGACGTCGTCGGGAATCTCCTCGGCGGAGATGCCCATGATGTCGACCCAGTAATCGAGCATGCCGGCAGCGTCGGTGGAGTCGGGGCCGATCCGGTCGCGGTCGGCCCGGGGGACCCCTTTCTCCACGACGAGGGCGTCGGCGCCCTCGCGGGCGGCCGCCCACGCCGCGGAGGTGCCGGCGGGACCCCCGCCCACGATCGCTACGTCTACGCGGTCCATACGCCTACCCCTGCCTCGATGGAGTATAAATCCCCCTTTCATTCTTCCGCGTCTCGGACGGACGGACGCGCTCGGCGGGTGGAACGGACGAACGATCAGCCCTATCAGTGCGGTGGTCCAACCCCCGCCGATGCCAGACCTGATGGAGACGTATCTGGAGAATCGGTGGATGGTCCAGCCGAACCACGCCAACTCCCTGGGGACCACCCACGGCGGGAACGTGCTCAAGTGGATGGACGAAGTGGGCGCGATGTCCGCCATGCGGTTCGCCGGCCGCGACTGCGTCACCGCGCGGATGGACCAGGTCGACTTCAAACAGCCCATCCCCGTCGGCGAGACCGCCCTCGTCGAGGCCTACGTCTACGAGACCGGTCGATCCAGCGTCCGCGTCCGCCTCCGCGTCTTCCGCGAGGACCCCCGCTCCGGCGAGCGCGAACTCACCACCGAATCGTACTCCGTCTACGTCGCCATCGACGACGACCGCGAGCCCGTCCCCGTCCCGGAACTCACCGTCGACAGCGAGGAGGGCCGACGGCTCCAGGAGGAAGCACGCAACGGCGACGACAAGGAGTCCACGGCGTAACGGATCCACTCCGGGGCGAGTGCGCCCACTGTGTGCGTGGACTTTTCCCCCGACCCGGCGTATTCCGCTCCATGACGCTGGACGTCGACCCGCCCGAGCCCCCGGAACTGGAGACCATCGACCCGAACGAGTACGACGACGCGCAGGTCGTCGACGACACCGACTACCGGCGCGACGAGATCGAGGACTACCTCCGCGACGGCGCGTGGGAGCAGGCGTTCGAGGAGTGGGCCGAGCGGACCGACATGGACGATGCCACCTTCGAGATCGTCGCCGACCTCGACCTGCTGGAACGGTTCGACTTCTTCTGGGACTCCTACGCCGAACGCGTCGGTTACCACGCGCCCGGCCTGCCCGAGGACTGGAAACACCGGGACATCCACCCGGACCTCGACTCGTGGGGCACCGTCTCCGCGATCAACGCGGGGCTGACCGAACTCGGCCAGGAGGTCTGCGACGTGCTGAAAGACGAGTACATCGAGTGGGAGACCGAGTACGAGGCGCCTGACGACCTCCCGGACTTCGAATAGGCGAGTTCGACGTCGGAGATCTCTTCACTCTCGCGGGACGGCCACGTTTCGCATCCGCCCGCCACACTCCGGACAGGAACCGATCGACCCGTCGGTCGTCACTCTGTGCAGGCAGTCGGTGCACTCGTAGCGCGATCGCTCCGCTGTGTACGGATCTTCACTGAACATGCGATAAACTTTGACACACGTCAGCAAAAGCGTTCCTTCAAGGAAATACTAGGTGTATAACGCTAGTAAATCAGTTCGAACGTCCACTCTCGATCACCGGTCGAACTCGCCCGTGAATCGGTGTTCGTCGAGGACGTGTCCGTCGAGCGCGGATTCGAGTTCGCCGCGGCCCGCACCCGCCCCGAGTTCCAGGGTCGTATCGACGGCGTAGGAGGTGAACCGGTAGGTATGAGCGCCGTCGTCGGCCGGCGGGAGCGGGCCGCGATAGCCGATCTCGCCGAAGTCGTTGGTTCCCTGCCGCGCGCCGTCGAGCGCGTCGACTGTCTCCGTCTTCGGGATCCCCTCCGGCAGCTCCGTCGCGTCCCCGGGGACGTTCCAGATCAGCCAGTGGAGGTACTCGTTCGCGTCGGGGTCGTCGACCACGAGGGCGAGCGTCTCCGCGCTCGACGGAGCGGATTCGATCCGCAGTGGCGGTGACAGGTCCTCGCCGACACCGGTGTACTTCTCGGGGATCGTTCCACCGGTCTCGAACGCCGTCGGCGAGACGACGAGCGGCTCGCCCCGCACGTCTCTGCCGTCCGTCGCGGGCGGCGTCTCGGATTCGCCGACCGTCCCCGAGGGCGTCCCGGACCCGCTGTCGGCCGGGGAAGGCGCCGCTTCTGCCTCGTCGGTCGGGGAGCCCGCGTGCTCGTCGGTGGCCGTCTGTTCGTCGGGGTTCGACGGACAGCCCGCGAGGAGGCCGATTCCGGTCGCGAACACGAACCGACGTCTGGAGACCATGGTGAACGATACGATCGGTCGTCTTTTCAGCGTGGGGGTCCCCGGCCCGACGACGAGTAGGGGAAATTAATTACCCCCCGTGACAGAGACTGGTGTATGACAACGATCGTCCCCCCGAAAGAGCGAGTCTGCGAACGCTGCGGTCGAGCCGACGTCTGGGACGACGAGACCGGCAGCTGGACCGTCGCGACCGACGAGGACGGCGAGCGGCGCACCGGCGACGCGTTCTGTCTCCACGAGTGGGACATCAACGGCACGTACAACCCCCTCGAAGAAGGCGCCTGAATCGAGCGCGACACTGGTGAATATTCGACGGTTCCTTCAGAATTTGCGAATAGCCAGTCAACGTTTCCGGTCCCAATCCCCCACGTAATTCCCTCGTGACGGGCCCGGCAGATCCGTTCGTGAAAATATGGGGAATATACCTTTGTAGTTTGATTGTAAGCAGACAGTATGAACCGACGACAGTTCCTCGCGACATCGGTTTCTGCAGCAGCACTTGGCCTCGCCGGCTGCGGGAGTGATGACACGCGGACGGTCGGCGGCGGCGACGATGGCGACGATACTACACCGTCGCGCACGCCGACTCCGACGCAGACGCCTTCCGATTCGGGCGACGGAGGGCCCACACCCACAGAAACGGAGGCTCCCACAGAGACTCCGACGAACACCCCAACCGAGACGCCGAGCCCGACGCCATCGCCGACTCCGGCCGGGGAGCCAAACGTCCAGATCGTGGATTCTGAACTGGTCGTCGATGAGGGGGAGTACTCGACGGAGACCTACGTCGCCGCGACCCTGGAGAATCAAGGCGACGCGCCGTCGGGACAGATTACTCTGACTGCGGAGTGGTACGACTCTAACGGCGACTTTCTCGACAACGACAACAAGTATCTCCCGATACTTCGTGCCGGAGAAACGTGGGAAGCACGAGTACACGCGCTGACCGACGACGAGGACATCGACGACTACGAACTGTCCGGAGAGTACGATCCTTCCCCGGCGAAGCCCCCAGAAGACGTCGAGATCGTCGAAACCGACCACGAGGCCAGTAACGACGGGAGCGTCGTCGTCACAGGGCGCGTCGAGAACAACACGGGCGACGAGATCAGTTATCTCGAAGCGGAAGCACTGTTGTACGATGACTCGGGAGTCGTCCTCGACGGCGATTGGACAAATCAGTCGGGAATTCCGGAGGGTGAAACCTGGCGCTTCGAGATCGAGTGGTTCCAGTTCGACCGGGCTGACCGAGTCGCCGACCACGACGTGATACTGACGACGAGCTTCTGAACAACAGTCGGTCCGAGGGTGGCGCGATTGGTCGAGACCCGGGCGTCACGACTCAGAGCAGACTCAGCACTGCGTCTGATCCCACTGGTGAGGAGGTTCACAGACGCCTTTCTCCCTGTGACCGAGAGCTAAATCGATCGCGGTCAGCAGGGATAGATTTTGACGTTCTTGACGTGTAACTCGTCGGCGAGCGTCCAGATGTCGAGTTCCCACTTGGTTTTTCCTTCGGTATTCCCGGTGTCGGACCGCGGGACGCCGACGGGACAGTACAACGTCTCCCAGGTGTGATCGACGGTGAAACTCGTCTCGGCTCGCGGGAAGCCGTCGAACGAGTCGGCGCGGACGGACACGCCGGCCGACCCCAGCGGGGCACGCGCGTCGAACTGGACCATCATCGTCGTGAAATGCGGGTTGAGCTGCACGTCCCGGGTCCGCAGACCGCCCCAGCGCTCTTCACCGTTCATCGCGCCGATCGCCCAGTACGGGTCGTCGTCGAAGTTCTCGACGGCGGCATCGTTCCCGAACGGGAGCCAGAAACTGTCACCGAAGTCTTCGAACTTCGGTGAGGACTCCTGGACGATGTCGCCCTCCGGCAGGGTCCACGGGATGAGCAGTCCACCAGTGGAGGAAGCGACGTGCAGGTTGCCCGCGTCCCGCTGTTCGACGACGTAATCGAAGATCTCCTCGAGCCGCGACCAGTCGTCTACCTTGTGGCTGTGGAAGAACAGCCGCAGACGGCCCTTCGGCCGTTTGGTCAGCCGGTCGATCGTCTCCTTCGCTTCGGCCGCCGTGGCCTGGTCGCTCCGTTCGATGATTGTCGAACTCTGTCCGTGCTTGGCCGTCGTCGCGGTCGCGGAGTAATGGTTGCCAGCGGTCGCCCACCCGTGACCCGACGCGGCGAACAGCGACCGGACCGTATAAAACTGCGCTTCGTCGTACTCGCCGAGGTTCAACCCCCGACCCTGTCTCGGCTGGAGGTGGGCCACCGGGAACCCTTTCGCCTCGAGGTCGCGCTTTTGCTCGCGGGCGATCCGCAACAGGTCCTCCATCGTCTCGACGCCGTCGCTGTTGTCACTCGGCTCGGTCAGGCGACCGCCCTCGTCGATGCCGCCGCTCCCGGTGTAGAGGCCGACTTCGCAGCCGTGTAACAGCATCTCCTTGAGCTGGTCGGTCGTGATGAGTTTCTCGGCGTCGTCTTTCTCGAGTCGTCCCGGCGTCGCGCCCATCATCCAGGGGAGTCCCCGCTCGCGCATCCGCGGGTACAGCTCTTCGTACTCCTCGATGTGGCTGCCCTCGCTGTGGATCATGACGACCGGCGTGTCGCGAGTCGGATACGTGGCGACGTGTTCGGGCATCTCCACCGGCCAGCTCGGCGGGGCCGGGTTCGCCACGCGTCCGGCCAGGCGCTCGTCGAGCGTGCGGCCGTGGACGTACCCCTTGCTGGAGTGGACCTGACCGGCCTTGACGACGTCGACGTCCCGCGTCGCCGAGGTCCACGAGTCGCCGTCGCCGTCGTACACCGCGCCGGTGTCCGTCGCGATGAACGTGGCGGCCTCGTGGGGCGTGTACCTACCGAGGTTCGCTTCCTCGTCTCTCACGACGAGTCGCTCCTCGATCGTCTGCATGTCGGGCGAGTGCGTCCAGTCGGTCTCGCCTGGCTCGTACTTCCGGAGGTCGTGGTTCGGCGTGCGTTCAACCACGTCGGGTCACCCAGACGGACTCCCGTACGCTGGCGCTCCGTATCCTGCATCGCCGTCGGGTCGGCCAGCCCCTGTCGTTCCGGAAGATTCAGTGCTGTTCGTCGGCCCCGGGCTCGTGGACGCGGTGACCTCGCTCGTTCCGGACCGGGTATCTCCCGGCGAGGTGGCCCCGTATCCGATCGCTCGGATGCGTCTGTCGGCCCGCGCACCGACTGTCCCGCGGCGTCGTCGCTCCGACGCTCCGATCGGAACGCCGACTGCTATCGTGATCAAGTCGCGGCGTGATAGTTGCAATAGTCACACCCATCGAACCACTACCCCGGAGAGACGTTAGTTATTCGTGACATTACCGCAGTAGTACAGTCTGGTTACTCCCACTTTTCGGGTGGAGTCCCGGGACCGACCCGCGTCGACGAACCCCGCAGACCGATCCGACCGGCTCTCACAGCAGGTCCGCGAGCATTCCCACCGGCGGCTCGATCCAGAGTCTGCGTGGATTGTCCCCCCAATCGAATCTCGGATTTCCGCTCTTCAGTCCGTTCAACGGAGCGTCCTCACCGCTCCGAGCGGTCGCTCACGCTCGCCCCCGACGACGTCGCAGGAAGCCAGGGCGGGGATTTGAACCCCGGGAGTCTCGATTACAAGTCGAGTGCTTGAACCACCCAAGCTCCCCTGGCGCAGGTAGGGATTACTCCCCCTCCTTTGAGTGGTTATCGCTTTCCAGCGGTTTCTCCAGTTGTACTCGGTGGGTCTCGTAGCCGTGCCGGCGGTAGAACCGTCGTGCTTCGAGGTTGTCCGCCATCGCCTCCAGGACGACCGTCTCCGCGCCCAGGTCGTCGAGCCGTCGCTCGGCCGTCGCCAGCAACTCCCCGCCGAGCCCCTCGTTTCGGTAGTCCGGGCGGACGAAGAGGTTCTCGACGACGCCCTGGGTCACGTCCATCTCGTAGCTGCCGCGATCGAGGGTGAACATGACGAACCCGACGACGACGTCGTCCTCGCTGGCGACGACGAGCCGGTCGGTCACCGCGTGGCGCGTCAACTCGTCGGCGACGACGCTCCGGTTTCGCTCGGCCAGGACGTGCGAATCGTACTGGGTCTGCTCCTCGGCGAGGTCGACCCAGAGGTCGGTGACGGCCTCGGCCTGCGCTACCGTCGCGAACTGGATCTCCATCGGGGACTCGAACATCACCACCGACGGACAAATCTCTTCGGCCGGAAGGGTGGAGAGTTTTATCCCTTCGGGGTTTCGATTGTGATAGAGGGACACGGTATGTTCACCCATAACACGACAGATCGTCGGGGTTCGATGGAGACAGCGCGGGTGACGGGGGCCAAATCGACGTTGGGGTCGCGGCACCGACAACAGGCCGCTAGAGCGCGGTGTCGCGGATTCTATGGACCACACCAGCCTCCGTGCGTGCCGAATCCACCGCGACCGCCGTCGTCGCCCTGCCGATCACCGCCCGCGAGAACTCGTGACCGCTCGGGACGCGTCGCCGACGCGTCTGGTCCGACCGGCGTGCTGACAGCGAATCATGTCGACGAGTGAGCGAGTCGCAGACTGGCCGGCCGCGGTCGTGGAGCGACCGAAGACGGCGCTGTTCGGCGGTCTGCTCGCCTTGCTGGCGCTCGATCTCCTCTTCAAGCTGGTCGGGTTCGAACTGACCGTCGGCGCGACGAAGCTCCTCGGTGGAAGTCTCGCTATCGGACGGCTGATCACGCTCGTCTGGAACGGCATCGTGGTCGGCCTGGGCATCGGACTGGCCGGCATCGGCCTCTCGATGACCTACAGCATCCTGAGCTTCGCGAACTTCGCGCACGGCGACTACATCACGAGCGGCGCGTTCGCCGGCTGGGGGGTCGCTCTCCTCGTCGCCGGCTTCGGGAGCGGTCTTCTAGAGGGGAATTTCCTCTACCTCGCGACGGTCGGCTTCGGACCGCGGGGACCGAGTGCGGCCGACCTCTCGATCAGCGTCCTCCAGACGCCCCTCGCCGTCTTCGGAGGGCTGATCGTCGCCGTGCTGGCGACCGTCGCGCTCTCGCTGGTGCTCGACCGACTCGTCTTCAAACCGATGCGGGATCAGAGTGGGATCGCGATCCTGATCGCCAGCATCGGCGTCGCGCTGGCGCTCCGCTACGTCGTCGTCTTCGTCTTCGGCCCGCGCAACCGTGGGCTGACCGCCGGCAGCGCCAAACTCGTCTTCGCCAGCGTCGACGGGAAACTCGCGATGGCCGCGAAGCGCTCGACGATCATCCTCGCGCAGGGCGGGGACGTACCCGCGGACGCCTTCTACACCGAACTCCCGGTCGTCGACCTCGGAAGCTACTCCGCCGAGTTGCTGACGGTCACCAGCGCCGAGGTGACGCTCGTCGTCACGTCGGTCGTACTGATGTACGCGCTGCACGTCGCGCTCCAGCGGACGAAACTCGGCAAGGCGATGCGCGCGATGGCCGACAACGAGGACCTGGCTCGCGTCACCGGGATCCCGACCGAGCGTGTCGTCCGCGCGACCTGGATCATCGGCGGCGGGCTCGCCGGCGCGTCGGGCTACCTCCTCGCGCTCGAACGCGGCACGCTCGCCTACAACCTGGGCTGGCTGCTCCTGCTTCTCATCTTCGCGGCGGTCATCCTCGGCGGGATCGGCTCTATCTACGGCGCGATCATCGGCGGCGTGCTCATCGGACTCACCAACTCCGTCTCGCTCGTCTGGATCCCGTCGTCGTTCTCGACGGCCGCCGCGTTCGCTATCATGATCCTCGTGCTCGTGATCCGCCCGGACGGCCTCTTCGGGGGGGTGACGACCGCATGAGCGGCGCGGACGACGGAGATCGCCCGGGTGGGTCCGGCGCTCTCGAGCGACTCGCAGACGAGATACACGAAGGCGACGCCGGGCTGATCGCGCTCGTCATGCTCGGTCTCTACGGGCTGTTCACGATCTTCGCGATTCTCGGCCCCTCGCAGGGGGTCGGGGGCGTCGTCGCGGCGCTTCAGGCGGTCACGTTCTGGGCGGCGCTGTACGCGATGCTCGTCCTGGCCCTCAACCTCCACTGGGGGTACACCGGCCTGTTCAACATCGGCGTCGCGGGCTTCATGGCCGTCGGCGTCTACACGTTCGCGGCGCTGACGGCGCCGACGGGCGGCAGTCCGCCGGGGCTCGGCCTGCCGCTGTGGGTCGGCGTCGTCGGCGGGATGGCGATGGCCGCGATCGCCGGTGCGGTCGTCTCGCTCCCGGCGCTAAGACTCCGCGCCGACTACCTCGCCATCGTCACCGTCGCGTTCTCGGAGATCGTCCGGCTCTCGTTCCTCTCGACGACGATGCAGGAGTTCACCCTGTTCGACGGGCTCGACTTCCGGATCCTCGGCGTCGAGATCCTCCCCGACGTGGCGCTCGGTACCGGCGCGGGTCGTGGGATCAACATACCGATCAACCCGACGATACCCGTCAAGGCGCTGTTCTACACGAACCCGGGGAACCCCGCGAGTGGCGGCCGGACGGCCTTCGGGGAGGCTGTGCTGTCTGCGTTCAGGTCGGCAGGGGTCAGGGAACCCATCGTCGTCTCGCTGGCCTACACGCTGGTGCTCATCGGCTTCGTCGCCCTCTTTTACTGGCTGCTCAGGCGCATCGGGAACTCCCCGTTCGGGCGCGTGCTCAAGGCCATCCGCGAGGACGAACTCGTGGCGAACTCGCTGGGCAAGGACACGCGGCGGTTCAAGATCACCGTGTTCATGGTCGGCTGCGCGCTGATGGGGCTCGGCGGGATCCTCTGGGAGACCCAGAAGGGCTTCACCGACCCCACGTCGACCACGTTTCGACCGATACAGACGTTCTACATCTTCATCGCGCTCATCATCGGCGGCGCTGGTTCGAACACCGGGAGCGTCGTCGGCGGTGCGCTGTTCGCCGGCCTCCTCTTCCAGGGGCCGCTGTACGTGAGCCGCATCCTCTCGAAGTTCATCGCGACGGGCGACGCGCCCGGCACGTTCGGAGGGGCGGTCGCTCCCATCGCTTCGCTGAACCTCTCGCCGTTCCTGGCGTACACCCTGCAGAACATCTCGACGCTCAGGTTCGTTCTCGTCGGCGTCGTGTTGATCGTGTTGATGCACCGCAGACCCACTGGACTGCTCGGTCACCGCAAGGAAGTCGCGTCGAGCATCGACCTCTCGAAGCGCGAGGGCCCGAGCGGGACGAACGCGAGACCGGCCGCGGCCGACGGAGGTGGCCGCGATGACTGACGACGGGACGACCGTCGAGGGCGCGGGCGATCACCGCGAAGCGGCGGAGACACCGACGGCCGACGCCTCGGCGGCCGAACCCCGGGAACCCACCGAGGAGACGACCGACCGCTCGTCCGACGGTGAGTCGGCGTCGCTGGTCGTCGAAGACCTCCGGAAGTCCTTCGGGGGGATCCACGCCGTCGACGGGGCGTCGTTCTCGGTCGAACGCGGGACGCTGACGGGGCTCATCGGCCCGAACGGCGCCGGCAAGTCGACGACGTTTAACCTGATCACCGGCGTCCACGAGCCCGACAGCGGGCGCGTGACCTTCGAGGGACGTGACCTCACCGGGATGCGGACGCACGCGATCGCGAACGCCGGGCTCGTGCGGACGTTCCAGATCGCGCGCGAACTGGAGGAGATGACCGTCCTCGAGAACCTGATGCTCGCACCCCGGAACCAGTCGGGGGAGAAACTCGTGAACGCGATCACGCCGGGGCTGCGCGGTCGCGTCCGCGAGGAAGAGCGCCAGCTTCGCGAGCGCGTCTGGGAGACGCTGGAACTGTTCGAGATCGACCACCTCGCCGAGGAGCACGCGGGCAACCTGAGCGGCGGCCAGCGCAAGCTCCTCGAACTCGCGCGGGCGCTGTTGCTCGACCCGTCGATGATGCTTCTCGACGAGCCGTTCGCCGGCGTCAACCCGACGCTGGAGGAGAAGCTGCTGGACCGCGTCCACGATCTGCGCGACGAGGGGCTGACCTTCCTGCTCGTCGAACACGACATGGACCTCATCATGGAACACTGTGAACACGTCATCGTCATGCATCAGGGGCAGGTACTCGCCGAGGGGCCACCGGCCGCCATCCGGTCGAACGAGCAGGTCATCGACGCCTACCTGGGGGAGGACATATGAGCGACGCTGGCGATCCCGCTGTGGAGCGAGCGGATGAACCGACCGCGACCGACGCCGCGGACGCGACACCCGTCGACGATCCGCTGCTCTCGGTCCGGGACCTCGACGCCGGCTACGGCGACCTGCAGATCCTGACGGACGTGGATCTGGCGGTCGCCGACGGCGAGTACGTCACCATCGTCGGCCCCAACGGCGCGGGCAAGTCGACGGTGATGCGGTCGGTCTTCGGTCTCACCCGCATCTTCGGCGGGTCGATCCACTTCGCCGGCGAGGAGATCACTGGCGCCGCGCCCGACTCGATGGTTCACTACGGCCTGGGGTACGTCCCGCAGAACGAGAACGTCTTCGCGGGGCTGACGGTCCGCGAGAACCTGGAGATGGGCGCGTACATCCTCGAGGAGTTCCCCGACGAGCGTCTCGTGGACGTGTACGACCGCTTCCCGATCCTCGAAGAACGCGAGGACCAGCGCGCCGGCACGCTCTCGGGCGGCCAACAGCAGATGCTCGCGATGGGTCGGGCGCTGATGCTCGACCCCGACCTCCTCCTGCTGGACGAGCCCTCGGCGGGGCTCGCGCCCGACCTCGTCGAAGACCTGTTCGACCGGATCGACGCGATCAACGACGCGGGCACGGCGATTCTGATGGTCGAACAGAACGCGAAGGAGGCGCTCCGCCGGTGTGATCGGGGGTACGTCCTCGTCCAGGGGGAGAACCGCTTCGTCGACTCCGGCGACGCGTTGCTCGCCGACGAGGACGTTCGCCAGCAGTTCCTCGGCGGGTGAGTTCACCCACGCGGTTGGACCCAAAAAGACGCCGTCGGTGCCGCGACGGCCTCTGGCGATCACTCGGCGTACTCGATGTCCTCGATGACCTCGAACCCGCCTTCCTGGTAGCGGTAGAACTGGTAGGTCGCGGCACCGATGTCGCCGTCGTCGTTGAACTGGATGTTGCTGGAAGCCCCCTGGTAGTTGATCTCGGTGCCGTCGGTGGCCATCGTCAGCCCCTCCGCGAGGTTCTCGGCGGTGACCGTTTCGCCGCCCTCGTTGGCGACGTTGACCATATGGTCACGGATCGCCTCTCCGTTGTTCTCCCCGGCCGCGGCGTTCGCGAGCGCGAGGACGGCGACGGCGTCGAACGACTGGGCCGTGAACGGACTCTCGGACGGGTCGCTGTCGAACTCGTCCTGGTAGAGCGAGTCGAACGCGTCGCGGCCCGGGCCGGTCGAACTCGGGGCCGTCCCCCACACGTTGCGCATCGAGTTGCCGACGTTCCCCGGCAGATCGCCGCTCTGGAGCCCGTCGGGGACGATGATGTCGCAGAAGTCCTGCGAGTAGTCGCCGTAGAAGTCCCGGAAGATCTGCACGCCGCTCTCCGGGTAGCCGACGATCATCAGCAGGTCGGGCTGGTCCTGCAGCGCGGAACTGAGCTGGGAGGTGTACGACCCCTGGCCCGGCTCGAAGCTGACCTCGTTCTGGACGGTGCCGCCCGCGTCCTCCCAGGCGGAGACGTACTCCGCCGCGAGCCCCTGCCCGTAGTCGTTGTTCAGCGCCAGCGTCGCCGTCGACTCGGCCTCCAGCCGCTCCCGGCCCACCGTCGTCATCACGGAGGCCTGGAGCCCGTCGCCCGGTGTCGTCCGCCAGAGGTAGCCGTTGTCCTCGAGGGTAGAGAGCTGCGGTGACGTGCTCGCGGGCGAACACTGGACGACGCCGTTGGGAACGAGGACGTTGTTCGCGGTCTGTATCGTCACCGTCGACGACAGCGCGCCGGCGACCATCGGGTAATCGGCGCTGACCAGCGCTTCCGCGCTGGAGATCCCCGTGTTCGGGTCCGTCGCCGTGTCCTCGAACTGGTAGTCGATCGTAAACGCGTCGCTCTCCTCGTCCATGTGGGTGGCCGCGAGCTCCGCGGCCTGCCGGATCGGCGGCCCGAGTTCGGAGAGGCCGCCGGTGACTCCCATCAGGATCCCCACCTTGATCGTCCGCGACGCCGAGTCCCCGTCGCCGCCGGCCGTTGTCCCCGTCCCGCCGTCCGACTCGGGCGTTTCGGTCGGCGTGTCTTCCGACCCGCCGTCCTCGCCGTTGCCGTCACCGCCGTCGGCGTCGGTCGGCGTGTCCTCCCCTGCCTGCGCGCACCCCGCCAGACCGGCGGCACCGGCGACGCCGAGCCCTTTCAGTATCTTCCGTCGTCGTATCTTGCGAGACATCTCACCTCGTTCGTTAACAAGGACCAAATATAAAGCTGTCCCACAACCTGTCACGTCTCGATCCCAATAGGTAACGCCTGACGTGACGGGAGAACGGTCGAACGCCCGCCGCTACCGAACCAGCCGACCGGGGCCGGATGCAATTACCAGGGACGTTTCATGTAATGGGAGCTTACCCGCTGGTGCGGTGCGACCGGGGCGCGGCGTCGGCGGTTCAGGAGGCGGACCGTCTAGATATCCCGACAGTCCGCACAGAGCAGCTGTCCGTTGAACGGCGAGAGGTCCCGCGAGAGCGAACCGCAGGCCTCGCAGAGCGACTGGTCGGTGAACCGCCCTTCTCCACCCGGTTCGGTCGCGGCCGCACCGCGCCCGGCGGAGACGCCCGCGACGGCGCGCTCGCGGCCGCCCGAAGTGGGGCCGTCCGCCGTCGGTGCGAACGGCGACGCGGTCATCAGGTCGTGTTCCGAGAGGACGCCGAGGAGTTCCGAACCGTCGGAGACGAGCACGCGCTGGGTCGACAGCGCGGACATCTCGTCGGCCGCCTCCGCGATGGTCATCCCCGGCGCGACGGTCGGTATCGAGTCTGTCATCGCCTCCGAGACGTCGGCGGACTCCCCCTCCGCCCTGACGAACGCCTCCAGCGCGTCCCGCTCGGTCACGACGCCGACCGGGTCGGCCCCCCGCATCACGACCGCGCTGTCGGCTTCCTCGTCGAGCATCAACTCGGCGGTCTCCCGGAGGTCGTCCGACTCGCTGACGCCGACGAACTCGCGGTCCATCACCTCCTGGACGCTCACGTCTCGTTCCATGTGGGGACCTTTCGCACACTGCGTCTAAAAGCTACCTGCACCACCCTTAAGACGCCGGATGGCGTAGATCCAGAGTCACAGACCGACTGTCAGCTACTGCTCCGAACGGTCCTCAGGCGGGCGGTTCGGCGTCGGTCGCTGACCGGTCGACGTGGACGACCTCGCCGGTCGCCCGACACTCTTCGAGCGCGTGTTTGGCGGCCATCCCGGCGTCCTGGGCGACGGCCCCGCGGCCGACCCCGACCTGGAGTTCGACGTCGACTGCCTCGTGCACGTGTGCGACGGCGTCACGGTAGTCCTCGGGGTCCATCGCCGAGCAGACCGCGATGATGTTGTCGCCGCCGACGAAAAACGACAGCGAGTCGTACGCCTCGCGCATGTACCGCATCAGCTCGGCGTAGCCCTGTTCGATCTGGATGAAGGTGTCGAACTCGTTGAGTTCGTCCGTGTACTTGCCCGTGGCGTCGACCACGTCGAAGTGCGCGATCTGCAGGTCGTCGTCGGACCGGAACTCCGCCTCGATGGCGCGGCCGCGGAGGATCTCCCGGCGGGACTTGTCCTGGGCGCTCCCGGCTTCCTGAAGCTGTTCGGTGGCGGTCCCGAGCGCCTCGGCCGGCGTCGTTCCGGTCGCGACGCTCAGGCTCATCGTCACCGGGTACCGGTTGCCGACTGACTCCTGGATGAGGGCGTGGTCGTCGACTGTCAGGCCGTTCGTCACGGCGATCATGTTGTCGAAGCGGGAGAAGAACACGTACCCGCCCCTGTTGCCGATCAGTTGCGAGAGGTCGGCGTACAGGCGGGACTGGAGCGTCTGGAGGTCGACTTCCCGGCGCGGTTCGGGCGTGACTGTCCAGGGCCCGTAGTTGTCGATCTGGACGTGCGTAACCTGCGTGTTCGTCACAGTACCGGCTCGTTAGATAGCTGCCTGTATTGTTCTTTCCGTTCCCGATAGCGGGCGTGGGCCCGTCGGGTCACCCGCCACTTTCGGCGTCGGGATCCCTCCGAGACTCCGAATCGGGGGCTGTCTCGTCGGCGGCGTCGGTCTCGCCGTCGTCCGCCAGCAGCCGCTCGTCGTCGGTGGCGAGTTCGACGGTGCCGACGAGCGAGTCGTAGGTGACGACGCCGGTCGCCGTGAGTTTGGGCAGGTGCTGCTGGAAGAAGTCCCGACGGACGGCGTCCGCGGCGTCCGCCGGCACCTCGTCGACCGGTTCGTCTCGTTCCGTTGCCGCGACGTGGCGGGCCAGGTCGGAGATCGGGAGGGCCCGTTCGCACTCGGCGAGTCGGGTCAGTGCCTGGCGGCGACGGTCGTCCGCCCGCAGATCTGCGATCACAGACTGCGGTAGCTCAGACCGCTCGTCGCGCTCCGCCTCTCCCCCGACCGTCACGAGTCGTCCCCTCCCCGGGCCCCTCGCTTGCACTCGATTTCGGTCATCGTTCCCGAACTACGGGTCGGCAGCTTTTGTATGTGTCGCGGTACCACACGTCACTGGTCCTCCGCGGCGGCTCGGTCCGGCGAGGCCGAGCGGTTCGGTGCGTGTCACCGCACCCCGTTGCGGTACCTCTTTGGGACGTCCGGGCGACTCCGTCAGTATGCAAGTCGTCCTCTTGACCGCCGGGGAGGGTACCCGGATGCGGCCGCTGACGGAGTCGCTGCCCAAGCCGATGCTGCCGGTCGCGGACAGGCCGCTGGTCGCCCACGGTGCAGACGCCGCCGTCGACGCCGGCGCGTCCGAACTGATCCTCGTCGTCGGCTACGAGGCCGAGGCGGTCAGGGAGTACTTCGGCGGGGAGTACCGCGGCGTCCCCGTCGAGTACGCCGTCCAGGAGGAACAGCTGGGGACGGCCCACGCCGTCGAGTGCGCGAGCGGGTACCTCGACGGCCCCTTCGTCGTCCTCAACGGCGACGACCTCTACGACCGCGCGAGCGTCGACGCGCTGCTTTCGGCCGAGGGCCCCGCCGTGGGCACCTACCGGGTCGACGACCCCACGAGCTACGGCGTGTTCCAGGTCGAGGACGGCGTCGTCACCGGCATCGTCGAGAAGCCAACCGACCCGCCGACGGACCTGGTGAACGTCGGCGCTTACCGCTTCCCCGCGGAAGCGCGCGAGTGGCTCGACGTTCCGCTCAGCGAACGAGGCGAACACGAGATCACCGACGTGCTCTCGAAGGTGATCGCCGAGCGCTCCGTCGCTACCGTCGAGGTCGAGCGCTGGCTCGGTTGCGGCCGCCCGTGGGAACTGCTCGAAGCCAACGAGTGGAAGCTCGGCGACCTCGACCGCAACGTGCGCGGCGACGTCCACGACAGCGCCGACCTGCGCGGGCCAGTCGTCGTCGAGGAGGGCGCGGCGGTCGACGCGGGCGTCGTGGTCGAGGGCCCGGCGCTCATCCGCTCGGGCGCCGAGGTGGGGCCGAACGCGTACGTCCGCGGCGCGACGCTCCTCGCGGAGGACACCCACGTCGGCAACGGCGTCGAGATCAAAAACAGCGTGGTCATGGCGGGGACCCACGTCCCGCACCTCTCGTACGTCGGCGACAGCGTCCTCGGCCGCGACGTCAACTTCGGGGCCGGCACGAAGGTCGCGAACCTCCGCCACGACGGCGAGTCCGTCCGGTTCACCGTGAAAGGCGACCGCGTGTCGACCGGCCGCCGGAAGTTCGGCGTCGTCGCGGGCGACGGCGCGAAGACCGGCATCAACACCAGTCTCAACCCCGGCGTGCGACTCTCCTCCGGTGCGACCACGAAGCCCGGCGAGTCGGTGACGAGAGACCGCTAACCGCCCGATTCCGTGGCCGACGCACTCGGGACAGTCGGGGCGGAACTGCGCCCCGGCCTCCGACCGCTGTGCCCTCGCGTTCGATGTATGCGATTAAGTGGGTCGATGTCCTCGACTGTGACAAGATGGTGGATCCGACTTCCGATCTGAACGAGGACGTGGCCGAGGACGATGCGCCGACGTGCGCCGTCTGTGGCGACGCGCTGGTCCAGAACCCCGACCACAGGGTGATAACCCGCGTAACGGACGGCGAGGTCGAAACGACGCACTTCTGCAGCGAAGCCCATCGCGACGAGTGGACCGGTTGACCGGGCGGGGAACCGGACCGCGACGCGTCGGACAGTTTCTCGTCGCGCTACTTCGACAGTACTCTCCCTTCGATTGCCGTCTCGCGTCGTCCACGAGCAGATGAGGAGGCGGCGCCGATCGTGGACGCCGAATAGGGCGACACCGGCCGTGGACACTGAGTGGGACGTGACCGCTCACTGGCGATCCGCTATCGGATTGCCCCCGACTGGACAGTCCGTCATCGCCGTGGGCCTGGATCGTCGCGATCGACGACGCATTCACTCGTAGGACCTGTCAATCCCGCTACGTCGCCGGAATCGGTGATGCGGAACAGACCGTACGCGCGCTCCACTCGTTCCGTAGAGTCGAACGGCGTAGAACCGATTCCTCCACACTTTAGTACAGCCCAGCAGTAGCCGGCGGCATGGGACGCGATTATCGGGATCTGCACGATCCGAACGCGGAGTACACGATGCGGGAACTGTCGGCGGAGACGATGGGCGCCACGGCCAAGCGGGGTGGCGGCCGCGACGTCGAGATCACCGACGTCCAGTGCACCATGGTCGACGGGAACTTCCCGTGGACGCTCGTCCGCATCTACACCGACGCCGGCATCGTGGGGACCGGCGAGGCATACTGGGGCGCGGGCATCCCGGAGCTGATCGAGCGGATGACGCCGTTCCTCATCGGTGAAAACCCGCTGGACATCGACCGGCTGTACGAGCACCTGGTCCAGAAGATGTCCGGCGAGGGCTCGGTCGAGGGCGTGACGGTGTCCGCCATCTCCGGCATCGACGTCGCGCTGCACGACCTGGCGGGCAAGATCATCGAGGTCCCCGCCTACCAGCTACTGGGTGGCAAGTACCGCGACGAGATGCGCGTCTACTGTGACTGCCACACCGAAGAGGAGGCGGACCCCGACGCCTGCGCCGACGAGGCCGAGCGCGTCGTCGAGGATCTGGGCTACGACGCCCTGAAGTTCGATCTGGACGTCCCCAGCGGGTTCGAGAAGGACCGCGCCAACCGCCATCTCCGGCCGGGCGAGATCCGCCACAAGGCCGAGATCGTCGAGAAGGTCACCGAGCGCGTCAAGGACCGCGCCGACGTGGCCTTCGACTGTCACTGGACGTTCTCCGCGAACTCCGCCGAGCGCCTGGCCGAGGCCATCGAGGACTACGACGTGTGGTGGCTCGAAGACCCCGTCCCGCCGGAGAACCTCGAAGTCCAGGAGAAGGTGACCGACTCGACGACCACGCCGATCACCGTCGGCGAGAACCGCTACCGCGTCACCGAGCACCGCCGCCTCCTCGAGGAGCAGGCGGTCGACATCATCGCGCCCGACATGCCCAAGATCGGCGGCATGCGCGAGACGAAGAAGATCGCCGACGTGGCCAACCAGTACTACGTGCCCGTCGCGATGCACAACGTCTCCTCGCCGGTCGGCACCGTCGCGAGCGCCCACGTCGGCACCGCCATCCCGAACTCGCTGGCCGTCGAGTACCACTCCTACGAGCTCGACTGGTGGGAAGACCTGGTCGAAGAGGACAACCTCATCGACGACGGCTACATGACCGTCCCCGAGGAGCACGGTCTCGGCGTCACCCTCGACCTCGACACCGTCGAGGAACACATGGTCTCCGGCGAGACGCTGTTCGACGCGGCTCCCTGAGCCGCGTCGAACCGGCGACGCGAAGCGTCGACTCGTTCGACGAAGCGTAAAGGACCGCAAAAACGCCGTTTTTTGGTCGTCTTCAGCCGAGGAAGAACCGGATCAGCACGTCGTGGCCGGGAGCCGCGTCGTCGGGCACCTCGTCGAACCACTCCAGGTCCGGTCGCTCGGCGATGCTTTCGGGCCCCGGCGGGGTGCCGTCAGCACTGCCGGCCGGTGGCCCGGCGTCGGTTCCGTCGGAGTCGCCCGGCGCGACGCCCGGGGGCGTGTTGCCAGCGGGCCCCACTCCGCTGCCCTCCATGCCCGGGAGCAGAGAGGCGCCGAACGCGACGCTGTAGCCGACGATGCTCTCGTCGCCGTTCTCCGTGCGCGTCTCGGTGCGGACGACGAGTTCGGGGGCCTCGACGTCGACCGGGACGCCGATCGCCTCCTCGCTCCAGCGGTCGGCCGCGATCGCCCAG
Organism: Halosimplex amylolyticum; assembly: GCF_051414035.1. Lineage (NCBI taxonomy): Archaea > Methanobacteriati > Methanobacteriota > Halobacteria > Halobacteriales > Haloarculaceae > Halosimplex > Halosimplex amylolyticum. Next base: position 1,612,364 of record NZ_JBLKNW010000001.1, on the reverse strand, counting down.
TCCTCGTCCACGCCGACGGGACCGTTCGGCAGCGTCCAGCCCTCGATGTACTCCGAGTCGATCAGGAGGAGGTGTCCGTCGTGGCTGGTCAATCCGACGACGACGAGCCCGCTCTGGCTCTCGGCGCCCTCCGCGACCGTCTCGAACTCCGCGTCGTCGACGACGCGCGATTGTTCGCGGAACTCGACGCCGGGGACGTCACGGAGCGCCTCCGGATCCCTGATGCCTGCCATGGAGTGACAGTGGTGGGTGGCGTGATTAAAGCTTGGCGGGAAGCGGGGAGGGGCTGGGGCGGCGACCCTCGACCGCGTCGTCGCCACCGAAACGCTCAGGGCGGTCCGGGTCGCGCTTGCTCGCATGCGAACCATCGACGAAGTCCACGTCGTGCCGCTCGGCTACGAGCACGACCGGATCCTCCGGCCGGTCCGCAAGCACGACGCGGACGTGGTCTACCTCCTCGCTCCCGACGGCGAGCACACCCCGCTGACCCCCTACCAGGAGGCGCTCGTCGAGGAACTCGGCGCCGACGGTCGGACCATCCGGTTCCGCGAGACGAACCTGAGCGACCTCTACGACGTACTCGCGGTCGTGACGACGGTCGCGGCAGACCACCAGACCGACGTCGTCCGCGTGAACGTCTCCAGCGGCGGGAAACTCGCCGCCATCGGGAGCGCCATCGCCTGCATGGCGACCGACGCGACCGCCTACTACGTCCACGTCGAGGAACACGTCCCCGACCTCGAATCCACCCCGCGCACGCGGGGGATGAGCGACGACGAAGTGCTCCCCTCCTACCCCATCGAAGCCGTCTCGCGCGACCAGGTGGCGATACTCGATTACCTCTCGAAGACCAACGACGAGACCTACACTGCGAAGAAATCTGACCTCATCGACTTCGCAGAGTCAGAGCGGCTCTCGTTCATCGCGGACGCCGACCCCGCCAACGACAAGGCGAAGTTCGCCCTGCTGAACGCCAACATCGTCGACCCGCTCGTCGACGACGGCTACGTCGAGGTCGAACGCGTCGGCCGGCAGAAACAGATTCGCCTGACCGAGACCGGCGAGAACGTCCTCCACGCCTTCCGCCACAAGATCTGAGCGCGCTCGTTCGCGCCCTCACAGCGTCGTTTCACGCACTGAACGGACTGTTCTCCCAGGACGGTCATTCTGGTACGTATAGTATGAATAGTATCGATACATTAGATAGTACCTCGATAGAGATTACGAACCCCCTGCCCGTAGCAAGAAGTGCGCGCAGTGCGGTGGGTCGGACGGTGCATCGGTGGCCCTGTCAGGTCCCCTCCGACGCTTCGGCCCTCCACCCGTCCGCTGCCGGACTGCGTCGCTGGTGTATCGCGAGCGAATGGATCACAGCCTCTGACACGCGGAGCGACCGTCGAGCGGTCGCTTCGCTTCTCCGACGAGCACTCGAAGAACGACGGGCACTCGAAAAACGGCGAGCGCTCGAAGAATAGCGGGAACTCGAAGAACGGTGAGCGAGACGTTCGCTACAGCTCGACGCGTTCGCCCGACTCGGCCGCCTCGTAGACGGCGTCGATGGCGCGCTGGTCGACGAGGCCGTGTTCGCCGTCGCCTGGGATCGGCGTGTCCGTGAGGATGTGGTCGCCGAAGTACTCCAGGGAGCGTCTGGTCTCGTGGATCTGGTCGAACTCGGTGGTGACGGTAGTGTCGCCCCGCGTGACCGTCAGGACGCGCTCGCCGGCGAGGAAGGCGTCTTCGAGCAGCAGTTCTCCCTCGGTCCCGACGACGCGGAGACTGCTGGCGAACTGGGCGTTCTGGCTGGCGGTACAGGACGCGAGGACGCCGTCGGGGAACTCGACGGTGAACGATGCGCGCTCGTCGGGCACCTCGTCGAAGGCCTCGTGGCCGGACCAGGTCGCCCCCGAGACGGCGACGGGGTCCTCGTCGAGGACGAACCGCGAGGTGTTGATGGAGTAGACGCCGAGGTCGGTGACGGACGTGCCCGCGCCGGCCAGGTCGGGGTTGAGCCGCCACTGGTCGTAGTCGTCGTTGATCTCCAGGAGCCGCTGGGACATGTTGCCGTGGACGAGCGCCACGTCGCCGATGAACCCGTCGGCGATGAGCTGGCGCATCATCCGCACGGCGGGCTGGACGTGCATCCGGTACTCGACGCCGAGGGTCACGTCGCTCGCGGCCTCGACGAGCTTCTCGGCCCGTTCGGCGTTGGACTCGAGGGGCTTCTCGCAGAGGATGTCCTTCCCGAACTCGGCGGCCGCCTCGACGTACGGCAGGTGGAGCGCGTTCGGGGTGCCCACGTAAACGGCGTCGTAGGCGTCGCTCGCCTCGCCGTCCGTGAACTCGTCGTAGGTGAGCGCGTGCTCGATGGAGTCGTGCTGGTCGGCCACGCGCTGGGCCTTCTCCGTCGTCGAACTCACGACCGTCGTCGTCTCCAGCGTGTCGTAGTCGTTCGTTGCGGGGATGGCGTGGTCCAGCGTCCACCAGCCGAGACCGACCATCGCGAACCGGACGGTCCCCTCGTCGGGTTGCGGCCAGTCGGGCGTCGTGAACTCGTCGAAGTACTCGCGCAGATCCATAGACGTGTGACTGGACGCGACCGGCATAAGTGATGCGAAGGATGCCGAAATTCCACCACAGGAGCCGTCAGATTCGGCATGGCCGGACGATCGACCTGCGCGTTCGAAACAGGCCCCGCGTCGCACTCGCGGCCGTTTGCGAGTCGTAGTCGGGGGTGGTCACGGGTCGTAATCGGAGCCGATCGCAGGCCTCGGTCGAGGCGGGCTACGGGTCGTAGCCCGGACCCGTGATCGTCCGCGGTCGGGAGACGGGCTCGGCGTTCCGGTCGTCGGTCTCGCCGGCCCATTCGAGCACCGTCGCGGCCCACGTGTACCCGGTCCCGGCGGCGAGATACAGGACCACGTCGCCCCGGCCGAGCCAGTCCCGCGAGCGGGCCTCGGCGGTCGCGAGCGCCTGGTCGACGCTCTGGACGTGGCCGTACTCGTCCAGGTAGTAGTGCCCGCGCTCGCCCAGTTCCAGTTCGTCGCAGAGGTGGGCGTGGAACGACCGCTTCATGTGAGTGATGGCGGCGAAGTCCAGGTCCTCGCGGTCGTACCCCGAGCGGTCGAGCGCGGTGTCGGCGACGTCGAGGAAGTTCGGCAGGCTCACCTCGGCCAGACGGGCTTTCATCGACTCGTGGTCGGGCACGCGCAGGGCGTGCATGCCCGCGTCGACTGTCTCCCGGGAGGCCGGATACCGCGTCCCGCCCGCGGGCATCACCACGTCGCGGGAGAAGCTGCCCTCGGTGACCGCCGCGCTCTCGCGGACGGTGGCGAGCGCGCGTTCGGGCGCGTCGCGTTCGAGGACGAGCGCCGACGCGCCGCTGCCGAAGTTGAAGGTGAAGGAGGTGTCGGGGTCGCCGTAGTCGACGAGGTCCTCCTCGCGGCTGGCCGCGACAAGAAGCATCCTGTCGGGTGCGTCCGCTTCGAGTTGCGCCTTGGCTTCCCGAATCGCGACCGGTGCGCCCGCACAGAGCGCGTAGCTCTCCGAGGCGTAGGCGTCGGTGGCGCCGATCCGGTCGGCCACGTCGGCAGCGAGGCTCCAGACGACGTGGTCTTTGTACTCGCTGCCGTGATAGCGGACCGCGTCGAGGTCGGCGGGGTCGCAGCCGGCGTCGGCGAGCGCGGCCTCCGCGGCCGCGACGCACATGTCGCTGGGCTGGTCGTCGCCGTCCCGGCAGACGTGCTTCCGGCGCACGCCCATCTTCTCGACGACGACGTCTCTCGGGATGCCGCTGCGCTCGGCGACGTCCGCGCCGCCGATGGTCTCGTCGGGGAGGGACGTCCCGACGCCTGTGAGGTGGACGGTCATCGCTCACCCCACAGTTTCGCCGGCAGTCGTTCGGCGACTGGGCCGCCGAGCGCGTCCCTGACCGTCCCGAGGAGTCCGTTCGGGACGTAGAGGACGAACAGCACGAACACGATGCCGACGTAGAGACTGGCGTGACCGTTCAGCGCGGCGCCGATGAACCCCTCGACGGTGAGGCCGCCGGGGATCTCCGTCGTCAGCAACCCCTGGCTGAGCGTCTGTCGGAGGTACGGGAGCAGGCCGCCGCCCTGGCCGGTGTTCGAGAGGAACTCGCGGACGCCGTGGTCGAAGAGGTGGCCGTACAGCGGGCCGGCGAGCGTGCCGAACCCGCCGATGATGCTCGCCAGCAGGGCGTCGCCGGTCACCAGGAAGTAAAAGGAGTTCTCGGGCGTGACCGAGCGCTTGAACCCGGCGAACAGCGCGCCGGCGACGCCCCCGAAGAAGGCGCTCATCACGAACGCCCCGAGCTTGTAGCGGAACGTGTCGTAGCCGATCGCCTCGGCGCGCTCCTCGTTCTCCCGGATGGCGACCATCACGCGGCCGAACGGGGAGTGGACGACCCGCTGCATCGCGAAGTACGAGACGAGCACGACCAGCCCGACCATGTAGAACGAGACGGTGTAGGTGCCCAGCGTGTGGCCGAGCAACTCCAGCGTGTCGCCGGAGAACGTCCCGATCGCGAGGGTCAACTGGTCGACGAACGGGATCCCGATCTCGAAGCCCTCGGGGTGGGCCGACCCGACGGCGGGGCCGTCGCGCGGGTTACTCGCCACGTAGTCCCAGCCGCGGACGAAGACGTAGAGGACCTGGGCGAACCCGAGCGTGATCATCGCGAAGTAGACGCCCGTCAGCCTGAACGAGAGCAGGCCGATGACGACCGCGAGCCCGGCAGCGAGGACGCCCGCGAGGACGAGCGACACCATGAACGGCGTGCCCGTGGGGAGGAGCGGGACCTTGCCGTTCGCGATCAGGATGACGACGTAGGCGCCGGTGCCGTAGAAGGCGGCGTGGCCGAACGAGAGGTAGCCGGTGTACCCGCTGACGAAGTCGAACGACATCGCGAACAGCGCGAAGTACAGCACCGCGACCATCGAGTCCATCCGCGGCAGGACGGCGACCGCGAGGTTCGCGACTGGCGAGTTCGTCAGCAGGTGGTAGACGCCGGGGTAGGCGACGAGCGCGAGGATCACCAGCAGGTGGACCTGCTGGCTGCGCAGGCGGTCGAGGGGCCAGCCGACCTCGCGGTCGCCGACCCAGCGCGTGACGGAGCTAATGGCCGCCCACCTCCTCGACGCCGTACAGGCCCTGTGGCTTGACGACGAGCATGCCGACGAGGATGAGGAACACGGTCATCTGGGGCAGCCAGGTCCACGTGACGACGACGTTCTGGAACCACCAGGTCGTCGTGGCGTCGGCCATCCCGACGACGAGCGCGCCCGCGACGGTGCCGCGGAACGTGCCGAGACCTCCGATGATGACCACGACGAACGCCGGCAGGAGCGCCTCCGCGGCGAGCGGCACGCTCGCGCCCCAGACGGGGTCCCACATCAACAGCGCGCCGGCCACGCCGGCGATCCCGGCGCCGAGGGCGAACACGACCGTGAAGACGCGGCGCACGTCGATGCCCAGCGCTTCGGCCATCTCGGTGTCCTCACTACCGGCGCGGATATAGAGGCCGTAGCGCGTCCGCGTCAGGAAGGCCCAGATCGCGGCGACGGTGGCGATCCCGAGCAGGATCTCGAAGACGGCCAGCCCGCGTATCGAGAGCGGCCCGAGCGACTGCTCGGTCGCGAGGAAGCCCGGCTTGGTGCCGAGCGCGCCCTGCCACTCCGAGAGGGGCTGGAGCCCGTAGAACTGGACGACGATCCTGACGACCTCTTCGAGCACGAGCGTCAGCCCGAACGTGAGCAGGATCTGGTAGATCGGCGGCCGGTCGTACAGCTTCCGGATGAGGCCGACCTCCATGACGCCGCCGAGCAGCACGAGCGCGCCGAAGACGACGGCGAGCGCGCCGAAGAAGTACGCCAGGCGGGTCCACTGGCCCGTCGCGCTCCCGACGAGGACGACCATGACGACGCCGGCGAGGTACGCGCCGATCATCGTCAGCGACCCGTGCGCGAAGTTGAGCACGCCCATCAGGCCGAAGATGAGCGTGAGTCCGCTCGCGATCATCACGTAGATGGCCGACTTCGCCAGTCCTTCCACGAGCACGCTCGCGAGGTTGGAGGGCCGGAGGAACTGGCCGAGGCCGTCCGCGAACCCGGTCTGGAGCGGGACCGTCGCGAGTTCAGCCGCGAGAGCGGGGTCGATCATGCCGAGAGGTACCTCCTGAGCCGTTCGTCGTCGGCCGAGACCTCGTCGGTGTCGCCGTCGTCGACGACGCGGCCCTTGTCCAGGACGTAGAAGCGGTCGGCCAGATCCAGCGCCAGCGGGAGGTTCTGTTCGACGAGGAGCAGCGTCGTCTCGCGGGCGGCGTCGTTCAGGGCCTGAGCCACGTCGGTGACGATCTGCGGGGCCAGCCCCTCGCTCGGCTCGTCCACGAGGAGGAGGTCGTTCTCGCCGACGAGGCCGCGCGCGAGCGCGAGCATCTGCTGTTGGCCGCCCGAGAGGGTGCCAGCGTCCTGGTCGCGGCGCTCGTCGAGGATCGGGAAGGTGTCGTAGACGGTCGCCAGCGCTCGGCCCGCGTCGGCGCCGTCCGGGACGGCGACGCGGACGTTCTCGGCGACGGTGAGCTGCGAGAAGATCCGCCGGTCCTCGGGGATCCACCCGACCCCCCGCTCGGCGACCTCGTGCGTCCCGAGGCCGACGAGTTGCTCGCCGCGGTACTCGACGCTGCCCGCGCGGGGCGGCGTCAACTGGAGGACCGACCGCAGGGTGGTCGTCTTGCCGACGCCGTTGCGGCCGACGAGCGCGACGACCTCGCCTTCCTCGACGGAGAGCGTGACGCCTTCGAGGACGTGGCTCTCGCCGTAGTACGTCTCGACGCCGTCGAGTTCGAGCAGCGTCACGCGATCCCTCCCGGCCCCTCGTCGTGGTCCGTTCCTCGGTCGCTGGAGTCCGCTCGTCGGCTGTCGGCGTCCGTCCGCCGGTCCTCCAGGTCGCCCGGTTCGTACCCGCCGAGATACGCTTCCTGGACGGCGGGGTCCTCGCGGACGGCGCTCGGCTCGTCGTCGGCGATGACCCGCCCCTGGTTGAGGACGACCACCCGGTCGGAGACCTCCATCACGATGTCCATGTTGTGCTCGACCAGGAGGACCGCGTGGTCTTCGGCCACGTCCTCGATGAGCGCGACGATGTCGTCGACGCTCTCCGAGGAGACGCCGGCGTTGGGCTCGTCGAGCAGAAGCACGTCGGGGTCGCCCGCGAGCGCGACGGCGACCTCCAGCTGGCGACTCGCGCCGTGGCTGAGGTTCTGCGCGAGGTCGTCGGCGCGATCCGCGAGGCCGACGCGGTCGAGCACCGCTCGGGCCTCGGCGACGTACTCGTCGAAGTCGTCGACGTTCCGCCAGAAGGTCGCGGCGTCGTCGCCGTGGGCCTGCGCGGCCACGCGGACGTTCTCCAGCACCGAGAGCGTCGGGAAGACGTTCGTGATCTGGTACGAGCGGTGGACGCCCATCGCCGCCGTCTCGTCGGGCGACGCGTCGGTCACGTCGACCCACTCGCTGTCGCCCTCGCGCTCGCGCCGCAGTTCGATCGACCCGTGGGTGGGTTCGAGCACGCCGGTCAGGAGGTCGAAGAACGTAGTCTTGCCGGCCCCGTTGGGCCCGATGAGCGAGCACAGTTCCCCGCCGAGTTCGAAGTCGACGTCGTCGACCGCGGTCAGCCCACCGAACTGTTTCGTGAGGCCTGTCGTCCGCAGCATGCTCACAGCGAACAGTTCATGTCCGGGCTGTCGGCCGGGATCGTCGCGTCCTCGCCCGAGATCCGGGCTTTCGGCTCCCCGGGCTGGATGTCGGCGGCCCAGCTGTCGGCCCACTCCTCGCGCGTCGGGATCGGGTCGGCGACGGTCATCTCCGACCGGGCCTGGTTGTTGTACTCCTGGAACGTGTAGGCGCCGTCGCCTTTCGGCGTGTCGGTGACGGTCATGCCCTTGAGCGCGCCCGCGATGTCCTCACCCGTGGTCGAGCCCGACGCCTGCACGCCCTGGTGGATGGCCGACGCGGCGGTGAACGTCCCAGAGGTGAACAGGTCGGGGACCGCACCGTAGGTGTCGGTGTACGTCTCGACGAACGCGTCGTTGATCTCGTTGTCGTACTGGTTCCAGTGGTAGCGCGTGGTGAACGGCCCCAGCTTGGCGCTGCGGATCTTCTCCTCCGTGAGCGGCTCCCCGAGGACGTTCTTCATGGTGTTCGCGACGACGGCGTTGGTGATCCGGGTCGCGAACCCGCCGAACGCACGGTAGGAGTAGTCGCCCGAGAGGAACGAACTGAAGAGGTTCGGGAGGGTCGCGACGGTGAACCCGCCGACGATCCCCTCCGCGCCCGCCTCCTCTGCGTTGTCGAGTAGACCGTCCCACTCGGCGTACCCGCGCTCGACGAAGCGTTCGCCGACGATCTCGACGCCCTCGTCTTCGAGGACCGTCCGGTAGTTGTTGACGACGGCCCGCCCGAAACTGTAGTCGGCGCCGAACAGGAACACCTTCGACACGTCCGTCTCGTTGGCGACGTAGCGGCCGCCCGAACGGGCGTCCATGGCCGTGTTCTCGCTGGCCCGGTACACGAGATCGCTACAGCTCTCGCCGTCCGACGTGATAGCCGCCGACGCGGCCGGCCCGGCCATGTACGGGACCTGCGCCTGGTTGACGACCTGCCCGATCACCCGCTGGGCGGCGCTGGAAGACGAACAGCCGAAGAGCATGTCGACGTCGTCCTCGCGGACGAGCGACGTGGCCGCCGACTGCGCGCCGTCTGCCGTAAAGCCCGTGTCGCGGACGAGCAACCGATAGTCCACGTCGCCGACGGACACCGTGGTCTCGCCGGTCCCTACGTCCGCCGGCGGAGCCTCGCCGGCCTTGTAGGCGAGCCCGGAGAGGAAGCCCCAGACGCTCTGTTGGCCGTAGTACGACAGGTCGCCCGACATCGGCTGGAGCACGCCGATGGTCAGTTCGCCCGATACGTCGTTCGTCGTGGCCGTCGATGTCCCGTTCATCGTGGGTTCGTCCGTCTCCGTCGCGTCCATCCCGCCGTCGCCGTCGCCGTCCCCGGTCCCACCGTTTCCACCGGTGTCACCGTCGCCGGCGTCGGTCGGTGTCCCGTCACCTTCGGCACAGCCGGCCAGCGCCGCGACGCCGGCCACGCCCAGCGACTTCAGTGCCCGCCTCCGCGTGATATGCTCTCGCATGATACCAGTTTCTACCGCTCTAGCGGCCATAGCAACCCGGGTTTACATGTTAACGACCGCGTTCGGGACGGGGAACGGAGCGGTGCGGACGGTCGGCAACGGACGTCAGTCGGCGGGAAAATGCGGTGTCGACCGTGCGACCCCGAGGACAGTGCTCATTCCAGTTCGTCGAGCGCGTCCACCACGCGCTGGATCATCTTGCGCTGTCCCCGGCGGAGGTTCTTCGAGACGGCCGGCTTGGACACGTCGAACTCCTCCGCGAGGGTGCCGAGGGTGGCGTCGCGGGGGGACTCGAAGTAGCCCGAGGAGACGGCGGTCTCCAGCGTCTCGCGTTCGGTCTCCGAGAGGTCCTCGCAGCCCTCGATGAGCGTCATGGCCGCCCCGGCGTTCTGCACGAGGTCCTGCATGTCCGGGAGAGCGGCGTTCGTCCGCTCGACCACGTCGAACTCGTTGTCGCGTTCGAGTTCGGCGAGCGTGTCGTCGGCTTGGCGCGGGCGGTCGAAGCCGACGTGCCACACCTCGCTCCCGCCCTCGATGTAGAACGGGCCGGTGATGTAGCCGTCGTTGCGCCGGATCGTCCGCATCGCTTCGGTCTCGTCGATGACCGTCTTGATGTGGGCGACGTCGTCGCGCCGGCTCAGGAGCGTGTAGTCGTGCATGTTGCCGTGCTCCCGGAGCGCGTCGAGCCCCTGGGACAGCTGTCCGCGGTCGCCGCCCTCCACCACCATCCGCGTCTCCAGTTCCCGCCGGGACGTGTCGAAGTCCCAGTGGATGGCGGAGAACGCCACCCCGTGGTCCGCCGTCGTGTCGATGAACGGACAGTCGTACTGCTCCATGTCCATGGAGATATCTATCATGCGCGGGACACCCTGTTGTCGTACGGACTTCCTTAATGAACTTAAATTATTCTACCTTCGAAGGCAACCTCGGCTGTAGGAGCGTCCTATCGCGCGACCACGGTCGGATCGGCCCGCCGTCCGCCGGGTGCACGGCGCCGGTCTTCGCTCACTCGCCGAACTCGGCCTCGACGGCGTCGCGGTCGATCTTCGACGGGCCGCTCGTCGGGAGTTCGTCCACGAACGCGATCCGTCTGGGGTGTTTGAACCGGGCGAGCGTCCCGTCGAGGAACTCGCGGAGTTCGTCGACCGGCAGCGGGTCGTCGGCCCGGTCACCGGCTCGCTCCGCACCCGGCGCGAGTTCGACCACGGCCTTGCCGACCTGGCCCCACTGGTCGTCGGGGACGGGGACGACGACGACGTCGGCGACGACCGGGTGGTCGGCGACGGCGTCCTCGACTTCCGCGGGGTAGACGTTCTCGCCGCCGCTGACGAACAGGTTCTTCTTGCGCCCTTCGATGGAGACGTAGCCCTGCTCGTCGACGCGGGCGAGATCGCCCGTCGACACCCAGTCGCCGAACGTCTCGGCGGTCTCCGCGGGCGCACGCCAGTATCGGTCGGCGGCGTGCGGCGAGCGGAGCTGCAGTTCGCCGATATCGCCCTGGGGAACCTCCACGCCGTCGTCGTCGACGACGCGAGCGTCGACGTGGACGTTCGCGACGCCGACGGTGTGGGCCTTCTCCCGGGGCCAGCCGTCGGGCATCGCGAAGTTGTTGGGGCCGCACTCGGTGAGGCCGTAGCCCTGCGAGAGGTCGACGCCACGGTCCCACCACGCCTCCATGACGGACTGGCGACAGGGGCCGCCGCCGGACTTGACGAACCGGAGCGACGACAGGTCCGTCCCGTCCCAGCGCTCGTGTTCGACCATCATCCGGAGGACCGCGGGCACGGCGACGAGAACGCTCGCCGACCGGTCCTCGACGATGCCGAGGATCTGGCCGGGGTCGAACTCGCGGTCGATCACGACCTGCCCGCCCATGTGGAACAGGGGGACGGTGAGGACGTTCCACCCGCCGGTGTGGAACATCGGGAACACCATCGGCGTCACGTCGTCGTCGCGCAGTCCCCACGCCGTGATCGTGTTCACCGAGTTCCAGACGATCGCCTCGTGAGAGACGACCGTCTCCTTTGGCGTCCCCGTGGACCCGCCGGTGTGCAGGAACAGGTGCGGGTCGCCGGGCGCGACTGTCGGCCCGTCGAACTCGCCGCCGTCCTCGGGAAGCGCCGACGCGTAGGTCTTCCACGTCGATTCGCCGTCCACGGGCAGCGACAGGATCGGACAGTCGCCGGCCCCCGTGTCTTCTGCGGTCGCTTCGGAGACCAGATCGGCGAAGGGCTCCTCGACGACCAGCAGTTCGGGGTCGACGGCGGCGAGCAACTCGGCCAGTTCCGGCGGGGCCAGCCGGTGGGACAGCGGCGCGAGGAGGCCGCCAGTCTTCCCCGTGGCGAAGAAGAGATCGACGTACTCGGGCCGGTTCCGGGAGACGACGGCGACGCGGCCGCCGGCGCGCCCGGTCACGGCTCCGTCGTCTCCCTCGTCTCCTCCGGTCGTCTCCTCGTCACCTCCGATTGTCTCCTCGTCACCCCCGTCGAGCGAGACCCCGTGGTCGGCGAGCAATCGAGCACAGCGATTCGCCCGCCGGTCCAGTTCGGCGTAGGTGTACTCCGTCCCGGTGGCGGCGTCAACGAGTCCGACCCGGTCGGGCGAGAGCGCCGCCCGTTTGGCGCTCCACGCGCCGACCCACTCCTGGGCGCCCCTACGCATCGCTGAAGAACTCCCGGAGTTGGTCGTTCACGCGCTCGGGTCGTTCGATGAAAAAGAGGTGTGAGCCACCCTCGATTTCGGCGTACGTCGCCCCGGGGATCAGCTCCGCGAGGAGACGGCCGTTCTCGACCGGAAGGACGTGGTCGTCGGCCCCGTGGAGGACGAGCGTCGGGAGGGCGAGGTCGTCGAGTCGATGACTCTCGTCGAACTCGGCGGCGGCCGCGCTCTGCCACTCGTAGGCCCGATCGGAGGGGTCCGTGTCGAGCCGCCAGTCGACGATGCGGTCTATCACCTCCGGCTCGCGCTCCCAGAACTCGTCGGTGAACGCAGGCCGCATCTTGTGGCGGATGGTCTCGGCCGGGCCGTACTCCTCGGGGACGTTCAGCATCCTGGCCCGCGTCTCCTCCGGGATCGGGACGGCGTCGTCGCCACCGGGCGTCGTACAGAGCAGGGCGAGCGACTCGACGCGGTCGTACTCCAGGGCGTACTCCTGTGCGATCATCCCGCCGAGACTGGCCCCGACGAGGTGCGTGCGCTCGACGCCGGCGTCGTCGAGCACGGCGTCGAGGTCTTCCGCCATATCGGCGACGGTGTAGGGACCCTCGGGCTCGTCGGAGTCCCCTGTCCCCCGGTTGTCCCAGACGAGCGTGCGGTACTCGTCGAACGCCTCCCGTTGCCAGCCCCACATCCACGTTCCGTAGCTCAACCCCTCGACGAACGTCACGACCGGCGCGTCCTCGGGCCCATCGAACTCGTAGGCCAGTCGCGCGCCGTCGTTCATCGCGTAGGCCATGTGACAGACGTCGAACCCATCGCCCTTCAAGCCGGACGTTCACGTGTGAACCCCGGCTACTTCCCGGACGGCGCCGCCGTCACGGCCCACCGGTTCGAGAGACGGGAACTTCGACGTCGATCCGTTCGGCACTCCGGAACACGTCGAAACCGAATTCGACTATCGTCGAGTAAGGGAGGCGTTCGAGCCGGTGGGGTCGCCGGATCCAACATGCACGTCCCTGATGATTCTCGAAATCCGCTACAATTATACGAGTGGGCCTGACACGCACTGTTATGGATTTGCATGCCAGAGAGGTGAACCAGGACGTACGGGAGTTAGGGGAGCTCCTGGGAGAGATCATCAAGGGACAGAGTTCCGAATCTGCGTTCGACATCGTGGAACAGATTCGGACGGCGGCCGTCGCCTATCGGCGTGGGGAGGCGGCGGACCGTGCGGTCATCCACGAGACGCTCGACGGGCTCTCCGCGGAGGAACAGGACGTCGTCGCGCGGGCGTTCACGACCTACTTCGAACTCATCAACCTCGCGGAGGAGCGCCAGCGCGTCCGCGAGATCCGCGAGGGGAGTCAGGACGGGACGCTCGAAGACAGCGTTCGCGACGCGGTCGAGGAACTCGCCGAGCGCGACCTGAGCGCCGAGACGGTCGAACAGGTGCTAGAGGACGTGCTCATCCAGCCGACGTTCACGGCCCACCCGACGGAGGCCCGTCGCAAGACCGTGAAGGCGAAGCTCCGGTCTGTCTCCGAGCACCTGGAGACGCTCGACGAGGTGCGCCTCACCAGCGACGAGCAGGCGGACGTCGAACGCGACCTGGAGGCCGAGGTCACGAGCCTCTGGCAGACGCCGCAGGTCCGCGACCGGCGGCCGGAGGTGACCGACGAGGCGCTCAACGTCCAGTGGTACCTCGAGAACGTCCTCTTCGTCGTCATCAGCGAGGTGTACGACGCGCTCGAACGCGCCGTCGACGAGGAGTTCGACGGCGAGGTGGACGTCCCGAAGCTCTACGAGTTCCGCTCGTGGGCCGGCAGCGACCGCGACGGCAACCCGTTCGTCACCCCCGAGGTCACCGAGGAGACGCTCGACCGCCAGCAGTCGGTCGCGCTCCCGCTCTACCGCGACCGCCTGAAGGCCCTCTCGGGCATCCTCAGTCAGGACGCCCGCCAGATCGACACCGGTGAGCGCTTCGACGAGCGACTGGAGGCCCACCGCGAGCGCCTCCCCGGCGTCGCGAGCGAGGCCGAAGAGCGCTACCCGAACGAGCCCTACCGCCAGATGCTCAAGCTGATGCGCGAGAGCGTCCTGCGGGTCAACGACGTGCGCTCGGGCGGCTACGAGGAAGAGTCGGAGCTCCTCACCGACATCGAGACGATCGCCGAGAGCCTGCGCGCCAACGGCGCCGAGGTGATAGCCGAGTCCCAGGTCGACCCGCTGTACCGGACGGTCGACACCTTCGGGTTCAACCTCGCCAGCCTCGACCTGCGCGACCACCGCGCGAACCACACCAACGCCATCGCCGAGGCCGTCGACCGCGAGGGGATCGACTACGAGGCCATGTCCGAGGACGAGCGTGTCGACTTCCTCACCGAGGCCATCCTGCAGGACGAGCCCGTGATCGACGTCGAGGACCGCCAGGGGTACTCAGACGACGCCGAGCGCGTCCTCCGCCTGTTCGCCGAGACCGCCGAGTGGCAGCGCGACTACGGCGTCGACGCGATCGACACCTACGCCATCAGCTGGTGCGAGGAGCCCTCGCACGTCCTCGAAGTCCTGTTCCTCGCCGATCAGGCGGGCATCGTCGACCTGCCGGGCTACTGCGGGCTCGACGTCGTACCGCTGCTCGAATCGAAGTACGCCCTCGACGGCGCACGCCGCATCATGGGCACGCTGTTCGAGAACGAGGCCTACGAGCAGGCGCTCGACGCCCGGAACGGCGTCCAGGAGATCATGCTCGGCTACTCCGACTCCAACAAGGAGAACGGCTTCCTCGCGGCGAACTGGAGCCTCTTCCGCAACCAGCGCCGACTCGCCGCGATCACTGACGACTACGACGTGGAGATGCGGCTGTTCCACGGCCGCGGCGGCTCCATCTCCCGCGGCGGCGGCCCGATGAACGACGCGATGCTCGCCCTGCCGAACGAGACGGTCTCGGGGCAGATCAAGTTCACCGAGCAGGGCGAGACCATCTCCGAGAAGTACGCGAACCGGTCGATAGCCGAGCGCAACCTCGAACAGATGCTCAACGCACAGATCCGCGCGCGTCACAACGCGATGGAAGCGCCCGTCGAGGAGGTCCCCGATGAGTGGACCGAGGCGATGGAGACGGCCGCCGAGGCCGCCCGCGAGGAGTACCTCGACCTGCTGGAGACCGACGGCTTCGTCGAGTTCTTCGAGACGGCGACGCCGATCACCGTCATCGAGAACCTGAACCTGGGTTCGCGTCCGGCCTCCCGGTCCGAGGACCGCAGCGTCGACGACCTGCGCGCCATCCCGTGGGTGTTCTCGTGGACGCAGGCCCGCTGTATCCTCCCGGGGTGGTATTCCCTGGCGACCGGGATCGAGACGTATCTCGACTCCGGGGGCGATATGGAGACCCTGCAGGAGATGTACGAGGAGTGGCTGTTCTTCCAGACGACGCTCGACAACGCGGCCCTCGCGCTCGCGCGCTCGGAGATGGAGATCGCCGAGCAGTACGCCGACCTCGCGCCCGAGGACCTGCGCGACGAACTGTTCCCGCGCATCCGCGAGGAGTACGAGAGCGCCGTCGACGCGATCAAGGAGATAACCGGCCGCGACAGCCTCCTGCGCCGCGAGTGGCTCGAAGAGAACCTCGCGCGGCGCAACCCCTACGTCGACCCGCTGAACCTCCTGCAGGTGCGACTGCTCTCGCAGTCCCACCTCACCGAGGAGGAGAGCCGCACGCTCCGCCTGACGGTGCAAGGTATCGCCGCCGGGATGAAAAACACCGGGTAAGCGGGGCCTATCGCCGCGATCGCGCCGATTTCAGAATTGACCGCCGAAAACGGCTTCACGCGAGCGGTCGAACGACTGACGCATGGCGCTGGAAACAGTTCTGCTCGCAGTCGGGCCGGACGACGACGACCGCGTCGAGACGCTGGCGGACACCGTCCGGGACGTGGCGGGACCGGCGGGCGCGACGGTCGTCCTCGGGCACGTGTTCACGGACGAGGAGTTCGCCGACTACACCGACCGGATGGACTTCGACGAGGGCGGCGACCCGGACAGCATCGCCCGTCGCCACCGGAACGTCAAGCGGTTCCGGGACCTGTTCGACGGGTCGGGCCTCGACCTCGAAGTCCGTAGCGCCGTCGGCCCCCACGGCGAGGCGATCGTCGAACTGGCCGAGGAGGTCGGCGCCGACATGGTGTTCGTCGGCGGTCGCAAGCGTCGACCCACCGGCAAGGCCGTGTTCGGCTCGACGGCCCAGACCGTCCTGCTCGAAGCGCCCTGCCCGGTGACGTTCGTCCGGAGCGGCTGAGTGCCGAAGGACGGGCGCCTCACCGTATCACTCTCCAGTTTCGGGGTCGGCCAGACCGGCGACTGGCACCCGCGATGTCACAACGGATTCGAGGCGGTCACTCCGAGACGAGGGCGGCTTCGAGCACTTCGAGCGGGTGGCGGATCTCGTAGCCGGTGCCGTGTTCCATCTGCATCGCGCAGGTCGGACACTCGGTCATGCCCGTCTCGCCCGCGGCGCCTTCCATGTGCTCGAACATCTCCTCGCCGATGGCCATCGACTTCTCGTACTTCTCTTCCTTCCAGCCGTAGGTGCCGGAGATGCCCGAACAGGAGTCGCCGACGTCCTCGACGTCGACGCCGTCGAGGTCGCGGAACAGCTCCACGGCCTGGCGGTCGAGCCCCTGATTACGGGCGTGACAGGGCGCGTGGTAGGCGAACTCCTCGGCGAGTTCCCCGGCCACGTCGGCCTCCGCGACGGCGCCAGAGAGGTCCTCGTGGACGCGCAGGTACTCGACGGCCTCGTAAGTGTGGGCGGCGACGTCGGCGGTCCCCTCGAAGTCGAACAGCTCGGGGTACTCCTGTCGCAGGGACATCGAGCACGACGTACAGGAACAGATGGCGTCGTAGCCCTGATCGACCAGGTCCGAGAGCGAGGAGACGTTCACCTCTGCGTCCCGGCGAGCGTCGTCGAGCATCCCGTTGGCGAACATGGGCGTGCCCGAACAGCCCTGCTCGGGGACGACGATCTCGTAGCCGAAGTGCTCGAACAGGGAGACCAAAGCCTTGCCCACCTCCGGGGTGTTGTAGTTGGCGTAACAGCCGTGGAAGTACGCGACCTTCTTGTCCGCGTCGGGGTCCTCGCCCAGCCGTTCGCGGCGGGCGCGAGCGCGCTCTCTGGACCCAGCCGCGGCGCCCTCCGCGGCCCACCACTCGCGGAACGTCTCCGTCGCGAACGCGGGGAACTCACGCTCGCTGGTGACGCCCAACGCCTTCTCCATGACCCAGCGGGCCGGTCCGAAATTCATCGCGACGTTCGCGAGCCGGGGGACCTTGCTCGCGAAGAAGGCCGAGGTGCGGTAGTTCGCGAGGATCCGGTTGCGCCAGTACTCGACGGAGAGCTTGTCCATCTGCTCGTCGACGTAGCGCCCGCGCGTCGTATTGTGCATCTGCGAGAGCGGAACGCCCGACGGACAGGCGTCGTCGCAGCGCATGCAGTTCGAACAGTCCAGCACCGAGTCGTCGACCTCGAAGTCCTCGTCGGTCTGGGTGAGCCGCCACTGCTCGGGCCCCTGGAACTTCGGTCCGGGGAAGTCGTCGTCGACCTCCGCGACCGGGCAACTCGTATCGCACGAGGAGCACTTGTAACAGGAGTCGGCGCCGGGCCGGAGGTCGAACTCCTCGGCGTCGCCGAAGACGTCGACCGTTTCGTGTCCGTCGTTCGCGTTCGGTTCCGCTGGCTCGAATTCGCTAGTGTGTTCCGTGTCGCTCATCGTGGTCTCGTCGGCGTAGTCGGCCGTACCGGCGTCTGCGTCGCTCGCGCCACCGCGTTCGGTATCGCTCATCGCACCGCCTCCGCGGCGGCGGTCCCGGCCGCGTGCCCGGTCGCGATGGAGACCCCGCTGCCCGATTTCTCCGCTGCGAAGTCGTACCCTCCGAGCACCGACCCCGCCGCGCGCAAGTTCTCGAACTCGACCGACCCCTCGTCGTCGAGCGGTCGGAGCGTCCCGTCGGTCCGGACGCCGAAGTGTGCGAAGTCGTGGTCGCCGAAGGCGTCCCGGTCGAACCACTCGTAGCGGTCTGCGGCGTGGGGGACGTGACAGTCGAAAATCGGCTCTCGGACCCCCTCGCGGTCGGAGCCGATGCCCTTGCCGACCAGACCGCCCGTCGCGAGGACGAACTGCTCGGCCGTGAAGGGGATCCGCGCGCCGTTGCGGTCGATGGACACCTGTTCGACCCGACTCTCGCCGTCGTAGTCGACGACTGGGTTGCCGGTCTCCATGCTGACTCCCGCGTCGTCGAGCGCCGCGTAGAGGTCGTCTTCGAGGCGCAGTCCCGGTAGCGACGGCGGCCCCATCGGCACCTCGAAGACGGGTACGCCGAGCGCGCGTTCGAGGGATTCGCGGACTGCCGCGGGATCGTCGTCGCCGAGCACTGCCGGGAACCCGACTCGCTCGGCCCCGTCGAGGTGCGGTTCGACCGCGGCCGCGAGCGCACTCCGGACGTTGCGGGGACGGCCACCGACCGGGACCTCGCTGTCCTCGTCGAGCAGTTTCGCGTACCGGGTCACCTTCGCGTCGGCGTTCAGGTCGCCGGGGAACTCGATGCTCGCCCCGAGCACGTCGAAGGGCACGCCGGCGTTCCGCAGGTGGGCGGCCGCGTGCGGCGCGTCGAAGTCGACGAGCGACCGGAACCCGACCAGCAAGGCGTCGCGGTCGTCGCTCGCCAGACCGGCGGCGGCGCCCGACGGGTAGCGCGCGGTGGGTTTGACCGTCCCTCCGTGCGTCGGCAACAGGGCGTTCCGGTCGGTGTGGGCGCCGCGGTAGCGGTCGGCTACCTCGTCGAACAGCGCCATGGCCGCACGGACGCCGTCGACGCCGACGGCGCTGTAGGGGTGTTCGTCGGGGAGCGCGGGGATCGCCTCGTACGGGTCGGCGACGGGTCCATCGCCCTCGGGGGTGTACCCCTGCAGGTCGACGAGCCCCGACGCCTGCGCGAGCGTGCTCTGCTTGTACGAGAGCAGGCGGACGTCCGCGCCCTCGCGCGCGGCGGAGAGCGCGGCGAAGGCGCCGGCGAGGCCGCCGCCGATCACCGCGACCTCCGATTCAATCGCCATCCGGCCCTCCGTCCGTCGCGACGCCGGAGTCCGGCGCGGCGTCGACGCCCTCGACGGCGCCCCGGCCGTCGTCGAACGCGCCGAAGTCGACGGGTTCCTCGCGGTCGGCCGGGTCGCGGTCGCGGTTCTGCGTGGTCGCGTGCAGCGCGTAGTTGAGCATGGCCTGCGAGAGCTGTTCGCCCCAGAGGGCGTGGCGCTGGCCCTTCCAGCGCTCCTGCAGGAGTTCGTCCCACGCCTCCCGGACGGTCGGCTCGTCGTAGCTGTCCTCCAGTTCGCCCGCGAGCCGGTGTACGCAGAAGCCGCCCTGGCAGTTGCCCATCGAGGCGCGGGTCCGGATGCGCACGGCGTTCAGATCCGACCCCGACTGCTCGATGGCGTCCTGGACCTCCGCGCGGGTGACCGCCTCGCACCCGCAGATCGTCGGGTTCGGGCCGTCGGTGTCGAGGACTTCCTCGGCGCGCGAGCCGAGGCGCTCGACGCTCCGGCGGCCGATCGGCGACGTGAGGCCGAACTCGTCCATGTAGTCCCGGAGGACCGAGAAGTCCTCGCTGCCGGGCAGCGGGACGACGTCGGTCCGGCAGGCCGCGTCGACGCCGAAGCGGTCGCAGACGTGGTCGGTGATCTGCTCGGCCATCATCCGATAGGTGGTGAACTTCCCGCCGACGATGCTGGTCATCCCCGGCAGGTCGTCGCGCTCGTCGTGGTCGAGCAGGAAGAAATCGCGCGTGATGTCCGTCGGGTCCTCGCTGCCGACGTCCGGAGGTTCGTACAGCGGGCGCACGCCCCAGAACGAGCGGATGGTGCGCGCCGATTCGAGCATCGGGATCAGCTCGGAGAGCGTCTCGATCATCATGTCGACCTCCCACTGCTCCTCGGGGTAGTCCTCGGGGTCCTCGACCTCGACGTCGGTGGTCCCGAGGATCGCCGTGGTCTCGTGGGGGACCACGATGTCGGCGTCGCCTTTCGGCCGGCAGCGGTTGATCACGGTGTCGACCTGCCGGACGTTCATGATCGTCATCACCCCCTTCGAGGGGCGCACTTCGATGTCGACGCCGGCCATGTCGCCGATCCGGCCGGCCCACGCGCCTGTCGCGTTGACGACGTGGTCGGCGCGGATCTCCTCGCGGCCGCCTTCCGTGCCGTGGACACGGGTCCCCGGGCCGGAGCTGTGTTCGACTTCGAGGCCGACGATCTCCCCGTCTTCCACGAGGAGGTCGGTGACCGTCGAGTGCGTCTCGATGCGGGCGCCGTGGTTCATCGCGCTGGCCGCGTTGGCGACGACGAGTCGGAACGGGTCGACGGCGCCGTCGGGGACCGATATCGCCTTCTCGACGTCCGCCGCGAGGTGGGGTTCCCTGGCGCGCGCTTCGGCGCCCGAGATCACCTCGGCGGGGATCCCGCAGGCCTCGCAGCCCGCGAGCTTCTCCTGGAAGTACTCCTCGGCGTCTTCCGGTCGCTTGACGAACATCCCGCCGGTCAGTTCGACGCAGTGACTCGCGACGTCCCGGAGGACGCGGTTCTCCTCGATGCATTCGGTCGCGCTGGCCTGGTCCGAGACCGCGTAACGGCCGCCGCTGTGGAGCAGCCCGTGCATCCGCCCGGTCGTCCCGTGCGTGAGATTTCCCTGTTCGACGAGCGTGACGTCGAAGCCGCGCATCGCGAGGTCGCGCGCGACGCCCGTCCCCGTCGAACCGCCCCCGATGACCGCGATGTGGGGTGTCGATGCCATCTGTCACCCTGCCCGTTGGCGGGCCATGCACTTTACTTCACCGACGCCCCGATAGCGGTGGTAAATTCACTGATCGTCAGTGAAGGCGGACCCATACGCGAGGGGTCGCGATGGTCGATGCGAAATGTCTAACAAGCTAGCAATGGTGGCGGTCGTGCGGAGCCGGTCGCGTAGAGAGACGTTATTGCCAGCGTAAGGCGATACTAACCCGCTTCTGCGATCGGTTGTAGAACCGCCTCTGTCCGGATCTGTCCCGCGATGGGGTCGCGGGCGCGGAGAGGGTCGACCGGGAGCGAGCAACTGTCGGCAACATTTATAATGATTCACTATATTGTTTACCAGTAAGGCGGAACCTAAGATAAATAGGCCGCCAGACGGAGACCAGGAACATGTCAGACACGTACATCGGCGCGATCGACCAGGGGACGACCGGCACTCGCTTCATGGTGTTCGACCACGGTGGGCAGGTCGTCGCGAACGCATACGAACAGCACGAACAGATCTATCCGAACCCGGGGTGGGTGGAACACGACCCCGTCGAGATCTGGGAGAACACGAAGGACGTCGTCACGCGCGGACTCGACGAGGCCGACCTCGACGCGACGCAACTGGAAGCGCTCGGGATCACGAACCAGCGCGAGACGACGGTCGTGTGGGACGCGGAGACCGGCAAGCCGATCCACAACGCCCTCGTCTGGCAGGACCGCCGGACCACCGACCGGGTGGAGGAACTCGAGGAGGCGGACAAGGTCGAGTGGATCCGCGAGAAGACCGGGCTCGAGGCCGACGCGTACTTCGCGGCCACGAAGGTCGAGTGGATCCTCGACAACGCCGAACCGCTGAAGCTCCAGAGCTCCCGCGGCGAGGACATCCGCAACCGGGCGGAACAGGGTGAACTCATGATGGGCACCATCGACACGTGGCTCATCTACAACCTCACCGGCAACCACATCACCGACGTCACCAACGCCTCGCGGACGATGCTGTACGACATCGAGAACCTCTCCTGGGACCCCGAACTCCTCGAGGAGTTCGACGTGCCCGAGTCGATGCTCCCCGAGGTCCGCCCCTCCTCGGACGAGGAGACCTACGGGTCGACCGACCCGGACGGCTTCCTCGGCGCCGAGGTCCCCGTCGCCGGCGCGCTCGGCGACCAGCAGGCGGCGCTGTTCGGCCAGACCTGCTTCGACGAGGGGGACGCCAAGAACACCTACGGAACCGGCTCGTTCTATCTCATGAACACCGGCACCGAGGCCGTCTCCTCCGAGCACGGCCTGCTGACGACCATCGGCTTCCAGATGTCCGGTGAGCCGGTCCAGTACGCCCTCGAGGGCGCGATCTTCATCACCGGCGCCGCCATCGAGTGGCTCGAGGACGTCGACCTGATCAACAACGCCGCCCAGACCGCGGAACTGGCGCGCTCGGTCGACTCCACCGACGGGGTGTACATGGTCCCGGCGTTCACGGGCCTCGGCGCGCCGCACTGGAACGGACGCGCACGGGGGACCCTCGTCGGGATGACCCGCGGGACGCGGAAGGAACACATCGTCCGGGCGACGCTCGAATCCATCGCCTACCAGACCCGCGACGTGGCAGAGGCCATGGAGGCCGACTCCGGCGTCGAGACCACGACCCTCCGCGTCGACGGGGGCGCGGTCAAGAACAACTTCCTCTGCCAGTTGCAGTCCGACATCATCCAGACGGAGATCGTCCGCCCGCAGGTCGACGAGACGACCGCGCTCGGGTCGGCGTACGCCGCCGGGCTGGCGGTCGGCTACTGGGACACGGTGGACGAACTCCGCTCCAACTGGCAGGTCGACCGCGAGTTCGAGCCCGAGATGGACGGGAGCGAGGCCGACCGGATGTACAGCCGGTGGGACGACGCGGTCGAGCGCTCGCTCGACTGGGCCAAGGAGGAGTGACCGATGTACGAGACCGTCCTGCAGATACCGGTTCTCGGGATGGAGGTCGAACAGTTCCTCCTGTTACTGATCACCGCGCTCGCGGGCGGAGCGTTCGGCGCCGCTATCGGCGCGCTGCCGGCGTTCATCTTCACCGGGTTCCTCGTCTTCCTCGGCGAGGGGATCGCGATCCTCCAGCGCGAGGTCGGCGCGGCCGGCGGCATCGAGGGCCAACTCGCCGCCGACGTGACGGGCGTCATCGGGTTCGGCGTCGTCACCGGTCCGCACATCGCCTTCGCCGGCGGCGTCGCCGCCACGGCCTACGCCGGGAAGAAGTACCCGGAGATGGAGCCGGAGGGGTGGGACTACCACTTCGGGAAGAACATCCTGTACGCCTTCGGCACGAAGCCCGACATCCTCGCCGTCGGCGCCGTCTTCGGCGCGCTCGGCTGGCTCATCACCGAGATCGGGTACGCCGTCGTCGTCGTCGGCGGGACCGCGCTCTCCGACTTCATCGCGGTGTCGGTCTTCGCGACCGCGTTCATCGCGCGGGCCGTGTTCGGCTACCCGATCGTCGGGAAGTCTCGCGGCGACAGCATTCTCGACATGTCGCCGTTCGAGCGCGAGGAGCCGCGCATGGCGGCCGACGGCGGAGAGGTCCCCCCGGAACACGAGGGCCGACTGGCGACCGAACCGTGGCTCCCCCACCAGTACAAGTGGTCCGGGGTCACGGCGATCGGCCTCGTCGGCGGCATCCTCGGCGGGTACATCTACATCGCGACCGAGAGCATCTTCCTCGGCTACGCCATCTCGGCGATGAGCCTGCTGTTCCTCAACCTCGGCGTCGAGAAGATCCCTGTCACCCACCACATCACCCTCATCGGAGCCGTCGGGGCAGTGGTCTTCCTGCCGGCAACGGGACCCGTGATCGCGCTCCTCGCGGCCGGCGTGTTCGGCGCGTTCAGCGGGCTCCTGGGCGAGGTGACCCAGCGGATGTTCTACGCACACTCGGGTACGCACGTCGACCCGCCCGCGATGGCCATCGCGATCGCGATGACCGTCGTCGCGGTGCTGGCGATACTCGGGATCCTCCCCAACGCGGGGTACCTCTGATCGACACGTGACGGGTCCCGATCCGCAACTCGGCGTCGAACCCGTCTGACCTATCGCGGTCCATTTATATTCCATGATGGACCTCGTTCACAACAGAACTCCCTGGAACGCTCATGGACATAGACGCGAGAATCAAACGCCGGCAGCGCCGCTCCGAGGGCCCGCGGCTGGTCGAGGACTACGAGTCGCTCTCGCCCGTCTCACACGTCGACGAGCCCTCCGACCGCGGACCGATACTCGAACGGTTGCTCGACCACCTCGACCCGGTCTTCGACGGGCAGTTACCGCCCAACGCGTACGTCTCCGGCCCGTTCGGGTCCGGGAAGTCCGCGGTCGTGACAGCCCTGTTCGCCCACCTGGACCAGCTGTCGACCGAGACACGGTCTGTCATCCACACGAGTACGCGGGCGGCCACGCCCACGACGCCCGCGTTCGTCTACGTCGACATGCGAGAGACCACGAGCGAGTTCGCCTTCTACCACGGCGTCCTCGACGCGCTCGTCGACGAGTCCGTCCCCGACCACGGGATCAGTACCGACGAACTCAGCGACCGCCTCCACGAGGTCCTCGGCCGCTCCCGCACCGGCGTCGTCGTCGCCGTCGACCACGTCTGCGAGCCCGAGGGCACCGACGCCGCGGCCCTCGTCGACCTGTTCGCCGGGCTGCCGAGCAACGTCAGCTGGCTCGCGATCGGTCGGATCCCGCCGGAGGAGATCCCACTGACGGAGTACACGGCGACCGAGATCCGCGTCGACCGCTACCGGCGCGAGATGCTCGTCGACCTGCTGATGACCAGGGCCTCGCTCGGGCTCACCCGGCAGGCCCTCGACCACGAGCAGGCCCGTCGGATCGCCGACTGGGCGGACGGGAACGCCCACGACGCGATGGCGGCGCTGTTCGTCGCCGCCGACCGCGCGAGCCGGGCCGACCGGACCCGCATCACCGAGTCGGAGGTGAGCGCCGCGATAGACGAGTTCCCCCGGTCGTCGGTCTCGCTGGGCCGCGTCCTCGCGCTTCCGGCGAACAAGCAACTCGTCCTCCGCAAGCTCGTCGCGCTCGATCCCGACGAGCGCGCGTCGGTCACCGCGACGACCGAAGCGATCAGTGCCGACCCCTCGGTCGACCTCTCCGCGGGGACCGTCAAGCGCTACCTCTACGAGATGGCAGAGGTCGGCGTCGTCGAACGCGTCCAGTCGGAGGTCACTAACGAGAAGGGCCGACCGCCGAGCCGCGTCGAACTGCGGTTCCCGCCGACGGCGTTCAGCCGGCTGTCCGAACTCGAGGAGTGAGCGACGGCCGTCCAGGTCGGCGGTCGTGCCACCCGTCGACTGCGCCGATCGGCGGTCCATCGGCCGTCGACTGCGCCGATCGGCGGTCGTGCCACCCGTCGACTGCGCCGATCGGCGGTCGTGCCACCCGTCGACTGCGCCGATCGGCGGCCCATCGGCCGTCGACTGCACCGATCGGCGGCCCATCGGCCGTCGACTGCACCGATCGGCGGCCCGTCAGTCGCCGACTGTGCCAGTCTGCGGCCGCATCTGTCGTGGACGGAGAGCTCCGTCACGTCGAAAGCGTATCCTACTAAAGCCCGCTAGCTCGATCGCACGCGCGACCGGTCGCCGGTCCCCGCGGTGAGGGCGCTGGCGAGCGCGCCCTTCACGACGACGTCGTCGCCCAGCGTCGTGAGCTGCAGGTCGGGGACGTTCCCGAACACGACGTCGTCGAGGCGCTCTCTGACCGGATCGAGGATCCGATCGGGGTTGTTGAGCGTGACGGCGCCGCCGACGTAGATGACCAGCGGCGCGTAGGCGTCGATCATGTTCGCGATGGCGATGACGTTCCACTGCGTGACCTGGTCGAGGACGTATTCGGCGAACTCGTCCCCCTCGTTCGCGTGGGCGAACACGTCCGCGGAGGAGAAGTCGGCGCTCTCCAGGGGCATCGACGTCTCGACGGGGTCCTCGTCGTGGAGTCGCTGGGCGTAGCGGAAGATGTTGTTGCCCGAGCAGTAGGCCTCCCAGTGGCCGTCGATGCCGCACCCGCAGGTCATGAAACCGTTCGGGTCGACAGTCATGTGGCCCACTTCGCCGGCGTTGCCGTCCCAGCCCTGGACGACGTTGCCGTCGACGCAGACGCCGGCGCCGATACCGCTGGAGATGGTGAGGTAGATCATGTCGTCGGGGTTGCGGTCGGAGTAGAAGCGCTCGCCGATGACGCCGGCGGTGGTGTCGTTGTGGAGGTAGACGTCGTCGCTGTCGACGAGTTCGCCGATCGGACCGGTCAGCGGGATGCGGTCGATCGAGTCCGGGAGGTTCGCGGGGTTGTCGATCACCCCTTCGGCGAGGTCGAGCGGGCCGATGGATCCGACGCCGACCGCGACGATTCGCGTCGGGTCGACGCCGGCCTCCTCGCACGCCCCCCGGAGCGCGTCGAGGACCGCCTCGGTGACCGCGATGCCGTTCGGTCCCTGCGGCGTCCCGGTGCGACGCGAGGCGAGGACGCGCCCCGACTCGTCGCCGACGACGGCGCGGATGTTGGTCGCGCCGAGGTCGACTCCTGCGTAGGTGGCCATTGTAATCGGTGAGTCGTCCCATCGCTACTTAACTGCACATATTCACCCGCCCGCGAGTTCCCGTTTCGATGCGACCCACCTGCCCGCCGGTATCTGTCTCGATGCGGCCCGCCCCCTGCGGCCCGCCCTCTGCGGCCGATCACGCCTCGTCGCGGACGAAGCGGTCGGCAAGTTCGAGGTCGAGTTCCTCGACTCCGTCGAGCACCAGCTCGGCAATCCGGCGCGCCCCCCGTTCGCTGAAGTGGGTGTCGTCTGCCACGCCCTCGGGGTAGTTGGGGTGTTCGCCCGCGGCCAGGTGGTTGTAGAGGGACTTCGACGCGTCCGGTCCCAGATCGCGGAGGAGCGCCCGGCTCCGCTCGTCGGCGTCGATCAGCGGCACGTCGCGCGCCTGCGCCACGTCCCGGGTCAGGTCCGCGTACTCCCGATGGGTGTCCTCCAGTCGCCCGTCCTCGTCGAAGTGCCGGCGCGCGATGGACGTCAGAAGTACCGGTTTCGCGCCGTGCTCGCGCGTCTCTCCGACGAACGTCTCGAGGTTGGCGACGAACGCGTCCGGAGGCGTGTACTGCTCTTTCGAGGGTACCTCGTCGTTGTGCCCGAACTGGACGAACACGTAGTCGTCCGTGGACAGGTCGTCCACCACGGGGTCCCAGCGCCCCTCCTCGAGAAAGGTGCTGGTGCTGCGACCGTTGCGGGCGTGGTTCTCCACCGTCACCGACTCGTCGACGCGTTCGGCGAACGGCGTCCCCCAGCCCGTTTCGGGGCGTTCGTCCGGGTCCTTCTCGGCCATCGTGGAGTCCCCGATCAGGTAAACGGTGACTGTCGACATTTCCGTGTTACTGGTCGAGGCGAGACATATGTGCATCGATACCGCGCGAGAGAAGCGACGACCGCGAGGGGACTCACCCGCTCGAACGGGGGGCAACGTCGGTCAGCGGGCTTCCAGCGAACTGTCTCCCCGACTTACAGCGATTCGCGTTCCGTCTCGCGCTCGCGCGCCCGGCTCTGGATGGCTTCGTCGTAGACGATGCCCCGCTCGGCGTCCAGGGTCACGACCGTCCCCGAACCGACGTCGCGCCCGATCGAGGCGTTGGAGATCATCGGGAGTTCGAGCTCCCGGGCGACGATCGCGGCGTAGCTCGTCATGCCCCCGTGTCGGTCGATGACGCCGGCCAGTTTCTCAACGTCGCCGCCGAACTCGCCGTCGAAGTCCTCCGGCACGGCGAGGATCGCCCCCTCGGGCACGTCGGTGAGGTCACCGCTCTCGGTCCAGTGGAGTTCGCCAGACACGAGCCCTTCGACCACGGACCGCCCGGAGGCGATCGTCTCCGATGCCACGTGGACTTTGAGCATGTTCGCCGTGTTCACGCCCTCGAGTTCGGTCATCATCCCTGAGAGGACGACCACCGTGTCGCCGCTCTCGGCCGCGCCGGTGTCCAGCGCCGACTGGACGGCGTTGTTGATGACCGCGTCCGCGCCGTCTGCCGTGTACGGCGAGCTCTTCGGGATGATCCCCCACGACAGCGCGAGTCGCCGCCGAATGTCCTCGCTCGGCGTCGAGGCGACGATGGGGATCGACGGCCGGAACTTGGCGGCCTTGAGCGCCGTGTACCCCGATTCGCTGGCCGCGACGATCGCGTTCGCGTCGATGTCCCGCGCGAGGAACCGGGCGGACCGAGCGAGCGCGTCGGTCCGCGTCTCGTCGGCCGGCGGCACGCGCTGCTCGCGGTTCTCGGCGTACTCCGGCGACTCCTCCACGTCGCGGACGATCCGGTTCATCGTGTCGACGACCCGGACGGGGTGGTCCCCGATGGCCGTCTCGCCCGAGAGCATGACCGCGTCCGTCCCGTCGAGGACGGCGTTGGCCACGTCCGAGGCCTCCGCGCGCGTGGGCCGACGCGCGTGTACCATCGAGTCGAGCATCTCCGTCGCCGTGATCACCGGCACGCCCTCCTCGTGACACCGCCGGATGGTCCGCTTCTGGATCATCGGGACATCCTCCAGCGGGCACTCCACACCGAGGTCGCCGCGCGCGACCATCACGCCGTAGGCGGCGTC
Source organism: Halosimplex amylolyticum (assembly GCF_051414035.1). Lineage (NCBI taxonomy): Archaea > Methanobacteriati > Methanobacteriota > Halobacteria > Halobacteriales > Haloarculaceae > Halosimplex > Halosimplex amylolyticum. The sequence goes on along the minus strand of NZ_JBLKNW010000001.1, from coordinate 1,584,024 downwards.
GATGATCCCGCCGAGGTTCTCGACGGCGACTTCGCGCTCGATCTTCGCGATGATCGGGATGTCGGCGCCGAGTTCGTCGAGCGCGCCGCTGATCTCGTAGACGTCCTCGCCGTCGCGGACGAAACTCGCCGCGACGAAGTCCACCTCTTTCTCCGCGGCCACTTTCAGTTCCTCGCGGTCCTGGTCGGTGATGACGGGCAGCCCAAGTTCGACGCCGGGGACGTTGACCCCTTTCCGGGCACCGAGGTCGCCGCCGTTCTCGACGCTCGCGGTGACGACTCCCTCCGAGACGGACTCGACGGTCGTCTCGATGCGCCCGTCGTCGAGCAGGACCCTGTCGCCCGGTTCCACGGCGGAGATGTCGTGCGAGACGCCGATCTCCTCGGGCGTCGCCTCCTCGCCCTCGACGAATCGGACGGTCGACCCGCCTTCGAGCGTGATCTCCTCGCGGATCGGTGCGGTCCGGACTTCCGGCCCCGGCAGGTCGAGCATCGCCGCGACCGGCCTGTCGATGCGCCTGTCGACCGAGCGGATCCGGTCGACGAGTTCCCGGCGGTGTTCTGACGTGCCGTGGCTCGCGTTCATCCGCGCGACCGACATCCCCGCCCGGGCCAGGTTCTCGATCGCCTCTTCGGTCTCGCTGGACGGACCGAGCGTGCAGACTATCTTCGCGCTACGCATCTCAGATCGATACCTCCAGCAACGAGAGCGTTCGGTTCATGTGAACAGGTTCCGCCGGCAGGGATAAAAGTTCACTCCCATCTCTCCCCGGAAGGCGACGCCGTCCTCCGTATCCGTCTCTCGCTCGGCGGGTCTGGCAATAGAACGGACTCGCTCGTGAACGGTCTGCCCGAGCATCCGACCTCGGTCCCGACGGAAATCCCGTTGGGGCCGACAGCAGATAGCCAGGTCTATGTTGTCGAGGAAGACGACGAGTCCGAGGACGGTGCGTTCGAATTCGGTGGCAGTCGGCCACGCGAGGCGCGGTCTTCGGGGCCGGTGATGCGAACGGTTTTCCTCCGTTCCTCGCCGGTCTCCGTCGGCGAGTACGACGCTCGAACCGGTCCCCCGTCCCGGCCGGTCTCAGGCGATGATACCTACCGGTTAGCGGGAGATACCGCTCTGTTCGCCCTGGTCGACGACGCGCCGGACTTCATCGGGCGTGACGAGCGCGACGTCGCCGGGGATGGTCCGCTTGAGCGAGGCGGTCGCCGCGCCGTACTCCAGGGCGTCCGGGACGGACGCGCCCGTGAGCCACTGCGAGAGGAAGCCGCCGACGAAAGCGTCGCCGGTGCCGACGGTGTCGTACTCGTCGGCCTCGAAGACGCCCTGCTCGGAGACTTCGCCATCGGCGAGGGCCAGCGAGCCCTCGCCCCCGCGGGTGATGAGTGTCAGGTCGAAGTCGAACTCCCCCGCGAGGTCGCGGGCGATGGCCTCGGCGTCGCCTTCGCGGTCGAGAACGTTCCTCGCGTCGCGCTCGGCCACGACCAGCACGTCGATGTCGGCGAACAGTTCCTCTAGCGTGTCTCGCGCGTCCGCGGGCGACCAGAGCTTCGAGCGGTAGTTCACGTCGAAGACCGTCGTCGTGTCGTGTTCCCCCGCGATTGCGAGGAGTTCGCGACTGGTCTCCAGGAGCGTGTCCGAGAGCGCCGGTGTGATGCCGGAAGTGTAGTAGGCGTCGGCCTCGGCGACGCGGTCGGTCTCGAGCTCGTCGGTGGTCGCCGTGGTCACGGCGGCGTCTGCCCGGTCGTAGATGACGTTCGTTCCGCGGGGTTTGCCGGCCATCTCCACGTAGTACGTCCCCATGCGCGCGTGGTCGTCCCAGACGATGTGGGGGTCGACGCCGTGGTTGCCGAGCGCACTCGTCACGCGGCGGCCGAGCGGCGAGTCCGGGAGTTTCGAGAGCCAGACAGTGTCCAGACCGAGCCGCTCGGCGGCGACGGCGACGTTGCTCTCCGCGCCGGCGACGTGCACGTCGAGGCTGTCCATCGCTTCGAGTCGCTGTTGTCCCGGCGGCGAGAGTCGGAGCATCGACTCGCCGAAGGTGACGAGATCCGTCATGACCCTCGATGGAACTGGAGTCCGCTTAAATCCGCAGGGATCGGACCGGGCGACGGCGACGACCCGGCTGGAGCGTGGTCGCGGTCGTTGCCAGTTCGATGGTGGTTACGTGTTATCAGGTTGTGAGAACGCTCGATGTACTCCAAAGCTATATATGAGATAGTCGAACATGAAATCCTATGCGCAATTGGGGAAATGTGGACGATCCGAATAATCGCACCGAGAAGGTGTTCAGGGTGGCAGTGACTCGGGTGTGTCAGGACAGGGAGCCGACCGGAGGGAGGATCGATGAGCGGTGACGACGCCGGTGGTGGCGTGATGGGAATCGTCCGGACGGTGGTCCCGAACTTCATCAGGAAACGCTTCGCGCTGAAGTTCCTCATCGTGTTGCTGGTGATGGGGCTGGCGATCGGCGCCGTCGGGTACGTCGGGACCCAGCAGTTCAGCGACCACACGCGCGAACAGACGGAGAGCGAGTACAGCTCCCTCGCGGTGCAAGAGTCGAACCTGGTCGGCCAGTGGATCGAGAGTAACAAACTGTCGACGCGCCTGGCGTCAGAAGCGCCGGCGTACGCGGGCAAGAGCCAGTCGCGGATGACGAGCAAACTCCAGCACCACAAGGATACCGTGATGCCGAGCTCCGTGAGCGCGATGCACATCGTCCAGCGCGTCGGCGGTGACTACAAGATCGTGGCGAGCACGGGTTCGATGACCGGGAACTTCATCAAGGACACGGAGCGCTCCTGGTTCATCGGGAAGGACTTCAGCGCGACCAGCGACGTGGCGATGTCGAACGTCTACCGCCCGTCCAGCGGGGGCAGCTCTGTCGTCGGGTTGGCCAGTCCGGTCAACGGCACCTCGAACCGGTACCTGATCGCCGAGCTGGGGACGACGAACATCGCGAGTGAACTCCAGGGGGCCGACCGGGCCGATGGCGGGTTCACGATGATCGTCAACAACAGGACCGGAACGATCCAGATCGACGAAAAAGCGTTCTCTAACGGATTCGACCAGTCGGACGACGAGACGCTCGACCAGTACGGTGACCGCAAGACGCTCCGGGCGGGGGCGAGCCTCACGAACAACGTCAGCGGCGTCGTCTCGAGCCGAACGAACGGAGCGGTCATGGACGAAGAGTACGCGGTCGGTTACTCGCAGATTCTGGTCCCGGGCAACGAGGACACCTGGGTCGCGCTGGTTCACGCGCCGACGGACGTTCTCTTCGGTGACGTCCAGCAGGTCACGCGGTTCGGGATGATCGCGACCGGCGGTGGCGTGCTGCTGATGCTGCTCATCGGGGCGGTGCTCGGCTACAACACCTCGTCGTCGATCGACCGCCTGAAGGGCAAAGCCCAGGAGATGGAGGAGGGCAACCTCGACGTCGACATTCACTCGGGTCGCATCGACAGCATCGGCCAGCTCTACGACGGGTTCGCCGAGATGCGCGACGCCTTGCGCGAGCAGATCGACGAAGCCGAACGAGCCCGGAAGGAAGCGGAGGTCTCGCGGGCCGAGGCGATGGAGATGAGCAACTATCTCCAGGAGAAAGCCGAGGAGTACTCCGCGATCATGCAAGCGGGCGCGCGCGGTGACCTCACCCAGCGGATGGAGCCGGAGGGTGAAAACGAGGCGATGGACCAGATCGCCAGGGACTTCAACGAGATGATCACCGAACTGGAGATGACGACCGGCCAGCTCAAGACCTTCGCCGTCGAGGTCGAAGAGAGCGGGCGGTCCGTCCAGCAGAGCGCGGAGACGGTCCGCGACGCCAGCGAACAGGTCGCCGACTCCATCCAGCGGATCTCCGACGACGCCTACGACCAGAAAGAGCGGCTCCAGCGCATCTCCGAAGAGATGGACGGGGTCGCCGGCCAGCTTGACGACTTCGCGGACGACAATCCCGGGGTCGACTTCGGCGATTCGCTCGATAGTATTCGGGAGGTCGCGGGCATGATAGACGAAGCCGCCGACCTCGCGGAGGACACGATGTCCGAGAGCGAGAACGTCGCCGGCGCAGCGGAGGAACAGGCCGCCGAACTCAACGAAGTGTCCTCGCGCGCCGAGGAACTGGTCCGCTACGCGCAGTACCTCGGCGACGGCCTGAACAACTTCGAAACCGAGGAAGAACACGAGTTCGTCTTCCAGACCGGTGCCGGCGGGACCGGTCCCGGCGTGGACGACGCCGACGAACCCGCAGACCAGCAGTAGAACGCGCCCAGCGTCCGGCTTTTTTTCGCTGCGATCGACTACAGAGCTGCCGGTCCAGATTAACGATGTAACTACCGAGCGACGAACGTGACGACTTTCCCATTGCATTCGTTGCGCCGCAAATCGCGCGTTCGCCGTGACAGGGGTGTCCTCTCCGGGGAGCAGTGGTGATCACCGAGAACGGGAACGACGCCTCCGTCACCGGTCGACCTCTGCGAGACGGTCGTCGAATTTACCGGGGGCTACAACCACAACGATCCGAATTCTGTGCATTGGCGCCACCGAAACCGATCGAGGACCGGCGTTCGAACGGGCGACTCGCTCGCAGCCCACGCCTTCGATCCCGTGGCACTGACGGTGCCACGCGAGCGGACCGGCGTCTGTCGCAGCGACACCACCCGGCTCTTCGACGAACAGGGCGAATCCTCGCCTCGTTGCCGGAGTGATGAAGCCCGGCGAGTACGCGATCGTAGACGAGTCCTCCTATCGAGGTCTCCGCGTGCGCGTGACGATGTGCTCCTGTCACGACGGGAGTCGCGGTCTGGTCGTCGTCACCTCCGGTCACGACACTCCGAACGTGCGGTGCCGGAAGGTTGTCCATCTGGAGCCCTCTCGACGGGCGCGACCGTCGGGGCGGACGGGCCAGCCGATGGATCTCTCGTCTCTGTCAGATCTGCAGTCGCCTCGGCTGCCGACTGACATTCTCGGCTTTCCGCCACTCGGAGTCGCTACGGCCCCGTGAGCGCCAGTTCGCTCACGAGGTCACTCACCCATTTCTGTATAGCGGAATATAGTTTATGCGCACGGCGTCGGGCAGCACAAATCGTTAATTCATTTATCGTTTATATTGATGGATCGCGGTTCCAGGCTGTTTGAAGGCGGTAGCATCCCCCGAGTCGAGTAGGGCAGGTACCGCGCGCACTGCAGTCCCCAAACCGATCACGGGGAGATATCCCGACCACGTTCGATATCGTCGTGGGGGGTTCAATGCGTCACACCCACTCCCAAACGGAGGCCGAGCGAACGAGCCCAAACGGCCGAGTGCAAGTCTACGAAACGGAGTGCTGGCCGTGGCCCGTCCAACTTCCGAGAGCGAGTGTCAACCCGCGCCCAGTACCGACACCGTCGAATCGTGGGACGATAGCCGAACGAGAATTCGACGTGCCCGAAAATTATCTTTCCCGACCCTGGCCGCTCTAGAGGCGCTCAGGGCGCCATAGAACGGTTCGAACTGAGGCGAGTGGAGAGGCACATCTGGGCCCTCTGCGGGCAAGAGGGACAGCAATTCCGACGTGCCAACGGTGCTTCTGCTGAGGGACGTCGACCGATTGTCGCGTCCGGTGAAGCGGTTGGCCCTTGGTGCGGTGCGGCGATCGATTTGACTGCATCGTACTAGATATATAGTGACGTGTTCGACCGAGGAGCTCTCAGATACGGTGATATCGGCCGCGCTGGCGTCCGGACGCCAGGTCGATATCGACCTGCTCCCGTTTGTCATCGACGGAAGTGCGTTCGACCTGCAACGCCTTCCAACGCGTCGTGTTCGGACGATTTGCCGTCGGTTCGAATGGACCGCACACTCCGTGGCAGGCAGTTGCGAATTCGAGGCCGTGCTCCCGATAGCGACGGTAGCTGGCGATCATTTGCTGCGGAGTCATGGACTTACTCAAGAAGTCCGCTGGAATCGGGCCCCTCGATCAAATTCAGACGCTCGATCCGTCCGGTTGCCGTCTCGTTCGGGGCGTCTCGACGATGTACCTTCGCGGGCACCCTGCACCTCAACGGAGTTCTGCTAAGTGGTAACGAGCCATACACCGTTCTGCCCCGATCGGGCTGAGGCGTGCCAAAGATGCCGACAATATGTCGCCGCACAGATAATTAATTAGATGTAACTCTGGATTACCGGCGTAGAGTACAGACACATTCCCATCTATTAGCACAATCGTGGCCGTGATTTCGATCCCTCGCTCACAAATAAGACCATTTAGATGGAAATGTGGATTTTCACCTCCTTCGATGGCGATGGCTCGACACTGTCGAACGCGGTCATCGGATCGACTGGCCAGTGTTTCGAATTGTTCTCAAATTCGGCACACTTCTCATCGCCGCAGTCTGCGTCGAGGACCGAACTCGCAGACAGCATTGCCGGTCTCATTCCGGGGTTCGGGCCGAATTCGATCTCGGCGGACTGCACCCGTCGGTAGGTTGGACGGTTCGATTTCGATAGCGACGTATTCGGTCACTGGATTAATCGAACGACTACCTGAAGGCCGGAGGTCCGTGGACAGCCATCGATATACGACTGTCGTGATGTGCTTTCCCGAATTCCCTTCATCGATTCGAGAGACCGACGAATCCTCCACCCAGGAATAAGGAGATGCCGAAGATTACGAAGACCTCGGTAAGAGTACCGGGGATCGGGTCAGCGAAGATCGAGAGAAGGGCGAGATATACAACGGCATACGCCAGTGGAAGAATGAGGTGCCCAATCTCATCGCGGGGGGTAGGGGGGCGCGCACTATATCGAGATATCTGTCGATGAAGGAACGCAAGGACCACGACCGCTCCCAGTCGGACGAAGTGCAAAGGCGCCGTTATCGTCTGTTCGGTCGAAATTCGGTTTAGATACTCCTGCCAGACCGTGAACAGCATCGCTGTGCCCATCGATAGAACCAGAATCTGATTCACCAACGGTACCGTCGCGCGTTTCGTCGATCGGTCCCCCGAGCGCTGTCCAGATTGGTCGTCCGATGGCGGCCGCTCAGGACGGATCAGATACCCCGCTACGACGGCTTGAGCCGAAAACATGGTCAGAATCGTCGGGTCGGACAACACACCTACTCTGTCCCCTCCTCCGCGAACATTCGAAAGGCGATCCAATGACCGTTATTGCGGCTTGGTAGTAATTCGGACCCATCGTCACGAGCTCGGATGTGTTGACCCCTCGAGCGCAAATATATCGCCGAAATCTCCCTGCCTGGACGGTAGGGTGTGAACCTTCGTCATACGTGTCTATACCTCAGCAGGCCGATTTGAGCCGAGACGAAGGTTACCCCGGCAGCGGCGGGAGGGTCTGGACACGAACGACCGGGAGATCGGGCTTCGATAAACGTCTTGTCTATATCGAAATAAGATTTATCGATAACCTCGCAATCCGGTCTGGCTTTGGTCCTATCCGGAATGCTGGACCGTTGGGCTGCGCGGCAACGATAGTGACTCTGTAGCATGTCTAGGGAGGATAATTGCCGACGTATCGATGCCAGAGAAGGATGCGGGGTCTTCGACAGCGCGACTGACTAGGGTGGTGTCAAGGTAGCCGATCAGGTCGGCAACAGTTCGAACTAGATCTCATACCCACCGGAAACACGACAGCTCACATCTCTGACTCTGGGACGGTTTCACAAAACTTGTCAGCGATCTCGGATTCGATGACTTGTTCTAGATCCAAAATGGTGAGTTCGAGAGGTGATAGCTATAGATCGTCGCTTAGAACGGTTCTGCGTGAGATTCCGAGAGTACGTATGGAGTAACACCGTCTATCGGCTGACGTTGCTGTGACCCCTGGGGTAGTGGTGTCGATGACCCCCTTGCAGAGCGAGTTGTCTTCCCACTCCCTGGACTTCGATCGGTCGGGGTTGACGAATCGTCGGCTCCTCGTTACACTTCTCCGAATCGCATCCCAGAGGGATCTGTTGGGGATACGATCGATGGTTCGCCCAGTCTCATACTCACGACTGGTGCGCCCCCGCAGCGCTGGATGGTCGTGTCACTGACATTATCCTGAGCATTGCCTCCGTAGAACCACACTCACGGATAAAGACCCTTATTTGTGAATGAGGGTCTGATGTAGCGCATCAAAACGGCCGATATAGGCCATCTAAATGCCATTCTGAACTATCAAGAGTATATCGGTGAGTGTGGCGTTAGATTGATATCGCTGGGGAAACATCGGCGAACGATGGCAGAGAGTGAGCTGGATACGTCGCGGGCGACAGTCCGAACGTACGTGCCGGCATACCAGCGAGAGGAGTGGGACGACCATGCCGACGAACTCGGGATGAGTCGGAGTGAGTTCGTTCGATCGATGGTGCAAGCCGGTCGCCGCGGGTTCGGCGACGTCGATCACAGCGATTCCAACGTGAGCAGGTCTGAGAGTGACGATACCGGGGCGTCGTCTCTGGAATCTCCTGGAGGGGTGTCTTCGGACGCTGACCCCCAGGGGATGGACCTCGAAGAGCGGGTCGTCGGAGCCCTCGAATCAGCCGACTACCTGTCGTGGGACGATCTCCTCGGTGCGGTCACCGACGACATCGAGGCCGAGCTCGAGGAAACGCTCCAGGGACTCCAGGCCGACGGCCACGTGACCTACAGCGGTCGGAACGGCGGTTACACCATCGATGAGTAGCGCCGAACGCGAAGCGAGCGAATCCAACGACCCGGTGGCGTACTTCCTGGAGGACATCACGTTCCAGGGCAAGAGTCAGCGGACGCGAGACGCCTACGAACGGGTCCTCCGGGAGTTCGAGGGGTACCTCGACGACCGCGGTCTCGCGCTGTCGGAGGCGAACCACCGGGACTGCATGGCCTGGATCCACCGACTCCGTGGCTCTGTCGGCGAGAGTACCGTCGCGACCTACGCGTCCTACCTCCACCGCTTCTACGGCTACATGACGGAGGTGGGAACGTTCGACGAGAATCCGATGTCACTCGTCCTCGAGGAGATAGACGAGTCGATCAACGTCGACCCCGAGCGCCGGGACATCACGGTGCCCGCGATGCGGTCGTTCGTCGCAGACATCGGGCATCCGCTGGACAGAGCCGTGGTCGTGACGCTCCTGAAGACGGGGATGCGGGCCGGCGAACTCTGTAATCTGGACCGACGAGACCTCTCGCTGCACGATTCGCCCCTCGCGACAGACCACCGCCCTCAGCTCGACGGCAAACCGGATTCGCTCTACGTCGACGCGGCTCCGAAGGCGGGCGAACGGTACAACGACCAGGTGCGGACCGCGTCGAACAAGCGTAAACGGGCGACGACGATACCGATCGACGAGGAACTCGCCAGCGTGCTCGTCGAGTGGTTGGCGGTCAGGCCGGACCCGCGATCGGACGCCGACCCGCTCTTCCTCAGCACGGCCGACGAGTGGGGCAAGCGCCTCACGCCGGACATGGTCCACCACCTCGTCGAGATGCACGCACGCGACCAGGGCTGGTACCGCGACGGCGGCGGCGCCGAAGAGAACGTGACGCCTCACTACTTCCGCCACTTCTTCACGACACACCTCCGGGACCGGACCGGCGACAGGGGGATCGTCAAATACCTCCGCGGCGACGTCGCCCAGGACATTATCGATACCTACACCCACGACTGGGGCGACCGCGTCCGCGAGGTCTACGAAGCCAACATCTATCGCCTCCTCTGACCCCGTCTTCGGCTGACTTCGGGGCCACTCGACCGCGATAATGTCAACTATCCCCACTGAGTGCGGGTCGTACCTCGAACGCATAAACTGTATCTCGCTATATTGAATTGGGGCCGTGTCCGTCTCGTCGACCTGGGAGAAAAGCCCGCAGAGCGGTTCGTTCGCGAGTGATCTGGAAGTGAAGTTCGAACGTATCTCTCGACCGTAGCATTGTTCGAAAGTGCTTGCCACCGGTTCATCGCTTCACGGCTACTCAGACGATCGCCACTCCGTCGCCCCATCCGGTCCAATCTAGATTACACCCGTAGTACTGTCATGAGCGTCAGTCGAAGCCGGCCCCCTATCGTGTGGGGGAACTTGCGTTCAACTATGGCGAACGTTAGTTGCGCCAATAGAGACGATTGTCCAGCCGAATTTCCTGGCAGATGGCATTCACCACGGCGTGTGAGTGAGAATTCGTTTCCGGGCGGTTGGATAAATTACGAAACAGCTGTTCCGTTTAAGTGAACACATACAGGGGCCGCAGTCAGTCGGGTACAGCAGAGATTCGCGCCGGAGGACCGAACTGCGGGATCGACGGGTTGAGCGGTATCAGGCGCATCCGGTAATACAGGATTCGAAGGTGCAGCGTTCGGCGGTGAAAGATGGTCGCGGTCGATAAATCTGAAGCGAAGGTCCCGGATCCGGGACGGGGCGATTACGTGTTCAGGTAGACCGTCTTGATCTCGGTGAAGAAGTCGAGACCGGCGTCGCCCTGCTCGCGGTAGGTGTTCGTCGAGGAGTCCTTCACACCGCCGAAGGGGACGTGGAGCTCGAGCCCCGTCGTCTTCTCGTTGACCTTCGCGACGCCCGCTTCGGTTCGCTCGATGAACTCGTGGGCCTCTTCGAGGTCCGTGGTGACGACGCTCGAAGAGAGACCGAACTGGCTGTCGTTGGCGGTCTCGATGGCGTCGTCGAAGTCCTCGACTTCGGTGACGGCGAGGACCGGCCCGAAGACCTCTTCCTGGAAGATGCGCATGTCGCGCTCGACGTCGGTGAAGACGGCCGGCGTGACGTAGTAGCCGTCGTCGTACTCGTCACCCGTGAGACGCTCGCCACCCGTCTGGTGGGTGGCGCCCTCGTTGGCGGCGACGTCGACGTACTCCAGCGTGGACTCGAGTTCGCCCTGGCTGACGTGGGGGCCCATGCCGGGGTCGTCGAGACCGGGACCGACGTCGATCGACTCGGCGTACTCGACGATGCCCTCGACGAACTCGTCGTAGACGTCCGTGTGGACGATTGCACGGGAACAGGCCGTACAGGCCTGCCCGGTCACGCCGAACGCGCCGGCGCCGACGATGTCGACCGCTTCGTCGACGTCCGCGCTGTCGGTGATGATGGCCGGGTTCTTGCCGCCCATCTCGGCCTGCGCTCGCGCCATGTTGTCGGTCGCCGCGTCGTAGACGTGGTGGCCGACTTCGGAACTGCCCGTGAAGGAGACGGCGTCGACGTCCTCGTGCGAGGTCAGCGTGGCACCGACGTCGCTACCGGAACCGGGGACGAAGTTGATGACGCCGTCCGGGAGGCCGGCGTCTTCGAGCGCCTGGACGATGCTGGCCGCGGGACCCGGCGCGTTGGAGGCCGGCTTGATGACGACGGTGTTGCCCGTCGCCAGCGCGGGGGCGATCTTCCAGGCGGGGATCGCGATGGGGTAGTTCCACGGCGTGACGAGGCCGGCGACGCCCAGCGCCTCGCGCTTCGTGTAGACGGACGTCCGACCGCCGCTCGGGCCCTTCCGTTTGCCTGCGTTGTCGGCCGCCTTCTCGGCGTAGTAGTAGAAGATGTCGATGGCCCGCTGGACCTCGGGGCCCGCCTCGGAGAGCGTCTTGCCTTCCTCGTGGGAGAGCTGCTCGGTCAGTTCTTCTTTCTGTTCCTCCAGCAACTTCGCCGTCTCGCGGAGGATGGAACCGCGGTCCGGCGCGGGCATCGCTTCCCAGTCGGCCTGGGCGTCCGCCGCAGCGGCGATGGCGCGCTCGGCGTCCTCGGTGGAGCCTTTCGCGTACTCGGCGGCTGTCTCCGTCGTGTCCGCGGGATTCTCGACTGCGAAGGTGTCCCCGCTTTCGGCGGGCACCCATTCGCCGTCGATGTACAGGTTCGTGGTCTCTGTCATGCACTAAGACGGTCGTATGGTGTCCACTTACGAGTTTCCATACAGGATATCTTGGGCCGTTCTCGTTGACTCGCTTCCGGGTTGTCGTTTCGATCGCCTGGGCCTGGTGGATGTGGGAAACTTTATACCAGTCAGGTCGGGAGGTGTAGCCGTCATGGTCGATTTCGACAAGATCAGCGACCCGAACGCTGAGTATACGATGCGGGACCTCTCTGCGGAGACGATGGGCGTCTCCAAGGAACGCGGCGGCGTGCGCGACGCCGAGATCACCGACGTCCAGACGACGATGGTGGACGGCAACTACCCGTGGATCCTCGTCCGCGTCTACACAGACGCGGGGGTCGTCGGCACCGGTGAGTCCTACTGGGGTGGCGGCGACACCGCCATCATCGAGCGGATGAAACCGTTCCTCGTCGGCGAGAACCCGCTCGACATCGACCGCCTGTACGAGCACCTGATCCAGAAGATGTCGGGCGAAGGCTCGATCTCCGGGAAGACTATCTCGGCCATCTCCGGGATCGAGATCGCCCTTCACGACGTGGCGGGCAAACTCGTCGACCTGCCGGCCTACCAGCTGTTGGGCGGCAAGTACCGCGACGAAGTCCGCGTCTACTGCGACCTGCACACCGAAGACGAGGCGAACCCGCAGGCCTGCGCCGAAGAGGCCGACCGCGTCGTCTCCGACCTTGGCTACGACGCCATAAAGTTCGACCTCGACGTTCCCTCCGGTCACGAGAAAGACCGCGCCAACCGTCACATGCGCGCCCCGGAGATCGAACACAAGGCCGAAATCGTCGAGGCGACCACCGAGGCCGTCGGCGACCGCGCCGACGTCGCCTTCGACTGCCACTGGTCGTACGCCACCGGCAGCGCCAAGCGTCTGGCCAAGCGTCTCGAAGAGTACGACGTCTGGTGGCTCGAAGACGTCGTCCCGCCGGAGAACCACGACGCCCAGCGCGAGGTCACCCAGTCGACCGCCACGCCGCTGGCCACCGGCGAGAACGTCTACCGGACCCACGGCAACCGCGATCTCATCGAGAACGAGGCCATCGACATCATCGCCCCCGACATCCCGCGCGTCGGCGGCATGCGCGAGGGCCGCAAGATCGCCATGATGGCGGACATGTACTACATCCCCGTCGCCATGCACAACGTCTCCTCGCCCATCGGCACGATGGCCTCCGCCCAGCTCGGCGCCGCCATCCCGAACTCGCTGGCCGTCGAGTACCACTCCTACGAACTCGGCTGGTGGGAAGACCTGGTCGAAGAGGACGACCTCATCGAAGGCGGCTACATGGAGATCCCCGAGGAGCCCGGCCTCGGTCTGACCCTCGACCTCGACGTCGTGGAGGAGAACATGGTCGAAGGCGAGACGCTGTTTGACGAGGCGTAGCCGAAGTCAAACTCGATAATCTTCGATTTTCGGTGTTCGACGCGGCTCCCTGAGCCGCGTCGAACCGGCGAATCTTTGATTCGACTCGCTCGATGAAGCAGACGGGTCACCTGGGCTTCCGTATTCGCCTGGCAACCGTCGATTCGTGTGACTACCTCGAAGACGAGTACGCGGCGTCCCCTGACCCTCGCGCTCGCTGGAACACTTCGAGCAGTGGCTTCGACTCGCCCCTGAAAGTTCCCGCGAGCGTCCACAAATACCCGACTCTCCCATCCGGTATTCGCTCGTCGAAGGGCCCCGCCGTCAGATTACAAAATGCGAGAGACGAACGTGGAAGGTTTCACCAAATGAAACGCAGATCGGCCGGATTCCACGCATACGCAGGACCCCCCGAATTCTAGACCCCTCCCACCGACAGGAGCACAGACGAGGTTCCCGGCCTGAGAACGAGATTCCCTGGAACAGAACAGGTAAGTGATCCGCAGTGGATGCTGTGGTATGGACCAGCCGAAACATCCAGTGACGACAGTCGACAGAACGTTACAGATAGTCGAGATAATACAGGAACTGGACGGGGCTGGGGTCTCGGAGATCGCCGAACGCGTCGACGTGGGGAAAAGCGCCGTGCACAACCACCTCAACACCCTCGCGAACCGGGAGTACGTCGTCAAGGAGGGCGACGAGTACCACATCGGACTCGCTTTCCTGGGCCTCGGAGCGTACGCACGCCAGCGGAACGAGATCTTCGACGCCGCCCACAAGGAAGTCGACACCCTCGCCGACGAGACGGGCGAACTCGTCAATTTACTCGTGGAGAAAAACGGGATGGGCATATACCTCTACCAGTCGCAAGGAGAGAACGCGGTCGAACTCGACACCTACGAAGGCAAGCGCGTCCGACTGCACTGCACCGGCCTCGGCAAGGCCATCCTCGGGTTCCGCCCCGAGGACGAAGTCACGGAGATCCTCGACGTGCGCGGCATGCCCGCCGAGACCGAGCACACCATCACCGACCTTGACGCGTTCTTCGACGAACTCGCCGACATCAACCAGCAGGGCTACGCCATCGACGAAGAGGAACGACTCAACGGGCTGCGCTGCGTCGCGGCGCCTATTACCGACGACGACGACCGCGCCATCGCCGCGATCAGCGTCTCCTGTCCCGTCCACCGGGTCGACGACGACCGCTTCTACGAGGACCTCAGGCAGGCCGTGCTCGGCGCTGCGAACGTCGTCGAACTGGAGCACAACTACTCCTAGCCATCTTTTTCGTCGGGGGGTCGCCTGCGGCGACCCCCCCGACCAAAAACATGGGTGAAAAAGCCGGAACCTCGCTTCGCTCGGTTCCGGTGAACCGCGCGCCTGCGGCGCGCGGACGTTCTACTTCTGTTCTTTCAGCTGCATAATTTCACGACCAGGATATTCCGAGCTGCGGTTGTAGCATCCGCCGAGCGAAAGCGAGGCGGTTCACCGGTCGCGAGGGAGCCAAGCGACCGCCGCGACCGGCCTTTTTCACCCATGTTTTTGGCCCGGGGGTCGCGCTCCGCGCGACCCCCGGGCGAAAAAGATGGTCTTACATGGCGCCGCCCATACCGCCCATGCCGCCCATGCCGCCGCCGGGCGGGCCGCCGGCCTCCTCTTCCTCGTCGTCGCCGACGGAGAGGTCACCGGCGGAGATGACGTCGTCGATGCGGATGATCATCGTCGCCGCGTCGACCGCGGAGTCGACGGCCGTCGTCTTCACGCGGAGCGGCTCGACCACGCCGTCTTCGAACATTTCGACGAGTTCGCCCGTGTCGGCGTCGATGCCGACGTTCACGTCGCCCGCGTCGTGGCGCGCGGTCATGTCGACGAGCGCGTCGATGGCGTCGTGGCCCGCGTTCTCCGCGAGCGTGCGCGGGCCGTCCTCGAAGGCCTCCGCGAAGGCCTCGACGGCGAGTTGCTCGCGTCCCTCGACGGAGTCGGCTTCCTCGCGGAGCGCGAGCGAAGCCTCGATCTCCGGGGCGCCGCCGCCCGGCAGGACGGAGCCGTCCTCGATGGCCGCGGAGACGACGCCGATACTGTCGACGACGGCGCGCTCGACCTCGTCGAGCACGTGTTCGGTACCCCCGCGGAGGAGGATCGTCCCGACGCCCTCCGTGGGGAGGTCACCGAAGACCGTCGTGCTCTCGTGGTCGGCCTGCCGGCGGACGGTCTTGTCACGGATGATGCGCTCGGTGACGCTCCCGGCGAAGCCGAGGTCCTCCTCGGTGAGCGCCTCCAGGTCGCCGACGCGCGTGGCGCCGGTGGCCTGCGCGATCCGCTCGCGCTTGTTGCCGTCGACGCGGCGGTAGGCCGTGACTCCCTCGTTGGCGAGGCGCTCGGCCGCGTACTCGTCGATGCCGCCGTCGGCGACGACGATGTCGGCGCCGGCCTCGACGATGCGGTCGACCATGTCGGCGAGTTCCGACTGCTCTCGCTCGACGAAGCTCTGCAGTTCGTCCATGTCGCCGACCGTGGCCTCGGCGCCGACGTTCGTCTCCGAGACCTCGATGTCGCCCTCGTAGACGAGGACGTTCGCGTCCTGGTGCTCCCGGGACATGTTCTGGTTGACCGGTTCGACGTCGAAGAGGACGCCGTCGACGAACTCCGAGTCGTCGATCGAGGCGCCGTAGAACTGGCGCACGACGACCGCGTCCTGGTCGACGGTGCCGTCCTCGCGGACGGCGGCCTGCACCGCGGAGACGACCATCGACGAGAGCAGGTCTTTCGCCGTCTCGGCGCCCTTGCCGGTCATCGCGGTGCCGGCGACCTGTTTGAGGACCTCCTCGTCGTCGGGGTCGACCTCGGTCGCCATGTCGTCGAACACGTCGACGACCGTCTCGGCCGCGTGGCGGTAGCCGGCGACGATAGAAGTCGGGTGGATGTCCTGTTCGAGCAGGTCCTCGGCGTTCGAGAGGAGCGCTCCCGCCAGGATCACGGCGGAGGTCGTCCCGTCGCCGACCTCGGACTCCTGGGTCGTCGCCACGTCGATTATCATGTCCGCGGCGGGGTGGTCGACGTCCATCTCTTCCAGGAGCGTCACGCCGTCGTTCGTGATGACGACGTTACCGCCCTGGTCGACGAGCATCTTGTCCATTCCGCGGGGGCCGAGCGTCGTGCGGATCGTCTCCGCGACTGCTCGCCCCGCCTCCAGGTTCATCGACCGGGCGTCCTCACCCGACGTGCGCTGCGATTCGTCGGAGAGGACCACCATCGGTCCGTCGGCCATCTGTCGTGCCATGTGTGCTCACAACCGCGTCTGGCGGAAATAAGATTTGCTTTCCGAACGCGCCCGACCCCGAGACACGAGCGGAGCCACGGGGCCAGCCCACAGGTCGGTCCGCTGGCGCGGTCGAGACGCCGTGTCGACGAGCGAAAGCGGCGAAAAATCGGTGCGTCGGGGAGCGACTCAGTCGCCGAAGCCGGACTCGGATTCGGTACCGTACTCGTCTTCGGGGCCCGCGAGTTCGGCGCTGTTCCAGTACTCGTGGTTCTCCAGCGCGCGGAAGCAGGCGGCGTCGGCCTCGCCCGCCGTGTCGTACAGCCCCGGTTCCTCCTGCGTGCAGACCTCCCGGGCCTCCGGGCAGCGCGTGTGGAACTTGCAGCCCGACGGCGGGTCCTCGGGGTCGGGCACGTCGACCTCGCGGACCGGCGGGTCCTCCTGGATGCGCTCCCTGGCCAGGTCGGGGTCGACCGTCGGCGTCGACCACCTGAGCACCTTCGTGTAGGGGTGGGTCGGGTTGTTCAGGATCTCCTCGGGCGGGCCAATCTCGACGATCTCGCCGAGGTACATGATCGCGATCCGACCGCCGGCACGCTTGGCGAGGTACCGCGCGTTCGCCAGGTCGTGGCTGATGAAGATGTACGACGTGTCGAACGTCTCCTGCAGGTCGAGGATGAGGTCCATCATCCCGACGCGCAGGCTCACGTCCAGCGCGCTGATGGCCTCGTCCGCGAGGATGACGTCGGGATTCATCAACAGCGCGCGGCCCAGCGCGACGCGCTGTTTCTCGCCGCCGGAGAGCTGGTGGGGATACCGCTCGGCGTAGTCCTCCGGCGGCATCATGTCCACGTACTCGAGGTACCGGTAGATGGTGTCCTCGCGCTCTTTGGGGCCCAGCTCGGTCCGCCACTTCTTCAGCGGGTCCGAGAGGATGGCCTTGACCCGCCGCGAGGAGTTCAGCGCGTTGGCCGGGTCCTGGTGGATGATCTGCATCGCCCGCCGGATGTCGGTGAACTCCATCTCGGCCTCTCGCGGGTTGTCTTTCGCTTCCCAGATGTCCTGGCCGCGGTAGGAGATCGTGCCCTCGGTGGGTTTCTCCAGCCCGACGGCGGTCTTGCCGAGCGTCGTCTTCCCGCAGCCCGATTCCCCGACGAGGACGACGATGTCGTTCTCGTAGAGGTCGAAGCTGACGCCGTCGACGGCACGGACCGTCTTGTCCGTCAGCGCGCGCTTGACGATGCCGCCCGGCTTGTAGTGGACCTTCACGTCCTCGACCGAGAGGATCGGTTCGTCGCTCTGTGCCGCGGTCGCCTCGTCGCCGGCGATCTCGTCGGCGGTGGCGTCGTCCGCCGTGGGTTCGTCTGTGCTCATGAGTTACTCCTCCCTCGCTCCGTGGTCGAGCGAGTACTCCAGTTCGCCGCGCGCCTGGTCCGTGTAGAAACACGCCGCCTCGTGGTCGTCGTCGACCGTCACCAGGTCCGGGTCCTCGATCTCACACCGGTCGTCCGCGATCGGACACCGCGGGTGGAACGAGCAGCCGGTCGGGATATTCACCGGGTCCGGCCGCGCCCCCTCGATCGGCCGCATCGAGTCGATGTCCGAGTCGATGCTCGGGACCGAGCGCAACAACGCGCGCGTGTAGGGATGTGCGGCGTCTTTCAGCAGCGAGCGGGTCTCGCCGACCTCGATGAACTCGAAGGCGTACATGACGCCGATGCGGTCCGAGAGCCCGGCGACCAGCGGCAGGTCGTGCGTGATGAACACGATGGTCAGCTCGAACTCGTCGCGCAGCTCGCGCAGCATCGAGATGATCGAGCGCTGCATGAGCAGGTCGAGCGCGGCGGTCGGCTCGTCCATCACGAGCACTTCGGGTTCGAGCACGAGCGCGAGCGCGATGAGGGCGCGCTGTTTCATCCCGCCCGACAGTTCGTGCGGGTAGGCGTTCATCACGCGGTCGGGATCGAGGTGCAGCGCCTCGAAGAGGTCGTAGACGTGGTCCATCCGCTCCTCGAGGACCGCGTTGTGGGCCTGGATGGTCTCGTGGAAGTGCCCCTTGATCTTCATCGTGGGGTTGAACGAGTTCATCGCGCCCTGGAACACCATCGAGACCTGCTCCCAGCGGAACGACTGCAGTTCGCCGTCGCTCATCTCCAGCACGTCCACCGAGTCGTCGCCGACGGCGTCGTAGTCGCCGATCTGGTCGGCGCTCGGGGTGGTGTCGCCCTCGTCCTCACGGGGGTAGTAGGTCACCTCGCCGGAGAGGTGCCCGGGGTCCTCGACCGCGTCCATGAGCGCCGCGGCGAACATGGACTTGCCCGACCCGGACTCGCCGACGATAGCGAGGATCTCCTCGCGCCGGATCGAGAGGTCGACGTCGTTGAGGACCCACGCCTGCCCGCGGGACATCCCGAACTGCACTCTGGCGTTCCGTACGTCCATGACGATGTCCTCGTCGGCATCGTCGCCCTCCTCGTCCGTCGTCTGGTTCTGTTGTCCGATAGCCATGTCAGTTCACCTCCGACCGTCGAGCGGGTCCGGCCATTAGAGACCACCCGCCTCGTCCTGTTCGTCTTCCGGCACCGTCTCGGAGTGACGGGCGAGCAACCGGGGGTTGAACACGCGGTCCAGCCCCTGCGAGAAGAGGATGAGCGAGAAGCTCATCCCGGAGATCGCGAGCAGCGGGAAGAACATCCAGTGTCCCGCCCGCCCGGGCGCCGCGACCGCGTTCCCCTGCCGGTAGGCCATCTGCATCATGACGCCCCAGTTCAGCGAACTGAACGGGAGGACGCCGATGAAGTACAGGGCGACCGACTGGAAGATGACGCCGACAGCCGCACCGGCCGCCGAGATGAGTACGAACGGCGCGACCTTCGGGACCAGCTCCTGGCCCACGATGGTCGGCGTCGAGAGCCCGATGGACCGGGCCGCCTCGACGAAGTCCTCGTCGCGCAACGCGAGCACCTGTGACCGCAACATCCTCGCCAGTCCCGGCCACTGGTCGATCGCGATGATGGTACCGACGATGAACGGGTTCTCGGGCGAGAAGATCGCCGCGAGGACGATGATGAGCGGCAGGCCCGGGAGCGTGATGAACACGTCGGCCACCGTCATCAGCATCGTGTCGATGACGCCGCCCTTGTAGCCGGCGATCATGCCGACCAGGACAGCCACGCCGACGGAGAAGACGACGCCCGCCAGCGCCATCTGCATCATAGCCGGCGTCGAGTGGACGAGCGTCTTGAACACGCCGCGCCCGAGGTTGTCAGTCCCGAGCGGCATCGTCCAGTCGACGAACGGCTTGAGGTAGTACGGCCCCTCGTTGATCTGCGGCGGCGGGGTGAGCCAGACGCCGACGGTTCCGAGCAACAGGTAGAAGAGGACGCCCGCGCCGCCGATGCGGGTCCGCCAGTCGCTCCAGGCGACCCGGAACGGCGTCGCGATGTAGAAGTCGAACGCGCGCCGGGCGCGCTCGGCCGGCGGCGTCCGCCGCCGCTCGACCTCCTCGTCGGTGCCGAAGATGCTCTCCTGGGTCACGCCTCCGTCGCTCTTGGGCGTTTTCTCGGACATCGTTAGTAACTCTCCCTCGTCGCGCCGGTCCCGGCTCGCGGGTCGATGAGCCCGTAGGTGAGGTCGGCTATCAGGATGGCCGTCACCGTGATCCCGGAGAAGAACACGAACGCGGCCATCACGAGCGGGTAGTCCTGATTCGTCGCCGCTTCGAGCATGAACCAGCCCACCCCGTGGTACTGGAAGATGCGCTCGGTGATGACGTTCGAGCTGAACATCCCGGAGATACCGAGCATGAAGCCGGTGTAGATGGGGAGGATCGAGTTGCGAGTCAGGTAACGGCTGAGGATGCGGTTCGTGCTCAGCCCGCGCAGGCGCGCAGACCGCAAGTAGTCCGCGCCGACGACGCGGACCGACAGCGCCCGCATCCCGATGGCCCCGCCGGCGAAGCCGACGATGAAGTTCGACAGTATCGGCAGCGCCGCGTGCTGGGCGACCCCGATCATGAATTCCACGTTGAACCCGGGGTCGGCCGCCGGGGGCGCGCGCCCGCCGGTCGGGAAGATGCCCCACTGGAAGGCCAGCACCGAGAGCATCACGATGGCGGCCACGTAGTAGGGGATCGATCGCATCACGAGCACGAACACGGTCAGCCCGGAGTCGATCTTCGTCCCCTCGTGCCAGGCCATGAAGACCCCGACCGCGATTGTCGCGGTGAAGCCGAGCAAGAGCCCGTACACGCTCAGGAAGATCGACCACGGCATCCCGCGGAAGAGGATGTCGAAGACCGGGTCCTGGAACATGATCGACTCGCCGAAGTCCTGGTACAGGATGATGTCGCGCAACCACTCGTAGAACGCGATCGGGATCGGCTGGTCGGGGTTGATACCCGTCAACTGCTCGGCCATCTCCGCCAGCTCCTGCTGGTCGACCTGCTGGTCTTGCTCGCGCATCTGTTCGATCCGGTCCGCCATGAGTGCCTGCACCGGCCCACCCGGGACGAGTCGATACAACGCGAACGTGATGAACATCCCCAGGACGAACGTCACGATCGCTTGCACGAAGCGACGTATGTAATAGTTCATAGTGTGTGTTGGTGTCTCACAATCTCTTAATACTTCCGTCAGAGCGCAGTGACCGCGCTGTAGACGATGTACAGCACGTATCCGATGGTCGGGACGGCGGCGACCTTGTACGCCTCGTCGACGGTGAGGTCGCGCACGTCTTTGATGGCGTACGCGCCGATGTACCCGGCCCACACGGCGAAGAGCACGCCCGCCAGCGTGGCCGCGACGACGATCGTCTCCCCCGCCGCCTGCGACCAGATGGCCTGCGAGACCACGTCGGACAGGCGCGACTCGACCGACACGTCGTCCGCGCTGATATCCATCGTGACGGAGAGATACACCATCGCGGCCGTGTGGACGAGGTTCGCGATCAGGATCGGGACCAGCACCCACGCCGCACGTTTCATCGCGAGGTAGGTCGTCCCGATGGTCGTGTAGAGCCAGCCGATCACGTACATCCCCATGCCGTACCAGATCCACACCAGGACGGCGCCGATCAGCGGTTCGAGGACGCGCTGCTGGAGCTGGAACCTGACGTCCTGGTTGACGACGACCGATTCGATCCCGTCGAACTGGGCGATCAGTTCCTGCAGGACGAGGTAGTTACCCACCGCGCCGACGATGCCGACGACGAGCACGAGCGCGAGCTCGGACTTGAGTCCGCGCGTCCCGATGTACTCGTCGTAGAACCGCTCCGGATCCGTCAGTAGCGACCTGTACAGCCCCAGCGTCCGGCTGAGGTACGACCCTGGATTGCGGACAGCGTTTGAAACTCCCATTGTAGTCCTCCAGAGTGTCCTTACGCCGGCGCCTCGATGGTCGGGACCGGAATCTCCTCGAGCACGTCCCGGACGATCTCGCTCTTGTCGACGTCGTTGACCTGCGACTCCGCCGTCAGGCCCAGTCGGTGGGCGATGACCGGCTGGGAGACCGTCTTGACGTCGTCGGGCGTGACGTAGTTGCGGCCCTCGATGACCGCCTGCGCTCGTGCGGTCTCGTAGAGGCGCTGGGTCCCGCGGGGGCTCATCCCGGTCTCGACCCGGTGGTCCTCACGCGTCGCTCGCGAGACGGCCGCGATGTACTCCAGCATGTCCTCGGTGACGGTGACGGTGTCGGGCACCGCCTGCAGGTCCATGACCCGCTGGTGGTCGAGCACCTGTCCGACCGAGGGCGTCGTCGACGTCCGGTCGTTCCGGCGCCGGAGCAGTTCGACCTCGCCGTCCACGTCGGGATAGCCGATGCTGGACTTGACGTTGAACCGGTCGATCTGCGCCTCCGGCAGCGGGAACGTCCCTTCCTGCTCGACGG
This sequence comes from Halosimplex amylolyticum, assembly GCF_051414035.1. Taxonomy (NCBI): domain Archaea; kingdom Methanobacteriati; phylum Methanobacteriota; class Halobacteria; order Halobacteriales; family Haloarculaceae; genus Halosimplex; species Halosimplex amylolyticum. The sequence goes on along the minus strand of NZ_JBLKNW010000001.1, from coordinate 1,561,664 downwards.
GGTTCTGCGTCGCGATCACGAAAAACGGCTCGGGCAGCTGCCGCGTGTCTCCCTCCGTCGTCACCTGGCCCTCGCCCATGGCCTCCAGCAGCGCCGCCTGCGTCTTCGGCGGCGCGCGGTTGATCTCGTCGGCGAGGACGATGTTCGCGAAGATAGGACCCTTGTTGAACTCGAACTCTCCCTCCTGTTCGTTGTAGATGTACGTCCCCGTGACGTCGTTGGGCAGCAGGTCCGGCGTGAACTGGATACGGGAGAACGACAGTCCGAGCGCCGTGGCGAAACTGTTCGCCGTCAGCGTCTTCCCCGTCCCGGGAACGTCCTCGAGCAGGACGTGGCCCTTCGAAAGCAGCCCCACGAGCACTGTCTCCAGGAACTCTTCCTCGATGATGACCGACGACTGTATCTCGTCGATCACCGCATCCAACTCGTCGCTGGCCTCCTGGATGGATAGGTCGGTCTGTGCCATGGTAAGATAGGCCGTGCTTCCCCCCTTAATACTGACGGTGTAAGAGCGTTCCGTCCCCGGAAAAACTGACCAAACGACCGATCCGATCGGTTACTGTCGGATCGACCAGATCAAGAACAGCGCGGCCAGCAACAGCAGAGCCAGCGCCGGGACCGTGAGCGCGCCGGAGGGCACGAGGTAGATCCCGTACGAGAGGCCGGCCGCGACGACGCCCACGAAGACGGTCGCCGCCGCGTGGACGGACTCGCCGCGCTGGGTGTCCGTCTGCTCGGAGAGCTGTCGGCCAACGCTGAAGGCGTTCGACCCCAGGTCGAACGAGATGATCGTCGCCAGGCTCGCGAACAGCAGTATCTCCGGCACGCTCGCGAAGAAGCCGCAGACGATCACGCCGACGAACACGATGCCGGTGCCCGCGATAGTCAGTCGCTCGGACTCGAAGACGAACAGGCCCGCGGCGACGCCCGCCAGTCCGAACAGTCCGATCGGCGCCGACAGCGGCGCGAACAGGCCCGTGATGGCGACCGCCAGTAGCGCGGCGGCCACCGAGAGGATGCTGCTGAACCGCGCCGGCGCGTGCGTTACCTCGACCGCTCCCGTATCAGCGTCTGTCTCGTAGCTCATTATGCCCACCTCGCCTGTGCCTTCTGGATCTCGAGCGAGAGCCGCTCGTGGGGGTCCCAGTCGAGCACGCGGATGCCCCGTTCGCGGAGATAGCGGACCCGCGCCGTCCGTTCGATGCGCGTGAGCCGCTGGCCGACCGTCTCGTCGACGGTCACGTCCGGACTGATGACGGTGACCAGGTGGCCCTCGGAGTCGAGTCTGCGCGCCACTTCCGCCGCGTAGTCGTCCGCCAGCGGTGAGAAGAGGAAGATCTGTGACGTGCTCGGCAGGCGCCGACGCACGTGCGTCATCGGGTCGATGTACTGGCTCTCGTGGTCCTGTCGTTCGGGCGGCCGGGGCGACAGCGCCGGGTGCTGGGCGAACAGCACGCGGGCGTTCTCCAGGTGCTCGCTGCCGGCGCCCGGCGCGTACCAGCACGGCACCGTGTCGAACGCCGCGATGCCGACGAGGTTGCCCTGGTCGTACAGCGCGCCGAACACGTCGCTGGCCGCGTGGACCGAGTGGTCGACGGCATGCGGTTCGTCGGGACCCGCCGAGATGTACGCGCTCTGGCGGGTGTCGAACAGGATGGTGACCGTCGCGGCCTTCTCCTGGCGGAAGTCGATCGTCGCGAGTTCGCCCGTGCTCGCGACCTGCTTCCAGTTGATGCGGTTCATCGGGTCGCCGGGGCGATAGTCGCGCACGGAGTAGAACTCCAGGCCCGACCCGCCCTGCTTGGTGTCGACGTCGCCGGCGTACTGCGTCGTCTGGGCCCGCACCGGCACGTCGTTGGTGACCCGCAGCGGCGGGACGACTCGCATGCCCGCGTCGGGCGTGACCAGCGACGTCCGCTCGACGCCCCCGCTGAAGTCTCGGGCGACGACCAGCAGCGGCCACTCGTACTCGCCGCGCTCGACGCGGACGGTGTACTCGATCTGCGCCTGTGCGCCCGCCTGCAGCGCGGTGTGCAGGCGCGGGACGCCCTCGGTGACGACGAACGCGTCCGGGACGGCGTCGATCAACCGCAGGTCCGGGAGCATCGACCCGCTCTCGTTCCTGACGGTGAGCGTCACCTCGACGAGGTCGCCCGGTTCGGGGTCCTCGGCGTCGAACTCTCGCTCGACGACCAGTCCTTCCGTACGCGGGACCGCCGAGACGCGGGCGTAGATGGTGTACGCGACGCCGACCGTCCCGGCGAGCATGAGTCCCGGGTTGAAGGTGACCGTCCCGATGCCGACTGCGACGAGCGCGAAGGCCGTCACGCCCAGCCAGCGATTGGTGTGCTGGAGCGCGACGTCCTCGAAGGGCTCGCTCGTGCGGAACGTCGGAATCGAGGAGTTGGCCTCGTTCCAGTTCGACTCGACGCCGCCCTCGTCCTCGTCGTCGCCGCCGGAGCGGCCGAGCAGACGGTCGAGGAACGAGCGGTCGTCCTCGGTCTCCACCTCGACCGAGTGGCTCACGTCGACGTCGCCGACCCGGATGAGCTCCTCGACGGTCTCGCGGAACTGGTTCTCGAAGGCGGCCACGTCGTCGGTGCCCGACAGCAGCGACTGGGACAGGCCGGCTTCCTGGGCGGCCGTCCGCTCGCCCTCGAAGAACGAGGCCGCCTGCTCGTTGTCGGTCCACTCGCCGGCGTTCAGGATTCGCCGGGCCTCTTCGACCGAGCAGTCCTCGCGGTTCCTGACGACGGCGATCGCGAGGTTCTCCAGGCGCTCCTCCAGGTGTTCGCGGTTCTCGTTGACGCCCTGGCGCAGGTGGGTCATCTCGTAGAGCATCCGGTCGACGTCCGCACCGGGCATCGGGTTGCCGGCCGGTCGCTCCGGGTCAGGTGTGACCGTCTCTTCCACCTCGCCCTTGAGGCGTCGGCGCACGACGCCGAAGCCGGTCACGGCGCCGAGCGCGCCGATGAGGAAGATGACCTCGTTGCCGAACGGGAGCACGCTGCCGGCGCCGGGCGCGACGATCAACACGACCGCGCCGACGAACAGGAGCGCCCCGATGGCGATCAGCAGCCGGTTGAGGGCGGTCTCAATATCCATCGTCGCCCTCCGTGTCGCCGACGTTCGAACTCCGTCCGCCCGCAGCGCCGTACTCGTCCTCGATGTTCCGGAAGACGTCGATGGCGAGTTGCTCGCGGCTCTCTGCGTCGCGCTTGCCGTAGCGGACCTCCTCGAACAGGCGGGTCAACTCGCGGACGTCGTCCTCGCCGAGACCGACGTCGATAGCGGCGTCGGCGAACTCGCCGGGCGTCGCGCTGTCCGGGTTCGGGACGTCGAGCATGCTCGTCATCTCCCACCAGGCGCGGTAGACCTCGTTGTCCACGTCGGCGTTGTGCTCTTCGAGGCGGTCGGCGGCGCGACCGGCCGCGGCGGCCAGGTCCATCACGTCCGCCTCGGCCCCCTCCTCGTCCGCCTCCGGCTCCATCGTGGTGATCTCCTGGTCACCGGACGCGCGCATCAGGACGGCGGCCGTGGCCACCAGGACGATGCCGAAGACGCCGAGGATTGCGACCGGGGGGATGTCCATCGAGGCGACGGGCGAACTGGTTCCGTTGGCGATGGCGCCCCGCGTGCCGTCGCCGAGCCCGGGTCCGCCGACGGACGCGCAGTCGGTGCCGAGGAAGTAGCCGAGGAGTACCGGCGGCGCGATCGCGTACAGTCCGAGGAACGCGGCGCCGAACGAGTAGCGTCGCTTGACCAGATAGACCAACATCGCGGCCGCCCCGAAGTACGCCAGCCCGCCGTACCAGCTCGACAGCGGTTCGATGCACGTCGTGTACTGCACCGCGTTCCGGTTTTTGCCCTCGACACTCCGGTTTATCGGGTTGCCGCCGCCGGAGCTGTCACCCCCGCCGCCACCCTGCTGGTTCTGGGAGTCTTGCCCCGGATTCTGCGGCGCTTCCCCACCACCGGGAGCCCCCGTGTCGACGGTCGCCGTGATCGTCGCGGCCCCGACCGCGATGGCGGCCATCGCGACGAGCCCGATCACGACGAACCGGAGGGCTTCCTGTGACACATAATCATCCATACTACGTCTTGAACGAACCACAGTATATGTTTTTTCCGCTTGATCGAAGCACGGAGGTCGCCTCGCCGTCTGGAATACGGACGAAACGGGCGTCGTCGACGGCGGTGACGCCGTGTGAGAGAACGGCTGACAACCCCAACCGTCGACCGCGATCTGAGACACGTGTCCGACATCTGGGCCGACGAGCGCGAGCGATCGGGAGCCGCCGTCTCCGGCCCCGTGCGGGCGGGATCGGTCTCTGAAGGGCGGTGGCCTTATACAGTCCCGTCCGCTATCCTCGCGCCAATGAACACAGGGCCGGACGGGCGTAGTCACGGTCGGGCTGGCGCAGGGTGGACGCGCAGGGAGTATCTCGCGGCGCTGGGCGCCGGGGGAGCGGTCGGGTCGCTCGCCGGGTGTACGGAGACGAACGACATCGTGGACTCCCCGGAGGTGTTCGGCTACCAGTTCCCGTACGACGCCGAGACCACGCACGTCGGCCCGTGGTCGACCTCGGACCCCGACTCGTTCTACCCGCTGATCTACGAGGCCAGGTCCTACGCCGCGCCCGCCAGCGACCGCCAGCTCGGCGACGTCGTCGAGTCGGTTGACGTCGACGGCGCGACCGCGACCGTCACCTTCGCCGACGGGTTCACGTGGTGGTCGGGGGAGCCGGTGACCGCCCGCGACACGTGGGTCCACGACGAGATCCACTCGCACGTCTCCTCCGAGTCCGCTCCGAGCGTCGAACTCGTCGACGAGTACACGCTCCGCTACGAGTTCGAGCGCCCGCTCGACAGGCCGCTCGTCCTCTCGGAGGTCGCCAGCGGCGCCGTCCGGACGCCGGTCGAGTTCTACGAGCCGTGGCTGGACCGCCTCCGCGAGGCGACGACGGACGACAGGACCGAGGAGGTGGTCGCGGACCTGCGGACGGAGAGCCCCGGTCTCGAGACGCTCCTCGACGAGGGGCTCGGCTGCGGGCCGTACGAACTGACGGAGGTCTCGATCAACCGGCTCGTGCTGGAGCGGTTCGACGACCACCCGCGCGCGGAGGAGATCTCTATCCCGCGGCTCTGGCTCCCGGTCGTCCAGGAGGTCTCGATCGAGAACCTGATCAAGAAGGGGTGGCTCGACGGCGGGACCGGGACGTTACACGACGAACGGGGGTCCCCGGCGGAGAACCTCGAACAGATCGCCCGCTATCGGACCACCTCGGGGTCGAAGCTCGTCCTCGACTGGCGCAACGACCACCTCGCCCGGCGCGGCGTCCGCCGTGCGATCCTCGCTGCGATCCCGGTCGACGACGTCGTCGAAGTGGCGAGCTGGGGCGAGCCGACGGCGCGGCAAACGGGGCTCGCGGGACCGGCCGAGCGGCGCTGGCTCCCGGAGTCCGTCCGCGAGTCGTTCCACGAGTACCCGGTCGAAGCCGACACCGAGCGAGCGGCCGAGCACATGCGCGCGGCCGGGTACACGCGTGACGAGAACGATACGTGGCGCGACGAAGACGACCGACGAGCGCGATTCAACATCGGGACGCCGGTGTGGGACGACTTCGTCTCCGCCGGGAGCATGATCGAGTCGAGCCTCGGCCGCTTCGGCTTCGACGTCTCGATCGACCGCGTCCCGAACACGCGGATCCACTACGAAGTCACCCAGCACACGTACGACGTCATGCTCTGGAGCTTCGACGGGCGGCCCCACCGCGCCTACGACGTGACGAGCGACGGCGCCACCTCGATCGGCTACGGCGTCTCGGACGCGTCAACGGCGTCGTCGAGCCAGGGGAAACCCGTCGAGGTGCGCGTTCCGCGCACGCCGGGCGACGTAGACGCACCCGAGAGTGACCGCCGGACCGTGAACCTCGTGGACGTCTGGCGGACGATCCGGCGACCGACCGACCGGTCGTCGACGGTCGACGCCGTCTCGACGTTCGCCACCTGGTGGAACGACGCGCTGCCGGACGTCTATCTCGGCACCGAGGTCACCGGCCTCTGGGGGAACACGCGCGACTTCGAGTGGCCGTCCGAGGAAACTGGTTCAGCATATGGAACGGCGGGGCCGGGCGGAAACCCCGTATTCCACATGCTGAAACACGGTGCGATCCGCCCGGCCGGCGACGAGTGAAAAAGCGAGCCGGGGCGGGGAAAACGGCGGTCCGCCCGCGCCCCGGGACCGCGTGACAGAGACGAAAGTTCCGACCGGCGAACGGTCGGTCAGTCGGGAGTACGGCGGGTCGATCGCGTTATTGTGGCGGTTCGAACTCCTTGTCGTAGCTGGCCTGTGCGATGCCCCCGAGGACGAGCACGTCCTCGATACCGAACGAGCGCTCGTAGTCGAACGCGCGAGCGGCCGGGTCCGGCCAGTCGAAGTCGCGCACGTCGCCGAACGCACCCATCAGGTACTGGTGGAACGGGAAGTGCGGGACGTAGAAGTTGTAGTACCTCGCGCACGTCCGGTAGAGCTCCTGCAGGTCCTCCTCGCTGTTGCCGGGCTCGCGGATGGCGTTGACCGTCTCGACGAGGTTGACCTCGGAAGCGTTGTCGAGGTCGGGCGCCTTCCCGGCCTCGTCTGGCGCTTCGAACGCGCCCGGTTCGTCCGGCACCTGCTGGACGATCGGCTTGCCCTGCGTGTCGACCTCGTCGTCGGGTTCGGCTTCGAACGGGCTCTCCGCGGTCGGGCTGCCGGCAACGAGCGGCTCGTCCCACCACGCGCCGCGGTCGTGGTAGTACTGGAAGATGTACGGGTCGCCGTGCCAGAAGATGGTCGAGTCGTAGTTGAGCCCGCCGTTCGGGTCGATGTTGTTCGACCAGGTCGACCACCCCTGCGTGCTGAGGTTGACGCCGAAGCCCCACTTCGAGAGGTTCGCCTTGATGGTCTGACCCGCCTGGACGTGGGCCGTGATCGCCGAGGTGGCGATGAGGTCGATCGAGGCCTGGTTCCCCTGGGGACTGACCCACTGGCCGCCCTGTTTGGAGTAGCCGGCACGCTTCATGTACTGCGTGGCTTTCTCCTTGTTCGACGCGCGGGAGTAGGTGTGGAGGCTGCTGAGGAAGTCCTCCGAGAAGTGCCGCTCGGACTGGGCGTCGAGCATGAAGGTGTCGTGTTCGAGCACCTGCGAACCCTCTTCACCCCAGCCGTTGGCGCTGACGGCGTTCCAGTCGATCGCTTCGACGAGCGCCCGGCGCACCCACAGGTTCTGGAGGTGCTCGTTGCGCCAGTTGAGCTTCCACAAGTCGCCACCGGTCGCGCGTAGCCACCGGGTGAACTCCTGGATGTGGTCCGGGAGTGCATCGCGCGTGATCGTCGATCCGGGCGTGATGGCGCCGTCGTCGAGGTCGAGCACCCCTTCCGTCGTGAGGGTGTTCCGCCGATCGCCTTCCGCCCAGTAGAGCGCGAGTTTCTCGACGTTCGTGTGTTCGGCGTTCGGGTGGTCCTCGTCGAGGTGCAGGACCATCTTCTCCGAGCCGACGTCGTCCATCGACTCGAGCACGTAGGGACCGGACCCGGCCAGCGTCTCGTCCGTCCCGCCGTTCAGCGCCATCCGTTCGAGCCCGATGCCGTCGCTCGTCAGGTCGTCGGTGATGCTGTTGGCCTCGTCTTCCGTCCCGGCGTCGCGATATCGCTCCAGGTACGGCTCTGTGAAGTCGGGGTGGATCGGCGGGTTGCCGTCGACGGGGCCCGCGTTCGATTCGAGTACCGGCCGGCCCGTCGGGTTCGGCTCCTGCTCGGGCACCTCGCCCTTGTCTTCCCAGTAGTGGATCGTCCACTGGCTCTCGGCCTCCTGGTTGAACGTCGCGTCCTCGGCGAACTTGTTGCCGCCCTGGAACCAGTCGACGTGGTTGTGCTTCACCCGGGCCTCCGCGTCGTACGGGTCGCCGTTCCAGTACGTCGACCGGTCGTCGTGGTGGTCCCGCCAGTCGAACGGCGGTTCGACGTCGTAGCCCGAGATCCACGTCATGATCTCGATCTCTTCGTGGTCGGGCTTGTGTGGCGTCTTGACGGTCGTCCCGCTGTAGGACGAGTTCGTCGTGTGGACGTTCCGGAGCCCGTGGAGTTCGGACATCCACAGGTCGCCCGCCGTGTTGTCCTGGGGCGGCCACGGGTTCCAGTTGAACACGTCCGGCGAGTTGGCGATCGCGTAGTTGATCGTGTCGGTGACCGGTTCCCGGGGGGTCGCCGTGTCGGTGTCCTCACCGCCACTCGTCTCCGTGTCTCCGTCGGTGCCGCCGTCACCCGGCGTCGCGGTCGGCGTCGGCGTCCCGGTACTCCCGCCGTCACCTCCGTCACCACTTTCGCTCGGGCAGCCGGCCAGCCCGGCGGCTCCCATTCCAGCCAGTATCTGTGCGTACTGGCGACGCGATAACTCCTTGCCACGGATGCTGTCAGGCTTCCGCATACCACTACCTTTTGTGATTTGTATTTATAGATTGTTGTTCTTTCCTTTTCCATCTAGTGGGGAATTAAATTCGGCGCGTCACGCGGACTCGTTTCCGGGCGCTGGCGGAACCGGGACGCGCTGGCGAATCACCAGTGGAGCGGAGGTAGCGCCCCGCTGGTGGCGCGCCGAGCGTACCCGCCCGCGCAAGCGGAAGTTTGATGTTCGTGTGTGGAACAGTCTATCGCACATGAGGCAGGCTATCGAACGAGCCAAACAGGAGTCGAGTGGTGGGAGAGCGTACCTGCTGGCGCTGTATTACTTCGTGACGGGGAACGTCTCGCTCGTGATCGTGCTGTTGGGCGTCGCGTCGATCGGTCTCGGCGCGACGCTGGTCAACGGGACCCCCGCTATCGTGATCGGGGGCGAAGGCGGGTTCATCTCGATCATGAACGGGATCCCGGAAGGCGAGCGGAGCTTCGGCGCGGTCGAGGGAACCGTCCTCGCTCACAAGGTGTTCGCCGGAATGATGGGCATCTTCGGGGCGACCCTCGTCGTCCTCGGGGCGAGCATCTACGGGTTCCTGTTCGCGAACAAGCTGTACGCCCGGGCGTCCGCGTCGGCCTGACCGACGCCCTCGTTTCCGTTTCGACCACATTTCGAAGCGGCGGTTCTATTTTCGCGGTGGGTACCGTCCTCCGCCGCGCGAGCTCGTGTGGTGACCCGCGGACTGGCCACTCGATCAGCGAGCCGATCACTCCTCGCGCTGGCTACAGAACCAGAGCGCGCTCCCGCTCGCGACCGCGAAGGCGCCGCTCCCGATCACGTTGAGCGTGGCGACGACGAACAGCGACGAGTCCTGGTCGACGACGAACAGGTACGGCACCTGGATCAGCAGGAACACGACCGCGATGGTGAACACGCCCAGGATCTTCCGCGACTGGTCGCAGAGGGCTTCGACTGCCATCTCCCGACCGCTCTCGTCCCCGGCGGTATCACTCACCGTCGGACACCCCGTCGCCGACCGCCCGTTGACTGCGCATAGCGCTCCATCGGTAGTCTCCGAAAAAAGCGTTACCACACCGACCGGTCGGACGGTCCGACGGAGGGGCCGTCTCCGGCTCCCGGAATCGGGCGCCGTCTGCGGCTGCCCGAATCAGGCGCCGTCGACGGTCGTCTCCGTGACGTATCGGCGGGCGGTCCGGGGGACGGGTTTCGAGTCAGTCACGGAGACGGTCGCGGTCTCGGCGACCTCGGCGGCCGAGTGACCCACGCGCAGTTCGTAGTCGCCCGCTTCGACGGTGAGGGTCATCGTGCGGTCGTGGTAGGCGAGCTGGCTCGCGCCGAGTTCGAACGACACGCGCACCGATTCGCCGGCGTCCAGTTCGACGCGCTGGAAGCCTTTCAGTTCCTGAACGGGGCGGGCCTGGTCGGGGTTCTCGGCGGAGGCGTACAGCTGGACCACGTCACTGCCGGCCCGATCGGCCGTGTTCTCGACGGTGACGCTCGCCGTGACCGTGTCCGAGGGGCCGATTTCCGCGTCCGACACGTCCAGATCGGAGTACTCGAACTCGGCGTAGCTCAGTCCGTGGCCGAACGGGTAGACGGGCTGTGCGTCGTCGTAGACGTAGTCCTCCTCGAACGTGTTGGGTTTTCGACTGTAGTGGACCGGCAGTTGCCCGACGGATTTCGGCATCGAGACGGGCAGGTGCCCGCCGGAGTCGTGGCCCTCGAACACCACGTCGACGACGGCGTTGCCGGCTTCCTCGCCGGGGAGCCACGCCTGGACGACGGCCTCGGCGTTCTCGTCAATCTCCGGGATCGCGTGGGGTTTCCCGCTGACGAGGACGACGACGACCGGCGTGTCGGTTTCCTGGACCGCCGCAACGAGTTCGTCCTGGACGCCCGGGAGCCCGAGGTCGGTCACGTCACAGCCCTCGCCGCTGGTCGGGACCATCGGTTTCTCGCGCTTGTCGCCCTCCGCGTCGGAGAAGTCGACGGCCGAACGCGCGCCGACGAAGGCCAGCGCGACGTCCGCGTCCGCGGCGGCCTCGACGGCGCGGTCGATCTTGTCGGTCGAGTTGCCCGTGGCGGTGCAGCCCTGGGCGTAGTTCACGTCGGCGTCGACGCGGTTCTCGATCGCGGCCAGCGGCGTGTCGGCCTCGAAGTCGTACTCCTCCTCGGGGTAGTGAGCGGCGTAGGCGTAGTCGCCGAGCATCCCCTTCTTGTCGTCGGCCTTCGGTCCGACGACCGCGACGGAGTCCGCGCCATCGAGGGGCAGGAGGTCGTCCTCGTTCTTGAGGACGACCAGCGAGTCGCGGGCGGCCTCGCGGGCGAGGTCCGCGGCGGACTCGTCCTCGTAGGGGTCGGTCGCGGCGTCGACGTCGACCGTCGGCTCCTCGAACAGCCCCTTCTCGAACTTGGCTCGCAGGACGCGACGGACCGACTCGTCGAGCGTCTCCTCGGCGAGTTCGCCCCGGCGGACGGCCTTCGGCAGGTACTCGTAGCAGTCCGTGTTGGGCAGTTCCACGTCGATTCCGGCTTCGACGGCGGAGACCCCTGCCTCGCGCTGGGTCGCGGCGACGCCGTGTTCCGCCTCGAGGAAGTCGACGCTGAAGTAGTCGGAGACGACGTGGCCGTCGAAGCCCCACTCGCCGCGGAGCACGTCCGTCAGCAGCCACTCGTCTTTCGCGCAGGGGACCCCGTCGATGTCGTGGTAGGCGTTCATGACCGACTCGGCGTCGGCCTCCTGGATCGCGGCCTCGAAGGGGAACATGTGGACCTCACGGAGTTGGCGCTCGCCGAGGTTCACCGACGAGCGGTTCTTCCCGCCCGCGCCGACGCCGTGGCCGACGAAGTGCTTGAGCGTCGCCGAGATGCCGTCCGCGGGGCCGTCGCCCTGCAGTCCTGACACGTACGCGGTCGCCATCTGGGCGACGAGGTAGGGGTCCTCGCCGTAGGTCTCCTCGACGCGGCCCCAGCGCAGGTCGCGAGCCACGTCGAGGACGGGCGACAGCGCGTGCGCAGTCCCGATCGCTTCGAGCTGGTCACCGATCGTGTCGGTGACCGCTTCCAGCAGGTCCGGGTCCCACGTGCTGGCCATCCCGATGCCCTGCGGGAACGTCGTCCCCTCGGGGCCCATGTACCCGCTGAGACACTCCTCGTGGGGGATCGCCGGGATGCCCAGGCGCGTCTCCTCGGTGAGGAACGTCTGGAGTTCGTTCGTGATTTCCGCGGCGCGCTCGGGCGGGAGGCTCCCCTCGCCACCGATGCGAGTGAGGTGACCGATGCCGTCCGCGAGCAGTTCCTCCGCTACATCGCGGTTGAGTTCACCGTCCTCGATCATCGGGGTCCCGCCGTCGCCCTCGCTCTCGGCCTCGTCTGCGACGTTCCGGCTGGGACTGACCGACCCCAGCTGCGCGGCCTTCTCTTCGAGCGTCATCCGGGAGAGGAGGTCCTCGACGCGTCGTGAAGTCGATGCTGTCGGATCGCGGTAGACGTGCGCGGGATCGGCTGTCATTACGGCCGTGAGGTGGTGATCCCGGACTATAATGGTTCCGGGCCGGTGCCGTCCGCCGACGGATTCGACGGACCTGTTTGCAAGGGCCAAACACCAGGGGCGTGGCAAGAGCGATCCTCACTGAAGAGCGAGTTCGACCGTCGTGCCACCGTCGCCGAGCGTCACGCGCTCGCTCACCTCCTCGCCGTCGACCGTGGCGGTGACCTCGTATTCGCCCGTGAACCCCGTCGTCGCGTAACTGCCGTCGGCGTCCGTCTCGCCGGACGCCTCGGTCCACCACTCGTCGAAGACGAGGTCGCGGTACTCGGCGAGGGCGGGTTTCTCCTCCCAGCCCTCGGCGAAGAACGGCGCGTCGTCGCGCCAGTGGAGCGTGTCGAGGATGCCCCAGACGAGGAAGTCGTCGACCGCCGGATGACTGAAGACCGTCTTCAGGAACTCGCGGAAGAACGTCGCCTTGTCCTCCTCGTCCCAGCCGTCGTCGGCCATGTCGAACTCGGTGATCCGCAGGCGCACGTCGTGTCCCGCGTAGCGGTCGAGCCCCTCCAGGACCTGTTCCGGGGTCAACGCCGAACCCTGGTCGAAGTGACACTGGAGGCCGACCGCGTCGAGGCCCGCCTCCGAGTCGGCGAGGAACTCGATCTGGCGTTCGTAGTCGGCGCGGGTCGACTCGTAGGGGCCGGCGAGCGTGTTGTAATCGTTGACGGCCAGGAGCGTCCCGTCGGGTGCCGCCTCGCGAGCCGCCGCGTACCAGTCCGCGAGGATGGGGGCTTCGACGGGGTCGAGGTCGTCGAGCGACGCGTCGTCGGTCGCCTTCACGCCGTTGGCGGCCTTGATCAGGCCCGGTTCGTGGGTCACCTCGTTCGCGACTTCCCACTCGGTGATGTCGTCGCCGTAGTACTCGATTATCGCGGGAACGTGCTCCATCGTCCGCTCGCGGACGTAGTCGGGGTCGAGTGCCGGGTCCGTGACGCCGTTGTCCTCCCACTCGACGCCCATCGCGCGGACGACGTCCGGGGGCACCGCCCACGCGGAGACGTTCGCCCAGAGGCAGACGTGCCCACGGAGGTCCAGTCCCTGGTCGAGGACCCACTCGGTCGCGCCGTCTGCCGTCTCGCGATTCTCTTCCCAGAAGCGCCACTTGTGGTGGTTCCCGAGGACGGCGAGGTTGAACAGGTCCGTGACGTGCTCGCGATAGGGGTCGCCGTCCGCGGTCTCCTCTAGCAAGTGGCCGGCGTTGATCGCCGTTCCGAAGCCGAATTCGTGTTCGCGCATCGCGACGTCGACGGACGCCCCGTCGACGGGGTTCCCGTCCGCGTCGGTCACTTCGACGGTGAGGTCGCTCGTCCGGTGTTCGCGGATCCGTTCGTCGGCGGCCACCTCCCAGTCGGTGCCGTCGTCGCTGCCGGTGGCTCCCCCGTCGACGGGCCCGCTCGGCAACTCGTCCACGGAGACGCGCCCGCCGAAGTCGATCAGCGCGACGCCCCCCACGTCGATGGTCTGCGGGCCGTAGCCGAGGAACAGTTCGACCCACCAGGTTCCCGGGTCGGCGTCGTAGTCGAACCGCATGGGGACGTAGTACCGCGTCCACTCGGCCGGAGGTTGCACCTGCGGCGTCGACCGGACCACGTTCGTGTCGAGGTTGTCCTCGTCCTTGGCGACGAACTGGGCCGTCGGCGTCGACTCGCTGGACGCCGGGCTGCGCAGGGCGACGACGCCGAGGAGCACGTCGCCCTCGGCGACCGACCGGTCGGTGACCGTCCCCTTCATCGTCACGTCCCACGGGTTCTCCGTCTCCTCGGTGACGTGCACGCGCACGGCCGAGGAGAACGGCTCGCCGTCCCCGACCGAGACGGACGACGTGTCCGCGGCCTCCGAGTCGACGGCGAAGGCGTCGAGCGTCGCTGCCTCCCCGTCGGCGTAGACGAATTCGCCTGCGGGAAGGTCCATGTCGCCGAGGTCTGCCGCGAGTCGCCCGTAGTACGGGTCCGCCACGTCCGGCCAGCCGTCGGCCGCCGTCTGTGCGGTCGTCCCGTCGGCTCCGTCTGTCGCGCGGTCCGTCCCCCCGCTTTCGTCGTCCGGGGAATCCGTCTCTCCGTCTCCGCTCTGTCCGGGACACCCCGCGAGGCCGACGGCCGCGAGCGCCCCCAGCAACGGTCGGCGGCCCACGGACGGGCCGTCGCTGTCGGTACTGTCCGATCCTGATGGATCGCCGGCTGGCATGGATATGTCCCGTAGGTGGTGAATATCATACATAAATGTTTTCCTCTTGACCAACGGAGCGAACGGGGTGGAGAGCGCCGGCGCACGAGACGCAACGCAAGAGGGCGAGCGGTATGGAGAGGGCCCTCTCGCTTCGTTCGGCGCCCGCGAGCCCCGCGTCGGCAGCATTTTAGTGGGTGACGGCGATTGCTACCCCGTATGCAACCCGATTACGACGACTGCTGGCTCCGGTATCGCGAAGTCCGCGACGCGGACCTCCGGGCGTCGTACCAGCGTTTCTGTGCCCACGCGTACGTAGCCGAGCAGTCGCGCGAACTCGGCGCGGTTCGCGAGGAACTCCGGCGCGGCCTCGGCGGCCTGCTCGGACGCGACCCGCACCGCTGGCAACACCCGCCCCGGACGACCGACGGCTTCCTCGCGATCGGCACGCCCGCCGACATGGACGTCGTCGCCCAGTGCGTCGACGCGGAGCGGGTCGCCGACCTCGCCGAGGACGGGTACGTCGTCACGACCGGCGAATGGGAGGGCACCGACGTCCTGGTCGTGACAGCCCCGTCGGACAGCGGCCTCGTCTACGGCACCTTCCACCTGCTGCGACTGCTCTCGAATCACGAACCGATCGAGGACATCGATCTCGTCGAGGAACCGGCCTCGCCCGACCGGCTGATCAACCACTGGGACAACCCCTTCCGCGGGTCGATGGAGCGGGGCTACGCCGGCCAGTCCATCTTCGACTTCGAGACCCTGCCGGACCTGCGCGAGCGCTACCGGGACTACGCCCGCTTGCTCGCTTCGGTCGGGATCAACGGCGTCGTTCTCAACAACGTCAACACGCAGATCCCGGGCCGCGACAGCGCCAACGAGGCGATGGACGAACTGGAGGGGTGGCGACTGCTCGAATCGCGGTACCTGGAGAAGCTGACCGGCCTCGCCTCGCTGTTCCGCCGGTACGGCATCACGACGTACCTCTCGGTCAACTTCGGGGCTCCCGAGAAGGTCGGCGGGCTCGAGACCTCCGATCCGAACGACCCCGAGGTGGCCGACTGGTGGACGGAGAAAGCCGACGAGATATACGACCTGATCCCGGACTTCGGAGGGTTCCTCGTCAAGGCCGACTCCGAGGGCCAGCCGGGTCCCTACAACTACGACGCCGACCACGTCGACGGCGCGAACGTCCTCGCCGAGGCACTGGAACCGCACGGCGGCCGCGTCTGGTGGCGCGCGTTCGTCTACGGCTCGCACAAGGACCGCGCGGTCCAGCAGTACGACACCTTCGAACCGCTCGACGGCGAGTTCCACGACAACGTCACCATCCAGGTCAAGAACGGCCCGATCGACTTCCAGCCGCGCGAACCCATCTCGCCCGTCTTCGGGCAGATGCCGAACACCGACCTCGGCCTGGAACTCCAGATCACCGGCGAGTACACCGGCCAGCACGTCCACGCCTGCTACCACGTCCCGATGTGGAAGGAAGTCCTCGAGTTCGACACCGACCCCGAGGGCCACGGCAAGAAAGTCAAGGACCTGTTCACCGACGAGGGGACCGGAATGGCCGGCGTCGGCGGCCCCGGGGAGGACAAGAACTGGACGGGTCACTACCTCGCGCAGGCGAACCTCTACGGCTACGGCCGTCTGGCGTGGGATCCCGACCTCGAAACGGGCGATATCACCGACGAGTGGGCACGCCAGACGTTCGGCCACGACCCCGCGGTCGTCGAGACGGTCACCGAGATCATGCACTCGACGTGGCCCGCGGTCGTCGACTACTCGACCGGCGGCATCGGTCTCATGCACATGATGTACAACGGCGAGGCCTACCTGGAGAACCACTACGACCCGGGTCCCGAGGAGTGGCCGGGCTACACCGGCGCGACCGCGGACGGCATCGGCAAGGACCGCAACGCCAGGGGCAACGGCTACGCCCAGCAGTACCCCGACGCCCTCACCGAGCTGTACGACGACCCGGAATCCTGCCCGAAGGAGTTGCTCCTCTTTTTCCACCACCTGCCCTGGGACGACGAACTCGACGACGGCCGGACCGTCGTCCAGACGCTGTACGACAACTGTTACGCCGGCGTCGAGGAAGTTCGGCGACTTCGCGACGAGTGGCGCACGCTCGACGGCGAGATCGACGAGGAACGGTACCGCCACGTCGCCGAGCGCTTCGACGAGCAGGTGGCACACGCCGGGATCTGGCGCGACCGCCTCACCGAGTTCTTCTACGACCACTCGGGGATCGCAGACGAGCAAGGGCGAGTCCCCCGCGAGGACTGAGCGGGCGACGCCCGCTGTCCTCGCGCTCGCCGAGACGGACGCGAACGACCGATGCAGAGGGGTCAGTTCACTGCCGATACCGTGGGGTAGGCGAGGCAGTCGGTCGGGTCCGCGTCCGTCTCGGCGCTCGCTGGATCTCCGTGCGGGTCAGACGGAGTCGAAGGTCCACAGCTGGTTGCCGTTTCCGGACCAGCTGTACTGCTGGACGTTGGCCCCGTCGCTGGTCGAGGCGCCCTCGACCTCGACGGCCTTGTCGCTGTGGACGGGCTGGATGTGGTACTCGCCGCCGCCCTGGTCGTGCAGGTGGAACCGCTGGTTGTCGCCGCCGCCGTCCGCGTACTGCTGGACGTTCGCACCGTCCTCGGTCGACTGGCCCGACACGTCGAGCACCTTCCCGCTGTTGACGTTCTCGATGCGGTAGACGCCGTTGCCGGTGTCTTCGACGTTCCACTGCTGGTTCGCCCCGCCCCAGTAGCTGTACTGCTGGACGTTGGCGCCGTCGTCGGTCGACTCGCCGGAGACGTCCAGCGCCTTGCCGCTGTCGACGTTCTGAATGCTGTAGGTGCCGTTCGCGACGGATCCGGACGACCCGCTGCCGTCGTCGTCGCCCGACCCACCGTCGCCGCCGCTACCGGAGTCACCGACAGTGACGTCGGAACTCCCGCTACTCTGGTAGCCCTCCGTGGCCACGATCTGGTAGTCGTGGGTGCCCATGTTCATGCCGTTGCTCTCCCACGCGTCGAAGTGGTTGCCGGTGGTGATCGTGCCGCTCGTCCTCGTGTCCTGGCGGACGCTCCAGTACTGGGGGAACGTCGCCGTGCCCTCGATCGAGGGCTTGTTCTCCCGCAGCGACTCGTAGATGTCGTAGGTCCCGCCGTCGCTCGTGACGGTACCCTTGTAGTCGTGCTCCGGCCGGTAGCTGCCGTGGTCTTCGATGATGTAGTACTCGACGAGCGGGTCCGTCGTCCACCCGTAGAGACACAGGTAGCTGTTGCCGTCGGGGCTGAACGAGGCCGAGTAGTCCACCGTCCTGCGGGAGCCGGTCTCCCAGCCCTTGCCGCAGACGAAGTTCCCCGTGTCCGTCCAGTCGACGCTGTAGTTGCCGCCGGACTCCAGCGTCATGGTGACCGATCCCTCGTCGTTGGTCCAGAACGAGTAGTAGTACCCCTCGTGCGTGCCCGTCTCGTTCGAGGTGACGTCCCGGGCAGCGGCGGCCGGAGACGCCACGGTCCCGACGCCGAGGCCAGTCGCCGCGGCGGCGGCCGTCGCTCGCATGTAGCTCCGGCGGTCGATTCCGCCGGCGTGGTCGTCTGGTGATGCCTCTTCTCCGTGGTATTCGCTCTCGTCTGTCACAGTCTCGCACCTCCACCATCCACCTCGAAAGCGATGTACATAAAATTTCGGACTAGAAGATATTATATATCGAATTAATAATTAGCTGTCACTATGTGTCTGGCATCTACCGGGATGGCACTCGGCCGGAAACCGAGGGAAAGGCGCCAGCGAGCGCTCGGCGGGTCGATACGAGTAGGAAAGCGGGGAGACACAAATCGAACCCACGGGGGCATGGACGCGTCAGTTCAGGCGTCGAACGTCTCTACAGTCGCGAGCAGTCAGAGTCGGCGCCCGCCAGCGCGTCTTCCAGTGAGCCGACCGCTTCGTAGGACCACTCGGCGGTCGCGTCCTCGTCGTCCTGGACTCAGTTACCGAACTCCGCGTTCGTCTCTGCGGCCTCGTGGTTCGTGTCGTAGAGGCGGACGTGCCCGTCGAACTCCGAGCGGGCCAGGTCCTGGATCAGGTTGGGCGCCCACTGTCGGCTCCCGCCGCCGACGTAGGCGATCTCCACGTCGTTCGGGTCTATCGGCCGTTCCGCACGCGTCGCTGTGGTTGTCATGGCTTCCCAGTTCCCAGGCCGAGGGGTAACAACTAGGGTCGCGGCGAATCGGTCCGCGTCGAGGTCACTCGACGGGAGGAACGGCGGGCCGGCAGTTACGCCTGGTCGACCACGAGGGCGTAGGACTCACCGGCCGACGCTTCGAAGGTGAGCACGCAGTCCTCGCGTTCGGCTTCGACCGACTCGGCGTCGGCCGTCTCTACGCGGTCGACGGTCGTCTCCGAGACGCGGATCCGGCACGGTCCGTCGCGCTCGGCCCAGACGGTCGCCTCGTCGAGTCGGCCGTCGCTCCACGAGAGGTCCACCTCGAACCCGCCACGAGCGCGCAGTCCGCTGACGGCCCCGTCGTCCCACCCCTCGGGGAGCGCCGGGAGAAGTCGCAGTTCGCCGGCGTGGCTCCCGAGGAGCGCCTCGGCGATGCCCGCCGTCCCGCCGAAGTTGCCGTCGATCTGATAGGGCGGGTGCGAGTCGAGCAGCGAGTCGTACGTCGAGTCCGCCAGGAGCTCGTGCACGCGGTCGGCGACGCCCTCGCCGTCGCGGAGCCGGGCGAACAGGGCGATCGACCACGCGCACGACCAGCCCGTGTGCCCGCCGCCGTTGTCGAGTCGTCGCTCCAGAGACGTGCGAACCGCCTCGCGCAGTTCCGCTCGGTCCAGCGCGAGATCGGCGTCGTCGAAGAGCACGTCGGCCGGATAGAACCCGACGAGGTGGGAGACGTGGCGGTGGCCCGGGTTCACCTCCTCGTAGTCGGTCAACCACTCCTGCAGGGCGCCGTCGTCGCCGACCTGCATCGGCGGGAGCCGGTCGAGCGCGTCGCGCAGGTCAGCCGCGAAGTCGGCGTCGCGGTCGAGCCGTTCGGCCGCCTCGATGCAGTGACCGAACAGATCGCGAGTCAACTGGAGGTCCATCGTCGGCGCGACGCAGGTCGTCGCCTCCTGGCCGTCGGTAGTGCGGAACTGGTTCTCCGGCGACGCCGATGGCGCGGTCACCAGCCAGTCTTCCTCGGGATGCTCGACGAGGTAGTCGAGCACGAATGCGGCCGCCTCCCTGAGCGTCGGGTAGATCCGTTCGAGGTCCGCTTCGTCGCCGGAGAAGGCGTAGCGTTCCCAGAGGTTCTGGCAGAGCCACGCGGCGCCCGTCGGCCAGTGGCCCCAGTGAGCGGCGACGGTCTGGCTCGTCGTGTGCCAGCGGTCGCTCTGGACGTGCGCGCAAAAGCCCTCACAGCCGTAGCGGTCGCGGGCGGTTCGCCTGCCGGACTCGCGGAGGTCCTCGACGAAGTCGACGAGCGGGTCGGCGCACTCGGCGAGGTTCGTGGCCTCCGCGTGCCAGTAGTTCATCTCCAGGTTGACGTCGAGCGTGTAGTTCGAGTCCCACGGCGGGTGGTACTCCTCGTTCCAGATCCCCTGGAGGTTCGCCGGGAGCGTTCCCGGGCGCGAGGACCCCAGCAGGAGATATCGCCCGTACTGGAAGTACAGCCGTTCGAGGTGCGGGTCGCGAGCGCCGTCGCGGACGCGGTCCAGTCGCTCGTCGGTCGGCAGGTCCACGGGTTCGCCGACGTCCAGCGTCACCCGGTCCATGTACTCCCGGTGATCGGCGACGTGGCGTTCGCGGAGCGTCTCGTAGTCCTCGCCGTCCAGCGCTGCCAGCGTCTCCCGACAGTCGGCCGTCGGGCTGCCGTCCGAAGGGGCCGTCTCCGCGGTGAACAGCACGGTCACTGCGTCTGCGTCGCGGACGAGGATGCCCTCGTCGCCCGCGAGGAAATCGTCGCTTTCCTCGTCTCCGGATCCGTCGTCCTCTGACCTGCCGTCTTCCGCGTCGATCGCCGACGCGGCGACGACGCTGCCGCCCTCGGCGCGGACCCGCGCGCGACCTTCGAATCGCGGTCCCCAGCCCCCGGGCTCGACGTCCTCGTCGTCGCCGGGGACGCCGACGACCTGGCCGCGGAGGACGACGGTATCGTCCACGACTGTCGTCCGGGCACACCGCTCTCGATCCAGACGGATCCGCGCGGACAGTGCGCCCGGTTCGTCGCTCTCCAGTCTGACGGCGAGCACGTCGTCGGGCGCGCTCGCGACGTATTCGCGCTCGAAACGCGCCCCGTCGACGGCGTATTCGACCCGAGCGACGCCGTCGCGGAGGTCGAGTGAGCGTCGATACGCCCTCGGCTCCCCGTGGCCGGGCAAGTCGATCAGGAGGTCGCCGAACGGGAGATACGGCGGGACGCCCTGCGCGTCGGTCACGAAGCGTTCGTTGCAGAGGCGCTGAGCCTGTTCGAACTCGCCCGCCCAGAGTCGATCGCGGACCGCGTCGAGGTCGTCGGGCCCGCCCTCCGCCGTGCGGTCGGCGTCGTCGCCGGCCCACAGCCGGTCCTCGTTGAGCGCGACCCGTTCTCGGTCGGGTCGCCCGTGGACCATCCCGCCGTGGTGGCCGTTGCCGACCGGTAGGGCCTCGACCCACTCGCAGGCCGGTTCGTCGTACCACAAGCGGTTCGCGCGGCGCTCGTCCGTCATCGGTGCATCGCGGGCTGGGTCGTCATCTGTATCTGGAGCGCGTCCGTTGGCGTGCGTCGCGTCGATGGCCGTGCGGTCCGTGACATGGACCGAGCATCCACCGGCCGCGTATTGAATCCACTCATGGGGGACCGGACGGCCCGAAATCGGGGCGGGCGACGGGACCGAGTTTTATATCGGTGAACGCGGTACGGGGTGTATGGCTACGGAAGGCAGTGGGCCTCCTCCCTCCCAGTCGGACCTGCCGATGCGGGTGGGAGCGGGGCAGTTCATGGATCCGACGCCCGAGCGACTGCGCTACGTCAAGCAACTCGGCGGCTCGGACGTGCTCTTGAACATGTATCAGGTGGACGACCCGGCGTACGAGCACATGCCCGACGACGAGCAGGCGCCGCTGTCGGGCGAGGGCGCGTGGTCGGTCGAGTCGCTGCGAGAGCTCCGCGAGCGCGTCGAAGCCGAGGGACTGCGACTCAACGCCATCGAGAACGTCCCCGTCTCCTACTACGAGGACGTGATGCTCGGCGGGCCGAACCGTGACGAGCAGTTGGCCCGGCTCAAGGAGACGATCCGGAACATGGGCGAGGCGGGGATCCCGATTTTCGGGTATCACTGGGCACCCGCGGGCGTCTGGCGGACGGGATGGGGGACAGCGCGCGGCGGCGCGGAGGTATCCGTCTTCGACGCCGAATCGACCGATATCGAGCGTCTGACCCACGACCGGGAGTATTCGGAAGCCGAACTGTGGGAGAACTACGAGTACTTCCTCGACGAGGTGCTCCCCGTCGCCGAGGCGGCCGGCGTGACCCTCGCGCTGCATCCGAGCGACCCACCGATGGAGCGACTCGGCGGCATCCCCCAGCTGTTCTGCAACTTCGAGAACTTCGAGCGGGCGATGACCTATCGCGAGAGCGACTTTCACGGCCTGGACCTGTGTCTGGGCTGCTGGTCTGAGATGGGCGAACCGCTCGAGGAGGTGATCCGGTATTTCGGCGAGCGCGACGAGATCGTCTACGTCCACTTCCGCGACGTCTCCGGGACAGTCCCGCACTTTTCCGAAGACTTCCTCGACGAGGGAAACTACGACGAGTACGCCCTGCTGAAACTCCTCGACGAGGTCGGCTTCTCGGGGCTGATGATCCCCGACCACACACCCCACCTCGAAGGCGACAGCGACTGGGAACACCGCGGTCGCGCGTTCACCATCGGCTACATCCGCGGAATGCTCCGGACTATGCGCGCCGAACAGGCCACGCAGTCGCCCGACCGATAACGCGCTGCCGTCTCCCCACGCCGAGAGCGGCTTTCGGTCCCCTTTGACCCTCGTTCTGTCGAGATTTCCGTCCCGTACCCGCAGGCGCCGATCACGACCGCGCGCCGAACGACAGTCGCGAACTGACGTGGGACGTATTCACATAGCAATTCCAGCGATACTGGAAAGGACACGTCACGAACAATTATTATGGAAGAGGCCGGGACGGCCTTCGGGTGGGTCGCGAACGGATCGGTGGCCAGTACCCTCGCGCCGGGGGTAACCCGGGTTCTGGAAAACAGGCATAGTTCTGTAATCTGGGGCCCCGATTCCAACATCAATGGATTTTATTACTTGCGAATGAATAGAAGGGGTATGGAGATCACGCGGCCAGGCGACAGCGACAAGATGGTGAAGTCGGTCGAGCGGGCGTTCGACGTCCTGGGCGTGTTGCGCACGGAGGGGACGGTCCGGATCGACGACGTGTCGACGGCGCTGGACATCCCGACGAGTACCGCGCACGTCCACCTCAAGACGCTCGAATCGGTCGGCTACGTCGTCAGGGACAGCGACGGCTACCGATTGAGTTGCCGGTTCCTCCGCGACGGGGTGACCGTCCGCAGTCGGAAGAACGTCTACCGGGCGACGAAACCGGAAGTCGACGCCCTCGCCGATATCACCGGTGAGGTCGCCAATCTCGGGATCGAGGAGAACGGTCAGCGGGTCATCCTCTACCAGGCCGAGGGGACCGAAGCCGTCTACGACAACGCGCCGATCGGCGAGTACACCAACATGCACTGGACGGCCCTCGGCAAGGCGATGCTCGCCTACCTCCCCGAGTCGTACGTCGACCAGATCGTCGAGACGTACGGCCTGCCTGGCGCCCGCGACGCGACCATCACGGACCGCGACCGCCTGGCCGAGGAACTGGCTCGCATCCGCGACCGGAACTACGCCCTCGAAGACGAGGAGCGACGCGAGGGCATCCGCTCGCTCGCGAGCCCCATCGTCGTCGACGACACCGTCGTCGGCGCCATCTCGATCTCCGGCCCGAAAGAACGCATCGACGACGACCGGATCGAGAGCGAACTCCTCCCGGAACTGCGCAACACGGTCAACGTCGTCGAAGTGAAGTACGCGTACGACTGAGGCCATTCGGTCGAACGACCGCCCGTTCGTCCGGCCTGTGTGCCTACTCCTCGCGGAAGTGCGGGATGATCGTCTCCTCGTAGTGGCGCATCGTCTCCTCGAAGTCACCGACGGGGATCAGGACGACGTTGTCCAGTCCCGCCGCGACCCAGCGTTCGAGGTCCTCGATCGCTTCCTCGGGCGTCCCGGAGATCGTCACCTCGTCGACCGCCTCGTCGGGAATCCGCTCGGCGGCCGCGAGCAGTCGCTCCTCTTGCTCCTCGTCGAAGGCCATCTCGAACATGATCGGCGTCTCGTCGGCGATGTCCTCGTAGCCCATCTTCTCCAGCAGCGGCGGGCGTAGCGCGAGGCTCGTCCGATTCCGCTCGATGGCCGCCTCGCGCGCCTCGTCACCGTCAGTGGAGACGGTCGTCGGGATCATTACCGCGCGGTCGATGTCGTCGGGGCTGCGCCCGCGGTCCTCGGCCACGTCGAGGACGCGCTGGAGGTCCCGTTCGTACTGGTCCGGCGCGTGGACCCACGGGAACCACCCGTCGGCGAGCGCACCGGTGAACCCGCGCATGCTCGGGCCGTAGCCGCCGACCCACATCGGCGGCCTGGGCTCCTGGACCGGTTTGAGCCCCATGTGCGCGCTGTCGAGCTGGTAGAACTCGCCGTCGAAGACGACCGGATCGTCGGCCGTCGACGCCCACAGCTCGTCGATCACTTTGAACGCCTCGCTGAAGCGCCCGAAGGGGTCCGACCAGTCGATATCCTCGATCGGCGTGAAGTTGAACGCCTCGCCCGCGCCGATACCCATGCCGAAGCGGCCGTCGGTCATCTGGTCGAGGGTCACGCCGACGTGTGCGAGTTCAGTCGGATGTCGACGCACCGAGTCGGTCACGCCCGGCATCAGCATCGCGTCGTCGGTTTGCTGGGCGATCGCGGCGAGGACGGTGAACGCCTCCCACGGCGGATCGACGAGGAACTCCTCGGACCCGGTCGGGTGGAACAGGTGGTCCGGGACGGTGATGATGTCGAAGCCCGCCTCCTCGGCGCGAACAGCGTCCTCGACTGTTCCCTGCACGTCGCCGTACGTCACGACCTGGCAACCGAAGTTCAGGTCCTGCGGATCTCGTTGGCTCATGCTCTCAGCATCGAGCGATCGCAGTAAATAGGTACCGCCATCTCGTTTCCATCTTTTTCGCTCGGGGGTCGCCTGCGGCGACCCCCGAGCCAAAAACATGGGTGAAAAAGGCCGAACTCGCGCGGAGCGCGAGTTCGGTGTCTGCGGGAGTGAGCACCGCGAACGACCGCAGGCTCGTCAGAGCGGAGCTCTGACGGCGAACCGCGCTCGCTCCGCTCGCGCGAATGCCAGTGGTCAGTTCGCACGCTCATCTGAACGCCACGTCGTCACCGGACACGTACTTTTATTTCCGAATCGGCGGTACGTCTGCGTATGAGCTTCCTCGACGACGACTACCTGCTCGAAACCGAGGCCGCAAAGACACTCTACGACGCCATCGCTGACCGACCGATCCTCGACCCGCACAACCACGCCGACATCGTCGAGATCGTGGAGAACGAGGGCTGGGCGGACATCTGGGAGGTACAGGGCGCGACCGATCACTACGTCTGGTCGATGATGCGAAAGCGCGGCGTCGACGAGGAACTGATCACCGGCGACGCGAGCAACCGCGAGAAGTGGACCGCCTTCGCGGAGGTCGTCCCCGAGATAGCCGGCAATCCCGTCTACGAGTGGCTCCACCTCGACCTGAAGCGCCGCTTTGGTATCGACGAGTCCGTCTCCGCCGAGACGGCCGACGAGATCTGGGAGGCGACGCGGGAACAGCTCGCCGGCGACGACATGCGGCCGCAGGAACTCCTCCGCGAGATGAACGTCGAGGTGCTGGCGACGACCGACAACCCGACTTCGCAGTTGGAGTATCACGAGCGCGCGGTGGACGAGGTCGAGGGCGTCGACGTCCGGCCCACCTGGCGCGCCGACCCCGCCGTCAACGTCCAGAAGGCTGGATTCGTGGACTTCGCCGACGACCTCGCGGAGGCGACCGAGTTCGACACCGGCGACTTCGACGGGTTCACCTCGGCACTCGCGGCGACCCACGACTACTTCGACGAGCGCGGCTGCGCCGCGAGCGACCTCGGGATCCTCGAACCCGTCTCGCGACCAGTCAGCGAAGAGCGCGCGGCGGAGATCTACGACGAGCGCCGCACCGGCGAGTCGCTCACCGACCGGGAGATCGGGGACTTCCAGGCGTACCTGCTGGAGTTCATCGGCGAGTTGAACGTCGAGAAGGGGTGGGTCACGCAGCTCCACATCGGCGCGCTCCGGGACTACCGCGCGGAACTGTACGACGAACTCGGGGCGGCAGCCGGCGGCGACGTGTCGATAGGCGACCTGAACGTCGCCGAGGGGCTGGACTACTACGTCGACCGCTTCGACGGCGAGGGCGAGATCATCCTCTACTGCGTCGACCCGGGGCACTACCCGACGCTCACCACGATCGCGCGGGCGTACCCGAACGTCAGCGTGGGGCCGGCCTGGTGGTTCAACGACAGCCCGTTCGGGATGGACCACCAGCTCGACTACGTGGGCTCGGTCGACCTGCTGGCCAACCACACGGGGATGGTCAGCGACTCGCGGAAGCTCCTCTCGTTCGACTCCCGCTTCGAGATGTTCCGCCGGACGCTCGCCAACGTCGTCGGGAAGAAAGTCGAACGCGGCCAGATGCCCCTCGACGTGGCCGAGGACCTCGTCGACCACGTCGCCTACGAGCGACCGAAAGAACTGTACGGGTTCTGAAGTGCCACGACGGGATATGCGCCGTCACTGAGCTTCCGGGACCGTTCCCCTTTTTGCCGGTGGCGGGATTGGTCGTCGTATGGATCTGCAAGTGCCGTCTGCGTTCGACGAGCGAGACTGGGAGCGGCCGGTGGACGGCGGACCGGTTCGGTTCGCCGTCGTCGGCCTCGGGTGGTTCGGCCCGGACGTGGCGATCCCCGCCATCGCCGAGTCGGACTACTGCGAGACGACGACCGTCGTCAGCGGGGACCGCGAGAAGGCCGAACGCGTCGCGGAGGAGAAGGGCGTCGAGCACGCACTGACCTACGACGACTTCGCGGCGGGCGACGCGGCCGACGCCTACGACGCCGTCTACGTCGTCACGCCCAACGCCTTGCATCTGCCGCACGTCGAGACGGCCGCCGACCTCGGCAAGGACGTGCTCTGCGAGAAACCGCTGGAGGCGACCGCCGACCGCGCTCGACAGTGCGTCGAGGTCTGCGACGAGGCGGGCGTCCAGTTGATGACCGCCTACCGGATGCAGACGACGCGTTCGGTCCGGTGGGTCCGCGACGTCGTGCAGGACGGGGCCATCGGCGACCCGGTGCAGGTGCGCGGCGCGTTCGGCTACAACCTGGTCGCCGCGGGCGAGGACCTGGACCAGTGGCGCCTCGATCCCGACCTCGCGGGAGGCGGTCCGCTGATGGACCTGGGCGTCTACCCGCTCAACACCGCGCGGTTCGTCCTCGACGCGGACCCGTCCGCCGTTCACGCCTCCACGGTGGAGGGGCCGCCCGAGTTCGACGGCCTGGAGAACTACTGTGCGTTCACCCTGGAGTTCCCCGACGGCCCCGTCGCCTCCTGCGACACCGGCTACGAAGTCGCCGGCACCAACTACTTCGAGGTCGCCGGGACGCACGGCCGGATCCGGATCGACCGGTCGTTCGACGTGGACGCCGACCGCCGGATCACCGTCGAACTGGAGGGGGAGGAGACGGTCGTCGATGCTGACGAGCCATCCGAGATCGTCGAGGAGTTCGACTACTTCGCGACCGGCGTCCTGACGGACGTGAAGATCGGCCCCGACGGCGAACACGGCCACTTCGACCTGCGCGTCACGGAGGCCATCTACGAGTCGGCCGAGACGGGTCGGCGCGTCGACCTGTAGAAGCGGGAGGAGAGGAACTTCGCGTCAGTTCTCCGACGATCAGTACGTTTCGAGCGTCTCCTTGATCGCGTGGTAGGCGGGCTTGGGGTCGTTACCGGCGTCGAACAACAGCGGGTCGTCGGTCAGCGAGTCGAACCAGCTGGAGACCCACGAATCGGAGTCGCGGACGCCCCAGACGACGAGCGTGTCGACGCCTTCGTCGAGGCAGACCTCCGTGATCGCCCGGTAGTACTCGGCCTGTTTCTCCCAGCGCGCCTCTCTGTCGCCGGGGTCGTCTTCGGGGGTGTACGCCACGTCCATCTCCGTGATCTGGACGTCGAGACCGAGGCCTCTGAACCGGCGGACGTTCTCGGCGACGGACGCGGGGTCGGGCTTGCCGTGGAGCGCGTGTAACTGGAGGCCGACGCCGTCGATCGGGACCCCGCGGTCGAGCAGGCGGGAGACCAGGTCGTAGATGGCGTCGGACTTCTCGTTGATGCCGTCGGCCCCGTAGTCGTTGTAGTACAGGTCCGTCTCGGGCGCCACCTCGTCGGCCCACTCGAAGGCCTTGTCGAGGTACTGTTCGCCTAACGCGTTGTACCAGAGATTGTCCCGCATCGCCCCGTCGTCCGCGATGGCCTCGTTCACGACGTCCCAGGCGTCGACCTTGCTTCGGTAGCGCCCGGCGGTCGTGTGGACGTGGTCGCGCAGGAAGTCTTCGAGCTGGCCGTCCGTGTAGTCCCACTCCTGGAACCACTCGGGGGTCTGGTTGTGCCACGCGAGCGTGTGCGCGCGAACGGTCTGGTCGTGTTCCCGGGCGTAGTCCACTACCGCGTCGGCGTCGCGGAAGTCGTAGGTGTGTCGGGAGGGGCGGAGCGGCCCCATCTTCAGCGCGTTCTCGGCGGTGACGTAGTTGAACTCGTTGCGGAGGATCTTCTTGTAGGAAGCGTCGGTCCGGAGCGGCTCGGCCGCGACGGCGGCACCGATCTCGAAGTCCCGTTCTGCAGCTACGTCTCGCAGTCGGCGGTCGTCTGCCATACCCCAACAGGCGAATCCGTCCCGGAAAAAGATACCGGGGGATCGACGGACGCGACAGGAAACGTAAAGATGGACCCGGAAATGAGTGAATCCATGCACGTCGACACCCTGGGAGGGTACGAAGACGGCCCGCTGTTCGATGTGGGGGGTAGTCGCATGAAACTGCAGGTCCTGGACGACGCAATCGTCCGCCTCGTCTACACGGCCGGCGAGACGATCCCGGACCCCGAGAGTCCGATGGTCGTCGAACAGGAACCGGTCGGGAACTGGGACCTCGCCGAGCGCGACGGAGAGTACGAACTCACGACAGCCGAACTGAGCGTTCTCGTCGACCGCGAGACCGCGGCGATCACCTGGCGCGACGCCGACGGCCGGCGCCTCGTGAGCGAACCTGACGACGGCGGCAAGTCCGTCGTTCGCGTCTCGCCCGAGGATCTGACGGTCGGCGACAGCGAGGTAGCGACGCCCCGCGAGTCGCTCGACCGCGAGGCGTACTCGACGCGGCTGGACCTGGAGTTCGCCGACGACGAGGCGATCCTCGGTCTCGGCCAGCACGACGACGGCGTCGCCAACTACCGCGGCGAGGAGCAGACCCTCTACCAGGGGAACACGAAGGTCGCGATGCCGGCGTTCCTCTCGACGCGCGGGTACGGCATGCTCTGGAACACGGGGTCGCTGACCTCGTTCCACGACGACCAGCACGGTTCGTTCGTCTGGACGGAGTGCGACGACGCCCTCGACGTGTTCTTCGTCGCTGGCGAACCCGACGCGGTTATTTCGGGCTTCCGCCAGTTGACCGGCGAGTCGACGATGCTCCCGAAGTGGTCATACGGCTACGTGCAGTCCAAAGAGCGCTACAAGACGGCCGAGGAACTGGTCGAGGTCGTCGACGAGTACCGCGAGCGCGATATCCCGATCGACTGCATCGTCCAGGACTGGCAGTACTGGCCCGATACCGAGGACCACCACCCGAATTTCGAGGAGTGGGACGGTCCCGAAGGCGACTGGGGCCAGTGGGGCCAGAAGTCGTTCCACCCCGAGCGATTCCCGGACCCCTCGGCGACGATGGACGACCTCCACGAGCGGAACGTCCGCCTGATGATCTCCATCTGGCCGAACATGCTCGCCGGCGAGAACTACGACGAGATGAGCGAGGCCGGTCACGTCCTCGACGACGAGGACGTGCCGGCGCCGGGGAACGAGCAGCGCTACTATAACGCCTTCTCCGAGGAGGCCCGGGACATCTACTGGAACCAGGCGAAGGAAGGGCTATTCGACCACGGCGTCGACGCGTGGTGGTGTGACTCCACCGAGCCGTACGACCCCACGTGGACGCTGCCGACGGCCCCCGAACCGCACCGACTGGCCCAGCACACGACGGACGCGTTCAAACACGTCCTCGACCCCGGATACCTCAACACCTACTCGCTCCACCAGGCGAAGGGGATGTACGAGGGCCAGCGCGAGGCGACCGACGACAAGCGCGTCATCAACCTCACCCGCTCGGGCTACCCGGGCCAGCAGCGCTACGGCGCGATCACGTGGTCGGGCGACATCGAGGCGACGTGGGAACGTTACCGCACGCAGATCGCCGACGGCCTGCAGTTCACGGCCGCGGGCAACCCCAAGTGGACGCTCGACATCGGCGCGTTCTTCGCCGGCAACGCCGACTACTCGTGGATCATCGACGGCGACTTCGACGAGGGCAACGAGGACGCCGGCTACCGCGAACTGTACGTCCGCTGGTTCCAGTACGGCGCGTTCCTGCCGCTGTTCCGCTCGCACGGGACCCACACCGCCCGGGAGATGTGGCGCTTCGGCGAACCCGGCGAGCGCACCTACGATACGCTCGTGACGTTCGACCGCCTGCGCTACCGGCTGCTCCCCTACATCTACTCGCTGGCCGGCTGGGAGACCCACCGCGACTACACGATGTACCGCCACCTCGCGCTGGAGTTCCCGGACGACGAGGCGGCCCACGAGGTCGGCGACCAGTTCATGTTCGGCCCGGCGTTCATGGTCTGTCCGGTCACCGAGCCGATGTACTACGGCCCCGACTCCGAACCGCTCGACGAACGGGCCGAGGCCCGCGAGGTGTACCTCCCCGGGGGCGTCGACTGGTACGACTTCTGGACGGGCGAGCGCTACGATGGCGGCCAGACGATCCTCGCCGACGCGCCCCTGGAGAAAGTCCCGCTGTTCGTCAAGGCCGGCAGCGTCGTGCCGATGGGGCCGGTCGTCCAGCACACCGGCGAGCGCCCCGACGCCGACTGGGAACTGCGCGTCTACCCCGGTCGCGACGGCGAGTTCGACGTCTACGAGGACGCCGGCGACGGCTACGACTACGAGGACGGCGCGTTCGCGTTCACACCGATCCGCTGGGAGGACGCGGCGAGCGAACTGACGATCGGCGACCGCGACGGGTCGTTCCCGAAACTCGTCGAGGAGCGCGATTTCGAAATCGTGGTCGTCGGCGAAAACTGCGGCGTCGGCGTGGAGACCGGCGTATCGAATGAGGAGACGGTCACCTACGACGGCTCGGAGACGACCGTCGGCGTCGACCGCTGAGCGGCGCGACCGGCCCCGCGGTCGTCCGCGACCGCTGGACGGCTGATCCGCTCCCGAGTCCGCCGTCACTCGGGCGACTGGAAGTCGGTGTCGTAGCTGGCCTGCGCCAGGCCGGTCATCACCGTCCCGACCGGGATGCTGACGTTGCGGGCGTAATCGAGCGC
Organism: Halosimplex amylolyticum; assembly: GCF_051414035.1. Taxonomy (NCBI): domain Archaea; kingdom Methanobacteriati; phylum Methanobacteriota; class Halobacteria; order Halobacteriales; family Haloarculaceae; genus Halosimplex; species Halosimplex amylolyticum. The sequence continues at coordinate 1,530,702 of NZ_JBLKNW010000001.1, read as the reverse complement.
TCGCTCGTCCGGTCCCGGCCAGTCGAAGTCCCGAACGTTGCCCCACGCCCCGGAGATGGATTGGGCGAACACGAAGTCTGGGAGGTAGAAGTTGTAGTACTGGGCGCAGGTGCGATAGAGCTCGTCGATCGCTTCTTCGGACTTGCCCGGCTCGCGGATCGCGTCGACGACTTCGAGCATGTCGACCTCGCGGCCGTTCTCCAAGTCGGGGGCGATCCCGGCCTCGTCGGGCGCGTCGATGGAACCGACTTCCTCGGGGAGTTCGACGACGACGGGCTTGTTCTGCGTGTCCCGCTCGTCGTCCTCGGTGAGGCGGAAGACGCTGCCGGCTGAGGGGCTGCCGCCCAGCAGCGCCTCGCCCCACCACGCGCCGCGGTCGTTGTACTTGCCGAAGACGGTCGCCGTGTCCGACCAGAAGATCGACGTGTCGAAGTTGAGGCCGTCGCCCTCCGGGTTGAGGTTGTTCGACCACGTCGAGAACCCCTGCGAGGAGAAGTTGACGCCGAAGCCCCACTGCGAGAGGTTCGCCTTGATCGACTGGGCCGCCTCGATGTAGCTCGAATCGCTCGAGGGCGCGATGAGGTCGATGGATGCCGCGTTGCCGTCGGGGTCGACCCACTGACCGCCCTGCCGCGAGTAGCCCGCGTTCTGCATGTACTGGGTCGCGTTTTCGAGGTTCTGGGCGCGCGAGTAGGTGTGGAGTCGGTCCAGAAAGTCCGAGGAGAAGGTGCTCTCGGACTCGGCGTCCATCAGGAAGGTGTCGTAGGTGGTGGTTCGGCCGGTCTGCTGGCCCCAGCCGTTGGCGACGACCGCGTTCCAGTCGACCGCTTCGACGAGCGCGCGGCGGACCCACAGCCGCTGGAGGTGAGGGTTGTGCCAGTTCATCAGCCACTGGGTCCCGAGCGTGGCGTTGAGCCACCGGGTCAGCTCCTGCACGTGGTCGGGCAGGGTCTCGCGGTTGTAGTCCGCCGACGGCGCGACGATGCCGCCGTTGAGGTCGATGTCGCCGTTCGACGCGAGCGTCTGGCGGCGCGAGGACTCCGCCCAGAGCAACTCCAGTTTCTCGACGTTCGTGTGGCCGGCGTTGGGGTGCTCGTCGTCGAGGCGGAGCGTCGCGGATTCCGATCCGATGTCGTCCACGGATTCGAGGACGTACATGCCCGACCCCCACCCCTCCTCGCTGACCCGCTGGAGCGAGACGCGGTCGCTCGTCAGGTCGTCGCTGATCGACCCGACCTCGTCCGAGGAGCCTGCGTCCTGGAACCGTTCGAGGTACGGTTCCGTGTAGTCGGGATGCAGCGGCGGGTTGAACAGCAGCCCCTTGGCCTGGGCTTCGAGAACCGGCTTCGCGACCGGATTCTCGTCCTGTTCGGGTACTTCGCCCCTGTCGAACCAGCCGTGGCGGGTCCACTGGTCCTCGGCTTCCTCGTTGAACGTCTCCCCCTCGGTGAACTTGTTGCCGTTGAAGAACCAGGCGACGTGGTTGTGGGTGACCAGCGTCGGCGCGTCGTACGGGTCGCCGTTCCAGAACGACGCCCTGTCGTCGAGGTGGTGGCGCCAGTCGTAGGGCTCTTCGACGGTCCACTCCTCGATCCACGTCATCAGTTCGACCTCGTCGTGGTCGGGCTTGTGCGGCGTCGGAACTGTCGTCCCGCTGTATGCGTTCTCCGGGGTGTGAACGTTGGTGAGCCCGTTGAGTTCCGACATCCAGTTGTCGCCGGAGGTGTTGTCCTGGGGCGTCCACGGGTTCCAGTCGAACACGTCCGGCGAGTTGGTGACCGCGATCCGGATCGTGTCCCGCACCGGTTGCCGGTCTGTCCCCGTTTCGCCGGTCGGTTCGTCGGTCGGCGTTCCCCCGTCTCCCTCGCCCGGGGTGTCGGTTGGGCCAGCGTCGTCATCGCCCACGCCGTCTCCCCCTGCCGTCGCGGTGTTGTCGCCGCCACTCGGACAGCCAGCCAGCGCGGCCGTTCCCATTCCGGCCAGTATCTGCGCGTACTGGCGGCGTGATATCCTCTCGTCGTTACTGGTGTCAACGTCCCCCATATCCTTCCTGACCGAAGGATTGTATAATAAATTTTCGAAAATAAATTGACATTCAGTGGCGCCCGGGGAATACGTTCGGACAGGCCGAACCCACGCGTCCAGTTTTGCCGCTTGCCGAACTAGCAAGTCGGCCGGTTGCGTGGATACGACCATGGCCGACACGCGCGTCACGGTCTGGAACGAGTTCGTGCACGAGCAAGAGAACGACACCGTCGCAGAAATCTACCCCGACGGCATCCACGGCGCGATCGCGGACGCGCTGTCCGAGCGCGGGTTCGACACCGAGACGGCGACGCTGCAGGAATCCGAACACGGGCTCACGGAAGACGTCCTCGACGAGACGGACGTCCTGACGTGGTGGGGGCACGCCGCGCACGACGAGGTCGAAGACGAGGTCGTCGAGCGCGTCAAAGAACACGTCCTCGACGGGATGGGACTGCTCGTCCTTCACTCGGCGCACTTCTCGAAGATCTTCAAATCGCTGATGGGGACGTCGTGCGCGCTCAAGTGGCGCGAGGCCGCCGAGCGCGAGCGACTGTGGGTCGTCGAGCCGAGCCACCCCATCGCCGAGGGCATCGACGACTGCATCGAACTCGAGGAGGCGGAGATGTACGGCGAGCGCTTCGACGTCCCCCAGCCCGAGACGCTGGTGTTCAACTCCTGGTTCGAGGGCGGCGAGGTGTTCCGATCGGGCTGTACCTATCGCCGCGGCGACGGGCGAGTCTTCTACTTCCGACCCGGCCACGAGACCTACCCCGTCTACCACGACGAGGAGATCCAGCGGGTCCTCGCGAACGCCGTCGAGTGGGCCGCGCCGAGCGACGACCGCGCGACCTACAGCCAGGGGAACGCCGAACCCCGCGAGGACATCGACACCACCGACGAACGCTCCGTACACTGATCGGCCGCGGGAGCGCCGGAGAACTGGCTGTCGACCGGCCGTTACTCTTCGACTGTCGGCGGCGTCAACGCGTCGTCGTCTTCGTTCGCTTCCTCGTCGTCCTCGTCGTCGTCCGCGTACTGCGGTGCGATCTGCCACTTGAAGTAGGCCGTCCAGCCGATGGACGTGGCCCCGAAGAGCGCGACGACGAAGAGGTTGATGTCCGGATTCCCGGGCGTCGAGAGCCAGAGCGCGCTGACCATCACCCCGAAGGTGTAGACGAGCACCGCGCCGTCCGTGGACGTGATTTCCATGTCTCCCAGTTCGCCCGCGGAGGCATAGAACTGGCGCTCGCCGTCTGTTCCCGCAGGTCGGCGGGACGCTCGCCCGGGAGCGTCAACCAGCGGTCGGCGTCCGTGTGGTAACGTTTAACTCCTGGCAGCGAGCCCAGGCCACGTATGCACCGGACGTTCGATACGACCACGGAACGGCGACAACGGTCGCTCGACGGGCCGTGGGAGTTCCTGACAGATCCCGAGGGCGAGGGCGTCGAAGCCGGCTATCACGAGGCGTTCCCGAGCGAGGAGGCCGACCGGATCGCGGTCCCGAGTTCCTGGGGCGCGCGGACCGAGTACGCCGACTACGTCGGGCCCGCGTGGTACCGCCGCACGTTCGAGCTTCTCGAACCGGGGTCGGTCCTCCTCACGTTCCACGCCGTGGGCCGCGAAGCGACCGTCTACCTCGACGGCGAGGAACTGACGAGCCACGTAGGGGGATACACACCGTTCACCGGGCTGGCGCGGGACCTCGACGCCGGGACGCACGAGCTGGTCGTCCGCGCGGACAACACCCACACGGAGACGACCGTCCCGCACGACGACGTCGACTGGTTCCCCCACGGCGGGATATACCGCGAGGTCGTTCTAGAGACCGTCCCGGACGTCTTCGTCCGGGACCTCGCACTGGAGTACGAACTAACGGGAGACGCGGCGACAGTCGAGGCGGAGGTCACGCTCAACAACCTCGGCCCCCGACCGGCCGAACCGGAACTCGCCGTGTCGGTCGGCGAGGAGACGGTCGCCGAGCCCGTCACCGTCGACGGGATGGACGCGCAGACGACGACGCTCACCCTCGAACTCGACGACGTGGAGCGCTGGACGCTGGAAGACCCGACGCTGTACGACGTCGAAGCCAGACTCGGGGGGGCCCAGAGCGACGAACGCGCGGGCGAGGCGTTCGCCGACGACCTCCGCGACCGGATCGGCTTCCGCGAGATCGCGGTCGACGGGCGCGACATCCTGCTCAACGGCGAGTCGGTATCGCTCGCTGGCGTCAACCGTCACGAGGATCACCCGGACTGGGGCGCGGCCCAGCCGCTGCGAATCCAGCAGCAGGATCTGGACATCATCGAGCGGGCCGGTTGTAACGCAGTCCGCTGCTCGCACTACCCCAATCACCCGCGCTTTCTGGACCTCTGCGACGAAGCCGGCGTCCTCGTCATCGAGGAGATCCCGCTCTGGCAGGTCGACGAGTCGGCGATGGGAGGGTGCCGGGAACGGGCCCAGCGGACTCTCGTCGAGATGGTCGAACGGGACCGCCACCACCCGTCGATCGTCGCCTGGAGCCTCTCGAACGAGTGTTTCAACGAGCAGCCGACCGTCGCCGACGCCACGGGCCAGCTCCGGGAGATCGTCGACGGAGTAGACGGGTCACGGCTGGTCACTGCCGCGTCGAACACCGACTGGGAGGGCAGTACCGACCGCGTCTTCCAGTACTGCGACTTCCTCTGCGTGAACGCCTACTGGGGCTGGTACCGCGACGACAGCGACTGGGCGGCACACCTCGACCGCGTCGAGGACTCGTACGGCGAGAAACCGATCGTCGTCTCGGAGTTCGGTGCGGGCGCCGTCCCCGGCGACCGGACCCACGCGGCCCGGAAGTGGTCCGAGACGTACCAGGCCGATCTGCTCGAAACGTGCATCGAACTGTTCCGGGAGCGCGACAGCGTCGCCGGCTTCACCGTCTGGCAGTTCTGTGACACGCTCGCGAACCCCGGTGACGCCATGTCCCGACCGCGGTCGCGGAACAACAAGGGGATCGTGACCGAGTACCGACGGCCGAAAGACGCCTACTGGACCCTCGTCGACCTGCTCGACGGGCCGCGGTGACCAGACCCGCCCGCTCCGACCCCGTCTGCCGACCGTTCCGTCCCGGTCCCGACCGCCGCTTCTCCCGCCGTGAGCGCCTTCGCGCTCGTCGGTCTCCAGCCGTCCCGAGTGAGCCGCGTCGATATGTCTGCTAGCAAACGGTCGCTGTAGAAATAGAGAACTGGATTCTGTTTCTCGCCGCGTCGAACGGACGGTCCCTGGCGCTATTACAGACGTACGCCTGTAATCGACAGCGTTCCGAACGGTTTCTCGTGCGTGAATGTCTCCCAGGTATCCGGGGAGAACACCGGGAAATCACGGGACGATGGACCGGTTGTCGGAGCGACGCCGATCGCGGTCGCATCGTCGTAAGCAGGAGTTACCGGGTCCATCTACGGGACCGGCTCGCGGATCGACGTCTCCGCAGGGAAGCAAGTCGTTCTGTGTCGTCGAACCCTCGTCGACGTATAGGGAACGGATAATCGTAGAAGAGAACGCCTGTGAGAATGGTGCCATGTAGGTTCGTCTCAGTGGGACGATCTACCTGACTGGTGGAACCACTGGTCGGGCGCATCGCCACTACGTTCGAGACGTTCGATCGGTGGTTCGACCCCGACCTGCCCCGACCGGGACCGCTTCCGCGACCGACGGCTCCGATCAGGGGTCGCCGGATTCGGGCGTGAGTTCGCCCGATTCGACCATCGACTCCAGCGGATTGTCGTCGATATCGAGCGGGAAGTCGACCCGGCCGCGGCGGCGGGCGGACTCCCAGGCGCCGAAGATCAGTTCGGTGCCGACGAGGGCGTTTCGAGCGGACAGCTCCGAGGGATCGCCGGTCGCTACGCCGGCCACCACGTCGGCGATCGCGCGGCGGATGCAGTCGTCCCCGTGGACGCCCTCGCCACAGGCGATAGACTCCCAGCCCTCGCCGTCGCGGCGGATGCGCAGGGGTTCGGACGCCGAGACGCCGCCGGGGCCGACCTCGATGACGCCCTCGCTGCCGATCAGTCGGTTGTGACAGGCGACGGTCTCCGCGCCCACGCCCGTCGTCGCCAGCCCGGTCACGCCGTTCTCGTATCGCCACTGGACGACGGCGTGGTTCTCGTTGTGCGCGCCGAACAGGACGTCTTCCTCCCGGTAGTCGACGTTCGCGAGCACCCACTCCGCCTCGGTCTCGTCGTTGTAGTACGAACAGAGGTCGAAGGAGTGGCTGCCGTAGTCGTAGACGTTGGGGGCGGAGAACTCGACGCGTTCGAGGTCGCCGATCTCCCCGGCGTCGAGCAGCTCCTTCGCTCGGCGGAAGGGCTCGCCGAAGCGGCGCTGGTGGTTGAACGTGAGCTGGACGTCGTGGCGGTCGGCTTCCTCGGCCATCGCGCGGGCCTCGCCCCACGTGCGCGACATGGGCTTCTCGCAGTGGACGCCCGCGACGACGCCGCTCCTGATGCAGCCGATCGAGATGTCCGCGTGGATAGCCGGCGGGACTGTCACGCTGACGACGTCCGGTTCGACCGACTCGAGCATCACTTCGTAGTCCTCGAAGACGCCGTCGTCGCCGATCCCGTACTCGTCGGCGAACGCCCGGGCGTTCTCCGGGACGATGTCAGCGACCGCGACCAGATCGACTCCGTCGACCTCCTCGTAGGCGTCGGCGTGGCGATACCCCATCGCGTACCCGTCGCCGCTCGGGTTGTCAGGATCCGGTCCGGCACCGACGACTGCAGCTGTCAGCGTCATGGGTTATCGAGTCACAGAACCGCGAAAAAGGTGCCGCCGCGAGCGAATCCTGCCGGGTTCGCCCTCGAATCCGGCGTCGACCGGTCTCGGGTGGGCTCAGACCGCGACCCACTCGCCGGAGGCGTCGGACTCCTCGATAGCGCTGAGTAGCTCCTGCACGCGGTAGCCGTCCTCGAACGACGGCGAGTGGTCCTCGCCGGCGACCGCCGCGGAGAGGAACTCGTAGTTCTCGTGGACGAACGTGTGTTCCCAGCCGATGACGTGGCCCACGGGCCACCAGTGCTCCATGTACGGGTCGTCGGCTTCCGTCACGTTGATCGTCTGGAACCCGCGGTCGTCTTCGAGCAGGAGTTCGAGTTCGTTCAGCCGTTCGAGCGAGAACTTCAGGCTGCCCTTCGAGCCGTTGATCTCGATGGAGTGGTCGTTCTTGCAGCCCGTGGCGAAACGCGAGGCCTCGTAGGTCGCGACAGCACCGTTCTCGAACTCGGCCTGCGCCGTGTAGGCGTCGTCGACGGTGACCTCGCGGGTCTCCGTCGGGTCGCCGCCCTCGCCCTGGAGCGAGCCGTCGTCGCCGCCGGGGACGGGCCGCTCGTCGACGAACGTCTGCAACTGGCCGGAGAGGCGGGAAATGTCGCCCGCCCGGTCACCGACGAGGAAGCGGGTCAGGTCGATCGTGTGCGCGCCCAGGTCACCGAGCGCGCCCGAGCCAGCTAGCTCCTTCGAGTTGCGCCAGCTCCACGGCGCCTCGGGGTCGACCAGCCAGTCCTGGAGGTACTGTCCGCGAACGTGGTGGATCTCGCCGAGTTCGCCCGCGTCGATCAGGTTCTTGGCGTACTGGATCGCCGGGATGAATCGGTAGTTGAACGCGATTCCGGCGGTCGCCGCCGAGTCGCGGGCGGCGTCGCGCATCCGCTCGGCGTCCTCCAGCGTGTGCGCGAGCGGCTTCTCGCAGAAGACGTGCGTGTCGGCTTCCAGCGCGGCGATCGACGGGTCGGCGTGGACGTTGTTCGGCCCGAGGTTGTAGAACACGTCGACCTCCTCGACGACGTCCTCCCAGTCGGTCGCGTACCTGTTGAAACCGAGTCGCTCGGCGGCCTCAGCCAGCGCCTCCTCGTCGCGGCCGACGATGACCTCGCGCTCGACTTCGGGTGCTTCGGGGAAGAACATCGGCAGGCGCGCGAGCGCGTTGGCGTGCGCCTTGCCCATGAACCGGTAGCCGAGGACGCCGACGGAGAGTGGTTCCTCGCTCATCGTTCAGGCCCAGTAGGCGTCGCCGGGGGTCGTTTCGAAGACGGAGCGCTGGAGCACGTCGATGGCTTTCTCCAGGCCCTCGTTGGGCGAGGTCAGCGAGTCCTCGTGCTCGATGGACAGGGCGCCGTCGTAGTCGATCATCCGCAACGTCGACACCACGTCCTTCCAGAACTCCTCGCCGTGGCCGTAACCGATCGAGCGGAAGAGCCACGAGCGGTCGGGTTCTTCGGTGTACGGGTCGGTGTCGAGAACGCCCTTCACGCGGCTGTTGGCCTCGTAGACTTTGGTGTCCTTGGCGTGGAAGTGGTGGATCGCGTCCTCCTCGCCGAGGAAGCGGATGGCCTCGGTGATGTCGATGCCCTGCCAGAACAGGTGCGACGGGTCGAAGTTCGCCCCGATGTACTCGTTCGTGCGTTCGCGGAGTTCGAGCATGCCGGTCGGCTCGTACACCAGCATGTTCGGGTGCATCTCGATGGCGACCTTCACGTCGTGGTCGGCCGCGTGTTCGGCCAGGTCGGACCAGTACTCCTCGGCGACCTCCCACTGGTACTCGTGGGCCTCGTGGTGCTCGTTGGGCCACGGCGCGGTGATCCAGTTTGGCGTCTCGTCGTTCGGCCCGCCCGCGGGGAGCCCCGAGAAGCAGGTCACGGCGTCGACGCCGAGCTGGTCAGCCAGCGTGATAGCCTCCCGGAGTTCGGTGTCGGCGCGCTCGGCCCGCTCGTCGTCGGGGTGGAGCGGGTTGTTGTGCGTCGCGAGCGCGGACGCGTAAAGACCGTGCTCGTCGAGCAACTCTTGCAGTTCCGCCTGTGCCTCGTCGTCGTCGAGGTACTCCTCGCGCGGGAGGTGGTCGTCTCCGACGAACCCGCCACACCCAAGTTCGACAGCGTCGACGCCCTGCTCGGAGAGGTACGCGAACGCGTCGTCGATCGATTCGCCGCCGAGTGCCACGGTGAGCACACCTACGTCCATATGCGTTCACCTCTCACGAACGTTCAAAAACTCTTGCGGTGCCGGTACCCCTCGCCGCGGACACCGCGAGAGCGGGCGACCGCGACCGTTCACCGGGTCGCCGTTCGCGGATCACGCCCGGCACACTTAAATACTGCCTGTCCAACACACTGTACAGAGTATGAGATACTTCCGAGTGACGCGGGGGACCGACCAGCGGCTGGTAGCGTCCGACGGTGACACCGCCTACGACCTGACGAGCGCGTCTGGCGGCCCCGCGACAGTTGCGGAGTTGCTCGCGAGCGCCGACGACTCGCGCCAGGGGCTCGACGAGAGCGCCCAGGCGTACCTCGACGACGCCGAGGAACTCGAGATCGACGAGGACGACGTCCTCGTGCCCGTCGAACCCCCGGAGGTGTGGGCCTCGGGCGTCACCTACCAGATCAGCGAGGAAGCGCGCCAGGAAGAGAGCGACAAACCCGACGTTTACATCGACGTCTACGAGAGCGAACGCCCCGAGATCTTCTTCAAGGCGACGCCGAGCCGGACCGTCGGCCCCGACGACGCGGTCGGTATCCGCGCCGACTCCGACTGGGACACGCCGGAACCGGAACTCGGTATCGTCCTCTTCGAGGGCGACATCGTCGGCTTCACGATCGGGAACGACATGAGCAGCCGCTCCATCGAGGGCGAGAACCCGCTCTATCTCCCCCAGGCCAAAGTCTACGACCGCTGCTGTTCGCTCGGCCCCTGCGTCGTCTCGCTCTCTGAAGTCGACGACCCCCACGACCTCGAGATGACGATGCAGATTCACCGCGACGGCGAGGTCGTCTACGACGGGACCACGAACACGAGCGAGATGGTCCGCACGTGCGAGGAACTGAGTTCGTATCTCACACGTCACAACGTCGTCCCCGACCTGACCGTTCTGTTGACCGGAACGGCGCTCGTCCCAGAGGGCGATTTCACGCTCCGCGAGGGCGACGAGGTCGAGATCGACATCGAGGGGATCGGGACGCTCACCAACCCGGTTACGACCGTCTGACGCCGCCAGGGATTTTCTCGAAGTCGAGTGAACGTCTGAACGACCGTTTGCGATTGCAGAACGATTAAGACAGCGGGGTGTCTCTCGCTCGCTATGGCGCAGTCCGCGCGAAACACGGTAAAGTCGGTCGAACGCACCTTCCGGATCATCGGCGGTCTCCAGGAGCTCGGCGGGGCGGGAGTGACTGAGCTGTCGACGCACCTCGACCTCCCGAAGAGCACCGTCCACAACTACCTGAGCACGCTCGAACAGGAGGCCTACGTCGTCAAGGCGGACGACCAGTACCGCATCGGCCTGCGGTTCCTCGAACACGGCGCGTACGCTCGCAACCAGTCGCAGATCTTCGAGATCGCCCGTCCGGAACTCGACAGACTCGCCGACGAGACCGGGGAACTCTGTAACCTCCTCGTCGAGGAGCACGGCAAGGGGACGTACCTCTACCGGACCCGCGGCGAGAACGCGGTCCGCGTGAAAGAGCACGTCGGCAACCGCGTCTGCCTGCACAGCACGGCCCTCGGCAAGGCCATCCTCGCGCACCTCTCCGAGGAGCGGGTCGAGGAGATCATCGACCGCCACGGGCTGCCCGGGACCACCGAGCGGACCGTCACCGACCGCGACGAACTGTTCGAGACGCTCGCGGAGATCCGCGAACGCGGCGTCGCGTTCGACGACGAGGAACGCCTGTCCGGGCTGCGTTGCGTCGCCGCCCCGGTCCTCAGCAACGACGACCGGGTCCTCGGCGCGATCAGCGTCTCCGGTCCCTCCCACCGCTTCGAGAACGAGCGCTTCCGCGAGGAGCTCCCCAAGCGCGTCCTCGAAACCGCGAACGTCCTCGAACTGAACGTCACGTACTCGTAGCGGCCCCGCACGCGCCGTCGACGTCCACCCACCGACTCGCTCCGAGCGGCGTACCGACCGGACTGTGCCACCGGCCCGCCCGACGGTTCCGCTCGGCCCATTTCGAGACGCTGTTCCCAGCGCTCGGTAGACCGGATCGATGCGTCCCCAAGTCGAATCCGAGTGAGCGTCAATAGAATAGTCAAGGATAGAATAGGTTTTGGAACACAACAGAACTATTATAAATTCGGCGAAATCGAGCTATCGACTTCGGGAATGAACGTGAAACTCTAAAAATTCGTTCTGTAGGCCATCTTAGCCAGTTTCAGGCAGTTGTTTTCACAATTTCCGTGTCACCGACGGTGGCGATCTCGATTGACGACTCCATCTAGAGTGGAACCTGGTCTTCGGAATATCGCGCAGTAACGTCTCTGTAGTGGCGAGATATCGTCATCGAGTCCCTCAGCGGTTGGATAACCATTGGTGGGAATGCGACAGGGTCTTCAGATATTATCAAATTCAAAGTTATTACGAATTACCGACTATAAGTAGGTTCGATGGTCGGACTGCGCGCTCTCGAGCCGCGACCGCCCGGGCAGACGAAAGCACCTTGTCGCGTGGCGGCCAACGGGCGGGTGTGACAGACGACCAGGACGACGCGTCGCTCGATCGGTTCCACGAGGCGATCGAACGGGCGGGTCGTCCAGTCCTGACGACCGACGAGATCGCGCGTCGACTGGACGAATCGAGGGACGAAACCGAGTCGTGGCTCACGGCCCTCGAACGCGACGGCGGCGTCGTGAGCCGGGACGTCTCCCAGGATCCCACGGTGTGGTACCCCGCCGAGTGGACCGAGTACGCCGACCGCGAGCGGTTCGTCGTCTTCCCGAACCGCCGGCAGATCGTCGTCGACAGACCGGCGCAGTTCACCCGCGCGCAGCTCTCGCAGTTCGCCCGCCTGGTCGATACGAACGGCGACCGCGGGTACGTCTACGAGATCGCGGATTCGGACATCTGGCAGGCGCCGTACGACCACGTCGAGGAACTGCTCGGGACCGTCCGCGACGTGCTGCCCCAGCGCTATCCCGACCTCGAAGAGTGGATCGGCGAGCAGTGGAAGCGCGCCCACCAGTTCACCCTCAAGACCCACGAGGACGGCTACGTCGTCCTCGAAGCGGCGACGGAGAACCTGATGGGCAACGTCGCCCGGCAGAAACTCGACGACAGCCATCTCCGGGCGCCCATCTCCGACACCGAGAGCTGGGTCGCCGAGGAGGCCACCGCGGAGGTCAAGCGCGTCCTCTACGAGGCGGGCTATCCCGTCCAGGACGAGCGCGACCTCGAATCCGGCGACCCGCTGGATCTCTCGCTCACCCTGGATCTCCGGGACTACCAGCACGACTGGGTGAGCCGGTTCATGGAGACCAAATCGGGCGTGCTCGTCGGCCCGCCGGGGAGCGGGAAGACCGTCGCTGCGATGGGCATCCTGGAGCGCGTCGGCGGCGAGACGCTCGTCCTGGTGCCGAGCCGCGAACTCGTCCGCCAGTGGCGCGACGAGATCCTCGCCCACACGACCCTCGACGAGTCCCAGGTCGGCGAGTACCACGGCGGCACGAAGGACATCCGGCCGGTCACTATCGCGACGTACCAGACCGCGGGGATGGACCGCCACCGGCACCTGTTCGACTCCCGGGAGTGGGGTCTCATCGTCTACGACGAGGTCCAGCACGTCCCCAGCGACGTCTACCGGCGGAGCGCGAACCTGCAGACGCGCCATCGTCTCGGCCTCTCGGCCTCGCCCGTTCGCGAGGACGACCTCCAGGAGGAGATATTCACGCTCATCGGTCCCCCCATCGGGACCGACTGGGACTCGCTGTTCGACGATGGGTTCGTCGCCGAACCGCGCGTCGAGATCCGCTACGTACCCTGGACCGACGACGACAGCCGCAACGAGTACGTCGGCGCCGACGGTCACGAGCGCCGCCAGATAGCCGCGTCGAACCCCGCGAAGATCGAGGAGACCCGACGGATCCTGTCGCGCCACCCCGAGCAGAAGGCGCTGGTCTTCGTGGACTACCTCGACCAGGGTCGGGACCTCTCGACCGCGCTGGACGTGCCGTTCGTCAGCGGCGACACGCCCCACCACGAGCGCGAGCGGCTGTTCCAGCAGTTCCGCGACGGGTCGCTCCGGACGCTCGTGGTCTCCCGCGTCGGCGACGAGGGGATCGACCTCCCCGACGCCTCCCTCGCGGTGGTCGCGTCCGGGCTGGGCGGGTCGCGCCGGCAGGGGACTCAACGCGCCGGCCGGACGATGCGACCCGCCGGGCGCGCGCTCATGTACGTGCTCGCGACGCAGGGCGCTCGCGAGGAGGAGTTCGCACGCCGGCAGATGCGATATCTCGCCGGAAAGGGCGTCCAGGTCCAGGAGCGGACGGTCGACGAATCGGAGGCGGACGACGGATCGGGCGACGAGGACGAACCAGGAGACGGCAGCGTGAGCGACGAAGCGGACGGTGGAGACCGGGCGGACGAGCGAAGCAGAGACGGCGACCGCTCCGGAGAGGACGGGCCCGCGGTCTGAGCCACTCCGCGACGACCGAACGTGTTCGGCGCCACGGGTTCACCCGAGGCGTGGGTACGAGTAGATATGTCCGTCAGCCACGACGACGTCGAGCCCGTGACCGACCACGTCCACGAGAACTCCTGGTCGGCTAACCTGGAGAAACCGCACCACGCCGATGACCGCGAACTGGTCGTCTCGCAGGCGGTCGACGCCGTCGAGCACACCGCACCGGGCAACCACGTCAATCTGGTCACCCACGGCGACCACGGCCACCCGGAGAGTTATCTCTACGAAGAACTGTCGGAGGCCTTCGGCGACGCAGTACGCTACGAGTACGTCGAACAGTGCGGCTGCGGCGGCCACGTCACTCGACTCCACGTCGAAAACGAGCTCTGAGAGCGGGACGGCACGGGGGCCGGAGTCGTCGCCGCGTCGGCCGCGGCGGTCGGCCCGGTCGTCACTCCGCGTCGGCGAGTTCCTTCCGCTCAGCCCGTTTTTCCTTCACGTCGTCGATGAACGAGTCGACGGTGACGCGTTTCTCGCCGATGGTCGCGCCGACGAGGGCGCCGAGCGCGCCGCCGGTGCTGGCAGTGTTGCGTCCGAAGAGACCGCCGATTCCGGCGCCGACGGCGGCGCCCATGGCTGCGTAGCGAGCACGACTCAGGATGCGCTTCAGGCGTTTCTTCATACGCACTACTTGGAGTATCTGGCCCATAAGTGTGGCCCTCCCGAAAGTTCCGTGCATGACAGGGTCTCGCATACGTGCAAAAAATTTAATATATTCCCGTGTAGACGTATCGAGTACGTTCCACCACTACGGTGCGAGCGGTGATCCCGAATGATCGACCTCATTGCGTCACCGGCGTTCGCCCGGGCCCACGGCCCGTATGGCGGCAGCGCCGGTTGCGCCGACGCCGCCGTCACGGCGGACGTCGGTGCAGTGAATCCCAGCGGGGAGGATCTGGCGATCGGTCGGTCTGCAGGGGGCAACCGCGTGCTCGAACCGACCGTCGCCGCGTGAAACTCCGCGGGCCGTCCGGGCTCCCAGTCCGGTCGACGGCTGTCGGTTCGAGCCGATCTCGGCTCTTCCTGTGACCCCGACGTCGTGGCCACCGGCCCGTCTCGCGTGACGACAGGTCTCGTCCCACCGATGGATCCGCGCTCCGCTGTCGCCCCATCGGCCCACGCACGCCCGATCCGCGCTCCCAAGGCCTCCGGTCGCTGACGCGGCCTCCGTCGCCGCGTCCGGCTCGGACGGGAGCGCGGTCGGCGAACCAGCGCCAGCGCTGCCGGAGAGAGGCATCACTGCGCGCCCCGACGCCCGCACGGCGGTCGCTCAGGCGACGCGCGTTCGAATCGCGCCGGGCGTCGTATGGCAGTCCATGCCACAACCGCGGTGGAATCGACGGCGGAAGTCGACCTGTGGGTCCCCCGAGACACCATGGCGGACCTCGAGAGCGGCGTCCGGACGGTCGTCGCCGACGTCGACGGCGTCGAGACGGCCGAAGTCACCGGCGTGACCGACGTGACGCCCCGCGCGACCGACATCCGCGTGACGGCCACCGTCTGGCTCGTCTTCCCCGACCACGCGCCCGAGGCCGACGCCGTCCGCCAGACGCTGGAAGACGGCTTCGGCATCATGGAGGCGACCGTCCTCGTCGCCGACGCGGCCGACCCAGTCGACGCGAACGAATCGTGAGCGGCACGAACTATCGGCGGCGGCCCCGCGAACGGGCCGCTCCGATCCCCTGCTCTCCGCGGTCACAGCGGTGTGACGCCGGCCCAGCGCCGGAGCGGCGGGTTCGATCCCCGCCGGAGAGTCTGGTGAGAGCTATGCTGTGTATCATCGCGCCGGAGTACGAGTCGGCCGACGACGAGCGAGAACGATCACGATCGGCGGACGATAGCGCCGACAGCGACACGGAAACCGGAGAAGACGCCGCGAGCGATGGCGATTTCCCGACGGTCGGGACGGTCTGATCTCACTGGTTCCGCCCCGGGTCAGGCCGTCCAGCGGGCGTCGGAGAGCGTCCGCTGGACGGCTTCCTCGCCGACGGCCTCGGCGAGCGTCTCGAAGCCCGCCCGCTCGCTGCGGTCGCCCGCGTTGGCGACCAGCCGCGAGACGATGAACTCGGGCGTCGAGCGACCGACCGTCTCGAAGCGGGGCTGGTAGTCGACTTCGAGGTCGAGATCCGGGGTCAACCCTTCGGCGAAGATGCCGTCGACGCGGGCTTCCGGCGGAAGCGGTTCGAGGTCGTCGGCGAGGTGGGTGACGAACACGCCGAGCGCGCCGCGGTCGACGCTCAGTCGGACGAGGCCGTGGAGAAGGTCCGCGGCGGACCCCGGTTCGGTGATGGCCTCGAACTCGTCGACGAGCATCAGCGTCCGACCCTCGTCGGTCAGCGGCGGCACCACCGACCGGAGCGTCGATTCGAGCACGCCGGCGTTGAAACTCGCGTGGCGGCGATGGAAGACGACGGCGTCGACGACGCCCACCTCGGCGCTGTCCGCGGGGACCGGCAGGCCCATCTGGGCGAGCAGTTGCACCTGACAGAGCGTCTCCAGCAGCGTCGTCTTCCCGCCGCTGTTGGCGCCGGTCAGGACCGCGACCACGTGGTCGCTCGGTGGCGCCTCCGCGGCCGGTACGTCGAGCGCGTGGTCGCCGATGCCGTAGGTGACGGGCTGGACCGGGATACCGCCCGCGACGAGCGAGAGGTTGCGCGCGTTCTCGACGGCGACGGTCTCGCGATCCACGAACGTCGGCCGCTGGAGGTCGTACGCGTCGGCGAATCGAGCGATCGAGACGTACAGCGCGACGTCGTCGACGGCCGTCACCGCCGCGTCGATCTCCACCCTCGCCGTCTCGATCGTCCCTTCGAGCCGGTCGGCCACTTCGACCTCGCGCTCGTCCACGGCCGTGCGGAGGTCGCCGGCCAGCGACCGGAGCGTCTCGGCCACGAAGTCGCCGGCGTCGGTCGCTTCCCCGGGCATCGCCTCGCGGACGCGCGTCACGTCGACTTCGGTCTCGCTCGTGACGTGGCGGACGAGCGTCTCGCGGAAGTCGTCCGGGCCGCGAGCGCCCGACTGCACTTCCTCGGCGACGCTCCCGGGCGTGGCCGCCATGTCCTCGACGTCGGCGAGCGCGCCGCGGAGGGAGTCGAGTCGGTCGTCGGCGCCCTCGCCGATGCTGTCGCCGCCGCTCCGGAGTCCCGCGAGCGCGGCCGCCGCGTCGGCGAGCGCCTCGTCGTCAAGGTCCGCGATCGGTTCGAAGACGCCCGCGGAGACGCCGGCCTCCGAGAGCGCGAGCGCGGTGCGGACGGCCGCGAGTTCGCCGCCGGCGGCGTTGTCCTCGAAGGCCTCCTCGACGGCGGCCCGGGTCTCGTCGTCCAGGGCCGTCCACGAGTCGCGGGCTTCGAGGATGCGGTCGATGCGCTCGGCCATCTCCTCGCGGGCGCCCAGCGGTGTGAGGATGCGGATCCGGCTGGCCGCGTCCTCCGTGAGGGCGTACTCTCCGGCGAGGTCGAGGATCTCCTTGTACACCTCGCGGGTGTCTCGCGTCGCGAGCACGTCCATCGCTTCGCCGCCCTGGGCCCGCCGGAGGATGCGCGTCGCCCGACCCTGCGAGAGGCCCGCGTCGACCAGCGCCCGGGAGTCCGCCGACTCGATGGCGGCCAGCGCTCGCTCGACGCCCAGTTCCTCGGCGAGCAGGTCCCGGGTCTTCGGCCCGATTCCCCAGTAGTCCTCCAGTCGCATGCCAGTGGCGTGGGCGTGCGCCGGTATAGTCGTTTCTCGTCGTCGCGCCCCTCGCCCCCGCGTTCGACGCCGATCGGTCGGTCGTAGGCCGGGATTCTTGTCGGCCGGGCGCAAAGGAGGCGGCATGGCCGACCCGCCGGACGAACGCGACGAGAATGGTGGTGCTGGTGGCAGTGACGACACAGGCAGTGGTGCCGACGGCGCGGACAGTGCCGAACCTGGGGGAGACGGTATCGGCGATCACGACGGACCGATCGACAGCACCGCCACCGGCGACGAGGAGGCCGTCGACCTCTCGGAACTCGACGGGCTGTTCGACGAGGACGAGCGGCCCGAGTTTCTCGTCAGCGAGGGCGGCGAACGGCGGGCGTCCGGCCGCGTCATGGTCGTCGCCGGCCTCGCCGTCGCCGTCCCGCTCGCGCCGCTGGGGCTGTTCCTCGTGAGTACGGTCCGCCCGCTGTCGGTCTGGACCGCCCCGCTGGTGTTCCTCGGGAGTTGGCTCGCACCCGCCGCCTATCTCGCCCGGGCCCGCGTCCCGGCGGAGGCGTTCGCGCGGAGCCTCTACCTCATCGCCGCCGGGACCGCCCTCATCCCCCTCGGCCTGCGGATCGGCGACGAGGGCGTGGCGAGCGGCGATCTCCAGGTCGCGGTCGGCACGGTGACCGCCGTCGCGCTCGTCGTCGCCGGCCTCGCGGCGGTGCTCGGACGATACATGCACGGCCAGGCCAGCGACCGAGTCAGCGGCGACCTCCGGGCGTTCGAAGCCGCCCGGGTAGACCGCGGAGAGACGGCTGGTGAGGGGCCCGGGGAGCGAACTGAAGACGAATCGAACGCGGGCGGCGTCGAGAAGTAGCGGGACGTCCGGTCGGCACCCTCGAGTCGACCCGGTCTCAGTCGAACATCCCGGTCGACATGTAGCGCTCGCCGCTGTCCCAGTAGACGGTGACGACGAGCGGGTCCTCCACAGAATCGTCGGCCGCGAGGCGCTCGGCGACGCGCTTGGCGACCAGGTTCGTCCCGCCGGAGGACTGCCCGACGAGGATCCCCTCCTCGCGGGCGAGGCGGCGGCACTCCGCTTCGGCCGCGTCGAGTTCCACCGTCTCGACGTCGTCTAGCAGGTCGCGGTCGAGGTTGTCGCTCACGAACCCGGGTCCCATGCCCTGGAAGTCGTCGTCGCCGGCCACGCCGGTGGAGAGGACGGCGTTGGTCGCCGGTTCGACCGCGACGATCTCCACGTCGGGGAATGTCTCCCGGAGGCGGCGGCCGATTCCGGTGAGCGTCCCGCCTGTGCCGACGCCAGCGACGAAGGCGTCGACCTCCCGGTCGCCGATCTCCTCCAGGATCTCGGGGCCCGTCGAGCGGTAGTGGGCCTCGGGGTTCGCCGGGTTCTCGAACTGGCGGAGCTGGACGTAGCCCTCCTCGGCCTCCAGTTCGTCGGCGCGGTCTTTCGCGGCGGAGATGTCGCCGTCGACGAGTTCGATGTCGGCGCCGTAGGCGCGCATGATCTGGCGGCGCTCGGGCGACTTCGAGGAGGGCATGACGAGCGTCACGTCGTAGCCCTTCGCCGCGCCGACCACGGCGAGGCCGATGCCGGTGTTGCCGCTCGTGGGTTCGACGATGGCGTCGCCCTCGGTGAGCACCCCGTCGCGCTCGGCGGCCTCGACCATCTCCTTCGCCGGCCGGTCCTTGGCGGACCCGCCCGGGTTGTACGACTCTACTTTCGCCGCGATGGTGGCGCCGTCGGGGGCGTCGACCTCCACCAGCGGCGACCCGATCGTTTCGAGGATGCTCGAGTACACTACGGCGAAGTACGACACAGCCCCTTAAATGGGCCGCGGCAGCGGCAGGCAGTGCTGCCGTCCGTGACGGTCAGGGGCGACGTAGGGCCGTTCGCCCCACGAATCGGCTGCCGTGGCCGGGTTTCTATTGCAGGCCGAATCGGCTTGTGAATCGCAATTCAATGACCGACCGAGCCGTTCGACGAGCCACGTTCGTCGTTCGGTGAGTCGCGGACGCTCTCCAGATTACCCATGTCATACAACGACCCCAACAACCGACGACAGCAGAGCCAGCACAACCAGCAGCAGGGCCGTTCGATCGGTGGCCAGCACTCCGCGCAGTCCCAGCAGCGCGACCAGCAGGGTCAGTTCACCGGCCAGCAGGGCCAGCAGGGCGGTCAGCAGAATTACCAGCAGCAAGGTCAGCAGCGGCATCAGCAGGGTAGCCAGCAGTTCGGCGGTCAGCAGCTCGGCGGTCAACAGGGCCGTTCGATGGGCGGCCAGCACTCCGCCCAGTCCCAGCAGCGCGACCAGCAGGGCCAGTTCACCGGCCATCAGGGCCAGCAGGGACAGCAACGACACCAGCAGGGCGGCCAGCAGTTCGGTAGTCAGCAGCACCAGCAGGGTGCCCAGCAGTTCGGCGGCCAGCAGCACCAGCAGGGTTCCCAGCAGCTCGGCGGCCAGCAGGGTCGTTCGATGGCCGGACAGCACGCCGCCCAGTCCCAGCAGCGCGACCAGCAGGGCCAGATCCCGGGACAGCAGGGCCAACAGGGCGACCAGCGACAGCAGCAGGACCGCTCCGGCCAGCGTACCCAGAGTAGCAGCCAGAGTAGCAGCGGTGGCAGCACGCAGGGCCTGACGCAGGAAGCCCGATCGCGCGGCGGCAAGACCTCCGCCCAGGAGCAGGAACGAAACGAGCAGGGCCACTTCACCGGCAAGGACTGATCGGGTCCCGACGCCCTCGGCGTACCGCTGGAACCCCGACCGAACCCCTCTGATCGCCCGCAGTGTCCGTTCGCACCGTCGAAACTTTTTCCGCCGTCTCGACCGGAGACCTGCACGTGACGGGGACCGTTACGGACACCTACGCGGCCGCGCTCCAGCACGACATCGCCGACCTGCCCGACGACGCGCGGCTCGTCGGCGTCGTCCGCCGACCGACCGGCTGGTTCAGCGCGCTCGTCGACGAGAACGTGCCGGCGCTCGGCCCTCCGGAGTCGCTCCTCTCGGAGACCAAGCAGCGCCAGGAGGACCTCCAGTTGCAGGGCCTGTGCGACGAGGAAGCCCACAACGCCGCGTGGACGGAGACCGACTTCGAGGCGCGCTACCGCGAGCACCTCGCGACCGACGACGCGGCCCGGGACGCGGTCGATTCGCTCGCGGAGGAGGTGAAAGACGGCGGATCGGTCGCGCTCGTCTGCTTCGAGGGCGAGTCCAAACGCTGTCACCGGCGGATCCTCGACGACGTGATCCGCGACCGGGCCGGAATCGGCGACGAGTAGCCGGGATGAACGGAGCGTTGTCGTTAAGCCACCCCACCCGGTAGTGGGGTGTATGTCACTGGAGACCATGGAGCCGAACCCGGTGTGGACCGAGGAGGCCTACGCCGACACGGTGGACGTCCTCGCGGCGCTCAAAGACGAAGTCACCTACAAGGTCTGGGGCGGCGACTGGTGTATCGACTGCCGATCGCAACTGCCGGACTTCGGCGCGGCGCTCGACGCCGCAGGCGTGCCCGACGACCGCATCGAGGAGTACGCCGTCGAGAAGGAAGACGACGGCAGCAAGACCGGGCCGAAGGTCGAGGAGTACGACATCGATCTGATCCCGACGGTCGTCGTCGAACGCGACGGCGAGGAAGTCGCGCGATTCGTCGAGGAGGAACCGGTCCCCATCGCCGTCTACCTCGGCCGCGAACTCGAAGACCTCGCGGCCTCCGTCTGATCGCCAGGGCGGCCCCCGTTCTTCTCGTTTCCTCTCTGCGTCCTCACTCGCCGAACCACTCCAGCGCCTCCGCGACGGAGTGGGTCGGTGGCGAACACGCCCGCGACTGGCAGGCGTAGACCGTCGGTTCGTCGTCGCGAACCTCGCGGTCGGCCCAGATCGGCGGGGCGTCGTCGAGTTCGAGCGCCTCTAGCCACGGGGAAAGTTCGTCGTCCGTCGGGGGCCGCGGCGCGAGCAGGCGACGCGGGACGTACGTCGTCGCCAGTGTCTGGCGCCACTTCTCTGGAACTCTCTCCGCCGCGAGCGTGAGTTCGTGACTCCCGGAGCGGTAGGTGTCTGCAGCGAGCGCGAGCGACGGATGCTGGACCGGATCGGACTCGATCCGGTTGCTGTGGGTCCCGAGCACGCCCGCGGCGACCGACTCGAAGCGGTCGTGGGCGACGAAGTGGTCGAGCGAGAGCAGGAGTTCGGCGGCCACGCCGGCGCTGGAGGGCGTGGACTGGTCGGCGAGCTCCTGCGGTCGCGCCACGAGCGATTCGCCGCTCTCGGGGGTGAAGTACAGCGTCTCCTCCTCGGCGTCCCAGAACTCCTCCTCGATAGTCCGGGCGAGGTCCAGGGCGAACGCGAGGTGGTCGACATCGCCGGTGGCCTGGTAGGTGTCGAACGCACCGCGCGCGAGGAAGGCGTAGTCTTCGAGATACCCATCGATCCGCACGTCTCCACCGGGAGACTCGGTCTCCCGAGCCTCCGAGCGCGGCTCGGAGACGTCTTTGAAGCGCCGGCGGAGTCGGCCCGCGTCCTCGTCCCAGAGGTGCTCCCGAACGAACGCGAGCGCGTCAACCGCGTTTTCGGCCCACGATTCCGAATCCACGATGGCAGCCTCGGCGAACGCGGAGATCATGAGGCCGTTCCAGCCGGCGAGGACCTTCTCGTCGCGGGGCGGTCGCGGTCGTTCCTCGCGTGCCTCGAAGACGGCCGACTTCGCCGCGCGAAGCAGTTCCTCGACTTCGGCCTCGTCACGGTCGTACTCGTCGGCGAGCGCCTCGACCGGTGCGCTCAGGGTCAAGACGGTCTGTCCTTCGAAGTTACCGCTCGGGGTGACGCCGTAGCGATCGCAGAACAGGTCCGCGGCGAGGTCAGTCTCTTCGTCAGAGAGGCCGGCGTCGGCGCCGAATTCGGCGACTGCCTCTTGGACACTTCCGGGGGTCCAGACGTAGAAGGCCCCTTCCTCGCGCTCGCCGCTCTCGTCCTCGCTCTCGCTCGCGGGTCGCTCCGCTCCCCGCTCGCCGTCGCGGTCCGCCGCTTCGCTCCGGACCGCGCTCTCGGCGTCGAGCGTGCTGTAGAACCCACCCTCGGGATGGGTGAGTTCGCGCTCGACGAACGCCAGCGTCTCGCGGGCGGTATCACGGTAGCGCTCGCGGCCGGTGAACTGGAAGCCGGCGAGGAAGACGCGGGCCAATTCCCCGTTATCGTAGAGCATTTTTTCGAAATGGGGGACCACCCACTCTCGGTCGGTCGTGTAGCGGTGGAAGCCGCCGCCGACGTGGTCGTAGAGCCCTCCGTCGCCCATCGCGTCGAGCGTCTCCTCGACGACCTCGCGGTAGGCGTCGCGGCCGCCCTCGTGATGAGCGCGCATCAGCGCGTGGAGACGGCCGGACTGCGGGAACTTCTGGCCGCGCCCCCAGCCGCCGAACTCCCGATCAGCCCCGCGGAGGGCGGCGCTGGCCGTCGATTCGAGCACGTCGTCGCCCGGGATTTCGCCGGGCTGGTCGGGCGTCTCCTCCAGGTCGCTCTCGATGGCGTCGGTCCACTGGCGGGCGCGCGCTTCCATCTCTTCGCGTTCCTCGGGGTCGCTCCACGACTCGCTGATGTCGTCGAGGAGCTGCCGGAAGCCCGGCGCGCCGCGTTTCGGTTCGGGCGGGAAGTACGTGCCCACGTAGAACGGGTCGCCGTCGGGCGTGAGCCAGGCGTTGAGCGGCCAGCCGCCGCGCCCGGTGACCTGCTGGCAGATGCTCATGTAGATGCTGTCGACGTCGGGACGCTCCTCCCGGTCGACCTTGATCGGGACGAAGTGCTCGTTGAGCACCGCGGCGATCTTCTCGTCCTGGAAGCTCTCGTCCTCCATGACGTGACACCAGTGGCAGGCGGCGTAGCCGATGGAGAGGAAGATGGGCTTGTCCTGTTCGGCCGCCGCGTCGAGGGCCTCCTGGTCCCACGGCTGCCAGTTGACGGGGTTGTCCGCGTGCTGCCGGAGGTAGGGACTCTCCTCCTCGTCGAGCCGGTTGCGCGCCGTCGGGTCGGCGTCGTCGGTCATACCGAGGGGTAAGCGGTCACGACAGTAAACCCCGGCGGAGTCGTGAGCGGCCCGATATCGGTCGAAACGCAGGACTTACGGTGGCCGGATGCGGGCCTACGCGTATGACAGAGACAGTCCTGCTGGTCGGCGGCGGCGGCCGCGAGCACGCCGTCGCTCGTGCGCTCGACGAGTCCGACGCGGACCTGTACGCCTGCGCGGGCAATCGCAACCCCGGCATCGCCCGGATCGCCGAGGGCTTCGAATCGCTCGACACCACGAACCCCACCGCAGTCACTTCCTACGCCCGCGAGGTCGATGCCACGCTCGCGGTCGTCGGTCCCGAAGCCCCGCTCGCCGCCGGCGTCGCCGACGCGCTCGACGACGCGGACGTCTACGCGTTCGGCCCGCGGGAGGCCGAAGCCCGCATCGAGACGGACAAGGCGTTCCAGCGCCGGTTCATGCGCGAGCACGACATCCCCGGCTGTCCCGACTTCGAGACGTTCGAGGACATGGACGCCGCCGCCGAGTACATCGACGAGTACGACGGCGACCTGGCCGTCAAGCCGGCCGGGCTCACCGGCGGCAAGGGCGTCCGCGTCACCGGCGACCAGATCACCAAGGAGGAAGCCAAGGAGTACGTCCGCGAGTCCGACTACGAGCGGATCGTCCTCGAGGAGCGCCTCGTCGGCGAGGAGTTCACCGTTCAGGCGCTCGTCGCCAACGGCGAGGTGCGCGTCACCCCCGCCGTTCAGGACCACAAGCGCGCCTACGAGGGCGACGAGGGGCCCAACACCGGCGGGATGGGCAGCTACTCCGACGCGACGCTCGAACTCCCGTTCATGGACGAGGACGACTACATGGACGCCGTCGACGTCCTCGAAGCGACCGTCGACGCCCTGGAGGGCTACAAGGGCGTCCTCTACGGCCAGTTCATGCTCACCAGCGAGGGAATCAAGGTCGTCGAGTTCAACGCCCGCTTCGGTGACCCCGAGGCGATGAACACGCTGCCGGTGCTCAACACGGACTTCCTCGACGTGCTGACGGCCGCCCGCGACGGCGAGTCGCTGCCCCAGCTCTCCTTCGCCCCGAAGGCCACCGTCTGCAAGTACGCCGTCCCCGACGGCTACCCGACAGACCCCGAGGCCGGTGCGAAGGTGACGATCGACGAGGACAGCGCCGCAGCGGCCGCGGACGGGTCCGACGGCGAGGCGCTGCTCTTCTACGCCAGCGTCGACGAGCGCGAGGACGGCATCTACACGACCACCTCGCGGTCGTTCGCGGTCGTCGGCGTCGCCGACTCGATAACCGAGGCCGAAGAGATCGCCGAGGACGCGCTCGCCGTCGCGGGCGAGGAGGGACTGCGCATCCGCCACGACATCGGTAAACCCGACCTCGTCCAGCAGCGCATCGACCACGTGACCGAACTCCGCGGCGAATAACTCGTCCGCTACTCGGGAGCGACCACTTCGATTTTGATCCCGTCGGGCCCCTCACAGTAGAGCGCGTAGTATCCACCTGCGTACGGGTGCTGGTCCTCGTACAGTACACTCACGCCTTCTCGCTTTCGGACGCCTGCCGTTATTTCGTCGACCTGATCGCGCGAGGCGGCGTGAAAGGCGAGGTGGTTCAGACCGGGCGCTCGACGGTCGAACGGAGGATCCGACGTGTTCGCCTGAACGAGCACGACGTACGTCGGTCCGTTCTCCCAGGACCTGCCACCGTCCCACTCGTCTTTGGCTTCGTACCCGAGCTGTCGGAGGAGCCAGTCCCAGAACTCGGCGGCCGCCGACAGGTCGCTCGCGGACAGTTCGACGTGATGGATCTGGCCCGTTCGTTTTGCATCGGCGGTATCGGTGGTCACGGGACGACCGGAGCAGTGCCGCGAAGGTAAACCTCTGGGCCTGGGAAGTCAAAAGGATGGTCCGGCTCCGTTCGAACAGCAGCAGGATACGGCGTTACTCGACCGAGATGCCGCCTTTCATGCCGGTGGCCTCGTGTGGACCGCAGTAGTAGGCGTAGATACCGGTCGTCTCCAGCGTCACGGAGTAGGTCTCGCCCTCTTCGATCGTGTCCATCTCGCCGCCCTCGGTGCCGTCCAGTCCGCCGCCGTCGGGCTGGCTCTCGGGCTTGACGTTGTGCGTCGGGCTCTCGAACTCGAAGTTGACCGTCGTGCCGGAGTCGACTCGCAGGAACGTCGGTGAGAAGGCCAGACTCCCGTCGGGACCGACTGCGATGGTCGCCTCGCTCTGGCCCCGGGCGTCCTCGCTCCCCTCGTCGACCGCGTCGTCGAGATACGAGGGCCACGACGGTGTTCCGCCGCCGTCTCCGTCGCCGCCGTCGCCGCCGTCTCCGTCGCCGCCATCGCCGCCGTCACCTGCTGTCTCCGTCGAACATCCCGCGAGGACGCCGGTCGTTGCGATCGCTCCGATACCTCCGAGGAACCGTCGCCGCCGAATATCTCTCGTCATCTCGTGTCGGTTGTTGGGAAGGCATACAAAAGAGACTTCGCAATTCCGGCCGAGCGAAACGGGTGTAGACGGGTCGAACGCCGTTATTTCCGTCGTTCAGGGGGCGAATTAGTTCGGTATAGTGTTTATATACGTACGAGATCAACATTTCTGGCAGTTGGCCGTCGATCGAACTCGTTCCTGGATTCCGAACGCGGGAACGGGACCGTCCGAGAGGGTCTCAGCGAAGGAACCCGAGCAGGCGGTAGTCCTCGTCGGGCGTGTACCGGCGGAAGAGGAGGCTGTTCGCGAGGACCGAGACGCTGGAGACGGCCATCGCCACGGCCGCGAGCACCGGCTGGAGCAGCCCCAGCGAGGCCAGCGGTATCATCGCCGTGTTGTAGCCCAGCGCCCAGAAGAGGTTCTGTTTGATCTTCGAGAGCGTCCCCTCCGAGACGCGGATGGCCTTGAGGACGTCCTGCGGGTCGTCGCGCATCAGCGTCACGTCGGAGGCCTCGATGGCCACGTCCGTCCCGCTGCCGATGGCGCAGCCGACGAACGCGGTCGCGAGCGCCGGCGCGTCGTTGACGCCGTCGCCGACCATCATCGCGCGCCGGCCGTCGGCCTGGATGTCCTCGACGGCCTCGGCCTTGTCCTCGGGCAGGACGCTCGCCATGACGTTCTCGGGGTCGATCCCCACCTCCTCGGCGACGGCCGTCGCCGTCCGTTCGTTGTCGCCGGTGATCATCCACACGTCGACGCCGCGTTCGCGCAACGCCGCGACGGCGTCGCGCGCCGACGGTTTTACCGTGTCCGCGTCGGCGACGACGCCGAGGAGGCGGTACTCGTCACGGCCCTCGTCGGCGAGCGCGACGAGCATCGCCGTCTTGCCCTCGCGTTCGAGCCGGTCCATCGCGTCGGCGGCCGGGTCCACGTCGACGCCCTCGTCGCGCAGGAGCTTCCGGTTGCCGACGAGGACGCGCCCGTGGCTCGTGGTCGCTCTCACGCCGTGACCCGGAACGTTCTCGAAGTCCTCGGCGTCCCCGACGTCGATACCGCGCTCGCGGGCGCCCGCGACGATGGCCTCGGCGAGCGGATGCTCGCTCCCCGACTCGGCGCTCGCGGCGACTTCGAGGACGAACTCCTCGGTTGTCTCGGGTTCTGCGAGGGCCCCGCCGTCTGTCGCAGGCTCCCCGTCGACCGCACCTCCGTCGGTCGCAGGGAGCGCGACCACGTCGGTCAGTTCCATCTCGCCCTTCGTCAGCGTCCCCGTCTTGTCGAAGACCACCGCGTCGACGTCGCGGACGCGCTCCAGGATGTCGCCGCCCTCGAAGAGGACGCCGTTGCGTGCGCCGATCGTCGTCCCGACCATCGTCGCCGCGGGCGTCGCGAGCCCCAGCGCGCAGGGACAGGCGATGAGCACCGCGGAGGCGAAGACGACCACGGCGAACTCGAAGACGCCGACTGCCGTCGGGCCGCCCGCGGCGAGCCCCCACAGCGGGAGCGACGTGACGAAGCCCGCGAGGACGTCGGGGAACGCGTACCAGACGCCGCCCCAGAACAGCGCGTTCACGATGACCGCCGGGACGAAGTACGACGAGATGCGGTCGGCGACGTTCTGGATCTCCGGCTGGCGGCTCTGGGCGTCCTTGACGCGCTGGACGATCTGCTGGATGGCCGTCTCCTCGCCGACTTTCGTCGCCTCGACGACGAGGACCCCGTTCCGGTTGACCGTCGCGCCGATCACCTCGTCCCCGGGACCCTTCGAGACGGGCACCGACTCCCCGGTGACCATCGACTCGTCGACGGCGCTGTCGCCGTCCACGACCTCGGCGTCGGTCGGGATCTTCTCGCCCGGGCGGACCTTCAGCCGGTCGCCGACCTCGACCTCCGAGAGCGGGACCTCCTCCTCGCTCCCGTCCTCCCTGACGAGCGTCGCGGTGTCGGCCTCCATCTCAAGCAGCTGTCG
The DNA here is from genome assembly GCF_051414035.1 of Halosimplex amylolyticum. Taxonomy (NCBI): domain Archaea; kingdom Methanobacteriati; phylum Methanobacteriota; class Halobacteria; order Halobacteriales; family Haloarculaceae; genus Halosimplex; species Halosimplex amylolyticum. The sequence continues at coordinate 1,503,067 of NZ_JBLKNW010000001.1, read as the reverse complement.
GATCGCCTCCGACGCCTGGCCCTTCGAGCGGGCCTCGAGGTAGTTACCGAGCGTGATGAACACGAGGATGAGCGCGGCGGTGTCGAAGTACAGCCCCTCGCCGGGGAACCCGAGCAGTCGCGCCACGGAGTAGAGATACGCCGTCGAAGAGCCGAGCGCGATCAGCACGTCCATGTTCGCCGTGCCGTTCCTGACGATGGCCTTGTAGGAGTTCTCGTAGAACTCCTTGCCGAGCATGACCTGGACAGGCGTCGCGAGCGCGAACGCGATCCAGCCGAGCGGGATCCCCTCGAAGGTCGCGTCCATCCACGCCGGCGCGAACAGGTGGCCGGCGAGCATCGCAAGGAGCGGGAGCGACAGCGCGGCACCGAACAGCGTCAGGTTCCGCTGACGGCGGATCTCCTCGTTTCGCGCCGCGTCCTGATGTTCCTGGCTCGACTGACCCTCCGACTCGTCGACCGCGCGGACGGGCGAGTAGCCGGCGTCCTCGATGGCGCCGTAGACGTCCTCGATCGACGCCTCGGCGGGGTTGTACGTCACCTTCGCTTCGTCCGTGGCGAAGTTGACGTCGGCGTCGACGACGCCGGGCGTGTCGAGCAGCGACTCCTCGTTCGAGGCGGCGCAGTTCGAGCAGGTCATGTCCGTGATCGCGACCGTGACCGTCTCGCTCGCGGCCTCGTAGCCCGCGTCCTCGATGGCGTCGTAGATCTCGCCGAGCGAGACGGTCTCGGGGTCGTACGTGACGCTCCCCTCGTCCGTCGCGAAGTTCGCGTCGACCTCTGTCACGCCCTCGAGCGATCCCACCGACTCCTCGATGGTCTGCGAGCAGTTCGCGCAGCTCATCCCGTGGAGTTCCAATCTGGCCCTGCGCTCGTTCATCTTGTCTCTATATAGGGGCTACCCGTTCATGCGGTTTGTCCCTTTCAATCGAAGGAAGTAATCGCAGAGAATTTTCGAAACCAATCTCTGAGTGTGTTCCGATAGAACGTTCTAGAGTGGGTGGCCGATTTCGAACCCGCGAGGCGGCGGCGAACGGCGCCGACGTCAGTCGAGCCGCTGGGCGTAGGTCACCTGTTTCTCGGCGAAGCCGTTGTCCTCGTAGAAGCGACGAGCGCCGTCGTTGTGCCACTCGCAGGAGACGGTGACGTACTCGGCCCCGCGCTCGCTGGCGACCCGTTTCACCGCTTCGAGTGCGTCGCCGCCGTGACCCTGGCCCCTGTGATCGGGCGCGACGAACAGGTCCACGATGTCGGCGTACGCGGAGTGAACTCGCGATGGATGCTCGCCCTCACGGAGCAGCAGATAGCCGACTTCGGTTTCGTCGGCGACGAGCAGGAACACCGTCGTGTCCTCGCGGTCGAGCTGGCGTTCGAACCCCGATTCGGCGCTCTCGGGCCCGTCGAGAGCGACCTCGTTCAACTCGTCGTACTGCTCCATCTCCGTCGCCAGCGCGTACCAGTACTCCGCGAGCGTCTCGAGGTCGTCTCGCGTGGCCTCGACGAGTTCCATACCGGTCGCACAGTCGGGTCGCGCTTACGCTTTGTCCCGGACTGAGACTCCGTGTCAGGGCCCCTCGCGGGCCATCGACCGGGCACAAGCTATTTGTGAGACCCGGAAATACGCCTCGATAGGATGGAGAAGGGCCCGAGGTCGGGCCGGGCTCCCCGCGCCGCGTAGCCGTCGACGGCAGCGACGACTCGTTCGGCCGGGTCCGGTTCGATCGGCTCGCCGACTGTGCGCCGTCTGGACGCGCGATCCGGGTCGCTGCCGGACGCGACTGTTCTCCGGGCGGCCGCGCTTTCGGTACCCGTGGTCGCGCTTCGCGGACAGACGTCCGTAGGTTTTCGGCACCGCACGTCCGCGAGGCGCGGCTCTGAGTCGGTCGACGAACGCCAGCCCTGCCGACCATCCGAATGCCACGCCACGCACGCCCACGACCGCACAGCACCGACAACCACCCGACCGCGCGACCGTTGGCCTGGACTGCCCGGACGTCCGCCCCGACCACAGCGCCGCGTTCGCCGTCTTCTCGGCGGGGGATGTGCGGATGACCGCCGTCTCCGAACCCCTCGTACTCGGGTCGCGGACGGACTCCGACCGGGACCGATTCCGGTTTCAGACGGTCGACGGCGTCGCCGACGCCGACGCGTTCTGCCCGGGAGAACTCCTCGCGCTGGAGCACCTCTGGGACCGCGACCTCGGTCGTCTCCGGTCGATCGACGCCCGGTACGGCGTCCTCGGCGTCGTCCTCTCCGAGGTCACGTCGACAGTCGAGATCACCGCGTCGAGCGCTCGCTCGGCGGCGCTCTGCGAGCGGAACGTCGCCGCGAACGGCGTCGACGCGACTGTCAGGCTCGCCACCGGGATCGCGTCCGTGGACGACTCGAACGCCGACCGAACACGCGCCGATAGCCATCCGTTCGAAGCCGCCGATACCTCCGTGCTCGTCCCCAGGGCCTACGACCCGATCGAACTCGGGACGCGGCGCATCCGGACGGCTCTCGACTCGCTCGTCCCCGGCGGCGAACTGTTCGTCGCCGCGAAGCCCGAGACCGGACTCGGCCGCTACGAGTCCGCGCTCGCCGACGCGGCCGGAACCGTCTCGACCGTCGGGTTACGGGACGACTGGGCCCTCCTCGGAGCGACAGCCCCGGAAAACGTCGAGCTACAGCGCGATCCGCCCTTCCGGCGGGTCCGCACGACTGTCGACGACGTCGACCTGTCGTTCGTGACCGCTCCGGGCCTGTTCTCCCCCACCGAACTCGACGCGGGAACCCGACTCCTCGCGGAGACGGCAGCGATCCGAGACGGCGACGCCGTCCTCGACTGCTGCTGCGGCTACGGCCCGCTCGGCGCCTACGCAGACGCAGTCGCCGACTGCGAGGTCTGGTGCAGCGACGACGACGCGCTCGCGACGGCCTGCGCCCGGCGGACGCTCGACGAGAACGGCGTCGACGGTCGAGTCGTGACGGGCGACTGCACCTCCGGCGTCGCCGACGGCACGTTCGACACCGTCCTCTGCAACCCGCCGACGCACGCCGGTGACGGCGTCCTCGCGGACCTGTTCCGGGGAATCGGCGACGTGCTCGCCCCGGACGGACGGTTCTGGTTCGTCCACCACCGCGCGCTCTCCCTCGATCGTCACGCCGCCCCGTTCGATTCAGTCGAGACGGTCGCGACCGGTACGGAACACGTCGTTCGACTCGCGCGTCGCTGAGAAGAATCCCCGGACGACGGTCCCGTCTCAGACGTCGGCGCCCTCGCGCAGGTCCTCGTACATCTCGACGAACGAGGCCTCGCAGGACCCACAGCAGAAGTGGTACGTCTCGCCGTCGAGTTCGCGGATCTCGCCTTCGGTCGTGACGGTGTTGCCGCACTCGTCGCACGTCAGCGCCAGCTCGGCGTCGTCGACCGAGGGGTTCCACGTCCGGTCGGCCAGCAGCGACACCTCGTAGTCGCGGACGTCCTCGGCGACGACCTCCGCGTCGAGGACCGAGAGCACGTCGTCGACGGGGACGGTCCCGGTGAAGACGACGCGTTCCTCGGCAGTGGTGAAGACGTGTTCGACGGCGTCGGCTTCGGCGAGCGAGTCGGCGACGGCGCTCGCCGAGCGCGGGGTGACCGTCAGCGTGACCAGCACGGGCGTCCCCTGCCGGAGCTTCGACCGGTCGATGTCGACGGTGAATCCGCGGATGACCCCGAGGTCTTCGAGTCGGTCGACCCGGTCGGCGACCGCCGGCGGCGACAGGTCCACTACGTCGGCGATGTCGCGCCAGGAGCGACGAGCGTCGTCGAGTAACAGTCCCAGGATCCGCCGGTCCGTGTCGTCGAGGTCGCGCATACCCGTCGAAAGTAGCGTGCCGGAAATACGCTTTTCGTCGGCCGCGCCGGTTGCGGCCCGCTGCAGTCCCGGTGGAAGTGGCGGCAGAGGCCGCGTCTGGCGGTTCGGCCGCGGGCGCGTCCGGCGGCCTACAGTGAGACCAGCAGATCCGTCGCGTACATCACGACCAGGCCGGCGAGGAACCCGAGCAGGTTCGTGGCGGTCGCCAGTCGACCGCTCCTGCGGACCATCGAGGCGAGTTCCCACTCGACCTGGAGGATGGCGCCGACCCCGACGGCGAGGAAGAAGGCGCCCAGCGTCGGCGAGAAGGCGTAGCCGCCGACCCACCCGCCGAGGATGACCGGGGCGCCGGCCAGCGCGCCGATGGCGGCGAAGTGCCACAGCGACGGCCGCTCGCCGCGCGCGACCGGGGCCACCACGGCCGGGCCCTCGGTGACGTTGTGGATCATGAACCCCACGACGAGGAACGCGCCCAGGGAGACGCGTCCGAGCGCGAACGAGCTCCCGATGGCCAGTCCCTCGGCGAGGTTGTGCAGCCCGATGCTCAGCGCGACGAGGTAGGCCAGTCCGAGCGGGGAGAGCCCCTCGGAACGGTCGGACTGCCACTCGCCGACCGCCTGAACGAGCAGCAGGGCGCCGAGGACGCCGACCACGACGAGCAACTGCCCCTCGAACGCGCCGGGGACCTCGGCGGCGACGTCGAGGGCCTCGAAGCCGGCGTCGAACGCGAGGAAGGCGAGCACGCCGGCCGAGAACAGCAGGACCGCGTGCAGCCAGCGGTCCGAGAGGTCCCGCATAAACGGGAACCACAGCATCCCGAGCGCCACCGGGATGACGCCGACGAACAGGCCGACGAGGGCGAGCGTCCAGAGCACGTTGGCGCTCATCCCCGGCGAGGGCTGGGGGGCGACGATCGTGTGGTGGAAGGTCGCCCCGTCGTTCAGCACGAGCGCCGTCCCGACGTCCCACGTCGGCGTCCAGTGGTAGGGGATCACGATGCGGCCGCTCTGCATCGGCGCCAGCGTCTGGGACTCCTCGCCGCCCGCGTACATCGTGAACTCCCAGTAAGCGTCGTTGACGAGCACCTGGCTCACCGTCGCGGGGTTGGGCCCGTTGTTCGTCACGTGCAGGACGATGCGCTCGTCGTTGGGGAGCGACGCGTGCGAGACCGTCACGTCGGGCAGGGCGCTGCCCGACTGGACGCCGTCGAGCGGCGAGAACACCACGAACCCGCCGACGACCGCCGCGAGCAGGATGAGCGGGACGAGCGCGCCGACCCACGGCGGGATCCCGAACGGCAGGCCGACGCCCTCGCCGTCCGCGGTCGCGCCGCCGTCGGTCCGCCGCGACTGCTCGGCCCCGGAGTCGGCTTCGGGGCCGGACGCGTCGGGCGTCACGCTTCCACCTCGAAGAAGCTCATCCAGCCGAGTTCGGCGAACTCGGACTGGTGGGCGTGGAACATGTACAGGCCCGGGTCGTGGTCGGAGTAGTCGAGTTCGACGATGCCGCGCTGGGCCTGGCACTGCATGATCGTGTCGACGGTCTTGTGGGTGGGCATGAGCGTCGTCCCGTGGTCGTAGTAGTCGAAGAACTGCGAGTGGGTGTGCAGGGAGTTGACCAGGTCGAACTCGATGGTGTTGATCAGGTAGATGCGGACCGGTCGGTCTCGCTTCACCTTGATAGGCTTCACAGTCTCGCCGGCTTCCCACTCGCCGTTCTCGGCGTCGGTCGACCCGACGCCGTAACAGAACGCCTGCGTGTTGACGGCGTAGACCTCGTTGTCGCCGTCGAAGTTCGTGTCGAAGCCGTTCATGATCATCACCATCTCGTCGACCTCGTCGGCGCGGTACTCGTGGTTGCGGAGCTTCGCCTCCTCGACGAGCGTCTCGCGGTACTCGTCGGAGATCGGGCCCTGGTAGTTGACGTAGTCCCGGGGGTTCTCGCGGACGCGCTCGGGATCGGGGTCGACGATGAGCGCACCGTAGAGGCCGCGGTGGATGTGCTCTTTCAGCGGCAGCGAGTGACAGTGGTAGAAGTGACAGCCCGCGGGCTGGGCCTTCCACTCGTAGACCGTCGACTCGTTGAGATCGATGACGCCGGGCCCGTTCTGCGGGATCCCGTCCATCGCGGGGTCGACGTTCTTGACGTGCGGGTGGATGGTGTGGGGGTGTTCCTGGCCGTTGGTGAACTTCACGCGGATGACGTCGCCTTCGGTGACCCGGAGCGTCGGGCCGGGGACCTGCCCGTTGTAGGTCCACGCGGGGAACGTGACGCCCGGCGCGATCTCGATCTCCTGCAGGCTGGCTGTCAGCGTGAACTCGCGGACCCGCTGGCCGTCGCGCTCGTAGACGCGCGAGTTCACCCTGTCGTCGTCGCCGTCCGGGTGCCCCGTGTTGAACGTCCGGAGGAACGAGTGCGGGTCGAACGAATCCGCGGCGTACTCGCCGACCGCGCCGAACGCGCCGTGGGGGTTCATCCCGTCGTCGTGGCCCTCCTCGTGGTCGTCTCCGCCTTGCGACGCCGCGGAGGACCCGGACATGCCGATGGCTCCCGCGCCGGCGAGGCCGAGGCCGCCCAGGACCGCGCGGCGGCTGACTGCCGCGTCCTCGGAGACGGCGTCGACGAGTCGGCCGGTCAGGTCCGAGGTCAGCTCCGCGGCCTGACTGCGCTCGTCGCTCATCACGCGACACCGTTCGATTCGGCGAGGTGGTCGGCCGGGCGAGCGACGTAGATGTTGTCGGCGATGTCGTCCGGCAGCGAGACCGTCCCCCCGTCGGTCAACTCGACCGTGACCATCCCGATCGGCGCCACCTCGACCACCGTCAGTTCCGTGTCGGGCGTGACTCCCTCGTCGTCGAGGTACTCGAGCTCTTCTGGGTCGCGGTCGCGGACGCGGTTCACCACGACCGTCTCGCCCTCGCAGCACTCGTCGAGCGTCGTGCCGGACGTCTCGTCGACCGGTTCGAGCGAGTCGGCCGGGATCGGGTCGCCGTGGGGGTCGACCGCGGGGTCGTCCAGCACCTTGGCGACGCGCCGTTCGAACTCCTCGCTGATGTGGTGTTCGAGGCGGTCGGCCTCGTCGTGGACCTCCGCCCAGTCGTAGCCAAGTTCCTCCGTCAGGTACGTCTCCAGCAAGCGGTGGTGTCTGACCACTTCCAGCGCCACGGTCTCCCCCTCCGGCGTGAGTCGGACGCCCTTGTACTTCTCGCGCTCCACGAGTTCGCGCTCGGCCAGCTTCTCCATCATGCTGGTCGCCGTGGGCGGCGTCACCTCGAGCAACTCCGCGATGTGCGACGTGGCCACCGGCCCGTCGCTCTCCCGCTGCAGCTCGTAGATCGCCTTGAGATAGTCCTCCATCTTCGCGCTGAGCATACCGAGTATTAGACTCGTCTAATCCTTAAGTATGTCGAACCGAATAGATTCGGTAGGCTCGTCGTTATTGCGCGCGTCGGCGCCGTTACCGACCGAGATCGTAGAACTCGTCGTTCGGGCGCATGTCCGCGAGGTGTGCCATCCGGTTCGAGAGGTTGAAGAAGGCCGTCACGCTCCCGATATCCCAGATCGCCCGCCGGGAGTAGCCGTGCTCGCGGAGTCGCTCGAAGTCCTCCTCGTCGACCGCGGCCTGGTCCTCGGTGAGTTTCACGGCGAAGTCGAGCATGGCTCGCCGATCCTCCGAGATGTCGGCCGTCCGGTGGTTGCTCATCAGTTGCTCGGCGAGGTGCGGGTCGTCGGCGTATATCCGGCAGAGCGCGCCGTGGGCGACGTTGCAGTAGAGGCAGTCGTTGGCGCCGCTGACGGCGACGACGATCATCTCGATCTCGGCCCGGTCGAGTTCGGTGTTCTCGACGAGTGCGTCGTAGTACTGGAAGAACGCCCGGAACTGCGACGGTCGGTAGGCGTAGGCGAGGAAGACGTTGGGGACGAACCCCGCTTCGTCTTCTTCCTCGGCGATGCGTTCGCGGAGGTCCTCGGGCAGGTCGTCGACGTCCGGTACCGGAAACCGCGTCATCGCTGGCTCGCTCATGCGTGAGAGCGCGAGCGGCACGCCCTTCAGTGCTCGGGCGTGAACGGTCGCCGTTCTGCGGGCGCCCCCGGAGCGGGTACCGAGCGCCGGGCCACACTTCGGCCGTGAACCGTAAGTCTCGCGACCCCCTCCTCACCACACGTCGATGCACAGGATGGGTCACTTCGGCGTCGCCTTGCTCGTCTATGCGCCGGTCGGCGCGGCGCTGCTGGCGCAGGGATTCGACGCGGCGGCGCTCGTCGGCGGTGCCGTAGTGATGGCGCTGTCGACGGTCCCGGACGTCGACCACAGCCTCCCGTTCGTCGAACACCGTGGGAGCACTCACACGGTCGGGTTCGCAATGCTCGTCGGTGTCGTCGTCGGCGCGCTCGGCATCGTTCTGGGCGCCGCCACCGCTGCCGCTGGCAACCCCGGTCCGAGCGAAGGCCTCGGCGTCGCACTGCACACCGCCGACGGCCTCACGGCGGCCGGGAGGCTGGGCGCGTTCGGGTTCCTGCTGGGAGTCCTCGCCGTCGCGTCGCACTTGCTGGGGGACGTCCTGACGCCGAAAGGGATAACGCCGTTCTGGCCCGTTTCGCGGGCCCACTACACGGTGTCCGTCTGCCGCGCGGACAACGTGACGGCGAACTACATGTTACTGACCACTGGAATCGCCGTCGCGACCGCAGTCCTCCTGGCGAGCCGCTAGAGGAGGTCCTGGTCGTCCAGCTGGTCCATCACGTCGTCGACGAACGCGTCGACGTTGTCGTACGGAAAGTTCCCGCTGCCGAGCTTCGTGTTGAGCTCCATGGCGGTCATCGAGAAGTCGCCGGACTCGAACTTCGTGCCCGGGCCGTTCGGGAGCGCCGGGACGAGGTCCATCGGACTGGAGATGGGGTAGTCCGCGCCTTCGAACGCTTCGGTGAACTGCTCTCTGAGGTCTTGCCTGTCAACCATACACGAACCATGTCGGCAGTGCAGTAAAAAAGGTTCGAGATTCACATCTATGAACTCGTTCCTCGTTTCTCGACGGTCCTGTCAGCTGGACCCAAAAGGTTCCTTTCTGTGGGGCGCGAACCGGAAGTATGACCGAGGAAACGCTGTCGCGGCGTCGTGCGCTCGCTCTCGGCGGACTCGCCGTCGCGACATCGCTCGCGGGATGTGCCAGCGACGGCGACGGCGGCGGACAGGCTGGGGAGACGACGGGAGACGACACCGGCACGGCGAGTCCGACCGACGGGGAAACGGACGCGGGGACCGACGGGGCGACCGGCACGGACGCGACCGAGAGCGCGACCGGGACAGCCCCGTTCGAGGACCTGTCGGTGCGCGCCGAACCCGTGGCGACGGGGTTCACCTCGCCCATCGCGGTGGAAGTGCCCCAGTCCGGCCGCCGGTTCGTCGTGGACCAGACCGGCCAGATCCGCCTGCACGACGATGACGAGGGGCTGCGCGACGAACCGTTCCTGGACGTGTCCGACCGGATGGTCGACGTCGGCGGCGGGTACAGCGAGCAGGGGCTCCTCGGCCTCGCCTTCCACCCGGCGTTCGACGAGAACGGCCGACTGTTCGTCCGGTACAGCGCACCGCCCGGAGAGGACACCCCGGACGGCTACTCCCATACGTTCGTCCTCTCGGAGTTCCGCGCCGACCCGGAAGGGACGACCGCCGATCCGGACTCCGAGACGACGATCCTCGAGATCCCGCAACCGCAGGGCAACCACAACGCCGGCGCCGTCGCCTTCGGTCCGGACGAGTACCTCTACGTCGCGACGGGCGACGGCGGCCGGGCGAACGACCAGGGGAACGGCCACGTGGAGGACTGGTACGACGCGGTCGGCGGCGGCAACGGCCAGGACCTGACCGAGAACCTGCTGGGCAGCATGTTGCGGATAGACGTCGATAGCGAGGGCGAGGATCGGCCGTACGCGATCCCCGAGGACAACCCGCTGGTCGGCGAGGACGGACTGGACGAACAGTACGCCTGGGGCTTCAGGAACCCCTGGCGCTTCTCGTTCGGGCCCGAGGGGCGCCTGTTCGTCGCGGACGTCGGCCAGGGGAAGTGGGAGGAGGTCAGCGTCGTCGAGCGCGGGGGGAACTACGGCTGGAACGTCAAAGAGGGCACCCACTGCTTCCAGGCCGACGACTGCCCCGAGGAGAGCCCGCGCGGCCGCGAACTCCGGGATCCCGTGATCGAGTATCCCCACGGCGGTGCCGAGGTCAGCGGGGTCGCAATCGTCGGCGGATACCTGTACGACGGCGACGCGATGCCGGATCTCCGTGGTCGGTACCTCTTCGCGGACTGGCGAGCGCAGGGTCGGCTCTACGTCGCCCGAGAGACCGACGACGGACTGTGGGAGACGACGACGGTCGCCGTCGAGTCCGAGGCGCAGTTCGGCCCGAACGTCCTCTCGTTCGGGCGGACCCCAGAGGGGGAGTTGCTCGTCTGCACGACCGCGGAGTCGGGCGTCACCGGCGACAGCGGTGCGGTCTTCCGACTCCGCGGCGCGTAACTTCCGAAAAAATGGCGGTCGGTGACTCGATTCGACGGTCGGCGATCCGATTCGACGGTCGGTGACGTCGTTCAGTCGGCGGTGACGGGCTGGCCGTGCTGGATCTCCGTCCCGAGCACGTCGAGGAACTCGGCGATCCACTCCGGATGGTCGGGCCAGGCCTGTGCCGTCACGAGGTTGCCGTCGCGGACGACCCCCTCGGCCCACTCGCCGCCGGCAGCGCGTACGTCGGCTTCGAGCGCCGGATAGGCGGTGCAGGTGCGGCCCTCGACGACGTCTGCCGCGGCGAGTATCTGCATCGCGTGGCAGATGGCCGCGACCGGTTTGTCCTCCGCGAAGAAGTGCTCGACCGTCTCGATCACGGCGTCGTAGTTGCGGATGTACTCCGGGGCGCGACCGCCCGGCACGACGAGCGCGTCGTACTCGGCGGGGTCGACCGCGTCCAGCGTCGCCGTCAACTCGAAGTCGTGGCCGCGCTCTTCGAGGTACGTCTGGTCGCCGCGGAAGTCGTGGACGGCCGTCTTGACCGTCTCGCCGGCCTCCTTGTCCGGACAGACGGCGTCGACCTCGTGGCCGACCGCCTGGAGCGCCTGGAACGGTACCATGACCTCGAGGTCCTCCCCGAAGTCGCCGGTTATCAGCAGGATTCGCTGTCCACTCATAGTTCTGTGACCCCCGCTGGATCCACCGACTAGTTGGATGCGCGACAGTATAAGCGTACCTCGACCTGTCGGGTTCGGGACCGAAAACGGGAGCGGGAGCGGGAGCGGGAGCGATGGAGGGATCCCGGTTCCGGTCCCGGTGGCTTTCCTACGGGAGGAGCGGCGGGAGGTCGGCCAGCGAGTCGAGGACGTAGTCCGGGTCGACCTCGCTCTCGGCGACGTCGGCCCGGGTGGCGACGCCGGTGAGGACGAGCGCCGTCGCCATGCCCTCCCGGGCGCCCATCGCGAGGTCGGTGTCCAGGCGGTCGCCGACGACGAGGCACGCCTCGGGCGGGACGGAGAGGCGGTCGAGGGCGTCCGCGGCCGCTTCGGGGGAGGGTTTCCCGAGGACGCGGTCGGGTTCGCGGCCGACGGTCCGGGCGATAGCCCCCGTGATCGCGCCGGACCCGGGCACGAACCCGTCTGCCGTCGGGATCGTTCGGTCCGGGTCGGTCCCGACGAACGTCGTCTCGGCGTCGATCCCCGCCAGAGCCTCGGTCATGGCGGCGTAGTCGAACGTCTCGTCCCACGAGGAGACGAAAACGGACGCCTCGCGGGGGTCGTCGACCAGTCGCTGGCCGGACTCGCGGAGGTAGTCGGCGAGCGACGCCGAACCAACGAGATAGGTCGGGTCGTCCGCGTGGTGGTCCCGCAGGAAGTCCCGCGTCACGGTCGAGGCGGGCAGGATCATCGATTCGTCGGCCTCGATGCCCATGCCCGCGAGTCGGTCGACGTACTCGGCCGGCGTCTTCGTCGGGTTGTTCGAACAGAAGCAGACGCGGATGCCGCGCGCTCGCAACGCGGCGATGGCGTCGGCGGCGCCCGGGAGGGCGCCCTCACCGCGGTACACTGTGCCGTCGAGGTCGACGATCACGCCACGCACCTCCGACAGGTCCCGCGCCGGTTCGGCGATGTCCGTCATTCGGTTGATCGGGCGCGTCTACGGACTGTCGGGTCAATAGCCCACCGGTGGGTGCGGCGAACGCGCGGCGGTTACGACGCCGCGAGTGGGCGAGTGCGATCGGGCCGGCGCCGCGAGTGGGCGACCGAGACCGCGACGGCGCCGCGAGGTGCCCGCCCCGTCACCGAAGTTTCCGGTTCCAGCGCGGCCCGGCGCGACGCGAGAGCGCGATGCCGACGAGCGCGGCCGCGAGGGAGACGCCGACCGCGACACCGGTCGCCGTCGTCGGCGTCTCGCCGTAGGCGAGCGCGGCGACCACCAGCGGGATCGAGACGGCAGCCAGCGCGGCGCCGAACGCGACGAACAGCGGCGTGTCGAACAGGAGTTCGTTCGGCGAGAAGCCGGTGACGTACGCCGTGACGCCGAAGACGTAGACGGCCACGAGCGGGAAGACGACGGCGCCGATCAGCACCTCTCCCACGGGGATCCAGACGAGCGAGAGGGCGAGATAGACGAGTCCGGCGGGCAGCGAGAGCAGGAGGTAGGCGGCGCGCTTGCCGCCGAACACCTCGTCCATCGCGACGGGGTAGCGCAGGTACTCGTCGGCGCTGTCGAACTGCGTGACCCAGCTGTAGGTCGTGAACGCACCGAGTCCGAGGAACGTCCCGACGGCGATGCCGTAGGAGGGCGCGAGCGCAGTCGCGTCGGCCACCTCCCGGACGAGCAGCGCCGTGACGCCGAAGAGCACGCCCATCGAGAACAGCACCTTCCAGACCGACCCGCTGGAGCGGGCGATCTCGAGGACGGTCCGCGTCGCGATGCCGCGGTCGTCACCGACTGCCGAGCGCAATCGACTGTACCTGTCCGGCGCGGATCGTGTCGTTCCCGCCCCTCCCGGCCGAAACGCGAGCGGGCCAGCGACGGCCAGCGCCAGCGCGGGGCCGAACCCGGAGACGGCCGTCCGGAGGGACGGGTCGAGGTAGAATCCGTACGGCGAGAGCGCCGCCACGTCGAGTCGGCCCGTCGCGATGCCCGCAGCGAGCGCGGCGACGAGGGCGATCACGGCTGCTCGACTCCGCGTCCCAATGCCGGTGAGCGTCAGGCTCACGCCGACGCCGAGCGCGAACGTGCCCGTCGTGGTCGCCCAGAGCAATCCCACCCGCGCCGGGGGGACCCCCGTCGAGAGGGCGACGGCGGCGTACCCGACGGCGAGCGGCGCGAGGAAGAGCGCGGAGTAGTACAGCAGGTCCTTCACCAGGAACACGGCCAGGAGCCGCCGCCAGGTGACGGGGAGCGTCCGCGCCGAGAAGACCAGCAGCGTCACGTCGCCCAGCACGTCCCGCAGGGCGTCACGCCCGACGAGGCCGATCGTCCCGACCTGCAGGCCGAAGAAGAAGACCAGCCCGTGCAGGCCGGCCGCGATAGCGTCCATCGGCGTCTCTGTCAGGGTCAACAACCAGACGCCGACGCCGGCGAACGCGGCGACGACGAGCGGGAACGCGGCGAAGCGGCCGCCGAACAACTCGGCCTGGAGCCGCCACTCCTCGCGGATCATCCGCGCGAGCAGTCGCGTCGAGAGCCCGCGGCCGGGTCGTCTCGCGTCGGTTCCCGCGCCGCTCATGCGTTCGATCCGCCGTCCGCTTCGAGCGGTCGGTCACCGCCGTCGTTCCCCGTCGCGCCGGGCCCGGTCGACTCGGCCGCCTCGACCTCGCGCCTGAAGTAGTCGAGGAGCTGTTCGTCGGGGTCCAGATCGGCGGGATCGCGCTCGGCGACCAGGGTCCCGTCGCGGATGATCCCGACCGACGTGCACAGCTCCTCGGCGACTTCGAGGAAGTGCGTCGAGAGGAACAGGGTGTTCCCGCGCTCGCAGTACTCCCGCATGTGGTCTTTGACCTCGGCCTGCATGATGGGGTCGAGGTTCACGAGTGGTTCGTCGATGAACACCAGATCGGGTTCGTGGATGAACGTCTGGGCGAGCATGACGCGCTGGCGCTCGCCCTCCGAGAGGTCCGTCGAGAGCGTGTCGAGCTTGTGGTCGAACCCCAGCCGGTCGGCCCACTCGGCGATGCGGTCCTCGGCGGCGTCGAACCCGCGGACGTCGCCGACGAACTGGAGGTACTCCCGCGGCGTGAGGAAGCTCGGCGGATCCTCGCGCTCGGGCAGGATCCCGACCGCCTCGCGGACGGCCAGCGGGTCGGCCACCGGGTCGTGGCCGAGGACCGCGGCCGTGCCGTCGGTCGGGTCGAGCTGCCCGGTGAGGATCTCGATGGTCGTCGTCTTGCCGGACCCGTTCGGGCCGAGCAGGCCGAACAGTTCGCCCTCGGGGACCGAGAGCGACAGGCTGTCCAGCGCCGTCACGTCGCCGTAGCGTCTCGTCAGGTCGTTGGTCTCGATGGCTGCCATTGTGGATGCTCCGAACCGCCCGGCGATCCGGCACCGACGGTGCGGCGACGACGGTGCAGCGACGGCGGGCGGCCCCTCTGCGTCTGGCGCGTACATCAGGTGTCAGAGACCATAGAGCTTCGGGGAGTCCGGCGCCCGAAGACGACGGGATCCCGTTCCATTCCGTCTCGGCCCCGCACCGTCTCGGCCCGGTACCGTCTCTGCCACGAACCGTCTCGGCCACGAACCATCTCAGCCACGAACCGTATCGACCGCAGGCTCACCGCCAGCCGATCCCCGGCGAGGCCGAGTCGTCGGCCTCCCGCCAGGAGTAGGCGGGCTCCCAGCCGAGGTGCTCTTTGGCCTTCGCGTTCGAGAGCGCGGCCTGCTCGCCCTCCAGGTCGCACCGGTCGGGCAACTCGCCGGCGACGGATTCGATGATCTCGGCGGTGGGCTGGCCGAGGTAGTTCTCGTCGGCGACGCAGAGGTACGTCTCGTGGCCCGCGTCCGCGTTCGCGAGCGCCGCCTCGACCATCCGCGCCACGTCGCGCACGTCGACGTAAGACCAGAGGTTCCCGCTCAGCGACCCCGATTCCAGGTCGAACCCCTCCCGTTGCGGTCGGGCGCGATACGCTTCCGGCGCGTATACGGTCGCGGGCCGGATCGTCGTGACGGGCACGTCGTACTGTCGCGCGACCATGCCGGCGACCGCCTCGCCGCAGTACTTCGACGTGCCGTAGGGGTCCTCGGGCCGTCGCTCGTGGTGCTCGTCGACGGGCAGGTAGTCGGGGAGCCACGGGTCGTCGGCGAACAGCATCCCGTAAGCAGCTTGCGAGGAGGTCCAGACGACGTCGGCGCCGACTCGCCCGGCCGCGACGAGCACGTTGTAGGTGCTCATCGTGCTGTTCTCGAAGACGCGGGTGCCGGGGTCGTCGAGCGGCCCCGAGATGGCCGCCGCGTGGACCACGGCGTCGGGGTCGGCCTCGTGGATCGTCTCCCAGGCCTCGCCCTGATCCGTCAGGTCGACCGCGCGGAACTCGGCGTTCGCTCGCTCGCCGTCGGGGCGCTCCAGGTCGACCCCGACGACGTGGACGCCGCTTTCGGCCAGTCGCTCGACGATCCAGGGACCGACAGCCCCCGTCGCGCCGGTCACGACCGCCGTCTCTACGTCGTGGTCGAACTCCTCGCCGTCGTCTCGTGCCATACGCTACCATGCGTCGTCCGCCGCCGAAGTCCTTGGGTCGAACGTGACGGCAGGCACCGAACTGGGCCGTCGAACCGGGTCGCGATTCAGTCGCCCGCCTGTCCGTCGCCGACGGCTGACGGGCCGCGATTTCGACCGTCCGGGCGTGAAGCGGTCCGGCGTCGACGGGCGAGTGCACCGTGGAGTTCGTCGGGAACCCGTTCGCGGATCCGGTCGGCGGTCTCGACGTCGACGTCGACGGCGGCCGCGTCGTCGCCCGTGATGCTCTGCGAGCCCGCGGTGTCGATCGTCACCGTCGCGAGGTCCCGGCGGCGCTGGAAGATGGTCTCGGTCGTGAACACGGTCTGGACGCGGTGGTACGGGACGACCTTCTGCTTTCGCACCCAGAAGCCGTTACGGGTGACGACGTGGTCCTCGCCGAGTGCGTAGCCGCGGTTCCGCCACTTGAGGTGCGCCGCGACGGGGACGAGCGGCGCGGCGACGAGCGGGACGTACCAGAAGAGTCTGAACGCCGTGACGAGCGTCCCGGCGTACAGCAGGGCCACGATCACCGCGAGGCCGATCGCGTACCGGAACCCGTACCGGAGTCGCGCCCGCTTCGGGGGACGCTCGAAGCCAGTGGCGTCGAAGGCTTCGAGGGATCGCGCGAGCGAGACGACGCGGTCGCGCTCGGCGACCGGGATCGCCGACTGCGAGCCGTTCGATTCGCCGCTCGCCGGGGTGTATCCCGCGGTCTCGATGGTCAGCGCCGCGTACCCCAGGGCGCGGGCGAGGACGTTCTCGCGGACGGTGATCGTCTGCACCTTCGAGAGCGGGATCGTCCCGCGGAACTTCTGGAGGAGCCCGCGTTCGTAGCGCAGTTCCTCCTCCCCGCGGTCGAGCCGGAACCCGTAGTAGCGGGCGGCGTTGAGCGCGCCGGAGATCAACGCCAGCACGAGGATGCCGACCAGCGCCGCGGCCGGGCCGAGCACCGCCCCGAGGATGCTCTCCAGCCCGATCCCGTACTCCCAGATCGACTCCGGTTCGAACGCCGAGACGGCCGAGGGCGCGAATATCGAGGCGCCGAAGAAGAGGAACGAAGCGATCCGGAGGTCGACCGAGATCAGCGCCAGCACTCCGAGCTCACGCTGGCTCATCTCGAAGATCGTGTCGAAGCGCTCGGCCTCCGGTTCGGCCGTCTCGCCGTCGGCGGCCTCGACGGCCCGGCTCAGCCGACTTATCTCGGACTGGAGTCGTTCGGCCTCGTCGTCGCCGACGTATCGAAGCTGCGCCTCGGTCTGGCCGCCCCCGGCGGTCTCCAGGCCGACCTCCGCGATGCCGAGCACGCGCTGGACGACGTTCTGGGTGATGTCGACGTTCTGGATCCGCCGCAGCGGGATCTCCCGCTTGCGGCGCGAGAAGACGCCCGACCTGATGTCGAAGGTGTCCCGCGTGAGTTCGTACTCGAAACGGCGGTAGCTGGCGACGAGATAGCCGACGATGGCCGCGGCCCCGAGGACGATCGCGAGCGCGACGCCGACCGCGAGCAGGCTACGGCCGGAGCCGAACAGCGCCGAGACCCCGGGAACGCCGAAGACGACCAGCGCGACCGCGATGCTGATCCCCTGCTGGGCGATCTGGTAGGGCACCGTCAGGACGTGCAGTGACCGCGGGCCCTCGATGCGCGGCGTCGTCGCCGACGGTTCGCCCTCCCGGGCGGCGGCCGACTTCAGTCCGTCGCCGTCCGGGTCGGCGCCGTCCGATCCGCCGCGGTCCGCGTCGCTCGCTCGGTCCGCACCGGTCACCTGATCCGCATCAGTCACTCGGTCCACGTCGCTCGCACGATCAGCGTCGGTGGCGTCGTCCTCGCTCATACTGCGTCTTCGTCCTCGGAGGCGATCGCGAGTCGTTCGAGCCTGGACTGGAGGTCCTCGGCGGTGTCGGGTTGCAGTCCGGGGATGGTCACGTCGGCGCCACGGGAACCGGCGGTGTACACTACCAGCGTCGAGAGCCCGAGTATCCGCTCGAATGCCGAGCGGCGGGTGTCGATGTGCTGGACACGTACGTAGGGCACCACGGTCTGGACCTTGGTGAAGACCCCGCGGGTCAGGTACAGCGACTCCTCGCGGACGACGTAGCGCCAGGACCGGTAGAGGTAGATCGTCCGCACCACGCCGTAGATCGCGAAGAGGGCGAACACCGCTCCCATGACCGTGAGCGCACCCGGTACGCGGTCGAGCGGGAGGTACTCGTGCCCGCCGGCCCACGTCGCGGCGCCCGCGGCCAGGCCCGCGGCGAGGGCACCGATCAGCGGGCCGACGATCCACTCGTAGCGGACCCTCGGGTCCAGCGTTCGCGGTTCACCGGGCGTCTCGACCGACTCGACGCCGCCGGCGCGGCCGATCGCCGTGTCCTCGGGCGCCTCGTTCGCGCCCGCTGGCGCCGTTGCACCCGTCGATTCCGTCGCACCCGTCGATTCCGTCGCGTCGGTCGACTCGGCGCGGGTCGGGTCCACCGCGTCGGTCGCCGGCGTGTCGGCCGCCGGCTCCGGGTCCGCGATCTCCGGGTCCGTCCTCTCGCGGTCTTCGGGGGGGACGCCGTCGGGCGGCGGATCCGACCCGTCGGCTTCGTCGCGAGGATCTGTCATTGTCTCGTCCGTGGGCCGGCCCCGGTAAAGTCGTACCGACGGCTCACTCGTGGCCCGACACGCGAACCGGTTCGTACGGCGCTTCCAGGTACTCGACGTCGGAGTCCGACAGCGAGATGTCCAGCGCCTCGACTGCCTGTTCGAGGTGCTCGATACTCGTCGTCCCGACGATGGGCGCGTCGACCCACTCCTTGTCCAGCAGCCAGGCGAGACCGATCTGGGCCATCGTGGCGCCGTACTCGTCGGCCAGTTCCTCGACGCGCTCGTTGATCTCGCGTCCTCCGCCCTCGAAGTAGGGGTGCTCGCGGGCGTAATCGTCTGTCTCGCCGCGGGTCGTCGCGTCGTACTCCTCGTGCGGCCGGGTGAGATAGCCGCGGGCCAGCGGCGACCACGGAATGACGCCGACCTCTTCCTGCTCGCAGTAGGGCAGCATCTCGCGCTCCTCCTCGCGGTAGAGCAGGTTGTAGTGGTTCTGCATCGTCTGGAACCGTTCGAGGCCGAGGCGGTCGCTCGCGTGCAGCGCGTCGGCGAACTGGTGGACCCACATCGACGAGGCGCCGACGTACCGGACCTTTTCGCGACGGACGGCGTCGTCGAGTGCCCGCAGCGTCTCCTCGATCGGCGTGTCGTAGTCCCAGCGGTGGATCTGGTACAGGTCGACGGTGTCCATGCCGAGCCGTTCGAGCGACGCGTCGAGTTCCTGCTCGATGGCTTTCCGGGAGAGCCCGCCCGAGTTGGGGTCGTCGTCGTCCATCTGGAAGAACCCCTTGGTGGCGACGACGCTCTCCTCGCGGTAGCCCTCCAGCGCCGTCCCGAGGACGCGCTCGGACTCGCCCCGGGAGTACATATTCGCCGTGTCGAAGAAGTTGATGCCCAGGTCGCGGGCGCGCTCGACGAGTTCGATGCCCTCCTCCTCGTCGAGGACCCACTCGCGCCAGTCGCTCGAACCGAAGCTCATACAGCCCAGGCAGATGCGGCTGACCTCGACGCCGGTCGAACCGAGAGTCGTGTACTCCATGCGCGAGTGATTGGTGTCAGCGGTGCAAAAAGGTGGGTTTCGCGGTCGCCGTCACCGATATCGGCGGGACGCCGCAGCCGGCCGCGCCGGGGAAGAGCCGGGGAAGTGCCGGGCCAGCGCCGTCAGAGCCCTTCGGGGTCGGTCCGCGCGACGAGTCGCCGGGCGAGCGTGAACAGGACGGCCGCGGCGGCGACGTAGGCGACGACGTGGACCGTCGTGGTCGTCGTCGGGCTGTCGACGGCGAGTTTCGCGACCGTCGTCGCGGGGTGCTCGGGGACGAACGTGAGCGCGCCGAACCCGAAGATCACGAGGACGGAATACAGCAGTTGCGCCTGCCGGCGCTTGGCCGTCAGGACGCCCAGCGAGAGCCCGAGCGTGACGACCAGCGTCGTCAGCGCGGCCACGACGACGAGCAACTGGCCGACGTTGGCGATGTCGATGCCGTTGACGCCGAGCAAGGTGATCCACAGCAGCGCCTGCAACGGCGCGATGAGAACCATCGCCAGGGCCTTGCCGTCGACGATGTCTACCAGCGACAGCGGCGCGACCCGCAGGAGTTCCAGCGTGCCGCGTTCGATCTCTTCGGTCAGCGAGTCGACGGCGACAGAACCGCTGATGAAGGGCGGGAGGAACAGGAGCAGGGGTACGAGCACCGTGTAGGTGAACCCGTAGTACGGGCTCGCGTCGACCTCGTCGGGGACCGGGACCGGCGAGCGATCCAGGTGCTCGCCGCGGACGATCCGCTCGTTGCGCTCGACCCGTTCGAGGAGCGTCCGCACCTGGTCGACGATCAGCGTCGTCTCGATGCTCTCCTGGGGCGCGATCACCGTCACGTCGATCCGATCGCCCGAGTCGCCCGCGATCATCACGGCGTGAACGTTGCCGTTCTGGTATGCGCTCCGGGCGTCTTCGGGGGACGGATAGGTTATCGCGCGGAGCCCGTCCTGGTCGTTCGCGGCTCGGACGAGCGCGTCGTCGTGGTCGCCGGCGACGCCGACGACTACCTCGCCTGCCGAGACCGATCCCGGGCTATAGAGCGAGGTGAGTCCGACGACGAGGAACGACGAGAACGCGGCGACGAACAGCTGGATGAGCAGCGCGAGGACGATGGTCTTCTCGCGGCTCAGCGACGAGAGGTCGCGCTTCGCGATGGTGAGTCTGGCGTCCGACAGCAGCGACCGCTCGTCCGACTCCGCGGCCGCGGACGCCGACGGCTCGACGGGCGGCGGCGACTCACCCGGCAAGTGCGCTCACCACCGTTAGGTTGTACGCGACGTGAACGGCGACGGCTATCACCAGCGCCAGCGCGTACGAGCGGCGACCGCGCCGGGCGCCGAGAGCCGAAACCGAGGCCGTGACGACGTGGAGCGCGAGCGGCGCGAGCAGGAGCGCGACGAGCAGGAGCGGGAGCGGGATTCCGGTCTGCAACAGCGCCTGCTCGCCGAGCGCGGCCTGACCGATCTGGACCTCCTGGAGGTCGGCCAGGCGCGCGATGAGCGTCAGCTTCTCCGCGAGGAAGAACCCGAGGCCGCTGAACGCGCCGACGACGAGCGCCGTCCGCAGGCCGCCGTCGAACCGCGAGTGCGCGTAGCCCGCGTAGACGTGCAGGCTCTTGGCGAGTTCCTCGATGAGCGCGATGCCCACGAACGCGGCGAAGACGACGACCCCGAAGGGGATCTGCGCCTGCGTGAGCGGGTACATGAACGCGACGACGACGAGTTCCGCGACCAGGACGAACGGGAGGAGGACGGCGGTCACCAGCGCGACGCTCCGGCGGCGCTTGATCGGGCCGGCGAGCGCGTCGAGGACCTTCAACGGGATCGGCCGCTGGGTGAACATGTCCTCCTCGCGGTAGAGGCCGGCGCCGAGGCCGAAACAGACCAGCGCGGTCAGCGTCGGTGGCAGCACCGAGAAGACGAACTGTCCGAGACCGATGGCCTGGCCCTGTAGGTCCCGGACCACGAGCGTCAGCGGCGAGATGAGCGCGATGGGCGTCACGTCCGTGAAGATCGCCGGGACGAACGCGTAGGAGGTCAGCGTGACCGTGATCGTCACCGTCACGAAGGTCAGCTCCTTGAACGAGCGGGCGAACATCGCGCCGAGGAAGGTCGCAGCGAGGAACAGGAGGGCGAGCGGGACGATCGCCAACACGGATATCGCCGAGCCCTGCAGGGCCAGCGTGATCACCGCGGCGACGCTCACAGCGGCGGCGAAGTACGGGAGCGTCTTGCCGACGATGATGTCGCCCCGGGAGACGGGCGCGACGAGCAGGAGTTCCCCCCGTCGGTTGATCCGCTCGCTGAGGATCGTCGACCCGTAGGCCTGGATGACGAAGTTCAGCGGCAGGACGAACACGAACGCGAGCACGAGCGAGCGGAACGGGAACGGCGGCGTGATGTCCGACGGCGCTCCCGTCGTCGAGCCACCGGTCAGGCGGGCGCTGATCGACGACCCGCCGACGTTGGCACCGTCGCTCGGTCGCGTCACGTCGGCGTCGCCGTCACCGCCCGAGTCTCCGTCGTTCGTCCCACCGTCGCCGGAATCGCCGGCGGCATCGTCACCGGAGCCGTCACTGTCGTCGCTCCCGGACGGAGCGGAACCGACGTCCGCGCTGCCGCCGGAATCGTCGCCGCCGTCACCGTCGTCGCTCTGGATGGTGATCGCCTGCTGGCCGGGGGCGACGACGCGGCTCGCCTCGCGTTCGACGTACGTGAGGTTCACCGTGACGGGAAACGCGGCCGACTGGTTGTCCTCCAGCTCCATGATCCCGTCGTTGTACCGCATCGTCGACGACCGCAACTCGTCGACGGCGGCGCGGCCTTTCGTCGAATCGGCGTACTCGCGGACCTGCGGGCCGACGATCCGGATCTCCTGATAGCCAGCCTCGACGGCCGCGGAACTGGGATCCTGTACCCTGAAGGTCGGGTCGAGGTAGACCGGATCGTAGTACGGGTCCTCCTCGACCACGCCGACCCGGTAGATACCCTGGTCGAGCGCGACGCCCTGGCTGACCGCCATCGGCGCCATCGCGCCGAGTCCCAGGACCGCGAGCAGCGCGATGGCGATCGTCCGTCGGTCGACGCCGCCGGCGTTTTTCGTCACTTCCCAGCGGGCGATCCGACCGACGTTCTCCGCTCGCGTGCGAATCCAGCCCCGGAGTCGGTCGACGGCCGATGGCCGTGGCCCGTCGTCGGACGAGTCGCCGACCGACGGCGGTCGACCGCCGCTCACGGCTGCGCTCCGGAGCCCCGCTCGGCCCCGGAGTCCGACTCGGCGACGTTGAGGAAGACCTCTTCGAGGCTGGACTCCTCGGTCCGGATGTCGACGACGTCGCCGCCCGCGGCCTGGGCCGCCTCTCGCGTCTCGTCGACGGCGGCCATGCTCTCGACGATCCGCCGGTGGTGGCCGTTCTCGCGGGCGCTCCCCGGAACTTCGACGGTCGTGTAGACGTGGTACTCCGTCCGGCCGTGCTCGGCCTGGAGTTCGTCGAGGTCGCCCTTGGCGACGATCTTCCCCTCGTTCATGATGGCGACCCGGTCGCAGATGCTCTCGACGTGATATAGGTTGTGGGCGCTGAAGACGATGGTTTTGCCCTGTTCGCCGAGTTCCCGCGTGAAGTCGATGATGTAGTTCGTGGTGAGCGGGTCCAGGCCGCTCCCCGGTTCGTCGTAGATGAGGACGTCCGGGTCGTTGATGAGCGACCGGGCGATGGCGACCTTGCGCTTCATGCCCTTGGACATGTCACCCAGCGGGCGCTCGCGGTGGTCGAGGTCGAGGCGTTCGAGCGTGTCGTGGATCCGCCGGTCGGCGACGCCGTCGGGTACGTCGTAGAGGTCGGCGAAGAAGTGGAGATACGAGAGGGGCGTCATCTCCTCGTAGAGGGGCGACTCCTCGGGGAGGAAGCCGAGGCGGCGGCGCATCTCCGGTTCGCCGGCGTCGAAACCGGCGACGGAGACGTCGCCGTCGGTCGGTTCGACGAGGCCGGCGAGCATCTTCAGCGTCGTCGTCTTGCCGGCCCCGTTCGGGCCGATGATGCCGAAGACCTCGCCCTCCTCCACCGTGAACGTGCTTCCCTCCACCGCGACGAACCCTCCGTACTCCTTGCGCAGGTCGCGGGCCGTGATCATTCGGCCGATGCTTGCGGGGCGGGGGTTGTATAGGTTCGTCTCCCGTTATCGCATGTTGGTATCGGGGCTCCGTGTTCTGGAAAGAGACCGAGTGAACGGACTACGGTGGCGCGCGCTGACGAGGGTGCCGAGCGACAGCGAGGCCGCGAGTCGAAGCCGTGCGAGGGATGACCGAGGGAGCGTAGCGACTGAGGGAATCGGCTGGGGAGGTGTGAGGCGCGGTGCTGTGCGGTGCCGTTCTCCTGGTGGACTGAAAGGGCGAGGCGCGCTCGCGGCGAACGAAGTGAGCGGAGCCGTCTGAGCGGGCACTATCCGAACGAAGTGAGGATATCTCGCTCAGCGGCCGCGAGCGCGCCGAGGGCTTTCAGCTCTCAGCGTGCCCTGCGGTCGGTTCTCCTGCTAGCGAGCGCGCCGAGTGTTTCCACCGACAGATGTCGGCAGTACTCACCACAAATCGACCGTCGCCCACACCAGAGCAGACCGAATCACCGACTCAGTTCACTCATCGGGTCGGGGCATCGCTTCGAGTTCGCGGATCTCGGCGGTCTTCTCGACGCGCTCGTACTGCCGTCGCCACGCCTCGGTCGGGAACAGCCCGTTGCGGTCGAACAACTCGCGGGCCGCCTCGGTCACCCGGTAGAACTTGTAGGGGTACCCGCGCGTGCGCTCGCCCGTCGGGACCGTTAGCTCCTCGACGACGCCGGCCTCGCGGAGCACCTTCAGGTGGTTCCGGATGGTGTCGGCTTCGAGGCTCGGGTTCATGTAGTCGAGTTCGTCGACGCTGGGGGCGCCCTCGGGGTGGCCGACCACGTCCGCGACGATGTTCGCCCGCGTCGAGTCGGTGACCCGCTGGAGCGCGAGCCAGGCGTCGAACCTGTCGGTCGCTCGCTCCCCACCGCTTTCGGCCGTCTCGGGTCTCATATGCAGTCGTACGCGCTGCACCGCAATAAACACTTGGACGTTGAGTGCGAGTGGTTCTCGACTGTTTCCACAGCGGTTACCGAACCGATTCCGGAACAGTCGGAAAACACATAACGGAGCCGGGAGTCGCGCCGACATGGACGACAGCGACGAGGCGGCGTCGAGCGAGGGGGGAAGGGGATACGACGGAGCCGGCGAGGAAGCAGAGAGACGGAACGAAGCTGGCAAGAGGGGAGAGAGCGGCGACGAGCGGGCGTACCTGAGCGGCGTCGACGAGGGGGAGCTCGCCGACGCCAGCCCAGACTCACTCACGTTGACGCCGGCACAGCACGAGCGGCTGAAGGACCACCTCCACGGCGACAGGCTCGACGACATCAAGTACAGCGACCGCCGGTACCTCGTCGTCGGTCGCGGCGGGGACGAAGGGCCGGGCAGGCGACGCGCGCTCGTGCGGGACCTGCTGGACGACCGGCGCGAAGCGACCGGGTACATGCTCGAGGACTTCGGGCTCTCGGGGGAGGAGTTAGACCTCTGGGCGCCGGCGTTCGAGATCCTCTGCGCGCAGTCGACGCACGTCGTCGGGGTCCTCGAAGACTACGACGGCGGCCACGTGTGGGAACTCGGCTACCTCTACCACCAGCAGAGCCGGGTCCGCGACATCCTCTGGCTGCTCAAGCGGGTCTACGGCGACGAGGCCACCGAGCGAGAGCGCTACGACAACGGGATGGCCGCGTCGCACCTCGCCGCCCTCGAACGATCTGCCGGCGAACGTGTCGTGACGTGGGACGACGAGTCCAGCCTGCGCCGGGCCGTCGACGAGGTCCCCTGAGCGCCGACTGCCAGTGGTTCGCCCCGGTACTCGCTAGCCGCCGATCTCGATCGACCGAGACTTGGTAGCCGACGGAAACGGCGACCGGACACCCAAGGATCGTCGGCCCGAAGGTATCGTATGGGCGCACTCCCGCGCGTCGAGCGAACGCCCGACGGCCGGCGTCTCGTCGTCGACCGCCTCGTCGACGCAGACGCGGAGGCGGTCTGGACGGTCTTCACGGACACCGAGCGCTGGCCGGAGTGGGGCCCGAGCGTCACGGCCGTCCGCTGTGACGACCGCTTCGTCGAGCGTGGCACGACCGGCGAGGTGCAGGTCGCCGGCGGGCCCTGGATCCCGTTCGAAGTCGACGCCTGTGAGGCCTACCGGTGGACGTGGCGCGTCGCGCGGATCCCGGCGACCGGCCACGCGGTCACGCCGCTCGTTGACGACCGGGCGCGCGCCGCGTTCGAGATCCCGCTGTACGCCGGCGGCTACGCTCTCGTCTGTCGGCGCGCGCTGTCTCGAATCGCGGCCATCGCCGAACGCGCCGGCGAAGACGCGGTCGAGTGAGGAATCCGAAGCGGGCAGTGAGAAGGAAGTAGCGGTCCTGCGGTAGTCGGTTCGGCCGATTCAGACGGACTTCTCGAGTCGGACGTTGCTTACTTTATGGATGTCCTCGCCCATCCCCTCGCCGTCGCAGTCGTCGTTGGGGCAGCGATAGTGCCAGCCGTCCTCGGTGGCCGTTCGCTCCGCGAATCGCTCGCCGCACTCGTCGCAGAACAGGTCGCCCTGTGTGCACGTATCCAGGTGGAGTTCGAGCTCCAGCTCCGTACTGAACGTACGTTTGCAGTTCCGGCAAATGTGGGTCATATTCTGAGATTCGTGATCGCCCCATATATCAACACCGGAACGTTCACGTCCGTGGCTGTCGGTTCCGAAAAATTGCGAATCGCAGGACGGAGGTGGGTAACCACCGACGAACGGTCACCGCCGCGCGAGCCAATGGCGGCCTACCGGGTGTCGATGTCGTCTTCCTCTTTGAGGATCCGTGTCTCGGCCTCGCCGCTGGAGACCTCGTTGACCAGTTCGTAGAAGTCGTTTTGCATCCCGGCGGGGAACTCGACGACGCCCACCCACGACCCGTCGGGTTGCCATTCCTCGCGTTCGAGGTCGCCAAACTCCCGGATCTGGGCCTGGCCGCTGCCGGCGTAGTCCGGGGGAAGCTGCGCGGCGACTTTCACCGTGTCGAAGCGGATGGGGATCACCGGCCGGAGCGCGTCGAGGGCGTCGTCGACCTGCCGCTCGACCGGTTCCATCGGGTCGATCTTGAAGTCGGCCTCTTCGAGCGCGGTCTCGATGCGGTCGGGCGGGTGGGGCGCGTCGTCCATCTGCGGGTTGACCGCGTTGCGCGTGATCCGATTGACGAGGTCCCTGTGCTTGCGCTCTTGCATCTCCTTGCGCTGTTCGGCCGTGATCTGGATCTCCCCGCGTTCGACGACCTCGGGGATGATTTCCAGCGGGTCCGTGGTCCCGAACACCTCTTCGAGCGCGTTCTCGGGCGGGCGGTCACCCCGGGAAGCGTTCTCGAAGACGTCTTCGGCGGCGATCACGTCCTCCAGTTCCCCCTCGAACTCGCCGCGCTTCATCGCGAGCGCGGCGTCGGGGTCGACGAGCACCTCGAACCGTTCCCCGTGGGACTCGAGGCGCGCCGTCACTGCCTCGTCGAGCGATATCATACCCTGTGGTTACACCGGGCGGGTAAAAAGGTGTGTGGCGTCGGCGATGCGGCCGCCGCCGGCAGGCGAGCGCCGGCGACCGGTCCCTTACTCCTCGGTCTCTTCGTCGGCGTCGTCGGCTTCGTCCTCGTCGGACGCGAGGAGGCCGAGCTCGTCGAGATGGGACTCCTTCTCGGCGTCGCTCATCTCGGTGAACAGTTCGTCCTCGACGCTGATGGTGGCGATGCCGATGCCCTCCGGGGCGAGTTCCCCGTCGTTGACGGAGGCCAGGGCTTCGAGCGCGAGCCCGACGCCGCCGTCCAGGTCCATCTCCTCGGAGTAGTTCTCTTCGAGGTACTCGCGGATGTCGCCGCGGTCGGCGCCGACGGCGAGGGCCTTCCACTCGTACGGCGTGCCCGACGGGTCGGTCTCGTAGAGGCGGGGCTCGCCGTTGGCGATGCCGCCGATGATGAGCGCGACGCCGAACGGGCGAGCGCCGCCGACCTGCGTGTACTGCTGGATGTGGTCGGTGACGGCCTTGGTGAGCGTCTCGACGCCGATGGGCTCGCCGTAGCGCAGCTGGTTGACCTGCGCCTGGCGCCGGGCGAAGTCGATGAGCTGGCGCGCGTCGGCGACGTGGCCGGCGCTGGCGATGCCGATGTGGTCGTCGGCCTTGTGGATCTTCTCGACGCTGGACCGTTCCATCAGCGGCGAGCGGATCCGCTTGTCCACCGCGAGGACCACGCCGTCGCTCGTTCGTACACCGATGCTCGCCGTGCCGCGTTTGACGGCTTCGCGGGCGTACTCGACCTGGTAGAGCCGACCGTCCGGCGAGAAGATGGTTATCCCGCGGTCGTACGCCTGCTGTTGCGATTGTCCCTGCATATTTATAGATCGAGTTCGGTCGCCCCGAAGACGTCCCGACCGGCCGGCACGTCGACGCCAGTCGCACGGAGGGCGCCTCGCCGCTCGGTCCCCTCGGTGACGACGTTTCTCTGGTGCGTTGGTTCCGGTCGGCGTCCTATATACTTTTCTTGTCGTGGTCCCGCAGTCGCCGTCCCCCTCCGCTGGGTCGTACACCGTCACGTCGTCGGTCCCATCGGCAGTCGGTGTCGGGTCGTCGTCGGTTCACCCGCTCGCCCGTCCCTTCGCCTGTCTCGTCGTCCCTGGTATCGGTCGTGTTCGCCGTCGGCCCGATTTCTCACTCATCTGTCGAGACAGGCCGCACGGGTCCCCCTCGATCCGGCTCGTACCCCGTTTCGCGCGGGAGAGACCGGTGATTCGACGCGATCTTATCCTATACAAAAATTTATGAAGTTTCCATCCGGTGTGTGCTATCGTATGGCAAACTACGACCGCCGTTCGTTTCTCAAAGGGATCGGGACGACAGGACTCGCGGTAACCGTCGCGGGGTGCTCCGGCGGACTCGTCGGCGGAGGAGGTGACGACACGCTCGAGAAGATCGGGATGACTGCGTACGTGCGCGGAGGGTCGTGGATCACCGCCTACATCGAGGCGGCGGAGTTCTGGGCCGAAGACCAGGGCATCGAACTCGAAGTCAGACCGAACCAGCAGAGCGCGCAGAAGCAGGTCAGCGACATCCGCGACTTCGCCAACGGCGACCACGACGCCATCCTCGTCGGCGTCTGGTCGACGGGCGCCGCCGAGGGGGCGATAAACCAGGCCATCGAAGGCGGGACGCCGGTGTTCGCGACGAACGCCGACACGTCGAGCGGCGAGATCCCGCTGTACGTCGGCTTCAGCAACTACGACGGCGGTGCGAGTTCCGCCGAGGAGATGCTCTCGGCGCTGGAGGAACAGAAGCCCGACCAGGACAGCTATCGCGTGCTGAACGTCCGCGGCGTTCAGGGCAACCAGTCCGCGAACCAGCGCTCGCAGGGCTTTCTGGACGTGATGGACGAACGCGACGACGTGGAAGTGGCCGAGACGCTCAACGGCGAGTACGCCCGAGACGTGGCCCAGTCGACGACCCAGCAGTGGCTCAACAACAACGAGGCGGTCGACGGCATCTACTCGGGCAACCTCTCGATGGGGCTGGGCGTCGTCCAGGCGCTCCGGAACCTCGACATGGCGGTCCCGAAGGGCGAAGAGGGCCACATCGTCCTCACGCAGATGGACGGGAGCCCCGAGGTGAACCCCCTCGTCGGCGAGGGGATGATAGACGCCGCGGTCGACCAGCCCAACTACTTCTACAACCCCATCGCGATGCACTACATGCGGGAGTACGTCGAGGCGGGCAACGACCAGAGCGTCATCCCCGACGTGGGCGACACCGTCATGGCGGACGACCTCACTATCGAGTCGGGCCAGCACAAGGGGGTAGAGCTGTGGTCCGAACCCATCTGGGATCCGGGCGAGATGCGCGAGCAGAACGACCACCCCTGGTTCCGCACCAACAGCATCGTCATCGATCAGGACAACTACGACCAGCCGTTCCTCTGGGGCAACGTCTGGGGTAACTGACCCCCGCTCCGACTACTCTCACATGGCTACGCAAGACGGATTCATCGCGCGGACGTTCGGCGATAGCGACGACCTACTGCTGACGCTCCTCGACAACATGATCTGGCCGATCCTGTTCGTCGTGATCGTCTTCGTGCTGGCGCTGGTGCCCCAGACGTTCAGAAACGTCAGGTCGATCCAGTTGTTGCTGTGGTCGGCCGTTCCCCTGGGGCTGCTGGTGCTCGCCGAGAGCCTCTGTCTGCTCTCGGGGCACTTCGACCTCTCCATCGGCTCCATCGCGGGGTTCTCGGCCATGTTCACGGGGATGGTCCTCGGGACGTGCCCGAGCTGCTGGGGCCTGACCGCGAACCCATGGATCGGCTTCGCGCTGATCCTGCTCGTCGGGTCGGCCATCGGCGTGTTCAACGGCGTCATGATCGCCAAGGTCGGTCTCAACCCCTTCCTGCAGACGCTGGCCGTCCTCATCATCTTCGAGGGGGCCAAGACGGCGATGCAGACCCAGCCCGTGACCGGGCTACCGCAGCTGTACCTGTTCCCCGGCGGGACGCCGAACTTCGCCATCGCCGTGATGTTGCTCGCCTTCCTCGTCCTCGGGCTCGTCCTCCGATTCACGCAGTTCGGACAGGCCGTCTACGCGGTCGGGAGCGACGAGACCGCAGCGCGCGAGGTCGGAATCGACGGCGACCGCCTGATCATCACCGTCTACACCGTCAGCGGGCTGCTCTCGGCGGTCGCCGGGATCATGCTCACCGGGTTCGTCGGGGTCGTCCCGCCGCTCATCGGCGAGGGGCTGGTCTTCCAGGCGTTCGCCGGCGCCGTCATCGGCGGGATCAGCCTGTTCGGCGGTCGCGGCAAGATCACCGGTGCCCTCGGGGGCGTCGTGCTCATCGAGGTGATCCAGTCGGCGCTGGACAACAGCGCCGCCGTCGGTGCGACACAGATACAGATGATCAACGGAATCGTCCTGCTCGTCGCGATCCTGCTGTACAGCACGCAGTCGCAACTCAGAGAGCGCATCATCTCGGGTGAGGCCGCATGAGCGCCGACGACACCGACGCGGCGGCCGACGATCCGACGGGATCGTCGGCCGCCCCCGACGCCTCTGGAACACCGAAGATCCGCATCGAGAACGTGAGCAAGCGGTTCGGTCGGATCCTCGCGCTCGACGACGTGAGCATCGACGTCCGGGACAACGAGATCTACGCCCTCATCGGCGACAACGGGGCGGGGAAGTCGACGCTGATGAACATCGTCAGCGGCGTCCACGAGCCGAGTTCCGGCCAGGTGTACCTCGACGGGCGGCCGATAAACTTCTCCAACCACAGCGACGCCCGCAAAGCCGGCATCGAGACCGTCTACCAGGACCTGGCGCTGATGAACGACCTCGACATCGCGTCGAACATCTTCATGGGGTCGTTCCCGACCAAGCGCTACGGCCCGCTCTCGGTGATCGACTGGGACGAGACCTACCGGCGCGCCGAGGAGATCATGCACGACGCGCTCGGCCGTGACGTCGACGTCCGGACCGAGGTCGAGTTCTTCTCCGGCGGCCAGCGCCAGCTCGTCGCCGTCGGCCGCTCGCTCGCCTTCGACCCCGAGGTGATCGTCCTCGACGAACCGACCAGCGCCCTCTCTATCGACGCCACCCGCCTGGTCCACGAGACCATCCGGAGGCTCCGCGACCAGGGGATGACCATCGTCATCGTCAGTCACAGCATCGAGTCTGTCCTCGAACTCGCCGACCGCATCGGCGTGCTCTACCAGGGGCGGCTGGTGGCGACGCTCGACCCGGAAGAGACCGACATCGTCGAGATCACGGAGCTGATGACTACCGGGACGAGGGAGGGGGCCGAACTCGACGACTGAGACCCGGGCACTCGCTCTGGCCAGTGCTCCAGCGCGACCGCCCAAACGCTCATCCGGTTCCCTCGCCATCACACCGACATGACCGAACGAGCAGTGTACGTGCAACGGCTGGACCCGGACGAACGAGCGGCCTACGTCGACGCCCACGACGACGTCCCGGAGGGCGTGACGGACGCGATGGAGCGCGGTGGCGTGACGGACTTCGAACTCTACGTTCGCGAAGACCTGGCGGTCTGTATCCTGGAGTGCGAGGATCTGGACGCGTACCTCGACGCCGTCGACGGCGACGAGGCGGTCGCCGAGTGGGAGGCCTACACCGGCCAGTTCAAACGGTCGGGGGTCGATCCCGACGCCGACCCGGACGAGGGGATCCCGTTCATGGAGCGAGTCTGGTCGTTCAGTCCGTGATCGGGACCTCCCGGTGGCGCTCCCGGGGGTCGCCCCACGCAGTCAGCCCGCGAGGCCGCCGAGGTGGTCCGCGACGCAGGCGCGGACGGTCCCGCTGGTCCCCCGGACGCGGAGGCCGAGGTCCGCGCCGTCGACATCGGCGATACAGGCCAGCACCGCCCGTCCGCGGCTCACCTCACCCCGGCGCACGCGGACGACCGCGTGGCCGCTTCCGTCGGTGAACTCGAAGCGGAGCACCGAGAGGTCGGCCTCCGCGCTCCCGGCGTCGCCGACCAGGTTCTGCGCGGCGAACCACACCTCGCGCTGGAAGGTGCTGCGACCGAACTCCGCGCCCGGTGGCCCCCGGAGTTCGACCGCGAGGTAGCGCCAGCGCGGCTGGAGGTGCTTCGGCAGGTGCTTCACGGCTCGTCCGCTCCGTTTTGGCCCGTGGGCACCTGCGACGCGTCTGCGTCGCCGGCGGCGTCGCGAGCGCCGCCCGCTCGCTCCGCGACGAGCACGCCGACCTGCTCGTGGACCATCTCGACCGCCGTCAGGGCGTAGCCGGCGTCGGTGAACGCGTCGGCGAGCACGCCGACCGTCGCCGGGTCGTCCACCTCGGGGCTGTAGAACGGTTCCTCGGGGTCGGGCTCGCCGAAGAACATCACGTCGCCGAGGACGATACGCGCCGGTTCGAGCGCCGCGATCACGTCGACGGCCTCGCGTTTCTCCGCGTCCGAGAGGTGATGCATCGCGAAGTTGGTCGTCACCACGTCGACGTCGGCGTCTTCGGGGACCGCCGGCTCGCGGAACCGACCCTCGCCGAACTCGACGGTCTCGAGGCCTCGCTCGGCGGCTTTCTCGCGGGCCTGTTCGAGCATGCCCTCGCTGATGTCGCGACCGATCACCCGTGCGGCGTCCTCGGCCAGCGGGAGTGCGATGGCGCCGGTCCCGGTCCCCAGGTCGAGGACGGTGTTTTCGGGTCCGGGCGCGGCGTGGTCGACGACGAGCGACGCGCAGGCGCGGTACTCCTCGCTCTTCGACTCGTCGTACTCGCCCGCCTTCTCGTCGAAGCGGGCGGCGTGGTCTTCGAGCGGCTGCTTCATAGGGAGCGATCCGACCCGGAGGACAAAGAACGCCCCGCTCTACCGGTCGGCGTCGTCGACGGGTCCGCGGTAGACGCCCGGTTCGACGAACGCGTCGCTCTGGAGGCGCCGGTTGCGTTCGACCAGCCGGCCCCACTCGGTGAGGCCGGTCTCGACCTGTTCGGCGTCGAATCCGACGACTTCGCCGACGGCGACCAGTTCGCGGGGCGCCCGCAGGTGCAGGTCGCTCCGCGGGTCGGCACTGACGACGTAGGGCACGTCGAACGTCTCGACCAGTTCGCGGAGCTTCCGGAGCCCGCGGATCGCGCGGACGCGCTGTCCGCCGTCGGCGCGGAGCACCCGCCGGAAGGAGAATTCGAGGCGGACGCCGTTCTCCGCGGCGGCTTTGGCGAGGACGTGGTTGACGTCGCCGTCGCCGACCATGGGGTGGGCGAGCACGTCGACCGCCGGCTGCTCGACGGCGAAGCGGTTGATCGCCGGCGTCCCGCCGTGGACCGCGACGATCGCTTTGGTCTCGCGGTGGTTGCCGACGAACCCGCTCGCCCGCGAGGGGTCTTCCGCCCGCACCTCCACGCCCTCGACCACGTCGATACCGTGTTTCTCGGAGAGCGCCGCGGCGTCGAACTCGGCGAGCGCGTCGCCGTGGTTGCGGACGACGACCCCGTCGAACCCGTACTCGGCGGCGGTCTCCGCGTATCGCTCGACGGACGCTTCGCCGTCGGGGTCGGCGTGAACGGCTTCAAACATCGCTCGGAGAAGTGGTGATCACGGCCGTCAGAGCGCCTCGAAGACCTCGCGGGCGTTCTCGACGGCCTTCGGTTTCTTCGCCGGGTACGCCTCGACCTTGGTGCGGAAGGTGATCCCGTCGCCGCGCCGCACCTCGCCGGAGAAGGCCGCCTGCTTGTCCAGCGTCAGGTAGAACGCGCAGTTGTCGTCGACCCGCTCGTCGAGTTCGTCGACGACGGCGTCGACGTCGTCGAGTTCGCCCAGGCGGTCTAGAACGTGCCGGATCCCGTCGGCGCGCTCGACGCGCGCCGAGAGGACGACGATGCGGTCGCCGTGGTGACCTTCGGAGACGGCCCGTTCGACCGCGAAGTCCTCGGGCAGGTAGGTCCGCAGCGCGCGCTCGACGCGCTCCTCGTCCTCGGTGGCGTAGCAGAACGCGCGCAGATCGACGTAGTGGAGCGGGACGGACGACATCGGGGCAGTCGCTACTCCTCGGCGGCTTCGAGCTGGTCCTCGGAGACGCCAGCTTCCTGGCCGTCCTCGAAGGAGACCGTGTAGTTCTCGTCGCCGAACATCGTCTCGACGACCTGCGTGATCGTGCCTTCTTCGCCGTCGTACTCGCTGTGCTCGTCGCGGAGGATGACGCTGTCGTCCTCTTCGAATGCCATGGGCGGCGGTACTCGATGCCCGAACAAAAAGGGACTGATCCGACTCACTCGCGGTCGCTCGCCGCGCGACGCGCGGTCTCGGGGTTGCCGCCGTCGGTGACCACCGTGTGCCCCTCCGATCCGTCGGACCGATGCGCCCGGGCAGGGGCACTCGGCCCCTCGGAAGCGGGACCGATCCGGTCGGTCGTCTCCCGCAGTTCGTCGTCGACCAGCGTCCGGAGCGTCGCGAGCGTCGACTCGTCGTGCGCCCCGGGATCGACCGAGATGAACGCCCTCGCGCCCGCGGAACGGAACTGCGACGTGAGCGCGTGGAGGAATCGGAAGGTCCGCTCCGGGTCGGCGTACTGCAGCACCGTCGACAGCGAGTCGAGGCAGACGACCGGTCGCTCCCCCGGCCGCTGCGCCTGGAGCCACTCGGTGACAGCGATGCCGACGCCCGTGAGGTCAGTCGGGTCCGAGACCACCCGGAGGCCGCCGGAATCTACCGCTCCGCAGTTCTCGGCCACAGGGCCGACTCCGACTATCGCGGCGGAGGAGAGCTGCTCGCGACGGTCACGCAGCGCCGCCGTCCACCGCTCGACGTCACCGCGATAGAGGATCGCGAGGACGCTCGTGCGGTCGTCTCCGTCCACACAGCGGGCGAGTTGGCCGCGTGCATCGGTCGCGAAGGCCGATTCACAGACGAGCGTGATCCGGCCTGCGGTCTCCTCAGGCACGCGTCCTCACCCTCCGGCGACGTATCGGTCGGTGGCGGCGCGGACGCGGCGTCGCTCGTTCGCTCGTCGGTCGGGTCATGGATACGGAGTCTCTCGACATCTCCCTTAAGCCCCCGTCAGACGGTCGGCTTGCGCTCGGCGGCGAGCAGAGGGTGCCAGGTCGAAAACTTATGCCGATGTCCCCCGAACAGGGGGCCATGATCGACTTCATTCGCGCTATCGTGCGTCGGCGGGGACGGACAGATCGCCGGTTCGAACGACCCTCCAGATGACCGCCGTCGACAATCTCTGGTTTCTCGCGAGCGAGGCGCGCCAGGAGGCCGAACAGGTGTATCACCGCCTGGCAGACGACCACGAGGGCTACGTCGAGTTCGAGACGACTCGCACGGTCTCCCGCGACCGCTTCCGGACCGTCGCCGAGCGGATCGAGGCGCAGGGACTTCCCTACGGCGCGCACACGCTCGCTTACCGGCCATCGGGTGAGTTACTGCTCGTCAAGCAGGAGGCGATCGACACCTGGGTGCTCCCCGGCGGAGAAGTCGAACCCGACGAATCCGTCCGCGAGGGTGCCCGCCGCGAACTCGACGAGGAGGCCGGGATCGACGTGACCTACGACGGACTCGGCGTTCTCGGCGAAGTGCGGTTCCTGAGCGACGGCCACGAGACCTGGGGCGTCCTGCCCGTCTTCGAGGGCGAGGCGAACTCGACCGATCTGTCGGTGCGGGACCCCGACGACGAGATCACCGACGCGCAGTGGTTCGCGGAGTTACCGGAGAACACGCGCGACCGGGCCGTCCTTCGAGAGTGGCGTCGCGAGCGGTTCGGTGAGTGAGTGCGGATCGCGAGCGGTTCGGCGAGTGAGACCGGATCGGGGCCACGGAGGCGCTCACTGCGGGCCGAACTGCTCGCCGTCGCGGGCGTCGGCTTCCAGCCGGCGGATCGTCGCGCGGGCGTTGCTGGCGTCGTACCCGAACAGCACCGACTCGGCGTACTCGCTGGCGACCTCCGTCGCGTGGACGAGGTTGTCGATGTCGACGTCGACGGCGTAGAGTTCGATGCTGAACGGCGTCTCCAGTGCGTCGACGAACCCCCTGGCGATGATCTCCAGCCAGTACGTCGTGGTGTAGGCCATGTCGTAGATGGGGACGACGAACTCGTCGACGTACTCGGCGAGCGCCTCCGGGTCGGTGCCGGCGCGGTCGTGGATGTGGCCCGGGTACGGGTCGGGATAGAGCGTCAGCGAGAGGTCACCGGGGACCCGCTCGCGGGCCTCGGCGACGAACTCGGTGATGACGTCCGCGCGCCAGGCCCCCCAGTCGTCGACGTCGCTCTCGGCGAAGGCGGCCTCGCAACGGTCGCAGTGGCAGTACTCCTCGCGGGGGAAGCCCACGTCGTCGAGGCGCACGTCCGGGTTGACCTCGGCGGCGTCCTCGATGATCTCCAGCAGGCCCTCCCGATAGCGCTCGTGGGTGGGGCAGACGTACGCCCAGTCGAAGTAGGGGCGGTCGCGCGTCGCCGGTTCGCCCTCGTCGCTGACGGGGACGAGGTCGGGGTTGTCGGCGGCGGCCTTGTTGTCGCCGAAACAGGAGACCATGTTGACGGCGTTTGCGACGGGCTCGGCCGCGCGGCCGGTCACGTCCTTGACCTCGTAGAACCCGCGGTCGAACTCGGCCCACTCCAGCTCCGGCTCGTTCCGCGTCACGACGCCGTACATACCCGAGCCTACGCGGCCGGCGGTGTAAGTCGTTCGAAAAAGCGGTCGGAAATCGATACCTCACCCCCCGTCACCGGCGGCGAAACCGGCGACCGACGGGACCAGCGCGGTCGCCGCTGCCGGCGTTACTCGCCGAGGGCGGTCTTGTAGACCACGGCGATCGCGAGCAGGGCGACCAGCAGGAGCACTGATTTCTTGGGCATCCATCGATCGTTCGTGGCAATAGAATAAAGTGTTTCTGGTAGAGACACGAGGGCCGACGGTGGCTGTCGGTCCTCAGCCGTCACTTCGTCTCGTTGTGCGTGTTCGGGTCGGCCTTCGAGATCGACCGTTCCGCGCCCTCCAAGTCGAGTTCGCTAAGGAACGAGAACTCCTCGTTCCCGTCGACGGACGGCCCCTGCGTCCACGGCGCCTCGTACTCCTCGCCGTCGCGGGTCGTCGACATGAACGAGTAGTCGAACTCGTCGGGCATCTCCTCCTCGGGGAAGGTGTTCGGCACCGGCAGGTGGTCGAACGGGTCGTCGGCGTCACCGAGGGAGTGCAGCGCCTCCAGCCACTGGTTCTGGTGCATCGCGTCCCGGGCCACCAGGTACGAGAGCATGTCCTTCATGCCCGGGTCGTCGGTCATCTCCCAGAGTCGCGCGGCAAGCAGCCGACCCGTCGATTCGGCCATCACGTTCGCGTACATGTCCGCCGCGAGGTTGCCGCTGGCGACGACGTAACTGGCGTTGAAGGGTGCGCCGTTCGCATCGACGGGCATCGCGTTCAATCCGGAGGAGAGGTACTGCCGCGGCATCATGCCCGACATCGCAGCGTTCACGGCGCCGTCCTGGCTCATCTGGTCGCGCAACTCCGTCGGCGCGCCTTCCAGGTTCTTGGCGACGGCGGTCGCGAGCATCTCGATGTGACCGATCTCTTCGACCGCGGTCTCCATCAGGAGCTTCCGGTACTCCTCGTGCTCGTCCGGCACGCCGAACGCCTGGAACATGTACTGCAGGCAGACGCGCATCTCGCCCTCGACGCCGCCGATGGCTTCCTGCAGCATCTTCGCGAATAGCGGGTCCGGTTCCTCGACTTCGACTGGGTACTGGAGCTTGTCGTCGTGGTAGAACATTGGAGGTCCCGACGTGTTACACGCCCGGGTTTTCAATAGACGAGTGGCCTTCGCTGGCAAGCACTACTCGTGATGCATTTCACAACAACGTAGAAAAGCGGGCGCGCACTCAAGCGACGTCGATCTGCTCGGCGATGCTGTCGCGGACGATGGTGTCGCAGTACTGACAGCGGATGCCGTCGTCGAGCACGTCGAACCGCGACTGGACGGGTTCGTCTTCCGTCGTGATGCAGTGGCGGTTCGGACACGAGAGGACGCCGACGACTTCCGAGGGGCGTTCGACCCTGTGTTTCTCGACGACGTCGAACTCCCGGACGATGTTGATCGTCGCGGCGGGGGCGATGAGCGAGAGCACGTCGACCTCGTCCTGGCTCAACTCGCGGCCCTCGACCTTGACGATGTCCTTCGATCCGAGGCGGTCGCTGGGGACGCGGATCCCGATGCTGACGGTCTCGCCGCTCTCGGTGTCTATTCCGAGGATCGCGAGGACGTTCAGCGCCTGGCCGGCGGTGATGTGATCGACGACCGTGCCGTTCCGGATCTTGCTGACGCGCAGTTCACGGTCGCTCATCGTTCTCCCTCCAGGACGAGGTCCAGCAGCGCCATCCTGACCGGGACGCCGTTGTGGGCCTGCTGGAAGTAGTGGGCGTGGTCGGTCCCGTCGATGTCGTGGGCGATCTCGTCGACGCGCGGGAGCGGGTGCATGACTGTCAGGTCGTCGCGGGCCGCTTCCAGCGTCTCGGCGTCGATCTGGTACTCGCCGGCCACCGCGCGGTACTCGCTCTCGTCGGGGAATCGCTCGGCCTGGATCCGCGTGACGTAGAGGACGTCGAGTTCGGGCAGGACCGGTTCGAGTTCCGTGTGTTCGCGGATCGTCGCGCCCTCCTCGTGGAGGTCGTAGCGGACGCTCCGCGGGAGCTTGAGGCTCTCCGGGCTGATGAAGTGCTGGTCGGCCTCGACGGTCGTTAGCGCGTGCGCGAGGGAGTGGACCGTCCGCCCGTACTTCAGGTCGCCCATGATCCCGATGGTGAGGTCGTCGAAGCCCGCCGCCTCCCGGATCGTGTAGAGATCGAGCAGGGTCTGGGTCGGGTGCTGTCCGGCCCCGTCGCCGGCGTTGATGAGCGGGACGTCGACGAACTCGCTCGCCATCTGGGCCGACCCCTCGCTGGGGTGGCGAAGCACCAGCGCGTCGGCGTACCCCTCGACCACCCGGACCGTGTCGGCGAGGCTCTCGCCCTTCTTGACGCTGGAAGACTCGACCGTGCCCATGTCCACCACGTCGCCGCCCAGTCGCTTGACGGCGGCGGTGAAGCTCATCTTCGTCCGCGTGCTCGGCTCGAAGAAGAGCAGCCCGAGCAGGGCGTTCTCGTGGCGGTCGGCGAAGGCCTCCGGGTCCGCGGCCACCTCCGCGGCCCGGTCGAGCACCTCCTCGATGTCCGCCCGCGAGAGTTGTTTCGCACTGATAATGTGGTCGTGACGCATCGAATAGAGTCGCGCTCTCGACTCTCTTGAATCTCCCGACACGGGACCGTCCGCGGTCTCGGAGCCGGTGGACTCGCCGTCCGGGAATCGCCGGATTCGCGTCCCCAGTACCACTGCACTCGCCGACCGAGCGCTCCCCGAAAATTCGGTCTCGTCGAATCCCGCAGCAACTGATTGGAACCGCGTGCTGAATACAGAGCGTGTATTCAGCAAGAGCGGGTCTCTGTGTGACAACCAGTTGTTTCCTGCCTACCAGCGGTGGGTGACTTGCACCGACTTGCGTATATCAAGAGCGACGCTGGTGTACTCGTCGGATGGAAAATCTACCTCAAATAGAGAAGGGGTACTTAAGACCGTATATTTATATGTGTGAAACGTAACAGATTTTACAACCTGGGTGTGTGGGTGATTCGACGGCACTGATTCGGTCCTGAGGCCCCCGAACGGTTGACGGCCGACAGACGAACGCCAAATGTCGTCGGCTGCCACCGTCAGCGCCCAGATACGGTTTCCCACGTGCGCGAGGGGTGATCGAGCACGTCGGGG
The DNA here is from genome assembly GCF_051414035.1 of Halosimplex amylolyticum. Taxonomy (NCBI): domain Archaea; kingdom Methanobacteriati; phylum Methanobacteriota; class Halobacteria; order Halobacteriales; family Haloarculaceae; genus Halosimplex; species Halosimplex amylolyticum. Next base: position 1,463,498 of record NZ_JBLKNW010000001.1, on the reverse strand, counting down.
GACGAGCGATCACCAATGAATCCACCGACTGACAACGAGACGGGCGAGCATAACTATCCTGACCGACTGGCGAACCGTGGCCCGACAGGCAGCGACTGGCTCCATGGGCTCGTTTTGCTGACGCTCGTCGCTCTCGCCGTGGTCGGCGCGACCACGGCCCAGGGTGCGGGCGCGCCGACCGACACGCTCGATGGCGGTGAGGTGGGGGCGTCGCTCCCGGCCGCCACGAGTAGCCACCCGGTCGCCAAGTGTTCGGTCTCGGATAAGAGCGTCAGGACCGGTGAATCGGTGACGCTCGATGCCTCAGCGTCGGAGAATGCCGACGACTACCAATACGATAAGTTCGGTGGCAATTCGTTCGGTGGGTTCACCACCCAGAGTTCGCGGACGGTCTCGTACGCCGAGCCGGGCACCTACGACCCGCGGGTGAAGGTGTGGTCCTACAGCGATGGCGAGGACAGCGACAGCGCGACCTGTGGCACGGTCACCGTGAGCGACCCGACACCCACGCCCACACCGACGCCGACGGCTACTTCAACTCCGGCACCGACTGCAGTCGCTCGATGTACGGTGTCGGACACGAGCGTCCAGACCGGTGAATCGGTGACGCTCGATGCCTCAGAGTCGGAGAATGCCGACAACTACCAGTACGATAAGTTCGGTGGCAGTTCGTTCGGCGAATTCACCACCCAGAGTTCGCGGACGGTCTCGTACGCCGAGCCGGGCACCTACGACCCACGGGTGAAGGTGTGGTCCTACAGCGGTGGCGAGGACAGCGACATCGCGACCTGCGGCACGGTCACCGTGAGTGACCCGACGCCGACGGCCACTCCAACTCCGGCACCGACTGCAGTCGCTCGATGTACGGTGTCGGACACGAGCGTCCAGACCGGTGAATCGGTGACGCTCGACGCCTCGGAATCGGAGAACGCCGAGGATTACCAGTACGATGCGTACGGTGGCAGTTCGTTCGGCGAATTCACCACCCAGAGTTCGCGGACGGTCTCGTATGCCGAGCCGGGCACCTACGACCCCCGCGTGAAGGTGTGGTCCTACAGCGGTGGCGAGGACAGCGACATCGCCACCTGTGGCACGGTCACCGTGAGTGACCCGACGCCGACACCGACGCCAGCGCCGACGGTCACTCCCACTCCAACACCGACGGTCACTCCCACTCCAACACCGATGGTCACTCCCACCCCAACACCGGCGGTCACTCCCACTCCAACACTGACGCCAACACCGGCGGTCACTCCCACCCCAACACTGACGCCAACACCGGCGGTCACTCCCACCCCAACACTGACGCCAACACCGGCGGTCACTCCCACCCCAACACTGACGCCAACACCGGCGGTCACTCCCACCCCAACACCGATGCCGACGACAACACGAACACCGACGGCAACTCCGAGACCGGATTCGCTTTCAGATCCGACGGCACCCACGACGGGGAGCGACGGTCCTGGATTCGGGGCCATGGAACTCTCGCTGGCGCTCGTCCTGATGACATTGGTCGCGATTCGGAGGAGAAGCTAAGAGGCCCGTACACGACTGAGATTCGCCCATCTGCCAGTGGTAGACGAAGACAATGTACCACCTTCCGTTCGACTCGGTCAATCCGAACGCCTACTTTGCTGCATAAGCGCCCTGTATCTTGCACGCGAGTCCTGACAAGACTTGGATAGACAAAGCGTGCGAAGCGTTCTATGACACGCTCTATGGTAAATACCCTTCCAGTTTACCCAGTCGAGAGCGACAGGACCTGGCAGAGAGGCGTACCAATAAAAGGCAGATAGCCATACGATAAGACATCACAGTATGACCGAGCGACCACGTCAGTGTCCTCACACCCGCCGCGCAGCACCGCCGTGGCGGCGTTGAGCAGGCCTTCGGCTCGGTGTAGTCCTCGGCAGCAGCGTCGATAGCACGGCCGACGAGCACCCGGAGGTCGCCGTGAATGGAGGCGTCGTTGAGGCGGTCGCGGCGGTCCAGTCGGCAGTTTCGTCGTCATCCTCAGTGAGGTTGCGGTTCGCGTCAATCGCATAGGGGACGACGGCGTGACGTCGCCGTCGAGCCAGGCACGGACGAGTTCGTCGCGCTACAGCTCGTCTCGGTGGTCGAGTAGGTCGGTCGTATCGGCGACGCAGTCGTCGAGACAGCCGGCCAGCCATCGAGCGTGTTGGACGACGCCATCGCCGAACCCGCGGGTGTCGGCGTCGCCGGGAAGCCGGTCGTACACGACGACGCGGTCATCAACGCGCAGGTCGCCGCTGACGCGATGGGGCTGAGTGCGGGCGCCGCTGACGTGCGCACGGGCAGGGTGAGCGACGAGGAGGGCGACCGGTCGGTCGGGGTCAGTCGCGCGATCCCGGGCGGGCCCGTCGACTGGCCCCCGTGGATGACGGGTTCGCCTCGTGTCACCCCCGCGTGGTCACGTTTCGTCACTCCGGCGTCGTCGTTCCGTTCCACTGCGCCTCGACCCAGTCCGGTCGTTCGACGGTCGTCTCACTGACGTCGTCATAGGCGAACGAGCGCGTGACAGTCGCTGGACCGGTCCCCCCGGTTCTGACGTAGGACGCGTTCATCGACCGGACCAGTCCGGTGGGTTCGACGACTGCGCGAATACTCACGTTCCGGATCCGCTCCATCTCAGGGTGGGTGGAGTAGTTCCCCCGAATGACGAAGGCGGGTCGGCCGTCGACTGTCGTCTCGAAGACGACAGCGTCGCCGATTTGGAGGAACTGACGACTCAGGCGGACAGTCCGTGACTCCGGCGGACGGGTGTTGTCCAGCCGATCATACCGCGTGATACCGGCGTACGCTGTCCGCACGTAGATCGAGGGGCCGCTCGCGTACTGGGTGACGTTCCCGTCGTTTCCGCCGAGCACGTCGTGGCTGTAGTACCGCGTCGGCGTCTCGACGCGGACGAGTCGCGTGTAGAGACTCTCGTCTACGCGGAGTCGCACCCGGAGCGTGTACGATTGCGTCCCGAGAAGCGACTGGTGGGCGTCCAGCAGTGCGTCGACGTCCCTGATGCCGCTGTCGGTCACGCCGGGCGGCAGCGGGACCGGTGTCTCGGTCACCTGGGGCACCGGCGCGGGCGTCAGCGTCTCGGTCGACGCGTCCTCATTTAAACCAATATCGCCGTCAAGAACCGACCCACACCCCGCGAGGACGACGATGGAGACGACGCTCACAAGACGCCAGTTCATATTCTCTCTTGGTTCGCGGCTGTATAGTTCTCCACGTCTTTATCGCGGAGATCCACCGGCCGCCTTACCTGACTCGACGGTATCTAACGCCCTTATTCCGGGTCTTCCCGTCGGAGGTGGCCTTACGGACTTACGGCACTTCTAGCTATGCGGGCGGGGACTTTGTTATCGACTCACAAATCTCCATACATTGGCGTTATAGCCCTGGGAGCTTCGAGTTAACCGAGATAATTTCCCGTTGAATTGATCTAATCAGTCTGACAGTCTGAAAGAAATCCCGTGCGCGATACGGGCCCGTATTCAGCACGACCGCCGAAACCTACCACCGACGACGGGCTTCAACCAGACCGAGAATTCAAGTCGGAGAGCGCGACCACCCTCGCCCATGCTCGCAATCGCCGGTGGGAAGGGTGGCTGTGGGAAGACGACGACCGCGCTCGGGCTCGCGGCGGCGCTCGCGCGCGACGGGCAGCCACCGCTCGTCGTCGACGCCGACTGCGACATGCCTAACCTCCACACCATGGCCGAGACTCCCCGCCACCCCGGCCTCGACGCCGTCGACGACGGAGAATCGATCGGCATCGCCACGCATCGGTCCGACGTCGTCCCCGGCGTCGACGTGCTCCCGGCCGGAAGCGCATCGGGACCGATCGGGGAAACGGCGCTCCGCCGACTCGCTCGTGCGCCCCAGCAGGTCATCGTCGACTCCCCGGCGGGCGCGACCGACGCGGCCGCCGCGCCGCTCAGGGGCGCCGACGCCGCGCTGGTCGTCTCGACACCCGACCGTGCGAGTCTGTCCGACGCCGTCAAGACCACGCGGATGGTCGAGACGCTCGGCGCGACAGTGCTGGGTAGCGTGATAACGCGGTCCCCGTCGCAGTCACCACTCTCGTCCGACGGCGAACCGGCGCGCGTCCTCGATCCGATCCTCGCGACGGTCCCACCGACGGACGGCGCCGTCCTGCGGAGTCGGGTCGGACGGGCGTCGTACGATCGGCTCGCAACGGCGCTAGCGAGGCGGAATATTTAATCTGGTGGGTGTAAAATACCTCGCTACGATGGTCAACCGGCTACACACGGGCATCGACGTCCTCGACCGGAAGCTCGGGGGCGGGATCCCGGAGGGAAGCATCGTCGCCCTCAGCGCCCAGCCGGCCAGCCAGGCGGAGCTGTTCCTCTACGAACTCACCGCCACGCGCGGCACGCTCTACCTCTCGCTCGACCGCACCGCCCAGTCGGTCACCTCCAGCATCGAGCAGTCGCCGGCGACCACTGGCGACCCGACGGTCCGCCACATCTCCGGCGAGGCCCCGCTCGACAACGCCGGCAAGCTCGTCAGCGCTCTCCCCGAGACCTCCAATCTCATCGTCGACCCGCTCGACGTGCTCGAATCCCAGGAGCCCCCGTCGCGGTTCCGCTCGTTCATGAACGACCTCCAGAACCACATCGTCAACACCGGCAGCCTCGGCATCGTCCACTGCCTCGACGGCCGGTCGGTGCCGCCCCTGCGCGACACCACCGAGCACTTCGCCGACGTCATCTTCCAGCTCGAGACCACGACGACCAACGACGAAGTGGAGAACCGTCTCGCCATCCCCAAGTTCCGCGGCGGCCGCGCCCCCACGGACATCATCAAACTCGACCTCGTCGAGCAGGTCTCCATCGACACCAGCCGCGACATCGCCTAACCATCTTTTTCCCGGCCGGGTTTCCTCGGCGCGCTCCGCGCGCCTGCGGGAACCCGGCCGGCAAAAACATGGGTGAAAAAGGCCGCATCTCGGCCTTCGGCCTCGATGCGGTGAATCGCGCTCACTTCGTTCGCGCGAATGCTCAGTACAGTCTGTAGACTTACTGATCGCGGTGGCGCGCGCTGTCGTCTCGGAATCGCTTGCGATTCCGATGGGCCGTCAGAGCTTGCTCTGACGTTGGCGGCCTCCGTGCCGCGACAAAGCCGTGCGAGGGATGAGCGAGGGAACGGAGTGACTGAGCGAATCGGCTGGGGAGGTGTGAGGTACTGTGCTGTACGCTTGCGGTGCCGCCTTCCTGGCGGACTGAAAAGGCGAGGCGGGCTCGCGTTCATGTAGTCGTCTGCGTCGGCTCTATCCGAGCGAAGCGAGGATATCCGACGCAGCGACCGCGAGCGCGTCGAGGGCTTTCAACTCTCAGCATTCGCTGCGGTCGCTTCTCCTGCTAGCGGGCGCGCCGAGGGCTTTCATCGCTTGCCGTCACCTGCGGTCGCTTCATTCCAACTTCTGTTCACGACCGTGGGGCCTTCAACCACTGTTACACTCACAAGTCGAATCGAACAGACAGTTCGCCGCAGCGGACGAAGAAAAACGACCGAACCCGTCACACCGCCAGGATCTCACCCGCTGTGCTCGCACCGCTCGTACACCGGTTCGAACAGATCGGGGTTGTACACGTCGTCCGGAAGCCCGTCGAACCACCGCGCGTCGGTTATCTCCTCGCCGTCGAGTCCGAGATCCGCTTCCAGTTCGGCCGACTCGGCGACCGCCTCGAAGACGACCAGCGTCCACCCGGCCGTCTCGTCCGTTTCCTCGTTCACGAACGCGAACTCGTCGACGCCGCGCGGGGCGATCGGATCGATGTCGACACCGGTCTCCTCCCGGAGTTCCCTGGTGGCGCCGTCCGCGAGCGATTCGCCCGGTTTGAGGGCGCCGCCCGGACAGATCCAGCCGTCCGCCCACGGCTGTTCGATGAGCAACACCCGCCCGCGGTCGTCGAAGGTGAACGCCGTGACCACCCATCCCGCCGTCACCGCCTCCGAATCGGCGACTTCCTCGAAGTCTTCGGGGGGAACTGTCGCGCGACTCTCCCCGACGTAGAGGTCGTCGGTGCGCTCGCGGGGGTCCGTCACCTGCATACGCGGCCGTTGTGGCCGACCCGTAAAATACGTTCTCGTTCGGTGATAGGTCGTCGGCCGGTGCGCGAGGGTCCTCGCACACGACGGGCCAACACGCCTAAACGGTTCTATCACGATAGCGGTGGTATGCCCGCGAACCGCTATCAGCCCCTCCTCCAGCTGGTCCACAATCGAGCCGGCGACGCGTTCCGGGGTTCGATCCAGTACGACGCTGACGAGTGGACCGTGCTCTACCTCCGCGACGACGTCGCGACCGAACACCTCAAGGATTCGATGGACGCTATCGTCGACCGCGCGCGCACTGCCGAACCCGTCGTCCCCGACGCGGAGTACGACCGCCTCGGCGGGACGCAGGCGACGGTCGAACTCCACGACCGCGCGGCCCTGCTCCACTTCTACGAGGCGCCGACGGCGGGAATCCTCGTCTCGCTCGACCGCGACGTGGCCAAGGGGCTGGGGCAGTTCGTCAGCAGCTGTAACGCTGTGCTCGACGAGCGCGGAGAACCCGGCGGCTCGAACGGCTGAGAACGGCGAGAAGCGGACCGGCTTACTCTTCGGCGCCTTCGAGTTCCTCGACGATCTCCTCGGCGTCGATGTCCTCGTCTTCGAGCGCTTCTTCGAGTTCGGCACCGCCGCCGCCCATGCCGCCCATCATACCGCCCATGCCGCCCATCATGCCCATGCCGCCGAGCTCCTCCTGGACGATGATACGGTCGATGTCGAGCAGCTGGGTGAGCTGCTGGGCGATCTGCTGTTTGCCCATCATCCACTGCTGGTTCATCGTCAGCTGCGGCGTCGCCTCGATATAGAGCGTCTCCTTCTCGACCTCGACGGTCTCGTACTCCGGCTCGCTCTCTTCCTCGTCGTCCTCGTCTTCGTCGTCTTCGTCGGACTCGACGAGCTGCTCTTCCTCGACGGTGTCGGTCTCGAACCAGACCTCGAGATCCATGTCGAGGAAGACGTCGAGCAGCGCGCCGGCGCGCGCTTCGCGGTCGGTGACCTCGTCGAGAACCTCCCACTCGTACTCGATGTCCTCGCCGGCGAGCGGGTGGTTGAAGTCGACGCGGGCGCGGCCGCCGATGATCGTGTTGATGTGGCCGTGCTCGCCGTCGATGTCGACGTGTGCACCGGGGTAGCGGTCGTCCTCGGGGATCCGGTCGGCGCTGATCGTCCGGACCTGGTCGTCGTCGAACTCGCCGAAAGCCTCTTCGGCCGGGACGGTCACGGTGCCGCTGTCGCCGACCTCGCTCCCGATGATGTCCTCCTCGACCTCGCCGAAGACGTGGCCCTCGCCGAGGACGATGGTCCGGGGCGAGAACTCCTGGTCCTCGCCGACGCCTTCTTCCTCGGCGACCTCGGGGTCGGTCGTGTCGACCAGGTCGCCGCCCTCGACGGTGCGCGCGGTGTAGTCGAGTTCGATGAAGTCGCCGTTCTGGAGACCGGTGGCTTCCTCGGTCTCTTCGGTCTCGGCCTCGGCCTCGTCGGCGTCGGGCGTCTCGTCGACGTCCGCGGCTGTCTCGTCGGCTGCGTCCTGCTCGGCCTCGTCGGCCTCGGACTCGTTACTCATACAACCAACGACTGGCGTTGCACTCTTAAGAACAACGTTTCGGGCCCGGTCGGCCCGAGGGGTTAAGCCCGAGACGGCCCCTACGCCTGTATGGTCGAGTTCGGCTACTTCGCGTCGCTAGAGGAGTTCTCGCCCGCCTCGTGCCTCGATCAGGTCGAGCGCGCCGAGCGCGCGGGATTCGACAGCGCGTGGGTCAACGACCACTTCCACCCGTGGTTCGACCGGCTCGCCGACGGCTCGCCCGCCAACGGCGGCAACTGCTGGGAGTGGCTGCCCGCCGCGCTCGAACGCACCGACGAGATCCGGATCGGGACCGGCGTGACCTCCGTAATCAACCGCTACCACCCGGCCAACGTCGCCCACCGCCTCGCGACGCTCGCCGAGTTGTACCCCGACCGCGTGTTCCTCGGTCTCGGCACCGGCGAGGCGCTCAACGAGAGCCCGCTCGGCTTCGAGTGGCCCGACTACGGCGAGCGCGCCCGACGCACCGCCGAGGCGATCCGTATCGTCCGCCGGCTGTTCACCGAGGAGTTCGTCGACTACGACGGCGACTTCTGGACGCTCGACGGGGCGAACCTCTACACCGGTCCCGACGAGGCACCTCCGATCCACGTCGCCGGCAACGGCGCGACCGCCGCGCGGATGGCCGGCGACCTGGGTGACGGGTTCGTCACCGTCTACGAGTCGCCGGACTCGGCCGCGAACGACCTCTTCCCGGCCGTCGAGCGCGGCGTCGAGAAGTCCGAGCGCAACGACTCGCTGGCCGACGTGCAGAAGACCATCCACCTGCACGTCTCCTACGCCGACAGCGAGGAGGCGGCGCTGGAACCCTGTCTCCCGTGGCGGCTGACCCTGAAATCGGAGGTGTTCGCCGAGGATCTGGCCGACCCGCGGGAACTTCAGGAGTACGGCCAGGACGTGACCGAGGAGGAACTCCGCGAGGCGTTCGTCGTCACGACCGATCCGCAGGACCTCGTCGACGCGGCCGCCGGCTACGTCGACGCCGGCTTCGACGAGGTCGTCTTCCAGAGTTCGAGTCCTGACCAGGACGCGTTCTGCGACGTGTTCGAGCGGGACGTCGCGCCGTCGTTCGAGTGATCGCGGTCCGTCGCTGGAGTGATCTCGGCCCGTCGTCCGAGTGATTTCGATCCGGTGCTCACTCCTCGACCGTGGGGGGCTCGACGCCGAGGCGGCCCTCGACGAACGCGGCGAAGTCGTCCGCGAACGCCTCGACTTCCGCCCAGTCGGTGTACTCGTAGTCCCGCGAGGTGTCCGTGTCGCCGGTCGCCTCGCGCGCGATCCGCTTCATCATCAGCCGTTTCAGGAACCCGTACTGCGAGAAGCGGAGCGCGCCGCCGAAGCGCGCGACGCGGTCGGGGTGCCACCCGGTCGCGTCGAGGAACTCCTCGACGTACCGGGCCGCCTCCGCGCGACGGTCCGCATCGTCGCTGACCGAGGAGAGCGACACCTGGAAGAACGCGGTTGGCAGTTCTCCCAGCGCGTCGACGGTGGCCGAGACGAACGAGCGCACCGACTCCTGGTGTTTCCCGACGTGGATCGACGACCCGACGACGACCGCGTCGAACCCCGAGAGGTCGAAGTCTGCGTCGATCTTACTGGCGTCCACGGCGGTCGACTCGTGTCCGCGGTCGCGAAGTCGCTGGACGATCCGATCGGCGATTTTGGCGGTCTGTCCCTCACTGGAGCCGTACAGAACGGCGACGTCGACCATGCAGAGAGCCCGTCCCACTGCCTGGAAAATCCAGCGGCGGTTCGCGCCCGGTAGGCACCGGTTGTCGCCGGTAGGGGGTGACAACCGCGCCGGGTCGCCGTCTCACTCGCCGACGGACGAGCGGAACTCGGGAACGCCACCGACGCCCAGGTCGACTTCGAACAGCGCGCCGGCGCCGTCGCCTTCCTCGTCACGTGTGTCGGCCGAGCCCTCCCCGGGGCCGAGCGCCGTCGTGACGTACGCCGTCTCGCAGTCGGGGCCGCCGAAGGTGACCGCCGATACCTTCTTCGCCGGGAACGCCACCCGGCGTTCTTCTTGACCGTCCGGTGTGTAGCGAGCGATTCGACCGCCGTCCCAGAACGCCGACCAGACGTGGCCCTCGGCGTCGACGGTCATCCCGTCGGGGAAGCCCTCGACGTCGCTCGCGTCGACGACCGTCTCGCGGTCGGAGAGGTCGCCCGTCGCCCGGTCGTAGCTGTACCGGTAGATCGCATGGGCCTCGGTCTCCGTGAAGTACATCGCCTCGCGGTCGGGCGTGAACCCCATCCCGTTGGGGATCTGGACGTCGGTTTCGAGCGTCGTCAGCGACCCGTCGGTGTCGAGCCGGTAGAGGCGCCCGCCGCTCTCGGCGGTCGGCATCGTCCCGCAGTAGACCCGCCCCTCGGGGTCGGCGATGACGTCGTTGAAGCGCGACTCGCGCTCCTCCGGGATCTCGTCGACGACCGGGTCGCCGAGCCCCGAGTCGCGACTCCAGGGTCGGATCGTCCCGCGGTCGCAGAACAGCAGCAGGTCGCCCGACTCCTGGATCGTGTACCCCCCGATCTTGCCGTCGTAATCGAGGACGCGCTCGTACTCGCCGACGCCGGACTCGCCCGCGGCGGACCCGCCCTCGTACCGGAACAGGTCACCCGCAGGGATGTCCAGCCAGTAGAGCGCTTCCTCGTCGGGGTGGTAGATCGGGCCCTCACCCGTGTGACAGCGCGTGTCGGCGATTCGTCGGATCTCGTCTGTGCTATTTTCGTCTGTCATCGTTCAGGCACCTCCCTCGGCGGATTCGAGCAGCCCGCGCATATATCCGATGGCGAACAGGCGTCCCATGGTGTGGTAGCCGGGGTTGGAGTTGTCCTCGCCTGCCATCGTGGGTACGTGGTCCGGTCGCATCGGCCCGTCGAAGCCGACGTCGACGAACGCGTCCATCGCGGCCTGCATGTCGGTCGGGCCGTCGTCGTGCCACGTCTCGACGAAGCGGTCGGCGTCCCCCTCCACGTCGCGGAAGTGCGCGAAGTTGATCTTCTCGCCGAAGTGGCGGATGGTCTCGGGGACGTCGACGCCCATCGCCGTGAAGTTGCCCTGGCAGAACGTCACGCCGTTGTGCTCGCTGTCGTAGACGTCGAGGATGCGGTCGTAGTTCTCGACGCTGTTCGCGATGCGGGGGATCCCCCGAACCCGTTCGCGGGGCGGGTCGTCCGGGTGGAGCCCGAGTTTGACGCCCGCTTCCTCGGCGACCGGAACGACCTCGGTCAGGAAGTACTCGATGGCCTCCCACAGCTGGTCGCGGGTCACGTCGCCGGCGGCGGACTCGGGGCCGTCGCGCATCTTCGCGTTGTCGTAGCCCGTCGTGACGGAGCCGCCCCGTGACTCGACGTGGGCTTCGGTTCGCGCCCAGCGCACGCCCGCCATCCAGTCGTAACAGACCACGGGGATCCCCAGGTCGCCGCAGTTCCGGACGAACTGCTTGAACTCGGCGATGTCCTCGTCGCGGCCGTCCAGCCCGAGGCGGACGCGGTCGGTCAGCGGGACGCTCCCTTCGAGGACGGAGAAGCGCAGGCCGGCGTCTTCGAGCCAGTTTTTCGTCCCGAGGAGGTCGTCGTACGACCAGTGGGTCTTCCCGTCGCCGACTTCGAGTGGGTGGATGACGGCGTCGGTCACGCCCATCTGTTTGGCGAGTTGCCAGCGTTCGTCGGGCTGGCGGGGAAGTACCAGCGATAACTGAACCATAGTCGGCAGTTGCACGCCTCTCCGTAATCGGCGTTCCGATCGCGGAGGTGGAGACGGGAGCGACGACTTACTTGTTCTTCTTGCCGGACTCGCAGATGTTTCCGGTCACCCAGACTTCGTTGTCCTCGGTGAGCTCGATCCCGATCCCGATCCTGTTGATCTCGGGGTAGTTAAGCACGTCCTTGTAGACGTAGTTCGAGGTCCACTCCTCGAAGATGTCGCGGGCGACCGCCGTCTCGTTCTCGTGGTACACCGTCTCACCGCCGTCCTGGTAGTTGCGCCCCGCGTAGGTCCTGTGGAGGACCTCGAACTGGTAGGCGTCGTTGGTCGGATGGACGATGTACTGGGCGTCCTCCTTCTTGAACTTGCAGCGCTCGGCGAGTTCGAAGGCCTGGTACCGCTCGCCCGTCGAGAGGTTGTTCGACTCGTGGACCAGCCTGCCCTTCTCGGACATCGCGACGCTGTGGTTCGTCGCCATCCGGTTTACCTGGGTCACGAGACTCCCGTTGGCGTTCGTGAACGGCTGGAGGCCCTTGTCCTCGCGCCAGTCGTTCAGCATCCGACGGAGCTCGTGTTCGATCTTCTCCTCACTGAACCGACGGGGTAGCATCGGCGTCCGCGTCGGGACCTCCGTCGGCGTCGGTGCGACAGTCGGCGTCCCTGTCGGGGTCGGAACGGACGTCGGCGTGACCGTCGGGAACGGCGTCTCTCCGGGGGTCGCGGTGCCGTTCGTGGCCGTCCCGTTTCCGGCGGTCGTCTGTGCTTGCGTCGGCGTCGCCGCCGATCCCCCTCCGCCGTCGGATCCGTCGGTAGCGTCAGCCTCGGTGTCGTCTCCGCCGCCACCGCCGCCGAGCAGCATGGCTCCCGCGATTCCCCCGATCAGGACCACGCCGACGGCGACGGCGACGACGACCACCACCTTCCGGTCGACCATGTGTTTCCGGAACCGGACTCGGGACTTAAATCTTGGCAATAACTCGGCATCTAATCGACAAGTCCGGCTGCGGTGGCAGGCCGACGGGCCAGGAGACGTGCTCCCCGACCGACGGCGCTCACGGAGCGACGAGACCGGAACGGTAACGTTGCCGATGGCCGCACGTCCCGTACGAACGTCGCTATCATGTCCGACTCGTACCCCGCAGTGACGCTCCACAACGTCGCCGAACTCGCCGACCCGGCGTGGACCGACGGGGGCTCCGAACTCCGTCGGGTCCCGAACGCCGTCGCCGACGAACTCAACGTCGCCGCACGCGACAGGATCCGCCACCCCGCGGGAATCGAGGTCCGGTTCGTTCCCGAGCGAGGCGAGACCGTTCGCGTGACGCTCTCGGCGGGCGGCGAGACGGTCGTCTGCGAGTTCTGGGGCTCGTTCCAGCGAGCGGACGTCCACGAACTCGGCCCGGAGCCGGTGACGCTCGAACTCGCCCGGCCAGACGCGCTTGCCGCACTCGACCCGGAGGCCGCCCCCGACGCCGGCGACGCCTTCGATCCGCGAGTGTGCCGCCTGCGGTTCGAACCCTGGGCGCCCGTCGCGATCCACGACGTTCGCGGCGCCTGCCGACCGCCCGATGCGGGGGAGGTCCCCGCGACTCGCTACCTGGCCTACGGCACCTCCATCACCGAAGGCGCGGCGGCCTCGGCGACCCACCTTACCTACGTCTCTCGCGTGGCGCGCGACCTCGGGCTGGACGCGGTGAACCTGGGAATGTCGGGATCAGCCTACTGCGAGCCCGCGGTGGCCCGACACGTCGCCGCCCGCGACGACTGGGACGTAGCGACTCTCGCGCTCTCGGTCAACATGGCCAACCGCGGCTTTACGGTCGACCAGTTCCGCGAGCGCGCCGCGAACCTGGTCGAGACGGTCGCCGGGGCCCACCCCGACGACCCCGTCGCCTGCGTGACGCTCTTCCCCTACCACGCGGACCTGCGGACCGACGGCAACCGGAAACGTGCGCGGGCCTACCGCGAGGCGCTGGAGGACGCCGTCGACGACTGCTCGACCGGGAACGTCGCGCTCGTCGACGGGAGCGAACTGCTGGCGGCGACCGGGCTGTCGACGGACCTCCTGCACCCGGGCGACGCCGGGATGGAAGCCATCGCGGACGGCCTCGGGTCGCGGCTCCGGCCGCTGCTGGCGGAGTGACGATAGTCCGCGAGCGGCGGGCTTTTGACGCCGAGGCGAGTTCGCTCGCCCATGTACGAGGTCGAACTCAAGGTCCGGGCGGAGCACGACGCCGTCGAGCCCGCGCTCGCGGAGGCGGACGCGACGCGCGTCGGCGCCGTAGTGCAGGAGGACACGTACTACGACGCTCCGCACCGGAACTTCGCCGAGACCGACGAGGCGCTCCGGATCCGGCGGGAGTGGGAAACGGGCGAGAGCACCGGCGATGCCGGTGGAGCGGACGCGGACGGCGATGGAGGCGATTCACCGACGACGACCCGGATCACCTACAAGGGGCCGCTCCTGGAGACCGAGTCGAAGTCGCGGGAGGAACACGAGACGGCCGTCGCGGACGCCGAAGCGGCCGTCGGTATCTTCGACGGGCTGGGGTTCGAACCGGCGGCGACCGTCCGGAAGGAGCGCGAGCAGTATCGACTGGACGGCTACGCGGTGACCCTCGACAGGGTCGACGGCCTCGGCGAGTTCGTCGAGGTCGAGACCGAGACGGACGACGACGCCATCGACGCGGCCCGCGACGGCGCCATGGCCGTGCTCGACACACTGGGACTCGACCCGGACGCACAGATCCGGACCTCGTATCTCGGCCTGTTACTCGAACCCGATGCTTGAGAGTTATCGAAATCGCCGTTCTGGTTTCCGCAAGTTATACGAGTAGGGGTGTCCAACCCCGACGTAATGACGAACAGGAACGTCAACGTCCAACCGGCGGCGGGACGCGCCGTCGAGGACCAGGCAGTGGAGATCGTCGAGCGGAAGGGGCTGGGTCACCCGGACTCGATCTGCGACGGCATCGCCGAGAGCGTCTCGCAGGCGCTGGCGCAGACCTATCTCGACCGCGTCGGGAAAGTGCTGCACTACAACACCGACGAGACGCAGCTGGTCGCGGGCGACGCCGCGCCGGCGTTCGGCGGCGGCGAGGTCCAGGAGCCGATCTACCTGCTCATCGTCGGCCGTGCGACCAAGGAGTACGAGGGGACGAAGATCCCCGCCGAGACCATCGCGCTGGAGGCGGCCCGGGACTACCTCCAGGAGAACTTCCCGCACCTCGACGTGGGGACGGACGTGGTCGTCGACGTTCGCCTCGGCGAGGGCAGCGGCGACCTCCAGACCGTCTTCGGCGAGGAGGGCGCCGTGCCGATGGCCAACGACACGAGCTACGGCGTCGGCCACGCCCCGCTGACCGAGACCGAACAGATCGTCCTGAACGTCGAGCGCCGTCTCAACGGCGAGTACAGCGACGAAAACCCCGTCGTCGGCCAGGACATCAAGGTCATGGGCAAACGCGAGGACGACCGGATCGACGTGACCGTCGCCGCCGCCGCGGTCGACGAGTACGTCGCCAACCTCGACGAGTATCAGGACGCCGTCGCGGGGATACGCCAGTACGTCGAGGGCGTCGCCCGCGAGTACACCGACCGCGAGGTGACCGTCCACGTCAACACCGCCGACGACTACGACGACGGCGCCATCTACCTCACGACGACCGGCACCTCCGCCGAGCAGGGCGACGACGGCTCCGTCGGCCGCGGTAACCGCGCGAACGGCCTCATCACTCCCAATCGACCGATGAGCATGGAGGCCACGAGCGGCAAGAACCCCGTCAACCACATCGGGAAGATCTACAACCTCCTCTCCACGGAGATCGCCCAGTCCGTCGTCGCAGACGTCGACGGCATCCGTCAGCTCCAGATCCGCCTGCTGAGCCAGATCGGCAGCCCCATCGACGAGCCCCACGTCGCCGACGCGACCATCGTCACGGAAGACGGTATCTCCGTGTCCGACATCGAGGACGAGGTCGCGGCCGCCATCGACGCCGAACTCGCCGACGTGACCGACATCACCCGCCGCGTCATCGACGGCGAACTCTCCACGTTCTGACTGCGACGACCCCGCCTCGGTTCTTCGCTTTGCTCTCGATCCGGATCCGGCCCGACTACATCGGCCGGTGCGCTCGCTGACGAAGCCTGTTTATACGTGCGGTCGGCAACTGGTAGCCATGCAGCCGCCCGGCGCCGACGTCGTCGTGGTCCGCCACGGGGAGATCGGGACCAAGAGCAACCACGTGGGGACGAAGATGGAGCGCCAGCTCCGCGAGAACCTCGCCGCGATGCTGGCCGACCGGGGCGTCGACGGGGAGGTCGAACAGCGGCGCCTGCGCCTGCTCGTCCACACAGACGACCCCGAGGGCGCCACCGCCGCCGCGGCGGACACCTTCGGCGTCGTCTCCGCCAGCCCGGCCGTTCGCGTCGAACCCACGGTCGACGCCATCTGCGACGGACTGCGCGAGGCGGCGCGCGAACACTACGACGGCGGAACGTTCGCCGTCTCGGCGCGTCGCGCCGGCGAGCAGTCGGCCCACCCGTTCTCCAGCACGGACGTCGAGCGCGACGGCGGAAGCGCGGTGTGGGACGCCGCCGAAGCGGCCGGGGTCGACCCGGAAGTCGACCTCGACGACCCCGACACGGAGTTCTTCGTGGACTGCCGAGAGGACGAAGCGTTCCTCTTTCTCGAAAAGCGACCGGGCCCCGGTGGCCTCCCGCTGGGGACCCAGGATCCCCTGATCACCCTCATGAGCGGCGGCATCGACTCGCCGGTCGCGGCGTGGGAGACCATGAAACGCGGTGCGCCCGTGATCCCGCTGTACGTCGCGCTCGGCGACTTCGGTGGCGTCGACAACCAGGCCCGCGCCGTCTCGACGACGGAGACGCTCGCGGAGTACGCGCCGAACCGGGACGTCCGCCTGCGGATCGCGCCGGGGGGCGACGCGGTCGCGGCCATCGCCGACGCGGTCGAAGTCGGCCGGATGGTCGTCCTCCGGCGGTTCATGTTCATGGTCGCTGAAGCGTTCGCCGCGGACCACGGCGCCGTCGGCATCGTGACCGGGGAGTCGGTCGGCCAGAAGTCCAGCCAGACGACCGCGAACCTCGCCGTGTCGAGCGCGGCCGTCGACCTGCCCGTCCACCGCCCGCTCGTGACCGTCGACAAGACCGACATCACCCAGCGCGCCGACGCCATTGGCACCTTCCACGAGTCGACGATCCCGGCGGGCTGTGATCGGCTCGCGCCGGACTACCCCGAGACTCGCGCCCGCCGCGAGGACATCGAAGACAGGGAACCCGAGGACCTCCGCGAGCGAGCGCGAGCGGTCGCGGCCAGGGCCGAAGCAGTCGCCGGCCCCGCGACCGGTGGCTCCTGGAAAGACGAAACCGCTTAGGGGCGTCCCGTTCACGTCACCACCATGACGCGGGTGTGCCTGGTCGGTTCCGACGACGTGAACCTCCGTTACGAGTTGCTCTCCCGCGAGACGGCCCGCGACGCGCTCGCGACCTACGACCTGCGCGAACCGTTCGAGAACGCGGTGGGCCTCGAAACCGTGAGCCTCGGCGCCGCGGTCGCCCTCCTGAACGACCTCAACTGGTATCTCGTCCGCTTCGCCGACGAGGCGATGGTCCTCGAACCGAGCGTCAGCGAGGACGAGTGGCTCTCCCGCGACCTCGCGGCGGCCATCCGCGACGACGAAGTGGGGCCCGACGAGGCCGCCCGCTTCCTCAAGATCTACGGCCTCGAATCGCCCGGCGAGGCGGACGAAGCCGCAGCGGACGACCGACCGGGTGAATCGACCCCGGAGGACCGACCGAACGGTTCGCCCGGGAGCGACCGAGCGGACGCCGAAGCCCAGTCGCAGGGTCAGGAAGCCGATGCGGACGCCGACGGCGGCGGTCCGCGTAGTCGTCGCTCGGACGGACCTAAGCGGCTCGTCGAACCGATGTTCGTGACGCGGACCGGCGACGCCCTCCCCGACTACGACCTGCGGGACGTCGAGGAGACCGTCGTCGAACGGGTCACCGAGTCGGAGTTCGGCGCCTGACTCGGCCGAATCCCCGTTCCCGGCCAGCCCCCGTCAGGTGCCGCCAGCAGTTTTATGCGGATTTGTGACACACGTCTCTAGCGTGTCATCTCTCCGGTCGGTCGCGGGCGTTGCGCTGGTGTTCGTCCTCGCGGGCACCGTCCCGGGACCGGTCGGTGGCGCGGAGGTCGGGGAAGGCCGCGTGGGTGTCGGTGTGGCCGCTGGCGGTCACGCGGTGCCGGCGCCGTTCGTCCCGGCCGGCGGCGTGGGGGGAGACAACGAAAGCGCGGCGGCAGTCGTCCAGACCGTCACGTATCGCCAGACGCCGGACGAGACGGGGACGATCGACGCGACGCATCGCTACCGCGTCAGCGGCAACGTGTCGGCGCTGGTCGTCTACGGCTACGACGACGCGAAGGTCACCGACGCCAGCGGGTTCGCCAGGCGAGCGAACGGGCGGTGGCTCTGGAACGGGACGACGGCGCGACCGAACCTGACCGTCCGCGTCGACGTCAACCGGTCGAGTCGTCACTTCAGCGGGTTGCGCTGGGTCGACGTGGGGGACTGGTCGCTCGCCAATCCGCGGACCGACTTCGCCTACCGCGACGGGAACCGGAGCCGGTGGGTCTACTCCTGGGAGGAGACCGAGCTGATCGACCAGCGAACGCGCGTCAGTTCCGACAGCAGCGGGTTCGCCGGCCCGTCGGTCGTCTATCTCGGCTCGTACGACGCCCACGAGGCCAACGCGACGAATCAGACGCTCCGGCTGATACGACCGGAGAGCGCCGACATGGCCGACTCGCCCGAGCGGGTCCTCGACACGCTGGGCGAGGCGTCCCGACAGCTCCGCGTCGGCGCCCGCGACGACGTCGTGAACGCCTTCGCGGGGCCGGCCCCGCTCCGGTACGGGGGGACGGCGGCCACCGGCGCCGGCGGTCACCAGGACTTCTGGGCGTCGGCGAGCGCGGACCCGGGGACGCCGCCCAGCATCTGGATCCACGAGTACGTCCACACCCGCCAGTCGATCGTCCTCGGTGCCGAGATGACGTGGTTCCGCGAGGCGAGCGCGAGTTACTACGCGGCCGTCTGTTCGCTCCGGTCGCCGGCCAGCGGACCCGCGGCGTTCGACCGGTTCGTCGACACGCTCCGGCGCGACGACGGCGCGAACGCGACGCTGGCCGACCGGTCGTCGTGGTCGTCGACGTACGTCCCCTACGCGAAGGGACCGCGCGTGCTCGCCGCACTGGACGCCCGGATCCGCAACGCGAGCGACGGCAACCGGTCGCTCCAGGACGTCTTCCGGCGGCTCAACCGACACGACGGACTGGTGACCTACGACGTGTTCGCCGGCGCCGTCGTCGACGTCGGCGGCGAGTCACAGCGCGCGTGGCTGGACGATCACGTCCGGGGCGGCGAGCAGGCGTCGCCGCCGGAATCGCCGTACGCGTACACCGTCCCCGGCGGCGAACACGACACCGACGGGGACGGATTGACGGCCGTCGCCGAGCGCCACAACGGTACTCATCCCTTCGTCGCCGACACGGACGGCGACGGGTTCGACGACGGATCCGAGATCCGCCTCGGCAGCGACCCGACCGACCCGTACTCGACGCCCAAAGCCGGGAACTCCACGGCCGGCGGGTCGACGGGGAGCGACGCGGCGGCCGGATCGTAGGTCGCGAGTCGGCGGCGGGGCGCTGGGAGGACCGTGCGACGAGCGGAACGGCGCTTTCAAGGCGGCGTCGCCCGGTTGTTCGAGTATGACCACCGTCGCCGTGTTCGTCCGGCCGCCGGAGTCCGGGACCGTTCTGCGAAACTGCGTCGACGCCGGAGCGGTGACCGCCGCGGAGGCGGCCGACCTGTACGCCGCGATGGCCCGTGACGTCTGCGCCGCGGTCGAGTCCAGCGGCGCCGAGTTGCTCGTCAACTACCGGCCGGTCAACGCCGACGACCCGACGACCCCGGGGGACGACGAGGAGGCGCTGGAGGCGGTCCGAGACGTCGTCGACGACGCGCTCGAAGACCCCGGTAGCGTCCGCTACGAGGTACAGGTCGGATCGACCTTCTCGGCCCGCGCGGGGAACACGGTCACGCACCTCCTCGAACGCGAGGGGGTCAAAAGCGCCGCCGTCGTGCGCCCGACGGCCGCCCTGCTCGAACGCCGCCACGTCGACAGCGCGGCCATGAAGCTCCGCCAGTCCGAGGTGGTCCTCGGGCCGGCGACGGACGGGCGACTCTCCTACGCGGCGTTCACCGACCCCGTCGACTTCGAGGACGCGTTCACCGCGCCCGAGGTGGAGACGGTGACCGACCGCGCTCGGGACGCCGGACTGGACGTGGACTTCGTCGAGATGCTCCCCGTCGCCGAGACGACGGGCGGGTTCGCGACGCTGATCTCGCAGATCCGGGCGCGCCAGCGCGCCGAACTACGGATTCCGCCGCGGACGAGCGCCGTCCTCGACGACCTCGGGCTGCGCGCAGAGGCGGTCGACGACCGCCTCGCCGTCGGTCGAGACTGACTGATCGACAGGTCTTAGGGCGGACGAGCGGTAGGCAGGGACGCGGTGGGATAGCGAAGTGGCCTAACGCGCCTGCCTTGAGAGCAGGTGTCTTCACGGACTCAGGGGTTCAAATCCCCTTCCCACCGTTTTCTGTCGCGAACCCCTCGGCGAGCACCGCGCAGCGTGTGCTCGCCAGCGTGAGCGACGAACGCGGCGCGGGGATTTGAACCCTGGAAGTCACAGCCCGGAACGGCCCGAAGGGCCGCATGCCCGGACTGTCTTCCTCTGGTTCAAATCCCCTTCCCACCGTATTTTGCTGCGAACAATCCGTGAGCAGCAAATGCGGCGTGGGGATTTGAATCAGGAAGGTAGCAGTCGCCGAGCGGAGCGAGGCGAACGTCTTTCCGTGGTTCAAATCCCCTTCCCACCGTGAGACCGCGCCGCGATTCGCGGCGCGGGCGAACGTTCTAAGGGGATTTGAAGTAGACGAGACGCAGCCCGCGACGCCGAGCGGAGCGAGGCGAGCCGGAACGTCTCGGCGTGGTTCAAATTCCGAGAGACGCGATGCGTCTCTCGACGTTCGCAAACGCTTCGCGTTTGCTCACTCCCCTTCCCACCGCTTTCTGTCGCGAACACCTCGGCGAGCACCGCGCAGCGTGTGCTCGCCAGCGTGAGCAACGAACGCGGCGTCGAGATCTGGTTCAGGTGACGAGCGCTCAGTCAGTTCGAACAGCATCGTTCGCTGACAATCCTGCAACGAACCCGCCGGTGAGCCGAAACAGTACCGAAATGGCAGCCGCGTGTAGCCCGTTCCCATGGCGACAGACACGCGGTTTCGACAGGCCCACGACTACGCGCGTCACTCGGGGTACCTCACGGGGTTCCCGAATTTCCACCAGGCCGACTACGGGCAGGGGGTCGTCTTCGGGACCATGCTCGTCCGAAACGGAACGGCCGAATACAGGGAGGTCCTTCGGTCACAGCTCGGGACGAGCCTCAGTCGGCAGAACGTCCCGGACATGATGAGAGCGGCGACCAGCTACGCCCAGGCCAACGGATACGTCGGGGGACTACCGACGTTCCACGAGGCGAACTACGGCAACGGACTCGTCTACGGCCTCTTCCTGTACGACTCGCCGTCTGCGGAGTTCCGGGACGTTCCGACGACGGAACTCGGCGATCCCGACCTCGCCGACGTCGGAGCCACGTTTCGAGCAGCCCACGATTACGCGATCCGAAAGGGGTACTCGGCCGGGTTCCCGACGTTCCATCGGGCGAACTACGGCGACGGTCGCGGGGCGGTCAGTGGCGTCGTCCTGTTGAAACAGGGCGCCACGGACCCGCTCGACATTCCTCGGTCAGTCCTCGAACGGTACGCTCCGGAGACTGCGCCGCGGCCGTCAGGGAGGCCGAGGACGTCCGACGAGTCGACGAGGTTCAAGCAGATACACCACTACGCGAGACGGAACGGGTTCGTCGGCGGGTTTCCGACGTATCGACAGCGACCACGCTACCAGGTCTTCGTGGAATACGAGTACGAGCTACTGCAAAGTCCCGTCGCCCGACACGACATCCTCCAGGAATCCATGCTGGGCCCGCTTCCACATAACGCCGTCTACAACGCGGGCGGAACGCTTTCACGCGCCGTGTCCGACTACGCCGCGCGGGTGGGTCTCCCGGGTGCGTTCCCCAGTTTCACCGAGGGTGACTTCTATTCCGAGCAGGATTACGGCGTGAATCTCATTAGACAGCGAGTGACCCATAGAGACGTACCGAGCTATATACTGGGGAACGTCCACGTCGACAACGTCCGGAAGATGTACTACGAAGCGAACGAATACGCGGCCCGGCACGGGTTCGCCGCGGCTGTCCCGACCTTCCACCAGGCGAACTACGGCGGCACCGTGGTGTACGGCCTCCTCCTCTTCCACCCTGGCGCGACGGAACGCAGGTGGCTCACGGTCTCTGAACTGAGGTCGTGATGGACCCCGACGAGGGGGTGCCTCGACGTGCTCGGACACGCAACCGGCCAATGCAGTGCCGCCTCACTCGTGTTCGTCCTGCAATTCGCGGATCGCATCCTCTTGTTCCTGTCGGGCGATACCGCCGCTCTCTGCGTGGCGACCGGTGTACTGTGATTCCGGGATCCCGGACCAGACCGAGGACCCGCCGTCGCCGTTCCGGGTCCGCGCGAACCAGACAGCGCAGATTGCCAGATAGAGGAGAACTGCGACGGCGAGACTCGGGAGGTACCCGCTCTCGACGAAGCCCAATCCCTCGACAACGAGATCGAGGAGGGCGGCCACGCCAGCGACGAACCCGCCGCCGATCAGGAGGAACACCGTCACGACGTGCGCCCACCGGGGGACCGAGAGGTCGACCGTTCGGGGCATGTCCGAGCGTTCGCCCGAGCGGGAGAAAGGTCTTCTGGACGACAGTTCTGCGATGGATCGGACCGCGCGTCACACCTGCCGGTAGTCGCCGAGGCGGGTGCCGTCGAGGAGGTACGCCTCGCCGTCGACCAACCCGTCGGGGAGGAACGGCGCGAGGAACTCCTGGCCGGCGACGTTGATCCAGGTGCCCCCGGAGAGGTCGTTGAACGCCGGGCAGACGACGAGTTCCCCGTCGATATCGATATCGGCGTCGTGGAACTCGCGGAACGGGTCGGGGTTCAGGTCGCCGCGGAGCCACACGCGTTCGACGCGGGCGCCGCCGACCTCGTCTTCGAGGCGGACCACGGGGTGTTCGTGGGCGACGCAGACCACGTCGGCGGCCAGGACGTCCGGACTCGGCCACGTGTGGCCGTGCGCGAAGCCGACCTCGCCGATGCGAACGCCGTGGCCCGGCGTGATCTCGACCGACTGGTCGACGCGGTCGAGGAGCGACTCGACGTCGCCGTCGTGGTTGCCCTTGACGAGCGTGACCGGGAGGTCGGCGGGCAGGCCGTCGAAGAGCGCGAGGATCTCCTCGCGTTCGTCGCGACTGGGGTCGCCGATGGCGTTCGAGAGGTCGCCGAGGACGACGAGCCGGTCCGGTCGCTCGGCGCCGACGAGTGCGAGGAGCGACTCGCGACGGTCGGGCCCGTGGTCGGGGAGTTCGACGCCGTCCCTGCGGAGGCCCGCCTCGATGCCGGCGTGGTAGTCGGCGACCACGAGCAACCGCCGGTCCGCGGTCGTCGCGATGGCGGCGGGCTTTCCCGGGATCGGTTCGACGCCCATCAGATCGGTTTGTACACGTCGTCGTCCGGCTCGTAGCAGCGGCCGTCCATCAGCGCGTCCTGGATGGCGTCGCGCACCTCGTCGGCTGGTGCGCCGGTGCGACCCGTCACCGCGTCGACGATGTCGTCCGCGTGTGCGCCGTCGCCGTCGTCGAGGTCGCGCATGGCGTCCATCACCGCGTCCTCGACGTCGACGTCCTCCGCGGGTTCTGGCTCAGACGACGGCTCATCGGATTCGGATTCAGATCCGGCTTCGGCCGACGATTCTGCGGGTTCGGAAGTGTCGGATTCGGCAGCGTCTGCCGCAGCTTCGTCCTCGGCGAGTTCGTCCGGATCCGGCGTCTCGATGCCGGCCTCGCCGGGTTCGCCGACTTCGCTCCCGCTCTGGAACTCGGTCCCGAACTCCTCCTCGATCTCCTCGCGCTCTTCCTCGTCGAGGTCGAACTCGCCGGGGTCGAAGTCGTCGAGGTCGTCCTCGTCCGCGTCCTCGGCGCCGGCACTCGCGGTGGACTCCTCGGGAGCCGATTCGACGGCGGCGTCGGTCTCGCCGGACTCGTCGGCCGCGGTCTCCGTGGATTCCGCCGCGACCGCCGTCTTTCCGCCCGGCTCCGCCGACGCCGATTCGGCAGGTTCGGACGCAGATTCGTCCGTCGACGCCGCTTCGACGGGCTCGGAATCCGCCGTCGTCTCGGTTTCGACGGGCTCCGACGACGGCTCCGTCTCGGATCCGGTCGCTTCAGTCGTCGCGGTCTCCGACGCAGTCTCGGTGGCGGATTCGGTCGCTTCAGTCGTCGTCTCGGACGCTTTAGTCGTCGTCTCGGTCGCACCGGCCGTCCACGACGCCGCGTCGGCGGATCCGGTCTCGTCGGCGGATCCGGGCTCGTCGCCGGTCGCGGCGGTCGATTCGTCGTCGAGGGCGCCGCCGAGGTCCGTGCTCTCGCCGCCGACGTTGGGAGCCACGTCGAGTGCGGCGAGGGTCGCGAGGTCGGCGTCGCCCGACGCGCCCGGCGACGCCGAGTGCGCGTCGACCTCGTCTCGGTCGTTCGTGACGACTTCGAGGGCCTGGACGGCGGTGTCCCGGATCGCGTCCAGGTACGCGGGCGTCGTCCCGTAGTGGTCGATTGCGAGCGGGATACCCGCCGCGAGCCCGGTGTCGACGCCCTCGGCTTCGAGGGCGGTCCGTAGCTCGTCGCCGCGCTCGTCCATCCGGAGGGCGTGGGCCATCGTCCGCACGCGGTCGAGCGTCTGGCGGGCCGTCCCGACGGTCCAGCGGTCGCGCGTCTCCGCGTCGACCTCGTTGACGTTCTCCGGGCGGATCGAAGTGTAGGTCACGTCGGAGTCGTCGGGCTGGAACGTTCGGGCCTTCCCGGTGACGGCGACGAACATCGGGGGCTGGGCGCGCTCGAAGAAGGCCTGTGCGTCGGGCTGGTACTGCCCGGCGTAGATGACGAACGCGCCGGTCGGGTCGACGACGCGCGCCCGGAGCACGTCCTCGCTCGCGTTCTCCACCTCGGTGAGGACGCCGACGACGAACAGGCGGTTGACGCGGCCGCCCGTCGGCGTGACCACGTAGTTGGGTGCGCGCTCCTCGTCGCTCTCGGAGTACGAGAAGTCGGCGTCCTCGAACTCCGCGGCGAACAGTCGGTAGGCGACCTCGCGACGGCCCGCGCCGCCCTGGTCCTCCGACCCGCTCATTGTCGGACCTCCGCCAGCAGGTCGCTGGCGCGTTCGGCGGGGTCGTCCTCCGTCTCGTCGAACGTCCGGGCGTTCAGGTTGGCGCCGTACTCGTCGACCGACAGCGAGCCGCGGACGCGGAACTCGCGGCCGACGATCTCCTCGCGGATGGCGTCCGCGACGGCCTCCTGGTCCATCTCCTCGCGGGCGTGTTCCTTCGCGTCCTCGATGCCGCCGCCGTAGATCTCCTCGGTGAGTCCGTCGCCGAGGATGGCGGTCACGGTGCCGGTCCCGTCGTCGAGGATGGCTTTCACGCGCAGGTCGTCCACGCCGTCGACGGCGCCGTGGGTCCGGCACTGGCCGTTCTGCACGACGCGGCCGCACTCGGGGCAGCGCTCGATGAGGCCGGAGCCGTCGCGGACCGCGATGACGTTCCCGACGATCTCCACGTCGAACAGCCCGCCCGATTCGATCGCGTCCCTGACCGCGAGCGCGGGCGCTTCCTCGGTGGGTTCGACCGTCCGGTCGAGTTCGGCGACGGTCGTGAACTCCGAGACGTTGACCGACGGGGCGCCGCGGAACTCGCGGACGAACACGTCTTCGAGGCGCAGCGACGCGCCCTCGGTGATCGCGTCGTGGGGCTCCCAGTCGGTGAAGGGGAGCCGCGTCGTCTCGTCGGCGAAGATGCCGCTCAGGATGTCCGTCTCGCCGTCGCGGCCGTCGATGGTCTTCGTCTCGACCTCCAGTACGCTGACCTCGACGTTGATACCGCGGTCGCCGGGTTCGAGCTCGGCGAGCGTCGCGTCGCCGCCGACGGGGTAGTCGACCTCGAGGTCCTCGTCGGCCAACTGGATGGTCGTGCTCTCGCCGAGGTTGAGTTCGGGGTCGCCTTCCCACTCGCGGACGCCGGCGTTGCCGGCGGTGATCGTCTGCCCGGCTTCGAGGCCGAAGTCGTCCCACGCGGTGTAGGAGATCTTCCCGCTCTCGTCGGCGATCTCCCCCTCGAAGATGACGTGGTCCGAACCCTGATAGCGGATCGACCGCTTGCCGACCGTCAGCACCTGGCCGGTGACGGTGACGTTCGAGTCGCCGGTCGAGACGTCCGCGATCGATTTGCTCGTCGGGCCGCCGCTGTCGCTCGACCCGTCGCCGTACTTCCGGCGGAGACTGTCCTTCGCTTCCTCGACGGGAACGCTGTACTCGACGAGGTTCTCCAGGTCGCGTTTGACCTCCGTTTTGTCGACGCCGAGGCTGGAGGCGAGGTCCTCGGCATGGTCGTCTAAGCTCATCACCGAGACGTTCGGCTGGGGCCGGTAAAAATCGTTCCCGTCGACCGGCCGCGGCGTGCTGCCACCGGACGGGAAGTCGCCGGACGCCGGACGCCGGACGGTGACGTCGTGTCAGCGGGACACCCGGTCGAGGCAAGTTTTTGGTCGTCCACGTTCGACGTGGGTGTCATGGAACCTCCGACGTTCAGAGGCAAGCCGTCGGAGACGCACGTCGTCTGGAGACGGTCCGGGGCCGAGGAGACGGTTCCCAAGCGCTTCGACGAACAGGAACTGCGCGCGTGGTGTTCGGCCCACGGGTTCGACTTCGAGACCGACAGACGCGTCGACCACGACCGCGCCGAGGAGCCCCGAAAGCAGTACCGGACCGTGTTCGCCTGGGCCGACGAGGAGAGCGAGTCGTTCGGTCTCGGCGACGACGAGTGGGAGATCGAGACCCAGGAGACGCCGCGGACGTTCCTCGAACTCGACGCCAGGGGCGAGGCCCGTCTCAAGACGTGGACCGAGGAGTACGTCTTCGACGTGGAAGAGTTGTGGCTCGACGGACGCTCGTTCGTCTTCCGCGCCGCAGACCTGGACAGCGCGAAGCGACTCGACGCGGGGAAGCTCACCGACCCGCCGGAGTGAGCCTCGTGGAAGGAGCCCCTCGACCGAAAGCGGTATTCCACGGACCGCGTTTTGCTCCCGTATGCACGTCGTCGTCAACGCCGCGATGAGCGCGGACGGGAAGCTCTCGACCCGGGAGCGCGAGCAGGTCGCGATCAGCGGTCCCGCGGACTTCGACCGCGTGGACGCGCTCCGCGCCGAGAGCGACGCAGTCATGGTCGGCGTCGGGACCGTCCTGGCCGACGACCCGTCCCTGACCGTCGACGACGACGCTCGTCGCGAGCGGCGACGCGACGCAGACAAACCCGAGAATCCTGCCCGCATCATCGCCGATTCCCGTATCCGGACGCCGACGGACGCCCGCGTCCTCGACGACCGGGCCGAGACGTACCTCCTGACCAGCGAGGCCGCCCCGCAGGACTTCGTCGCCGAGATCGCCGACGCCGGCGCCGAGGTGATCACCGCCGGCGACCAGCGCGTCGACCTCGCTGCGGCGCTGTCGGAACTGGAGTCCCGTGGGATCGACCGGCTGATGGTCGAGGGCGGAGGCGAACTGATCTTCTCGCTGTTCGAGGCCGGACTCGTCGACGAACTCTCGGTGTACGTCGGCCCGACGGTGATCGGCGGCTGGAAAGCGCCCACCCTGGCCGACGGCGACGGGTTCGTCGGCGACTTCCCCGAGCTCTCGCTGCGCGACGTCGAAGGCGTCGACGACGGCGTCCTGATCCGGTGGGACGTGCAGTGACGGACCGGTCACGTCGGACCGGTCCACCCACGAACTGACCGCGAGAACCGAACGAAGTCGGGCGACGGCCGGTCAGCCGGTCACGTGGACCTCCCCGATGCGAGCTTTTATCACGGGTAACTGACTCTTACGTTCACTTGATGGACGAGTCGCAGGACGCCGTCGGTCAGGTCGCCTTCCTCGCGCGTTCCGAGACGCGAGTTCGCCTTCTCGAACGACTCCGGGAGACCGGACCGTCGACGCAGCGCGAACTCGGGGCCCACCTCGAGGCGTCCCGGTCGACGGTGACGCGCTCGCTGTCGGCGCTCGAAGAGCGGGGCTGGATCGAACGGTCGGCGGGAGCGTACCGGCTGACCGCGGCCGGGGACGTCGTCACCGACGAGTTCCTGTCGCTGCTCGAGTCGATCCGGACGACCGACGAGCTATCGGCGTTTCTGGACTGGTTCCCGTACGCGGAGTTCTCCCTCGACGTCTCGCACCTCCGCGACGCGGAGATGACGTCGGCGGGGCCGCCCGATCCGTACGCTCCCGCGAGAAAACAGACCGAACTCCTCGAACGGACCGACCGCTTCCGTGGTTTCCTCCCCTCGCTGGACATCGAGGGGACGAGAGTCGTCCACGAACAGATCATGGAGCGCGCCCTGGAGGCCGAAATCGTCGTCTCGGGGGACGCCGAGGCGACTATCGAGTCTGGCGAGTACGCCGAACTCTTCCGCGAACAGGTCTCGACGGGGCGATTGACCGTCTCGGTCGTCGAGGAGACACTCCCGTTCTACCTCGGGCTGGCGGACGACGTCGTCCAGATCGGTGTGGAGGACGACGAGGGGTTCCCGAGAGCGCTGCTCGAGACGACGAACGAGTCGGTCCGCGAGTGGGCGGCAGCGGTCTACGAGCGATACCGCGACCGGGCGCGCACCAAACCCGTCGACGAGTTCTGACGCGTCGGCTCCGGTTCGTGCACGGCCTGCACAGATTGCAGGAAGTAACGTGATATTCGACGAACCCATCCGTTTCCGTGGATGGGGCTCAGATACGGACGCGAGAACGGGTGTGGAACGCGAAGCGGTCGCTCCCTACCGGGTCGGCGGTCGCTAGCCGCGACCGGCGACCGACTCGACGAACGCTTCACGTCGTGGGGACCGACACCGAGACCGAGGTTCGCGGACGAGGTGAGAGCGTGACCTGCAGTAACTGCGGAGACGGCGCGCTCACGCGGGAGTACACGCTCCGGTTCGACTTCGACGGGCAGTCGACCAAGGAGCTGGATCTGACGCTCTGTACCGACTGTCTCCGCGAACTCTGTTCGGACTCGTCTGTCGAAGCGGTCGACGGTTCGGACCACCTGCCGGTCGAGTGACCGCGCCCGGCGGGTTTCTGTCGCTCACGGTCGACGCATACAGAGAACGGCCGGGATCGACTGCGAGGGGAGGTCAGTGGGCGTGACCGGTGAGTTCGGCGAACGAGCGGCCGAAGCGCTCCTCGAACAGGTCCAGGGTCAGCTCCTCGGTGTCGGCGACCGTCTCGTCGACGTCGCCCTCGCTGTGGTGGACCGCGCTGTGGATGCGCTGTGCGAGGCCGAACATCGCGATGTCGCCGACGACTTCGGGGGCCGTCTCGTCGCCCTCGGCGAGGAGGTCGAGCAGTTCGGTCGGGACGACGAGTTCGTCCGTCGCACCGTCTTCCGATTCGAGCGTCAGCGTCACCGTCTCGGCGTCTGCCATGGTCTCCGTAAGGACAGCCACCATATGGGTCTGGTGGATGCGTGTGCGAGTGCCGGTCGAGGGGTCCGGACGGAGACGGCAGGAGAGAATGAACGCGTTTTGGCGCCGACTGTCCTCTGTCGTCGGTCTTCGCTCGTCAGTCCCCAGTGTCGAGCTTCGCTCGCCGGTTCTCAGTCGTCGGCTTCCGCGGCGGTCTCGGTTTCGCCCGCGGCGGGCGCCTCGCGTTCGAGGTAGTCGTCGGCGTCCATCGCGGCCTTGCAGCCCATGCCGCCGGCGGTGATCGCCTGCTGGTAGTGGTGGTCGACGACGTCGCCGGCAGCGAACAGCCCGTCGACGCCGGTCGCGGTCTGGTTCGCGCCCTCGCCGCCGCCGCGGCTGCCCTGCGTCATCACGTAGCCCTCCGGGTCCAGTTCGACGCCGGTGTCCTGGAGATAGTCGGTGTTGGGCGTGTGACCGATGGCGACGAAGACTGCGCCCACGTCGAAGTCGAACTCCTCGGTCTCGGGGTCGTCGAGGTTGTCTTTGGGGTAGCCCGACTCGTTCCGCGCGAGCGTCACGTGGTCGACGCCGTCCTCCTGGGAGCCGTGGACTTCCAGCAGTTCGGTGTTGCGCATGATCTCCACGTCGCCGTCCTCGACTTTCTCCATCAGGCGGTCGATCCAGTAGTCCTCGGCGCGGAACTCCTCTCGGCGGTGGGCCAGGTAGACCGTGTCCGCGAAGCGCGTGAGGAAGTCGGCCTCCTCGAAAGCCGCGTCGCCGCCACCGACGACGAGCATGTCCTCGCCGCGGAAGAACGCGCCGTCGCAGGTCGCACACGTCGAGACGCCGAAGCCCATCAGGTCGTCTTCCCCGGGGACGCCGAGCGTCCGCGCGCTCGCGCCGCTGGCGGCGATGAAGGCGTCGGCCGTGTACGTGTCGCCGGTGTTGAGTTCGACCTCGAAGGGCCGAACGTCGTCGTCGACGTCCTCGACGATGCCGTGGGTGATCTCGGCGCCGAACTGGGTGGCCTGCTCTTTCATGTTGTTCACCAGTTCTGTGCCCCCGACACCGTCGGGGAAGCCCGGATAGTTCTCCACGTCAGTGGTCAGCGTGAGCTGTCCGCCCGGCTCGTCCCCCTCGAGGACGAGCGGTTCCAGGTTCGACCGCGCCGCGTAGATGGCCGCTGTCAGTCCGGCGATACCCGAACCCGCGATTATCAGCCGTCGGTGGTCGGCCGTCTCGGAACTCATTGCTCACCGGTAATGCAGGACGGGGTATTTAGCTTGCGCTGTCGGAGCGACCCGTCTCGACGGGCGGCTACGTCGCCGAACGCGCCCGATCCGCTGCGACGCGTGCTCGTTCACCGCCGCGCTCGTCCCCGCGCCCCCCCGATCAGTCTTCTTTCCACTCGCCCAATCGCTCGCCGTAAATTTCGCCCTTGGCCTGGCGGTCGATCGGCCAGACCGCGAGCGCGACGATCGCGAGATAGACCACCCCGAGCGCGGCCGCGACGACGACACCGGGGACGCCCGGGAGTTCGGCCGCCTCGGTCCACTGCCTCTCCGGCGTGAACAGCGTGACCTTCGCCACCCACGCGACGCCGACGACGACGAACAGCAGGCCGTAGATCCGACGGAGCCGTCGCGAGAGCGCTTCGAGGAGGGAGACCTTGAACGTCGGGTAGCGGAGGTCCCGGCCCAGTTCCTCGCGCCACCTGGAGTGTTCCGCGCCCTCCGGCGAGAGCGCGTTGGCGAAGACGTTCTCCTGGACGATCCGGACCCGCGACCGGTACATGTCGTAGAAGCGGTAGCGGCGCACCTCGTAGGAGAGGAAGGCGGCGAGCGCGCCGACGGCGATGAGCAACAGGTACGCCGGCATCGCCGGTGCGGAGAACACGAGCGACAACAGCGCCGCCAGGAGGGTTATCGCCCAGTTCGTCGTGCGGTCGATCCGGTCCTGGGCGCTGTTGGCCTGACTCACCTCGCCCCGGTAGAAGTGCGGGAGTATCTCGAGAAGCGCGTCGGTGTCGCCGGCGATGTCCGCGGCGAACTCCTCGTCGCCGCGGTCGAGTCGGCTGTCGCCGAGATCCTCGTCCATGCCTCCCGTTCGTCCTCGACGACCAATACCCCTCAGAGAACGTGACCATCCGGCCAGTACCCCGAAGCCGACCGATTCGCCGTCCGGGACCGACGCGCAACCGCCCGCCGCGGACCGACGACCGAACGCTTAGGAGCGCGCCCCCACTCCACTCCGAACATGCCCGCCGATCTAGAGGAGAAGACTGACCGCTACGAGGGGTTGCTCGCCGAGGCGCTGGACGCCGCCGAGGTCGCACCGCCGGAGGGGACGCCAATGGCCGACGCCGCCGCCGAGTGCGAGGAGATGGCCCGCTCGTACCTCGAAGACGGCCGCCACTTCCGCGACGACGGCGACCCCGTGAACGCCCTCGCCTCGTTCTCCTACGGCCACGCCTGGCTCGACGCCGGTGCCCGCATCGGCCTGTTCGACGTGCCCGAAGAGGGCCACCTGTTTACGGTGTAACGGCCGCGGAGCCGCGGCCCGGAGGCGGGATCGGCGATCAGCCGCTTCGCCAGTTTCATCCGTGATTACTGGGGGTTCGAGTTTAAGTGAGTCGCCGGGATACCTCGGGTAACACGCGGTCACGGACCTCTCATGTCACGCGAAGCCAGCGACGGAACGGGAGCGGGGGAGGGCCACCTCGAAGCCTTCCAGGAGTGGCTCACCCGGGCCGCCACGGCCCTCACGGGCACCCGGATCCACGTCCCGAACTACGACCCCGCACGCCACGGGCGGCTCGTGGCCGAGCCTCCGGCCACCGGCGAACGCGAGGTCGAGCGATACTGGCTCAACGCCCCCTTCGCCTACGCCACGATCAGCTACGACGACGAGGAGAACGAGCACCGCTACCGCGTCGTCGAACCGTCGCTCGACGAGACGGAACTCGACCTGCTGGAACGGGTCTTCGAGGACGTTCGCGACCCGCTCATCTACCGCGACGACGTGAGCGCCGACCCGGCTGACGCGCTCCGCGAGGAACTGCGCCGGCGCCTGGAGGAGTACGGCGTCGACGTGGCGACCGAGACGTTCTACCGGCTGTTCTACTACCTCCACCGGTCGTTCCTGGGCTACGGCAAACTCGACCCGGTGATGCACGACGCGCACGTCGAGGACATCTCCTGCGACGGCGCGAACCTGCCGGTGTTCGTCTACCACGAGGAGTACACGGACGTGGAGACGAACGTCGTCTTCGAGCGGGACACGCTCGACGACTTCGTCGTCCAGCTCGCACAGCGCTCGGGCAGGCACGTCAGCGTCAGCGACCCCGTCGTCTCGACGACGCTCCCCACCGGGTCGCGCATCGAACTGGCGCTGGGCGACGAGGTGACGCCGCGCGGGTCGGCGTTCACCATCCGGAAGTACGCCGAGGAGCCGCTGACGCCGGTCGACCTGCTGAACTACGGCACCTACGACGACCGGATGCTGGCGTTCCTCTGGCTGTGCATCGAGAACAACAAGAGCCTCATCTTCGCCGGCGGGACCGCGGCGGGGAAGACCACCTCGATGAACGCCGTCTCCATGTTCGTGCCGCCGCGCTCGAAGATGATCACCATCGAGGACACCCGCGAACTGTCGCTGTACCACGAGAACTGGCTGTCGTCGGTCACTCGCGAGCGGATGGACGACGGCGACATCACGATGTACGACCTGCTGCGCTCGTCGCTGCGCCACCGCCCGGAGTACATCGTCGTCGGCGAGGTCCGCGGCGAGGAGGCGATCACCCTCTTCCAGGCGATGAACACCGGGCACACGACGTTCTCGACGCTCCACGCCGACTCCGTGCAGACGGTCATCAACCGGCTGGAGAACGAGCCGATCAACGTCCCGCGGCCGATGGTGCAGTCGCTCGACGTGCTCAGCGTCCAGGTGCTGACCCGATCGGGCGGCGAGCGGGTCCGCCGCGCGAATGCCATCTCCGAGATCGAGGGCATCGACCAGCGGACGGGCGAACTCGACTACTCGAACACCTACTCCTGGGACGGCACGTCGGACACGTTCACGCGGAACAACAGCGAACTGCTGGAGGAGATCCGACAGGAGCAGGGCTGGACGCGCGCCGAACTGATGCGGGAGTTCCGGAACCGGCGGCGGTTCCTCGCGTACCTGCGTGACGAGGGGATCACCGACTTCCGTCGGTTCACCGCGATGGTCAACAAGTACTACGCCGACCCCGGCGAGGTGGTCGACATGATCGACGACGCCGAGGTCACCGTCGGCGACTCATGAGTTCGCTCGTCGGTCTCGTGCCGCTAGTGGTCGGACTCGGACTCCTCGCCCTCGTCCCGCTGGTGCCGGTCCATCGAGGGCTGCGTACGTTCTCGACGCGGGTCGCGCGTCGATACTTCGCCCGATACGTCACCGAAGAGGCGCCAGACCGCCGCCGCCGGCTCAGGGAGGCGTACGTCGACCAGACCTATCGCGCCTACGCCGCCGAGACGTACCTCGTCACCGCGGTCACGGGGGTGGCCGGCGCCATCGTCGGCGTGTATCTCACCGGCGGCGCGCTGCTCATCCTGCCGGCCGTCGGCGAGTTCATCAACCAGCTGCCGAACGCGATGGCGAACGCCCTCGGGCGCCCGGAACTCGAACCGGTACTCGCCCCGACGCAGGTCCTCGCCGTCCTGACCGGCGGCGGCGTGCTGACCGGCCTGGTCGGTGCGGGGTTCACGTACTGGTACCGCTGGGAGCGCCCCCGAAGTCACGCCGAGATGCGCAGACGGGGCATCAACGAGGGGCTCCCGCGGACGGTCGCGTTCGTCTACGCGCTCTCGCGGGGCGGCATGGCGATGCCGGAAGTGATGCGAACGCTGGCACGCAACCGGAACGTGTACGGCCACGGTGCGGACGAGATATCGGTCGCCGTCCGGGAGATGGATCTCTTCGGCCGCGACATCATCACGGCCGTCCGGCGCGCCACGAGGCGGACCCCCAGCGAGGAGTTCAAGACGTTCGGCGAGAACCTCGCGAGCGTCCTCCAGAGCGGCCAGAACCTCCCCGGGTTCCTCAGAGACCAGTACGACCGCTACCAGGAGGAGGCGCTCGACCGCCAGGAGGACGTCCTCGAACTGCTGGCGACCATCGCGGAAGCGTACGTCACCATCCTCGTCGCCGGGACGCTCTTCCTGATGACGATCCTGATCGTCTTCGGGCTGACGACCACGCAGACGATCAACTTCCTGCGGCTGCTCGCGTACGTGATGATCCCGCTGGGGAACCTCCTCTTCGTCGTCTACCTCTCGGGGAAACTCGACCTCCTCGGCGTCGGCGGCGGAGCGAAGACGAGCGGCCTCGCCGAATCGATCCGCGGCCACTCGGGGTTGCCCGACCTGGAGTCGAAGTGGGGCGGCGACCGACAGGCGACCGACGGCGGCTACGCGACGGCGTCGAGCGGCCGGCGGCAACTCGCCGCCTACGACGCGCTCGAACGCGTCCGCGTCCTCTTCGACCGGCCCGTGCGGACGCTGCTGGAGCGACCGACCGCGATCCTCTACGTGACCGTCCCGCTCGCGCTGCTCTCGGTCGCGCTCCGCGCGCCGGGGCTGTTCGCCGGCGACGTCCAGGTCCGCGCGCTCGACGACGTCCTCATCCAGGCGCTGCTGGTCGTGGTCGGTTCCTTCGCCGTTCTCTGGGAGCTCTACCGCCGCCGGATCCGACGGATGGAAGCCGCGCTCCCGGAACTGCTCGACAGGCTGGCGAGCCTCAACGAGGCCGGCATGTCGATCGTCGAGGGGATCGAACGGGTCCGCGAGAGCGACCTCGGCGTCCTCTCGATCGAGGTCGACCGGATCTACCGGGACGTCACCTACGGCGCGAACGTCGACGACGCGCTGCGCCGCTTCGGTCTCCGCGTCCGTACGACGGCGACGACGCGCGTCGTCACGCTGTTGACGAACGCGCTCCGGGCGAGCGGTGACGTCGGGCCGGTCCTGCGGATCGCCGGCCAGCAGGCGTCGGCGGAGCTGAAACTCCGCCGCAAGCGCCGCCAGCAGATGTTCACGTACCTCGTCGTCATCTACGTCTCCTTCGTCGTGTTCCTGATCATCATCGTGGCCGTCCAGGAGGTGCTCGTCCCGAGCCTCCCGAACAACGTCCCGACGCCCGAGAACACGAACCGCCTCGCCATCGACGTCGAGGCGTTCGCCCGCTTCGGTCGGGTGAACAAGGCCGCCTACACGCTCGTGTTCTTCCACACCGCCATCATCCAGGCCGTCCTCTCCGGATTCATCGCGGGTCAGCTCGGGGAAGGGTCGCTCAAGGACGGCGCGAAACACGCCGCGATCATGCTCGCCGTCGCGTACGGCGCGTTCGTCCTCCTCTCCTCGCCGGTCGCACAGGTGACCTTCGCCGACCAGACGATGACCGGCGACACCGTCACGGTCGAGTCCGTCTCGCTGTCCGAAGGCGGATACGTCACGATCCGCGCCAAGTCGGCCGACGGCGAGATCGTCGGCCACAGCGGGTACATCTCGCCCGGCGACGAGGTGGACGTCCGGATCGCGCTCGAATCGACGTACGGCGACGAGATGGAGCTGTACGCGGTCCCGCACCTCGACACCGACGGCGACGAGCGGTTCGGGTACACCGGCGGCTCGGTCGACCGGACGTACCCGACCGAACGGACCCGGATCTACGACGTGGCGCAGGTCGAGCGAAGGGATAGTCCGCAGGCCGAGCGAA
Source organism: Halosimplex amylolyticum (assembly GCF_051414035.1). NCBI lineage: Archaea > Methanobacteriati > Methanobacteriota > Halobacteria > Halobacteriales > Haloarculaceae > Halosimplex > Halosimplex amylolyticum. Next base: position 1,427,588 of record NZ_JBLKNW010000001.1, on the reverse strand, counting down.
GCACCAGTCGGTGAGCGGGCGTCGACGTAACGCGGAGGCGGTTCCGTCGGGTTTTAGGCCGGTGGCAGACCTACCGACGTGGCGATGGAACTGGCCGCCTTCGCCGAGCGGGCCCGAGCGATCGAAGCCGAGAGCGCCGACAGCGCGGTCCGCGAACGGGTCACCGACCTGTTCGAGGCGGCCGGCGAGGACCTGCCGGTCGTCGCACGGTACGTGCAGGGCCGGGTCTTCCCGGCACACGTCTCGACGAAACTCGACATCGGCCCCGCGCTCTGTTACGAGGCCATCGCGAAGGCCGCCGGCCCGAACGTCTCGGCGGACGACGTGGAGTCCCGCGTCGCCGACCTCGGCGACGTCGGCGAGGTCGCCGCGAGCTACGAGTTCGGCGGCCAGCAGGGCCTGGGTGCGTTCGGAGGGGGTGCCGGTAGCGGCGGCGGTCCAGACGGACTCACCGTCGCGGAAGTCGACGCCGACCTCCGCGAACTCGCGGCCACCGATGGGGCGGGAAGTAGAGACACGAAACGCGACATCCTCTTCGGGCTGTTCAACCGGAGCGACGGCGACGAGGCGCGCTACCTCGCGCGGCTCGTGCTCTCCGAGATGCGAATCGGCGTCGGCGAAGGCGCGGTTCGCGACGCGGTCGCCGACGCGTTCGACGTGCCCGTCGACGACGTCGAACGAGCCCTGCAGGTCACCAACGACTACGGCGAAGTCGCGGTCGTCGCCCGCGACGAGGGCGTCGAGGGGCTCGACGCGCTCGGGCTGGAAATCGGGCGGCCGGTCGGCGCGATGCTCGCCCAGGCCGGGACCGTCACCGAGGCGCTGGAGGGGTGGGACGAGGCCGCCGTCGAGTGGAAATACGACGGCGCTCGCGTCCAGGTACACCACGACCCGTCGCGGAGTGACGACGCCGAAGACGACGGGTCCCAAGACGACAGGCCCGAGACGCAACTGTTCTCCCGGAACATGGAGGACGTGACCGACCCGCTCCCGGAGATCGTCGAGTTCGTCGACGAGGCGCTCGACGCGCCGGCCATCCTCGACGGGGAAGTCGTCGCCGTCGCCGACGACGGCTCGCCGCTCCTGTTCCAGGAAGTCCTGCGACGCTTCCGCCGGAAACACGACGTGGCGAAGGCCCGCGAGGACGTGACCGTCGAATTCCGGGCGTTCGACTGCCTGCACGCGGAGGGCGACGACCTCCTCGACGAACCCCTGGTCGAGCGCCACCGACGGCTCGAAGCTCTCCTCGGCGAGGGCGGCGAGTCGGCGCTGTCCGCGCTCGAACTGTCCGACGACCCCGACGAGATCGCCGACGTCGAAGCCCAGTCGCTCGACGCCGGTCACGAGGGGATCATGCTCAAGAACCCCGAATCGACGTACACACCGGGCCGTCGCGGGAAGAACTGGCTGAAGCGCAAGCCCGACGTGGAGACGCTCGACCTCGTGGTCACCGGCGCCGAGTGGGGCGAGGGGCGACGCGCGGAACTGCTCGGGACGTTCCTGCTGTCGGCGCGGACCGACGCCGGGTTCGAGACGCTCGGCAAGGTCGCGACGGGCATCACCGACGAGGAGCTCGAAGCGTTGACCGACCTGCTGGAACCGCACGTCCTGTCCGAAGACGGTACCGACGTGGACATCGACCCCGCCGTCGTCTTCGAGGTCGGCTACGAGGAGATCCAGGCCTCGCCGACCTACTCGTCGGGGTACGCCCTCCGATTCCCGCGCTTCCTCGGGGTCCGCGAGGACAAGGACCCCGACGACGCCGATTCCCTGGAGCGCGTCGAGCGACTGGCCGAGCGGCAGTGACAGAGCAGCGGGCCGAGAGCAGCGGCCGACTGGTGGCCGACCGCGAGCGATCGACGGTATCGGAAGCGTGTACCCAGAGGCGAAGCCTTTTCGCCGTGACACCGGAACGCGAACGTATGACAGTCCGGCACGACGGCCTGACGGTCGACTGGCTCGGCTACGCGACCCTGCGGATCGAGGGCGACGACACCGTCGTCTACTTCGACCCCGGCCGCTACGGCACGCTCACCGGCGAGTGGGAGCCCGACACGCCAGGCGTCGGTCACCCGCCCGCTCAGGAGTACGACGCGCGGGACGGCGACGTCGTCTGCGTCACGCACATCCACCACTACGACAGCGACGGCGTCGAACGGGTCGCGAAAGACGACGCGACCGTCGTCGCCTTCGAGGGCATCGACGTGACCGACAGCGACCGCGACCTGACCCCGATCGACGAACTCCCCTACGAGGTGATCGAGGTCGGCATGGAGGACGAACTCGTCGTCGACGACGTCCCGATCATGACGGTGCCCGCCTACAACGACCCCGACGGGAAGAACGTGAACCCGGACGGCACGCCGATCCACCCCGAGGGCATCGGCTGCGGATTCGTCGCCTCCGTCGACGACACGAGCGTCTTCTGGACGGGCGACTCGGACGCGCTGGACGGCCACGAGGAACTCGACGCCTCGCTGTTCGTCCCCTCGATCTCCCAGTCGTACACGATGGACCGCCACGACGCCGCCGACCTCGCCGAGGCGATGGATCCCGACCTCGTCCTCCCGATCCACTACAACACCTTCGCGGCGCTGGAAGGAGACAGCGGCGCCTTCGCCGAGGACGTCGCCAAGCGGGGCGTGCCCGTCGTGCTCGACGAGCGCTGAGCGGCGTCGCCCTTGAGGGGCCACCGCGGCCGTCTTTCGCCTGATTCTCCCGATATCCGACGATCTACGGCGTCCTGTGGCGAATATTTATTCGTCGACCGGGCGAATCGGTCCACGGGTGACATCACAGTGAGCATTCTGACGGACGAGACAGACGTGGGTGGCGACGTGCGCGGCCGGACGAGCCCGATTCGCGCGGTCGGGTTCGCGGTCCTCCTGACGGTCGGGGCGTTCCTCGCGACGCTCGTGGCCGGCATCGCCTTCCTGATACCGCTGTTCGTCCTGGAAGTCGACGTCCAGAGCACGTTCGCTTTCGTCGGTCTGACGGCGGTCGGTCAGGTCGGCTTCCTCGCGCTGGGGTATCTGGTCGCCAGGCACCGCGGCATGTCGATTCCGATATCCGTCCCGTCCGGCCGTGAAGCGGCCTACGCCGCCGGGGCCACGGTCGCCGCGCTCGCCAGCGCGGTCGTCCTCTCTGTCGTCCTCGAACGCCTGGGGCTCGTCCCGGGATCGGTCATCGGCGACGCGGCCATCACGGACCCGACGCTGTTGCTCTGGCTCGGCGCGCTCTCGGTCGTACTGGTCGCGCCCGCCGAGGAGTTCCTCTTCCGGGGCGTCGTCCAGGGGACGCTCCGCGAGGCGTTCGGCCCCGTCGCCGCCGTCGCCGGTGCCAGCCTCCTGTTCGGGTCGCTGCACCTCGCGAACTACACCGGCGCGGCGAGCGCCGTCGTCGCCGGTGCACTCCTCATCGCCACGACCGGTGCGGTGCTGGGCGCCGTCTACGAACTGACGGACAACCTCGCCGTGCCGATCGCGGCCCACGCCGTGTACAACGTGGTCCTGTTCGTCCTCGCGTACCTGACGATCTGAGTCGACCGGGGCGATAGAGAAGTGAATCCGGCGCCGATTAGAGGATGCCCATCTCGTCGAGGCGTTCCGGCAGGTAGGTGTCGGTCACGAAGTCCAGGCCGTAGGAGGCCAGGCTCTGCTGTTCGGACTTCTTCCCGATGTCGAGCTGGAGTTCGATCTGCTCCTCCCAGTAGTCGGTCTGGAAGCGCGGGTCCTCCAGTTCGCTCTCCAGGGCGTTGACGTCAGAGTCGCTGAGCGGGTCGGTCGGCAGGTCGTACTCGACGATGTCTTCCGGCTGGATGCCGATGTACTGCGCCTCGGGCGTCGCGAGGTACTCCGAGAGGTGCGCGCTCTTGATGGAACCGTAGGCGACGGAGCCGTAGATGCGGTACGACCACGGGTCACCGTCTGCGAAGACCACGACCGGCAGGTCGAGTTCGTCGTGGAGTCGCTTCGTGATCCGCCGGGTCGCCCGCGCAGGCTGGCCGCCGAGGTGGACGACCAGCGCGTCGTACTCGTCGTCGAAGCCGTTCTCGACCAGTCGGTCGCGCATACCACCGGTCTCCACGCAGAGGACGAACTCCGCGTCGTTGTCGAGGAACTCGATGGTGTCGGGGTTGTTCGGGATCTGGTAGCCGCCCTGGCCGACGTCGTCCTGGCAGTGGATCTCCCGGTCGCCGCGGTTGGTCTGCTCGCGGAGCAGCAGCGGGCCCATTATCTTCGCCCCGGACTCCTCCGGGCGCATGTGGAAGTCCTCGCGCTTGACCTCGGAGACGATCTCCAGGTCCTCGATGAGGTTGTTCGACTCGTCCTGCGTGTTGAACTGGGCCTCGTCGAGGTCCCAGGACTCGCTCAGGTAGTAGAGTTCACGCAGGGTGGACGAGCGGTCCTCGTCGAGCTGACCGGCGAGGAAGTCGATGGTGTAGGTCGCCTTGAGCAGTTTCTCGGCGCCGGAGATCGTCTTGGCCGTCCGCGTGCTCTCGCGGTCGCCGTACACCCAGACGTTCTTGTCCTCGTCGTACTCGATGTTGGACTTCGTCCGGGTGGGGATCCGCATCTTCGGCACGTCGCCCTCCTCGAACTGCTCGTAGAACTCCTCGGCCAGGTCGATCAGCTGTTCTCTCGCGTCCGCGTCTGTGTCTGTACTCATTGTTATGCGTCGATAGTGAGCCGCTCCTCTTCGAGACCCTCGACGGAGATCTCGAACTCGGCGTCGTCGCCGACGTCGTACTCGATGGTGGCCTCGTCGCCGCTCGACACCGACGTCGACCACTTGACGAACCACTCGCCGTCCATCTCGACGACGCTCGCGTCGCCGTTTGCCAGCGCGGGCTCGCTCCCCGCCACGATGTCGGTGATGTCCACGTCCGCCGCGCGGTCCGAGTTGTTCTCGATGGTGAGCCGGACCGTGTCGCCGTCGCGTTCGCGCTCGACGAGGACGTTGTTCATGATCCGCGCGAGCGTGTCGTCGATGTCGAGCTCGTCGCTACCGGTCACCTGCGTGAGCTTCTCGGCCATCTCGGGGAGGATCGTCGCGAGCTTGTCCTGCTTCTCGCGGCGCTGTTGCATCGAGCGGCGCTTCTTCAGGAACGACTTCAGCTCGCGGGCCGCCTCCCGCATCGCGAGTTCGATCTCCGATTCGAGCTCGGGGACGTTCGCGACGGCGTCCTTCGACTCGCTGGTGAACGGCACGTTCGTCGAAGCGATGTGGACCATGATGACGACCGGGCCGTTCGGGATGCCCGAGCCGCCGGGCTGGTCGAGGTTGTAGTTGCGCCAGTTGATCGACTTCACCACGTCGGTCGTCGCGCAGGCGCCCCGCTGGTAGACCAGCGGGACTCGGTTGGCGAAGCGCATCACCTCGGCTTTGCCCTCGGCCTCGACGTCGCCACCGTAGGCCAGGCCGGCCTCGACGATGAACGGGTCGCCGCCGTGAACGGACGCGTCGCGGGTCGACGCCGAGTAGAAGTCGGCGTCGTACTCCTTGCGCAGGCCCTCCTCGATGAGGTCGGCGTTGATGGGCGCGAGACAGTCCGTCGGCGGTGCGATGATGTCCGTCTCGCGCATCGCTTCCAGGAGCTGGCTCGACGTGTCGCGGTCGTCGGCGATCTCCGTCACGTTCGGCGGGTCGTCGGGGACCCGCTCGGCGGACTCCCAGACGATCTCGACGACGTTCTCGCGGGCCGTCTCGCCGAAGGTCGCGTCGTCGTACTCCTCGGTCGCGTCCGCGGCGCGCCGGACGAACTCCCGGATCTCGTCGCGAGTGAAGCGGTGGCGACGGTCGTCCGCGTCCCCGAACTTCGGGGCGAGCCTGTCGGCCAGGCCCTGGATCGTCGCGTCGTCTTTCTGCGTGGTCGTCACCTCGTCGATCAGCCCGTAGAGGTCCGACCGGAGGTGGTCGTGCTCCCCGTCGTCACCGTCGGCGACGCCGACGCCGAGCACGGCCTCCCAGCCGGCTTCGACGGCGTTCTCGCGGACCGTCGAGCCGAACGTGGTGTCGTACTTCTCCTCGACGTCGTCGGCCACGTCGTCGACGAGCGCCGCGAGTTCGTGGTGAGAGACGCGCTCGTAGCCGTCCAGCGCGTCCGAGACGCGGTCGGCGAACTCCGCGGTTGCGTCCGCGCCCTTGTTGGCGACGGCGGCGTCAAGCGCGCGGGCCACGTCCGCGTCCTCGTGGGTCTCCGGCGGCTCCCAGGCCATCTCGCGACCGAAGTGGCGGTCGCGGAAGTTGTCGATCACCGAGTCGGCGGTCTTGCCGCCGACGCGGGTGAACTCGCTCTGCAGGAAGCCCGACACCGAGTAGGATTCGGTGGCGTCGAGCATCTTGATGAGCGTCCCGAGTTCGACCCCGTGAGGGTGGGGTCGGATCTCCTCGGTCTCCTCCGGGAGCTGGTCGGTCACTCGCTCGTACTTCATGTGTTCGCTCGGCTCGCGCAGCTCGATGCGGGCGTGGGGGTTGACGACCGCGGTGTGTTTGATGTAGTCGTGGAGCTGGTTGCGGGCGCGCATGTTCGCCTCCATCTCCAGTTCGATGCGCGTGCCGTGCGGCCGCTCCCAGGTAGTGGTCTCCTCGACGTCGATCTCGGGCTCGTTCGTGTCCGTGTCGATGATGAGCTCGAAGTACTCGGCGTCGACCCCGCCTTTCGTCCGAGAGGTGATCTTCGCGGGCTTGCCGGAGGTGAGCTGTGAGTACAGCACCGCCGCGGAGATACCGATCCCCTGCTGCCCGCGGTTCTGCTCGCGCTTGTGGAAGCGCGACCCGTAGAGCAGCTTCCCGAAGACCTTGGGGATCTGCTCTTTGGTGATGCCGGGACCGTTGTCCTCGACGATGAGGCGGTAGTAGTCGCCCGCCTCCTGAATCTCGACGTAGATGTCGGGTGCGATTCCGGCCTCCTCGCAGGCGTCCAGTGCGTTGTCGACCGCCTCTTTCACGGCGGTGACGAGTCCTCGGGCTCCGCTGTCGAACCCGAGCATGTGCTTGTTCTTCTCGAAGAACTCGGCGATGGAGATCGACCGCTGGCTCTCTGCCAGCTCCTCGGCGATCCCCTCACCCTCGCCGAGTTGCGACTGATACGATGTCATCCGTGCGACCCCCTACTGCCGGACGGCTTAAAAGGCGTTCGCCGGCAGAGTGAAAGTGAAACCGTTGCACCCCGCGCGGAGCGAGGCGGGCCAGCCGTGTCTCCCGGATCTCGTCGAAACGGGCCAGGACAGACCAGCGCCGACGGCCGGTATCGGGAGATATCACGGCGGAAACGGTCTCTCGTCGGTCAGTTTTCGCGCTCGCGCGCGTGCGAGAGCTTTAAGGACGGTGGTCTACTACCGGTAGACAGATTATATGTCACGGGAGTCTGACGAGTACGGCGCACAGCAGATCCAGGCCCTGGAAGGGCTGGAGGCTGTGCGCAAACGCCCGGCGATGTACATCGGGTCTACGGACGACAGGGGACTCCACCACCTCGTCTACGAGGTCGTGGACAACTCGATCGACGAGGCGCTGGCGGGATACTGCGACAGTATCTCGGTCACCATCCACGACGACGGGTCGGTCTCCGTCTCCGACGACGGCCGGGGCATCCCGGTCGACACCCACGAAAAGTACGACAAACCGGCCGTCGAGGTCGTGATGACCATCCTCCACGCGGGCGGCAAGTTCGACAACAAGTCCTACCAGGTCTCGGGCGGCCTGCACGGCGTCGGCGTCTCCGTCGTCAACGCCCTCTCGGAGTCGCTGGAGGTCGAGGTCAAGCGAGATGGCGCCGTCTGGCGGGAGTCCTTCGAGAAGGGCCAGCCCCAGGCCGGCGGTCTCGAACGCGTCCGCGACATGGACGACGACGAGGAGACGGGCACGACGATCCACTTCTGGCCGGACACCGGCATCTTCGAGGCCGACGAGTACGACTACTCCACGCTGGAGTCGCGCCTGCGCGAACTCGCCTTCCTCAACTCCGGCGTCGAGATCACCCTCGCCGACGAGCGCGACGGAACGGCCGACACGTTCCGCTACGACGGTGGGATCCGGGAGTTCGTCGAGTATCTCAACGAGACCAAAGAGCCCCTCCACGCGGACGTCATCTACTTCGAGGACGAGGAGCAGGACATCCACGTCGAGCTGGCGATGCAGGGCACCAACGAGCTGCAGGGGTCCATCCACGCCTTCGCGAACAACATCAACACCCGCGAGGGCGGGACCCACCTTACGGGGTTCAAGACCGCACTGACCCGGATCGTCAACGACTACGCCGAACAGAACAACTTGCTCGGCGAGATCGACGGGACCCTCAAGGGCGACGACATCCGCGAGGGCCTCACGGCAGTGATCTCGGTCAAACACCCCGACCCCCAGTTCGAGGGCCAGACGAAGACGAAACTCGGCAATAGCGAGGTCCGGGGCATCGTCGAGTCGACCGTCCACGAGGGCCTCGGGACCTACTTCGAGGAGAACCCCCAGACCGCCGAGGTCATCGTCCGGAAGGCCGTCGAGGCCGCGAAGGCCCGCAAGGCCGCCAAGAAGGCCAAGGAGCTGACCCGCCGCAAGTCCGCGCTGGAATCGACGGCGCTGCCAGGCAAGCTCTCGGACTGCCAGACACGCGACCCCGAGGACGCGGAACTGTTCATCACGGAGGGCGACTCCGCGGGCGGCAGCGCCAAACAGGGCCGCAACCCCGAGTTCCAGGCGATCCTCCCCATCCGCGGGAAGATCCTGAACGTCGAGAAACACCGCCTCGACCGGATCCTGGAGAACAACGAGATCCGGGCGATGATCACGGCCATCGGCACGGGCATCGGCGACGAGTTCGACATCGACGACGCCCGCTACGAGAAGATCATCCTGATGACCGACGCCGACGTCGACGGGGCCCACATCAGGACGCTGCTGCTGACGTTCTTCTACCGACACATGCGGCCGCTACTGGAGGCCGGCTACGTCTACGCCGCCCAACCGCCGCTGTACCGCGTTCGGTACAAGGGCGAGACCTACGACGCGATGACCGAGGCCGAACGAGACAAGATCGTCGAGGAGAAGTGCGACGGCAACCCCACGCAGGTACAGCGCTTCAAGGGCCTGGGCGAGATGAACCCCCAGCAGCTGTGGGACACGACGATGGACCCCGAACAGCGGATCCTCAAGCAGATCACCATCGACGACGCCGCTGCGGCGGACAAGATGTTCTCCGTGCTGATGGGCGACGCCGTCGAACCGCGCAAGCAGTTCATCAAAGATCACGCGCCCGAGGCGGAATGGGTGGACATCTGATGGCACTCCATCGGAACCGTCCGGGCCGCACGCACCCCCCGACTGACACCACCGGAGAAAACACCACGGTGACACAATGAGTTCAGACGTACCCGACGACGTGACGCCGGCCGCGGAAGTCGACCGCGTCCGCGTCGAGAACGAGATGGAGCAGAGCTACATCGACTACGCGATGAGCGTCATCGCCGGCCGCGCCCTCCCCGACGTTCGCGACGGGCTCAAGCCCGTCCACCGACGGATCCTCTACGCGATGCACGAGATGGGCGTGACGAGCAACACCTCCCACCGGAAGTGTTCCTCGATCGTCGGCGAGACGATGGGTGACTACCACCCCCACGGCGACAGCCCCATCTACGACACGCTCGTCCGGATGGCCCAGGACTTCTCGATGCGCTATCCCCTGGTCGACGGCCAGGGGAACTTCGGCTCGATGGACGGCGACCCCGCGGCCGCCATGCGGTACACCGAGGCCCGCATGGCCGACATCGCCGAGGAGATGCTCGCGGACATCGAGAAGGACACCGTCGACTTCCAGTCCAACTACGACGATCGCCTGACCGAGCCGGAAGTCCTGCCCGCGAAGGTCCCGAACCTGCTGATCAACGGCTCCTCGGGCATCGCCGTCGGGATGTCGACCAACATCCCGCCGCACAACCTCAACGAGGTCGTCGACGCCGTCGTCCACCTCATCGACAACCCCGACTGCGACGTGGACGACCTCGTCGACACCCGCGACGAGCGCGGCAACGGCACCGCCGGCCCCATCAAAGGACCCGACTTCCCGACCGGCGGCACCATCGTCGGTCGCGAGGCCGTCTACTCCGCGTACGCGACCGGCCGCGGTCGCGTCACCGTCCGCGCGAAGTACGAACTCCAGCGCGAGGAAGGCCGGATCGTCGTCACGGAGATTCCCTTCCAGGAGAACAAGGCGCGGATGGTCGAGCGCATCGCCGAGGACGTCAACGAGGGGAAGATCGAGGGCGTCTCGGACCTGCGCGACGAGTCCGACCGCAACGGGGTCCGCATCGTCGTCGACCTCAAGCGCGGCGCCAACATCGACCTGGTCGAGAACCAGCTGACCAAACACCACCTCGAATCCACCTTCGGCGTCATCAACCTCGCGCTCGTGGACGGCCAGCCGCGGGTCCTGACGCTCAAGGAGACGCTGAAGGAGTACCTCGACCACCGCAAAGAGGTCGTCCGCCGGCGCTCCGAGTACGAACTCGCCGAGGCCGAGGACCGCGCGCACATCCTCGAGGGCCGGCTGAAGGCCCTGGACCAGGTCGACGCCGTCGTCGACCTCATCCGCAACAGCGAGGACCGCGACCAGGCCAAGGCCGCGCTCCGCGGCGAAGTCGACCTCGCGGAGCTCGACGCGGAGTTCGAGCACCTCGACGAGCAGACGGCCTTCGACTTCTCGGGCGACCAGGCCGACCACATCGTCCGGATGCAGCTCGGGTCGCTCACCTCGATGGAGTCCGCGGAGATCGAGAGCGAGTACGAGGACCTGCAGGCGGAGATCGAGCGCCTGAACACGATCCTCGAAGACGAGACCGAACTCCTCGCGGTCATCAAGGAGGAACTCCAGGAGATCAGAGACGAGTACGGCGACGAGCGCCGGACGAACTTCGTCCAGAGCGACGAGATCACCAACGAGGACCTCATCCCCGAGGAGGACGTCGCGGTCGTCATCACCGAGGACGACTACATCAAGCGGATGCCCATCGACCGCTTCGACCCGCAGGGCCGCGGCGGCAAGGGCATCATCGGCGCCGACCCCAAGGAAGGCGACCGCGTCTCGAAGGTCTTCCGGGCCAACACCCACGACTACCTGCTCTGTTTCACCAACCAGGGGCAGGTCTACAAACTCAAGACCTACGAGATCCCGGAGATGAGCCGGACGGCCCGCGGGAAGTCCGCCGTCAACCTCATCGACTTCGACGACGGCGAGGAGATCACCGCCGTCGTCAACACCGACGAGTTCGAGCCCGAGGAGTCCATCGCGATGGTCACCCGCAACGGGTACGTCAAGCGCACGAACGCGGAGGACTTCGAGAACATCCTCTCGACGGGCATCATCGCCGCGGACCTCGAAGCGGGCGACGAGCTGGTCGACGTGGAGGTCACCGACCGGACGAAGGATCTGGTCATCGCCACGGAACAGGGGATGACCATCCGCTTCGACGAGAGCGAGGCCCGCGAGATGGGCCGCAACGCCCGCGGCGTCCGCGGGATCGAACTGCAGGGCGAGGACCGCGTGGCCGGGATGGTCGCGGCCGACGAGGAAGACGACCGGTGTCTGCTGACCGTCACCCGCAACGGGTACGGCAAGCGGACGCCCCTCTCCGAGTACCGCCGCCAGTCGCGCTACGGGAAGGGTCTCATCGACATCAAGACCGACGAGCGCAACGGCCCCGTCAGCACCGTCAAGGCCGTCGCCGAGGACGACCACCTCCTCATCATGAGCGAGGCCGGCCAGATCATGCGGATCCGCGCCGGGGACGTGAGCGAAGTCGGCCGGAACACGAAAGGCGTCGTCGTGATGCGCGTCGAAGACGGCGACCGGGTCGCCACCGTCGACGTGCTCCCGGCGTCCGTCGAAGACGTCGACGCGGACGGCCAAGACGGCGAATAACGTCCGTCTGAACGGCGAACTTCGATTTCGAATATTTCACCGTCGAGAACCGTCTTCGCCGGTGAAACGTCACAAGACATTTGGTAGCGTCGTGTGCAGTTCCAGACAGTGACGGGGGACCCGTCGGAGTCTACTATGTACGATAGGCGCGCAGTTTCGACGTACGGTGTACTGTTCGTGCTCGCGGTCGCTGCCGTCGGAGCGACGGGGGCACCGGCGTTCGGAGCCGGACCGCCGGGATCGCTCGATGCCGACGCCGGAGCGGCGACCGCCGAGGACCGGTCGACGTGTCCGTCAGCGGCGGGAGTCTCCGCCGCCGGGTCGACCGCGGCAGCCGATGCCGGCGGTTCGGCCGCGCCGGCCGCGAGCGATCATTCGAGAGACAGCTATCCGGACGCGCCGCAGATGGACGTCGCGCGCGGCGACGTGGCGGCCATCGAGACCGGTATCGCGCGGAGCCGGACCGGGACGGTCAGGATCGAATCGGTCGACGAAGAGTTCAACGTGACGCTGACCTTCGCGAACAACGACGGCCGGAAGCCGGCGACGCTCTACGTCAATACCTACCTCGCCGGCAACGAGAGTGCGGTCGCCGGCCTGGCCTACACCGCCGGCGACAACGACCGCGTCGCCGTCGAGGAGCGCGACTCGGTCTCCGGCGCGCCGATGCCGGTCGGCGCCTACGACGTGACCATCGAGAAGCAGTCGGGGACCCAGAGGAAGCGGCTGACCATCGACGACCCCTCCGTGGGCGAGTTGACGCTCCTGCGCGCGCCGGGCGACCGGTTCGAGAACCTCAGTACGGACCGGGACGTCATCCAGGGCCGACAGTCCGGCCTCGTCTCCGACCCGCCGACGACCGACGACGGGCCCGCCGCCGCGCTCGGTGACACGATGGTCTACCGGCTGGAAGCGGGCGGACTCTACGGCCTCATGGCCGCGCAAGGCGGACAGACGGCCGAGGAGAACTTCCTCGCCGTCGCGGGCGACGGTGCGAAGGGGCAGGTGCTGGACCTGACGATCGACGGCCGCGACGGCTGTGCGCCCGTCGTGGACGTGCCCGCCAGCATCGGGGGAGGTACGATGCAGGTGATCCCGGACGCGACCAACGAGACGCTGTACGTCACCGCCGACCTGCGGCGGGTGACGTACGAGAGCGCCGACGGCTGGGGCGATCGATCGGTCGGTCGGGCCAGCGTCTCCGTGTTCGACCGTTCGCATCTGGTGGACTCGAACCAGACCAGCGGGGTCGACTACGGGATCCTGGAGCGCGAGATAACGTACGACCCGGCCGGTCAGGCGCTCCGTCGCGAGGCGGCTTCGGGCCAGACGATCGCGGGCGAGACGACGCTGGCGCCTCACAGCCGGCTCACGTTCGACGTCACGGCCATCGACGACGACTACGGAACCCAGGTGGAGACCACGGTCGACGGTGACGGGTCGTTCGCGACGACGGTCAACCTCTCCGAGGCGCCGGACGGCGCGCGATTGACCCTCTCGACCGCGGAGATCGACGGCTCGAAGACGCTGCTGACGACCGGTGGCGCACCCGAGACCGCAGTCTGGTTCCAGGAGTACGAGAGCCCGAGCACCGAGGAAGCGACCGTCATCGACGGGGTCCGCGCCGCGCTCGAAGACGGCGGGTACGTCGCGGCCTACGCCGTTCCGCCGGACGAACAGGTGACCCACGAGAACCTGGTCGGCCGCTCGACCTATCTGGAGCCGGGCGTCCACAGTACGCAGGTCAGCCTCCGCGAGCCGCTGACCGATAGCCAGACCGTCGTCCTCGCCGTCCACCGCGATTCCGACGGCGACGGGCGGTTCGACTACCCGGCCGACGACAGCCCCTACCGGATCGACGGGGACGCGGTCTACACCGCTGGCCGCGTCCTGCTGTCGGGCGATAGCTCGGATCCGCCGCGGAACCCGCAGTATCTCACCGTCGACCTCAGGCCCGCCGAAGACATCGAAGGAACGGCGGTCCCGACGGCGACGCCGACCGACGAACCGACGCCGACGGCGTCGCCCTCGCCGACACCCGAGTCGGTCGGGACGACGGAACTCCCGCCGCCGACGCTGCGCGGGGACGAGACGCCGACGGCGACGCCCGACCGGTCGGGAACGGTCGGCCCGAACGGCACGGCCGTCGGGACGGCCCCGAACGGGACAGTCGGACCGAACGGGACGACGGCGGGCACCACCGGTGACGGTTCGACCGAGGGGCTGGGTCCCGGCTTCGGGCCGGGCGCGGTTCTCGTCGCCGGGTTCGTGCTGGCGGTCGCTGCGCTCGCTCGGCGGTCCTGATCGGATATCGATCTCATCGCAGCGGCGGGACCGGTTCAGAGAATACGTTTCCCGAGCCCGCTCGCGGCGAGTTCGACGGCGAGTTCGGCGGTCCGGTTGTGGTCGTCGAGGATGGGGTTGACTTCGACGATCTCCGTCGACGCGAGGTCGCTTCCCAGTTTTCGCGAGACGATCTCCATGGCCGTGTGGCCCTCGCGGTAGGAGGCACCGCCGCGGACCGGCGTCCCGACGCCCGGGGCCTCGGTCGGGTCGAGAAAGTCCATGTCCAGGCTGACGTGGACGCCGTCCGTGCCGTCGGTGGCGATCTCGATCGCCTCGCGGGTGACGTTCGGGAGCCCTCGCTGGTCGACGTCGGTCATCGTGAACGCCGTCACGTCGCTCTCGCGGAGCGCGGCGCCCTCCGCGCCGTCCACGTCGCGGAGTCCGACGACGACGACGTTTTCGGGGTCGACGCCGGGCGCCTCGGCCCAGTCGCTGCCGGCAAACGAGCCCCGGCCGAGGATCGCGGCGATGGACATCCCGTGGACGTTCCCACTGGGCGTCGTCGCCGGCGTGTTGAAGTCGGCGTGGGCGTCGAACCAGATGACACCGAGGTCCCGGTCGCGCGCGACGCCGCCGACGGTGCCGATGGCGATGGAGTGGTCGCCGCCGAGGACGAGCGGGACCCGCCCGTCCGCGACGGCGCCCGCGACGTCGTCGGCGAGCCGCTGGCAGACGTTCTCGGTCGCAGCGAGGTACTTCGCGCGCCCCTCGGGAGGACGGCCGGATTCGGGGTCGGTCTGGGACGGACTGGGGACCGCGACGTCGCCGCCGTCTTCGCAGTCGATCCCGAGCGATTCGAGTTCGGCCGTGAGGCCCGCGTAGCGGATCGCCGACGGTCCCATGTCGACGCCGCGCCTGTCCGCACCGAGGTCCATCGGTGCGCCGAACACGCGCACTGGTCGGTCCATACGACGCCTCCGGGTGCGAACGCCAAAACGGTCGGGGACTTCGCCGACCCGGAGCACGAACGGGTCAGGAGCAGGCAGGCCGCCGCGTCGACGGTCGCTACCGATACTGTCGGCAGACTCGCTCGACGCCTTCCTCGAAGGAAATCGCCGGTTCCCAGCCGGTCGCCTCGCGCATCTTCGACGCGTCGGCCATCGTGTCGTGGACGTAGACCTCCTCGGGGATGGGGTTGTCCTCGTAGACCGGGTCGACGTCGGTGCCGAGCGCGTCGTTGAGCGCTTCGACGAGGTGGTCGAAGCTGTACTGCTGGCCGGTGCCGAGGTTGTAGACGCCGGTCAGTTCGTGGTCGGCGGCGAGCTCCAGGCCGCGGACGATGTCGTCGACGTGCGTGAAGTCACGGGTCTGCGTGCCGTCGCCCCAGATTTCGGGGCGACGCCCGTTGGCGATGTCGTCGGCGAACTGCGCGATGAGGTTGGCGTACTCCCCCTTGTGTTCCTCGGCGCCCTCCTCCATGCCCTGGTAGACGGAGAAAAACCGCATGCCCGCCATCGACATGTCGTAGTGGTTGGCGAAGTACTCCGCGTAGCGCTCGCGCGCGAGTTTCGACGCCTCGTAGCCCGTGTTGACCGTCACGTCCATGTCTTCGGGCGACGGCTCCGTCCGGTCGCCGTAGATCGACGAGGTCGACGCGTAGACGACGGTGTCACAGCCGTCCTGGCGCGCCTGGTCGACCGTGTTGACGAAGCCCTCGACGTTGACGCGCGCGCCGCGGGTCGGGTCCTCCTCGTGCATCGCGTACGAGGAGAGCGCGGCGAGGTGAAAGACGACGTCCACGTCCGTCGGGAGGTCCTCGTCGAGGACGCTTCCCTGGACGAACTCCACGGTGTCGTCGAGGTTCTCGGGCGTCCCGAGGTACCCGTCGTCGAGCGCGATGACCTCGTTGTCCTCGGCGAGGGAGTTTGCGAGGTTCGAACCGATGAACCCGGCGCCGCCTGTGACCAGAACGCGGTGTCCTTGCATATGCGCCGGTGTCGTCCGGAGCGTATTAAATAGCCGCCGTCTAATGTCGGTATCGAGATGTTTTACGGACGGGAAAAGCGCCGGACCGCACGAGGGCGCGGAGAAAAGACGGCGAAATTTCCCGCCGTCACGGCCGTCCACCGCCGGCTTTAATAAAATCAATGACCAAATCGAGAGTATGTCATCAATCGAGTTGACGCCCAGCCAGAAAAACATCCTGCAGGAGCTCGTTAATCTCTATCGGGAGTCCGAGAACGCAGTGAAAGGGGAGGACATTGCGGAGAAGGTAGACCGGAACCCCGGCACCATCCGCAACCAGATGCAGAGTCTGAAGGCCCTGCAGCTCGTCGAAGGCGTCCCCGGTCCGAAGGGGGGCTACAAGCCGACCGCCACCGCGTACGACGCGCTGCAGATCCAGGACATGGAACAGGCCGCGGACGTGCCGCTCGCGCACAACGGCGAGGACATCCCCGACGCGAACGTCGAGGAGATCGACCTCACCAGCGTGCACCACCCCGAACTGTGCCGCGCGGAGATCAAGCTCCAGGGCTCGATCGCGGACTTCCACGAGGGAGACACCATCACCGTCGGCCCGACCCCCCTCTCGAAGCTCCAGATCATCGGGACGCTCGAAGGGAAAGACGACACGAACAACAAGCTCATCCTGACCATCGACGACATGCGCGCGCCGGCGGGCGAACCCGAACACTGACGCGCGGGACCGCTTCGACGCCCGCGTTTTCCCTGTCTGTCCCCGAACGTCCGCTCGCAGAGACTCGTCGGCGCCCGTCGATCCTGTATATTCATGACAGACACGTCCGGATTCGGTCGATCCTCGGGACGGTTTCAAAGCCTTTGTATCGGCCGCCCACAGAGTCGGCGGTATGAGCGACAACGTCGTCGTGCTCGGGTCCGGTTACGCGGGCGCGGGTGCGGTCAAGAGCCTCGAGTCCCACCTCGACGGGCGGGCCAACGTCACCTGGATCTCGGACGTGGACTACCACCTCGTCCTCCACGAGTCCCACCGCTGCATCCGCGACCCCAGCGTCCGCGAGAAGATCACCATCCCCGTCGGAGAGATCAAGGACCCGTCGACGACGTTCCGACAGGGGACCGTCGAGGCCGTCGACACCGACGACCGCGTCGTCGAACTCGCCGACGGCGCCGACGTCGAGTACGACTACCTCCTCGTCGGTATCGGTTCGCGCACCGCGTTCTTCGGCATCGACGGCCTGAAGGAGTACGCCTACACCCTCAAGAGCCTCGACGACGCCCTCGCGATCCACGACGCCGTCTCCGAGGCGGCCGCGGCCGCGACCCGCGACGACCCCGCGACGATCGTCGTCGGCGGCGCCGGCCTCTCGGGCATCCAGACCGCCGGAGAGATCGCCGAATACCGCGACGACTACGGCGCGAACGTCGAGATCGAACTCGTCGAGGGGCTGGACCGCATCCTCCCCAACAGCGACCCGCAGCTCCAGGGCGCGCTCCGCAAGCGCCTCGAACAGGCCGACGTGAAGATCCACACCGGCGAGTTCATCGGCGAGGTCGACGAGGAGACCGTCTACATCGGCGACGACGCCGAGATGGACTACGACGTCCTGATCTGGACCGGCGGCATCACCGGCCGCGACGCCGTCGCCGACGCGAACGTCGACAAGGACGAACGCAGCAACCGCATCTTCTCGGAACAGACCTTCGAAACCGACGACGACCGCATCTTCGCCATCGGCGACGCCGCCATCGTCGACCAGCCCGGTGACGACCCCGCCCCGCCGACCGCCCAGGCCGCCTGGCAGGCCGCCGAGGTCGCCGGCGAGAACCTCGCACGCCGCGTCAAGGGCCAGCCGCTCACCGAGTGGACCTTCGACGACAAGGGGACCGTCGTCTCCGTCGGCGAGGAGGCCGTCGCCCACGACGTGAAGTACTTCCCGCTCTCGACGTTCGGCGGCAAGCCCGCCGAGCTCCTCAAGAAGGGCATCGCCGCCCGCTGGATCGCCGACGTCTCCGGCGTCGGCAACGCGCTCGACGCCTGGCCCGACATGTAGGAGCTATCTAGTTACCATCGTTTTCTCCGGAGAGTGTCCTCGCTCACTGCGTTCGCTGCGGGCACCCCATCTACTCACGGGCGGTGGGAGACGGCTTCACCGTCTTCATCGAGGCGGTTGCACCGCCTCGCAGCGCCCGTTCGCATAGTCCGAGGGACCTTCGGTCTTCGGTCTCTCGCTAGCCAAAAACATAGGCGAAAACGGCCGGACGACTCGCTCACTTCGGTCGCTCGCGTCAGGTGAACCGCGCCTCCCTTCGCTCGGTGCGGACGCTCAGTACAGGTAACTAATTTATCGGCTACTTTTCGGCATATAGGAGGGTTCGTCGGCAGTTGGGACAAACGTAAGGAACTGGCGTGAGGATTTCGTCTGCTCGCATACTACTAAGAAATCCGTCGTCTGACGCTTCTGAAACGATAGAGAGCGTTCCCATGACATCGGTTCCTTGTAACTTCATCTGCTCTAGGGATTCCTCGCAGTCTGGACAGATTTTCTCAGAAGGCACGTGTATAGTACGCCCACTACTCTCAAAAACTATTTTGATTTGTACTCACCGTCGGTTTTGGTTGGACGTGTTATCTCGCTGTTCGATGCGCAATCCCCACTGAGCGGACGGGGAGCTATCACTCGCGCCGACCCGTTCAAGCCACCACCGTTAACGGTACCCCCTTCCTACGAGCGGCCATGTACGAACCACGACACCCGCGAGCGTCGGTCCGGAGGGACCGATGGTAGACATCCTGTTCTCGGCGGGGCGGCTGCTCGCCGCGCTGTTCCTGGTCGCACTGAACGGCTTTTTCGTCGCCTCGGAGTTCGCCTACGTCCGCGTTCGCTCGTCGTCCGTCGACCAGATGGTCGCGGAGGGCCGAAGCGGCGCGGAGTTGCTACGGAACGCACTCGACAACCTCGACGACTACCTGGCGGTGACCCAGCTCGGGATCACGCTCGCCTCGCTGAGCCTCGGCTGGATCGGCGAACCGGCCATCGCGGCCCTGATCGAACCGATCCTCGGCGCCGTCCTCCCCGAAAACCTGATCCACCTCGTCGCCATCGGGATCGGATTCTCGATCATCACGTTCCTGCACGTCGTCTTCGGGGAACTCGCGCCGAAGACCATCGCCATCGCGCGGGCCGAGCAGATCGCTCTGTTCGTCTCCCCGCCGATGAAGTTCTTCTACTACATCTTCATCCCCGGACTGGTCGTCCTCAACGGGACGGCGAACTACTTCACGCGACTCATCGGCATCCCGCCCGCCTCCGAGACCGAGGAGACCCTCTCCGAAGAAGAGATCCTGACCGTCCTCACCCGCTCGGGAAGCAAGGGCCACGTCGACGCGAACGAGGTCGAGATGATCGAGCGCGTCTTCGAACTCGACGACATCTCCGTCCGCGAGGCCATGGTCCCTCGGCCGGACGTGGTGAGCGTCTCCTCGGACATGCCGCTCTCTGAACTCCGCACCCAGATCGTCGAAGAGGGACACACGCGCTATCCCGTCCTCGACGCCGACGATCAGGATCAGGTGGTCGGATTCCTCGACGTGAAAGACGTCCTGCGAGCGAGCGAGACCGCAGACCCCGACGCCGCGATCACCGCGGGGGACCTCGTGCGGGAGATGCCGCTGGTCCCGGAGACCGGTGCGGTCGACGACCTCCTGACCGAGTTCCAGACCGAACAGAGCCAGATGGCCGGAGTGATCGACGAGTGGGGCTCCTTCGAGGGCGTCGCGACCGTCGAAGACGTCGTCGAACAGGTCGTCGGCGACATCCGCGACGAGTTCGACGTCGACGAACGCGAACCGACGATCGACCGTGAAGCCGACGGGACCTACAGCATCGACGGAGGCGTCGTCCTCTCTGACGTCGAGGAGTCACTCGACGTCGAGTTCGGCACCGTCGACGTGGGAACGATGGGTGGGTACGTCCTCGACAGCCTGGGACGCGCCCCGGACGTCGGCGACCAGGTGGCCGTCGACGGCTACGAGTTCACCGTCGAAGAGGTCGACGGCGCCCGGATCGACGAAGTAAAAGCGCGGGAGATGGCCCCCGACGAAGTGGCCGAGGCCGACGGGCACGAATCCCCGCCGGCCGACGACGAGGCCGAGTGAGGCGGGAACGCCGACGGGTGACCCGGACGCTCACTCGACGTCCAGACCCACTCCAGGGTGCCACCTGTCGGCACCAGCCTCTTCGGCGGCAGCGTCCATGTCCGCGAGGATCGAGATGGCTTCGCTGGCGACCTTCGCGGCCTTTCGCTCGCCTTCCGTGCGGAACTCGCCGGTGACGCGGTTGGCGTAGACCGTACACACCGCGCCGGCCCGCAGGCCGTAGAGGTTCGCGAGCGTCAGCACGGCGGCGGCCTCCATCTCGAAGTTGAGGACGCCCGCCTCGCGCAGGTTCTCGACGAGTTCGTCGCTCCCGGCGGCCTCGAAACCGTCGAAGCCCGGGCGGCCCTGTCCGGCGTAGAAGCCGTCGGTGCTGGCGGTAACGCCGAGGTGATAGTCGTAGCCCAGACGCTCCGCCGCGGTGACGAGCGCGCCGACGACGCGGTCGTCCGCGCTCGCCGGGTAGTCCTCGCGGACGTACTCCTTGCTCGTCCCCTCCTGGCGGACCGCGCCGGTCGTGATGATCAGGTCGCCGACGGAGGCCTCCTCGCGAATCGCGCCGCAGGACCCCACGCGGAGGAGCGTGTCGGCGCCGACGCGCGCGAGTTCCTCGACGGCGATCGCTGCGGAGGGCGAGCCGATGCCCGTCGAGGTGACCGAGATAGGCGTTTCGTCGTAGGTCCCCGTGGCGGTCCGGTACTCGCGGTGTTCGGCGACGACCTCGTGGTCGTCCCAGCCGTCGGTGATCTTCTCGACGCGCTCGGGATTGCCGGGCAGGAGGACGCTCTCGGCCACGTCGCCCGGCCCGACTTCGAGGTGGTACTGCTCCTCCTGGTTCGGGTCCTCGCTGTCGGGGACGTCGTTCCGGGCGTCTGCGTCGGGCGCACTCTCCGCATCTTCGCCAGCGCCGCTCATCGCTCGACCATCTCCCGGGTGATCGTCTCCGGGATCAACTCGCCGAGTTCGTACTCGACGGGGCCCTCCTCGCCCTCGCAGACGACGACGAACGATTCGTCGCAGAACTCCGCGAGGGACTGGCGGCACATTCCGCAGGGCGTGACACCGTCCTCGGCGGCCGACGAGACGGCGATGCGGTCGAACTCGCGGTGGCCGTCGCGGACCGCCGAGCCGAGCGCGACCTCCTCGGCGTGGAGGCTGTTGCTGTAGTTGGCGATCTCGACGTTACAGCCGGTGTAGACGCTCCCGTCGGCCGTCCGAAGCGCCGCGCCGACGGCGTAGTCGGAGTACGGGGCGAACGCGGCGTCCACCGCGTCGCGGGCCGCGTCCAGTAACTCGCTCATGCCCAGGGAAAGGGCCGGTCGGGACTAATAGCCAGCGGCCGCGGCCGTCGGCCGTCTCACTTTACCGCCTTCGGGGGAGCCTCAGAACTCGGCTCACGCGTCGTCGACGGCGCCGCGGACGACGCCGGTGACGGTCTCGACGAGCGCGGAGACGTCCTCGCTCTCGGCGTAGACGCGGACGTACGGTTCCGTCCCGCTGGGGCGAACGAGCGTCCACGACCCGTCGGGGAGTTCCAGCCTGACGCCGTACTCTGTGTCGACACTCGCGTCCGGGAACTCCCCGGGCAGGCGTTCGGTGACCAGATCCATCGCCGCGTCCTTGCGGTCGTCGGGGCAGTCGACGCTCACTTTCCGGTAGGGACGCTCGTTCACGGGGTCGCGCAGGACGGCGAGACCGGGGCCGGCGACGAGTCGCGCCAGGACCGCGGCGCTCGCGACGCCGTCGATCCACCCGCCCAGCGCGGTGTGGATGTGTTTCCACGGCTCGGCGGCGAAGACGACCGCGGTGTCGTCGGTACCGCTCTCCCGTACCTCGGCGATGCCCTCGTGGAGCGCGCCGAGTCTGACGCGCTCGACCCGGCCGCCGGCGCCGCGGACGCGCTCGTCGATCCGCGCCGAGGCGTTCGGCGTGGTGACGACGACCGGGTCACCGGCCTCGCTCTCGGCGACGTAGTGTTCCGCGAGGATGGCGACGACGGTGTCCTCGTGGACCACCTCGCCGCTGGCGTCGACGACGACGATGCGGTCGCCGTCGCCGTCGTGGCCGAACCCCAGTTCTGCCCCGCCCTCCGCGACGTACGAGCGCAGGTCACGCAGGCTCTCGGCGGTGGGCTTGCTCTCGCGCCCGGGGAAGTGGCCGTCGACGTTGGCGTTGATGGCCGTCACGTCGGCGCCGAGCGCGCGGAGTACCTGCGGCGTGGCGAGGCTGGCCACCCCGTTCCCGCAGTCGACCGCGACGGACAGCCCGTCCAGGGGCTCGCCGTACTCGCGAGCGTACTCCGCGACCGCGTCGCGGTAGGCGCCGAGCACGTCGGCGCGCACGGTTTCGCCCCACTCGTCCCAGGCGACCGGGGACGACCCCTCGTCGACGCGTCGTTCGACCCGCGCTTCGCCGGCGTCGTCGTACTCCTGGCCGTCGGCGAAGAGTTTGATCCCGTTGTCCGCGGGCGGGTTGTGGCTCGCCGTCAGCATGACGCCGCGGCGGTGCTGTGCGGCGTAGGCGACCGTCGGCGTCGGCACCTGGCCGATCCGGGTCACGTCCGCCCCGGCGCTCAGCAGCCCCGCTTCCACGGCGGCGGCCAACCCCTCACCGGTGGTGCGGCCGTCCCGACCGACGACGAACGAGTCGCCGTCGTCGCCCACCGCCCGCCCGACGGCCAGCGCGAGTTCCGGCGTGACCCTCGACTGCGCGTCGCCGCGGATACCCGCCGTCCCGAACAGATCCATACCCGTCCCACGGCGCGGCCCCCATTAATCGTAGCGGCTGACGGTCGCGATTATCGGAGGGAGGGGACTTCGAGTCGTCGAGGCCTGCCCGCATCCCCCAGCGTCGTCGAACACTGCATGGGCTATCCGGCGCAGTCGCTACGCGGCGTGAAAACGAGAGAACTGGGGCGCGTTACTCGACGCCTTCGAAGTTCGGGTAGCCCTCGATCTCGACGCCCTCGCCTGTGACCTCGGCGATGTAGACGCCGTTGCCGGAGCCGGTGTCGCGCTCGGCGGCGGCGCGGACGCCGGCGACTGCGGCGCTGCGAGCCTCCTCCATGCTCATGCCGTCCTCGTAGCGGTCTTCGAGCGTCCCGTAGGCGACGGTGAGCCCGGAGCCGGTGATCGTGTAGTCGTCTTCCATGACGCCGCCGGCGGGGTCGATGGAGTAGACGTGCGAGCCCTCCTCGTCGACGCCGCCGAGGATCGGGTTGATGGCGAAGAAGGGGCCGCCGCGGGCGAAGTTACCCGCGAGCGTCGAGAGCGCCGTCATGCTCATGTCCTCGCCGCGGCGTGCCTCGAAGAGGTCGACCTCGGCGCGGAGCGAGCGGATGAACGACTGGGCGCCGCCGACGGAGCCGACGAGCGTCAGCGCGCCGGTCGGGTGGATCTGCTCGACCTTCTGGACCGTCTTGTTGGAGACGAAGCGGCCTCCGAGCGAGGCGCGCATGTCCGTCGCGATGATGACGCCGTCCTCGGCCGTGATGCCGATGGTAGTCGTCCCGGTCTCGGCGACCTTGCTCTGGTCGCCCTCCGGGGACTCGTCGGGGAACGAACCGATCTGGGGCTCTGTCGGATCGGGGATCCCGGCGTCGTGGCGCTGCAGATTTTGCGAGAACTCCGAACCGGCGGATGGGTCGCGCATGGTAGTCGGGTATCAGTCCTGTGCTGATAAAACCATCTTTTCGGTCGCCCCCGGTCGCTGTCGTCGGATGATCGCAGTCGCTCGGGACGTGCGAAACAACGGTGAAAAGCGGTTCGTCTCGGTCGATCAGGCGGTTCGCGTGTCCATCTCCTCGTACTTGTCGTTGATGCGGCTGACTGCGCGGTGAGCGGGGAGCGTGACCCCGACTTTGCGCATGACGAGCGCCAGCGGCAGCAGCAGGATTCCGGCAAACAGGGTCAACTGGTACAGTGCGAACACGACTGCACGGTTCAGGGTGGACGCCATCGTGATGTAGTCGTCCTCCGGCAGTGCCAGTACATAAGCTTTTCTCCCGAAGCTCGGCAGTTGATAATCGATCGTGAAGGATAACCCCGCCGCGGTCTTGCGATTAGCGGATTGCATCGATCGACAGCGTCGAACCGGACGCGGCGGGTCGAACGGGGTAATGGTCGGCTTGGTACGACCGGCTATCGTCATAAGTTATGACCATCATTCCGGTCACGTGCGCACCGGCGAACGGCGTGCAGTCGCGGCAGCCACTCGACGGCGTTCCCGGTCCAGCGATGGTGTCGAACGCGGATCAAAAACAGGATTACGGAGAAACGCCGAGTGGGGTGTATGAACTACATCGTAGTGATGGAAGCCGCCTGGTTGGTTCACGACGTCGAGAACATCGACGACGCCATCGGCGTCGCCATCAGCGAGGCCGGCAAGCGGCTCAACCAGAAGGACATGGACTACGTCGAGGTGGGCGTCGGCGCGACGAACTGCCCCGCGTGCGGGGAGCCGTTCGACTCGGCGTACATCGCGGCCGACACGGCCCTGGTCGGGCTCGTCCTGGAGATGGACGTGTTCAACGCCGAGAGCGAGGAGCACGCCCAGCGCATCGCGAAGAGCGACGTCGGTGGCGCCCTGCGCGACGTCCCGCTGGACGTCATCGCGACCGAGATGACCGAAGGCGACGACGAAGACGAGTAACGCGCTCCGCGCCGGTGACCGTCACTGCGTGACCAGTCGCGTCCCCGTCTCCGCGGTCACGAGCAGGTCCGCGACGCGCTCGACCGCGTCCGTGACCTCCGGTTCGCTTCTCAGGAGGACAGTTTCGCTCGGGAACAGGTGTTCGCCGACTTCGAGCCCGTGGTCTCGCGCCGTCGACCCCGAGACGGTGAGGTACACGCCGATCCCCGTCTCGGCGATAGCGGCCTCCTCGGACTGACCGTTCTCCGGGTAACAGAACTCGATCCCGTCGGTCGCGCCCGTCCCGAGCACGCCCTCTACCAGTCGCTCGTATCGCGGGGAGATGCAGAGGTCGCCCTCGTAGGCGTCGACGAACGCGCGCGTCAGGTCGGCGTCGTGCTCGCGGGCCACCTCCGGCGTCGCCAGCACGGAGTGCCAGACCGTGTCGCCGAGACCGGCGACCAGGCGGACGTCCGTGTCGCGCGGATCGACGCGCTCGTTCACGTCGCCGAGTTCCGCCAGCGGCTCATCGCGGAGTTCGACCACTTCCTCGAGGAAGAGGTCGGCGCTGTCGAACCCCAGCGGCATCTCGTGTTTCCGGAGCGCGCGGAACGGCTCCTCGCGTCCGACGAGGCGGAGCGTCAGGTCGTCGTCGACCGGGACGGCGACGCTGTCGAAGACGATCCGGCGGGGCATCCCCTGGCGGTCGTCCCTGACGAGCGTGTACTCGGGCGCGTGCGGGTCGGCGTCGTCGCTGTAGGTCGCGAGTCGCTCGTAGACGTCGCCGGTCGCGGACTGGTCGCCCTTCGTGACCGCTTTCTCGTATCTGAGCGTCGAGATCACGTCGTCGGCGAGGCCGGCGACGCCCGTCTCGTCGGCCAGTCGGTCGAGAACGGCTTCGAGCGGTCGTCCCTTCCGCGGCACGGCGACGCTGACGGTCGTCATTGATATTCCGCACGTGAGCGGCCCGTAAAACGAGTCCGATCTCCGCCGGTTCCACTCGGATACGGCGCCCGTCTCGGAAGCGTTAGCTGCCGCCGATGACGGAGGAGAGCTGTTCGCGCCACTCTTTGAGCTCCTCGATCTCGTCGTTGATGTCCTCGATGTCGGCCTTGACGTCCTCGACGTCGATGTCGCCGATCTGCCCTTCGAGGTCGTCGATGTCGCCCTCGACGTCGCCGACCGACTCCTCGACGGACTCGACGTCGTCCTGGACGGCCTCGACCTCCGACAGCACCTCGTCCATGTCCGACTGGAGCGAGTCCATCGACGACTCGACCCCCTCGACGGTGCTCTCGACGCTCGACAGCGACTCTTCGTGGCCCGAGGTCATGTCCCGGACCTCCTCCAGCTCGGACTCGAAGGACTCGACCTCCTCGCGGAACTCCTCGATGATCTCGTCGCCCGTGCCGTTCTCGTCCAGGAACTCCTCCAGCGCGCCCGTGTAGGCGAGCAGGTCCGACACCTCGGTCTGGAGGTGCTGGATGCGCGCGTCGACGCTGCCACCGGAGTCGTCGGCCAGGTCGAACGCCTTCCGGAGCAGTTTGACGTCCTCCGCGTCGACGTTCTGGTTGCGGATCTCGGTCGCGAGCGCGCCCACGAGCGTGTCGACGTCCGCGTCGTCGAGCGCGACGCCGCCGCCCGAGGAGCCGCCGCCCGAGGAGCCACTGGAACCGGAGGAACCGCCGCTGTCGGCGGGCTCGTTCGGGTCTTTCAGGTCGAGGGTCTCGACGTCGTCGCCCTCGTCGCCGTCGTCTGCGTCGTCGAGGCCCGGGACGGCGTCGCTGTCGCCCGAGATGACGTCGCGGACGACGTCGCTGCCCTGTTCGTCGACGACGGCGCCGCCGCCGTCTTCCAGCGGCGGGTCTACCTGTTCGATCCGCGGCTGCGTGAGGAACTGCTCGACGTTGTCGGTCCCGGTCGCGCGGATCCCGTAGACCGTCGTGTACTCGGCGCCCGCCTCGAGTTCGCGCTCGAAGGTGATCTGGTCCTCGTCGATAGTCCAGTACTCGCTCCCGTACTCGGGGTGAAAGCCCAGGTCCTCGACCGCGACGTCCTCGGGCACGTCGTCGACCAGCGTCACCGTCACCGTCTCCGAGCGCGCGGACTGGATCTCGAAGGCGATGGCCGGCACCGGGAACTCGTCTTCCTCGAACCGCTTGTCCACCGTCACCCCGTGGGCGGAGACCGAGACTTTCTCGTATTGCTGTGAATCGCTCATGTGTTGTCCCTCGTTTAGCGACCAACTTAATGATACTTATTGTCCGGGTTCCGTCATTTCAGGCGAGAGTTGAGAACAGGCGGGATTTCCGCCGATAACAGATCGAACGACAGGGGCTGTCCGAGAGCGCCGGTCCGGGGGTTAGAGGTCGAACCGGTCGCCGATCTCGACGATCTCGAGCGTTCCGGGGTACTCGAAGCTCGCAGCGTGGTTGTGCAGGACGGTCGGCTCGGTGGTCATCCCCTTCCACATGTCCCAGTGAGTCGGGACCAGCGTGTCCAGTCGCAGGTGGTTGGCCGCCTCGACGATCATGTTCTCGTTGTTGTACCACTGCGTCCGCACGGGCTCGCCCGTCTCCTTGTCCGGGATGTTGCCGATGGCGCCGAACGCCAGCGCGCCCACGTCGATGTCGTAATCCGCGCCGACCTGTTCGAACTCGCCGGGGCGCGCGTCGCCGCCGTGGAAGAACGTGCCCGCCTCGTGTTCGAACACCAGCGACACGGGGTGTTCGGCGTCGGGGTCGTTCGCCGGCTCGACGTGGACGGTGAACTCGCCGACCTCGACCGTATCGCCCTCCGCAATCTCGTTCAGTTGGTCGTCGCTCACGTCCCAGTTGCCGGTCCAGTCCTCGTCGGCGATCACGTCGTGGCCGGAGTCGGTCGTGTAGTACTCCGCGCCCGTGTTCGCGAGGATCGGCCCCTGACTCGGACCGTGGACGTGGTCGACGTGCTCGTGCGTCCCGAAGATAGCGTCCGCCTCCGCGACGTCCTCCGGGTCGAACGGGACCGGGATCATCCGGATCGTCCGCGGTGGCTTCCCGATACCGACGTACGGGTCGACGAGCACCGTCGTGTCGTCGCTCGCCTTGAGGACGAACCCGTTACAGCCGAGATACCAGATGGCGACGGTGTCCGGCGACGCCTCCTCCACCGCGCGCGGCAGCCAATCGCCCCAGTCGCTGTCCGACGTCTGTCCCCAGTCGGGATCCGTTGTCATACGACATCCTGCGAACGGCCGGGGTTAAGCCTTTACGAACGGGTCATCGGGCACGAAGACAGCGTCTCCGCACGCCGAGAACCGAAAAATCGCCGCCGGTGTCAGTCCTCGCAGCAGCCGCCGGCTTTGCCGCCGAAGTCCACGGACAGGGGATCGGAGATGATCTCGTTGAGCTCCTGCAGG
Organism: Halosimplex amylolyticum; assembly: GCF_051414035.1. Classification (NCBI taxonomy): domain Archaea; kingdom Methanobacteriati; phylum Methanobacteriota; class Halobacteria; order Halobacteriales; family Haloarculaceae; genus Halosimplex; species Halosimplex amylolyticum. The sequence continues at coordinate 1,399,226 of NZ_JBLKNW010000001.1, read as the reverse complement.
CGCAGTTCCAGTTCGCTCTGGACCTCGAGGTATTCGAGGACCCACCTTTTTCGACGGAGCCTCGTCGCGAGCCGAGGGCTCGCTCCTCGACCCCGTCGAAAAATCTGGACCAAAAAGCCGCGCGCTCACCTCGTTCACGGGTCACTTCGTTCCCCGTTCACGTCGAGGCGCTCCTTGCAGTCGCGCCTCGCACCGTTCGCGCTCGGAGAAACGGCTCGCTTCGCTCGCCGTACGATCGCCGCCGGTGTCAGTCCTCGCAGCAGCCGCCGGCTTTGCCGCCGAAATCCACGGACAGGGGATCGGAGATGATCTCGTTGAGCTCCTGCAGGCGCAGTTCCAGTTCGCTCTGGACCTCGAGGTACTCGGACATCTTCGGTCGCTCGTGGAGTTCCTCCTGGGCGTCCTGGAGGGTGCGGAGGTCCTCGCGGGTGGCCTCGCCCGTCTGGCGCGCGAGCATGAACTCCTCGCGGATCTGCTCGAACTCGCGGATCTCCTCCTGGAGGTCCTCGTCGGCCTCGACTTTCTCTTTGGCCTCCTGGTATCGCTCGTAGAGGGGCATGTCCGCGATCCGTTCGCCGAGTTCGCGGGCCAGCGCGTCGACGTCCTCGCCCGCGTCCGATCGCGCGGCGTCGGTCTCGATGCTCATTCTACTCCTCTTTCGTTCTTCGCAGTTTTCAAGGTGCCGACTCCGGGCGCTTCCGCAGGCTCGGCGACGCCTGGACCCCTCACCGGTCAGTGAGGTCGTCGGCGTCCAGCGGTCGGAATCCGAGGCGGCGCCGCACCCGGTCGCGGAACGCCGCTGCCGTGGCGACCGGATAGGCGACCGCGAGCGCCCCGGCACGGGCGGCGACGGTGGTGGGAAGCGGGACGTCGAGCGAGCGCAGGAGCGCGAGTCCGGCCAGTCCCGCGGCGCCGCTGGCGACGTACAGCGCGACGACGAAGACGGCCAGCCGCCGGTACGACCAGTCGCCGGCGACGAACGGGTAGCTCCCGCCGACGGCGACGACGGCCGCGGCCGTCTGGGGCGGGCCGGCGAACAGCGTCGCCCTGGCGACCAGCGCGTAGACGACAGTGAACGCTGGAACGAGAGCGAGATAGAGCCCCAGCGTCGCGAGGAGGAAGTCGACCGTCGCCGTCGCCCACGATCGGACCGTCATATTGGGTGCTGCGTCCCCGAGCGCCAAAGCTTCGCCGGCCGGCCGGGCGCGACGGCGACGGCCGCACCGGCTACGGCGGGCGACCGCTCCACGGCGGTGCTACCCCACGAGCAGCGGATCCAGCGCACTCATCGCGAGCGCGAACGAGACCCAGAAGGTCACGAACGCCAGGGGCGCGGGGTCGATCCCGTCGGACACCTCGCGGTCGGCCTGGTGCAACGGCCGCCCGTGCCAGGTGTCGGGCACCCGTTCCTGCGTCGAGAAGAAGCGCGTGCGAACGGCAAGTCTGGTGACCGCGAGCGCACAGCCGGCCGCAAACGCCGCCGAGAGGACGAGGACGACCGCCATCCGGAGGGCCGACGCGATGGGGACGTTCATCGGCTGACACTACCCAGACCGGGCGAATAAGTGTGACGCGGTCGAGCGATCTCGGACCCCAGGTCGGTCGACGGCGAGCGGTCGAGACCGGCCCGGTTCGCTGGTGCCAGAGGGCTTTTCCGGCCGGCCCCCGAACGCGTAGATATGGTGTCCGAACTAGTGGTCGGTGGGTTGCTCGCCGTGCTGGTGTTCGGCTTTCTCCGATTCCAGGACCACATCGTCTCCGCGCTGACCCGCTCGGGAAGCGGCGACGACACGCTCTCCATCGAAGACCCCTGATCGGAGTCGTCCGCCCTCCGAACTCGCGTCCTCGCCTTCCTCCAGATCCGTCCGAGCGTCGATGTTGTCACGGCGTCACAGCGCCCAGTCTCGACCGCGGGGGTTTTACCCCGCCAGCGGGTACGAGGGCCCAATGAGCCAGGAATCGCCGGAACGAACCGAGGGAGACCTCACCAAGACGGGGATGTCGCTCCGTCACGACCGCGAGTGGGACTACGAGCTCGACCGGATCGTCGAGGCCGTCGAGGAACGAGACGCGGAGACCGTCGGCCTGCAGTTCCCCGAAGGACTCAAGCGCCGCGGCCCGCGCGTCGCCGACGACCTCCGCTCGGAGCTCCCCGACGGCGTGAACGTCATGATATCCGGACAGCCCTGCTACGGGGCCTGCGACCTGGACACCTACCTGATGCGCCGGACGGACGTGTTCGTCCACTTCGGCCACAGTCCGATGAAGGAGTCGGACAAGATCATCTACGTCCCCCTCTTCTCGAACGTCGACGTCTTCCCGATCATGGAGCGCGCGGTCGACGAGCAGCTCGCGCCGGCCGAGGAAGACCCCGACGTGGGCCTCGTCACGACCGCCCAGCACATGAACAAGTTCGACGAGATGCGCTCGTGGCTCGAAGAGCGAGGCTACACCGTCCACACGCGCAAGGGCGACGAACGCCTCACCCACGAGGGGCAGGTCCTGGGCTGTAACTACGCCAGCGCGGACGTCGACGCCGACCAGATGCTCTACGTCGGCGGCGGCAAGTTCCACCCGCTGGGCCTCGCGATGGAGCATCCCGACAAGAAGGTCGTCATCGCCGACCCCGTCAACAACGCCGTCTCGGTCGCGGACACGGAGAAGTTCATGAAGCAGCGCTACGGCGCCGTCCACCGCGCGATGGACGCCGAGGAGTGGGGCGTCATCTTCTGCACGAAGATCGGCCAGGGCCGCTGGGAGACGGCCCAGGAGATCGTCGAGGAGAACGAGAACGCCTACCTCCTCACGATGGACGAGGTCACCCCCGACCGGCTGACCAACTTCGGACTCGACGCCTACGTCAACACGGGCTGTCCGCGGATCACCACCGACGACGGCCCGCAGTTCAAACAGCCGATGCTCACGCCCCAGGAGTACCGCATCGCCGTCGGCGAGGAACCGCTGGAGGCCCTGGAGTTCGACACCTTCCACGACACCTGGTAGTCGGGTTCCGACGCCGTCCGACCGCACCCGGGAGATTACTGCTGGGCATTCGACAACGTTTTTGCATACGCGGGAGATATTGTTACCGATGACCGACACGGGACGCGCGGGCCGACAGTCGAGTCGCCGGGGGGACCGATGAGCACGAAGACCCGGCTCGCACAGCAGCTGGGAGTCGTCGCGGGCTTCGAGGACCCGCGGGTCGACCTCGAACAGTATCGGACGCCGCCCGACATCGCGGCGCACCTGATCCACACCGCCGACCTGCACGGCGATATCGAGGACAGGATCGTCGTCGATCTGGGGACGGGAACCGGGATGCTGGCGCTCGGCGCGGTCCTTCGGGGACCGAAGTCCGTCGTCGGCCTCGACCTCGACCCCGATCCGCTCGCGACGGCGCGGGCCAACGAGCGCCGCGTCGCCGCTCACGCGGACGTCGAGTGGGTCCGCGGCGACGCGACGGAGGTCCCGCTCGCCCCCGACGGGCCGACGACGGTCGTGATGAACCCGCCGTTCGGCGCCCAGTCCGGCAACGAACACGCCGACCGCGGCTTCCTCGCCACCGCCGCGGCGATCAGCGAGGTCTCCTACTCGATCCACAACGCCGGCAGCGAGGACTTCGTGGAGTCGTTCGCGGCCGACAACGGCGGCACGGTCACCCACGCCTTCGCCGCCGAACTCGATCTCCCCCACCAGTTCGAGTTCCACGACGCCGCCTCACAGACCATCGACGTGGAAGTCTTCCGGATCGTCTGGGACGACGACTGAAACGGTCGGACGTCCCGTCGGGGCCCTTCGCCGTCGGTGCGACGAGCCGCGATCAGTTCCGCGCCGTCCGGACGACGGGACGCGATCAGTCCTGCTGTGCGCGTGGAATTGCTTTCTTCGCCACGCGGACCCGGGTGCGGTTGTGAACGGCGAACAGGTCTCTGCCCTCCCGATCGATCGTCAGCCCGCCGACCCTCGTGGCGTTCGACTGAGCGGGGATGGGCGACCGGCCGCGCACCGTCCCGTTCTCGGTAACGACGACTTCGAACCCCTCGGCCGCCGGGACGATGGACACGTTCCGTCCCGCGATCACGGGCTCCGCGCGGACCCGGTCCGTCGCGTACGCGAGTATGCCGCGTTCGCCCTCTTCGCGGAGTTCGACGGCGTAGGCCGACCCGTTGCCGACCAGCGACCACCCCTCGCGGTGGGCGTACACCGCTTTCCGCCAGCCGAGGCCGCCCACCCTGACCGTCGCTCGCCCGTTGTGGGCGAGCTGGCCCTTCGAGACGGCTTCGATCCAGACCCGGCGCCGCTCGCTGAGGACGACGATCCCGCTGGACCGGATCCCCCTGGACTCGCCGAACAGGTACTCGTTGGCCAGCGAGACGTACTGGTTGGGGACGCCCTCGACGTAGGTGACGGTGTAGTCCCGGACCTCGACGGTCTCGGCGTCCTCGGGGAGGTCGCCGGAGATGGTCGTCAGTCCGAACGGGACCGCCATGGCGCTGAGCAGGACGAGCGCGACGACGAGGGTGCGGACAGCCGTGCCGCGAGTCGGGCGATCGAAACCGGAATCGCCGAGTTGCGGCACCAGCGATCGGTTCGACGCGGACACGCCGGTCGCGATCAGCGCGGCGAACAGGAAGACGATTCCCACACCGACCGCCCGGAAGAGGACGTACGTGTTCGCCCCGAGCGGCGTAAATATCGCCCACAGCGACTGACGGATGCCGAGGACCAGCGCGGCGAACCACAGGTACAGCGGGTTCGGGTAGTCGTCTCGGCGCGCGAGCAGCGCGATCCCGACGACGACACCCAGCAGGATGCCGATCGCGTGACCCTGGATCGCGATGTCCGCCCACCACGGCGAGATGAACCCCGGCCTCGGCTCGCGAGTGACCACCGGGTTCCGAAGCCCGGCGTACACCAGGTCGACGACCCGTTCGGCGACGAGGACGAACACCGTGAGCAGCGGCCGCGTGACCATTCCGAACCCGACGTACGCGTAGACGACACCGGAGAAGCCGATCACCGGGCCCATCGAGAAGAGCCCGGTGAAGATCCCCGCGAAGAACGACCCGACCGGGACGGCCAGCAAGCGGACGAACGGGTTGGTCAGCGGCGTCGCGAACGACTCCGAGCCGCGCTCGTCGGGGTAGTGGCCCACGTAGTACTCGACGATCGGCGCGAACAGGAGCGTCCCCGTCAGGTTTCCGGTGATGTGTCCGACGCCGTTGTGCGCGAACCCGGCAACGAGCGTCCCGAGCGGGTAGAAGTACGACCACGATCGGAACGGGATGACCATCGGGTTCCGCGGGTGCGCCCACCCGCCCTGGACCACCCAGTAGACGAGCAAGACGCCCAGAACCGTCAGCAGCGTCCCCCACGGGACGCCGAGGACCCAGCGCCGCCTGAAACGGTCGCCCCACCGCGGCTCGTTCGGCGTGAGGTATCGGACGACGGCGAGCGACCCGACGACCGCGACGACGAGGAAGGTCGGTTGCCAGGGGACCAGCCCGAGAATCCATCGAGAGACCGACGCAGGCAGCGACTGCAACATAGGCGCCACAAAGCAGGCCGGTAAGTTATCCTTGGTGGCGACGCCGAGGCTGCCATTCCGTAATTCGACTGTCCCGTAATTCGACCGTCCCGTAATTCGACCGTCCCGTAATTCGACCGTCCCGTGATCCGGCCGTCGATGTCGGATCCGGTCGTCCCGTGATTCGGCCGTCCCGCACCTCCGCAGTCTCGTGGCTGGGTCGTCCGACCGGGTGTCTGATCCCCGCTGAACCGCCCCGAGAGGCACAGGATTTTCGGTGTCCGGCACCGTTTGGTCCGCCAATGGGAGTGCGGCCACCGTCGAACGACGTGGACGAGGAACCGGACGTCGTCGAGTTCGGGATCGCGGCCCTCGACGCGCGGGTCGCGGACGCTGACCTTGACTTTCCCGTCTCGGCGACCGAACTCGAAGCGCAGTTCGGGGACACGGCGGTCCCGTACGACGCGGCCGGGAACGAGATGTCGTTCAGCGAGGCGCTCGCCGAGACGGATCGGGAGTCGTTCGACTCCGAAGCCGACCTGCTCAACGCGCTACATCCGGTCTTCGAGCGCAAGCGCCAGGCGGCCTCGACGAGCTTACTGAAACAGCTCCGCGGACTCGTTCCCTTCTAAGTCGGCCCGGTCCCTGCCGTCGGAGGTCCGGTTCGCGGGGTGAATTACCCCTGTTCCGGCTGCGACGGCTCTTCGGGACGGGAGTCGTCGGTCGCGCCGGTCGGTTCTTCGATCGCTCCGGTCGGTCCGTCGGCCGTCTCGCCGCTCGCCGGCCGCGAGACGGCCCCGAACTCGGAGTCGTCGGTGAGCCGCTGGGCGAGGTCTTCGAGCTGGCGGGTCTGCTCGCGATTGACCGTGACGATCATGTCCGAGAGGACGCCGAACATCAGCAGTTGCACGCCGAAGATGATCGCCGACGCGCCGAGGAACGCGAGCACTTCGTGAGACGTCTTGGGGACCGTGATCCACTCGTAGGCGACGTACGCGCCGAGGGCGACGCCGACGAGCGTGCTGACGACGCCGACGCTCCCGAAGTAAAATAGCGGGTTGTTCGTCTTCGCCATCTTGTACAGCGTGAGGATGATGTCGGCGCCGTCGCGGAACGGTCGGAGGTTCGTCTCCGACTCGTCGGGGCGAGCGCAGTAGCGGATCGGGACGACCTCCGTCCGGACGTTGTGTTTGACGCACTCGACGGCCATCTCCGTCTCGATGCCGAAGTGGTCCTCCGTTAGCGAGATGCGGTCGATCGATTCGCGAGTGAGGGCGCGGTACCCGCTGAGGATGTCCTGGTAGTCCCGACCGTGGATGAGCTCGAACGCCCAGTTGATGACCCGGTTGCCGAACTGGTTGAGTCGCGTCATCGCGCCCGCTTCCATGTCGGCGAAGCGGTCGCCGATGACGTGGTCGGCTCGCCCCTCGAAGATGGGTTCCAGCATCGCCCTCGCGTCTTCCGCTCGGTAGGTCTGGTCCCCGTCGAGCATCAGGACGACGGGCGCGTCCGTCATCTCGAACCCCTCCTGGAGCGCCTCGCCCTTCCCCTCGGAGCCGCGCTGCTGGACGACTCGGGCCCCTTTCTCCTCGGCGATCGACTGGGTGCCGTCGGTGGATCCGCCGTCGATCACGAGGATGTTCTCGAACCCCTCCGCGCTGAACGACTCGACGACTGGCCCGATCGTCTCGGACTCGTTGAGCGTGGGCACCAGCACGCAGACGTCGTCGTACTCGACCATCGTCCCCGCTTCGACGTTCCGAGAGAAAAAGGTTCCCCGTTCGGTCCGCCGAATACAGGACCGAGCGCTCGTCGTACTGGCTGGAACGAGACGGCCGAGAACGCGGCGACCGGTCAGTCCTGCGAACGCTGCTCGCTGAGGTGCTCCCAGATCTCGGTGCACCCGCAGCCGTCCTCGACGTTCGCCAGGTGGTCGGTTTCCGAGTGATCGTCGCCGGCGTCGTCGGCGTCGTCGTCAGCGTGGACGTCGTCAACGTGGTCGCCGTCCGCGTGGTTTAGCTCGGCCATAGTTACTCAGTTCGTGAGTAACCATGGTTCCCCGGGTTAAGTAGTTTTCGGCGCCCTTTTGGGACCGGCGGGGCAAGGACTGAGACATGAGTGGCGAGGACACCGGCTGGTTCGACACCCTGGGGTTGACAGAGTACGAGGCGACGGCCCTGCGGAAGCTGTTGACCCTCGGTCGGACGACGGCGCCCAACCTCGCCGAGGCGTCCGACATCCCGAAGGCCCGGATATACGGCGTCCTCGAATCGCTCTCGGACCGCGGGTTCATCAAGATCATCCCCGGTCGCCCGAAGGAGTACCAGCCAAAGCCACCGGAGGCGATCCTCGACCGCGCCGTCGAGAACCGCCGCCAGGACTACGAGCAGTTCGCCGCCACCGTCGACGACTTCCGCGAGGACTTCCTGGCGGAGTTCCGACCCCGCTACGAGCAAGCCAGCGAGGACATCACGCCGACCGAAGAGCTGTTCCACGTCGTCGACGTCGGCGAACCGAGCGAGCGCGAGACCCGCCAGCTCTACCACGACGCCGAGGAGCGGGTCTGCGTCGTCACCAAGAGTTTCGAATACTTCGACTCCGTCGAACCGGCGTTCGCGGACGCGCTGGATCGCGGCGTCGACATCTCGATCCTCATGCTCGTCCCCGAGTTCCTCTCGACTGACCCGCGCGACGAACCGGCGATCCAGCGGAGTATCGTCGAACGCATCCGCGCCGACTACCCCTCCGTGGAGATCCGGTTCTCGACGGGCAAACTCCCGTTCCGCGGCAACGTCGCCGACCCGAGCCTCGACTACGAGACCGGCGCGGCCATCCTGCTCGTCGAGGAAGAGGACGTGCCGAACCACATGCGCCAGGCAGCCATCACCGGCAACGGCGCCTTCGTCGCCGGGCTGAAGCGCTACTTCGACCTCATCTGGGAGCACGAGAGCCGCGAAGCCTATCCGGAGGACGACTGAGCGAGCGCCGCCGTCCGGGTACGGCCGCCTACCCTCGGCCGTCCGGGCCTGGCTGTCCGAGCACGGCCGTCCGGGCAGGGCTGTCCAAGCACGTCCGTACAGGCAGGACTGTCCAGGCAAGGCAGTCCGGGCCTTCCCGAGTCGTTCACGGCGTCGACCGCGAGCGGCCAACTACTAATACGCCCGGTGGGATAGGTCGCCGCGTGAAGGTCGCGTATCTGACGACGTACTACAACGGCGCGGTCGACGGGCGGTTCGGGCGCTTCCACGACTGGGTGCACGCGCTCCGGGACATGGACGACCCGCCCTTCGACTTCGAGGTGGTCGCGCTGACGGCGAGCAACGCCGACGAGACGCTCTCCTCGCCGCCCCACGGCGTTCTCGGTGACGCGACCGACCTCTGGGGGTCGCCGGCCAACACGGCCGAGTTCGCGCTCAACGCGCCCCGGGCCGTCCGCGACCTCTGGCGGGCCGACCCCGACGTCGTCCACGTCCTCACGCTCGACACCGTCGCCTATCCCGTCGCGCTCGCGATGTCCGGCCGTTCGCCCGTTCTCGGTCCCGACGTGCAGGGCTACTTCCCCGGCCGCGAGGGCGACCGCTGGGCCCAGGAGGGCGCCGCCGGCCGGAAAGACCGGCTGCGCTATCGCCTCCGTCGGGGCCTCCTGAAACTCGCGAAGGACCCGACGGTCGTCGCGCTCAGCCGCTACCACGCCGACAACGTCCGGAAACTCGGGGCGCGGACCGTCGAGACCATCCCGCCCGGCGTCTCGTCTGCGTTCCAGCCCGGTCGACGCGCTCGCCCGGAGGACCGCGACCCGGACCGGCCCACCCGGCTACTCTATCTCGGCGACCTCTCCGCGTACAAGGGCTACGACATCTTCCTCGACGCCCTCTCACAGATCCCCAACGACATCGACTTCCGCGCGACCGTCGTCGGCACCGGCGACGCCCAGCGCGACCGGATCGTCAACGCCGGACTCGCCAACCGCGTCGAGGTCGAGGGGTTCGTCCCCCGCTCGGAACTCCCGAAATACTACCAGCAGGCCGACTGCTACGTGATGCCCTCCGTCGACGAACACGGCCCGAACACCATCGTCGAGGCGCTGGCCTGCGGGACGCCCGTCGTCGCCACCGACAAACTCGGCATCAACGAGTACGCCGGCGAGGACATCGCGGTCTACGTCGACCGCTCGCCGTCGGGCGTCCGCCGCGGCATCGAGCAGTTCCACCGAAGCCGGGAGAAGTACATCCGCAACGCCGTCGAGCGAGCGCCCGAGTACCAGGCGGAGCGGACGGTCGAAGCGCTCGCCGAGCTCTACGAGGAACACGTCGAGCGGCGCTGAGTCGGGTCGGAATCTCCGTCTGGAACTATCCACCACGTGGAGCTTCGACCGCACTACCGGCCGCACACCGAACGGTTTATCGACGGGCCGGAAAAACGCGGAGCCATGACGGCGGAACCGCTGGCCTATCGAGCGCGCAAGTGGGCGCTCCAGCACATCACCTCGGTGACGAAGCGGCCGGACCAGCACGACCGCCTCGAAGACACCGACTGGGACGTGCTCGTCGTCCTCGACGCCTGTCGATACGACGCCCTCCAGCGGGTGACCCACTGGCCGGTCGAGCGCTGTCGCTCCCCCGGGAGCGCCACCGGCCACTGGCTCGAAGAGTGCGGGCGCTCCGGCGTCCTCGAAGGCAGCTACGTCGCCACCGGGAACGTCAACTACGCCAACTTCGACGTCGGCGCCGCCGAAGTCGACCACGTCTGGGAGGACCACTGGGACGACCGCCTGGGGAACGTCCTGCCCGAACCGGTGCTCGACGCCGCAGACGACTTCCTCGCCGACGGTAACCGACCCGTCGTCGCGCACCTACTGCCGCCCCACGCCCCCTACGTCGCCGCGGTCGGCGACACCTGGATCCCCGCGTTCCCCGACGTGGACGTGTGGCGGCGCAACCCCGGCCGCGAGGACGAGGACAAGCTCTCGCCGCAGGTCGCGATGGCCTCGGGCCACGTCGACATGGAGCGGGCCGTCGCCGGCTACCACGCCTCCGTCGAGGCGACGTGGGAGGCGATCCTCCCGACGATCGGCGAGTGGGTCGACCGCGACCTGACCGTCGTCGTCACCGCCGACCACGGCGAGACGTTCGGCCGCTGGCGCGACTGGAAGCTCTACGGTCACCCCAACCGCGTCCACGTCCGCCCGCTCGTCGAAGTCCCGTGGGTCGTCTTCGAACAGGCCCAGCCGATGGCCGACGACGGCGCCGCCGAGGGCGTCCAGGAGAAGCTCGAAGCCCTCGGCTACGTGGAGTGAACGTCGAGACCGCACGGGATCTCTCCGCGGTCGCTCAGTGCGAGTACAGCGAGTAGAGCGGCTCGGCCGCGTCGACGAGTCGACCCGTCTTCGAGCGATTCCGCCACCAGTCGACGACTTCTGACGGCGTCCGAATCCTGTCTTCGTACCCCGCCACGGCGTCGGCGTTCTTCATCGGGTAGTCCTCCAGTTGCGGATGAGAGACCATCGTCACGACGCCGGCGCCGACCATGTACGGCGTGATCGCCGGGACGTGCGTCGGGACGAGGGTGATCCCCTCGACCGTGCGCGGGACCGGCCACCGGCCCTCGTTGATGCAGTCGAAGCCGTTGGCCGCCAGCGCGCGGGCGGTCGTCCGGTCGTACTCGTGCCACGGTGGGATGAACGTCGTCGGCTCGATACCGTGCGTTTCGAGGATGTCCCGACCCGCGCCGATCCGCCTGTTCTGCTCGTCGTAGTCCAGTCCGGCGAACTCGCTGCGGTCGTCGTAGAGCGGGCCGCCCCGGCCTTCGCCGACGTTCTCGTGCTCGTAGCCGTGCTGAGCGAGTTCCCAGCCGTTCGCCTCCAGATCGTGCAGGAACTCGACCACGTCGGCGCTCAGTCGTTCGCCCTCGAACTTCGGACAGACGGCGACGACGCCGCGGAGGCCCCGCTCGTCGTACCGCGAGAGCACGTCGACCCACGTCTCGTTGTCGACGTCCTGGTGGTAGTCGTCGAAGCGCAGGCAGACCAGCGACAGGCGCGTCACGCCGGGCCACATCACAGGTAGCCGAGGTCTTTGAGCTGTTCTTCGAGCTCTTCGTCGTCGGGCGCCTCGAACTCGCCGGCGTCGTCCAGCGGTTCGAGCGTGTCGCGCATGACGCCCAGCAACTCGTCGGCGACGTCGGTCCGCTCGCCGAGGAGGTCGCGGTCCTCGCCGGGGTCCTCGCGCCAGGCGTACAGTTCCCGGTCGTGTTCGCCGTCCAGTGCGCCGGTGACGATGAGCTTGTGCTCGTCGTCGCGGACCGCCTGCAGCGGACGGGCGAAGCGGGTCGCGTCGAACTCGGGGTACTTGCGCTGGAGCCGCTCGATGGGGCCGTCGAAGCCCGCGTACTCGGCGAACGTGTAGTGGTGGTAGCGCCGATCCTCGAAGTCCAGCAGACTCTCGGTGAGGTCGTAGTCGGGCGGCGTCTCCCCGGCCGCTTCGAGGAACGTCGGGTGCAGGTCGACCAGCGACACCTGGTTGTCGATACGCTTCCCGGCGGGCGCGGCGTCGCCGGCCACGCTGTCCCCAGCCACGGACCCAGACCCGGATCCGGACCGCGGCGGTTTGATCACGAGCGGGACGTGCAGGAGCGTATCGTACAGCGAGAAGATGTGGCTCGTGAGCCCGCCGTGGTCGCCGAAGTTGTCGCCGTGGTCCGAGGTGACGACGACCATCGTGTCCTCGTAGACGTCCTTCGACTCCAGGAACGCCATCAGCTCGCCGATGAGGTCGTCGAGGTAGCGGACGGCGCCGTCGTACCACGCCTCGATGACGGCCCACTCCTCGTCGCTCATCTCGACCTCGCCGGCGAAGACGCCGTCGCCGCCGCTGTGGGACACCTGCCTGAGCTTCTCGATGTCGTGGCCGGGGAGGTCCTGGGGCTGTTTGCCGAGCGCTTCCATCGCGCGTTCGATGATTTCCCAGCGGGGCCGTTCCAGCCCGTCTGTGAACATCCGTTTGTACGGCCGGGGCGGGTTGAACGGCTGATGGGCCGTCTTGGCGTTGATGAATCCGAAGAAGGGGTCGCCGTCGTCCGCGGCGTCGTCGACGAACCGCTCCAGCCGGTCGTACTTGTAACGGGTCTTGTCGTCGGGGCCCCGCGTGAGCGTGAACCCGACCTGCTTGGCGAACGAGCGGTCGCCGAGCACCTTCCCTGCGAAGTCGAGATCAGCGCCGATGCGGCGGGTCTCGACGTAGTCGTCGACCCCGCGGGCGTACCCGCGACTCTTCCGGATGTGCGCCCCGGCGCTGGCGGCGAAGGTCCGGTATCCCTGGCGCTTGAGCGCCTCGGGCAGCGTCTCCAGGTCGTCGGGGATCCCCAGCGAGTTGCCGTAGATGCCGGTGTGGGAGGGGTACTTGCCGGTGAATATCGCGCCGTGGACGGTCGGCGTCCAGATCGACGGCGCGAACGCGTGGTCGTAGCGGACACCCTCCTCGGCCAGCCTCGTCATCGTCGGCGTCGTCTCGCGCTCGTAGCCGTAGGTCGAGCAGTGGTCGATACGTAGCGCGTCGATAACCAGGAAGAGGACGTTCGGTTGCATCACATGTACCCCAGGTCTTCGAGCTGTCCCTTGACCTCCGCGGCACCGGCCTCCGAGAACGACCCCTCCTCGCGGTCGCCCCGGTGGTCGCCGCCGCGCAGTTCCGACTCGATCGCCGCTCGCACATCGAGGACGCTGCCGATGGCCTCGACCATCGCCTCGTCGGTGCCGGCCACCATCGCCTCGTCGGTGTGGACGCCGTCCTGCAGGCCGTGGTCGCTGACGAGCAGGAGTTCGTCCCCGTCGGCGAGGTCGTCGCGGAGCTCGCCGACGAACTCGTCGAGTTCGTCGTAGGCCGACCGCTGGAGGGCGGGCAGGTCGTAGGTGACGTGGCCGACCAGGTCGAGCCCGCTCGTGTAGGCGAAGACGAGTTCGTGGCGGCCGCCCCGGAGGCCCCGGCGGGCGCGGGCGATGCGGACCATCGCCATCTCCAGGCACTGCTCGTAGAACTCGTAGGGGTCGGCCGAGGTGTGGCCGCCGGTCGCGTCGGGGTCCCGCTCGAAGAGGTCGCCCAGCGACCGGCGGAGGTTGTGCTCGCGGTCCTCGCTGTCGGGGTCGACGACGTAGTTTGGCACGCCGATCGCCGTCGCCTCGCGGCCGTCGAACAGCGTCTCGATGTCGTTCTCTTCGTAATACGTCGCGGGCGTGCGGAAAGCGTCGGCTCCGGTGTTGGTCAGCAGCCAGGCGCCGATGCGGGTCTGGAGGGCGTCGGGCAGGACGAAGTCGGCGACGGTGCTGCCGAGTTCGAGGAGCGGGTTGCCCCAGGCGACGCCGTCGTCGTCGAGCGTGAGACCGTGTTCCTCCGGGCGGAGCCCGGTGATTATCGTCGGCCAGAGCTCGTGGGTGCTCGGCTCGCCCGCGACGCTCTCGATGGTCTCGATGGAGCGGTGGGCGGCGAGGGTGAGGTTCGGGTGGGCGTCCGGATCGACGAGCTCCGGGTCCAGCGCGTCGATGCCCAGCACGACGACTGTCATCTACTTCGAGCGAGGACGACGCGGCCCAAATACCTTGTCGTTCCGCGGGTCCCGGCCGGGCTGACCCGCCACCGGTCACATCCCGCCGGAGAGCGCCAGAGCACAAGGGTTTCAAAGGCCCCCGGAGAACGCCCGGTCGTGTCGTACGAGGGTCGTCTGCCGACCGGTCGCTCACTGCGGACACGAGGGTCACGCTCGCCGCGAGCCCGGGGACCGCACTCGTCGCGGGGTGGTCGCCCGTGAGTACCCGGCCGGGCAAGACGACGATCGTCTACTTCCTCTCGCAGGTCGGGACGACCCTCGCGGGCGGGATCGCGACCTGGTACATCAACAACGAACTCGGCCCCGGGGCGTTCGGCGAGTACTCGATCGCGGTCGCGTTCCTCTTCTGGCTGAACATCCCCGCGAGCGCGCTCGGTGACGCCGTCAAGAAACGCGTCAGCGAGGGCACCGAACAGGGGTCGTTCCTGACTGCCGGCCACGCGCTCAACCTCGGCGTCCACGCCGTCATGGTCGCCGGGATCCTCGCCTTCCGGGGGCAAGTCAACGTCCTCGTCGGTCTGGAGGTCGCCCGCTATTTCGCCGCGCTTGTCGCCGCACGGGCGCTGTTCGACCTCGCGCTCTCCTCGCTCCGGGGCTACAAACAGGTCGGGACCTCCGGCGGACTGAAGACGTTCGAACAGGTCATCCGGTCGAGCATCCACATCGGGACCCTCTTCTTCCTCGGCGTCGGGGTCGGCGGCCTCGTCCTCGGCCACGCGACGGCAATGTTCCTCGCGGCGGCCGTCGGCCTCGCGCTCCTCGACGGCCACCCCTCGCGGCCCAGGGCGCGCCACTTCACTGGACTGCTGGAGTACGCGCGCTACGCCTGGCTCGGCACGCTCAAGACGCGGGCGTTCGCCTGGACCGACGTACTCGTGATGCGCGGCCTGAGCCTCTCTATCGTCGGCCTTGCTGCCGTCTCGAAGAGCGAGATCGGGATCTACAAGGTGGCCTGGACGGTCGCGTCCGTCCTCGCGCTCGTGAGCATCGCGATCAAGCAGACGCTGTTTCCTGAGTTCTCCGAACTCGGCGTCGACGAGGACTACGAACGGGTCCATCACTTCCTCAACGAGGGGCTCACCTACACGGGCATCTTCGCGATCCCCGGCATCTTCGGAGCGGTCGCGGTCGGCGGCAAGCTCCTCACGATCTTCGGTCCCGAGTACGCCCGGGGCGGGACGATCCTCGTCATCCTCATCGCGTCGCGCCTGCTGGCCGCCTACGGCGAGCAGTTCCTCAACACGATCAACGCTATCGACCGACCCGACGTCGCGTTCCGCGTGAACCTCGCGTACGTCGGCGCGAACGTCTCGCTGAACCTCGTACTGGTCTCGCTGTTCGGCTGGTACGGCGCCGCCTTCGCGACCGCGCTCGCGGCACTGACGAGCCTCGTCCTCGGTGCGTACGCGCTGACGACTATCATCGGGTCTCCGGACGTCCCGTACGTCGAACTCGGGATCCAGGTCCTCGCGGCGGTGGTCATGCTCGGCGCCGTCCTCGGACTCCAGCGGACTCTCCCGGCGACCCTGGCCTGGACGCTCGTCGTCATCGCCGGCGGCGCCACGGTATACGGCGTCCTGCTCGCCGGCCTCTCGCCGCGCATCAGGGAGAAAGCGACCGGGTTCCTCCCGGGCTGATCCGGACACCGTCGGTCTGCCGGCGGACCCGTGACCGGGCAGGGGCCGAACGATCCGGGCGCCGGAGGGGAGATAGGAACCTTTTCGAGTCGGACCCGACAACCCGCGTGCATGGTCGCTGTCCGTTCCGCCCTCGGGGACGCTATCGATCGCGTCCTCGCCCCCGTGCGTTCGGACTTCGAAGCCGATCCGTCACTCCGCTACGTTCTCCTCCTCGCTGTCGCGACGTGCGGGTTCGGCGTCTGGTTTCGCCTCCCGAACTTCGCGGCACCGGACGAGTACTCCCGGCTCATCCAGCCGATGAAGGTCGCCGGCGAGTTCGTCTCCGACCCGGGGTTCGACTCGATCCGCAGCGGCATCACCGACGGACGGGCGCTCGGTGCAACCTTCTACCTCTACGCAGTCGTGCTGTTGCCCGTCTTCCTGCTGGTGCTCGCCAGCGGGCAACTCGGCGAGTTCGCGAGTCTGGGGACGATCCAGTCGCGCTGGGACCTGTGGCACGCGGCGCCGGCCTGGTTCTGGACGCTCTCGCTCGTCCTCGGACGGCTGGTCAGCGTCGCGCTCGGCGTGGGCTGCGTGTACCTGACTTACCGGCTCGGCGTCCGGCTGGAGAGTCGTTTCGCCGGTCGACTGGCCGCGGTGCTGCTCGCGCTCTCGGTGGGGTTCTTCTCGCAAGCGCACCTCGTGGGCGAGGACCTGCCGATGCTGTTCCTGCTCCTCTCGACGGTCCTCCTCGCGGACCGCTACGTCGAGACCGGCGACGCCGCGACGTTCCTGGCCGGGTCGCTCACCGGCGGGCTCGCTATCGCGTTCAAGCTCTCGGGCGGCGTGGCGGCGATCGTCCTCGGCGTCGCCCTGTTCGTTCGCGCGGCCCGCAGCGACGACCCAGTCGCCGCGCTGACCCGCCCGCGGGTGATCCTCGGCGGACTCGCCGTCGGCGCCGTCTCCGTCTGGGTCGGGATCCCGAGCGTCCTGGTCGGCGGCCTCCCGGAGCTGATCGAGCGGATGACGGGGAGCATGAGTGCGAAGACAGGCAAGACGGGCGGATTCGTCGCCCCGATCTGGTACTGGTTCGTCTACCAGTACGTCACCGGACTGGGGATCCCGCTGTTCGCCGCCGTCGTCGTCGGAGCGGCCGCGACCGGCTGGCGACTCCTCGCTCACAGG
The DNA here is from genome assembly GCF_051414035.1 of Halosimplex amylolyticum. Lineage (NCBI taxonomy): Archaea > Methanobacteriati > Methanobacteriota > Halobacteria > Halobacteriales > Haloarculaceae > Halosimplex > Halosimplex amylolyticum. The sequence continues at coordinate 1,382,294 of NZ_JBLKNW010000001.1, read as the reverse complement.
CGCCGCGACGCGAACCCGCTCTACTGGCTGCTGGCGGTCTCCGTCGTCGTCTTCCTGGCTGTGTACTCCCGCTGGGAGTTCGTCAGACTCCGCCACCTCGTGCCGACGTTTCCGGTGTTGCTCGTCGTGTTCGCCGCGGAAGTCGACCGGTGGCGCGAGCGCGAACGGGTCTGGCGCGTTCTCCGCCTCGGACTCGCGGTGGTGCTCGTGACCACGGCGCTGTTCGCCGGCGCCGCCGAGTACCAGTACGCGACCGACCCGCGGGACGAGGCCACGGCGTGGATCGCCGCGAACGTCGAGGACGGCGCCACGATGGAGGTCTACGAGAATTCGATCGCGGACGTGGCGACCCCGCACGGGCGCGAGACGAGCCACTACGACTACCCCGAGGAGGAAGCGACGAACACGTCTTCCCTGGTGTTGAACGAGTCGCGCTACACCGCGTGGATGCTCGACGCGCCCGAGCGAAGTCCCGAGTACATCCAGTTGACGGACGGCGAACTCGCCTACGTCGACCCCGACAGCGCCGATTCGAGCACGTACCCGAAGCGGAGCGAGTTCGTCCGCGGTCTCCTCTCCGGCGAGTACGACTATCGCATCGCCGCCTCGTTCGGAACGGAGAGCGAACCGGCGGACGTCACGCCCCTCGGCCGGGTCCTCCGGGCGGGCGTGAGCCCGGACGTGGAAGGGCGAGCCGACCGCATCGTGATCCTCGAGCGGGCAGACGGGTCGGGCGTCCTCGCGGACAGGCGTTCGCGCGTCGGTGTTCGGGATCCGAACATATATCCTGTTCACGGGAATCCGTGAGCATAATGGAAGACATCGTCCTCGTCACGGCGGACTCGATCCGTCGGGACCACGCCGAGGTGCTGGACTTTCTCGGCGAGTTCCCGGTCCACACCGGCGTCACCGGGAGCCACTACACCCGGCCGAGTCTGGCGAGTCTCCTGTCGTCCAGCTACCGGGCGGCGGTGACGACGGAACCCGTCAACCCGACGCTCGCGGACGTCCTGTCGGAGGCGGGCTACACGTGTCTCGGGTACTCCCCGACCCCGAACACCGACGCCCGCTTCGGCTTCGGCAGCGGCTTCGACGACTACGACACGTTCGTCGAACCCGGCAACCGCGGGAGCAAACTCCGGCAGTACCTCGGGGGCATCGACGCGCTCCGGTGGATCTATTACAAGATCTACCCGCCGCAGGCGAAAAGCGAGAACCGCCCACGCGACCACGAGGTCGTCGACCGCGCGATCCGCGAGTTCAACGCCGCCGAGCCGCCGCGGTTCCTCTGGCTTCACCTCATGGAGACCCACCGCCCGTACGGCGTCGGCGACGAGGCGATCTCCAAGCGCCTCGACCAGAAGGCGTACTTCAAGCCCGACAAGCTGACCGACGACGAAGAGGCCACCATCCGAAAGAAGTACCGCGACTCGATCGAACGGGCCGACGCGAACGTCGAACGGCTGCTGACGGAGATCGACGCCGACCCCATCCTCGCGTTCACGGCCGACCACGGCGAGGGGTTCGGCGACGAGGGCTTTTACTTCCACCAGGGCCAGCGCCGGTCCGTGGCGGACTTCCTGACGAAGGTGCCCGTCGTGTTCGACGGCGTCGACGTCGAGGGGCCGCTGAGCCTCCTCGACATCCCACCGACGCTGGTAGAAGCCGTCGGTGTCGACGCACCCGACGCGTGGCACGGGGCGAACCTGCTGGAGGGGCCCTCCGAGTACGCCATCACGATCGCGCCGTGGCACGACAAGGCGACGCTCGCCTGGCAGGACTACGAGCGGAAGGTGATAGCGCGCGACGCCGACGTGAGTTTCGAAGAGGGGTCTACGCAGACCGACGTCGAGCGCGCCGACGTGGACGACGAACTGGAGTCGCAGTTGCAGGACCTCGGCTACCTGGACGCCGGCTGACCCCGCGGCCGGAGTCTCTCCGTCGGTCACCGCGAGACAGGAAAAGGTTGAAGAGCGATATCCATCCACATAGGGTATGCACATCTTGGGTGTCTATCCGTCCCACGACAGTGGGGCAGCTGTCATCGACGGCGATGGGGAGATACTCGCCGCGATAAACGAGGGACGGGTCGTCGGCGACAAACTCTACTGGGGGTTCCCGACGCAGAGCATCGGGACGGCCCTCTCCATCGCCGGCCTCGACCCCGGTGACATCGACGCGGTCGCGTTCGGTGGCCGGAATCCGGCCATCGGCAAGCGCGAGGCGTTCGACGAGATCCCTCCGAAAAAGCGCCTGATGGAACTGTTCTCGCACGCCCCCGGAACCGGGAGCAAGGCCTTCTCCTCCATTGGCCGTTCGCTGTTCGCTCGACTCCGCGACGACGCCGACTTCGAATCGCGACTGGAGCGACAGGGCATCGACGCGCCCGTCACGTACTACGACCACCACCACTGCCACGCCACGGCCGCCTACTACACGTCGCCGTTCGACGAGGACACGCTGATAGCCACCGTCGACGCTCAGGGCGACTTCCGCTCCGCCGGCATCTACACCGTCGACGAGGACGGCCTCGTCACCAGGGAGGCGTGGACGCCGTTCTACCACTCGCTCGGCAAGTACTGGTCGTACGTCACGTTCAACCTGGGATTCACGCCGATGCGCCACGAGGGGAAGATATCCGGGCTCGCGGCCCACGGCGACCCGGACGTCTGCATCGACGTGTTCAGGAAGTACATGGCGGTCGACACGGACGACCTGCGCCTGGTGTCCTCGATCGGCTGCTGGAACAACCCGGCCGCGGCGCGCCTCCACGAGGCGCTCCGGGGCGTCCACCGGGAGGACATCGCAGCCGCGCTCCAGCAGCGCACCGAGGAGGTCGTCGGACAGCTCGTCGACGCCGCGATGCGACGCTACGACTGCTCGAAGCTGGCCCTCGCGGGGGGCGTCTTCGCCAACGTCGGGCTCAACCAGCACCTGCTCGAACTCGATAGCGTCGACGACGTGTTCATCCACCCGCACATGGGGGACGGCGGGCTCGGGGTCGGCGCGGCGTACGCCCACTGGGCCGAACAGCGCGCCGACGTGGGCGAGGAGCCCGACCCGCGGTTCATCGAGACGGTCTACTACGGCACCGAGAGCACGGACGACGAGATCGAGTCGGCGCTGCAATCGGCCGACCTCGCCTACGAATCGCCCGACGACCCCGACGCGTACGCGGGCGAACTCCTCGCCGAGGGCTACGTCGTCGGCCGGTACGCCGGCCGACTGGAGTACGGGCCGCGCGCGCTCGGCAACCGGAGCATCCTCGCGATGCCGACGGACCCGAGCTGTCAGGACTGGCTCAACGAACGCCTCGACCGCACCGAGTTCATGCCGTTCGCGCCCTCCATCCTCGCGTCCCACGCCGAGGACTACTTCGTCGACACCTCCGCCGGCGCCGCGGCTGGCAAGTTCATGACCCTCACCTTCGACGTGACCGACCTCGCGCGGGAGACGGCGCCCGCGACCGTTCACATCGACGGTACTGCCCGCCCACAGATCGTCGAGCGTGCCGACAACCCGGGCTACCACCGCGTCCTCGAACGCTACGAGCAGCTGTCCGGTCACCCGATCGTCCTCAACACGTCGTTCAACGCCCACGGACAGCCGATCGTCAACGAGCCGGAACAGGCGATCCGCGCCTACCGGAGCGGGATGATCGACGCGCTCGCGATCGGCGACCACGTCGTCTGTGAGGACGACCGAACGCCGTCCATCGACGCCACGCCGCGCTCCGAGATGCTCGACGGCAGTCCCGAAGAGGCGAGGACGGTCCAGCACCGCTCGTAAGGACACGCTCCAGAAACGGACGACCGCCTTCTCCCCGCTATCTGATCCAGGTGACGAAGATGGTCCGCGCGAGTCCGACCGCGTAGCCGAGCTTCGGTTTCTTCGTCTCGCCGGCCTCGCGCTCGTGGATGGTGACGGGCACCTCGACGATGCGAAGGCCGTTCTTGCGCGACTCGATGATGAGCTCCGGGGCGGAGAAGCGTTCCTCTGTGAGCGTCAGCTCTTCGAGGCGCGAGCCCCGGATGGCGCGGAAGCCGTTCGTACAGTCGGTGATGTCGGTCTTCGCGAGGCGATTGATCAGCCACGTGAAGGTGCGGATGCCGCCCCGTCGGGTGATGGAGTTCCCGGAGTTGTCCTCGCCGCGGTAGCGCGAGCCGAGCACGTAGTCCGCTTCGTCGTCGGCGATGGGACGGACGAGTTCGTCGAGCTGGTCGACCGGGTGCTGTCCGTCGGCGTCCATGGTGACGACGATGTCGGCGCCGTGCTGGCGCGCGATGTCGAAGCCGGTCTTGAGCGCGCCGCCCTGGCCCTGGTTGATGGGGTGTTCGACGACGATGGCGTCGTACCGGTCGGCGGCGCGTCGGGTCGCGTCGTCGGACCCGTCGGACACGACGACCGGCTGGACGACGTGGCCCTGGATGCGCTCGGGGAGGTCTGCGAGCACGTCGCCGATCGTGTCGGCCTCGTTGTACGCCGGGATGACGACGTAGAGAGTCCGGTCCTCGTAATCGGCGTCCGCGGTGGCCTGCTGGACCGTCAGGCTCCGGGTGAGGTCGCTGACGACCCGCTTGCTCGTGTTGAGCTGGGAGACGAGGTAGAAGATCAGGACCAGGAAGGCGATGTTCGCGAATATCTGGATGAGGAGGAAACGGCTCTCGAGGTTGAGCAGGCCCGCGATCGAGCCATAGAGGCCGGGCGCGAAGGCGACGGTCAGCAGGCCCAGCGCGACGGCGACCGCGAGGCCGAACTCCATCCGCGAGAACGTGGTGCGGTAGCGCTCGAATCCCCACAGGACCGTCACGACGGCCAGCCCGAGGAACAGCAACGTCAGCGCTTCGTTGCTCAGCCCCGGCAGGACGGCCAGCGGGATCGAAGAGGAAGTCGACGGCATCTGTTCATGTCGTTGCACAGACTCGGGCGATTTGTATCTGCCGGTCGCGGACCTGCGCCGGCGGATCGAGACACCTGAGGTGCAGACGGAACAACCCGTGCCGGACGACCTGACTGGCCCCCGGACGCCACGCTCTGCTTCGAGCGGCGGCCGTCGGCGAAGCGCATCGCCCAAGTAGGCCGGGAGTGTACCGGACGACAGGTCGACCCGTCGATGTCCACGCCACAGGCCGCACTCACCGTCGACTTCGAGTACTTCACACACCTGCCGGCCTACCGCGGCGCCCGCGGCACGACCGACCTGTCCGCGGTCGGACTCGACGGCGTTACGAGTCTGCTGGACGCCTTCGACCGGACGGAGGCGACGGGAACGTTCTTCATCGTCGGTGAAATCGCGGACGCGAACCCTTCCGTCGTGCGGCGGATCGCCGACGCCGGTCACGAGGTCGGGTCGCACACGCAAACCCACCGACACCTCTCGGAGCTCTCCGAGTCCGAGCGCCGCGACGAACTCGCCACGTCGAAAGACCGCCTGGAAGCCGTCGCCGGGAGCGACGTCGTCGGCTTCCGCGCGCCGTCGTTCGACACGGGTCCCGACCACTTCCGGACGCTCGCCGACGAAGGGTACGAATACGACTCCAGCGTCGTCTCCTGCCGGTCGATCCCGGGCTGGTACGGCGGCGAACACGAGACGGAACTGCCGTCGCCGGCCAGCGAGGTCGACCCGACGGCGCCCGACGAAATCGCCGAAGTGCCGGTCTCGGTGATGCCGGGGCTGCGGCTGCCGCTGACGGGCACGTGGATCCGGTTTTTCGGCGTTCACTACACGATCCTCGGGATGCGCCTGCTCGCCCGCCGCGGGATACCGCCCGTGCTGTACGTCCACCCGTGGGAACTCGTGGACCTGCCGGCTGTCGAGGGCGTCCCGAAGCGAGTGTACGTCCGGACCGGTGGGTACATGCGCAGGGCCGTCCGCCGGATCCTGGCCGAACCGTTCGAGTTCGTCACGACGGGTGACCTCGCGGCGCAGGTCGGATCGTCTCGGACGGACGCCTCGACGCCAGGGGGCGGGCCGGGGGGCGCCTCTCAGCCGGGGAGTGAGCGAAAGTGAACGGGACGGACGAGGGAAACAGCGGCCAGGTCTCGGACGACGGGGAGAGCGGACGCGCCCCGACCGCGGCCGCGGATCCGTCGGCCGGTCGCGACTGGCGGAGAACCGCGGTCACGGCCGTCCAGTGGGCCGTGGCGCTCGGTGCCTTCTGGTACGTAGCGCGCCAGGTCGACTGGGAGGCGACGCTCGCGGAACTGGTCACGCTCAGTCCGCTCGTCGTCGGCGGCGTCCTGGCTATCACTGCGCTGGAGTTCGGGTCGCGCTTCTCGATGTGGTACGCGCTGTTGAACGGCCGCGAACGGACGACGCTCGGGACGACGGCTCGCGTCGATCTCGTCATCAAGTTCGTCAATCACGTCGTCCCGTCGAAGGCGTCGGGCCACTCGGTCGCGCCGCTGGTCCTGCGGTACTACACCGACGCGGACTGGACCGAGGCGGTCAGCATCGCCGGCCTCAACACGGGCCTGTACGCCGCCCTCTACGGCCTCACGGCGCTGGTCGGACTCGCCGTCTTCGCGACGCGCCTCGCGAGCGGGTGGCTCCTCGTCATCCTCCTGTCGACCGGGATCTACCTCGCCGCGGGCGCACTCGTCCTGCTCGCGGGCCGGCGGATGGACGTCGCCGGTCGGCTGGCGAGCAGGCTGGAGGGACTGCTCGGGGGCGTCCCGCGCGTCGGCGACCGCCTCGCCGGCGTCGCCGGGGCGCTCCCGACCTTCACCGCCGATTCGGCGGGCGTCTTCCGCGCGCTGTCGACCCGTCCGTCGGTCGTCGTCCCCTACGCGCTGGGCTGGGCTGGGACGCTGATGGTGTTCCCGGCGCTGCGCGTCTGGCTCGTGCTCACCGCGCTCGGTGGCGAGTTCTCGCCGGCGGTCCTCCTGCCGGTCGTCCTCGTGATGGCCTACAGCGTGACCGTCCTGCCGCTGACGCCGGGCGGGGTCGGCGTCGCGGAAGCCTCGGCGACCGCCGTGTTCGTCAGTCTGGGCGTCGCCCCGGAACTCGCGCCGGTCGTGATCCTCGTCGACCGGTCGTTCGGCGTCTACCTGCCCGCGCTGCTCGGGTGGCTCCCCGCGGCGAACGTCGACATGGCCGACGTGCTCGCCCGACGTGGGGACGAGGGGTGAATCGATGGACGCGCCGGCGTTCGGCCACGGAACCGCCGCTTTCGGGCCCGTAGCCGGCACCTACTGCCCGCACGAACGAAACGTATTTCCGGCGCCCTCGCGGGGTTTTCGACAATGACGCGGACCTTCGTTGTCGGACTCGACGGCGCCAGCTGGCTCCTGACCGAGCCCTGGATCGACGACGGGCTCCTCCCCAACCTCGAGACGCTCCGCGAGACCGGTACCTACGCCACGAGCCGGAGCTGTCTCCCGCCGGTGACCTACCCCAACTGGAAGTGCTACGCGTCGGGGAAGAACCCCGGCAAGCACAGCGTCTTCTGGTGGGAACGCATCGACCTCGCCGACGAACGCATCGACATCATGAGCGGCAGCGACTACAAGACCGCCGAGCTGTGGGACTACCTCAACGCCGACGGCCAGCGCGCCGGCGTCGTCAACATGCCCTCCATGTACCCGCCCCGGGAGATAGACGGCTACGTCGTCTCGGGAGGTCCGGACGCCGTCGAGGGCGAGTACCGCTCGCTCGACACCGGGTACACCCACCCCCCGGAGTTCGAGGCCGAACTCGCCGAACGCTACGACTACCAGGTTCACCCCGACCCGCTGCTGTCCTCGAACGAAGAGCGCGGCGCCGAAGTCGACGAGATCCTCCGCCTGCTGGAACTCCGCCTCGACGTCGCCCGCGACCTGTTCCTCGAAGAAGATCTCGAGTTCACCCACGTCACCCTGTTCTACCTGAACGTCCTGCACCACTTCTTCTGGGACGACGAGCCGACGAAGCGCGCCTGGCAACTCGTCGACCAGTGGCTGGGCGAACTCGCCGAACTGGAGGACACCAACCTCGTCGTCATGTCCGACCACGGCGCGGCCGCGACGACCACCGAGTTCTACATCAACGAGTGGCTCGCCGAGAACGGGTACCTCACCCGCGCGAGCGGCGTCGAGGACTACTTCCAGCGAGTGGGACTCACCCGCGAGACCGCCCTCGGGGTCGCCAAGCGGTTCGGGCTCGTCGATTTCCTCGCGAAGACGGTCCCCCAGAGCGTCCAGGCGCTCGTCCCACAGAGCGCCGGCGCCAAACGCGAGCGGAAGATGGAACTGATCGTCCCCTCGGAGACGAAGGCGCTCGCCAGCGGCCAGGGCCCGATCTACGTCAATCCCCGGTTCGACGTGGAATCCGTCCGCGAACAGCTGATCGCGGATCTCGAGGGCGTCACCGACGAGAACGGCGAGCCGCTGTTCGCCGGCGTCCACCGCGCCGAGGACGTCTACGACGGCCCCTACGTCGACATCGGGCCGGACGTCGTGCTCGACCAGCGGCCGGGCGTCCACGTCAACGACGGCATGGGCGGCGACGAGACCCAGACGAAGCCGGACCGCTGGGCCGCCGAGAACACCCCGACGGGCATCTTCGTGGCGAACGGACCGTCGTTCGAGAACCGTGGCGAGATCCCCGAGATCGACATCCGCGACATCGCGCCGACGATCCTCGCGAACCACGGCGTCGACGTGCCGACCGACGTGGACGGCGAGGTGCTCGATATCTTCGTCGACGACCCCGACGTGGGAACCCAGGCCCCCATCGACCACGAGGAGGCCCGCGCCGGCGGGCCGTCCGACGAGGTCGCCGACCGGCTGACCGAACTCGGCTACATGGAGTGAGGACGCGGAGTCCCCGGAGTAATAGGCGACCGGACCGTACGTTCGGGTGTCAGATGTCGCTCCGCTCACTGGTTTCCCTCCCGATCGACATGGGGTGGCGTCACGTCCTGTTCGCCAACTGGCCTGTCGACCCGGACCTCGTCGACGCACACCTCCCCGAGTCCCTCACCGTCGACACGTACGAGGGGCGGGCGTGGCTCTCCGTCGTCCCGTTCACCAACGTCGCGGTCCGTCCGCACGGGCTGCCCGCGTGGACCGGGTTCAGGCTCCCGGAACTGAACCTCCGGACGTACGTCACTCACGAGGGGGAGGCCGCCCGCGCCGACGGCGACACCGGTCCCCGCGACGACGCGCCGGCCGCCGACCGCGGCGTCTACTTCTTCAACCTCGACGCCGACGGGGTCCTCGGTGTGACCGGCGCTCGGGTGTTTCACCACCTCCCCTACTACTTCGCGAACATGTCCCTGACGACGGCGGGATCGCGGGTCGCATTCACGAGCGAACGCTGGCACCCCGGCGCACGCCCGTGTGACTTCGACGCTCGATACGAGCCCGTCGGGGACCGGTTCCGCTTCGAACCGGGCTCGCTCGACGAGTTCCTGACCGAGCGGTACCGGTACTACACGGAGACGCCGGGGGGCGAACTCCGATACGCACAGATTCGCCACCCGCCGTGGCCGCTGTACGAAGCCACCGTCGACGTCGGCGAGAACGAGGTGTTCGAGGCCAACGGCTTCGCGACGCCCGACAGCGAGCCCGTCTTCCGCTACAGTCCCGGCGTCGACGTGACTGCCTCCGGCAGTCGGCCGGTCGAGTAGTGACTCACCGCTATCCCCGTTTCCCGCGGTCGGCTACCGTCGACGCCGTCGACCGACCCGCTGCAGGATGTCGCGATAGCGCCGCGTCGCCGCGTCGAAACTGTACTCGTCTTCGATCAGCGCGCGCCCGTTCTCGCTGATCGCGGGCAGGTCCTCGCGGTCGAGGATCGCTAGCAGTTCCCGGCGGATGTCGTCGGGTTCCGTACTCTCCATCAGGAACCCCGTCTCGCCGTCGCGGACGACGTCGGGGACGCCCGAGACCGGCGTCGCGTACACCGGCGTCCCGCAGGCGAGTGCCTCGAGGATCGTTGTCGGTAGTCCCTCCGTCGCCTCCGAAGGGAGGATGACGAGTCGGAGGCGGTCGAGTTCCGCGGGGACGTCGTCGTGGTCGACCCAGCCGCGCATCTCGACCTGCCCGTCTTCGATCTCGTCGGCGAGTTCCGTCTCCAGCCACTCGCGCAGGCCGCCGTCGCCGATGAAAGTGAACGTCACGTCGTCGGGCAACTCGCGCGCGACCGCGGCGAGTTCGCGGACGTTCTTCTCCTCGTCCAGCCGGCCGAGAAAACCGACGCGGCGCTCGCGCGCTTCGAGCGGCGTCCGCACGTCGAAGTCGTCGATGCGGACGTACCGCGCGCCCGTCGGGTACACTTCGGGGGCGTCCGGATCGAGGTCGAGCTGGCTCGCCATGGCCGGCGTGTAGGTGACGACGCCGTGTGCAGCCGCGAAGCCCGCGCGTTCGAGCGCGCGGACGAGCCCGGCCAGGGTCCGCGCGACCGGGTTCGGAAGCGACTCCTCCCAGGCGATGCGGAGCGTGAGCGGCACGTCGCCGCGCGGCTCGACGAGGACGGTCTTGCCGATGGCCCGGGCGAACAGAATCGGGAGCAGATACGACGTGGCTCCGTAGAACAGGACGACCTCCTCGTCGCGCGTCCCGACGACGCGGCACATCCGGAGCTGGTTGAGCAGGAAGCGGGCGGCCGCGACGGGTACCGAGTCCCCGGCGCTCTTGCGGGTGAGCTCGACGAGTTCGTGGCGGTCCCGGATCTCCGAGTCGGCGGGGAGATCCGCGGTCACCAGGGCGACGCCGGTGACCGCCGAGAGGATGTCGAGGAGGCTCCGCGTGGCGTTCTCACCGGCCGCCGCCAGCGGGTGCGTGACGACGCAGACGTCGGGCAGGTCCGCCATTATCGCTCCGTGGCGGCGGCGGCCGCTTAACCCTGCCGGGACTCGTCGGATGCGGATCGGCCGGCGGACGAACGGCCCTGGTCACCCCCACTTCACGACGCCGTAGAGATACCCCAGACCGACGACGCCGGTCAGGAGGACGAGCCAGACGAGCTGTTTGGCGGCGGTCACGTCGGGGTCGCTGACGAGGTTGCGGAGCCGCTGCGGAACGAACTCCCCGAGGATCTTCCCGAGGAAGTCCCCCTCTTCTTCCGCCGAGCCGGGGACGAACTGCTGCATGCCGCGCTTGGAGTACCCCTGCCAGAACGCCCGGTCGAGCAACCACTTCGGCTCCGTGCGGTAGGCGAACACCTTGTGGCCGACTTCGGCGTCGGGGACGTACCGGACGCCGCGGCCGTATTCCGCCTGCATCCGGGCACACAGCTCCGTCTCGCCGCCCTGGAGGTTTTTGTCCCCCTTGCGGCCACCGATCTCGTCGTCGAACCCGCCGAGGTCGAGGAAGACGTCGCGGCGGAAGGAGATGTTCGACCCGTTCGTGTTGCGGACCTCGGCGGGAACCGTTCGCCCCTCGCCGAACCCGCGGTAGGTCGCGCCGATCAGGTAGTAGTGTTCCTCGGGGAGAAATCGGGGCTCGCCGTCGACCCAGATCGGGTCCATCCGACCGCCGGCGGCGATGGCGTCGTACTCGTCGTACGCGGCGACGAGTCGCTCGATCCACGCCGGGTGGGCCACGGCGTCGTCGTCGATGAACGCGACCACGTCGCCGCTGGCGACCTCCGCGCCGTTGTTGCGGCTGACGAGCAGGCCGCGGTTCTCGTCGTTGCAGTGAGTGACGACGTTCTCCCGGTCGCCGAAGTCGGCCTCGAACCGTTCCAGGACGTCGGGGTTCCCGTCGCTGACGAAGACGAGTTCGACGTCCTCGTGGGTCTGGTCGAGGACGCTCCGGGCGGCCTCGGTGACCGCGTCGTAGCGGTCGAGCGTGTGCTCGCAGAGGACGACGGAGACGCGCATGCCCGGCCATGGACCGTGGGCCGGGATAGGTTTTCCGTCTGGCGGGCCGCGATGCGGGCGCTCGGGGCGGTGAGAGCGCGCCCTTCCCGGAGCACTGTTGGAGCGGCTGATCGCCCGGCTGCGGCCGTATCCGTCCCCGACGCGGGGACTGATTTACGCCGAGATGACAAGGCTTATGCGCGCGATGCAACTGGTTCCGTCCAATGAGTCAGTGGCGTGGCCGAATAAAGGACATCGACGAACCCGAAGACGTCGTCGACGTGGTGGGGGAGTACTACCACATTCCGACGATCGTCGCCCTCCTCGGGTTCATGCTGTGGAGCCGGACCAGGCACTGGCGCCAGTTCCTGGTCGATGGAACCGTCTACTTCAGCGGGTTCGACCCGTGGTACCACTACCGGATGGTGAAGTTCACCGTCCGGAACTGGCCCGCGACGAGCCCGTTCGACCCATGGACGCAGTTCCCCTACGGGACCCACTCCAGCCAGTTCGGGACCGTCATGGACCAGCTCGTCGCGACGGCGGCGCTGGTCGTGGGCCTCGGGAACCCGAGCGACCACACGGTCCGGCTGGTCGTCCTGTTCGCCCCCGCGGTCTTCGGGGTCCTCGCCGCGATCCCCGTCTACTACATCGGCAAGCGCGTCGCCGGGCGCTTCGCCGGTGTCGTCGCCGTCGCGACGCTGGCACTTGCCGGGAGTACGTTCGCCCAGCGCGGGACCGTCGGTTTCTACGACCACCACATCGCCGAGGTGCTCTTCCAGTCGGTCGCCATCCTCGCGACGATGGTCGCCGTCTCCGTCGCCGAGGAGGAGAAGCCGGTCTGGGAACTGTTTCAGGCCCGTGACGTCGACGCGCTCCGCCGACCGGTCGGCTGGTCGCTCGTCGCGGGTGCCACTATCGCGCTCTATCTCTGGACGTGGGCGCCCGGCGTCTTCCTCGTCGGTATCCTCGGCGTCTACTTCCTCGTCGAACTCTCCTCGCAGTACGCTCACGGCGAGAGTCCCGAACACGTCGCCATCGCCGGCGCGATCACGCTCTCGACGGCCGGCGTCCTGAGCCTCGCGGTGATGGAAGAGATCGGTCTCAGTGCGACGAGCTACAACCTCGTCCAGCCGCTCCTGGCGTTCGGTGTCGCGGCCGGGTGCGTCTTCCTCGCGTGGCTCGCCCGCGAGTGGGAGTCACGCGAACTCCCGAACGTCCAGTACCCCGTCGCAGTCGCGGGGATCATCCTGCTGCTCGCCGGTGCCGTCGCCGTACTCCTGCCCGACCTCTGGGGATTCCTCGTCAACCAGACGACGCGTGTCATCGGTCTCTCCACGTCCGACACGGCCGGCACCGTCGGCGAAGCGCAGTCGATGCCCTTCGAGGGCCTGTTCCCTCGGTACCGGTTCACGCTCTTCATCGCCCTGATCGGCGTCGCGTACGTCGTGGGTCGTCACTTCCTGAACCGACCGCGGGCGGAACTAACGCTGCTCGCGGTCTGGACGGTCTTCATGCTGCTCGCGACGCTGACCCAGCGCCGCTTCGACTACTACTTCGGCGTCACCGTCGCGGTGATGACGGCGCTCGTCATCGGCGAGCTCGCCAACTTCGCCGGGCTGTCGAAACCGGATACCGACATCGAGACCTATCAGATCCTGACCATCATCGCGGTCGTGCTGATCGTCTTCGCCCCGCTGGTGTACCCGTCTGCGATCGCGATGCAGGTGACGAGCGCTCAGGGCGGCGGAGGGCCGGCGGCCACGGCGTGGAACGAGAGCCTCGGCTGGATGCAGGGCAACACGCCGGAAGAGGGCAATTACGGGGGTGCTGGTAACGCCGAGGAAGTCCCCTACTACGGCACCTTCGAACGGACGGACGACTTCGACTACCCCGAGGGATACTACGGCGTCATGTCGTGGTGGGACTACGGGCACTACATCACCGTGATGGGCGAGCGGATACCGGTCGCCAACCCCTTCCAGCAGGGCGCCACCGAGGCGGCGGACTTCCTGCTGTCGCAAAACGAAGCCCAGGCCAACGAGGTAATCCAGGACGTGAGCGAACCGGACGCCGAGACGCGGTTCGTCATGGTCGACTGGAAGATGACGGAGACGACGCAGTTCTACCAGCGGCCGGGCGGCGGGTCCCTGCAGATCGGCGGGAAGTACTTCGCGCCCTTCCAGTTCACCGACCGGAACATCTCCCAGAGCGAGTACTACACGACGGGCGGGAACTGGATCTACTACCAGACCAGCCAGCAGGGCGGGTATCAGTTCTTCCGGCTCCAGCACCAGCCCTACTACAACTCGACGGCCGTTCGACTGTACAACTTCCACGGGAGCGCCGTCGAGCCGGAACCGATCGTCGTGGACTGGACGATCGAGAACGTCCAGGGCAACCAGATCCGGATGAGTAACGGGACGCGGCAGTTCGACACGATGGAAGAAGCGCGCGAGTACGTCCGGAGTGACCCCACATCCCAGATCGGTGGCGTCGGGCAGTTCCCCGAGGAACGCGTGCCCGCACTCGAACACTACCGGATGGTGGGCGGCAGCGAATCCAAGTCGATCGACTCGACCCGCTATCAGCTCGGACTCCGGAAGGAGGCCCAGGGCGCCTTGCAGACCTCGCTCCGAACGCCTGGCGTCGCGAACGCGCTCCAGCCGAAGTCCTCCAACTGGGTGAAGTCGTTCGAACGCGTGCCGGGCGCGACCATCGAGGGCGAAGCGCCCGCGAACTCGAACGTCACCGCGGCCGTGCAGATGGAAGTCCCGTCGACGAACTCCACGTTCGTCTACCGCCAGCAGGCGACGACCGGCGACGACGGGACGTTCACGATGACAGTCCCCTACTCCACGACGGGCTACGACGAGTGGGGCACGAAAGAGGGCTACACGGACCCGAGCGTCCGCGCGACCGGCCCGTACCAGCTTCGGACCGACGTCAAGTCCAACGAGACCCACTCGTTCCGCTACGGCGGGACCGTCAACGTCACCGAGGGGCAGGTCATCGGCGAGGACGACAGCCCCGCAACGGTGACCCTGGAGAAAGGCGCGGCGCAGTCGACCCAGGAACCCAACACGATCGGGACTAACGGGACGGCCGGCGACGAGACGGCCGGCGACGGTGCCTCGGGCGACGAGACGACCACCGACGCGCCGTCCGAGACCGCCACGCCCGCAGACGGCGAGAGCTCCACCGCGACCCCGGCGGCCGGGACGAGCACGGCCACCGACGCCGACGGCTCGAACGGAACGGCACTGGTCGCGCCCTCGGCCGCGGCGCCCGCGACGCTCGCCGCGCTGGTCGGCGCCGGACTCTTGTCGCTCCTCGGACTCTCGATGCGGGACTGAGCCACTCGACCCACGTTCGCGATTCTCCGTACTCGACCCCGACTGCTTTTCGCGTATCGATTCCACGCTGACCGCTTCGCCGGTACCGACTTGCCGTCAGGAGTCGGACCGCAGACCGTCAGCCGCGCCCATCCGTCAGTACTAACTTCCGGCTCCGACTCTCGTCGCGTATGACACGTCGGAGCGACCACGCTGGCCGCCGCGACCGGGCGACGTCGAGGGGTGGTTCAGATGGCAGTTGACGGCGGATTGCTCGCTGTCGAACTACTGGCGGTCGCCGTCGCCGGCGGCGCAATCGGCGCGACGGTCGGCGGCTACACGGCCTACGGGCTCGCGGGGCTGATCGTTACTATCGGCGAGATCGCCCGCGTCACGACGGGCGCGGGCGGGACGCCGCTCGTGGCCGAATCGTCGGACCTCGGCGCGGCCGGCGTGACGGGCCTCGTCGGGTACGGTCCCGCGTTCGGGCCCCACGTGGCCTTCGCGGGCGCCGCGGCGGCCGCGGCCTACGCGGGACGAAAGGGGCACCTCGACACCGACTTCCCCTACCACGAGGCGAAACACCTGTCGACGCCGCTCGGTCCGCGACCCGCGGCGATCGCGGTCGGCGGCGCCTTCGGCCTGCTCGGCTACTGGCTGGCACAGCTGTCGCTCCGCCTCTCGCTCCCGTGGGATCCCGTCGCGGCTAGCGTCGTCGTCTCCGCGGTCCTCCACCGGGCCGTCTTCGGATATCCGCTCGTCGGCCGACTGGGGACGGACGTCCTCGACATGTCGCCGTACGACGACGGCGATCGACGGATGGCGACCGACGGCGACGGCGGCGGCGCCCAGTCACTGGTCGGTCGGTACGTCGTCGAGCCGTGGCTCCCCTACCAGTCCGAGTGGTGGACGGTCACGGTCCTCGGTCTCGTCGTCGGCGTCTTCGGCGGCTTCCTCGCCGTCGCCACCGGGAGTTACTTCCTCGCCTTCGGCATTACCGCGACCGGCATGCTGTTCCTCGCCGCCGGCGTCGAACGGTTCCCCGTCACCCACCACATGGCGCTCCCGGCCGGTATCGCCGCGCTCGCCCTCCCGAGCGCGGGGCCGGCGGTCGCCGTGCTCGTCGGTGGCGTCTTCGGCGTCCTCGGTGGGGTCCTCGGTGAACTCGCCCAGCGAGTATTCTACGCGCACGGCGACACGCACTTCGATCCCCCCTCGGCGTCTATCGTCGCGACGACCCTGCTCATCGCCGTCCTCGACCTCGTCGGGCTGTTCCAGCAGACCGCGGTGCCGACGGTCGGCCTCGTCTGACCGGTCCCGGTCGCCTCCGGCGATCAGCGCGTTCGAAACGTGGGTATTCACAGCGTTTTTATACCGACCTCGGCATGTTATGATAGATGCAGCAGTGGCTGGTCGCCGACGCGGTCGGGGGTACGCAGTCGCTCGGCGTCGGGGTCGATGGCACGACGGAGAGGGGCCCGTGGCTGTCCATCTCGACCGCCGAAGAGCAACTGCACGCCCTCCTCACGACGCCGGCGTCGGGCGACGTCGGCGGGATGCTCATGGCGGCCGTCGTCTTACTGGTTCTCGGCCTCGGCGGCGTCGCCGTCTGGCACTCGAACATCCCGGCCTTGCTCTCGGGAACCCGAACGAGCGAGTCCGAATCGCGCGACACCGCTACGGACAGCCCGCAGACGACCGAGAGCCCACCGGAACCGGGGACGGCGGAGAGCCCCGCGGCGGACGCCGGGGGGAAGAGCGCCGAACCCGCCCAGCGGACCGACCAGGAGCTCATCGTGGACATCCTCGAATCGAACGAGGGGAGGATGAAACAGGCGATGATCGTCGACGAGACGGGCTGGTCGAAGTCGAAGGTGAGCATGCTGCTCTCGGAGATGGAGGACGACGGCGACATCAGCAAACTGCGAGTCGGCCGCGAGAACATCATCAGCCTGAGCGGCAACGAGCCAGAAGCCGCGGGCTCGCCGTTCGACGACGAGTGACCGTGCGACGGAGTGGCGAAAGCGAGCCAAAGCGCAACCGTTAAACCCATCTCCTCGCAAGGATTGAGTACGCACAGAGGGCGTGTGCGCTCCGTTGGTGTAGTCCGGCCAATCATCTTGCCCTCTCACGGCAAGGACCAGGGTTCGAATCCCTGACGGAGCATTCCAGCGACCGAGTTTTGCGAGGGAGTGAAACGCGCACGAAGGGATTCGAAGTAGACGATTCACAGCCCGCACAGGTCGCATCGCGACCGAGCAGGAATGTCTCGACGTAGTTCGAATCCCTGACGGAGCATTCGACTTCTATCGCTCTTGCGATTCGACGGAGTACACCGCCATGAGGTATCCTTATCATCGGGCGGTACCGACGTGACGTAATGCGACTCGTCGACACTCACACGCACGCCTGGGGCATGGATACGGACGATCTACCCTGGTACAGCGCCGACCTGCCGCCGGAGTGGTCCGGCCCGTATCAGCACGAGACCCTCGTCTCGGACATGGCCGACGCCGACGTCGACGAGGGGGTGTTATTGCCGACGTCGATATACGGGCGGGGCGAACGGGCGAACGAGTACACGCTCCGGGCCGTCGAGGCGCACCCGGACCGCCTCTGGGGCGTCGGGGTCGCGGAGTACGACGCCGACGAGGACACCCTCCGCGAGAACGTCCGGCGAGTCACCGGCCACGAGCGGATGCTCGGCCTGCGGTTCCACGCCTGCTTCGAGTACGGACCGACGCCGGGCGACCTCGACCCGACCGGCGACTGGGTCGCGGCCGAGGGACTCGACCCGCTCTACGACGAGCTGGCCGCCCAGGAGGCCGCGGCGTTCGTCCTCGCCAAGCCAGACCAGCTCTCGATGCTCGCGTCGCTGGCCGACCGGCATCCCGACGTACCGTTCGTCGTGGAGCACATGGGCTTCCCCGACGAGGACACGTCCCCGAGCGAGTCGCCGTGGACCGACTTCGCCGCGCTGGCCGAACGCGACAACGCGTACGTCAAGGTGAGTTCGATCCCGCGGACCTCCGGGCAACCGTGGCCCTACGAGAACGTCGAATCGTACGTCAGGCCGCTGCTGGAGTGGTTCGGGCCGGAGCGACTGCTGCTGGGGTCGGACTACCCCTGGCTCGACGACTGGGCGACCTACCGGGAGTGTCTCACCTGGCCCGAACAGGCGGACTATCTCTCCGCTCGCGACCTGTCGTATCTCTCCTACCGGACCTTCGACGATCTTCTGGGCTGACGAGGCGGGGGTCTGGCCGTCGGTGGCGAGCCGCCGTCGGTGGACGCTACGACGACGTCGGCCGCGGCGAAACGCCCGCCGGGAACCGCCTTATACAGTTTTCAGACCCTATATCCCACATCTTTACCGTTCCGCTGGCGAACTCGGCCTATGACGCTCGAAGAGGACTCGCTGGAGTATCACCGGGAGGACCCGCCCGGGAAGATCGAGATACGGACGACGAAGTCGACGAGCACGCAGCGCGATCTGAGCCTGGCGTACTCGCCGGGAGTGGCCGGTCCGTGTCGCGCGATCGACGAGAATCCCGACGCCGCCTACCAGTACACGGCGAAGGGGAACCTCGTCGGGGTGATCTCCGACGGGAGCGCCGTGCTCGGGCTGGGCGACATCGGTCCGCAGGCCTCCAAGCCGGTCATGGAGGGGAAGGGGGTGCTGTTCAAGCGCTTCGCGGACATCGACGTCTTCGACATCGAGGTGGACCACACCGACCCGGCCGACTTCGTCGACTGCGTCGCCGGGATGGAGTCGACCTTCGGCGGGATCAACCTCGAAGACATCGCGGCGCCGAAGTGCTTCGTGATCGAGGAGCGCCTTCGCGAGCGGATGGACGTTCCCGTCTTCCACGACGACCAGCATGGCACGGCCATCATCAGCGGCGCCGCCCTGTTGAACGCGGTCGAGATCAGCGGGAAGGAACTCGCCGACCTGAAAGTCACGTTCGCCGGCGCCGGGGCGGCGGCGATCGCGACGGCGCGCTTCTATCTCTCTCTGGGCGTCAGCCGCGAGAACGTCACGATGGTCGACGTCGACGGGATCTTGACGACAGAGCGCGCCGAGGCGGGCGACCTGAACGAGTACAACCGCGAATTCGCCCGCGACGTCCCCGCGGGCGACCTCGCGGACGCGATGGAGGGTGCGGACATGCTCGTCGGCCTCTCCGCGGGCGGCATCGTCGACCAGGAGATGGTCCGGTCGATGGCGGCCGACCCGATCATCTTCGCGATGGCGAACCCCGACCCGGAGATCGGCTACGAGGAGGCGAAGGCGGCCCGCGACGACACCGTCATCATGGCGACGGGGCGGTCTGACAACCCCAACCAGGTCAACAACGTGCTCGGGTTCCCGTTCCTGTTCCGGGGAGCGCTCGACGTCCGCGCCCGGGAGATCGACGAGTCGATGAAGGTCGCGGCCGCCGAGGCGCTGGCGGACCTGGCGAAACGGGACGTCCCCGACGCGGTCCGCAAGGCCTACGGCGACCAGCCCCTGCAGTTCGGCCCGGAGTACATCATCCCGAAACCGCTGGACACGCGGGTGCTCTTCGAGGTGGCACCGGCGGTCGCCGCGGCGGCGATGGAGAGCGGCGCCGCCCGCGAAGCGGTCGATCTGGCCGAGTACCGCGAGCGGCTCGAAGCCCGCCTCGGCAAGTCCCGCGAGATGATGCGGATCGTCCTCAACAAGGCGCAGACAGACCCGAAGCGTCTCGCGCTCGCCGAGGGGGCCAACGAGAAGATCATCCGCGCGGCCTACCAGCTCGACGAGGAGGGCATCGCGGAGCCGGTCCTGATCGGCAACCGAACGACGATCGAGCGGAAGATCGACGGGCTGGGGCTGGCGTTCGACCCGGACGTGGTCGATCCGGCGGGAGACGACTACGACGCGTACGTCGACCGGCTCTACGAGCTCAGACAGCGCAAGGGGATCACCCGGAAAGAGGCGGCGGAGACGGTCCGCGACGGCGACTACTTCGCGTCGGTGATGGTCGAACGCGGCGACGCCGACGCGATGCTGACGGGGCTCACCCACCACTACCCCTCTGCGCTCCGCCCGCCACTGGAGGTCATCGGCACCGAGGACGGCGTCGAGCACGCCGCGGGCGTGTACATGTTGACGTTCAAGAACCGGGTCGTCTTCGTCGCGGACGCGACGGTCAACCAGGACCCGGACGACGAGACGCTCGCGGAAGTGACTCGCCACGCGGCCGGGGTCGCCCGACGGTTCGACGTCGAGCCGCGCGCGGCGCTACTCTCGTACTCGGACTTCGGGAGCGTCGACAACGAGGGCACGCGCAAGCCTCGCCGCGCGGCGAGGCGACTCCGCGAGGACCCGGACGTCGACTTCCCGGTCGACGGGGAGATGCAGGCCGACACCGCCGTCGTCGAGGATCTGCTGGTCGGCGACTACGAGTTCGCCGAGATCGACGAACCGGCGAACGTGCTCGTGTTGCCGAACCTCGAAGCGGGGAACATCGTCTACAAGCTCCTCCAGCGCCTCGGCGGCGCGGACGCCGTCGGGCCGATGCTGACCGGGATGGCCGAGCCGGTCCACGTCCTCCAGCGCGACGACGAGGTCAAAGACATCGTGAACCTCGCCGCCGTCGCGACTATCGACGCGCAGGGATCGTCCGAGTGACGTAGCATCCGCGCGCCGCAGGCGCGCGGTTCACCGCCCGAACGCAGTGAGGGCGGCTTTTTGCCCCATCTTTTTCGACGAGTGGTTCCCGCAGCGGGCGCGAGGCTCGAACGGAGTGAGAGCCTCGATGCGAACGGGGTCCTGTCGAACGAAGTGAGACAGGGCTCGGGAGACGAGCGGAGCGATTCTCCCGGTGAGCGAAGCGACCCGTGAGCGAACGGAGTGAGCGAGGAAACCCGAGGAGAAAAAGGTGGTAACGACATCGTGAACCTCGCCGCCGTCGCGACTATCGACGCGCAGCAGCCGGACGGTCGAGATAGCCGGTAGCGGCTACGCTGCCGGACGACCCGACGCCGACTCGAACGTTTATACTCGCACCGGGAGAGACGTGGGACATGCCAACAGTCGGCCTCATCGGCGTCGGCTACATCGGGAAGACGTTCCTCGACAGGCTCGCCGAAACGAAGTACGAAGTCGTCGCGTACGACGTGGACCCGACGCAGATAGACGCCGCAGCGGAGCAGGGGGCGACGCCGGCGGAGAGTCCCGCCGACGCGACCGGACGGTCGGAGTTCGTCGTCCTCGCGCTTCCCGGGACGCCGGAAGTCGAGGCGGTGATGGAGAGCGCCGACGGGATTCTGCGCGCACTCGCGGACGGGCAGACGGTGGTCGATGTGACGACGACCCACCCCGACACCTCGCGGGACTGCGAGGCGTGGTGCGAGGAACGCGGCGCGTCGTTCGTCGAGGCGCCGATCACCCGGGCGGCACCGAGGGACGGGGCGCACATGATGGTCGGTGGGTCCGACCAGAGCTACGAGTCGGCCCGCGACCTGATAGACGTACTCAGCGACGACCACCTGCACGTCGGCGAGGCCGGGTCGGCGACGGTCCTCAAGCTGGCGCTCCAGATGCGCTACGCGGGACAGAACGCGCTCGACGCCGAGATCGTCGAGTTCACGCGCGACAACGGCGTCGATCCCGCCCACCTGCGTGACTTCTTCGGCATGGACGTCTGGGAGCAGTACCTCGACCGCGAGTTCGGACAGGACATCGAGGGCCTCGGCGGCCTCGCCATCTGGCACAAGGACATCGGCTACGCCCGCGAGGTGGCGCGGGAGAACGACACAGCGCTCCCGATCAACGCCGCCGTCCACGAGGCCTACAAGGCGACCGTCCGTCGCGCCGGCCCCGACGAGGGGCACGCGGCGACGCTCCTGCGCTACTGGGAACTGCTCAACGACGCCGCGGACCGGGATTTCCAGCCCGCGACCGACTAACCAGGAGGGATCCCCTCGTTCGCGGGGGTCGCGTGGGACCACCACGACGCCGTCGCCGTCGGTGACCGCGACGACGTTGCGACCCCTTTTATGAAATCCCGTACCGGAGACCGCTGTATGAACGTCCTCGTCACCCTCCCGGACGGTGAGTTCCGGGAGACGTTCTTCCCGACCGACCTGCGCGACCGACTCGAATCGCTGGGTACCGTCGAGTGGAACCCGAATTCCGAGAATTTCACCGAGCCCGAGCTCCGCGAGCGCATCGACGGCGTCGACGTGCTCGTGACCGGCTGGGGGAGTCCGCGCGTCACCGCGGACGTGGTCTCGGCGGCCGACGACCTCGAACTCGTCGCGCACACGGGTGGCAGCGTCGCGTCGCTCGTCTCGGAGTCGGTCTACGACGCCGAGATACCTGTCGTCAGCGCGAACGACGTGATGGCCGACCACACTGCCGAGCACACGCTCGCGCTGTTGCTCGCGCAATTGCGCGCCGTTCCGACGCTCGACCGGGAGATGGCCGACGGCGCGTGGGACGCCTCAGACACCGATATCCGGACGCTCCACGGGGCCGAAGTCGGGCTCGTCGGACTCGGTACGATCGGCCGGAAACTACTCGACCACCTCGCCGCGTTCGACCCCTCGGTCTCGGTCTACGACCCCTACGTCGACGCCGAGGACCTGGACGCGTGGCCGTCCGCCTCGCTGGCAGGACTGGACGAAGCGCTGGACTCGCAGGTCGTCTCGATCCACGCCGCCCGCACCGAGGAGACGGTCGGGATGGTGGACGCCGAGCGCCTGTCGCAGATACCAGACGGAGCGCTGCTGGTCAACACCGCGCGGGCCGAGATCGTCGAGGAAGAACCGCTCCTCGAAGCGCTCCGCACCGGTCGCATCTCGGCGGCGCTGGACGTCTACCACGAGGAGCCGCTACCCGCCGACCACGACCTCCGTTCGCTGGACGACGTCGTCGTCACGCCGCACGTCGGGGGCTCGGAGATCCGCCCACCGCTGACCGCGGCCGTGCTGGACGACGTCGAACGACTCGCGGCCGGCGAGCCGCTCGAACACCGGATCCCGCGCGGCCAGTGGGCCACGATGACGCGATAGTGCGAACGAGTCCCTGCAGTGGGACGGACCGGTCCAGCGTGGATCTGCCGGCCGCTACCCCGAACAATGTTCGGCTCTCGACGACGACGAGTCGAATATATGCGAACATGTTCGGGAACACTGATAGTCGTCGGGGCCCGTAGGATCTACGTATGCCGCGGGCCAAACTGGAGATCACCGTGCCGGACTCGGTCTGGATCGGTGATCTCTCACGCAACAATCCGGACGCACAGTTCGAGATCCTGACCGTGTTCCCGAAGGGCGAGGGCGGCGTCGCGCTGACCGAGATCACGGCGGACGCCGTCGAGGAGGTCGTCCTCGACATGGACGAGTACGACGCCGTGACGAACACGGACTTCCTCCAGCGGACCGACGAGACCGCGCTGGTCCAGTTCGAGACGTCCAACCCAGTGCTCCTCCTGCCGGTCCGTAACGCCGGGACGCCGCTAGAGTTGCCCTTCACCGTCGTCGACGGGTCGGTCACGTGGGAGGTCACGGCGCCGCGGGACCGCCTCTCCACGCTGGGCGACCAGCTCCGGCAGTTCGGCATCGACTTCGAGGTGCTCGCCGTCCGCCAGGAGATGGAGACCGAGCAGCTACTCACGCCGAAACAGCACCGGCTCGTCCGCACCGCCGTCGAGGAGGGGTACTACGACACGCCCCGCGAGTGCACGCTGACCGAACTCGCCGAGGAGGCCGACATCGCAAAGTCGACGTGCAGCGAGACGCTCCACCGCGCCGAGGAGAAGATCGTCAAGGAGTTCACCGACGACGCCGACCTTTCCGGCGAACGCGCTCCGACCATGCGGGCCTAGAGAACCGACTGTCCCGTGCGGATACAGACAACCCACTGTTCCGTGCGGGTGTGAGCACCGCGAACGACCGACTGGAGCGAACGACGGAATAGATCGGTTCGATACGGCCCACGGACGAGTCGAGAACTGTGCGCGAACGACAGACCGACCGCGACCAGATAGACGACGGACCCGTCCGACGGATTGTCCTCCGCCCCCTTTCCATAATGTTTAAACACCTCTGTTCGTTCCAGATGGTATCGAATGGACGAAGATCTATCTGTCCACGAACGGACGGCGTCGGATATCTTGGATACGTCGCCCGACGCGATATTTCTCGTCGATTCTACCGGCCGAATCTCCTACGTGAACGACCGCGTGAACGACCTCTTCGGATACGAACCCGACGAACTCCTCGGCGAGGCGATAGAGGAAGTGGTCCCGGAAGCGATCAGAGATTCCCACGCTGCCGATCGGGACTCGTACATAGAAGATCCGACGACACGGCCGATGGGTTCCGGCCTCGACCTCGCCGCTCGTCGGAAAGACGGGTCCACGTTTCCAGTCAATATCTCGTTGAGCCCCATCGAGATCGACGAGAGCACCTACGTCATCTCGGTCGTCCGCGACGTCACCGATCAGGAAGCCCTTAGAGCGAAGTACAAGACGATCCTCGAGGCGGTCCCGGACCCGGTCGTCGTCGCCGACGCCGCGACCGGAAAGATCGTCGAGTCGAACGAACAGGTCATCGATCTGCTGGGCTACGAACCCGCGGAACTCCGTGGAGAGGCACAGACGTTCCTCCATCCGTCGGGAGAGGCGGACCGCTATCGCAACCTCTTCGAGCGTCACGTCGCCCGCGACCAGGCGATTTTCACGCAGTTCCCGGACGGGTCGGACCTCTACCTCGAAACCGAGGACGGCGAGCGGGTTCCCGTCGAGATCAACGCGAAAATCTTCGAACTCGGCGACCGGTCACTGATCGTTGGGGTGTTTCGCGACATCACGAGGAGGAAGAAACGCGAAGATGCCCTGGAGCGGCTTCACACGGCCACGCGCGACCTGATGACAGCGACGAGTACTGAAACCGTGGCTTCGATCGCGTCAGAGACGGCCAGTCAGATCCTCGATCTCCCCGTCAACGGAGTCCACCTGTACGATCCCACTCGCGACGCGCTCGTCCCCGTCGCGTGGTCGGACCCGCTGGAGACGATGTTCGACGGAGCGCCACCGGCCATCCAGAGGGGCGACGGACTGGCCTGGGAAGCGTTCGAGGGCGGTGAATCGGAAATATACCCCGACCTGCGCGAAGCTGACGACGTGCTGAGTGCCGAGACGGAATTTCTGAGCGAACTGCACCTTCCGCTCGGCGAGCACGGCGTGATGCTGATCAGTTCCACTACAGCCAGTGATTTCGAGGCGACCGACGAAGCGCTCGCACAGGTGTTAGCGGACAACGTCGAAGCGGCGCTCGACCGGGTCGAACGCGAGAGAGAACTCGAGACGCAAAACGAGAAGCTCGAAGAGTTCGCGCGCGTCGTCAGCCACGACCTCCGCAATCCGCTGAACGTCGCCAGCGGTCGGCTGGACCTGCTTCGAGCGGAGAGCGAGAGCCCTCATCTGGACCCGATCGTGGACGCGCTCGACCGGATGGAACGCATCGTCGGTGACGTGCTGTGGCTCGCCCGAGAGGGTCGAGACCTCGGGTCGACGGAGTTCGTCGAACTCCGCAGCGTTCTCGAGTCATCGTGGACGATGGCGGCAGACGGCCGAAGGGAGTCGGAGCTAGTTGTAGCCGACGACGGCGGGGACGGACACTGGGCCGTACGGGCCGACTACGAACGGCTGTGTCAACTCTTCGAGAATCTGTTTCGGAACGCGCTCGATCACGGCAACGACGCGGTGACGGTCACCGTCGGCGAACTCGAGACTGGTTTTTTCGTCGAAGACGACGGACCGGGCATCCCGGCGGACGAGCGCGAACGCGTGTTCGAGTCGGGATACACCACCTCGCGGGAAGGCACCGGGTTCGGCCTCTCCATCGTCGAGCAAGTAGTCGACGCACACGGATGGGACGTCCGTCTCACCGAGGGCGTCGACGGCGGTGCACGGTTCGAAATCACCGGCGTCGAGCCCTCCCCGGACTAGATCTCACGCCGGCCCGTCCCGTTCACTTCCCGGGTTACGGGAGGACCGTCGCCGACCGCGCGCCTGAACGCAGGACGGTGCTCGACGGCTCCCGCGAGTTTCACGACCTCTCTGGGGAGACCACGCGAACGCTGAGACCCGCTCAGGCGCGCCGGGCCAGCAGTCGACCGCCGACAGCGAGCGGGACGACGACCCAGAGCGCGAGCGAGGCGAGCAGCGCGGGCGTCGAGACGGTCGTGGTCGCGATCACGGCACCGATGCCACCGCCGGCCGTCGGGACCAGCGAGAGGACGACCAGCCTGAGGACGTCCGCGGGGTTCGCAACGGCGAGCGCGGTGAGGACCCAGCCCGGCGGATCGAAGGCGACGACGACGCCGAGCGCCACGAGGTCGTAGACGAGGACGAACAGGACCCACGCGAGCAGGGCGCCGCCGAGCGCACGGGCCTTCTCGGTCGCGGCCGCGGAGATGCACACGCCGAGCGCGAGGAAGGCCACGCCGACGCTCACGGCGGTCAGCGTGTAGTGGAGGTACGCGGGGACCGTTGCCGCCCCGAAGCGCAGGGCCAAGACGACCGCACCGGTGCTCAGACCGACGGTCATCCCGACCGCCAGTGTCGCCGCGCGGCCGAGGAACTTGCCGACCAGCAGTGCAGTCCGGCCGAGCGGGACCGCCAGTAACAGCTCCAGCGTGCCGCGCTCGTCGGCGCCGACGACGGTCCCGTAGCCGAGCGCGAGCGCGGCCAGCGGGACCAGGTAGACCGACAGCTCGGCGAGTGTCACCAGCAGCGCGCCGACGCTCGTGGGGCCGGTCGCCGAGCCCGTGAGCCCGACCACGGCCAGCGAGAAGGCGCCGAACAGGAGCGCCAGCCCGTACGTCCACCGGGCCCGCGAGAGGACGCGGTACTCCCTGCGGGCGACGCCGAGTACCTGCCGGGCAGTGGCGACGGAGAGTTCCTCCGTGGACGCCACGCTCGCGTGTGCAGTGGCGCCGCCGTCGGGGCGCGCTTCGGCGCGTTCGCCGGCCCGCCCCGAGTCCCGGCGCGTGTCGGCCCGCTCCGAGTCGGGGTCGCTCACGCCGGCTCACCCCCCGAGACGGAGTCGCGAACGGCGCTCTCCAGCCCGGGTTCGTCGACGCTCACCGACTCCGGGTCGGTCTCGACGACCGCCCCGAGCGCGTCGATGACGCGGTCGCCGTCGACGGCGAGTTCGAGTTCGCTCGTTCCGGCGGTCAGCGTCGCCTCCGGGACTGCGGCCCGGATCGCCTCGGTGGCGGCGGCCGCCGCGTCGCCGTCGGCGTATCGGGCCGTGACGGTGACCTGCTCGCCGGCCGCGCGGACGATTTCGTCGACGGCACCGACCGTTCGGAGCCGTCCGTCGTCCAGCACCGCGACGCGGTCGCAGAGCGCTTCCACCTCGGAGAGGTTATGCGTCGAGAGCACGACGGTCACGTCGCGCTCCTCCCGCACTCGCTCGACGACCCGGTTGAACGCCCCGACACCGTTTGGGTCGAGCCCGGCGGTCGGTTCGTCGAGCAAGAGGACGTCGGGGTCGCCCAGGAGTGCGGTCGCGAGTCCCAGTCGGCGGTTCATCCCGTTCGAGTAGCCGCCGACCGCGCGGTCGCCGGCGTCTCCGAGACCGACGACCGACAGCAGCGTGTCGATCCGCGGCGCGTCGACGCCGCGCATGTCGGCGTAGTAGCCGAGGACTTCCGCGCCGGTCAGCGCGGGCTGGAAACCGGCCTGTTCGGGCAGGTACCCGACGAGCTCGCGGACGCGCGTGCCGTCGGTGGGGTCGACCCCGGCGACGCGCACAGTACCGGAATCGGGCGTCTCGTGGCCGACGAGCAGGCGGAACAGCGTCGTCTTGCCCGCGCCGTTCGTGCCGACCAGTCCGAGCGATGCACCGTCGGGGACGGACAGCGAGACGTCGTCTACCGCGACGACGTCGCCGTACCGTTTCGTGACGTCAGTTACTTCGATCATAGTAGTCCCTCCAGTCGTGGGGCGGGTCGACGAGCGGTCTGTGGTCGACGACGCCGGGCGCCTCGACGACGGGGAGCGTGCGCTCGGCGAGCCTGACCACCTCGAACGCCGGGCTACCGGTGAAGACGCTGGCCTTCGGGTGTTCGCGGGTCAGGTGTTCGACCATCCCCGCGGGCCGGTATCGCGTCTCGCTGACGCCGTCGTCGTTCACGTCGCGGGCGCCGGCGCCCGCCCAGTAGTTGCCGACCGACTCGTTCCAGACGACCTGCTGGCCGACGTCCGCGAGGACCTGCAACCGGTTCCGCGCGAACGTGTTGCGGTGGACTTCAGAGCGGACGCTCCCCGCGGAGACGTGGACGCCGACGTCGTTGCCGGCGACCAGGTTCCGGGAGATCTCGTTGTCCAGCGCGTTGTAGACGAACAGGCCGTTGCCGTTGCCGACGACGTGGTTCCCGCTGATCGTGGAGTGGTCGATGCCCTTGACCATGATGCCGTGACCGCTCTGGCCTGTGTTGTTCACCGCGGTGTTGTTCAGGATCGACAGCCCCTCCGAGAGCATCAGCGCGTAGCCGGCGTCGTTGTCGACTGCGGTGTTGTCGACGAGCGTGCAGTCGTTCGAGTACATGTAGTGGACGCCGTAGCGCAGGTCCCACAGCGTGTTGTTGCGCGCCTCGACGCCCTCGGCCCACGAGTAGTAGATGCCGTCGCGGGCGTCCGTGATCCGGTTGTCCGCCACGTACGCGTCGACCGCCTCGTAGAGCTGGATGCCGTTCCCGCGGTCGGTCCGCGGGTGGACCTCGTCGCGACCGACGATGGTGTTGCCGACCAGGCGCACGTCGGCAGCACCGTCGACCCACACGCCGAACGTAGCGTCGGTCACCCGGCTGTCCCGAACGGTGGCGCCCTCGCCGTCGATCCAGACGGCGGCGTCGTTGCCTTCGGTCATGTAACCGGAGTTGCGTACCCACAGCCCGTCGACCGTGACGGCGGACGCGTTGAGCACGAGCACGTCGCCCTCCCCCGGTCCGTCGACGACGGGGCGGGCGGTGGTGGCGTCGTCGGCGCGCTCTAGCGTCACGTTCGGCGTCTCGACGACGACGGCGCTCTCGGGGTCGAACCGGCCGCGGAGCGCCACGGTCTGGCCGGGTTCGACGGCGTCGAGCGCCGCGTCGAGCGACTCGTAGTCCTCGCCGTCGACGGTGGCGACGCCGGGTTCGTCGGTCGCGTCGAAGTCGAACGAGTCGGGGACGCCGGCGTCGAACGCGACCTCGTCGCCGGTGGGGGTCGCGCCCGTCGGGACCGCGACGACCGTTCCGACAGAGGCGACCAGCAGCACCGCCGCGACCGCGGCGAAGACGCCGTCGGCGGACGGTCGTCGCACGGGTTAGTCACCCCCGCTACGGTCGGGTTTCGACGGTGCCTCGCTGTCCGAGCGAGCGGCCCGGACGCCCTCCTCGTCGTCGCCCTCGTGCAACTCACGGTCCTCGGCCCACTCGTCGTCGCCGACGGTGTTGTCCTCGAACCACTCGCGGGCCCGCTCGATGCGGCCGCCGACGCGGTCGGGCAGGTCACCGAGCGTCGCCGGCGAGTCGCGGTAGTAAAACGCCACGACGAGCAGTCCGATGGCGAACGCGGTCACGTAGGCGCCGATCCCGATCCGGGAGTAGCTGGTGATGTTCGCCACCTCGTATTTCCCCCACAGCGGCGGGGTGAATCCCTCGACGCCCATCACCGGCGCGTCCGGGTCGAGCGTGTGGCCGGCCTGGTAGAGCCGGTACTGGATGTCGACCAGCATCACCGTCAGCACGGTGATCGAGCCGCCGAGCTGGTACTTGAGGCCGCGTCTCAATCGGTCGCCGTCCGGCGCGAGCGCGACGAACAGGCCGGCGAGGGCGAGCGCGACGAACGCGAACGGACCGAACGACCACTCGGGCACCTTGATCGCGTTCGGGTGGGGCTCGTAGTTCGGCTGCCAGAACACCGGGTCCGGGTAGTAGAACCCGATGTACTTGTTGAGCGAGTGCATCTCCTCGTAGTCGCCGCCGATGAACGGGTACGCGTGCAGGTGCAGGCGGAGCGTCGTGTCCGGGTACTGCACGGCGTCGACGACGATGTGCCACATGGGCAGGATCGGGGCGAGGAGCAACAGCGCCGCCGCTGCGACCGGCAGGGCGCGTCGGAGCTGCGTGAACTCGCCGAGGTCAGGTGGGTCGTATTGCATGAGTGTCACCGCAATGCTGTGGGTCGTTTGGGCTGTCGTGAGGCGGTCAGCGAACGATTCGTCTGTCGCGAAAAGCCGCGGGGCGGTGAAACCCGCGCGGCTCAGGGGGTCGCTGGTCGGTCCCGTCCGGTCACTCGCGCGGTTCGACGATCATCCGCGAGCGCATCTCCAGGTGGAGCGCGCTGCAGAAGTACGTACAGTAGATCCAGTAGACGCCGGGGTCGTCCGCCGTGAACGTCACCTCGCGGGTGTCCTGCGGGGCGATGGCGAGGTTCACGTCGTGTTCGGGGATGGCGACGCCGTGGATGATGTCGCGCACGCCCTCGACGTTCGTCATCGTCAGGCGGACCTCGTCGCCCTCCTTGACGGTGAAGTCGAACATCCCGTACTCCGAGCGCTTCGAGGACGCCTTGACGTGGACCGACCGCTCGCCCGTGCGCTCGACGCCCGAGTCCTCCTCGGTGACGAACGGCTTCTCGCCCTCGTAGTCGGCCTTGTCCCACGTCGTCGCCGGGCTGATCTTGTCCTTGTGGGCGAAGATGCAGTCGTGGGGTTCGGGGTAGGCCGGGTGGTCCGCGACCAGTTCCATCTCCTTCTCGCCGTCACCGATGTGGATGAGCTGGTCGTTGTCGGGGTGGATCGGCCCGACCGGGAGGAACCGGTCCTTCGAGAGCTTGTTCAGCGAGACGAGCCACTCGCCGTCCGGGTCGGTCGTCATCGCTTCCAGCGCCTGGATGTGCCCGGGGTTGTAGTGGACGTCTATCTTCTCGATGACGGGGTCGGACGAACCGAGTTCGGCGTTCGCCGCCTCCTCGATGTCCCACTTGGCGACCTGCGAGTCGATGAACAGGCTCGTGTAGGCGTGGCCGTTGCCGTCGAAGGTGGTGTGCAGCGGCCCGAGACCGACCTTCGGTCGACCGGCGACTGCGTCCGTCGGGTCGTCGACCTCGCCGATCTTGTCGAGGTCGAGCATCGTCACCGTCGGCGAGAGCTTGCCCGCGATGAACGCGTACTTGCCGTCCGGACCGACCTCGACGCAGTGGGGCGACTTCGGCGTCGAGACGTAGCGGACGAGCGGGTCGTCGCCCTGGTTCAGATCGCTGTCGCGGGTCCCGTCGACGATGGGGACGCCGTTGATCTCCTCGTAGTCGCCGTTGTCGACGGCCTCCTCGATGGCTGGGATGTCGAAGACCTTCGCGTAGTCGCGGTCGTCGTGGGTCATCCCCTGGATCTCGACCGCTTCCTCGCTGTTGTAACAGGAGGCGATGGCCCAGCGGCCCTCCTTGCCGGTGTCGACGATGTCGAGGTTGCCGTCGACTTTCACCTGCCAGGCCGTCTCCATCGACTCTGGGTCGACGGCGGAGAACAGCGCGGTGTACTTGTCGGGGTCGTTGACGTGGCGGCCGTCGTTGGGCAGCGGCGTCCGGAACTCGCCGTTCCCGAGGATGTACTTCGTGTCGGGCGAGAGGACCGTACACCCGTGGACCGACTGGACGTTGGGCACGTCCACGATGGCGTCCGTCTCGAAGTACTTGAGGTTCACCCGCGCGATGCGGCCGTTTGCCTTGTCGTTGACGTAGAGGTACTCGCCGTCGTAGTCGCCGTCCGTCTCGGAGAGGTTCGGGTGGTGGTTGTCACCCCAGGTGTAGCCGCCGCCCTCGTTCTCCAGCATCTCCGTCGACTGGTCGTCGTAGCCGTACCCGCGGGCGCACTCCGTGTTGAACACGGGGATGCGCTGGAGTTCGCGCATCGACGGGATGCCGATGACGCGGATCTCCCCGGAGTGACCGCCCGACCAGAAGCCGTAGTACTCGTCTTTCTCGCCCGGTGCGACCACGTGGCTGTGGGCGGCCGACGAGCCCTGCGACCCGCCGCTGTCGCTGGGCGTCGCGCTGTCCGGCAGCGCCGTCTGACACCCGGCGAACGCGCCGGCCGCGCTCGCCACACCCGCCGCGGCGCCCGCTTTCATGAAGTCGCGCCGACCGAGTTCGAGACCCCCGAGTTGCATCGAGAACCCGTCGTCGTCGTCGACGGCCGCCGGGTCCTCGACGTCCTGGAGGAGGTCGTTGATCTGTCGCTCGTGTTCCTCGACGAATCGTTCCGTATCGTTGTTGTCGTCACTCATGATTAGACCACCTTGACCGAACCGACCATCCCGTTCAGCTCGTGGGGGATACAGTAGTACTCGTACGTGCCGGTCGTCTCGAGCGTGACCTCGTAGGACTCGCCGGAGGGGATGTTCCCCGCCTGCTCGCTACTGTAGGCCTCCGAGGCGGCGTCCTGGGAGTCGAAATCGCCCGACGCGAAGTACGTCGCGCCGTCGGGAATTTTGTCCTCGTAGGCCGTGACGGTGTGGCCGATGCTGCCGACGTTCTCGAAGGTGACCGTCGTCCCGGCCTCGACCTGGATCTGCTTGGGCTCGAACCCGAGCTCGTCGGTCATCTTGACCGTGCTCGCCTCGGTCCACTCCCCGCCCGAACCGCCGTCGCCGGACGGTTCCGGTGTGTCGTCGGCACTCCCGTCGCCGTCGGATCCGCCGTCGGCGCCCGATCCGCCGTCACCGCCCGAGTCCGACGACTCACCCGGCGCGGCCGAACACCCGGCGACCGCACCGCCGGCGATAGCCGCGCCCGTGACCCGTAACAGCTTCCGTCTGGATGGATCGATGCTGGTCATCTACACCCGTAACTGGACGGGTCTCACACATATACCGGCCAGCGCGTTCCCGGCCGACCGGAACCGTCGCGAATATGTTCGCCACCCCCTGGTGACCCGCCGAGCATTCGGTCCACGGGAGTCGTCCGCACACGCGACCGAGAGAGACGAGTTTTTATACCACCGGTTCAATCTCCAAAATACGACGTCGACGCGTCGTGGGCTCCGTTGGTGTAGTCCGGCCAATCATTTCGGCCTTTCGAGCCGATGACCTGGGTTCAAATCCCAGACGGAGCATCTTTCTTCGTCACTTCGTTCCGCAGAAAGACGCGCACGGCTGGGATTCGAACTACGGCAGACCGAACGAGGTGAGGTCTGGCATCGAGTTCAAATCCCAGACGGAGCATCCTCTTCCCATCCCGTTCGCTCAGGAGTCGCCAGCGGCGACCCCAGAATCAAAAACGTGGTCCTGCTGAGCGGGACGCCGTTCGGTGGTGAATGGGCGGGCTCGGCTTCGCCTCGCCCGCGTGAACTGCGCTGGGTTCGCCTCCCAGCGAGAGGCTTACTCGTCCAGGTCGGCGTTCGGCGCGTTGCGCTTGACGCTCTCGACGCCGTCGCGAGCGCCGGACCGGTCGGCGTAGCCCTGGCCGCTGTCCATCAGGATGTTGCCGTTGCGGTGGCGGAGCCGCCAGCGGTGCTCGCCGCCGCGGTCCTCGTAGATCTCGAACGCCGCGCGACCGATGTCGAGGACGTCCGCGTCGGGCGCGTACTCGCGCACCCGGTCGACCGCGACGTTCGCCTCGTCACGGGAACTGTAGCCCTCGCCGCTGTCGGCGACGATCTGGCCGTTCGCACCGTGGAGCCGCCAGCGGGTCTCGCCTGCCCTGTCGTCGTAGACCTCGAATTCGAGGTCCTCGACGTTCTCGCGGATGCGGTCGACGGCGCGGTTGGCGTCGTTGCGCCGGGTGTAGCCCTCGCCGCTGTCTGCGAGGACGTTGCCGTTGCGGTGGACGAGCCGCCAGCGCCACTCGTCGGCCGCGTCGCGATACACCTCGAAGCCGGTCGGGTCGAACCAGAGGTAGTCGGCCGGACCGGCGTACTCGCGCACGCGGCCGATCGCCCGCCGAGCGTTACTACGCGAGGCGTACCCCTCGCCGCCGTCGCCGAGGACGTTCCCGTTGTCGTGGCGCAATCGCCAGCGGTACTCGCCGGCGCTGTCTTCTTCGAGTTCGAACGCGGCCCGGCTCTTCTGCTCCTCGACGGGTTCGAAGTCCTCGTCTTCGTCGGGGAGTTCGGCCTCGCGCTCGTACAGGAGCGTCGTCGCGCCGAGGGCGTTCCGCCGGACGCTGGCCATTCCCTTCTGGGCGTTGTGTTTGCGCGTGTACCCCTGGCTGCTGTCCGCGACGATGTTGCCGTTGCGGTGGCGGAGCCGCCAGCGCCACTGCTCGCTGGCGTCCTCGTACAGTTCGAACCGGGCCTGGCTCGTCCGCATCGAATCGACCGTCGCCTGCAGTTCGGACTGCGCGGCCGCGCCGGCGTCGGCCTCGCTGCGGGTCTCGTCGAGGTCGTTCTCCAGCCGGTCGCGTTCCTCGCGGACCGCGGCCAGTTCGGCTTCGAGTTCCTCCGTCCGGTCCTCGCTGGTTGCGAAGTCGTCGTGCGTCCCGCTACTGAGCAGCGGGGCGACGAGGCCGACGAGCGTGATGATCGCCATCCCGAGGGCGTAGAGGACGATCACCGGCTGATTCCCGGTTTCGACGCTCCAGCCCGCGGGGAACACCAGCACGAACCAGGCAGCTGCCGCGAAACAGACGGCCTGTCCGAGGTAGGCCGCGTAGTTGGCCCACGGCTGGAGCGGCAGTCTGATGACCGGTCCCGCGACGAGCATCGCAAGCCCGACCGCCGCGACGAAGACGCTCACCTCGCGGAGGGTGAGCCCGGAACTTCCGACCGCCGACGTGCTCGGCAGGAACAGGACGATGCCGAGCGTCCCCAGGACGAGTCCCGTCAGGAACACCCAGTACCCCCGAACCTCGTCGTGCGTCGTCGGTTCACCGACCCGCTTCCGATACACCCCGTACAGTATCCCGTCGTTTGTCTCCGAAGACATGTTTCCATAGTATAAATACACGGTAACTATTTAAGTAATTCCACGGTACTTCCAGGCTTCCAACCGCTCTGTGCCGGCTGAACCTGCCTGATTCGCGGTCGAAGTGGGCGCTACGGCCGCGTCTGTAGCACACTGGACAGGTCCGTGGCGTTCGGACGGGATCCTTAACCGTCGAACGGCCGCAGTGTCCGACATGGACATCGAGCCGTTCGCGCTGGAGCGCTGGCTGGCCGAACACGAGCACGAGGCGCCGGTCAACCTCGGCGACAGCGGCGTCAGGCCCCTCGAAGCAGCCCGCTTCGACACTGACCCGGGACGACTCGGGTACGTGATCCCGACGAACGGCGACCCGGACCTGCGAGCGAGCGTGGCCGACCGGTACGACCGCGGCGCGGACGAACTCCTCTTCACCTGCGGGACCCAGGAGGCGAACCTGCTGGCCGTCCTCGCGACGCTGGAACGGGACAGCCACGCCGTCTGCGTGACGCCGACCTACCAGTCGCTGCACTCGCTGCCGGCCGCCGTCGCCGAGGTGACGCGCGTCGAACTCGCCGCGCCGGAGTGGAGGCTCGACCCCGACGACGTCGCCGAGGCGATCCGTTCGGACACAGACCTCGTCGTCCTCAACAACCCGAACAATCCCACGGGCAGGATCCACCCGCAGGAGACGGTCGACGCCGTCTACGACCTGGCGGCCGCCGCGGACGCGTATCTCCTCTCCGACGAGGTGTACCGGCCGCTCGCCGAATCGGACGAACGGGTCGAACCCGTCGCCTCCATGGGACCGCACGGCCTCAGCACCTGCGGGCTCTCGAAGGGGTGGGGCCTACCTGGACTGCGCTTCGGCTGGCTCGCCGGCCCCGAGGAGGTCGTCACCGCCGCCTGGGAGTGGAAGGACTACACGACCATCTCGCCCTCCGCGTTCGGTCAGCACGTCGGCCGGCAGGCCATCGAGCGCGAGGACGAACTCCTGGCGGAGAACCGGGCGCACGTCCGCAGGAACCGCGACCTGCTCGACGCGTTCGTCGACGAGTACGGCCTCGACTGGCACCTCCCAGCGGGCGCGACGGGCTTTCTGACCGTCCCCGAGGCGTTCGAGTCGAGCGAGGACTTCTGTCGAGCGCTCGCCGACGAGGGCGTCGTCGTCGCCCCGGGCGAGACGTTCGACCGTCCCGAGTACGTCCGAGTCGGATTCGGGGCCGACCGGGCGACGCTGAGCGATGGACTCGACCGGATGGGGCGCGTCGTCGAGGACCGCCGCTCTGGGTGACCGAGCCGGCAGTGTGCCGTCCGGCGCTCCGTCGGTCGGTCTCGCGCGGGGGTCGTCGTCCTGGGTCCTCGCTGCTGTGGGATCCGGAGGCACTGCGCTGGGACGGCCTGTCGGGGTTTCCGGGCCGGAGACGCGTTCCAAACCGTTTATACCGGTCGCTCGTTTACGGCGCGGTATGGCAACGAAGCAGGTCGAGGTTCGCGATCTGGACGAAGGAAGCTACGTCATGATTGACGACGCTCCCTGCAAGATCAACGCCTACAGCACGGCGAAACCCGGCAAACACGGCAGCGCGAAGGCCCGCGTCGAGGCCGAGGGCGTCTTCGACGGCAAGAAGCGCAGCCTCTCCCAGCCGGTCGACGCGAAGATCCGCGTCCCGATCATCAACCGCAAGCAGGGCCAGGTCGTCTCGACCTCCGGCGACGAGGCCCAGGTCATGGACCTGGAGACCTTCGACACGTTCACGCTCGCACTCCCGGACGGCGTCTCGATGGAGCCCGACGACGAGATCGAGTACCTCGAGATGGAAGAGCAGCGCAAGATCGTCTAGGATGTTCCCCGGCGCGGACGCCCGGCGCGAGGACGCCGACTACGCGCTCGTCGGCGCGCCGCTCGACGCATCGACGTCGTTCGAGCCCGGCGCCCGCTTCGGCCCCCGCCGCGTCCGCCACTTCGCGGAACACTTCGACGACTACGACCACCACACCGAACAGCGGTTCTCTTCGCTCTCGGTCTACGACCACGGCGACGTCGGCCCCACCGCCGACGTCGACGAGTACCTCACCTTCCTCCGCGGCGCGCTCTCGGACTTCCGCGAGGAGGGCGCGGTCCCACTGGTCGTCGGCGGGGAACACACGGTGACCGTCGCCGGCGTCCGCGCGGTCGAGCCCGACGTGTTCGTCTGCGTCGACGCCCACCTGGACCTCCGGGACTCGTACGCGGGCGACCCGCTCAGTCACGCGACGGTGACTCGCCACGCCCTCGACGTCGCCGACCGGGCCGTGATCCTCGGCGCCCGCACCGGAAGCGAGGCCGAGTGGGACCGTGCGAACGAGTCGGACGTGACCGTCGTCCCGCCCGCCGACGTGAGCGACTGGCGGCCTGACCTCGCGGACGACGAATCGGCGTATCTGAGCGTCGATATCGACGGGTTCGATCCCGGCTACGCGCCCGGGACCGGGACGATGGAACCGTTCGGCCTCGCGCCGCGCGAGGGGCGCCGGATCGTCCGAGAACTTGCGCCCGCGGTCGACGGGTTCGACGTGGTCGAAGTGAACGACCGCGACGACGGCCAGTCGGCAGTGCTCGCGGCGAAACTGCTCCGGGCGTTCGTCTACGCGCACGCGTCGGATCGATAGCCGAGGCCGCGACAGGTCATGGCGGAATCGGCGGTCGGGTGCGAGTCGGGGCGGCCGGCACCGACCGTTTTACGTCCGCCGGGGTGTAGGGTGCAGACATGGACCGACTCTCGTCGTGTTACTTCTGTGGCGCGGCCCTCGACGCCACGCTCGAAGAGCGCCCCGTGGTCCCCTCGTCGCTCCACCCCAGCACCGACTCCCAGCAGACCGTCGTCCTCTGTGTCACCTGCAAGCGAAAACTCGACGCCGTCCTCGGGACCGTCCTCGACGCCGTCGAGGCCGGTGAGGTCGCGGCCGACGACCGATCCGGCGGGACCGCCTCCCAGTCCACGGGAGCCGAAGCGTCCGGTGACGAGCTCGAGTCGACGCTCGGCGACGACGAGGACATCCTGACGCCGGTCGGCGACGACGCCGACGACGACCCGGCGGACGCTGCGGACGCGTCCGAGATGCAGTTCGGTGACGATCGCGACGCGACCGACGACGACTCCGGATCGACGGCCGAGGGCGCCGGTGCCGACTCGGGCGACGACTCGAACGACGACTCGGAGGACCCCTCGAAGAAGCCGAAGTACACGAACTCGCGCGGTGCGGGCTTCCGTCGCGAGGACGAGGGCCCCGTCGACACCGGGTCGCTCACCGGCGGCGCCTTCTCCGACGGCGACGATGACGACGAGTCGGACGCGGGATCGCTCACCGGCGACGCGTTCGCGGACGACGGCACGGGCGCGTCCGCGAGCGGAGGTGGTGATTCGTCGAACACACAGTCCGGGGCCGACGGCGCGTCGGGATCCGCCGCCGACAGCGGGTCGGCGTCGTCGGACGACGACGGGAGCGGTTCGACCGACGGCGATGCGAGCGGCCGACAACGCGACGTGTCGCTGACGCGCCTGGAGAACACGAAGGTGATGCGCCTGCTGGAGAACAGGGAGTTCCCCGTCGACAGGGACGAGTTCGTCACCGTCGCGGCCAACGCCTACCAGGTCTCCCGCGACGACTGCGACAAGGTGATCGACCTCGCCGTCGAGCACGGCCTGCTCCGCGAGGAGAGCGGCCAGCTGTACGGCGGCGACGCCTAGTTCGCCGACCCGGCAGCCCCCCGGTTCCCACTCGCCGAGAGCAGCCGCAACCACTACGGTCCCGTCCGGCGAACCGCGAGCCATGGACCTCTCGACGCTGTGCGAGCGGTACGGCGACCGATTGGCGCTCGACGACTACGCCGACGTGGACACCAGTCCCAACGGCCTGCAGGTCGGCCCCGACGAGAAACCGGTCGAGACCGTCGCGTTCGCGGTCGACGCCGTCGAGGCGACGATCGAGGCCGCCGCCGACCGCGGCGCGGACGTACTCGTCGTCCACCACGGCGTCTCCTGGGGCGGCATCGAGCGGGTGACCGGCACGGAGTACGGCCGCATCGCGGCCCTGATCGACAACGACATCGCGCTCTACGCCGCTCACTTGCCTCTCGACGGGCACCCGGAACTCGGGAACGCCGCCGGCGTCGCGGACACGCTGGGTCTCGTCGACAGGAAGCCGTTCGGCGAACTCGGCCCCGTCAGGATCGGCCAGCGTGGGCGACTCGAGACGCCCGTCGAGCGGGGAGACCTCGCCGAGACGCTGATGCGCGAACTGGACACCGGTGGTCGTCCCGTTCCCGTGCTCGACTTCGGCCCCGAAACGGTCGAGGACGTGGCCGTCGTGACCGGCGCCGGCGCGGACTGGCTCGACGAGGCCGCAGCCGCCGACGCGGACGCGTTCGTCGTCGGCGAAGGGAAACACCGCGTCTATCACGAGGCACGCGAGACAGGCCTCAACGTCTACCTCGCGGGCCACTACGCCACGGAGACCTTCGGCGTCCGGTCGCTGCAGGAACTCGCCGAGGAGTGGGGGCTGGAGACCACCTACGTCGACCACCCGACCGGGCTGTAACGGCAGCGCCGTCAGTACAGTTCGCCGCCGAGCGGGACCTCCTCGTCCGGCGTGACGAGGACCGGATTGCCGTCGTCGCCGGGAACGCCGACCGTGAGCGCTTCCGATTCGAACCCCGCGATGCGGACCGTGCCGAGGTCCGTCGCGGCCAGTACCTGTCGACCTTCGAGTTCGTCCGCGTCGTGGTGGTACCCGAGCTGGGCGGCGGATTGTCGCGTCTCCTCGCTCAGGTCGAGCCAGAGTTTGACCATCTCGGGTTTGTTCGCCTCGGGGAACGGCTCGGCGCGGGCGACTTCGGCGACCTGGATCGTCACGTCGAACGGGCTCTCGGGCATGGCAGCCCGATCGACCGATATCGGGTTAACGGTTTCTCCGACCGTCCCCCGTCCCGCGGACCGCCCGGTTGACACTGTTTCGCATCCGACGATTCGCTTGGGAACCCGTATCACGGCGTTCGAGCGTGCCGGAAACGGCCGATCCGACGTATCCGATTGGAAACGCTTTAGCCGCGCGTCCGGATACTGGGGGCAATGAGTTACCGCATCGGACTCGTCGGCAAGCCCTCCGTGGGCAAGTCGACGCTGTTCAACGCCGCGACGATGAACGACGTGCCCGAGGGGGCCTACCCGTTCACGACCATCGACCCGAGCGTCGGCGAGGCGTACGTCCGCGTCGACTGCGCCGCGCCGGAGTTCGACCACTCGTGCACGCCGAACACGGGCTACTGCGAGGAGGGCGTCCGCTTCGTCCCGACGAAACTGGTCGACGTGGCCGGGCTCGTCCCCGGCGCACACGAGGGGCGCGGTCTGGGCAACCAGTTCCTCTCGGACCTCAACGAGACGGACGTGCTCGTCCACGTCGTCGACTTCTCCGGCGAGACCGACATCGAGGGCGAGGCGACCGAGGACCACGACCCCCGCGAGGACATCGACTTCCTGGAAGAAGAGCTCGACATGTGGTACCTCGACATCCTGGAGAAGGGTATCGAACGCTACCGCTCGGGCTACCACGGCGAGGAGCGCGACGTCGAGGTCGACCTGGCCGAGCAGATGAGCGCATTCGGCATCGGCGAGGACGAGATGAAACAGGTCATCCTCTCCCGGGGGCTCGAACTCGACCCCGACGAGTGGACGGATACCGACAGGGAAGCGCTCGCCCGCGAGATCCGCCTGCGGACGAAGCCCATGGTCGTCGCCGCGAACAAGATGGACAAGCCCGCTGCCCAGGAGAACTTCGCCGAGATCACCGAAGAGGAGGCGTACGACCACCTCACCTTCGTCCCGGTCTCGGCCCACGCGGAGAAGGCGCTCAAGTCCGCCGACGAGCAGGGCGTCGTCGACTACCGACCCGGCGACGCCGAGTTCGAGATCGTCGGCGACGTGAGCGCGGATCAGGAAGCGGGCCTCGAATCCATCCGCGAGTTCGTCACCGAGTACGAGGGGACGGGCGTCCAGCGCGCCCTGGAGACCGCGCTCTTCGACGTGCTCGACGCCATCGCCGTGTTCCCCGGCGCGGAGAAACCCCAGGAGGACGGCACCTTCCTCCAGGACTGTTTCGTCCTGCCGGACGGCTCGACCGCCGAGGACTTCGCGTACTTCCTGCACACGGACATCGGCGAGGGGTTCCTGCACGCGATGGACGTCCGTTCGGGCCGGCAGGTCGGCGCGGACACGCAACTCGACCACCGCGACGTGGTCGAGATCACGACGACGAACTGAGAGCGGCGCCGCCGGGGGGAGGACCGGCGCCGCCCTCCGCGAGCGAGCGATTCAAGAGACCGCACGTTCTTGTCGAGGGTATCGTGACGGCGCCGGCGTACGACGAGATCGCGACCCACGAGGACCTCGTGGGGTGGTCGCGCGACTACTGCAAGGACGTCCGCCGCGAGTGGCTGGTCGACGTCCGCTTCGACCTCGTCGAGTGGGAAGTCTCGACGCGAGCCAAGCGCCGGGCGGCCGCGCTCAAGCGACCGAAGATCCCCGAGGCCGAGGTCGGCACGCCCATCGACTGGGAGTCGACGACCGCGGCGGGTGGTCGCCGGGCCGACGGGCGCCCGTTCCCGGCGACGCTGTCGCTGACCTGGGACGCCTTCGACGCCTTCGACCGCGAGCAGTGGGAGTCGACGCTCCGCCACGAACTCGTCCATCTCGAACAGTACCAGCACTGTGGCACCACCGACCACGGATCCGCGTTCAAAGCCCGCGCCCGCGAGCTCGACACCGAGGTCCACTGCGAGACGTTCTCGGACCCGAAGTACGTCCTCCGCTGCGCGGAGTGCGACGCGCTCGTCGCCCGGCGGTACAAGGACTGCAAGCTCGTCCGCCGGGCCGAGGAGTACCGGTCGTCGTGCTGTCAGGCGGCGCTCGCGGTGGAGTAACGAGTATTCTCACGGATCGCCCCGCCGTCCGCTCAGGTCATCGCACAGTCGTCTCCTCAGGTCATCGCCCCCGCGCCCTCGTCGAGGTGCTCGCGAGCGTACGCGACGAGGACGTCCGCGTAGGACGAGAACAGCGGACACCGCACGTCAGTGTCGGCGAGGGCGGCCCGAGTGTTCGCGTCCGTGTACGTCGTCGGCTGGGAGAGGTACGGGAGCGCGGCGGGTTCGATCCCCAGTTCGTTGGCGACTCCCGGGATGCGCTCGGTCGCGACCCGCGCGAGCCCGGTCGTCCCCCTGACGGGGAGGACCCATCGTCCGGCGGCTCGCCCCAGTACTCGCACGAGACGCCGGATCGTCGGTGGATGCGGGTTACAGAGCTGATAGACCTCGCCGACAGAGTCGTCGCGCGCCGATATCGCGGCCATCGCGTCGACGACGAAGTCACGGGGGACGACGTTCAACCGGGTCGCGGACGGCCGGAGCGGAAGCGGGACTGCGGCGACGGGCCACTGCCGGAGCATCAGCTTGAGCAGGTAGTACGGCCCGTCGAACTTCTGGGTCTCCCCCGTCTGGCTGTCCCCCACCGCGATCGCCGGCCGGTACACCGTCGCCGGGAACCCCTCCCTCATCCGGCCCCGGACGAGCCGCTCCGCTTCGAACTTGGTTGCCTCGTAGTGGTTGTGGAACGACTGGCCGACGTCGAGGTCTTCGTGCGTGAAGGTCCCTCCGTACCGGCCGCTGACGTAACACGTGCTGACGTAGTGGAACCGGTCGACGTCCGCACCGACCGCGAAGTCGAGCACGTTCCGGGTGCCGTCGACGTTCACCCGGTCGGCCAGCGGTCGCGCGACGCCGAGGTCGTACACCGCCGCGAGGTGATAGACGACGCGCGCGTCTCGCCGGAGCGCGTCGTAGTCGTCGACCGCGAGTCGGGGGTCGGTGATGTCGCCCTCGACGAGCCGAACCCGATCGCGGTCGACCCCGGCCTCGTCGGTCAGCGTCGCGGCCCGCTCTTCCGCTCGCTCCCGGTAGTGGGGCTGGACGAGACAGACGAGGCGCTCGTCCGTGCGCGCGAGCAATCGCGACAGCAGCGCCGACCCGAGGAATCCCGGGAACCCGGTGAGCAACTGCATCGTCACTCACCCAGCGGCGAACGCTCGCGAAGCCAGCGGAGCGCGCGGACGCCCGCCGTCGTGGCCGCTGCGGCGGTGCGGTCGGGAACGGCGTCCGGGAACGCCAGCGGGTGGCCGCGCTGGGTCGTCACGGTCTGCGATTCGGTGTAATCGAGGACCCCCTCACGCCCGTGGCGGCGGCCGATCCCCGAGTCGCCGACGCCGCCCATCGGTGCGTCCGTCGACAGCCACATCGCCCGGTAACCGTCGTTTATCGAGACGGTCCCGGTGTCGAGCCGACGGGCGACGCGCTCGCCGCGGTCGGCGTCGCCGGTCCAGACGCTCGCGTGGAGGCCGTAGTCGGTGTCGTTGGCCCGCTCGACGGCTTCGTCGACGCCGTCGACCGGCACTATCGAGACGACCGGACCGAACGTCTCCTGGCTCGCGGCCGTCGCCTCGGCCGGCAGGTCCGTGAGGACCGTCGGTTCGTACACCCACGGACCCACGTCTTCACGCCGCTGGCCCCCCGTCTCGACCGTCGCACCCCGCTCGCGGGCGTCATCGACGTGCGATTCGACCGTTTCCAGCTGTTCGGCGCCGATCAGCGACCCGACGTCGGGGCCGTAGTCGAACCCCAGGCCGAGGTCCTGTCGTTCGGTCGCGTCGACGAACAGCTCGCGGAGTTCGTCGTACACCGGCCGCTCGACGTAGACGCGCTCGGTCGCGATGCAGAGCTGGCCGGCGTTCGCGTAACAGCCGTTGATCAGCCCGCGGACGGTCGTCTCGACGTCGGCGTCGTCGAGCACGAGCGCGGCGTTCTTCCCGCCGAGTTCCAGCGAGGCGTCGACGAGGTGTTCGCCCGCGAGGGCGGCGACCTCGCGACCGACCGCGGTGCTCCCGGTGAACCGCAGGTGGTCGACTCGCGAGATCAGCGGCTCGCCCAGTCGCTCGCCGTCGCCGGTCACGATCTGGAAGAGGTCGGTCGGCAGCCCCGCGGATTCGAGGAGGTCGACCGCGACGAGCGCGGAAAACGGCGTCTGCTCGGCGGGCTTCAGGACGGCACCGTTGCCGGCAAGCACTGCGGGCAGCAGGTCCGAGACGGCGAGCGTGAGCGGGTAGTTCCACGGCGAGATACAACCGACGACGCCGACGGGTTCCGCGTGCTCGACCGTTCGCGTGAGCCCCGGAATCGCG
The DNA here is from genome assembly GCF_051414035.1 of Halosimplex amylolyticum. Taxonomy (NCBI): domain Archaea; kingdom Methanobacteriati; phylum Methanobacteriota; class Halobacteria; order Halobacteriales; family Haloarculaceae; genus Halosimplex; species Halosimplex amylolyticum. The sequence continues at coordinate 1,337,982 of NZ_JBLKNW010000001.1, read as the reverse complement.
CCGGAGCGGCGCGCTGATTCGAGATGGGCCGGGCCGCGTCGGGCGTAGTACTCGGCGGTGGCGACGACGTCGAGCACTTCTTCGAGCGCGTCGAAGCGCGCTTTGCCTGTCTCTAGCTGGACGACGTCGAGCAGGTCGCTCCGGTTCGCGGTCACCGCGTCGGCGAACCGGCGGAGCACGTCGGCCCGCTCGGAGACGGGTCGAGCGGCCCAGTCTGCCTGGGCGGCCCGCGCTCGCTCGACCGCACCGGCCGCGTCCTCGGGCGCACAGGCCGGAACCGACCCGAACCGCTCGCCGGTCAGCGGCGTCCTGACCGACGCCGACTCCCTGTCGCCGACGGTCGTGACGCCTCTGCAGAGGCGCTCCCGGTCGCGTTTCGACAGCGCGGAATCCGCGCGAGACGTTACCATGCGCACTGTCAGGGTACCTGGCTATTTCGGTGTTTCCCGTCGACGGGATCCGCCGCCGCGCTCGGGGCGAACCGCGGGCTTGAAGCGCGCGGGCGGCCGACGGGCGAGCAATGAGCGACGAGACGCCACGCGAGACGTTCGAACACGACCCCATCGGCCACGCGGAGGCCCGGGCGGGCATGACCGTCGGCGAACTCGCCGAGGAGTACGGGAACGCCGGCATCGGCGCCAGCGCCCTCCACGAGGCGGTCGACGTCTACGCCGAGATGCTCGACGACGACGTGACCAACTTCTTCGGCCTCGCCGGCGCGATGGTCCCGACGGGGATGCGACGCATCGTCGCCGACCTGATCCGCGACGGGCACGTCGACGCGCTGGTCACGACCGGCGCGAACCTCACCCACGACGCGATCGAGGCAATCGGCGGCAAACACCACCACGGGCAGGTCCACGAGGAAGGCAAGACCGAGCGCGAGCACGACGAGCGCCTGCGCGACGAGGGCGTCGACCGCATCTACAACGTCTACCTCCCCCAGGAGCACTTCGCGCTGTTCGAGGACCACCTCCGCAGCGAGGTGTTCCCGACGCTCGAAGCCGAGTGCCAGGAGGGCGGTGGAGACGGCGGAGGCGGCGCCGTTAGCATCCAGCGCTTCACGGAGGAACTCGGCCGAGCGAACGCCGCGGTCAACGACCGCGAGGACGTCGAAGAGGGCGCGGGCGTCGCGGCCGCCGCGTACGAGCACGACGTACCGATCTACTGTCCGGCCGTGCAGGATTCCGTGCTGGGCCTCCAGGCGTGGATGTACTCGCAGACGAGCGAGTTCACGCTCGACGCGCTGGCGGACATGACGACGATCACCGACCAGGCGTTCGAGGCGGAGGAGGCGGGCGCGATGGTCGTCGGTGGCGGCGTGCCGAAGAACTACACGCTCCAGACGATGCTGGTGGCGCCGGACGCCTACGACTACGCCGTCCAGTTGACGATGGACACTCCCGAGACCGGCGGACTCTCGGGCGCGACGCTGGACGAGGCGCGCTCGTGGGGCAAACTGGAGAAAGCGGCGCGCAACGCGTCGGTGTACGCCGACGCGACCATCACGCTCCCCCTCGTGGTGGCGGCCGCCCGCGAGCGTGTCGAGAACCGCGACTGAGCAGTTCCTGCCAGAAAGACCTGCGACCCGCCCAACGATTTACTCGGGTTTTAAAAATTAATTCTATGGAAGCAATTATCAAACGATCGGTTGTCAAACTACCTTTATCACGGTCGGATGTGAACGAATGGGTACGATGTCACAATACGGGACACCGATAGAGTCCCCGGCCGCGGCGCTCGCAGACCCCCGGACAGCGGACAACGTCGTGTACGACCCGACGCTCTCGGAGCTGCGCGAGTTCGCGCGAGAGAAGGAGACGACGACGGAGTACGGTTCGCCGTCGTACGTGAGCGAACACCAGTCGCGTAACGCCGACCTGACGGAGAACGCGCTCGGCGCCGACTTCGGCGCCGCCGACTACGAGCACGTCGAGACGGCCCTCGACGCTGCCGGGGACCGCGAGATGGTCTGTCTGGACCGCCAGCTCGGCCGCTACCCCGAGAACAGCTACGTCTGCCGCTACTACGTCCCGAAAGAGTTCAGCCGGATCGCGCTGTCGTGGGCCAACCTCCTCGAACCCGCGCCGGAGGGGGCCAACCCCGACTTCACGACCGTGCAGGTCCCCGACGCCGACGACGTGGCTATCCGCGTGCTCCCCGACGAGGGATTCACCGCCGTCCTCGGCACCGACTACTCCGGCGAGGCCAAGAAGTCGTTCCTGCGGCTGTTCATGCTCGACGCCAAGCGCCAGGGCGGCCTCGGCCTCCACGCCGGCACCAAGCGCGTCCGCCTCGAAACCGACGACGGCGACCTGGAGACGGTCGGCCAGGTCTTCCTCGGCCTCTCGGGCACCGGCAAGTCGACGCTCACCGCCCACGGTCTGGGACTCGAGGCCCCGGAAGATGCGACGATGCTCCAGGACGACGTCTGCGCCCTGCGTGAGGACGGCACTGTCGCCGGGAGCGAGGGCGAGGGGCTGTACATCAAGACGATCGGGCTCAGCCCCGAGGAACAGCCGGACCTCTACGAGGCCGCGACCACCGAGTCGGCGGTCCTGGAGAACGTCGACGTCGCCGACGACGGGACGGTCGACTTCGACAGCGACGCCCACACCGCCAACGCCCGCGCCATCGTCCGGCGCGAGCACCTCCCCTCGGCCGACGAGGACATCGACCTCCCCGCCGTCGACCAGGTGTTCTTCATCACGCGCAACCCCGCGATGCCGCCCATCGCGAAGCTCTCGCCCGAGGAGGCCGCCGTCGCGTTCATGCTCGGCGAGTCCGTCCAGACCAGCGCCGGCGACCCCGACAGCGCGGGCGAGGCCATCCGCGTCGTCGGGACCAACCCCTTCATCGTCGGCTCGGAGGGCGAGGAGGGCAACCGCTTCCGCGGCCTCGTCGCCGACCTCGACGTAGAGGCGTACCTCCTCAACACCGGGACCGTCGGCGACCGCGACGTCGGCGTCGACGACACCGTGACGCTGCTCCGCGAGGTCAGTCGCGGCCGCGTCGAGTGGACCGACGACCCGACGACGGGGCTGACCGTTCCCGACGTCGTCCCGGAACTGGACGTGAGCCGCTTCGACGTCGGTGACGCGCTGGCGGACGCCGACGATCGGATCGCGGACCTGCGCGAGGAGCGCCGCGAGTACCTCGACGAGTTCGAGGATCTGGACGAAGCGATTCGAACGGCCGTCTACTGACGGATTGGTTCACTGCCGAGCGACCCTCGTTTCAGGCGTTCTCGGGCCGCTCTCGACACTTCGCAGATCAGCAGTCCGCGTCCTCGAGGTGCGCGTAACGGGAAACCGGTCTTAGACGTCCCCGCGCGTCCTGCCGACGAATTCGTCCAGCAGGTCGTCGATTTCGCCCGCCTGGACGGCCAGAGGTTGGCGTAGAGGCCGTCTTCTCAGAGCAGTTCCTGATGCGTGCCGCGCTCGACGACCCGGCCTCCTTCCATCACCAGGTCGAGTCGGCGTCGGTCACCGTCGAGAGCCGGTGGGCGATGACGAAGGTGATACGGTCGGCCGTCAGGCGGTCGAGCGCGACTCGAGCGGAAAACGTGTCAGTTACCGATCAGCGACGAGCGCCGGCGTCCGACCGGACTCGTCGACGGTCACCTCGCGGCCGAAGGCGGCGAGCAGATCGCGGTTCGAGGACACGTGATCGGTGACACGTGGGATCGAGATCCGACCGCCCGCGATGGCGAGAAAGACCAGCAGCTGGTCGGCGAGGTAGGCGTCGACGGCCGCCCCGGACTCCCTCCATCGACGGATCGCGTCTGTCGCCTCCCGCGCCACGTCCTCGGCCGATTTCGTGGGGGCCCCGTACGCGTCGAACCCGACCGGCGAGCCGCCGGCGTCCACGTGGATCGTCACGACCGAACCCGAGCTCTCGGCCGCCGCGTACGTCGTGTGGTGGTGAACCACTTCGATGCCGAGGCCAGCGACCGCGTCGGTCGCGGCGTCCGCCTGGCGCTCGGCGACGTCCCCGTCGGCGAGATCCGCGGACGCTTTCGAATAGACGCGAGCCGTCATCGGTCGTCCCGGTTCGACGAGATCGAGCGGTGAGAGCGTCGACGGCCAGAGTCGGAGCGTCGCGCGGCCGCCACCAGCCGGATAGAACCCTGTCCGGTCGCATTCGACGGTGGCGGCGATGCCCAGCCGGCGAAGGAGCGGAATCTTGACCTGACGGTAGTACGCGAGCGGGGGCGACCACTTCACGTCGGTCCCGCCGGTCGCGGTGATCGTCAGCGGTTCGTCGATCCGGGTCGCCAGCGGCAGGAACGTGTCGAACAGGAGCGTGAGGCTCCCGGCGGTCCCGATCTCGGTCTCGTAGCGGCCGCCGGAAGGCGCTTCGGGCTCGAATTGCACCGTCTCCGAACCCTGCTCGGCGCCCTCGACGTCGGCGTCGCAGACCGCCGCTGCCATCTCGACCGCCGCCCGGTGCTGCGGTTTGAGTCCCGGTGTCGAGCGCCGTCCGCGAACGTCAGCTATCTGGACGCCCTCGCCATCGAGCATCGAGAGCGCGAGCGCAGTCCGAACCAGTTGTCCCCCGCCCTCGCCCCCGTCGACCTCCAACATGGCGGGCGCTTGCCCGCGGTCCGGTATATGCTTCCCGGTGATCGCTCGGAACTGGAAAACGAGATCCTCCCCGTCGAGTCGACCCACTGGGTCGGTACGAGCCGGTCGGGCCGCCGTCGCGAAACGCTACCCGAGCGGCGTTAGGCCGTCGCTGGCGGGATTTCGGTGAAGGGCGGACTCGCCGCTCGTGACTCGGTACTGCGACCGCGAGGAAGGGGGAACGGGCTGCGTCGCGGTCCTCACTCGGTCCGGCTCTGGACCATCCGCTCGACGCGGCCGACGAGGGTGTCGCGACCGGTTGCGCGTCTGACCATGTCGCTCATCTTCGTCTGCTCGAAGTAGCTGGCGAACGCGAGGATCGTCGGCGGCCAGAGGCCCACGAAGATCCCCTGTTCTTTGTCACCCCGGGCGTAGAAGAAAAACCACGACAGCGCCACTGACCCGGCCGCGAGGATCACCGCGGGATCCGTTCCTGTTTCTTCCGCCGCTCGCATCGCTTCTTGCTGTTGACCTTGTGACTCCATGCACCCGTCCTTTGGCCGGAACCGGTTTAGTTAGCCACTGAGTAGCCGAGACAACCCGTGGTTATCGCCCGACGGAGCTGAACAACCCGAACTTACGCACGGAAACGCCCGGTTACTCGACACGTGACCGGGCCAGCGACGCCGCCAGCGAGCTTCCGTGAAGGGCGATGTGGAAACCGACTTGCCGGCCGACGACGTAGCGCCGCCCGGCCAATGACGATCCGCGCGACAGAGCCGGCCTGACGACCCGGCCGTGACGACCCCTATGAGTTCCGAGGCCACCGATTTTCGACCAGTAGCTGCCCGCTAGTCTGCCCGATCGGTCCGCGCTATCGAGCGCAGACCCGGCCGCGAGCCGTCCGGAACCACAGATACCGGCCCGACCGCAGATCGTCGATGAGCGGTTCGCTGCCCGTCGAAAACGACGGCGAAGAATATGAGTTATCAGTCTGGAACGCACGCCGCAACATAGCGACCGCGAACGCACAACAATGTCTGGCAAATACGACCTGGTTATCGTCGGCGGCGGGATCAGTGGGGCATCGCTCCTGTACACGACCGCGAAGTTCACGGACATCGGATCGATCGCGTTGATCGAGAAGGAGTCGGAGATCGCGGCGATAAACTCCCATCGGACGAACAACTCGCAGACACTCCACTTCGGGGACATCGAGACGAACTACACGCTCGAGAAAGCCGAAGAGGTCAAGGAGGGCGCGGAGCTGCTCGCGGGCTACCTGGAGCACTACGACCCGGACCGCGAGATGCACGCAAAGCGGAGCAAGATGGTACTCGGCGTGGGCGACGAGGAGGTCGAGTCGCTCGAACGCCGGTACCACGACGAGGGTTTCGGCGACCTCTTCCCGAAACTCCGGCCGATCGAACGCGAGGAGATCGCCGAGGTCGAACCAAACGTCGTAGAGGGACGCGACCCCGGCGTCGACATGCTCGCGCTCCAGACGCCGGACGGGTACGTCGTCGACTACGGCCAGACGACGAAGTCGTTCGTCGAGCGAGCGGCCGAAGAGTCGAACGTCGACGTGTTCACCGGGACCGAGGTCACGGACATCACGCCGACGCTGGACGGCTACACCATCGAGACGACCGCCGGCCGCTTCGACTGCGACGCCACCGTCGTCGCCGCCGGTTCCCACAGCCTCCAGATCGCGAATGAACTCGGCTACGGCGAGGACAAGGTGTTACTCCCCGTCGCGGGGAGCTTCTTCCTCGCTGACGACCTGCTGAACGGGAAGGTGTACACCCTCCAGATGAAGAAACTGCCCTTCGCCGCCGTCCACGGCGACGCCGACGTCCACGACCCGAGCATCACGCGGTTCGGGCCGACGGCGAAACTCGTCCCGACGCTCGAACGGGGTCGGATCTCGACGGTCGAGGACTTCCTCGATGTGTTCGGCCTCAACGCGGCGGCGTTCCTGAGCTACGCCAACATCCTCTCGGACAAGGTGTTGCTCCCGTACGTCCTCCGGAACCTCGTCTACGACGTCCCGGAGGTCGGGCCGCGACAGTTCCTCCCGCACGTCCAGAAGGTCGTCCCGAGCGTCGAACTCGACGACATCGAGCGCGCGAAGGGGTACGGTGGCGTCCGCCCGCAGATCGTCGACACCAAGAACAAGTCGCTGGACATGGGCGAGGCGAAGATCGTCGGCGACGACGTCATCTTCAACATCACGCCGTCGCCCGGCGCCTCGACGTGTCTGAAGAACGCGATGCGGGACACCCGAACGCTGATCGGCTTCCTCGGTGACGACTACGAGTTCGACGAGGCGGCCTTCCGCGCGGACACGATCGACAACTTCCCGCGCGGCGAGCCCGCCGACGGCTCGGTCGACTTCGACACCGCCGACGCGGCCGGGAGCGCCGACGCCGCCGACACCGCGACCGACGACTGACGCCGTCGACTCACCGGGCGCGAAACGCCCGGACCGTGTCTCGCTTGCCGTCGCGTCGGTCGACCTGCTCGAAGCCGAGGTCGGCGAAGATGTCCTTCCAGTTTCGATAGTAGAGCGGGAATTCGTCGCGGACGTAGTTCACGTCCGGGTCGTCCTCGTTTTCCACTCGGTCGGCGTCCGCGGCGGCCGATTCGATCTCCACGGTGACGAGCAGTTCGTCGGTGATCCGGGCGATCTCCTCGAAGACCCACTCGGCGTCCGGGTGGATGTGCTGGAGCGTCTGGACGGAGTAGACCGCGTCGAAGCGGTCGGTCGCGAAGTCGTCCACGAGGGCTTCGATGGAATCCGCGTAGAACGTACCGGTGTCCCAGAGGTCGGGATACTGTTCGGCCATCACGTCGAAGGCCTCCTCGTTGAGTTCGATGCCGGAGAGATCCTCGAATCCGCCGTCGAGGAGGTGCGCGAGGTGACGCCCGGAGCTACAGCCGAGTTCGAGCACTGACGCCTCGTGCGCGACGTGCTGGGTCAACAGATCGAGAACCGACTCGCTCGTCTCGTCGGGACCGTAGTAGGCGTAATACTCCGGCGAGTACTCGCCCGAACGGCCCTCCCACTGGCGCCGGACGTCGTTAGAATCCACACCGAAACGCCGCGCGGAAGACGTATAGTCTCGTCGGCCGACGCCAGACCCGCTACCTACGTCGACACGTACCACACGCCCTGAAACTGTGGATATCGGCGGAGGTGCCGTTCGATGTGCGGGTTCAGTCACTTTACCGACGCGTTTTCTGGAAATGCTGACGATCGTCCACCTTGCAACAATTTTTAGAAAATCCTCCCTGTAATTTTCTCGATTTCGGTAAGAATGCGGAATACTTATACGTGTACCCGGCATTCGTTAAATTGTAATGGCAAACGGTAAGGTTGATTTCTTCAACGACACAGGCGGTTACGGTTTCATCGACACCGAGGATGCTGACGACGACGTATTCTTCCACATGGAGGACGTTGGCGGCGAGGATCTGACGGAAGGGACCGAGATCGAATTCGAAATCGAGGACGCCCCCAAGGGCCCGCGCGCGACGAACGTCGTCCGCGCCTAACTGAGGTTCGCACCGTCGCCTGACGGCGACCGAACGCACCTTGTTTTACTGGACGCTACCCCGACGAGCGACGGCCTCCTCGCAGCGACAGAGGAAGTCGCGACAGCGACCGGTGGGATTCTATAGCGCGACACACACCAACAGTGTATGGCGAGCGCCGCGTCGACGCCGCCGGAGGAACTCCGCGAGCGGGTCCGGTTCTACCTGCTGGATCACCGGACGCTCGCGGGCAAGGTCATCGACATCGCGTTGCTCGTGTTAAATCTGGTGTTCGTCGCGGTCTTCGTCGCGCAGACATACGTCGTCGACCCGACGGCGGAGGCGCGCCTGTGGACGCTCGAAGTATCCATCGCCGCCGTCTTCGCCGCCGAGTACGTGCTCCGCCTCTACGGCGCGCGGGACCGACTGGCGGAGTTCGCCAATCCCTACACGATGGTCGACCTGCTGTCGGTGCTCCCGACGGTCGCCGTGCTCGTCGCCCCGGTCTCGGCGGCCATCCTGAACGTGGGGTTCCTGCGCGTCCTGCGAGTGGTCCGCGTCCTGCGATTCTACCGGTTCACGCAGGACGAAGAGTTCTTCTTCGGGACTGTCTCGGCGGGCGCCCTGCGCGCGATGAAACTCCTGTTGACGGTACTGGTCGTCCTGTTCGTCTCGGCGGGACTCTTCTACAGCGTCGAGCACCGGGCGAACCCCGGGGTGTCGAACTTCGGCGACGCGTTCTACTACGTCGTCGTCACCCTTTCGACGGTCGGGTTCGGCGACATCGTCCCCGTGACCCGGGCGGGACGGTGGGTCACCGTGGCGAGCATCCTCGGGGCGATCATCCTCATCCCCTGGCAGGCCGGGAAGATCGTTCGAGCCTGGACCAGCGACGACGAGATTCAGGTCACCTGTCCGCAGTGCGGGCTCACCGGCCACGACCCGGACGCCTCTCACTGCAAGGCGTGTGGACACGTCATCTACCAGGAGTACGACTCGCCGGAGTGACGGCCCCGCTCAGCTGTCCGCGCGTTCGTCGGCCGCTCGCACGTGCTCGCGGGCTTCCTCTGGCGTCATGCCGCGGACGCCACAGGAGCACGAGCGCAGTTCGGGGTCGGTCAGATCGTCCACCTGCTCGACGCGGTCGCGTTCGAGCCGGCCCGAATCGAGATCGTACTCGAAGTAGACCCGATGGTTGACCTGAACGACGCCCTCGATCCGATGGTCTTCCTCGGGGTCCGGGTTGGCGATGGCCTCCGCGTGTTCGGCCTGCATCGCGTCTTTCCACTCGTCGAGGGACGCTTCTGGGTCACGATCGTCGGTCATGGCGAACCGAATTAGCCGGCGAGCAAAAAAGCCGACGGCCGCCGATCACGGCACCAGAGCCCACCGAGGTCCCGAAAATGACATATTTCAATTGTACAAATCCCTCTGTTATGTTTGGGAGATTATGACTTATCACCGATCGCGGCCCTCGCCGTCTCGGACGAGATCGAGACTGCGTAATTCAGCATACCAAGACCCCTCTGCCTCATTCTGTCCGAGTTTGGTTGGTCGTCTCCCGCGACGGAAGTTCGGTCCAGATTCGCGAAGGATCTCCGCGGGACGCATAAATTATGGATAGTAGTGGTCCTTGGACCCTAATTACCGGAAACACGATGTCGGTGTGTGCTTCGTGGCCCCGATTCCGGTAAATGCCTAACTTTTGGATCGTGTTTCCAGTCATTACAATATTCTTATGTATAAGACGAGGTCCGACAGAGAGAGCGGCGTCGCGGTGCCGTAGCCGCTGTGTTCGAGCAGTTCGATTCGTCAGTTGAACTCGGGGATGACTTCGTCGCCGAAGAGGCGGATCTGGTCTTCGACGAGGTCTTTGGGCATGCCGGAGTGGTGGAATCGCAGGGCGAGCTGGTTTAGTTCGAAGCGCTCTTGCATGGCTTCGATCTGCTCGACGATCTGCTCGGGCGTGCCGTAGATGAAGCGGTCGTCGGCCAGTTCCTCGAAGTCCTCGACCGAGTCGGCGTTCATCAGCGGGTGGGAGAACTCGCCACCGTACTCGTCGACGTAGGTGGTGTGGAGGTACTCCTTGCGCTCCATGACTTCTTCTTCAGTTTCGGCGATGACCGCCTCGCGCATCAGCGGGTGGTCCATCGACTCCCAGTCCTGGTCGGTCTCCTCGACGTGCTCGCGCTGCTGGTTCTTGCGGTCCTCGACGATGCCGAGGTCCGCGACGACGCCCGGGACCCAGGCGTCGGAGAACTGCACGGAGCGACGAATCTGCTTGGGCCCCCACCCGCCGATCCACAGCGAGGGGCGCGGCTCCTGGATCGTCTTGGGGAGCGGTTGCCAGTCTTCGACCTCGAAGAACGGACACTCGTAGCTGATAGGCTCTTCCGACGAGAGGAACTCGTCGATGAACTGGATGCCCTCGATCATCCGGCCGGCGCGCTCGTCCATCGGCACGCCGAAGGCCTCGAACTCCTCTTCGACGTACCCGAGGCCGACCCCCAGGGTCAGGCGACCGCCGGAGATGTTGTCGAGCATCGCCGCGCGCTGGGCGACGTGCAGCGGGTGGTACAGCGGCAGGATCAGCACCGACGTCACTAATTCCAGTTCTTCGGTGCCCTGAGCGATGCTCGTCAGTCGCGTCAGCGGCGACGGCCAGTAGTTGTCGCCCTCGGTGGCCTGGTGGTCGTTGACCCAGCAGGTTTCGAAACCGACGTCCTCGGCGACCTGGCACTGCTCGACGACACCCTCCCAGGTGTCACCGCCCTCTATCGGGAAAATACCGAATTTCATCGTGGTTCGATCGCTTCTGGGGTTGGCCCCTACATACTTCTTACGAGAGGTCGGCGCGCGCGGGCCGAGCGTCGGCACTCAGAGGTGCTGGGACACGAAGGGCCAGACGCCGTCGGCGTAGTAGCGGTGCCCTTCCGGACCGACGACGAGTTCGCACCGGTCCAGCGCGCCAGCGGCCTCGTAGATCTCCGTCAGACGGTCGAAGGCGCGGAAGACGCCGTCGACGGGGAAGATGTCGTCCTCGCGCCCGGCGACGGCGACGAACGGCCGCGGCGCGACGAGGCCGGCGACGTCCCACATCTCCCCGAGTCCGAGCACGCCGGGGAGGTAGTTACACTCGCAGTGGTCGACCGACGCGATGGAGTCCTCGAACGTGCAGAAGTACGACGACGGCGCGGCGACGTCGATGCGGTCGTCGATCGCCGCCGCGAACAGGGTGACGGCCCCGCCGCCCGAATGGCCGGTGAGCCCGATCCGGCCGTCGTCCAGGTCGTCACGGTCCTCGACGAAGTCGATCAGGCGAGTCACGTCCCAGACGCGGTCGCCGACGAGCGAGCGACCGAACAGTTGCGCGTGTAACTGCATGGTGTGACAGGTGCGGTAGCCGCGCTCCTCGTCGGCGGGGTTGGTCAGCTCGCCCATGCCACGCATGTCCGGGGCGAGCGCCGCGTATCCCCGTTCGACCGCCTGGACGGCGATGTCACGCTCGTCCGCTTCGATCTGTCGCCACTGCTCGTCGGTCTCGGCGCGGCCGACCGCGAGTTCTTTCGCACCATCACCGTGGCCGTGAGCGACGATGACGGTGGGATACGGCGGGTCGGGGTCGTCGGGCAAGAGGAGGTAAAAGGGGAGTCGCAATCCGGTCTCGGTCTGTATCGTCCACCGCTGGCGCTCGTAGCCGTCGAGCGACTCGCTGTCGGTCCGGGCCGGCGCGAGCGACGGGACGCCGGCGTCCGCAATCACGTCCTGGCCCAGGACCGACCGAAGGTCCTCCCGGAACGCCGCCTGCCAGGAGCGGAGCGCGTCGCCGGACTCCCCGTCGTAGGCGTGCCGGCGCTCGTGATCGCGGAAGAGCCGCGCCGTCCACGCGTCCGGGTCGAACTGCGGGTCGTCCATCGTGTCTCCCCGTGGTACGGGAAGCGAGATAAAACCCGCTCTCCGCCGGCGGATCCGTTTCGGACCTCGACGCGCCGTCGGTCCCGATTCGGTCGCGACGACGACCCTCCGTCCCTCCGGCTGGTTCCGCCGAAGTCCGTACATTAAAGCAGCCGGGAACCCGGGTCGAACTATGCACGTAGACGGGATGCAGTTCCACAACGTGGGCGAGCTCCGCCCGGCCGAGGACGGCGACGGACGGTTGATCCAGCGCGTCCCCGAGACGGTCAGAGACGGCCTCAACGAGGGCGCCCAGTCGCGGATGCGCCACCCGGCCGGCGTCGAGCTCCGGTTCGTTCCCGACGACGGCGAGGCAGTGGAACTCACGCTCTCGATCCGTCCAGGCGGAAGCGCCGACACCGGGACCGTGCGCGTGTTCTGGGGGCCGATCCAGGGCTACGACGAGTTCGAGATCGGTCCCGAGCCCACCACGGTGTCGGTCTCGATGCCCGAGAAGCTGACACGGCTGAAGGAATCCGCGGTCGAGGACCTGGCGTTCGACCCGCGCGTCTGCCGCGTCTGTCTCCCGGGCGAACACCGCGGCGGGTACACGCTGTACCACGGTGCGTCGGGCGAGCGCCGCCCGCCGACCGAGGACGAACTCCCCGACCGCCGGTATCTCGCGTACGGCACGTCGATCACCGAGGGAGAGGCGCCCCTGGGCGAACACCTGACGTACGTGAGCCAGACCGCCCGCCGACTCGACGCGGACCTGATCAACCTGGGTTCGTGCGGCACCGCCTACTGCGACGAGGCGATGGCCGACCACATCGCGGACCGGGACGACTGGGACGTGGCCACCCTGTCGCTCTCGGTGAACATGGTCGGGACGTTCTCCGCCGAGACGTTCCGCGAGCGCGCCGAGCACTTCGTCGACACCGTCGCGAGCGCTCACCCGGAAAAGCCCGTCGCTTGCATCACCATCTTCCGGAGCTCCTACGACGTGGTCGAGGGCCACGGGGAGGCAGACGAATGCGAACGATTTCGTGAGGAACTCCGCGAGGTCGTCGCCGAGTCGCCTCACGACAACGTCCACCTCCTCGAAGGCCCCGAGTTGCTCCCCGCTATCGACGGCCTCACGACCGACCTCGTCCACCCCGGCGACGGCGCCATGACGACGATGGCGGAGCACCTGGCCGACGAGCTTCACCCCCTGCTTGCGAACTGATCACGCAGTTCCCCAGAGGCGAACAGTTTAAGTCCCTCCTGGTTCCTATGTGAGAGTATGGCAAATGCGGCGCGCGGCGACCGGGGACGCACCATCCGTTCGGTGGAGATAGCGTTCAACATCATCGACGTTCTCCAGGAGAAGGGTGGAGCGGGTGTGACGGAACTGGCCGAGGAACTCGACCACTCGAAGAGCACGATCCACAGTCACCTGCGGACGCTCGAAGACCGCGAGATTCTCGTCCGCGAAGGCGACGGCTACCGCCTGAGCCTCCGCATCCTCGACATGGCGACCCACGTCCGGGACCAGGTGGGCAACTACGACGTGATCCGTAGCGAGGTCGACACGCTGGCCGAAGAGACCGGCGAGATCGCCCAGTTCGGGATCGAGGAGCACGGCAAGGTCTCCTATCTCTACAAGACGACCGGCGAGCGCGGCGTCGAGACAGCCTCGCGCGTCGGCACCCAGCAGCCGATGTACTCCACGTCGCTCGGCAAGACGATCCTCGCGTACCTCCCCGAGGACCGCACCGAGGAGATCGTCCAGGCGCAGGCCTACGAGGCGCTGACGCCGATGACGATCACGAGCGCCGAAGAGCTCTACGAGGATCTGGAGGCCATCCGCGAGCGGGGCTACGGCATCGACGACGAGGAGAACTTCGAGGGCCTGCGCTGCGTGGCCGCACCGGTCAAAAACGAGGAGACCGTCCTGGGCGCCGTGAGCATCACTGGCCCCTCCAGCCGGTTCACCGTCGACCGCATCCACGACGAACTCTCGGACCAGGTCCAGCGGGCCGCCAACGTCATCGAACTCAACACGAAGTTCGCGTAGCGACGGAAACGACTCTTTCTCGCGCCGTTCGCCGGTTCAGTCCCAGGGGAACGCGTAACTGGGGTCGTCGACGAACCGATCCATCCCGGCCGACAGCGACACGCGCGTCCCGCTCGGCAGCGAGACGCGGAGCGCGTCCGATCCCGATCCGTCGCGGTCGCTGCTCACGTCCACCGGCTCGCCGTCTGACTCGATCCCGGTGAACGCGTGCTCGCCGTAGGCGCCGGCCTGGGTGATGACCTCGCGGTCCCGGCTCCCGCCGTTGACGAGCGTCAGGTCGAGACCATCCGAGTCGATCCTTTCGACGAGCGCGCTGACGCCCTCGGGGAGCCCGGGCCGCTCGCGCTCGGGGTCGAAGTGGCGGACCTGCGCCATCACCATCCCGCCGTAGTAGACGGGCTGGGGGGCGCCCATCGTGAGGTTGAGCAGGCCGCGGTGGAAGACGGGGTTGCGGTCGCGGAGGTAGTCCTCGTTGAGCACGTCGGGTTCGCGGCCCTCCTCGCGCATCACGTCGAGCAGTTCCTGAGCGTGGGTCCGGTTGGCCTTCAGGACGCGCTCGGGGAACTCGGGGAACTCCCCCTCCAGGTAGGCGAGCCAGGGCCACTCGTTACCGGCGCCGTGTTTCGAGGAGGGGCGCATGTCGACCTGTTTCCACTCGCGGGACCCCCAGTCGCGCAGCCGCTCGACGCGCTCGCGGTCGGCCTCGTCCAGGGACATGTACCAGAGGTGGAAGAGGTACGGGTCGTCGCGGTGGGACTTGAACTCGTACCAGCCGTCGCGCCACGTGATCTCGCCGTCGTCCTCGCGCAGTCCCGACCCGTTGTAGTGATAGTCGCCCTCGCCGCCGTACTTGTGCGGGACGTAGAGCGTGTCGCCCCGCTCGATCCCGTTGTCGATCAGGGTGTCGAGCTGCTGGCGGTGGAAGTCGAGATGGTCGCGGTCGCCCGTCAGGAGGGTCGCGTTCTCGGCCGCGGTGGTCGTCCCGACGCCGACGTAGTGCCAGCCGCCCCACGACCAGCCGTACATGCCGCCGTACCACTCGCCGTTCGTGTACTCGCCGATCTCGCCGGAGAGCCCGACGTTGTCGGGGATGATCCCGTCGTTTCGCTCGACGCGGTCGCGCCAGGCGTCGAGGTACTCCGTGACCCACTCCCGGTAGTCCTCGTCGCCGGTGTGGAGGTACGCGTTGGTCATCAAGCTGGAGATGGCGAGGTTCAGCGGGACGTCGCCCTTCGAACACCGCTCGTCGTAGATCTCGAAGAGGCGCTCCTCGTTGTCGGGATCCAGAAGCTCGGTCGCGTTGTCGAACTCCAGGTCCCGCCAGGGGAGGCCGTGGCTCGCCCAGCGGTAGTCGGCACCGTACCCGCCGAAGGTCGACTGGGCGCCGAACGCCGAGAGGTCGCTGTACTCCGGCCCCGCGCTGCCGGTCATCGGCGCGCGGACGAGGCGCTCGTCGGGATCGTAGTTGTCCAGGTCGGAGTCCCCGAGGTACATGTCGGCGAACTTCGTCGCGCGCTCGCGGACGACGTCGTCGTCCGGCGCCGCCAGGCCCATGTTGTAGGTGTAGAGGTTGCCCTCGCCGAGGTGGAACCAGTCGCGGCACTGCTCGAACTCGTCGACGACCATCGGGTGGCCGTGGGGCGTGTCCGTCCGCTCGAACCGGTTTAGCGCGCCCTCGTAGGCGTCTCGGGCGTGTTCGAGGAGGGACTCGTCGCCACCCATGGCGTAGACGAGCGGCCAGTTGTAAAAGCCCTCGACGACGTCGTCGTATCCGTCGACGCCGACGTGGTCCTCGGGCGGCCAGAACGGTTCGCCGTCGTCGTCGAGGTAGTCCGCGACGAACTCGTCGACCGCGCTCTCGAACAGGTCGAACAGCGCTCGCTGGCGCATCGCCCAGTCCGGTGGGTCGGCGACCGAGCGACGCGCCGCTAGCTCGAACATACCGGAGTCACGGTCCCACGCGGTGATGAACATTTGGGTCGTGGCGGGCTGGACCGGTTGTGCTGGCGCCCGAAGATTCACCACCTCCCCGGGAGAGAGTCAGGCCGATGCGTGTCACCGACTACGAGCTGTACGAAGTGCCGCCGCGCTGGCAGTTCCTGAAACTGGAGACCAGCGACGGATCCGTCGGCTGGGGCGAACCGTACGCCAAGTGGCACTACCAGGGCGAGGCGCCCTCGGCGACGCCCGCGGCGGTCGACCAGATGATGGAGAAGTACGTCCTCGGCGAGGATCCGCGGCGCATCGAGGACCACTGGCAAGCGATGTACCGGAGCAGCTTCTACCGCGGCGGACCGATACACATGAGCGCCATCGCCGGCATCGACCAGGCGCTGTGGGACCTGAAGGGCAAGCGCTTCGGCGCGCCGGTGTACGAACTGCTCGGCGGGCCTGCTCGCGACCGCGTCCGCGCCTATCAGCACGTCTCGGTCCCCGGTGTCGACGAGGCCGACGACCCCGCGGCGGCCGCGGGGCGCGAGGCCGAGGAACACGTCGCCGACGGCTTCCGGGCGCTGAAGCTCGTCCCGACACCGGGTCTCGAACTCGTCGACTCGCCGGCGAGCGTCGACGCGGCGAGCGAGATCGTCGGGGCTGTCCGCGAGGCTGTCGGTCCCGAGGTCGACGTCGCGGTCGACTTCCACGGCCGCGCCTCGAAGACGATGGCCCGCCAGCTCGCCGCCGCGCTCGAACCGCACGATCCGATGTTCGTCGAGGAGCCCGTCACGCCCGAACACGACCACGCGCTCCCCCGGATCGCCGAGTCGACGCGGCTCCCCATCGCGACCGGCGAGCGCCTCTACACCCGGTCGGACTTCCGCCCGCTCTTCGAGGCCGACGCCGTCGACGTCGTCCAGCCGGACGTCTCGAACGCCGGCGGCATCACCGAGACGAAGAAGATCGCCGACATGGCCGAGACCTACGACGTGTCCATCGCGCCCCACTGCCCGATGGGACCACTCTGTACTGCCGCCTCGCTGCAGATCGACGCCGCTGTCCCGAACGCGCTCGTCCAGGAGCAGGTCCTCCACAAGGTCGAGGGGGCGTTCCGATACGTCGACAACCCCGGAATGTTCGACGTGGTCGACGGCTTCATCGACGTCCCCGAGGGACCCGGCCTCGGCGTCGAGATCGACGAGGCTGCGGTCGAGGAGTGGGACGGTCGCGACCTCTCGTTCACGCGACCCCTGGGCCGGCGGGCCGACGGGAGCGTCGGCGAACGCTGACTACCGGGGGCCGAATGCCGAGGCAGTCGGCGAATGCGCACTCCAGTCCCTCCGCCTGGCCGCGATTCCGGCGACCCGCCCGAGCGTTTATTGCACTGTGCTCTCAACCCTCACGGAATGCGCGTCACCGACGTCGAGACGATCAGGTTCACCTACGAGTCACACAGGACGGCGGACGAGAAGGGCCACGGCCACCCCGGCGAACCGCACGAGGCGACGAAGACGCTCACGAAGATTGCCGTCGAGGGCGGCCCGGACGGCTACTGTTTCGGTGGGTCCGAAGACGCGAACGACATCGCCGCCGACTACCTCGTCGGGGAGAATCCGCTCCACCGCGAGCCGCTATGGAACCAGCTCCTCCGCACTCAGCGGCTCAACAAGGGGACGCTCGACACGGCATCGCTCGCGGCGATCGACTGCGCGCTGTACGACGTCGCGGGGAAAGCCGCGGACGTACCCGTCTACGAACTGCTCGGCGGCGGCCGCGAGGAAGTGCCCGTCTACGCGAGCACGATGGTCGGCGACGACGACCCGGACGGCCTCGGGACGGTCGAGGCGTACGTCGACTTCGCCGAGGATCTGGTCGACCGGGGGTTCCCCGCGATCAAGTTCCACTCGTGGATGCCGCCGTACGACGCCGACCCCGACCGCGTCGTCGAACTCTGTCGCGCCGTCCGCGAGGCCGTCGGCCCGGAGATCGACCTGATGCTCGATTCGCACCACTACTACACCCGGACGGAAGCCAAACGGATCGGCGACGCGCTCGGCGACCTGGACTTTCGCTGGTTCGAGGAGCCGATGGACGAGTACTCGATGTCCGCCTACGAGTGGCTGTCCGCGGAGGTCGACGTGCCGATCATGGGCCCCGAGACGGCCGAGGGGAAACACAGGACCCGCGCGGAGTGGGCGAAACACGGCGTCGCTGATATCGGCCGCGTCGGCGTGTTCGACGTCGGCGGCATCACGCCGGCGCGGAAGGTGGCGGCGCTGTACGAGTCGTTCTACATGGAGTGTGAACCCCACGGCGACAGCGTCCCGGAACTGCACCACCTCTGCTCGATGGCCACGCCGGGGACCTACTTCGAACACGGGCTGCTCCACCCGAAGTACGACTTCGAGGCCCACTCGCGACCGTGGTTGCGGAACTACCCCGTCCCCGAAGACGGCGTCATCGAGGTGCCCGACGAACCGGGGCTGGGCTACGACATCGACTGGGACCTGATCGAGTCCAATCGGGTCTGATTGCGGGTGGGAAGAACGACGGAAACGGTTCGCCGCTCGGTGACCGTACCGGGCGGGAGCGGTTCGTCTCACCGACCGAGGCGACCCCGAGTCCGAATCAGGGCGGACTCGCGTTCGGGTCCTCCACGGACAGCGCCCACTGGTCGATCCAGTCGCGCAGGCCGCTACTGGGTACGTTCAGCGAGTGCGTGTTCTCGGGGAGCTGCGGATAGCCGCCGACCTCCTCGTGGTCGGCGATCCAGTAGTCGTACGGCGAGTCGGTGTAGTCGTCGCCGGCCCGGTTCTGGATCTCCGAGACGATGCGCGAGTCGTTGCTGGTGCGGTCGGCCGGTCGCGCGCCGGCGTAGTTCAGGTTGTGACTCTCCACGTCGCCGGAGGCCATCGCCGAGAGTCCACTGGGCCACAGTGGCCGCGAGGACAGCTCCGAGGTCCCCCCGGTCAGCGGTGTCGAACTCGGATCCGTCACGTTGTCCTCGAGGTAGGCGTTCCCGTCCTCGATTGCAGTGTCCTCGAGGTCCTGCGGAATGTAGACGTTCCCGACGATGGACGCCTCGGTGTCGCCGTCCATGTTCGTCGCCTCGTTGAAGAAGTACATGACGTTGTTCGCCAAGGTCGACCGGGTCCCTCCCTTGAGCCGCGGGACCCGGCCGCGGGTCTTCGCCCAGACGTTGCCCAGGAGTGCGACGTTGTCGGCGCCGTCGCCGACGAGCGTCGCGTAGTTGTGGTCCGAGCCGTCGCCGTAGGGGTCGTACAGCCCCTCGTAGACGAGGCAGTTCGAGAGCGTGGTGTCTGTCGTGTCGTAGCCGACGGACATGCACTCGTCGACGCCCCACGACGCGGTACAGTGGTCGAAGATGTTGTTCGACGTGCCGTCGGCGCTGTTGAACGAGTCGTTGCCCTGGATGTTGCCGCTGTCGCCCGGGCCGACCCGCGAGCGGATGTGCTGGACGACGCAGTCGTTCGCGTTCACCTGGAACAGTCCCTGGGTGAGCGTGATGCCGGGCGATGGCGCGGTCTGGCCGGCGATCCAGCACTGGTCGGCGGTGACTTCGAGCTCGTTCCCGCCGAGATCGATCGTCCCGGAGGTCTCGAAGACGACCAGCCGGTGGCTGCTCCCCTGGACGGCGTCTTCGAGGGCGCTGCGGGTCGCCTCCGTGACGCGGTGGACCGTAACGCTGTCGTCGAACCAGTCCGGACTCGCGAACCCGTCCGACAGGTCGAAGTACGCCCCGTCGCCGGACGTGCCGCCGTTGCCGCCGTCGCTCGACGTGGCGAACGAATTCGTCGACCCGACGGCGGCGTCGCCGTCGCTCGCGTCCGCGACCGCCCGGAACTCGTGGTCGGTGTCCGCCGACAGCCCGGAGACCGTCTGGCTGTACGAACTCGTCGACGAGAGCGACTGACTCCCCGTTGCGGTCCACGAACTGGCGCCCGACTCCCGCCACTCGAAGTACGCGTCCACCGACGACGCGCCGCCGAGGTCGTCCAGGCTCCCGCTGAGCGTCGCCGACGAGGTGCCGACGCTGGACGCAGAACCGGTCGAGACGACCGGATCCGTGTCGCCGCCGCCACCGCCCCCGCCGCTGTCGGTAGAGACGCTGCCGCCGACCTCGACGCTCCCGATGTCCTGATTGCTCCCGGGCGACAGGCCCGAGAGGTTCGAGAACTCGGCGGTCGTGAGCGTCCCCTCGTTGTGGCTACAGACGGCGAGACCGACGTACGCGCTCCCCGCGAAGTCGATCTCTCCGGGCGAGATGTCGGCGATCAGCGTCCAGTTCGACCCGTCCGTCGAGCCGTAGGCCTCGATCGTGTCGCCCGAGCGGACGAGCCGTTGCCAGGTCGCCGACATCGTCCCGCCGGAGACTTCCGCTTCACCGGTCCCCCCCGACGTCGTGCTCTCGGCGTCGTTGCCGTCGTCCGAGCGCCACTGGAACGACGTCTCGTTGCCCGGCGTCTTGCGGATCATCGCGTGCTCGGCGTCGTCGTTCAGCGTCTGCCTGACCATCAGCCCGGCGCGCGCCCAGTCGTCCGTGTCTTCGAGACTGTCGACCCGGACAGTGACGTCGAAGTCGCCGTCGACTTCGGTGTAGTAGTAGTGGAACTCGTCGCGGGCGTTCCAGATGTCGTAGCCCGCTCCTTCCATCGTGATCGTCGTCGCAGCCGAGACGGCGTCGGCCGCGTAGTTCGATGCCAGTACCCCCGTCGTTCCGAGCCCGACGGCCCGGAGGAACGTACGCCTGTCGTGGTGTGTCATCGGTGCCACCAACGTACTCCACAAATGGATGTATGATAAACATTTTCTAGATATAATAACATAATATGTAATCCAAAAATGGTTGCCAGTCGGCTACCATCGAACGAACTCGTCGCTACTCGGGTCGATCGGGCGACGAAAAACGCGATAACTGCAGAGCGAACCGCCGACTACTCGGGGGATTCGGCGGGCTCGACTTCGCCCCAGACGGCCTCGCTGCCCTCGGTCGGTGCGGCCCACTCGACGGCGTTGGCGATCACCTGCTGGACCTCCTCCTGATAGAGGATGGGGTACTCCTCGTGACCGGGACGGAAGGCGAAGATCCGGCCACGACCGCGTCGGTAGCAGACCCCCGATCGGAACACCTCGCCGCCCTCGAACCACGAGATGAACACCGTGCGGTCGGGTTCGGGGATGTCGTACGGTTCGCCGTACATCTCGGTCGACGGGATCTCGAAGGATTCGGGGAGTCCGTCGGCGATGGGGTGGCCGGGGTCGGCGACCCAGACGCGTTCGGTCTCGCCGCCGTGGCGGTACTTGATGTTACAGGTGGTGCCCATCAGCCGCTTGAACGGCTTGGAGTTCTTCCCGGAGTGCAGCGGCACGAAGCCCATCCCCTCGTGGACGGCGTCGACGACGCGGTCGGCGACCTCGTCGCTGACCTCGCCGTTTGCGCAGTGGGACCACCAGACGAGGACGTCAGTCTCGTCGAGCACCTCCGCTGTGAGGCCGTGTTCCGGGTCCTGTAGCGTCGCCGTCCGCGTCTCGAACCCGCGTTCGGCGAGTGCGTCCGCGACGGCACCGTGGATACCGTCGGGGTACCGCTCGGCTACCTCCGGCTCTTCCTGTTCGTGAACGTTCTCGTTCCACACGGTGACCTGAAGCGTCATTACGCCCATCTGCTCCGGCGAACGGAATAAGTCCTTCCGTCACGTCTGTCGGCAGCCGGCCCAGTCTGCGGCCCGTCCCGATTCGGAGCCAGTCCCATCAGTCGACGGTCCCGTCTACGGCACGTCCCGGCGTCGACCCGTCACCGAGGCAACCCGGTACAGGGAAAAACTCACTCGGCCAGCGGTTCGTCGGTCCGTGGGAGCGACGCCCCGGCCGACCCGCTCAACGTCGGTGCCCAGGGCTCGTCAGTGTCGAGGAGTACGCGCCGGTCGGAGGTGATCGTCACTTCGTGGCCGGCGTACGGAAACGTGAACCGCGTGGGCGCGGGCTGTCGGCCGCTCGGGTCGAACAGCGCGTTGAGCGCGTCCGGATCGACCGCGTCCGACAGCGGCGGGAGTTCGAACGTGTCGGTCCGGTCCGCGGCCGCGACGGCTTCGAGTATCGACAGCACGATGGTGGGATTTTCTTCGGACACGTCCGTGAGGATTCCCCTGGAAAATAAAGCCCTATTCGCGAGTTGCTTGCGATCACGTCCGTATATGCTTCACCCACGTCCCGGATCCGTGCCGACCGCGCACGACAGGCTAGCGGTCGGTCCACCCTCCGCCCTTCGAACCCGCGGAAACTGCTCGGACCGCGGATTCCCCAGCCGCGAACAATTACGTTTGTAGGGCTGTAATAGCAGGCTCGGTTTTCCGGGATTTTCCGCCCGAGAACAGGGACACGGACCGATCGCTCTCTTTGAAAACGCCCCTCTCTCGGCGATCGTGGCCTGTATGCGCCAGATTCGCCACTCCCGAACGATGACATTCGTCCAGCAACCGTCTCGCACAACGACACAATATCCGGTCGGTCCGGAGAATACCTGTGACGGACCCCGTCTCCGGCCGCACGAGACAGGTGTCGGGACCATCGAGTAACAGGGCCCGTTGTACGCGCAGTGATTCGACCGCCCAGGGACGGTTTCTGACCCCATCTATGTTCCCTTGTCGGGAACAATTTGGGGCCGCTGTGAACGGCATCCGGCACACACAACCGCTCTCTGTATCGAAAACTCCGATCACAGGGCGAAAGTGGCCAGATACCAGTCGGATACGTACGCTCGGTCGAGGCAGAGCCGTTCCCGCAGAGAGAACAGATGGGCGCCTCGACGGTCTCCCATGATTTAAGCGGTCCCGGGCGAGTGGTTTTCTCATGGACATCGCAGCCATCGACAGCTACGCGCTCTCCTCCCCGATCGAGCCGCCGCAGGATCGCGGGTTCCACGGCGGGACCCGACGGTTACTGAAACGTGACGTGGTACTCGTCGTCGTCGAGACGACCGACGGCAGGCGGGGGTTCGCGACGGCCGGCGCGAGCAGTTCCGCGATGACCGAGTACTTCGAGGGCGAATCGCAGGGCACGTTCGCGGACATCGTAACGGGGCCCGTCGCCGACGCGCTCGAAGGCGAGCACATCGACGAGATCACCGACGCCCACGACCTGATACGTGGGTCAGACGTCCCCGCTGGCGACGTGACCGAGGCGATCTCGGCGATCGACGTCGCGCTGTACGACCTCCGCGGGAAGGAACACGGCGTCCCGATCTACGAGCTGTTGGCCGAGGAGTACGACACCGACCCGACGCTCGACCTCCCGCTGTACGCGAGTGCCGGCATGTACATGGAGCCCGAGGGGTTCGCCGAACAGGCCGAAGTGATCGAGGACCTGGGCTTTTTCGGGTACAAGTACCGGCCGGGGATCGGTCCGGACGGCGACCGGCGAACCGTCGACTTGCTCGCCGAGACCCTCGACGAGACGGAGTTCATGCTCGACACCCACACGTGGTGGAAACTCGGCGAGGCCTACGGCCGTGACACGGTTCGCGAACTCGTCGAGTACGCGGGCGAGCAGGGCGCCTACTGGGTCGAGGAACCGGTCGAACCGGACGACTACCAGGGGTACATCGACCTCGCCGAGACGGGGACGCCGCTGGCCGGCGGCGAGAGCGAGGAGTCCCCCCAGGGGCTCGTGGAACTCGGCGAGACGGGCGCCGTCTCCTTCCTCCAGGGCGACGTGCGCCACCACGAGGGGTTCACAGGCTGTCGCGACGCGGTGGAGTTCTGCCGCGGGCGCGACGTGGAGTTCGTCCCGCACAACTTCGGCACCTGGATCGGCCTCGCCGCGAACGCCCACCTCGTCGCTGCCGGGCCCGAGGTCCGCCTCCTCGAGTATCCGGTCTTCGAGAACGACCCCGCCCTCGACGCGGGTACCGTCGCGGGAATGTACCCCTTCGAACTCGCGTTCGACATCCTCGAAGGAGAACCCGACGTTCAGAACGGTGTCCTCTCCGTGCCGGAGGGTCCGGGCCTCGGCGTCGAAGTCGACCTGGACGTGATCGAGGAGTATCCCTTCGTCGAGGGGCCCTGGACCGAGTTCCACTACGACGAGGAGTGAACGGCGACGGCCGTCGAGTGGGACGCGAGGAGATTTCACGGCGACCCGCGGCTGCAGACGGGGCGATTTTGCTACGGAGCGGCGTTCGGAGAACGGAGAGCAGAGAGAAACCCGCGTGTTTCTCAGCGGCAGCGACGCGAGCGCACGGGCCACAGATTCATTCGATGAGGCGGTTGATATCGTCGTCGAGCTGGTCGTAGAGTTCTGCGGCGTAGTCCTTCTGGTCGTCGGTGAGCGGTCGGATCGGTTCTCGGACGTTGCCGTCACCGCCGTGGAGCCCCGCGAGTTCCAGCCCCTGCTTGACGGCGGCGACGCTCGACGCCCCGGGGAGCGTGTTGTTCTGGCCGGTTTCGTCGCGAAACTCCTGGTACGGCAGACAGATGTTGCGCAGTTCGCGGGCGCGCTCCCAGTTTTCGTGTTCGAGCGCGTCGAACAGCGCGAGGCCGACTTCCGGACGGAAGTTGCTGACCCCGGCGGAGAAGCCTTCGACGCCCTCGGCCCAGAAGGAGACGGCGTAGGGTTCGGCGAGGCCGTCGACCCAGACGACGTCGTCGGTGCCGGCGGCGATGCCCGCGCCGAGTTTCACCGGGTCTTCCAGGGCGTATTTGATGCCGATGACGCCGTCGACGCGAGTGAGGCCGGCGAGGTAGTCCACCGACGGGTCGAACCCGCGAACGTAGGGGACGAGCGGTCGGTCGCTGGCGGCGTCGAGCTCTCGATAGTAGTCCAGAAGCCCCCGTTCGTGGAGGTACGTGTGGTCCGGAGGCATGATCATCATCGCGTCCACCCCGTGACGGTCGTACGCCTGGACGAGTTCGGTGGCGTCCGCAGTACTGCCGCCGACGCCGCCGAGCACGCAGGCGTCGTCGGGGAGCGCCTCGACGCTCGCCTTCGCGATGGAGATCCGTTCGTCCTGGGAGAGCGAGTGATATTCGCTGATATTCGCAGTCGCCAGAAACGTCCGTATTCCCTCGTCGTAGAGCGCCTGCGCGTTGTCGGCGAGTTTGTCGTATTCGATTTCCAGGGAGTCGTCGAAGGGTGTCAGGAGACCGACAGCCACCCCTCTGAGACGCTCCCGTATCTGGCCGTCTGACAAACGCATGGTGTGTAGATCTGTGTCGTCTCTTATAAACCCATCGTCTACCCCGGTCAATCCGACACGTCCGGTGAGCGCGAGGGCGTCCAGGTTTGCAGGCGCTCGTAGTGCGATTCGAGCCGTTCGCGGTCGGTCGCACCGAGGTCGGCGAGTGGCGGTCGGACGCTGCCGCCGGTGTACCCGGCGAGGTCGAGGCCGTGTTTGACTACCGGCACGTTGTTCCCGTTCGGGAGTGCGCTGCCCTCACCGGGTTCGTCCCGGAGGTCTTCGAGGGGGCGAAGCGCCCGCTGGATCCGACGGGCGCGGTCCCACTGGCCCTTCTCGACGGCCTCGAACAGCGCCAGCGTCACCCGCGGGACGAAGTTCCCGACGCCCGTCGTGTACCCCGACGCCCCCTCGATGGCGAAGGGGATCGCGTAGCGCTCGGCGATCCCGTTGATCCACGTCACCTCGCCGTCGGCGTCCTCGACCGTCTGGGCGAACTCCCGGACGTCCGCCACCGCGAACTTCACGGCGACCACCTCCTCCAGTTCCGTCAGGTCGACGAGTACGTCCCGGGTGATCTCCGGCCCCCGCTTGTAGACGACCACTCCGAGATCCGTCCCGTCGCAGATCGCCTCGTAGTACGAACGCAGCCCGCGCTCGTGAACGTAGGTGTGGTCCGGGTGCATCACCATCACGGCGTCGGCGCCGGCCTCACGGTAGCGCGCCGCGAGGTCGAGGACCTCCCGTTCGTTACCGGCGGCCCCGGCCGCGACGGTCGCCTCGTCGCCGGTCGCCTCGACGTGTGTCTCGACGACGGCGGCGCGTTCCTCGTCCGTCAGTGCGTAGTACTCGCCGGTGTTCCCGCAGGGGACGAACAGCCGTGCGCCGGCTTCGTATACCCCTGCGACGTTCTCGGCCAGTGCTCCGTGGTCGACCTCCCCCTCGCGGTCGAACGGCACTGGCGTGGTAAACGCGACGGTCTCGAAGCTACTTCGGAGTCTCCCTCCGTCCATGTCTCTTCCTTCGCCCAGCACGCTCTTAAACGTTGACTGGATTCCCGTCACGCGATTCTCGCGGGCGCGACCCGAGTACGTCGGCATCTTCGGTCCGTCCGTTCGGCCCTCGGCCGGGCGTCCGCCCTCCGGGTCCCCGTCGCCCAGCACAAGCTATATGCGCCGGCGGGTATCGCACTGAGACATGGAGATAACCGACCTCGACGTCTACGGACTCTCGCACAGGTTACCCGACGGCGAGGGCCTCGGCGACGCGCGCGGCTTCGGCCACGACCGAGCGACGACGCTCCTGCGCCTGGAGACCGACGACGGTACCGTCGGCTGGGGCGAGGCGTTCGTCCCCGGACCGATCGTCGAAGCGACCGTCGACGAACTGTTCCGCGACGAGGTCGTCGGGATGGACCCCTTCGATTCGGCGTCCCTCGCGACCCGGTCGTACACCGACCCGTACCACTTCGGCGGGAGCGTGTTCGTCCAGAGCGTCGTCAGCGCCGTCGACGTGGCCTGCTGGGACATCCGCGGCAAGGCCGTCGGCCGGCCGGTCCATCGCCTGTTCGGCGGGACCGAGTGTGAGGAGTTGCTGCCCTACGCCTCGACGATGTACTACACGGAACGCGACCGCCCCATCGCGGAGCCGATCCGCGAGGCTGTCAGCGAGGGCTTCGAGGCGGCGAAGATCAAGATCGGTGCCGACCCGGAGACCGACGTCGAGCGCGTCCGTACTGCCCGGGAGATCCTCGGCGACGACGCTCGACTGATGGTCGACATGAACGGTAACTACCGCCCCGACCAGGCGATCCGGTCGATCCGGGGAATTGAGGAGTACGACATCACGTGGGTCGAGGAGCCGGTACCGCCGGAGAACCTCTCGGGCTACCGCGAACTGAAACAGCGGACGGACGTGCCGCTGGCGGCGGGCGAGGCCCACTACGGCCGCTTCGAGTTCAAGCGGCTGATCGACGACCGCCTCGTCGACGTGGTCCAGCCGAACCTCGCCCGCTGCGGCGGCCTCTCGGAGGCCCGCCGCATCGCGGACCTCGCGTCGACGGAGAACGTCGCCGTCCGGCCGCACATCTGGAACAGTGCCGTCGGTCTCGCCGCGGCGGTCCAGTTCGCCGCCAGCGTCGGCGACTATCCCCACACCCGCAACGTCCCCGATCCCATGATGGTCGAGTTCGACCGCAGTCCCAATCCCCTGCGCGACGACATCCTGGAGACGGCGTTCGACCCGAGCGGCGGCCGCCTGTCCGTCCCGCAGGAGCCCGGCCTGGGGATCACCGTCGACGAGGACGCGATCGACCGGTACAGCGGATCTGAATAGACGTTCGCCGATACTGGACGGCCGGTAGAGCGGTCGAAGTACAGCAGGTTTTTGTGTCGGTTCGCCAACTATGCGGGTATGTCCGACGAGCGCGATAGCGACGACCAGCGTCGGGGCTCGGACCGTCCATCCCGGCGACAGTTGCTGGCCACGACGGGGACCGCGGTCCTGGGATCGATCGCCGGCTGTAGCGGCGACGATGGCGACCCCGGATCCTCCGATCCCGAGACGCCGACCGACACGGCCGCGCCGACGCCGACCGCGACGGCCACCGCGACCGACACGCCGACCGCGACGGACACGCCGTCGCCGTCGCCGACGGAGACCCAGAGCGTGGAAGAACTGATCGCGAAGTACGGCTGTCCCGAGGACAGCGGCGAGTACGACGCCGTCGTCGCGAAAGACGGCTCGGGCGACTTCGAGTCCGTCCAGGCGGCCATCGACGCGATCGACCCGGGGACCTTCGACGGGTTCCGCGTCTTCATCGAGCCCGGGCGGTACAAGGAGAAGATCCGTCTGCCGCCCAACCGCACGGACGTGACCTTCGTCGGCGAGAACGCGACCGAGACGGTGCTCACCTACGACGACCACGCGGACAAGACCGGCGACAACGGCGAGGAGCTCGGCACCTCCCAGTCGTCGAGCTTCTTCGCCGACGGACTGGACTTCACCGCGCGGAACATCACCTTCGAGAACGCCGCGCCGGACGTGGCCCAGGCCGTCGCCATGCGGATCAGCGGCGACCGCGCCTTCTTCGACAACTGCCGGTTCGTCGGCAACCAGGACACCCTCTACAACTACGGCCGGGGCACTCGCCAGTACTTCCGGAACTGCTACGTCGAGGGCGACGTCGACTTCATCTTCGGGCTGGCGACCGCCGTCTTCGACAACTGCAAGATCAACTGCAAGGACGAGGGGTACATCGCGGCCCCCGCCACGCCCGAGAAACAGGATCACGGCTACGTCTTCCGGAACTGCGAGATCACCGGCGACGCGCCAGAGCAGTCGGTGTACCTCGGCCGGCCCTGGGAACCGTACGGCCAGGCCGTCTTCGTGAACTGCTACCTCGGCGACGTAATCCGGCCCCGGGGCTGGGAGCCCTGGGACGAGCCAGAACACGACGACAAGACGAAGACGGCGTTCCTTGCCGAGTACAACAACGAGGGGCCGGGAGCGGCGCCCGACCAGCGCGTCGACTGGGCGCACCAGCTCAGCGACGCCGAGGCCGAGGAGTACCAGTCGCTGGAGAGCGTCTTCGACGGCTGGGCGATCGAAGCGTGCCTCTCCGAGAGCGGGAGCGCGTAGGGACGGCGTCGGAACAGCGATGCGGGATCCGACATTTTCATAGGGGGACGAACCCGGTATCAGGTATGGACGTTCTGGTTACCGGCGCGTACGGACGCTGCGGGACGGCGCTGATCGACCACCTGCACGACGACGACGCCTACGACTTCACGTACTACAACCGGTCGGACAGACCGGACGACCACCCCTACGGCGGCTACGACACCATCGTCGGTAACGTCACCGACCGCGAGAAGCTCCGGGCGGCCTCCGAGGGCCGCGACGCGATGGTCCACATGGCCGCCTACCCCTACACGGACGGCGACTGGACCGACGTGCTCGAACCGAACATCGTGGGGGCGTACAACGCCCTCGAAGCCGCCCGCGAGGAGGAGCTAGAGACCTTCGTCTTCCTCTCGACCAACCACGTAGTGGGGAAGTACGAAATCGAACACGCGCCGGAGCTGTACACCCGCGACTACAGCCTCCTCGTCGACCACACGGACCCAGTCCGGCCGGACTCGTACTACGGCGCCTCCAAGAGCTTCGGCGAGGACCTGGCCCGCTACTACGTCGAGGAGTTCGAGTACCCCAAGCACGTCTACTCGCTGCGCGTCGGGACCGTCAACATGCCCGAGTACGACCACCCCTACGGCAACGCCGAGTCCGGCGTCGACGACGGCGACTTCGAGCGCGGGAGTCCGGAGTACGAACGCGCGGTCGCGCGGATGAAGTGCACCTGGCAGTCCCGCCGGGACTTCGCGCATCAGGTTGAGTGCTGTCTCGAAGACGACAACGTGGAGTACGGCACCTTCTACGGCGTCAGCGACAATCAGCGCCGGTGGTTCGACCTCGAACACGCGCGGTCGCTGATCGACTACAACCCGCAGGACGACGGCGACGAGTGGGACGCGCCGCCCGCCTGAACGCGGACCGCACGACGAGTCGAGCCGCTGCTGTCTTCTGAAACGACGAAGAGAGATGCCTCGCGAACGGGACCAGTCGCCGAGTCATGGCAGGGTGGAACTGCGAGCCCGGAAGTGGTCCCGTCGGCGATCGCAGACAGCAGGTCTGACAGTGGATTTGCGGAGTGGTTTCGGGGGATCGGTCGAATGTCGGTGCGTTGTCCCGCGTGGGGTTCGGGACAGATACCGCTTGGGAAGTCGAATATATATGCTTTCTCCTTCATATACGATTACAGATACGTCCGGCGCGAGCGCGGTCCGACCCAAACCGATTTATACGAGTGTACCGCAAATACCGGTAATGGCGACCAGCAACAACGCGAGCGGCGCGAACAGGCTCACGGCGCGAGCGACGTCGGAACTCAGGGACTCGGTACTGGTGCGAGTCGCGACGATGGGCGTCGCACTGATCTTCCTCGCGGTCGCGATCGAGGCCGCGATCCAGTCGGGATTCCTGGTACGAGGAATCTCGGGCGTCTGGGCGACTATCTTCCTGCTCTGGGGGGTCGCCCTCACGACGGCCGGGACGCTCGGGCGAACGCTGATCTGGTGGCGCCGCCGATAACGACGACCGCGTCAGTCGCTACCGTTCGGTGAGCTGCGAGACGTTGTGTTTTCCGGGTTCCCGCGTCAGCGAGAGTCCCTCGAACTTCCGGATCGTGAACTCCCCGAGGACGTTCACCTCACAGCCTTCCTCCAGGTGACCGCCCACGGTCCGCTCGCCGTTGAACGCGGTGACGTGGAGGTGGGGTTCGCCGTCTGCGATGGCGCCGCCGACGTTCGTGACCTCCCAGGACCCCTCCAGTTCGAGGGCGACGTTCCGGTCCGCCTGGTCCTCCGGGAGGTCCGTCCGGTCGACGTAGTGGATGTTGAGGTTGCTGAACGTGCCGATGCCCGACACCACAGCGCCGGTGTCGACGTCGTGTTCGTCGCAGGCCGCCGCTATCGACTCGAGTGCCATATCGCCGCGGTCGAGACGGACGACGACGTGCCCGTCCGCTGATTCGAAGGTTTCCATACACCGTATCGGTCGGCCGCACGGAGAATAAATCTGCCCCTACCGGGACCGACGGGGAGTCACGCTAGTCGAACGAACGCGAGGCAGGTCGGCTTCGGCACGGCGCGGCGGGCGCGTTCGTCGAGTCCACCGTCGTCCGCGACGGCGAACGTGACGACGGTGAAGTCGTCGCGGTTCTCGGCGAGCAGGAAGCGACCGGACGGGTCGAGCGCGAAGTCCCGGGGGTTCGCCCCGCCGGTCGGAGTGTGCCCCAGCGGGGAGAGCGTCCCGTCGTCGCCGACCGCGAACCCGGCGATGCTCCGGTGGCCGCGATTGGAGACGTACACCCGGCCGACCGGGTGGACGTGGACGTCGGACGGCGAGTTGTCCGCTGGCGAGACGTCGTCTGGGGTCGTGTTCGCCGTTCCGACGGGACTCAGCGCACCCGACTCGGCGTCGCGGGCGAGCGTCGTCACCGTCGAGTCCAGCTCCCCGACGAGATAACCGTACGCGCCCTCCGGACCGAACGCGAGGTGGCGCGGCCCCGTCCCCGGTGGGAGCGCCGCGCTCGCCTGCTCGACAGGGCGGAGGCGGTCCGCGGCGGCGTCGATCCGGTACGCTTCGACGCGATCCGTCCCGAGGTCCGGGACGTAGAGGAACTCGCCGTCGGGACCGGGAACGGCGGCGTGAGGGTGGGCTTGTGCCTGTCGGTCGGGATTCGCGCCGCTGCCCTCGTGGGTAACGACGTCGCAGGCGGGGCCGAGTCCGCCGTCGTCGCTCAGGGGATACATCGCCGCGGTCCCGCCCCCGTAGTTCGCCACGAACGCGTACCGACCGGTCGGGTCCACGCTCACGTAACACGGGCCGACGCCCTCGCTGGACCTGTCGACGATGCGGCGCAGCGACCCGTCGGACCGGTCGACGGAACACTCGCTCACCACGCCGCCGTCGGTGCGATTCGCGACGTAGACCGTGTCGCCGTCGGGGTGCACGGCGAGGTACATCGGGTGCTCGACGGACGTCGACGAGGTTTCGGACAGCGTCCCGTCTGCCGCGTCGAACGCGTACGCGTGGACGCCGGCGTCGTCGCCACCGGCCGTCGAACAGACGAGCGCCAGGTGCTCCGGGTCGGTCATCGGCCCCAACTTCGCCCGGTGTCACCTTCATTCGACCGGTCGTCGGCTCGCTGGCACAGCGGCGAGCGAAGCAGCGAACGCCGCCAGCGGGACGGTCACCGAAACACCCTTACTGTGAGACCGAAACACAGAGATATGAATCGCCGCGCGTTTCTCGCGACAGCAGCCGCAGTGACGGCCGGGTGCGGCCAGACGGACAGTTCGGCCACCGACACCCCCTCCTCCGAGACCGATCCAGCGAGCGGGACGCAGTCTGGCGACGACCCGACACCCACGGACACGCCGACGGCGACCGAGACGGCCG
This sequence comes from Halosimplex amylolyticum, assembly GCF_051414035.1. Taxonomy (NCBI): domain Archaea; kingdom Methanobacteriati; phylum Methanobacteriota; class Halobacteria; order Halobacteriales; family Haloarculaceae; genus Halosimplex; species Halosimplex amylolyticum. The sequence goes on along the minus strand of NZ_JBLKNW010000001.1, from coordinate 1,305,779 downwards.
CACCCGCGTCCGTCGCGGTCACCGACGTGTCCGTCCCCTCGACGATCGAGATCGGGACCGCTGGGACGCTCTCGGTGACGCTGGAGAACTCCGGCGGGCAGTCGGGGTCGTTCACCTCGGCCGTCGAAGCGAAGGTCGGCACGAGCGAGTGGGCCGCGACCGAGGCGAGCGTCGAGGCGACCGTTCCGGCCGGCGAAACGGTCACCGAGACAGTCGACCTCCCGCCCAGCGACTACGTCGAGCCCTCGTCGTACCGACTCGCGGACGCCGACCCCGTCGCTCGGACGCGGTTCGTCGCCAGGGAACTCCCGCTCGGGGAGCGATACCTCCTCCCCAACGGCGTCGCGCTGTCGTTCCACGACGTCGAGTTCGGGGAGACCTACACCTACGAGGGGGAGGACGGCGAGAAGACGATCGAGCCGACCGACGGCGACAAGTGGGCCGTCGGCACGGTCCGCGCCGAGAACACGACCGACGAGCCGGCCAGAGCGCCGCTCGTCTCCGACATCGGCTTCTTCCGCGGCGAAGAGGAGTACTCCTTCCAGCACATCTCGGACAACCGCGACCGGTATCGCGGCGGGGAACTCGACGCCGGGGCCGTCGACGAGGGTGACCTGCCCGCGAACGTTCCCGTCGATTCCGAGCGGGCGGACCTCAGAGTCGAGTACAGCGAACGGCTCGACGAAGGACAGATCACGATCTACTGGACGCTCGCCGAGTGACGGGGTAACACGGGAGTAGCGGTCTTCGCTGGCGGTTTTCTCGACGGATTACGTCGAACAGGATCTGCGTCGTCGAACGCGTCGGACGGCGCGGAACGCGCAGAAAAGTTGCGAGCCCGCGAACGGGGCCGGTCAGTCGTCGGACGGCGCGGCGCCGGCGGAGCCGTCCGCGCCGGTTCCGAACTCGTCCGCGTCCTCGTCGACGATGGACTCGCTCTGCCAGTACTCGTGGTCCTCGACCATCCGGAAACAGCGGCCGCGGTGGAACGCGTTGTCCGTGTCGGCGGCGTACGACTCGGGCGTCTGCTCGGCGCACACCTCGCGGGCCTCCGGACAGCGGGTGTGGTACCGGCAGCCGCTCGGCGGGTTCGTCGGGTCCGGAATGTCGATCTCGCGGATCGGCGACTCCTCCGCACGCTCTTCCTCGGGATCGAGTTCCGGCGTCGCCCAGCGGAGCGCCTGCGTGTAGGGGTGCTGGGGGTTGTTGATGACCTGCTCCGGCGGCCCGATCTCCACCAGCTCGCCGAGGTAGAGGACGCCGATGCGGCCGCCGGTCCGCTCGGCGATGTACCGGGCGTTCGCGAGGTCGTGGGAGATGAACAGGTACGACGTGTCGAACATGTCCTGCAGTTCGATCAGGAGGTCCATCATCTCCACGCGCAGGCTCACGTCGAGCGCGCTGACCGGCTCGTCGGCCAGGATGACCTCGGGGTTCATCAGCATCGCGCGGATGAGCGCGACGCGCTGCTGTTCCCCGCCGGAGAGCTGGTGGGGGTACCGCTCGTAGTAGTCCTCCGGGGGCGTCATCCCGACGTGTTCGAGCATGCTCATGACGCGCTGGCGGCGGTCGTTCCCGTCGAGGTCCTTGTGCCAGCGCTTGAGCGGCGCTTCGAGGATCTTGCTGTTGCGGCGATGGGGATTGAGCGCGCTCCCCGGGTCCTGGTGGACGATCTGGAGCGACCTGCGGATCTCGCTCCAGGAGACCGAGCCGTCACCTCCGCCGTCACGGACGTCCCAGATGTCGTTGCCGCGGTAGTTCACGCTCCCGCCGGTCGGCCGCTGGAGGCCGACGGCGGTCTTGCCGAGCGTCGTCTTTCCGCAGCCGGACTCGCCGACCAGCACGACCACGTCGTTCTCGTAGATGTCCAGCGAGATGCCGTCGACGGCCTTGACCGCCGGCGGGTCCGAGAAGAAGTCCATGAAGCCTGCCTCTTTCTCGAAGTGGACCTCGACGTCGTCCATGGAGAGGACGGGGTCTTCGTCCCCGCGGTCTGTCGTCGCTCTCGTCGTTCGCTTCTTCGTCCCGTCCTCGGCGAGAGCCGCCGTGTCCGAGTCCTCCGTCATCGGGATCTCCTCGGCGGAGTGCTCCCAGTGGTGACAGTGAACGAACCGGCCCTCGCCCGCGTCGTACGGGCCGGGATCGACGTCGATGCACTCCTCGTCGGCCAGCGGGCAACGCGGGTGGAACGAACAGCCCTCCGGGACGTTCACCGGGTCCGGGGCGGACCCCTCGACAGGGCGCATGTTCTCGATGGGCGATTCGAGGTTCGGCGTCGACTTCAGCAGCATGCGCGTGTAGGGGTGCGCGGCGTCTTCGAGGATCTCGTCGGTCGGCCCGAGTTCGACGAACTCGAAGGCGTAGAGGACGCCGACGCGGTCAGCGATGTCGGCGACCAGCGGCAGGTCGTGCGTGATGAAGACGATGGTGAGGTCGTAGCGCGTCTTGAGGTTCTCCAGCAGGGAGATGATCGACCGCTGCATGAGCAGGTCCAGCGCGGCGGTCGGCTCGTCCATCACGAGCACTTCCGGTTCGAGGACGAGCGAGAGCGCGATCAGCGCGCGCTGTTTCATCCCGCCGGAGAGCTCGTGCGGATACGAGTCGAGCACCCGTTCGGCGTCGAGGTACAGGTCGGCGAGCAGCTGGCGCGCCCGCTCCATGCCCTCGTTCACGTCGTAGTCGTGGGCCTCCAGCGTCTCGACGAAGTGCGTCTCGATGTCCCGGACGGGGTTGAACGAACTCATCGCGCCCTGGAACACCATCGACACCTCCTCCCAGCGGTACTGCTTCCGCTCCTGCTTGCTCAGTTCGAGGACGTCGATCGACTCGCCGTCGCCGGGGTTGTAGGTGATGTTCCCGTCGAGGTAGCCCGGGTCGACGACCGCGTCGAGCAGGGCCGAGGCAAACATCGACTTGCCCGACCCCGACTCGCCGACGACGCCGAGCACTTCGTTGCGCTCGATGTCCATGTCGACGTTGTCGAGGACGCGCGATTCGCCCCGCTCCATGTCGAACGAGACCGTCGTGTCCCGCATCTGGAGGATCGGGTCGCTGTGCGCCACCGTCCGTTCGTAGTCTGTCTCCGAAACTGTCATCTCAGACACCTCCGACCATGCTTTCGCCGCTCATCTCGTCGTCTTCGCCGCTCGTCTCGCCGCCCTCGGAGCGCTTCTCGTGGCGGGCGCGGACACGCGGGTTGAAGACGCGGTCCAGGGACTGTCCGAGGAGGATCAGGCCGATAGAGAAGACGATGATCGCGATCATCGGCACCAGGAACCAGTGGAGCGCGCCGGGTCTGTAGTGGGCTCCGCTCTGGTAGGCCTGGTTGAGCGTGATCCCCCAGTTGAGTTTCTCGAAGGGCAGGATGCCCAGGTAGTACAGGCCGACCGCCGAGAAGATGACCCGGCGAGCGGCGTTGGTGAGGTTGATCACGACGAACGGCATCAGGTGCGGGACGATCTCCTTGAAGATGATGTCCCGGTTGGGGATGCCCATCGCTCGCGACGCCTCGACGAACGACTCCGAGCGCAGCGTGAGCATCTGCGAGCGGATCGCCCGCGCGAGTCCGCCCCACGCGGCGATGCTCAGCAGAATCCCGATGACGTAAGGGTTGCCTCCGATGGGGAGCAGGAGCGCGAGCACCATCACCGTCGGGAACCCGGGCAGGTTGATGAAGATGTCCGTGATCGAACTCAGGACGGTGTCGGCCCAGCCGCCCTTGTAGCCGGCGATGGCACCGACGAGCGTCCCGACGCCGACGGTCGCGAGCGCCCCCGAAGTCACCATCTTCAGGATCTCCGTGGTCGAGAAGACCACCTGCGAGAGCAGGTCCCGACCCATCTGGTCGGTACCGAGCGGGTAGTCCCAGTTCTGGAACGGTTTCGCGAGCGCACCGGCCTCGCCGACCTCGGTGGGTTCGATGATGTGCGGTCCCACGATGCCCATGAACAGGTACGCGAAGACGATCGTGAACCCGATTCGGGCGCGCCAGTCCGTCCAGACGATGAGAAACGGCGCGCGGACGTAGGCGTCGTAGATCTTCCGTAGCCTGTCGAGGCGCGTCTCCTCGACGGAGGAGACGACCTCGAACGGCGAGTCGACCCCCACGTTCCCGCCGTCGGTCCGCGCGACGCGGTCGTCGGCGTCGGTCGACCCGTCGCGTCCCGGAATGGCCTCGAGCGCGTCGGCGTGGTCCTTCCGGTCGGGTCCGTCGTTCGAATCACTCATCGCTCGATCCCTCCGCTGGTACTGATCGCTCGGTGAATTCCATGTCTCTGTGTGTCTCGATCGTCAGTGACGGGACGGTCCCGTCGCCGCTGTCGCGCCCCGGCGCCACCTGCGCCGGCCGTTCGCGGGACGGGAGCGCCCGTCCGCTCGGTCTCAGTACGACTCACTTTCCTGCCCTCGTGCTCGCGGGTCCAGATAGCCGTACGTCAGGTCGGCGATCAGCAACGCGGTGACGACCGCGAGTGTGATGATCACGAACCCGCCCATCATCAGCGGGTAGTCGCGCTGATAGGTCGCCGACAGCATGTACCACCCGATGCCGCGGTACTGGAACACCTGTTCGAGGATGACGGACCCACCGAACATCTCGCCGATGCTGATGAGCAGCGTCGTGTACATCGGGAGGATGGCGTTGCGGGCGACGTACTGCGTCGAGATAGTCACGTCAGAGAGGCCGCGGAGGCGAGCGACCCGCAGATAGTCCTCACCGAGCACCCGGATCGCGTTGCCACGCATCCCAAGCGAGGCGACCCCCGAGGCGACGATCATCGACAGTATCGGTAACGCGGCGTGCCGTATCACCCCCGAGATGAACGGCCACGTCAGCCCGGCTTCGACGCCGGTTGCCCGTTTGCCGCCGGTCGGGAAGAGGCCCCATCGGTACGACATGAAGATGAGCAACATGATTGCCAGCACGTAGAACGGGATCGACCCCATCAAGATCGCCCACGAGGTCAGCCCCACGTCGAGTTTCCCGCCTTCCCAGTACGCCATCAGCGCGCCGACGGAGATGCCGATAAAGAAACTGATGAACGTCGCCCAGCTCAGGACGAACAGCGTCCAGGGGAGCGACTGGGCGATGATGTCGGTAACCGCCTCCTGATAGTACACCGACTGGCCCAGATTCCCCTGGGCCATGTTCGCCATGTACTCGACGTACGCCGCCGGTATCGGTTTCGTCGGGTCGACGCTCAGTCGGAGTTCGACCAGTTCACGCGCCCGCACCGGATCCATCCCACGCCGTTCGAGCTGCCGAATCATCGCCCCCATCGGATTGCCCGGCATCATCCGGACGATCACGAACGAGAGCGTGATGACGGCCCACGAGGTGAACGCTGTCTGCCCTAGCCTGCGCAGACGCCAGTCTATGTTTACCATGATCCTACTACTTGAAGGGTAGTGATTCCGAAGGCCTTGAATGTATCCCTATACGCGCGCGCACACGATGGCCGTCGGTCAGGTGTCACACCCGCCGGTCCGGCGTCACCGCCGCGGTGTCAGAACGGTTCCCACTCGGTGCGGATGACGATGGCACTGGCGACGAACGTCAGGATCGTCGGGACGAGCGTTAACTGTGCGACGACGTACGGGGCGGTACCGGGCTCCAGGTAGTAGAAACTGAACGCCAGCAGCAGGAAAAAGAGGATGTCGACCCCGAGGATCACTTTCGCGGCGGACTTGAGCAGGCCCATACCCCCCGAGTGACGCCGGCGAGATATAAGCGTTCGCTCGGACGGTCGCGACCGTCGGGGAGACGGCGGGCAGGGAACCCGGACGAGAGCGTGACGGTGGCGACGCTACGTCGGCAGCGTGACTTCACCAGCGTGACGGCGCCAGTGCGATGGCTCCACGCGGAGTGTATCGGCAAAAAACGGGGTGAATCGGGGCCGTCGACGGTGTCTCGCCCGGTCAGTTACCGGTGTAGCTGATTCCGTCGCCGACTTTCGTCGCGATGAACAGCGCGTCGTCGATCCCTTCGGTGACCTCCGAGGGGGCGTTGAGCGACCAGTTCGCCGTGTTGAACGCGCCCGCGTCGGGCTCGTACATGTTCTCGTGCTCGGGGACGTACTGGTTCCACCACCACATCAGCTCCTTGTGGTACTGGGAGTCGCCGGTCGTCTGCCAGCTCTGGATGTGCTCGGCGACGTTGATCTGCTTGGTGCCGCTGGACCCTTCGGGGTCGCCGATGGGCATCGGGATCTCCGCGTCGAGCGAGAACTGCGCGAGGCTGGAGAGCCAGTCGACGACCAGACCCGGCGCCCACATCGCGGTGATGCCGTTCGCCGAGGAGCCGTCGGGGATCATCTCGTACTCGCCGTTCTGGCGACGTTCGTCGAAGGTCGCGGAGTCGACGGAGTTCTGGGTCACGCTGACGCCGAACGCCTCGAGGTTCTTCTGGAGCACCTGGAAGTCCACGCGCTCGGTCGCGTTCAGGAACTCGAGCTCGAACTGCTCGCCGTCCGGCGTGATCCAGTTGCCGTTGCTGTCCTGCTCGAAGTCGGCTTTGCGCAGGTACTCGGCGGCGCGCTCGGTGTCGTTCTGCCCGTACACCTCGAAGTCCTCGACCCACTCGGTGGCCTCGTGTTCACCGAGTTCCATGATCCGGCCGGGGACGCGGCACGGCGCCCACTCGAAGCGGCGCTTGACGCCCTGGAGCAGGTTGTCGACGCCCTTCCGGTTGAACACGTGACAGATAGCCTTCCGGACGTTCCGGTCGTTGACCGGCGTGTCGTAGTCGTTGTTGGCGCCGCAGTTGAACGTGAACAGGCTGTTGGCCGACCGCGCCTCGCGGTACAGCGAGTGCGTGTCCGGCAGCTGTCCCTTCAGGTCGTCCTGGACCGGGAAGCCGCCCGCGGTCGCGTCGATCTGGTCGTTCGCGTACGGCTGGATCGGCTGGTTCGTGTTCGGGAAGTTCCGCATCGCGAACTCCCGGAAGTTGATGTTCTCGGCGTTGGGGTGGTCCTCGTAGAGCTCGCAGACGATGACGTTGTCACCGACGTTCGCGATCTGGAAGGGGCCGTGGCCGATGGCGTTGTCGCCGCTGATCTTCGGATAGTTCGACGTCGTGATCTCCTCGATGACGGCCGTCTTGTCGTCGCCCGAGGTGTTGCGGAGGCGCTCGTGCCAGTCGCTCCATTTGTCGTCGTCGTGCTTCGTGAAGACCCCGCGTGCGAGGTTGCCGTGGTAGTCCGCGATGGTGTTCTGCATCGCGAACTTCGGCGCGTACGGCGTGTGGAGGTTGACGCGGACGAGCTGGTCGTCGACCGCCTCGATGCTCTCCATCGCGACGTGGGCGTTCTCGCCGTCCTCGGCCTGCGCCTTGAGGATCTCCAGTTCGATCTGCTGCTCCATCACGTAGTCCTGGGCGACGAACTGGTCACCGTTGTGCCACGTGTAGTCGTCGCGGAACGTGGCCTCGAGGGTGGTGTCGTCCGTCATCTCCCAGTCGTCGATCATCACGGGGATGATCTCGTCCGCCGAGGGGCTGTAGGCCGCCGGGCGGTCCATGATCGCCGCACCTGGCCACCAGCAGCCAGTCTGCGCCGGGTTCCACGGATTCAGGTGGCGCTCGGGCGGGGCCGCGTCGGCGTGGTCGAAGAGACGGAATCGGGCGTCGTTGACGCCGGACATACCATCGCCGCCGTCTCCGCCGTCGCCTCCGTCGCCGCCGTCGCCGCCGTCGCCGCCATCTCCGCCGTCGCCTCCGTCGCTCCCGTCACCGGGCGTCGGGGTCCCGTCGTTCCCCGAGCAACCGGCGAGCAGGATGACGCTTCCGGCGGCACCGGCCCTGATAAAGTCACGTCTCGTACTCCCGTCTGTCCGCCAGTTGTCAAAGTCTGGCATACCCCGACGTTGCACATGACTGTATATATACTTAACTATCTTTGGGCCACGTATCGACGTCGACACCGTCGCCGTCCCGCGACTGGCTCGTCGCCCCGGCGCCGGGGCTGGAGCGATGGTCTCCGGCAACTTTAACGGAGGGTGACCCATGGAGTCGGGTATGACTGACGAACGCGGACCAGACAGCGACAGTGACGGGGCCCGCAGATCGGCGATTTCGCGGCGACGACTCCTCGCGATCAGCGGCGTCGCCGCGGCGAGCGCGATGGCAGGGTGTAACGCCTTTGGCGGCGACTCGTCGCCGTCCGACACCGGACCGACGGCCGAGCCGACCGACTCGCCCACACCGACGCCCGCGGCGACGCCGACCCCGGACGCCACGCAGACGGCGGCGGAGACGCCGACAGCGACGGAGACCCCCGACCAGACGACTATCGCGTCTGGCTTCGACGCCGGAACCCTGGGCGAGTCGCCGAGTTCGCACGTCGCGCCCACGGACGGCTTCGCAGACGCGACGTGGCTGTCGGGCGCGCTCCCCGACGTGGTCAAGGTCACCAATCTCGACGCTTCTGGCGAGGGGTCACTGCGGTGGGCACTCGGCCGGCCCGGGGCGCGGATCGTCGTCTTCGAGGTCGGCGGGGTGATCGACCTCGACGGGGACACCCTGACCGTCTCCCGGCCGAACGTCTTCGTCGCCGGCCAGACCGCGCCCTCACCCGGGATCACGATACTCCGGGGTGGCCTCCACGTGAACGCGGACAACGTGATCCTCCAGCACCTGCGCGTCCGCCCGGGCGACGAACTCTCGGGCCCGATCGACGCGATCGGTAACGACGGCGGGTCCAACGTCGTCATCGATCACTGCACGGCGACCTGGGGGACCGACGAGACCATCTCGACGAACTCCCCGGACGCCCCCGACGTGACGATCAGCAACAACCTCATCGCCGAGTGCCTCGTCGACTCTATCCACCCGAAAGGCGACCACTCGATGGGGACCCTCGTGATGAACAACAGCGACAACGTCACCATCGCGGGGAATCTCTGGGCGCACAACGTCGGCCGACACCCGCGGCTGAAAGGCGGGACGAGTTCCGCCGTCGTGAACAACGTGATGTACAATTTCGACCGCGGGACGAACCTCGGCGGCGGCGTCTCCGACGAGACGACGGCCTCGATCGTCGGGAACTACTACCGCGCCGGGACGATCACCGACGAGTCGGACCCGGTTATCGGCGCGACCTTCACCGACGCGGACGGCCCCGTGCGAGCGTATATCGCGTACAACGAGACGGACCCCTCCATGCCCGTCGTCGACCAGGGAGCACCCATCGAGGCGCTCTCCGAGCGCCCGGTCTGGCCCGACGGACTCACGACGCGGCGGGGGAGCGACGCCTACGAGAGCGTACTCGCGGGCGTCGGTGCGCGGCCCGCCGACCGCACCGACCACGACCGACGCATCGTCGCCGACGTCCGGGACCGCTCCGGATCCCCGATCGACAGCCAGGACGACGTGGGTGGCTACCCCGAACTGGCGCCGACGACCCGCGAACTGTCCGTTCCCGACGAGAATCTCGCCGAGTGGATCCGCGAGTTCACCGTCACTGTCGAGTCCGTCTGACCGGCGCTCCGCGTCCCGGGGCGTCGGCGTAGCCATATCCTCGAAGTCCACCGCCGACGAGTGCCTTCAGTTGGTCGCGATCGACGACCTGCCGGCGTCTTCTCTCGTGATCGATCGCCGTCGCTGTCGTTCGTCAGTAATTGCCGATCCAGCCGATCGCGAGCGGCGGTGCTATCGGGCGTAGCGCGTCGAAAAATGGGGAATCGCGTTCGGTTCAGTCGCGGCGGCGGCCGAGCAGCACGGCGGCCAGCAGCGCGACGAGTGCGGCGGCGACGCCGAAGCCGGGGCCGTCACCGGCCGTCGTCTCGGGCGGTTCCTCCGTCGGCGTCGGCTCGTCACCGTCGTCCGGAGCGTCCGTCGGGGTCGCGGTGGCGGTCGCGGTCGCGGTCGGCGTCGGCGACGGCGTGGCGGTGGCCGTAGCCGTCTGGGTCGCTTCGACCGTGTACGCGACGCTGCCGGTGACCGGCTCGCCGGCGTCGGTCACGTACGCGCCGTCCTCGGCCGGGAAGTCGAACTCCTCGTTGAAGTTCGTGTCCTGGTGGACCAGCACGTACAGCTCCGTGTCCTCGTCGGCCGGCTCGGAGAGCTCGACCTCGAGACCGTCGTGGCTTCCGGGTTCGAGGTAGTCGGTCTCGCCGATGGTCGGTCCCTGCGGGCTGCCGGTGTGAACCGAGACGAAGCCGCCGTCGCTCAGCTCGACGCTGTCGACGGTGACCGTCTCGCCCGACCCGGACTGGTCGCTGACCGAGACGCTCCCGGTCGGCTGTGCCCGGATCTCTCCGCTGATCTCCTGGACGACGAGCGGCGTCTCGTAGGCGTCCGGGAGGTCTGCGACGACCGAGGCGTAGGCGGTGACGTCCGTGCCCACGGGCAGGTCGCTCGTGTCGAACGTCGCCGAGATGGTACCCCACGGTGCGGTCGACGGGCCGTCACAGCAGATCTGCGGGCCCAGGCCGCTCAGGCCCATCTCGCCCGTGCTCTCGTCCATGATGACGGTCCCGTTGTCCGCGGTAGCGACGAGCCTGATGCCCATCGCCGTCCCGCGGGCCAGCGTCGAGTTGAACTGGACCTGGGCCTCCTCGGACTGCTGGAGGCGGATCTCGTCGCCGGGCGTGACCGCGACGGTCTTGCCCTCGACGATGCGGAACGTGGTGGTCTCGGTCTTCTCGCCCTGTTCGGTGTCGATGGTGAGCGTCGCCTCGAACTCGTCACCGACGTCCGGCTGGGTCGGCTCGCCGTCCTCGTAGAACGCCATCTCGTTGAGCTTGAACGAGAAGAACAGCCCGGTCTGCTCGCTGGAGTTGTAGATGCGCGGGTCCGAGGAGCTGTTGTCGGGCACCACGTAGACGCCCGAGGAGTTCTCGGAGAGGTCAAGGCGGAGCGGCGTGCCGTCCTCGGCGTTCGTCTGGGTGACGTTCAGCGAGAGCGGCGAGCTCTGGAACTTCTCGACCGAGTCGCGGCCCGGCGAGAGGTCGATCGCCTCGAAGATCTCCGTGCTCGTCTCGTAGTGGAGCCACATCTCGTCGTAGTACGAGTTGTTGACGTTCGTGTTGTAGGCGATCGTCGAGTCGCCGGAGGCGTGGCCGTCGCCGATCTGGGTGCCGATCCCTTCCGGCGTGTCGTGGTCCGGGTTCGTGTACGCGATGGTCATCGTCTTCGAATCCCGGATGGTGGCGTTCTCGATCGTGTAGTCCGGCTGGAGCACGTCGCGGACCGTGCCCGAACCGTTCGCGATCTCGATGCGGTACTCGTCTTCGAGCAGGACGTCCTGGTCGCGGAAGTCGCTCGTCATCGTCTCGTTGGTGTACCCCGGTGCGTAGAGGTGCACGTCGAACGACTCGTCGGCCATCCCGCTGAAGTCGAACTTGCCGGTGAGGAAGCCGTAGGGGATCGTCCCTTTGTCGTCCTCGTCGAGGTTGATGTTACCCTCGGTCTCGATGGTCGCGGTCTGGTTCTCCCGCGTCTCGTTGTCGGGGACGAGGACCATCTTCGCGCGCGATCCGGTCATCAGGGTCGTGTTCGCGGTGATCCCCTGATTGAAGGAGTTCGCGGGCGCGTAGCTGTCGTTCATCGTGGCGCCGCCGTCGACCATCTCGAATGAGACCGTCTCGGTCTGGCCCTCGATGTCGAAGGTCGCCTCGTACTCCTCGCCCGTCTCGAAGCTGGCGTTCTCGCCGTCGGCGCTCAGCTTGGCGCGGTTGGGGTCGACCCAGACGTACAGGCCTGTGTCGGGCTCGTCGCCCCGCGTGATGTCACCCTCGACCTCTTCGGTGTCGGCGAAGACCATCACCGGCGGGATGTCGGCCTCGGTCGGCTGGCTGAGTTCGGGCTCGGCGTAGTCCTCCTGGTTCGCCGCGATGTCGAGCGTCTTCTCGCCGTCGACCTGTTCGACGGTCAGGTCCCAGCTCTCGTTCTCGATGAACGCCTGCGTGACCAGGCCCTTGTCACCGCCCTCCGCGGGCGGGTTCAGGGCTTCGAGCCCGTCGGTCTCGACGTGGAGCGCGAGCATATCCCACTTACCGTTGGGGTTTCGCGCGGTCGAGTTGTCGACGATGAGCTCGCGGTCGCCCTCCGCGTTCGTGAACATCTCGATGCCTTCCGATTCGTTGCCGTCGTACTCGTTCGGCGGCACCGGGTACGGCCCGTTAGCCTCGCCCGGATCGCGGAACCACGAGATCGTCAGCGCCTTCGCGCTCCCGTTGTCGAGCGTCGCCAGCGCCGCTTCGCTGTCGACGGCCGACTGATCGCCGCTGTCTGTACCCGTCTGTGCTCCCGCGACGGCGACCGTCCCCGCCACCACGGAGAGGACCATCACTGTCGCGAAGAATACGGCTCCGATCGTGTTGGATCGTGCTGTCATATCTGAACCACTGGAATATACGTCCCAAACGTTAACGCACCACCTTATATATGTTTGTGATCTTTCGGCACGATCTGGCCAGTCGCCGATCGGTACGTGGCGATTCGACGAGATTTACGTGCGTATCGGCCGACTCAGTCGAAGACGCCGTCGAGGAACGGGAACTCCGCTGCAAGCGAAAGCCGCTCGTTCCGGCGACCCGACTCGTAGGCGGCCATCGTCACGACCACCGCCTTCAGTCCGTCGAGCGCGGTGGCCGGCGGTTCCTCGCCCGTCTCGACTGCGTCGAGGAACGCTCGCCCCTTGCTCAATCGCCGGTCGTAGCCGTTGTACGGGTCGTGCTCGGTGCCGTCGGCGTCGATAGTCGTGCCCGTCCGGTCGTCCCATTCGCGGCCTTCCAGATACACCGCGCCCTCCTCGTCCCAGATGTGGACGTGCTCGCGCGTCCGCGCGACCACGCCCGTGTCCGAGACGTTCGCCATCGCGCCCTCTTCGAACTCGATTATCGTCGAGGACTGCTTGTCGAATATCTGGTCCTCGTCGTGGAAATCGACGTAGGCGTTGACGTGCGTCGGCGTCAGTCCCGTCGTCCAGAGGATGGCGTCGACGACGTGCGTGCCGACGTTGAGGAGGTGCCCGCCGCCGCTCAGGTCGGGGTCCATCCGCCAGTCCTCCATGTGTTCGTAGTACGACTGCCAGTCGTGCGTGATCTCGCCCGTGATAAATCGGGGTTCGCGGTCGCCGAGCGCCCACCGCTCGCGCGCCAGGTCGTAGGCCGGGTTGAAGTGGCGCTGGTAGCCGACCATGAACGTGCGCTCGCTCGCCTCGGCGCGCTCCCAGAGATCGTGGGCGTCCTCGACGCTTGTCGCGAGGGGCTTCTCGCAGAGTACGTGCAGGTCTCGATCGAGCGCCGCCGACGCCTGCCGGTAGTGGAGCCCGTTCGGGGTCGCGATCCCCACCGCGTCGAGCGGTTCCTCGTCCAGCATCGTCTCGTAATCGAGATACTGCGAGGACGCCGGGACGGACAGTTCCTCACCCGCGTCCGCGAGACTCTCCTCGCTGACGTCCGCGAGCGCGACGAGTTCGGAGTCGGGGAGCTCCTCGAACTGGCGCGCCAGCCGGATCCCGAGGCTCCCGACGCCGGCGATACCGACGGTTACCGCATCGGATCGATCGACCATAACGAGTTTCTGTTGACGGAATTCGCCAATAACTGTTTCCCTCGGGGCCGATCGACCACACGGTCGCTTTCGGACCAGACCCCGGATACGGGCCGCAATCGCGCGATGCGATATCGGATTCTGTTCCCCAGGAGAGAACTTTCAAACGCGGAATTCGGGGCCGTATTCTCCCTTAACAGCTGTGTAGCCGGTACACGAGCCGCCTCACGATGTATTCGGGACACAGGAACGTCGAGAAAGCAGGTCGTTTACAATTACTTGCTCTCAGGAGGTCAGATAGGGACATTCCAGCGATAGCAACGTAATCCGGCGGAACCCTCCGCCGTACAGAATAATTACAGTATTACCAGTGTAATACGTGCCCCAGTCCAGTCGAGAGCGAGACACTGGAACGCTTCGTGACCAGAGCGGGTGATTTCAGCCGACGTGAGAGTCGCTGGTCGGCCGTCGCATCGGTGACGAAGCCGCGATCGAACTTTCGGGGCCACCCCGTTCTTCGCTTGGGAACAGGAGTCTCCGTGCATGGAACGACTAGATCGCGTCGTTCCGTCGGGAAACCGCTCGATATCGGGGCAGAATCGATCGTAGAGCGGGAACGAACGAGATGGGACCCCTTACTTCCGTTCCCGAGAGGAAAACGTCCCGGGAGCGGCTCGAAATGTCCCTCTCACGGCGGTTTCGCCGATCACGACCTTCCAGGAGGCACGAATTCGGGAACTCGCCGCCCCGGACTGCCGAGGCGGTGCCGCTGTCGCCCGTCCAAAAGGATTAATATTGTTCATTCGAACCGGTTAAGACAGACGACAATGAATCCCGATAGACGAACATTTATCCGAACGCTGGGGGCCGGCTCCATCGCTGGCCTCGCCGGTTGTTCCGCGTTGTCGGGCGACGACGACACGGACACGCCGGAGGGCGACACGGAACCGACGGACGGCGAGGAGACGCCGACCGCCACTTCCACGCCCGAATCGACCGATACCGACACCGACACCCAGACGGACACCGGCGGAGGCGGCGAGACGGAGGGCCCCACGATCATCACGCTCAAGGCGGCCGGAGCGGACATCTGGAACACGACCGACCTCGGTCACATCTATTTCGCCGAAGTGAGCGGTGACTTCGACGCGCGAGTGGAAGTTACGTCCCTCGAGAACACGAACCCCCACGCCAAGGCAGGGCTGATGGCCCGGGCTGCGCTCGACCCCGGATCGCGAAACGTGATGGTCCGCAAACGCGCGGGCTACGGGCTCTCTCCCCAGTGGCGTCCGCAGGACGGCGCCTCGACGACGAGTACCACCTCCGAAGCGGGCGCCCCGCTCAGCCGGGTCGAAGGCGGCATGATGGAGAACGCGACCTGGCAGCGCCTGGAGCGGGTCGGCGACAAGATCCGCGCGTACGGCTCCGAGAACGGCGAGGACTGGACGCTCATGGTCGAGCTCACCACCGACCAGATCGAGCTTCCCGACACGGTCGTCCTCGGACTCGCCGCGACGAGCCACGACAACGCCAACGCGACGACGGCCAAGTTCCGGAACCTCTCCGGGGTCGAGCCGACGGAGAACCAGGACCTCGGGAATCCCATCATCTCCGGGAGCGTCTCGGTCGCGCAGGCTGCCGTCGTCTCCGACCTCGGCGCCGACGCCTCGCCGGAGTCGGCGACGTTGCAGGGGACGCTCACGAGCATGGGCGGCGCGGATAGCGTCGACGTGCGATACGAGTACCGCGAGGCGACGACCGAAGAGTGGACCGAAACAGACGCGACGACGCTCTCCGAGTCCGGTCCGGCCGAGGTCGATATCTCCGGTCTCACCCCGCGCCGGTACTACGAGTTCCGCGCGATCGCCGATACGGGCGACAACGAGTTCAGTACCGTCGCACAGCTGTTCTCGACCCCGAGCGGCTCCGACGGCAGTTCCGAGGAGGGACCGGCCAGCAGTTCGAACGTCGACCCCGCCGACGGCTTCGCCGACCTCGCCCCGTGGGTGGACGACGACACGCCGCTCGTTGTCGTCGACGAGCCCACTCGCGAGTCCCTGGCGGCCGCGACGAGCATCCCCGGCCCCCGCATCGTCGTCTTCGAGACGAGCGGGACGATCGACCTCGGTGCCGAGGACCTCAACGTCCGGAACGACAAGTGCTGGATCGCCGGTCAGACCGCGCCGTCGCCCGGGATCACCCTGATCCGCGGCGGTCTGTGGGTGTACGGGAACGACTGCGCCGTCCAGCACATCCGCGTGCGGCCCGGCACTGCCGGCCAGGACGAGGGCTGGCAGCCCGACGCCATCGAGGTGGCCGACGACACGAGCGGGAACGTCGTCGACCACTGTACGGGCACGTGGGGCGTCGACGAGAACATCAACGTCGGGTACGACACGAACAACTCGACGATGACGAACTGTCTCGTCGCCGAACCGCTCAACGACGCCACCCACGTCAAGGGCGAGCACGGCTACAACTCGATCATCGGCGACCGGGCGAAGAACGTCACGCTCTCGGGTAACATCTGGGCGCTCGGGACCGACCGCAACCCCCGTCTCAAGCAGGGCACCGAGACCGTCGTCGTCAACAACTTCGTCCACCACTACAGCGACGGCATGTGGGCCGACCCGGAGACCAAACACAGCATCGTCGGCAACGTCTTCGAAGATCCGCAGACCGACCAGCCCAACATCTTCGGCGAGGGCAGCGTCTACGCCGAGGACAACGTCCAGCGGGACGACGCCGACGTGCCGATGATCGGCGACGGGATCAGCCAACTCGACTCCCGCCCGCTCTGGCCGGAGGCGCTCGAACCCGTCTCCTCGTCGGACGTGCGCTCGCACAACCTGGAGCACGCCGGCGCGCGACCGACCGACCGCACCGAGACCGACGAACGGATCGTCGCGAACATCCGCAACGGCGAGGGCGGCGTCATCGACAGCCAAGACGACGTCGGCGGCTACCCCGAACTCGCCGAGAACACGCAGTCGCTCGACGTCCCGACCTCGGGACTGCGCGCCTGGCTTCGCAAGCAGGCCGCGGCCGTCGAACCGTAACGGCCCGCTACCACGCGTCCCTTTTCGTCCTGTTTTCCTTGCCCAGCCCGTTTTCGTGGCCGGTTTTGTTTCCGTTCTCACGCACTGTCCCGCTATCCGCAGGCATCCGGACTGGTTCTCTATTCTATATTACACAAAATATAAATGTCATGGATAACACCTGGTAGTCGTTGTCACTCATGGAGAAAGATAGACGCACGTTCCTCCGAGCCATCGGCCTGGGCACGGCCGGCGGACTGGCCGGTTGTTCCGCGCTCTCGGGAGACGGGACCCCGGGTTCGACGGAGACGCCGGCCGACGGATCGACGGACGCACCGACAGAGACACCGACCGACGCCGACACGGCGACGGCGACGGCGACCGGGACGCCGGAGCCGACCGAACAGGCCCCGGAGGCCGCGGGCGGTAAGACTCTCGTGACGGTGAAAGGCGGGGGCGAAGACATCTGGGACAGCAACGACTTCGGGCACTTCTACTACGAGACGCTGACGGGCGACTTCGACGTCCGGACGGAGGTCGTCTCCGTCCAGAACACGGACACCTACGCGAAGGCCGGGCTGATGGCTCGCGCGAGTCTCGACAGCGGGTCGCGCAACGTGTTCATGCGAAAGCGGCCGGGCGACCTCCCGGTCTCGCCGCAGTGGCGGCCGGAAGACGGGACCGCGTCGGCCAGCGTCACCTCCGACGCCGGGAAGGACCTCGCTCGCAACGGCGGCGTCTTCGAGGGGACCTGGCAGCGTATCGAACGCGTCGGCGACACCATCCGTACCTACGGCTCCGCGGACGGCGAGAACTGGACGCTCCTGCTCGAACTCGGACCGAACACGATCGAACTCCCGGACGAGGTGCTCGTCGGCCTGGCCGTCACGAGCCACGACAGGGCCTCCGTGTGCGCGGCCCGGTTCCGCAACCTCGACGGGTTCACCCCCGACCAGAACAGCGACATCGGTGGACCGATCATGAGCGGGGAGGTCTCCGTCGTCGAGGACGTCCCGGTCGTCGAGGCCGGCGACGTCTCCGACACGTCGGCTACGGAGGCCACGCTCGCTGGCAACGTGACCAGTCTCGGCGCCGCGGACTCTGCGGAGCTGACGTTCGAGTACCGCGAGATCCCAGACCAAGAGTGGTCCGAAGCGGGCGCGACCACTGCCTCGTCGACCGGCGAGACGACGGTCACGGCGTCGGCGCTCACGCCGCGACGCTACTACGAGTACCGGGTGACGATCGACAACGGCGAGGCGTCTACCACGAGCCCTCACGGTCTGTTCTCGACGGCGGGACCGGGAAGCGGCGACGGGAGCGACGGGCCGAGGTCCGCGTCGGCGGTCGACCCGTCGGACGGCTTCACGGAGCTCGCGCCGTGGCTCGACGACGACACGCCGCTCATCGTGATCGACGAACCGTCGGCCGCGAAGCTCAAGACGGCGCTCAACATCAACGGGCCGCGGGTCGTCACGTTCGCGACCAGCGGGACGATCGACCTCGACGCGACCCACCTGGCGATCCCCTACGACGAGTGCTGGATCGCCGGCCAGACGGCCCCGTCGCCCGGGATCACCCTCGTCCGCGGCGGCCTCCAGATCAACGGCGACGACTGCGTCGTCCAGCACCTCCACGTGCGACCGGGTGACGCCGGCCTCGACCGGGAGTGGCAGAACGACCCGATCCGGACCGGCGACGGGACGGAGAACAACGTCGTCGACCACTGTTCGACGACCTGGTCGACCGACGAGAACCTCTCTGTGGGATACGACACGGACGGGACGACGGTGACGAACTGCCTCGTCGCCGAGCCGCTCCACGATTCGCTCCACCCCAAGGGGCCCCACGGCTACAACTCCCTCATCGGGAACAACGCGAAGAACGTCACGCTCGCCGGCAACGTCTGGGCGTTCGTCAAAGATCGCAATCCGCGTCTCAAGCAGGGCACGGAGACCGCGGTCGTCAACAACTTCGTCCACCACCACAGCGACGGGATGTGGGCCGACCCGGAGACCAAACACAGCATCGTCGGCAACGTCTTCGAAGAACCCCAGAGCGAGAAGGCCAACGTCTTCGGCGAGGGCGAGGTCTACGCCGAGGACAACGTCCAGAACGACGACGCCGACGTGTCGATGATCGGGAGCGGGATCACGCGACTGGAGTCGCGCCCGCTGTTCCCCAGCGGCCTGGAATCGTTCGCCTCTGGTGAGACGAAGGCGCACAACCTGAAACACGCCGGCGCCCGCCCGGCCGACCGCACCGAGCACGACGAGCGCATCGTCGCGAACATCCGCAACGGCGAGGGCGGCGTCATCGACAGCCAAGACGACGTCGGCGGCTATCCCGACCTCCCGGAGAACACCCACGAGATCTCCGTGCCCGACACCGGCCTGCGCACGTGGCTGCGCGAACGGGCCGTCGCCGTCGAGCCGTAGCGGCCCGGACAGTCCCCTTCTCCCGCTCGCTCCGCAGTGACCGGGAGCGATTGCTGGTCTCTGAGTTCCGATAGAAGGACCAGCGGTCCCTCGGCCAGGTTCAGTCGGCGTCGACCGAGAAGTCGTCCGCGTCGGGCGCGTCGACGTGGTCGGTCAGGTCGCCGTGGTTGCCCGTGAACGAGACCCGGCCGGGGTCCTCGCCGCGGACGCGGAGGAACGCGCCCGAACCCTGCCAGTCACATCCGCTGACGAGCGTCTCGTCGACGTCGAGCAGTTCGAGAACCGGGGGTTCCTGGTCGGCGTCGACGTGGAGCCCGTCGATCGAGACGCGACCGGTCTCCTCGAACGCGAGGGCGGGCGCCTCGTCGGTCCGGATCCGCACGTTGGAGAAGGAGACGTCGTCGATGGACTTGCAGAACAGGCCGTGACGCTGGTCGAACCCGTCGGCCATCGCCGGCGAGAGGTCCGTCGAGTCGAGCGGGCGCGTCGCGTCGATCTCGACGTTCGAGAAGGAGATGTTCTCGAAACGCTGCTCGGGGAGGCCGGCGAAGAACCCGGCCGTCTCGACGTTCCGGGCGGTGACGTTCGAGTACGCGATATTGCGGACCATCGGCGTCGACTCGTCGACGGGGATCGGCTCGCTGTCGATGTCCATGAAGTAGTAGCCGTTGATAGTGAACGGGCAGGCCACCCGCCGCATGACGATGTTGTCGAAGCGGCAGTCCTCGACGACGCCGCCGCGGCCCCGCTGTGTCTTGATCCGGACGCCGCGGTCGGTGTCCGTGAACGTACAGTTGCTGACGGTCACGTCTCGCACGTCGCCGGACATCTCCGACCCGATGACGACGCCGCCGTGGCCCGCTTCGACCGTGCAGTTCGTGACGGTGATCTGCGAGGCCGGGCGGCCGATCCGTCGACCCTCCTCGTCCTTCCCGGACTTGATACAGATAGCGTCGTCGCCAGCGTTGAGATAGCAGTCGCTGATCCGGACGTACTGCGAGGAGTCGATGTCCATCCCGTCGCCGTTCGGTGCGTCGTGAGGGTTCTCGACGTTCACGTCGTGGAACGTGACGTTGTCGGAGAAGACGACGTGGGTGTTCCAGAACGGCGAGTTCCGGAGCGTGATCCCCGAGACGGAGACGTTCTCGGAGTCGTCGATCTGGAACAGCGGCGGCCGGAGCGTGAAGCTGCTCACGTCGTCGGCCTTGTCGTTGGCCGCCCGGAACTCCTCCAGTCGCTCGACGAGGTGGTCGGGCAGGTCCGCGTCGTCCACTCCGTAGAACTGCCACCAGTAGTCGCCCTGGCCGTCGATCGTGCCGCGGCCCGTGATCTCGACGTTCTCCGCATCCTCGATCAGCAGGCAGGGGTGGAAGCCGGTCTGGTTCCAGCCCTCCCAGCGGCTCTCTTTCGACGGGAACGCCTCGTGGTCCCGCACGAACTCGAGCGTCGCACCGGCCTGCAGCTCCAGCGTGGTCTGACTGCCGACCGTGAGCGGCGCGGTGAGGTACGTTCCCGGGGGGACGACGACCGTCCCACCGGTCTCGGCGCACTCGTCCAGGGCCGACTGGAGCGCGTCGGTGTCGCGTTGCTCGCCCGTGCCCGACGCACCGAAGTCTCTCACGTCGCGTCTGCAGTCGCTGGCTAACATGATTCGTCTATCACCGACGCCGTCGATAAAGCTTCCCCTCCCCGCCGCCGTTCCGCGGGGAAGCGGAGACTCCGGGCACCGCCGTTCGATCGGAGAGTTTCACAGCTCTCAAAATTAACCATAATCTGATGCTATTCGAATTCACCAACTATTTGGAGAGGTCTGTCGACGGATCGGGACCAGACCGGTCTCACGGGACAGTCGCTCCGGAGTTTCCCGACGCAACACCGCCAGAGACGCCACGATTCGGCCCGTATCCGGTTCAGACCCATCATCTGTGGCCCTGTTCGGCCGCGACCCCGTCGACAGGCGCCAGTGCGTTCGATCAGCCACCGTTCGAGTGTCGAACCGAGTACAATCGAGGACAGTTTGACGAGGATCAGCCTGCTGCCTTCCGAGAGCCCAGATTCTCGGACACAAGGAGGCGATACTGCCCGACTCTGCCAGCGGATCGGGGGAACCAGAATCGATAGGAAACAGTACTATAACAAAACATATATAAGAATTGTTCCTATATAAGGGGTAGTACATAATCGCAAGCTATCAGGCGTTCGATGGGGACGCGTCGCTCGCGGTGAATCGGCGCGCGGCGCTGTCGCTAGCGTTCGGCGCTCCTGAAAATAATCAGTCGATGTGGCCTTCGTCGCGCAGCTGGTCCGCGTCCTGCTCGGAGTAGCGCCACTCGATGTTGGCCTTCTCGTCCTGCCAGTCCCACGGTTCGACGAGGACGACGTCGCCCTCGCTGATCCACGTGCGGTACTTCATGCGGCCGGGGATCCGACCCATGCGGTCGACCCCGTCCTCGCACTGGACGCGGACGTGGTTGCCGCCGTTGTGCTGTGTTACTACCGCGAACAGTTCGTCGTCCGAGGGCATCCGGAGGTTCCGACGCCCGCTGTTGTCGCTCTCGCTCACAGGTTAGGTACGGGCTCCCCACGTTTAAATCACCTGAGTATCGCGCTACCACGTGACACGACGGCGACAGACGACGGATCCGTCGATTTCCCTACCATCCGCGCCGACCGGCTCAGACGTGGCGTGCGAGCGCCGGGAGTTTCCCGAGGTCGCTCCGGTCGAACGGATACAGGTCGAGGTAGTCGCGGACGGTCAGGTCGTAGGCCTGCAGGCGCTCGACCTGCGCGTCGTTCAGGCGGCCGGCACTGGTGACGAACCGGCGCTGCTGGCCGGGCGTGAAGTCGTACAGCAGTTCGCAGACGATCCGCTGGATCCGCCACTGGATCCCCTTCTCCTCGTTCCACCTGTCCTCGTAGACGCGGAGTCGCTCGCGGGAGGTGTCGCCGCGGTCGAGCGCCGCGAGCGCGACGTTCGCTGCCATCTCCGCGGACTGCATCCCCGGACGGATCCCCTCGCCGAACAGGGGGTTGATGCTTGACACCGCGTCGCCGACGGCGACCAGTCCGTCCATCGCGCGCTGGTTGATGGAGTTGTTCGAGACCGCGTCACCCGCGTGGACGGCGCGCACCTCCTGGGCCTCCCACCGCGGGTCGGCGGCCACCCACGACTCGACGTAGTCGTCGATGGTCCCGTCGTCCGGGAGGCTGTGTCGCTCGTAGAAGTCCTCTATCCAGCAGACGCCGGCCTTGAACGCGTCGTCGCCGGCGGGGAACGTCCAGGCGTAACCGCCCGGCGCGACCTCGTGGTCGAAGCGGAACAGCATCGAATCGAGGTCGTACCGACCGGTCACCTCGTACTCTTTGCCGATGCCCCGCTGTGCGGAATCGGGATCGAACATCCCCAGTTGCTTCGCGAGAACGGCTCTGGGACCAGTCGCGTCGACAACGAGGTCCGCGTCGACCCGGCGCTTCTCGCCGTCGGCCCAGTACCGGACGCCGACGACGCGCCCGTTTTCCACGACGGGGTCGGCGACTCGCGCGCCGGTCCGGACCTCCGCCCCGTGGGCGGTGGCGTCCTCGCCGAGGAACTCCAGGAACGCGGGGAAATCGAGAACGTAGCCGGGGATCGAGAGCGTCGAACTCGCGCCGGGCGCCTCGAAGACGACGTCCTCGTTCTCGGCCATCACCACGTCGTCGGGAACGTCGTAGCGCTCGATAACCTGGTCGAAGGTCCCACCGGTGGACTTGTCGTTGTCCGAGAGCGAGCCGTTGGCTTCGAGCACGAGGACCCCGTACTCGGATCGGGTCGCGACCTCCCGCGCGAACTGGAGGCCGGCCGGCCCACCACCCGCGACGACGACGTCTACGTCTGCCGACATACACGGGGAGGTACCGACGAGTCCGACTAATCCGTTGCGATGTCCGAAACGGGGCTGTCAGTACTCGTCGAGGGGACGCTGGCGAATCTTCGAGCGGAGTTCCGCGAGCGAGGGGTCCTCCTCGCGGGCGAAGGTGGCGAAGATCGTGGTAACCTCCGAGCGCGACACCTTGACGTTGCCCTCCTCGATCACGTCCTCGGGGCGCTCCTCGAGTTCGCGGATGGTCCCGACGGCGAGCAGGAAGGGGATGGCCCACGCCGAGAGGGTGTTGCCGCGGATCTCTGGCATCGCCTCGAGCCACGTCTGGGCGCCGTCGAGGTACCCTTCGGCGCGGTCGACCACCCGGCGGATGACGGGGACGAACGCTTCGCTGTTGTCCTCGTCGGGGATGTCCGCGGTGTCGAGTTCCTCCGCGTCGAGCAACTCCTGGGGGATGTAGACGTTGTTCTCCTCCTCGAAGTCCGTGGCGACGTCCTTCGAGACGTTCACCAGCTGGAGGAGCATCGCGAACGAGCGGGCGTTGTTCTGGAGGGTCTCGCGGACGGAGTCGTCGACGTTGCGCGAGAGCAGGCCGGTGACGAGCGTCCCCACGGTCCCGGCGGCGTACCAGCAGTACTCTTCGAGTTCGCCGAACGTCTGGAGGCGCAGGCCGCCCTGCTCGGCGTAGCGCTCGACGAACATCGCCATCCCGCTGACGAGTTCGCGAACCGGCGGGCGGATAGCCGCCCGCGAGTCCTCGTCGAGCCCCTCGAACGTTCGAAACACCCGCTCGCACTCGGCGACCACTTCCCAGTCGTCGTTCGAGTCGGCCGGGATCCACTCGTCGATGGCCCTCCGGAACGCCTCGATCGTCTCGTCGTCGTCCGGATCCAGTACCCTGTTGTACTGGTCCAGGAGGGCGCGCTGCTCTGTCGGGGGGATATGCCCAGCGTCCTCGATCGTATCAGCGATACGACAGAGGAGGTATCCGACACAGATGTCGCGCGACATCGGCTCGTCGAGCTCCGCAACCGTCAGGGCGAACGTGCGTGAGACGTCTTCGACGGCCTCGTAACAGTAGTCGAGGTCGTCCTGAAACACCTGTTCGGTCTGGTTTCGTGACATTCCCGATACAGTCCCTTAACCCTTCCACAAGTAAAAAGTTCGCCTACTGGCCGCGCCGCGCGATTTCCCGGGACCGGGCTCCGGTCCGGTGGTTCCTGTCTCCGTTCCGGCAGTTCCCGTTCCCGTGCCGTCACTCGCCGACCACGTCGCTGTCCGACGGGCCGGGACCGCCCAGTTCGGCCACGAGCTCGTCGAGGCGGTCCGGGTCCTCGGCACCGGGCAGCACCGCCTCGGCGGTCCGACAGGGTTCGTCGACGCCGAGACGGTCGGAGACTTCGTCCGCCGCCGCCTCGGCCATCAGCCGATAGGTCGTCAGTTTCCCGCCGACGACCGAGAGGAAGTTCTCGACGCCCTCCTCGGCGTGGTCGATCAGGAAGAACCCCCGCGAGATGCCGCGGCCGCCGCGTTCGGCCTCGTCGGGTTCGTACAGCGGCCGCACGCCCCACCACTCGCGCACCTGCGCCGCGTCGCCGACGGATGGGTACATCGCGGCGCACTCCTCGCGCACGCGCTCGCGCTCCCAGTCGGCCCGTTCGAACTCGTCGGGGTCGTCGACGGTCACGCTCGTCGTCCCCAGCACCGCCTCGCGCTCGTGCGGGACGATGATGTCGCCGTCGCCCGGTTCGCGACTCCGGTTGAGCACCGTTCCCAGGCCCGCGTGGTCCACGGAGACCATCAGCCCGCGGGTCGGCCGCATCTCGACGGTCGCGCCGGCCATCGCCGCGAGTTCGCCCGCCCACGCGCCGGTCGCGTTGACGACGACCTCCGGGCGGATCGTCTCGTCGACCCCACCGCCTACGGCGACCCCGACGACCTCGTTGCCGTCCACCTGCACGCCCTCGACGGGCGCGTTCGAGTGGACGACCGCACCCTGTTTTGCCGCGGCGTCGACGTTTGCCGCGACGAGACGAGAGGGGGAAACGACGGCGTCGGGAACCCGCATCGCGCGTTCGACGTCCTCGGACAGCCCGGGGACGACCGCTCGCGCGTCGTCGCCGTCGACCACGTCGGCGGGGATTCCGACGTCCTCGCAGGCGCGCCGCTTGGCGTCGAAGTATGCGGGGTCGTCCTCGGCTAACTGGACGAACAGGCCACCGGTCTCGCGGACGCACGCGCCGGCGATCTCCGTGAGTATCCGGTTCTCCGCGATGCACTCCTCGGCGCCGGTCTCGTCGGCCCCGGCGTAGCGCGCGCCGCTGTGGAGCAACCCGTGCGAGCGTGCCGTCGTCCCGTGAGCGAGGCCGTCCCGGTCGACGAGGGCCACGTCACAGCCCCGGAGCGCGAGGTCCCGGGCGGTCCCGGCGCCGGTCGCGCCGCCGCCGACCACGAGGACGTCCGTTTCGAGTGCCATGTCCGGCCTTCGGCCCGGAGACGTATGTGGGTGCTGACGACGGCGTCCCCGGCCGGAACGACGGCGGAGACGACGATGCGACAGCGCGTGAAGCGGGGTCAGTCACCCGTCACCGCCCCGCCGCGGCCAGAACAATGATTACCACGGCCGACGCAGGTCAGCCAACGGTCGATGACACGGTACAATCACGCGAGGGTGCAGGAGTACTGGCAGTACGTGTGGGACGCGGAAGGCGTCTACGAGGTGCCCGACGACGCCCAGGACCCCACCTACGTCCTCGGGATGTTCCCCTACACCTCCGGCACGCTCCACATGGGCCACGTCCGCAACTACGCGATCACGGACGCCTACGCCCGCTACCGCGCGCTGCGGGGCGACGACGTCCTCCAGCCGATGGGCTGGGACGCGTTCGGCCTCCCCGCCGAGAACGCCGCCTACGAGCGGAACACGGACCCGGAGTCGTGGACCCGCTCGTGCATCGAGCAGATGCGCGAGGAGCTCGAGACCATGGGCTTCGGCTACGACTGGTCCCGCGAGATCACCACCTGCGACCCCGAGTACTACCGCTGGAACCAGTGGCTGTTCAAGCGGTTCCACGAGGAGGACCTGGTCGAGTACACCGGCGCGCGAGTCAACTGGTGTCCCGACTGCGAGACGGTGCTCGCCGACGCGCAGGTCGAACAGCCGGCGGCGCCGGACGAGCCCGCCGACGCCGACGGCGGCGCGGTCGACCACGCCCACGCCGCGGGGGTCTGCTGGCGCTGCGAGACGCCCGTCGAGCGCCGGGAACTCGACCAGTGGTTCTTCACGATCACCGACTACGCCGAGGAACTCGACGCCGGGCTCGACGACCTCGACGGGTGGCCGGACAGCGTCCGCGACATCCAGCGCAACTGGATCGGTCGCCAGGAGGGCGCGCACGTCACGTTCGACGTCGACGACCCCGAGGGCGACGTCGGGGTCGAGGGCGTCGACGTGTTCACGACGCGACTCGACACCGTCTACGGCGCGACGTTCGTCGCGCTCTCGCCGGGCCACGACCTGGCGAGAGCCGTCGCCGATCGCGACGACGACGTGGCCGAGTACGTCGACGACGTGACCAGCGCGGGCGCGGAGGCGAGGGGGACCAGCGGCGTCGACACCGGACTCACCGCGACCCACCCGATCACCGGCGAGGAGTTGCCAGTCTACGTCGCCGCGTACGTCCTCGACGACGTGGGGACCGGGGCCGTGATGGGCGTTCCCGCGCACAACGAGCGCGACCACGCCTTCGCGCGGGCCAACGACCTCCCCGTCGAGCAGGTCGTCGAACCCGTCGACGGCAGCCCGACCGACCTGCCCGACGCGCCGTACACCGACGACGGGATGCTCACCGGCAGCGGCGAGTACGACGGCCTCGCCAGTTCCGCGGCCCGCGAGCGACTGCTCGGCGCCGACGGCGTCAAGTCGGCCACCGAGTACCGCCTTCGCGACTGGCTCATCTCCCGCCAGCGCTACTGGGGTACCCCGATCCCGATGATCCACTGCGACGACTGCGGCAGGGTGCCGGTCCCCGACGAGGACCTGCCCGTCGAACTCCCGCCGTACGTCCGCACCGCGGGCAACCCCCTCGAAGAGAGCGAGGAGTGGAAGTCCGTCGAGTGCCCCGACTGCGGCGGCCCCGCAGAGCGCGAGACGGACACGATGGACACCTTCGTCGACTCCTCGTGGTACTTCCTGCGGTTCCTCTCACCGGACCTGGACACCGCGCCGTTCGACACCGACCGCGCCAACGACTGGCTCCCGGTCGACGTGTACGTCGGCGGCGAGGAGCACGCCATCCTCCACCTGCTGTACATCCGCTTTTTCACCCGCGCGCTGGCCGACCTGGGCCTGCTCGACACCCGCGAACCCGTCGAGCGCCTGATTAACCAGGGCACGGTGCTGTACGACGGCGAGAAGATGTCCTCCTCGAAGGGCAACGCCATCGCGCCCCACGAGTACGGCGCGGAGACGACTCGCCTGTTCCTGCTCTCGGCGGCCCACCCGGCGCAGGACTTCGAGTGGACCGTCAAGTCCGTCGGCGACGTGTACGACTTCCAGCAGCGCCTGTTCTCGATGGTCGCCGACCGCGACGAGGTGGCGACGCGCGAGGAGCGGGCGCCACAGGACGACTACCTCCAGCGGGAGATCGACCGCACGATCACCGCCGTCGCCGAGGAGTACGAGCGGTTCCGCTTCCACCAGGTCGTCAGCGAGACGCAGGGCTTCGCCCGCCTCCTTCGCCGGTACCGCGAGTACGGCCCGGTCGACGAGGCGACCTACCGCCGTGGGCTGCGCGCGCTGACCCGCTTCGTCGCGCCGCTGGCGCCGTACCTCGGCGAGGAGCTGTGGAACCTCCTCGACACCGAGGGGATGGTCGTCGAGGCCGACTGGCCCGCGGTCCGCGACCCCGTCGAGGACTATGGGCTCGAACGGCGCCTCGTCGAGACGACGCTCGACGACGTGCGCGACATCACCGAGGTCGTCGACATCACCGAGCCAGAGACGATCGAGATCGTCGCCGCCGAGCCCTGGAAGTACCGCGCCTACGAACACGTCCGCGCGGCCGATCCGGGCGACGCCGTCGTCGGATCGGCGCTGGACGACGACGAGATCGGTGACCACGGCGACCGCGCCGCCGAGTACCTCGGCGACCTGGCCGCACGCGCGGGGGCGCTCGAACCGGTGCTCGACGCCGAGCGCGAACTCGCCGTGCTCGAGGAGGCGGCGTGGCTGTTCGCCGACGAGTTCGGGGCCGAGGTCGAGGTGCGCCGCGCCGGCGCCGACGACGACCTCGCGGCCAAGGCAGAGCCGTCGAAGCCCGCGATCCACATCGACTGATGCGCTCGATCGACGGGGCCGGGTGACGATGGCGCCGACCCGGCGGGCGGTCCTGGCTGCGGCCGCGGGGGGCGTCGCCGGCGCGGCCGCGCTCGGCGGGGCCGTCCGCCGTCGGACGCGCCGTACGGTCCCTCCGACCGTTTCCGGCGACGGCGACGCGCGGATCGGCTTCGTCGGCGACGTGATGCTCGGCCGGAACGTGAACGATCGCTGGTCCGGCGGGGCCGACTCCCAGTCGGACGCCGATCCGGCCGGCGTCTGGGGGTCGACTCTCGATTCCCTCCAGTCGCTCGACGGGCTCTTTCTGAACCTGGAGGGCTGTCTCTCGACTCGCGGCGAGCGCCGGCCCGACCGGACCTACTACTTCCGGGCGGATCCAGCGTGGGCGATCCCCGCGCTCGACGCGGCCGGAACTGCGTACGCCTCGCTCGCGAACAACCACCTCCTCGACTACGGCCCGGTCGCGCTCGGCGACACCGTCGACCACCTCACGGACGCCGGTATCGCCCACGCCGGTGCAGGGAACGACCGCGCGGCGGCGACCGAACCCGCGGTCGCGACCGTCGGCGACCTCGACGTGGGCGTCGTCGCGTTCACCGACCAGTCCCGCTCGTACGGGGCCGGTCCCGGCAGGCCCGGGACTGCCTGGACGCCGCTGGACCCCCGAAATCCCGTGACCCGCGAGCGCGTCGGCGGTGCCCTCCGGCAGGTCAGCCGGCGCGACCCCGACCTGGTCGTCGCCTCGCTCCACTGGGGACCGAACTGGGAGGTCCGCCCGTCAGGGACCCAGCGGCGGTTCGCCCGCTGGCTGGTCGACGCCGGCGTCGACGTGGTCCACGGCCACAGCGCCCACGTGATCCAGGGCGTCGAGGTGTACCGCGGCCGTCCTATCGTCTACGACGCCGGCGACTACGTCGACGATTACGTGATCAAGCCCGACCTCCACAACGACCGGAGCGTCCGCGTCGAACTCGCGATCGAAGACGGACGCCTCGACCGCCTGCACGTCGCACCGGTCGAGATCGTCGACGAGCGGGTCGAGACTGCGGCCGGCGACGTGGCGGCGTGGGTCCGCGACCGGATGCGGACGCTCTCCGAAGCGTTCGGGACGACCGTCGAACGCGACGGCCGCGGACTGTCGATCCCGCTGGCGACCGACTGAGCGGGAGGGCGTGCCGAACCCCGAGGGCGGAACCTGTCGTGAGATGCGACCCGTTTTGTCGGACGAGGCCGAACGGCCGCCATGACACGGATCGGAGTCGTCGGCGCGGGCGCGGCGGCCGCGGCCGCGACGTACGTCGTCGACAGCGCGCTCCCGTCGGCCGAGGTCACCGTGCTGGAGAAATCGCACGGCGTCTGCGGTCGCGCGGCGACGCGCCGCCGGGGCGACGTGACCTACGACTACGGCGCGAACTACGTCACGAGCGACGACGAGCGGGTCGTCGAGTTGCTCACCGAGACGCTCGATTCCGATGGCCTCGTCGAGGTGACCGAGCCGATACACACCTTCGACGCCGACGGCAACGTCTCCGAGGGCCGGGACGCCGACGGCCGCAAGTGGACGTATCGCGCGGGCCTGACGCAGATCGCGAAGCGCCTCCTGGGCGAGACGGACGCCGCGGTCCACACCGAGACGCGCGTCGAGACGCTCGTCCGCGACGACGAGCGGTGGCGCGTGGTCGACGCCGACGGCGGTGAGTGGGGGCCGTTCGACGCGCTCCTCCTGAACCCGCCCGCGCCGCAGTCGGCCGAGTTGGTCCGCGACGCGGAATGGGACTCGCCAGCGCGGACTGCACTCGCCGACGCGACCGAGGAGGTTCCCTATCGGACGGTCTGGACGGGAGTCCTGGGCTACGAGTTCGAACTCGACCGGCCGTACTACGCGCTGATCAACCCCGACGGGGGGCACGACGTCGGCTGGTTCGCCCGCGAGGAGTGCAAGGAGGGGCACGTCCCGGACGGCCAGTCGGCGCTCGTCGCGCAGGCAAGCCCCCGGTGGTCGGTCGAGCACTACGACGAGGACCCGACCGAGAACGTCGCCGAACTCGCCGAACTTGCCGCGGACGTCCTCGGCGACGGACGGCTCGCGGACCCGGACTGGACCGACCACCAGGGGTGGCGCTACGCCCTCCCCGACGAGGGGGTCCGCAATGGCGCCGTCGACGACGCCGCGGGGGAGGACCTCTACGCGGTCGGCGACTGGGTCGCGGGAGAGGCTCGCCTCCACGCGGCGCTCCGAAACGGGCTGGACACCGGCGAGCGGATCGCTCACTCGCTGTGAGTCAGGAGGGCGTCGACCCGCTGGACCGCTCGGCCCGCGGTCGCGTGCGGAGGTAGTAGAGGCTGAGAGTTATCACCGCCGCGACGACGAACCCGGCGATCGACTGGCCCCACGTGTGCGCGTTCACGGCAACGCGATTCGGAACCATCAACACCGGGATCGCGAGCAGCGGAAGGTATCGCCAGTCGAGCAGCGCGAGGTACAGAAGCGGCATCAGCGCGATGAGGACGTGGCCGGAGATGTCCCAGAACGGCGAGAGGAGCGCGTAGGGGACGATCACGACGGCCAGCGTCACCATCGCGTCCGGGACGACGGCGCCCCAGTCGTAGCGCTTCCAGAGGTACCACGTCGTCCCGGCGGCGATCAGCACGCCGCTCGCGACCATCTCGTCGAGCTGCCAGCTGCTCCCCCCGAGGGCCGAGGAGAGCCCGCTCCGCCCCACCAGGAAGAACGCGGCCGTCGGGACGAACGCG
The DNA here is from genome assembly GCF_051414035.1 of Halosimplex amylolyticum. Classification (NCBI taxonomy): domain Archaea; kingdom Methanobacteriati; phylum Methanobacteriota; class Halobacteria; order Halobacteriales; family Haloarculaceae; genus Halosimplex; species Halosimplex amylolyticum. The sequence continues at coordinate 1,274,859 of NZ_JBLKNW010000001.1, read as the reverse complement.
AGGACGCCCGCCGCGATGAAGGCGCCGAGGCGCGGCCAGAGCGCCGACCGGTCGGCCGACTGCTCGCGCCACTCGTAGTGGATCAGTAGCAGGATGCCGAGCGCGAGGACGGTGCTCGGGTGGAAGACGTACGGGTACAGCTCGTTCGCTCGCTGGAGCGCCCCAGGCACGTCCGGACGTAGGGCGTCGAGACGGATAGGCGGACGGGCGGCAGACTCCGGGCCGCCCGATCCACAGCGGCTCCGCGCGGCGTCAGGCCGGTTCGGCGCCGTCGGTCCGGTCGAACGCGCCCGCCGCGACCGGTGCGCCGATCAGCCCGGCGCCGAGGGCGGCCGAGGCCGCGAAGATGACGACCGGGGGCGGCACGAGTTCGATGGCGACGTACCCCAGTCCCGCCAGAACCGGCAGCACGCCGACGACGAGGGCCGCACGGGCGGGCGTCCCCTCGACGGTCGACCCCGGCCCCGTCGCTTCCCAGACGGCAGCGGCGCCGACGGCCGCGCCGAAGAGCGTGATGCCGTCGGTGCTGAAGTCGCTGACGAGGAGCGCGACGGTCGCGACCACGACTGCGAGTGCGAGTCCCGCCCGCGGGTCGTCGTCGGTCAGCCCGAACGCGACGACGAGGAAGCCGACACCGAAGACGATCCCGGCGAAGACGTCCCGGACGAAGTGGACGCCGAGGACGACCCGGGAGAGAGCGATCAGGCCGACGAGCACGGCGACGGCACCGAACCGCACGTAGTCCGGAAACCGGTCGTGGACGGCGGCGAGCGCCCCGTAACCGATGGTCGCACCGGTCGCGTGCCCGCTCGGGAAGCTGAATCCGTCGATCGGGATCACGTTCACCTCCGCCGGCGGGCGCGGGACCGCGAAGAAGTACTTGAGCGCGGTTATCAGCGCCATCCCGCCGATGACGATGCCGATGGCGTGGGCGCCGCGCTCGCGGTCGACGAACCAGTAGTCGAGCGTGAACACGACGAGGAAGACGCCGACGTTGCCCAGGCGAGTGACCCCGAGGAAGAAGGGCACCATCCACTCCGGCACGACCGCGCGGACGGCGTCCCCGAGCGTCTGCATGACGAGGAAGGTCCCGGACATCGTGGGGGGTTGGGGCTTGCGACACTTGGACGTGGCGTCGACATTCGCGGGGACCGACGCCGACCGGTGGCCCGGCGCGCCGTCGGTCAGTCGCCGAAGACGCCACGGGCGAAGGCCGCCGCCATCCCGTCGAAGTACCCGGTGCCCCACAGCGCGACGGCGGCGGCCGCGATCGTGTTGAACGTGAGATCGGCGACGATGTCGGTGACGCCGTACTGGACGAGCACCTCGGTGCCGGTCAGCGTCGCCCCGACCGCGCCGGCGGAGAACTCCCCGATCTCCCAGAGGACGCCGAAGGCCATCACGATCGCGAGCGTGAAGGCGAACCGGAACTCCCCGGGGAACTGCGCGCGTTCCGAGCTCTCGTCGACCGCCTCGACTACCGCGTAGCCGACGCCGGCGACGAAGGCACCGGAGACGGCGTGGGCGACCTGGTCGTAGAACGCCAGGAGTCCGGACTGCTGGTCGTACGGGCCGAGGAACCCGCCCACGTGTATCGCCGCCGCGACGGCGATCCACAGCGAGAGCCGCGGGTCGAACGCGTGGTCGTACCGCCAGGCGAGCAGCGCCGGAACGAGCGTGACGCCCAGCGCGAGGACGCCGTTGACGGCCACGCCGACCCGCCCGCCGATAGCCCCGTACGCTGTCATGGCGACGATGACGAGTTGCAACAGCCTCGTCCCGACGGACGGCAGGCTGCCGACGGTCGGCAGGCGCTCGGTGAACCCGGTGCGGGACGTCACCGGAGGTCCCTCCAGCGGGTGCGCTCGATCCCGTGTCCGGGGCTCACTCGGCGGACGTACACCTCGAAGACGACCCCGGCGACCACCCCGATCGCCGTCGCGAGGATCAGTTCCCACATGAGCGGCGTCTGGTCCGGGAGCAGGTCGGTCCCGAACGCCGCGTCGTAGGCGTACCGGACGACGACCCAGAGGCCGGCCACGGCCATCGTGAGGACGACGACGAACCCGACCGCGAAGTCCGGCGTCATCTCCACGTCGGTGAACGCGTCGAGTTCGACGGCCAGCAGGAGCGCCAGCGCGGCGACGACGACGTAGGCGGCCCACTCCGGGCCGACGCCGACGGACGGCGCGGCGACCGGAACGGCCGCCACGGCGAGCGCTTCCCAGGCGACCATCTCCTTCGGGTCGCGGGCGAGCACTGGGGGCACGAGCGCGGCGAACGCGGTCACCGCCGCGACGCCGACCCATCGCTCTGCGCCGGTGAGCGCGCGCTCGACGGCGACGAGGGCGAGGCCGACGACGATCAGCCACCCGACCACCGCGTTCGTCCCCTCGTAGTCGAGGAGGTCAGACGGTGTTCGCATCGTAAAGTGTGACTCGGGCGTCGATCGATGGCCCTTCGAGCGCCATCAGTACTCCGAGTGGGTCCCGTCCGTCTCCCGGCCGTCGTCGGGACCGTACGCTTCGCGGTTCACCTGCCGGTGTTCGTCGCGCTCGGGCGGGGCGAGGTGCCGCCGGTGCCATCGGGTCAGGAGGTCCTCGGTGTCGGCGACCCACGCGGTCTCGCCTGGTTCGACGTCGAGCGCGAGGTCGTACTCCCGTTCGTCGACGAGGTCCGCGTCGCCGGCACGAGACTCCTCCCGTGGTTCTTCAGCGACGAGGTACCGCTCCTCGACGTGCACGTCGACCCGGTCCGCGGCGTCGTCGGCCCTGACGCCGAACTCCCGTTCGAGGACGTGGACCCGGTCGGTCTCGTCCGCGAAGGTGTGCGATCCCCAGAAGGCGGCGTCGACGTCGGAGGACTCCGCGACGTTGCGCCGCTGGAACTCGGTGAACTCGTGGTCGAACCCGGGCGGGAGCAGGTGGCCCGACGTCGGGCGGTCGGCGTCGTGTTCGGGGGTATCGAGGTGTTCGCGGGCGAACGAGGACAGCCAGTGCCAGTCGTGGTCCTCGCCGATGTCGACGAGGTGGTCGCCCAGCGACTCCTCCTCGTCGACGGCGCGCTCGTCCTCGTCGACGACGATCCGGTCGGCGACCGCGTCGTATCGCCCGCGGTGGACCGTCTCCTCCTGGGGCGCGTAGAGATACGGGTTTCCGCCGACGCCTGGGCCGCCGACGCCGACCCATTCGACGTCCTCCAGGCGTTCGTTCTCCGCGTCACCCGGGGTCTCGCGCTCGACCGTCAGGTCGTCGTCGGCGTCGTATCGCCGGACGGGCCAGTTGTCGAACCGCGGGTCCGTCACCGGTTCGGACTCCGCGTCGTGGTCTGGGTCGGGCATAGCGTCCCGTACGGCGTTCGCGGGCAAAGGAAAGAGCCGCCTACGGACGCCGAACGGCGATGAGAGCGTCGTCGGAGCGGGTATTTCGGCCTTACCGACGCGGCGTGGCGGACGCCACGCTCAGACCGTGCCGTCGGTCGTCGTCTCGGCCGTCGGGACCTCGACGGTGGAGTCCTCGGCCGTCGACTGGACGGCGCGGTCGGCGTACCACAGCACCGAGAAGTCCTGCGGGCTCGGCAGCGCGCAGGCCATCCAGCCGAGCACGGCGAAGCGCGCGATCCCCTCGGTCGCGAACGGGTCGGCGACGACGCCCGCCGGGACGAGCGCGAGCGGCGCGACCAGTGCCAGCGGCATCATCGCGGAGACGCGGAGCAGCCAGGCCGGCGTCTCCGTGCCGGGCCGCGGCCGCACGGCCGCCCACTTCCCGCGCAGTCCGGCCTGCAGGAGTCCACCGTCCTTCCCGGGGAACCAGTCGATCACGTGCGGGACGCTTGCCGCGCGCAGCACGGCCGCGTGGGCCAGTTCGTGCGCGACGAGGCCGACGCTGACGGCGACGGCGAGCGCCACGATCGCGGCGAGAATCTCGATAGGCGTCATCTACTTCGCGTACGTTAGTCTTACCCGACCGGCTGGTAGTTATCAATCTGTCGGTCGGGGTCGATCCGTCGTCTGCCACGTAGGCCGACGGCCGGTAATCCCCGATGACCCGGCGTCGGCGCGACAGCCGGCCGGTCCCGCCGGGAGAACGGCCCGGGAAGCGTTCCGAGACCTCGGCACGCTGGAAGAAAGCGGGCCGAGCACCTGGCAGACGTCGCAGCCTCGCTCGACGAGTCCGGCCGCGCTCGACGGGTTCGACCCTACCGTGTCCCGCCCGCTGTATACGCACGATCACATCGGATACAGGATCGAACTCGTGACTGACGGGAGTGCTTTTCCCGATACCCGTCCGACGCCAGCGTCGAGTGATCGCCCGACCGACGTTCACTGCGTCGGCCCGCCTTCCTGGCTATCGCAAGTCGGCGCCTTTTGCGGGTGAGGCGCGTATCGAACCCATGGCAGAAGACGAGTCCGACGACGAGCAAGGGGACCAGGAGGAGAACCAGTACGGCGGCGGCGACCAGGACATCGACGCCGTCGAACAGACGGAGATGATGACCGACGAGGACGAGGAAGACGACGAAGACGACGAAGACGACGACGAGTAACAACGAGTCCGACCGGCGAAACAACGGGTCCGGCCGGCGACCGACGGGCCGCTCGGTCGTCCCGGCGATCGCCGGTCGGCGCCGGCCGGAGACGGGGTACCGGCCAGGCACGGTCCTCGTCGAAGGGCAGCCAACGAGGTGACCGATTATCCCCGTTCGACCGCGGCCGCGAGCGAACTACTGCTGCCCGTCTCGTTCGCCCGGTTCTCGTTGTCACCCGAGGTGACGAAGTCGACGTACCGAACCCGGACAGTGACGTTCTCGCCGGTCCGCTCGGTTATCCGTCGATCGAGGACTCCCGGGAGGTCGGGGTACGACTGTTCGTTCGTCCGGCTCAACGCGATAGTCACGGTCGACGGGTCGCCGAACGGACCGACCGTCGTGTACTCCGTCGACACCTGCGTGATCCCCAGGTTCTCGTACTCGGACTGCTGCAGGACCTCGGTCGCGGCGTCGTTGACCGTCCGCTCGAAGGAGGTGTGTCCGTAGGAGCCGATACCGACCGCGACGACGATGGCGACGACGACGAGCGCCGTCCCGCCGACGACGAGCGCCTCTCGGCCGCCCGGGACGGCGAAGAGCCCCTCGTCCACCTCGTCGGGGCGGTAACCGAGATACCGGAGCATCAGGTAGCCGCCGACGTTGACCGCGATCATCGTGAGGACGAGCAGGGTGAGCGAACCGACAGCGGTGATAGCCCGCCCCCAGGCGACGCCGATACCGGTGACCGCGGCCACCGGAATCAGTGCGGCGGCGATCATGACGCCGACGATCGACACCGAGCCCTTCGTCGCGAGCCCGTAGGCGCCCGCGGCGCCCGCGGCGAGCCCGATGACCACCGAGAGGATGCTCGGTGCGACCCGACCGGCCACGAGTTCCATCGACGTGATGTCGAGCGTCGTGGGGACGGCGAAGAACTGTTTGACGAGCAGGCTGAACAGCGACGCCGCGACCACGGCGGTCCCGAGTCCGATGAGCTGCTGGTGGACGCTGTCGAGGACCATCGCGCGGTCGTCGCGGACCGCGCCGACGCTCGCGGTCAGCATCGGACTGACGATGGGCGCGATGATCATCGAGCCCACGACGACGGCCGGCGAGCCGACGAGCAACCCGGAGACGGCGACGACGGCGCTCAGGACCATCATCCAGAGGTACGACCGCGTGTTCAGCCGCATGTCTTTGGACTTCGAGCGCAGCGTGTTCGGCGAGATCTTGTTCGGCGTCTTCGCCCACTGTTCCTGCACGTCGTCGATGCGCTCGAACTCCGCGAATTCGGTGGCGAGAGACACCGTGTACGTGCTCCTGTCGTATCCCTCCGCTTCCAGGTCGTTGAGGACGTGTTCCACCGCGTCCGCGGGCGTGACGAACGTGACGAGGTCGTGACCCTCCTTCGCGCCGTCGTCCTCGCCGATCGTGTACCCGAAGTCGTACTCGTCGAGGACGCCGACCACCCCCGAACGCTGGTCCGGAGGGACCGACAACTGGACTAACCGCATACCGCCGATAGGGCCAGTACGCGGAAAAGACTGGCCCGCTCAGGGTCAAGGGTGCCCAATTCATCCGCGCTCGCGCACCCCGGCTCGCGGCCGGCACGAGCGCCCGGACTGAACAACGACTAAGCACCCGGAATCCGTGTGTCCCCGCATGGAGTACAGACGACTCGGCGAGACAGGACTGCAGGTCTCACCCATCTGTTTCGGGACGTGGCGATTCGGCAAGGAAAGCGACGGCGTGGTCGAGACCGATCGCGAGGACGCGCACGAACTCCTCGACGCCTACGCAGAACGCGGGGGCAACTTCATCGACACGGCCAACGGCTACGGCGGCGGCGACTCCGAGCGCTGGATCGGCGATTGGCTGGAAGACGAGGACCGCGAGGACTACGTGATCGCCTCGAAGTGCTTCTGGTCCACAGTGTCGCGGTTCCAGGAGAACCTCTCGAAGAAGAACGTCAAAGCGGAGGTCGAGGGCTCGCTCGACCGCCTCGGGACCGACTACCTCGACGTCCTCTACCTGCACCGCTTCGACGACGAGACGCCCATCGAACACACGTTGCGGGCCGTGGACGACCTCGTCAGCGAGGGGAAGGTCCACTACGTCGGCATCTCGACGTGTGACGCCTGGAAGCTCACGAAGGGGCTCTGGAAGGCCGACGTGAACAACTACGAGGCCTTCTCGGTCACCCAGCCGCTCTTCCACGCCGCCTACTACGAGGACGTGCGCGAGTACCTCGACGTCTGTGCGGACCAGAACCTCGCGGTCTGCCCGTACTCGCCGCTGGCCGGCGGGTTCCTCACCGGCAAGTACGAACGCGTCGGCGACGGGACCTACGACCTGGACGTCGACGAGGGGACGCGCGCGGACCTCGACCCGATGTTCGAGGACTGGTACGTCTCCGAGCGCGGCTGGCACGTCCTCGACGCGGTGCGCGAGGTGGCCGACGAGGTCCACGCCTCGCCCGCACAGGTGGCGCTCCGGTGGCTCATCGACCAGCCGGACTTCGACTGCGTGCCGATCGTCGGCGCGCGGACCGTCGACCAGCTCGACGAGAACATGGCCGCCGTGGACGTGTCCATCTCCGACGAGCAGTTCGACCGCATCTTCGAGGCTCGCTACGACGAGGACGGATCGCTCTACCAGACCAACGCCTGAAACCCGCGGTTCCGGCCGAATCCGCCGCTCCGAGACCGCACGCTTATCCGTGTGCCGGCGATTCGACCTGTATGGCTATTTCCACCGGCGACACGGTCACCATCGAGTACACCGGACGACTGGACGACGGCGAGGTCTTCGACACGTCGCTTGAATCGGTCGCGACAGAGGAAGGGCTCGCGGACGACCAGCCCGAACGCGACTATCAGCCGCTGACAGTCGAGATCGGCGCGGGCCGCATCATCGAGGGGCTCGAAGACGCCCTCGTCGGCATGGAGACCGGCGACGAGGACACCGTCACCATCGAACCCGAACAGGCCTACGGCGAGCGCACCGACGACCGCGTCGTCGAGTACGACACCGACGAGTTCACGGAGATGCTCGGCGGTCGCGACCCCGTCGAGGGCATGGAGATCCAGACCGAACAGGGGATGCCGGGCCGGGTCGCCGAGGCCGGCGAGGAGACGGTCCGCGTCGACTTCAACCACGAACTCGCCGGCGAGACGCTCGAGTTCGAGGTCGAGGTCGTCTCCGTCGAGTGAATTCGCGCCACGTCGTCTGACCCCGATGCCGATCGCGGGACGGCGACGGCCGGCTCGGTCGCGCCCACCCCGTATAGAACGCATAAAGCACGGCATTCCTCGCGTTATACGGGACATAACAACGAGGTAAGGTGTCCTCTCGGAAGACATGTCCGGGACAGACGAAGGGGGGATCCAGGACCAACCGCTCGGTCGGTGTCCGAGCTGCGGGGAGATGATACCCGCGGCGAACCTCCTCATCCGCTACGAGTCCGAGGGGAACTGGCCGAAACTGTTCGCCGAGTGCTCGGCGTGCGACGACCCGGTCCATCCGGAGTGATCGAGATGGGGCTCATCGCTTCACTCGTTCCCGACCGCGACACGGTCGTCGTCGAGTGCCGCCGCTGCGGCACTACCGTCGACCGCGGCACTTCCGTCTGTTCGGTCTGTGACTCCGAGGACATCGCCGAGTACACGATCAACTGATCGCCCAACCGAGCGACGATCCGCCCGTCCCGGCTGACGCCCACCGTCTCTCCCACTTGATCCGACGATCTCGTCGACTCACTCACGGAGCGCAGCCGCGAACGAGTCCGTCGACTCCCGCCAGGCCGCGATAATCTCGTCGTCGTTCTCGCTGTCCCATTCGTCGATTGCCTCGCGCCGTTCGAGGTCGTCGATCGTCCGCTCGACGCCCTCGCGGAAGGATATCGTGTACTCGAAGCCCAGATCCCGTTTCGCCTTCCCGTTGTCGAACACCGTCGAGTACTGGAAGTGGTCGACCAGCGGACCGGTCCGGTCCGGCACCGCCTCGACGAGTCGCTCGGTGGGAATATAGACCATCTCCGGGTCGGGCGCGTCCATCGCGTCGGCGACGTACTCGTGGTACTGGTTCCAGGAGATGACCTCCTCGCTGGTGACGTGATACGCCTCGCCGTAGGCCGTCTCGGTACCGATGGCACCGACGAACGCGCCGGCCACGTCGTCGCGATGGCACGGCCCCCACAGCGTGGCGCCGTCCCCGTGGACGATGATCGGTTCCCCTTTCCGGACCCGGTCGAGGTAGTAGGTCCCCCAGCCCATCGTGTGGATGACGGGCCCGCCCTCGCCGTAGGTGCTCCACGGCCGGATCACCGTCGTCTGGAACGCGTCGCCGTGGGCGTCCATGAACACGTCCTCGCACTCGGCCTTGTCCGCGCCGTAGTCGCTGACCGGTGGCTGCCTGGCGGCGTCCTCCGTGGCGGGGTTTCGGTCCAGCGGTCGGTGGTAGACGTCGACGGTCGAGCAGAAGACGAACTGCTCGACGCCGGCGAATGCCTCGACGGCGCGATCGGCCTGTTCCGGCGAGAAACAGACCATGTCGATCACGACCTCCGGGTCCACTTCGTCTGCAACCTCGACGAGTCGATCGTCGTCGTCTCGGTCGCCGTGGACGTGCGACACCGCCTCGGGCAGGTCGGCGTCGGTCTCGCCGCGGTGGAACGCGGTCACGTCGTGGCCGGCCTCGACCGCCTGTCTGGCGATGCCGGTGCTGATCAGCCCCGTCCCGCCGATGATGAGGACGTTCATGGGCGAGGGAGGGTCACCACCCGGATAAAACGTCGCCCCCCGGAAGCCCGCGCCGGGAGGTGTGGTCTCGGTCGGTCCCCCTCCGTCCGAACGCTTTTGCCCCCGTCGCGCTTCAGCACGTCCATGTCTCGCGACTACGATATCGGCGTCCAGAGCGTCGTCTTCAAGGACTTCTCGCTCGCCGAGTTGCTCGACGAACTCGACGACGCGCCGGTGACCCACCTGGAACTCTGGGGCCATCACCTCTCGCCCGAGCACGACGAGCCGACGGTCGCCGCGGGACTCGACGCCGTCGAAGCGTCCGACGTGTCCGTCTGCGGCTACGGCGTCGTCGACCTCGAAACGCCCGACGAGGCGCGCGAGCACTTCCGGTTCGCCGACCGACTCGGCGCGAGCTACGTCACCGTCAACTACCCGCCGGCCGCGGACGCGATCACCGAGGAACTGGTCGACCTCGCCGACGAGTTCGGCCTCGACGTCGGTATCCACAACTACTCGTCGGTCCACCACGACGACCTCTCGCGGGTCTTCTCGACCATCGACGACGCCCGCTCGGTGCTGGACCGCTACGAGCACGACCGTCTCGGGCTGTGCATCGACACCGGCCACTTCCTCGTCGAGGACGTCGTCCCCGAGGACGTGGTCCGCGACCTGGGCGACCGGATCAACAGCTGCCACCTCAAGGACACCTCCGAGGCGGAGATCGAGGACGTCCCCGGCGCCGGCCAACTCGACGTCGCCTCGTTCGTCGGCCTCCTGGACGAGCACGCCGACCTCGACGCGCCGCTGGTCGTCGAGTACGAACTCCCGCAAGACCGTGCGCCCGACGCCCTCCGGGAGGCCGTCGCCACTGTTCGAGACGCGCTCGACGAGTGATTCGCCGTCCGCCGTCCCGCGAGGCCCGCTCGACGACCGTTCCGCGAAGCCCGCTCGACGACCGTTCCACCGGCCACCCCCCGACCGCAGTCCCGCGATTAAATCTGCGAAACTCGGCCAAAAACGGACTCACGGAGACGCTGATTTACGGTGGTCGCTCCCGCAGGGCGAGCCATGGCTGCGCCCGAACAGGTCCCCGACGACCTCCCCGTCGCCCGTACCGCCATCGAAGCCGACGAAGAGGCCACCGACGCCCTCATCCGTGCGGCTAAACGCGCCCACGTCGACCTCGACGGCCCCGACTCCCGTCTCTACGACCAGACCGACGCGGGCGCGCTCGACGCGCTCGCGGCTCACCACCGCTCGCGTGAGGACACCGGCGACTTCGTCTTCGTCGCGACCCTCTGGGAACGCACGTTCGTCGTCACGCCGGAGGCCGTCCAGGTGTATCCCTGACGGCGCATCGGTGGCTCGACGCCCCCGGCGGTCTCACGCCGGCCTCGTCGGCCTCACGGCCACCGCGGGCGGAACGTAAGGTGTTTGCGAGCGCCCCGCCCACTCCGTGGTATGAGCCTCGACGACCTGCAAGACCGCGTCCAGTCCGAGTACGGCGACCTCGACGAGGAACTGTCCGTCGACACCGACCGCGAGACCCGCAACGAACTCGCCATGCTGCTGGCCGCCTTCGACACCGACGACCCCGACGAACTCGTCCGCCGCGGTGTCCACCTGCTGTTCCAGTCCGCCGTCGAGACCGGCAACCTCGACTTCCACCTCCGCAGCGAGTACGATGTCACCTACGACGAGTACCTCTCCGGCATGACCTTCGACGAGATGACCGGCGCCGACCAGTTCCCCCAGTCCGGCGACCCCGACGACCGCCGGTATCAGTTCTAGACAATCGTTTTCTCCGGGTAGTGTCCTCGCTCACTGCGTTCGCTGCCGGCACCCCCGTCTGCTTACCGGCGGCGGGAGACGGCTTTGCCGCCTCCATCGAAGCGGTTGCACCGTCTCGCAGCGCCCGTTCGCGTGGTCCGAGGGACCGACGGTCCCTCGCTACCCCCAAATCACGGTCTCGGCGAGGGGAGCGAGGCTCGGAAGTCGCAGTCCGCGTGGTGAGCGAAGCGAACGAGCGGAACCGTCCTCCGGTGGTGAAAACGGCCGGACGACTCACTCACCTCGTTCGCTCGCGTCCGGTGAACCGCGTCTCGCTTCGCCCGGTACGGATGCTCAGTGCAGATCAGATAGATACAATTCTGTTACCGGCTACCCTGCCACCCGAGAGTATCTGACGCAACCCTTATTTTTAGCTGGATCCTGCGATTACAAGATGGAATGCCCAAACACTTTTGACGATATTCTTTTAGTGGAGGATAATCCGGGGGACGTTCGGCTAACCAAAGAGATGCTGAAAGAGACCAATCTTGATCCCACTGTCCACGTCGTCGCTGATGGGGCAGAAGCGCTAAAATTCCTCAATCAGAAAGGCGAGTATTTTGACGCGCCTTGGCCAGACGTCATCTTTCTCGATCTGCATCTTTCTCGAATGGACGGAGAGGAGGTTTTAGCGGAGATGGAGGAGGAAATGAGAGAGATTCCGATAATCGCTATCTCAGGATCTCAACAAGGCGCCGCCCTCAAGCTAGATGATCTCGAAGACGAAGTAGATGCCTGCCTCGAGAAGCCGATTCAGCCAGACGAGTTTGAAGAACTGGCACGCTCTCTGTAAGCTCGTCTATCGGCCTACAGAGGCAGTGAGGGATTGGAACTGTGGAGCCGATACCGGGTCCGAAGCTCGAACTGAGCGGGTGACCCTCCGAGTAGTCGGCTGAAATTTCCGTCCGGTTCTCCTCGCAGAGTCGGATCTGCTCAGTACAGACCACGTAGTGACCGAAACACCTCTCCAACCACCATCTTGCTAAGGATTCTCATGGAAGATTCAAGTAACAGCGTATAGTGAAGAAACGTGTGATGGACAACACTGCTTGCTGTCACTGCACGCCAGTGGTCGGAACTCGGTTCGACGGCGATCGCGAGCGGGCACCATCAACGGCCGTCATCGAAGCGGTTGCAGCCGCTGAAGGTGTGGCCCCCACAGAACTGGACCCAATTTACGACGCGATCGATCCAGAAGCGATTGACAGGCTTCTCGCGGACCAGAACGACGCGTCGACATGCGTTCGGTTCGCTATCAATGGGTGGACTGTCTTTGTTCGTGGAGACGGTGCCCTCCGGGTGTGCGATCCTGATAAGCAAACTGACCCAGTGTCAGTATTTAACAAGTCACTTGCCGATTAATCCACCCGTCCACTGAGCAGTTGATTCAGCAAGTATCTCCCTGAAATTAGTGTCCGCTTGTCATCCCAGTGTCGGATCTGCTCGGTACGGGTCAATGATTGCCCAATGCAGCCTCTCCTTGGTACAGGACGTAGAGTAAACAGACGATCACACCGAGCACCACCAGTATCACTCCAGGATCATCGGATCCCGAATCTGTTCCTTCCATCTGCGAGGGGGGTGAAGCAGCGCCACCGCCACCTCCGTCGCTTCCGCCGCCGAGACCGCCCATAACCGGACCATTCAGTTTCGCATCAAAGGTCCTCTGGGGCCGTAGTCCATTGTCGTTCGCTGTGGATTGACCGATAGTTCGAATGCCAGCGAGACGACGAGCGAGCCGCCGCCGACCGCGAGCAGCCCCGCCTGCCACCTGCGCTCGGGGGCGAACCAGATGCCGACACCCGAGCCGACCACGAGCGAGAGCGCGGAGAAGCCGGCGTAGAACCACGGGTTCGAGCGCAGTCCGCCCTGGCCCGACTGTAACGTGACGAATCCTGTGAAGCCGAACGCGCCGACGTCCTGTGCCCGACAGGCGGCCGATATCACGGTTGCACGTCTCTCTCGACGGGGATATCTACTCGGCCGCTACTCGCGGTAATTGCTGGTATCACCGAAGTCCTGACGTGTCGGAACCCTCGATAAACGCGCGTCTGCGTCGGTCAGGACACGTGCGCGACGGCACTCGTCAGGCCGCATCTGCGACCGCACTCGTCAGGAAACGTCCGCGATCGCGTCGGTCAGCAGGTCGACGCCGAGGTCGATCTCCCGTTCGGTCACGTCCATCGGCGGGAGGACCCGGAGCACGTCGTGGCCGCATCCGAGCGTCAGGAGCCCGCGCTGCATCGCCGCCTCTTGCACGTCGTCACGGCGCTCCTTCGTATCGAACTCGACGGCGAGCATGAGGCCCTTGCCGCGCACGTCGACGACCGGGTCGAGATCGGCGTCGCGCATCGACTCCGTGAACTGCCGACCGCGGACGACGGCGTTGTCCATGAGGTCGTAGTCGTCGATGACGTCGAGCGTGAGCGCCCCCTGCAGCGCGGCGACGATGTCACCACCGCCCCACGTCGAGGAGAGGCGGCTCTTCTGCTCCGGGAACACCTCCTCGCGGGAGATGGTCGCCCCGACGCGCAGGCCCTTGGCGCTCGCGATGACGTCAGGTTCGAACGGGTAGTGGTCCGAGGCCCAGAACTCGCCGGTCCGCCCGACGCCGGACTGGATCTCGTCGGCCACGAGCGTCAGGTCGTGTTCGTCGCACAGATCGGCGATCTCCTCCGCGAAGGCGTCGCTGGGGAAGCGATACCCGCCCTCGCCCTGCACCGGTTCGATGATCAGGTACGCGACGTCGGCGGGATCGATCGCGCCGCGCTGGGGGTGCAGCAGTTTCCGGAGCTGTGACCCCTCGCCGGTGAAGAAGCCGCACGTGCAGGACTGCGCGTCGCAGGCGCGGTCGTCGCAGAAGGGCACGCCGTGGATCTTCGATATTTCGGGGAACCCGCGGCGGTAGACGGACTTCGACCGATTGAGCGAGAGCGCGCCGAGGGTGCGCCCGTGGAAGCCGCCGCGGAACGTGATGCCGTAGTCGGCGCCCGTGTGGTCGTAGGATATCTTGATCGCGTTCTCGACGGCCTCGGCGCCGCTGTTCGAGAGGAAGACGGTGTCCATTCCGTACTGCGCGCTCCGGTCGGTCAGCCGGTCCATGAGGTCGGCGGGCGTGGGGAACGGGTGGTCGTCCAGATCGCCGCTGGCGACGTAGAAGTCCTGGCCGGCGATCTTCAGCGGGTCGACGAGGTCGAACTCCTCCATGCGCTCCATCAGCTTCGGGTTGTCGTACCCCAGCGGCGCGGCGGCGACGTGGCTGGTGAAGTCCATGAGGACGTTGCCGTCGACGTCGGTGCAGAACGGACCCTCGGCCGGTTCGGTGTAGTCCCACACGAAGTCGTAGACGTACGTGCTCGTGGCGGCCGACTCGTGGTGATAGTCGACCCACTCGCGCGCTCGCTCGCCCGGCAGCGACGTCACTGTCGGTTCGGCCGTGTCCCGGTTCATGTCGGGACGAGGGGCAGTTACCAGTTAAAGGATGTGACTATCGCGGGCGGACCCTCCTCGGGTCTCCACGTTTGTCGCGCACAACTGGACGAGCGTGGGTCCGGTTCGTCGACGCGCGGCCAGGTTCACATCGTCGCGACGGCGGTCACGACGCTGGCGGCGACGAGGAGGACCGTGCTGGTCGTCGCCGTCTTGACGGCGAACTCGCGGCTGGGGCCTGCGAACGTCAGACCGGCCTTGACGAGGATGCTGGATGCGGTGGCGAGCAGGATGGCGAAGACGGCGGCGTCCGCGGAGAGGCCGCCGCCGCGATAGAGGATCACCGCCGAGGTGGTCGCGCCGGCGCTGGAGACCAGTCCGGTGAGCGCCGCCGTGACGTAGAACCCGAGGCGACCGAACTGCGCGGCCGCGAGGCCGCCCGCGACGACGACGAGCAGGAACAGGCCACCGAACCCGAGGACCTTGCGTAGCGAGAACGGGCTCTCCAGGTCCATCTCGAGGTTCTCGGACCAGTCGGCGGTGACGGCGGCGATGGCGAAACTCCCGAGGACGACGCCGCCGAGCGGGACGATCGCCCCGAGGAGCAGCCCCGTCTCGAAGGTGAACAGCAGGGCGATAGTGAGGTTGCGGGCGGCCATCGCCGCGTCGGCGAGCAGGATGGCCGCGACCGCGTAGGAGCTGACCGCCGGCCGCTGCTCGACGTGGTCGAGCATCGCGCCGACCACCGCCGTCGAGGACGCCAGCCCGCCGAAGAATCCCGTCACGGCGATGCCGCGGCTGCCGTAGGTCTGGACGATGGCGTAGTTGACGATACCGATCGCGGCGACGGTGACGACCATCAGCCAGATGACGCGCGGTTCGACCTCCACGATCAGGTTCCCGGCCCCCACGTCGTAGCTCCGGGCGGGCAACAGCGGGTAGATGACGAACGCGAGGATCGCGAACTCCGCAGCCGATCGCAGCTCCGTCCGGGTCATCCCCCAGGCGAACGAGTGGAGCTCCCGCTTGAGCACGAGCAACAGCGCCGAGAAGACGGTGACGGTCACCGCTTCGAGGGTGAAGCCGGAGGCGACGAGCGTGCCGACGCCGTAGGCGACGAGCATCGACATCGACGTCGTCAGCGAGAGGCCCTCCTCCTCGCCGTCGATGAGGCCGCGGACCGCCAGGAGCGTCCCCTGGACGATGACGAGGACGCCGCCGACGACCACCAGCGGGACCGACCCCAGCACGGTGAACGCCGCGCCGAGGATGCCGATGAGCGAGAACGTTCGCACGCCGGCCGACTTGTGTGACCACTCGCGCTCCAGTCCCAGGAACAGCCCCAGGACGCCGGCGAGCGTTATCTGGAGCACCTCGGTATCCAGCGGGATCGACGCGAACTGCGCGACTCCGTACACTCCCCCAGGTAGACGGCTGACGCTAATAAATATCGGGCCGATAACCCCGATCGAGACCCCCAGTTCGCCCCCGGACAGGCCGGTCGCAGGTGCCGTCGCTACCGGCATTTATGGATCACCCGGGTGATAGCGCTGACGATGGTCGAGTTCGAGTTCAATCCGAACTGGGGGCGGATCGGCTGGGTCACGCTCGGTGCGGTCCTCGGGATCGTGGTCCTGTGGGTGTTCTACTCGTTCGTCGGTACCTTCGTGTTCGCGCTGTTCATCTACTACTCGACCCGACGGGTCAACGGGCACATCCGCGACCGCGTCGGCCAGCGGTCGGTCTCGGCGGCCCTGGCGCTGATCGCGCTCGCGCTTCCCGCCGTGTTGCTCTTGCTCTACGCGACGGCTATCGGCGCACAGGAGCTCCAGGAGTTCGCCGGCACCACCGACCTGGACCGCTACATCGAGATCGCCGGCCCGTACGTCAACGTGACAGAGGCCGTCGAGAACCCGCGCGACGTCTTCGAGGGCGCGGGTGGGATGGACCTGATCCAGACGGCGCTGAACCGGGGCACCAGCTACCTGGGATTACTCGCGACCGGGCTGCTCCACCTGTTCATCATGTTCGCGGTCGCGTTCTACCTGCTCCGCGACGACCACAAACTGGCCGACTGGGTGGCCAACTTCGACGGGGACGGCCCGACCGTGTTCGAGGAGTTCGCCCGCGAGGTCGACGACAGCCTGGAACTGATCTTCGCCGGCAACATCCTCAACGCCATCGTCACGGCGACGGTCGGCGCCATCACGTACAGCATTTTGAACATCTTCGCACCGCCCGAAGTCGCCATCCCCTACGCCGCGCTCGTCGGTCTACTCACCGGCATCGCGAGCCTGATCCCGGTCGTCGGGATGAAACTCGTCTACGTCCCGATGACCGGCTACCTCGCGGCCACGGCCTTCTCCGAGGGGTCGGGCTGGGGCTTCGTCGTCGCCTTCGCGGCCATCTCGTTCGTCATCGTCGACGTCATCCCGGACCTGCTCGTCCGCCCGTACGTCACCGGCGGGACCCTCCACACGGGCAGCGTCATGTTCGCGTACATCCTCGGGTCGCTCCTGTTCGGCTGGTACGGGCTGTTCCTCGGCCCGATGGTCCTCGTCTTCGTCACGCACTTCGCCAAAGTCGTCGTCCCGGAACTGTTCGGGATGAACGACGACGACGGGGCGCAACCAGCCCCATCGACGGCGGATCGGAGCGCAGCCGAGACGCCCCCCGACGGCGTCGACGAAGAGACCGCGGCGTCGGCCGCTGCCGCGGAAGGCGATCCGGTCGCAGATCGGCCTTCGGACGGGGACCGCGATTCCGTCCCGGACAGCGATCGTTCGGCCGATTCGGCTCCGGACGGAACGACTCACGACCGAGACGGCGGAGGAACAGGTGAAAGCGACGACGGGGAGCCCACGGGCGGTTCGCGGACGGACTGACCGGCAGACCGCTCCCCCGTGCGGTCGACCCGTGAGCGCGTGTCCGCGAACGGGCTCGAGATCGTCGAGCGTGCGGCCCGGTCAGAGGTCGACGTACTGCGCTTCCCAGTCGCGGCGCGCTTCGATCTCGCGGCGGCCGCGGCGAGTCAGACTGTAGAAATTCGTCCGCCGGTCGCGCTGGCCCTTCTCGACGAGCCCCTTGTCGACGAGCGTGTCCAGATTCGGATAGAGACGGCCGTGGTGGATCTCCTTCTCGTAGTACTCCTCGAGTTCCTCCTTGATCGCGAGCCCGTGTGGCTCCTCTTTCCCAGCGATGACGTACAGCAGGTCTCGCTGGAATCCTGTCAGGTCGTACATCGGTAATGTCCGTGTGAACGTTACTGTCGGATATGCATAAATATGTCGACTGATGATCCGGATACATCTCCGAACGTCGGGATTAGTCCGCTGTTACTCCCCATTGGATAGGTAAATCGGTTGATGATATCGGAGTAACGCTCGTATTCGCTCGGTTTCAGGTATCGACTTCGAAACGTTCTGGCGGGCCCGATTCCGCAACGGTCCGCGTCGGCGTTCGATGACACTTATCCCCTCGGCGAGCGTAGTGTCCCTATGCCCGAAGAAGTCATCTTCGAGGACGAGCGGAACCTGACCCGGACCGACGTGGCGTCGTACCTCAGAACCGTCGCCGACCGACTGGACGCCGGCGACTCGCTGACGCTCGAGACCGGTTCCGATTCGGTCACCGTCGACGTCCCCCGCGACGTCGAGTTCGAAGTGAAAGTCGAACGCGAGGGGCCGACGGGCGGTCCCGGCGAGCTGGGCCTCGAACTCGAACTCGAGTGGGACGAGGACGCCACCGACGACTCCCTCTCGATCCAGTAGCGTCCGCGCACTTCCACGCGTCGACGAGATAGCACGCCCCCGTCCGCCCTGCGGCGACAGTACCACTGGACGAGGTCCGTCCATCCGTGAGCGTTCTCACCGCGTGCCTACCGCTCGCAGAGACGATCACAGTAACGTGGGGTTACTCTGCAAATGGGTGACGGCACCACCGCTGTTCGTTCGTAGTTCCGGAAAGGAATGGAAAGCGAACGCGTGGGTGAAAAACCCACGCGAACGCTTGCCGCCCTGAATTGGTCCCCGCTGACGCTTCGGCCCTCCAAGCGAAGCGTCATTTGATGTTCTGGCCGGCAATCACATAAAAGTACCGGCACCGGCCACCGGCGCCGCCCGTCGATCCGTCGGTGGGTCGCCGGCTCCGAACGGCAACCCGACCGACGCGGCGGTCACCGCTCGGGAACGACCGGGCGGATTTTAGTCGCCCGGCCGGTACGAACGCGTATGAAGATCCGCGGCGAGCGCGAGTGCCAGTCCTGCGGGACCCGGTGGTCGTACTACGAGACGGGGAGCGTGGTCTGTCCGGAGTGCGGGAGCCTCCGCAGCGTCGGTCTCGACGACCCCACCGAACACACCGCCAGTCCCGCGGCCCTGGAGTTGAGCGCGATCAGGAACCTCGTGGACGAACAGTCGCTGGCGGACGTCGCCGAGACCACTGCCGAGACCTGCCGGGAGTACGTCCGCAAGCGCGGTTTCATCCGCGGAGGCGACCTCCAGCCGCTGGACGACACGTACCTCGCCGCCGCCGAACTCCGGATGGCCGCCGAGGAACTCACCCACGTCATGCGCGTCAGCGACGACGAGGAGTACTACTTCCTGGAACTGCTGCGCGGCGCGGACCGCGGCGAACGACCGCCGGCCGACGACGTGCCCGTATCGCTGCGCACCGTCCGCGGCCTCGCGTACGCCCGGACCGTCGACGCCTACCGCTCGGACGTGCGCCGCTACCTGGACGAACACCCCGACGAGACCGTCCGGGCGCTCCTCGCGACCCTGCGCGACCAGCAGAAACGCGTCGAGGCGCTCGACGGCGACGTGTCCCCGCGGACCGCCGGCGAACTCGTCTACGTCGCCCGCGCGATCGGTCGCGCCCTGATCGACGACGACGAGACCGCGCTCGCCGAAGCACAGCGCCGGCTCGACGAGTTCGAGGTCGACCTCTGAGAAGTGAGCGACCGATCCCCGTCGCGCGCTACAGCGTGCTCTCGACGCCGGACTGCAGGGCGGCCGCGTTGACGGTGTTGTACAGCAGCATGGCGCGCGTCATCGGCCCGACGCCGCCGGGGACGGGCGTGATGGCAGCCGCTTTCTCCTTCGCGCTCTCGAACTCGACGTCGCCGACCAGCTCGTAGCCCTTCTCGTTGTCGGCGTCGACCTGGTTGATGCCGACGTCGACGACGACGCTCCCCTCGCCGACCATCGAGCCGTCGATCATCTCCGGCACGCCCGCGGCGGCGACGAGGATGTCCGCGTTCCGCGTCTTCTCGCCGAGGTTCCGCGTTCGCGAGTGACAGACCGTCGTCGTGGCGTTCCCGCCCTCGCCGTACTGGATGAACAGGTTCGCCATCGGCTTGCCCACCAGCCGCGAACGGCCCACGACGACCGCGTCTTTCCCCTCGGTCTCGACGTCCGCGGCGGCGAGCAGGCGCTGGATGCCGTGGGGCGTGCAGGGCTTGTAGCGCGCGTCGCCGGCGACGAGCCGACCGATGTTCTCCGGGTGGAGCCCGTCGACGTCCTTCTCGGGGTCGATGCTGCGCAGGACGCGCCGGTCGTCGACGTGGTCCGGCACCGGCATCTGCACGAGGATGCCGTTCACGTCGTCGTCGGCGTTCAGTTCGTCGATGGTGTCGTACAGCTCCTCTGCGGGCGCGTCGGAGTCGAGTTCGACGTCCACGGTGTCGATGCCGACCTCCTCGCAGTCGTTCTGCTTCATCGAGACGTACGTCTCGCTGGCGGGATCCTCGCTCATCAGCACCGTCGCGAGCGTCGGCGTGACGCCCTCGTCGGCGAGTTCGTCCACCGCGTCGCTGACCTCGCTCCGCACGTCCTCGGCCACGGCGTTGCCGTCGATGATCTCGGTCATACTCGAACGGCCGAGTCGCGACGGTATGAAGCTCCCGGAAACAGGGGCGCGACAGTCGACACAGTCGACACAGTAGCGACGACGAGTCCCCCGGGCAATCACTTCGGCCGGGACGAACCGGGCGGAGGGCCCCGCTCCACGAATCGACGGTTCATCGACAGCGCGTGACCGACCGGGGGCTCCGTCCTCAGTCCCCGCTCGGCTCGGGACCGTCTTCGGGGCCGCCCGCGCCGGTCTGGAAGACGAACTCGTGTTCTTCCTCGGTTTCGAAGTTGTTCAGGCCGTCGCCGAGGTACTGCGCGTAGCGGACCAGTTCCTCGGCGCGCGAGGACACCTCGGTGAGTTCGGCCGCCTGCTCTTCGGCCGCGCCGGCGACGTTCTCGCTCTCGGCCATCATCTCCTCGCCGAGGTCCACCGCGGTGTCGACCAGATCCGCGACTTCCCTGACCATGCGGAGCGACTCGCCGAAGTCGACGGCCTCGCCGTCGGCCTCGGACGATTCGATGGCGTCGGCCACCGCGTCGATGTCCTCCGAGATGCGCTGGAGTCGCTCCTTCTGGTCGTACGCGTCGTCGGAGATCTTCTGGATCGACTCGGCGACCTGTTCGCTGGCGTCGCGGACCGTCTCCGCGCTCTGCTGGACGGACTGGCCGCCTTCCTCCACCTGGACGGCGAAGCTCTTGAGCTGGCCGGTCGTCATCTCCAGTTCGGTGATCATCTCGTTGAAGTCGTCGGCGATCTGGTCCATCGCCTCGTTCTCGCCTTCCGTCTCCATCCGCTGGGTGAGGTCACCGCGCGCGCCCGCTTGCATGATCGCGGAGTACTCCTCGGCTCTCTCCTGGAGGTAGTTGCTCATCTCCATCGCCTCGGCCCGCGAGACCTCCGCTTCCTTGCGGGCCTGTTCGGCCTCGCGGATCTGCTCGCGCAAGGCGTCGCGCATCGACCCGAAGGCGCCGTACAGTCGGCCGATGTTGTCGACCCGCCCGGTCTCGATCTCGACGTCGAGGTTGCCCTGCTCCATCTGTTCGGCCTTGCCCGTGAGTCGGTCGATGGTGGTCGACGTGTTGTAGCCGAGCGCGGCGCCGATGGCGCCCATCAACAGGACCGCGAGGCCGGTCGCGACGAGACCCAGGTCGGAGACGGTCTGGACGAACCCGAACACTTCGCCGGTCGGCGCGTGCACGAGCACGACCCATTCGTCGGGACCGTTAGTGATCGGGACCGGCGCGTACCCGACGGCGTACTCCTCGTCGAGGACGCCCGAGTGAGCCGGCATCTCGGCGCTGACCCCGCTGGATCCGGCCGAGAGGTCGAGCGCGTCCCTGATCGGCTGCTGGGCGCGCTGGTCGCCGTAGGTCGAAAAGAGCGCCGCGGGCTCCGCGCCGGACACCTCCGTGCGCTCGTCGATCAGGACGTTCCCGTCGCCGTCGACGACCTGGGTGAACCCGCCGTCGGCGCGCTCGGCGCCCTGGAACCGGTTCGCGAGCGCGGTCACCGACGACTCCAGGACGAGGTACCGGTCCCCGTCACCGACCGGGCTCACGAAGCCGACGACGGCTTCGTCCCCGGTGTCGTACACGGTCGAACTCTTGACCTGGCCGATGCTGCTGAAGGACATCTCGGCGAGCCACTCGCGGCTCGTCCCCTCGAACGTCGCGCTCGTGTCGAACCGGGTGCTCGCGACGATGTCGAGGTGTTCGCTGGAGGCGTTCACCAGGTGGAGCCCCGAGATGTCCGTCGAGTCGCTCTTCAGGTTCCGCGCGGCCCGTTCCATGGCCGAGGCGTCGTCAGACGTCCAGACGTCGTTGTTCGACGCGAGCCGGACTCCCTGGCGGTTCCGTTCGACCCACTGCTCGATGATCGTGGCCTCCTGGCTCGCGATACCGCTGTACTCGCTCTCGACCCGATCGCGGGTCTCGTCCGTGATCTGTGCGGTCGCGAAGACGCCCACCGATCCGATCGCGAGCCCCATCACCGACAGCACGATCAGGAACTTGAGGGCGTAGCGTCGCCTGACGAAGTTTGGAGTGAGCGTCCGTACCAGCCCCAGGAGCGGTCCGGCACCTCCGTCGTCGCTCACAGCCGATCACCCCGTTCCCGCGCCGACCGCCACGGCGAACCACCCAGTCGTTGGCCCCGAAGGGACCGCTCGTTCGTCCCGTTTGCGCCCGATTCGTTGTCGCGCCCGAACTGCCTGAGTGCACCCGGCTCCATAACGAAAGTAAATGTAATATACAGTTACATCAAGGCTTCGCCCTGCACGCGACAGCTGGGCGGCCCACGATCTGTCGTCCACCGGGGACCGACCGGGGCATCTCGCCCCGGCCCTCGCGACCGCGGCGGAATAACAGCACACTTGCCGCCGGACGGAGAGATCCGAGTATGCAGATCAACGATCGCCACCCGACGACCGAGGGGCGCGAGCGCGTGACGCTCGTCCCCGAGAGTCTGGACGATCTGTGGCATCTCACCTACGTCGTCGAGCCGGGGGACCTGGTGGCCGGCGACACCACGCGGCGGATCCAGCGCAACGACGACGACATGCGCGACACCGGCGGCGAGCGCGAGCCCATGTGGATCGAGATCGAGGTCGACGACGTGGAGTTCGCGAAGTTCGCCAACCGCCTGCGCGTCGGCGGCGTCATCGTCGACTGCTCCCGTGAGGACCAGCTCGACTTCCACCACACGCTCAACGTCGAACCGCTCACCGAGATCGAGGTCGAGAAGGTCTGGAAGCCCGACCAGAACGAGCGCCTCGCCGAAGCCGTCGAGGCCACCGAGAACCCCGACGTGGCCATCGCCACCGTCGAGGAAGGCCAGGCGTACGTCCACACCGTCGCCCAGTACGGGACGGAGGAGCGGGCGAGCCTCACGGGGTCGAGCGGCAAGGGCCAGTCCACGCTCACCGGCTCGATGGGGTCGAGTGGAGGCGGGAGTTCGCGCGAGGACCTCTACGAGGAACTCATGGAGGTGCTCGGTCGGATGGACGTCGACGCGGTCATCCTCGCGGGCCCGGGGTTCACGAAACAGCAGGCGCTCGACTACGTCGAGGAGAACGACCCCGACCTGGCGAGTCTGATCACGACCGTCGACACGGCCGGCGTCGGCGACCGCGGCGTCCACGAGGTGCTCAAGCGCGGCGCCGTCGACGAGGTGCAGACCCAGACGCGGATCTCCAAGGAGGCCGACCTCGTCGACGAGCTGACCGAGCGCATCGCGAAAGGGACCGAAGTCGCCTACGGCCCGGAGCGAGTCGCGGAAGCCGCCGAGTTCGGCGCCATCGAGACGCTCCTGATCCTCGACGAGCGGCTCCGCGCCGAACGCGGCGACGAGGGCGAGTGGGCGATCGACGTCGACGACGTCATCGAGACGGCCGAACAGAAAGGCGGCGAGGTGGTCGTCTTCTCCGGCGAGTTCGACCCCGGCCAGCAGCTCCGGAACCTCGGTGGGATCGCCGCGCTGTTGCGCTATCGCATCGACTGATCGACCGGAAGCACGCCCACTCGACTGTCCCACCCCCGGGATCTCACCGCCGAAACGACTTTCAGGCCGGTATCAGAATCCGCATCAATACCCATTCGGGGGAGCTGATGGGATTCGAACAACGACAGGACTTCGCCCGGCAAGTGGCCGATCTCACCAAGTACGGACACGCCCTCAACCAGTGCGAGACGGTCGACGAGGTGGTCTCGCTGACGATGGAAGCGATAACCATCCTGTTCGACCTGACCGACGTGACCGTGATCGAGGTCCGCGGTGGCGAGGGCGAAATCGACGGCGACCTCCGCGTGGCCGGGAGCACGAACCCGGGTGGCGCGACCCCCAGCGACGCCGGCGGCGCGGAGTTCCAGATCGCGCTGGAACGCGTCTGACACCGCGGCTCGGTCGGGCCCATCCAGTCGCAACCGACGTTTATGTCCGCGGCGGCCGACACTTCGAACGAGACTGCCCCATGAAGCGCGTCACTGGCGACTGGACCCGCGAGCGGACCGAACAGTTCCTCGACGAGCAGACCGTTCCGGTCAGACTCGCGATGCACAGGCCCGACGGCGGGCTCTGGATGCTCTCGCTGTGGTACCGCTACCGCGACGGCCGCCTGGAGTGTGCAACCGGCGCGGGCGCCGAGGTCGTCCGCTACCTCCGGAAGGACCCGGAGGTCGCCTTCGAAATATCGACCAACGATCCACCCTACCGCGGCGTCCGCGGCGCCGGCTCGGCGTCGATAGCGCCCGACGAGGACAAGGAGGTCCTGCGCGCGCTCGTCGATCGGTACCTGGGCGACCGGGACAGCGGGCTGGTGGACTCGCTGTTGTCGCCCGAGCGCGACGAGGTTCGCATCGGAATCGACGTCGACCGCGCGTACACGTGGGACTTCTCCGCCCGGATGCGGCCTCGCGAGGACTGAGCGGTCACGTCGCCCGCCAGCGGGAGGAGCGCCTGGACGGAGCGGTCACGTCGCCCGTCAGCGGGAGGAGCGCCTGGACCTACGCAGTGGCAGTGCGGTCGGTCGTGACCGAGATATTCAGCGACGGATCGACCGTGTCGCTCTCGGCCTCCGTCTCACCGGAGCGCGGACGGGGGCGTCCCGAGACTGGCCGTCAACTGCTCGTGAGTCCGCAGGCCCGTGCGGAAGCGTTCGACGATCGCCGACTGGTGGGTCGGACAGGCGGTGACGACGACCGCTCCCTCCTGGACGGGGATCAAGGGATGGGACGGGTCGTACCGGGCGTTGCGACAGCCGGGACAGCAGATCCCGCCGGCCGGTCGGTGTTCGAGGAGGTCGGCCGAGCCCTCGGTTGTCAGTCCGCAGACCGAAGTGAATTCCCGGAGGTGGTCGTCGCAGGCGAGCACCGGGATCGTGAGCTGATCGAGGAGGAGGAACGAGACCGTCTGTTCGCTCCCGGATCGGAGCGCCGACTGACACGCCTCGCAGTGGACGTCCGGCGGGCGCTCGTCACCGGTCGACTGCGAGCGCTCGGGTTCTGTCGACGGCATCTATCTACGTTGGCAGGCTCCCACACGGGTAAGTGATCGGGTCCCGGGAGTCGAGCGGCGGGCTCGGCCGTCCGCGACGGTCACTCGTCCCCGGCCTCGTCGGCGGGGAGCGTGAACAGGAACGTCGCGCCCGCGCCGGTATCCGACTCCACCCAGATCTCCCCGCCGTGTCGGTCGACGATGCGGCGGCACAGCGCCAGCCCGATGCCCGTCCCCGAGTGGTCTTCGTGGCTGTGGAGGCGCTGGAACACCTCGAAGATGCGATCCTCGTCCTCGGGGTCGACGCCGATCCCCTCGTCGCTGACCGAGAGCACCCACTGGTCGCCGTCACGTTCAGCGTCGATCTCGATCCGCGGCGGCTCGTCGCCGCTGTACTCGATCGCGTTGTCCAGCAGGTTCTGGAAGACCTGTCGAAGCTGATCCGCGTCCCCGTGGACCACGGGCAGCGACTCGACCGAGATCTCGGCGTCGCTCTCCCGGATCTGCAACTGGAGGTCCTCGCGCACGTCGGCCAGGACGGCGTCGAGGTCGACCGGCTCGAACGGGTCGCCCCGCGTCTCGACGCGCGAGTACTCGAGCAGCCCCTCGATCATCGCGCGCATCCGCTCGGCGCCGTCGACGGCGAAGTCGATGAACTCCCGCCCGTCGGCGTCGAGTTCGTCGCCGTAGCGGTCCTCGACCAGTTGCAGGTAGCTCGACACCATCCGGAGCGGTTCCTGCAGGTCGTGCGAGGCGGCGTAGGCGAACTGCTGGAGGCGTTCGTTCGACGCTTCGAGTTGCCGCTCGTACTCCTTTCGCTCGGTGATGTCCTGGACGACGAGCATCCCCCTCCGGTCCCCTCCGGTAGATTTGATCGGCAGCGTGTGCGCCCGCAGGTGTCGGTCGTAGGCCGTCACCTCGAACGAGTTCGCCTCGCCGTCGAGCGCCGCCTCGAAGTACGGTTCGACCTCCGCGAGGAGGTCGTCCGGGTACCGGTCGTGGATCGTCTCGCCGACGACGTCCTCGCGTTCGATGCCGAGTTCGCCGACGAGTTCGCCCCCGGCGGCCACGTACCGGAGGTCCTCGTCGAACAGCGCGACGATGCCGTTGGGGAAGTTCTCGGCGAGCGTCCGGTAGCGCCGCTCGCTCTCCTCGATCTTCCGTTCGTACTCCTTCCGGTCGGAGATGTCCCGGACGACGCCCACCTGCTCCGTCTCGCCGTCCCCGGTCTCTATCGTCGCGAACGTCCCCTCCGTCGGCACGCGGTCGCCGTCCGCCCGCTCGATCATCGCTTCCATCGTCGGGTCGGTGTCGTCGTCGCTCAGCGCCTTCTTTCGCTTTTTCGCCTCCTGGATGGTTGCCTCGTCGACGACGAGCGACGCGTTCGCGCCGACGAGTTCCTCGCGGTCGTAGCCCGTCAGTTCCGCGTAGGCCTCGTTGACCATCGTAAATCGACCGTCCTCGTCTTTCACGTAGATGCCGTCCTCGACGGTCTCGACGATCGTCTCGTACTTCGCCAGCTCGCGCTCGCGCTGTTTCCGCTCGGTGACGTCCCTGAAGTAGATCGAGAGACCAGACTCGGACGGGTAGACGTTGAACTCCAGCCACGCGTCGTGACCCTCGGCGTAGACCTCGAACGTCGCGGGCTCCTGGGAGGCCATCGCCCGCTCGAAGTGCTCCCGGTAGATCCCGGACTGGTCGGGGACCACGTCCCAGATCACCTGGCCGAGCAACTCGTCCCGCGGCCGTTGCATGATGTCCGCGGCCCGTTCGTTGAGGTGCGTGAGTCGCCACTCGTCGTCGAGCGCGTAGAACGCGTCGGAGATCCGGCCGAGAATCTCGCTCAGTTCCGTCTCGAGCTCCGTCTTGCGTCGTTCGAGCTGCTGTTCGCGTCCCTTCCGGTCGGTGATGTCGTCGACGGCGACGACGATCCGCGAACCGTCCTCCGCCTCGCCGTCGAGCGGCGCGGCGTTGATCGAAAGCCACCGATGGTCCCCGTCCTGGGATTCGATCCGGTACTCGAAGTCGTGTACCGGTTCCCCGCTCTCGACGACCCGGGCTAACGGCCACTCCTCCGCCGCGAGCAAGTCGCCGTCGGCGTCGCTCGCCCCCGGGGACGGGCGTTCGGAATCAGCGAGGGCGGGTCGGTCGATCTCGCGACGCTCCAGCAAGCGCTGGTTCGCCCGAACGAACGTCCCCTCGGCGTCCAGCACGCCGATACCGACCGGAACGGTGTCGAGGATCTGCTCGACGAGGTCGCGTTTCTCGCGCAGTTCCTGTTCGTACTCCCGCCGTTCGGTCATGTCCCGGGTGACCTTCGTGAACCCCTGCAGTTCGCCGTCGTCGTCGCGCACGGCGGTGATCACGACGTTCGCCCAGAAGCGAGACCCGTCCTTCCGGACCCGCCAGCCCTCGTCCTCGACGCGGCCGTTCCGCGTGGCGGCGTCGAGGTTCTGTTCGGGGACGCCGTCGTCGACGTCCGCCTCGGTGTAGAAGGTCGAGAAGTGCTCGCCGACGATGTCTGATTCGTGGTACCCCTTGATCCGCTCGGCGCCGTCGTTCCAGTTCGCGACCGTCCCGTCAGTGTCGAGCATGAAGATCGCGTAGTCCTTGACCGCGCTGACGAACGCGCTGAACTCCGTCGACGCCGTCTCCTGGACGGCTCCGTCGTCCGCGCCAGGCCGCCACCAGACCCGGCCCGACCCGTTCACCCGCTTCACCCGAACTTCGCCGCGGTCGGCGAGTTCTTCGAGGGCGCGGCGCGCGACGTCCTCCCGACAGTCGAGTCTCTCGGTGACGTCACCGACGGTCAGTGGCGTGGAGGGCTCGTCCAGTTCCGAAAAAACGACCAGAACGTCCTCCGGAGTGACGTCCGAAGACGAGCCTGAAGTTCCCATGGGGCCAGCAGAAGTCAGGGGCGTATAAACGCTTGGCGTTGGCGGGGGGGACACGACAACGAGGGTGAATAGTCGGAAGTGGCGTTCCCGGGGACGTTCGGAGGACGAGGGGGTGGCGCTCGGCGAAACTGGCGGCCCGCGACCAGTCTCTCGCCTCGGAGGCCGGCCTATCTCAGCGAAGCGACGGAGTCACTCGCGGGGCGCTCCGTCCGCTGTTCGTCCAGCAGTTCGAGGATCGGAACCAGCTCGTCGAACCGTTCGCCCTTCGCGACGAGGTTGTCCGTTCGCTCCCACTCGACGAACCCGTACGTGGCCAGTTTCGGCAGGTGAACGCAGTGCATGCGCACGAGCGCCTCGTCCGCTGACGGCAGCTCCCGCGAACTGCGGAGGTGCTCGCGGAGGAGCGTCTCGTCCGCGTCGGCTAACTCCCGTGAGACGCCCGACAGCGGGGCGACGAGGAAGAGCTCGCGGTGGGCGAGACCGAGCAGTAACTGGCGGCGTTGCTCGTCCGCGAGCGCTTCAAACACATCGTCGTAACTCATGGCCCACCCCGAGACGCGCGACGCTCCCGTCCCCGGGACAGCGTGAGCGCGGTCTCCACCTCGTCCACTCGCTCGGTTCCGTCGCGGGGACAGCGCTTCGTATCCCAGAACGACGATACTGCCGGGACCGAGCGCTCGCTCTCGCGGGCGTTCGCCCCCGACACCTGTGGCGTTCCGCGGCGGAACCGACCGACAGTGGTCGTCGCTGGACGACGTCTCCCACCTGTGCTCCGGCGTCGAACGAATACATGTCACCCGTGTGCTGCATACGTCGCCTTCGTTTCCGAACGGGTTAAATTCGCAACAATTTCGAGTTCGCTAGACGTTTGATTAAACGGGTGACACCACTGCCGGCCAGTTCCCGGCGGCGCCGAAGCGGCGTCAGTTCTCGTCGGCTCGCGGCTGTCGAAAGAACGAGCGAGTACGCTCTCGACGGCCTGACGGCTCACTCGATGTCGAGCGAGAGCCCGTCGGACGCGAATCGGACGTCGCCGTCGTACCGCTCGGCGATCGACGCCAGCATCCCCTCGTGTTCGCCGTCGGTGTGCGGGTAGAGGTGCGTCAGGTAGACGCGCCCCACGGTGGCGTCGGCGGCTGCGAGCGCCCGTCCGAGTTCGTCGGGCGTCGGGTGGTTGTCCACGTCGACGGCGTCGGGGAACGAGCAGTCGTGCGCCAGGACGGCCGCGCCGTCGGCGAACTCGATCAGTTCGGTGAACGCCTCGGTGTCGCCGCTGAAGACGAAGGCGGGCGCCTCGCCGTCGGTCGGATCGGGAGCGTCCGTCGAACCGGATGCCTCGGCGGCACTGGCCGCCTCGAATCGATAGGCGAGACAGTACATCGAGTGATGGACTTCCAGTGCGGACACGTCGAACCCGGCGAGCGAGAACGACCCCGGTTCGACCTCCCGGAACCGCAGGTCCATGCGGTCCTGCATGTAGTCGTGGACCTCCAGTAGATCGGTAACCAGTTGTTCGGTCCCGGGGGGACCGGCGATGGTGAACTCGGTCGCGCCGGCCAGCCAGCGGGCCTTCAGCAGGGGAAGCAGGTCCGAGACGTGGTCGAGGTGGTGGTGGGTCAGTAACACCGCGTCGATGCCCTCGTAGCCGACGCTCGTCCGCTGGAGGCCGTGGAGGACGCCGCTGCCGCAGTCGACGAGCAGGTCGCCGTCCGCGGACTCAAGCAAGAGCCCGGTCTGGAACCGCTCGCCGGTCGGCATCGCGCTGCCCGTGCCCAGGAAGGTGACGCGCATACCGCGACGTTCGTCCTCCGGGGGAATAGACCTTCCTCGGCTGGCACCGGAGCGGGACGGCTGCCGACGTCCTGACTCACTCCGTCGCGCGGTCGGCGACGCGGTCGACCGTCGACTGGATCTCCTCGCGCTCGTCGGGGTCGGGGAGTTCGAGCGGCGGGCGCACTTCGGGGTCGTCGATCACGCCCTCGTGGGCGAGCATGACCTTCGTCGCGCCGGAGAAGCCGTACGCGGACCCGCAGCGAAACAGCGGGTCGACGACGTGGCGCTGGAGGTCGCGGGCGCGGCCGTGGTCGTCGGCGCGGACGGCTTCGACGGCCGAGGTGACCGCCTCGGGGACGACGTGCGATGTCGCGTTGACGCCCGCGTCCATGCCCATGTAGAGACCGGGGACGAGCTGGCCGTCGAACCCCTGGAGCACCTCGAAGTCGTCGGGGACCCGATCGAGTACGTCCGTCACGTGGGTCAGGTCGCCGCTGGTGTCCTTGAGCCCGACGACCGACTCGCGCTCGGCCAGCGCCTCGACCGTCTCCGGCGCGATCTCGTCGTCGACGACCGAGGGGATGTTGTAGAGGTAGATGGGGATCGGGCTGTCGTCGACCACCCGCTCGAAGAAGGCCTGGTTGCTCGACGGCTCCGACGGGGTGACGTAGTACGGCGAGACGGTCAGCGCCGCGTCGGCGCCTGCCGCGGCCACGTCGGAGATCCGCTGGCGGACCGTCTCGACGGCGGTGCCCGCGGCGCCGGCGACGACGGGTGCGCCGTCTGGCGCGGCGTCGACCGTGGTCTCGACGACCGCGGTGCGTTCGTCCTGGGTCAGGCTGGCGAACTCGCCGGTGGTCCCGCAGGGGACGAACCCGTCGACGCCGCGGTCCGCCAGACGTTCAACCACGTCCGCGAGCGCGTCGTGGTCCACGGCACCGTCCTCGAATGGTGTCACGAGCGGACAGAGGACCCGCGTATCGTTCGAGAGCACGTGAACCGTTGGGTCGCGATCCCCTTGGGCCTGTCCGCCGGCCCGTCGAGTCCGGCCTCGGCCCAACCTGTCGGCGCACAAGGTATTTGTCCCCCACGCGACGACGTGATCGCATGGGATTCCGCATCGACTCCCCGCTCTCGAAGGTGGCAGGCCTGCTGTTCGCCACAGTCGCGCTCGGGTACGTGGTCATTCCGGAGGCCTGGGGGTTCCGTCTCGACGCGTTCGGCGGTGGCACGGCCGGGACCGCGCTGGCCGTCCTCGCAGTTCTGGTCCTCGCAGTCCTCATGATCACCACCGACAACGCCTTCGAACGGTGAAGACCACTTTCACTCCGCTGTCCAAACCCACTTGACGGCTCGGCCCTAACGGAAGCCACGAAGCCCGAATGGGAGGACGCGAGTTGCTCGACGCGGCGGAGGTGGGTGTCGACCCGGCCGGCGTCGAGATCGACGACGGCGACGTGTTAGACCTGCTGGAGCCGCCGGTCCGCGAGTGGTGGGTCGAGCAATTCGGCGCGTACGTCCCCGAGAACGGCGGCTTCTTCACGCCGCCGCAGAAGGAGGCCGTCCCGCTCATCCACGAGGGCGACAACGCCCTGATCGCGGCGCCGACCGGGTCCGGCAAGACGCTCGCCTCCTTCACGAGCATCATCAACGAGCTGTTCCGGCGCGACCGCGCCGAGGGGCTCGAAAACTCCGTTTACTGCCTGTACGTCTCCCCGCTCAAGTCCCTCGCAAACGACATCCACCGGAACCTGGAGGTGCCGCTCGACGGCATCACCGAGAAGCTCGACGACCGCGGCGAGGACGTCGAGATCCGCCACGCCATCCGCCACGGCGACACCAGTGACGCCGACAGGCAGAAGATGCTCTCGGAGACGCCCCACATCCTCAACACGACGCCGGAGACGCTCGCCATCCTCCTCAACTCGCCGAAGTTCCGGGAGAAGCTCCGCACCGTGGAGTACGTCGTCGTCGACGAGATCCACAGCCTCGCCGAGAACAAGCGGGGCACGCACCTCTCGGTCTCGCTCGAACGGCTCGAGGCGCTGGCCCACGACTCGCCGACGCGCATCGGCTGTTCGGCGACGGTCGAGCCGCTCGACGCGATGGCCGAGTACCTCGTCGGACAGGAATCGCCCGGGGGCGAACCGCGCGACTACGAGATCGTCGACGCCCGATTCGCCCGCGAGTTCGACATGGAACTCGTCTGTCCGACCGACGACCTGGTGAACACGCCTCCGGACGTCGTGAACGACCGGTTCTACCGGGACCTGCACGACCTGATCCAGGATCACACGAACACACTCGTGTTCACGAACACCCGGTCGGGCGCCGAGCGCGTGCTCCACAACCTGCGCGAGCGCAACGACGAGTACGACGAGGAAAACTCCGGCTGCCACCACGGCAGCCTCTCGAAGGACCGCCGCCAGGCGATCGAGGAACGACTGAAATCAGGCGACCTCGACGTGGTCACGACGTCGACGAGCCTGGAACTCGGTATCGACATGCCACACATCGACCTCGTGGTGCAGGTCGGCTCGCCGAAGTCCGTCGCGTCGCTGCTCCAGCGGGTCGGCCGCGCCGGTCACCAGCTCGGCGAGACGGTGACGGGACGGGTCGTCGCGCTCGACCGCGACGAACTCGTCGAGTGCGCGGTGATGCTGAAGAAGGCGACCGAGGGGTTCGTCGACCGGGTGTTCGTCCCGGAGAACGCCCAGGACGTGGCCGCCCAGCACGTCTACGGCATGGCCATCGCCGAGATCCGGCCGGAGGCCGAGATCCGCGGTATCCTCGAACGCGCCTATCCCTACCGGAACTACGGCGACGCCGAGTGGGAGTCGCTGCTGCGGTACCTCACGGCGGACTACGACGGGATGGAGGACCGGCACGTCTACGCGAAGGTCTGGCGCGACACGAACGACGCGCCCGACGGGGAGCACCACTACGAGGAGTACCCCGTCGGCGAGCACCTGCTGGGCAAGCGCGGCCGCCTCGCGCGAGTCATCTACATGACCAACATCGGGACGATCCCCGACTCGTTCACCTGCGACGTGTTCACCCGCTCGGGCGACGACTGGGTGGGGCAACTGGACGAGTCCTACCTCGACACGCTGGACTCGGGCGACGTGTTCGTGCTCGGGGGCGACCGCTTCGAGTACCGCTACCGGCGCGGGTCGAAGGTGTACGCGGACCCGACGAACGCCCGACCGACGGTACCGTCGTGGTTCTCCGAGCGGCTGCCCCTCTCGTACGACCTCGGCCGGGAGATCCTCGCCTTCCAGCGGGACCTCCTCGACAGGCTCGACCGCGGCGGCGCCGGCGCGGTGCGCCACTGGCTTCGAGAGTATCCGCTCGACGAGAACAGCGTTCGCGCGGTCACGCGCATGTTCGAGGAGCAGGTCAAGTTCGCGGGGTTCGAGAGCGTGAGCACCGACGAGCGCCTCGTCGTCGAGGAGGAACTCGACCGCGAGGAGTACGAGCGCCGGTACTACGTCCACTCGAACTACGGCCGGCGGTTCAACGACGGGTTCTCCCGGCTGCTGGCCTACCGGGTCGCCCAGGAGGCCGACGCCAACGTGCAGGTGGCCGTGGCCGACAACGGCTTCACGCTCTCGATGCCGCTCAACCGGAAGGTCGACGTGACGGGCGTCCTCGCCGACCTCGTCCCGTCCGACGTCCGCCCGGACCTCCGGGCGAGCCTCGACGGCACGGACCTGCTCCAGCGGTACTTCCGGATCAACGCCACCCGGGCGCTGATGATCCTCAAGCGCTACAAGGGCTACGAGAAGTCCGCGAGCGAGCAGCAGATGAACTCCGAGATGCTGCTCGGGTTCGCGGAGGACCTCGAAGAGTTCGCGGTCATCGAGGAGACATACCGTGAGATCCTCGAAGACAAGTTGAACGTCGGCGCCATCGAGGACGTGGTCGGCGCGATCCGTGACGGCGGGGTCACGGTCGAACACCACCGCGTCGACACGCCGTCGCCGCGGGCCTTCGGTCTCGCGACCCTGATGGCCTCGGACGTGGTACTCGCCGAGGACGAGAGCGAGGTGCTCCAGCGCTTCCACGAGCGCGTCATGGCCGAGATCGACGACGACGGGCCTCCCGAGCGCGAACTCGGGACGAACTGAAGGCTCCGACGGCCGCTACTGCTGGTCCACAGCGAGCGACGAGTGCCTACATCCCGTCGTCCGTCTCGGTCGACTCGCCCATCGTCTCGTCGCCGCCCATCCCGTCGTCCATGCCACTGTCCGTCTCGTTCATGGCGCCCATTCCGGTGTCCGTCTCTTCCATTCCGCCCATGCCATCGTCGGTCTCGGTCGTGTCTCCCATTCCATCGTCCATCCCCTCCGTCGCTGTGTCCATCCCGTCGTCCATGCCGCTCTCGGTGCCGTCCATAGACCCGCCGTCCATGGAATCGGTCGTCGAGTCGTCGCCGTCCATCGCGTCAGTCATCGATCCGTCGTCCATCGAGTCGTCGCCGTCGTCCATGGAATCCCCACCGTCGTCCATCGAGCCCTCGCCTGGTTCGGTCGTCTGGCTGTCACCGCCGTCGTCGCCTCCGGTCGAACAGCCGGCCACTGCACCGGCCGCGACGGTCGCGATCGCGCCTCTCACGAACGTGCGTCGAGTCGTCTCGTCTGTCATGATTCGTTCGCGTCCGCGCCCGGACCGGGGATAAGGAATTTTCAAACTCCGCTCGGAGGGCCCGCAAACTCCGTTCGGATCGCGTGCAGAGTCCGTCCGAACTCCGTTCAAAATTCGGCTGTGGGCCGCCCCGCTCAGACCAGCAGCGTATCGAGCGCGTCGGGGACGACGAGCACGTCGCTCCCGGGTTCGACGGCCGCGTCCACCGACTCGCGGGCCTCCATCAGACATGCCTCGACGACGTCGGGGCTGTCGCTGTTCGTGACGTAGATGTCGTGGTCGCGTAGCGCGCGGGCGACGACGAACGCTCGCTGGGCGCCGGGCTCGTACCCCTCGCGCATCTCCGCGTAGAGCGCCTCCGCGCTCTCGGCGGTGGAGAGCCGATCGTAGAACCGGCGTTCGCCGGTACCCTCGCCGGCGCCCTCGGGGAGCGCCGCCGGAATGACGACGCGACCCCCCTCACGAAGGGGATTGTGCGCCCCGAGGATCACGTAGGTCGCCGCGCGGGTCGTCTGGTAGAGGTTCGCGTCCTTCGGCGCGCCGACGCCGGCGACGACCGCGTCGTATCCGCCTTCGACGGGAGTCGCGAGGGCGTCGCGAGCCGTGTCGGCCAGGTCCCGCACGACCGAGCGCGGGTCGCCCGCCGCCGCGCCGAGGATCCCGCTCGGACCGTGGGTGACGTTGAGCGAGAACTCGACGCCCACCAGATCACCGGCCGCGTCGACGAACTCGCGGAACGGGTTGTCGTCGACGCGGCCGAGCCTGACGCCATCGCGGGCGAGCAGCTCCGGGCCGTGGGAGTAGCCGATCTGCGACTCGCCGCCGGCGCCGACCACGACGGTCTTCGCGCCGCCGGAGAAGCCGGCGTACTGGTGGGGCTCGACCATCCCCGTCGCGAGGACGGTGTCGGTCATCGCCAGCGTCTCGTTGATCTCGATCGGCGTCCCCTCCACCGCCCCCGCTTCGACGGTCGCGTCGGGGTCGTGATTCCGCGCGAGGTCGGCGTGATCGCCGAGGGCGTCCTCGATCTCGGCGTCGCTCATCGGTCGATGGAGGCCGAGACCGAGGATCACCGTGACCTGCTCGCGGGCGACGCCGGCCGTCCGGAGTTCGTCGAGGAGCACGTCGAGCAGGACGTCGTCGGGCGTCGCGCGGGTCACGTCGGTCACGACGATCCCCACGGTGTCGTCCGGGTCGACGCGCCGTGCGAGCCGCGGACCGTGCGGGTCGTCGACGGCCGCTTGCGCCGCATCGCGGACGTCCACTGGTTCGCCGCCGGGCGGTCGACAGACGCTCACGTCGCAGTCCGGGAGCGAGACGGACACCGTCCCCTCGCCCAGTGGGAGTTCGACAGGCACGCGAGAACCTACGGACCCGCCGTCCGAGAGACTACCGGTCGGACGGACGGGACGACGAAAAACCGTCAGTCCGCCGCGGTCCCGGGCTGCAGCCGCTCGAACCGGCCGACGATCGACGGGAGCGCGACGATGCCGAACGCGAGGGCGGCGTTCGCGACGCTCGCGACGATCAGTTGCGTCTCGACGGCTTCGACGACGATCAGCGCTCCGCCGACGAATCCGACGCCGACGACGTTGACAGTCGCTCGCTCCGCCCGGGAGCGGAACCGTTCGGCGCGCGAGCGCCAGATCGCGCCGACGAGGCCGCCGAGGCTTCCGCCCACGGCCAGCGCGGCGTCGCCGGTCTCCGTCGTCACCAACACCGCCGGGATCGAGAGCGCGACCGCGAGTCCGAACACGACAGCGGGCCCCTCGTCGATGGCGACGGCGAGCACGCCCAGCATCACCAGCCCGACGGCGAACCCCGCGAGGATATCTCCGAGGTAGTGGACGCCGAGGACGACGCGGGAGAGACCGATGAGCGCCACGAGCGCGCCGACGCCGAGGACGGTCCGCCGGTCCCGGTACTCGTCCATGGCGATCAATGCACCGCCGTAGACCGTCGTGGCCGCGATGGCGTGCCCGCTCGGGAACCCGACGGGGCTGGGCTCGACGGGATAGTGCTGGACGCCCGCCGGTGGCCTGGGGAGGCCGAACCAGTACTTCAGCGCGAGCGTCACCGAGACAGCGACGAACGCGACGCTGATCACGGCGAGCAACTCGCGGCGTCGCCGCTGGTCGTTCCAGTACGCCAGCGACAGCCCGACCATCAGGAACTTCGCGCTCCCGAGGAGCGTGACCACCCAGAACACCGGCACGAGTTCGGGTGGCACCGCCTCGCGGATCGCACGACTCGCCTCGACCAGCCGAAACATACCGTATTCCCACCGGCGACGAGGCTTATATCTTCCTTCCCGGGAACCGCGAGAGCGGTCGGAACCTAGTCATAAATCTTCGCCACACGGTGAACGTGGTAACGAAACCGGGAGATAACATCTCGCCACGGGGTGAAAGTGAAACGGTCGAAACCTAGTGATAAACGTCCGCCACGGAGTGAAAGTGAAACGGTCCGCAGCTAGACATAAATCTCCGCCACACGGTGAAAGTGGAGCGACCGTTCACTAGTGAAAAGTGATAGCCACGGGGTGAAAGTGGAACGCTGTCGGTGACGGCTGCTCGCAGCGGAATCCGAGTGCGCTCGCCGAGAACGGAGAACTGACTGGAGTCAGCGCGCCCAGTCGACCATGCGGCCGTACGTCTCGTCGGTGCCGAGCGCCTCGGCGTCGCCGACGAGCACCAGGGCCTTCTTCGCCCGCGTCAGCGCGACGTTGACGCGCCGGTAGTCCTCGAAGATCGGGCTCTCCAGCGTTCCGGTGGCGACGAAGGAGATGACGATGACCTCCTTGCTCGACCCCTGGAATCGGTCGACGGTGTCGACGGCCACGCCGTCGGGGACGTGCTTGCCGATCTCGGCGACCTGTGCCCGGAACGGTGCGATGACGCCGATCTCCTCGGCCGGAACGCCCGCCTCACGGTAGTCGCGGACGGTCTCCGCGACGGTCGCCGCCTCGGTCGGGTTCGTGTTCCCCTCGGCGTGCCCGTCGGGGTCGACGAACGCGACCTGGTCCTGGAGGTGCCCGGGGAGCGCATCGACGTCGACGCCGGGGAGGTCGCGGAGGTGCTGGCCGGCCACCTCGCCCGTCGCGGGCCTGAGCTGGCCGTCGTAGAACTCCCTGGAGGCGAACGCCTGGATGCGCTGGGCCATGCGGTACTGGCGGTCGAGCATGACCGAGGCGTCCGGATACCGCTCGATGAGCCGCTGGAAGAGCGACCGCGAGAGCGTGGCGCCGGGCGCCGGCGTCTCGTCGCCGCCCGCGCCACCGTCGACCGTCGTCTCGGGGTCCGGCTCGTCGGCCTGGACGACCGGCGGCAGCTGCTGGTGGTCGCCGACGAGGACGAACCGCTCGGCGAGGTTCGTCGCCGCGAGCGTGCCGGGCTCGGTGAGCTGTCCCGCCTCGTCGACGACCGCCGCGTCGAAGTCCTGCTCGCGCATGATCCGCGAGCCGCAGGTCGCCGTCGTCGCCGCGACGACCTGCGCGTCCCGCAGTTCCGCCACCCGTTCGTCGGGGTCACCGGCGCGTTCGAGGCGGTAGGGCTGCATGTCCTCGCGGACGCCGCTCTCCGTACCCACGCGGACGAACTCCTCGAACCCCTGGTCTACGAGCGCTTCGAGGGCGTTGTCGACGGCGCGGTTCGTGAACGCCGACAGCAGGACGCGCTCGCCGTCCTCGACCAGCGCTTGCACGATGTGTGCCAGCGTATACGTCTTCCCGGTGCCGGGCGGTCCGTGGATCAGCGCGCAGTCCTCGCAGCCGACGGCGAGGCGGACGGCCTCGTCCTGGGCGTCGTTGTTCGGGACGTACGTCTCGTCGACGGATTCGAACTCGGGTTCGCGCCGGCCGAAGAGGACGTCCTTCTCCGCGGGCGACTGCGTGAGAACGGCGTCGTGCAGCGCCGTGAGCATCCGGTCGGTCGATATCTCCGAGGGGTACACGTCGATGCGCCGCAGTTCGACCGGTTCGTCCGCGGTGACGACGATTTCCGGGCGGGGATCGGTGTCGCCCCCACTGTCGTCGCCGCCTTCGTCGTCGACGCCACCGCCAAGCCGCTCGACGCGCGCGAGTTCGGCCTCGCCGCGGATCGGGTCGCCGTCGCTCGCGAGCACGAGGTCGCCCTCGCGGATCTTCGAGACCGCGCCGGTTCCGCGGGCGCGCAGCTCCCAGTTGCCGCCGTCGAGTTCGCGTCGTTCTGTCGGTTCGAGGTCCACGAGCGCGCGGTCGTCGTCGGCCCGTTCCTCGGGCGTCTGCTCCCAGAGCTTCGCGTACTCGCGGTGGACCGCGCGGCGCTCGCGCTCGATGGACTGGTACACTCGATCGAAGTACTCGCGCTCTTCGTCCGGGACGGGCGACCCGACGACCCCGGCCTTGGACTCCTGGCCCAGCCGGCCGGAGACGGCCATGCAGGTGTCTTGCTCGAAGCAGTACTCGCACTTCGCGTCGGCCTCGTAGCCGGTCGGGACGCTCGCGTCGTACTCCATCGCGGCCAGGGCGTTTCGCGTCCGCAGCACGAACTTCAGGAAGCCCGAGCCGATGGAGAACTCCTTGGCCGGCGAGAGGTCGCCGGTCTCCTCGTTGCGCTCGACCGCGGCGTTCTTGGTGTAGAGCAGGGTGCCCGTATCGGGCGGTTCGCCCCGGCGCTCGCCGAGGATGAGCGCGTAGCAGGTCGCCTGCACCTTGTCGTGAAAGCGGGGTTCGCGCTTCGTGTTCTTCCCCGTCTTCAGTTCGACCGGCATCCCGCGGCGGACGGCGTCGGCCCGCCCCTTCAGGCCGTAGGTCTCGCTGACGAGCGTCATCTCGGAGCGCCACTCGTCTTCGTCGGTCAGGGTCCCCTGCTGGAGCCAGCCCTCGATGGCCGAGGCGTTCTGTCGCACTTCCTCGCGGACCTCCTCGGCGCTGCGACCGAGCATCCCGAGTTCGAGACCGGCCTCCTCGACGCGCTCGTCGATGGACTCCTCCAGGTCCCGCCCGCGGAGCAGGTCGCCGAACACCTCGTGGACGATGGTCCCCTTGACCACGGGGTAGGCGTTTGGCACCCCGCCGATCTTGTTGAGGTAGTACATCCGCGGGCACTGCACCCACGAGCGCACGTCGGTCACGTCCACGAGGAAGTCGGGCTCGACGACGACCATCGAGTCGCCGGTCGTCGAGAACTGCTGTTCGCCGCGGTACTCCCGTTCCTCGGGGTTCGTGACGGCCAGTTCCATCCCGGGTTCGAGGTACGTCGCCGTCTCGGTCCACTTGTCCCAGAGCGTCACCGTGGTCGGTTCGCCCCGCCCCCGGTCGGGCCGCAGGCTCACCTCGACGAGTTCGCTCTCGCCGTACTGGGTCGAGACCGTCTTCGGGTCGCTCACGTCGACGACGACGCCGCGGAGTGTCACGCTCAGTTCTCGGGACGGCCGCGGGAAAAACGCTGTCGGTTAGACGGGGTCGTCGCCGCTGGCGTCGGGTCTGCCCCCGTCCGACCGCTCGGGCGTCGCTCGCCCCTCGCTGCGGCCGCCGTCACCGGAGGTGTCGTTAGGACCGTTCCCGTCGCCGTCAGTACGATCGCCGTTCGCGCGGTCTGTCCCGCCCGCCGAGTTGCCCGGGTCGGGAGCGGCCGGCGAGACGGCGGGGACGTCCACCGCGGCCAGCGCGTCCGAGATTATCGCCTCGGGGTCGACGCCCTCGACGGTCGCCTCGGTCGTGAGGACGAGCCGGTGGGCCATCGTCGCGCGGGCGAGTCGCTTCACGTCGTCAGGCGTCGTGTACTCGCGGCCGGCGACGACGGCGCCCGCCCGTACCGCCTCGAACACCCGCTGGACGCCCCGCGGGGAGACGCCGATCTCGGTCCGGTCGTCGGCGCGGGTCTCCCGGGCGATGTCGATGATGTACCGGCGGACCTTGTCGTCGACGCGCACGTCCTCGGCCAGGTCCTGGAGCGCGAGTACCGTCCCGGGACCCACGACGGGGTCGACGCTCGGCGCGAGCGACCGCCGCTCGGCCCGCTTGTCGAGCAGGTCCATCTCGCCGCCCACGTCGGGGTATCCCATCGCGGTCTTGATCGAGAAGCGGTCGCGCTGCGCTTCTGGCAGGCGGAAGGTCCCCTCCTGTTCGACGGGGTTCTGCGTCGCGATGACGACGAACGGCTCGGGCAGGTCGTGGGTCGTCCCGTCGACGCTCACCTGGCGCTCCTCCATCGATTCCAGCAGCGCGGCCTGAGTCTTCGGCGGCGCGCGGTTGATCTCGTCGGCGAGGACGACGTTCGTGAAGACGGGCCCCTGCGCGAACTCGAACTCCCGCTCGTGCTCGTTGTAGACGTTCGAGCCGGTCACGTCCGCGGGCAGGAGATCCGGCGTGAACTGGACGCGAGTGAACCCCAGCCCCAGCGATTCGGCGAGGACGCGCGCCAGCACCGTCTTGCCCGTTCCCGGCACGTCCTCGACGAGGACGTGGCCGCGGGCGATGACGGCCGCGAGCGTCTCGAACAGCACCGACCGCTCGACGACGACGGCCTCCTCCACCCGTTCCACCACGTCGAGACACACCTCCGTCGCCTCGTCGACGGTCAGATCCTCCTGGTCGGCCATGGCCGTTCCGTGTGACGCCACCGACATGAATCTGTGCGATCCCCGACGCGGAACTGCGAGGCCGGACGGCAGCGGCGGATTCTAGATGCCC
Source organism: Halosimplex amylolyticum (assembly GCF_051414035.1). Classification (NCBI taxonomy): domain Archaea; kingdom Methanobacteriati; phylum Methanobacteriota; class Halobacteria; order Halobacteriales; family Haloarculaceae; genus Halosimplex; species Halosimplex amylolyticum. Next base: position 1,233,499 of record NZ_JBLKNW010000001.1, on the reverse strand, counting down.
TATCCGCGGAGTAACGCCGCCAGTACGAGCGTGCCGACGACGGCGGCGGTCATCGCTACCGTGTTGCCCGCCGGTCCCAGGGCGGTCGTCCGGAGCGCGTACAGGCCAGTGGCGCCCAGCACGGCGACCGCACCGATCCCGACGGCGAAGACACCGTGGTAGAGCTCCAGGCGCCTGGTCTCGGGGCGGTGGCCCAGTTCGGCCGTGAGACCGAGGCCGAACGACCCCGCGTCCCAGACGACGAGCGCCCCCGCGACGCAGGCGAACACGAGCGGTGCGGGGAGCCCGCCGCTGTCCGCGCCGATAGCGGCGATCACCAGGCCCGCGGCGGCCAGCGCCGGCCCGCCGGCCCGGTCGGGGAACACGTCCAGACGGACGGCGATCAGCGCGAACCCGACGAGGACGAACACGGCCAGCGGCGCGAGCAGGACGGCGATCAGGAACAGTATCGGGCTGAAGAGGATGATCCCGGCCGCCTGTGGGACGACGCCGAAGAGGAGAACCACGACGTAGCCGGCGCCGGCGATGGCGCCAGCGACGGTCCGGGTCTTCGTCTCGTCGAACTGCCGGGTGATCTGCCTGGCGCCGACGGCGACGCCCGCCGCCAGGAGCGCGAGCGCGCCGACGGCGAGCAGCGGCCCCAGGACGAACACCGAGGCGAGCGCGCCGACGACCGGCGCGGCACCGGGAACGAGCCCCAGCGCCGGCGAGGAGGTGGCGAGGAAGACCAGCGAGACGAGCGCGGTTCCGACGCCGCCCAGCGCCGCCAGCGTGAGCGCGCGCTTCGCTCCCCCGAGGTTCGCCCGGACGGCGTCGCGTCGGTCGCGAGGGGTCAACTGCACGACCGGGAGCGCGCGGAGCGAGACCCTGACCGCGGCGGCGACGAGTCCGACGACAGCCAGGAAGCCGATCGCGGCGGCCGTCGGGTTCGACGCCGCGGTCGTCCCGGTCGCGAGCTGCCAGCAGAGGAACAGGCCGGCGAGGACGATGCCGCTCCCGAACAGCCAGCAGAGGCCGAACACGTACGAGAGGATCCCCTGCGAGAGCGCCGACTCCAGCGGCTCGTCCGTCGCCACGTCCGCCCAGGAACTCGCCGTCCCGAGCAGCGCGAGCGCGAAGCCGCCGATCAGCAGGTTGAGCCCGCCCGGATAGACGACCACGAGCACCCCGAGCAGTATCGCCCCCGGGAGGAAGCAGAGGTGGCCGACGACCTTCTCGCCGAGGGTGTCGCGGTCGAGCAGGGCGACCCCAGCCGCCGCGATGCCGGCGACGAGGGCGAAGCCCGTGAGGAAGGTCGGCCGGCCGAGGACGACGCCCGTCGCCAGCGCGAGCGCGACGACCGTCACCGCGGCGATGCCGAGACTCGTCTCGCGTGGTCGCCCCTCGTCGCCGACGGCCGACGGCCTGTCCAGGCGGGGACCGAACGGCATCAGCCACCCCCTCCCGTGGCCGTTCCCGCGGGCCGGCGCGCTTCGACGGCGAGCGCGTACTCAAGGACGAGCGCCAGCGGCGTCCCGCGCCGCCAGTCGATCGTTCGCGCCCCGCTGGACTGACAGCGCGCGAGCCGCGTCCGCCGTCGGACGGCGTCGAGCTGCCCGCCGACGGTCGTCGCCGACACCACGTCCGGCGAGAGGACGACCCGCGAGCGACCGAGCGCGCCCCACGAGGAGACCGCCTGTGCGGGTTCCGCGTCGAGCAGCGGCGAGACGAGCGCGATCTGCGAGCGCGGGCTCGCGAGTTCCGCGACCTTCCGGAACTGGTAGCTCGGGTCCACGTCGCTCGGCACGTCGACCTCGACCGCCCGCTCGATGCTGTCGAGCAGCCGCGAGCGGTGGTCTGAGCCAGTCCCCGGCGAGACCCAGTCGAGCCCGCCCGGGCTCGAGGTGTCGCGGCCGACCACCGCCAGGCCGACGTCGTGGCCGACTCGCAGGAGCGCGGTGACCGTCCGGACCGCGGCGTACGCGGAGCGTTCGACCGCCGTGGGCCGGCCCGGTCCCGCGGCCACGCGACAGACGTCGCGGGCGTCGAGCACGACCACGACCGACGTCGACACCCACCGCTCGTAGTTGACGGTCGCGAGTTCGCCCCGGCGAGCGTACTGCCGCCAGTCGATCCGGTCGGCGGCGTCGCCGTGGCGGTACTCCCGTGTCGAGTGGAACTGGACGCCGCGACCGGGCCGGTCGCTCGTGAGTCTCCCGACGAAGTCGTCGCCCCGGTCGGCGAGCGGCGGCGCGTCGGCGTCCAGCCGACAGACCAGCCGGTCGTCGCCGGCCGTTTCGAGCGCCGTCGTCGCGACCATCCCCGCACCGCCCGAGCGGAGGCGCGCTCGCGGTCGCTCGAAGTCGTACTCGCCGCGGCGCGCGACGACCGTGTATTCGACCGTACAGGACTCGCCCGGTTCGAGCGTCGTCCCCGCGCGCGGCGATCCCTCGACGACCTGCAGGTCGTCGGGGACCCGGTCGACGACCCGCAGGTCCGAGAGCGTCCGCTCGCCCTCGTTCGTCGCGGTCACCGTCACCGTGACGGGGCGGCCCGGTGGCGCCGGCGTCGGGTCGACCGTGCGCTCGACCGCGACGGCGTTCGGCGAGTCGACCGTCGAGAGCGTGCCGTAAGCCACGTAGACGAGCGGAACGGCCGCGGCCAGCACGAGCGCGGCGCTCCGGTTCCACAGCCCCGCCACCGCGAGGACGAGCGTCGCGGCGACGGCCCCGCGCCAGCGGACGCGACGCCTACGCATCGTCCCACACCTCCTCGACGAGATCCGCAACCCCCGCGTCTCCGTCCCCCGAACCGTCGGTATCCACGTCTCGGCGGGCAGCGGCCCGTTCGCCGCCGGACTCGCCTGTCGGTTCGTCGGGGGTTTCTTCTTCGCCTGTCGTCCCACCGCCTGTCTCCTCGTCGTCTGTCGCCCCGCCGTCGGTCGCCCCGTCGGCGGTCGCGGGGGAACCGGTGGGGCGCGACGCGCTGGCCCGCTGGAGCGTCCCGTCCGCGGAGCGCTGGAGGCTGCCGAGCGCGGGCGCGAGCGTCGGCACCGTGCGCGGCGCGCGCTGGCCGACGACCGGTGGGAGTTCCGCGTCGGCCGCGTCGGCGATCGCCGCGACCGCCCGGGCGGACTGCCGACGGACGACCCGTTCGGGGAACAACCAGGCCCGGATCCGTTCGCGGAGCGACACTCGTGGCCGCTGGACCTGCTCGTCGAGGACCGCGGCCGCGACCCGGTCGTCCGTCCACGCGCCCGTCGCGAGGACGTCCGCGACCGTCTCCCGTTCGGTGCCGCCCGCCACGAGCACGCGCGTCAGCGTCTCCCGCAGCGGCGGCCGGACGACTTCGAACCCGTCCTCGACGGTTTCGCCCGACGCTGCCCGCTCGCAGGCCTCGTCGACGCGTTTCGCGAACTCCTCGCCGGTCACGTCCGCCGGGTCCGCCGTCTCCTCGGGCGTCCCGACGACGAGCGCGCCCTCGTCTGTCCACGGCGCGGGCGCGACCGTCTCGTCGTCGTCGCCAGAACGATAGAGCTTCGCGACCGCGATGACGCCGCCGACCAGCGCGACGAGGGCTGCCCCGGCGCCCGCCTCGGAGGCGGTCACCGGCGTCAGCACGACGGCCATCGCGAGCGCGGCGGCGATGGCGAGCGTCCCGATCAGAGCCGCGAGCGCGGCGAGGACGCGCTTCACGTGTCCTCGCCCTCCCGCTCGCGTTCGATCGATTCGAAGGCCTCGCGGGCCTGCTCGCTCCGGTCGGTCGACGACCGGTCGCCGTACTCCACCTCGCGGAAGGCCTCGGTGAGGACGCGCACCGGCCGTTCGGGGAAGCCGCGCTCGATGGCCGCCCGCGACACCTCCCCCGGGGTCGACTGGCGCCAGGAGTTCGGGCGAACCCATCGCGCGAACCGGCGCCAGATCGCGCGAAGCGAACGTCGCGTCGCCCCGTCGTCGCCCCCCGTTCGCCGACTCCGCGCACCCCAGGCCGGTCCGGCGTCGGCGCCGGCGTCGGCATCGGCCTCGGGGTCCTCGCGCGTCCACCGGCGGTACGCGAGGAAACCGACGAACAGCGCGACGAGCGACCCCAGGAACCCGAGCGCTCCGAATCGGGCGGTGAGCGCGACGACGAGCGCGACACAGGCGACGGCGCCGACGACGCGGCGGACGGAGAGTCTGGCAGCCGCGAACGCGCGAACGCGTCCCGGAAGCGCCCGGAGCCAGCCCCAGAGCCGAGCCGCGAGCCCGCGGGCCGAGAGCGGGAGCGCGGCGATGCGCGCGGCGAGGCGGCCGAGCACGGCAGCCAGCCGGTCCAGCGCGACAGCCACCCAGTCGGCGACCGCCAGGGCCGTCCGGCGGACGAACGCGACGAGCGCGCGCAGCGTCTCGGCCAGCGAACCGCCGCCCGACCGGACGCGCTGGCGATTCGACAGGGCCGCACCGAGCAGGACGACCCCCGTCGAGACGAGCAAGCCGAGGCCCTCGCCGACCACGAGGCCGACGAACATCGTCGCGACGCCGGCCCACAGCAGGGCGGCGCGGCGGGCGGCGCGCCGCCCGCGAGCGCGAGCGGTGACGCTCACACCGAGGACGCCGACGACCAGCAGGAGCGCGCTCGGGACGAGCGTCGCCGCGTACGCGCTCCAGAGCGTCGTCGTCGCGGTCTGTCGTTCCGTTTCGACCGTGACCGTCTGGCGAGGATCCGCCGGGAGCGAGAGTGCGAGGCTGCCGCTGTCGTCGGTCCGACCGAGTCGCGACCCGTCGAGGGAGACGCGGGCGCCGTCGACGGGGGGCCCGCCCACGGTCGCGTTGACGAGCGCGGGTTCGCCCGGAAATGGTAGTCCCTCCTGGGGGACCACGCGCGCGTCGAGGAGCCACACGTCGACGGCCGTCGACCCCGCGAAGTCGCCGCGCTCGACCGTGACCGTGACGCGCTCGCGGTCTCGCGGGATCGCGAGTTCGTAAGTGCCGTTCGCCGTCGTCCGTCCGACGCGATCGCCGTCGACGCTGACGTTCGCCCGGCGCATGGGCACGTGCTCGACCGTCGCGAAGACCGTCACCGTCTCGCCCGGGTACCGGTCGCCGGCGACGGAGAGGTTGACCGCCCCGTGGACGGCGTACGGTGCGGTGTCGTTCGCCTCGTCCTCGGTCGCCTGTGCGGAGCGGTGTCCGTCGTCGGTACCACCGAGCGCGAGCGGAGTCCCGTCGAGAGTTCCCAGCGACGAACCGAGCGACACCGACTCGTCGAGCGACGGGCCGGGCATCAGCGACCGGTCCAGTCCACCGAGGTCCGACTCGGCTTCGTCGCGATAGGGTCGACGGAAGAACTCGCAGTCGGCGCCCGGCATCTCGACGGTCACGTTCATCTCGCGGGTGTAGGGCGCCCGGCCGCTCACGCTGCCGGTCTCGTCGGTGCGGCCGACGAAGCGGTCGCCGAACCAGACGGGCACGTCCGCGGCGGGGGCCAGGTCGTCGTACACGCTGACTTCGACGATCCCGCCCGGGATCGGTTCGTTCTCCACGACGACCCCGCAGCCCCGTTCGGTCGGCGGCGCGTCGCCGCCCGGGATCGGGATCGGGTCGCCGTCGTCGCGGATCACGTCACCGCCCCCGCCGGCGTCGCCCTCGCCGTTCGCGTCGCCCTCCCCGTCGTTCTGGTCCCCATCGCTCCCGTCGCCACCACCGGCGCCCTCGCCGGCCTCACCGCCGTCGCCGGATTCGCCTCCGTCGCCGGACTCGCCGCCGTCACCGGATTCGCCGCTGTCTCCATCGGAGCCACCGCCGTCACCGCCCTCGCCGAGGCCGCCGCCGGCACCGCCGACGCCGCCCGCGTCGGGCAGTATCGGGGCGACGAACGCGGCGACGACGAGCCCGAGCAGACAGAGAACCACGAGCGCCACCTGTCGGCGGTCGACACCGGCGGCTCCGGCGTCCGCGTCGCCACCGGCGTCGCCCGTCGCGTCTGTCTCTGACACCGTTGTATCCCCACGCGTCCGGGGCCGGAGCCGTCCGGCCGCCGGGTTGTTGTACACCTGTCAGGTGGCCCGGGTAATCAAACGTCCGGTCCTCCGGGTCGGTGCCGCAGCGCGGCGAGGGCGCGGGTGACCGGGCGAGTGGGGGTGCGGGCCATCAGGCGAGCAGGGGCACGGGCCACCAGACGAGCGGACGGCCGCCGATCCAGAGTCGAAGACCGACCGGGTGACCGGGGACCGATGCCTTCATTCCCGGTGGCGTCCAAGGCGCGACCGACATGCGCGTCCGCGACTGGCAGGACATCCTGGAAGACGTCGTGGAGAGCACCGCCGACCCGAGCGGTTGGCGCGCGACCGGCGGCGACCGCGCGAACGGCATCGGCGAGGACCTCTACTTCGGCCACCCCTCCGTCGGGGTGTTCCACGTCAAGACCTACGCGAAGAACCCCTACGAGGTGCGCGGCGTCGGCGCCGAGGTCGCGCGGAAGATCGACGACGAACTCGACCCGCTGTTCCCCGAAGAACCCGGCGAGGGCGGGATGTTCGGCGTCCAGCAGGGGATCGAAGACGAAGACGAGGCCGAGGAGACGGCGTCCCGACTCGAAGAGGTCGTCCAGGCCCACGCCGACGCGCCGACGACGCCGGACGCCCTCTTCGAGGACGTGATGGACGCCCTCGAATCGCCCGCCTACGGGCCGATGGAGTACGACCAGTACGGACGCCCCGAGTCGGTCGAAGACCTCGCGGACACCTTCGAGGAGGCCGAACAGCTACTCGACGCCGAACTCGACGACCTCATCGACGAGTCGGTCGACCGGGGCTTTCACTGATGGGCGCCGCCGACCGGGTGCGGGCGTACTACGACGCGCTCCGGGCCGGCGAGGCACTCGCCCCCTTCTTCGCCCCCGGCGAGGACGTCGTCAAGGTCGGCATCTCGGAACGACTCGTCGGAGGCGAGGAGGTCGCGGACGGTTTGCGCCAACAGACGGAGACGACGACCGGGTGGAGCGTCGAGAGCCGCGACCTCCGCGTCACCGAACGCGACCGCCACGCCTGGTTCGCCGACCGGGTCTCCCTGGCGTGGACCGACACCGACCGACAGATCCGCTACGAGTTCGACACCCGCTGGAGCGGGACCCTCGAACGACGCGAGGCGGACGAACCGACCGACCCCGACGAGGACGAACAAACCGACGCGGCAGCGTCCGACGAGCGCTGGCAGTTCGTCGGCATGCACGTCAGCACTGCGAGGGACCTCGGATGAGTCGAGCGAGACCTCCGGTCGGGTGGTATCGATGGTAGACCCCATCTCGGACGCCGAGCGCTCGTCGTTCAACCGGCGCGTCACGGTCGGCGTGACGCTGCTCGTCGGCCTCTCCGGGGGGCTGGTCGCCCTCCAGATGGATCCGACGCCGCTTCAGATAGTCGGCGCCGTCGCGTTCGGACTGGTCGTCGGCTACCCGCTGGCCCGGTTCGTCGTCCCGACCGGCCCCGCGCCGGCGACGCGGCAGCGCAAGCGCAGGCGCGAGCGCCGCATCGAGGAGAACCCGTTCGCCGACGGGGGCGACGGCGACGAGCGCGACGACGGGACCGGTTCGAACGGCGACGACGGAGCCGGGACAGGATCGCGGTCTCGCGACCGCGGCGGGCGCTGATCGGTCGTCGAACGATTGTACCGTCGCGAACCGGTCGAGAATCGGCCGTCGACCGGTCGAGAAGGGAGGAGTGCTTCGGTCCCTATTCGCTGACGCGGGCGAGCCACAGCGACGGGTCGTCGAGTTCGGCGTCGGTCGGCAGGTTCGCGGGGTCGTCCCAGACGACCGAGGCGCCGGCGATGCCGCGGCGGTCGGCCACGGCGTCGAAGAAGGCCTTGCCGCGCTCGTACTGGCGGCGCTTCATCCCGAGGCCGAGCAGTCGACGGATGACGCGGGCGATGGGCCCCCGTCCGCGACGGCGCGCCTCGACCTTCTCGCGGAGGTCCGCGTACTCGTCGTCGAACGCGCGGTCCATCACGAGTTCGGCGTACCCCTCGACGGCCGTCATCGTCGTGTCGAGTTCCTTGAGGGCGTCGCGGTCGAGCGTCCCCTCGCCGAGGGCCTCGACGGCGCCTTCCATCGTCGTTTCGAGGTGGTCTGAGAGCCACGGGGCGGCGCCGAACTCCGCCGCGTGGGCGACCTCGTGGAAGGCGATCCAGCGGCGGAACCGGTCGAAATCGACGTCCAGGTCGGCCGCCACCTTCTCGATGTTCGGGTGGACGAAGTACAGCGCGTGGTCGTCTCCCTCGGCGAGCAACAGGGGATCGTACTGCCCGAGGACGTTGTTACCGAGGAAGGCGAGCGCGATGCTCATCGTGCCGGTGTTGACGACGCGGCTCGCCCCGGGGAACATCGTGACTTGCTCCTCCAGCGGGCGCATGACGCGCTGGAAGGTGGCGACGTTGGCGTCGATCCAGTGGTGGCGGTTCTGGATCTCGACCATCTCGGGCAGGTCGAAGTCCACGGCGGCGACCGACCGGACGCGGTCCCGGGCGTCGCGTACGTCGTCGGCGTACCCCCTCTCCTCGGCCTCGGTCAGGGCCAGCGAGCCCGGTTCGGTCGACGCCTTCGCGGCGTCCGCGACGGAGCGCCAGTCGACCGGGCCGTCGCCCGACGCCGTCGTGACAGCGCGGACACTCTCGTACAGTCCCATACTCGAATCAGGTGACGCCGCGGGATATGCCTTCTCCCCGCCCGGTCGCGGTTAGAACCGCGCCAGGAGGCCGCTGCTCTCCGCGTCTTCGGCTTCCGTCATTTCGAGCGCGGGCTCGCCCGATCCGCCGAGGAGTCGCCGGATCGCGACGACGGCGAGGATCATTCCGGCGAACGTGAGGACGATCCCGAACGGGTTCGACCCGTCGTCCTCGGTCGCCGTCTCGACCCCTTCGTCCTCGTCCGCACCGAACGGGAGACCGCCCAGTCCGCCCGTTTCGGCGGACTCGGCGTCGCTGTACGGTGCGTTCGCGGTGAACTCGGCGTCGTCGAGGTGGACTTCCAGAAGCGTGAACTTCGCCATAGGTGACATTCGGCGAGCGACCGGAAAGGGGTTTCGCCGGCAACAGCCGGTCCCCAGACCTCGCCCGACTCCGGCTCCACGCCGACATCCCAACCATTCTTGAGGCCGCCAGTCGACCCAAGCGTATGGCACCGGAGATAACGAAAATAGAGAGCACGGAGTTCACCTACGAGATACCGGACATGGGGACGGACCAGCACGGGTTCAACCTGGTCTACGAACCCGGGAGCTCCGTCGAGCGCAAACTGTTCGCCATCAAGGTCTTCACCGACGAGGGGATCACCGGCGAGTACGTCGGCGGCAACTCGCCGGGCGCGGCGCAGTACAACACGTTCGCGAACTACCTCATCGGCAAGAACCCCCTGGAGCGGGAGAAACACTGGTCGGAGGTCAAACGCGCCCTCCGCAAGTACGACCGGATGGGCATCGGCCCCATCGACATCGCCCTCTGGGACTTCGCCGGCAAGTACTACGACGCGCCGATCCACGAGCTACTCGGCACCTACCGCGAGCGCATCCCCGCGTACGCATCGACCTACCACGGCGACGAGAACGGCGGGCTGGAGACGCCCGAGGACTTCGCCGACTTCGCCGAGGAGTGCCAAGACATCGGCTACGACGCGTTCAAGATCCACGGCTGGGGCGGCAGCGACGGCTCGCGCGACCTCGACCGCGAGGTCGACGCGGTCCACGCCGTCGGCGAGCGCGTCGGCGACGAGATGGACCTGATGCACGACCCCGCCTGCGAACTGGAGACGCTGGCCGACGCGCTGAAGCTCGGCCGCGCCCTCGACGAGGAGGGATTCTACTGGTACGAGGACCCCTACCGCGACGGCGGCATCTCCCAGCACGCCCACCGCAAGCTCCGCCAGCAGCTCGACACCCCTATCCTGCAGACCGAGCACGTCCGCGGGCTGGAGCCGTTCACCGACTTCATCGACGCCGAGTCGACGGACTTCACCCGCGCCGACCCCGAATACGACGGCGGCATCACCGGCGCAATCAAGCGCGCTCGCGTCGCCGAGGGTCACGGCCTCGACGTCGAGTTCCACGCGCCCGGCCCCGCCCAGCGCCACTGCATCGCCGCCGTTCGTAATAGCAACTACTACGAGATGGCGCTGGTCCACCCGGACGCGCCGAACACGACCCCGCCCGTGTACGCCGGCGACTACGAGGACCAGCTAGAGACCGTCGACGACGAGGGAACGGTCCCGGTCCCCGACGGTCCCGGCCTCGGCGTCGATTACGACTGGGACTACATCGAGGCGAACGCCACCGGCAGCCTCCACACCTACGAATAACGGACGCGTTGCGGTGCCGCCCTCCCCGATCGTTCGCGCCCCAACGCTGATTAGGCGTCCGCCGGTGGCCCGGCCATGGACGAGTACGAACCGACCTGGGCCTCGCTCGACGCCCATCCTGTCCCGGAGTGGTACCACGACGCGAAGCTCGGCATCTTCATCCACTGGGGCGCCTACTCCGTGCCCGCCTGGGCACCCACCGACGCCGAGATCACCGCCTCCGACGGGTCACCGTACGCCGAGTGGTACCCCTACTACATGTACGCGGAAGGGTCGGAGACCCGCGAGTACCACCGCGAACGGTACGGCGAAGACGTCGAGTACGACGACTTCGTCGACCAGTGGGACGCCGAGAACTGGGACCCGGAGCGGTGGGCCGACCTGTTCGCCGACGTGGGCGCCCGGTACGTCGTCCTCACGGGCGAACACCACGACGGCTTCCCGCTCTGGGACTGCGCCTACACCGCCCACGACGCCGCCGAACGAGGGCCGGAACGCGACATCGTGGGCGACCTGGCGGCCACCGTCCGAGAGCGGGACCTCCGGTTCGGCGCCTCCTACCACGCCAACTACAACTACTACCAGTCAGGCTTCGGCGGGCCCGAGGGCCACCCCGCGTTCCCCCGTGGCCCGCTCGGTGAACCCGAGACGACGCCCGGCCGGGAGTACGTCGACTACATGAACGCCAAACACCGGGAGCTGATCCGGAAGTACGACCCCGATATCCTGTGGTTCGACACGCCGACGGCCGACAGCGACCACTTGCGCACGAAGGAACTGATAGCTGAGTTTTACGACGACGCGGCCGAGCGCGACCGCGGCGTGGTCGTCAACGACCGCGCCGGGGTCGACGCGATCGGGACGACGATCGATCCCGACAGCGACCCAGCGGAGATCCACGGCGACTTCTTCACGCCCGAGTACCACACGCTCGACGAGGTCAGCGACCGCAAGTGGGAGGCCTGCCGCGGCATCGGCCACTCGTTCGGCTACAACCGCGCCGAAGACGAGAGCGACCACCTCTCGACGGGCGAACTCGTCCGGACCTTCGTCGACGTGGTCTCGAAGAACGGCAACCTCCTGCTCAACGTCGGCCCGAAGGCCGACGGGACGATTCCGTCCCTGCAGCGCGAGCCGCTCCGGGGGCTGGGCGCGTGGCTCGACGTCCACGGCGAGGCGATATTCGGCTCTCGACCCTGGGCCACCGCGGAGGACGACCGGAGCGCCGTCCCAGTGCGCTACACGTGGCGCGACGAGTCGCTGTACGCGACGGCGTTCGAGTGGCCCGACGACGACCTGTCGCTGACGGGTCCGATCCCGTCCGGAGCCGTCCCCGGCGAAGCGACGCTGCTGTCCGCGGACGGCCCGACGACCTGCGAAGTGATCTCGGACCGGGACGGCGTGACCGTGACTCTCCCCGAGCGGCCGGCCCACAACCACGCCTTCGTCGTCCGGTTCGACGGCGTGGCCCACCCCGAGCGCTGACGGGTCGACCACGAAACGGCCAAGACCCCTCCCCGTCATGCCAGAGGCATGTCGACATATCGCGCGGGCATCATCGGTGCGGGCGGCATCGCGGGGCTCGGTATCCTGGGGATGCACGACGAGGAAGACATCGGGCGGAAGAAGTTCACGGCCAGCCACGCCGGCGGCTACGACGCGGCCGAGGACATCGAACTCGTGGCGGTCGCCGACGTCGACGAGGAGAAACTCGACCGGTTCGGCGAGGCGTGGGACGTCCCCGAGGACGGTCGCTACGTCGGTCACGAGGCCATGCTCGAATCGGAGGACCTGGACGTGGTCTCGGTGTGCACGCCGTCGTACCTCCACCACGATCCCGTGGTCGACGCTGCCCGCTCGGCGGCCGAGCCGGCCGCTATCTGGTGCGAGAAGCCGATCGCCTCTTCGGTGAGCGACGCCAACGAGATGGTCGCCGTCTGCGACGAGACCGACACCGAACTCGTGGTGAACCACTCGTTCCGGTTCACCGAGAAGCAGCGGCGACTCGCCGAACTCGTCCGCGAGGAAGACCTCCTCGGCGAGGTCCACTCGGTGTCGATGCAGTTCCGGATGGAACTGCTGCGCAACTCGACGCACCTGCTCGACACGCTCGTGCAACTGCTCGACGCGCGCGCCGAGCGCGTGGCCGGCCACATCACCGGGGAGAACGAGGCCGTCGACAGCCTGGAAGCGGGCGAGACCGTCGACGACGCAGGGGGCGGCGGTTTCGTCGTCATGGACGACGGCTCGTTCGCGACCGTCGATTGCACCATCCCGCGCGCGGACTCCTCGATGACGATGCAGTTCGTCGGGAGCGAGGGGAAGCTCTACCTGAACAACGACGACGGCGAGTGGCGCTACTGGCGCCTCGACGACGGCGACCACGTCGAGGTCGACCTCGCCGAGTACGGGATCGAGGGCGCCTGGACCTGGGAAGACGACTACGAGCGCGCGTTCCCCAACGCAGCCCGCCACATCCAGGACGTCCTCGACGGGGAAGCAGAGAACCGCTCGCCCGGCGACGTGGCGACCCGGTCGCTGGAGATCATCGTCGGCTTTTACCTCTCGCACTACACCGGCGGGCAGGTGTCTATCCCGCTCGACCGGCCGCTGCGGGACGTCGAGATCACCTCGTGGTAGGGGCGAGTCGCTGGCGCCCGGCCGAACCCGAATCGAGGCGCTCGCCGGTAGCCACGTTCAAGGGATCTCAGTCGAACGTGGTCGCATGGACCAGCCACACCGCGCGTTTCTCGACGACCTGCTCGCGACCGCCAGTCCGTCCGGCTACGAGGTACCCGGCCAGCGAGTCTGGGTCGACTACGTCGACGAGTTCGCCGACGAGGTCCGCACGGACGAGTACGGCAACGCCGTCGCCGTCCACGAGGGCAGCGACGACGCGGACGCCTCGATCGCGTTCACCGGACACGGCGACGAGATCGGCTTCATCGTCCGCGAGGTCACCGACGACGGCTTCCTGCGGATCGGCCGGGTCGGCGGGTCCGACAGGACCGTCGCGCAAGGACAGCACGTCACGGTCCACACCGACGACGGACCGGTCTCCGGCGTGATCGGACAGCTGGCCATCCACCTGCGGGACGGCGAGGACAACGACGCGCCGGAGATCGCCGAACAGCACGTGGACATCGGCGTCGCCGATGGCGAAGACGCCGAGGACCTCGTCGAAGTCGGCGATCCGGTGACGTTCGAACAGCGCGTTCGCGAACTCGAAGACGGGCGACTGACCGCGCGGGGCATGGACAACCGCGTCGGCATCTGGGCGGCCGCCGAGGGGCTGCGTCGGGCCGCGGAAGCGGACGCTGACGCGACCGTCTACGCGGTCAGCACGGTCCAGGAAGAGGTCGGCCTGCAGGGTGCCCGGATGGTCGGGTTCGACCTGGACCCGGACGCCGTGATCGCCTGCGACGTGACCCACGCGACGGATTCGCCGGGGGTGCCGGGCAAGAAGTCGACCGGCGTCGAACTCGGTGAGGGCCCGGTCGTGGCGCGGGGGAGCGCCAACCACCCGGCGCTGGTCGCCGCCGTGCGGGACGTGGCCGACGAGACGGACGTCGACGTCCAGCTGGAGGCGACGGGGTCGAGAACCGGGACGGACGCGGACGCGTTCTACACGTCCCGCGGCGGGACGCCGACGCTCAGCCTCGGACTGCCGAACCGCTACATGCACACGCCCGTCGAAGTTATCGAGGCAGACGACCTCGACGCGATGGCGGACCTGCTCGGTGCAGTGGGCGCACGGGCCGAATCGTTCGCGCCGTTCGACGTCGGGCTGTAGTGCCGTTCGACGTGGAGCGCCCGCGGCCGCGCCCGCCATCGCGCAGTGGCTGAGACGGAGCGATCCGGGGACGAAACGGGTACGTCGGGGGTCGATTGGGCAAGCGGTACGTTTATGCACGCGACGACAGGCAGTTCGGGTATGAGTGGACGACCGCTGGACGTGCTCGAGGCGTCGCTCGGCGAGGAGGTCACGGTTCGTCTGAAGGGCGGCGAGGAGTACGTCGGCGACCTCTCAGGCTACGACCAGCACATGAACCTGGTCATCGAGGACGACCAAGACACAACGATTATACGCGGCGATAACGTCGTCTCGATCAACCCATGACTGGCGCAGGAACCCCGAGTCAGGGAAAGAAAAACACCACGACACACGTCAAGTGTCGCCGGTGTGGCGAGAAATCGTATCACGTGAAGAACAAGGTCTGTGCGTCCTGCGGGTTCGGCGAGTCGGCCAAGCGACGTGACTACGCCTGGCAGGACAAAGCGGGCGAGTAAGGAAATGCACGAGAAGTGCGGCGTCGTCGGCATCTCGACTACCGACCGTGACGTCGCCCGCCCCCTCTACTATTCGCTCTACGCCCTCCAGCACCGCGGCCAGGAGTCCGCCGGCATCGTCACTCACGACGGCTTCCAGCAGTACGAACACGTCGAGATGGGGCTCGTCGGCGACGTCTTCGACGAGGACGACCTAGACTCGCTCAACGGTTCGAACGGCATCGGCCACGTCCGCTATCCCACGTCGGGGAGCGTCAGCAACAACTGTGCCCAGCCGTTCTCCGTCTCGTTCAAGAGCGGGTCGCTCGGGCTCGCCCACAACGGCAACCTGATCAACACCGAGGAGATCCGCGAGGAACTCGCCGGGCTGGGCCACGCCTTCACCTCCGACGGCGACACCGAGGTCATCGCCCACGACCTGGCGCGCAACCTGCTCGAAGAGGACCTCGTCCGCGCCGTCAAGCGGACGATGAGTCGCATCCACGGCTCGTACTCGCTGACGATCACGCACGACGAGACGGTGCTGGGCGTTCGCGACCCGCAGGGCAATCGACCGCTCTGTATCGGCGAACTCGACGACGGCTACGTGCTCGCCTCCGAGAGCGCGGCCATCGACACGCTGGACGGCGAACTCGTCCGCGACGTGCGGCCGGGCGAACTCGTCGTCCTCCACGATGACGGGACCGGCTTCGACACCTACCAGCTCGTCGAGACCGAGAACACCGCCCACTGTTTCTTCGAACACGTCTACTTCGCGCGGCCGGACTCGGTCATCGACGACGAACTCGTCTACGAGGTGCGCCGCGACCTGGGTCGCGCCCTCTGGGAGGAGTCGGGCATCGAGACGGACGTCGTGATGCCCGTACCCGACTCCGGGCGCGCGTTCGCGTCGGGCTACGCCGACGCCGCGCCGGAGGGCGTCGAATTCGCGGAGGGACTGATGAAGAATCGCTACGTCGGGCGGACGTTCATCATGCCCACCCAGGACGAGCGCGAGCGGGCTGTCCGGCTGAAGCTCAATCCGATCAAGAGCACGGTGGAGGGCAAGACCGTCACGGTCATCGACGACTCCATCGTCCGCGGGACGACGTCATCGCAGCTCGTCGAGTTGCTCTACGAGGCGGGGGCCGAGGAGGTCCACGTCCGCATCGGTGCGCCGCCGATCATCGCGCCCTGTTACATGGGCATCGACATGGCGAGTCGCGAGGAACTCATCGCGGCCGACCGCTCGGTCGAGGAGATCCGCGAAGAGATCCAGGCCGACTCGCTGTCGTACCTCTCCATCGAGGCCATCGCGGAGGCGCTCGGCAGGAGCGACTCAGACCTCTGTCTGGGCTGTGTGACCGGCAAGTACCCCTACGACATCGAGGGCGAACAGACGGATCGGGAGGTCCAGCGACCGGCCGTCGGCCACTCCTCGGCCGACGACTGAACCCTCGTTCCGGTCGGGAACCCCACGACCCGCCTTCTTCTCTTCCAACGCCGTACTCGTTTAGACGTAACTGAGTACGTCGATCCCGACGTCGAAGTGGTCGAGGACGACGTAGCCGAGGTAGATACCGACGATCCCGAGGACGCCGGCCGCGTTCGGCGGCGCCGGGATCGGGACGTTCAGGAACCGGAAGACCGCGCCGGTTAGAAAGCCAGTCAGCATGGCGAGCGCCACAGTCGAAGCCGAAGACATGCCGCCCCCTACAGGCGGTCGGCACTCACTTCTTTCGGCACAGGACGTACTCCCTGATCAGTCGAACCGACGGCGCTAACGCTGGCCGGTTCGGGTCCCGCAAAAGGTGGGTGGGTGTGGGGTGGGTGGGTGATGTGGCACCGAATGGTGCCGCACATGTATATAGCCGAGAGGGGATTATAAAACCAGCGATGTGATTATCTAGTGTGATAATAGAATAGGCCACTGAGTCGAATTTTCCACAGAATCGGAAATTCAGTCCAGTGAGTACGCAAACCTGATTCACCGGCTTCGATATCATCTCTGTTAATCGGAGAGCAACGTATTTGCGGAGCCTCGCGAAAGGACGATCGATGAGACGGATCGGTCATTCCGACGGCGCGACGCGGTCCCCGCGGAGGATGCCAGCGTGACCGACGCGGGTCCGACCGTGCTCGTGGTCGACGACAATCGGGTCATCGCGGACACGTACGCCCAGTTCCTCGCGGAGGACTACGAGGTCAGGGCGGTCACCAGCGGATCGGTGGCGCTGGAAGCGCTCGGCCCGTCGACCGAAGTCGTGGTGCTCGACCGCCGCATGCCCGGTCTGTCCGGCGACGAAGTGCTGACGCGGATCGCGGAACGGGCGCACGAGTGCCGCGTCGTCGTGGTGACGGCGGTCGAACCCGACGTCGACGTCGTCGACCTGCCGTTCGACGGCTACCTGGTCAAACCGGTCGGTCGCGACGAGCTGGTCGCAGCGGTCGACGAGATGCATCGGCGAGCGGACTACGACGACGCCCTCCGGCAGTTCCTCGCGCTCGCCTCGAAGAAAGCGACGCTTGAGGTCCGCGCCGACGAGGAGGAACTCGCCGAGAGCGACGCCTACGCTCGTATCGAGGAGCGTCTGGAGGCGAAGCGAGAGGCACTCGGCGTCGAGACGGAGACGCTCGAACGGGTCGTCGGTGGCGACGCCCCCGACATCGCCGAGGTGGACCACACCGACACGCTGCGGACGGACTGAGACCGTCCGCGTCCCTCCGCTCACCGGCCCCATCGACGTCACGCTCGCTCCGCTCGCGTGACTCCCAAGGGAGTGCACCTGCACTGTGGTCCGCGTCAGCGGACTGATCTCACGGTGGAGCGCCGCAGACTGCCGAGAGGCCGTCCGCGTCGCTCGACAGGGAACTTCGGTAGGAAGTTTGCGTGGGTGCAGTCCCAAGGGAGTGCACCTGCACTGTGGTCCGCGCGAGCGGACCGGTAGTGCGTGGGACCGGATTTGAACCGGCGGACCCCTACGGGACAGCGCCCTCAACGCTGCGCCGTTGGCCTGGCTTGGCTACCCACGCACCGGGTGTCTGTCTGCCTGCGATTATTGGTTGCCCTGGCCCCGATAAAAGCCCTTTCGTTTACGTCCGACGACTCCGGTCGGCTGTCAGGTCATCCCGACGAGAGAAAACGGGCCATTCAAATAGGGTCTGTCCACTACCCCCCAGCATGGCTAAGTATTCGACCGGTGGCGCCGGCTCCAGCGCCAGCGACAGTTGCGAGCTCTGCGGCGCTGAGAACGTCGACCTCCAGACGGCCAGCGTCGCCGGAGCGACACTCAGCGTCTGCTCCGAGTGCTCCCAGCACGACGAGACGCCCACCAAGGCGTCGGGCTCCGGCGACGGCGACCGGAAGCGCCGCGCTGCCCAGAACACCGCGCGCATGCAAGACGCCGGCTCGGGCGACGCCGAGCACTGGGAGGACGGCGCCGACTACGACGACGACCAGCTCCCCTACCTCGTCAGCGACTACGGCGACGTCCTCGTCGAGGCCCGCCAGGACGCCGGCCTCCAGACCGCGGAGCTCGCCGACGCCGTCGACGCCGACGAGTCCGACGTGCTCGCCGTCGAACAGGGACGGGCCACCCAGGCCAACGTCGGCGGCTCGCTCATCGCCGCCCTCGAAGCCGAACTCGACGTCCAGCTCGTCGACTCGAACTGACCGGTCCCCACCCACCGGTCTCTCTGTCTCTGCCCTCCCCTCGACTGTGGCGGTCTCTCGGTATCCGTTTCCGCGCCCCACTTCTCCGCGCTCGCGCTTCCCGAGCGTTCGCTCCCCGCATTCCTGTTTCCCGCACTCCCGTTCTCCATGCTCCTGCTCTCTCGCTCTGCGCTCCTGATCCCTCTCACATCGATCCCGCGTCCACCCCGACGGCGGGCGGGCAATTTTTGCCGGCGGTGGTCGAAGGGGCCGTCATGGAGCTTTCGGCCACGCAGGAGGCGATCCGCGACGCCGTTCGCGAGTTCGCCGCGGAAGAGATCCGACCGGTCGCCGCCGAGGCCGACCGCGAAGGGGCGTTCCCAGAGGACGTCTGGGACGGGCTCGCCGACCTCGACCTGACCGGGCTGACGGTCCCGGAGGCGTACGACGGGTTCGACGCCGACCGGCTGACCTACGCCGTCGTGAACGAGGAAGTCGCCCACGGGTCGCTCGCGGTCGCGACCGCGCTGTCGGTCCACTGCCTCGCCACCTCGTGCATCGCGGAGTTCGGCGACGGGTCCGTCCGCGAGGAGTGGCTCCCGGAGATGGTCGACGGTCGACCCGTGGGCGCCTTCGCGCTCTCGGAGCCCGACGCGGGGTCGAACCCCGCCGAGATGTCGACGACGGCGCGGGAGGTCGACGGCGGCGACGCGTACGTCGTCGACGGCAAGAAACAGTGGATCACTAACGGCGAACGGGCGGGCGTCGCCGTCGTCTTCGCCAAGACCGACCCCGACGATCCCCGCTCGGTGACGCAGTTCCTCGTCCCCACCGACGCCGAAGGCCTGGAAGTCGGCAAGAAAGAGGACAAACTCGGCCTCCGGGCCAGCGACACGACGAGCCTGATCTTCGACGAGGTCCAGATCCCCGCTCGATATCGGCTCACCGAGCCCGGCCGCGGACTCGCAGCCGCGTTCTCCATTCTCACGGGTGGCCGGATCGGCATCGCCGCCCAGTCGGTGGGGCTGGCGCAGGCGGCCCTCGACGAGGCCGTGGACTACGCGGGCGAGCGCGAGCAGTTCGACCAGCCGATCGCGGACTTCCAGTCGATCCGGCACAAACTCGCAGACATGTGGACGGACGTGCGAGCGGCGCGCGCACTGACGTGGGAGGCGGCGATGGCGCAGGACCGCGGCGAGGACGCGCGGACGGCGGCGAGCGTGGCGAAGTACTTCGCCAGCGAAGCGGCGGTCGACGTGACGAGCGAGGCCGTCCAGATCCACGGCGGCTACGGCTACACGACGGACTTCCCCGTCGAGCGGTTCTACCGGGACGCGAAGGTGACGACCATCTACGAGGGGACCAGCCAGATCCAGAAGAACATCATCGCTCGCGATCTGCTTGGCGAGTGACTGGACCGGGCGCCGCGGTGCGGTTCGGCCCGGGTCGAAGCGCATTTGCGCGCTCGTTGCCTACCGACGGGCGTGACGGAGTACGACGCCATCGTCTACGACCTGGACGGCACCCTGGTCCGCCTCGACGTGGACTGGGGGGCGGTCGCCGACCGCTGTGCCGCGATTCTGAGCGCCCGCGGTCACGACCCCGACGGGGCGGACATCTGGGAGATGCGGGAACTGGCGGCCGAACACGACCTCCTCGACCGCGTCGACGAAGCCATCGCGGAGTTCGAGCGCGAGGGCGCCCGGAGCGCTCGCCGGCTGGCGCTCGCCGACGCGCTCCCGCACTCGGTGCCCGTCGGCGTCTGTTCGCTCAACTGCGAATCGGCCTGCCGGATCGCGCTCGAACTGCACGGGCTGGACGGCCACGTCGACGCCGTCGTCGGCCGCGACTCGCACGAACTCGTCAAGCCGGACCCCGCGCCGCTCCTCCACGCCGTCGAGGCGATCGGGGCGTCCCCCGGGCGGTCACTGTTCGTCGGCGACTCGGCGTCGGACAGGGACGCCGCCAGGGCGGCCGGCGTCGACTTCCAGTGGGTCGAAGACCGTGTCTGAGCGGGGACCGACCATCGGACCGAACGACGCCCGGAGTTACCCGTCTCGACGGCGCTCGTAGGCGTAGATAGACAGCGCAGTGACGATCCAGACGACGGCCCCGACGCGGACGGCGAAGAGGACGCGGTCGGACCAGGTCGGTAGCGCGACGACGAGCGAGAGGGCGGCGACGAGCGGGGCTCCCGCGAGGATAGTGACCACGAAGGTGAGCTGCATCACCCGACCGTAGTCGACACCGTCCGGATCGGTTCGCTCGACGCGCGCTGGCACGTCTGCGTCTTTCGGCGAGGGGACCTTGAGTCTCCTGTTTTCTGCCCGTGGACCGCGATCGGTGGAGCCGCGGTCCTCACGCGTCGACCGTTCCGAGAAACTCGCCGACGGTCTGGCCGAACGCGTCCGGCCGCTCGGCCATGGCGAGGTGGGCCGCGTCGGGGATCTCCGCGTATTCGCCGTTCGGCAGGTTCTCCGCGAGGTACTCGTGGTACGCCGGCGGCGTGAGCGAATCGTGCTCGCCGACGACCGCGAGCGCGGGCGCGTCGATCTCGTCGAGGCGATCGCGCACGTCGAACGTGTGACAGGTCAGGAAGTCCCTGCGGGTCACCTCCCGGCCGGTTGCGCGCAGTTGCGACTTCGACCGGTCGAGCGCCCGCCCGTCGGCGTCGTGGAAGAGTCGGTCATCGCCGTGCAGGAACTCGACGGCGCGCTCGAAGTCGTCGGCCAACCACTCGCGGAGGGCCTCGTGGACGGCGAGCTTCGCGCCGGTCCCGGCCAGCACGAGCGCCTCCGGGTCGAAGTCGGTGTCGAGGGCGACGTGCTGGACGACGGCGCCGCCCAGGGAGTTGCCGACGAGCACGTCGGCGCCCGTCTCGCGGGCGACGGCGACCACGTCTCGTGCGTACGCGACGAGCGTGTCAGAGCCGGGCTCGGTTTCGAGGTCGCCGGAGTCGCCGTGGCCGCTCAGATCCAGCGCGGCGGCGGGGTGGGCGGGGCCGTCGGGGCCGTACTGGGCGGCCCACACGCGATGGGTGGCGCCGCTACCGTGCACGTAGAGGACGCGAACGCGTCCGGCCCCGGACGCCGACCCCGCCGGGCGGCCGGCGACTCTGTACGCCGTCTCGCGGCCGTCGTGGCGAACGGTCTCCATGGTTCCGGGTTCGGCACAGTCCGGGATAATCCCTGCCCCGGTGTCCCCGAAGGGGTCCCTTTCGGCCGATCCCCCAGACCGCTGTCAGTGTGAACTGCAATTCCACCACTACGGAATGAGGTGGGGACGGGGGCGGGTAAATTAGCGATATATTTATATAGTTATCGCGCTAACTACGAGTTAGTATGACCGGAACCCAACAGTTGGCCGACGACGTGGGCCTGCGGCGCTACGAGTACGACGACGAGACGGTCCTGGCGGCGGACCTCGGTCCGGGCCGGGACGCTTCGGTCGACGTGCTCGACGACGCGGTCATCGTCGTCGTCGACGACGAGCAGTACGATCTGGACCTTGCTGGAGACGCGCAAGCGTTTATCCGCAACGGCGTCCTCACCATCGAGGTGAACGCATGAGACTCACTGTCAAGCCCCTGAAACAGAAGGACGCGGGTCGCGGGCTCGCCGCCATCGACCGCGCGGCGATGGCCGAACTCGACCTCGAGAACGGTGACTACATCGTCATCGAGGGGACGGATTCCCGCGCGGTCGCGCGGGTCTGGCCCGGCTACCCCGAGGACGAGGGTCGCGGCGTCATCCGCATCGACGGCCGCCTCCGCCAGGAGGCTGACGTCGGCATCGACGACAACGTCGACGTCGAGAAGGCCGACGTGAACCCGGCGACCCGGGTGAGCGTCGCCCTGCCGCAGAACCTCCGGGTTCGCGGCAACGTCGGCCCGATGATCCGCAACAACCTCAGCGGCCAGGCCGTCACCGAGGGCCAGACCGTGCCCGTCAGCTTCGGGCTCGGCCCGCTCTCGTCGATGAGCGGCCAGAAGATCCCGCTGAAGATCGCCGAGACCGACCCGTCGGGGACCGTGGTCGTCACGGACTCGACGGAGGTCGACGTGGCCGAGAAGCCCGCCGAGCAGATCCAGGGAGGCGCCCCCGGCGCCCCCGAGGGCGGCGCCCCCGACATCACCTACGAGGACATCGGCGGACTGGACGACGAACTCGAACAGGTCCGCGAGATGATCGAACTGCCGATGCGTCACCCGGAGCTGTTCGAGACGCTCGGCATCGAACCGCCGAAGGGCGTCCTGCTCCACGGCCCGCCCGGCACGGGGAAGACGCTCATGGCGAAAGCGGTCGCCAACGAGATCGACGCGTACTTCACCGACATCTCCGGGCCGGAGATCATGTCGAAGTACTACGGGGAGTCCGAAGAGCAGCTCCGCGAGATCTTCGACGAGGCCGAGGAGAACTCGCCCGCCATCGTCTTCATCGACGAGATCGACTCCATCGCGCCCAAGCGCGGTGAGACCCAGGGCGACGTGGAGCGCCGCGTCGTCGCCCAGCTCCTGTCGCTGATGGACGGCCTCGAATCGCGCGGGCAGGTCATCGTCATCGGCGCGACCAACCGCGTCGACGCCGTCGACCCCGCCCTGCGCCGCGGCGGTCGTTTCGACCGCGAGATCGAGATCGGCGTCCCGGACAAGAACGGCCGCAAGGAGATCCTGCAGGTCCACACCCGCGGGATGCCCCTGGTCGAAGGCATCGACCTCGACCAGTACGCCGAGAGCACGCACGGCTTCGTCGGCGCGGACCTCGAGTCGCTGGCCAAGGAGTCGGCGATGAACGCGCTGCGCCGGATCCGGCCGGAACTCGACCTGGAGTCCGACCAGATCGACGCCGAGGTGCTCGAACACCTGGAAGTCACGGAAGACGACTTCAAGCAGGCGCTGAAGGGGATCGAACCCTCGGCCCTGCGCGAGGTGTTCGTCGAGGTGCCCGACGTGACCTGGGACCAGGTCGGCGGGCTCGAAGAGACCAAAGAGCGCCTCCGCGAGACGATCCAGTGGCCGCTGGACTACCCCGAGGTGTTCGAGGCCATGGACATGCAGGCCGCGAAAGGCGTCCTCATGTACGGCCCGCCCGGCACGGGGAAGACCCTGCTCGCCAAGGCCATCGCCAACGAGGCCCAGTCGAACTTCATCTCGATCAAGGGCCCCGAACTGCTGAACAAGTTCGTCGGCGAGTCCGAGAAGGGCGTCCGCGAGGTGTTCGAGAAGGCTCGCGCGAACGCACCCACCGTGGTGTTCTTCGACGAGATCGACTCCATCGCAGGGGAACGCGGCGGGAACACCACCGACTCCGGCGTCGGCGAGCGCGTCGTCTCCCAGCTCCTGACGGAACTGGACGGCCTCGAAGAGCTCGAGGACGTGGTGGTCATCGCCACCACGAACCGGCCGGACCTCATCGACCCCGCGCTGCTCCGCCCGGGTCGACTCGACAGGCACGTCCACGTGCCCGTCCCCGACGAGGAGGCCCGCCGGAAGATCCTCGAGGTCCACACCCGCGACAAACCGCTCGCGGACGACGTGGATCTGGACGAACTGGCGACCCGCACCGAGGGCTACGTCGGCGCGGACATCGAGGCGGTCGCCCGCGAGGCCTCGATGGCGGCGACCCGCGAGTTCATCGCGAGCGTCGACCCCGAGGACATCGACGACACTGTCGGCAACGTGAAGGTCACGATGGACCACTTCGAGCACGCGCTCGAGGAGGTCACCCCGAGCGTCGACGAGGAGACCAAGGAGCGCTACGAGGAGATCGAGGAGCGCTTCGGTCCCGGCGAAGCCGAGGTCGAGGAGAAGGAAGTCGGCCGCACCTTCCACTGACGACCGGTCGCAGTCGGCCCCTTTTCGGATTTATTTCACCGCAGCGCGCCAGCCGTCGGCTCTCGTACGCGGTCCTGACAGCGGACGGCCGGACCGCGACCCGACCGAATATTAATATGTAATTATATACCCTAAATACTTAATATTATATAGTCATCGCCCGATCTCCGGGTATGCCGCACAACCTCGACTTGCCAGCGGACCCGGCCACGCCGTCGACCTACGAGTGTCTCGTCTGCGGGACGATCGTCGAAGCGGAGTCCCACCCCGGGGACTGCACAGAGTGCGACGGCGAGTTCCAGAATCGCGCGATGTCTCTCGAGTGAGCGGTCACCCCTCCCATGTCTTCAGACACGTCTGACCAGTCGACAGTCGATAACCCCGAACCAGTACCGGACACGACCGAATCCGCGCTAGCGACGGCGCGCCACCAGCTCGAACGGGCGGCCTCGCTCCTCGACATCGATCCGAACGTCGTCGAACGGTTCCGCTATCCCGACGTGGTCCACGAAGTGACGATCCCGATCGAACGCGACGACGGCGGCGTCGAAGTGTTCCGCGGTTATCGGGCCCAGCACGACAGCGTGCGCGGGCCGTACAAGGGCGGGATACGGTTCCACCCCCACGTGTCCCGCGAAGAGTGCATCGGGCTCTCGATGTGGATGACGTGGAAGTGCGCCGTCATGGACATCCCCTTCGGCGGCGCGAAGGGCGGCGTCGTCGTCGATCCGAAGGACCTCAGCGACGGCGAGCGCGAGCGCCTCACCAGGCGGTTTACCGACGAGATCCGGAACGTCATCGGTCCGACGACGGACATCCCCGCGCCGGACATGGGGACCGACGCGGAGACGATGTCGTGGATGATGGACGCCTACAGCATGCAGGAGGCCGAGACGATCCCCGGCGTCGTCACCGGCAAACCGCCGGTCATCGGCGGGAGCGAGGGCCGCGCGGGAGCGCCGGGCCGGAGCGTCGCGATTATCGCGCGCGAAGTCGCCGAGTACTACGACTCGCCGCTCGCCGAGAGCACGGTAGCCGTACAGGGGTTCGGGAGCGTCGGCGCGAACGCCGCGCGACTGCTCGACGACTGGGGGGCGACCGTCGTCGCCGTCAGCGACGTCACCGGCGCTGCGTACGACCCCGACGGGCTGGACACCCGCGCGGTCCCGTCCCACGAGGAACAACCGGAGGCGGTCGCACGATCCGCCGACCGGACGATCGGAAACGACGAACTGCTCGCGCTCGACGTCGACCTGCTGGTTCCAGCGGCCGTCGGTAACGCGATCACCGAAGCGAACGCGGCCGACGTTCGCGCCGACGTGATCGTCGAGGGCGCGAACGGACCCGTCACGTTCGCCGCCGGCGAGATTCTCGCGGAACGTGGCGTCCCGGTGATCCCGGACATCCTCGCGAACGCCGGTGGCGTCACAGTGAGTTACTTCGAGTGGCTCCAGGACATCAACCGCCGGGCGTGGTCCGAGGAGCGCGTCAACGAGGAACTGGAGACGGAGATGCTCGCCGCGTGGGACGCCGTCCGGACCGAGTTCGAGCGCGGGGACGCGAGCTGGCGCGACGCCGCCTACGCCGTCGCGCTCGGCCGCCTCGCCGAGGCCCACGAAGCCCGCGGGCTGTGGCCCTGACCCGGGCGGGCTCTCCCGAGCCCGCTCGGTCGAACGCGTGCGTCGGACTCGGGATTCGCGCGCGTGCCGCTCGACGCGAAGCGCAACGCCATTGACCGTCGAGTCCGGAGCTTCGAGCGATGAACGTCAGGGAGCACGTCCCGGCCGTGTCGGGTATCCTCTCGGTCGCCGCGCTCGCGCTCGTGTTCGCCGCGGCGCTCCAGGCCATCCCCCCGGCGCTCCTCCCGCGGGCACCGGACGCGGTGTTGCACGCGATTCCCCACGTCAACGCCCTCGTGAGCGCGACGGCCGTCGGCACTATCGTCGTCGGCTGGCGAGCGATCCGCCGCGGCGACGTGGCGAGACACCGGGCGGCGATGCTCGCGACGACGGTCCTGTTCGCGCTCTTCCTCGTCGCGTACCTCTACCGCGTCGCTATCCTCGGACCGACGGAGTTCACCGGGCCGCCGCTGGTCGAGAGCGCGGTCTACCCCGCAGTGCTCGGGATTCACATCGTCCTCGCCGTCGTCTGCGTCCCGCTGGTCATCTACGTGCTCCTCCTCGCGGCGACCCACACGGTCCCCGAACTCCGCGAGACGCGCCACCCGCGGGTCGGTCGCGTCGCGGCGGCGCTGTGGCTGATCTCGTTCACGCTCGGCGTCGTCGTCTACCTCATGCTGTACGTCCTCTTCTGAACGACTCCGCTCGTCGGGGGCGGCCCCGCTGAACCGGGAACACTCCGCTCACCCGAGTGGCCGCGCTTACTCGGGATGGCCCCGCTCACTCGGGTGGCGACTGCTGAGTACGGACGGGACCCGTCAGCGCGTCGGGCCCCTCCGCGAGCACGGCGAGTACCCACTCGACGGTCCGGTCGCGCGAGCCGGAGGAGAAGAACTCGTGGCCGCCGTCGTAGAGCACGGTCCGTTCGGCCGGGGCGCGCTCGCCGATGGCGTCGACGCCGACGACGCCGTCACGGAGCGAACAGAAGACGACGCTGTCCTCGCGGAAGTTCGGAAGCCGACCCTGCGCATCGGCGACCGTCCGCAGGAACGCCGGCGCGATCCGGTCGGGCCCGTCGGCCAGCTGCTCGTCCGTCGCGAGGTCGCCGAGCGCGTCGTCCTCCATGGGGACCGGGATCACCAGACGCGCGGTCGGCAACGACACGAGCAACCGCTGGAGGGGACCGGACTCGCCGGCCATCCCCCACCAGGGACTCAGGTAGACGCGCGGTGCGGTCGAGTCGAGGTGGGCCGCGACGAGGCCGCCGGTGCTGTGCGAGAGGATCCTGTCCGGGTCGGTCGCGTCGTGGCGGTCCTGGGTCGGCCGGACGTACTGCGCGTCGAAGTCGTCCCCGTGGTCGGGGATCGTCCCGACGTCGACCGCGTAGCCGGCCGCGACCAGCTCGTCGACCAGCCAGCGGACGTTCTCGTGGTGGGGGCGGTTCCCCCACCCGAGGATGAAGAGGACGCGCTCGTCGCCGTCACCGAACTCCGTGAACTCCATGCGAGACGACTGGGGAGCGGTCTTACAAAAGTTCGGGGCCGGTCGGCCGTTCCCGGCGCTCGCTTCCGTTCGTTTCTCGGGTTCGCTCCGAGACTCTCTCTGTGCTGGCTCAGTCCTCGCGCTCGGTGGGGTCGAATTCGAGTTCGCCGGCCGCGACGAGCGCCTCGAAGGCGTTGTCCGCTGCCTCCAGCGGGAAGTCCACGCGGCCGCGCTTGCGGGCAGACTCGTAGGCGCCGAAGATGATCTCCGCCGTCTTGAGGCCGTTTCTCGCGCCGAGTTCGGACTCGCGGCCCTGGCGGAGCGCGGCGAGCACCTCGGCCGCCGCGCGGTCGATGTACTCGCTGCCGTACTGGCGGCCGGCGGCGTTCGCCCCGTGGAGGTCCTCGCCGTCGACGTCGACGGCTTGCCACTCCGCGTCGCCCGCCCGGCGGATCTCCAGCATGTTCCCCGAGTCGCTGTCGAGACGGATCTCGCCCTCAGTGCCCCGGAGGACGTGCGCGGCGTCGGCGAAGCCGCTGCCCGTCCCGCCGGAGATGACGCCCTGGACGCCCGTCTCGTACTCCCAGAGCGCCCAGGCCTGGTTCTCCTGGTGCATCCCGAAGCGGACGTCCTCCTCGCGGTAGTCGATCTGCGCGATGACCCACGCCGGTTCGGCCTCGCCGGCGAACATGCCCGTCAGGTCGATGGTGTGCGCGCCGGTGTCGTAGAGGTCGCTCCAGGTGGTCTCGACCCGCTGCAGGTCGCCGATCTCGCCGTCGTCGACCAGACGCCTGGCCTCGCGGAACGGCTTCCCGAAGCGGCGCTGGCGGTTGAACGTCAACTGGACGTCCCGTCGCCAGCAGGCCTGGGCCATCCGCTGGGCGGACCCCCAGGTGTGGGCCATCGGCTTCTCGGCGTGAATAGCGGAGACGACGCCGCTGCGAGCGCAGTCCACGACGACGTCCTCGTGGATCTGCGGCGGCACCGCGACGGTGACGACGTCGGGCTCGACCGCGTCGAGCATGGTCTCGTAGTCCTCGAAGACGTGCTCGTCGGGGAGGTCGAACGTACGGCCGAACGCCTCCGCGTTCTCGGGGACGATGTCGGCGCAAGCGACGACCTCGCAGTCCGGCTGGTTCTCGAACGATTCGGCGTGGCGGTACCCCATCGCGAACCCCTCGACGGTGGGGTTCTCCGGGTCCGGTCCCGTTCCGATGACTGCGACCGTTTCGGTCATGCCCGTTCAGAGCCCGAACGCGTAAAAGCCTCTTTCGGTCGATATCGTCACTCTCAGCCAATGTGTAGCCCGATAGTGATAGATCGAAGCGCCGGTGGGAGAGGTGTCACGGGAAATGGTGGTGCCAGTTACCAGAACACGCGTTTCTACCAGACGAGTTCAATAAGATATATCACTGACTTCTCACCAACGTTACAACAGCTGAGCTATCGACATGCCTACGATAACTGTCGACGGATCCGAATTTGAGTACGAGAGACAGGCGAAGAACAGGTCCGAGAGCGTCTTCGAGGCCAGAGTCATCTGCGAGTCCCGGACCGGCGAGCGGTCCATCAGATCCTTCGAGATCGACGTGAAGGCTCGGGACGACCTGACGGCCACCCGAATCGAGACCGCGCTCGAAGACTGGAAACGAACCCATCCGACGCTGACGATCGAGCAGATCGTCATCGAGGAGACCAAGCGCTGCGGGTTCGGTCAGCGGACCGGCGAGGCCGACGGCGAAGCGGCCGCCGACGCCTCGGCGAGCGGCCAGAGCGGCCAGTCCCAGCCCCTCTACCGCGGTGGCGGGCGCTCGGTGCCGCGCTCCCCGGTCGGGTTCGGGGACGTCCCCGTCGAGCGCGGCGAGGACGTCACGTTCCACGTGGCAGGCCCGGACTCCTCGGTCTACGGCACCAGCAGCGGCACGGTGACAGGCGTCAAGACCGGGACCGAGGACTACAACGTCCTCATCATCGAGACAGACTCGGGGACCAAGCGGGTCCGCGAGGACTGGATCGTCGACGAGAGCGACGACGACGAAGACGACGAGGAGTAGCCGAACCAGACAGGGTGGTTCCGGGACGTGGGGGTCCCGGAGCGCAGAATCGATCGTATTCTGCGGGTGATCGTGGCATCGTCCCGTGAGCGGCAGCGATGGGGAGCGTGTTCAGAACCAGCGGAGGTTGCCTTTTAGCATCCGCGCGAACGAAACGAGGTGTGACCAACGGGAGCGCCTCGATGTGAACGGGGAACGGAGTGACCCGTGAACGAAGTGAGCGCGGTTCACGCGAGCGCCTACGGCGCTCGCGCTTTTTCACCCATGTTTTTGGTCGGGGGGTCGCCGCAGGCGACCCCCCGACGAAAAAGATGGGTTAGTAAGACCGCTCTTTCGGCTCGTACTCCTTCTCGCCTTCGAGGAGGACGGGCTTGTAGTAGAGGCGCGGGTTGCCGTCGTTCCAGGCGAGCAGGGTGTGTTTGAGCCACTTCTCGTCGTCGCGGAACTGGTACTGCTCGCGCCAGTGAGCGCCGCGGAACTCCTCGCGGGCGAGGGCGCCGACGGCGATGGCCTCGGCGACGTCGATGATGTTGCGCGTCTCGATGGTGTGGATGAGGTCGGTGTTGTAGGTGCGCGAGGGGTCCGAAGCGGCGACGTGCTTGTAGCGCTCGCGGGCCTCGCGGATGTCCGCGAGGGCCTCCTTGAGGTTCTCCTCGCGGCGGAAGACGTTCACGTTGGCTGTCATCGTCTCCTGGATGTCGTCGCGGACGTGCGCGTGGTTGATGCCCTCGTCTTCGAGGAGGCGCTCGACGCGCTCGCGCTGGCGCTCCACCTCCGTCTCGACGACGCTGGCGGCGTCGACCGCCGCACCGTCTGCGGCGACGCTCTCCTCGCCGGTGTCGACCGCGCCGATCTCGATCTCGTCGGGGAGGTCGCCCGCCTCGCTCTCGGCGCTCGGACCGGTCGCGATCTCGGCCTCCTTCATGTCGCCGCCCGCGGCGTGCTTGCCGGCGCGGGCACCGAAGACGAGCAGTTCCGGCAGCGCGTTACCGCCGAGGCGGTTGCCGCCGTGCAGGGAGACGCAGGCGACCTCGCCCGCAGCGTAGAGGCCGTCGATGCAGGTATGGCCGTTCTCGTCGCACTCGACGCCGCCCATCTGGTAGTGCTGGCCGGGCTTGACCGGCATCGGCTCGTCGAGGCCGTCGACGCCCTCGAAGTCCTCCGCGAGGTGGAGGATGTTTTCGAGCCGATCGAGGATGCGCTCCTCGCCGAGGTGGCGCATGTCGAGGTGGACGTACTCGTCTTCGATGCCACGTCCCTCGTTGACCTCGGTGAGTTCGGCGCGAGAGACCACGTCACGGGAGGCGAGTTCGCCGTCGTTGTTCGCGTAGCCGTACTCGAACATCAGCCGCTCCTCGTTGTCGTTGTAGAGGATCCCTCCCTCGCCCCGGACGCCCTCGGAGATGAGGACGCCGGTGGAGGGGAGCGTCGTGGGGTGGAACTGGACGAACTCCATGTCCTCCATCGGAACGCCCGCGCGATACGCCATCGCGTAGCCGTCGCCGGTGTTGGCGACCGCGTTGGTCGTGTGGTCGAACGCCTGGCCGGGGCCGCCGGTGGCGAGGATGACGCCGTCGTTCGCGCGGAAGCCGTCGATCTCGCCGCTGGCGATGTCGTAGGCGACGACGCCGTGGCACTCGCGGTCCTCCACGTCGTCGTGGTCGGTGACCGCGACGTCAAGGACGTACCACTCCTCGTAGACGGTGATACCGCGCTTGACGACCTGCTCGTACATCGTGTGGAGCAGGTGGTGGCCCGTCTCGGCGCCGGCGTAGGTGGTTCGGGGGTGGGAGAGGCCGCCGAACGGCCGCTGGGAGACGGTGCCGTCCTCCTCGCGGGAGAAGGGCATCCCCCAGTGTTCGAGCTGGATGACCTCGTCCGGGGCGTCCTGAGCGAACGTCTCGACCGCGGGGGCGTCCCCGAGGTAGTCCGACCCCTTCATCGTGTCGTAGGCGTGCAGTTCCCAGGAGTCCTCGGGGTGGAGCGCGGCGTTGATGCCGCCCTCCGCGGCTCCCGTGTGCGAACGGACGGGGTGGAGCTTCGTGACCATGGCCACGTCGGCTCCCTCCTCGTGGGCCTCGATCGCTGCTCGCAGGCCGGCGCCGCCGGCGCCGACGACGAGTACGTCGTGTTCGTGCATGGTTACCAGAATTTGAGGTTCGACTTGACTGCTTCGCGTTTCAGTTCCTGGATGTGCTCGGTGAGCGGGATGTCCTTCGGGCACACCTCGGTGCAGGAGAACTGGGTCTGGCAGCGCCAGACGCCGTGTTCCTGCTCGATGATCTCCAGGCGGTCTTCCTTCTTGATCTCGCCCTCGCGCTCGTCCATCGCGAACCGGTAGGCCTTGTTGATGGCCGCCGGGCCGAGGTACTCGTTGTCGCCCGCGGCGATGTTACACGAGGACATGCAGGCGCCGCACCAGATGCACCGCGTGGACATCTTCACCTTCTCGCGGTTCTCGGGGGACTGGCGCTGTTCCTCGCGCTCGCCCTCCGGGAGTTCGTCGGGCTGGAAGTACGGTTCGACGGCGTGCATCTGCTCGTAAAAGTGCTCCATGTCCACGACGAGGTCCTTGACCACGTCCTGGTGGGGGAGCGGTTCGATGCGGACCGGGTTCTCCAGGTCCGACATCTGGGTCTTGCACCCGAGTCGCTGCTGGCCGTTGACGAACAGGGCGTCGGAGCCGCAGACCGCCTGTCGACAGGAGTGGCGGAAGGTGAGCGAGGAGTCGTAGTGGTCCCGGGCGTAGATGAGCGCGTCGAGGACGGTCATCCCCTTGAAGAAGGGGACCGAGAAGTCGTCGAAGCGGGGCTCCTCCTTGCCCTCGACCTCGGGGTCGTAGCGGAACACCTTGATCTGGACGGTGTCCTCGGCCTCCCGCACCTCTTCGCGGGCCTGCTCCTCGCGCTCACGGGCCTCCGCTCGTGCCTTCTTCTCCGAGAGGCGCCGCTCCTGCGGGGTCTGTTCGGCCTCCGCGGCCGCGTCGGCCTCGGTCTCTTCGTCGGTCTGCTCGGGTTCGATTTGGGTGCTCATAGTAGATCAGTCATCGCGAGCGCCACGCGGGTTCCCTGAACGATCAGTGCTAGGCTCGCCAGCGCCAAAACGGCCCCGACTGCGCGCTTGCGGGTGCCCTCCAGGCCCTGGTTGATCAGGGCGTTGTAGACGCCGTTGACGCCGTGGAAGGTCGCGGTGACGAGGAACAGCCACATCGTCGCGAAGTAGCCGACCTGTCCCATCCGCGCCTGGGTGCCGGCGAAGGTGATCTCCGCGGCGTGGTTGACGAAGTGCAGGAGGAAGAAGTGGAAGGCGAGAACGCCGATC
Organism: Halosimplex amylolyticum; assembly: GCF_051414035.1. Lineage (NCBI taxonomy): Archaea > Methanobacteriati > Methanobacteriota > Halobacteria > Halobacteriales > Haloarculaceae > Halosimplex > Halosimplex amylolyticum. The sequence goes on along the minus strand of NZ_JBLKNW010000001.1, from coordinate 1,200,967 downwards.
AGGAAGACCGCAGTCAGCCGCTGGAGGAGCCACTTGGTGCCCCCGCGCTGGAACGAGGAGTAGTGCTGTGCCATGAATTACACCCCCGCGAGGAACGTCGGCACGCTCGCGACGACGATGGCGGCCGTCACGACGAGCGACGCGTAGAAGCTCTTGTCCTGGTTCTCCAGCCCGAACCCGAGGTCGACGAACAGCAGTCGCACGCCGTTGAGGATGTGGAAGACGGCCACGGACAGCAGGCCGACCTCCAGGACGCGGACGACGAGCAGTTCCTCGAGTCCCTGGAGCGTGTTGGTGTACACCGTCGGGTCGTTGGCGGTCGCCGTGCTCAAGACGGCGATGTGCGTGAAGAGGTAGCCGACGAGCACCCAGCCGGTGAACTTGTGGAAGATCCAGGCCCACATGCCCGGCTGGAACTCCCGCCACCGGCCGAAGTCCTCGACCGCTCCGCGGTCGTACGTCTCGCTCATACACCGGGCGCAAAGGCTCCGGGGGGTATAGTAGTTTCTACACCGACCCGTTTCGGCCGCCGAACACGTTCACAGGAGTCCACAACTCGCCGGTTTCGGTCGGTATTTCCCGATTTTCCGGGATCGTTCGCGACCGTCGTGAAACCGAACTGTCACAGTCTGTCGGTGCGGGCCGACGACAGGGTGGTCGCGGGACTGTCCGACGGCGCGCGCGACTCACTCCGCGGCGGTCACGTCGTCGTGCGAGTCGGTGCGTTCGGAGGTCGCACCGACGCCGCCGTTGCGCTCGATGGCCTCCAGCGTCTTCTCGTCGAGTTTTACGAGGTGACAGAGCGGGTTCCCCGGATAGACGACGGGGTTCTCCAGCACGCCGACGAGCAGCCCGGTGAACGGCGCCTCGACGCGCGCCGTCTCGGTCTTGAACGGGTTGGCGATGGTACAGATGGTCTCGCCCTCGCGGACGACAGCCCCCCGTTCCTCGTGCATGTCGACGAGCCCTCCGGCGTCTGCCCGGAGCCAGGTCTTCTCGCCGGAGCCCTCGATGACGGTCCGCCACCCGGGCCAGCGGACGCGTTCGGTCGGCAGGAGGCCGAACTCCGCGAGGACGCTCTCGGCGCCCACGAGGGCGCGGTCGATGAGCGAGCGCTGGAAGCGATGGGCCTCGCCCATCTCGACGGTTATCGTCGGGGTGGCGCGCTCGCTGGCCTCGCGGCGGAGCGTCCCTTCGGACCCCTCGTTGTCGATGATGACGTTCGAGGCGAACGCCCGCGCCACGCGCTCGACGGCCGAGTCATCCATGTCGGCGCGGACGTGGAGCATGTTCGTCCGTCCACGGGTGGAGGTGTGGAAGTCGATGCCCAGATCGCAGGGCCTGACGAAGTTGTGGAAGATCCGCTGGGCCATCCGCTTCGCGCTGGTCGAGCCCTCCTTGCCCGGGAACGACCGGTTGAGGTCGCGGTCGTAGACGGGGAGGTATCGCTCCTGGGCGATGAACCCGGGCACGTTCAGCACCGGCAGACAGATGAGCGTCCCGTTGAGGTCGTCGAGGTTCCACTCGTGGGCGATCTCGCGGACGACTTCGACGCCGTTGAGTTCGTCCCCGTGGGAGGCGGCGCTGAGAAACGCCGTCGGGCCGGGTTCGGCCCCGTTGACGATGGTGACGGGGATCCTGACGGGATCGCCGAGATACGTCTCGCTGACGCTGTAGCGCACGTTGGCCGTCTCACCCGGGTCGACCCGACCGCCGTCGTAGGTGAACGGCTCGGCCTCGTCCATACCTGCCAGTACGGCCGGGGGTTGAAACGTGTGGCGGCCCCGGCCGGCGAACCGATACCGGGCCGGGTCGGGCCGGGACCGAACCGAGATCGGAACCGAGCCGAGATCGGACCGCGGCCGATCGCGTCGGTTCACCGTCAAATCCCGGGGGAGACGCCGAGAGGGCGACCGTCAGTTCTTTCCTCCGCCGTCGAGTGGTCTCGGTCATGGCGACTTCTGACTCCGTCTCGGTGGGGGTATTGAGTCTCCACAACAGCAAGGAGACCAAGGCGATACTGAACGCCGTCGAGGATCTGGGCCACGACCCCGAGTGGCTCCGCCGCGAGAACACCACGATGCGGATCGAGGGCTCCGAGCCGATTCTCGAACCCGACGTGGACGTGATCGCGAACCGGCTACTGCTCTCGAAATCGACCGAGCCCTGCGAGGAGATGGGGCTGGCCAACACGTTCGAACAGCTCTGCCCGATGCTCAACGAGCCCGCGAAGACGCTCACGTCGATGCACAAGGTGGCCTCTGCGGTCGCGCTCTCGGACGCCGACGTGCGCGTTCCCGACGCGCTGTTGGCGCTCTCGTCCGATCGGCTCAACCTCGAACGCGACTCGTTCGGCGAGGAGGCCGTCTACAAGACCGCGATCGGGACCAACGGTGGCGGCACCTGGAAGGTGAACGCGTCCGAGCACGTCAACGCCCGCGTCGGCAACCGCTACGCGTTCCTCCAGAAGCTCCTGGAGCGGGGCGACGTGCCGACCCGCGACCTGCGGGTGTACGTCGTCGACGGCGAGGTCGTCGGGTCGATGTTCCGCTACGCGCCCGAGAACGAGTGGCGCACCAACGTCGCCCTCGGAGGTCACGTCGAGGACGCCACGGACGACGTGCCGGACGAGGTCATCGCGACCGCGAAGACGGCCGTCGAGGCGGTCGGGCTCGACTACGCCGGCGTCGACCTCATGGAAGGCGCCGACGGCTGGTACGTCCTCGAAGTCAACCCGACCGCCGGGTTCAAGGGCCTCTTCGAGGCCACGGGGACCAGCCCAGCGCCCTACATCGCGAAGCTCGCGATCGAACGGGTGGGCGGCGAGGTGGACGACGAGCGCGTCGACGAACTCGCCGGTTTCCTCGACGACTCGGTGCCCGCGTGCAAGCCACCGGCCGTCTCGACGTCGGGATCCGACCCCCTCGTCATCGGCTACACCGAGGAGGTCCTCATCAGCGGGACGAAAGGCTCCGAGTCCGTCGTCGCGAAGTCCGACACCGGCGCGACCCGGACGAGCATCGACACGCAACTCGCCGCCAACATCGGCGCCGGCCCGATCAAGTCCATCACGAAGGTCCGCTCGGGGTCGTCGAAGAGCTCGAAGAGCCGGCCGCTCGTGGACGTGGTCGTCGGCGTGGGCGGCACCCGCCACACCGTCACCGCCAGCGTCGAGGACCGCAGCCACATGAACTACCCCGTCATCCTCGGCCGCGACATCCTCGGTGACTACCAGGTCGACGTGAGCCGCAAGGCCGACCGCGAGTCCGACCCCGAGATCGAGTCCGAGGAGTAGCTGTCGCCGCCCCCGTCCTCGCTTCGTTCTCGTCCCGTCACTCCCCGTCCGCGATGCGCTCGGCGAGTTCCCGCGCCGTCACTCCCCGTCCGCGATGCGCTCGGCGAGTTCCCGCGCCGTCGCGACCCGTTCGTCCGCGGCGTCGTCCCCCGTCTCCTCGACGTTGGCGAGCAGGTCAGCGACGTGGCCCACGCGCTCGCGGACCACGCCCGCGTCACCGCCCGTCGTCGCGACGTCGCTCGCGTCGCCGGCGACCGCTTGCGCCTCGCCGATCCAGCGGCTCGCCTCACGCTCGACGGGGCGTTCCTCGGTCGCTCGCAACGCGTCGTGGAGTCGCTCGACCCGCTCGGCGAGCGAGTCGTCGTGATCGTCGGTCACAAAGAAACAGACGAGCCCCGGCCCCTTCCGTTCGGGGGCTCGGGGGCGGGTCGGCGCCGTACTCCGGGACACGGCCACGGGTGGTCACCGTCTCGTCGGCCCACCGTCCTCAGGCGAACTGCGGTTCCTCGGCGGCTTCGAGCAGTTCCTTGTAGCGGTTGCGGATGGTCACCTCGGAGACGTCGGCGACCTCGCTGACCTCCGCCTGCGTGATCTTCTCGTTGCACAGCAGCGGCGCGGCGTAGACGGCCGCGGCCGCGAGGCCGACCGGGCTCTTGCCGACGTGGACCTGCTCGGCCTTGGCCGTCTCGAGGAGTTCGCGAGCGCGGCGCTCGGCCTCGTCCGAGAGGTCCAGGTCGGAGGCGAACCGGCCGACGTAGCTCTCGGGGTCGGCGGGCTCGATCTCCAGGCCGAGTTCGCGGACGACGTAGCGGTAGGTCCGCTGGAACTCCATCTCGTCGATCCGGCTGACCGCGACGACCTCGTCGATGCTGCGCGGCGTGCCGGCCTGTCGCGCGGCGCCGTAGACGGCGCTGGAGGCGACGCCCTCGATGGAACGGCCGGGCAGCAGGTCCTCGTCCAGCGCGCGGCGGTAGATGACCGACGCGGTCTCGCGGACGTTCTCGGGCAGGCCCAGCGCGCTGCCCATGCGCTCGATCTCGCCGAGCGCCTGCTTGAGGTTGCGCTCTTTGGAGTCGCGGGTGCGGAACCGCTCGTTCCAGGTGCGCAGGCGCTGCATCTTCTCCCGCTGGTTCGAGTTCAGCGAGTTGCCGTAGGCGTCCTCGTTCTGCCAGCCGATGTTCGTCGAGAGGCCCTTGTCGTGCATCATGTTCGTCGTCGGCGCGCCGACGCGCGACTTCTCGTCTTTCTCCGAGGCGTTGAACGCCCGCCACTCCGGGCCGGGATCGATCTCGTCCTCGTCGACGACGAGGCCGCAGTCCTCGCAGACCGTCTCGCCGCGGGTGCCGTCGGTGACGAGCGATCCGCTACACTCGGGGCAGACTCGTTCGTCTGTCGACTCCTCGCGGGCGCGTTCCGACTCGGCCTCCGTCTCGGTTCGCGTCTCCGGGCTCGATACGCGAGTCTTCGCCGTACCGGTGGTAGTGCGCGTGTCTGTCATGGTGAGTCACCTGCGTGGAGGGCAGGATGGGTGGGCGGGGGCTACCGGCGGGGGAAAACCGAAGAATCCGGGAGCCGTCCCAACTAACCAATCGTAAGGGAGAAAACTACTTAAACGTTTCGCAGCCGTTACCTATCGAACGTCGGCGAGCGGCCCCGTCCGCGGCGTTCTGGGGGGATCTCTCCCGGCACCCGAGCGTCGCTATCCGGCTATCTGGGGCGAGATCAGTCCTGGCCGACTTCGGTTTCGCCGCCCTCGTAGTGGTTCCAGAGGTACAGCGACGCGTACGAGCGGTAGGGCCGCCAGCGCTCGGCGGCGTCGACCATCTCCGCGCGCGTCAGCTCGGCGTCGAACAGCAGGTCCATCCCTTTGCGGATGCCCAGGTCGCCGACCGGGAAGACGTCCTCCCGGCCGAGGCCGAACAGGAGGAACATGTCCGCCGTCCACGGGCCGATCCCGTGGATCGCCGTCAGTTCCGCTTTGACGGCGTCGTCGGTCATCTCGGCGAACGTCCGCCGGTCCCACCCGTGGTCGACGAACGCCTGCGCCGCGGTCTTGACGTATTCGGCTTTCGCCTGCGAGAGCCCCGCGTCGAGGAGGACGTCGCGGTCGGCCGCGAGCATCCCCTCCGGCGTCACTTCGACGGCCTCGAACAGCCGTTCCCGGATGGCCGCCGCCGACGCCATCGACACCTGCTGGCGGATCAGTGAGACCACCAGTCGTTCGTAGAGATCCTCGGCCGGTTCGAGTTCGAGCGGCCCGTGCCGGGTCACGACGGGGCCGAGAATCTCGTCGTCCGCGAGCGCCTCGATGTGGTCCGCTGTCATCGCCAGGGAGTCGGGACTGGGCCGGCAAGGCCGTTTCGAACCGCACCGCCCCGCTCCGCTCCGGACTCGCCGTCGAGTGGCCGCCCAGCAAAAGGACCGCGCTTCAGTCGCCGATCCCCGCCGTCCCGCAGCAGGCCGGCGGGTCCGCGAGCGTCGCCTCTTCCGCGTCCTCCCCGGTGCGGCCCGCTTCGGCATCGCCGTCGCCGGTCTCCCCGGTCTCGCGGTCGCCGTTCGCGGCGGCCTCGCCGACTTCCGCGTCCTCTGCCGTCGGTTCGGACTCGGCCGCTTTCCCGTCGCCGCCCCGCTCGACAACTTTCGCCGGATTGCCGACGACGGTCGCACCGGGCGGCACGTCCTCGACGACGACCGCTCCGGCGCCGACCGTCGCGCCGTCGCCGATGGTGATGTCGCCCACCAGCGTCGATTGCGCGCCGAGTGTCACGCCGTCGCCGACCGTGGGGTGGCGCTTGACCGGCCGCGGGTCGTCCCCGCCCAGCGTCACGCCGTGGTACATCGCCACGTCGTCGCCGATTTCCGCCGTCTCGCCGATCACGACGCCCATCCCGTGATCCACGAAGACTCGCCGCCCGAGTTCCGCGCCCGGATGGATCTCGACGCCGGTGAAAAACCGGGTCAGCTGTGAGACCAGCCTGGCGGTGAAGTGCAAGTCGTGCGTCCAGAGCCAGTGGGCCAGCCGATAGGCCCAGACGGCGTGGAGGCCGGCGTAGAGAAACACCTCGGCGGTGCTCCTGGCGGCGGGGTCGGTCTCGCGGGCTGTGCGAACGTCCTCGCGGAGTCGGTCGAACATGGTGTGTGAGTGCGTAGGTCCGTGTCGGTGCGTCGAGCGAGCGATGCGAACGAGAAGGAGCGGGCGCTCAACAACACCGTCGCCGAACACTGTTCGGCTGGTCGGTCCCCGTGCGAGCGGACGAGCGCGAGCGCCCGTAGTGCATGTCTCTCATTCCACTTCCCAGCGGCTTAAATCGTGCGACACTCTCCCGGAGTCGTTCGATCTGTCGATATCTGGTCACTTGGTTCCGAGAATCGCTCGCTCAGCGTTGCTTCGACCGTACTCGACAGTGAGTGCTGATAGCCCTCGGCCCGCTCGCTAGCAGTCGGAACTGCAGACTACGCCAAGCAACGAAAGCCCTCGGCCCGCTCGCTAGCAATCGGAGCAACCGCAGGTAACAGCAGGTGATGAAAGCCCTCGGCCCGCTCGCGGTCGCTGAGCGACATACCCTCGCTTCGCTCGGGTAGTGGTCGCTCAGGCGACTCCGTTCGCTTCGCTCACCGCGACCGGGCCTCGCCCTTTCAGTCCGCCAGGACAACAACAGCACCGCCCCGTACAGCACCGCAGACAGCCTCACACCTCCCCAACCGACTGCGCTTCTCGCTCACTGCGCTCGCTGCGATGCTCATCCCTCGCACGACTACGTCGCGCCACAGAGGGCGCGACAGCGCGCGCCACAGCCGGTGACGTGACCGAGAGCGAAACGCCCAACGACCGGATCAGGCGATGCCTTTGCCGAGGAGTTCGCGGGCGATGATGTTCTTCTGGATCTCGGTGGTGCCCTCGTAGATCTGGGTGATCTTCGCGTCGCGGTAGAACCGCTCGACGTCGAAGTCGTTGACGTAGCCGGCACCGCCGTGGATCTGGACGGCCTCGTCGGCGGTCTCGACCGCCACGCGGGAGGCGTACTCCTTGGCCATGGAAGCGAGCTGGGTGAGCTGGTCGTCGGCGTGGTCGACGCTCCAGGCGGACTTGTAGGTCAGCTGGCGCGCCGCCTCGGTCTTCGTGTGCATGTCGGCGAGCTTGTGCTGGATGGCCTGGAACTCGCTGATGGGCTTGCCGAACTGCTCGCGCTCCTGGGCGTAGTCGAGCGCGCGCTCGGCGGCGCCGCGGGCGATGCCGACGCCCTGGGCCGCGACGGCGGTGCGGGTCTCGTCGAAGAACTGCATCAACTGGAGGAACCCGGCGCCGCGGGTACCGACGAGGTTCTCCTCGGGGACGCGCACGTCGTCGAACATGAGCTCCGCCGTGTCCGAGGCGCGGATGCCGAGCTTGCCGGTTATCTTCTCGGTCTGGAAGCCGTCGCGGTCGGACTCGACGAGGATCTGCGAGAAGCCGTTGTACCGGCCCTCCGCGTCGGGGTCCGTCTTGCAGAGGACGACGAAGAAGTCGCCGACCGACCCGTTCGTGATCCACATCTTGTTGCCGTTGATCACCCACTCGTCGCCGTCTTTCTCTGCGGTCGTGGAGACGCTGGACACGTCCGATCCCACGTCGGGTTCGCTGATGGCAGAGCCCATGATGGCCTCGCCCTCCGCGACCGGGCGGAGGTACTCCTCTTTTTGCTCCTCGGTGCCGAACTCGACGAGCGCGTCGGCGCCGAAGGCGGCCGAGGAGATGGAGAGACCGATCCCCGGATCGGCGGCGAAGAGCTCCTCCACGATGATGATGTTCGTCAGGTAGTCGTAGCCGACGCCGCCGTACTCCAGCGGGACGTTCGACCCGACCAGCCCCAGTTCGGCTGCCTGATCGACCAGGTCGTGCGGGAACTTCTCTTCGGTGTCGTACTCGGTCGCGACCGGCTTGATCTCGTTCTCGGCGAAGCGACGGACCTCGTCGCGGACCTGTTTCTGTTCGTCTGAAAGGGCGAAGTCCATACTGTAATTGTCATTGGTTACCATACATAACGCTTCGTAATCAACTACCAACTCGTCAGTCGTTTACTTATGAGAGAAACCTTGAAACGGCAGCCGAGAGAGCATACACACGTCATGAACTTCGAGGATATCGAACAGGTCGCGGTACTCGGCGCCGGCAACATGGGCCACGGCATCGCCGAAGTTGCGGCGCTGGCGGGATACGACGTGGCGATGCGGGACATCAAACAGGAGTTCGTCGACGACGGCTACGACAACATCGAGTGGTCGCTCGGCAAGCTGGCAGAGAACGGCCAGATCTCCGACGAAGAGGCCGACGCCGCGCTCGACCGCGTCGAGCCGCTCGTGGACCTCGAGACAGCGGTCGAGGACGTCGACGTGGTCATCGAGGCCGTCCCCGAGAAGATGGAGATCAAGAAGGAGGTGTACGACGAGGTCGACGAGTACGCCCCCGAAGGGGCCATCTTCGCCACGAACACGTCCAGCCTCTCCGTCACGGAGCTCTCCGAAGTGACCGACCGCCCCGAACAGTTCTGTGGCATGCACTTCTTCAACCCCCCGGTGCGGATGCAGCTCGTCGAGGTCATCTCGGGCGCCCACACGAGCGACGAGACGCTCGACGCCGTCGAGGAGCTCGCCGAGGCGTTCGACAAGACCCCCGTCCGCGTCCGGAAGGACTCGCCCGGGTTCATCGTCAACCGCATCGCCGTCCCGCAGATGAACGAGGCCGCCTGGCTCGTCTACGAGGACGAGGCGACGATCGCCGAGGTCGACGCGACGACGAAACACGACATGGGCCTGCCGATGGGCGCGTTCGAACTCTCCGACTACGTCGGCCTCGACGTCTCCTTCGACGTCCTCGAGTACGTCAACGGCGAGCTCGGTCGCGCGTACGAGCCCTGTCCGCTACTCCGTGAGAAAGTCGAGGCCGAGGAGTTCGGCACGAAGAGCGGGAAGGGCTTCTACGACTACGACGACGGCGAGGGCGTCCAGATACCGCGCGGGGAGGGCCGCGACGACATCGAGGCGCTGCTCATTGCCGTGACCGCCAACGAGGTCGCGAAGCTAGTCGACGAAGACGTCGCCGACCCGGCGGAGATAGACGAGGCGGTCATGCTCGGACTCGGCTGGCCGCGGGGGCCCGCGAAGATGGCCGACCAGCACGGCGTGGCCGACCTCGTCGAGACGCTCGACGAGTGGCACGAGCGACACGACCACCCGCGCTACGAGGCCGCCGACTACCTGCGCGAGGTCGGTGAGTCGGGCGGGTTCTACGACGCCGGCGAACCCGCGGACGAAACCCGCGAGTTCGAGACCATCACCGTCTCCGTCGACGACCGGGTTGGTCGGATCGAGATCGACCGGCCCCACCGGATGAACACCATCACGATGGAGATGCTCGACGAGATCGACGCCGCGATCGACGACTTCGAGGCGGACGAGGGCGTCCGCGCGGTCCTCCTGACCGGTGCCGGCGACCGGGCCTTCTCGGCCGGGTTCGACGCCTCGACCGCGGCGGCCGGGAGCGGCATCGAGGCCCACGAGCTCTCCCGGAAGGGCCAGCAGACCTTCGGCCGGTTCGAGGAGAGTCCCATGCCCGTCGTCGCGGCCATCGACGGCTACTGTCTGGGGGGTGGCATGGAGCTCGCGACCGCCGCCGACATGCGTATCGCGAGCGAGCGAGCCCAGTTCGGTCAGCCCGAGCACAACCTCGGCCTCCTGCCCGGCTGGGGAGGCACCCAGCGGCTCCGCGCCGTCGTCGGCGAGGGACGGGCCAAGGAGATCATCTTCACGGCGCGCCGGGACTACGACCCCGAGACGATGTACGACTACGACTTCGTCAACGAGGTCGTCGAGAACGACGAGTTCGAGGCCCGCGTCGCCGAGCTTACTAGCGACCTCGCCGCCGGCCCGCCGGTCGCCCAGAAGTTCACCAAGATGGCGATGCACGCCGGCCGGGACGACACCGACGCCGGGCTCGAAGTCGAGAACTTCGCCTTCGGTCACCTGTTCACCACGGACGACATGTGGGAGGGGATGGCCGCGTTCCAAGAGGACCGCGAGCCCGAGTTCGAAGGGAAGTAACAGCGACAGTTCGTTTTCGACTGGATTTGCCCGACTTCAGTCGTCCTCGGCGGCGTCGAGCGCCTGCTGGGCCACGCGTTCGCTGGCCTGTTCGACGAACTCCTCGGGCAGTTCCTCGATCTCACCGGCCTGCACCCGCCAGAGATTGGCGTAGAGGCCGTCGCTCTCCAGCAGATCGTCGTGCGAGCCGCGTTCGACGATCTCGCCGTCCTCGATGACGAGGATGGTGTCGGCGTCGCGGACCGTCGACAGGCGGTGAGCGATGATGAAGGTCGTCCGGTCGGCGGCGAGTTCGTCGATGGAGCGCTGGATCAGCATCTCCGTCTCAGTGTCGACCGCGGAGGTGGCCTCGTCGAAGATCATGATCGCGGGCGACTGGAGGATAGTCCGCGCGACTGCGACGCGCTGGCGCTGGCCGCCGGAGAGTTTCACGCCGCGCTCGCCGATGTCCTGGTCGTAGCCGTTCGGGAGGTTGCTGATGAAGTCGTGGGCCTCGGCGCGCTTGCAGGCCGCGACGACCTCCTCGCGAGTGGCGTCGAACTGGCCGTACTTGACGTTCTCCTCGACGGTGCCGTCGAACAGGAAGTTATCCTGACCGACGTAGCCCATCGACCCCCGGAGACTGGACAGCGTCACGTCGCGCACGTCGTGGCCGTCGATCCGGATCTCGCCCTCGTTCACGTCGTAGAGACGCAGGAGGAGCTTGACGATGGTCGTCTTGCCGGCGCCGGTGGGGCCGACGAGGCCGACCGTCTCGCCCGGGTCCAGGTCGATGTCGATGTCTTCGAGGATGGTCTCGTCGCCGTCGTAGCTGAACGTCACGTCGTCGTACTCGACGCGGCCCTCGATGTCTTCGAGGTCGACGGCGTCGGGTTTGTCCTGGATGTGGACGGGCAGGCTCATCAGGCCGAGGATGCGCTTCGTCGAGGCCTTCGCGTCCTCGTAACGCTCGATGATGTTGCCCATCTGGGCGAGCGGGTTGACGAGCCGCTGGGTCAGGAGGAGGAACGTGACGAGCGTCCCCACGGTGAGTTCGCCGTACTGCCTCCCGAGGAACGAGAAGTCGTTCGTGAACGGGCCCGGGGGGCCCTGGAGGATCCAGACGCCGCCGACGATGAACGTCGCGATGAACGCCAGCGACGTCAGCACTCGCAGGCCCGGGCGGTAGACGAACCCTAGACGGAGCGCGAGCCAGTCGAGTCTGAAGTACCGGTAGGAGTGCTCCTCGACGCGTTCGTCCTCGTAGTCCTCCGTGTTCGAGGACTTGATGACCTGGATGCCGTTGAGGTTGTTCTCGAGGCGGCTGTTGAGGCTCCCGACCGACTCGCGGATGTCGGCGTAGCGCTCCTCGGCGAGTTGCATATACCAGTAGGTGAACACGGCAGAGAGCGGGACGACGACCAGCGTCACGACCGCGAGCTGCGGGTTGAGCCAGAGGAGAATGACGGCCGTCCCGAGCATCAGGACGATGAGCTGGATCATCTCGCCCATCATCGAGTCGAGGAACTGCTCCAGCCGGTTGGTGTCGTTCGAGAGGATGGAGATGAGTTCGCCCGTCTGGACCTCGTTGAAGAAGTCCATGTCCAGCCGCTGCATCTGCTTGTAGGTCGCCGTGCGAGCCTCGTGTTTCACGCGGTGGGAGAAGAGGTTCAGCGAGGAGGCCCTGACGAAGATCAGCAACGCCTGGCCGACCATCGCGACGCCCATCGTGCCGATGGCGAACCAGAACTGGCCCATCGTGGTGGTGGGGAGCCAGGCGTCCGGGACGAACGGTAGGGAGAACGCCGCGTCGTCGCGGAAGATGGCGTCGATGGCGACCCCGAGGATGACCGGGGGAACCAGCGAGAAAAAGCGCGACCCGATACTCGCGAGGACACCGACGACGAACCACCGCCTGTTGCCGTGGCCGAACTGCATGAACAGCTGCCACAGCGGGTGTTCGATCTCCTCGCGGTGTCGCTCGATGTACTCCGAATCTATCGCTTGGTCTGGGCTCACGGGTTAGGCTGTCACGCGTGTTAGCCATCCCACCGCAAAAAGGGGTCGGTCGACCACAGTCTCTCCGCTAGTTTCGCCGCCGTCGGTCGGACTCCCGGTCGTCCGTTGGAGCGAGACGCGCCCTCGGACTCAGCACATCTCCCCCAGGTCCCGCCACTCCTCGGTGTGGAGTCCGACGTCGAGTTCGCGGCCGCACCCTTCGCAGTAGAACGTGCCGCTGCGTCGGTCGGGCGGGAACTCCGCCGACTCGCCGTGCTCGTCGCACGAGACCCGGATCCCACGTTCTTCACCGTCCAGGAGTTCGACTGAGTAACTGGTCATTCGAGCAGGCATCTGTCGGAGTCGGTCGGAGATAAACCCGACGCCGGCACAGTCCGCCGTCGGTCGACCCGACTCCGACCGACTCAGTCCCAGAAGCTTCGGGTCCGCGCGTACTCGCGCTCGCGGCGGAGGATGTCGCGGTAGAACTCGTCCTCGTCCTCGCGGAGCTTGTTGATGATCAGGGCGGCGTTGCGCGGTCCGACGCCGCGGGCCGCGAGCGCGATTACCGCCTGTTTGCCGTGCGTCTGGACGAGGCTCGCGGACGTGTACGCGCGCTCGGTCATCTTCTCCTGCTCGTCGTCCTTGTCGTCGGCCTTGACCGCCGACACCACCTCGTCGGCCCAGGGGTTCAGCGCGGCGATACGGGTCGACCCGCACTCGGGACACTCCGGCCGGTCGCGGATCCGCTTGACCGGCTTCTTGCGCTCCCAGTCCTGGCAGTGCAGACAGAAGAGGATCATCCGGTCGTTCTGGATGCGCTCGCGCACGGTCTGGATGACGCTCGCGTCGGCGTGGTCCGGCGAGAGCAGTTCCTGCCCGGCGCTGCGGCCGCCGAGTCCGATCGGCGTCCGCTCGCCGAGGCGTTCGACCGAGAGCTCGCCGGACTGGACCCGTTCGAGCACCGCCGCGGCCCCCTCGACGTCCAGTTCCTCGTGGAGCATCTCGCGGACGGCCTCGTCGTAGACGGGCGTCCCTTCCAGGGCGTCCATGAGGCGGTCGCGGCCGAACCGGTTGCTCGACCCGCGGCCGCGCCAGCGCTTGAGCGCGCCGAACTTCGTCGCGACCTGGGCGACCTTGAACTTCAGCGAGTCGGCGTTCTTCAGGCTCAACTCGATCAGGTCCGGCAGGTGGACCGGGTCCGTCTCTTCGAGCACTTCCAGCACGTCCGTCGCCGACGCGTTCCGCGGCACTTCCAGTTCGATCCGGTAGGGGTCGATCTCCATCCCCACCGACGAGCCGGTCCGCTGGCCGAGCAGCGCCGACAGCAGGCGCCCGAGCGTCTCGTTGATCTTGTGGCCGAACGCGGCGTTGACGACGAGTTCGCGCCCGCGGAACTCGACGAGGAGGTCGCGATCCGTCGGGATCGGGTGCTCGTGGTCGGCCACCTGTTCGAGCCCGCCGCCGATGGTCTCGCTATCGCCGTCGTAGCGGGACGTGAACTCCCGCGCCACCGAGTCGACCGACGCCCCCGACTGGAGCTGTCGGCCCGCGATCCCGCGCATCTCGCCGACTTCCTGCGCGACGGCGTAGGGGACCGGGATCTCCGAGCCGGTCCAGGAAGGCACCTCGCCGCCGGGGTCCTCGACGGGCGAGACCGTCACCGTCTCCTCCTCCTCGTCGATCTCCGTGATGCGCCACATCTCGCCGCGCTGGATGAACACCTCGCCGGGCGTGGCGAAGTTGACGACGAAGCGCTCGTCGAGCGTCCCCACGTCGCGGCCGCTGGCGACGTCCTCGACGCTGTAGGTCGCCTCGTCGGGGATCATCGAGAGGTTGTGATAAAAGTACTGCCAGGTCCCCCGTCGCTTCTGGATCTCGTCGGTCTCCTCTTCGAGCCAGACCACCTTGTTCCCGGCGAGCTCTCTGACGACGCTCTTGAACTCGCGTTCGGAGAGGTCGCGGAACGGGTACGCCCGCGTCACGATCTCGTAGGCGCGCATCGCACGGATGTCGCCGAAGTCCATGACGAGCCCGGCGATCTGGTTGGCGACGGTGTCGAGACTGCCGTCGTGGATCTGCGCCGACTCGACCTCGCCCGCGCGCGCCTTCCGCGCGATGGCGAGCGCTTCGAGCGTGTCGTCGGGGTGGGCGGTGACGATGGTACCGCGGGAGACCAGGTCGCGGCGGTGGCCCGCCCGCCCGACGCGCTGGAGCAGTCGCGTCACCTGTCGCGGACTGTTGTACTGGATCACGTGGTCGACGTGGCCCACGTCGATGCCCAGTTCCATCGACGACGTGCAGAGCAGGCCGTCGAGTTCCCCCGCTTTGAAGTCGTCCTCGACCTCGATGCGGGACTCCTTGGCGAGCGAGCCGTGGTGGACCCCGATGTTCGCGTCGAGTTCCTTGAACCGCGAGCCCAGCGCCTCGGCCAGTTGCCTGGTGTTGACGAAGATCAGCGACGACTCGTACTCCTCGACCAGTTCCGTGATGTACCGGACGTGGCTCGCGAAGTCCGGGTCGGTCATCAACTCGCCGGCGAGGCGTTCGTCGCCGTCCCGCACCTGCGGCGAGCGGACGCGCACGTCGAGCCGGCTGCCCACGTCGATCTCGACGACCGAACAGCCGCGGTCGCCGGTCAGGAACTGCCCCACCTCTCCGGGGTCGCCCACCGTCGCCGAGAGGCCGATCCGCTGGAAATCGTCGGCCAGTTCGAGCAGGCGCTCCAGGCCGACCGTCATCTGCGCGCCCCGCTTGGAGACCGCCAGTTCGTGGACCTCGTCGACGACGACGTGGTCGACGTCGGTCAGCGCCGTCCGCAACTTCGACCCGGTCAGCATCGCCTGCAGCGTCTCGGGGGTCGTCACGAGTACGTCCGGGGGGTCGTTGGCCTGCTTCTGGCGCTGGTAGTCGGTCGTGTCGCCGTGGCGGACCTGCACGTCCAGATCCAGCCGGTCGCCCCACCACTCCAGCCGCTCGCGCATGTCCCGGTTCAGCGCCCGCAGCGGCGTGATGTAGAGCGCACCGATGCCGAAGGTGTCCTGTCCTTCCAGCGCGTCGAAGACGGGGAGCATCGCCGTCTCGGTCTTGCCCGTCCCCGTCGGCGCGACGGCGAGGACGTTCTCGCCGTCGACCAGCGGCGGGATCGCCTTGCGCTGTGGCTCGGTGGGCGTCTCGAAGCCCCGCTCCGAGAGCGCCGTCCGGACCTCCGTCCCCAGCGCGGCGAACGCCGCGGGGTCGCCGTCCTCGGGGCCACCGCTCGACTCGCCGACGGCCTCGGCGTCACCGGCTGCTCCGGCGTCTGTCATCGCCCGCCCTACGGGTTTGACCCGATTAAGGGCCCCGATCCCGCGCGGCCGAACCGACTGTTCGGCGGCGTTCCATCGCGCTCGCGAGCGGAGCGGCTCCGGTTGGAGCGCGACAAGACGCCATTCATTGACGTTCGCCTCACCTGTCGACGCATGAAGCGACGCAACTATCTCGCCGGGCTCTCGACGGCCGCCGTCGCGGGAGTCGCGGGCTGTGCCGGCGGGGGGAACCCCGACGTGGTCCTGTCCGATCCGGACCGCGAGTTCGACAGCGCCGACCTGCCCTATCCGGCCTGGGGCGAGCGAGTCCCCGACGTGACCCTCCCGGCCGTCCACGCCGAAGGCGAGGTACGACTCCGCGCGGTCGACCGGCCGGCGCTGCTGACGTTCTTCTACAGCCACTGCATGACGGTCTGTCCGGTGCTCGTCGGGACGCTCCGGAACGTCCAGACGCACGCGCTGAACGAAGGCTACGGCGACGCGGTGCGGTTCTACCCGGTGACGTTCGACCCCGCCCGCGACGACGCCGACCGCCTCCGCACGTACGCCGACGAACGGAACGTCGCGCTCGATGCGGGCAACTGGCAGTTCCTCCGTCCGGCCTCCGCCGAGCGAGCCGAGCAGGTGGTCCAGGAGGCGTTCGGTGTGGCGTTCGAACGGACCGAACCGGAGGACATGGACGGCTACATGTTCACCCACACGCCGATGACGATGCTCGTCAACCCGGACGGGTACGTCGAGCGCGCCTACCGGACGAAATCGCCCGACTCGGAGCGACTGATCGACGACCTCGCGTCGGTGCGCGAGGCATGAACCGCAGACGGGCGATCACGGCCATCGCGGGCGCGGGGCTCACCGGCGGGAGCGCCCTCGTGCTGGGCGGCGCCGGTCCGTTCGGCGACGGCGACGGGTTGCCGGTCCGCGTCGAGGGGATCGACGCGCCGGGATCGGCCGACGGCCCGGTCCGGGTACCCCGCTCCGGTCGACCGACGCTCGTCGACTGCTTCGCGACGTGGTGTGCGCCCTGCGACCAGCAGATGCAGACGCTGACCGAACTGTACCCGGAGTACGAGGACCGGATCGCGTTCGTCTCGGTGACGAACGAGCGCGTCGGCGGCGGCCTCTCCGCGGAGGACGTCGCCGACTGGTGGGAGCGCCACGAGGGCCGCTGGCCCGTCGCGGTCGACCCCGAGAGCGCGGTCATGTCGGCGATCGGCGCCGACGGACTCCCGTACCTGGCGATGGCGGACGCGAGCGGCGTGGTCCGGTGGCGACACTCGGGGGTCGCGTCAGGCGAGCGCCTGCGGTCGGCGTTCGAGGCGGTGCTGGAGGGATGACGGGACCGCTCGTCGGTGCGGTGGGGTTCGCCCTCGGCGCGGGCGTCGCGACGTTCTTCGCGCCCTGTGCCTTCCCGCTGTTGCCCGGCTACGTCGGATACTTCCTCGAACGCGGCGGCGGCGACTCCCCCGGTGCCGCGGCCGCGGCGGCCGCGCTCGGTTCGCTCGGCGGGTTCGCGCTGATCGCGGGGGGCGCCTACGCGATCGGCCGTCGGCTCACGTCGCTCCTTCCGGCGTTCGAGCCGCTGGTGGGCCTCGCGCTGGTCGCGTTCGGTGCGGCGACGCTGGTCGACCGCGGGTCGGCGACCGTCCCGCTCCCGAGTCGACCCGACTCTGTCGTCGGCTTCGGGCTGTTCGGCGGCGCGTACGCGCTCGCGGCGGCCGGCTGCGTCGTACCGGTCTCCCTCGGCGTGGTCGCGCAGGCGCTCACGTTCCCGCCGGCGAGCGCGACGGCGGTGCTGACCGCGTACGCGGGCGCGGCGACGGCGCCGCTGGTCGGCGTGACCCTGCTCGCGAGCGCCGGCGTCGACACCTGGCGGTCGCTGGGGCGCTACGCCGGCACGCTCGAACGGGTGGCGGCCGCCGTCATGATACTCGCTGGCCTCGGTCAGATCGGGCTCTCGCTCGTCGTCCTCGACGCAGTCTAACCGGTCGGGCGGTAGCGATCCGCTCGCACTCAGAACGACTGTGCGAAGGTCAGGAGATCCACTGCGACGATGAACAGCACGACGAGGACGGCGAGGAGGATGATGGCCTTCAGGAACCACGGCATCGACTCGTCGGCTGCAGTCGTATCGCTCATACCCCCAGTAGCCGTGGCGCTCCCCTCAACCCACCGTTGTCACAGGACAATCGCCGTGCGTCGTTCGAGGTCGGGCAGACGGGAGAGTCAGTCGTCCGGTCGCCCTCGCGACCGAAACTGACTGGCTACTGGCCGAACAACTTCGGGATAGATGCGGGAATTCGTCTTCACGCTGACGTACGAGACGGGAGCGGACCCGCTGATGGACGCCTTCGCGGCTACGCCGGAAGCGGGGTCGACGGCGCTCGTCTGTCCGGTCTCCGAGTCGGAGGTCTGGCGACTCGACAGGGTCACGGGGCCGGCGGAGACAGTCGAACGGGCGGCGGCCCTGATCGCGGACGAGGAGCGGGACCTGCTGTCGATCAGCGACCGCGGCTGCGCGGGGCGCCGATACAGCGACGTGCTCTCGGCCTCTGCGCGGCGAGCCGTCGTGTACACCCGCGTCTCCGAGGCCGTCCGGTGCGACGCCGTCGCGCTGATCGCCAGGCGGTACCTCACCGGTGGCGTCCTCGCGGAGGTGACCCGCCGCGAGTCCGAGGAGCGCTGGCGGATCCTCACCGAGAGCGACGAGAAGGTCGGGATGCTCTACGACACGCTCGGAGGGACGCTCAGAGAGGGGATCTCCTTCCGGTTCGAGCACCTGGAGGACGCGACCGAGCCGCCGTCGAACCCGTTCGCGTCGCTGTCGCTGCGGCCCGAGCAGCGGCAGGTGCTCGAACTGGCCGCGGAGATGGGGTACTACGAGACGCCGCGGGAGACGACGCTCGACGACCTCGCCGCCGAACTCGACTGCCCGCGGTCGACCGTCTCCTACCGGCTCAGACGCGCGGAAGCCCAGGTCGTGGCGGGATTCCTCTCGACGACCTGAAACCGGTCGTCACACCGGGAACCACGGAGCGACGGCGTCGGCAAACCCGACCGGCTCAGCCGAGGAGGAGGCCGAGAGCCGCGTCGAGGACCCCGACCGGGACGGGCCGTACGGCGGGGTCGAACGGCCCGTCGGCGACCATCGAGAAGATGGGGAAGCCGTAGGCGATGGCGACGAGGACGACCGCGACGGCCGTCCACAGTTTGAAGTTGTCGAGGACGCGCGGGCTGTCTTCGGGGCCGGAGATCGGTTCCGGGAGGTGGCTGTCGACGCGGAGGCGCCCCCGGCCGCGGTCGGCGAACCAGGTCGCCAGCATCACCGCGACGAACAGCACCGCACCCAGCGTCAGCAGCGTCCCGCCGGCGGCGATCTGCAGGCGCATCTCCGGGATCGACCCCAGCGCCGCCTCGAAGGTGAACTGGTCGTACTGGGGCTCGGCGGTCCGCCGCGGGACGCCCGCGAGGCCGGCGCGGTGCATGGCGTTCGACATCAGGGCCATGCCGATGAACCAGACGTACGGCTGGATCTGCGCGAGCCCGTACAGCTGGAGTCGCTTACCGGTGACCTGCGGGTACAGCCAGTAGCTGAGGGCCATCATCGTCAGCGCGCTCGCGGTGCCGACGGTGAGGTGGAAGTGGCCGGGTACCCAGAGGGTGTTGTGGATCAGCGAGTTGATGTTCATCCCGGCGTTGACGATGCCGGAGAACCCGCCGGCCGCGAACATCAGCCCGGCCAGCGCCATCCCGGCGAAGGCGGGATTCGCCCACGGCAGCGCCTTCATCCAGCCGAAGTAGCCGCTGCCGCCCCGCTTGCGGGCGCCGTACTCCATGCTGGCGACCACGGTGAAGGCGGTGAGGAAGCTCGGCAAGAGGAGGAACATCGTGTTCGTCATCGCGACGAACTTGAACCCCTCCGCGACCCCGGGGTCAGCGTACTGGTGGTGGAAGCCGACCGGCGTCGAGAGGATGAGAAAGAGGACGAACACGACTCTGGCGAGCGGGTCGCTGAACAGCCGGCCGCCGGCGAGTTTCGGCAGGATGGTGTACCACGCGAAGTACGCCGGCATCAGCCAGAAGTAGACGACCGGGTGGCCGAAGAACCAGAACAGCGTCCGGGTGAGCAGCGGGTCGACGCTGTCGATGAGGCCCAGCGACAGCGGCAACAGGAAGACGAGCACCTCGACGGCGACGCCGAGCGTCGAGATGTACCACATCAGTATCGTCGTCAGGACCATGAACGCCTGGAGCGGGACGCGCTCGCCGGCGTTGTCGCCGCGCCAGCGGAGGTACGACCGGATCCAGTCGAACCCGGCGAGCCACGTGCCGACGAGCCACGCCGCCAGACCGGCGTAGAACAGCGGGTGGGCCTGCAGCGGCGCGTAGAAGGTGTACAGCACGTCGGCCTCGAACGGGATCTCGCCGACGAAGCCGCCGAAGATGGCCGTCGCGACGGCGACGGCACCGCCGAGCTGGAGCGCGAACCAGCCCATCGAGAACCGCGGGTCGACCAGGTCGCGCCCGAGACTGCGGGTCGTCCCCCAGGTGAACGCGCCCGAGAGGAAGAAGATCGTGAAAAACAGCGCGAGCAGGACGCCGTGACCCGTCAGCACGGAGTAGTAGTCGCTCGAACTGATGACGCCGCGGAAGACGTTCGTCCGGTGGAGCGCCTGGACGATACCCAGTATCGCCCCGACCAGCAGGGCGGAGAAGGAGACGCCGAAACACAGGCGGGTGATCCGGGCGGCGGCGGGGTACTCGTCGACGAACGCGAGGCGGTCGCCGGTCGTCAGTTCGGGCCGTTCGGCGGTCTCGGTCGCCCGGTCGTCGTGTGCGTGTGCCATCGTCACTGCACCTCCGCGGTCGCGTTGAACGCCGACTCCGGGACCACTTCGAGCGTTCCGGCCATGTCGTGGTGGCCCTGCCCGCAGTACTCGTTACAGACGAGGCCGTACTCGCGGGGCTCGTCGAACTCGGCGGTCACCATGGCCTTCTGGCCGGGAATCGTCATCGTGTTGATGTTCGTGCCCACGACCTCGAAGCCGTGGAGCACGTCGGCGCTGGCGACGTGGAACGTCACGGTGCTGTTCGCCGGGACGCGGATCGGCTCGGCGGTCCCGGGGACGAACGCGAACCGGCGCGTCTCGACGTAGACGTCGTAGTGGCCGGGTTCGCTGCCGTTGTAGACGCCGGGGTCGCGGAAGCTCTCGCTCGCCGCCGGGTCCGACGTGTCCACCTGCCCGCCCTCGGCGTCGACCATCCCGTACCCCGCGACGACGGCACCGAAGGTGACGGTCCCGATGAACAGGACGATCATGAACAGCGCGGCGACGAGCCAGATCCGTTCGAACCGGTGGACGTGCATCTCAGCCCACCACCGTCGGGCCGTTGGCGAGGAACTCCACGAAGTACATGAACAGCCAGGTCAGCGTGACGACCAGAAAGTAGACGGCCAGCAGCGCCGCCGTCCCGACCGGGTCGAACGCGTCGTGGTCGACCGACTCCGTCTCCGCCTCGGCCACCGCTGACTCGTACATCGGCCCGCCGCGGGCGACCGGGACCGCCGCCCCTTCGCCTGCCGCGGCGGTATCGGTTCGAGCGCCCTCGAACGAGGGTTCCGGCGGCGTCCGCCACCCTAACCAGTACACGGCGCCCACCGCGAGCGCGGTGACGAGCGCGCTCACGACCGTCGCGGCCAGGAGCGACCCGTTCCCCGCTGCAGTCGCCAGCACGACACCGACTTCAATACCCTTCATACTGGGTGTCGTTCGACTCCGGTCGATTGTAACCTGCCTTGTCGCAGGACAACCGGCGAGCGGCCGCGACGGCGGTTGTCACGGGACAAGGTGGTGTTTATTCCCGGTAGTTCCCTCGGTGCCAGACACCCCGCGGCCGCCGGCGCGCGCGCCGACCGGCGGTCGCCGCACAGCAATGGTCGAACGCACGCCGCGATCCGATCGGTCGGACGCCCTCGTCTCCCCGGAGTGGGTCGTCGAGCGGTTGCCCGAGGCCCGGTCGGACGACCCGTCGCTTCGACTCGTCGAGGTGGACCTGAACACCCAGTTCTACCACGAGGAGCACCTCCCGGGCGCGGTCGGACTCGACTGGCGGTCGGACCTGCAACACGACCGACGGCGGGACCTGCCGTCGGCGCGGTCGTTCGCCGACCTGCTCGGCGTCCACGGCATCACCGAGGAGACGACCGTCGTGGCCTACGGCGACAACGCCAACTGGTTCGCCGCGCACTTCTACTGGCTGTTGACCTACTACGGACACGACGACGCGTACCTGCTCGACGGCGGGCGGGAACACTGGGTCGAGTCGGACCGACCGACCACGACAGCGGTGCCGTCGTTCACGTCACGTACTTACGAGCCCGCCGGCCCCTTCGAGCACGTCCGCGCGTACCGCGACGACGTCCGGCGAGCGATCGACGGGCGGACGAGGCTGGTCGACGTGCGACTGCCCGAGGAGTTCGACGGGACCGTCCTCGCGCCCCCGGGGATGGACGAGTTCGCCCAGCGCGGCGGGCACGTCCCCGGCGCGGTCAACGTCGTCTGGTCGGCGAACGTCGCGCCCGACGGCCGGTTCAAATCCACGGACGAGCTCGAAGCGCTCTACCGCGACCGCGGCGTCACGCCCGACCGGAGCGTGATCGTCTACTGCCGTATCGGCGAACGGTCGTCGGTGACGTGGTTCGTCCTCTCGGAGATCCTCGGCTACCCGTCGGTCCGCAACTACGACGGCTCGTGGACCGAGTGGGGCAATCTGATCGGCGCCCCGGTCGAGACCGATCCGTCCAGCGATCCGGGGGACGGGAGCGTCTAGCCCCTGCCGGACTGGCGGTGACCGGGCGGTCGCCGGTGGCCGGACGGTCGCCGGTGGCCGCCTCGATCGTCCGCGTCACTCGCGGGTCGCGACGGACGCTCGGTCACCGTCCGCGACGGGGCGCGTCGAGTTGAGCACGACGAGCAGACTGCTGGTCGCCATGGCCAGGGCGGCAAAGAGCGGGTTGAGCACGCCCGCGACGGCCAGCGGGAGCGCCACGGCGTTGTAGAGAAACGCCCAGCCGAGGTTCTCGCGGACGCGTCTGCGGGTCCCCTCGGTCTTCGCGAACACGGCGGGCAGTGGGTCGAGCGAGTCGCGGGCGACGACTACGTCGGCGGCGTCGACGGCCAGCCGCGTCCCGCGCTCCATCGCGACCCCCAGGTCGGCGGCGGCCAGCGCTGGCGCGTCGTTGCTCCCGTCGCCCACCATCGCCACCGGACCGTCCGCCGCCAGGCGGTCGACGACCGCGGCCTTCGCCTCGGGCGGGACGCCAGCGAACACCTCGTCGACCCCCGGGTGGGTCTCGAACCGTCGCGTCGCCGCCCGGTCGTCGCCGGTGATCACGACCACGCGGCGCTCGGCGATCAGGTCCTCGACGACCGCTTCCCAGCCGTCGCGCACCTCGTCGCCGACGACAATGGCGCCCCGGACCCGGCCGTCCCAGCCGACGTAACTCGGGACCGCGTCGGCCGACGCGTCCTCGTAGGCGAGCGCCACGTCCTCCGGGACCGACCAGCCCCGCTCGTCGAACAGCGCGGCGTCACCGACGAGGACCGTCCGGTCGCCGACGGCCGCCTCGACCCCCCGTCCGGGGTGGGCCTCGAAGTCGGCGACGGCGGCGTCGGGGAGGGTCCCGGCTGCGACGACCGCCTCGGCGACCGGGTGCGTCGCGAACTGCTCGACCGCGGCCGCGAGCGCGAGCGTGTTCTCGTGGCCGACCACCTCGCGGACGGTCATCGATCCGGTGGTGAGCGTGCCCGTCTTGTCGAACGCCACCGTCTCCACCTCGGGGGCGGTCTGCAGCGCCGAACTGTCGGTGATGACGACGCCAGTCGCGAGCGCGTCGCGGATGCCGGCCGCGACGGCCATTGGCGTCGCCAGCCCGAGCGCGCACGGACAGGAGACGACGAGGACGGTCAGCCCGGTCAGCAGGGCGGCCGTCGGGGCGGCCCCGAGCAGGAGGTGGACGGCGGTCGTGCCGACCGCGAGGACGAAGACCAGCGGGACGAACGCGGCGGCGATGCGGTCGACGAGCCGCTGGGCGCCGGACGAGTCGCTCTGGACGGCCCACAGCGTCTCGACGAGGCGGTCGGCGGTGCTGGTCGGGTCAGCGTCGGCGCGGACCACGAGGCCGCCGTCTGTGACGGTCCCGCCGCCGACCACCTCGTCGCCGGGACCTTTCGAGACGGGCACGGACTCGCCGGTGACCAGTGACTCGTCGACGGCCGCGGTCCCCTCGACGACGGTGCCGTCCACGGGGACGCGCTCGCCCTCGCGGACGACGAGCTCGTCGCCGCCCCCGACCGCGTCGCGCGGTACTGGCTCGGTCCCGTCTGACGTCCGACGTCGCGCCGTGTCGACCCGTTCTTCGGCCGCCTCGGAGAGGCGACCGGTCGCCCGGCGGCGGACGCGGTCGCGGTAGTAGTCGCCGACCGTCACCGCCAGCACGACGACGACGGCCACGTCGAAGTACAGATCCGTGTGGCCCAGGACCAGGGCGAGCGTGCTGTAGGCGTAGGCGGTGACCGCCGCGACGGCGACCAGCAGGTCCATATTCGGCTCGCGGACCTGCAGGCTCACGACGGCGCCCCGGAGCAGGGGATAGCCGGTGTAGCCGACGACGACCGTCGCCATCGCCCAGACGTTCGCGAAGAGGAACCCGCCCGCCGGCCCGTCGAGGTCGACCAGCAGCGAGTCGGGCGCGACCCCGAGGTAGACGGGGTAGAGGAAGAGGACGTACCACGCCATGACCATCATCCCGAAGAAGCCGCCGACCAGCAGACGCCCGACCGTCTCCTGGTCGTCGTCGCCGGCTTCGCTCCCGGTCGGCGCTGCCTCGTAGCCGTAGTCGGAGACGCCGTCGGCGACGGCGGCCTCGTCCGTCAGGTCGGCGTCGTAGACGACCCGCATCATCCCGGAGGTGTAACTCGCCTCCGCCGCGCGCACGCCCGCAGTCTCGGTCGCCGTCGCCTCGAGGAACGACTCGCAGGTGGCACAGTGCATTCCCGACACGTCGAGGTAGGCCCGCTCACCGTCGACGTCTTCGACTGCGGGCCCGCCGTCGAGCGCGTCTGGGTCGGCGTCTTTGGGGGCGTCGTCGAGCGTCCGCGCGACTTCCAGGCAGCCCCGACAGCAGAACGCGCCCCCCACGTCGTCGGCGACGTGGGGCGAGTCGGGCGTCGGGAGCCCGCAGAGCGTGCACTCGTCCATCGTCACCCCAGCGGCTGGTAGGCGGGCAGCGGCGGGTGTGGCAGGTGGACACCCAGCAGCATCAGGCCGTGAGCGAGCGGGAGGTAGCCCATGAGAAGGAAGGCGACGCCGAGCGCGCGGTGGAGCGGTCCCTGGATCCGCGGCGAGACGGACTGGAACGCGACGCCGTAGGCGAACACCGCCGGCACGGTCGCCAGTCCGAGGGACGCAAGCGCCAGGCCGCCGTAGGCCGGCGACCCGGTGGCGAACGCGTAGAGGAACGCGGGGTACAGCAGCGGGCACGGCAGCAGTCCGTGGACGGCGCCCAGCGCGGCGATTCGCGGGCCGCGGACCCAGCGGTCGACGCGCTCCATCAGCGCGCCGCTCACCCGCTGGAAAGCCGAGGGCGTCCAGCCGTGGCCGAGGGCGCCGCCGGTCGAGCCGGTGAGCGCGTAGTTCGCACCGGTCAGCAGGATGAACCCGCCGACCAGCACGCCGGCGACCGCTCGCACGTCGTCGGCCACCGCCGCGACGCCGGCGGCGTCGTACAGCACGGCACCCAGCGCGCCCATCGCGGCCCCGATCAGCGCGTAACTCGCCGTCCGACCGAGGTTGAACAGCAGGTGCTGGCGGATCGCCGTCCACCCGGCGGGGCCGTCGCCGCCCAGCCGGTCGGCGTACAGCGTCACCAGCGGCCCGCACATTCCCAGACAGTGGGCACCACCGAGCAGCCCGACGAGCGCGAACACGACGAGACCCGCCTCGCTGCCGGCCGACGCGGCCGCCTGGAGCGGCGTCATCAGTTCCCGGTCAGGCGAGCCGGGAGGTACTGCTCGTCGGCCGATCCGAACATGATCCGCACGGCGACCACGATGAGGACAGTGTTGAGTATCGCCAGCACCGCGACCGGTTCGAGTCCGAGGGCGAACGCAAGCGCCGACGGGATCGCGAGCAGCCCCACCAGTGGGAGCCACGAGAGCGGGATCGAGTCCATGGATCCCCCTGTCTCCGTCGATCGGTTAAATTGCGCGTTGTCACAGGACAACCGCCGGGATCGGGTGCCCGTCTCGCCCGCCGTCTCAGTCGGCTTCCCACTCCTCGCGCAAGAGGCCGTACTGCACCATGTCGCGGTGCTCGCCGTCGACGAACATGAACTTCCGACGGCGACCTTCCTCGGTGAACCCGAGCGACTCCAGCAGGCCCCGGGAAGCGTCGTTGTGGTCGAACGCGCCGGCACCGATCGCCGGCTTGTCGTACGAGCGGAAGACGTAGTCGATCACGAGCCCGACGGCCTCCTTGCCGTAGCCCTGGCCGTGGACCTCGGGGATCAACCAGTAGCCCAGTTCGGGCCGGCGGTAGTGCATCTCCTCGGCGTTCACGGCGCCGATCCGTCGCACCTCGTCCTCGTCGACTTGGCCCGGCCCGGCGTCCTCGCCGTCGAGACAGACCAGGAACCGGTCCGTCCCGTCCTCCGCGGAGACGTCCATGGCCTCCTGATTCCGCAAGTAGGAGCCGAGGGGGTAGCGGATCTCGTCGTTCGCGCTGGCCCGCTGGAGGAACGGGACGTCCTCCGCTTCGACGGACCGGAGCGTGACGCGGTCGCCGCTCGTGATGCGTGCGCCTGGCATGGAGGCACGAGGCCGTCCCTGGGGCATCTGTCTTCCGGTCCGTCGAAAGAAAGCCGAGTGGATCGCCCGTCGCCCCGCGGCGAGACGGCGGGCGACGCGGAATCGGAGGGCCGTCGTTCGTGCGGTCGTCAACCGCTCTCTTCGCCGACAGCGTCCTCGCGGAGCGGTGTGAGACGGATCGAATCGCCGGCGACGATCTCGACGAGGAAACCCTCGTATCGGAACGAGACTCGACAGCGGACGGTCGAGTCGGCGCTCCCGTCGAGGAGGGCGTCGAGCGCGTCGGGGTCGAGGACCTCCCCGAGCGGTTCGAGGGACTCGGGTTCGGTGTTCGCGAGTGCGGCCACGGCTCTGTAGACGGCGACGCACGCTGATTCGGGCGCGACCGATTCCAGATCGGTCTCGTAGACGTCGGAATCGTCAGCCCAGACTCTCTGTTCGTTCATAGTTCTCTTTGGTGGCGACGTCGTCCGCATCGCGCCGACGTTCGCACGCAGGGATCTGCACGCAAGTACCTGATGTCTACATGATTAGGTCCCGATCAGCAGCGCTCGGTCCGTCGCGCCGCGAGAGAGAAATCCTTTTGCGTGATTCGTCCGCAGTTAGGGGTATGGACTGGCCGCACGACCCCGACGGCGACGAGGGGAGCGAGGGACGCCGCAAGTACGGGCAGGCGGTGCTCGCGAAGAAGATCGACGAGGCCGAGGACTTCCCGCTGACCCAGTCGGAGTTCGTCGACGACTACGGCGACCACCCGATCCGGATCGACTACGAGACGGTCGTCAGCGTCGCCGAGATATTCGAGCACGTCGACCAGGAGGAGTACGAGGACTTCCCCGACTTCCACAAGGCGGTCGGGCAGGGGCTCCGCGACGCCGACTACTGGCCGTACCGCCTCGAACACGCGTAACCCGGCCGGAGTTTTAGGGACCCACCGCTCGTATCTCGCACAGAGCCGACAGTGTCAGACGCTTCCACCGGCGACGACGCCGACGCGGCGCGGGCCGATTCGGACGCACACTCGGCCGACACGTTGCGCGAACGGGCGGGCGAGAACCGCGTGAAGCTCTGGCTGTTCTTCGAAGCGGACCGTCGGGCTATCGCGGTCGCTGTCGGACTCGTCTTCTTCGCCGCGCTCGTCGTCGTCGGCGCGCTGACGCCGAACGTGACCGGCGCCCTGCGGACCGGCGACCCGGTCGAGACGACGTTCCAGGCGTTCATCGGTGCCATCATCACCGGCGTCACGCTCGTCGTGACGCTCAACCAGCTCGTCCTCTCCCAGGAGTTCGGAACGTTAGACGAGCAACGCGACCGCTTCGACGGGACGATGGCCGTCCGCGAGACCGTCGCCGACCACGTCGACCCCGAGGTCGCCCCGTCGGACCCGTCCGCGTTCATCCGCGTCATCGTCGAGGCGGCAGCCGACGACGCCGAGGCCGTTGAGGGCGCACTCGAGGTCAACGACGTTCCCGCTGACGTCGCAGACGCGATCGAGAACCTCACCGCGGGCGTCCAGAGCAACGCCGACACGGTGGTCGAGCAGCTGGACGGCGCCGCGTTCGGGTCGTTCGACGTCCTCTCGGCCGCGCTGGATTTCAACTACTCGCTGAAGATCTTCGACGCGCGCCGCCTCCGCAACGAGTACGAGGAAGACATCCCCGAGCCCGTCCAGGAGCGCCTGGACGAACTCCTCATCACGCTGGAACTGTTCGCCCCCGCGCGCGAACACCTCAAGACCCTCTACATCCAGTGGGAACTCATCGACCTCTCGCGGTACGTCCTCGGCACCGCGATCCCGTCGCTGATCGTGGCCGTCTACATGCTGCTGTTCCACGAGGTCGGGACGCCGGGGGGTGCCGTGTTCGGTATTCCGACGGAGGTCGTCGTCGTCAGCGCCGCGGTGACGGTCGCGCTGGCGCCGTTCCTCGTCCTGTTGTCGTACGTCCTCCGCGTCGCCAGCGTCACCAAGCGGACGCTCGCCATCGGTCCGTTCACCATCCGCGACACGCACGACCAGAACGAGTGAAGTGGGTAGCGCACGGTGTGCGGGAAGTCGGACCGCCAGCGGCCGCCGACTACACCAGCTGGATGGTGTTGCCGTTCGACGTGACGTGCAGGTCCCGACCGAGTTTGTACCCCTCACTGGACGCGAGGTCGACGTACCCGGAGAAGCCGGCCATGTCCTGGTGAGCCGGGATGACGTGCTGGGGCTGGAGCGCGTCGAGCATCTCGTAGTGGCCCTCCGAACGCAGGTGACCCGACACGTGGACGTCGTCGTAGATGCGCGCGCCCTGCATGCCCAGCAGCTTCTCGGACTGGTAGCGCTGGCCCTCGTTCGTCGGCTCCGGGATGACCCGCGCCGAGAAGATGACCTTGTCGCCGTCGTCGATCTGGTAGGGCGTCTCGCCGCGGCCCATCCGGGTGAGCATCGCGCGCGGCTCGCCCTGGTGGCCGGTGACGACGGGCAGGAAGTTCTCCTTGCCCTCGTTCATGATCCGTTCGAACGCCCTGTCGACGGACTGGCGGTGGCCGTACATCCCCAGGTCGTCCGGGAACTCCACGGCGCCGATGCGCTCGGCGGTGCCGGAGTACTTCTCCATCGAGCGGCCGAGCAGGACGGGTTCGCGACCGATCTCCTCGGCGAACTCGACGAGCGAGGTGACCCGTGCGATGTGGGAACTGAACGTCGTCGCGACGATACCGCCGTCGTAGTCTTCGAGACTCCCCATCACGTCGCGGAGGTGGCTCCGGGCGACGGACTCGCTCGGCGTCCGCCCCTTCTTGTTCGCGTTCGTGCAGTCCTCGATGTAACAGAGGACGCCGTTGTCCTCACGCCCGATCTCGCGGAAGCGCTTCATGTCGATGGGGTCGCCGATGACCGGCGTGTGGTCCATGCGCTTGTCGAGGCCGTAGACGATAGCCCCCTCGGGCGTGTGCAGGACCGGGTTGATGGCGTCGATGATCGAGTGGGTGACGTTCACGAACTCCAGTTCGTTCCGGTCGCCGATCGACATCGTCTCGCCGGCGTCCATCTCGACGAGGTCGTTCTGGACGCTGAACTTCGACTCGTCCTGGATCTCTTCCTTGACGAGCTCGAGCGTGAACGGCGAGGCGACGATGGGCGCGTCGTAGCGGTGAGCCAGTTTGGAGATGGCGCCGATGTGGTCGAGGTGACCGTGCGTC
The DNA here is from genome assembly GCF_051414035.1 of Halosimplex amylolyticum. Taxonomy (NCBI): domain Archaea; kingdom Methanobacteriati; phylum Methanobacteriota; class Halobacteria; order Halobacteriales; family Haloarculaceae; genus Halosimplex; species Halosimplex amylolyticum. Next base: position 1,171,259 of record NZ_JBLKNW010000001.1, on the reverse strand, counting down.
GGCACGATTGCCTTCACGTCGCCTTCCAGATCGGACATGACGCGGTCGTCGGGGATCGCGCCCATGTCGATCAGGTCGAGGCTGTGCATCCGCTCGGTCTGGACGTCGTCGTGGATCAGTACCTTCGAGAGGTTGAGGCCCATGTCGAAGACGACGACGTCGTCTCCGGCACGGACGGCCGTCATCTGGCGGCCGACTTCCTCGTAGCCGCCGATAGTTGCGATTTCGATTTCCATAGTTGGGTCCGATCAGAGTGATCCCAGAACCCCTTGCAGAGTCCGCCAACGGAGGAGAGTCGGAGGTGAAACGCCACTTCGACGGCCGGACGAGGCGAGTCGCGACGAGCGACTCCCCCCGAACGCACAGCCTTCCCGGGGATAACGCGTGTTTCGGTTACCTACTAATCCGTACCCACGACGTAAATAGCCGACGGACCGGGCCTTCCGTCGAGGTCGACCAGGCACGATGGTTCCGGAGCGCGGCCCGTTCGGAGCGCTCGCCGACGGGCGGATCACTCGATGAGTCGCCCCTCCGGGAGAATCCCAATCGTTTACTACCGGCGGCCGTAACTTCGCACGCGTTCCTTTCCCGATAATCGGTCCCGCAGGCACCCCCTCCACAGCGACGACATCACCCACATGAGCGATACGATACACCTCATCGGCGGCGGAACGGTCGGTCGACGGATCGCCGATCGGCTCGACGTGCGAGGCGATTCAGTCCTGATCGTCGAACGAGACGACGAGCGCGCACGGACTCTCGAACGGCGAGGGTACCGGGTTCATCGGGGCGACGGGACTGACGTCTCGACCCTCGACGAGGCCGGCGTCGCCGACGCGGACGTCGTCGTCGTCGCGACCGGCAACGACGACTCGAACCTGCTCGCCGCCCAGCTGGTCAGGAGCCGGTTCGACCCCGACTCCGTCATCGCTCGCGTCAACAGGCGCGGAAACGCCGACCCGTTCGAGGAACTCGGCATCGAAACCGTGTCGAGGTCCGACGCGACGGCGCGGATGCTGGACTCCCACATGGAGTCACCGGCGATGACCCGGTGGATGGAGTCGCTCGGGGACCGCGGCGACGTCCAGGAGGTCGCAGTCACGAACCCGGACCTCGTCGGGTCGACGATCGCGGAACTGGACGAGCGACTCCCCGAACAGGTCCTGATCGTGATGGTCGGCGACGAGGTCGACGCCCACCTGCCCGACCGCGATGGGACTGTCGAACTCGGCGAGCACGTCACGCTCGTCGGCTCGCGGACTGCCGTCCGAGAGGCGATTGAGGTGCTCGGCGACGACGACCGACCGACCGAGACCCCGTCCCGCGATTAGGACGGCGAACCGACGGGCCGACGGCCACGCTATCGGTTCCGTTCGTGTGAGAACGCGCTACCGACGTGGTCGATCGTCAGTCGGTCTCCCGAGGCGTTGAAGGACGTCACCCTCTCGTTCTCGACGACCCCGACCGCGCCGTCCCGAATCACCTCCGTCACGTCCCGAACTCGCCGACGTACTTCTCCTCGGCGTACTCCCTCGCGACTTCCGCTTCAGGCGTCGTCGGCCGAGTCCTTGATGGCAGACAGCCGGTCGACGAGGTCGTCGGTCGAGGCCTCTGTCTCGAACGTGATCTCGCCCTCGTGGTCGTTCTCGTGGACGCTCACACCCTCGCCTTCGTCAGCGTCGACGCTCTGGTCCTGTTGCTCGGATTCGTCGTAGCTTCCAAAACCCATACGCGATCGATCCCGACTCCCGCCGAAAAAGCAACCGATACTCAGTCGGGGACAGTCGACAATCTGGCCGGAGACGGACGACGGCGTGTCCGGTCGGTTCACCGACGAGCGGAATCGAAGACGAACGGGCGGATCACAGACGGCGTTCGACCGCTGAATGCGACCAGGCAATCTCACAATATCAGAGTAGACGACAGATCGGGCTGTTCAGCGCGGTCGACGGGAGAACTCGTCGAAGCGCCCCCTCACCGGCTGGTACTCGAGGTCCAGTGCCCCGTCGGGTCCCGACGCGACCCAGAGGACGCCGTCGACCCGTTCGGCCAGCGCCGCCATCGTCGCCTCGTCGTGGGCCGTGTAGTCGACGCCGACGAGCGTGACGCCCGAATCGGTCCGGATCCCCGAGATCTGCCGGAGCACCGAACACACCTGGTCGGTCGGCACGGTCGCGAGGACAGGCGTCAGCGATCTGACCAGGAGGTGACGCGCTCCCGTCGCCGGTGGACCGCCCGCGGACAGTTCCGTGAGTCCGACGACCAGCCGCTCCAGATCCCCTGGAGCCGGCGTGTAGACGACCGGGACCTCCCCGGCGGGCGCAGCGAGTGACTGCTGTTTCGACGCCGTGTCGACCACGCCGAGCGGCGGCCTGTCTCCGTCCGGATACGTGCTCTCGGCGGCCTCGACGGTCTCGTCGGCGCTCTCGGTCGTCGTGACGGCCAGCACCGTATCGTCGGCGTCGCCGAGCCGAGAGATGACCTGGAAGCCGACGGCGTGGCGCGAAGGGTCGGTCGAGCCCGCGACGAGGACGGTCGACTTCGTCGAGAGTCCCTGCGGTAGAGTGCCGACGGACATCGGGTCACGCTCGCTCGACGAGTCGGACGCGTCGGTCACTGATCAGTCGCTCCGGCGCCGCCGAGCGGCGCTCGACCGTCCTGCCAGTTGCGAGACCGTCTGACGGGGGTAGTAGCGTGCCCCACAGGTGGGGCACTGGGCGATGCGTGCGCTGGACCGGCCGTCGGTCTCGACCGGCAGGTCCGCGGTGAAGACGACGCGTTCGACGAGCGGTGCCCCGCAGTCCGAGCAGGGGAGGTCAGTTTCTCTCATGGGTGTGTCTGTGGCCGGTCCCGTCGGTGAAGCCCAGGGCCCGCCATGAAAGGGGTCGCATCCGGCACGGCGCATCTCAGAGCAGTGCCATCGAAGGACGCCTCGTAGCGGTGGCGAACCGATGGGCGAACGAAGAACGGACCGGACGAAGTCCGCAGTACGAACGTCTGTTCCGTTGTACGTCGTAAATATGTTTCGCTCAGCCGGTCCGTCGACGGCGGGTCGTATTCTCGTCCGATCGCAGGAAACCGGGGCCGCCCGCCCAGTCGAAGCGGACGATTCCGCGGTCGCTCAGTCGAAGCGGAACGTTTCGAGATTTCGGGGGGCGTGCGTCCGGACGTTGAGCTCCTGGTAGAGTGCGGAGGAGAGCTGGTCCGTCGCGGTCTCGTCGCCGTGGACGCAGAGCACCTCTTCCGGGCGCGGGCTCATCGTCCCGACGAAGTCCTCCAGGCCGTTGCGGTCGGCGTGGCCGGAGAACCCGCTGACCGACTCGACGTCGAACCGCAGCGTCATCTGTTCGCCCCGGCTCCCGCGGTCGCTGAACGGGATCTCGCGGCGACCGCTCTGGATCCGGCGGCCGAGCGTCCCCTGGGCCTGGTAGCCGACGAACAGCAGCGTGTTCTCCGGCTCGCCGCCCAGCAGTCGCAGCCACGACATGATCGGACCGCCGGTCACCATCCCGGAGGTCGAGAGGATGACACACTCTTCGCCGTCGGCGATCTCCTCGCGCATCTCCTCGCCGCCGTCGACCTGCTGGAACTGGTCGGCGAGGAACGGGTTCTCGTCCTCGTGGAGGATCCGCTGGCGCAGCCCGTCGCGGAGGAACTCGGGGTAGGCCGTGTGGATCGCCGTCGCCTCGCGGATCATCCCGTCCAGGTACACCGGCATCGTCGGGATCCGCCCCTCGCGCATCGCCTCTTCGAGCACGAGCATCAGCTCCTGCGAGCGCCCGACGGCGAACGCCGGGATGACGACCTTGCCGCCCTCCTCGTAGGTCTCGTTGACGAGTTCGGTGAGCTTGCGCTCGCTGTCTTCCTGGTCGGTCTGGTAGTCGTCGCGGCGGCCGTAGGTCGACTCCATGACGAGCGTCTCCGCCCGTGGGAAGTCGTTCGAGGCGCCGTTGAACAGTCGGGTGTCCTTGTAGTGGATGTCGCCCGAGAAGACCACGTTGTGGAAGCCGTTCCCGATGTGGAAGTGCGAGACGGCGCTCCCGAGGATGTGACCGGCGTTGTGCATCGTGAGCTTCACGTCCGGCGCGATGTCGGTCACGTCGCCGTACTCGACCGGGATGGTGTGTTTGAGCTCCTTGCGGACCATCTCGGACTCGTAGGGCGGCGAGCGCCCCTCCTTGGCCGCGACGTCGAGGTAGTCGAGCTGGAGCAGGCCCATCAGGTCGCGGGTCGCCTGCGTCGTGTAGATCGGGCCGTCGAAGCCGTACTTGAACAGGAGCGGCAGGAGCGCCGAGTGGTCGAGGTGGGCGTGGGTCAGGACGACGGCGTCGAGGTCGGGGATGGGGTTCGCCTCCGGGACCTGGAGGTAGGGGACCTCGCCCTCGGCGCCCGGTTTGTCGCCGCAGTCGATCAGGATCCGGGTCTCCGGCGTCGAGAGGATGAAGGAGGCGCGGCCGACCTCGCGACAGCAGCCGAGCGTCGTCACGCGGACCCAGTCGGTCTCCTCGCGCTGTTCGCGGTGGATCCGCTCGCCGACGCGTTCGAGGAACTCCCGGCGCTCGTCGCGCTCCTGGATGAGGTAGTTCCGGACGTTGTCGACGGTCGAGGACTCCATGGGCGGCGTCCGCAGGACCTCCGCGGTCCAGCCGACTTCCCGCTGGATCTCCCGGAGGGTACTCCCCCGGTTGCCGATGACCATACCGGGCTTCTCGGCCTCGATCACGACCTCGCCGGTTCCCGGATAGAACCGGAGGTTCTCGATCCCGGCTTCCTCGGGGATCAGATTCCGGATCTCCGCTTCGGCGTCGCGCTCGCGGACCTGCGTGCCCGCCGCCGGGCGGACGGTGATCCGCTTGCGGACGGAGCTGGCCAGCCGCGGGACCAGTCCGTCCTGTTCGGCGAACTGCTGTGGCGTCTCCGTGTAGATCACGAGTTCGGGGCCTTCGAAGGTGACCCGCGAGATCTCGAGTTCGTCGGGGATCTCCGCCTCTATCGTCTCCCGCATCGCCTCGATCGGGTTCGTGCTGTCGTCAGTACTCATTCATATCGTGTGTTCCGCGTGGTCGGGGATGGTCGGGCTCTCGGTCGACGACGCCCGTCGGCGAGAGCGCTCAGAGCGGTCCGTCCGAACGAATCCGGTCGCGGGTCGCCGCCTCGGCCGCCCTCGTCGTGGAATCGGACCCGGACTGAGAGAAGAACCGAGAATCCGGTTCGGTACCCGCGAACGGACGAAGTCGTTCGCTTTCAGGTAGTCGAGTCACGGTATAAACCGTTTCCGACACTCGTCGCCCGGGTCGCCCGTCGCTTCCGGCGCTCGTTGCGCCGGACGTCCCTCGCTTCCGACACCCTCGATCCGGGGGCTCACCGCTCTCGGTCGCGTTCGCGCATGCTCTGGCGAGTGAACTGTGGCTGGGCGCGGATCCCGCGGCGCTTGCGAAACGAGAAGTACAGCAGGACGGCGACGAGGACGGCGAGCCCGACGGTGACGGCTGCGGCGACGAGCTGCTCGAACGCGACGAGCACGGCCGACGAGAAGACGGCGCTCGCGAGGACCATCCCGTAGATGAGCCGGCGAGTGACCCGTCCGAGGAGGTTCTGCGAGTCCCTGAAGTCCACCTCGACCTGCAGGTCCTCGTGGATCGCGAGATCGAGCACCTCCTCGATCTTCGGCGGCGTCCGGACGGCCGACTTCGTCGCCTCCTGGACCTCGTCGACCCGCTCCTCGACGTACTCGCGCGCGGTGTCGGCGAGGAACCCCTGTCGGCGGAGGTACGCCGTCGCCACCTCGATGAAGTCGAAGTCCTCGTCGAGCGTGACGCAGACGCCCTCGACGACGGTGGCGACGCGGAGGACGAGCGCGAGGTTCGCGGGAAGCCGGAACGGGAAGTCGTAGATAGTGTCCTCGACCTGCTGGACGATCTGCTGGACGCGGTACTGCTCGATGTCCTCGCCGCGGGCGTCGGCGATGGCGAGTTCGAGGACGTCGGCCATCACCTGTCGGTCGGCTTCCGGACTCAGCGTCCCCATCTCGATCAGCGTGTCGAGGATCGCCTGGATGTCCTGGTTGGCGACGGCGATGTAGAAGTCGACGATCTTCTCCTGGATGAACGCGTCGACGTACCCGCTCATCCCGAAGTCGTAGAAGACGAGCGTGCCGTCGTCCTGCACGGCGAGATTGCCGGGGTGGGGGTCGGCGTGGAAGACGCCGTCCTCGATGATCATCTTGAGGTACGCCTCCTGGAGCGTCTCGGCCAGTTCCGTGCGGTCGAGGCGGCGGTCGTCGAGTTCCTCGAGGTCCGTGATCTTCGTGCCGGGGACGTACTCCATCGTCAGGACGCGGTCGGTCGACCGGGACTCGTCGACCTCCGGCATCCGGATCTTCGGTTCGTCGGCGAAGTTCGCGCGGATCTCCGCGAGCATCCGCGCCTCGCGCTCGTAGTCCATCTCCTGGCGGATCGTCCGGTCGAACTCGTCGGCGAGCGTCTCCAGCGAGAACGACCGCGACTCGTCGACGAAATACAGCAAGAGGGGCAGCGTCCACTTGACCACGCGCAGGTCCGCCTCGACCAGGTCCTCGACGCCCGGCCGGCGGACCTTGACCGCGACCTCGCCGTCTTCGGTCCGGGCGTGGTACACCTGGCCGAGGCTCGCGCCGCTGATCGCCTCGGTGTCGAACTCGGCGAACCGGCTGTCGACGGGGCCGAGCGCCTCTTCGAGGACCACGCGGGCGCGCTCCCAGTCGGCCGGGGGCACGCGGTCCTGCAGTTCTTCGAGTTCCTCGATGTACTCCGGCGGGAGCACGTCGGGGCGCGTCGAGAGCAACTGGCCGAGTTTGATGAACGTCGGCCCGAGCGTCAGGAGGGTTTCGAGGAGGGTCCGCGCACGCTCGCGCCGTTTCTCGGGCGAGACCGACCGGCTCCGGCCGAAGAGGATGAACCGGTTGCGGTCGCGGACGTACGCGAGTGCGAGCGGCAGGAACTGCCACGCGACGACGACGAACCGCCAGTATGCGCGTAGGTTCACGTGAACTCAGTCGTCGATGGGGATCTGCGTCTCCGGCGCGGCCTCCGCTTTGGGGAGTTCGAGTTCGAGGACGCCCCGGTCGATCGAACCCGAGGCGCCGGCGCCGGTGACCCCCGGCGGGAGCGGCAGTTCCACGTCGAGAAACAGCGAACGCTCCTCCTCGACGTAGTCGAAGTCGGCGGGCACGTCTTTCTCGCGCCGCGCCTCGACGCGCAGGCGACTGCCGTCGACGGCTGCGTCGACGGTCGCCTCGGACGCGCCGGGCAGGTCCAGCACGAGCAGGTACGCGTCGTCGCTCTCCAGCACGTCGGCGAAGACGGCGTCGGGCAGGTCCCTGAGCGCGTCACGCAACGATGACATGCGCGGGGGTACGGATGCGACGGCGAAAAAGGCCGCGGTGTTTCCGCCCCGCGCGGCCGAACGGCTGCGACGCACCGCTTATTGGCCGGGCGCCGAAACCGTCCGTATGACCGAACCGCCCCGGTCGGCCGCCGACCGGACCGCCACGTCGACGGCCCGCGACCGACTGCGCGCCGTCGTCGCCCCGACCGACCGGACCGAGACGCTGCCGGTCAGCACCGCCGTCAGCCGGCCGCTCGCGGAACCCGTCGTCGCCCGTCGTGCCGTCCCCGCATTCGACCAGGCCGCCCGCGACGGCTTCGCCGTCCGCGCGCCCGACACCGCCGACGCGAGCGCGGAAGCGCCGGTGGAACTCGCCGTCGCGACCGTCTCGACCGACGCCGCCGACGCCGTCCCCGCCGCCGCGGTGGAACCCGGAACGGCGGTCCCCGTGGAAGCCGGCGCCCAACTGCCGGAGGGGGCCGACGCGGTGGCCGGTCCGGAAGCGGTCCACGGGGTCGCCGATCCGGACACGACAGACGACGCTCTCACTGTTTCCCGCCCGGTCGACCCCGAGGTCGGAGTCCGCCGCGTCGGCGCGGACGTCGTCGCCGACGAGACCGTGCGACCATCGGGCCACCGGTTGCGACCGTCGGACCCCGCGCTCTGCACCGCCGTCGGTCGCACCCGCGTCGAGGTCGTCCAGCGCCCCGCCGTCGGCATCGTCCCGACCGGCGGAGCCGTCACGAGCGGCGACCCCCGGCCCGGAGAATCCGTCGAGACGAACGGGACGACGGTCGCGGAGTTCGCCGAGCGTTTCGGCGCCAAGGTGACCTACCGCGACCCCGTCGAGCCCGCCCCGCACGCGCTCCGCGCCGCGGTCGAGCGCGACCTGACGAAGGACCTCCTGGTCACCGTCGGCGGGACGGGGCCGGGAGAGTCCGACCGGATCCGCGACGTGGTAGCCGACCTCGGCGAGGTCGAGGTCGACGGCGTCGCGCTCGAACCCGGCGGAACCACCGCCCTGAGCGTCGTCCGTGAGCGCCCCGTCCTGTCGATACCCGGCGACCCCGTCGCGGCGTTCGTGGCGACGACGCAGTTCGTCGCGCCCGCCGTCGCCCGCCTCGCCGGTCGTGAACCACCGGCGCCGGTGACCGTCGACGCCGACCTCGCCACCGACGTCGTCAGCGAGTCGGGTCTCACCTCGGTCGTCCCCGTCGCGTTCGAGGACGACGACGAGTCAGGGGCGGAGACGGAGCGGACCGCTCGCCTCGTCGCCGACGAACCGCTGTCGACGCTCGCCCGTGCCGACGGCTGGGTGGTCGTCCCCACAGACCGCGAACGAGTGCCGGCGGGCGAAACGGTTTCCGTCGAGCGCTGGGAGGCGTCGGTATGAGCGACCGCAAGGAGTTCCGTGACCTCGCCGACCCCGAACGGGCCCGCGAGACCGTCGCCTCCCTCGATCTCTCGGCCGGGAGCGAGCGCGTCCCCCTCGAAGCGGCCCGAGAGCGCGTCCTCGCCGAACGGGTCGACGCGGACCTGGACGTGCCGGGGTTCGACCGCGCCGCGATGGACGGGTACGCCGTGCGCGCGCCGGACACCTACGGGGCCGACGATTCACCCGTGACGCTCCCCGTCGTCGGGAGCGTCCACGCGGGGGAGACGCCCGACGTGTCCCTCGACGCCGGCGAAGCTGCGGAGATATCGACGGGCGCGGTCATGCCGGAGGGCGCCGACGCCGTCGTGATCGTCGAGCGGACGGAGGAAGTGACCGGGAACGAGGTCGACGACGACAGCCAGTCGGACCGCGCCGTCCGCGTCGAGAGGGCGGTCACGCCCGGCGAGAACGTCATGCTGGCCGGCGCGGACGTCGCCGCCGGCGAACGGGCGCTCGGCCCGGGCACCCGCCTGACGCCCCGCGAGATCGGTCTGCTCTCGGCGCTCGGCGTGGACGAGGTACCGGTTCGAACGAAACCCCGGGTCGCCATCGTCTCGACCGGCGACGAACTCGTCCGCCCGGGCGGTGACCTCGACAGTGGCGCCGGCCAGATCTACGACGTGAACACCTACGCCGTCGCCTCGGCCGTCGAAGAGGCCGGCGGCGACCCGGTCGTCTACCCCCACGTCGGCGACGACATGGAGGCCATGGAAACGACGCTCGTCGAGGCCGCCGGCGACTGCGATCTGGTGCTCACCTCCGGGTCGACGAGCGCCAGCGCCGTCGACGTCGTGTATCGCGTCGTCGAGGAGCGCGGCGAACTCCTGCTCCACGGCGTGGCGATCAAACCGGGCAAGCCGATGCTCGTCGGCCGGATCGACGGTGACGGTGACGCTACCGGCGGTGACGCAGATTCCGAAGGCGGCGAGTTAGGTGCCGCCTACGTCGGCCTCCCCGGCTACCCCGTCTCGGCGCTGACCATCTTCCGGACGTTCGTCGCGCCCGCCATCCGGTCCGCCGCGGGACTGCCTGAACCGCAGACAGCCCGCGTCGACGGCCGGATGGCCGCCGCGGAGCGCTCGGAGGAAGGCCGGCGCCGCCTGCTCGCGGTCGGCCTCGTCGAGGCCGAGTCGGGCGAGACGCTCGTCTACCCCGTGGACAAGGGCAGCGGCGCGACGACGACGCTCACGGCGGCCGACGGCGTGGTTGACGTCCCGGCGGACACGAACGCCCTCGCCGCCGGCGACCCGGTGACCGTCGACCTGTTCTCGCCGGAGGTGCGCCCGCCGACCCTGCTGGGCGTCGGCGAGGACGACCCCGCGCTCTCGCGACTGCTGGATCGACTCGACCGCCCCCGGTATCTCGCTCGCGGGTCTCGCGGTGGGCTCCGACAGCTTCGAGACGGGCTCCCCGACGTCGCCGTCGTCGCCGGTCCGTTCGACGCCGAGCGCGAAGCCGTGGCCGACGCCGTCGACCTCGGCGGCTGGACGCGCGAGTGGGGCCTCGTCGTCCCCGACGGGAACCCCGAGGGCGTCGAGGGGCTCGGCGACCTGGTGGACCGCGACCTGTCGTTCGTGAACCGGGGGACCGAGTCCGGTCTCCGGACGAGTCTCTCGAACGCGCTGGCGGAACTGGCCGAGGAGCGGGGCGTGGACCGGCGGGACGTGACCGACTCCATTTCGGGATTCGAGCTGGCCGCGCGAGCCTTCGAGAGCCCCGCCCGATCCGTCGCTGCGGGCGACGCCGACGTCGGGCTCGGGCTGCGCGCGACGGCGTCGAAACTGGGCCTGGGGTTCGTCCCCGTCGGGACGCAGTCCGTTCGCGTGCTCGCGAATCCCGAGCGGATGGACAAGGCGAGTGTGAGAGCGGTTGACGACCGGCTCGGCGACCTCGCCGACGTGCTCGGTGGGCTCGACGGCTTCGAGAGCGAGTGAGCCGAGCGAGCCAGTAGCTGGGGAAACCCCTCGACGCGCTCAGAGTTAGCCGCACCCTCTCGACGCGCTCAGAGTTAGCCGCACCCTCTCGGCGCGCTCAGAGTTCGCCGAACCCGCCGATGCGGCGGTCGCCGAGGACGCACTGACCGCGTTCGACGGCGTCGACGCGGTCGACGTGGATCGCGTCGATGCCGGCGTTCCAGGCGGCGCCGGTGTCGTCTGGGTCGTCGCCCACGAGGGCGCCCTCGTGGCCGTTGTACCCCACACCGATGCGGTTCATCGCCAGTTCGACCGGGGTCGGGTCGGGCTTCCAGCCGATGTCGTCGTCGCAGCAGACGACCGCGTCGAACCAGTCGGCGATGTCGTGGTGGTCGAGCAGCGGCCCGGTCAGGTACGACTGGCAGTGGGTGACCACGCCGGTCGGACGGTCGAGTTCGCTGATGAACGCCGCGGCGTCCTCGTAGACGAACGACGACTCGGCCCGGGCGACCGGGTCCTCGACCTCGTGGAACGTCTCCCAGAACTCGTCGGGGTCGAGGTCGCGTCGGGAGAACACGTCGTTTCGCGCGCCGCCGACGCCGTACCACAGGTGGTCGGCCTCGCGGTCCGTGAAGCTGAACCCGAGCCGGTCTCCCACTTCACCGACGACCTTCCGGGGGTAGTCGGGGTCGACGTCGACGACCGTCCCGTCGAGGTCGAACAACCAGAAATCGTACGCGTCACCGGCCATTGGATCGTTCTAGTTGGGGACTGCGCTGTAAGTACCTTCTGGCGGGATCGCCGCGCCGGGTGCGAACCGCCGCCGCCAGCGCCACGGACCGGGCAGATTTATGGCACAGACGGTCCAGCGTCCGGACGAACGATGCGCCTGTCGACGCTGGTCACGGACCCCCGGACGTTCTTCGAACGCCGACGGGAGGACCCATCGCTGGTCGGCCCCACGATCGTCGTCGCCCTCCACGCGTTGATCGTGCTCGCGACGATGGCGGTCATCCTCCGGGCGTTCAGCGGGCTGGTCGGCCGGGTCGACGCCGGGTCGCTGGTCTACGCCGCCGGCGACCAGCGCGTCGCCGCGCCCCGCCAGTTCGTCCTCTCGCTGGGGTTGACGCCCGTGGTTTACCTCGCACTCTGGGTCGGGGTCGCCGCCGTCGTCTACCTCGTCTCGATCTACTTCGACGGCGAGGGCCCGTTCCGCCGCGTCCTCGCGTTCGTCGGGTGGACGCTCGTCCCGACGCTCGTTCCCACTGTCGTGGTGGCGGTCGTCGTCACCGCGCTCTTCGTCGACGCGCCGACGTTCGGCTCCGAGGCCGCCGTCGAGGAGTGGGTCCGCTCCTCCGTGATGGGCGACCCCGCCTACGTCGGTGTGCGACTGCTCCGCCCGCTGTTCACGCTCTGGATGGCCTACCTGTGGATCGTCGCTGCCGAGTGCGCCCGCGGGCTCACCCGCCGCCAGGCGCTGGTCGCCGCGGGACTCCCCGTCGCCCTCGCCGTGTTGAACGCCCTCGGGACCTACGTGGGGTTCGTCGCCCAGGCGCTCGGATTCCTCCCGTGACGCTGTCGCCCTCCGTCGCCCACGGCTACACTTCCTCGGTGACGTGGATCGAACTCCCGAGGTACTTCGACAGGACCTCGTCGACCGTCGACGCGTTGAACAGGTCCAGGTCGTCGGCGATGGCCGAACGCAGGTCTTCGAGATAGGCCTCCGTGGTCCGGAGTTCGCTGAACGAGACGCTCGCGACCGGCGTGCCGAGCGCGTCCTCGGTCACCTCGCGCATGTACGCCTCGTCTCCGCACTCGCCCCGCCACAGGTTGTCCCGGAAGTAGAGCCACCCGGGCTCGCCCGGCGGGTCCGCCCGCCGGAAGACCGTCGTCTGGAACGTGTCCGGGTTCGCCCAGACCCCCTCCACGTCGGGGTCGAGCCGGACCGTCACCCGGAACACGTACGCCGCCTCCGGGTCGGTCCCCGTCGCGGACCCGTCGTCACCCCTCCCCTCGTCGTCTCCCGTCGCCATCTACTGCAGGTCGTCGAACCGCTCGGCGAGTTCGATGTCCTTGTCGGTGATGCCCCCTTCGTCGTGGGTGGTCAGCCGCACTTCGACCTCGCGCCAGCCGATGGTCATCTCTGGGTGGTGGAAGGCGTCCTGTGCGACCCCGCCCGCGCCCGCGGCGAAGCCGACGCCGTCGAGGTACGCGTCGAACTCGTAGGTCCGGACGATCTCGTCGCCGTCGCGCTCCCACTCCGCCGGTAGTCGCTCTTCGATCTCGTCGTCAGAGAGCAGGTCTGCCATGTGAAAACCGTGGGTCGGAACCCGCATGAAAGTTCGGCCGATGTGTTCGAGTCGGAAAGATTCCCGCTGCAGAGACGACCGCTACTCGAACTGGGACCGCGAACAGCGTGAAAGCCCCGACGCGTTCGACTCGGGAGACTCGCTGCGCTCCTCGCTCCGCTGCGGTGCTTGCTTCGTCTGCCTTCGTCGAACGCGTCGCCCCTTTCATTCCCGCCCGCTTCGGCCAGTCGATCAGTCTGTGCGGGTGGGAATGAAAGGGGCCGGGCGCTCCGGGAACCCGGGCGAAGAAAGCACCGCAGGGAGCGAAGCGACCGAGGAGCGCAGCGAGCCCCGGGACCGGAGCGTCCGGGGGCTTTCACGCTGTTCGTGGCTACGATCGAGTCCGCGGTTCTACGAACCCATTCACTCACGCCGCCGAAATCGGAGAGAAAACCGAGAACAGCTACTCTTAGTCGTCGCCCAGCTGATCGAAGACGGCGTCGGGCATCTGGTCGCGGATGTGTTCGGGGATCTCCACGCCGTCGACGTCGTCGCCGTCCGCTTCGGCGCCGAACTCGGGGTCGAACAGCTGGAGCGCGGTGTTGATGGTCGACCAGTCGTCCTCCTCGGCGGCGTCGCGCAGGCTCTTGGTCGGCGCGGCGAGCAACTGGTTGACGATGGCGTCGGCCATCGCCTCGACGACTTCGCGCTGGTCCTCGTCGAGGTCCGCCCTGCCGAGCGCCGTCTCGACCTCCTGGGCCTTGACGCGCTCGGCGCTCTCGTACATCGCCGAGATGACCCGGTCCGCCCGCTTTCGCTTGTACTGGGCGATCAGGTTGTCGAACTCGACGTCGATCATGTCCTCGACGACCGTCGCCGCCTCCGCGCGCTGGGCGCGGTTCTCGTCGGTGACGGTCTTCAGCGCGTCCAGGTCGCGAACGGTCACGTCCGGGAGTTCGGTCACCGTCGGCGGTACGTCGCGCGGCTGGGCGATGTCGACGACGAACGTCTCGCCGGCGCCGGCGACGGTCGACTTCTCGAAGACGTAGTCGGGGCTCCCGGTTGCCGTCACGACGACGGCGGCGTCGGCGACGACGCCGGCGACGTCGTCTAGGTCGACGACGGTCGCGTCGGCGTCGACGGTGTCCGCGAGGTGGACGGCCCGCTGGGTCGTCCGGTTGGCGACGTAGAGGTGGTCGACGCGCGGCGCGAGCGACTGGGCGGCGAGCCGCCCCATCTCGCCGGCGCCGACGACCAGGGCGTCGGTCCCGTCGACGCCGACCTCTTCGTCGACCAGCTTGACCGCGGCGCTAGCGAGCGACACTGACCCCTCGTTGATGGCTGTCTCCGTCCGGGCACGCTCGCCGACGTGGACGGCCTTCGTCACGCCGGCTTCGAGGATCCGGCCGATGCCGCCCGCGGCGAGGGCGTCCTCGTACGCGGTGCTGACCTGGCCGAGGATCTGGTCCTCGCCGACGACGATCGATTCGAGGCCGGCGGCGACGCGCATCAGGTGCCGCAGGCTCTCCTCGTGTCCCAGTTCGACGAGGACGTCCTCGGATACCGCGTCGAAAAACACGTCGAGCGCGGCGCGACCGTCCGGGCCGTCGCTCGTGACGACGTAGGCCTCCACCCGGTTGCAGGTCTGGAGGACGTACGCCTCCTCGACCGCCGGGACCGAGAGCAGGCGCTCGACGGCCGCGCGCTGGCTCTCGACGGACGCGGCCTCGAGTTCGTCGACCGTCGCGCGGTCGATATCGACGCTCGCGCCGGAGATGACGCCCGTGCCGACCGTCACGCTGTCTCACCCGTCACGTCCGTGATCACGTCCGCTGCCACTTGTCGAGCTTTGGGTATCCCACTATCTAAAGCCTTCCAAACCGCGTCCGACCTGACAACCGCCCGCACGGCCTCGCGACGGCGGTCTGGAGCGACGCCCTCGCGCTGTAACTCCTCGCGTATCTCTCCCGTGAGTTGCGCCATCGCGCCCGCGTCGGCGATCTCCGTCTCGATCCGCTCGCGGAGGTGCCGGCTCAGCGCAGGGCTCGCCCCGCCCGTCGCGACGGCGGCCACGACCGGGTCGTCCCGCACCGTCGCGGGCACGACGACGCTCCCCGGGTCGCGTCCGCCGTGTTCGTCGGCCCGGTTGACGAGCACGCCTCGCTCGCGAGCCACCTCCTCGATCCGTTCGTTCAGGTCGGCGTCGCTCGTCGCCGCGACGACCAGAGCCGGGTTCGCCCGGTCGAACCAGTCGGGCACGTCCCCGGGATCGGGCGCCTCGCGGACCAGTTCGGCGTCGCCGAAGTGGGTCTTCCCGTCCGTCCCGTCGCCGTTCGAACTGTTGCCGTCCGACCTGTCGCCGTCAGCGTCGGCGAACGCCGGGCTCACCACGACGACCCGCGCCTCGCGGGCGAAGCGGCGCGCTTTCCGCGCGCCGACGCGGCCCCCGCCGAACACGAGGACCGTCTCGCCGTCGAAGTCGTGGAGCAGTGGAATCACGTGTCGTGCCTCGTCACCATCGTCTCAGGCGGTGTTGGCGTCCGCGCGTTCCTCGATGCGGATGCCGGTCTTCTTCAGGATGCCCGTCGAGAACAGCGTGTCCCAGTCCTCGTCGGTCACGTCCCAGTGTTCGGCCATCTTCTCGCGGACCTGCTCGACGCGGGCCTCGCTCTCTTCCTCGCTGCGGCCGTGGGTCATCGCGAAGAAGTTGTACGGCCAGACCCCCTCGTGACGGGGTCGCCGGTAGCAGTGGGTCACGAAGTCGAACGCGGCGATCTCGGGGCCGACCTCGTCGACTACCTCGTCTGGTACGTTCCAGACGGTCATGCCGTTCTCCGAGTACCCCAGCGAGTAGTGGTTCGGGATGACGCCGACGCGGCGAACCTTCCCCTCCGCGTCGAAGCGCTTGATCGTCTCCAGCACCCACTCGACGTCCTCGTCGAGCGCTGCGGCCACGTCCCGGTAGGGCGTTCGCGTGGTCGGGAGGCCGCCCTGGATCTCGACGACCAGGTCCCGCTCGCGCGGCGTCAGGCTGTCCCGGTCTTCCGGCTCCACGTCGGGACCCAGGCCCGACAGGTCGATCCCGCCGTCGACGTCCTCCAGGGGACCCTCGACGGGGAACTTCGCGCCGACGTGGAACTCCCGCTGTTTGGGGAGGTTGTACGTCTCCTGGTCGGTCTCCTCCTCGATTTCGCCGAGCACCTCGTCGACGCGGTCCTCTTCGGCCACGCTGACGACGAACCACATGTTGAGGTGCGGATGTTCGCGCTCGTAGTTGTGCGCGACTTCGGAGTGTGCGTTCACCTGTTCGGCCACCTCGTCGAAGCGCTCTTCGGGCGCGTGCATCGCGACGAGGGTCGCCGTCCCGCCGATCGCCTCGGCGTTTATCAGCGCGCCGAACCGCGTGAGGACGCCTTCCTCGTCGAGTGCGGCGAGGCGCTCGTGGAGGTCCGTGGCGCTCACGTCCACGCCGTGGTCGGCGAGCGCAGCGGCCGCTGGTTCGTAAGGGTCCGCGACGACCGGGAACCCGCCCTGGTAGGCGTTGAGGATCGCCCGGTCGACGGCGTCGAGGTCGGTCATACCAGAGATTGTGGCGCGAAACGGTATAAACCGCCCGTCTACGGTGCGACGACGGTCCTCGTGGCCCGACTGCGCCCTACGGGCAGTCGCTCTCGTCGAACGACGACGGCTCCGATCCCTGTTCGACGCCCCCGGTTTCTCCGCTATCGAGGTTCACGAGCATCGCTCGCCCGCCGTAGCCGTGGGTCTGGTCGTGCCCGCGGACGACCACGCAGGTGAGATCCTCCGGCACTTCGATGGTCCCAGAACGGGTGAACGGATCCGTCGAGTGAGGATGCGCGAGGTCGCGCCGTCCGAGCCGGTCGCCGTCGAGGGACTCGACCTGCCACCAGTCGGCGTACCCCTCCTCGCCGTCGTCGTCGTGGTAGAGCGTGACCGAGAAGCGGTACGCGTCGTTCGATCGCTCGAACTCGACGGCGGTGACGTTGGCCTCGCGGAGGTCGTACTCGGGCGTCGCCGTCCCGTCGCTTGTCGTCTCCCGTTCGTCGCTCGTCGGCTCCCGTCCGTCGGTCGTCGGCTCCCCACGGTCGGTGGTCGTCGAGGCCGTCTCGTCGGCCGGACTCGCCGACTCCGCAGTGGTGGTCGTCGCTTCTGCGTTCGTGGGCTGGTCGCCGCCCGAGTCCGGATCGGTGCCGGTTCCCTCGGTCGCGCAGCCGGCGAGGCCGACGAGCGTGAGCGCGGCCCCCCGAAGGACGGTCCGTCGGTCGGGCGCGAACGTGTCGAGCGCAGGTGGGTCGGGGTCGGGGTCGGCTGCAAGAGGGCCGGGCATATCGACGACTCCGCCCTGTTCGCTGAAAAACGTGTCTCCGACGGGCGGAACGGGCTCACAGCCGTCTGGTCGCGGCGCGGAAAACCTTTGTTGTATGAGAACGTGCACCACGATATGCCGAGCGAGAGTGACCAGCGTGCGTCCGAGATGATCGAGCGCTGGAACCACGCATTCCGCGCGCTCACCGCGGAGCCGCGGAGGCAGATCGTCGTCGCGCTCATGGAGGCCCCGCCCGGCCGGCAGCTTTCCCTCCCCGAAGCGGCGAACCCACCGTACCAACTCCGCGACCCGGAGGACCTGTACGTCGACCTCGTGCACACGCACCTCCCGATGCTCGCGGAACGCGGCTTCGTCGAGTGGGAGCGCGAACCGCTCACCGTCGAGCGCGGGCCAGCGTTCGAAGAGGTCCAGATCGTCTTCGAAGCGCTGCATGCGCACGCTAGCGAGCTTCCGCCGCAACTCGTCCAGGAGTGCCAGCGACTCGAAGAGTCCGCGAGGGGGCAGTCGTGACCGAACCCGACGACATCACTCTGGAACTCGTCGGCGCCCTCGCCACGGTCGAGGGGGTCGAACCGCACGAACTCGACTACTCGTTGCACGACTACGTGGCCACCGACGCCATCCGCGCGATGGCCGAGACGGACACCGACGACTGGGAACTCACGTTCGACGTCCCCGACCACACGGTGACCGTCGACGGAACCGGCGAGATCCGGATCGACGGCGTGACCGTCCGCGAGAGCGACGCCGTCCAGTCCGACGAGATCAGATAGCGGCGACGGCGTGCGTGGGATCGGCGACAGGGGGTTCGGCGCGGAACAACCGTGGCGAACGGGAACTGTGGATTCAGCGCGGAAGAACGGGTCGAACGGACACCGCAGATGCGGCCCTTACTCGAAGACGAGGCCTTCGCCGTCGTCGCCGTAGAGGGGGTGCTCCTCGGTGAGACCCTGGACGATCTCGGCGACCTCGGCCTTGACGTCTTCGTCGTCGGGATTGTCGATGACCTCGGCGATGCAGTGGCCCACCGTCTCGGTGGCGTCCTCGTCGAAGCCGCGCGTGGTCAGCGCGGGCGTGCCGGCGCGGATGCCCGAGGCCACGAACGGCGAGCGCGTCTCGCCCGGGACCGTGTTGGCGTTGAGGACGATCCCCACGTCTTCGAGGGCTTCCTCTGCCTGCTTGCCCGTCACGTCCGGGTGCGAGTCGCGCAGGTCGACGAGCACGAGGTGGTTGTCGGTGCCACCGGAGACCAGCGAGAAGCCGTGTTCCTGCAGGTGGTCGGCGAGCGCCTGCGCGTTCTTCACGGTCTGCTCGGCGTACTCCTCGAAGTACGGCTGCAGGGCCTCTTTGAACCCGACCGCCTTGCCGGCGATGTTGTGCATCAGGGGACCGCCCTGCGTGCCGGGGATGATCGCCGAGTCGACGGCGTCGGCGTACTCCTCGTCGGCCATGATGATGCCGCCGCGGCCGGCGCGGATGGTCTTGTGCGTCGAGCCCGTCACGAAGTCGGCGATCCCGACCGGCGAATCGTGGACGCCCGCGGCGACCAGGCCCGTGATGTGGGCGATGTCGGCCATGTGGTAGGCGTCGACGTCGTCGGCGATGGCCTGGAACTCGTCCCACTGGACCTCGCGCGGGTACGCCGAGAAGCCCGAGACGATCATGTCGGGGTCGAAGTCCTCGGCCTGGGCGCGGATCTCCTCGAAGTCGAGGCGGCCCGTCTCGGGGTCGACCTCGTACTGTTCGACCTCGTAGACCTGACCGGCGAAGTTCTTCGGGTGACCGTGGCTGAGGTGGCCACCGTGGGTCAGGTCGAGCGAGAGGATCTTGTCGCCCGGGTCGAGGACGGCCGTGTAGACCGCCATGTTGGCCTGCGAGCCCGAGTGGGGCTGAACGTTGACGTACTCGGCGCCCCAGAGCTCCTTCGCGCGGTCGATCGCGGCCTGTTCGACCGTGTCGGCGTGCTCGCAGCCGCCGTAGTAGCGCGAGCCGGGATACCCCTCGGCGTACTTGTTCGTGAGGACGGAACTCTGCGCCTCGAGTACGGCCTCGCTGACGTGGTTCTCGCTGGCGATCATCGCCAGCGTGTCGCCCTGTCGCTCGACTTCGGCTTCGAGCGCGTCGGCGATCTCCGGGTCCACGGCCCGGACTGTGTCGTAGTTCATCTGTACTGGAGTGTCGGCGGCGGCCCGTCAATAATCTACCTTTTCGGCGAGCCAACGGGCTCCGCCGACAGGCAGACCGAGCGGTCTCAATACCGACTCCGCCACCCGCACCAACGACAGACCGCCCGAGACCCGGTCAAACCGGAGCGATAGGGTCGATTCACAGCCGACGGGCGGTAAAATTAAGTGTGATAATCCGAAATACCGCAGCTATCAGATGAGTTCGAACTTTCTGGAGGACGACGTCGGTG
Organism: Halosimplex amylolyticum; assembly: GCF_051414035.1. Taxonomy (NCBI): domain Archaea; kingdom Methanobacteriati; phylum Methanobacteriota; class Halobacteria; order Halobacteriales; family Haloarculaceae; genus Halosimplex; species Halosimplex amylolyticum. Next base: position 1,151,494 of record NZ_JBLKNW010000001.1, on the reverse strand, counting down.
CCGTTCTCGCGGGCGTCTTTCGGGACAGTAGCGGCCTCGTATACGCGGTCAACCCCACACGAGAGACTCTCACGGAACTGATATTCCGGCTCCACGACGTGGCCGATCCCCCGACGGTCCGGCTGCTGGCACCGGGCGATCCGATCAAGGACGTGATGGCCGACTTCATCGTCGCCGGCCACGCCGCCGACCTCGTGGCCGCGGACACGCTCGGGCTGCGCGTGCTCGACGACGCGCCGGAGGCCTCCCTGCTCGTGACGGAGTCGAGCGTCGTGTCCCTGATCGCTGCCGACGACCGGGTCGGCGGCCTCACCGCGACCGACGAGGAGTTCGTGACGGCGATGCGCGACCGCTACGCCGCCGAGTGGGACGACGCCGAGGAGTTCTCCCTCCGGACGCCGCCGCTGTCGCGGGTCCGCGAGACGCTCGCTGCCGACATCGGAGCCGACACCGCCGAGGACTTCGACGGCCTGCTCGACTCGCTGTCCGTCGCCAAGGGCGACGGCGAGGGGCTCGACGAGGTCGCCATCGCTCTGCTGGTCGCCGCGCGCAACGGCCAGTTGCTCTACGACATGAGCAAGTGGGGCGAGGACGTGGGGCTGGCCAGCAAGGCGACGTTCTCGCGGATGAAGACGCGCCTCGAGGACAGTGGCCTCGTCCAGACGGAGAAGGTCCCTATCGACGTAGGCCGGCCGCGCCTGCGCCTGCGTCCCGGCGACGACGAGATGGCCGAGGCCGACCTCCCCGAGCTGGCCGCGATGGCCCAGGAGCGCCTCGACGAGTGAGTCCCCGGGCTTTTCTACCCGTCGCCGCCTCCGGGCACGCATGACAGTCGGACTCGTCGGATCGGGCCCGGCCGCCGCGGCCGTCGAGGCGGCGCTGGGCGACGTAGACGAACCAGTCGAACGCGTCGGCGTCGACGACATCGACGTGGGAACGCGCCTCGGCGTCGTCGTCGACCGCGCCGGCGCGGCGACCTTCGAACGAGCGAACGACCGGGCGCGCGACACGGGGGTCCCCTGGTTCGCGATCGAACTCGGTGGGATCGGGGGCGTCCCCGTCGTCGACGCCTCCGTCGCCGGGTTCGACCCCGAGGGCGCCTGCTATCGGTGTCTCTCCGCCCGCGTGGAGTCGAACGTCGAGGCGGACGCCGACCCGACGGCCGCACCGTCGGACGCCACGGCCAGGTTCGCCGGCGCCGTCGCCGGCCGCCGCGCCGCCCAGCTCCTCGACCCCGCCGAACCGGACCCCCTCGGCGCGGTCGTCGAACTCCCACACGCAGAGCGCGAGTTCCTGGCCGTCCCGGGGTGTGACTGCGGCGACGGCCGCGACCGCGTGCTCGACAGGGGCTACCTCGACCGCGACGTCGAGCGGGCGCTCACGCGGGCCGAGGTCGGTCTCGACGACCGCGTCGGCGTCGTCCAGCAGGTCGGCGAAGCCGAGTCGTACCCGGCGCCGTACTACCTCGCGCAGATCTGCGACACGAGCGCGTTCGCGGACGCGACGGCCTCGCGCCAGGCCGCCGGCGTCGATCCCGGCTGGGACGCCGCGTTCATGAAGGCGCTCGGCGAGGCCTACGAGCGCTACTGCGCGGGCGTCTACCACGCGGCGGAGTTCAAGCGCGCCGCCGCGACGGAACTGGCCGACGCCGTCGCGCCCTCGTCGTTCGTCCGACCCGATAGCTGGATCGGGAACGGCGAGGACGGCGTCGACGCCGGCGGCGACCGCGCCGAGCGCCCGTGGGTCCGCGGGACCGACCTCGTGACCGAACAGCCGGTCTCGCTCCCCGCCGAGATCGTCCACTACCCGCCGCCCGAGCGGACGATCCGCCCCGCCATCACGACCGGGCTCGGACTCGGCAACTCCTCGGTCGAGGCGATGCTCTCGGGCCTCTACGAGGTGGTCGAGCGCGACGCGACGACGATCGCCTGGTACTCGACGTTCGACCCGCTCGGCCTCGACGTGGCCGACGGCGGCTACGAGCGTCTCGCCGCCCGCGCCGGTGCCGAGGGGCTTGATGCCACCGCGTTGCTCCTGACCCAGGACGTCGACGTGCCGGTCGTCGCCGTCGCGGTCACGCGCGAGGAGTGGCCGAAGCTCGCGCTCGGAACCGCGGCCCACCTCGACGCGGGCCGCGCGGCCAGGAACGCCCTCGCCGAGGCGGTCCAGAACTGGGTCGAACTCGACGGAATGGGCGAGGAGGACGCGGCCGCGACAGACGGCGCCATCGGTCACTACGCCCACCGGCCCCCGGTCGTCGACGAGTTCGTCAGCCCCGACAAGCGGGTGTCCGCCGACTCCGTGGGCCCGGAGACGCTCCCGGAAGGAGGCGACCACCTCGACGCCGTCCTCGACCGCGTCGTCGCGGCCGGCATGTCGGTCTACGGCGCCCGGACGACCACGCGGGACGTCCAGCGACTGGGCTTCGAGGCCGTCCGCGTCGTCGTCCCCGGCGCCCAGCCGCTCTTCTTCGGCGACCCCTACTTCGGCGAGCGAGCGCGGAGCGTCCCGGCCGACATGGGCTTCGAACCCGCGCTCGACCGCGACCACCACCCCTATCCCTGACGGAGGGCCGTCCCGCTCGGCCTGGACCCATACCGGCCGCTCACAGGACCGGTTCGGCGACCGTTTTTCTCGATCCGCAGACGGCGTGTAATATGCAAGTAAATAGACTAATACGAGGATTTATGGCGAAGGGTGCAGATGGTTCACACGGCACCTGGCGTCGCTTCTGCAAGCCCGAAGCGGTCCGTCAGAGGAGCGCATCATGGTATCAGAGTTCGACCTCCCGTGTACAGACTGCAATCAGCAACTGGTGCGGACGGAAGTCGCGTCGCCGTCGACGGGCGACGAGTTGACCGTGGCGGAGTGCCCGACCTGCGGGAGCCGGTACTATCCCGAGTCGGCCCTCGAAAAGGTCTGACGGCCCCGTTTTCGTCGATTCCTCGCCGGCTTCGTAGCGGTAGCGCCGACGCGAGCGTTCGGTTCGGTCCAGCCCCGATTCAGATGGCGAACGTGACGCGCAGCATGTCCCGCGTCCCGGGGCCGAGGCCGACGGCCGCGGCGGCGACGAGCAGCAAAACCGCGTAGCGGGGACTCTCCTCGAAGATGTGCTCGTCGAAGAGCCAGACGATCCCCACCGCGACGGCGAGTTTCACGACGAGGAACGGCCACGAGGTACCGATCACCGCCGACACCGACGACGGCTGTATCGTCTCGGTGATGCCGATGATCGCCCGGTTCGCGACGTGTTTCGCGCCGTAGGCGTCTATCGGGTGACCCAGCTCCGGGAGCCAGTCGGCCGCGACCACGTTCGCGACGCCGTCGACCGCGTGCGCCCACAGGATCCCGAGCCCGACCAGGCCGGTCCCCTCGTTGATCTCCGGTTCGTAGCGGTCGGCGCCGACGTAGATCCCGTACGCGAGCACGGACGCGAGTCCCAGGTCGACCACCAGTATCTGCGGGTAGAACTCGGCGTACTCCCGCGTCGCCGCGACGAAAAAGAGGTACGCCAGCGTGAGCGCGAGGACGCCGAGGCCCATCCCCGCCATCGCCCGGTATCTGTTCTCAACGACGCCCTGGGATTCGAGCCGCAGGCTCACTAGCAGCGCCCCCAGCGTGATCACGAACACCGTCACGTAGATCACGGGGCTGATGAACAGGACGTTCAGCGGGTAGCTGATGACGGGTTCGACGCCGGCGCCGGCGGCGGCGTCGGTCACGTCTTCGACGACCCTGACGGCGCCGCCGAACAGCATGAACGGGACGAGCGAGAGGAACAGTCGTTTGTCCTCGCCCACGTCCAGCCGGTCGAGCAGGAAGTAGACCCCGGCCAGCATGAACACCAGCACGACCATGTACCCGACCGTGGAGACGGTGCTGTACCCGGTGTACGCGACGACGCCCGACGCCTCGGCCGCCTGACAGGCCGCGGTGCTCCCGAGCAGTTCGGTCCCCTCGCCGGTCCTGACCGCACACCGCGCGTTGTTGGCGTCCGAGTAGATCGGGCCCCAGAAGTACTGCCAGACGAACTCGTCGTAGACTCGTTCGGTGGCCACGACTGAGCCGCCGACCAGCGCCACCAGCGCAGCGGCGAACGCCGCGAGCCAGCCCCGCTCGGACACTACCTGCTCGCTTTCCATGCCCTCAATCCGTCGCGTCTGGCTGTTTAGCCTTCCGGTCCCGTGCGCACGTCGAGCGCGACCGCGACCACGGCGTGCTGGTAGCGCGACGGCGCTGCTCTACCGCGATGCCGCCGCTCGCGCCACCTCGCAGACCGCGTCGTGCGCTTGGCCGTTGCTCGCGACGACCCCTTCGCGGTCCGGCGTCCACTGCTCGCCCTCCAGGTCCGTCACCGTCCCGCCGGCCCGCCTGACGAGGTGGATCCCGGCCAGCGAGTCCCACGGGTCCGGCGTGTACGTCGAGAACGCGGCGTCGAGTTCCCCGCTCGCGACGAACGCGAGCGTCGACTGCATGCTCCCGAACCGTCGAAAGTCCCCCAGCCGATCGACCGTCGCGGCCGCGACAGCGCCCAGGTCCGCGCCCGCCCCGCGTTCGAAGCGCCCGACCGACGCCGCGGCGAACGTCTCGGGGTCAGTTCGGCCGCTCACTTCCAGCGCGTTCCCGTTGCGAGTCCCCGTCTCCGCCGCCGCGTACAGGTCCTCGGTCGTCGGGAGGTACGTCGCCGCCGCGACGACCTCGCCGTCGGTCACCGCGGCAACCGCCGTCGCCCAGGTCCGGTGGCCGCGCGCGAAGTTCGCCGTCCCGTCGATCGGGTCGACCACCCACACGTCCCCGCTCTCTGGCACCTCCGACAGGATCTCGACCTCCTCGCCCGGCGTCCCCAGCGGCACCGCGTCTTCCTCGCCGACGACCGCGTCGCCGGGAAACTCCCCGCGGATCGTCGAGACCACCTGGCGCTGGGCGTCCCTGTCGGACTCGGTCACCAGGTCGTTCTTGTCGGCTTTCGTCTCGACGTCGAGCTCGCCCCGGAAGGCCTGGCGAGCGACGGCGCCGCCTGCTCTCGCTGCCCGCTCGGCCACCGCCACTCGTCGATGTGCGTCGGTCACGCCCGTTCCTCCGTCTCCCGCGCAAAAAGCCGCTCCGGATCCGTCATTTTCCTCGGGGGTCGCCTGCGGCGACCTCCCGACAAAAAACAGGGGTGAAAACGGCCGTTCGTTCCCTGTAGTCGCGACCGGTGTCCTCGACCGCTTCCTGGACGAACCAGTCGCGCCAATTAGAGCGTAACACAGTGACACGAGTGGTGAAGAGTGAAATCCAGGGCTCGGGCATGGATCGAACTTGGGCTATCGGGACTACTGCGTTCGCTGACTCGCAGCCGCATCCTCGTTCGATTTCGCGAGATTCTCGGCAACTCTCTCGAGATGCGGAGCTCGAACACGGTTTCAGAATCGCCTTTTCGTAACCTCTCGCACGGAGGTCATCCTCGGAGATAGCCGAGTCACGAACGGTTTTGTAACGCGTGGAGGATACGGCATACATGGCTCAGCGATGGCAGCCAGTCGAATGGAAATTCGAGCCTGCCAATTCACACGAGAACGCGTACGGCGACGAGTTGCTGACTGCCACGTTCGAACACGAATCGGGTACAACGCACGAAGTGTCGGGGTTCCGATACGGGGACGGCACCGTTCGCGTGCGCTTCGCACCGCCATCACAAGGTCGGTGGACCTGGGAGACCCACTCGACTGATCCGGAACTCCGCGAGAGCGGGACGTTCGAGGCGACGACGAACCGGACTGAAACCGCGCTTCACGAGCACGGCTACCTCGTCGCGGACGAGCGTACCCTCCGCCACGCGGACGGGACGCCCTTCTTCTGGCTCGGGGACACCGCCTGGTCGGCGAGCACGCGCGCGACTCCGGAGGAGTGGGCGGACTATCTCGACCACCGCGCGGAACTCGGCTACAACGTCGTACAGGTGAACGCGCTCGCACAACACGACGCCTCGATTCCCCACGACAGGCTCCCGTTCGGCGCGGACTGGGAGATGGATTCTCCGGATCCCGAGTACTTCGAGGCGCTCGACGGCCTCGTCGCGATGGCCCACGACCGCGGCATCGTGCCGGCGCTCGTCGCACTCTGGTTCGACTACGTCCCCGGGGCGAACGCGAGCTGGGACTACGTCTACGCGGACCGCCACCCGATGACTGCCGCGCAGGCACGACGGCTCGGACGGTATCTGGGCGCCCGCTACGGTGCATACGGGACCGTCTGGCTCGTCTCGGGGGACTCCGAGTTCGACGAGGAGTCACTACAAGTCTATCGAGCGGCCGCGGAGGGACTCCGCGACGCCTGTACGCATCCGCCCTTGACCGTCCATCAGCCCGGGGGCCAAGTGACGCCGGCGATCGCGAACGACGAGGACTGGCTCCACTTCCACATGTACCAGTCGGGACACTCGACCGACCTCACCGGCCCCCGCAGCCAGGCACACAGTACCAGAACGCTGGACCCGCCGCGGCCCGTTCTCAACGGCGAGCCGCCGTACGAGGACATGTACAACCGGGACCCAGACGAGCGAATCGATCGTAGGACCGTTCGGGCGGCGGGCTGGGTGAGCGTCCTCGCGGGCGCGAATGCCGGGCTCACGTACGGCGCACTCGGCATCTGGAACTGGCACCGGGAAGGAGACGCGTTCGAGGCCGGAGAAGACCGGTGGGGCAAGTCGGCAACGTGGCGTGAGGCCCTCGAATTCCGAGGCGCCGAAGATTACGCCCGATTACGCGAGATTCTCGACGGATTCGCGTTCGACTCACTGGAACCTCGACCCGAGCTCCTCGTAACTGACGAATCGGGCGTCGAAGCAGCGGTGCTCGCGGATGCCCTCCTCGTATACGCGGTCGACGGCCACCGTCTGACGCTCCGTGACCCTCCGACTGTCGATTTCTTCGAGTGGGTTGACCCCGGAACCGGCGCGAGGCGCGACGCCGAGGTCGAACGCCAGGGTGACGACGTTCGTGTCTCTCCCGCTCCGTTCGATGGCGACGGCCTGCTCGTTGGACGACGATAGTTCCAACACGGGATCCTATCGTTGTCTCTCTGACATCTATTGGATCCACGACTGCGCCAGCGGCCAAAAGGTCGTGAACCAGGGTCAGAACGGCGGGCATCTGCTGAACGCATCCGCTGTATCCAGCACGGCACTCTGAACGACAACCAATTTTGAGAGACGGATAGTGGTCAATTCGCACGCCGCACTGAACACACTCTTTCGATTGCAGTCGGTTACTCCGAACCCTCTGCCTCGTCGGCCATCTCGATGATGGACTCGGCGATGTCGCGGGCCTCTTCCGGCGTGTAGAGCGTCTGGTCGCCCCACGACTGGTCGATGCGCACGTAGCCGTCCCTGGCGTCGATGTCGAAGAAGGCAGTATGCTCTAGCGGTGGCACGTGCAGCGGGTCCTGGGCCGTGTCGTCCGTTGCCATACCCAATATCCGGCCCGAAATGTCATAAACTTGCCCCCGTCTGCCGGATTTCTGGACAGTCGCGCACCTCGTGGGGACGTTTGGCAGAAGTTTGCGAGGGAAGACCGCTCCGATCACGGCGCAACACCGTTCACATCAAGGCCGACCGATGGCCGGCCTCGTTCCGCGGGCTTCCTGCACTGTTTGCGAGGGGCCGCGTGGGCCACACAGTGCGAGGGAAGGGATTTGAACCCTTGGACCCCTACGGGAGCGGATCTTGAGTCCGCCGCCGTTTCCAGGCTTGGCTACCCTCGCACGCAGATACCGGTTCGACTGACGCGTTTGAATAGGCTACGGTATCGCCGCCGCCCCCGCTGCTTGCCGGGAGTACGCCGTACTTATCGGATGCGGTCGAACCGTCGGCGCTGGTAGCCACCTCCGAACGGTCACGTAGCCGGTGGTTGACTGCGCAAAACCAGCTAAACCGTTGTGGGACTCTTCCGTCCACCGCGGGCAACACGCGGACGATGCAACGGACAACTATCGCTGTAGCACTGACCGCACTGCTCACGGTGACGAGCGTCGGCGGCGCGATGGCGCTCGGCGTGCCCGCGGGCGACCTGTCGCCACAGACCGAACGGTCTCAGGACGCCCAGCAACAGACCGCCTGTGACTACGAGTCGCTGTTCGACGACACCATCGGATCGGTCGTCTCGGTTCGGACGGTCTCCGGACAGGGGTCCGGTTTCGTCTACGACGTCACGAACGCCACCGGCGGCGTGAACGAGACCGACGCCGCGAACACAACCGACGAAGTGAGCGCGGCGGGAAGCGCGTACATCGTCACGAACGCGCACGTCGTCAGCGGCGCGGACACCGTCGAGATCCAGTTCGAGCGCGGCGAGTACCGAACCGGGACGATCGTCGGTCGGAGCACCTACGCCGACCTCGCGGTCGTGAACGTCTCGGACGCCCCCGCCTACGTCGAGGGGCTCTCGGTCGCCGACTCCGATCCCGACCACGGCGAGAAAGTGGCCGCGCTCGGTAACCCGCTCGGCCTCGAAGAGACGATCACCCACGGCATCGTCAGCGGGGTGAACCGGTCGCTGCCGACCGACCGCGGCTTCTCCATCCCCAACGTCGTCCAGACGGACGCACCGATCAGCCCCGGCAACTCCGGCGGCCCGCTGGTCGCCTGTGACGGCGACGTCGTCGGCGTCAACACCGCCGGGATCGCCCGTCAAGGCGCCGAGAACATCGGTTTCGCCGTCTCCGCGTCGATCATCGAGCGGGTGGTTCCCGAACTCGTCGCCGAGGGCGAGTTCGAATACCCCTTCCTCGGCGTGCGAACGACGCCCGTCACGCCCGCGGTCGCCGACGCCAACGACCTCAACCAGACGACCGGTATCATGGTTGTCTCCACCGCCGAAGGCGGACCGGCCAGCGGCGTGTTGCAAGGCGCCACGGGCGTCGACGAAACGACGGAGCCCGACGTCCCGATCGGCGGCGACGTGATCCTGGCGGTCGACGGGGAGCAGATCGAGACCGGTGAGGACCTCGGCACCTACCTCGTCCTCAACACCGAACCCGGCCAGACCGTCGAGATGACCGTCCTCCGCGACGGCCAGGTCGAACAGGTCGACGTGACTATCGGCGAACGGCCCGACCCGCAGGGCACCTGAGTCCGGACTCCCCGAGTTCGCGCTCCCGCGGCGTTCGCCGGGGCGACCGACGCCGCGAGAACCGCTGTCGAACTCGTCGGCGGCGAACACCTATCCCCGCCGCGGACGTAGATTCGCGTATGGATAGCGACGCGGACGAACCCCCCTCACAGGCGGAGACGGACGGACTCGACTCGGTTGACGAGAGCGACCAGGCCGACGAGACCGATGGAACCGACGAGACTGCCGAGGCCGGCGAGACTGCCGACGCCGACGAAACGGTGCAGGTCTGGCTCGTCGAACGCACGTACTCCGACGACGAGCAGAACATCATCATCCTCGTGTACGCGACGCCCGACGGGGAGCGTTACTTCCGGAAAGAGCGCGCACTGACGAGTTTCACGAACGACGTCCGGGAGACGACCGCCGCGGTGGACGTCTCGCCGAACAATCTCGGCGCCGTCACCGACCCCGAGGAGCGTGAGCGGTACGCCACCGAGGCCGCGCGGATGGCCGAGGCCTACGACCCCGACGACACCGTTTGAGACCGCCGCCCCGTGACCTCACCCGTCTAGGTCTCGGCAACCGATCTCACCCGCCCAAAGATCGGCAGTCGACCTCACCCGTCCAGATTTCGGCAATCGACCTCACCCGTCCAGATTTCGGCAATCGACCTCACCCGTCCAGGTCTTCGAAGTCGTGGATGCGCTCGCGCAGTTCGGGCGGGATCGGTCGCGATTCGCGCGTCTCGGGGTCGACGAACACTTGCGTCGTCTCGGCCTCGGCGACGAGAGCCCCGTCCTGTCGGAGTTCGTAGGCCATCGTGAAACTCGACTCGCCGAGGCTGGTCACCTCGATTCCCACGTCGACGGTGGACGGCTCGGTCACCGACGACCGGAAGTCGACGTTCAGCGAGACGACGACGGCGGAGAACTCGTCGATGTCGTCCACACCGAGTACCTCCTCGATGTACGCGACGCGGGCCTGCTCGCAGTAGGTCCCGTACACGACGTTGTTGACGTGACCGAACGTGTCGAAATCCCGGTAGCGGACGTCGACTTCGTGTTCGAACGCTGCGTCCATGGCTCACGTGTGGACGGCGGCTGTGTTAACAACCGCGGAACCGCGCTCCCGGGACCGCGCTCGCGTTGCCTGACCCACCGTCGGGCCGACGGACAGTTGCACGGACGGGCCGACTGCCGGTCGCACCGACGGGATTACACGTCGGGCGCCCGGAGAGGTGAGTGATGGACGAACACACCCGGGACTACGACGTCGGGCCGCCAACCACCGGTGATCCCGCCGGCTGGCGGGCCGACCGCGGCGCGTCCAACGGGTGGGAACACGGGACGCTCCGGCGCGCGGTCGTCCACGGCGTCGCCCTCTTCAACGCCGGCGAGTTCCACGAATCACACGACTGCTTCGAGGACGAGTGGTACAACTACGGCCGCGGGTCGACCGAGAGCAAGTTCCTCCACGGGATGGTGCAGGTCGCCGCCGGCGCGTACAAGCACTTCGACTTCGAGAACGACGACGGGATGCGCTCGCTCTTTCGCACGGCGCTGCAGTACCTCCAGGGCGTCCCCGAGGACTACTACGGCGTCGACCTCCGGGAGGTCAGGGCGACGCTGGCCGACGCGCTCGACGACCCGTCGGTCCTGCGGGGGTGGCAGATCCCGCTGGACGGCGAACGACCGGTCGCCGACGATCGGGACTTCGCGTACGCCGAGTCGCTGGAACATTGACGGCCGTCGAACGGAGAACCGGGCCAGGTCAGAGCTGCACGGCCTCGTACCCGCTCAGGGTCTCCGGGACGGTGACGGTGGTCTGGGTAGTCGCGCCGGACTTCGTCGACAGTTTGATCCGGACGGTGCTGCCCTCTCCGAGCGGTTCGTCGGTCTCGTCGACGTTGACCGTGCCGTCGCTCGTCGCCATCGTCACGTTCGTCGGATCCCCTCCGGTGTCGAACGTCAGGATGAACCTGTCGTCCGGGTCGTTGAGAACCGGGAGCGAGTCGTCCGCGTCCTTCAGCGCCGTCGCCGCGAAGTCGGCGTCGCCCGCGTCGACCCGGTAGTGAGTGACGTGGTAGACGCCGCTCGGATCGAGCCACTGGACGGTGACGTTGCGGAGGTCGACGTTCCCCGCGCCCGGGTTCGCATGGACGGTGACGTTCACGCGTCCGATGACCTCCTTGCCGTCGACCATCCCGACCGCGCCCGACTTCGGCGCGATGTCTATCCGGTCGGTCACCTGATCGCTGGAGTCCTGGCCCGTCTGCGAAGATTTCGTCTGGAGGAACCCGGCCGTGTTGATCAGGACACCGGCCGCGATCGCAGCGACCAGGACCATCGCGATGAAGACGACGAGCGTTCCGATACCGACCTGTGCCTTGCCGTCGGATCTGCGTTCGAACATCTGTGAGTCACGTCCCGAAACGGTGGTCCGCCTGCCGCTCGACCGACGTGTCCGGCGAACCCCTCGTTGGTACCCGTGCTTTCGAGAACTCCCTCATAAACGTGTTCGAGCGGTTATCAACGGTGAGTCCGCCGGCGTTCGTCGTCCGTCGCGGTCGGGACGGGAGCGGGCGGGGAGTCGACGGCCGGTCGCGCCCTCGAGCGTCCCAGTCACGGGCGAAAGCGGTCCATCTATAGGGGCCAAACCGGTACCACGGATCGATGCGAGTCGAGACGCTGGGCGACGGAGAGCCAGAGATCGCCGTCGTCGGCGGGATCCACGGCGACGAACCCGCCGGCGTCGAGGCGGTCGAGCACTTCATGGAGACGCGACCGGACGTCGCGAAACCGGTGAAACTCGTCCTCGCCAACGAGGAGGCCATCGAACGCGGCGTCCGGTACGTCGAGGCGGACCTGAACCGCTCGTTTCCCGGGCGGGCCGACGGGCAGAGCCACGAAGTCAGGCTGGCCCACGCCCTCGGCGAGGAAGTCGGCGACTGCCTGACGCTCGCGCTCCACACCACGCACTCCTACGAGGGGATGTTCGCGCTGGTCGACGAGATCCGCGACCTCGCCCGCGAAGTCTGTCCCCGACTGTCGGTCGACGCCGTGGTCGAGACCGGTCACGCGGAGGGGCGGATCTTCGAGGTGGCGCCCGACACTATCGAGGTCGAGTGCGGGTACCAGGGGTCGAAGCAAGCGGCGCGGAACGCCCGGCAGGTCACCCGAGAGTTCCTCGCGGCGACCGGCGCGTTGCCCGACGAGCGGACGCCGCACCAGACCGACCTGCCCGTCTTCAGGTTAGGGGACCCCGTGCCGAAGGTCGCCGCGGAGGAATACGAAGTGTTCGTCGACAACTTCGAGGAGGTGCTCGCGGGCGAGAAGATCGCCGCCGCCGACGGCGAGGCCGTCCTCGCCGACAGCGACTTTCACCCGGTGTTGCTCTCGGCCTACGGCTACGAGGACGTGTTCGGCTACACCGCAGAGCGCGTCGGCACGCTGTCGGGCTGAATCGCCGCAGTCTCCGTCGTAGATCACGCCGGCCACGCCGCCCTCCGGCCGCGCACTCAGCTTTCGTCGGCTTCGAAGACGACCGTCGTCAGGTCCCGGTCGAGCGCGCAGAAGTCGTGGGGCGGGTCGCCGACGACGGTCTGGATGGTCCGCTCGTCGTCGAACTCGACGCCCTCGGGTTCGCAGTACTCGTGGCTCGGGCAGTCGGTGTGCGGACAGGGGCCTTCGAGCGACACCTTGCTCCCGGCGTACGCGCTCGAACTGGCGACGTTGGCGCGGACCGACGCGGGTTCGACCTCGACGGCCACGACGCCGGCGTCGTGGACGGCGCAGTCGAGCGTGCTCCCGTTCTCCCGGAGCGACTCCACCCGGTAGCGGCGGCCCTCGACGAGATTGAGACACTGGTCGCGGTACGGGCAGCCCTCGCAGGCGCTCGACTCGCCGCGGTAGACGAACTCCTGGCCGGGTTCGGCGAGCCGCGACCCGACGAGCGTGAGCGTCGACATATCCGCGACTTGTCGCCGACGCGGATTAAGTTTCCCGGCTCCGCCGCGGCGTAGAAAACCGAGGACCACGAGAATCTCTCGTCCCCAACGGCGATAGGGTTCGGCTCACTCCCCGCGGCCGGTGAGCTCGTCGAGTTTCTCGAAGTACGCCTCGCGCGGGACCTGGTAGAGCGAGCGGTAGTCGACGTCGCCGGCGGCGAAGCGGCCTGCCAGTTCGACGGCACCCGCCTGCGCCTCTTCGCGGGAGTCGTACCGGTCCTCCGGGCGATTGACCTCCGGTTCCAGGTAGAGCGTCACGAACCACGGGTCGTCGGGCCGGGTCTGGTCGCCCGGGTGGCGTCGCCGCCGGCCCTTGGTGAGGTAGACGGTGGGGAGACAGGGCGCCGGAAACGCGTCGCTGTCGAACACGTCGGGCCGGTACGCCAGGACGGCCTTGTGGCGCTCCTCCGACCAGACCACCCAGTCGTCGTCGAGCCCCTCGAATGCCATACCCGTAAGTGGACGTCCCCAGGCCAAGAGTGCCGCGGTCGGCGTCCGACGGGGATCGGTGTCCGGGACGGGCCGGCGCAGAGGGGCTCGATGCAGACGGTACTCGCCACCGACGCGACTTGGTGCAGATGGCACTCGGTGCAGACGGGGCCGTCGAACCGGCCGGGGCTTTCGCGCACCGAGGCATTGACCGGCTCTCGCACGACGTCACGTTGGTAATCGACAACAACCCACACGGGAAAGCGCCGGCGAGACGGGCTGGACGCCCGCGAATCGGCGGACGTTTATATAGCAAGCGGCGCCCCCGTGTGGACGATCCACACGAATCTCTCTCCCTACAACTATTTTCGACAAGAAAATTTCGAAATAAACAGCCGTGAGTGCCCGTACCGCGGAAAGGCTTATCAGTGACCAGACCTCATATGATAAATAGTATCGGTGGTTGCTCCACGGTACGCTGTCGCTACTGTCCGAGGGTCGCCCGCGCGATTCCCGGAAGTTGCGTGTTCACACATGCCATTCGAACACTCGCCCCGGCGGTTCCGGCGGTCCCCTGTTGTCAGCGACGACGAGGTGCCGGGCGGACGGTCCCGGGGGCGACGCACCGAGACACGAAACCGCGGCCGCTCGCCGGTCGCGTCCGTCAGCCGAAGCGCGCTGGCGGCACCACAGTTCGACGTGAACTGTCCGTGATAGCATGACACAGGAAACCCTCGAAGAGCTGAGTCGAGAGTACAGAGACACGATCCCTGCGGACCTCCGAGAGCATCGGTCGTTCTCGGCGTACCTCGATCAGCTCTACGACGAGCCCACGATCGCCCGCAACGCCCACCAGCGCGTTGCCGACATGTTCGACTACTACGGCACCGAGTACGACGAGGACGCCGGCGTCGTCGAGTACAAACTCGCCTCGGAAGACCCACTGAACGACGGTGAGAACACCTTCTACGGACGGATCGTCCACGAGTCGATCCACGAGTTCGTCAACAAGGTGAAATCCGGCGCTCGCGGGCTCGGCCCGCAGAAACGCATCAAGCTCCTCCTCGGCCCGGTCGGGTCGGGGAAGTCCGACTTCGACCGCCAGGTCCGGCGCTACTACGAGGACTACACCCGCTCGAACGAGGGCCGGATGTACACCTTCCGGTGGACGAACCTCTGCGACGTCATCCCGGACCAGGACCCCTCCGACGACACCGTCCGCTCCCCGATGAACCAGGACCCCATGGTCTTGCTCCCGCAGGACCAGCGCGACCGGGTCATCGAGGACATCAACGAGGAGCTCGACGCGCCCTACACCATCCGCAACGAGCAGGCCCTGGACCCGGCCAGCGAGTTCTACATGGACCGCCTGCTCGCCCACTACGACGACGACCTCCAGCAGGTGCTGGAGAATCACGTCGAGATCGTCCGCCTCGTCGCCGACGAGAACATGCGACAGGCCATCGAGACGTTCGAGCCCAAAGACAAGAAAAACCAGGACGAGACCGAACTCACGGGGGACGTCAACTACTCGAAGATCGCCGTCTACGGCGAAAGCGACCCGCGGGCGTTCGACTACTCGGGGGCGTTCTGTAACGCCAACCGGGGGATATTCTCCGGCGAGGAGCTGCTGAAGCTCCAGCGCGAGTTCCTCTACGACTTCCTGCACGCCACGCAGGAACAGACGATCAAGCCCAAGAACAACCCCCGGATCGACATCGACCAGGTGATCGTCGGGCGGACGAACATGCCCGAGTACAAGGACAAGAAGGGCGACGAGAAGATGGAGGCGTTCAACGACCGGACGAAGCGGATCGACTTCCCCTACGTCCTGCAGTACGAGGAGGAGGCGAAGATCTACCGGAAGATGCTGAACAACGCCGACCTCCCCGACATCATCGTCGAGCCCCACACCCTGGAGATGGCGGGCCTGTTCGGCGTCCTCACCCGCATCGAGGAGCCCGACACCGGCAACGTCACGCTCGTCCAGAAGGCCAAGGCCTACAACGGCGAGATCGACGAGGCCGAGGACATCGACGTGAAGAAGCTCCGCGACGAGGCCGCCGAGAAGGCCGAGATCGGCGAGGGCATGGAGGGCGTCTCCCCGCGGTTCATCGGCGACGAGATCGCCGAGGCGATCATGGACTCGATGCACCGCTCGCGCGACTTCCTCTCGCCGCTGACGACGTTCAACCACCTCGAAGCCAACATCGAGAACCACGGCTCCATCCCCGAAGACCGGTTCGAGACCTACCACCGCTACCTCGAACTCGTCCGCGAGGAGTACAAGGAGCGGGCCATCGAGGACGTGCGTCACGCGCTGGCCTACGACGTCGACGAGATCCAGCGCCAGGGCGAGAAGTACATGGACCACGTGATGGCGTACATCGACGACGACACCGTCGAGGACGAGATCACGGGCCGCGAGCAGGAACCGGACGAGCAGTTCCTCCGCAGCGTCGAGGAGAAACTCGACCTGCCCGAGGACCGCAAGGACGACTTCCGCCAGGAAGTGTCGAACTGGGTCAGCCGGCGCGCCCGCGAAGGGGACACGTTCAACCCGCAGGACAACGACCGCCTGCGCCGCGCCCTCGAACGCAAGCTCTGGGAGGACAAGAAGCACAACATCAACTTCTCGGCGCTGGTGTCGAGCGGCGAGATGGACGACGACGAGCGCAACCAGTGGATCGACGCGCTCATCGAGCAGGGCTACTCCGAAGAGGGGGCGCGGGAGGTGCTAGAGTTCGCCGGTGCGGAGGTCGCAAAGAGCGAGATGGAAGACTGATATGAGCGGTCACGACTTCATCGGCGAGGCCGACCGATCGCTCGACCGCACCTACGAGGCGCCGCGGAGCCTCGCCGAGTACGTCGACCTCGTCCTCGACGAACCCGCGCTGGCCGCCCACGCCTCGAAGTACCTGCTCAGCGCCATCGAGGCCGCGGGGACCCGCACGGTCATCGAGGAGGGCGACCAGAAGGAGCGCTACCGCTTCTTCGACGACCCGCACAACGACGGCGAGCACGCCATCCTCGGCAACACCGAGGTGCTCAACGCCTTCGTCGACGACCTGCGGTCGATCGCCGCCGGCCGCGGCAAAGACGAGAAGATCGTCTGGCTCGACGGTCCCACGGCGACCGGGAAATCGGAGCTCAAGCGCTGTCTCATCAACGGGCTGCGCGAGTACTCCAAGACCGACGAGGGCCGCCGCTACACCGTCGAGTGGAACGTCGCCGGCGCCGGCAGCGGCGGCGCCGGCCTCACCTACGCCGACGAACCGGTCGCCGACGAGGACGACTGGTACGAGAGCCCCGTCCAGTCCCATCCGCTCACGGTCTTCCCCGAAGACGTGCGCGAGGATCTGGTCGCCCGCCTCAACGAGAACCTCGACGACCACATCCCGGTCCGCGTCGAGGGCCGACTCGACCCGTTCTGCCGTGAGGCCTACGAGTACCTCGAAGAGAACTACCGCCGCGAGGGCGTCGAGGAGCTGTTCTCGGCGATCACGGATCCGCAGCACCTGCGCGTCAAGAACTACGTCGTCGACGTTGGCCAGGGCATCGGCGTCCTCCACTCCGAGGACGACGGCCCGCCCAAAGAGCGGCTGGTCGGCTCGTGGATGCGCGGGATGCTCCAGGAGCTCGATTCGCGGGGACGCAAGAACCCGCAGGCGTTCAGCTTCGACGGCGTGCTCTCGCAGGGCAACGGCCTCCTCACCGTCGTCGAGGACGCCGCCCAGCACGCCGACCTGCTCCAGAAGCTGCTGAACGTCCCCGACGAGAGGTCCGTCAAGCTGGACAAGGGCATCGGGATGGACATCGACACGCAGCTGATCATCATCTCCAACCCCGACCTCGAAGCGCAGCTCAACCAGCACGCCGACCGCGAGGGCCAGGACCCGCTGAAGGCGCTCAAGCGCCGACTCGACAAACACGAGTTCACCTACCTCACCAACCTCTCGCTGGAGACCGAACTGCTCCGCCGGGAGCTGACAGACGAGACGGAGGTGTGGGACGCCGACTCCTGGGGCGAACTGGAGGAGTGGATCCAGGAGCCGCTGACGGTCCACGTCCGCGACGAGAACGACGAGGTCAACGCGAAGGAGCTGGCACCCCACGCGCTCGAAGCGGCCGCCCTCTACGCGGTCGTGACGCGCCTCGACGTGAGCGACCTGCCCAACGGCCACGACCTCGTGGACAAGGCCCTGCTGTTCGACCGGGGCTACCTCCAGGAGGGCGACGAGCGGATCGACGCCGACGACTTCGAGTTCACCGACGGCGGCTCCGACGGGAGCCACGGCATCCCGGTGACGTTCACCCGAGACGTGATCGCCGATCTCTTCCACACCGAGCAGGACCGCCACCACGGCGACCTGTCGGTCGAACACGTCGTGATGCCGCGCGACATCCTCAACGCGATGGCCGAGGACCTCTCGACGGCACCGGTGTTCTCGAACGCCGAGGCGGCGGACTTCGAGGAGCGCGTGGTTCCAGTGAAAAACCACGTCTTCGGCCAGCAGGAGGGCGACGTGCTCGACGCGATGATGCGCGACAAGCGCGTCGACGAGGAGACCGTCGAGGAGTACATCGAGCACGTCTACGCGTGGTCGACCGACGAGCGGATCGAGAACGACCGCGGCGAGTACGTCGCCCCGGACCCGCTGAAGATGAAGGTCTTCGAGATCGAGCACCTCGGCCGGTTCGACGAGGACGACTACGCCGGCAACCTGCCCGGCGAGGCCGTCGAGGGGTTCCGCGAGGACAAGATCATCACCGCGCTCAACCGCCACGCCTGGCAGCGCCGCGACGAGGAGTTCCGCGTCGAGGACGTCTCCCCCAAGGAGATACCCGTCATCCAGACGGTGCTCGGGAGCCACTCGTGGGACGACGTGAAACGCGCCTACGAGGACTTCGACCCGCGCCAGTGGGACGAACCCCCGAGCGGCACCGAGACGGCCGATCTGAAGGCGAAGACGGTCGAGAACATGCAGGACATGTTCGACTACAGCGAAGCGTCGGCCGAGCTGACCAGCCGCCACGTCATGAGCCAGGTGAGTTACAAATGGGACTGAAAACCGCGCCCACGCCGCCGACGCGACGCCGGGCGGCGAGCGCCCGAGGTGAACGATGGGACTGAGAGACGACCTGGAGCGCTACCGCGAGGTCGGCGAGAACCGCCGGCAGGACCTCGCGGAGTTCATCCAGTACGGCGACCTGGGCCAGAGCCGCCCGGACTCCGTGCGCGTCCCGATCAAGATCGTCGACCTCCCGGAGTTCGCGTACGACCAGCGCGACAAGGGCGGCGTCGGCCAGGGCGACGCCGAAGAGGGCGACCCCGTCGAGGCCGAGCCCCAGCCGGGCGACGACGGCGACGACGACGGTGACCCCGGCGAGGAGGGCGCCGACCACGAGTACTACGAGATGGACCCCGAGGAGTTCGCCCAGGAGCTAGACGAGCAACTCGGTCTCGACCTCGATCCCAAGGGCAAGAAGGTCATCGAGGAGACGGAGGGCGACTTCACGGACATCACGCGCTCGGGCCCCACGTCGACGCTGGACTTCGAGCGGCTGTTCAAGCAGGGGCTCAAGCGCAAGCTGGCGATGGACTTCGACCGCGACTACGTCCGCGAGGCCCTGAAGATCGACGGCTGGGGGCCGGCGAAGGTCTTCGAGTGGGCCCGCGGCGAGAACATGCCCGTCTCCCGGGCCTGGATCGACGAGGCCTACGACGAGATCCCCGCCGGCGAGAAGACGACCTGGGCCAGCCTCGAGGAGATGGAGGCCAACACGGAGCGGGTCGACACCGCCCAGCGCATCCGCCGGGAGGGGATCGAAGAAGTGCCCTTCCGCCGCGAGGACGAACGCTACCGCTACCCCGAGATCGTCGAGGAGCGCGAGAAGAACGTCGTCGTCGTCAACATCCGCGACGTGTCCGGCTCGATGCGCCAGAAGAAGCGCGAACTCGTCGAGCGGACGTTCACGCCGCTGGACTGGTACCTCCAGGGCAAGTACGACAACGCCGAGTTCGTCTACATCGCCCACGACGCCGACGCCTGGGAGGTCGAACGCGACGAGTTCTTCGGCATCCGCTCCGGTGGCGGGACCCGCATCTCCAGCGCGTACGAACTCGCCGCGGAACTCCTGGAGGAGTACCCGTGGAGCGAGTGGAACCGGTACGTGTTCGCGGCGGGCGACTCGGAGAACTCTTCCAACGACACCGAGGAGTACGTCGTCCCGCTGATGGAGCAGATCCCGGCGAACCTCCACGCCTACGTGGAGACCCAGCCGAGCGGGAACGCGATCAACGCGACCCACGCCGAGGAGGTCGAGCGGAACTTCCGCGACGCCGACGACGTGGCCGTCGCCTACGTCTCCAGCCCGGACGACGTGGTCGACGCCATCTACGAGATCCTCAGCACCGAGGAGGAAGCACAATGAGCAGACCGATGAGCGACCGGATCGAGGCCCAGCGCATCGCCGCCGACCTCGAGGAGCCCGTCGACGAGGCGGGCAACCTCGCCCGCAAGTTCGGCCTGGACCCCTACGAGGTGAACTACTGGATCGTCGACTACGACGAGATGAACGAGCTCATCGCCTACGGCGGGTTCCAGCGCCGCTACCCCCACTGGCGGTGGGGCATGCAGTACGACCGCCAGCAGAAACAGGGGCAGTTCCTCGGCGGCAAGGCCTTCGAGATCGTCAACAACGACGACCCGAGCCACGCCTTCCTCCAGGAGTCGAACACCCTGGCCGACCAGAAGGCGGTCATCACCCACGTCGAGGCCCACGCCGACTTCTTCGCGAACAACGAGTGGTTCGGCATGTTCGCCCGGAACCCCAACGCCGCGGCCATGCTCGCCCGGCACGCCGATGCCATCGAGGCGTTCATGACCGACCCCGAGATCGACCGCGGCGAGGTCGAGAAGTGGATCGACCACGTCCTCACGCTGGAGGACAACATCGACCAGCACGTCCCCTACGAGCCCATCGACACCCGGATCGACCTGATCGACGAGCGCGACACCGCCGACGTCGCCGAACAGCTCGAGGAGCTCGATCTGTCCGACGAGGTGAAGGGGCAGGTGTTCACCGAGGAGTGGCTGGAAGCCCAGAGCGACGACGAGGAGGGCGTCACCTTCCCCGCCGAGCCGGAGAAGGACGTGCTCGGGTTCCTCCGCAAACACGGCATGCGCTACGACGAGGACGCCGCCAGGGCCGACGAGATGGAGGACTGGCAGAAGGAGATCCTGGAGATGCTCCGGCGCGAGGCCTACTACTTCGCGCCCCAGAAGATGACGAAGGTGATGAACGAGGGGTGGGCCGCCTACTGGGAGTCGGCGATGATGACCGGCGAGACGTTCGCCGGCGACGACGAGTTCGTCCTCTACGCCGACCACATGGCGAAGGTGCTCGGCTCCTCCGGGCTCAACCCCTACAAACTCGGCCTGGAGATCTGGCAGTACGTCGAGAACGCCACCAACCGCCGCGAGGTCGTCGAGCGCCTGCTCCGCGTCGAGGGCGTCACCTGGCGCAACTTCCACGACACCGTCGACTTCGGGCAGGTGGTCGATCTGATCGAACCCGACCCCGAGGTCGCGTCCGTGGTCACTCACCTCGACAGTCTGGACTCCGAGGACCCGCGGATCGATGCGGAGGCGCTCGACGACGCCCGATCGGGCGAGATCGACGTCGAGGCCTACCCCTGGAAGGTGCTCACCTACGAGGGGCTGGCCGAGCGCCACTACTCGCTCACCAAGCCCCAGAACCGCGGCTTCGTCTCGCGGGTCAGCCAGGAGGAACTGGAGCGCGTCTCGCGGTACATGTTCGACGATTCGCGGTACGCGTCGGTCGAAGACGCCCTCGCGGACATCGACTACGCCCGCGGCTGGGACCGGATGCGGGAGATCCGCGAGAGCCACAACGACGTCACCTTCCTCGACGAGTTCCTCACCCAGGAGTTCGTCGACGAGAACGAGTACTTCACCTACGAGTACACCCAGTCGACCGGCGACTACCGCGTCACCTCGGTGGACTACCGCGACGTGAAGAAGAAGCTGATGCTGCAGTTCACCAACTTCGGCAAGCCCACCGTCGTCGTCGAGGACGGCAACTACAACAACCGCAACGAACTCCTGCTGGCCCACCAGTACAACGGCGTCATGCTCGACCTCGGACAGGCCAAGGACGTCCTCGAACGCGTGTTCGAACTCTGGGGCCGGCCCGTGAACCTCAAGACCATCGTCAAGGAGTTCGACGAGCACGACGTGGAGGTCGCCAAACGGCGCGACCGCGAGCCCGAACCCGAGGAGGTCGGGCGATTGATCCGCTACGACGGTGACGAGGTGACCGTCGAGGAACTCCCGTGGGACGCCGTCGACCACCTCGCCGCCGACGACATCGACTACGACACCAAGCCCGACGAGTGGCTGGCCTGACGGTCGACCGCCGAGCGGGTCCTGCCGCACCGGTTCCGGCCGGTGTTTTCAGCGCCTGTAAAACGCAGTGCCGATTTATGTAGGAAACGACCGTAGTGGGCATCTGAAGCCGAATCGACCCTCGCGGTCGGTCGGAGGTGGGCGTGGATGGGAAAACGAAGGACGACCAGCCGACGGGCAGCGCTCGGACTGATAGGGAGCGGTGCGCTCGTCGTCGCGTCGCGGACCTTCGCCGCCACGAACCTCTCGGTGTCGCGACCGGCAGATATGAGCGTCGTGAGCGATCCGAACGCCTACCTCGGGATCGACGGTATCGGAACGAGCCCGGGCGACGAGATCTCCGTCGTGAACAACACGGACGCGACGCTGGAGGTCACCGTCACGACGTCGAACTTCCGGATCGAGAGCGGCGGCAGCGACACCGAGTGGACGTTCCAGCTCGCCGCCGGGAGCTCCCAGACCGTCCAGTTCAGTCCGGACGGCGCCAACAGCGACGACGTGCAGTTCGAGGGGGACCTGCTCGACGGGAGCACCGAAACCGGACGCATCGAGTTCTCACGGACCATCGAGATTCCGCCCGAAGACGGCCAGACGTATCGCATCGAGAACGTCCACAGCGGGCTGTCTCTCGGTGCGGTTTTCGCGTGGGAAATCAACAACGGAGTAGAGATCTACTACAACGTCGAACAGGAGACCTACGACGGGAGCAACGACCAGCAGTGGATCGTCCGCGAAAACGGGGACGGGACGCTCCGGTTCGAGAACGTCAGGTACGGGGACGTCATCGGCGTACGGGACGGCTCGAGTGGACAGGGAGCCACGCTCACACTCCGAAACTGGAACGGGAACGACGATCGACGCTGGGATCCCACGCTGAACGACGACGGCAGCTACCGGTTCGAGAACGAGGCGAGCGGACTCGCGATGGACGTCGAGGGAGAGAGCACGGCACCCGGCGGGGACGTCATCCAGTGGCCCTGGAAGGGCTCCACCGCGATTCCCAACCAGAAGTGGCTGCTCGTCCCCCTCTAGGTGTCGCTACCCGAACCGGCGCCTGATCCGGGTGCGAACGGACACGCCGCTGCCCCAGCGCAATCGGAGTGGCCCGAACCCGAGGAGGCGACCGCTGACGAACAGGACCGCGAGCACCAGTACCACGTTGACCGCGAGCAACGCGAGCGCGGGATGCACGTCGTGGAGCGCGCCGACGACCGGCGGGGGTAAGACCAGCAGGTACCGGTACTCCCGGATCTGCCCGGTGGCGCGCTCGCCCGGCGGCGGTGTCACCATCGAGACCGAGACGGAGGCGTTCCCGCTCCCCCAGAGCACGCGCGGGCTGTCCGGGACGGTCACGTTCCCCGCGGTCGACTCGAACGCGAACGCCAGCGGCACCACACCGTAGTTGGTGTAGCGGTACTCCCAGGTGGCGGGTTCGCCGGGGACGAACTCGTCGCTGCCGTCGACCACGTCGCCCTCGATGGCGATGTCGTGGGTCGCCGACGGGACCAGCATCGCGGTGTTGGCCGGGACGAGAACGACCAGGAGGAACACCGCCGCGAGTTTGCGCGTATCGACGACGGCAGGTCTGTTCCGCGATCGGGTCCGTTCGCGGCGGGGACCGGCCAGCGATTCCTGGACCGCCGTCAGGACGAAGAGCACGACCCCGAGAGTGACGAGGAACACGCCGGCGCCGTTGGATCCGGCCGATTCGTCCATGCCGAGCGCTTGCGCGATGGTCCCCTGCGCCGCCTGGACGACGCCGCGGATTGCGACGACGGCGACGCCGAGATACGGGATAGCGACGACTGTGTCGCCGACCGAGAGCGCTTTCGCGACGATCTGGTCCTCGGTCACCGCCGGCTCGACGCCGTCCTGGTCGGTGAACGGGTTGGCGTCACCTTTGGTGATGTAGCCCGCATCGGTCTCCCCGACCACGCGGTGAGTCGTCAGGCCGCCGCCCTGGAGGTTCTGCGCCCTGAAGACGACGACGTCGCCCTCCTGGACGTCCCCGGCGACCGCGGTGGGCACCGCGACGAAGCCGTCACCGGGGTTCAGCGTGGGCGCCATGCTCCCCGTCTCGACGAACCCGAAGAGGACCGGCTGGCCGAGGACGGCGCCGACGACGAGCGCGACGACTGCCGCCGCCACCAGCAGTTCGCCGAACCGGGCGGCCAGCGACCGGAATGACACGAGTCACCGATTCGATAGCCCCCAGTAAAAGCGTTTCAGTGCCGTGCCAGCCCGCCGCGGGCCGCGCCCCGCCGCGGAACGGCGTCCCGCCCGCGACGTCGTCACTCCGTGGGCGGCCGCGCCTCGAAGCCCACAGTGACGTCCTCGTCGGGGTCGAATCGGGCCGGGAACGCGACACTGAGGCCCAGCTCGGCGCCGGGCTCCATCTCCATCCCCTCGGCCAGGACTGCGTCCCCGCCGACCAGCAACCGGACATCGTCAGGCGTCTCGTCCGTCGCGAGCGCGACGACGAGAGACTCCTCCGACGCATTCGAGAGGGTGACGACGTCCGCGAAGACCGTCGCGTCGTCCTCCGACCTCGACGACCACGACTCTGTCTCCGTGAACGCGAAGGAGACGGTCCCCTCGGCGACGCCGTACCGGTCTTCGTCGCCCGAACCCGGCGAGACGCGGAGTCCGGCAGCGCTGTCGACGGTCACTACTAACGCGGGCGAGTCGCGAAGCCATCCGAGCCCCCAGAACAGCAGGGGCAGCCCGACGAGCGCGGCCAGGAGACCACCGAGCAGGGAGAACGGGAAGCCGCTGGTCCCCGGAGTCGTCCCGGCTGTCGTCGACGGCCCGTCCGGCGACCGTTCCTCCGCGACCGGCTGGGTGGTCGCCGGGGGGACCGACGTCGCGGACCCCTCGCGCTCGGTAGTCGCGGTGGGTGTCTCGGTTCCGTCGTCGGGGACGGTCGTCCCGTCGTCGGGTGGCACCGTCGTCGGTGACTGCGTCGGCGTCGACGTCGGTGACTGGGTCGGCGTCGGCGTCGGAGGCTCGCTCGTCGTCACCGGGCGCCGCGTGTTCGGCGTATCGTCGTCGCCCGAACCGCCAGCCGACCGGGCCGTCGGGTCCGGCGACGCGGTCGTCGCCGTGGGCGTCGCAGTCGGAACCACCGCTTTGACCGTCAGATCGACCGTCAATGGCGCGGACACGCCGCTGTCGACGCGGATACCCGCGGTGAACGTCTCGCCGGCGGACATCGCGACCGCGTTCGGCTTGCTGCCGATCGACCCGCGAGTGTCCATCCGATAGACGGTCACCGCCGGCGAGGCGGTCTCGACCCACACCTCGGCCCCGTCCAGCGACGTGGAGACGTTGAACACCGAGTCGACGACCGTCGTCGCTCGCGAGTTCAGGTCCGTGAGTTCGATGACGAGCTCGCCGTTCGCGTCCATCTCGGCGTACCGGTCGCCGTTCTCCGAGTCCGCGGGGTTCAGATAGACGCCACGGACGGCCTCGTCGCCCCCGGTGAAGGCGCCTGTCGAGACGACGGCCCCGGACGCGACGACGAGGACGACGAAGACGAAGAGACGACCCGACATCGGTCACCCACCGTACGCGCCGCTCGCGCACGCTATCCGCCGGCGCCGATGGAATACTACTAACATGCTCTGCTAACGGCCCAGGCGCAGTCGCTCGCGTTCCGCGCACCGCGGCTCCCGGGTGGTGCTCCGAGCGAATCGTTCGCTCCCGGTTTTCGAGTCGAGGTCAGTGTCGCCCGCCTATCAGGCAGACTGGGCCGTACTGGCCTCGATCGTGATCGTATTGTCCGAGTCACTCACCGAGCTGGTGTCGATTATCAGGTCGACACTCACGCTTCCACCGGAGGTGAGCGAGTGATCGTCTCCCGATGCGGGCCAGGACTTGAGGTTGTGGCCGTTGTTGTTCGACTCGATAGTGACGTCCGCCGGAGCGCCCTGAATGCGTACACCGACCGCTTCGCCGAGATTATTCGTGATGGTGAACGCTGGCGACAGTGTCGTCGTCGCGTCGTCGTTTAGCGAATTCAGATCGATCTGCAGGATAGTCTGTCCGTTGTTCCCGGTCGTCGTTCCGACCAGAGGGGAATCAGCGACCAATCCCACGTTCGCACCGTTGTTGTCGTCAACCGTCGTGATGTTCAGATCACGCGATGCGCTCACTGACGTCAGCGCCCCGCTCCCCAGCGCGGCGCCGCTACCCACCGCGGCAGTGCCGATACCTACCAGTACGTTCCGTCGGTTCATTTTCATCGTTGTCCACACCCACCTGTTAGGCGGTTACTACTCATACTGACATACTCCATGAAAAAGATATTGGTAAACTTCCGTCTTTTCTGAACGAGAGAAAGCCCCTCCGAACCGCCCTCCTCGCGGTTTCTCGCCGTATCTCGCGGGCTACCGGAACCAGTGGTTACTTAAGGTGGGATTTCCATCTACGTTCAAGTACGGTGCCGCCGGCCCGGGCCGGGTGGGCCCGACGTGCGGCGCGGAAGCCGTGCGGACGGCACCGACAGGCGACGCAATGGAACGGCGAACTGTGATTCGACGCGCGGCGCTGGGACTGCTGACCAGCGGTGCGGCTCTCGCGCTTGCGGACACGAATGCGGCGACCACCCTCACCGCCGATCGGACGGTCAACTTCGGCACGACTACCGACGCGACCGCGCTGCTCTCGGTCGAGAACATCGACGACGCCGACACCGTTCCGCTGGTGACCAACCGGACCGGCCACGACGTGTCGGTGACGCTCTCGTCGGCGGACGGCGGCGTCGAGTTCGACGTCGGGGACGACGGAAACGCCGACGGCGCGGCCCCCACGTTCGCTCTGTCGGCAGGTGCGGACGTGCGCGTCGACGTGCTCTCCGACGGTACGACGCCAGTCACGTTCGAGGCGGACCTGCTCGGTTCGGCCGGTGACGTCGTCGGCTCGATCACGTTCCAGCGCGACGTGGAGACGCGCTCACAGGCCGGTCAAGTCGACGTCACCGCGAACGTCACCTCGGTGGGCAACAGCGGCAAGTACGAGTTCGAGCTCGAGAACACCGGCAGCATAGACGTGACGCTCGTGGGCATCGGGATCCGACGGACGAGCAATCCGGCGGCAGTCGAAGTCGCGGGCGGCGACGTCCTGTTCGTGGCCGGGTACGGGTCGGTGGTGAACGCGCCGATTCCGGTCGACAGCGACGCCCCGGATTCGGACACCCGCCGGGACTTCACGGCGGACGTGGCCCTCGACCAGGGACAGACGCTGACGTTTCGGTTCGATCGATTCAAGGACGCCGACGGGAAGAGCGCCAAGATGAAGAAAAACGGCGATACGGTCGACATCACCCTGTACTTCGACGATGGGAGCGAACTCGACAAACGGCTCCAGCCGTGACCCGGGCGACCGTCACCTCTTTTAGCCGGGCCGTGAGATACGGATGACGATGACTGCCGAGGACGGGCCGACGACCGCCGACAGGGTGCGACACGTCTGTTCGTCCCACTTCGTGCTCGCCGTTGGACTCTGCCTGCTCCTCGCGGTGGGCGGCGCCGTCGTCGCCGTCGGCGCCCACACCGGGCCGGACACGACGACCGAACAGCGAGTCGTCGCGACGTGGACTACCGACAGCGGCTTCGACCACGCCGCCGTCGTCCAGCGGGACGCACGCCCGTTCGACCGGGGCGAACTCCTCCGCAATCGCTCGACGTACTTCAGTTCGGTCACCCCGGTCCTCAACGGCACCTACCGGTACGAACACGGCGGCGATGCTGACACTGCCCGCGTCACCACCGACCTGACGCTCGTCGTCCGTGCCGTAACTCGAGACTCGAACGGTGGCGTGCTCTGGCGCGAAACCGAACCGCTCGCGTCCGCGGACACCGCCTCGGTGCCCGCCGACGGTGCTCATCGAGTTCCGTTCCAGGCGAACGTCACCGAACGCATCGAATACGGACGAGCAGCCCGTGAGGATCTCCAGACAGTCCGCGGTCGGATCGAAGTAGTGATCGTGGCCGAGACCGAGGCAGTGACGACGCTGGAGGGAGACCGACTGGTCGACGAACGGACCGAACAGATCGAAATTTCGCCCGAACAGGGGACCTACGACGTCTCGGTCAACGCGTCGGGCCCCGCACAGAAACCAGTCAGCGAATCGGTCTCGGTGCCCGTGGAGGCCGATCCCGTCCGCGAGTACGGGTCGATCCTGATCGCTCTCCTCGGCGTCGCCGGTGTCGCCGCGCTCGTGTGGACGGACCGGACCGGCCGTCTCGACGTGCCGAGTCGCGTCGCGTCCGCCATCGCCGTCCAGCGCGAGCGCGACTCGTTCGACGAGTGGATCTCCGTCGGTCACCTCCCGCCCGGGGACGAGGACCGCGTCGTCACCCTCGACTCGCTCGAAGACCTGGTCGACGTCGCGATCGACTCGGACCGGCGCGTGATCGAGGACGTAAATTCGTCGACGTACGTCGTCCTCGACGGTGAGACTCGCTACGAGTTCCGGTCCGACACCGCAGATCACACGGGGGCGTCGAACGTGAGCGGCGCGCGGTTCGGCGGCTCGGTGCGGGACGACGGCGACCCGGTCGGCGCCGTCGACGGCGACGGCGCGGACGACGTCGCGGCCGATGACGGGAGTTCGCCGCCGGCGAGCGAGAACTGAGCTACGCGAACCGGTCGAGCCCGAACGCCGAGACGTCCGCGTCGGTCTCGCCGTCGAGGGTCAGGTCCGCGAGCACCGCTCCCAGCGCGGGCGCGAACTTGTACCCCCGACCCGAGAGCCCGGCGGCGACGGCGACGCGCCCCTCCGCCAGCGTGTCGACGACGAACTGGCCGTCGGGGGAGTTGGTGACCAGCCCGGTGTCGAGTCGGAGCGTCGACCCCGCCGCGCCGGGGACGTAGCTGTCCGCGAACGCTCGGAGCGGCCGCTCGTCGGCCTGCGTCGGCTCCGCGAGATTGTCCGGGTCGGTCGGTCGGAAGTCCGCACGGCCGAACTTCATCCCCGGCAGGTACACCCCGGGCACGCCGTAGTAGTTCTCGCCCTCGACGGTCGCGACGAACGGCGGCACGGGATCGCCGTCGGTCCGGACGACTTCGGGGGAACCATCGACCGCTCCCTCGGTCTCGGAATCGGCGCTACCCCGGTCCGCTTCGTCCGCACCGTCCCGGACTTCGGCGTCGTGGTTCACCCGTGGGCCGGCGCTCGGCGCGAACCAGGCGGTCGCGTGGCGACAGGGCTCGAGAACGCCGTCGAGGGCGTCGACCGACTGGGCGGCCCAGGGGCCGGCGGTCACGACGAGTCGGTCCGCCAGGTACGAGTCGCGGTCGGTGTCGACGCGCACGCCCTCGGCTGTCCGCGACCAGTCGACGACCCGTTCGCGTGCCTGCACCGTCGCGCCCTCCGAGAGCGCCGCGGAGACGTGGGCCACGACGCCGCGCTCGGAGGCGACGACCGCGCCGTCTGGCTGGTAGAGCGCCTGGGCCCCGTCGGGGAACTGGTAGGCCGGAAAGCGCTCGGCCAGTTCGGCGCCGGTGAGCGTGTCGAACGCGAGGTCGTGGCGCTCGCACGCGCGTCGGGCGCTGTCCACAGGTTCTTCGCCCCCGACGGCGACTGCGAGCGACCCGGTGTCGGTCAACAGGTCGGTCCCGGTCTCGCGTTCGAGGTCGCGCCACCCCTCGTGTGCGCGGTCGGCCAGCGCCATCGTGGCGGGCTCGACGTCGAGCAGCCGCTGGAGGAGTCTCGTGCGGCCGTGCGACGAGCCGCGGGCGTGGGGCACGTCGAACCGTTCCAGTCCCAGCACGTCGGCGCCTCGCCGCGCGAGGTGGTACGTCGCCGCGCTCCCGACGCCCCCGACCCCCAGGACGATCGCGTCGTATCGCCCGCCGCTCGGTGTCATAGGGGCCACTGCGCGTGCATCCGGCAAAGCGGTTACGTCATCGCTCCGTCTGACGCACCCACCGAGAACCACCGCCGGTCGACCGCTGCGGTCAGTCCGCCTGTGCCCGCGGCTCCTCGTAGATCCGCTCGATGGCGTCGTCGTGGACGTGGCGGATGTTCCGCCGTTTCTTCTTCATCGAGGGGGTGAGCAGGTCGTTCTCGGCGGTCCACTCCCGGGAGACGAGTTCGAACTGCTTGATCCGCTCGACGCGTTCCAGGTCCGCGTTGACCTCCTCGATGGCCTCGCCGACCCACTCGCGGACGCGCTCGTCGCGACAGACGGCCTCGTCGTCGTCGGGCAGGTCGATGCCCTCGCGGTCCGCCCAGCGGCGCAGCGCCTCGAAGTTGGGCACCACGACGGCGCCGATGAACTTGCGCTCGTCGCCGACGACCATCAGCTGGTCGACGCGGTCGCTGGTGGCGAACCGGTCCTCGATCGGTCCCGGCGCGACGTTCTTCCCCGTCGAGAGCACGACCAGCTGTTTCAGCCTGTCCTTGTAGCGGAGGTACCCCTCGGGGGTGACCTCGACGATGTCGCCCGTCCGGAAGTACCCGTCCTCGGTGAACGCCGCCTCGGTTTCGCCCGGTGCGTTCCAGTAGCCCTCGGTCACGTTCGGGCCATCGACTTCCAGTTCGCCGACCGGGCCCGCTGCCTCGGGGAACTGGTCCGGGCCGACGGCGGACTCGTCGACGCGCGCGTCGACGTCGACGACGGGGGGACCCATCGTCCCCGGACGGATCGCCTCCGGCGGGTTAACGGAGATGACCGGCGACGTCTCGGTGAGGCCGTACCCCTCGACGACGGGGATCCCCATGCCGAGGAACATCTGCGCGAGTTCCTCGCTGAGGCTGCCGCCGCCGCTGACGAGGAACTCGACCTCGCCGCCGAGGCGTTCCTTGACCGTCGAGTAGACGAGCCGGTCGGCGACCGCGTGTTTCGCCCGCAGCCCGAGTCCCGGTTCGTCGGCGCGTGCGTAGTCGCGTGCCACGTCCACCGCCCACTCGAAGATCCGCTCTTTCGCGGCGGAGTCGCTGGCCTGTTCGCGCATGTTGTCGAAGATACGCTCGTACACGCGAGGCACGCTGGCGCCGGAGGTCGGCCGGAGCAGTTCGAGGTCCTCGGGGAGGGTGTCCGGGCTCTCCGCGTAGCCGACCGCCGCGCCCGACGCGAACATCAGAAAGTGACCCGAGAGGCGCTCGAAAACGTGCGCGAGTGGGAGAAAAGAGATCGACCTGGAGTCGTCGTCGAGCACCGGGACGTCCTCCTTGTCCGGGCGCGGCCCCATCCGCTTGCGGCACTGGTTGACGTTCGACCGGAAGTTGCGGTGAGTGAGCCGCACGCCCTTGGGCTGGCCGGTCGTCCCCGACGTGTAGATGATGCTCGCCAGATCGTCGGGATCGCGCTCGGCGATCCAGCTCTCGTAGGACTCCAGGTCGAAGGTCTCGTCGCCGCGGTCGTGTAGTTCGGCCAGCGTCAGCACGTCGTCGCGGTCGGCGGCCGGACCGTCCGGGGCGCACTCGTCCATGACGACCGAGAAGGAGAGATCGAGGTCGTCTTCGACCTCCTGGACGCGTTCGAGGAGCGACTCGTCGCCGGCGACGACGCCCGTCGCGTCCGGGTCGTCGAGCAGGTAGCGGACCTGTTTCGGCGAGGAGTCCGTGTAGACCGTCGTCACGACGCCGCCGGCCGCGAGGACCGCGAAGTCGGCGAGCGCCCACTCCATCCTGGTCTCGGCGAGGATCGCCACGCGGTCGCCCGCCTCGACGCCGAGGTCGCGGAACCCGGCGGCGAGCCGGCGGACGACGGATCGCATCTCCATGTACGTGATGTCGGTGAACTCCCCGGGCGGTGCCGCCGGGATGACCTCCGGTGTGAGCGAACGGTCGTAGACGCTGCCTTTGTACCGCTGGGCCGTGGCCTGGGCGTACCGGTCGGCCGCGGCCTCGTACATCGCCGCGAGCGTGTCCGTCCCGACGACCTCGTCGGTGTAGGACTGCTCCGCGGCCCACCACTCGCCCGTGGGCTCAGGAGAAGCCATAGCACGGCGTAAGCCACGCTGCATGATATATGTTATCGAACCCCCGACCAACTATCGTTCGTTGAACGATCACAAACGATCGGTTTGTTTCTGGCTGTCGCACGCCGTCGACGCGAGCGTGGCGGTCCGTATGGCGAGCGCACGGCGAACGCACGGCGAGCGCACGGCGAACGCACGGCGAGCGCACGGCGAACGCACCGCGTTCACATGGGGACTGCCGGGAATCGATATAGCGATTTCCGGTTTACGGCCACGAGTACGCCCGGAAACCGCGACGACGAAAGCGACGGGCATCATCCGAATATCTGGCCGAAAATCGACGCCTGTGCCCGGTGGACGCGTTCGAGAAAGGCCGACTTGCTGATCCCGAGTTCGGCCGCGGCGTCGGAGGCCGTCGCCTCTCTGGGCACCGCGAAGTACCCGGTCTCCAGGCCGACTTCGACGGCTGCGACCTGCGCTGGCGTGAGATTCCAGTGGGCCGAGACGGACGGTTCGCCGTCCGGGCCGAGGGGCGTGGCCCGCTCGATGGTGACGCCGACGGCGTCGCCGGCCGCTTCGAGCACGCCCTGCAGGACCTCGCGCCCGACGACGGCGCCGCTGTAGAACTCCTCGCCGTCGCGGTACCGGATCGACTCCGCGAGAAAGCCCGCGTTCGTCAGTTCGTGGACCACGCAGGGGGCCTTCGACAGGCAGCGATACGTCTCGCGACCGTTCGCCCGCGCGACGTGGAGGTAGCGGACGCGGTCGTCGTCGTCGAGCGCCTCGGCGACGCCAGAGTCGGCGGGGCCGCTGCAGTGGACCAGCGCGTTGCCGTCAGCACGGAGCTGTGGCGGCCGCGCATCGACTGTCGTCGCGGCCGCTTCCGACGCTCGCGCGACCGGGCAGTCGTTGCCCGTCACCCGGAACTCGACCGCGAGACACTGGTCGATCATCCCCGGATCGTTCGACCCCCGCGTATATAAACCCGCGATATAGGCGGGTGAATACGTACCCGCCACAGAACCGTAACGATTAATATGAACATAGAGGCGACGAAAGCCCGGGCCGGACCGAGGGAGTTCGGTCCTTCCGACGACATGCCCGCGGAGTACCGGAAGGCGGCGACGCGGATGCTCCAGTTCCACGCGAACAGCGAGATCATGGGGGCGTACCTGGAGAAGCCCTTCATCAGGCAGTCGCCGAGCATCGACCGGAAGCTCGCGTTCAGCGCGAAGGTCCAGGACGAGATCGGCCACGGCCAGCTCCTCTACCGCGCGGCGGAAGCGCTGGGCGTCAAGACTCGCGAGGAGATGCTGGACGAACTCGCCCGGGGAGACGGGAAGTTCCTCAACTGCTTCCACTACGAGATGACCGACTGGGCGGAGACGCCGATGATCGCCTTCTTCGTCGACGGCGCGGCGATGAAGCGCCAGGCGACGCTCAAGCAGTCGAGCTGGACCCCCTACGCGCACGCGATGGACAAGATCTGCTTCGAGGAGGGGTTCCACGTCAAACACGGCGAGGACATCATGCGCGAACTCGCGACGGGGTCGCGCAAGGAGCAGCGGTTGCTCCAGGAGGCCTTCGACGAGTGGTGGCCGCGCATCCTCCAGTTCTTCGGCCCGACCGACGACAAGAGCACCCACCACGACTTCGCGGCCGACGTGGGCCTGAAGACGATGACGAACGACGAACTGCGCAACCAGTTCCTCAACGCCTACGTCCCGAAAGCGCGCAAGTACGGGCTGGAGATCCCCGACGAGCCGCGTATCCGGTATCACGAGGACCGAGACCACTACGAGGTCGTCGAAGACGACCTCGACTGGGACGAGTTCTTCGCCATCGCGAAAAACGAGTACCCCGAAGGCCTCGACCAGATCGAGGGGCGGGCGAACGCGCGCGACGCCGTCGCGTGGGTCCGGGACTCGCTGGAGGAGAGCGACGCGAGCGCGTCGGGGAGCGCGGCGGCCTCCGCCGGAGGTGACTGAGGATGCGCTGGGAAGTCTTTCGCCAGGGCAAGCGCGGCGACTACCACAAACACTGCGGGGACGTCCACGCGCCCGACCGAGAGATGGCGACGCTGTTCGCCCAGATCCAGCACGGGCGGCGGATGACGACGAACAGCCTGTGGGTCGTCCCGAGCGACGAGGTCACCGAGATCGACGCGGACGACACGGCGTTCGGGGGTCGGACGGACAAGGCCTACCGCTGGGCGACGACGTACAACGTCGACGCGAGCTTCGCCCAGGAAGTGGCGGACTCCGAGCGAGAGCAGGCCGCGGTCGAGGGTGGCGAGGTCGGAGGGAGCGACGCGACCGAGACCTCGACAGCGAGCGGTGAAACCGCGAGCGACGGAGGTGACGGCTGATGGCGAAGCCCCGAGCGCTGGCCGAACTGGACGACGAGGAGCGATCGGCTGCAGCGGCACTCCTGTTCAGGCTCGCCGACGACGAGTTCGTCCTCGCGGAGCGCTACACCGAGTGGCAGGTCGTCGCGCCCACCCTCGAATCGGACCTGTCGCTCTCGAACATCGCACAGGACGAACTCGGGCACGCGCGCGTGTGGTTCGACGCGCTCGGCGAACTCGGCCACAGCGAGCAGGCGCTCGTCTGGGAGCGCGACCCGGGGGAGTTCCGCCACAGCACGCTCGTCGAGTTGCCGTTCGCGGAGGGCGACTGGGCCGACGCGATCCTCCGGGGATACCTCTACGACGTGGCCGAGGACCTCCGCCTCGACGCCGTCGAGGGGTCGGGGATCCGGGAACTCGTCGACCCGGTGGGAAAGATCCGCAGCGAAGAGGCGTATCACCTCGAACACGCCCAGAACTGGCTCGAACGACTCTGCGACGACGAGACCGGCCGGGAGCGGGTGCAGGCGGCCGCCGATCGACTGTTCCCGCACGCGCTGACGCTGTGGGCTCCGGGACCGGAGGCGTCCGCGATCCGCGTCCACGAGTTCCGCGGTGAGTCGCTCGAATCGATGCGGGGGCAGTGGCTCGATACGGTCGCCTCGTTCCTGGAGAGCCTGGACGTCTCGGTGCAGCTGGACCCCGGAGACGATCCCGCGGAGTTGCTTCCCGACGTCCGAGGCCGGGATGGAAACCACACCGACCACTGGTCGGCACTCCACGAGGAGTTGACCGAGACCTACCGCGAACTGGGTCGGAGCGACGTGCGACGACTCCGGGGTGAACAGGCGTGAGCGACGCCGATTCGGGCGTCGACGCGCCCAGCGGTGACGTCCCCGACGAGGACGCGTCTGACCCGACGCCGTGCGCATACACCGATTACCACGATATCAAATCCGGGGGCGGCCGGGATCTCCCGGCCACAGGAGACGGCGCGGAGGGCGTCGAATCCCGTGTCTGGGACGCGCTTCGTGGAGTCGAGGACCCGGAGATGCCGATCAGCGTCGTCGACCTCGGGCTGATCTACGGCGTGACCGTCGCCGACGAGGTCGCGACGGTGGAGATGACGCTCACCTACACGGGGTGTCCCGCCCGGTCGATGCTCACCGACGAGATCGAGCGAGCGGCAGGCAGTCCCGACGAGGTCTCGACCGCCGACGTGCGACTGGTGTGGTCGCCCGAGTGGACGCTAGACATGGTGACCGAGCCGGGACGCGAGCGACTCCGCGAGTTCGGGGTGAGCATCTGATGGGCCGCCGCGCCGACCCGAGCGTCGCGGCCGGTGCTGAGGGCGCGCCGGTCGCGTGTCCCTACTGCGGGTCGACCGAGACGGAGCGCGACCACCCGAAAGGTCCCTCGCTCTGTCGGTCGATGCACTACTGCAACGCCTGTGACCAGCCCTTCGAGGCGATGCACGACTGAAGACTCTTCACCCCCCGTAGCCAACGGGGGCCATGCGCGTTCACGCGGTCGTCCTCGTCGCACTTGTGGCGGTCACTGCCGGATGCGGCGCCATCGGGGGGCAGCCCCCCGACGCCAGGACGGACACGCGGGCGCCGACGGCGACGGCGACCGACGAACCCTGTCGAACCGACCTGCTACTGACGTCCAACGGAAACGAGCAGGTGACGCCGAAACCACTCCCCGACGAGCGACCGGACCTGACTCCGGAAGCGGTCGCGCAGTACGCGCGCGAGTACGAACGAGTGTTCGCCCACAACCACGAACTCGGCGAACGCGCGCGCGACGTGACCGTCGAGTTACAGGGAACGACCGTCAGGTCGGTCGACGGCGGCTTCCGCGTCCGCGTACACGTCTGGACGGTGACCACCGTCGATCCGCCGGCGGGGGCGACCGACACCGGGACGATGAGCAGGGAATCGTTCTACGACGCCCACTACTTCGTCTCCGAGACGGCGCTCCGTCGCGCCGAGACGGACCGCCACGGCGACCTCCCCGACGCCGACCTCTCCCAGTCCGGCGTCACGCTCGCGTGCTGGGACGGGTAGCCCCGGACGCGCGGAGCGACGGCCACACCGGGGTCCTTTTTTGGACAGCGCGGTGAATCGGGAGTATGACCGAACACGACGGGTGGTTCGCGGGACTCGACCCCGGCGACGCCGACGCCGCGGTCGAGCGGATCCGGACCGGGTCGGCCTCGGAGCCGGCCGAATGGTCGGCGCTCGCCGTCGAGGAGGGGTTCGCCGACGACGCCGACGACTACTACGAGCGCCTCCACGACGCGACGATGGCCGCCGCCCGTGCGGGCGTCCACGAGCGTGAGCGCGCGGACGACAAACAACTCATCCACGCCGTCCGCGCCATGGACGACTGCGAGCGCACCGCGAACGAACTCGCCGAGCGCGTCGCCGAGTGGGCCGGCACCCGCTTCGACGACGCGGGCACCGGCGTCGACTACGCGCGTGACCTCGCCGATGCGGCCGAGGACCGAGAGCCCGCCGACCCCGGGGAAGAACGCCTCGTCGCCCTCGCCGAGCGGACGGCCGCGCTCGCCGCGGAAGCCGAGGAGCTACGGACCTACGTCGAAGAGACGACGCCCTCGGTCGCGCCGAACCTCGCGGCGATGGCCGGACCGGTGCTCGCCGCTCGACTGATCTCGCTGGCCGGCGGGCTCGACAGCCTGGCGAAGAAGCCGTCGAGTACCGTGCAGGTGCTCGGCGCCGAGGACGCGCTGTTCGCCCACCTCCGTGGGTCGGCGAGTTCGCCGAAACACGGCGTCATCTTCACCCACGAGTACGTCCGCGGCACGCACCCGGACGAACGCGGGTCCGCCGCCCGCGCGCTCGCGGGGAAACTCACCATCGCCGCGCGCGTCGACCACTACAGCGGCGACCGCAAACCCGAACTCGACGCCGAACTCGACGAACGCATCGCGACCATCCGCGCGCGGACCGCGCCAGATGGAAGCGACGACG
Organism: Halosimplex amylolyticum; assembly: GCF_051414035.1. Taxonomy (NCBI): domain Archaea; kingdom Methanobacteriati; phylum Methanobacteriota; class Halobacteria; order Halobacteriales; family Haloarculaceae; genus Halosimplex; species Halosimplex amylolyticum. The sequence goes on along the minus strand of NZ_JBLKNW010000001.1, from coordinate 1,114,262 downwards.
GCAACGGAGGTGACGGCTCGTGAGCGACCTCCCCGACGGCGTCGAACGGCGGGAGCTTGACGGTGTCGAGCGGCTGGCGACCGTGGGCGAACCGGTGTACGGCGAACCCACCGACGGCGAGTGGCGCGCGTGGAACCCCGACCGGTCGAAGCTCGGCGCCATGCTCGAACTCGGGATGGACACCGGACTCGCCGGCGGCGAGACGGTGCTGTACCTCGGCGCGGCGGCGGGGACGACCGCCAGCCACGTCGCCGACTTCGCCGGCCCGACCTACGGGGTCGAGTTCGCTGCCCGACCCGTGCGCGACCTGCTCGACGCGGCCGAGCCCCGCGACAACCTCTTCCCGCTGCTGAAAGACGCCCGCAAGCCGGAGACGTACGCGCACGTCGTCGAACCCGCCGACGTCGTGGTGCAAGACGTCGCCACGCGCGGGCAGGCGAAGGTGGCGACGGCCAACGAGACGTTCCTCCGCGAGGACGGCCGACTCCTGATCGCGATCAAGGCCCGGAGTGAGGACGTGACTCGCGACCCGGAAGACGTGTTCGCGGACGTGCTCGACGAACTCGAATCGACCTACGAGGTGCTGGAGACCGAGCGGCTCACGCCCCACCACGACGACCACCTCGGCGTCGTCGCGACGCCGCGCTGAGCGGTGTTCCGCCCTGGATTCTCGCCCCGCGACCGGCCGCCCGGCCGTCGTACCGGAGGGGTTATCCGTCGACAGGAGACAGATACGGGTAGACGGCACGGTCAGCAGCACCTTTCGGCTCGCGTGGTTTCCACGTGGGCTATCGCTGACTGGCCTAAACCGTCTCTCTAATGCCCCGAGCGGTGGCTATCGCGACGCTCGGTGAGAGACGGAACCGCCGAACGGACCAGACGAGTGGTGACGCAGAAACCGCGATTCTCTGGCGAACGGTGCCGCCGTGCCGATCAGATCCTGTCCCGACCGACGAGGAAGTACAGGACGATTCCCAACAGTGGCGCCAGGAAGACGACGAGCGCCCAGAGGAACGCCGGCTGGCTGCTGTTGGTCTGTGCGTCCTGGTACGTCCAGACGATCATCGCGAGCGAGACGACCAGCAACAGGATGGCGAACAGGAAGAAAAACGCCGCTGCGCCGGACTGTAAGGCGATCGTGGAGGGCATCTGTGACGGATGATTCAGTTATGTTGATAAATATTTTGTGTTGCGCGGTCGAGTGAGCGGCGCCACACGAGCCCACCGTCCGAGTTCGAAGCCGCGGACGGTTCCCAGTTCGGAACTGCCGACGACCGACGCACGCGGGAGAAGGGAAAATTTTAGCGCTGTCGGCCCGACGTACGTGTCGATGGACGAGCGGGGTTCGCGCGACGCCTTCAGCCGGATGGGTACGATCGGTATCGAGGAGGAGTATTACGTCGTCGACGAGGACGGCCGCCCCACCTCGGGCACGGACGAACTCGTCTACGAGTCGGACCCGCCAGAGCTGCTGGACGGACGGCTCGACCACGAACTGTTCAAATGCGTCATCGAGTCCCAGACGCCGGTCATCGAGGAACTGAGCGACGCTCGCGAGCAGTTGCTCGCTGTCCGCGAGGCACTCGTCGACCACGCTACCGCCCACGGGTTCGACATCGCCGCCGCCGGACTCCACCCGCTCGCGAAGTGGCGCGAGCTCGAACACGCGGAGAAGCCGCGCTACAAGTCACAGCTCGACCGCATCCAGTACCCGCAGCACCGCAACACGACCGCGGGCCTGCACGTCCACGTCGGCGTCGACGACGCCGACAAGGCCGTCTGGATCGCGAACAAACTGCGCTGGCACCTGCCAGTGATGCTCGCGCTGTCGGCCAACTCGCCGTACTGGAACGGTTTCGACACCGGGCTCCAGTCCGCACGGGCGAAGATCTTCGAGGGACTCCCGAACACCGGGATGCCGACCGCCTACGAGGACTACGAGGCGTTCGACGACTTCGAGCGCCGGATGCTGGAGACCGGGAGCATCGACGACCGCGGCGAGCTGTGGTTCGACGTGCGCCCCCACTCGGGCCACGGCACCGTCGAAGTCCGCACCCCGGACGGGCAGGCCGACCCCGAGCGAGTGCTCGCGTTCGTGGAGTACACGCACGCGCTGGTGGAAGACCTCGCCGCCCGCTACGAGGACGGTGAATCCGGTGACGACTTCCGGCGGGAGCTGTACGACGAGAACAAGTGGCGCGCGATGCGCCACGGTCAGGACGCCGCGCTCCTGGACCAGGAGTTCCAGTCGACGACGGACCTGGACGAGATCGTGGATCGCGAAGCCAGTCGGCTCGGGGTGGACGGGATCGCAGCCCTTTACGACGCAGAGAGCGGGGCCCGGCGCCAGCGGCGACTCCGCGAGGAAGCGGGCGTCGACGCGCTCTGTGACGCGCTCCGCCTCCAGTACGAGTGAGACTGCGGCGGGGGCGGCCCCAGGCCGGCCAGTCGGGTCGCCGACCCTTCGGCCCGCCGGGAGTACCGGCGAGCGGGAACGTCGGCAAGATTTTTACCCGACAGGGGCTTTCGTCCTTCTAGAAGCGACGTATGTCTACAGACGATCCTTCGGACGACGGCGAGGGGACCGACCAGCCGGACGCGGACTTACCGGACGGCGACGGTGGGAACGTGCGCGAACGGCTCGAACAGGAGGCCGACAAGGCGGTCACGCAGTTCGACGAGGGGATCGTCGACATGCTCTCGTGGGTACTGGAGACCGAGACGCGGGCGCGCATCTACGTCTTCTTGCGACAGAACCCCGACAGCACCAGCGACGAGATCGCCGACGGGACGGGGCTGTACCCGTCCACGGTGCGGGAAGCGCTGGCCGAGCTCCACGACGAAGGGAAGGTCACGCGACAGAAACGCGAGAACGACGGCGCCGGCAACAACCCCTACGAGTACAGCGCGATGGCGCCGAGCGACCTCGTCGGCAACGTGGTCGACGACGTCCAGGAGGAACTCAACACCGTCTTCAATCTCGACCAGATCCTGGGGAGCGACGACGACGAGCCGACGGTCGACTCGGAACCCGTCACCATCACCGTCGAAGACGACACCGACGAGACGGGCGACACCGACGAGTCGGCCGGCGGCTTGGCCGACGACGGGACAGGCGACGACGCGGGCGGGGACGACACAGGGACGGGCGTCGCGGGCGGGAACGACGCTGATTCCGACGGCTCCGACGACGAGGAGCACGACGACTACTGACCCGCAGGGAACGGGTTTCCCTTCTCAGCTGACGGTCGTACGGACGGAGTTCGCGGAAAGCCGAAGGCACTTTACCGGGGACCCCCCAACTGAGCGTGTATGAAGGTCGCGCTGGGTGGAACGTTCGACCCGGTCCACGACGGGCACCGCGCGCTGTTCGAGCGCGCGTTCGAACTTGGTGACGCGACGGTGGGCCTGACGAGCGACGAGCTCGCGCCGACGCTGCGGGACGAGAACCGCTACGTCCGTCCGTACGACCAGCGCGAACGCGATCTCGACGACGAACTCGCGGCCATCGCCGACGAGCACGGCCGCGACTACGAGATCCGGAAGATCGACGACCCCACCGGGTTCGCCCCCGAGCCGCAGTTCGACGTCATCGTCGTCTCCCCGGAGACCGAGACCGGCGGCAAGCGCATCAACGAGATCCGCCGCGACCGCGGGATCGACCCGCTCGACATCGAAGTCGTCGACCACGTCTACGCCGAGGACGGCGAGATCATCTCGAGTACGCGCATCGTCCGCGGCGAGATCGACGAACACGGCAACCTGACGCCCGACCGCGACGGCCGGGAAGCCCCCACCGAAACCGAAGTCGACACCGCGACTGCGGCCTCCTCCGCCAGACCGGCCGAGGCAGAGTCGGCGGACGCGGAGACGGACGACGCCTGATTCTCACCCGCGGTAGTCGCTCGGCGACTGCACCAGTCGACCGCACACGATAGGCTACCAGCCCGGCGCGTCCAGCCCTTCGCCTTCGAGGATGTCCTTCCAGCGCTGCTGGATCGTGAGCCGGGACACGTCGGCGGCGTCTGCGATCGCGTTCTGGCTCCGGCGGTCGCCTTCGACCAGGCCGGCGACGTAGAGACTGGTCGCCATCACCGCCCGCTTCGAGCGATCGGTGTCGGGGACGTTCGAGAGGAAGAGATCGGCCGCGCGCGAGCGGACCGCGGGATCGAGTTCGAGGCGCTCGGCGATGGCCTCGATCTCGTCGAGCCACTCGGCGTTCTCGACCTGGTCGCGGGCGCTGTACATCGATCCCCCGTAGCCGTTCCGCCTACTTAAATCCACGACGGGGCGAGTGGTCGCTCGCTTCGGCGGGGCCAGTGTGAAGTGACGACGTGGTCGCGACAACGCCCGTCGCTTTCCGCACGCCACGCCTGCGGAAGATATAAATCCGGTACTGACCTCTGCCTGGGTAGTTCCGATGAGCGCCGCCCTGTAACCGGGCCTGACACTCGCAGGCCCACGGCCGGTCGCTGCGGTCGAAAGCCGTCGCTTCAGGATAGCGGCGCTCGCTGCCCACGCTTCGCCCGGAGCGACCGGTTCGGCGACCTGCACTCTTCGTACACGGACAGGGATCGTTCGCTGATCGAGTAGTCCGCCGAGAAACTCCGGAACTCCAGATGACCCGACCGCCACGCAATCGCCCCACAGCCCCCCGACTCCCGATTCGAGAGAGCCAGTCACACAACCGACCGACCGCCCCCCGAGCCTGTGAGAGCGGTTCGGACGAGCGGCCACCCCGCGATTCGGCCTCGGCCGCGTTTGCGACACCCGTCCCGGTACGCTCCCCGGACAGCGGCGCGGATCGACGCCCGACGGCCGGTCCACGGGGGCTATCGCACGAGCGGCGTGCCCTTCGAGTGGTCGCGGACGGGGGCAGACAGTGACGGGGACCGCAGACGACCAGTCGGGGCGATTCACGCGGGGATCGATCGTGCGGTCCCTGCTCGTACTGGCCGGACCGCTCACCGCGACGCAGTTGTTACAGGTGGCGTACAACCTCACGGACACGTTCTGGGTCGGCCGACTCGGCGCCGACGCGGTGAGCGCGCTCTCCTTTTCCTGGCCGCTCATCTTCCTGCTGATCAGTGTCGGCGGGGGGATGACCAACGCGGGGACCATCCTCGTCTCCCAGCACGTCGGTGCAGGCAACGACGACCGGCTCGGTCACGTCGCCGGCCAGACGATCGCGTTCGTGGGCGTGCTGTCGATCGTCGTCTCGGTTCTCGGCGTCGCCGTCACGCCGCAGTTACTCCGGATCGTCGGTGCCCCGGCGGGGACGGCGATCCACGACCTCGCCGTCACCTACACGCGGATCGTCGTCCTCGGGATGCCGTTCACCTTCGGATTCTACGTCTTCATGGCTCTCCTCCGCGGCTGGGGAGACGCGAGGACCCCGATGTACCTGATGGTCCTCAGCGTCGGCCTCAACATCGCGCTCGACCCGTTTTTCGTCCTCGGGTTCGCGGATAATCCGCTGTTCGGCTGGCTGGGCCTCGGCGGTGTTCAGGAGTCGCTGTTCAGCGCCACCGGGTTCACCGGGTTCGGCGTCGCAGGCGCCGCCGTCGCGACAGTCTTTTCGCGTGCGATCGCCGCCGCTGTCGGCCTGTGGTTGCTCTTCGGCGGCCGCGTCGGTCTGCACATCGCGCTCGCGGACCTCCGCCCCACAGCCGAAACCGTGACGAAGATCGTCCGCATCGGTGGCCCCGGAGCTATCGACCAGAGCACTGAATCGATCGCGACGATCGTCATGACGGCGCTCGTGGCCACGGTCGGGACGGACGCCGTCGCCGCGTACGGCATCGGCAACCGGTTCGTCTCGCTCGTCTGGCTCCCGACCGTGGCGATGGGGATGTCCGTCGAGACCGTCGTGGGGCAGAACCTCGGCGGCGGCAACCGCGATCGGGCTCGTCGGACGGTGTACGTCGCCATCGCGATCCTGGCGGCGGCGTTCGTCGTCGCCGGCGCGCTCACGGTCTGGTACGCTCGCCCCATCGTCGGCCTGTTCATCACCGGTCCCCAGGCCGGCCCGATCGTGGACCACGGCGCGGCGTTCCTCCGGATCGTCGCCCCGACGTGGGCGATCATGGCCTCGTACCACATGATGAACGGAGCCTTCTACGGGTCGGGATCGACGCGGATGGCCATGGGGATCGGCGTCACGACGCTGTGGGGCGTTCGAGCGGTCGTCGCGGCGCTACTCGTCCTCGCGTTCAGTTTCGGCGCCGCCGGTGCCTGGTACGCCATCGCCGTGTCGAACTGCACCGCGGCGGTCGCCGGAGCCGTCTTCTTCTTCCGCGGCCGGTGGCTGGAAGGCGTCGTCGCGGGCGACTCACCGGCCGAAACGAACGGCCAAGTGGGGACGGATGGCGATCCCGAGACGACCGACTGATTCAGTCGACTCGCCCGACGCGGACTCGGGCCCGGTCGAAGATGAACGGGGGGCTCGCGGACCGCGCTGTGAACGAGGAAGCCCGATGGAACACGTCGTTGCGCAAGCGTCATACCGGTGCTGTCCGTACCCTCCGCCGTGACACAGTGGGTCGAGAACCCGACGGGCGGGCGAGACCGCGGGCCGGGCGCGCTCGCTCGTGCGTGGGCGGAGGTGCTCGTGCGACCCCGCCGGCTCTTCCGGTCGGGCGTCGCGCCGGGCGACCAGGCGCCGGGGCTGGTGTTCGCGGGGACGGTCGTGTTCGTCGAAGAACTCACGCGCGTGCTCACCGGCGCGGCCGCCTACCCCGTCTTCGGCGGGCGGCCGCTGGCCTCGACTGCTCTCGTGCTCGCCCTCGCCGTCGTCTTCGTCGCGCCCGCGGCGCTGCACCTGACCGCCGCGGTCCTGACGCTCATCCTCGTCCCGACCGCCCCCGACCGCGCGGGCGTCAGCGAGACGGTCCAGGTGATCGCCTACGCGACCGCGCCCTGCGTCTTCGCCGGCCTCCCCTCTCCGCTCGTCCGCGTCGCGGCGACCGGATACGCGAGCGTCCTCCTCGCCGTCGGGATCAGTGACGTCCATCGCGTCTCGCTCCCGAAGGCGGCGGTCCTGGCGGCCGTCCCGGCGGCGCTCGTCTTCGGGTACGGCTTCCGCGGGTTCGCCGCCCTCTCCGCGCTGACCGGGCTGACCTGGGCGGACGTGGTCGCCGCCGTCGCCTGAGTCGCCATGCATCCGTCGCTCCTCCAGTCGTCGCACTCGGTTCCGGTCGGACCACGGCAGTTTAAGCGCGCGCCGGCCGGATCGACGGTATGCTCAGTCTGGACCTCGCGGAGTTCATGTTCGAGGTGAAAGACGGCGCGATCAAGCACGTCGGCCCGTCGAACAAGACCGCGTCGGCGAAGCTCTACGACGTCGAGGGCGTCGACGTGCGGGAGTTCGGGGACAAACGCGTCAAGATCGCCTTCGAGGACGAGGACGGCAACGAGGTCGAGGTGGCGCTGTTCCCGGAGCAGGCCCGAGCGGTGGCTCGCGGGATCGAACTCCTCGAAGACGACAGTCCCGTCTTCGAGTGAGATCGGGGGTTTCTCGACCATCGTATCCGGCGAAATCGCCCGTCTAGCGACGTCGAACCGCCCGTTCGGGTCGTGGGCCGACGGCGAGCGCGTTTCGACAACCGTTTTAGGGTCGGGCCGTTTCTACCTGCCAATGGGTTCGTGTATCATCTGCGGAAAGTCTGTCGACGGTCGCATCTGCGACCTTCACGAGGAAGACGTCGTCTTCGAGTTCCGAGGGAACCAGCCCGACCAGCTGACGGTCGATCGCTACTACCGCGGAACGGTCGACGGGTACGCCGAGTTCGGCGTGTTCGTCGACATCGGCGACAGCGTCACCGGACTGCTCCACCGGAGCGAGCTCGACCGACGGCTCGAGAGTCTCGACTGGGAGTCCGGCGACACCGTCTTCGTGCAGGTACAGCAGGTGCGTGACAACGGGAACATCGACCTCGGCTGGTCCATCCGCCAGGCCGAAGCGGAGTTCCGCGGCACGCTCGTCGACGACCCCGCGAAAGACGCACCGTATCTCAAAGAGGACGAATCGGGAAATGAGGACGCGGCAGCCGACGACGATTCGGCTGCCGACGAGTCCGGTCGAGGCCAGTGCGACGACACCACCGAGGTGACGGGCCGCTCCGAGAGTCAGAGCGACCGCCGGGACGCCACCGTCGGACGCGACGCGGAAGACGCTGGCCAGACCGACGAGGAACCGGCCGAAACGGCGGCCGCGACCACGACGGAGTCGACCGCGACCTCCGCCGGAGCCGACACAGGCTCCAGCGGTGAGGGCGGCGCGGCCGCTACCAGCGGCGGTAGCGGCGGTGCCAGCGCTGTCACCGAAGAGCCGTCCCACGTCGCCATCGAGACGCTGTCCGACCGCGTCGGCGAGACGGTTCGCCTCGAAGGCGTGGTCGAGAGCGCGCGCCAGACCAGCGGTCCGACGGTGTTCGAGGTCCGCGACGAGACCGACAGCGTCGAGTGCGCCGCGTTCAAGGAAGCTGGCGTCCGCGCATACCCCGAGATCGGCGGCGACGACGTGGTCCGACTGGACGGCGAAGTCCGCGAACGACGCGGCGAGCTCCAGGTCGAGACCGAGGCGCTCGTCAAGCTCGAAGGCGACGAGCGCGAAACCGTCGAGGACCGACTGGCCGACGCGCTCCGCTCGCAGGCCGAGCCCGACACCGTCGACCCCATCGCTGACGACGACGTCGTCGCGGGACTGACCGACGAGGTCCGCGAGGTCGCGACGGCAATCCGGAAAGCGGTGCTCGAAGAGCGACCGGTCGTGGTTCGACACAGCGCGACTGCCGACGGCTACGTCGCCGGCGTCGCGCTGGAGCGGGCGACGCTCCCGCTCGTGCGCGACCAGCACGACCAGCACGACGCGGTCTACCACTACTTCGACCGTCGCCCCCTCGAAGGCGGCGTCTACGACATGGACGACGCGACCAAGGACGTGACGCGGATGCTCGAAGCCCGCGAACGCCACGACGAGAAGCTCCCGCTGTTCATCTTCGTCGCCGCCGGCGGGACCCGCGAGTCCCTCGACGGCTTCGAACTGCTCGACCTGTACGGCGCGGGCCGCGCGCTCGTCGACGACATCGAGGTCGACGCCGAGGTGGCCGAGACGGTCGGCGCGCTCGTCGCGCCGGCGGCAGCGGACGCGGCCGAGACCACTTCCTCGACGCTGGCCGCCAACGTCGCCGCCCACGTCAACGACGACGTGCGCGACGACCTCCGACACCTCCCGGCCGTGAGCTTCTGGGAGGACACGCCCGAGGCGTACGCCGAGGCCGCGAGCGACGCGGGCTACGACGCCGAGGCGGTCCGCGAGGTCCGCGAGGCGGTCGCCCTGGAAGCGTTCTACCAGTCCTACGAAGACAAGCGCGAACTGATCACGGACCTCCTGTTCGGCGAGGGCGACGGCCACGGCGGCCTCGCCGGTCACGTCAGCGAGCAGTTCCGCGAGAAGCTCGACGCCGAGGTCGAGACGGCGGAAGCCAACCTCGACACGCAGACGCTCGACGACACGAAGGTGGCCGTCCTCGACACGGACGCGTTCACCCACCGCTACGAGTTCCCGCCGACGGAGCTCCTGCTCGACGAGCTTCACCGCCGCCACCGCGACGACGTGGCTGCGGTCATCGGCGTCTCCGAGGACGAGCTCCACATCCGGAGCGACGCGCCGATCGATGTGCGCGACGTCGCCGACCGCGCCCGCGAGTGGGTGCCCAACGCCGGCCTCACGGCCACGTCCGCTCGCGACGGCAAGCTGGAGTACATCGCCGGCGAGCGCTCGGCCGTCCTCGACACGGTCATCGACGTCGTCGCCGACGAAGTCGCCTGAGCGACTGAAACCCGACTGTCCTTTCTGCCGTCCCGGTACACAAGGCACTTGTAGCGACAGTAACACGTCCGCGTATGCGCCGTCGAGCCCTCCTCGCTGCCGCGCCCGCCGCGACGCTCGTTCTCCCTGGCTGTTCGAACGTCCTCGGAGACGCCGAGACCGCCGACCCGACAGACCGACAGGCGAATCCCACGCCGAAGCCGGCGCGCCCCGCGATCCAGAACGGCTTCGAGTTCGACCACACGGAGTCGGAGTCGACGGGGGAGTCCGCTGTCGGCTCGCGAGCGGCGGCGACAGACGCGGACGCGTCGATCCCGTGGAGAGTCCTCGTGTGGAACGACGCTGCGGAGGCGCGCTCGATCACCGTGACAGTGTTCGGCGAGTCCGCCGGTCGTGCCCTCGTCGAGACGATCGGGTTCCCGGCGAACGCGTATCACACCGTCCTCCTGTTCGAACCGGACGAGTACACGATTCAGGTTCAGGCAACAGACCGCGCCCGTCACGAATATCACATCGCCGCCGGCGAGTTCGACTGTAACAGTCACACTACGGAGATCCGCGTGGCTCCGACTGGCGACGTGCAATACGTCGAGAGTAGTACGCTGGTCCTCTGCGGTCCGTTATCCACGGCAGAGTCCGAAGACGGGTGACCTGCACCGCCGACGTGTGCCGTTATTCGACTCGGCGACGAAGTCGGTTGCATGAGCGACGACGGCGACCAGAATCCGATCGTCTCCGAAACGGCCCTCGACTGGGACGAGTACGACCACGGCGACCGCGCGTTCCGCCGGAAACAGCTCGGCGCGGCGGCCGGCGGCGACGAACTGGGGACCAGTCTCTACGAACTCGACCCCGGCAAGCGGACGTGGCCGCGACACTATCACGCCGGCAACGAGGAAGCCGTCTACGTCCTCGACGGCGAGTTGACACTCTGGCTGGGGACCGGCGACGATGAGACCGAACACGCCCTCGAACCCGGAGACTACGTCGCCCTCCCGAGCGGGCCGGACCACGCCCACGAGGTCGAAGCGCGGGGCGAGGAGACTGCGCGATTCCTCGTGATCTCGACGATGAACGAACCGGACATGTCGGTGCTGGCCGAGCGCGACGTGGCGATGCTGTTCGCGGGCGGCGCGCCGGGTAACTACGACGACCGGTACATCTCGAAGACGGTCGACCTGAACGCCGAAGTCGACTACTGGGACGAGTAGCGGCCGAATCGTACGCCGCTTCACTCGAACGCGATCTACCCCGGACTCCGACGGAGCGATAGCGAACCGAGTGTCGATACCCGGTCGCCCGAAGAAAAAGACGTCGTGTCGACAGTCGATGGGCTGGGTGAGTCGATGACACCGGCGGTCGCCATCACCACCGTAGTCGTGTGGTGACGCTGTTAGCTGCCGCGGAGGTGAACGGAGTCGTCGGTAGGCGTCACTTACTTCCGTCCTGGCTGGTACGAACGGGCTGCGAGAGAGTCTGCGGCCGTCGCAGCGATACTAACTGGACTGCCGGGGGACGGCGTCTGCAAGAGGGTAGGAGTACCATTACCTCTGAAATCGAGGCACGGGGGACAGTTCAGAAACGAGGTCTACCCAATCCTGAACGAATGGCCCGGTGTCGTCGAGAGTGAGATAGTCGAAGCGCGGGTTCTCGTAGCAAGAGACGGCGATGTCCCGGAGCGTGTCGACGTACGACGGCCGTTCGACGTGCGGCGAGTCGTGCCGGAACAGACTCAGCGCGTACAGCAGTTCACCCTTCAGCCAGTGACACCCCACACCGACGTCGTAGCTCGGGTCGATCTCCTCTGCGTGGCCCGTTACCTGTTGCCAGTAGTACTTCGGGAAGTCCGCGCCCATTGCGACGCTCGAGGCGAGTGACTGCCACATCCGCGGGTTGATCTCCGCGAGCACGAACTCGCCCGTGTTCTCGTCCCGGAGATATTCCAGACAGGCGAGGCCGTGCCATTCCAGCTGATCCAGGAGGTCCGTCGCTACCGCTTCGAGTTCGGGAATCGCGACCGACTCACGGTACGCGCCGCCGGAACCGACGTACGAAGTGCCCCGGACCTGGCGGTGCTGGAAGACGACCAGCGGCTCGCCCTGATCGTAGAGCGCTCCGACCATGTACTCCTCGTCCGCCGGGACGTACTCCTGGACGATGGGGTCGTGTCCCATCTCCTCGCGCAGTCGGGCGAAATCGGGCCGGTCACCGGGGCGGACGTGCTCGATACCGTCGGGCGAATCGGCTTCCTCTGGACCGAGCCAGTCGCAGTAGGACTCGGTGAGCAGGTTGTATCGCGACTTGACGAGGAGGTCCCGCGACCAGTCGTCGACATCGGCCAGGAGCTGGGTTTCGGGGACCGGGACGTCGGCGGCCTCGGCCGCCTCGACGAGCCGGACCCGGTCGTGAACCTGTCTGAGCGTCTCCAGTGGTGGGACGGCGAGAGAGACGTGGCGCTCGAACGACGACCGATAGCGAGAGAGCACGTAGATATCGGTTTCTCGCACGGGGATTATCGTCTGGATATCCCGGCGCGACGCGACGTCGAGGAGCGCGTCCTTGTACGCCAGGAGATCGTTCTGGGGGTCGGGAACCGCTATCCTCTCGTCACAGTAGCCCGACGAACTCCCGGTCGTGGAGTCCTTCTCCGAGACGACGACAGTGTGAATCCCCGCCGATCCGAGTGAACGGAGACACGCCACAGTACTCGGGACGGTGGTTGCCGGTACGATCACCGAAGCCCCTCCAGAAGTTCCCTCTTCTTCCATCGGGTGTTCTTACCCTCGCTCACTCTATAGTAAATCACGACGTATATGCCGTAACTGGTAGGTTAAGTCGGAGAGAACGTGGACAGCAGGGACAGAGAGACACGTTTTCGACGGCAGGATCTGTAGTGGACTGGGACAACACGACTTCCCGGAAAGTGTACCGCTTCCGCTCGAACGTGCCACTCGAGTTCTGCAACGCCGGTGCCGTTCGGTAGTTCCTGGCACGATCGATCCGACCCGGGTACCAGAACCGAACGGTGATTTTCGTATGGTGATTGACGAATTACCTGTTCGTCGGACGTGTTTTTTGATCACTTGTTTCTGTCGAGTGAGTTTTCGAAGCAAGGTAAGGTAGAGTTACCATACTCGACAGTAAACGTCGAAAGCCCTCGGCACGCTCGCTCACCGGAAAACCCACTCCGTTCGTCCTCCGAGCCCTGGCTCGCTACGCTCGCCAGGACGCCAGGGACAGCACAGCACCGCGCCTCACACCACCCCGACCGATCCGCTCCCTGCAATTGCGTATCCCCCGCACGGCTTCGACGCGGCAGGGAGGCCGCCAACCTCAGAGCTAGCTCCGACGGCCAATCGGAATCGCAAGCGAGTCCGAGACGACGCCGCGCACCACCGCGATCGTTCACTCTGCGGGCGGAATACGGCGGATCGGGGAGCAGAACGTACGAATGAGAACCGTTGTGTGGCATCCTCGGGAGGAGTAGCGGTTAGTCCTTCGTCTCGGCATCGGGGTCGAACACGCCGCGGCGAAGGCCCTCCCGGACGGGGTCGTGTTCGGCGTCGGTCGGCGGCGGTGCGGTCACGAGCAGCGCCTCCAGCCGCTCGTCCTCGTCGGCTTTGACTCCCCGATCCACGTCGGCGGGGACGACGACCACGTCGCCGGGCTCCACCTCGTGGTCGATGTCGCCTTCGCGGACGACGCCCGTCCCCTCGCGGACGTGGACGGCAACGTCACTCCCGGGCGCGTGGACGGGGATAAACTGACCCGGTTCGAAGTACCCGCAGACCACCTTCATGTGGTCGCTCCGGAAGATCCCCTGCGCCGAGAACTGGTCGTCGCTGTACTCGCGTTCGGCCTCGAAGTCCGTCGCTGGCATCTGTAGTCGCTCGGACGGCCGGCGACCGAAAGCGAGTGGCCCCGAACGTGTTCACCGGTCGCGATGGCGGCCGTGGCCGTGGGTCCGGTCCCTCGCGGTAGCGACACGCTTATTCGCGACAGGGACGGATCCCAGACAACGCGATGAGCACCGAGACGCCGGACGCGACCGACGCCGAGGCGGACGAGCCCGAGGCGTTCCTGCAGGCCTGCCGGGAACTGGTCGACCGCATCCTCGCCGACGAAATCGAAAAGGACGACGTCGAGCAGGCGAAAAAGGAGGTCTGCGGGAAGTACTCCTCGCCGAAGGTCCCGCGGAACTCCGACCTGATCGATTTCGGTCCGGAGGACCGGCGCGAGGAACTCGAAGAAGTCCTCCAGCGCAAACCCGTCAGGACCGCCTCGGGCGTCTCGCCGGTGGCGATCATGACCTCGCCAGAGCGCTGTCCCCACGGGAAGTGTCTCTACTGCCCCGGTGGCCCGGATTCGGAGTTCTCTTCCTCGCAGTCGTACACGGGCCACGAGCCCGCGGCGGCACGCGGCGTGCAGAACGACTACGACCCCTACGGGCAGGTGCGCCTCCGCCTCGAACAGCTCCGGCAGATCGGCCACCCGGTCGACAAGGTCGAACTCATCCTGATGGGCGGGACGATGACCGCCCGGAGTCACGACTACCAGGAGTGGTTCGTCAAGCGCGCGCTGGAGGCGATGAACGAGTACGACCCCAGCGGCGAGCCCGAGCCCGCCGAGGACGAGAGCTTCGCGCAGGACCCCGACGAGTACGACTTCAGCTACGTCGAGGACGTGATCGCCGAGAACGAGACGGCGGACGTTCGCAACATCGCTACCACGTTCGAGACCAAGCCAGACTGGTGTGACCCCGAGCAGATCGACCGGATGCTCGACCTGGGCGCGACGAAGGTCGAAGTGGGGGTACAGACCACCTTCGAGCGGATCAACCGCGAGATGCACCGCGGCCACGGCACGCAGGACGCCATCGACGCCAACCGCCGGCTGCGCGATTCGGGATTCAAGGTCGGCTTCCACATGATGCCCGGCCAGCCCGGGATGTCCAAGGAGATGTGCCTGGAGGACTTCCGGCGCATCTTCGAAAACGCCGACTGGCGCCCGGACTTCCTGAAGATCTACCCGACGCTCGTCGTCGAGGGGACCGTCACCTACGACTGGTGGCGAAAGGACGAGTTCGAGCCCCTTTCCAACGACGAGGCCGCCGAACTCGTCGCGGAGATCAAGTCGATGATCCCCGAGTACACCCGCCTCCAGCGCGTCCAGCGTGACATCCCCGCGGACTTCATCGAGGGCGGCGTCTGGAAGTCGAACCTCCGACAGCTCGCCCGCCAGCGCATGGACGAACACGGCTGGACGTGCGACTGCATCCGCTGTCGCGAAGTCGGCCACCACGACGAGACGCCCGAGGAGATCACCCTCGATACAGACGTCTACGAGGTCGCCGGCGGTCGCGAGCACTTCATCAGCTTCGAGGACCGCGAGAAGGACGTCCTCGTCGGCTTCTGTCGCCTGCGGTTCCCGAACGACCCCGTCCGGCGTGAGCTCGAAGACGCCGCGGTCGTCCGCGAACTCCACGTCTACGGGAGCGAGGTCGGCGTCGGGCAGTCCGCCGAGGAGGGCGGTCAGCAACACCGCGGGTACGGTAAGCGACTCGTCCACGAGGCCGAACGCCTGGCCGCCGACGCGGGCTACGGCAAACTGGCCGTCCTCTCGGGCATCGGCGTCCGGCAGTACTACCGGGAGAAGCTCGGCTACAGGCAGGACGGCCCGTACGTGTCGAAGCGGCTGTGATCGCGAGCGGTCGAGACTGCTGGCGGCGATCCGCTACTCCTCGTCCACGTAACTTCCGTAGTCGACTTCGGCCCAGTAGAGCCGTCCGTCGTAGCGGACGACGTAGGACCCGTCGTACTCGGTTTCCTCGACGGGTTCGTGGGCGCGGAAGCGGTCGACGAGCGAGTCGAACGCCTCGTTGTCGCTATCCTCTACCCAGTAGGAGTCGTCGATTGACTTGTTGACGATCTCCCGTTCTCCCCCGGAGAGCCCGGAGAGTTCGAACTCGTAGCGGTCGCGGAGCGACTCGGCGTACGCCTCGCGGCTCCCGGCGACCTCGCTCGCCTCGTACCGGTAGACGGTCAGCGTCTCCTGTTCGGCCCGTGCGTCGATCGGGTAGACCTCCCCCTCGTATCTGACCGCGTCGTACTCCTGCGTGGGGGCCAGCACCGACGACTCGCCGTCGTCTTCGGTGTAGATGGAACTCACGCCGATGTCGTATCCCGGTTCGAGGATCGCGTCGGACCGGTCTTGCGAGAGCGCGAACTCTAGTGCCCCCCTGTCGACGGCCGGCAAGTCTTCGTAATCCACGACGGTGCCGTCGACCGACGAGGCGTTGTAGTCGATCCGGATCTCGACGTCGTAGCCCGGTGCAGTCCCGTTCTCGGCGTAGTCGAGCGCGTAGAACCGCCCGTCGTGACGGAAGGGTAGCCGCTCCTCAACTGGCGGGCGGTCGCCGATCGCTGTGGCGGTACCGGTCTCGATCGCTCGTTGCACCACGTTTTCGTCGCTGTCCGGCGGCGCGCCGGTAGGTACGGGATGGCTCGCTTCCTCGGCGAGCGCGCTGTCGTTGACGGGAGTCAGCGAGAGCGATCCCTCCGCCGAACACCCGCTCAATCCCGCGAGGAGGGCGACGAGTGCCAGAGCGAAGACCGTCCTGTGCCTCATATCGCAAAGTTGCGGAAGCGACATGAATGTCTTGTGCAGACCCGAATCGGGATTTGACTCTCGGGAGGCGATCGGCCAACGAGTCCCGAAACCGGTCGCGGCCAGTACCGTTTTCCCGCTCGATCGATAATTAGGGACGTACATGCCGACGCGACTCGCGGAGGGGGTGTGGATGCTGGATCTCGGGTTGTTCCCACCGCTGTCGACCAACGGGTACCTCGTCGACGACGGGACGGTCACGCTGATCGACCCGGGGCTGTTCTGGAACCGCCCGTCGCTCGGGTCGGAGCTGAACGAGATTGGCTACGAGGTCGCGGACATCGACCGCGTCTTCCTCACGCACTACGACCTGGACCACACCGGCGGTCTGCGCGCCCTCGACGCAGACTTCGACGGACCGGTCTACATCGGTGCCGCCGACCTGGCGCTCGCCCGCCGGGAACAGCACCCGAAACTGGTCCACCACAAGGGACTGTTCCACAGAGCCGCGCGGCGGTTGTTCCCCCTCCCGGACCACATGGATCTCCGCGGCGTCGAAGACGGCGAGCAGATCGACCGCTTCACTGCGTTCCACACGCCGGGGCACAACCCAGGGCACACGGTGTTCGTCCACGACTCAGGCGTCGCGTTCCTCGGCGACCTCGTCTGGGAGAGCGACGGGCGGCTGACCCCGCCTATCTGGTTCGACTCCTACGATATGCGAGAGATCGACGAGAGCATTCGCCGACTCGGCGAGCGGATCCCACCGTTCGAGGTCGCCGCGGTCGCCCACGGGACGCCGCTGATCAGAGACGGCCGGACCAAGCTTCTGGAATGTGCGGCCCGTCTCTGACCTCGTCTCTGGGGCGCGCCTTTCGAGCAGATCGCTGCCGTGCTTCGTTCAAGACGAGATGCGTACTGAGCACTGGCAATCGCGCGAGCGGTGCGAGGTGCGTCCGCAAGGAGCGCCTCGATGCGAATAGCGCGGGAGCGAAGCGAACGAGGACACCCGACGATGAAAAAGATGGCTGTGCCGGGCATACGCCGAGCGAAGCGAGGCCTTTCACCGGTCGCGACCGAAGGGAGCGACCGGCCTTTTTCACCCATGTTTTTGGCTAGCGAGGGACCGAAGGTCCCTCGGACCATGCGAACGGGCGGCGAAGCCGCCCGTGAGCAGACGGGGGGTCGGCTGTGGCGACCCCCGAGCGAAAAAGATGGTGCGACAGGCCTTTGCTCCCGAGGGCGGACGAACGTGTATGGACAGAAAGCGGGAACTGACGAGCGTCGACCTCGCGGCGCTCGCCGGTGAACTCTCGGTCTACGAGGGCGCGGGGGTCGGCAAGGTGTATCTCTACCCCGACGCGGACCTGCTGCGGTTCCGGATGCGCCACTACGACCACGGTCGCACCGAGTTGCTCGTGGAAGTCGGGGAGAACAAGCGGGTCAACGTCGCCGACCCGGACCACGTCCCCGAGGCGCCCGAGCGGCCGCCGAACTTCGCGATGATGCTGCGGAATCGAATGCAGGGCGCCGAACTCACCGACGTCTCGCAGTACGAGTTCGACCGCATCCTCGAACTCACGTTCGAGCGCGACGAGGAGACGACGCGCGTGGTCGCCGAGCTGTTCGGCGACGGCAACGTCGCTATCCTCGACGGGACCGGCGAGGTGATCGATTGCCTGGAGACGGTCAGGCTGAAGTCGCGGACCGTCGCGCCCGGCGCGCAGTACGAGTTCCCGAGCGCGAGGTTCAACCCGCTCGGGGTCGACTACGACGCCTTCGCGGCGCGGATGCGCGACTCGGACTCCGACCTCGTGCGGACGCTGGCGACGCAACTCAACTTCGGCGGCCTCTACGGCGAGGAACTCTGCACGCTCGCAGGCGTCGACTACAACGTCCCCATCGAGGAAGCGACCGACGAACAATTGCACGCGCTCTACGACGCGATGCGGCGGCTGGCCGACCGGCTGGCGGACAGCGACCTCGATCCGCGCGTCTACTACGAACTCTCGAACCCCGACGCGGATGACCCGACCGACGACGAGGGGGAGATCGAGGGTCGCCGGGTCGACGTGACGCCGATCCCGCTGGCGGAGTACGACCAGCGCTACGGCGAGCCCTTCGAGTCGTTCAACGAGGCGCTCGACGACTACTTCACGTACGCCAGCGACGAGGGCGACGACTCGGGCGGCGAGAGCGCCGGCGGCGGCCGTCAGCGACCGGACTTCGAGTCGGAGATCGAGAAACACAAGCGGATCATCCAGCAGCAGAAAGGCGCGATCGAGGACTTCGAGGCCCAGGCCGACCGCGAGCGCGAGAACGCCGAGGCGCTCTACGCCAACTACGACCTGGTCGACGACATCCTCTCGACGATCCGCGAGGCCCGGGCGGCCGACCACTCCTGGGACGACATCGAGGAGCGCTTCGCCGAGGGGGCCGAGCAGGGCATCTCAGCCGCCGAGGCGGTCGTCTCGCTCGACGGGAGCGAGGGGACCGTGACGGTCGAGATCGACGGCGAGCGAGTCACGCTGGACGCGAACGAGGGCGTCGAGAAGAACGCCGACCGGTTGTACACGGAGGCCAAGCGCATCGAGGGCAAGAAGGAAGGCGCCGAGGAAGCTATCGCGCAGACTCGCGAGGAACTGGAGGAGATCGAGGCGCGGCGCGACGAGTGGGAGGCCGCCGACGCGGGCGAGGACGGCGGCGCGGGAGGGGACGGCGAATCGGACGACGAGGACGAAGACGAGGAGGTCGACTGGCTGTCCGAGCCGTCGATCCCGGTCCGTCAGTCCGAACACTGGTACGAGGACTTCCGGTGGTTCCACACGAGCGACGGCTTCCTCGTCATCGGTGGCCGCGACGCCGAGGACAACGAGGACCTGGTCAAGAAGTACCTCGACCGCGGCGACCGGTTCTTCCACGCACAGGCTCACGGCGGCCCGGCGACCATCCTGAAAGCCACCGGACCGAGTGAGTCCTACGACGGCGACGTCGACATCCCGGAGTCGAGCAAGCGCGAGGCCGCGCAGTTCGCCGTCTCGTACTCCTCGGTCTGGAAGGACGGCAAGTTCGCCGGGGACGTCTACGAGGTGAGCCCGGACCAGGTGTCGAAGACCCCCGAGAGCGGCGAGTTCCTGGAGAAAGGCGGGTTCGCCATCCGCGGCGACCGCACGTACTACGAGAACACGGAGGTCGGCGTCGCGGTCGGGATCACCTGCGAGCCCGAGACGCGAG
Source organism: Halosimplex amylolyticum (assembly GCF_051414035.1). NCBI lineage: Archaea > Methanobacteriati > Methanobacteriota > Halobacteria > Halobacteriales > Haloarculaceae > Halosimplex > Halosimplex amylolyticum. The sequence continues at coordinate 1,094,590 of NZ_JBLKNW010000001.1, read as the reverse complement.
TCATCGGCGGGCCGCCGAGCGCTATCGAGCCCGCGACGGAGACGGCGATCCGCGTCGAACCCGGCCGCTACGCGCAAAACGACATCGGAAAGCGCCTCTATCGGGAGTTCAAGAAGCGGTTCGCAGACGACTCGTTCCTCCGGAAGATCGCCAGTCCCGACCAGATCCAGGAATTCCTCCCCCCGGGCGGCAGCCGGATGAGCGACGACTGACTGGACGCGACGCTATCCTCCGAAACATATTTGGCGAGCAGTGCTAACGTCAACCATGGTCTCGGAGGTGCTGTGGCTCCTCGGACTGGTGGTCCTCATCTTCCTGCCGGGACTGTGTTTCGTCGCGCTCTTCCGACTGATCGATTACGTCGCGCACGACGAACTGATCGCGCGCGTCGAAAACGGCGAGATGCAGTCTGGGTGCCGTACCGGTTCGGGGTCCGAGCTGTCAGACGGTAGTTCCGGAGCGACGAGCGGAGACAGCGTGCGCTGCCCGTCCTGCGGCGCCGAGAACTGGGGTGACGCGACCTACTGCGGCAACTGTCTCACCGAGATCTGAGACCGGATCGTCCGCCGCTCGCGTCGCCCGTGGGCGGGGTCCCGCTCGGCACGGCGAAAAAACGGCGCGGAGGGGCCGTCGCGGCCCCGGTCAGACCTCGTTCCCGAGGAAGACGTCACTCCGGTCGGGAACGGCCCGGCGGGACGGCATCAGCGGGTACGTCCGGCCGCGGATGGGCGGCGCGCGAGCGTCTGCGGGCGCGGCCATCGGTCCGCCGGCCCCCGACGCCTCCGCCATCGACGTGTCCGCCGTGGACGCGCCGGGCGCCCTGTCGGCAGCCTGGGGATCGACCGTGATCGTCGGGAGATTCTCCGGATTGAATCCGGTCGCACCGGCGGCAGCCTGCCCGGCCGAGAGGCGATCGCCCGAGAGCGAGGCGAGATCCCCCTCGTCGTTCGCCCGCGAGCGCTCGTCTGCCCGCGAGCGCTCGTCTCGGCTGCTGTGCACCGATACGTCCTCGCCGTGTTCGTCGATAGTGATGGTGACTCGCATCGGCGGTCACTTCCAGTGGTAGACGTATCGAGCGCGGAATCGCGTCGCGACGTCGGCGATGTTCTTGACGTTGATGTAGTAGAACAGCCGCCCGTTCGAGTCCATCTTGACGGAGTGGACCGAACTCTGGATGCGGCCCTCGGGGTTGAGCGGGTCCACGTAGTAGTCGACGGAGTAGCGCGGGTCCCACGGTCCGGACCACCAGAGCTGGTACTGGCCGGGGTCCAGCGATCCGCTGAAGTGGTCCTTGGGATCGCTGATGCCCTGGACCGCGGCCTGCTGCGACGGTGCGGCCGTCGTCTCCTGACCGATTGGGCGGCCGGTCGTCGAGCCCCCGAGTTGTTCGCCGACCGAGCCACCGGGACGGGGCGGCTGGGTCTGCCCCGCGGACGGGCCGGCGCCGATAGCGCCGCCCGGAGCGGACTCTTGGCCCTGTTGGGCCGTGATCGGTTCGAGCATCCCGTGTTCGTCCTGGACGGTTCCCATCGGAATGCCGAGGGTGATCTTCGGGCTTCCCGCGAACAGGAGGTCCGTGCCGTAAAACCCGTCGGGTCGGAGCGTCCCGATGACGCTCCCGCTGTCGCCACCGCTGCTCATCGCCCCGAAGACGTCGAGTCCCTCGAACTCGAGCGGCTCCGAGAACGGGTGGCCGTAGTTGATCTCCGCTCGGAGGTCGCGAGCGATCAGTTCGCCGCTCGTCACGCCGGTCGTCCGACCGCTCTTGACGTGGACCTCGCCGTATCGCGCGTTCGCCCAGCCGTTGAGGTCCGGGATCCCGAGGACGTCGTTCTCGACGAGGTCCCCCTCGATTCGGACGAGGGCGCTGTCGGTCCGGTTGATCTCGTCCTCGCTCAGCTCCGACCACTCGAGGAGTTCGCCGATCGCGTCGTCGGGCGACGTTCCGCCGTCGTGACGGCCCGGCTGGAGAATGGTATCACCGGCCGACGACCGGTTCGCTGGCGCCGCGACGTGCGCGTTCGTCAGAAAGACCGTCTCGTCGTCGCTCGTGTAGAGCGGCGAGGTACCGAGCGTCCCCGCCGTGACGTCGGGATGCCCGATCGACACGCCGCCGGACGCTGGTCGCCACCTGTCCATGCGTGTCTGGGCCGGACCGACCTCGCCGACGAACTCCTGCCGGTCGGGGCGCTGGATCGGCTGTCGCATCCCGCCCTCGCTCGGCTGTTGGGTCACCGGGTCGTCCGGCGCGTACTGCTGGGCGAGAGCGTAGAACTCACCGCCCGCGTCCACTACGTCGGTCTGTACCGTCTCCTCGTCCACGTCGACGGTCTCCGGGACCAGGTCGTCGTCGGCCAGTTCCGACTTCGGAAGCTTCCGTCGCACGACCACCACGACGGCCTCCTCGTCGAGGACGTCGCCATCAGTCCGCTTCGGTCCGCGCCCCACCGCCAGCACGTTCGGCTTCGCTAACAGTTCGTCCTCAGTTTCCGGCGAGATGTCGCCGCTGAAGGTCTTTACTTGCATCTGTTGCCTGCCTCCCCCCTGGAAGGGCGTTCGAACCGACGGCGAGCGGTCCGATAAATCGGTAGTACTGTTCGAAGTATGAGAATTTGGCCGCTATCAGTATCTCGGATGTCCACTCGCAAAGGTATTACGAGACTATACGTTCGACCGCTGGCCGTCGAGACGCAGTGCCGGGGGCCGGTACCGTTCGGCTACCGATCGAAAGGCCCGTCGAATTGTCCGCCGGACGGCGATTTCAATCGAACCCGCGGACGGCCGGCGTTTATCCCGGTCGGTCGCGCGTGCCACGTTCTGGGAGAAAGCGTAGCAACGCCTGGGAATGCTAGCTGGATACGAACGGAAAACGCGCCAGTCCGTGACGCTGCCGAGACGTCCGTGACGCTGCAGCCACGCCCCCGGACCCGCCGAGGCGACTGCCGACGGCCCGCCGCGGCTGGCCAGTGGCGGTGGCGGCACGTGACTGCTCGGTCGACAACGGGGTGCCCGATCAGTCGGGGCGAACGCCGACGACGTCGTAGCCGGCCTCGCGGACGGTCTCGACGAGTCCGTCCTGGTCGACGTCGGCCTCGTAGTAGAACACGACGTCGAAGGTGCCCTCGCGGAGGAGCTGCTGGCACTCCCAGACGAACTCGTCGCCGTCGAGGGTGAGCCCCTGGTGCTGGTTGACGCCGAACTCCGGGTCGTCGTTGCCGGAGTAGACGTACGTGTCGGTCGGTTCGATACCGGCGTGCTCGGCGATGTAGTTGCCGATCTCCAGGGTCGCCTCGTGGAGCGTCGGCTCCTGGTCGCCCGAGATGTCGGTGTGGACGATCAGGCCGACCAGTTCGATCTCGCCGGGTTCGAGGAGTGCCTGCGCGCGCTGGTACAGGTCCGTGTCGACGGCGTCGGCGTCGCTCATTGCTCGGAAGTGCGAGCCGCTGGCTCTTGTGTCCCACGGTCTGGAGTCGCCAAAATTGCCGCGAACGCGCCCGCTCGCCGAAGATATTCGGGACCGCTCCGAGAGACCCGGGACCGCTCCGAGAGACCCGGGACCGCTCCGAGAGACCCGGGACCGCTCCGAGAGACCCGGGACCGCTCCGAGAGACCCGGGACCGCTCCGAGAGACCCGGGACCGCTCGGGGTCGACGGCAAGACCGTGCCGTCGCTGGTCGTGGAAAACGGACGTGCCGCGGATGCGGCAGAATCCGTCGTCGAGTCGCCTTACAGGCGCTCGAGGTTCGTCGCGCGCGGGCCTTTGTCGGCCTGCTCGATGTCGAACTCGACTTCCTGCCCCTCCTCGAGGTCAGGACCGCCGACGTCCTCCATGTGGAAGAACACGTCTTCGTCGGCGTCGTCGGTATCGATGAAGCCGTACCCGCCCGTGTCGTTGAAGAAGTCGACTTTGCCTTTGGCCATCGTTAGAGGCGCTCCAGGTTGGTGGCACGCGGACCCTTGTCCGCCTGCTCGATGTCGAACTCGACTTCCTGCCCCTCTTCGAGGTCGGGGCCGCCGACGTCTTCCATGTGGAAGAAGACGTCTTCGTCCGCGTCGTCGGTGTCGATGAAGCCGTACCCGCCGGTGTCGTTGAAGAAGTCGACCTTACCTTTCGCCATGGTTAGAGTCGCTCCAGGTTCTCGGCGCGCGGGCCTTTGTCTGCCTGAACGATGTCGAACTCGACTTCCTGCCCCTCCTCGAGGTCAGGACCGCCGATGTCCTCCATGTGGAAGAACACGTCCTCGTCGGCGTCGTCAGTGTCGATGAAACCGTAACCGCCAGTGTCGTTGAAGAAGTCTACCGTACCGGTCGCCATTGCGTTTGGAGAGAGGTGATGCCCCTATTAAAACCTGGCGGGACAACGTGGTGGTTGGTAACACACCACACACAGAGAGTCGTCACATCGCACCATCCGGCTGGTCCGCGAGGGCGTCGGCGAGCCGTTCGACCGGATGCGGCGGTCGGTCTTCCGACTCGACGCCGTCCCGGTCGCCGAGTTGCGATCGGCAGGAAGCGCCGGGAGCGACAACCGTCTCGCCCGGGCTCTCGTCGACCTGGTCGAAGAGTATCCGTCCGATCGCGCGGCTCATCGAGTAGTGTTCGGCCTCGTAGCCGAAGCTCCCGGCCATGCCGCAACACCCCGAATCGAGCGCGTCGACCGCGAAGCCGGCGCGGCGGAGTACGCCGACGGCGTGGTGGTCCTTCTTGGTCGCCTTCTGGTGGCAGTGCCCGTGATAGGTGATCGTCTCCGCGGGCGCGTCGAACTCGATGAACTCGCCGAGGCGGTTGCGGTCGACGTACTCGCAGACGCCGTAGGCGTTCGCGGCGACCGTCTCGACCGCTTCGCCCGAGAGGAGGTCGAGGTAGTCGTGCTGGAACATCACGGCGTCGGAGGGCTCGACGACGACCAGGTCCCAGCCGTCGGCCAGGCGGGGGGCGAGCGCCTCGACGTTCCGCTCCGCGCGCTCGCGGGACGTGTCGAGAAATCCCTTCGAGTGCGCGGCGCGTCCGCTGGCGGTCACGTCGTCCGGAACGTCGACGTGGACGCCCGCGGCTTCCAGGACGCGCACCGCCGCTTTCCCCGCATCAGGGTGGCTGTAGTTGGTGTAGGTGTCGGGGAAGACCAGCGCCTTCCGCTCGGCTTCGTTCTCTGGAACGGCCGCCTCGCGGCCGGCGAACCAGTCGACGAAGGACTCCCGCTCGAACGTCGGGAGCCGGCGCTCGCGCGCGATGCCGAGCAGGCGTTCGGCGACGAGGCCGCTCCCCGGGAGCTTCTGGAGCCAGTTCGAGACGGGCGCGGTCGCGCTCCCGAGGGCGCTCAGCGTGTCGACGTTGGCGAACAGCCGCTCGCGTATCGACGTGCCCTGGTCCTCGTGGTGGGCGTGTTCGACCTCCGCCTTGAGCTTCGCCATGTCGACCTCGCTCGGGCAGTCCCTGGCACAGCCCTTGCAGCCGATGCACAGGTCCATCACTTCGCTCACGAACTCCTCGTCCGTCGGGTCGTCGGGGAGGTCGCCACTCATCGCCTGCCTAAGCATGTTCGCTCTGCCGCGGGTCGCCGTGACCTCCTCGTCGGCCGCGCGGTAGGTCGGGCACATCACGCCGCCGGTGGTCTCCTGGCCGCCGCGACAGCCGCCGCAGCCGTGGCAGAGCTCGACCATCCCCTGCATCCCGTTGTCGTTGTCCCACTCCAGCGTCGGCTCGAAGGTCGCGTCGAACGCGTACTCGGGGTCGAACCGCAGGTTCTCCGTCATGTCGACCGTGCGGGCGCGCTCGGGCGCCTCGCCGGCCGCGACCGCCGCGGCGTCGACGCCGACAACCTGCCCGGGATTCAACAGCCAGTCCGGGTCGAACGTCGCCTTCAGGTCACGGAAGCGGTCCCAGACCTCTTCGCCGTACAGCTTCCGGTTCCACTGAGTGCGCGCGCGGCCGTCGCCGTGTTCGCCGGAGACGCTCCCGCCGTACTCGACGACGAGATCCGTCACCTCGTCGGCGATCGATTCCATCGTCTCGACGCCCTCGACCGTCTTCGTGTTGATCAGCGGGCGGATGTGCAGACAGCCGGGCCCCGCGTGCGCGTAGAAGCTCGCGTAGGTGTCGTGGGCTTCGAGGACGGCCTGGAAGTCCGCGACGAACTCGGGGAGGTTCTCGGGCGGGACGGCCGTGTCCTCGATGAAACTACCGTGTTTGTCGTCGGTGGTCCGCGAGAGCAGGATGGGCAGGCCGCTCTTGCGGAGCTTCCAGAACCGCGCGCGCTCGGCGGCCCCGTGAGCCTCGCGGGCACCGAACGCTCTGATCGGGGCCTCGGTCGTCTCGGCGGCGTCTTCCGCGGGTTCGACCTCGGTCGCCGCGCGTCCGGCGTCCGCGTCGACCGCGTCGACGGCCGTTCCGCTCCCGCCCGTCTCGCCCAGTCGGTCGGCGATCAGGTCGGCCACGCGCTGTTTCCCCTCCTCGTCGGACTCGGCGTAGAACTCGACGAGGAGGACAGAGCCGGTCCCCTCGGGGAGGACGGAGTCGACGAGGTCCCCGAACTCCTCGGTCTCCTCGGCGAGGTCCAGGAGGACGCCGTCGAGCACCTCGACGGCCGCGGGGTCGTGTTCGAGGATCGGCTGGACGTCTTCGAGCGCTTCGAGCAGCGTCTCGTAGGTCAGAAGCGCCAGCCCCTTCGTCTCGGGGACCGGTTCGAGCGAGACGGTCGCCTCGGTGACGATGGCCAGGGTGCCCTCGCTCCCGGCGAGCAGGCGGGCGACGTTGACGGTGGCGTGTTCGCCGTCTTCGCTCTGGGCGTCCAGCGCCTCCCGGGCCTCGGCGACGAACGCGTCGAGGTTGTACCCCGAGACGTTGCGCTTCAGTTCGGGGAACGCCGCCTCGACGCTCTCTATCTCCTCGTCGACGATCCGCGCGAGTTCGGCGTAGATGCGGGCTTCGAGGTCGCAGTCCTCGCTCGCGGCTTCGCCGCTCGCACTGTCTGCGGCGCTCGGCGCCGCGCTATCTGCCCGGTCTCGCAGTTCGGCCAGCGTCACCTCGCCGAAGCGCGTGACCGTCCCGTCGGCGAGCACGACCTCGCACTCCTCGACGTAGGCGTCGGTCTTCCCGTACTGCAGCGAGTGGGCGCCGGTCGAGTTGTTGCCGATGGCACCGCCGAGCGCGGACTTGTCGCCCCACGCCGGATCGGGCGCGAACTTCAGCCCGTGGGGTGCCAGTTCAGCGTTCAATTCGCCGAGGATGGCCCCGGGTTCGGCACTGGCGAGTCGCTCGTCGGGGTCGACCGTCAGCACTGCGTCCATGTGTCGCGTGAAGTCGAGGACGACGGCCTCGTTGACGGCCTGGCCCGCCAGCGACGTGCCGCCGCCCCGGGGGAGGACCGGGATCGACCGCTCGGCGCAGTAGGAGACGACGGCGGCCACGTCGGCAGTCGACTGCGGATAGACCACGCCGACGGGCGTCACCTCGTAGTAGCTCGCGTCGGTCGCGTAGAGCTGTCGCGAGTAGTCGTCGAACCGGACCTCGCCCGCGACCCTGTCCCGGAGGTCGGCGACCAGTCCCGGTCGCGCCACCGCGTCGGCCGCGTAGTCGTAGTCCGCCCGCGGGTCCCGCGCGGGGTCGGACTCCGGCCGGTCGCTCGTTCCCATGGCCGACGCCTACGCGTCTCCCCGGATTAAAGCCCTGCTTTCGCTGGGCGAGGGTGAAACGGACGGACGGAATGGGCGGTCGCGGCGACCGCCGCCCGCCCGAAGCAGAATGCGGGATCGCACTACTCGGGGCCGAGTAGCGTGTCCGATGACAGCACCACAGAGTGCAGTGTGGCGTTGGTGGCTGGCAGTGGTTAGTTCGCGGACGATACCTCACGGCCTGTTCCGGGTCCAGGCGCCCGGAGCGGTACTCGTTCGTGTCCAGTCGGGCGCTCGCACGCCCGAACTTCGCAGTAGACGATCGGCGAGATTGACGGATAAACGTTGTCCATAAGGGAAGTTTAAGATGATAGTATCGATTGTACGTCCGGGATCAACTCTGATTATTGTACGGTAAGGGGTGATCCCAATACGCCTCGAACGGATCGCGGACCGCGGCTGAGAGCGGCGGCTGGAACGTGGACTGCCGGGGATCGGGTGGTCGGGGACCGGGAGGTGAGGGCCGGGGACGGGGTTGCCGGGAACTTGGACTGTCGGGGACTGGGGAATCAAGGACTGAGTGATCGGGGACTCGATGATCGGGGACCGGGCACGGGGAGCGTTCGGAGAACTGGGACGGAGTCGGCGACGGAAGGAGCGGACAGGAACGGGCGAAACAGAACGTGCGGACAGAGACGGACGACGCGGAGCGGTGCGGTCGGATCAGAACTCGCGCCACTCGGTAGGCTGGCCGGCGAGACCCAGGACGCGGGCCTCGCGGCGGCCGTCTTCCTCGCGGATCTCGATCATGCCGTCGAAGGCCTGTTTGATGACCTGCAGTGTCTGGTCGTCGTGCGCGCTCGAATCGATCGTGAACAGCCCGAGGTACCCGGCCGAGTCGAACCGCGAGGAGAGGACGTGGCAGAACTTGAAGACGGTCTTTCGATCGGTGTAGGTGAGCATCGTGGACAGCGATGTGAGCGCGAAGCGGCCGCTCTCGGCGCCGTTGTTGTGGAGGTACTCCAGGCACTCGGTGATCCCGATGCCGATGCCGGTGAGGTCGCCGGGCGAGGAGACGTGGTAGACGTAACTCCCCGAGGCGGTGGCTTCGCCGCGACGGCTACCGTCCCCGCGGCAGTCGACGACGCTGACGGTCGAGGGGTCGGCGTCGGGGACGCGGCCGAGGAAGTCTTCGAGGACGTCCTCGGCCCGGTCGCCGGTCGTGACGACGAGGGTGCCCTGTCCATCCGCGGCGCCGTCGGCGAGCACCGACAGCGCGAGGTCCTCCTTGCCGCTCATCGCGGGGCCGGAGACGAGGATGTTCGATCCCGGGCGGACCGATTCGAGGGCCTCGAACTCCAGCACGTCGGTCAGGTCGTAGGCCGTCCCGGAGTCGCTACTCCTCGCCATCGCTCAACCCCCGTAGCGTCGCGATGAAGTCCTCGTCCCCTTCGATGCCGCCGAGCGCGTCCCCCAGGTCGTCTCGGAGCCCGTCGATCCGTTCCTGCAACTGAGCGTACTCCTCGTTGTCGGCGAGTTCGGCGCTGCTCTTGGTCGCCTCCAGCGTCGCCTGCGTCTCGACCAGCGAGTAGTACTCCTGGAGCAGGTCGTCGTACTCGGAGCGCTCCAGCAGGTTCTCCACCGTGTCGTGGAGTTGTTCGCTTCGAATGGGCTTGCAGAGGTAGGCGTCGAAACCCATCTCGAGGATGTCGAAGTCCGGTTCGACCGCGGTGACCATCGCGACTCGGCACTCCAGACCTCTGTCGCGGATGCGCTGTAACACCTCGTCGCCCGAGAGACCGGGCATCATCCGGTCCAAGAGCACCACGTCCACGTCGTCGTCAAGTTCCGCCAGCCCCTCGTCCCCACTCTGGGCCATTCTGACCTCGTACTCGTCGGCGAGCCAAAGGTTGTACGTCTCCGCGACGTCGGGCTCGTCCTCGACGATGAGTACGACTGGCGTGTCCGATCCTTTCATCTGCTCTCTACGGCGTCGTTGTTGTTCATCACACATAGCCCTGTGGGTCCTCGCCCCGGCCGAGACGCCAGAGAGCGTCCGGTTTTCGGCGGATACGCGGCCTGACGAACGGCCCGCTGTTCGCCCCTCCACGCCCCGCTCGACGGCCTCTCTCGGCCGCGGTCCCGACCAGCTCTCTCGCCAAGAAACGATACGCTCTAACGCCCGCCAGGCCAACAGGAACGCATGATCACCAACGTCGCCGAGGGACAGCAGGGGTTCACCAGCAACGCCTTCCTCGTCACCGGCGACCGCACCGTCCTGGTCGACGCGGGCAGCGAGTTCGACGCCGTCGCCGAACTGCGCGAGCGCGACGCCGCGCTCGACGCCGTCGTCCTGACGCACACGCACCCGGACCACGTGGGCAACACCGCCGCCGTCGCCGACGCGTTCGACGTCGACGTCTGGGGGTTCGACCCCGACCACGAGCTCGTCGACCGCGCGATCGCCGACGGCGAAGAAGTCCGCTTCGGCGACCACAGCTACGAGGCGCTGCACACGCCCGGCCACAAGGACGACCACCTCTGTTTCTACGCCGCCGACCCGGAGGTCCTCTTCGCGGGCGACCTCGTGTTCGCCAACGGGAGTTTCGGCCGGACCGACCTGGCCGAGGGCGACCGCGGCGTCCTGATCGACAGCATCGAGTACGTCCTCGACACCGTCTCGCCGAGCCTCGCCGAGATGCACACCGGCCACGGCCAGAGCGTCACCGGGAATCCCTACGAGCACGTCGAGACTGCGCTCCGCGCAGCCCAGTTCTGAGTCGACGGCCGAGTTCGCCGGTTCCGAGTCGGCTGGCCGAGCGTCCCTCCGAGCCGCTGGCCGAGTCCGCTCACGCTCGTCCACTCACGTCCGCGTCGTCGACGGTGTATTCGTCGATCCACGGCGGCTCGGACCGGTCTTTCGCCCACGAAAAGAGGTGGCGTTTGTCGTTCGCGTAGTAGTAGCGATAGGCGTCGACGTAGTCCTCGGCCGCCCAGTCGCCGGTGAGCTGGGGCGGATCGGACAGGTCGTTCGAGGGCCAGTCGAGTTCCCGGACGACGTCCGTGTCGAGCCCGGCGACCTGATCCCACGACCCGTGGGACTCTTCCGGCGAGTGGTCCCAGCGGTAGCGCCACTCCTCGTGGGCCGCGTCGGTGTAGGCGCGCAGGTACTGCCAGTTCTCGAACGACTCGGCGGCCCACCGCGTCAGCGGATGGTCCGAGTGCGTGAACGACAGGTCACCCTCGTACCCGCGCAACTGGACCGCCGTCGTCAGCACCATGGAACACTCGAAGACGCTACTGGTCACGTGCCTGTCGACGAGCCAGGCGACGGCCTGCCGGAGATTCCGGTCCAGCCAGAACGCGTTGACCACGGGTCGAATAGGGGCCGCGGACGGGTATGGCCTGCGGGCCCGCTCACTCGAACGCCGTCGCGAGCACCGCGTCGTAGGCGTGGTCGTACGCGTCGGCGACCGACTTCGGGTCCGCCCGCGCGTCGGCGGACAGCGGCGGCAGTGGCGCCTCGGTCGCCGGGTCGACCAGGTCGGTCACGTCGCCGACTCGCTCTTCCAGCTGGCCCGCGTCGGGCCCGCCGCTGGCGACGGCGCAGCCCTTCCCGTAGCGGTCGCCGTCGTAGACGCGGACGCGTCCGGGCTCGACCACGGCGACCGCGTCGGGGTCGATGGCCCGGAACGGTCGGGCGACGTCGGCGTACGACTCGACGACGGCCCTGTCTGCCGCCGCGACCTCGTCGCAGAGCGCGCGCTGGGCGGGCAGGTGGCGCTCGGCCATGCAGTCGTTGAACTCGGCGATCGACGAGACCCGCGGCGCGTCGGCGAGCGGGAGCGCGTCGCGGACCGCCCGGGGGATGTCGACCGTCCCGTTGACCACGTACCCGTCCCCGACGCGGTCGACCAGGAACTCGCGGTCGTCTCTGCCGAGCAGTCCGCTCGCGCTCCCCGGCGACGGTCGCCAGAGCCGGTGGACGGGATTGACGTCCTCGGGTTCGACCGGGACGTCGCTCGCCGCGGCGAGCTTCCGGGCGTCCTTGCCGTAGAGGCGCCCGTCGGCCGTCGCGGTGCGGAAATCGTCGTGGTCGAACCAGTAGTCGTTCCCGGCGCGGGGCTTGTACCCGACCGCGTCGGTCCGCGCGACCAGGCCGGTCGAGAACGTCGTCTTCCCGGCGTCGACGCGGGCGCCGCCGGCGACGAGGATCCTCATTGCTCGGCGCTGTCGGCCGCGTCGACGCCCGGCGCCAGCCCGTAGTAGCCGGGGTCGTTGTCGGCCTCGGGCTCGGCGAAGACGAATTTGTCGCTGTGGGTCATCATCCACGGGATGGCCCAGTCGAGCAGGACGTTCTCCGTCTCGATGTCCAGTTGTTCCTCGGGGTCGACTCCCTGGAGCAGGCGGCCCACCTCGTAGATCGTGTACATCTCGTCGGCGTCGAGCACTTCCGCGGGCTCTCGAAACGCCAGCGGGCGCAGGTCGTCGAAGTCGTCTTTGGGTCGCGGCATACCCCGCGATAGAACGGAGGCCGGAGTAAATGGACCGATCCGGGCTGGTCCCACCGCTGGCCCGCCACGGTGTCCGGGACAGCGTCCGTGCGGGCCAGCGGAGAAATACGATCTGATAATCGGCCCAGAGGTGTTAAAGAACAGTACGGGGATCTCCTGTACATGGTCGGGTGGTTGGGCATCTACCAGGTCGGACTCGTCGTTTCGAGCGTGGTGTCCGGACTCTCGGCCGCGATCGCGTGGCGGAACCGCGGAGCACGCGGCGGCGTAGCGCTCGCTATCACCCTCGGCGCACATGCGACGTGGGCGGTGAGCACGCTCGTGGGGACGCTCGCGCCGGGTACCGAGATCGCAGTCGTAACCAGCAAGATCGTCATCACCGCGGTCGTCGTCCTCACCGCCGCGTTTTTCGTCTTCGCGCTCCAGTACACCGGCCACGAATCGTACGTCCGACGCGAGACGCTGGCTCTCCTGGCTATCGAACCCGTCGCCACCACCGCGCTCATCTGGACCAACGAGGCACACGGCCTGATGTACGTGGCGCTCGAACCCGGAAGCACCGGCGCGAGTGGCCTGACGAAGAACTACGGGCCGGCGTTCATCGCACACACGGTGTACTCGTATTCCCTGCTGGTGATCGCGATATTCCTCGTCGTCATCTTCGTCTTCCGGTCGCGATACATGTACAAGCGACAGGTCGCGGCGGTGTCCTTCGCCACGTTCGTCCCCTTGACGGCGAACGCCGTCTCCCTGGCGCTGCACCTCCAGCTCGACTTGACGCCGATCGTGTTCACGGTCACCGGTGTCGCGTTCACCTGGGCCGTCGCACGGGAGGGGCTCCTCAACGTCACGCCGATCGCGACGGAGATCATCCTCGACGACATCGATACCGGGGTGATCGTCGTCGACACCGGCGATCGCGTCGTGGACATCAACGACAGCGCCAGCGAACTGTTCGACGTGTCGAAAGAGGGGGTCATCGGCGCCTCGATCCCGGAACTCGTCTCGGAGCGTCCCACTTTGAAAACGGCCTACGAAGCTGTCACCGCCGGCCGAACGAGCGAGAGCTGGGAGTCCCAGGTAGACGACAGGTACTTCAGAGCCCAGAGTTCCCCGCTCATCGACCGGCGCGACGAGGTCGTCGGATACGCGCTCCTCGTGGTCGACCTGACCGAACAGCGAGAGCGCGAACTCGAACTCGAGCGGCGGAACGAACAGCTCGATCGGTTCGCCGGCGTTGTCTCCCACGACCTCCGGAACCCGCTGCAGGTGGCGTCGGGGCGGCTCGAACTCGCCCGCCGGGACGGCAAAGCGGAACACTTCGAGGCGATCGAGCGGTCGCACGAGCGGATGGAGCGGCTCATCGAAGACCTCCTTTCCCTCGCGCGCCTGGACGAGGGCCTCGACGTCGAGCGCGTCGACAACGGGGAGGTCGCCGAGTCCGCGTGGACTCACGTCGACACGGCTGACTCGACGCTCGTCGTCTCGGTCGACGAACTATTCCTCGACGCCGACCGTGACCGACTGTCCCAGTTGTTCGAGAACCTCTTTCGCAACTCGGTCGAACACGGCGGCGACGGGGTCACCGTGTCGGTCGAATCGCTCCCGGACGGGCGCGGGTTCGCCGTGAGCGACGACGGTCCCGGATTCGTCGACGCGGACGTCGACGCGGTGTTCGACGACGGCTACACGACTAGCCGCGACGGCACCGGGTTCGGTCTCTCGATCGTCGCCGAGATCGCCGACCAGCACGGCTGGTCGGTCGAAGCGATCGACGCCGATGCTGGCGCTCGCATCGAGGTGACGACTGGCGAAAAAATGGCGATGGTGAACTGACTCGTCGTTACTCGAAGTGGCCGACGGCGGTCTGGTACTGGTCGGCGACCTCGTCCCAGTCGACGACTTCGAAGAAGGCGTCGATGAAGCTGCCGCGGTCCGGGCCGTAATCGTAGTAGTAGGAGTGTTCCCAGACGTCCAGCGCCAGCACCGGGTGGGAACCCCAGAGCGCGCCCTGGTCGTGCTTGTCGACGGCCACGTTGCGCAGCTGCTTGGCGACCGGGTCGTAGACCAGCAGGGCCCAGCCACCAGCGGCGGAGGCGGCGGCCTCGAACTCGCCCTTCCAACCCTCGTAGGAGCCGAAGTCCTCCTCGATGCGGTCGGCCAGCTCGCCGTCGGGCTCGCCGCCGCCGTTCGGCGCCATGTTCTCCCAGAACAGCGTGTGCAGATAGTGCCCACAGCCGTTGTGGGTGACGTTGCCCAGCGCGCCGGCGGTCGACGAGTGGTCGCCCGACTCGCGCGCGTCGGCGAGCGTCTCCTCGGCGGATTCGAGGCCGTTGACGTACCCCTGATGGTGGGTGTCGTGATGCCACGTGAGTACCTGCTCGCTGATGTGCGGTTCGAGGGCGTCGTAGTCGTACGGGAGCGGCGGAAGCTCGGGTTCGGAATGTTCTGGCATAGATATCTCCTCCATGCTGACGGTCGGCTGGATACCTGTTAAAGTTTGAGGAAGGGGCGATCAAACGCGCCCGCTCGCGGCCTGTTCGCTCAGATCTGGGGCCCGGCCGACCTGCTCACCGCGACCCGCCGGACTCGGGGCGTCGCCGGGATACTTTATGTCGCTCGTCTCGACGGTACGGTCGAGGGGACCCGGACGGTCCGGGCACTTCACGACAAATGAAAGCCATCGTCCAAACTGGAGCGGAATCCGTCGACGTGACCGAACAGGACCAACCCGACGTCGCCGACGACGAGGTGCTCGTCGCCGTCCATTCGACGGGCGTCTGCGGCAGCGACGCCCACGCCTATCTCTACCACGGCGGCTACGAGTGGGTGCAACTCCCGCGCGTCATGGGCCACGAGTACGCCGGGACGGTCGAGTCGGTGGGGTCGGCGGTCACCGAATTCTCCCCAGGCGACCGCGTCGTCGAGGACCCGACTCGGCGATGTGGCCGCTGTTACCAGTGTCGGAACGGTCAGGAGAACGTCTGTCAGAACTTCTCGGTCAAGGGGATGCACCGCGACGGCTCGTACGCGGAGTACACCGTCGCGGAGCCGGAGAACCTCCACGTCGTCCCCGACGGCGTCTCGCTCCGCGACGCGGCGATCACCGAACCCCTGAGCGTGGCCGCACGGGCGGTCTACACCCAGTCGCGGCTCACGCCGGGCGACACCGCGCTCGTCGAGGGGCCGGGACCGATCGGCGTACTCGTCGCCGCCGTCGCGGACGCGCTGGGCGCGTCAGTGCTGGTCTCCGGACTGGGCGCCGACGCCGACTACCGGCTCCCGCTCGTCGAACGGCTGGGGATCGAAACCGTCGACCTGTCGGAACGCGATCTCGATCCCGCGGTCGCCGAGTTCACCGACGGCGTCGGGTTCGACCTGGTGTTCGACACGACCGGCCACAGGAGCGGCGTCGAAACCGCCGTCGAACAGGTCAGGAAGGGCGGTCAGATCGTCGTCGTCGGACTCCCCGGTGAATCGAGCGACCTGCAGATGGCAGACGTCGTGCGGAACGAGGTCGAGATCCAGACGTCGTACGGTTCGGTGTGGCGGAACTTCGAACAGGCGCTCTCGCTACTGGAGGCGGGGACGGTCGACCCCGACACGATCGTCGACACGTCGTTCTCGACGGACGACCCGGACGCGGCGTTCGCGGCCTTTCTCGACTCGGAGACGACCAAACCGGTGTTCACGTTCCGGGAGACCTGACGGGGAGCGCTCTATCGGTTCTCCCGGATCACTCCGCGAACGGGTCCGCGAGTTCGAGATCCGTTCGGCGGTCGATCTCGAGCAGCCGGTTGTACTTCGCGAGGCGTTCGGAGCGGGCGAGCGAGCCGATCTTGATCTGCCCGGCGTCGAGACCGACGGCCAAGTCGGCGATCGTCGCGTCGCAGGTCTCCCCCGAGCGCGCCGACACGACCGGGGCGACGCCGGCCCGCTTCGCGTCTGCGACGACGGAGGTCGCGCGAGTCATCGTGCCCGCCTGGTTCGGTTTGACCAGCACCGCCGAGGCCGCGTCGCGCTCGACGGCTCGCGCGAGCCGGTCCGCGTTCGTCACGAGCAGGTCGTCGCCGAGCAGTTGCACCTCGTCGGGTAGTCGGTCTGTCAGACTGACCCACCCCTCCCAGTCGTCCTCCGCGAGCGGGTCCTCGACCGAGACGAGCGGGTAGGACTCGACCCACTCCGCGACGAGCGAGATCATCCCCTCACGGTCGAGCGTGCGGTCGATGCTCTCGATCCCGTAGGTCTCCTCGTCCGCATCGTAGAAGTGTGTGGCAGCGACGTCGACGGCGAGTGCGGCGTCGTCTCCCGGCACGTACCCGGCGGTTTCGATAGCCTCGACGAGCAGGTCGAAGGCGTCGTCGACGTGTGAGAGCGGCGGTGCGAACCCGCCTTCGTCGGCGACGAGCGGTCTGTGGCCGTCGGCGACGATCGAATCGCGGACCGCGCGACGAACGTCCCACGCGATCTCGAGGGCGTCCGTGTAGCTGTCCGCACCCGTCGGGACCACGAGGAAGTCCTGGATCTCGATACCGCCCTCCGCGTGGAGGCCGCCGCTGATCACGTTGACCATCGGGAGCGGCATCGACTGCTCGACGCCCTCGGTCGCTGCCAGGTGGTCGTGGAGCGGTCGTCCGGCGAGGTCGCTCGCCGCACGTGTCACTGCGCCCGACACGGCGAGGATAGCGTTCGCGCCGACAGATTCGAGCGTCTCCGTGCCGTCGTAGGCCGTCATCGCGGCGTCGACGGCAGCCTGGTCGGTCACGTCTCGGCCGGTCACGAGTTCCGCCAGTTCGGTGTTCACGCGCTCGACGGCCGACTGCACGCCCATGCCACCGTATCGCTCCCCGCCGTCTCGGATTTCGACGGCCTCGAAGCGGCCCGTGCTCGCACCGGCCGGGACAGTGAACGTGCCTGTCGCGTCGGCGGCCTCGACCGCCGCTCTGACCGTGGGGTTTCCGCGCGAATCGAGCACCTCCCAGGCGGTCACGTCGGTGATCTCGGTCATCGGTCTCGGTCCCCCTCGACTGGATCGGTTGTAGGTACACTCATGGCTCGTCTAGTTCCGCGCGTCGGGCCGAAACGAACGCCTCGACGGTCTCCGTCTCGCCGGAGAGTATCCGTCCGGCAAGTGTTCTGATGTGGGCTTTCGTCGCCTCGCGTTCGACGTACTCGACCGGTGACTTCCCGTCGACGCGAGCCAGTAACAGGACTCCCAGTTCGGTCACGAGATGACGTTCACGATCCGTCGAGAGGCCCCGCTCCTCGCGATAGGCGTCGAGGAACGACGTGGCCGCGCGGACGTACGGTTCGCCGTCCTCCGCTCGATAGACGGATTTGATGAACAGGTGCGAGAGCATGAACGCGACGTCGAACAGCGGGTCTCCCCAGTGTGCGACTTCGAAGTCGAGCAGCCACAGGGTCTGCTCCTCGCCGGCGTCGTCGACGAGCACGTTCTTCGGGCTGAAATCGCCGTGGACGAGCGTCGTCCGGGTGTTGCGCAGCCGTTCGATCTCCCGGTCGATCGCGGGCGCGTACTCGGGATACCGCTCGGCGACGGTCCGGTGGTAGGGGTCGAGTCTGAGCTGTTCGAACGGCGCGTACCGCTCGAACTCGCGCTCGATAGCCGGGTCACCGCTCGCAGTCCCGTGTACGGCGGCGAGGACGGAGCCGAGCGTCGCTGCGATGGCTGTATCGACGCGGCCCGCGAGCAGGTCTGCCTTCCACATCCGCGCGCGCTCCGGCGCGGCAGTGACGACGATCACGTGGTTGTCGTCGTCTTCGTAGCGCACTTCGGGGACGCGGACACCCGACACCGCGCTCGTCTCCGCGACCGTCGCGTAGACGCGGGCCGCGGCCGCCTCGTTGTGGACGCGCTCGACGTCGGCGGGCCAGTCGGCCTCGACGGCGAGGTCCGGAAACGGCTGTTTGACCACGACGGCGTCGCCGTCCCACTCGACGCGGAGAACGGCGTTCGAGACGCCGCCGCCCAGCGGTTCCGCGGTCGCCGTCGCGTCCGCCGGGACGACGCCGGCTTCCCGGAGGTACGGGACGACGGAATCGGCTTCCAGTTCCATCGCGCGGACGTACGAGGACCGGGTAGATTACTGTCCGGGTCGGTCTGCGGTACTCCGACGTCGGGGAGGCCCACAACCGGACGGCGCCTCAGTCGCCGCGAGCGTGCTCGAACATCTCGATAGCCTGCTCCCGGCGGTGGCTGTGGTCGACGATGGGGCCGGGGTAGTCGGGTGCGAGCAGCTCGCGCCGGCCGGCGTCGAGTTCGTGCCACTGGTGGATCGCGTCGGCCGGCACGTCCCGGAGTTCGGGGACGTACTCGCGAATGTACTCGGCGTCCGGGTCGTAGCGTTCGCCCTGGGTCATCGGGTTGAAGATGCGGAAGTAGGGCTGGGCATCCGTCCCGGTCGAAGCGGCCCACTGCCAGCCGCCGTTGTCGTTTGCGGTGTCGTGGTCGACGAGTTTCTCGCGGAACCAGTCGTAGCCCTCGCGCCAGTCGACCAGGAGGTCCTTGGTCAGGAACGAGGCGACGATCATCCGCACGCGGTTGTGCACGAACGACTCCCGTCGCAGTTGGCGCATCCCAGCGTCGACGATGGGATAGCCCGTCTCGCCGTCCTTCCACGCCTGGAGTCCGTCCGAGTCCTGGTTCCACTGGATGGGGCGCTCGTACTCTCTGTAGTTCTCCGTGACGACGCTCGGTTCGTTCCAGAGGACGTGACTGTAGAACTCTCGCCAGGCGAGTTGTGACTCGAACTCCTCGGCAGCGTCGTAGTCGGTCCCCGCGACGGCGCGTTTGGCGTCGTCGACGGCCTCGTACACCTCTCGGATGCCAATGGTCCCGAACTTGAGGTGCGCGGAGAGTCGCGAGGTACACTCGTCGGCGGGGTAGTCCCGACGGTCGTCGTAGTCGTAGATGTCGTCCTCGCAGAACGCACGGAGGAGGTCGCGGGCCGTCTCGGTCCCGGCCGGCGGCACGTCCGCCTCGGGCTCGTCGAAACCCAGATCGGTGAGGGAGGGGATCGGGTCGTCGTCGGCGATATCGGCGAGGTCGTTCTCGGCGGGTGCTTCGGCTGGGTCGTCTTTCTCGCGGTCGCGCCACTTCTTCCAGAAGTAGGTGAACACGGAGTACACCTCGCCCTGGTTCGTGCGGATCGAGCCGGGTTCGTGGAGCAGGGCGTCCTGCACGCTGTGGCGGGCCACGTCGGCGTCGTCCAGCGCCTGCCGGACGGCCGCGTCGCGCTCGCGTCCGAGCCCGGAGACCTCCTTGCCCCACGTCACGCCGTCGGCGTCGAACTCGGCCGCGATCGCCGGGAGGACGTCGCGCGGGTCGCCGTGACGGACCACGAGGTCGCTCCCGCGCTCGCGGTAGCGCTCACGGAGCGAGTCGAGCGCGTCGAGCATGAACGCGACGCGCGGTGGCCCCGCGTGGGCGAGTACGTCTTGGTCGAAGACGAAGACGGGGACGACGGGGCCGTCTGCGGTCGCCGCGGCGAGCCCCGCGTTGTCTGCGACGCGGAGGTCCCGTCGATGCCAGTGGAGTTGCACACCGGAAGTCCTCGGGAAAGGCCCCTCAAACTACTGCCAAACAGGTGGGGTGGCGTCCCGCCGACCCTCACGTGTCCGTGACCCCACGCCTCGTGATGGTTCGGATCCCCCGGGGCGCGAAACGGGAACCGAGTTCAACGAGCGCCGCTGAGGCCCACGCTTAAGCGGCGGCCGGGCGTCCCTGTGGACATGGAACACGTCACACTCGACGTGACCGACGGCGTCGCGACGGTGACGCTCGACCACCCGGAGATGCGCAATGCGCTGACCAGCGGCGTCGCGACGGACCTGATCGCCGCGATGGACGAGGTGCCCGACGACGCCCGCTGCGTGGTCCTGGCGGGCAACGGCTCGACGTTCTGCGCGGGCGGCGACATCGACGCAATGGTGGAGGGGCTCGACAGCGACGCGCCCGCTCACGAACGGGTCCAGCGGATCGTCGACGAGACCGCCGGCGCAGTGCGGGCGGTCGCGACCTGCGACCTGCCCACGGTCGCGAAGATCCACGGGCCGGCCTACGGCGCGGGCGGCGCGCTCGCCATCGCCTGTGACGTCCTCCTGGCGAGCGAGTCCGCGTCGATCAGCTTCGGCTTCCGGCAGGTCGGCCTGAACGTCGACTCCGGCGCCTCACATCTGCTTCCCCGGATGGTCGGCGAGAACGTCGCGAAGGAACTGCTGTTCACCGGCGAACTCATCGACGCCGAACGGGCCGACGAGGTGGGACTGTTCAACCAGGTCTACACCGACGACGAGTTCGACGCGCGCGTCTCGGGGACGGTCGACCGCATCGCCTCCGGACCGACCGTCGCGCTGAGACAGTCCAAGCGACTCGTCGAACAGGGGCCCACGAGTTCGCTCGACGAGGCGATCGAGAACGAGGCGGCAGCGCAGATCGTCTCCGCGTCGACCGACGACCACGAGGAGGGCGTCCGCGCGTTCGTGGCGAGCCGCGAACCCGAGTTCGACGGCGAGTGAGCGGCGTCCGGTCAGTCGTCGGCGGGGCAGCCCGGGGAGTCCGACCCGAACCGCGAACTGGCGGCGTCTTCTGCGGACCTCTCGGACCGCTCGTCGTCGAGCGGGTAGGAGTCGTCGAGCGCGAAGATGCCGTCGGACGCCGCGATACGGCCGGGGAGCGTACCCCTGAACCACGGGTCGTCGAGCGACTCGCCGCCGATGATCGCGAACCCGGCGAAGATGACGACGAACCCGCCGACGGCGAGGGCCGAGATGGTCTCGTCCAGCAGCGCCCACCCGCCGAGCGTCGCCACGACCGGGACGACGTAGAAGACGAGGTTGGCGCGGATAGCCCCCACGTCGTCGATGAGGCCGAAGTAGGCGATGTAGGCGAGCACGCCGGCGAACAGCGCGACGTACCCGAGCGCGATCAGGGCCTCGGTAGTCCACGTGACGGCGGCGACAGACTCGCCGGCGCCCAGGCTCAGCGCGTGGGTGACGACCGCCGCGAGCGGGAGGCCCCAGGCGGTCCGGACGGTGCTGGAGATGTCGGCGTCCGAGCGACGGATGAGGACCGTCCCGAGCGCGCCGCAGACCGCGCTCGCGAGCATCACCGCCTCGCCGAAGAGGCCGCCCGACAGGAGCGCCGCCGGGTCGGGGTTGGCGACGAGGCCCACGCCGAGCAGGCCCAGCGCCATCCCGACCGCGCCGCGGGTCGAGAGGTGCTCGTCGGCGAGCAGGACCGCCGCGAAGACGGGGGTGAGGATCGGGTTCAGGCTCGCGATGATCGAGGCGACGCCGCTGGTGACGTACTGCTGGCCGACGAACAGGAGCGCGTTCGTCAGCCCGATGACGAACAGACCGGTCGCGACGATGCCACCGACGTCGCCGCGGGTCCGGGGGATCAGGTCCTCGCGCGACCGCGTGACGACCGCGAACGCGATCAGGGCGACCGCCGCAACGTCGAACCGGAGCGCGACGAACAGCAGCGGCGGGAAGTATTCGAGACCCGCTTTCGCCGCGACGAACGTCCCGCCGAAGAGGAGGCTCGTCGCCAGGAACGCGAGTAGGCTCCTGGGGCTGATCACGGAGACACCTCCAGCGACGGCGGGCGCTGGTTCGTGCCCGCGAGGCTGATCGACTGCCTGGACGACGACTGCCCGAACGAGCGCGACTGCCCGAACGAGCGCGACTGCCTCGACGAGTATCCCGATAGAGCGCGAATGTGGAGAGCGGCCATCTTGTCATATCGTACGATCTGGTCCCTTATAGGCCCGTTTAGAAATTTTTAAGCGGCGGGAAACGGGCGCGCCCCGTGTGTCGCTTTCACCCCGTGAAAGCACGGTGCGGCGTGAAAGTCGTGACCTGGCCCGAGTACCGGTCGACGGGACCGCCCGGCCGTCGCGTCGGATGCACGCGAGTTCGCCAGGCCGTGGAGTCGGAGGGGCGTGAGTCCGTTCCGACCCCGAAAACGGTTTAGCCCGACGGCCGTCAGGTCGGGTATGGACGCGGCGCTCGAAGACGTGGAGTTCCTCGCACTCTCGGCCAACCGGGTCGAGGTGTTGCAGTCGCTGGCGGCGGGACCGCGGAGTCGGTCCGACCTCGCCGCGGAGACCGGGGCGTCGCAGGCGACCCTCGGGCGGATCCTCGGCGACTTCGAGGAACGGTCGTGGGTCCGACGAACCGACGGGAGTTACGAGGCGACGGCGACGGGGCGGCTCGTCGCGAGCGCGTTCTCGGACCTCCTCGACGTGCTCGAAACCGAGCGACAGCTGCGCGACATCGTCGCCGACCTCCCGACGGACGCGATGGGGTTCGACCTCGCCCGCCTCGCCGACGCCACGATCACCGTTCCGACGGAGACGCGTCCGAACGCGCCGCTCCAGCGGCTGATCGACCTGGAGCGGGAGGCGGAGACGATCCGGGCGTTCTCCCACGCGTTCAACGAACAGACGCTCGCACTGACGGCCGAGCGCGCGGAGGCCGGCGACCTGACGTTCCGCGGCGTCTTCTCGCGGAGCGCCATCGACGCGCTAGCGAGCGAGTCGACGCTCAGGCGGCGCCTGGAGACGCTGCTCGGGGCGGAGACCGCCTCGGTCCGCGTCCGCGACGACGGCGTCCCCCTGGCCGGGACGCTCGTCGACGACAGGGTCCACCTGCTCGTGCGCGACGACAGCGGCGTCCTGCGGGCGTCCATCGACACCGACGACCCGGCTGTCGTCGAGTGGGCCGAGGACGCCTTCGACCGCTACTGGTCGAGCGCAGCGCCGCTCGACCGCGGTGACCTCGACGGCCGCGCCCCGGAGTAAGTCCGGAATTGCGACAAGGGGACGCGCCACAGGCCGGACCCGATCGGCCCGCTGTCGTCCCTTCCGGCGGGATTGGCTCCGTCAGACTTATGATTTAGACAGATCTAAATCACGACCATGTACGGTCGTGCGCCCGCCAGCGACCGCGCCGTCTGGGACGGCAGGCCGGCCCGCGGCGCCGAGTCGCGCTGTCGCGGTGAGCCGGTCCGCGTAGCGGCGCGGGTGAGTCGCTCGTGAACGGCTTTCTCACCGTGATGGTCGCGGCGATGGTCGCGCAGCTCGCCGTGCTGCCCGGCGAGAAGGTGCAGTTCATCATCGCGGGGCTGTCGACGCGATTCGACCCGCTGACAGTCGTCAGTGCGGCCGGGCTGGCCTTCGCCGGGTGGACGGCACTGGAGATCTGGTTCGGACAGGCGCTGCAGGGCGCACTGCCGCCCGTCTACCTCGACGTTATCGCGGGCGGGCTCTTCGTCCTGTTCGGCGTGTTGCTCCTCCGGTCGATCCCGGAGGGGGGACAGGTCACGCCGACCCGCGACGAGGTCGCCGCCGCCGAGACGGACGGCGGGTTCGCCGGGGTCGGGAGCACCGGAGGCGACCTGAACGTGTCGATCGGTGGGTACGAGGTGCCCAACCGCTTCGGGGACTTCCTGCCCATCTTCGCGCTGATGGCCGCCGGCGAGTTCGGCGACAAGACCCAGCTCGTCACGATCAGCCTCGCGGTCCAGTACGGCGCTCACCCCGGCATCTGGGTCGGTGAGATGCTCGTCATTATCCCGGTGAGCCTCGCCAACGCCTACTTCTTCAGCACCTTCTCCGGCCGTTTCGACGCCGTGAAGGCCCACCTCGCCGGCGCGGCGCTGTTTTTCTTCTTCGGCTTCGACACCTTCCTGACCGTCTTCACCGGGTTCTCGATCTGGGAGACGGTCGTCGAGGCCGTCGCCGGCGCCCTCCAGGGGATCTGGAGCGGCGCCGCGGCGGCGATGCCCGCCTTCGCGGCCCTCCTCTGAGGCGCGAGTCGGCCCGTCGGCTGGCGGCACCGCGAGCGTCACTGATCGCCACACACAAGCGAGTTCGGGCGATAGCGGTGAGCGATGAGCGAGGGCGACGAACGAGCGGGGACGGAGCCATCGGACGGCGAGCGATCGGGTGACGAGACGGACGACGACTACCTGCCCGACGACGTCGAGGCGGTCAGGAGTGCGCTGGTCGAGTGGTACGAGGACGACCACCGCGAGTTCCCGTGGCGGCGGACCGACGATCCCTACGAAATCCTCGTTTCAGAGGTGATGAGCCAGCAGACGCAGTTGAGCCGCGTCGTCGCCGCCTGGGAGGCCTTCCTGGAGCGGTGGCCGACGACGGCGGATCTCGCGGCCGCCGACCGCGCCGACGTGGTCGGGTTCTGGAGCGACCACAGCCTCGGGTACAACAACCGCGCCAAGTACCTCCACGAGGCCGCCGGTCAGGTCGAATCGGAGTACGGTGGCGAGTTCCCCCGCGAGCCCGACGAACTCTCCGAGTTGATGGGCGTCGGCCCCTACACCGCGAACGCCGTCGCGAGTTTCGCCTTCAACAACGGCGACGCGGTGGTCGACACGAACGTCAAGCGCGTCCTCTACCGCGCGTTCGACGTCCCGGACGACGACGCGACCTTCGAGCGGGTCGCGGCCGACCTGCTGCCCGCCGGAGAGTCCCGCGTCTGGAACAACGCGATCATGGAACTCGGCGGGGTGGCCTGCGAGAAGACGCCCGAGTGCGACGGGCAGTCCTGTCCGTGGCGCGAGTGGTGTCACGCCTACGAGACGGGCGATTTCACCGCGCCGGACGTGCCGACGCAGCCGGCGTTCGAGGGGAGCCGACGACAGTTCCGCGGTCGGATCGTCCGCGCGCTGGGCGAGCACGACGAGTTGCCGCTCGACGAACTCGGCCCGCGCGTCCGCGTCGACTACGCCCCCGAGGGCGAGTACGGACGGGAGTGGCTCCGCGGACTGCTCTCGGACCTCGCGGACGACGGGCTCGTCCGGACGAGCGAATCAGGCGGCGAGATCGTCGTTCGGCTCCGGTAGCAACCCCGGGCGCCAGCGTTCGGGCGGCAGTCAGACGGAAGCCGGGCCGCGTGTGGCGTCGGTCAGTCTCCGTCGCAGGGCGGGAGTCGAACGACCGACAGCCAGAACTCCTGGATCGACCGGACCGTCTCGATGAACTCGGTCGGGTCGACCGGTTTCGTCAGGTACGCGTTCGCCTGGAGTTCGTACGACTGGACGACGTCCTCCTCGGCCGACGAACTCGTCAAGATGACGACGGGCAAGCGTTCGAGCGTGGAGTCGGCGCGGATCTCGTCGAGCACTTCGTCGCCGTTCTTCCGCGGGAGGTTGAGGTCGAGGAGGACGATGTCGGGACGCGGCGCGTCCGCGTGGGCGTCGCGCCGGTGGAGGAAGTCGAGCGCTTCGACCCCGTCGGTCACGACGTGGAGGGTGTTGCAGATCTGGCCCTCTTTGAACGCCTCCTGGGTGAGCCGGACGTCGCCCGGGTTGTCCTCGACGAGCAGGATGTCTGCGGGGACGCCGGAGGTGTCACGGGGGGGCACTGTCAGTCCCTACGGGCGGCAGCGTGAATGTAAACGTCGATCCGTCACCGGGCTCCGACGCGACCCAGATGTCGCCGCCGTGGCGCTCGACGATGCGCTCGCAGAGGGCGAGCCCGATGCCGGTTCCCGAGTGGTCGTCCCGGCTGTGGAGGCTCTGGAACACCTCGAACACCCGGTCGGCGTCCTCGGAATCGATGCCGATGCCCTCGTCGCTGACCGATATCTCCCACCGGTCGCCCGCCCGCTCGGCGGACACGTGGACCCGCGGCGGTTCGGTGCCGCTGTACTCGATCGCGTTGTCGAGCAGGTTCTGGAACACCTGTCGCAACTGCCCGCCGTCGCCCTCGACGCGGGGAAGCCCGTCGACGGTGATCTCCGCGTCGGTCTCGTCGATCCGGACCTGCAGGTCCTCGCGGACGTCCGCGAAGACCGCCTCCAGGCCGACCGGTTCGAACTGGTCGCCGCGCGTGTCGACCCGCGAGTACTGGAGCAGCCCCTCGATCATGTCCCGCATCCGGTCGGCGCCGTCGACCGCGAACTCGATGAACTCCTGGCCGTCGGCGTCGAGGTCCGCGGCGTATCGCTGTTCGATCAACTGGAGATAGCTCGACACCATCCGCAGCGGTTCCTGCAGGTCGTGGGAGGCCGCGTAGGCGAACTGTTCGAGGCGCTCGTTGGACTCCCCCAGCCGCTCGATCAGCTCTTCGAGGCGCTGTTCCCGCTGCTTGCGCTCGGTGACGTCCTGAGCCGCGCCGCGGAGCGAGACGACCTCGCCGCGAACCGTCTCCGGGACGCCCTGTACGCGGAGCCAGCGCACCTCGCCCCCGGGCGTCTCGAATCGGACCCCCACGTCGAACGGGTCCCCGGAGTCGAGCGCCTCCTGGACACCGCTCTCGACGACCGACCGATCGTCCTCGTGGTAGACGTCGAGCGCCTCGTCGAGCGGCGGCTCTTCGTCGTCGTCCACTTTCAGGAGGTCGAAGAGGTGTTCGGTCCAGAACACCTCCTCGGTGTTCGGGTCGATCTCCCAGCCGCCGACGTCGGCGATGCGCTCGGTCCGCTCGAGCAGGTCGAGCGCCCGTTCGAGTTCGGCCTCGCGCTCGACCTGCTCGGTGATGTCCTGGGCCATCGTCATGCCGGCGAAGACGTCCCCCCGTTCGTCGGTGATGGGGACGCCGTGGACGATCCAGTCGCGGCCCGCGTATTCGAGTTCGACCGACCGCTCCTCGCCGTCGAGCGCGCCCTCGAACAGCGGTTCGAGCGCGTCGGCGGTGGCCTCGTCCCAGACCTCGCTGAAGCGTTTCCCCTCGAGGTCGGCCGGCCGGACGGGGATGCGGTCGAACCCCTGTCCGGCGGCGAGCGTGTACTCCAGATCGCGGTCGAACAGCGCCACGAGCCCGTTGGGGAAGTGTTCGGCGAGAGCGCGATAGCGCTGCTCGGACTCCGCGAGTCGCCGCTCGTGCTCGACTCGCTCGGTGACGTCCCGGTCGGAGACGATGATCGACACGACCTCGCCGGCGTCGTTCGTGACGGGCCGGAAGTAGCCTTCGAGGACGTAGCGCTCGCCGTCGGGGCGGGAGAGGTCCGCCCGGAATTCGACGTATTCGCCGGCGGCCGCGCGTTCGGTCCACTCCCTGACGTCGGACTGGACGTCGCTCTCACCCCACCAGGGCGTCTCCCAGAACAGGTCCCCGCGGACGTCCGCGAGGTCGGCGTCGACGTACTCCATCGCCGTCTCGTTGATGTCCAGTACCGTCCCGTCCGGTTCGAGCAGTCCGACGAGGACGTTCGGGTCCTCGAACATGGCCTCGAAGCGCCGTTCCGTCTGTTCGAGTCGGCGCTCGCGCTCCTCTCGGTCGGAGGCGGTCTCGCGGACGACGCCGACGATCCCGTCCAGGACTCCGTCGGATCGGACCGCGCTCATTCGCACATCACAGGAGACCGGTCCTCCCCCGGCGGTTCGGAGGGCGAGTTCGACGAGCGCGCCTCGTTCGGTCGACTCCGTCGAGAGCCGGTCGACTTCCCGCTCGATAGCGTCGGCGTCGGCATCGAAGAGCGCAGCGACGGGTTCGCCGAGTAGGTCCTCCCGCGCGTACCCCGTCAGTTCGACGAAGACGTCGTTGACGGCGACAACGCGTCCCTCGTCGTCGAGAAAGTAGATGCCGTCGTCGAGCGCGTCCACCAGCGCCTGATAGCGTTCGCGGGCCTTGGAGTCGTCAGCCTCCCCCCAGATGGCTTCCCCCGAGGCGTCAGCCCATCTGCTCATGTACATGAAACAGGTCTCCGGCTGGATAAGTTCCTTGTCCGTGGGTCGCCCCGGACCGAGCCGGCGGCCACCGACTCCGCGGTCGTGTATCGGGCCCCAGGACTGGCGCAGGCCGCTGGAAGGGCGCGTTCGAAGGGGACACTCCTTTCAGCGCGAGACCGCAATTTCAGCCGTGCCCGGGCTCCTCGTCTCGCTCGCGCTGGCCGTCGTCGCGACCGGCGTCATCTGGGTTGGAAGCGTGCGCTTCGAGCGAGCCGCCGAGCGGCTCAGCAGATACTACGGGTTGCCGGTCGCGGTCCACGGGGCCATCGTCGTCGCCGTCGGGTCGAGCTTCCCCGAGATCAGCTCGATCGCCATCAGCACGGTCGTCCACGGCGAGTTCTCTCTCGGCGTCGGTGCCATCGTCGGGAGCGCCATCTTCAACCTCCTGGTCATCCCCGCGTTCTCGGCGCTCGCGAGCGAGGATCTGGAGGCCACCCGCGACCTCATCCACAAGGACGCCCAGTTCTACGTCATCAGCGTGCTCGTCCTGTTCATCGTGTTCGCCCTCGGCGCGACGTACGTTCCGGGCGGGACGAACCGAGCTGCCGTCCTGACGCGGCCACTCGTCGTCCTCCCGCTCGCCACGTACGTCGTCTACGTCTTCCTCCACCAGCAG
Organism: Halosimplex amylolyticum; assembly: GCF_051414035.1. NCBI lineage: Archaea > Methanobacteriati > Methanobacteriota > Halobacteria > Halobacteriales > Haloarculaceae > Halosimplex > Halosimplex amylolyticum. The sequence continues at coordinate 1,066,132 of NZ_JBLKNW010000001.1, read as the reverse complement.
GACGCGAGCGAGCACGTCGCGCCGGCCGCACCCGACGTGAGTCCGCTCCGAGAGTGGGGGCGGCTCGCGGTCGTCCTGGTCGTGATCGCCATCGGGGTCGAGGGGCTCGTCCGCGCCGCGCTCTCGTTCGGGGCGGCGTTCGGCACGCCGAGCTTCCTGTGGGGACTGACCGTCATCGCCGCCGGGACGAGCCTCCCCGACGCGTTCGTGAGCGTCAACGCGGCGAAAAACGACGACGACGTCACCAGCCTCACGAACGTCCTGGGGAGCAACACGTTCAACCTCCTGGTCGCCATCCCCGTCGGCGTCCTCCTCGGCGGCGAGGTGACGATCGACTTCCTCGTGGCGATCCCGACGATGGGGTTCCTCGCGTTCGCGACGCTCGTGTTCATCGTCTTCACGCGCACCCGGCTCGAACTCACCGACCCCGAGGCGTACGGCTTCCTCGGCCTGTACGTGCTGTTTCTGTGCTGGATGACTCTGGAAACCGTCGGCGTCATCGATACCGTGATCGGAATATAGGGCGCCTACAGTCCCGGGACGGAGACGCCGCGAGAAGCGGTGGAACCGGCGAAATTTTAGGCGTTCGCCCCGGACGGCCACGTATGTCGGATCAGCCGCACGTCGTCGCCGTCTGTGGCAGCCTGCGGGAGGAGAGTTACACACGCAAAGCACTGCGGATCGCGCTCGACGCCGCCGAGGACGCCGGCGCGAGCGTCGACCTCGTCGACCTCCGGACGTTCGACCTGCCGGTGTTCGACCCCGACGCGGAGGACGCCGGGGACGCGGCTGAACTCCGCGACCGGATCGAACGGGCCGATTCGATCGTCCTCGGGACCCCAGTCTACCACGGGTCGTACTCCTCGGTGGTCAAGACCGCCCTCGATTACTGCGGGTTCGACGAGTTCGAGAACACGACGATCGGACTCCTCTGCGTGGCGGGCGGGTCGTTCCCGGTCACGTCGCTCGACCACCTTCGGTCGGTCTGTCGCTCGCTCAACGCCTGGGTCGTTCCCCACCAGGTCGCCCTGCCGCGAGCGCGGACCAAATTCGACGGCGATTCGCTGCGAGAGGAGGGCGACCGGGACCGGGTTCGGACGCTGGGCCGACGCGTCGTCGAGTACGCGAACATCGAGCCCGACCCGCCCTGTATCGAGAGCACCGAGAACGTCGGCGCCGATTGAACCGCACGGGGGTCCGTGGAACGACCGACTGGCGAACGACACCGCGGACACCGGCACGATATTTTAACCGAGCGGGCGACGCACCGTCTCTCAATGAACGAAGGAGGGACCGTCGCGTGGGTCGGCGGAGCCTCGGAGGGGCGAACAGGGGCGTCTTCCGGGGCCGAAGCGCAACTGGAGCGGAGTGGGTTCGCCGTCGAGCGAATCCGCGTGGACGAACTCGCGGGCGACGTCACGAGCGAGCGGCCGGACTGTCTGGTGTGCGACGCGGACAGTTGCGCGGACGCCGTCGAGGTGGTACGGACGGTCCGTGAGGTCGATCCGGCGGTCCCCGTGGTCGTTCTCGCACGCGAGGGCGACGAGGACCTGGCCCATCGCACCGTCGCGGCGGGCGCCACCGAGTACGTGCCGTCGACCGCCGACGGGGCGCTCGACGACGCGGTCGAGCGAGCGATCGGACGCGGGCGGCCGAGAGGCGACCCGCAACGGCGGTCGCAGACCGATCGAGTCGACGAGTTCGCGGACGTCGTCGGGCACGACCTGCGAAACCCGCTGGGCGCGGTCAGACACCGCATCGAGATGGCCCGTCGGACCGGCGACGACGGGCACCTCGACGACGCGCTCGCGGCGCTCGACCGGACTGGCGAACTGCTGAGCGATCTGACCGCGAGGGCGAGAGAGGCGAGGCCAGCCAGCGACACCGAGCGCGTCTCGCTGGCGACGGTCGCTCGCTCGGCCTGGGAACACGTCCCGACGGGGGAGTCGACGCTGGTCGTGGTCGAGGACCGAACGATCGCGGCCGACCCGAAGCGACTGACGCAGTTGCTGGAGAACCTCTTCGTCAATGCCGCGGAACACGGTCCCGGGAGCGCTGACGAGGGGGTGGAAGTCAGCGTCGGCGTCGACCGAGACGGTTGCCTCTACGTCGAGGACGACGGACTGGGGATCCCCGTCGAAGACCGGAACGCGGTGTTCCAGTCGGACTACTCTACCGCCGCGGACGGGACGGGGTACGGGCTGGTGAGCGTGCGGCGGATTGCGCGGGCGCACGACTGGACCGTCGAGGTGACGGAGAGCGAGGAGGGCGGTGCCCGCTTCGAGGTACGCGGGGCGGAGGTCGGCGACTCGTGAGCGACACCTTCATGAGCGCGACGGGGATAGCGGAAACCGAGCGCGGGTAGCCAAGCCAGGAAAAGGCGCAGCGCTTAGGACGCTGTTCCGTAGGGATCCGCCGGTTCAAATCCGGTCCCGCGCATGAGCGAACGAAGTGAGCGAAGAGCAGGACCGATTTGAACCCTGGAAGTCGCAGTGCGCGCAGCGACCGGAAGGGAGCGAGCACGTCTGGGTCCGGTTCAAATCCGGTCCCGCGCACTGCTCGTGAACACGCGACAGCAGGCCCGAGCGGCGGCGCTGGCAAGTAAACATTAGCAAGATATAAGTAACGGATGAGAGACACTCCGGGTGAGATGCGCTACACGATCGACAAGCGGCCGAGTTACGCGGTGCTGGAAGTGGCGCTGGCGGAGGGTGAGGAGATCGAGACGAAGCCGGGTGCGATGATGACCCAGTCGGCGGGCATCGAGAACGAGACGAGCATCGGCGGCGACGACGGCGTGATGGGGATAGCCAAGCGGGCGATCAGCGACGAGCGGGGGCTGGTCGAAAACAAGTACTACGCGGTGGCCGACGACGCCGAGGTGACGCTCGTGCCGGACCACCCGGGTGACATCACGGCGATCAACGTCACGGAACGAGGGCCGATCAAGTCCCAGTCCGGGTCGCTGCTGGCGTGGGAGCCGCTGGTCGAGCGGTCGACGGAGATGAACAACCGGTCGAATCTGTTCTCCTCGGGCGAGCTGACGGTGCTCGGCATCTCGGGGCAGGGCATGGCGTTCGTCTCCTCGTACGGGTCGATGTACGAGAAGGAGGTGACGCCCGAGGAACCGCTGACCGTGGACGAGGACCACCTCGTGGCCTGGACCGACGGGCTGTCGATGGACCGGCGCAAGGACGGGAGCATCAAGTCGACGATGCTCGGCGGCGAGGGGTTCGTGACGGAGCTCTCCGGTGAGGGCCACGTCTGGCTGCAGACGCGCAACCCGCTGACGCTGATGGCCGGCGGAGCCGGACACGAGGACGACGACGCCGCTGGCGGCCCGAGCGTCGACGACTTCATCTGACGCGACGGGACGGTGTCGAGACCGGACGGGTCAGGACGGATCGGCTCGCTTCGGGGCGGTTTTTCGCGCGGCGATCGTGCCGACGGAGTTAACACGCGGCCGTCGGAACCGCGGGTATGGAACGCGGTTCGAGAGCGACGGGAGGCAGCAGGTGCGCGTAGTCCTGGCCGTCGGGACGACGCGGACCGCGGAGATCGACGGGCTGAGCGCGGCGGGCGCCGACCCGGAGGCGATGGTCCACACGCCGAGCGCCGACGCCGAGATCGTGAGCTACGGCGAACCGGTGCGAGCGCCGGTGGTGCCGGTGAGTCCGACCGGTTGTCCGACGCCGGCGCTGGTGACGCGGGCGGTGCGCGACCTGGTCGGCTTCGACGTGACCTTGGTCGACGCGGGGCTGGCCGAACCGACCGGCGCGCCGACGGTGACGGTCGGGGCGCGGCCCGGTGACGACATCCGCGAGGCGGATCCGGTGTCGACGGCGCCGGGAGCCTTCGCCGCGGCGCGGGAGTTCGGGCGAGCGCTACCCGACGACGAGGTGTATCTCGGCGAATCGATCCCCGGCGGGACGACGACGGCGCTGGGCGTGCAGGCGGCGCTGGGCGAGCGGTCGTCCCTGGGCGACGGCGCGGGCGTCTCCTCGTCGCTGCCGGAGAATCCGGTCGAACGGAAGGAAGCGGTCGTCGCAGACGGACTCGCGGCGAGCGGGCTCGAAGAAGGTGACCTGGCCGGAGACCCGCGGGAAGCGATCCGGCGGATGGGGGACCCGGTGCTGGCGGTGCTCGGCGGGACCGCGCTGGGCTGTCTCGAATCGGGGACCGCCGTCACGCTCGCCGGCGGGACCCAGCTCGCGACGGTCGCCGCGATATTGCGCCACGCGGGCGAAGAACGGCGACTGGACCTCGCGACGACGGCGTACGTCGACGCGGACCCGTCGGTCGACCTCGACGCGATCGCCGAGGCGCTCGACCTGTCGGTGACGGCGACGGACCCGGCGTTCGACGCGGGGGACCACCGCGCCTTCGACGGGTACGTCGCCGGCGAGGCGAAGGAAGGGGTCGCGATGGGCGGTGCGCTCGCGCTCGCGACGACCGCCGGCGTGTCCATGGCCGACGTTCGCGAACGGGTTCTGGAGCGGTACCGATCGCTCCCGATCGACGATTGAACGGGCCCCCGCCATACCCGCAACCGACCCGGCGGCACGGGGTCGCGGGCTGGCGGACGCAGCCCCGCGAAACGTGTCAAACAACAATTGGTTATCGAGGATCGGGTTCGCGGGTTCGGGACGCGTTCCGCGCGTTCGCATGACGAGCGTGCGACGGCGGTCAGACGGGTCGAAACGCTTTTTCCTGTCGGCTGAGTTGATACGACAATGACCGGTCTCGACGACTTTCTCGATGAACTAGTCGCTGATGCGGACGCCGTGTTTCTCTTCTCGCCGGGCAAATCGGACTACGAGACGATGGCCGAGGACGAGGAGACGATCGTCGTGGGCCCGGAGAACGACGTCGAAGCGGAGTCGTTCGTGGAGTTGCCGCTGGAGTTCGAGGACCTGCGCGACCGGGTCCGGTTCGGCGTCGAAGGGGCGGTCGAAAACGGCCACGTCGACGAGGACGCGGAACTGGTCTGTCTGGCTGGGGTGTTCGACGAGGACGCCGACACGGTCACCCGGGTCCGGGCCGACGAGTTCGAGAAGTCGGGCGTCTACGACCTGTTCGCCAACTCGCGGGCCGAGCCCTCGGTCATCCGCGACGTGCTCGAAGTGGCGGTCGAACTCGGCAAGAAGGGCCAGAAGGGCAAGCCGGTCGGCGCGCTGTTCGTCGTCGGCGACGCCGGGAAGGTCATGAACAAGTCCCGGCCGCTGAGTTACAACCCCTTCGAGAAGTCTCACGTCCACGTCGGCGACCCCATCGTGAACGTGATGCTCAAGGAGTTCTCACGGCTCGACGGCGCGTTCGTCATCTCCGACTCGGGGAAGATCGTGTCGGCCTACCGGTACCTCGAACCGTCGGCCGAGGGCGTCGACATCCCGAAGGGGCTCGGCGCGCGTCACATGGCGGCCGGGGCGATCACGCGGGACACGAACGCCATCGCGATCGTCCTCTCGGAGAGCGACGGTCTCGTCCGGGCGTTCAAGGCCGGTGAACTCATCCTGGAGCTCGATCCGGAGGCGTACTGATGCAGATCGACTGGCCGGAGGTCGTCCGCGCGATATTCTCCGAGCAGGGGGCGTTCGCGGCGTCGATCGCCATCCTGCTGTTCGGCGTCGTCTTCAGCTACCTGGTCTGGCGGTGGACGCGGACGCTGCTCAAACGCGCCGGCATCGCGGAGACCGTAGAGGGGACGCCGTTCGAACGCACTGCTCGGGGGTTCGGGACATCGACGATCGGGATCATCTCGAACATCGCGGCTGTTTTCGTCTACGTCCTCGCCATCATCATCGCGGTGAACGTCGCCCGCCTGGGCAACCCCGACGTGTTCTGGACGCGCTTTACGGGGTACCTCCCCAGTCTGTTCATCGCCGCCCTCGCGCTCATCATCGGACTCGTCGTCGGCGACCAGGCGAAGCTGTACGTCGGCGAGCGCCTCCGCAGCATCAAGCTCCCGGAGGTCAGCGTCATCCCCAAACTCGTCAAGTACAGCGTGTTCTACGTGGCGATCCTGATCGCGCTCGGGCAGCTCGGCGTGGAGATCGACGCGCTCCTGATCCTGCTCGGCGTCTATGCCTTCTCGCTGGTCGTCCTCGCCCTCGTCGCGTTCTGGGACATGCTTCGGTCCGGCGCGGCCGGCATCTACCTGCTGCTGACCGAACCCTACAGCATCGGTGACCGCGTCCGAATCGACGACAACGAGGGGATCGTCCAGGAGGTCGACATGTTCACCACTCGCATCGAGAGCGACGGCGAGGAGTACATCGTCCCGAACCGGAACGTCTTCGAGTCGGGCATCGTCCGCATTCGCAATTGACCGGACGCGGCGAACCCGGCGCCGGCCCGGGCCTCGACGTTCTCGCCCGTCAGTCCGCGTCCTCGACGGTCGCCGGAACGCCGGCAACTGTCGCGCCTGGGGGGACGTCCTCGGTAACCAGCGAGTTGGCAGCCACCTGTGCGCCAGCGCCGATCTCGACGCCGGGCAGGACGACCGCACCGGCGCCGATCATCGCTCGCTCGCCGATCACGACTTCGCCGGTCCGGTACTCGTCCTGGAGGAACTCGTGGCAGAGGACCGTCGCGTCGTAGCCGACGATCGCGTGGTCTTCGACCGTGATGAGGTCCGGCCAGAACACGTCGGGCGTCGACTCGAGCCCCCACGCGACGCCGTCGCCGACCGTCACGCCGATACGCCGCAGTAACCAGTTCTTCAGCCGCATACTCGGGCAGACCCGACAGACGAGGACGACGACGTAGTTGATAATCACGCGGAGCGGGTGGCGCGCCGAGGTCCAGTGAAAGATCGAATTGTACGGCCCCCGCGTTGGATGGCGCGTGACTCGGTCGTACCGGGGGTTGGACTCGCCGCGTCCGTTCTCCGACGCCTCGGCCGGACGCGACGGCTCGTCGCTCCGCTCGCCCCGATCGTCGGCCCGTGTGTCCTCGGTCACGACCGACCGTTCGGACGCCGTCGCCTTGAATCTCGTCACATCGATCCGGACAGACGGCTCTCGCTAGCGTCGTTCGAGATCGAAAAAAGGCGAGTCCGCGTCGTATCCGTGGTCCGTGTAGTCAGTCGCTCGCTATGCGCCGGCTTCGGTCGCGGTCTCGGTCGCCGTCTCCTCGCCGAAGCCGTCGTCGGTCCCCGTCTCCGTTTCGGTCTCTTCACCGATGCCGTCGTCGGTCTCCGTCTCGGTGTCGGTCTCCATGCCGCTGTCCGTTTCCGTCTCGGTCTCCGTCTCGTTGTCCATCGCGTCCGTCTCGGTCATCGTCTCGGTTTCCTCACCGACCGTCGCGGTGTCCGTGCCCGCGTCCATGGTCGGGATGGAGACGGTCATGGTCGCGTCCTGCACGGCGAACACCTCGAACGAAGCGCCCGCGGGCGCCTCGTCGGGGTTCACATACCCAGCGGCGATCGCGGAGTAGGCGTTACCGCCCTCGACGCTCAGATCGACAGTGGCGAGCGTCTCGTTCGTCTCGTTCGAGCGGATCTCGACCGTGTAGTCGCCTTCCGGGACGTTCACGTAGTCCGAAGCGTTCTGGAAGGTGACGTTGGACGCGAGAACGGTCTCTCCGTCCTCAGCGACGTCGGTCTCGGTTTCGGTCTCTTCGCCGAACGCGTCGGTCTCGGTTTCCGTTTCGGTTTCAGTTTCGGTTTCAGTTTCGGTCTCCGTTTCCGTCTCGTTACCCATGCCGTCGTCAGTCTCGGTCTCGGTCTCCGTTTCCGTTTCCGTCTCTTCCTGCGCCGCCATGGACATCTCTTCGTCGGTCTCGGTTTCCGTCTCCGTCTCTTCGCCCATGTCGGTTTCAGTCTCGGTCTCGGTTTCCGTCTCCGTCTCTTCGCCCATGTCGGTTTCAGTCTCGGTCTCGGTTTCCGTCTCCGTCTCTTCGCCCATGTCGGTCTCGTTGTCACCGGACGGACCCTCGACGACGACGACGTCGACTGCCTCTGCGTCGGGGGAGAGGTGGACGACGCTGACGGCCGCCATGTCGTCACTCGGCTCCCAGGCGTCGTTCTCGAAGGCAACCGGCTGGAACTCCGTGTCGGAGTCAGTGGTGATCTCACCACTGGCGGCGAGCGTCGCGACCATTCGCGGCTCGACGGTCACGTTGCCCTCGTAGACCACCATGTCAGGCTGCCCGGCCGCGCTGATGGTCACGTTGTACGTGCCCGCGGTGACGTTCATGTACTCGGTCACGTTCCCGAACTCGACGTCTGACGCGACCGTCTCGTTATCCAGTGTCACGTTGACTGCGGGCGCGTCCGGGGACATGTGGGCCAGACGCAGGTACGATGTCTCCTGCGTTTGCGTCTCTGTATCGGCGGCATCCTGTGCGGAGAACGACGCAGCGCCGCTCATCGCGAGTGCGCTCACGACGAGTGTCAGCGCTACGGCTCCGACTATCGCTTTTGTATATCTATCGTAAGTCATCCGAATGACCAGAGGGGCGAGATACACTTTGTTATCCTCCGCCCAGCGACAAACCGCGAATCGTAGGCCGAGGCAATTTCCACGGCGGCCCCGATAGCCCGGCCTTTGTGTGAACCTGTTCCACGCGCTGCCCCATGGGACAACCCCTACCCATATCACTCGCTCCCCGACGGCGTCGTCCCTCCCTGACGGTAATACGGAATTACTCGCGGCTGGACGCCGATACCGACCGTAAACCGGCGTCCTGAGTATCAATCACAGTAACTGGAACCCGGCCGAAGTCACCGAGTGCAACTCCCCCGATGCGAGGGGCCATCGCGAATCGGCGCCCTGGAACTGATACTGGGAAGACAATTTTTCGCCTCGCTCGTATCGAGTTTTCTGATTTTCTTCGTGACGGCTTCGCCTCTCACGTTGGAGACACTACTGCCCGCCGTGGTACCGCGATCCCCGACCTCCCCCTCGACGGATCGATTCGGTTGACTGCGAAAACGACGACTATCGAGGATCGAAACTGATGGGGATCCTCGCTCCGCCCGGGGTTCCGAACTTCAACTCTCGCTGGCGAATTTGCACCCGACGTTCGCCGTAGAAACTCGCTCGCGGGTCGCTCCATTCCACGCCCGCGTCTCGATGTGCTCACTCCGTTCGCGCCTCGCATGCGCCGGCCGGGATTTGAACCCGGGCCATGAGCTTGGAAGGCTCAGGTCCTACCACTAGACCACCGGCGCTCACTTCGTCTTTTTTCGCCGCTAATTAAGGGTGTTTCCTTTCCGACCGAGGCGACGGCGGACGTCTCATCCGAAGTCGAGCGCTACCGAGCGGGCGCGGTCGAGGAGCACGTCGTCGTAGGTCGCTTCGGTCTGCGTGGGATGGTCCTCGTCGATGGCACGGACCGTCTCGACGGTGTTCGCGAAGTTCCGGTAGGTCGCCTCGTCGACCATCTGGCCGTCGAGGACGACCGCGCCGGTCCCCTCGCGCTTGGCCTCGTTGAACCCCGCGACCTTCTCGACGGCCGCTTCGAGCTCGGCTGGCGTCGGCATGTGGACGCGGTTCGCCTGCGCCGTCTGCTTGGGGTGGAGCGACCACGAGCCGTCGAGCCCGATGCGCGCCTCGCGTTCGACCTGGTCCGCGTAGCCCGGCGCGTTGTAGTAGGTCACGCCGGCCCGCTCGTCGAACAGTCGGTCGAAGGGCCCGCCGATAGACACCACTCCGCCAGCCGACGCCTCGTTGGACAGTCGTTCGAGCAGGCCGCTCCAGCGCGGGCGCTCGCCGTCCATCGCGCGACCGCCCAGGTCGGCCGTGTAGTCGACGGGGCCGAACACGAGTCCCGCCAGCCGATCGGTCTCGCCGAGGCGGGCGATGTGGGGGAGGTCGGACACTGCGGCGGCCGTCTCGACGATGACAGCGAGTTCGATGCTGCCGTCGTCGTAGCCGTACTCGCGTTCGGCCTCGGCCACGGCGACGGCCGCGCGCTCTACGTCCCCCAGGCGACCGACCTTCGGCACGACGACGCCGTCGAGGTGATCGCCCACGGCGGCGACGAGCGTCTCGATCTGATCCCGGCCGCGGTCGCGATACTCGGCGTCGTCGTGGGCCCACTCGACGCGGGGCCAGATCTCGCCGCCGAAGTCCGGTGCGTGGGCGGGGATCCGATCCACGACGTTCTCGACGGCTTCGGCTTTCATGTCCGGCGCCGTCCCGTCCTCGACGTCCGGGACGAGCCAGTCCGGGGTCTCGAACCCCTCTGCGGTGAGGCCCGATTCGAGGTACTTCGCCGAGTCGTCTCGCGGGACGGCGGCCGGTGCGGTCTGGAACGTGCGGCAGAGTCGTGTCATGTGTGGATGTCTCGCGTGTCGTCAGTCGGTGCGTTTTCTCGCATATCGTCAGTCGTCGCGGCGGTCGACGAGCGCCCGGCGAGTGCCGGAGTACACCGGCCGCGCGTCGTCGGTGAACGCGACGTGCTCGAAGGTGATTTCGCCCGCTCGCGACGGCCCGCTCGACCCGTCCGCGTCGAGCACGCGGGTGAAGCCGAAGACGGTGTCGCCGGCGGTCACGAAGTCGTGGAACCGCTCGTCGTCGAAGCCGAGTTCGCGGTAGGTCCGCTCGTCGGAGCGAGCGTGCCCGAGCGCGGTCGAACGGGTGACGTCACCGTAGGCGACCGGTTCGCCCGACGGCGAGTCGGCCATCGCGGCGGCGTTGTGGTGCTGTCGGGCGGTGTTGAGCGTGGCGAGCGGCAGCGCCGCGACGGTGAACGCGTCCATCGTCCGCCCGCGCTCGTGTCGGTAGGCGACCGCCGCGTCGCGGTCTGCGGCTTCCTCCAGCGCCTGCCGGAAGTCCTCGAACGCGCCGCCCTCCGGCGTGACGAACGTCTCCGGGAGCGACGGCTGGCCGGATTCGGGCTCCTCGACCGCCGATTCCGCTGCGTCGCCACTCGCCGATTCCGACCGACCTCCGTCGGTCGCGGCGGGCTCGCGGCGCGGGATCAGGTTCGTCCGCTCGTAGGACGCCAGGAGTTCGCCCGTCCCGGCGTCGACACCGCGGGTCTCCCAGGTGACGATCCCGTACTCGGGCCGGGAACTCGACGTTCGCGTCGCCTGCACGGTCGATTCGACGCGTAGTTCGGTCCCGTACGGGACGCCGTGCCGGTGGAACCGCACGCCGTCGCGACCGAGGAAGTACCCGCCCTTCTCGCTCAGGTCCTCGACCGAGGGTCCCATCACGCACGCGAGGAGGTAGTCCGGGTGGACCGGCGTGGCGTCGAAGCCGCGGTCGCGTGCGGCGTCGGTCCGCCAGAACGCCGGGTCGTGATTGAGCGTCTGGCTCATCCACGTCTCCGACCCGTGACGAGTCAGCCGGAGGCCCGGCGCGTGTTCGATCACCGCGCCGTCGGCGAAGTCCTCGAAGTAGTTGCCCTTCTCGCGTGTCTCGACGCGGTCGAGCGCGGCCGCGAACGTCTCCGGGTCCGTCCAGTCGGTCATCGGCGACCACCGCCCGAACCGTCCGCGGCAACCTCCGGTCCGGCACGCTCCCGCCGCGCGAGCGTCCGCCGCATCTCGTTGGTGACGACCATGTACCCCTCGTCGAAGCCCATCCCGGGTTTCGCGAGCAGTTGCGCGGCGTCCGTGGCCAGCGCGACGTGGACGCAGGCGCGGGCCGAGACGGCCGTCTCGTTGCATGTCCCGCCGAGGTACGCGCGGGTGTCCGTCCCCTCGCACTCGGTCACGGCGCGGGCGCTCCGCTGGATCCCGCCCAGGTCCGGCGTCTTCACCTGCACGACGTCGGCGGCCCCGGCGTCGACGAACGCCCGCACGTCGTCGAACGTGTTACACCACTCGTCGGCGACGATATCGACCGGGACGCCAGCGTCGGCCAGTCCGTCCCGTAGTTCCGCCATCGCCGCGATCTGCTCGGCGCGGCCGCCGGCGTCCATCGGCCCCTCGACCTGGAGCGGGTACGGGTCCGCGGCCGCGGCCAGGTCCGCGAAGTAGTCCGTGACCTCCGCGCGGTCGTACGGCGGACCGAACAGCGCTCCGATGGTCCCGTAGACGTCGACGTGGAACCGCGGTCGGTACCCGTCCGGACCGAGTTCGCCGGCGCGTTCGCCCAGCCACGCCAGGTACTCGACGAGTCGCTCGCCGTCGCTCCCGAGTTTGGCCTCGCTGTTGAACAGGCCGTGGGGCAGGACCGGCACGCCCTTGACGAGCATCTTCTCGGCGTTCCGCCGGCGTGCGTCGCCCGACTGCCCGAAGATAGGCACCGGCTCGGTTGCGGGGGTCGTCCCCAGCGCGTCCGCCAGGACGTCCGTCGGTGTGACCCGTCTCGCACGAGCGGCGGCCGCGGCCAGCGCCTGCGAGACGCCGTAGCGGACCGCCGTGTGCAGCGCCTGACCCGCTCGCGGGCCGCCCCCCTCCTCGCTCCCCGCATCGGGCTCGCTGCCGTCGTTCGCTGACGGCAGCAGTTCGACGAGGGAGACGTTATCGGCGAACGCCCGCGGGTCGCGGCCACGGAGCGCGTCGGCGACGGGTCCCTCCACGACCGGGGCGTACTCCTCGGCGCGGAAGAGCGGGTCCCGGCCGCCGGCGCCGGAGTACTGGACGGCGGCGCAGTCGCCGCGGACGACGCTGCCGTCGGAGAGTTCGAGTTCGACGAGCAGCGCCTCGCCGGCCTGGCGGACGGCGTCGAAACCTTCGGTGACCGGTTGGCCCCCGTAGGTGAACCCGTCCTCGGGGGCGCCGGTCTTGATGGCCCGCTGGTCGTCGAAGTAGAAGCCGGAGACGCCCGGGACCGCCCGGACGGCCTCAATCTGCATCGCTCTCACCTCCCGGGTGACCGACGTCGTCACCCGGTCCTCCCGAGTCGGCGTCGCTCGCTGACGGGCGGCCGATCAGCTTCCCGTCGCTGATGGCGTCGACGTCGTCGGCGACCATCCGGAACGAACGACTGCGGCCCTCCGTGCGCGCTCGCTCGTCGAGGCGGGCCTCGTGGATCTCCCTCGTCTCCGCGGACACTGCGAGGTCACCCCATTCGAGGACGCGGACGCGGCCGTCGTCGTCGCGGGCCGGCAGGACGGCGGCCTTCGCGCTGTCGCTCGGCGCGAAGGGCACGTCGAGCCCCCCAGATTCGAAGGCGGCGACCACGCCGCGGGCCACGTCGCCGTCGCCGTGGTCGAACACCGTCTCGATCAGCGAACGCGCCGTGCGCTCGATGAGGGACTGTTCCTCGTCGATGCCGTCGATGAGGATCTCCTGTTCAATCATCATATCAATGAGCTGTCTGGTCGTGCGCAGGCCGGCGGCGTTGGCCTCGCGGGTGGGGACGCCCCGGAACTCCTGGGGAGACTTGGTGATGACCTTGTCCGGGCGGGCGAGCGCGGCCGTCGCGCCGCCGAGGCCGATGACGCCGTTGGCGCGGGCCTCGTCGGGCGGGAACCCGCCCATCCACTCGTGGAAGACGGTCGTGACGGCGACGTCGTCCGGGAGGTACTCCTCGCCCAGTTCGCGGAGGGCGCGCAGCGCCGCCACGTCCTGGACGACGTTGCCGACCTGGCCGTATCCGAGCGTGAGCGAGCGGACGCCCTGTGTCGCCGCGAGCAGTCCCTCGACGACCATCACCGCGATGGCGATGGCCGGCGGGACGAGCGTCCCGGTGAGCGGGCCGAACGGTTCGCGGTTGATCCTGACGCCGCGCTCGGTGTAGGCGCCGCAGAGCCGGTCGACGAACTGCCAGTGTTCGATCGTCTCGGCCAGGTCGTGCTCCTTGGTGTACGGGATGTTGTAGGAGATCGGACCGCCCTCGAAGCTCTGGAAGCCGCCGGCGAGCGTCACGACGGCGAGCAGCCGGGCGTCCGGCGTCCCGTGGCGGACCTCGACCGGCGCGTCGAGCGACCGGACCAGCTCCCGACAGGCGTCGACACCGTGGTTCACCGCCGGGAAGCCGTTGAGCGTGTCGTCGCCCGACTCGCGGGCCTCCTCCAGCCCGCGTTCGGCCTTCTCGTACTCGTTGTCGCGGGTGTAGGAGTCGATTGTCGTCGGGAGCAGGTCGGCCCCGCCTTCGGATTCGAGGTGTTCGAGCAACTCGATCTGGTCGTCGAGCCGCGGGACGCCGGCGCGGGGCTGGAGGAGCGGTCGGTCGGCCGACTCCAGGACGGTCGCGAACTGTTTGCCGGCGGGCAGCGAGTCGTGGAACTCGATCGCCTCGTCGAAGTCGGCGTCGGCGCCGGTGGGCCACCGGCCGCGCAGTTCGGATTCGGTCGCGCGTAGCTGGTCGCCCGGAATGCGTTCGTCGCGGAGCATCTACGAGTTCACGCTGACCCTGTCGGTCTCGGGCTCGGTGGCCCGCTGGTCGAGGTCGCGTTCGAGCGAACTGACGACCGCCTGCGGGTCGGTCTCGGCGTCGAAGACGCGGTCGAAACCGAGCTCGCGGAACAGCGACTCCGTCTCCGCCCAGTCGTCCTGGCCGACGGCGAGGTTCCCGCCGATGTACGTGACCGCGTCGCAGTCGGCCGCGGCGAGTCCCTCGTGGAGGCCCTCACAGTCCTGCTCGGCGTGTCCGTAGAGCGAGGAGACGAGTACCGCCCCCGCGTCCTCGGACTCCGCGGCCGAGACGAACTCGGCTTTCGACGTCTGCACGCCCAGGTTCTCGACGTCGAACCCGGCGGCTGTGAGCGCCTGTTCGAGGATCGTGATGCCGACGACGTGGGCGTCGGACCCGATCACTCCGAGGATGACTGTCTGCCCCATGTGAGTGTCTGCACCGATGGCACCCACCATCATAAACATAATGGTCTTTCATGATAGTCTTGGCAACCGTTGTCACAGGCACGGACTGCGGCGAACGGAAGTATGTAATGATTTATCACTAGCGTTTATGTCGGGCGAGCACATGGGGGGCGTATGAGCGCACTGTCGGACCTGCGCGTGATCGATCTGACACAGGTGCTGGCCGGGCCGTACTGCACGATGCTGCTGGCGGACATGGGCGCGGACGTCGTGAAGGTAGAGCGGCCGGGCGGGGACCTCATCAGGTCGAACCCGCCGTTCGTCGAGGGGGCCGAAGCGGAGGCCTACGGGGGGTACTTCCAGAGCGTCAACCGCAACAAGCGGTCGCTAGAGCTGGACCTCGGGGACGACCAGGACCGCGCCGACTTCCTGTCGCTCGTCGAGACCGCCGACGTGGTGGTCGAGAACTACCGCGCGGGCACGATGGAGCGGTTCGACCTCGGCTACGAGACGTTGCGCGACCGCAATCCCTCGCTGATCTACTCGTCGATCCGCGGGTTCGGCGACCCGCGGACCGGCGAGACCGACCGACAGGGCCAGCCCTCCTTCGACCTGATCGCACAGGCGCTGGGCGGCGTGATGGCGATAACCGGCCAGCCCGACGGCCCGCCGACGAAGGTCGGCCCCGGCATCGGCGACCTTTTCACCGCCGTGCTCAACGCCGTCGGCATCCTCGCGGCCGTCCACCACCGCGACCGCACCGGCGAGGGGCAGTACGTCGACACCGCGATGTACGACGCGATAGTCTCGCTGTGCGAACGCACCGTCTACCAGTACTCCTACACGGGCGAGGCGCCCGGTCGCCGCGGGAACGCCCACCCGACCCTGTTCCCGTACAACGCCTTCGAGACGACCGACGGATACGTCGTGATCGCGGCGTTCTCCGACGGCCACTGGCGCGCACTCTGCGAGGCGATGGACCGGGCTGACCTCGCGGCCGACTACCCCACCGGCGCCGACCGCCTCGCCGCGCGCGACGACCTCCGCGAGGAGATCGCCGAGTGGACGCTGACCCGGTCCTCAGCGGCCGTCGTCGAGGCGCTCGACGGGTCGGTTCCCGCGGCGCCGGTCCAGGACACGAGCGACGTCTTCGCGGACCCGCACGTCCGAGCGCGGGAGATGCTCGCCACCGTCGAACAGCCGGGGGTCGACGAGCCGGTCACGATCGCCGGTAACCCGATCAAACTGTCCGAGACGCCCACGGGCGTCGACCGCCGCGCGCCGCTGCTGGACGAACACCGCGAGGAACTGCTGGACTCGCTGGCGCGGGCCGGGGACGACGGCGAACAGGTCAGAAGCGACGACTGATCGCTCCGAAACGGCCGGCGATCCGTCGAAGCGGGTTCGTCCGCTTCCGATATTAGCTGTGAAAGTCGAGGGCGACCATTTATATAGAAGGCTGAGAGACGCTGAGAGAGTCATCGATGACGGGCACGAACGAGGCAGCGGGTCGACAGCCGCCATCGACCGTCGAAGAATGTGACGACGGCGTGACGGAGCCGGACAAACCGGATACGGGGTCGGTCTGGTGGGCCGAACTATCACTGGGCGCCGTCTGCTGGCTCTCGGCCGGCGGGGTCGCTATGACGCAGACGTCGGTCGGTCCGTTTTCCGACTTCAGATTCGTCTACGGCACGATCTCTGCGGTACTGTATTTCGTCGTCGCGATGACCCTGGGCCTGAGCTTCCTCCGGTCGGGGATCCAGCGAGCGCCGGGGAGAGACCGGCTACGCTGACCGGACGACGGCGTAACAGTTGCCGCTCGACAGTTCGAACTCGACGAGCGCCAGCCCGCTGTCGGCGACGTCCGCGCGGAACTCGTCGGGGTCGTAGATGTGGTAGAAGCGGTCCACCGTCTCGCCGCCGGGGAGCGTCCACTCCACGGTCGTGTCGAACCCCTCCGTCTCCGCGAAGCGGTCGTGCGCCGTCGACCACGCGCTCACCAGCGCCCGGCCCGCGGGGTCGAGCGCGCGAGCGAGCTCGTCCAGGCTCGCGACGCGACGCTCCCGCGTCGGCACGTGGGGGAGCGTCGCGACGTAGACCGCGAGGTCCACCGCGTCGCTCCTGACCGGCAGCCTCGCCGCGTCGGCCTGGCCCAGTGCGTACGAGTAGCCCCGTTCTGCGGCCCGCGCGCTCGCCTCGCGGAGGATCCCGCGGCTCACGTCGAGCCCGACGGCGAGGTCACAGCGCTGTGCGAGCAGTTCGGTGTGGCGCCCGTTGCCGCAACCCACGTCGAGACCCACGTCGCCGGAGCGGCCGTCGAGGAAGTCCTCGACCTCCGGCCAGGGGTACTCGCGCGTCTTCGAGAAGTGCTCGGCGATCCGGTCGTAGGTGTCGCGAACAGACGTCGTCTGCGGGCCGTCGGCCGGCGTCATCGGTCACCCATTCCGGTCAGTCGTACTTCTCGGGGTAGGCCTCGCGGAGCAGGTCCGGTTGCTCGTCGAGGCGCTCGCGAACGGGCGCGATGACCTCCGAGATGGCCTCGCCCGCGGAGGGCTTGAGGTCCGCGGGGTGGAGTTCGCCCGAGAGGAAGTCCGCTTCGAGGGCGTCGTAGTCCTCGTAGGTGAGGTCCCCGCCGTACTCCTCGGGACGCTCGACGACGAACGTCTCGCCGCGCTCGTCGAGGACCGGGAAGACGAGGTACTCGAGGTACTCCAGCACGCCGTTGTCCTCGCGCTCGCCCGCGGGGCAGTAGGCGGCCTGGATCTTCTCGACGACCTCCTCGGGGGAGTCGTTCAGGTTCACCTTCGAGGACTCGTCGGAGGCCGACATCTTCCCGCCCGAGAGGCCCGACAGCAGCGGCGCGAAGACGCAGACTGGCGCCTCACCGCCGTGGTCGGGGAGGATCTCCCGGGAGAGCATGTAGATGCCGCGCTGGTCGATCCCGCCGTAGGCGACGTCTGCGTCCAGCGCGTCCACGTCCAGGGTCTGCATCAGCGGGTAGAGCAGCCCGCCGAGCTTCGGCGAATCCGACTCCCGGACGACTTCGCTGCCGGCCCGCTGGGCGCGGCTGAGCGTCGTCTCCGCGGCCATCCGCAGGAGTTCGAGCGTGTAGTCGGGGTCGAGTTCGAACTCGCTCCCGCGGACGAACGAGATCTGCTCGGCGTCCGCGCCGGCGGCGTCGATCATCGCCTCGATGGTCGCCTCGTAGTAGTCCGAACGGGCGTCGAGCAGGTCGAAGGGGCTCTTGTTGTCGTCGAGGTGAGCGTGCAGGTCCGCGATGAGGACCGTCACCTCCATCCCGGCGCCGAGGAAGTCCGCGAGTTTGCGCATCGTCGTGAAGTGCCCGATGTGCATCTCGCCGGTCGGCGCGTACCCGATGTAGACCGACGGGTCGCCCTCCGCGAAGTGCGCTTCGAGTTCCGATCGCTCGACCACCTCGGCCGTGTTCCGCGTCGCGAGTTCGAGCCGCTCGGCCGTATCCATGTCCGCACGTCCCACCGGGCGAGATTAAAGGGTTTCTTTCGGCCGAGAACGCCTATCACCGCCCCGATACGTTTTTCCGTCCGGTGGTGGCGACGGGCGGATACCCAAATATGTCGACACGACCGAGTTGCCTGGTGGAACGCATTTCGGGACGATGCCCCTCTCGACCGGGTGCGAACGGCTGGACGCGCTACTGGGCGGCGGCCTGCCGCCGAACCACAGCCTCCTCGTGTCCGGCCCGCCCGGGACGGGGAAGACCACGCTCCGGATGCAGTTCCTCCAGGCCGGACTCGACGACGGCGAGGACTGCCTGTCCGTCGGCACCGAGCAGACGCTGGCGGAACTCGAAGACACGCTCGACCCGTACCCGTTCGACCTGCGCGCGGAGAACCCCGAACCGCTCCTGGAGCGACTCTCCCCCCGGCAGGTCCGGGAAGCCCGCTACCGGGCGGCCGCGCGTCACACCGGCGAGGACGACGTGGTCGTCTACACCGTCAACCCCGCGATTCAGGACAGGGCGCTCGTGGAGTTCTTCGTCGACACGAGTCGACAGACGCTGCGGATCGAACGCGCCGACGACGGCATCGAGTGGCTCACGCTGAAGAATCGCCGACCGGGTCGCCGGGGACGAGCGCGGTCGTCGACTACGCCGAGGACCCGCCGTACGCCGACCTCGTCTAACGGGGCGACGACAGGGAGACAACAGGTGCTTCGGGGCTCACGAGTTCAGGTCGAAGCCGGTCGGAACGGCGACCGGTTCAGGCCGAGGCGCTCTCGACGAGTTCGACGGCCTCGGCGTCGACGGCCTCCGTGTCGAGGAAGTTGGGGATGTAGTCGCGGCGCTCGTAGACGTCGCGCTCGTCTTCGGTGCCGACGGTGCACCACAGCTGCGGTCGGTCCGGACCGTGCCACTCGCCCTGGCGGGCGACGCCGAAGACGACCAGCTCCTCGCCGTCGACCGAGATGACGGCGTCCTTCCGGAATCCGGGGTCCCCGTGGACGATCAGCTTCTTCATGCCCGTCGCTTCGGCGGAGGCGTACTTAGTGACTTCGAAGCCGCGGCGAGTTCGGGCAGTTGCGCGCCGTTTCCACCGCACTCGGCGGACCGCGGGGACGCGCGCGAACTCCCGACGGGTCGCGTTCGTCTCTCGACGCGACGGCATCTCCTCCCGATTCGGGCCCGTAAAGACTGCAAGGAGACATTATGTGTTAAGAGGAGACGCTTATCACCCCCGACGAGAGCGAGAGATCCGTGGCAACCGAGTACGTTCGAGCGATGGCGGGCCGACCACTGCTGCGTCGGGTCGTGCGGCCGGTGGCCGCGTTCGCGGTCCTGGTCGCCGCCGGCGTCGCCGGGTTCGCCGCGCTCGCGGACGTCGGGGTCGTCGAGGCGCTGTTCTGGTTGCTCGACCCGACCAGCATCGAACTGTACGTCGAGTCTCACGACGCGCCGGCGCGAGCGCTACGCGCGTACGGCATCGTCGTCGAGTCCGGGCTCGTCCTCGCGGGCCTGTGGATCGGCGAGACGGTCCTCTCGGCGACCTTCGGCGGTCAGATCGGCACGGAACTCAGACAGATGCAGGTAGAACGCTCCATCGACGACTGCGAGGATCACGTCATCGTCTGCGGGTACGGTACCTTCGGCAAGACGATCGCACGACGACTCCGCGACCGCGACCGGTCGGTCGTGGTCATCGAGAGCCAGGAGACACAGCACGAGCGCGCGCTCGACGACGGGCTCCTCTCGGTCCGGGGGGACGCCCGCCGCGAGGGGATGCTGACAGCGGCGGGCGTCGATCGAGCTGAGACGGTCGTCGGCGCCGTCGACGATTCCAACGTCAACATCCAGGTCGCTATCACGACCGGCGAACTGGCGCCCGAGGCGACCGTCGTGGTCCGCGCCGGCGACGAGATGTACGAGTCCGTCGCCCGGCGGGCCGGCGCGGACGAAGTGATCGTCCCCGAGGTTGTCAGCGGCGAACAGGTGACGACCACGCTGTAGCCCAGTGCGGCCACGCGACGACGGGCCAGCCGGCCGCGCTCCGGTCCGAGGCCGCCCCGAACCAAACGGGTTTTAAGCGGGCACGACCAAGCCGCTCGCAAGGTCGATATCTATGGAGATGCCACGCCGATTTAACACGTACTGTCCGCACTGCGACGAGCACAACGAGCACGAGGTCGAGCGCGTCCGGAGCGGTCGGACCTCGGGGATGACCAAGGTCAACGGGCGACAGGCCGAGCGCACGCGCTCGGGCTACGGGAACGCGGGCAAGTTCTCGAAGGTGCCCTCTGGCGGGAAGCCGACCCAGAAGACCGACCTCAAGTACCGCTGTTCCGACTGCGGCAAGGCCCACCTCCGCGAGGGATGGCGCGCCGGCAAGCTGGACCTGCAGGACTAACGATGACAGGGAACTTCTACAGCGTCGCGTGTCCGGACTGCGAGAACGAACAGATCGTCTTCGGTAAGGCCGCGACCGAAGTCGCCTGCGAAGTCTGTGGTCACACGCTCGCCCGACCGACGGGCGGCAAAGCGGCCATCGAGGGCGAGGTACTCGAGACCGTCGAGGCACGATAATGAAATACAGCGGCTGGCCCGACCCCGGCGAACTGGTGGTCGGACGCGTCGACGAGATCGAGGACTTCGGCGTCTTCGTCGACCTCCAGGAGTACGAGGACAAGCGCGGCCTCTGTCACATCAGCGAGGTCGCCTCCGGGTGGATCAAGAACGTCCGCGACCACGTCTCCGAGGGCCAAACCGTCGTCGCGAAGGTCCTCGACGTCGACGAGAGCGCCCAGCAGATCGATCTGTCGATCAAGGACGTCAACGACCACCAGCGCAAGGACAAGATCCAGGAGTGGAAAAACGAGCAGAAGGCCGACAACTGGATGCTGCTGGCGTTCGGCGAGGACATCGAAGACGAGACCTACGCCGCCATCGCCAACGAGTTCCTGGCCGCCTTCGGCTCCATGTACGAGGGCTTCGAGGAGGCCGCCATCCACGGCGAGGAGGCCCTCGACGAGACCGACCTCTCCGACGAGGAGATCGAGGCCATCGTCGAGACGGCCCGCGAGAACGTCTCGGTCCCGTACGTCAACGTCACCGGCTACGTCACGCTGGAGTGTCCCAGCGGCGACGGCGTCGACGTGATCAAGGAGTCGCTCCAGGCCGCCGAGGGCAACGGCGAGATCCCCGACGAGGTCGAACTCGAGGTGACCTACGTCGGCTCGCCCGAGTACCGCATCCAGGTGCAGGCGCCCGACTACAAGACGGCCGAGTCCCACCTCGAATCCAGCGCCGATCGCGCCATCGCCGTCGTCGGCGACCACGGCGGCAGCGGCGAGTACCACCGCGACCGGTCCGAAGACGTCGAGTGATCGGCGTCGCTCCGAGGACCCCGTTTTCATGAAATCCGACATCCTGGTCTGTTCGGCCTGGCGCGACGAACACGAGCGGCCGCGCTACACGCTCGCCGAGACCTGTCCGGCGTGCGGCGCCGAGGCGGTCAACTCCGCGCCCGCGCCGTTCTCGCCCGAAGACAACTACGGGGAGTATCGACGCGCACTTAAGCGACGACGCCGCGACTAACCCGTATGGACGAATACGAACGCGAGGCGCTGGCGAGCCCCGACCTCGACGAGCCCGTCCTGGTCGAGGGGCTCCCCGGCGTCGGTCACGTCGGCAAACTCGCCGTCGAGCACCTCCTCGAAGAGATCGACAGCGAGCTCGTCGAACGGGTCCACTCGACGCACTTCCCGCCGCAGGTGAGCGTCGAGGACGGCCGGACGGAGCTGGCTTCCGCCGAGTTCCACGCCGTCCAGCCCGAGGACGGCCGGGACCTGCTCGTGCTCACCGGCGACCACCAGGCCCAGGACAGCGAGGGCCACTACGGGCTCACCGACACGTTCCTCGACGTGGCCGACGACTACGACGTCGAGCGCGTGTTCGCCCTCGGGGGTGTCCCCACCGGCGAACTCATCGAGGAGTACTCCGTCCTCGGCGCCGCCACCACCGACGAGGTCGTCGACGACCTCACCGAGGTCGGCGTCGAGTTCCGCGAGGACGAGCCCGCCGGCGGCATCGTCGGCGTCAGCGGCCTGCTGCTCGGCCTCGGCGAGCGCCGCGGCTTCGAGGCCGCCTGCCTGATGGGCGAGACAAGCGGCTACCTCGTCGACCCCAAGAGCGCCCAGGCCGTCCTCGAAGTCCTCCAGGAAGTCGTCGACTTCGACGTCGACTACGCATCCCTGGAAGAGCGCGCCGACGAGATGGAGGAAGTCGTCCGGAAGATCCAGGAGATGGACCAGGGCACGCCGACGCCCTCCGACGAAGACCTGCGCTACATCGGCTGACCGACCGCCGCTCCGTCGACGTCTCCCGTCGCCAGTCTGTCGCCGCTTGGTTTCTTCCCCACCGTCGCCCCTCTGTTTCCACTCTACCTTCGCCCCTCTGTTGCTATTCAATCGTCGCCGCACCGACGCTCGGCATCGACCGTCGCTCCCGAGACTTTCATATTTCGGCGACGCCAACGCCCGCGCGTGGTACTGGACGGCCTGCTCGCGCTGCCCCGGTGGTTCCTCGTCGGGCTCGGCCTCGGCGTCGCGAGTAGCGTCCTCGCCGCCTTCCTGTTCGTCGTCGCGAACAGACGGTTCCCCACTCGACAGGCCCGGCGGCGCCGAGACGGAGGCGAGGGTCGCCGCCGGACCGAACTCAGAGAGTACCTCGAAGCCATCGACGAGCCCTTCGCAGAGGACCACTTCGTCGAGGGCCAGCACGTCGCCTTCTATCTCCCCGAACGGGACGTCGCGATCACGTTCGACGCCCGTGCGTACTACCGGATCGAGCGCTCGCCGACGGTCCCCGTGCTCGTCGAACACGAGATGCCGGGCGTCCAGCTCGGCGACAGGCTCCCGTTCGACGTACCCGACGTCGACTTCGGCCCCGACGACGAGCACGTCGACCCCACGCTCGCCGCCTTCGCCGAACTGGGCGTCCCGGCCTCGGCGAGTCTCGACGAGGTGAAAGCCGCCTACCGGCGGAAGGTCAAGGAGGTCCACCCCGATCAGGGCGGCGACGAGGACGAGTTCAAACGGGTCCGCGAAGCGTACACGACCGCGAAGCGATACGCCGGTTGACGGGCCGGTCGACCGCTCGCCGTGCGTCCGCCGCTACCGGTTCGGTGGCCTGGCTGCGTCGTCGGCCGCTCGGACGAGGACGTACGTACTGTTGACCGTCACGTCACAGCCCTCGTAGCGAAACCGGACCGAGGGGTCGCCCTCCCCGTCGAAGAGGCGGTCGAGCGAGTCCGAGTCGACGACGTGAAACAGCGGCCGCAGGTCCGTGACCGTCTGGTCCGTCGCGGCGGCGACGGCTCTGACGATCGCGACGCTCGGCGGATCGTCGCCGTAGGCGTTCGTGACCGTCCAGTCGTCGATCGCGGTCATCGCTGGCCGGACCGAACCCTCGTTACCGGCCGACGCCACGGGACCGTCGAGTCACGCCGGCCGGAGTTCCTCCCGGAGTCCGCGTCGGCGCCCGATCGCGATCGACACGCCGGGTTCGATTCGACTTCGAACACACGATACATTACCGACGGAGGGCATTGAGCGGCGTGCCAGAATAGACAGGTACGGGTTCGGTCACGCTAACTGTCTGCGACCGGCCTCCTCGAACAGGGCCGAGAGGAGTTTCCGCTCCGCCACGCGGAGGTGCTGGTGGAACGTCTGGGGCGCGATGTCCAGCGTCTCGGCGACGTCGCCGGCGTCGCTCGTTCGCGCCGGCCACTCGAAATAGCCCGCGAAGTACGCGGCCTCGAGCGCGGCCTGCTGTTTCTCCGTCAGGTCGGCCGCGAGTCCGCGACGGAACTCGTCGGGGCTCCGGATCGAGCGTTCGGTCTCGTGGCGAGCGGCCAGTTCGGTGTCCGGATACGCTTCCTGCACGGCGTCGACGACGTCGCGAACCGCGGCGTCGGAGGGTAACTCCGCGACGATCCGTGCCTCGCCGCAGTCCGCCACGCCCGACGTCGTCCTGGCACCGAGATCCGACAGCACCGACGTGATCGTCCCCCCTCGCGTCCGGAACTCGAAGCGACCCCCGTCGAGTGTGTCGACGGTGGTGATCGAATCGACCGACGACGCCGCCGCGCGGACCTGCTCCGGCGGGGCGCCATTCGACGTGAAGTAGAAGACGTGTTCGTCTCCGAACGAGAGCGAGCGCTGGAGTTCGAGCCGGCAGTCCGCCGCCTCGGAGACCGCGAAGAACGAAACGCCCTGGTCTCTCGAACGGAGTTCGATCTCGACGACGGTGTCCGAGTACAGCAACTGGTGGGTCAGCGCAGACTGGATCGCGTTCCCGATCACCTCGCCGAGTTCGCCGAGCACCGCCCGCTCGCGCTCCGACAGACCCGGAACTCTGTCCGTGCAGAGGCCGAGCAGTCCGAATCGCTGGCCGTCCGCGACCAACGGGACCACCGCGAACGTCCGGGGGCGGTCGGTCTCGCACTCCCCTTCGACCATCGGCCCGCTCGTGATACCCTCGCTGACCTCCACCGAACCAGACTCGGCCGCACGCGTGGCTATCGACGGGACGTTCGCTTCCGCGTGCCGCTCGGCGACCTCGACCATCTTCCGACCCAGGCCCGCGGAGGCGTCGACGTCGAACCCCCCGCCGTCGCTGTCGATGGATCCGATGGCCGCCCCGCAGTAGGCGCCCGCTTCGACGAGTCGTTCACAGACCGAGCGAGTGATCTCCCCGCGCGTCTCGGCCTCGACCAGGACCCGGTCGACCGAACGGATCGCCGTGTTCAGATGGTCGAGTCGCTCCAGCATCGCCTCGTAGCTCCTGTGCTCGGAGATGTCGCGACCGACGCCCGTCTGGCCGACGACCTTCCCGTTCTCGACGAGCGGTGCGCCCGTGAACTCGTACGGGATCTCGGTCCCGTCGCGCGTCACGATCGCCGACTCGACCGTCACGACAGACCCCTCTTCGAGGACCCGGCTGATGGCCGAGCCGACGCGTTCGTGGTCGTCCTCCGGGATGAAATCGAGCGGACTCAGCGTCTCTATCTCCTCGTCGGTGTACCCGGTGACTTCGTTCACCCGTTCGTTCCACCGGACGAACCGGCCCTCGCGGTCGAACGCGTACACCACGTCCGGCAGCGCGTCGAACATACTCCCGACGAAGGCCCGTTCGGACGCGAGCTGTTCGCGCCGCTGTATCTGCGTCGAAATGTCCCTGAAGACGCCCACGAAGTACCGGTCGCCGTCGTGGGTGAACTCGCGGAACCACATCGCCAGCGGGATCTCGTGACCGTCACGATGGCGTCCCCGGAATCGCACTTCGTCCCAGTCGAGGGTCCGCTCGCCGCTCCGGAGATACGCTCCGAATCCCGCCCGATGGGCGTCGCGCAATCGCTCCGGGATCAACTCGACCAGCGGGCGATCGACCAACTCCTCCGGTTCGTACCCGAAGATCCGCTCGACCGCGGGATTCGCGAAGACGACGCTCCCCCCGTCGTCGACGACGACGAAGCTCTCCGGCGCGGTCGCGACGAGCAACTCCGAGAGGACAGTGCCCCCGAGGACGTCGACGAACGACTCGTCGACCGCGTTCGCGGCCGCCGCGCCGCTCCACTCTCCCCCTGGGCGCTCGACGTCGTGGCTCACAAGCTAAATGTGGTCGTTTGATAATTAAGTGTTCTCCCAAAATGCTCAGTGCGCGATATATCGGACTGGTAGGGTTCGAGGTGCGCTAATTTTGCGTTGACGTTTCGAGGCGGCCCACCGTTCTAAAATTCACCCTTGAGAACAGAAGCCGATCCGCTGTACCGACGTGCCGGCGACCGAATCCACATACGTCGTCTCCGGTCCACTCGTCTGCCTGGAAAACGCTCGCTTCGCTCGTTTTTCGAGACACTGGTAGCCGTGCTTGCTTCGCTCCGCTCGTCTCCCGAGCCGACGAGCACGACTCCTCGTGTTACTCGTCGTCGTCCTGTTCAGAAAGCTCTCCAGACTCGCTTCACTCGTCTTCGTCGCTTTCGTCAAACTTGAGAAGCTCACTCCGTTCGCTTCTCAAGACACCGATAGACTCACTGCGTTCGTCTATCGAGCCGACGACGAAGACTCGTCCTTTCAGTCCTCGTCTTCGTCAAACTCGAGAAACTCACTCCGTTCGTTTCTCGAGACACCGGAAGACGTGCTCGCTCACTTCGTTCGCTCCGCGCGACTTCCGAGCCGACGAGAGCTCCTCGGACTCGTGTTACTCGTCCTCGTCGCTCTCGTCGACGTCTTCGAAGTCGGCGTCGACGTACTCCTCGCCCTGCCCGCTGGCACCAGCGCCTGCGGCGCCACCGGGGCCGGCACCGCCCATACCGCCCATGCCGCCGGCACCTGCGGCGCCGGCCGCACCGGCACCCGCCGCGCCCTCGGCGGCCTGGTCCTGGTACATCTGCTTGCCGATCTCCTGGAGCGCCTCGGCGAGGCTCTCGGTCGCGTCCTTGTAGTCCTCGGTGTCTGCGTCCTCGTCTTCGAGGACCTCCCGGACCTCGTCGATCTCGGCTTCGATGTCCTCGACGAGTTCCTCGTCGACGTTCTCCTCGTTCTCCTCCAGCAGCGTCTCGGCGCGCTGGATGGTGCTCTCGGCCTCGTTGCGGGCCTCGATGCGCTCGCGACGCTCCTGGTCTTCCTCGGCGTGCTCCTCGGCTTCCTGCTGCATCTCCTCGATCTGGTCGTCCGAGAGACCGGCGCCACCCTCGATGGTGATGTTCTCCTCGTTACCCGAGCCCTTGTCCTCGGCGGAGACGTTGACGATGCCGTTCTCGTCGATGTTGAACGAGACCTCGATCTGCGGCGTGCCCGCGGGCGCCGGCGGGATGCCGGTCAGCGCGAACTCGCCGAGCAGTTCGTTCTCGTTGGCGATCTCGCGCTCGCCCTGGAAGACGCGGATCTGGACCTGCGTCTGGTTGTCCGCGGCCGTGGTGAAGATCTTCGACTCCTCGGTGGGGATGGTCGTGTTCTTCTCGATGAGCCGCTCGAAGAGCCCGCCCTTGACCTCCACACCGAGCGAGAGCGGCGTCACGTCGAGCAGGACGATGTCGTCCACGTCGCCCGAGAGGACGCCGCCCTGGATGGCCGCGCCGAGCGCGACGGCTTCGTCCGGGTTGACGTTCTTCTTGGGCTCCTGGCCGGTCATCTCCTCGACCTGCTCCTGAACCTGGGGCATCCGCGTCGACCCGCCGACGAGGATGACCTCGTCGATGTCGCCCTGGTCGTAGCCGGCGTCTTCGAGCGCCTGCTCCGTCGGGCCGACCGTCCGCTCGATGAGGTCCGCGGTCAGCGACTCGAACTTCGCGCGGGTGAGTTTCTCTTCGAGGTCGAGCGGCCCCTCGTCGGTCGTCGTGATGAACGGCAGGTCGATGCGGGTCTCCTTGCGGTTGGAGAGTTCGATCTTCGCCTCCTCCGCGGCGTCGTTCAGTCGCTGGAGCGCCTGGCGGTCGTCGCGCAGGTCGATGCCGTGTTCGTCCTCGAACTGCTCGGCGAGGTAGTCGATGATGGCGTGGTCCCAGTCGTCGCCACCGAGGTCGTTGTCACCGTTGGTCGCGACGACCTCGTAGACGCCGCCGCCGAGGTCGAGGATGGAGACGTCGAAGGTGCCCCCGCCGAGGTCGTAGACGAGGACGGTCTGGTCGGACTCGTCGTCGAGGCCGTAGGCCATCGCGGCCGCGGTCGGCTCGTTGACGATGCGCTCGACCTCGAAGCCGGCGATCTCGCCGGCGTCCTTCGTGGCCTGGCGCTGCCGGTCGTTGAAGTAGGCCGGGACGGTGATGACCGCCTTCTCGACCTCGTCGCCGAGGTACTCCTCGGCGTCGCGCTTGATCTTCTGGAGGATCATCGCCGAGACCTGCTCGGGCGTGTACTCCTCCCCGTCGAGTTCGACCGAGTAGTCGTCCTCGCCCATGTGGCGCTTGATGGACTGGACCGTCTCGTCGGGGTTCTTGACTGCCTGGTTCTTCGCGGGTTTGCCGACGAGTCGCTCGCCCTCGTCGAACGCGACGACGGACGGCGTCGTCCGCTCGCCCTCGGAGTTTACGATGATCTCGGGGTCGCCCCCCTCCATGACCGCGAACGCGCTGTTCGTGGTCCCGAGGTCGATTCCGAGAATCTTGTTGCTCGCCATCTTACCCGACTATACCCGATTGCGCCGGTTAAAAGTTGCTAGATGCACCGAACCCGAAGCGACCCAGACGGCCCCAGACGGGCGATTTCCGTCACCGGCGGCGCGACCGACCGGTGCTTATAAATCCGACCGCAATACCAGCGTTACGCCGCCGAAAACTAGCCCGTCCGACAGGTCGAACTGCCCCGCGGCTGCCTCACTCCTCGCCGCCCGAGCCGTCGCTGACAGTGACCTGCGCCTCGCGGATGACCTTGTCGGCCATGACGTAGCCCGGCCGGTGGACTTCGGCGATGGACCCCTCGGGCTGGTCGGATTCGACGCGCACGAGCACCTCGTGACGATGCGGGTCGACGTCCTCGCCGGGTTCGGGTTCGACCACGGCGACGTTCTCCTGGTCGAGCACGTCGTCGAACGACCGCAGTGTGGACTCGACGCCGCCCCTGATGTCGACGTCCTCGTCCTGTTCGAGCGCGCGCTGGAGGTTGTCGCGCACGTCCAGCAACCGGGAGACCAGGTCCTCGGTCGCGCGCTGTTTCTCTTCTTCGCGGCGCTGTTCCATGCGCTTCTTGTAGTTCTGGAACTCCGCCTGCTTGCGCTTGAGTTTCTCCGTCAGGTCGTCGAGTTCCTCCTCGCGGGCGTCCAGTTGCTCCTCCAGCCCGTCGACGCGCGTCCGGAGCGCCGCGAGCTCGTGAGCGACCGACTCGGGGTCGGATTCGGCGACGCGGTCGATCAGATCCTGGTCCGCGACGGCTTCGAAGTTCCCCTCGCCGTCCGCCGCGTCCGCACCGTCTCCCACGTCCGCGTCGGCCTCGTCGGGGTCGATGACCTCGTCGGGACTGACGGGGTCGCCCGCGCCGTCGTCGGCCTCCCCGTCGAACTCGGTGGCGTCTGCGGTCGCGCCTGTCTCGTCTGCAGCGGCCCCAGCGGGGTCGGACGCGTCCTGCTCGGTCATACCCGTGGGAAGTCGCCGCGGCGACAAAAGGGTTGAGAATCCGACCGACGGAACCGGTCGGACGGCGCGATCGGCGAACCGGTACCGTCCGCCGACGCCCCGAACCGACCGCCCGGTATCGCCGGTGGACGACCCGCCACGGTGGGCCGACCCCGCACCGCTTAACTCCCGTGCGCGGGTAGTCCGCCGCAGTGACCGTCCGGCTCACTTACGAGGAAGGCACGATCCGGATCACCGGCGCCGAGGACGTCGGCAGCGACGCCGAGGACGCTGGCAGCGGCGTCCTCGACCTGCCCTACGTCGAGCGCGACGAGCGCTCGAAGACGCTCCGGGCGCCCGCCCACCGCTACACCGACCTCTGTACTGCCCTCGACGACGCCGGGACACCCTACGACGACCGCGTCGTCTCGCTCCCGGATCTCTCCCTCGACTCCGCGTACGAACTCCGCGAGTACCAGCGGACGGCCCTCGACGACTGGGAGCGCGCCGACCGGCGAGGCGTGCTCGAACTCCCCACCGGAAGCGGCAAGACCGTCATCGGCATCGCCGCGATGGAGGCGCTGGGGACGCCGACGCTCGTCGTCGTTCCCACTATCGACCTGCTCGAACAGTGGCGCCGCGAGCTCGAACGGGAGTTCGGCCGCGAGATCGGCCAGCTCGGCGGCGGCGAACAGCGTCTCGCCGACGTCACCGTCTCGACGTACGACTCGGCGTACCTCCGCGCCGACGAACTCGGGGACCGCTTCGGTCTCGTCGTCTTCGACGAAGTCCACCACCTCGGCGGCGAGGGGTACCGCGACATCGCCCGCCTGCTCGCGGCACCGGCCCGGATGGGCCTCACGGCCACGTTCGAGCGCCCCGACGGGGCCCACGAGGTGGTCGAGGAACTCGTCGGCCCGCTCGTCCACCGCGTCGACGTGGACGAACTCGCCGGCGAGCACCTCGCCGACTACGACATCAAGCGTCTGGAAGTGGCGCTGACACCGGAAGAGCGGGACGTCTACGAGCGCCACCAGGAGACGTTCACCGACTACCTCGCCACCTCGGGGATCGACATGCGCAGCGGCAGCGACTACCAGGAACTCGTCAAGCGCTCGGGGTCGGACCCGCAGGCCCGCGAGGCGCTGCTGGCCAAGCAGCGCGCCCGGGAAGTGATGATGAACGCCGACGAGAAGGTCGAGCGCCTGCAGGACATCCTCGATCGACACGGCGACGACCGGATCATCGTCTTCACCGCACACACCGACCTCGTGTATCGCCTCTCCGAGCGCTTTCTGATCCCCGCGATCACCCACGAGACCGGCGCGAGCGAGCGCCGCGAGATCCTCGAACGGTTCCGGTCGGGCGAGTACTCCCGGGTCGTGACGGCGAACGTCCTCGACGAAGGGGTCGACGTCCCCGACGCGAACGTGGCCGTCGTGCTCTCGGGCAGCGGGAGCGAGCGGGAGTTCACCCAGCGCCTCGGGCGGATCCTCCGGCCGAAAGCCGAGGGTGAGCGGGCGCTGCTCTACGAGATCGTCACCGAGGAGACAGCGGAAGAACGGGTCGCGCGTCGACGGCGGTGAGGCCAGAATCGGGGCGAGACGGTCCGGGTCGGATGAGGCCGGGTTGGCCTGTCCTGGCCGATCCGTCCCCGCTACTCCGGCGCCGTCGAGTTCGTCCCGGACGAATCAGTTTCGGCCGAATCCGTCTCGGTCGTCTCGGCCGAATCCCTCCCGGTCGTCGACTCGTCGGTCCCGCTCGATCCGCTGGCGTCCGTCGATCCCGCTGTCGCGGTCTCCCTGTCCTCGGGATAGGGCGTCACCGTTCCCTCGGGGATGGGCGTCGCGGGGCCCCCGGGTTCGAACTGCACCTCGAATCCGGGGTCGGCGTCGTACTCGCTGTAGGGGACGGGGACGACGATCCGAACCTCCGTCGACGCGCCGGACTGGAGCGCCACGTGCTCGGTCGGCGTGAATCGCTTGTTTCCAGCCGTGAGGACGACCATCATCGTCGTCTCGTGGGGGACCTGCGACCGGTTCTCCACGGTCAGCACGACCAGGAGGTCGCCGCCCTCGGTCGCCTCGTAGGTCCACTCGGGAACGGCGAACTGCGGCGTGTCGGCCGTTCCGTCCCCGGCTCCGGCGCTCCCGTCGCTCCCGATGCCCGCGTCACCGTCGCCCCCAGAGTTGCGAACTCCGTCCGGCGGTTCAGGGGCCGCCACCGGAACCTCCCGATTGGCGCCCGTGCAGCCGGCCACCGCCGCGCCCGCGGTGAGGGCGGCCAGCCCGCGCAGGACGCTCCGTCGTTGCATACCTGCTCTCCGGGTACCGTCCGGTAAGAATCTTCTCGTCGGGATGCGGTCGGTGGCCCGCCGACTCGGCCGTTCCCCGGGACCCGTCGGGCTTATGCACGTCGGCGGCCGATTCCCGACCGTGCTGACGAAGGACCTGCTCCGCGTCTCGCGGGCCGGCGGCGGGTTCCACCCGCAGTTCGTCGACGGCGACCGGCGGGACCTCGCCGCGCGAGTCCTCGGCGTCTTCCAGGGCCACGTCGACCGGACGCGGGCGGAACTCGACGACGCCCTCCAGTCCCTCGAACGCGACGCCGACGACTTCAAACTCGTCCGCGGGTTCGCCAAACTGCTCGACCGCGAGGCCCGCTTCGAGGTCCGCGCGCCCGTCGAGCCACGCCGCGCCCGCGAGGCCGCCTTCGCTGCGAGCGAGGCCGTCGGCGTCGTGACCGCCACCGACCGCGAGCGAGCGCTCGAACGGGCCGCGAGTCGATTCGGCGCCGACACCGACGCCGAGGCGGTCGCCGACTCGCTGTACGCCGACCTCGACGCCCGGCAGGTGCTCGCCGAGGTCGATCCGCGCTGGGACCCCGACGAACTGGTCGCGCAGTACAACCTCTCGCTGGGCCAGACGGCGCTGTTCGACGCGACGGAGGTCCGCGTCCGGTCGAGCGACCCGAAGGCGCTCGTCTCGGCCGTCAAGCGCCTCCGCCTGATGTACGAGGTCCGCAAGACCGACGCCGGCCGCGAGGTGGTCGTCACCGGCCCGACGGCGCTGTTCCGCCGGACGCGCCGCTACGGGACTCGCTTCGCTCGCCTCCTCCGGACGGTCGCGAAGGCCGACGAGTGGCGCCTGGAGGCGACCGTCGACGACCGCGGGACCGAGCGGACGATGGTGCTCACCGACGCCGACGTGTCGGTGCCGGGCGTCGAGCCCGTGACCGAGGTGAGCTACGACAGCGGCGTCGAGGCGGACTTCGCGACCCGCTTCGAGTCGCTCGGCCTCGACTGGGACCTCGTCCGGGAGCCCGAACCCCTCGAAGCGGGCGCGAGCGTCGCCATCCCCGACTTCGCGTTCGACTACCGCCACGCCGACTTCCGCGTGTTCTTCGAAATAATGGGCTTCTGGACGCCGGAGTACGTCGAGAAGAAGCTCGCCCAGCTCGACGCCATCGACGACGTGGAGCTGCTCGTCGCCGTCGACGAGGATCTGGGCGCCGGCGAGGCCATCGAAGCGCGGGACCACCGCGCGATCCCGTACTCCGGGACGGTGCGCGTCAAGGACGTCCGCGACGCCCTCCGGCGGTACGAGGACGAACTCGTCGCCGAGAGCGCCGCGGCGCTCCCCGACGAACTGGTCCCCGAAGCGAACGTCGTGACCCTCGAATCGCTCGCCGCCGAGCGCGGCGTCAGCCAGAGCGCCGTCGAGGACAAGACCTTCCCCCAGCACGAGCGGGTCGGTCGGACGCTGGTCCGACCGGCGGTGCTGGAGGCACTCGCCGAGCGGATAGAAGTCGGGATGGCCCTCGACGAGGCCGAAGCGGTGCTGGACGAGTACGGGGTGGACGACGCCAGCGCGGCGCTCTCGGCACTGGGATACCGGGTGGCCTGGGATGGCCTGAGCGGCGGGACCGTCCGCGAGCGTCCCGAGTGAGTCAGCTCGGTGAACGGCCGAGCGTCGGAAGAGCGACCACGCCGGCCGATCGGACTGACGAGAGCACCACGAAGAGGAGAAACAGATAGACGAGCAGCACGATGGTGTTGCGTTTCGGCGCTCTGGGGCGCATGCCGGGAAGCACGACGAAGACAAACGTCCGGGTCAGGCGCCAGTCGCTTCTCACCGACAGTCACCTCCGGGTCCGAACGCCGTCTTCGGCCGCCCGGCGTCCGATTCGGTGGACCGAGTGAAGACCGTCCCCTCCCCCTGAGCAAACGCATCGGCCCGACGCGATCGCTCGTCGGACGTCGGTGCGAGCACGCGTCCGTCGCGTCGCCGCACCGGGGAGGCCCGCCGGCGCGTTCGTTCGACCGACCGTGCAACCGCGAGCGGGCGGTCGCGTTCACCGTTCTGATCGCCGTCCGGAACGCCGCCGCTTCCCAACCCCTCCGGAGCGTCCGTCCCCGGCGGCCCCGGTTCGTTCGTCGATGTGTTCGTCTGGGTCCCCCCGGCGTCTGTCTGCGTGGGGGAACTCGTCGGCGTCTGCGTGGTTGTCGGCGTCGCCGTGGGAGTCGGTGTCGTCGTGGGCGTCGGCGTCGCTGTGGTGTCGGCCGGCGTACTGGTTGCTGTGGAGTCGACTGACGTGCTGGTCGCCGTGGGAGTCGGCGTCGTCGTGGGAGTCGGCGTCGCCGTGGAGTCAGCCGGCGTGCCGGTCGCCGTGGAGTCGACTGGCGTGCTGGTCGCCGTGGAAGTCGAGTCCGGGGGAGTGCTCGTCGTCGTCGGTCCGGTGACCGTCTGCGTCGCTGTCGGGGTCGACCCGTCAGTCGGCGACGTTCCTGGCGGTGAGCCCCGGTTCGCCGGCGCGTTCCCGGCCGTCGAGGCGGGGCCGCCGGTCGGCGCGTTGCCGTCCGTCGAGGTGACCCCGCTCGCCGGCGCGTTCCCCGCCGCGTTCCCGACGCCCTGCAGGGTCCCGTCGACGGACTCCCCGTCGAAGAGCAACCCCTGCGTGAACCCGCCCGTCATCGCGGCGAAGCAGACCATCGTCACGAGCGACAGCGAGGCGAGCTTCACCCGTGGGCTTCGCTCAGCAGGAGCCATCGTCCTCGCTCTCGTCGAGAGCGTCCCTCACGAGGTCTTTCGCCGCCAGATCGTCTCCTCCGTCCTCCGGACCGCCGAATTCCCGTCCGTGACCGGTCGACGTTTCGGTTCGACCAGTCTCCGAGGGGTCGCTCCGCGGCGAATCCGACAGCGACCCGCCGTCGTTCGACGAGCCGTCGGCCCCGGCTCCGGGATCTGCCGACCCGGCCGTCCGGGAATCCCCCTCGGGGTCGACCGTCGAGTCGCGGTCGTCCCGACGGTCGGCCGGCCCGGACTGCTCGACAGTGACGACGTACGCCACGCCGTCTCCGAACAGGACGTAGGCGGCCCTCGATTCGTCGTGGACGAGCCAGGTCCCCTTCTCGACTGCCATCGCACGCAGCGTTTCGAAGGAGTCTATCTCGACTCGTCTGCGGCGGTAGAGGCAGGACGACACCGAACCCTGGACGACGTCTCCGGGCGACCGACCGCCCGGCCCGGCCGTCCCCGCCGACACGCTTCCCCCGTCGGTCGTCGCCTGCCGTCGATTATCGCCAAGGACGGAGACGCTCGCGAGCAGCAGCAACGCGCTCACCGCCGCGACGAGGACGCCGACCGCGAGCGGGTGCATCGTCTCGTAGGCGCGCCACCCCGCCGCGACGGTGACGACGACGAGAATCCCGGCCACGCCCCCCATCTGCCGGGGCGACAGCGTGACCGCGGTCTCCGCCTCCGTTCCCCCGTCTCCGGTCGATTGGGTCGCGGTTCCGTCTCCCGCGGCGTCGCCCGACTCGTCGCGCCTCCGTCGAGCGACTGCGGACCAGAGTTCCGTCGCAACGAGGAGCGTCACGGGAGCGACGACCAGGAGGGCGAACCCGACGGTCGTCCCGGCGAACTCGACGACGTACCCCACGTACGGGATCACGAAAAGCGTCGAACCGAGCACCGGCAGCGGAAGTTTCATCACGCGCCCGGAAACGCTGCTCGGCCGCACGGGCGACGGGTCCGCGTCCTCGTTGTTGTCTCCCTTCGTGCGAAAGACCCGTTCGCCGTCCTGCTCCTCGATTCCGATTACGCGATGAGTCGTCGTGGGCTCGCTCTGACTGCCGCCGAAGGTGATCACGTCGCCCTCCTCGATCTGGGCAGGTCGGACCTCGTTGACGACGACGACGTCGCCGGAACTGATCGCCGGTTCCATGCTCCCGCTCAGCACGACGTAACTGTGTTCGGCACCCACGACCTGCGGGACGGCGAAAACGACGAACGGGAGGACGAGCAGGACGAACAGTCCCAGTAGCGTCCACTGCAGTACGTCTCGGCGGTCGTACGATGCGATGCGCGCTCGAAGCCCGTCTGAAAGTCCATTGGATTCGTTCATGAGTCACACCCCTTCGATTCGAAGTTCCCGCCGTCGACGTCGTACTTGAGACCGCACCTACCGGGACACGGCGTCGGGTTCGACCGCCCGGTACCACTGAAACCGGCCCCCTGCTGGGCGTACGTCTCGTCGGCGGTCCCGGCGGCGAAAGACCCCTGGAACGGCGGGTCGCGGAATACGTCGAGTCTCGTCCCGTACTTGAGGAGGACAGACCCGAGTTCGGCGGGCGCCTCGGTCAGGTCGAGGACCGGGCCGTCGACGGTGAACTCGAAGTCCTCCGCCTCGATCGCTGCGCCCGAATCCGCGCAGAACCCGACCCAGCTGACGTCGCTGACCGCCGGACCGCTACCGGCGCAGCTACCGGGAGGACAGACCCACGCCGGTCCGTGATCGTCGGAGTCCTCGACGTTTCGCGCCTGGACGGCGAAGAAATCGAGGTCGAAGTCGACCTCGCCGTCCGACTGCAAGGGTTCCCGGAGCTCCCACTCCACGACGAGCCAGCGGGTTTCGCCCGGAGACAGCAGACCGGGGAGACGCGTCCCCGTGCCCAGCCGGTCCCGGAGTACACCCAGTCGGTCGCGATCGATCGTCGTGGTCCCGCCGGTTTCGGTCTCGATCGAGATCGACACGTCGAGGTGCTCTTCGGCGTCGGAACAGCGTCTACAGGTCGTCCGAAACCAGACGTACGCCGGGTTGTCCGACGCCGGAATCGAGAGCGCGACGCGCTTGCGCCCGCCGTCGCCGACCGCTTCCACCGTTCCCAGGTCCACGCTCGTGCCGCCGTCCGTCCACGCGGCCCGCAGATCGAGGGAACCGCTCGCGAAGCTCGCGCTGGTACGCGCGTCGGTCCTGAACAACGCGCCCGTGCCGGCACCGATAGCCGAGGCGGCACCGACCGACGTGATACCGGCGAGGACCGACCGTCGCGAGAGCGAGGCGTCTTCCTCGTCAGTCACGGGTCACTCCTCCGCGGTTCGTTCGTGGCGGTCCTGACCTTCGCTTGCGTCCCGATACCGCCCGTACCGACGCTCTTCTCACCGTCCACGGAGACCATCTCCCGTTGTCGATCCGCGACCGTCGCGCGGCGTTCGATTCTCGAGCGTCACCGTCGCCGAACTGGATATCGGTCGGTCGCGCACGTCGGTCACGGGAGTCAGCGGACTCCCGGTGGCCGCATCGAGGCCGCTCCAGAGTGTCGCGGTGAGCTCCGGGTCCGTTCGACCGTCGCTCTCCGGCGCCAGGTCCACGTCGCTCCAGCGAGTCCGCGGTCGTTCACCGGCGTGATCCGGGTGGGCGATCGGGAACGGGTTCCCCTTCCAGACCGGGACCGGCCCGTCGCGGTATCGGCCTGGGGGCAGCGCCCGCGTCCCGACGAGCGACTCCAGCGAGGTCGGATCGCCGCCTCCGACAGACGCGGCGTGGAGCCCGAGGACGAACGTCGGCGATTCCGCCGCCGACGCCGGGACCGTGGCTGACTGCCGCTCGCGTCGGCGGCGCGAACGGCCGTCCGATCCCTCGAGCACCACGGACAGACCTCGTTCGGGATGCGGATCGACCCTGGCGGTCGCCGTCGCCCCGCGTAGCGGGTCGATATCGGGAGCCGCCGGTCCGAGCGCCGCGCTCGCTTCGGCCGTCGCGAACCGCGCCGCGAGCGGCAGTCCCACTGGTCCCGTCGCTTCGCGAGACGTCGCGGTCGCGGCGACGACCAGGTGGCCGGTTCCCGAGTGGACGGATTTCACGGGTGCTCACCTCCCGGCGTCGTGTTCGTGCGTGACGGCGGCGGCGCCGGTCGCCGGTCGACGTGACGATTGTGGTTGAGTATCGTGCGTCATGGTTTGGGTACCCGAGCGGTCGGGTTGAGACCCACCGGCGGAGTCGAACCGCCGTTCCGGCCACGCGTTCGAGACGCGCCCGTGTGGGTGGTGGTCGCGAGACTAGTCGGCGAACGGGTTCTCCGGGTCCGGGTTGTTCCGGCTCTGCTCGGCGTGGAACCCGATATCGAACCCGACGGAGTCGGACTGGACCTCGTTGCCCGCATCGACGGGAAGCTCCCACTCCAGGCCCAGACACTGGGTCGCCGCGGGCGCGAAGGGGTCGCGACCCTCCGTGGATCGGTTCCCGTCGAGCGCGACGCCCGACTCGAGTTCGGTCAGCAGGTTCGCGAGCGACCCCTCGAAGATGACCTGCTCGCCGGTGATCGCCTCCGACACCTGCGAGAACACCTGCTGGATCGCGTCCTCGCTGTCCGTTCCGCCGGTGACGATGAAGACGTGGTCCTCGTCCGGGTCGGACGCGAGGTCGTTGAGGGTGCTCTCGTTGGCTCCGGCGACGCCGATAGTGAAGACCTCGATACCGGCGTCGCGAGCGGCTTGCGCCGCGTTCACGGCGGCAGACGTGTCGTTCGGCGCTCCGTCAGTGAACAGGACCATGATCCGGTCGTGACCGTCGGGGCAGTTCTCGAGGTCGGCGGCGGCCTCGTCGATGCCGGCCGTCATGTTGGTCCCGCCGTTCGAGGTCAGCCCGGTGACGTCGGTGAACGAGTCCCCGACGCTCTGAACGAGAGTGGCACCGTTCGAGAACGTCGTCACTCCCACCTCGTTGTCCGGGTTCGCCGCCAGGATGTCGTTCGCGAGGGAGTTCGCCGAGTCCTGAACCGTGCTCATCGCGCTACTCCCGATCGACCCGGAGGTGTCGAGCACGAGCTGGATACAGGCCGGGTTGGAGTCTTCGCCCTCGCCGTCGTGTACGTTGTTGCAGTTCTCGTCGTACCAGAGCGTCGCTTCGATCGCGTCCGCGAGTTCGCCCGCGCCGGCGCCGGGATCACCGCCGGTCTCGTCGACGCCCGATTCCGGTCCGATCAGTCCGTTCTCGGCGTTCTCGGTCAGCCCGCCGGTCATCCACACCCACCCCGCGTTGTCGCAGAGGTGGAGGCTGACGGTGACTTCGCCCGTGTCTCCCGGTTTGACGTCGCGGAGCGTGAACACGGGGACTTCGTCGCCGTTGATCAGGTCGAACGCCTCGTCACAGAGGTCGTTCTCCTGGACGGTGTCTTCCCACGCGCTGTCGTCGGTGGGACTCGGGACTTCGCCGAGGAGGTAGACGCCGTCCTCCTCTTCGACCACGTCGAAAGGCTCGCCCGGCCCTTCCTCGCTGTACCAGCTATCCACCTCGTCGAGCCGGTCGGGACCGCCGGCGTAGGTCGCCCG
The DNA here is from genome assembly GCF_051414035.1 of Halosimplex amylolyticum. Classification (NCBI taxonomy): domain Archaea; kingdom Methanobacteriati; phylum Methanobacteriota; class Halobacteria; order Halobacteriales; family Haloarculaceae; genus Halosimplex; species Halosimplex amylolyticum. The sequence continues at coordinate 1,027,271 of NZ_JBLKNW010000001.1, read as the reverse complement.
GTAGTCGAGTTTGAGGTCCAGTTCGCCGGCCGTCAGGCTGTTTCCTTCGAAGGACTCGCTGTCGCTGAACAGCGCGCTCGTTCCGATGCCGGCGCTGGCGCCCGCGAGCCCGGCGGCACCGATGCCGCCGAGGATCTTCCGCCGCGTCAGTTTGAATCTGTCGTCGGTCATTGTATCGTCCCCCTCCGGGGGGAAACCCACCGGCGGAATCGAACCGCCGTGCCACGGGGAACCGTGGGAGTCGCCTTCGACTGGCGCGAAGGCGACGGTTGCCGTCGTGGGCAGAGAGCCGCCGAGACCTGTCGGTCGTCATGCGCCTGTCGTTCCACTCCCCCCGTTGCCCTCGCACTGTTCGGTGTAGAACCCGAGGTCGAAGCTCACGGCGTCGCTCTGGACCTCGTTCCCGACGTCGATCGGGAGCCACCAGCCGAAGCCGACGTAGTTGCTCACGCCCGGCTGGAAGCACTCGCGCGCCTCGTCGTCGCCGTCGTCCCCGAACTCGTCGAAGCCGGTTTCGAGCCCTGCGTCGAGGGGGACGCCCGCCCCGGACGAGAGCGCAGCGAGGTCCTCGGCGAGCGTGCCGCGGTGGAACACTTCCTCCGGGACGGCGATCGCGTCGACGATGGCGCCGAGGACGTTCGACGTCGTCCCGGAGTCCTCGGCGCTGAAGTAGTCACCCTGACTGCCGGCGATCCGGTCGCGCAGGTACGTCGAGAGGAGCGGGACTCCCGACTCCCCCGTTCGACCCGACGGCGCCCTGTCGTCGTCGATGCCGACCGCGAGGATGCGGTGGGAGTCGCGGACTTCCCCGGCGATGGCCGCCGTCTCGTCCAGTTCACCGTCCTCGACCACTGCGTTCGAGCTGTCGCCGTTCCCGTACGGTCCGACCTCGTGGCCACCGGCCCGGTAGGGACCGTTGTCGTAGTTCGGCCCGCCGTCCGTGAACAGGACGACGAAGGTCTCAGCGCCCGGTCGCCCGTTCGCGTCGAGTTCCGCCGCCGCGACCTCCAGGGCCGCGGGCATCGGCGTGTCGCCGTTCGCCGAGAGTCCCGAGAAACTGACCGGCCCGTCGGCGAGCGCGGTGAAGTCGTCGATCGACCCGCCGCCGAAGCTCAGGCCACCGATTCGCGCGTCCGCGGCGGCGTCGAGGTCGCTGGCGAGGTCCGACGCCGCGGTCGCCAGATCGGCGACGTCGTCGCCGTCGAGCGACCCCGAGGTGTCGACCGCCAGCATGACGTCGACGGCACCGACCGACGAGTCGACGACGTTGTTGCCGTCGCTGTCGTACCACCAGACGGTCCGGATCTGTTCGGCGAGCTCCGGGTCGCCCGGGGAATCGTCGACCGCGGCCTCCGGTTCTGTCAGCCCGCCCTCGGACGCAGAGACGTTCCTGCCGCGGAGCCAGACGTACCCGGGACTGTCGCAGAGGTGGAAGCTCAGCGTGAGTTCGCCGAAGTCGCCGGGTTTCACGTCGTCGAGGTCGATCAGCGGGCGGACCTCCCCGTCGACGTACGTGTCGCCGCTGTTCGTCCGGAGCGCGCCCTCGGTCGACGGGTCGAAGTGCTCGTCGAGGTCGGCGCCGTCTTCGCACGCGACGTACTCGAACCCGGTCTCCTCGCCGTCGAGTTGGAGTTCCTGAACGCCGTCGTCGTTCGGGTCCGGGAACGATTCGACGGCCGTCTCGTCCATGTACCGTGCGAGGTCCGTCTCGTGTACCCAGACGACCGGGTCCTCCGGGTCGGGCAGCCCGACGTAGTCGTCGGTGTTCTCCGGTCGGGTACGAGTGATCCCGTGTTCGAGGTGGGCGTCCGCCTCGCCGTCCTGGAAGGAGTAGTGTTCCTCCCAGTCGACCTTGAGGTCGAGGACGCCCGCCGCGAACGTGTTGTTCTCGAACGTCTCGCCGTCGGCGAACAGCCCCGTCGTGCCGAGACCGGCGCCGGCGCTGGCCAGTCCGACTGCGCCGAGCCCTCCCAGCAGCTTCCGCCGCGAGAGTTCGATCGGTGTCTCGGTCATCGTCTCACCCCGCGAAATGCAGGCCCACCGGCGGAGTCGAACCACCGCCGTCGAACTCGGGCACCGGCGTGGGCGAGTCGAACCATCCGGTGATCACGCTCCGTCGAACGGCGTCGGGTTGTTACGGACCTGCTCGGCGTCGAATCGGAGCGTGAAGGTGACTTCGTCACCCTGGATTTCGTTCCCGACTTCTCGGGGGAGTTCGAGCAACTGGTAGAACCACGCGGCGTCGGAGTTCGCCCCGATCACCAGCGGCTCGCCCGTAGACGCATCGCGGAGCAAGACGCCAGATTCGTAGACGGAGTGGGCTTCGTTCAGCGTCGTGTAGTGGGCGCCACCGCCAGTCACGCCGTCCATATCCGGCGTTTCGTAGCCCGAGAGTCCGGAGTCGTTCAGGTCGGTCGTTGCGTCGAGGCCTCCGAGATACTGGCGCGAGGAGTTGAGGTTGTCCCACGACTGCCACACCGTCGACAGGATCGCGTCGCCGAGATCGCCAGGTGAAGCCGTCTCCGATTCGGACTCGGGCGTCCCGCCCTCGACGTTCGAATAGTCCTCGTCGACCGAGGTTATCCGGACGTACCCGGGGTTCGCGATCACTTCTGGATTCCACTCCAGGATGAGCCAGTCGCCGGGTTTCAGATCGGCCACCGAGATGGTGACTTCCTGCCCGTCGGCGGTGTCGCTCGGCGTGATCGTCGTGTTGTCCCGGACGATCGGCGTGCTGTGCGCGACGTTGTCGACAGTGACGCGCATGTTGAGAGCACCCGCCCGAAGTTCGTTGTCCTCGAACAGTTCCTCGTCGCTGAACAGCGCCGTCGTCCCGAGGCCGGCGCCCACGCTGGCGACGCCCACCGTACCGAGCCCGGCGAGCAGCGATCGGCGCGTGAATCTGAGACCGTCGTCGTTGGTATCGTTTCCGTCGGTCATGGTCGGGTCACCCGAGTGTTCGGGTTGAGGCTCACCGGCGGAGTCGAACCGCCGTGGCCGCGTGAACGCGGCGAGCGCCCGCGTGAGTCCCGGCGGGACGTCCCGCCGGTGTGGTCGCGAGGGGTCGGGAACGGACGCGACCACGGGTTGGGTAGGGGTGGACCGGGAGGGGCCGCGGCAGCTACGTCCCCGGCGTCGACGTGGAGGTCGAAGTCGCCGTGGACGTCGAAGTCGCCGTGGACGTAGTCGTCTCGCTGACCGCGCTGTCTCCGTCGAACGGCGTCGGGTTGTTGCGGACCTGTTCGGCCTCGAACACGAGGTCGAACGACAGTCCGTCCGTCTGGACGTTGTTTCCGACGTCCTCCGGAATGTACAGGAGCAGGCACCACTCGACGGGGCCCGGTCCGTCGGGCGTCTCCTCGTCTTCCGGGAGCGACCCGACGACCATCGGCTCGCCGTCGCCGTCGCGCATGACGACGCCGTCGGAGAACTCGTCGTAGGCTTCCTGAAGCGTCGTCCCCTCGGGAGCGACGGAGTCGCCGCCGTCGGGCGTGAGGTGGCTCCGGGGCGGGTCGGAGTCCGCGTCCGCGTCGAAGCTCCGGTAGACCTCGGCCAGCATCTCGTCCTGGAGCTCGCCGGCTCCGCCGCTGTCACCGGGATCGTTGTAGTCGCCGCCGTCCTCGTCGGACGGTTCCGGTTCGGGGTAGCCGTTCTCGCTGGACAGCAGATTCTCCGCGCGCGTACGGACGTACCCGGGGTTGTCGGCGATCGAGATCTCGAAACAGAAGATCCCCCAGTCGCCCGGCTTCACGTCCTCGACCTGGATGCCGGTCACGGCTTCGCCGTCGGCCGTTTCCTCCAGTTCCGAGAGGTCCACCTGTTCGGCCCAGTACTCGTTGGCCGCTTCGATCGACGCGGTGACGCTCATATCGAGCGTGCCCGCCGTTATCGTGTTCCCTGTGAACGATTCCTCGTCGCTGAATAACGCCGTCGTCCCGAGGCCCGCGCCGACGGACGCGACACCGACAGTGCCGAGTCCGGCGAGCATCTGGCGTCGGGACAGACCGATTTTCTTGTCTGACATGACTTGGTATCGCCCGTTCCTGAGCGGCACGGGCTTACCGAGACCCTCGACAGGGTACCCCATAGATAATTACCAGATTCTATACCTATCGGCTCGTAGAGCGGTCCGGAACGAGGTGTTCGAAACCCACAAGCCGCCGTTAGCCAGTCCTCGAGGGTCGTTATCGGCGCTAACGGCTGGTTAAACCGTCAGGGGGAGAGTGTAACTCGCTCGGGTGAACGCGCGGGCGGCCCGCAGAGAAGATCCGGTGGTAAACAGCGCGCTGCTCGCTGTTTCCGGCCATCCGACCGCGCTTACGGCCGTCGGGATCGCGAGCGCCCGGTAGCCGCTCGCCCCCAACGCGTCGTTTAGTTCGGGCGCTCGACGCGAACGGTCTCCTTCGCTTAAGTGACCCACAGGCAGACCGGACTGATCGAGGACAGCATGCGAGCCGCCACAGTGACGCGCCGGAACGTATCGTCCCCAATGAACCCACGCAAGAATCAGTCGTCCGGCGCGTACCTCGCCGACCTCGCCGCGGCTACGCTGCTCGCAGACCGTTCAGGACACTGGATCGCCATAGGACCCGACCAGCGCATGCAGGTGCTGGCGGCGCTGCGACTCTGGCTCGACGACTGTCCGCAGTGTGGCGGTCGCGTCGAGATCGGTCGCGACACCATCGAGTCGTGCTGTCGCTCGGTCGACGTCGTGGCCTCGACGTGCCAGCGCTGTGGCGACCGGCTCTTCGAGGCCGAGGGCGACCCGGTCACCAGTGCGTGAACGGCGTCTCGGCCGCCTCTCCGAACGACAGTGCGGTCGAATAACGACCCATTCAGACAACTAAATAACAGGTTCAGCGAGTCAGTCACTGGTTTAGTTGACGAGCTGAAACCGTCACGTGCGCCTGAATTAACCGTTCAGACAGCAGAACGAGAGAATAACTAACCCCGTGTGGACGGTACGAGGGTCCGGGTACGGGCATGGGTAAACACGACCATACACAGTCGCTAGCAGAAGAAGAGATCCACGATATCCTCAGAAACGAGCGCCGTCGCGAGGTGCTCGACCGACTGCGGAAGACTATCGGTTCGATGTCGCTCAGGGAGCTGTCAGTTTCTATCGCCGAGTCCGAATCCGGGCAGTCGCCGCCACCGACGGATCTCCGCGAGAGCGTGTACAACTCGCTCCACCAGACGCACCTCCCGAAACTGGACCGCGAGGGGATCGTCGTGTACGACAGGGACCGGAAGACTGTCGAGTTGGACCAGTCGGCGCGGGCGGTGGACCTCTACATGGAGGTCGTCACGCCGTACGGGATCACCTGGGCGTCGTTTTACCGGGCGCTCTGTACAATCGGCCTGATGGTCTTACTCGGCGTCGAACTCGGCTTCCCGCTGCTCTCCGCGCTGAATTCCGTCCTGCTGATAACCACGTTCCTGCTCGTCCTCGCAGCGGCGACGAGCTATCAGCTCTGGAATCGGCGCTGGTTCATCCTCCGAGCGCTCGTCGAGTGAGCGCGCCGAAATTCGAATGGCTCCGAGACCGAGTCGGGGCGGAACGCTTCGTCGTTACCGCAGTCGATCTCGGACGACCTCGAACCACCGCGTGTTGGTCCGGCCCTTCTGGTAGACGAGGGAGACGAACAGCGCGAGAAGCGTTATTTCCGCGACCAGCTGCGTCGATACCGGCACGAGAGCGTCCAGTCCGATGCGACTCAGAACGGTGGCAGTGAGCCCCGCGGCAGCGGCGGCGACCGTCCAGTCTAACCAGGCTCCCGTAGAGCCCTCCGACGCGTCTTCGACCCCTTCGTCCGCCGTTCCATCAGTTCCCTCCCTGAACGGTGCGAAGTTCTCGGGGCGGCGCGTTGCGATCTTCCGTTCGAAGTCGTAGTCGATGACACCGTACTTGTCGAGTTTCGGCAAGTGAGACTGGTCGAGAGTTACGTAGGCGCTCTGTCGCTTGTCCCGCGGTGGCGGGCGTTCGTCAGTTTCGGCGGCTGCGACTTCTTCCGCGAGTTCCGACACCGGATACGCTTCCTGTTCGTTGAGTAGTTCGAGGACGGTTACCCTTCGCTCGTTGCTCAGAATCCCGTGGATCTCCGTTTGCGTCAGACCGCTGTCGCTGGTAGTGACCCAGCTATCGTCCGCGTCTGACCGCTTCCGTTTCGTTGATTGGTGTGACATTTGTTCACCCATCTGTGCCGGCCCGTCCCGCCACCCCACACGGTGGCGGTCAGCCGCGACAGCCTCGTGCGGCTGACTCGGGCCAACTGACCCACTCCGTTTCTCAGGAGCGACCGGTTGTAGTTTCCCTACAGTTAAATATTCAATGGATAGACACCTAGTGGTTGCCAGGTGCGTACGCGGAACCGCCCTCGATAGGGTTCAGCGGCGCAATATCCGGCGGATGCGGTACTGTCGTACTCGCGGTGACGAGAAGTGGCCGCGAGCGAATCAACAGTCCTCACCGGCTTTCACGGGAACGAGCGTCACCGTCTTCGTCCGCTCGGCGACGGTGGCGCTGCCCTGCGAGACCTGGATCACGGCGTCTTCGAACGCCTGTGGCGCCCACGACCCTTCGCGGACGCTCGTGAACGGAACGGTCACGGTCCGGGTGGACCCCGGCGGGACGGAGACGACGCGTCGTTTCGTCTCTCCGAACACAGACGCGCGGACGGCGACGCCCACGGCCCAGAACTGCGGGTTGTCGATGCTCGTCCCCGGGCGGCTGACGGTGGCGGAGACGGTCGCGCTGCGGACGACGACGCCCTCGCAGTTGGCCGTGACGTTCGTCGGCGTCGAACCAGAGGCGTTCACGTCGTCGACCGAGACGGCACCGTCGCCGTACAGTGACGCCGTGACGGCCGCCGAGGCGCCGACGACGGCGATCAGCGCCAGCGCGACCCAGAGGCGCCGCGACCACGACATACCACTACGATTCTCGGTTCCCCTGATAAACGTTGCCGTGGTCCGGGCCGCTACGGACGCACGTCGGCGCATCTATGGCGGTCCGACGGCTCTCGACGCCGCTCCGACGGCTCTCGACGCCGCCCCTACAGCTCCCGACGGCGCCCCTACAGCTCCCGACGGCGCCCCTACAGCTCTCGACGGCGCCCCTACAGCTCTCGACGCCGGCCTTTCGGGACCTGCGAGCGGAGTTCGCCGTGGACGTAGAGGCCGACGCCGACGGGTGCGGGCTCGCCCGCGACGTCTGTCGCGACGATCAGGTACCCCCAGTCGCCGTCCCAGTCGAGTTCCTGGTCGTCGCCGGCGACGAACGTCGCCGCCTGCTCCCGCGAGAGCTGGACGACGCAGTCGTCCGCGTCGCCGCCGAACCGCTGGACGGCTTCCAGCGTGGGTTTCCAGTGTTCGCGGCGCGTCCGCAGGAACGCGAGCCCGAGCCCCTCGATGGCTACCGGCGAGGCCACGTCGTCGGCGAACGCCCAGATCTTCCCCGACCCGCGCTCCCAGAACGTGTGGTCCGCGAACGTCTCCGGCGGGACGCCGAAGCGTTCGTCCCACCACGCGAGAACCTCCTCGCGGGTCGCCCGCCCCTCGACGACGCGCTCGTCGGCGGTCGCGGGCAGTCGATCGAATCGGGTGCCGTCGTTCTCCTCCGCAGGTTCGGGACTCATTCGGCGGTCACCTCCAGTTTCGCGCAGAAGAAGCCGCCGGTGTCGTTGTGGTGCGGGTAGATGCGCTTGGCCTTTCGGACCGACTCGTCGTAGGACTCTTCGCCCCACTCGGTGACGCCGGGGGCATGCTCGAGCGGCAGGTCGAACTCGACGAGTTCGCACGGCTCTTCGTCGAGCGCGTAGTCGAGGACGGCCTCGTTCTCCTCGGGCGCGAACGTGCAGGTGGAGTAGACGACGGTGCCGCCCTCGCGGGTGGTCTGGATCGCCCGGCGGAGGACGCCCTTCTGGACGCCGGCGATGCCGTGGACGTGGTCGAGGTTCCAGTCGTCGAGCGCGTCCGGGTTCTTGCGGATGGTCCCCTCGCAGGAACACGGCACGTCGACGAGCGCGCGGTCGTACGGCGCGCCCTCCCGCCCCGCTTCGGAGCCGGGCGCGCGGAACGGTTTGAGCGAGTGGTTGCGGGCGTCCTCGTGCGTGACGGCGACGTTCGTCACGCCGGCGCGCTCGGCGTTCGAGCGCAGGGCGGAGATGCGCCCGAGGTTGTTGTCGGTCGCGACGAGGAGTCCGGTGTCCTCCATCAGTGCGGCCAGCTGCGTCGTCTTGCTGCCCGGTGCGGCGCAGGCGTCCCAGACGCGCTCGCCGGGCTGGGGGTCGAGCACTTCGGCGGGGACCGCGGAGACTTCCTCCTGCCCGTGGATCCAGCCCAGCATGTACGGCCAGTTCGTCCCCGGCTGGTCCTGGGGGAGGGCGAGCAGCCCGTCGTGCCACTCGCGGGGTTCGTAGGCGATACCCGCCTCGTCGAGGGCCGCTCGCGCGCGCTCGACGGTCGTCTTGAGCGTGTTGACGCGGACGACCGAGGGAAGCGGCCGGTCACAGGCCGCGCGGAAGGCGTCGAAATCGTCCACGAGGGGCGCGTAGCGCTCCAGTACGTCCATTGGAGCCCCGTTGGCTCCCGCCCGTGTTAACCCCCTCGTCTCGCGGCGCTCCGGCGCGCGTCGACGGGTGACGGCGCCGGCGGTCGAGCCGGGCGAGCGCCCGCTCGCGGGCGGTTTTATGCCGCTGGCGACCGGCGAACCGGTATGGCTCACGTCACGGTACACCGTGAGGAGATCGAACTCGACTCGCCGACGCTCATCGAGGGGCTGCCCGGCGTCGGCCTCGTCGGCAAGATCGCGGCCGACCACCTCGTCGACGCGCTGGACATGACCTACTACGCGTCGTGTCACTGCGACGGGCTCCCCGAAGTCGCCGTGTTCGGAGACGGCGACCGGAGTTACGAGCCGCCGGTCCGGATCTACGCCGACGAGGAGCGAGACCTGCTAGCGCTGCAGAGCGACGTGCCGGTCTCCCCCAGCGCCGCCGACGACTTCGCCACCTGTCTGACCGGGTGGCTGGCCGAGCGCGACGCGACCCCCCTGTTCGTCTCGGGGCTCCCGGCCGAGAAAGACGGCGTCCCCACCCTGTACGGCGTCGCGAACGGCGACGCGGCCGCGCTCCTCGACGAGCACGACATCCCCGCGCCGACCGAGAGCGGCGTCATCAGCGGGCCGACCGGGGCGCTCCTCTACGAGGCCAACCGGACAGACCTCGACGCACTCGGGCTTGTCGTCGAGTCGAACAGGAACTTCCCCGACCCGGAGGCCGCGCGCGTCGTCCTGCTCGACGGCGTCGGGCCGATCGCCGGCGTCGACATCGACACGGAACACCTGGTCGAACAGGCCGAAGAGATCAGCAAAGCGCGCGAGAACCTCGCGAAGCGGATGGAAGAGGCACAGGAGGAGAGTTCGAAGGCCCAGCCGATCGGGATGTACCAGTAAGGCTGCGGAAGACGCCTTTTTCACGGTCCACTCGATACACGGGGACGATGGGAGTCGCGACTGTCGCGCAGACGTTCGGTGTCGGCGTCGTGTTCGGACTGGCGCTGGCGGCCCCGCCCGGTCCGATGAACGCGGTCATCGCCGAGGAGAGCGTCCTCCGCGGCTGGATCGCGGGCTTCACCGCCGGACTGGGCGCGATGAGCGCCGACCTGATATTCTTCGCGCTGTCGCTCGCGGGCGTGGTCGCCTTCCTCGACGGCGCCCCGACGGTCAGGGCGGTCATGGTCGGCGTCGGCGGGCTCCTGATGCTGTACTTCGCCACCGGCGCGGTTCGCGACGCTCGCGCGGACTTCCTGTCCGACGACGCGGGGCCGTCCCCCGACGACGCCGACGCTCGCGGCTTCACGAAGGCCTTCGTACTCGCGCTGACGAACCCCTACCAGATTCTCTTCTGGCTGACGGTCGGCGTGGGGCTGCTCGAACCCGGGACCGTCGACGTGCTCTCGTACCTGCCCGCGGTCGGCGACGGGCTGGCGGGCGTGCTCGTGGTCAGAACGGGGAGTCCGGCGCTGCTGGCGGGGCTGTTCGGCGGGATCGTCGTCTGGATCGTCGGCTTCCCGGCGACGCTCGTCAGCGTGGGCCGTCGGGTGGACGCGTTCGCACCGGCCGCGGCGGCCGCGTCGGCGCTCGTGCTCGCGGGCTTCGGCGTCACCTTCTGCTGGACGGCGGCGCGGACGCTCCTCGACGCGGCCGCGTAGCGGGCGCGTCCGGTTCGGCGGGGCGAGCCGCGTCAGTCGGGTCGGTCTGACGGCCCGCTGAGCTCCTCGTCGGGGTCGACGTCGGCGACTTCGGTCTCGAGCCACTCCTTGAACCACTTGACCCGCTTGAGCCGCCGATGGACGATGCTCTCGGCGGTGTCGCTCCGGACGCGCTCGCGCGCGTCGACGCCGCGTTCGAGGACGCGCCCGACCATCTCGGCCGCGTCGATGTGCGTGCGGGACTCGTAGCCCATCCGCAGGAGCATCAGGGCCGTTCCGTTGGCCCCGACCTTGTCGAGCAGGTCGGCCTCGATGAGACACTGCGTCTCCAGGGAGAGGTCGGTCAACTCGCCCTGGTAGGAGTGGTCCTCGACCGCGGCGCACACCTCGTCGACGAACGACGCGGGGTAGTCGCCGTGGCTGGTCAGGTACTCGCGGGCGATTCGGGCGCCCTCCTCGGCGTGGAGGTCCTGGTCGACCTCGAGCTTCGCGATGTCGTGGAACAGCGCGGCCACGCGGGTCACGTCGACGTTCGCACCCTCCGATTCGGCGATCTCCTCGGCGAGTTCGACCACGTTCAGGATGTGATTGAAGCGGTACTCCGCGGAGTGCCAGGGGTACCACCGCATGCGACCGCCGTCGTCCTCGCTCTCGACGCTGGCGGCGAGGTAGTCGTGGACGAAGCCCTTCATCTCCTCGAACTCCTCGTCCGAGACCGGCGACTCCCTAATCTCGACCCCCACAGAACCACCTCCGATAGATACGTGCGTCAGTCATCTTACGGATAGAAACGCGCGTTCGACTCTTAGGCGTTACGACACCCGTGGCCCTCCGGTTTCGCCCGGTTTTCGACGCCGATCGCCGTCCCCGATGGACGGGACATCCCAGCGTGACAGGCCCACGGTCTGGCGATTCGCTCGTTGAAAACGTTCTGTCGCGTCCGGTCGAAGCCGTCGATTTCGCCGCGAGTTCCACGTTCGCCCACCGATCGCCGCTCGGGACGACGAGTCGCCGGTGGGTCCGCGGTGTGGGCGTGGTTTTATCTTGTCGCATGCCAACAATTGACACATGGAGATACGGACAGCGACGTCGGCCGACCGCCCGGCGATCCGCGACGTGGCTCGGCGTTCGTTACAGGCGTCGTACTCGCTCGATCTGGAGGCGATCACGACGGCCGTCTCCGAGTGGTACGACGAGGACACGCTAGAAGAGCGGCTCGACGACGCCGACAGGCGGATCCTCGCCGCCGAGCGGGAGGGGCAGGTAGTCGGCTTCGCCGAGTCGGAGCGCTCGGCCGACGGCGAGACGGCCACGATCCTGTGGCTCCACGTCGATCCGGCCTACCGCGGACAGGGGGTGGCGGACGCACTGTTCGACCGGACGCGCGAATCGCTGGCCGAGGGGGGCGTCGAACGCGTCGCCGGTCGCGTGCTCGCGGACAACGACGACGGGAACGACTTCTACGAGGCGCAGGGGTTCGAGCAGGTCGGTCGGGAGGAGGTCGAGATCGCCGGTCGAACGCACGTCGAGAACGTCTACGCAGAGGAGGGCGGCGGCGGACTGCAGTCGATCCGGGCCGCCGACGGCGCCACCGTCTACGTCGACGAGAGCGACTGGGACGAGGGCTCGACTGGGAAGTTCTACACGGTCTACGCTGACGAGGACGCCACCGAGCACTACGGGTACTTCTGCTCGAACTGCAATCGCCTGGCAAACGCGATGGACGCCATGGGTCGCATCGAGTGCGACAGCTGCGGGAACGCCCGCAAGGCCACACGCTGGGACGCGGCGTACCTGTAGCGGTCCACGGTCCGGCTCCCTTCGCCACCCGGTCGAACTATCCGATGGTGTCGATGCGGTCGACGGGCATGACGGAGTAGTCGATCGAGAGCGTGTCCTGGGTCGCGCGGATCTTGCCCACGAAGGTCGAGATGTCTTCGAGCGACCCTTCAAGGATGAACAGTTCCAGGCAGTAGTGGTCGCCGATGTGGCTGTGGACGTTCGAGGCGACGAGGTCCTCGTACTCGTGGCGGAGGTTCATCATCCGGTTCTCGACGCCCGAGGAGGAGTAGTCGAACAGGACCGTGACGACCCCCATCAGTTCGCGCTCTTCGAGTTGCTTGTCCTCGAACTCGCCGAGGAGGTTACGCGCCGCCTCGCGGACGACTTCGCTCCGACCGGTGTACCCGTGTTCGTCCGCGAACGTGTCGATCCGTTCGAGCAGTTCGTCGGGCATCGAGACGCTGACGACGGTCATATGTTAAGAGTTGCCCGTCGAGATAATAAGGATTGATATCGGTCCCGGTTGCGCACCGTCGGGCCGAATACAGTCTTGCTTCGGTCGGGAGACTCAAGGACGGTGGTGCAGACTACAGGGACGATGGAGACGAGTCACCGGGTCGTCGTGGGCGACGCGCGCGACCTCTCGGACGTAGCCGCCGACAGCGTCGACCTCGTCGTGACGTCACCGCCCTATCCCATGATCGAGATGTGGGACGAAACGTTCGCGGACCTCGACCCCGCCGTCGGCGACGCGCTCGCCGAGGACGACGGTGAGCGCGCCTTCGAGGCGATGCACGGCGTCCTCGACGCGGTGTGGGCGGAGGTGTCGCGCGTCCTCGTCGACGGGGGCATCGCCTGCGTCAACGTCGGCGACGCGACCCGAACGGTCGGCGACAGCTTCAGCGTCTACCCCAACCACGCCCGCGTCATCGAGGGCTTCCAGTCGCTGGGCTTCGAGCCCCTCCCCGACGTGCTCTGGCGCAAGCCGTCGAACAGCACGGCGAAGTTCATGGGGTCGGGCATGGTCCCGCCGAACGCCTACGTCACGCTCGAACACGAGTACGTCCTCGTCTTCCGCAACGGGAGCGACTCGCGGTCGTTCGAGCCCGGCGCCGACCGCCGCTACGAGGCCGCCTACTTCTGGGAGGAGCGCAACCGCTGGTTCTCCGACGTCTGGACCGACGTACAGGGCGAACTCCAGGCGCTCGGTCACGACGACCTCCGCGAGCGCTCGGCCGCGTTCCCCTTCGAGATCCCCTACCGACTCGTCAACATGTACTCGGTGTACGACGACACGGTGCTCGACCCGTTCTGGGGCACCGGCACCACGTCCCTGGCCGCGCTCGTCGCGGGACGGAACTCGATCGGCTACGAGCGCGAGGCCGCCTTCACCGAGGTGTTCGACGACCAGATGACGGACGTCGCGGACCTGTCGCGGTCGGTCGTCCGCGAGCGACTCGATCGCCACCGGGAGTTCGTGACGGAAACACGGGAGAACGGCGACTCGCTCGGCTACGAGGCGACATACTACGACTTCCCGGTCCGGACGGGCCAGGAACGGGATCTGCGCCTCTACGCCGTCGAGTCCGTCGAACGGACCGATGACGGCTACCGTGCCCTCCACACGCCGTTCTGACGCACCCGCGACGCTCGGCGTCCAGTCCGCGAAAAAAGCGGGATCGCGGTCGGTCGTCGAGCTACGAGCCGGTCACTCAGACGGGGGGTTACCGATCATCGTTCCCGTGCCCGTTTCCAGGGCCATTGCCGTGGTCACCGTCGTCCCCGTCGTCGCGTCCGTGCTCGTTCCCGCGATCGTCCTCGCCGGCGAACGTGAACTCGATGCCGACGGGGACGCGGCCGCTCTCGCTCTCGTCAGCCGCCCAGGTGCTCGCGACGACGACTTCCTCGAAGTTGCCGTTGCGGAGGAACTTCTTCAGGTCCTCCTCGCCGGACTCGTCGAACGTCGTCGTGTCGATCTGTTTGACCTGGAAGTTCCCGTTGTGCTTGATCCCGATGAACGTGAACTGGTACTCTACACTGTCGCCGGTCGCCTCGCGCTCGCTCATGAACGGCTCCGTCGAGTCGGTGGCGACCGGTTCGCCGGCGACCGAGACGTTCTTGACCCACCAGCCGGGCTCGGCGATGGCCCAGTCGGTCACGTACCGGAACGAGACTAGAACGCTCTCGTTTCCGGCGAACTCCGAGAGGTCGAACGACTGGCGCTCCCAGCCGTCGGTGTTCCCGGTCAGTCCCGGGACGTTCTCCCGGACGAGCGGATGGGCGTCGGCCGCGGGCGAGTCGTCGGTGTTCTCGTTCGAGAGGCTGTGCCAGGTCTCGCCGCCGTCGGTCGAGACTTGTACGAACCCGTAGTCCCAGTCCTGTTCGATCCGCTGGTAGGAGTCGAAGGTGAGCGTCGGGTTCTCGGCGTCCGAGAGGTCACGCTCGACGATCGCGTGACGGTCGAACAGGTTCCCGGACCCGCTGTAGAGCACGTCGCCGCTACCGGTGACCGGGTCCGTCGCGGTCGACCATTGCGTGTCGATGAACTCGGTCCCCGAGACGGTAACCCCCTTGATCGGTCCGCGGTCGCTGGTGTCGATGGACCGGTAGTTCGTCCCCCAGACGCCCGCGGTCCCGACGGTGCCGGAGGTGTTGACGTCGACCTCGACGCCGTCGATGTGGTACCTGTCCTTCCGCGGCGTCCGGTGGTCGTCGGTCACCACCGCGGTCGAGAAGTCCTGGTAGAGGTCGTCGAAGTCGCGCTTCGCGCCGACCTCGTCGAGCGTGTTCTCGACGCCGTCGATCCCGTTGGCGTCGTCCTGCGCCAGGTTCGTGACGAAGTCCCGGCCGTACTCGTCGGCGAGGTACATCGTCCACGTGAAGGCGACGCCGTAGTCGGCGAGGATGTTGGTCGGACCCTGGTCCTCCCAGTTGGTCAGGGAGTTCGAAGGCATCTCCTCGTAGGCGTTCAGGTGGCCCTGCGGGACGCCGTAGCCGGTAATGTACTCCGCGTAGTCGGACATCCCCTCGTTGACCCAGCTGGTCTCGTCCCCGTCGAGGTCGGCGTGGATCAGGTGCTGGTACTCGTGGGCCAGGGTCCCCTCGTAACCCGTCTGGCCGCCGGTGTCACCGACGTCGTTCCAGCCGTAGGCGTCGATAGTGATCGCGTTCCGGTCGGTGTAGTCCTGGATCGTCGGGGAGTAGAAACCGGCGATGTACAGCGGGTAGTCCTCGTCGTAGTAGTTCTGGTCGCGGACGTTGTCCACGAGCAGGACCGTCCGCTCCGACCCGTTGCCGGTCTGGTAGTAGTCGTCCGGGACGAACCCGATCTGCTCCAGGTATGAGTCTGTCCCGTTACGCGCGACCGGTTCACCGAACGTCTCGGTCTCGACGGGATACATGTTCTCGTCGAACTGCCGGGCCATCGCCTCGGCCTGGTTCTCCGAGATGGTCGGATCCGTTCGCGAGTCGTTCGCCGGCCACGAGAGGTCGTTCGCGACCCAGACCTCGATCTCGTCGCCCACCGAGAGCAGGGTGAACTCCTTGAAGTAGTAACTCCCCTGGTCGGAGGCGAGATACTGCTTGTTCGTCCCGACCAGCGGGTGGTCCGCGTCGTCCGGGTCCATCACGATGGAGTCCGAGTCGGCCGCGGTCACCGACCCGTTCGTCGACGCCGCGCCCGAGAACTCCGACGGCGCCGTGTCGAGGTCGACCGGTTTCTCCGTCCAGTTGCGCGTCGGTTCGATCGCCCGGTAACCGTCCGAGCCGTTCCCCGGGTCGTCTTTCGGCACCAGCGCGTCCGCCGGGCCGGCCGCGTCCGCCCGTTCGTTCGGTGGCGATACCACTGTCGCGCCGCCGACGCCTGCCGTGACCGCCGACAGGACGACGACGAGTGCCATCAGTACTGTTCGCATCCGTGCTACCCGTTCACTAACACATACCGAGTGACAAAAAATAGTTTCTCTATAATCACTAATTAGAGATACGATACCGTGATGTACTGATCAGATCTGTGCGTCGACGGCTGAGTGGGAGACGGACGCCAGACCGTTCGGTCACGGACAGGAATCCCGCAGCCGACGATGGAGGTATCAAAACAGGGCGTAGAAGGGCTGAAAGTCGATTATAGTCCCGAGCGGATTCGAACCGCTGTCAGTGGCTCCAAAGGCCACTATGATTGGCCACTACACCACGGGACTCGTCGCGGTCCGAACGGCCGTCCGACCACCGTCCCCTTGGGCCGTTCGCTGAAAAACCGTACACTCGGGGCGAACTTCAACGCTTCGAGACGGGTCAGTCGTCGACGGCCGCGGGGACTTCCAGCAGGCCGCAGACGTCGTCTTCGGGGTCGAAGCAGTCGGGGCACTTGGGGTCGCGGTCGATGATGGTGTCGAGGCGCTCGGCGACGGTCTCGTCGATGACGCTCTCCAGCTGGCGGGCCTCGCCGCGGAACTCCTCGACTTCGAGGACCTCGACGAGGAAGCGCTCGATGATGCAGTAGTTCTGGAGGGCGTCGCGGGCGCGGACGATTCCCTCGTCGGAGAGCGTGACGCCCTTGTACTTCTCGTGTTCGGCCAGCCCCTGGTCTTCGAGCTTGCCGATCATCTCGTTGGCGCTGGCGGGGCTCACGTCGAGCCGATCGGCCAGGTCGCCCGTCGAGGCGGGCCCGTCCTCGATCTGCTGGATGAGGTAGATCGCCTTCAGGTACTGATCGGCCGTGTTCATGCGTATCCCTCCGGGTTCGTGTGAGCGCGACGAGGCCGCGCGCCGTCGGTGTTCATCGTCGTTCCTCCATGAGTTGTGTCACTTCCTCGACTCCCTCGGCCTCCTCCTCGCGGATGGCGGCGAGCGTTTCGAGGAGCCGCTCGCGGTCGATGCCGAACTGCACGTCCGACGCCTCGACGGCGTCGATGAGGTCGTCGTAGAACTTGTAGGCCGTCTCCTCGTTGCAGAGCTGGTCGTAGAGGACGCCGTCGAAGTCCTCGTCCGCCTCGTACTGGGCCTCGACGAGCATCTCGATCTCTTCGAAGGGGACCGTCTCGGCGTCGAGTTCGTCGACCAGCGCCTCCAGACGGTTGCGGTGGTCGGCCGATTCCTCGGCTGCGTCTTCGAGCATCGCCGTGACCTCGTCGCCGAGGTCGGCGGCCGAATCCGCGGCGTGTTTCGCGGCGCGGGCCTCGACGACCTCTTCGAGGACGATGCCGATCTGCAACAGGCGGGCCAGCTGGTGATCGGACCCGACCGGGACGGTGAGGCTCACCGCGTGCCCTCCCGGTAGTCGTCGCACGTGACTCCGTTCATGCGCAGTGCTCGGGGAGGAGGGGACGTAAGTGCTTCCCTCGGCGGGTAGTGGCTCGGCGGCCGGTTTCGAGCCAGTCGGTCGCCAACGGCGCGGCCGAAGTTATCGGTTCGTTCGTTGCCTGCGGTCTCGCGACCCGCCGTCCTCGGAGTCCGAACCCCCGCCGGTCCAGCGGAGCGTGAGGAGGTACAGGCCGACGACGACGAGGCCCACGGCCACGCCGAGGACCGAGTCCGCGAGGAGGTGCAGGTGCCCGGTGTGCAGCGGGACGAGGGGCGCGAGTGCGAGCAGGCCGGCGTGTAGCGGGCGCATACTCTGAGTGGACGTGACACGTCGGTCCTACTTAAACGCCCGGCGCGTTTTCGCAGGCTGGGAATCGGTCGAACGGTGCCAGTCGCCCTGAACGCCAGAGAATCGCCGCAGTCCAGATTGCTGAACCGATCCACGGATGCCGCTCCGGCCGCGCGGGCCACGGGGAACAGTGCTGATGCGTACTGTTACGCCCGCCGGCGAGCACGCACGAACCACGCCGCTGCGAGCCCGACGAGAGCGGAGGCGGTATCGAACCCCGGACCGCCGGCAGCAGTCCCGGCTGGTGCCGGCGTAGAGGCCGTCGGCGTGTCGGGATCGGTCCCGCCAGCCGTCGGCGAGGGGCCGACCGCCGTGGTGGTGTCGGTCGAAGTCGGTTCGGGCGACTCAGCCTCCGTCGGTTCCGGCGTCGCGGTCGGAGCGGGAGACGGAGTTGCTCTCGGAGTGGCGGTGACTGGCGTCGGCGGAGCAGTAGTCGTCTGCGGCGGGACGTTCGGGTCCGGGTCGCCTACCTTCGAGAGTGCGAACGACCCGAGAGGCGGTTCGTCCGAGAGAGCACCGTTCGTCGTCTCGACGGCGACCCACTCGCGGACAGCGTTCCCGCCGACGCGGTAAGCCGGGTCTGTCTTCGGTCCGTCGAAGCGACCGTTGTCGTTGCCGTCGCGGTGGGCGACGACGATCAGGTGCTGGGACTCGTTCGTGGACGCTATCGACATCGCGACGTCGTCCGCACCAGCCGAACCGACGCGGTTGAACGTCGACGCGTTCTGGGTCGGTCGATAGGCGACGATGAACCCACCGTCTTCGAGTTTCAGTTGTTCGATTCCGATTCTGTCGACCCGGTCGGCGCCGTCGGGCGGCGCCAGTTCCCAGGTGGCGTTCGGGACGTCGCCGACCTTCGCGGTGTAGGACGTGTTACCGACCGTGATCTCGAACAGCCCCCGATCCGCGTCCGGGAGCGGGAGTTCTGTGGCGAACGTCTCGTCCCGCACCTCGACCGTTCGACTGACCCGATAGTTCGGCTCCGTGAGCGACTGATATCCGAGGGTTATCGACGACAGCTCGGTCTCACCGGAGATCTCGACGGATCCGTCGGTCGGCCAGGAGACGACGCCGTCCACGCGCTGGTCGTACGAGTACGGGCCGAGACGATCCACTGTCGGTCGTCGATCGGTGTCGCCGTATTCTCCCCGTTCGAAATGCAGGTACTCGTCGTAGTTCCCGAGCGGGTTCGGATCGTCGACGTCCAGTCCGAAACTACCGTAGCCGGTGTACTGCTCGGTCCTGTCGTGGTCCACGAGGAGATACAGCGTCCCGTTCGCGTAATCGGGGAGGGCGCGAACCGCGCCGTTGTCGGCGCTCGCCTCGTAGTCCAGCGCGTAACACGGCCCGTCGATCCCGAACGCGACCGACGGGTCCCGGTCGTGGTACTCGTGGACGCGACCGAGTCGCTCGGTCGCCGTCTCGCCGGGTTGCGCCGCGACGGCGCCCAGGAAACTCGGCGACTCGATTCGGAGCACGACTGTCTCGCCAAGTCGCACTGCGGTGCGGTTGTACTCCGTCTGTTCGTTCGAAAGCATCCCGAGGGCTTCGGCGGTCCGAACGGCGTCGACCGTCCCCGCATCGTGCAACTGGGGCGGACCGCTCAGCGCGGTCACGGTCCCGAAGTCCGGCGCCGTGACGTTCAGACGTGCCTCGTCGACGACGGCGTCGTCGCGATAGACACCGATCGAGTAGGTCCGGTTCGTCATCGGTGCGTCCGTCTCTCCGCTCTGGATCGTGAGTTCGTCTGCACCCGTGACGCTGTACGCCTCGGCCCCGACAGCCGCGCCGTTCGCGGCGGCGTACGTGTTGATCCGGAGGGTGGCCCGCCCGTCGCCGTCGTCACGGACGGTCCCCTCGACAGTGTGATTCGTTCCCGAACCGATCTCGACGGTGCTGTTGAGACCGTCCGCGACCGACAGTGAGACGAACGCGATCCCGCCGAGCGGGACCGTTTCCTCCCCAGCGCTCGCCGCTGCCGACTGGCTCCGAACGGTGTGGGACCGCTCCCGGACGTCCGACGCGGCGCCGATCGACGTTGTTCCTTGCGTGCAGGAGACGGATGGACCGTCGCCGGCGACGCTCCCGGGCGGCGAGTCGATGGACTCGCTGGACACCGGAACGTGCGCTGCAGCGGTGACCGCAGGGACCAGAACTGCGAGAGCGACGCAGGCCACGGCGACAGCGGTCGCTGTCGAACCGCGGCCATCGTCACGGAGGGGTGACATGCGACCCGATTCCTATCGATCAGGTATCAGTTTTGTGGACGGGAGCGCGACCGCTCACTCGTTCGAAACGGAAGAAGAATTCGACCGCGCGTCGCGGAAACCGGGAACGCCTACTTGCGAAGCCGCCGTGGAGCGAAGCTCCACGAGCCTTCGTTCGCTCCCTACCGGTCACTCACGAAGACGCTCGACGACGAGTTCGTCGAGGTCCTCGCGGAGTTCGTCGACGGCGACCTCCTCGAAGACGGGGCCGAAGAAGCCCTCGACGAGCATGTTCTTCGCGCGCTCCTCGTCGACGCCGCGGGAGGTCATGTAGAACAGGTCCTCGGCGTCGACCTGGCCGACCGTCGCGGAGTGGCTGGCCTCGGTGTCGTGGTTGTTGATGATGAGCTTCGGCGAGGCGTCGGCCTCGGCGTCGTCGCTCAGCATCAGCGTGTTCTCGCGCTGGTAGGAGTTGGTGTCCCACGCGTCGCGGCCCACGTCCTGGACGCCCTCGTACACCGAGCGGGCCT
Source organism: Halosimplex amylolyticum (assembly GCF_051414035.1). Lineage (NCBI taxonomy): Archaea > Methanobacteriati > Methanobacteriota > Halobacteria > Halobacteriales > Haloarculaceae > Halosimplex > Halosimplex amylolyticum. The sequence goes on along the minus strand of NZ_JBLKNW010000001.1, from coordinate 1,006,890 downwards.
CGTCGTCGAGGACGCCGCGGGTTACAAGATCGGCCGTCGTGTGCTCGTTCTCGTGCCAGACGCGGCTGTTGATGTCGAAGTGCTGGTCGTCGTGCCCGAAGAAGGCGCCGACGATCTGAGTCTCGGAGCCCTCGCCGAGCAGACGCGTCTCGACGCTGGACTTGGTGAGTCGGGAGCCGATGTTCCCCTCGATCCAGTCGACCGAGCCGTGTTTGCCGGCGTGGCCGCGCTTGACCGAGAAGTTGTAGCTGTCCTCGGCGAGATTCTGCAGCGCGCCGTACTGGACGCTCGCGTTCTCGCCGGCGACGACCTCGACGACGCCCGAGTAGTACTGGTCGCCGTCGAGGTTCGTCCCGGTCGTCTGCCGTTCGAGGATCGTGGCCGAAGAGGACTCCTCGGCGACGACGAGCGTGTAGTTGAACAGCGAGCGGCTGTTCATCGTCGTGCGGATCTTGACGTCCTCGGCGGCGACGCCCTCGGGGACGTAGACGAGCGTGCCTGCGCTGAAGAGGGCGGTCGACAGGGCCGTCAGGAAGTCACGCTGCGGGTCGACGACGCTGCCGAAGTGCTCCTCGATCAGGTCGCCGTGCTGGGCGAGCGCCTCGTCCCACGAGAGGACGTCGGCGCCCTCGGCCGCGACGCGGTCTTTCTCCTGGGCGAACTCCAGCGGGTCGACGAGCGACTCGTAGTCGAGGTCGACCAGGTTCGTCCAGTTGCGCGGGCCGGGCGTCGTGATGACGTCCGGCATGTCCAGGTCGTCGAGCGCCGCGAGGGCGTCCAGACGAGTCTCGAGGAGCCACTCGGGCTCGTCGAGGTCGTCGCTGATCGTCCGTACCTGTTCCTCCGTGAGGTTCGCGTGTAGCTGCGTACTCATGATAGACACCGGGGGTTACCCGAGCGAGCCCTCCATCTCCAGTTCGATGAGGCGGTTGAGCTCGACCGCGTACTCGATGGGCAGTTCCTCGGTGATCGGCTCGATGAAGCCGGCGACGATCATCTGCTTGGCGTCGTCGTCGTCCAGGCCGCGGCTCTGGAGATAGAAGACGTCCTCGTCGCCGATCTTGCCGACGGTCGCCTCGTGAGCCACGTCGACTTCGTTGTCCTTGATCTCCATGTACGGCATCGTGTCCGACGTCGACTCGTTGTCGAACATCAGCGCGTCGCACTCGACGTTGGTCTTGGAGTTCTTGGCGCCGTCGGCCATGTGGACGAGGCCGCGGTAGTTGGTGCGGCCGCCGTCCTTGGCGATGGACTTGGACTCGATGGTCGAGTTCGTGTTCGGCGCGTTGTGGTAGACCTTCGCGCCGGTGTCGATGTCCTGGCCCTCGCCGGCCATGGCGATGGTGATGTGGTTGTCGGTCGCGCCGGGGCCCTTGAGGATGGTGCTCGGGTAGAGCATCGTCGCCTTCGAGCCCATCGAACCGGAGACCCACTCCATGGTGCCGTCGGCCTCGCAGATTGCGCGCTTCGTGTTGAGGTTGTAGGTGTTCTTCGACCAGTTCTGCACCGTGGAGTACTGGACGTGGGCGTTCTCGCCGACGAAGACCTCGACGCCCCCGCTGTGGAGGTTGAACGCCGAGTACTTCGGGGCGGAACAGCCCTCGATGTAGTGGACCTCGGAGTTCTCCTCGGCGATGATGAGCGTGTGCTCGAACTGGCCCATCCCTTCCGAGTTCATCCGGAAGTACGCCTGGACGGGCATGTTGACGGTCGTGTCCTCGGGGACGTAGACGAACGACCCGCCGGACCAGACCGCGCCGTGGAGCGCGGCGAACTTGTTGTCGCTCGGGGGCACGCACTTCGTCATGAAGTGCTCCTTGACGAGGTCTTCGTGCTCCTGGACGGCCTTGTCCATGTCACAGAAGATGACGCCTTTCTCCTCCCAGCGCTCCTGCATGTTCTGGTAGACGATCTCCGACTCGTACTGGGCGCCGACGCCCGAGAGGGCGTTCTTCTCGGCTTCCGGGATGCCCAGTTTGTCGAAGGTATCCTGGATCTCCTCGGGGAGGTCCTCCCAGTCTTCGGCGCCGCCGCGCGTCTCGATGTCCGGGCGGATGTACGGGACGATCTCGTCGATGTCGACCTCCGAGAGGTCGGGCTGGCCCGGCCAGTCGGTCGGCATCGGCATCTCCTGGAACTGCTTCAGGGCGCGCAGGCGTCGCTCGAGCATCCACTCGGGCTCGTCCTTGTCCTCCGAGATGAGACGGACCGTCTCCTCGGTCAGTCCCTTCTCGGTCTCGAAGGCCGACTTCTCCTCCTTCTTGAACTCGAATCGGGCCTCCGTGTCTGTCTCTTTGAGATGGTCTTGATCTGAACTCATTGTTGTGTCGTAGGTTTGGTGTGGAGCCTTATGACGCTGTGCACGTTAGGCCGCCTCGTACACTTCCTCGCGGACCCAGTCGTAGCCCTCGTCTTCGAGGGTCTCGGCCAGTTCCGCGCCGCCGGACTTGGCGATCTCGCCGTCGATCATGACGTGGACGTAGTCCGGTTCGACGTAGTCGAGGATGCGCTGGTAGTGCGTGATCTGCAGGATGCCCGCGCCCTGCTCGTCGCGCAGGGCGTTGATGCCCGTCGAGACGTCCTGCAGGCGGTCGATGTCCAGCCCGGAGTCGATCTCGTCGAGCACCGCGATCGACGGTTCGAGGATCGCGGCCTGGAGGACCTCGTTCTGTTTCTTCTCGCCGCCCGAGAAGCCCGCGTTGAGATAGCGGTTCGCGAACTTCTCGTCCATGTCGAGCTGTTCCATCTTCTCCTGGAGGATCTCCTGGAACTCGGCGACGCCGACCTCGCCCTCGTCGGCGGGGCCTTCCATCGGCGACGTGTCGTAGCCCGCTGCGTCCTCTTTCGTGTCTCCGCCGTCGCCAGCCTCCGATTCTTCCTCCTCCTCGTCTTCGAAGAGTTCCTCGCGCTCCTCGAGCTTGGCGTTGAGCGCCGTCCGCAGGAAGTTCACCATCGTGACGCCCTCGATCTCGGCGGGGTACTGGAAGGCGAGGAAGATGCCGAGCGCCGCGCGCTCGTTCGGTTCGAGGTCGAGCAGGTCCCACGTCTGGAGGTCCGCGGGGACCTCGATGTCCTCGAACTCGTCTTCCTCGATGTGGAAGCGGACCTCGCCGCCCGTGACCTCGTAGGCCGGGTGGCCCGCGATGATCTTCGCCAGCGTCGACTTGCCGGAGCCGTTCGGCCCCATCAACGCGTGGATCTCGCCCGATGCGACTTCGAGATCCACGCCCTCGAGGATCTGCTCGCCTCCCTCCTCTGCGACTTTCGCCTGCAGGTTATCTATTTCGAGTACAGCCATGTGTTTCGGTCATCCTAAAACACGGTACTGTCGCTGATAATAGTTTCGAGTTTCCACGAGCGTCTTTTGCAAAACGGAAAGCGAAGTTTGGGAATGGGGAACATCTGCGCGTCGGCTGGATCGAAAGGGCGAAAATCAACCGACGGCGTCGGGACCTGGTTCTGTCCGAGTATCGGGGCCCGGTTTCAGCCGGGTGACATGGGTCTGGACCAGATTCCGCCCGCTCACATGAAGCTCTCTAACCCGGTCTGTTCCTGGCCGCTCTTGACCTCCTCCCAGGAGATGTCGAGCGCTTCGAGGACGCGCGCGATGGGGCCTTTCAGTGTCTTGTCAAGCATCTTGTCCCAGTCGACCTCGAACTCCTCGGGGACCTGGTCCGCGTAGTCGAAGCAGATGACCCCGTCACCGGCTGCCACCTCGCGCTTGAACTCGCCGTACAGCGGGTCCTCGGCCGGGTCGAGGTCGAGTTCCTCCTCCACCCGCTGGAAGAAGTCGGGGTGGACCGTGTCGAGGTAGAGCCGCTTGGGCTTGGAGCCGCTGGCGAAGTTCGTCCCCAGGAGGAGGTTGGCGTACTTCGCGCCGCGGACCTGTGCAGTGTCGGTGTCGTAGTTGTCGAGTTTCTTCCCGATCCCACCTGGAATACCCACGTCGTCGAGACTGACGTTCCCGGCCTGGTAGTCCTCGATGACGTCGTGGACGTAGTCTTTGACGTCCGCCAGGTCCTCGCCGTGGACGATCATCTCGATGACCTGCAACTGCACTTCCTTCGTGATCGGCGCGATGTCCGAGCGCTGGTACTCGAAGCCCGTGATGTCGATGTCGTCGACGTCCTTGCCCTCCTTCCAGACGATGTGGCCGGCGTAGCGCTTCTTCTTGCCCGCCTGGAAGAACCGCCGGTAGAGCTTCTCGAACTCGATCTGGAACCGATGGGAGTCGGCGTTGAGTTCTTCGCGCGCGAACTCGTCGTAGCGATCGTTGATGTGCTCCTCTATCTCGAAGGACTTCTCGATGGCGGCGTCCGTGTCGAGGTCGCCGAGTTCGAGCATGACTGAGTCCGTGTCCCCGTAGGTTACCTCGTACCCGAGCTCGCTCGACGCCTCGGCCGTGAAGCTGATGACCTCGCGATTGGTCGAGGTGACGCCGGCGCTCATCTCCCGGTCGTAGAGCCGGAAGCGGTCCCAGCCGAACACCCCGTACAGCGAGTTCATGATGACCTTCACCGCGGCCTGCTGGCGGTCGAACCGCTCGTAGTCCTCCGATCCGGGGTCGTTGTCGTTGCGCAGGGCCTTCTTCTCCTCGCGCTCTTCGAGGAGTTCGTCGACCATCTCCCGGATGATGCCGTCGGGTTCCTTCCGGAAGTGGACGCCCGTGGGCGTGCGGTAGGTCTGGCCGTCGAACGTCTCGGGGTTCACTTTGGTCTCGGGAGAGGCGTTGATGGTCGTCATCGACATCGGGTAGAGCGACTTCAGGTCCAGCACCGACACGTTCTCGCGGACGCCGGTGATGGGATCGAAGACGGCGCCGCCTTCGAACTCGTCGGTCGCCTCCTGCTGGCCCTTCGAGGGGAGCGCGAACTCGCCGTAGGCCTTGTGGAGGACGTACATGTCGACGGCGTCGCCCGCGGTCGGGGCGTCCTCGATCTTACAGCCGACGAGCTTGCGCGCCTCGTCCCAGAAGGCGATGATGTCCTGCTTGCGGTCGAGTTCGACGCACAGCTCCACGTCGCGGAGGTTGTATTCGAGCAGACGCTCGGGGTCGTCTTCCCACAGGTCGCCGATGTCGCCGGGGTAGCGTTCCTTGCCGACGCCCAGTTCGACCTCGCCGACGGCGTCCAGGCGATAGGACTCGAGTTCGCTGAACTGCGTCGCCTTGTACGCCCGCAGGAGGTCGAAGACGACCCGCCCCTTGATGTCCGGGCCGTTCCAGTCCGAGCGCCAGACCTCGTTCACCCGGGAGAGCCGGTCGATGTCGAGGTCGTAATCGTGACCCGGACCTGCCAGTTCCTCGACGCGGTCCAGGAAGTACGGCGCGTCGAAGTCGGCGAAGTTCCAGCCCGTGAGGATGTCGGGGTCGGTCTCCTCGATGTATTCGATGAAGGCGTCGAGCATCTCGGCCTCGTCGTCGAACACGCGCACGTCGGCGTCGATGTCGCTCTCGATCGGGTCGTACGCTTCGAGGGCGGCGGGGCCGTCGACGCCGTCCGGGGAGTTGTACAGCCAGTTGACGTACTCGTCGCGATAGGAGTCGTGGGAAGTGAGACAGACGATGGTCTCCTCGCCCTCCTCGGGGAACCCGTTGCGGTCGTCGACCTCGATGTCGAAGGTGTTCACCCGGGGAGTGGCGTTGGCGTCGACGGCCTCGACCTCCTGATGGGGGATCCGGAGGGTGCCGTCCTCGGTCCGACGCTCGGGGACCCGGACGCCGCTCTCGATGTCCTTGTCGATGAGCAGGCGGTTGGGGAAGAGGATGTCCGCCTCGTAGTGGTCGAACTCGTCGCGGACCTGACCGACGTCGCGCGGCGTGCGGCCGATGATCTTCGCGAGTCGCTCGCCACGGATAGACTCGAAGGGTTCGCCCTCGGGATCGGTCTCGCGGTAGTCGATCAGGCCGTCGTACTGCGCGATGCGTTCGTCGTCGACGTCGTCGATCGGCGCGTAGAAGTACGGCTCGAAGTCGTAGACCTCGACGTGTTCGAGTTCCGGCTGACCGTCGCCGCCGTCGGTTCGCCCGAAGACGTGGACGACCGGGAACTCCTCGTCGCCGCCGTACTCGACGGTGTAGTCGACCTGCGTGACCGTTATGGTGACCGTGCCCTCGGCCTCGGGGAACCGGGCCGAGTCGGCGTCGACCACCGTCGCGACCTCGCCGCCGTCGTCGCCGGCGACGTGGGCGGCTTCCTCGGCGGGCCGGTCGTCGCCGGCCCCGAAGTCCCCGAACTCCGTTTGCTCCATGATGGTCTCGCTTGGCAGCCACCGACTAAAATAACCGCGGTCTGGCTGGTCGTCCTCGGGGCGGCCGCGCAACGTCGCTGCAGGCAGAAGATACTTGTCACGGTGTCACAAACCCCGGCACGAAGCCATGACGGACCACACGACGCGCCGCGACGTGCTGGACAGTGGCGACAGCGAGCCGACGGCGGACGTGCGGGCGGCGCCGGCCGACACGGTCGGCGTCGCGGCCACAGACGCCTACGAGGTCGACGACGGCGTGGTCCTCTTCGACGTCGAGAACCCCCTCGCGTGGGTCGAAGCCGACGACGCGCTCGCGCTCGGGCAGATGACCTGAGCGGCCCGACCGGCTCGTCCCCGAGTGGCCCGGCCGGACCGAGTGGGAACCCTTTTTGCCGCCAGCGGGTAAGCGCCGCGTGTGTCAGGCGACGCGGACGAGGACGACGACGGCCTGCTGGGCAATCCCGAGCGCTTCGAGCCGTCGCTCGGGCCCGACGTCCCGGAGGTCGACGTCCCCTCGGTCCCGGACCCCGCGGAGTCGACCGACGTGGACGTCGACCCGGAGCTCAGAGCCACCTTCTGGCGGCTCGTCCTCGTCTTCGACGTCGCCTTCCTCGCGATGGCGGTCGGGCCCATGTTCGTCTTCTTCAGGGGCGACTGGGCGACCGGCGGGCCCATGTTCGTCCTCGGCGTCCTCGCGTTCGCCTACGGCGTCTCCCAGTACCGGCAGTACCGGGACCGCCCCGAGTGACCGGGCGTGGCGTCGGCCGGTTCGACGCCGCCGATCGGTTCCGCCGTCGAGCGCCGCGGACGGGTTCGACGACCGCAACGGCTAACCCCCCGAGTCGGCTACGGTCGCACATGCGAACGGTCCGCGACGAGTCCGGGCGACACTACCTCTTGCTGAAGGAGTCGAGCGAGTCCTCGCTCGTCCGCGACCCCCAGACCGGCGAGGAGCGCCACGTCGGAAACGATCGGCTGGAGCCCGTCGAGGGTGAATCGCCGCTGGAGACGACCAGCCGGGCGGTCGCGGCACCCGTCCGTGCCGTCGTCGGCGCTGTCCACGACGATCGGTCGCTCGGACTCTTACTCGAAATCGACGCCCGCAGTCCCGTCGACGTGCGGACGCTCATGGGCGCCGTCGACCTCTGCGAGAGCGACCTGCACGGGCTGTTGAGCGAGTTTCGCGCCGCCGGCCTGGTCGCCGAGACCGACGTGGCGGGCGTCAGGGGCTACGAAACGACCGAACGGGGCAGTGCGGGCCTGTCGACGCTCGTCGACGCCGACGAGCGCGCAGGCGACCGTTAAGACGATAGTTCGAGACTCAGTCGTCTGCGCCGACGACTTCGAGGAGTCGGTCCTCGGGTTCCTCGCGGACGACCGTCGAGCGGTTCGTCGTCGAGTCTTTCTCGACGCGGACGAGGTCGTCGGCGGCGCCGACGAGTTCCTCGTCGTGGCTGACGACGAGGATCTGCTCGACGCCGTACTCCCGCATCGCCTCGACGAGTTCGACCAGTTGCGAGACGTGGCCGGAGTCGAGGAAGACGGTGGGTTCGTCGAGGATGAGCGGCGGCATGGGCGCGGCGCCCTCGATCCCCTCGGCGAGCAGGCGGTAGATGGCACAGCGGAGACTCAGGTTGAACAGCGCGCGCTCGCCGCCGGAGAGCTGTTCGGGGTCGAGCGGCTCGCCGTCCTTCTGGTAGACGGTGAGCTCGTAGTCGCCCGAGAGCTCGATTCGGGCGTAGGAGTCGTTCTGGTAGACGAGATCGAAGATCTCGTTGAGCATGGCCTGGAGGCTCTCGACGTTGCGCTGGCGGAGCTCCGCGCGGAGGTCGCCGTACATCCGCTGGAGCTGCTCGGTCTCCTCGTAGAGCGAGTCGAGCCACTCGACGCGCTCGGCGAGGGCCTCGCGGCGCTCGCGCAGGGTCTCGAGTTCCTCGATCTCGTTCTCGACGCCGCCGATCGCGCTCTGTAACTCGTCGCGGCGCTCGCGCAGGGATTCGAGCTTCGCGTCGGCTTTCTCGACGTAGTCGGAAGCGGTCTCGCGCTGCTCGCGGGCCTGCTCGATGCGGCCCTCGTCGAACTCCTCTTGCAGGTTCGAGCGTCGTTCCCGTTTCTCGACGAGACGCTCCCGGCGCTCGTCGTTGGTCTCTTCGAGGTGGTCGCGGCGCTCGCGTAGACGCTCGATAGCGTCGGTGGCGTCCGCGATCGCGTCGAGCAGGTCCTCGACGCGTTCCAGCCGCTCCCGGTCCTCGCGGATCGTCGCGAGTTCGCCGTTGATCTCCCCGACCCGCTCGCGCGATTCGTCAGCTTCGTCCTCGTGTTCACCGGCCGCCTCCCGCTTGTCTGCGGCCTCGGATTCGTGCTCGTCGGCCTCCTCGCGGAGTCGCTCCGCCTGCTCGACTTTCTCCTCGACGGTCGCCTCCCGCTGCTCGACGAGCTGCTCGACGTTCGAGCGGTTGGTCCGACACTCCTGCACCTCGGACTCGATCTCCGCGAGTTCCTCCGCGCTGTCGAGCCGGTCTTCGAGATCTGACTGTCGCTCGTGCGCGGATTCGAGTTCGGCCTCCAGTTCGGCCAGGCGCTCGCGATCGTCGTCGATGGTCTCGACGTGCGGCGAGCCGTCCACGTCCTGCCCACACTCCGGGCACTTGCCGGCGTCGAGCAGCGCCTCGGCCTCCTCGATGGTCTCGCGCTGATTCTCGACGTCGGATTCGAGGCCCGCGACCGTCTCGCGGACCTCGCTGAGTTCGTCGGCGACCTCCTCGCGGAACGAATCAGCGGCGCCGAACTCGACCGGGGCGTCGTCGAACTCGGCTTCGAGCGTCTCGATGCGCTCGCCGAGTTCGTCGATCTTCTCGCGGCGGTCGGCGAGCGCCTCCCTCGTCTCGGCCACGTCAGATTCGAGGTCGTCGGCCTGTTCGCGCTTGTCTTCGGCCTGCGCGTCGAGGTCGTCGGCGGTCTCGCGGAGGTTCTCGGCCGTCGTCGAGTACTCGGTGACCGCCGACGTGACGTCGTTGAGCTCCTCCCGGAGCTCGTCCTCGCGGTCCCCCAGCGCGTCGAGGCGCTGGTCGACTGCCTCCGCATTCGGCGGGTCCTCGGCGTCGCCGTCGAGGTCCGTCTCGGGGAGCAGGCTCCCGAGTTCCTCGCGGCGCGCTGTGCGAGTCTCGCGGCGCTCGCCGATCTCGTCGGCCAGTTCCTCGCGGTCGCGCTCGGTCTCCGATATCTGTTCGCGCAGGTCCTCGACGTCGGATTCGAGGGCCGCGAGTTCCTCGCGTTTCTCCTCGTAGCTCTCCAGGATCTCGACGGCCCGATCGCGCGTCTCGACGGCCTTCTCCCGCTGTTCGTCGAATCGGTCTATCTCGCCGGAGACCTCCTCGTGCTCGGTCCGGAGGTCGTTGAGCCGGGCGTGGAGCTCCTTGTCCTCCTTGGTCTCGATCTGCTCGTCCAGTTGCGAGAGCGCGCCGCGCTTGTCGTCGCGGACGCGGCCGACGCCGACGCGGGCGTCGCTGGCGCGCTCGCGGTAGTCCTCGAGCTTGCCGAGTTGCAACAGCGAGTCGAGCATGTCCTGGCGCTGGCTCGGCGAGGCGTTGATGAGTTTGTTCACCTCGCCCTGGCGGACGTACGCGCAGTTGACGAACGCCTCGGCGTCCATCCGGAGGAGTTCCTGGACGTACGCGCGGACGTCGCGGGCGCCCTCGACGGTCGCGTCGGGCGCTTCGAGGACGCACTTCGCGGTCGTCGGCTGGTCGCCCGTCGCGCGGACGCGCCGTTCGACGTGATAGGACTTGCCCCCGTGTGCGAACCAGAGTTCGACCTCGGTGTCGTCCGCGCCGATGGTGACCACGTCGCCGAGATTGTTGTCGAGCCCCTTCGACCCGTAGAGGGCGAAGAAACACGCCTCTAGCAGCGACGACTTGCCGCTGCCGTTGAGACCGTGGATGACCGTCACGCCGCGGTCGAGCCGCAGGTCCGCGTCGTCGTAACACTTGAAGTTCGAGAGCCTGACGCGCTCGAACCTCACTGGTACTCACCCATCGTTGCCTGGTCCTCTGGGTCCTCCGGGACGGGATCGTCGTCGGAATCAGTGTCGGAATCGGCGCCGGGCGCTGCGTCGACCCCGTCGGTCCCGCCGTCTACCGTCGCTTCTGTCCCTGTCTCGGACTGGGCCTCCTCGTCGGTCTCCGGATCGACCGAGGCGAAGGCCGCAGCGTCGCCCGTGTCCACGAGGTCTGCGACCTGCGATTCGACCTCCTCGGCGACGTTCGAGTCGGCGATCTTGCTCGCGCGGACGGTCTCGTCGAGCGACCGGGCCGCGCTGCTCAGTCCGAGTTCGCGGACGCGGTCGCGGACGGCGTCGTCCGGGTCGGCGAAGGACACCTCGCGCTCGGTCTCCTCTGGCGTCTTGCGACGGTCCGTGACCCGAGCGACCAGCGCCCCCTGGTCGAGTGCGAACTCCTCGACCGTCGCGGGGGTGATCGGTTCGCCCTCGCCGTCGATGGTGACGACGACCACGGCGTCCGCGACGTCGTACTCGCCGACGCGCTGGCGGACGCGTTCGGCCCCTTCGCCCTCGCCGAGTTCGACGTCGACGAAGACGAACTCGCGGGTGTCGAGGCCGCGGCGGCGGACGTCCACGTCGCCGTCGAAGGTGACGAGGTTGTACCCGCGTTCCGCGCGCTCGGCGGCGCTCGTCCGTTCGGTCGACCCGCAGTAAGTGACCCAGGTGTCGTCGACCTCCGCGGTGTCGGGGTGGTGGTTGTCCCCCAGGAGGAGCGCGTCGAACTCGAGGTCGGCCGCCTCGAAGATCTCACGCGGGTCCCACTCGCCGAAGTCGAAGGGTTCGAACAGGCCGTGGGTGACCAGCGCGGCGTGGTCGCAGTCGTGGGGGTCACAGTCCATCTCGAAGTCCTCGCGCCGCGAGCGCGGGACGAAGTCGAGGCCGTAGAAGGCGGTGTCCCCGACCGCGACCGGTTCGGGCCCGAGGCGAGTCGCGAGACCGAGCGACTCGAAGAGGTCGAGCCACTGCCCTTCGCGTTTGGCCTCGTGATTGCCGACGATCGCCAGGAAGGGCACGTCGGCGTCGTCGAGGACCCGCAGGACCGAGAGCGTCCCCATGATGTCCTCGAGGGTCGGCCGCCGGTCGTGGAAGAGGTCGCCGGCGTGGACGACCGCGTCGACGTCGTCGGCCACCGCGTCGTCGACCACCTGCCGGAACGCGTCCAGGTAGTCCCGCTTGCGCTCCGGCCGGTGATACTGCCGGTAGCCGAGGTGGGTGTCCCCGGTGTGTATCACGCGCGTCATCTGTCACCGGCTACGAAACCCCCGCCTAAAGAGGTGTCGCGAGCGCGGTGAAAGTGTTCCTGCGCGGTACGGTCGGGCTACCGTGTGGACAGAGGGTCGCGCTCGAAAACGGTCGCGTCCGAGCCGGTTAGAGGCGAACGCCGCTCAGTCGTGTCCGATCTAGTTCGAAGTGAGCGCCGCTCACTCGACGCCGGCGTCGATCACTCGATGTCGAGCGTGTAGATGCGCTTTCGCGCGTCGGCGAAGGAGAACCGAGAACTGACGACGTCGACGTCCTCGAGACGGTTGAGGGCGTAGCGGACGGTCCGCGGCGGGAGGAGGGTCTCTTCGGCGAGCTGACTCTGGGTCAGTGCGTCGTTGTACTCCAGGGTCTTCGCGACCAGCTTCGCGCTGGGGGGCAGGTCGCGAACGGCGTCCCAGCCGTCCGCTGCCGGCGATTCGGGCTCCGCAGACTCGGGCGTACTCATCTCACCTTCGGCTTCTGGATACAGCCTAATAATATTTCCCGTTTCAAATTATTACCTCAGAGAATCTACCGGCAAGAACGACGACGGCCCGGTCGCGGGACCAGAACCGCAGTGGGCAATGGTAACGTATAACTCAGGCTTCGGGAGCCGATCGGGAGACAGCGCGCGTGCGGCCCGTGACGTGTCGGAACGGCAAGCAACCCGAACGACCCGAAACCTCTTATTATCTCATCCGCTAGCAGGGGTGTAATGACCGACACCGTGGACGAGGTGGACCTGCCGTACGACGACGACGCCTCCCAGCAGGACAAGATCGAGGCGCTCGAAGAGCGTCTCGAGGTCCTCGAATCCCAGAACGAGGAGATGCGCGACAAGCTCCTCGACGCGAACGCCGAGAACAACAAGTACCAGCAGAAGCTGGAGCGACTGACCCACGAGAACAAGAAGCTCAAGCAGTCGCCGCTGTTCGTCGCCACGGTGCAGGAACTCACCGACGACGGCGTCATCATCAAACAGCACGGCAACAACCAGGAGGCCATCACCGAGGTCACCGAGGAGATGCGCGACGACCTCGAACCGGACTCCCGCGTCGCCGTCAACAACTCCCTCTCGATCGTCAAGAGCCTCGAAGACGAGACGGACGTCCGCGCCCGCGTGATGGAAGTCGACCAGTCGCCCGACGTGACCTACCAGGACATCGGCGGCATCGAGGACCAGCTCGAAGAGGTCCGCGAGACGGTCGAGATGCCCCTGCAGAACCCCGGCATGTTCGAGGAAGTCGGCATCGACCCGCCGAGCGGCGTGCTCCTGCACGGCCCGCCCGGCACCGGGAAGACGATGCTCGCCAAGGCCGTCGCCAACCAGACCGACGCGACGTTCATCAAGATGGCCGGCTCCGAGCTCGTTCACAAGTTCATCGGCGAGGGCGCCAAGCTCGTCCGCGACCTGTTCGAACTCGCCCGCCAGCACGAGCCGTCGGTCCTGTTCATCGACGAGATAGACGCAATCGCGGCCAAGCGGACCGACTCGAAGACCTCCGGCGACGCCGAGGTCCAGCGGACGATGATGCAGCTGCTCTCGGAGATGGACGGCTTCGAGGACCGCGGCGAGATCCGCATCATCGCCGCCACCAACCGCTTCGACATGCTCGACCGCGCCATCCTCCGCCCCGGCCGCTTCGACCGCCTCATCGAAGTCCCCAAGCCGGACGTCGAGGGCCGCGAGCAGATCTTCCGGATCCACACGCGCAACATGAACCTCGACGAGGAACTCGACTTCGAGAAGCTCGCCGACCTCACCGGCGAGGCCTCGGGCGCGGACGTCAAGGCGGTCTGCACCGAGGCCGGGATGTTCGCCATCCGCGACGACCGGACCGAGGTCCGCATGCAGGACTTCCTCGAAGCCTGGGACAAGATCCAGGCGGAGGAAGACGACGAAGACATCTCGCGGACGTTCGCGTAGACGCACTCGGTCCACCTCGGTCCTCACGCGTCGTTCTCCGCGACCGCGGCCGTTTTCCGTCGACCGAATCCCTAAGTTCCGGGTAGCCGAAGGCTCTGTATGAACGCGTTCGACCGGTTCGACCACCCGGCGTGGATAACTGCAGTCGGCACGCTCGCCAGTTACGGACTGATCCTGCTGGTCATGTTCCTCGCGCTGTTCGTCGTCCCGTTTTTCGTCTACACGTCGGTCGTCGCCTGATCGGGTGCCCGTCTCGGACCAAGCAGGAGTTCTCCGCGGACTGAACAGGGACTTCCCGCGATCCGAATTGGGACTTCCCGCGATCCGAATTGGGACTTCCCGCGGACCCGACCACGACTGCTCGCGAAGTCGCTACCGAACGTGATCGGGTCGAGGGTCGTATCCGCGTTCGGATGTCGAATGACTTCTGGAATGAAAGCCCGATAAAGATCGGTACCGCGCGTCTCGAACGCGCCGTCGAAGGCTTCGATTGCCTACTCGAAGCACTCCCGCATGTCGCCGACGCCCCCGTAGACGGTGACGAGTCCGACGACCGCTTGGTATCTGCCGGCAGCTCTCCGCGTCTACTCCCTCCGAAAGAGCGGGTACCGGTACAGTTCCGACGCCCGACACGCCGCTGATAACCCTTAACACGGTCGGGGATAGTGTGTGAGACATGGCCCAGATCGTCGACTACGAGCTCTTCAAAGTCCCCCCGCGGTGGCTCTTTCTGAAGATCGAAACCGCGGACGGGACCGTCGGGTGGGGCGAACCGATTCTGGAAGGGCGGGCCGAGACCGTCAAGACGGCCGTCGAGGAACTGATGGAGGGCTATCTCCTCGGCGAGGACTCGAGCCGGATAGAGGACCACTGGCAGCGGATGTACCGCGGCGGGTTCTACCGCGGCGGTCCCGTCCTGATGAGCGCCATCGCCGGCATCGACCAGGCGCTGTGGGACATCAAGGGCCGGTACTCCGGAGAGCCGGTGTACGACTTGCTCGGTGGGCGGACCCGCGAGCGGGTACAGGTTTACAAGAAGATCGTCTCGGAGGACCGCGAGGAAGTGGCAAAGCTGACCGCCGACGCGGTCGAGGAGGGGTACACCACGCTCAAGCTCCTGACGGCCTATCAGACCTCGTCGATCGAATCGACCGCCGACATCGACGCGATCTGTGAGACGATGCGGATCGCTCGCGAGGCCGCCGGCCGCGACGTCGACATCGGGATCGATCTGCACGGACACATCTCTGCGACGATGGCTCCGCGCCTGCTCTCGCGACTCGCCGAGTTCGACCCGATGTTCGTCGAGGAACCGGTCCGGCCGGAGCACCTCCGGATGTTAGACCCGAAGGGGTCCCACGACGTACCCCTCGGTTTCGGCGAGCGCCTCTACTCGCGCTGGGAGTTCGCGCCCCATCTCGAGTCTGGACGGCTCGACATCGCCCAGCCGGACATCTCCCACGCGGGCGGGATCACGGAGATCAAGAACATCGCGTCGATGGCGGAGACCTACGGCGCGCAACTGATGATGAGCTGTTCAGTCGGCCCGATCGCCTACGCGGCGAGCACCCAGCTCAGTCATCACCTCTCGAACGCCGTCCAGCAGCCCTCGCTCGGCGAACGCTACGTCGATGCCTACGTCGAAAACGTCGGAACTATCCAGAGTGAGAACGGATACGTTTCCCTTTCCGACGAACCCGGGCTCGGCATCGAGGTCGACGAGGACGGGATCCGCGAACACGCCGGACAGGGCAGTGACTGGCGCACGCCGATCCGCCGCTACGACGACGGTAGCATCGCCGAGTGGTAACGGCCCCGACCGACTACGCGTTTTCCGAGGGGGACGAAATGGGCCGTCACCACTGTCACGCGCCCCGTGTGTACTAACAGTATACTTATTGGCGCGTCTCCCGTTCGTGGGGCTATGACACAGGGTGATCGGATCGCGGCCACGGAGACCGCGTTTGAGATCCTCGACGTGATCCACGGGCACGACGGGGCGTCCGCCGCAGAGATCTCCGGGGCAACCGGGTTGTCCCGCGCGGGCGTCTACAAGCACCTCCGGACACTCGACGCCATCGACGCGGTCAGCAACCGCGACGGGGTTTACGTGATCGGGCCGAAGCTCACGGACTACGGACTCGCGAGGGGCGGATCGGGGGTTGTCCTCGATCAGACCGAGCGAATCGACGAACTCGCCCGCTCGCTCGACGCGTCGACGAACCTCTGGAGCACGCGAAACGACACCTGTACCTGCGTCCACACCTCGCTCGCCGACGACCGTGACGGGTATCCGAGGGCCCACGGCGACACGGAACGCCTCACCGAGAGTCCGCCGGGGAAGGCGATCCTGGCGCATCGACCGCCCGAGCGCCGATCGGATCTGCTCGGCGACGGGGGCGACGACCTCCTCCCCCAGCTCGAAACCCTTCGCGAGCGACAGCTACTCGAGGAGACGCTCCCCGACGCACCGGAGTGGGTATCGATCGCGACGCCCGTTCTCTCCCCCTCCGACGAACCCGTCGCCGCCATCGAAGTCGTCATTCCCGCAGAGCGCGCCGCCGGGATCGACGTCAAGAACAATATTCAAGGATTACTGATAGATACAGCGAATCAGATCAGGGTTGATATGTTGTAACGAATTGTGTTCCCGGGATTCATTACGTCGACAAAACCCGCAGCTACGCCCGCATTGATGTATAATTCGACGTTTAATGCCAAGCTCAACGCATAGTTCGTCTGACCGATACACCCTCACCGGGACAGAGACCAATATCAGCTATTGGATACCTCTATTCCGAATATATCGCAACTCACCACCGACGAGACCTGGTACCTGACAATTTATCCAATTGGAATAATATAAGAACAGCATCACTATATGTATTTTGGTAGAAATCGAGTGGCAGAAGAGAAGAGACGTTTCTCCGGAGCGAATCCAGAACCGGTGAGTGAGAGGAGCGTTCATGTAATGGTAGAGAGAGCAGACTACGGGCTGCTCGGGGGACCGCCGCGTTGGCTCTTCCTGAAAGTCGAGACGAGCGATGGGACACCGTTCGAGCGGTCGACGGCCACCGGAGCGCACCGGGTTCACGATCGCGCCCAGAAGTTTTTTGCGAGCGACTCCTGAGTCATGGGTATGAACATCGCAGTGACCGGTGCGGCCGGGAGCGTCGGGCGCGAGGCGATACGGGCGTTCGACGATCACGACGTGACGCCCGTGACGCATCGAGAGCACGACGACATCGAGAGCACAGTCGTCGAGATAGAAGACCGAGCGGCAGTCGCCGACGTCGTCGACGGCCACGACGTCGTCGTCCACCTCGCGGCTAATCCCAGCCCCGGCGCCGACTGGGACGACCTGCTGGGCCCGAACGTCGAAGGGACCTACAACGTCTACGCCGCCGCCCTCGAATCGGGCGTCGAACGGGTCGTCTTCGCCTCGACCAATCACGTCCACCAGAGCCACCTCTACGGCGGGAGACACGACGTCGAGTCGCTCCCGGACGATCCCGATCCCATCAGTGCCGACGACCCGTTTCGGCCCGACTCGTTCTACGGCGTGTCGAAGATCACCGGCGAGGCCCTGGGCACCTACCACGCCGACGAGAACGACATCGACGTGGTCAACCTCCGGATCGGCTGGCTCCTCTCGCGGGAGGAACTCCGCGAGCGACAGGCCGAGGGCGGAAAGGTCGCGCAGTTCGCCCGCGCGATCTGGCTCTCGCCAGACGACTGCCGACGGGGGATCCGCAAGGCGGCGACGGAACCGCTGACGGACAACCCGGTCGACGCGAACCTCGTCTCGAACAACCGCGAGAACTACTTCTCCCTCGTCGAGGCCCGCTGCGGCTTCGACTACCACCCGCAGGACGACGCCAGCGAGGTCGTCGCCGACGACTGACCCCCGACCGTCCACTCTTCGGCCCAAAATTTAAATATTATTGGTATAGTCGTTGCGGTAGCCCACTCATGATGCCAGCCGCGCCCGGGAACTGTCCCATCGTAGCCACGCCGTTCACCGCGGACGGCGCTGTCGACCACGAGAGCCTCCGGAACGAGATCCACACCATCGCCGACGCTGGCTGCGAAGCCGCGACGATGTTCGGGATCGCGAGCGAGTTCTTCAAACTGTCCGACGACGAGCGCCTCACCGTCGCCGAGACCGTCGTCGACGCGTGCGGCGCGGCCGGGATCGCGAGCGTCCTCTCCGTGACTCACGGCGCGACCCGCGTCGCCGTCGAGCACGCCGAGACCTACGACGCGCTCGGTGCCGACTGCGTGATGGTCTTTCCGCCGCGTCGACGTGGCACGGCCGAAGAGGTTCTCGACCACGTCCGCCGGATCGGCGAGGCCGTGTCGGTCCCGGTGATGGTCCAGCACACGCCGCGCAACGTCGACGTCGAGCCTGAGCGCTTCGCCGCCCTCAACCGCGAGGTGCCGAACGTCCGCTACTTCAAGGTCGAACTCGACCCGCCGGGGCCGTACATCTCCGACCTCGACGACGAAACCGGCGACGACGTGTCGATCCTCGTCGGCAACTGGGGCTTCGATGTGATCGACGCCTACGACCGCGGTGCGGTCGGTGTGATGCCTATCGCCATCTACCCGGAACTCTACGTCGCGATCGACGGCGCACACCGGAGCGGCGACCGCGAGCGCGCCGTCGATCTGCACGCGGCGCTGCTCGCCTTCCTCAACGAGATACGCGGCGTCCCACACGCCAAATGGGTCATGCGTGAGCGCGGCGTGATCGACTCCGCCTACTGTCGGCCTCCCGTCGGCGACCAGGGCGACGAGCGCACGCAGGCCCGCCTCGAAGCCGCCCACGAGCGCCTTCGCGAGACAGTCGAGGAGATCTGACTCCCGGCACGGCGGCCAGAGACGCAAAGAGATTTAGGTCCTCCTGGTGATCTTCCGCTGGAAGTGATACCAGATGGAGATCACCGGCATTAGTGCCGTCCTCGTCGAGGGGAACTTCGACTGGCCGCTCGTTCGCGTCGAGACCGACGAAGGCGTCACCGGCTACGGGGAGGTGCGCGACCACGGTCGCGGACAGTTCGACCCCGCGGAGACGTTCTACGTCGACGACCCGCTAGACCTGGCGCTCGCGCTCGAACCCGAGCTCGTGGGCGAGGACCCGACCAACGTCGCAGAACGGTTCGAGGCCATCAGACGCTACGGCGGCTGGGGGCGCGCGGGCGGCGGCGTCAGCGGGGTCGAGATGGCGCTGTGGGACGCGTACGGGAAGTCGGTCGGCGAACCGGTCTGGAAACTGCTCGGAGGGAAGTACCGAGACGACGTGCGCGTCTACTGCGACTGTCGAGCGGGCGAACCGGTCGCCGACTCCGCGACCGACTACGCGCTGGACGCCAACGACTACACCCCGGAGGGATACGCCGACCACGCCGCACAGCGGGAGGCCGAGGGCTTCGACTTCCTCAAGTTCGACCTGATGCCGTCTGCGCTGGAACACGTCACCGGCGAGGCGGGCGTCCGCGACGGCAACGTCACGAAAGCGGGTCTCGACTACGTCGAGGAGGTCACCGCTTCGATCCGGGAGGCCGTTTCCGCCGACACCGACGTCGGGTTCGACTGCTACGAGCTCTCGCGGTTTCCCGTCTCCGACGCCGTTCGCTTCGCCGAGCGCCTCGACGGGTACGACCTGGCAGTCGTCGAAGACGTAGTGCCCGACGACGACGTGAGCGGGTGGTCGCGAGTGACCGACGCCGTCGCGACGCCGACGATCACCGGCGAGGACCTGTACACCGTCGACGGGTTCCGCCCGCTGATCGAGTCCGGAGCCGTCGACGTGGTCGGCCCGGACCTGTTGACAGCGGGCGGGATCCGCGAGACGAAACGGATCTGTACGTTCGCGAACCAACACGGGATGCCCGCGAACCTCCACTTCGCCGGCTCGCCCGTCGGCTTCGCGGCGAGCGTTCACGCCGCGGCTGCCGTCGAGGACCTGCTGGGCCTCGAGTTCCACGCCGTCGGCGTCCCGTGGTGGGGGGACCTCGTCGAGGAGTCGCTCTTCGCTGACGGCCGCGCGCCCGTCCCCGAGGATCCCGGGCTCGGCGTCACGCTCGACGAGGACGCGATCTTCGCCCACGCCCGCGAGGACCAGTGGGTGACGAACTGACGACGGATTCGAACCGCTTCTGCCTCTGAGTTCGCGCGCCCCCACACGCGAACGAGAGGCGTAACACAATTATACCGGAAGATAGTGTATTGGTCACATGGTCGGTACAGTTCAGTTCGGTCGCCGGAGAGCCGCGAGTGGCACGACGGGGTGTGGTGACTGATGGCCCAATCGTACGAGGAGTCGTCCGACGCCGTGACGGACCCGATCCTCGAGGTCGACGGGGCGAGCGTCACGTTCGACATGTCGCGTGGCACGTCGCGCGTGCTCGACGACGTGAGCATGGACATCGAGCGGGGCGAGATCCTCGGCGTCGTCGGGGAGTCCGGCTCGGGCAAGTCGATGTTCGCGTCCGCGCTCCTCGACGCC
This sequence comes from Halosimplex amylolyticum, assembly GCF_051414035.1. NCBI lineage: Archaea > Methanobacteriati > Methanobacteriota > Halobacteria > Halobacteriales > Haloarculaceae > Halosimplex > Halosimplex amylolyticum. The sequence continues at coordinate 986,901 of NZ_JBLKNW010000001.1, read as the reverse complement.
GTCGTCGAGCCGGGACGGCTCACCGGCGAGATCACCTACAACCCCGAGAACGGGCAGTCGGTCGACGTGCTCGACCTGAGCGACGAGGAACTGCGTCGCCTGCGCTGGGAGAAGATATCGATGGTGTTCCAGGGGGCGATGAGCTCCTTCGATCCCACCATGCGGATCGGTGCGCAGTTCCGCGAGACCATCGAAGCACACGACGAGGACATGGACGAGGGGATGGCCCGCGCCCGGCAGCTCCTCGAGGACCTCTATCTCGACCCCGAGCGCGTCCTCGGCTCGTTCCCGCACGAACTGAGCGGGGGGATGCAACAGCGCGCGCTGATCGCCCTCTCGCTCATCCTCGAACCGGACGTGCTCGTGATGGACGAGCCGACGGCTGCGCTGGATCTCCTGATGCAGCGGTCGATCATCGCCCTGCTGGACACGCTCCAGGAGGAGTACGACCTGACGATGGTCTTCATCTCCCACGACCTGGAGCTGGTGAGCGAACTCGCCGACCGCATCGGCGTGATGTACGCCTTCGAGATGGTCGAGGTGGCCGCATCGAACGACGTGATCACCGACTCGAAACACCCCTACACGCGCCAGCTGATCAACGCGACGCCTAACCTCGACACGCCGGTCGACGCCATGCGCCCCATCGAAGGGGAGGCGCCCGACCCCGTCGCCGTACCCGAGGGTTGTTCCTACGCGCCGCGGTGCTCGATGGCCGACGTGGACTGCCAGACCGAGGACCCGCCGCTCGTCGAGGTCGAACCCGGTCACAGCTCGGCCTGTCACTACGCCGACGACGTGGAGTCGGAGATACCGCTCAGCATCAACGAGTACCTGACCGGCGACGACCCGACCACCGGCGACACGTCGGTCACCGTCGACCGGACGGGCGACTCGCCGGTGCTCACGCTCGACGACGTGGAGGTCCACTTCGAGGAGGAGCAGGGCTTCATCGAGGGTCTTCGCGAGGAGCCGGGCGTCGTCCAGGCCGTCGACGGCGTCTCGCTCGACATCTACGAGAACGACGTGGTCGCGCTGGTCGGCGAATCCGGCTGCGGGAAGACGACGCTTGGCAAGGCAGCCATCGGCGCGCAACGAGCGACTGGCGGCACCGTCGCCTATCGCGGCCAGGACATCTGGGAGGCCAACGACGGCGGCGCCGACGTCGAAATCCAGTGGGACGAGATCCGCCGCTCGCTGCAGATCATCCACCAGGACCCCGGGAGCGCGCTCACGCCGCACAAGACGGTCCAGTCGACGCTCGAACGTCCGCTCAAGATCTGGGAATCCGGGATGAGCATGCAGGACCGCGAGGCGCGCATCTTCGGGATGCTCGAGCGCGTCGGCATGAAGCCGGCCGACGATTACGCCAACCGCTACCCCCATCAGCTGTCAGGTGGGGAGAAACAGCGCGTCGCGCTCATCCGCGCGTTGCTGATGAATCCGGACCTGATCCTCGCCGACGAGGCCGTCAGCGCGCTGGACGTGTCCCTGCGGGTGGACATGATGGACCTCATGCTCGACCTCCAGGACCAGTTCGACACCTCGTTCCTCTTCATCAGCCACAACCTCTCGAACGCCCGCTACCTCGCGAAGAAGACCGGCGGACGCATCGGCATCATGTACCTGGGCGAACTCGTCGAGGTCGGACCGGCCGACGAGGTGCTCGAAGACCCGAAACACCCATACACGAAGGTGCTGCGGTGGGCGACGGCCAACCTCGACCCCGAGGAGTCCAACGTCGAGCAACCGCCGCTGCGCGAGATAGACGTGCCCGACCCGCTCGACCCGCCGTCGGGGTGTCGGTTCCACACCCGCTGTCCCGAGGCCCGCGAGGTCTGCAAGCGCGAGGCGCCCGGGATGGCGGAGGCCGGCGCGGAGTCACAGGTCGCCTGCTTCCGGGCCGTCGACGACCACGAGTACTGGGACAGCGAGCCGCTCGCCGACGGCGACTTCGGAACCCTCGACGACGCCGGCGCGCAGCGGTCCGAATCATCGAGCGATTAATACGTCCGGCCCCGCTGTCTGTTGCTATGCCGATCGCGTCCGACGACGCGCCGCTCACCGAGCGCCTCTGGGACTACGTCTGTCCGTTCCAGAAGTACATTCTCGTCGTCGCCGTCGTGGAAGTGCTCTTGCTCCTGTTGCTCGCGTTCTCGCTCGCCGTCGGCGTCCAACCGGGGACGTCGTCGTACTACATCGTCATCGTCGACATCGCCGTGATAGTTCCGACGCTCCTGGCCGCCGCCTACGCCTACCGACGCTGTCAGCGCCGCCAGCGCGTCTGAACGGTCGCGACGTGTCCGTCAACAGCGTCGTGGAGACGTGACCGGGACTCGCTGCTGCTCTCGGTCGCGTCGGCTGCGAAAAATGAACCGTCGAACGAGTGCCCGGCGGCGTCACGCGAGCGACGTGGATTCCGCGACGAGTCCCCGCCACGACGGTCGAGTGCGCGATGCCCCGTCGAATGCTCAGTTCGTCGGGTAGAGGTCGCCCGTCCGGACCCACCACTCGGTGGGGTAGAACGCGTCGTAGTGCTTGCTGTCCTCGGGGGCGCTGTTCCAGCCCTTCGTCGAGATGTACGAGGTGGAGACCCCCTGCGTCATCGGCAGGGTCGGCAGGTGCTGGTTGTACACCCACGCGATCTGCTTGACGATGTCCCGGGCGGCCTGCGGGTCTGTCTCGGTGTAGAGCTCGTCGAGCTTGGCCTGGACGTCGACCTCAGTGCTCCCGGATCCGTTCATTGCGGGCACCTCGATGGTGGTTTCGTTGTTGATCTGTTTCTGGCGATTGATGAAGTCACGCTGGTAGCCGCTGTAGGGGTGGGGCGCCCACCAGTAGAACAGCGTCATGTCGAAGTCTGCGCTGGACCGGCGGTTGGAGAACTGCGTGCCCGGCTGGCTGGAGAGGTCTGTGTTCAGCCCGTAGTCGTCGAAGATGGTCTTGGCCGTCTCCGCGACGCGGCTCGGGTTCTCCCAGGTAGGGGTCAGGATCTCGAAGGTGACCTCCTCACCGCTGGAGTCGACGAGCGTCCCGTCCTCCATGGCGTAGCCGGCCTCTTCGAACAGCGCGGTCGCCCGTTCGGTGTTGGTGCCCTCGTAGGTCTCGTACTGCTCCAGCGAGTCTCCGAGCCAGTTGGGCGCCATCTTGTTGGTCAGCCCGACCACGTTCTCGACGTAGCTGTGGGCCGGCAGCGTGTTCTCGGCCATGCGCTGGCGGTCGAGCAGGTGGGCGATCCCCTGGCGCACCTTGCGGTCGCCGAGGAACGAGTGTTCCATGTCGACCGAGAGGTTCCAGCCGCCGGAGGCGGTCCCGGACTGGATCTTCGTGACGTGGTCGGGGAGTTGCTGCTGGGTCGACTTGGGGACGGACATGTGGGCCTGTCCGTCCAGTTCGTCGCCGAGGAACGACGAGACGATCGAGTTCAGGTCTGCGAGGTACTTGTAGACGTACTCGGTGAACGGGACCGGCCGGTGGTAGTCCTCGAAGTTCGTGAGGACGAGCTCCTTGGAGCCCGCGCGCTCGAACTGGAAGGGGCCGTTGCCGATGGGCTCCTCGATGGACCACTTCTGCAGGTCCGCCAGCACCTGGTCCGTCCCGGAATCGGTCGTGGTGTCCTGGAGCTTCTCGAGCCACTCGACGAACTGGCTGTGTTTGACGACGCCCTCCATCTGGAGGCTGTTCCAGAGGATGTCCGGGTTGACGGCCTCGCCGAGCGAGATCTCGACGGTCTTCTCGTCGGCGACGGTGAACGACTCGACGTTACCGAGCGCGTCGTTCACGTACTGCTCCATCTTGTAGTGAGTCACCAGGTCGCGCGCTTCGTACGTGTCCCCGTTGTGCCACGCGGCGTCCTCGCGGATGTTCAGCGTGACGGCCGTGTTCTCCGGGTCGTAGCTGCGCCCAGTCAGGAGCGTCCCTTCCTCCATGTAGTCCTTGCCGGTCTTCGGGAGGGGCTGCCACAACTCGTCGTACAGCACCATGTTCGGGTGGTTGTTGTCCCCGATGAGCAGTCGCTTGGGGTTGTACGGGTTGTACTGACCCTCGTTGGGCACGACGCCCATCCCGATCTCGAACCGTCCCTCGCGCGGGAACGTGTTCGCGACCGAGGTCTCCGTCGGGGACGACTCGCCGTCGCCGCCGTCACCGGAGCTGCCGTCCGACCCGTCGCCACTCGATCCGTCACCGCCCGATCCGTCGCCCGATCCGTCGCCCGATCCGTCACCCGAGGAATCGCCCTGCGAACAGCCGGCCAGTCCGGCCGCGCCACCGACGACGCCGGTCGCTGCGATCCATTCGAGATACTCTCGACGGTCTATGTCCTTACTCATGGTTGGCTTGGAAAGCCCTCATCCGATCAATGAAAAACGGATACTTAAAACTTTCTCAAACGTTCGTGATAGACGGCCGGGGCGTTACTGGATGTCCGCGGGGTCGTCGTCGACGGTCTCCGCGTGGCGGGCGCGAATGCGCGGGTTGAAGAGCCGGTCGGTTCCCTGTGCGATGAGGACGAGACCCATCGAGTAGACCACGATGGCGAGCATCGGGAAGAACAGCCAATGGAACGCCTCGGGGACGAACAGCGCGGTGCTGTTGTACGCCTTGTTGAGCATGATGCCCCAGTTCTCCAGCGAGTACGGCAGCGCGCCGATGAAGTACAGGCCGACCGCGGCGAAGATGATGTTGCGCGCGGTGTTCATGAAGTTGATCCCGATGAACGGCAGGAGATTCGGGAGCACGTCGGTACGCATGATATTCGTCTTCGAGTCGCCCATGATGCGCGCGGCCTCGACGTAGCTCTCGTTTTTAACCGACAGCACCTCGGAGCGAAGCGCCCGAGCCAGCCCCGGCCAGCCGTCGATCGAGAGGATCAGCCCGATGATGAACGGGTTTTTGGGCTCGACGAAGATGGCGAGCAGGATCACGAGCGGGAGGCCCGGGATCGCGATCTGGCTGTCGATGAGCGTCGAGAGGACGCGGTCGGTCAGGCCGCCGACGTAGCCCGCGGTGACGCCGATGACGATGGCCATGAAGACCGCGAAGGTCGCCCCGGTGAGGCTCATCAGCAGCACCTCGGGCGTCGCGTGGACGATCTTCGCGAAGATGCCCTCGCCGACGCCGTTGGTGCCCAGTGGGAACTCCATGGTCTGGAACGGCGGGACGAGCGCCTCGCCCTCGTTGAGTTCCGTGGGTTCGACGAGCCACGCACCTACGGTCCCCATCAGGATGTAGCCGAAGATGATGCTCCAGCCGACGACGGTCCGCCAGTCGTCGGCCGCGATCCGCAGCGGGGCGAGCACCGAGCGGTCGAGCCACCGTCGGTACCGTTCGACGGTCGTGATCTCCACGTCGCTGCGCACGTCGAACGGTGAGTCGTCGGCGTCGGTCACCGTCGCGGACCCGCGGTTGCTCATTCGTCACCTCCGGTCGTGACGCGGGGGTCTATCTTCCCGTAGGAGAGGTCGGCCACGTACACCGAGATCACCACTGCGACGGTGATCACGAGGAAGCCGCCCATCATCAGCGGGTAGTCCCGCGACTGGATCGCCTGGTACATGAAGTAGCCCACACCGTGGTAGGCGAAGATCGTCTCGAGGATGATCGACCCACCGAACAGGAAGCCGATCGAGATCAGCAGCTGCGTCCAGATCGGCAGGATGGCGTTCCGGACGACGTGGCGCAGGGCGATGTTCCGGGTCCGGATGCCCCGCAGTCGGGCGACGCGGATGTAGTCCTCGCCGAGAACGCTGATGCTGTTCGCCCGCATGCTGATCGCCAGGCCGGCGAATCCGGTCACCAGCGAGATGACCGGCAGCGCCGCGTGGTACAGCGCGCTCCTGACGAACGCGACCGAGAGGCCGACCTCCACGTCCGAGGCGAGTCGCCCCCCGGTCGGGAACCACCCGAGCTGGTAGCCAAGCACGTAGACCATCACGATCGCGACGACGTAGTACGGCACCGACGTCGAGAGGATGGCGAACATCGTGGAACCGACGTCGAAACGACTCCCCTCGAAGTACGCCATCAGCGCGCCCAGGCCGATGCCGAGAACGAAGTTGATCGCGAGCGAGATGCCGAGGATGAACACCGTCCACGGGATGGCCGCCGCGAGGATGCTCGACACAGAGCGGTCGTACCACACCGATTGCCCCAGGTCGCCCTGGGCCAGCGCGGCCACGTAGTCGATGTACTGTTGCCACATCGGCTTGTCCGGCTGGACGTTGGTGTACGCCTCGACCAGCTCGTTGACGCGGGCCATGTCGACCGAGTCGCCACCGCCCTGCGCCTGCTGGATCAACTGCGCGCGCATGAAGTCCATCGGCCCACCCGGGATCAACCGGATCATCACGAACGTCACCGTCACCACGATCAGGACGGTGACGAGTGCCTGTAATGTTCGTTCTGCGTAATACCTCATACAGGGTGTGTCTCTCCCACCCCGTGAAAATTGTTTCCCCTGACGGACGGCGCAGCCCTCGACAGCCTGCCCCATCCCCGAAATATTTATCTGTCGGCAACAGAGTTGCGAGGGTACACGTGACTCGAACGCCAGCCCGAGAGACTGGGGTAGCCGACTTTATCGAAAACCCCGCGCAGCTCGGTGAGAACGTCGAACCAACGCACGCCCCGTCGATCCCGTACGCCTCCGCGGGTGCGGCGCTGGCCGCCGCCGACCGACTAACCGAACCGGAGCAACGGTGGGCGGAATCGACCTACTGCCGGCTCCTGAACGGCGAGTGGTCGTTCCGCTGGGCGAAGCGGCCGGCCGACCTGCCGGACCGCCTCGGCGGCGACGCCGACTGGGACACCATTCCCGTCCCGAGCGTCTGGCAGCTGGAGGGGTACGACCGCCCAATCTACCGTAACCACGAGTTGACCTGGGCGCGCATCCCGGAGGTCGACGACGAACCCGAGGCGCCGGGAGTCCCCGAAGCGTTCAACCCCGTGGGGACGTACCGCCGCACGGTCGAGGTACCCGAGGAGTGGGACGGTGACCGCCGGTCGCTGCTCCACTTCGAGGGCGTCAAGTCCGCCTTCTTCGTCTGGATCGACGGCGAGTACGTCGGCTACGACCAGGGGTCAATGACGCCCTCGGAGTTCGACGTGACCGACGCCGTGACGCCCGGCGAGGAACACGAACTCACCGTCCAGGTCTTCCGCTTCTCCGACGGCAGCTACCTCGAAACCCAGGACATGATCCGTTTCTCGGGCATCTTCCGCAGCGTCTATCTCTACTCGAAGCCCGCCGTCCACCTCCGCGACTGGTTCGTCCGGACGACTTTCGACGACAGCTACGACGACGCCACGCTGGCAGTCGACGCCGAGGTCGCTGCCCCGATCGACGCGAGCGCAGAGGACTACGCTATCGTCGGGCACCTCTCCGACCAGGACGGCGCAGAGGTCGTGACGTTCGAGGCGACTGTCGCCGCGACGGACGGCGCGGAAACGACGCTCGAAACGACAGTCGAGTCGCCCGACCAGTGGTCAGCCGAGCAACCCGACCTGTACGATCTGGTGTTGGAACTGCGCGACTCAGCGGGAACGGTCCGCGAAGCCGTCTACGAACGCGTCGGCTTCCGCGAAGTTACCGTCGATGACGGCACGGTGCTGGTCAACGGCGAGGCGGTGAGCTTCCGCGGGGTCAACCGGCACGAGCACGACCCGGAGACCGGCCGGACGGTCCCCTTTGAACGCACGCTCGAAGAGCTGCGGATGCTCAAGCGCAACAACGTCAACGCCATCCGCGCCTCCCACTACCCTAACGACCTGGAAGTGTACGAGCTGGCGGCGGAACTGGGGTTCTACGTGGTCGACGAAGCCAACGTCGAGACCCACTTCAACATGAACTTCGTCAACGAGCGGCCGGAGTTCCACCGGTCGTTCGTCGAGCGCTTCGAGCGGATGGTCGACCACCACAAGAACTGCCCCGCGGTCGTCGCCTGGTCGACGAGCAACGAGGGCGGTACTGGCGAGGCCCACAGGGAGATGGCCGCCTACGCCCGCGAGGCCGACGGCACGCGGCTCGTCTACCACCAGGGCGACGGCGCGGCGCCCTACGACGAGTTCCACGAGAGCATGACCGGGACGGCGCCGTTCACCGACGTGTCGGGGCCGCGCTACCCGGTCCCGTACACGCTCACCCAGCACAACGCGATGGACGACCGCCCGCTCGTCATGGGGGAGTACGGCCACGCGCTGTGTAACAGCCTCGGCCTGCAGGACGCCTTCTGGGACCTCGTACGGTCGGTCGACGGCATCCAGGGCGGGTTCGTCTGGGAGTGGGCCAACCAGACGCTGGACGGCTCGGTCGTTCCCGGCGGGACGCCGGGCGAGTGGTGGTTCGACGACGACCCGTTCCTGCTCGACGGGACGATCTTCTCGGACGGCACCGAGCAGCCCGAGGTCCGCCAGCTCAAGAAGAGTCAGCAGCCGGTCGCCTTCGAGGCCGTCGACCTCGCGGAGGGCGCGCTCACGGTCGCCAACCACTACGACTTCACGACTCTCTCCGCGTTCGAGACGGGCTGGGAGGTGACCGTCGACGGCGAAGTGGCCCAGTCCGGGACCCTCGACCTCGCCGTCGCGCCGGGACACACCCGCGGCGTCCTCGTCCCCTTCGACGAACCCGCGCTCGACCCGGGGTCGGTGGCGCACCTCACCGTCCGCGTCCGCCTCGCGGACGCGACCGACTGGGCGCCCGCGGGGCACGAGGTCGCCTTCGAGCAGTTCGAACTCCCCTTCGAGGCGCCCGACCCCGAGCCGCTCGCGGCGAGCGATGCCGGCGTCACCGTCGAGCGAAGCGACGCTGGCGTGTCGCTCTCTGGCCCCCGATTCTGCCACCGTTTCGACACCGATCGCGGGGTGTTCGCGGAACTGCAGTACGACGGTGAGCGCGTCGCGGGCGACGGCCCGGTGTTCGGCGCGTTCCGCGCGCCGGTCGCCAACGAGGGGACCATCGACAGCGAGACCGAGTGGGGCTACGACAACGAGACCGAGTGGCGCGCGCTCGGCCTCGACGCCCTCTCCCAGGCGGCGACCGACCACGCGGTAGAGCGCCTCGCCGACGGTCGCGTCCGCCTGACCGCACGGACGGCACTCCGGAACCCGGACGGCGACGCCCTCTTCGAGGTCACCTACCGTCACGACGTGTTCGACGACGGCTCGGTCGCCACTGCGGTCGACGCCGACCCCACCGACGCGCTCACCGACTCGCTGGACTCGTGGCTCCCCCGGCTCGGCGTCCAATTCGCCCTCCCGCCGGCGCTCTCGGAGTTCGAGTGGTTCGGCCGCGGACCCGAGGAGACCTACCCCGACCGCAAGACCGGTTGCGAGGTCGGCCGCCACGCGGGGACGGTCGACGAGCAGTTCGTCCCCTACCGATTCCCGTCGGACAACGGCAACAAGACGGACGTGCACTGGGCGAGCGTCGCCGGCGAGGACGTCGGCCTCGTCGCCTACGGCGACCGCCCACTACACGCCCGCCTCGACCAGTACGAGAACCTCGCCGACGCGACGCGACTCGACGAACTGGTTTCGGCGGACGGCGCAACGCTGTTCCTCGACGACGCCGTCTCCGGCGTCGGCGGCACGCCGGTCAGGCCGCTGCCGGAGTACCGCGTCGCCCCGGAGCGGACGACCTACACCGTCGTCGTCCGCCCCTACGACGCCACCGAGTGCGACCCCGCCGACCTGGCCGGCCGCTTCCCGACACCGCTCGACGACTGAGCACCCACTCGTCGCGCGTCGATCGCTGTTCTCTCGTCGCCCCGTGCGTTCGTTTTTCTTCCCCGTCCGTCGACATCTTCTCCCGCTTCCCCCGTTCGCCGCGCATCTTCGTACACTAACGGTGGAATCGGCCGACCGGCTTCCCGACATTTGTTACAAGCATACGACTGTAATTTCGGCCAGTGTGTACCATTGGTACACGTCACTGCCACGGGAGCTACTGCGCTCCTTCGGGCGCCCCCTGGCAACGGAGAGGTCCGTTTGCTCGGCCCGACCCGCCCGGCTGGCGGTCCCGTCCGACTCGCGACGGGCCGCTCCGATTCACTGACCGTTCCGCCCGACCGCCGGCGGACCGACCCGCGCAGACGAGCCGCTACCCGGCTCGGCGTTCCCGTGACCGTCTTCGTCGCGGTCCCCGTCGCCGCGACCGTCTCCGTGCCGGCCGTCGCTGCGGTTTTCGTCATCGCGACCGTCGCCGCGGCCCCCGCCTCCGCGTCGCTTCCCGCCCCTCTCCCCTCGGTCGTCGCCGTACGGGGACGGGATCGCCCCGACCGCTGCGAGCGTGGCGGTCCCGCGGAGTCGCTCGCCGTCGGCCAGCGCTGGGTCGTCGCCGGCGACGGCGTGGCGGTTCAGCCAGCCGTCGGCGTTCGTGCCGGATATCGAGCGGTCGAGGACGAGCAGGTCGACGCGCCCGTCCTCTACGGACGCCCGGACGTGCTGTTCGCCGTCGCCGAGTACGTGGACGCCCCGTTCGTCACCGTCGCCGAGGGTGGCGGCCGCGACGTCGCGTTTGGTGCTCCGGAAGTCGTTCGATCCGTGGCTGGTGGCGTCGTCCTTCCAGGGCTGTCCGGACTGGATCGCGATCCCCTCGCGATCCGGACGCGACCCGCCGGGGAACGCCGCGGCGGTCCCGCGCTCCCGACCGACGTGGTCCTCCGGGTAGGCGCGCAGTCGGCCGTCGCGGTCCCACCGGAGCCGCTCGAACGACGGCGACGCCGGCAGGACGACGCCGACCTCGCGGGCCGAGACGGACTCGTCGAGTGCGAAGTCGTAGGCGACCTCGACCCCGCCGTCGAGGGGACGGAGGGTGATCGTCCCCGACACGCGATCGTATGCGAGGTCGATCACGACGGACGACTCGTCCTCGCCGAGCGACACAGCGGAGACCGACCGCCCACCGGGGCGGTGGTCGATGCGCGAGGCGTAGTCGCGGCCGGTCGCGCTCGGTGTCTGCGTGAGGACCAGATCCGGGGTCCCGTCCAGGAGCGCGTCGCCGTCCGGACAGGCGAACGTGACCGACCCGTCGTCGCGGGCGACCGTCAGCGAGTACTCGCCGGCGTCGAGTTCGACGGCGTCGTCGGTCTCCGCGGCCTCCGGGTGGCGCGCCGGGCGCGGCGCGTCGGGCTGCCGGGAGGGCGGGTCCTCGGGCGAGAGCGTCGCCTCGTTGATCCGGAATCCCAGCGGGTGGTCGACGGTGACGCGGACGTCCCGGCCGCCGGCAGCGACGGAGAACTGCGCCGACTCGCCGGGCGCCGCCTCCAGCGAGAGTTCCTCGGTCTCACCCCTGTGTTCGACGGAGACCGACCGCTCGGCGAGGTCGACGAACTCGTGGCGGTTCTCGACGGTGACGGTGACGCGGCCCCTCCCGGTCCACTCGACGTCGGTGACCTGGACCGGCGCGTAGGCCGTCTTGACGTGCCAGTACTCGGGCCGCTCCCGGCGGTTGCGGTCGAGCACGCCCCACAGGTACTCGCCCCACTGTTCGAGGTGGTCGCCGCCGGCCCAGAGGGCGGCGCCGGCGACCGAGTCGGCCTCGCGGCACTGCTCCCACACGGTCTCGAAGAGCCGGCCCCACTGGTCGCGCAGGCCCGGATCGGTCACCAGCTCCGTATCGTTGTAGCAGTAGACGTGGGCGTACTCGTCGAAGAGCGTGGCGGTGTCGAGGTTCCCGTACGCCGCGACCGACGAGTCGGCGCGGAAGGCCGGGTAGTGGTGCGTGTAGAAGTCGTAGGTGCCGTGGTAGGGCGCGTCGGGCCAGTGCTCGGCGCCGTTGAAGATGATCGGCCGCGTCGGGTCGACGGCTTTCAGCCGCGTCGCGGCCGTGTCGAACACGTTGTACCACGAGGACTCGTTCGCCAGCGACCAGATACACACCGAGGCCCGGTTCTTGTCGCGTTCGACCATCTCCAGGACCTGCTGGACGACGAGGTCGGGGTAGGGGTCCGTGCGGTGGCCGCCGAGGAAGGTCAGCGGTGCCTCGACCTCGACGACGATCCCGAGTTCGTCACAGGCGTCGAGGAACGCCTCCGAGGTCGGGTGGTGGGCCGTGCGGACGTAGTTGACGTTCGCCTCCTTCAGGCGGCGAGCGTCCGCCCGCGTGACCGCCGGCGGGACCGCGTGGCCGTGCTCTGCGAGGTGGATCTCCTCCCAGTTGACGCCCCGCAGGGTCACCGACTCGCCGTTGATCAGCAGGTCCGTCCCGTCGACCTCGACGGTCCGGATCCCGACGCGTTCGGTGGCGCGCTCGGTCGTCCCGTCCGCGGTCAGCTCGACCGCGACGTCGTACAGCCGGGGCTGCTCCGGGTTCCAGGTCCGCGGGTCTTCGACGTCGAACTCGACGGTTACCGTCCGCTTCCCCCCGGATTCGAGCGAGGAGAGCGCCCGCTCGGCGGCGCCGACGCGGTCGCCGTCCGGGTCGGTCAGGGTCGCGGTCACGGTCGCGTCCCCGACCGCGCTCTCGCCCGCGTTTCGGACGGTGACGTCCGCCCTGACGGTCGCCGACGCCCCGTCGTCGGCGAGGTCCGACCGGACGAACACGTCGGCGAGGTGGGTCTCGGGGACCGACAGGAGCGTCACGTCGCGGGGGATGCCGCCGGTCACGTTCTGCCACCCCATCTCGTCGGCCTTCGACTGCTGGGAGACGCCGACGGCGAGCGCGTTCGTCCCGTCCGGATCGACGACGTCGGTCACGTCTACCTCGAAGGGCGTGTGTCCGCCGACGTGGCTCCCGACCTCTGTCCCGTTGACGAACACGGTCGCCTCGCTGTAGACGGCGTCGAACCGGAGCTTCAGTCGCCCGCCGTCCCAGCCGTCGGGGACCGCGAACTCGCGGCGGTACCAGCCGAGCGTCCCTTCGGGCGGGTACCACTCGGAGGCCTCGTCCGGGACGACGTATCCGTCGTGGGCCCACTGCCCGGGGACGGACTCGTCGCGCCACTCGACGCCGAGGTCCTCGATTGAACTGTAGGTGAGCCACAGCACGGCGCTCGACGGGGCCCAGCGGAAGCCGTCGGCCACCGCGTCCGCGGACGGCGCGGCGTCGAGCGCTCCGGTCGTCTTGACGTCGACGTCGAGGTCGTTCCCGCCGACGACGAGGTCCGCGTCGCTACTCGCGAGGCCGTTCGCGTCGTGGGCGGTCGCGGCGACCTCCTCGCCGTCGACGGAGAGGCGCACCTCGTCGCCGGCGACGACGACGGTGAGCGCGTGCCACTCGCCGGCCGTGAGGCTCCCCCCGCTGACCGTCGGCCAGTCGCCGTTCGCCGTCTGGAACCAGAAGCTCGGCGTCCCGTCGTACACGCCGAGGCCGAACTGCTCGGTGCCTCCCGAGACGGCGCTACTCCCCCTGTCGAGGACGAGCCCGCCGCCGCCGTCGTACCGGACGACCGCGTGGAGCGCGAACCCGGGCTCTCCGAAGGCGAGCGACTCGCTCGAGCCGACGGAGACGTGCCCGTCACCGGCGAGCGAGAGGCCCTGTCCACCGCGACCCGGGGCCCACGACGGGTCGCCGGAGAGCGTGCCGTCGTTCCCCACGCCGGATTCGTCGGGCGTGACGCCGTTCGACGCGGTGTCGATCGGCAGCCACGCGACCGCGCTGTCGGGGATCCCGTCGAAGCCGCCGGCGACCTGGTCGGCCGTCAGCGCCGCGTCGAACGCGCGCAGCGAGTCCGCGACGGGCGCGCCGTAGTCGTCGTTCCCCGCGTCGTACCCGACGTGAAGCGGCGAGTCCGCGCTCGGGAGCGACGCCATCTCGTGGGCCGTGGAGCCGACCTCGTCGCCGTCGACGTAGACGCGAATCTCACTGTCGTCGACGACGACGGCCACGGTGTACCACCGACCTCGCGTGAGGTCGCTGGCGTCCACGCCGGGCCACGAGCCGCCGCCCTCGGTCCAGAACGACAGCTGACCGCCCCAGATGCCCAGCGAGTACTGGTTGCCGCCCTTGGAGAACAGCGGCCCGTCGCCGTCGTACCTGAAGGTCAGTTCGACCGTGAAGCCCGGCGCGGTGAAATCCAGGCTGTCGGCGTCGCCGACGGCCACGTACTGGTTGCCCGAAAGATCCAGCGCCCGCTCGGACTCGTCCGTCACGACGGTCGGCCCGTTCCGGAGGGTCGCGTCGTTCCCGCTCCCGGAGCGGTCGGGCGTGATCCGCCGCGTAGCGTCGGTCGGCGGCGTCTCGCTCCCCGACAGCGCGAAGTCCCACGTCCCGGCCAGCGACCGAGTCGCGCCCGCGCCGGCCTCGTCCGGACGCGCCGTGAGCGCGTACGCCGACGGCAACGCGGTCTCAGCGGGGTCGGTCGCGTCGGCGCCCGCGCTCCCTGTCGGGAGCGTCGTCCCCAGGCTCACCCCCGCGAGCCCGGCGAGAACTGTTCGACGATCGACATCCGGTCCACTACCCAGTAGCATATCGCTATCACCTGTCATGTGAACGCTACACAGGTGCTAGCCATACTATTTAGTTCTTTCCCGGACCGGTCGGGCGTCACGTCCGGGCACCGTCGGCGAGTGTACACCGTTGGTATACACCGTCCGATCGGATTACATCAGTATGGCTGTAATTTCGATCGCCTGTACACTGTCGGTACACAGACAGTCGATAGCGCCGCGAGGGCCAGTCACTCGACGATTCTGAGGTCGATACATCCGCTGACCGAGTCGCCGGCCGCGAGACCGGGGTCCTCGCCGACGGTCGCGTTGCGGTCGAACCACTCGCCGCCCGACCCGGCCAGCGAGCGGGCGAGGACGAACAGTCGGACGGCGTCGCCGGTCACCGCGGCGCGGAGGTGCGCGTCGCCCCCGGCGCGCAGTTCGAGGCCGCTCTCGCCGTCGGTGAGCGACGCGCGGCGGACGTTACGCTTGGCCGAGCGGAAGTCGTTCGACCCGCGCGGCGTCGCGTCCCGCGACCACGGCAGGGTGAAATCGCGCTCCCGATCTCCCGGGCGCTCGCCCGACGGGAACGCCTCGGCGACACCCTCGGGACGTCCCACGTGGTCGTCGGGGTAGACGGTCCAGCGCGCGTCGCGCTCCCACGAGAGCGTCTCGAAGTCGGGCGCGAGATCGAGCGCGATACCGACCTCCCGCGCGCTCCGATCGGCCGTGACGGACAGGTCGTACGACAGTCGGACCCACCCGTCGGTCGCGGGGCGGAGGGTGACGCGCGCGTCGACCGCGTCTCCCGTCCCCTCCAACCGGAGTGCCTGACCGTCCGCGATGGCGACCGCGTCGACCGTCCAGTCGTCGACACGCCCGTCGAACGGTTCCGCCTCGCGGTGTTCGCCGGTCCGACCCGCCTCCAGCGGCGTCAGGACCGGCGTCGGAACGCCGTCGAGCGTCGACCCCCGGCTGGCAGGCGCGGCCACGCGACCGGTTTCGCCGTCGACCGACCACGACGCCGCCCCAGCGTCGAGGACAAACGACCCTGCGCCGCCGTCCGCCCCGTCCCGGACCCCGTCCGTTCCGCCTGCGCCGGCGCTGACCGTCCCGGCGTCGAGATCCGCCGGCGGGGACGGGAGGTCGCCGCCGGCGAACCGGTACTCGTCGAGGACGAACCCCTCGCCGTCCACTACGCGAAGTTCGACGTGCTCCTCTTCGGTGGGTGCTACGGGGATCGCAAGGTCCCCCCGTTCTCCTGGCGGGATGTCAGCGACGACCGTTCCCGACTCACTACCGCGGTCCCACTCGATCCGGCAGTCCGCCAGGCTCTCGAAGTCCCGTCGGTTCGCCAGTTCGACGACCAGTCCGTCGGCCGCCCGTTCGGCGACGGTCGCCCGGACCGGCGCGTAGACCTTCCGGAGGTGCCAGTACTCGGGCCGTTCGCGCCGGTGTGCGTCGAGGATTCCCCACCGGAACTCCGGGTGGGCGTGGTCGATCCCGGCGAAGACGGCCCCGCCCGCGACCGAGTCGGCCGCTCGAACCGTCTCCCAGATCGGTTCGAAAAAGCGCCCCCAGTCGTCGCGCAGGCCGGGATCGGTGGCGAGCTCGCGGTGGTTGTAGCAGTAGACGTGCGCGAACTCGTCGAACAGAACCGGTCGGTCGCCGTCCTCGAAGTCCGCGGCGGTGAGCGACCCGGGTACCCGCATCTCGGGGTAGTGGTGATTTCCGACCGAACAGCGGTGAGCGTCCTCGTCCCGGTACTCCGCCCAGTTGAACGTCCGCAATCGCGTGGGATCCGCCGCGGCGACGGCTTCGGCGACCGCCTCGAAGTTCTCCCCCCACTCGGACTCGTTCGCGAGCGACCAGACGAACACAGAGGGGTGGCTCCTGTCGCGAGCGACCGTTTCCAGCGCGGTCTCCACCATCGTCTCGCGGTAGGCCGCATCGTCGGCTCGGTCGGCCGTATCGTTCCGGAGGAACGTAAACGGGAGTTCGACCTGGACGAGAATTCCGAGTTCGTCGCACGCATCGAGGAACGCCTCTGTCGGCGGCTGTGTGTGCGTCCTGACGTAGTTCACGTTCGCCTTGCGCAATCGCTCGGCGTCCCGGCGGGTCCGCGCCGCGGAAACGAGGGCCCCACGGTCGGGGTCGACTTCCTCCCAGTTCACGCCGCGCAACGTGACAGGCGTCCCGTTCACGCAGATCTCGTTCTCCGTGACGCCCACCTCACGGATTCCAGTTCGCCGAACCGACTCGACGCGGTTCCCGTCCGCAGCGACGCCGCAGTGGACTGTGTAAAGCGACGGTGACTCCGGCGTCCAGCGCTGGGTGTCGTCGACGGCGAGCTCGAGCACCAGTTCCCTCGACGCGCCGGGCCCGAGGTCTTCGAGCGAGCGCTCGGTGGCCGTGACGGGCTGCCCGTCCGGCCCGGTCACCGAAAGGTCGAGGGACGGCCCCGATGCTGTCTCGGCGCCCTCGTTGACGACTGTCAGGAGCGCGCGGACCGTCGCGGACTCGTCACCGAGGTCGGTCTCGACGTGGTATCGAGCCGCGTGGACGTCGGGCACGGAGAACATCGTCACGTCGCGAGTGATCCCGCCGGTGACGTTTCCCCAGTCGAGGTCCGCCGCTCGTGAGGATTCCCGGACGGCGACCGAGACGCGATTTTCACCGGATGAAACCGCATCGGTGACGTCTACCTCGAACGGCGTGTAGCCGCCCTCGTGGTCCCCCACGCGCTCGCCGTTCACCCAAACCACCGCGCGGCTGTACACCGCACCGAAGCGGAGTTTCGTTCGCCCGGCCCGCCCGGTCGGGACGCGGAACTCGCGACGGTACCAGCCGACCTCCCCCGCGTCTTCGTCGACCTCGAATCCGTGCGCGCTCCAGAGTCCTGGGACCTCGTGTGTCCGCCAGTCTGCTTCGGACGCGGGCGGTTCCGTCGGCGGTGCGGCGGTGAAGCGCCAGGAACCCGACAGTGAAACGACCGCGTCCGATTCCGGGAGTGGCGTGAGGCAGATCGGTTCTCTCGATACGCACGACTGCGAACTCATGTCCGTTCGGTCGGTGCGCCGGCACCTAATGGTTCCCCCTCTCGCCTGTGCGTCCGCGCTGTGGGCGATCGGTACGTGTGTCTCACTGATATCCAATTCCTCGACAGTAGTACCGCGCGGATCAATGTGACATCCGGAAAATATAAACGAATTCTCGATCGGACGATTCACAACTGCACCCATCTCCAGTGCCCAGTTACACCAATTCGACATATATACTATATATTCGAAAATTTGGTCGAACGGAGTCGTGTCGCCGTCTGCAACCGGACTCTCGATGACGAGTATTTCTCGATCTCGACGGGAGCTGCGGTCGAGTCACCGTCTGTGGACCGATGGCCCCTGTCTGCGGACAAGACCACCGGCTAGACGGTCTAGGTATCCATGAACCAACGGTACGATCCGCAGAACCCAGATTCCACCGTCGACGAGAGGGATCTATTCGACGTTTGATCACCTGTATACACCGCCCGAATTCCGCCGACGATCCCGTCTCACCCGTATAGAGTACGAGTCATCTCTCTTCTGTCCTCGACGATGACAGGTACTGAACCCAGATGATCGCAACCGGATGCCGGAGTCGTACTGAGTAAATATTTTTTAGGTGTAGCGAGTAACCCCAAATTCGAATAATGTTTTCTAAACGTATCTATTCACACCTCGGTCGTGGTTCGGGGCCGGCAGTGTCCACCACAGCGACTGTCGAACTCCAGCGGCCCCTCGAACAAGTTGAGTCGTGGAGTCAAATGTGCAACCTCGCGTGCGACAGGTAACAGATATCTGCTGTCAGCGGGCCGCCGTGAAGAGGTGTTTGTGAGAACGAGCTGCTGCGGTAATTGATAACACATTTGTCGCAAACGGAGCGGTTCCGAACTCCAGTAGTGTCGATCCCGTCAGTTCGGCGGTGCCGTCACCGGTAGAGTTCGACTGCAGCACCGGGTCCGATAGCCCGAGTTCCACGGTTGAGCCGGCGAGAAATAGTTGTCAACCGATGGTTCCAGGAATCCCGCGCGCGAATCGCTTCCGCCCTGGACGTGAACCGTCAGCTTCCTCGACATTTCGAGCGATTCTCGCGGACCGGACATCGACTCGTCGGCCCGGCCTCAGTCGACGATGTCCGCGATCCGTCGCGCTTCGCCGGAGGGCGAGGCGTTCTTCTCGACCAGCCGCAGGACCTCGTGGTCAGTGACCTCGGGGTAGGGCTTCTGGGTCGCGTCCTCGATGAGCGACTTCTCCAGGCGGAAGTCGTGGCCCTCGTAGACGACGTCGACGCCCTGCTCGTCGAAAGAAAGTACCGTCATGGCCGGAGCTATGCCGCCGCCGAATAAATATCTGGAGGTGTCCCGGCGGCCCCCACACCGGCACCGTCAGACACGCGTCAGACGCCCGTCGTGCACGGTGTGAGGGTTTATTACGACGGAAATCGCTGATCGGAACGTGCCGATCCGCTCGGACCCGCTCGACGAACTGACGATCCCAGACGGCACCACGGTCGAGGAGCACGACCTGGTGACCGACGGCGACGTGATAGTCGGAGGACAGAGCACCGTCGAGTTCGGGGTCCGCGGCGACGACGTGATGGCGGGCGAGCGAGTGACGTTCGGCGGCCACATCGAGGCCGAGGGCGACTGTCGGCTGGACATGTGGAGCGAGGTCGAGGAAGACGTGCTCGTCGGCGGCGACGCCTACCTCGGCGAGCGCGCGCAGGTCGGCGGCGAACTCAAGGTCGCCGGCAACGTCGACATCGGCGACGACGTCGACATCCAGGAGAGCTTCGAGGCCAGCGGCCACATCGTCATCCGCAACCCGATGCCGACGGTCGTCTTCCTCGTGGTCTACCTCTCGCAACTGCTCCGCATCGGCGAGGAGGAGGCCGCCGAGGACCTGGCGAGCCAGCTGGTCGACGCCGACGACGAGGAGGCCCAGCCGGTCGTCATCCCGCGGGGCGCCCGGGTCAGCGACGACGCCTGGCGTGTCTCGACGCCCGCCCGCGTCGGCGACGACTGCCGCCTCCACGGGAACGTCCGCGCCGAGACGCTGACCGTCGGCGAAGACAACACGATCTTCGGGAGTCTCCGCGCTCGCGGCGACGTGTTCGTCGGCGAGGACACCGAGATCAAAGGCGACGTGACCACCCGAAACGGCGACGTGTCCGTCGCCCGCGGCGCGACGGTCTGGGGCGACATCTCCGCCGAGGACGTCGAACTCCACGAACACGCCATCGTCGAGGGCAAGATCCGCGTCAGCGGCGAACTCACCCAGGTCCGCGACGCGCTCGGCCCCGAGCGCGCCGACGGCGAAGACGAGGACGCGAGCGAGGACTCGGTCGACGCTGATACCGCCGACCCCGCCGATACCGCCGAGAGCGACGACGATGGTGAATCCGAAGTGGACCCGGTCGGCGACGAGACCGACGAGTCCGACGAGTCGCCCGCGGAACCAGACGACGACGAGGTCGTTGCCGAAGACGACGACACCGACGAACGCGTCGAGACCGACGCCGAGCCTGCCGAGGTCGACGACGCGGCCAGCGCCGGCGACGAGGATGCCGCCGCCGAGCAGACCGATAGCGAGACGCCCCCGGCCGTCGAGAGCCGGGAAGCCGTCGAAGAAGAACTCGACGGCGTCGTCCCGATGATGGGCGGGCCGCCGGACCACAGCGAGAACGGTCACGACGAGGACGCCGAACTCGCGGAAGTCGAGTAACCGAAAGCGGCTTTTTCGGGCCCGCAGTACCCCGTAGTATGCTCTCTATCGCGCTTGCCGGCAAGCCCAACGCCGGCAAGTCGACCTTCTACAAGGCGGCGACGATGGCCGACGTGGACGTGGGCAACTATCCGTTCACGACCATCGACGCCAACCGCGGCGTCACCCACGTCCGCACGGACTGTCCCTGTCTCGACCGCGAGGAGCGCTGCGGCAACGAGAACTGCCACGACGGCAAACGCTTCGTCCCCGTCGAACTCCTCGACGTGGCCGGCCTCGTCCCCGGCGCCCACGAGGGCCGCGGCCTCGGGAACCAGTTCCTCGACGAACTGTCGAACGCCGACGTGATTCTCCACGTCGTCGACGCCTCGGGCGGCACCGACGAGGAGGGCGAACCGGTCGAGATCGGCGAGCACGACCCCGTCGACGACCTGCAGTTCATCGAGGAGGAGATGGACCTGTGGCTGGCCAGCATCGTCGACCGCAACTGGGAGTCCATCGAGCGGGCTTCCCGGTCGCCCGACTTCGACATCGACGAGGAACTCGCGGATCTGCTGACTGGCGTCGGCGCGACGGAGCTCGACGTGGCCCGGACGCTGCGGGACCTGGACTATCCCGACGACCCGATCCAGTGGACCGACGAGCACCGCGAGGAACTGGCCAGTGACGTCCGCGAGCGGACGAAACCCATCGTCGTCGTGGCCAACAAGGCCGACGTCGCCCCGCCCGAGAACCTCCAGGCGCTCAAGGAGCGCAACGAAGCGACGATTCCGACCACAGCGGACGGGGAGTTGGCCCTGCGGAAGGCCGCCGAGGCGGGCGTCGTCGACTACGATCCCGGCGACGAGGACTTCGAGATCGTCGGCGACCTGAGCGACCAGCAGGAGCAGGGTCTCGAGCAGATCCGCGAAGTCGTGGACGAGCACGGTGGGACGGGCGTCCAGCAGGCGCTCGACACCGCCGTATACGACGTGCTCGATCAGATCACGGCCTACCCCGTCCAGGACGAGACCCACTGGACCGACGGGCAGGGGAACGCGCTGCCCGACGCCTTCCTGCTCCAGTCCGGGTCGACGCCGAAGGACCTGGCCTACGCCGTCCACTCGGACATCGGTGACGGCTACCTCCACGCCGTCGACGCACGGAAGAACATGCGGATCAGCGACGAGGAAGAGCTCGAAGAGGGCGACGTGATCAAGATCGTCTCGACGGCGAACTGAACAGATGACCGGGGACGAAGTTCGGCCGACCGAACTCCGGCCCAGTCAGCTCTACGTCAGCGCCGAGAAGCTCTCGGCGGTGCTCGACCGCGTGGAAGGGCCCGAGCACCGATTCGGACCGCTCCCCGTCTACGAGTTCGACGGCGAACGGTACCTGACCGACGGCCACACGCGGGCGTTCGCGGCGTACCTCACCGGCGTCGACGCCGTGGCCGTCGAGTACGACGAGGACCTGGCCGCGAAGTTCGACCTGGCGCTCTACCGGGAGTGCATCGGATGGTGCGAAGACGAAGGCGTCGAGCGCGTTCCGGACCTCGTCGGCCGCGTGCTGGCGCCCGACGAGTACGAACGACAGTGGCTCGACCGCTGCTCCCGTGCGGCCGAGCGGCTCGACGACGCCTGAACGCCGTCACGCCGACGTCAGCGGTCCGAACGCCCGAACAGCCGGGCCGAGACCCGGCCGAGCAGTCGTGTGAGCGGGCCCGGCTCGGGCTGTTCGGACGTTTCGAGGTCCCAGCCGGCCGCCTGAGCCACGTCAGCGGGTCGGCGGAACTCCCACCCGGTCGCGTCGGCCACCCGCTGATCTTCGGGGGTGGTCCCGACGAAGACGTGTCGCGGCGCGTCGCTCGACTCGCGGATCCCTTCCATCGCGAGCCAGATGTCGCGGTCGCCGAGGGCGAAGTCCTGGAAGAGGTCGTGCTCGGCGACGAACGCCGCCACGGCGTCGGTGTCGTTCGAGACCACCCCGACGTACCGGCTCCACTCGCGGGCGTCCTCGAACACGGTCGCGGGGTCGTCGAACTGCCGGATCGCGTCGAGTTCGAACGCGAGAGTCATCTCGCCGCTCCGTTCGCCCTCGACGTCGACGCTCATGGATTGGCGTTCGGTTTCCGGCGATAAAATACACCGGGCGTCTGCCACGCCGCCGCGTTCCCCGACGCCGGTCGCCTCAGTCGTCGACGACGACGGTCTCCCAGTCGTGGTCGCCGTGGGCGCCCTCGCGCTCCTTGGCGGCCTGCTCGACGCGGATGAACTCGGCGTTCTCGCGGGCGGCGTCGAGCGTGTGGCCGCCGCAGTAGGAGAGCCCCGAGCGGATGCCGGCACAGAACTCCTCGGCCACGTCTGCGAGCGGGCCCTTGTACTCGGTGAACCCCTCGACGCCCTCGTCGGCTTCGACGTCGGTTTCGGCGTCTTCCTTGTCCGAGCGGTCCTCGGCGGCGGCGGTCGTCGCCATGCCGCGGGACTTCTTGTAGCGTTCGCCGTCGACCTCGACGATCTCGGGCGGCGTCTCCTCGGTGCCGGCGAAGAGCGATCCCATCATCACCGTGTCCGCGCCGGCCATGAGCGCCTTGACGGCGTCGCCCGACGAGCGGATGCCGCCGTCGGCGACGATAGGAATGTCGAGGTCCTCGGCCGCGTCGGCGCAGTCGTCGACGGCGGTGAGTTGCGGGACGCCCGCGCCGGCGACGCGGCGAGTGGTGCAGTGGCTCCCCGGACCGATCCCGACTTTTACGCAGTCGGCACCGGCCGCGTAGAGGTCCTCGACGCCCGCGGGGGTGGCGACGTTGCCGACCACGAGATCCGTGTCGGGGAACTCCGAGCGGAGGCGTTCGACGGTGTCGAGGCAGCGTTCGAGGTGGCCGTGAGCCACGTCGACCATCACGCAGTCGGCGCCGGCGTCGACGACCGCCGCGGTGCGGGCGACGGCGTCCTCGGCGATACCGACCGCGGCGCCGACCTGCTGGCCGGCGTCGACGACGCGTTCGACGGCGTCGGCCTGTTCGGCGACGGTCATGAAGCGGTGGACCGTGCCGAACCCGCCGGCGCGGCCGATCGCGATCGCGGCGTCGGCGCCGGTCACGGTGTCCATCGGCGCCGAGAGGAGGGGCGTGTCCAGTTCGATGTCGGCGGTCAGGCGCGTCGAGAGGTCGACGTCGCTCCGGCTGTCGACAGGCGATCGCTGGGGGACCAGCAACACGTCGCCGTACGAGAGCCCGGTACGCAGGTTTTCCATGCCGACACCACTGTAACCGTTCCCGAAGTAAAACCCTGCTGATCCGCGCGATCGCGGCCGTCACCCGAACGGCCTGAACCACACCGCGGCCACGAGAACGGCGAGAAAGAGGTAGGAGCCCCGTATCAGTAGCATCGTGGCGAGTTCCGGTTCTGCGCGGCGGGCGACGAGGGCGACGACGCCAAAGACCAGCGAGGCGAGGCCGGCGCTCGGCGGGATGCCGCGGAGCCCGACGGCGAGCAGGACCACCGCGACCATCCCCGTCGCCATGAGGGCGTACGCGGCCCTGTAGGCGCCGCGCAGGCCGAGCACCACCGCGACGGTTCGCTTGTCGATCGAGCGGTCGTACTCGTAGTCCTGGGCGTCGTCGACGACCTTGATCCCCGAGAGGAAGAGGAGGAAGACGCCAGCGAGGCCGAGGACGGCGGGCGAGAGCGACCCCGCCTGGACGTAGTACCCGCCGAGTAGCGCGAGGGCGATGCCCGTCGGGTACCCCGCGGTGGCCCCGACGGTGTGGGTGTCGAGCTGCGGCGCGTGGAAGTACCCGAGCGCCCACGTCGGCGCCGTGATCACGGCGGCGCCCGGCCCGGCCGTGAGCCACAGCCCGGCCAGCGCCGCCGCGAATCCGGCGGTCGAGCCGAGCAACGCGCGGCGACACGCCGGCGCGGAGAGCGGGTGGTCGTCGTCCTCGCCGCGGAGGTGGAAGTCGACGTAGCCGTCCTTCACGTGGGCCGTGTAGACGGCGAGAAACAGGGCGACGACGTGTATCGCCGCTGCGACGGGCGCCACTCGACCGGCGAACACCGCGCCGAACAGCGACGCCGCTAACGGCGGCAGCATGAACACCGGATGTACCTGTGAGAGTAGCGCTCGCGCGATCTCCCCACTTCCCCGGGCGTGCGTGACGTCCCCCATACCTACCGTGAGGGCCGGAAGCCCCTACGTTCTTTCGTCGTGTCAGGTCGCCGTGCCCCGTGAGGTGGTCGCCCGAACGGACCGTCCCCGCCAGCGTGGGCCGAATCACCCGTTCGCTCATGTGCGTGGCACCGCATGCAACGGTATGGAACGCGGACGGACGCGTCGGCTCACGTGGGGACTGTTCGGCGTCGGCGTCGTCGTCCTGTGGATGACCGTCGGCAAACTCGCGGGGCCGCTCGGGGTACTCGCGGCGCTCGTCTGCTTCGCGCCGGCGCTGCGTGCGCTGACGGCTTCCGCGGATCGACCGGCCGACGAACCGGTCGCTGCAGCGGCGCTCGCCCTCGCACTCCTGGCCGTCGCCGTCCTGTTCCGACCGCTCTCGGCGCTCCCGCTGCCCGATATCGGTGCGCTCGGCCGCTACACGTACCTCGCGACGGAGGTCGCGTTCGGGACGCTCGCGTTCGTCCTCCTCTTCCGTGCGGGTCGGGAAAGCCTGCTGCGCGCGGCCCGCACGATCGCCGTGATCTATCCGCTGGCCTACGCCTGGGACTGGTACACGCTCGAAGTCGGCGTGTTCGCCATCCCCCTGCGGACCGGCGTCGAGTTCGTCGGGATCCCGCTGGAGGAACACCTGTTCATGGTCGTCGTCCCCGCGCTGATCCTGGGCGTCCACGAGACGCTGAACCGGCGAGACACGGACACGTAGTCGCCTCCGTCCGGGCGCGAGTTACCGCTCAGACCAGGTTGTCGTCGTCGAAGACGAAGGCGGACACGTGGGACGCGAGTCGACGCGCGTCCGTCTCGGTTCGGGCGTGGAGTTCGCCGGCGAGCGGCCCCGTCTCGCCGCCGACGGCTTCCGTCTGGGAGAGCGGGTCGACCTCGATCGAGTACGAGCGGAGCGACCGCACCTGCTCTCGGAGCTTCCGGAGCGCGGTCTCGGACAGTTCGCTGTCGAGGTGCTGGAGGTCGTACCGGACGACGAACCCTCGTTCGCCGTCGCGGACGGCGACGACCGGGAGGCCGCGGTCCGCACAGCGGTCCCACAGCGTGGCTCCCTCGGCCTTCGTCTCGTAGATCGGGACGTTCGACGGGGCTAGTTGGTCCATTACCCCCGTTTGGGCCGTGATCGACTTCCGTATTGCGCCCGCGTCTCCCGGGCTCGGTCTGCGCCGAGACGTGTCAGAACGACTACTTCAACGCCGTTCAGGGAAGCGTCAAGTCGGAGCCGTTCGTCGGTCGGCCCGTGCGCGTCGACCTGTCGAACCCGCGTGCGCTGATCAGGCGGTACTACCTGTTCCAGGCGCTCGCGGCCGTCGGGTTCATCTCGCCGATCTTCGCCCTGTTCGTCCTCCGCGACCTGACGTATCCGCAGTACGGGACGCTCAGCGCCGTCTACTCGCTCCTGCTCGTCGCGGGCGAGATCCCGACCGGCTACGTCGGCGACCGCTTCGGCCGGCGGGACACGCTCGTCGCGAGCAAGGTGGCGCTGGCGTGCTCGCTGCTGGGCTTCGTCGCCGTCGACTCGTTCGCCTCCTACCTCGCCGTCTACGTCGTCTGGGCGCTCGGCATCGCGCTGACCTCGGGGACGGGGAGCGCGTGGCTCTACGAGGTGCTCGAATCGACGGTCGGCGAGAACCGGTTCACGCACGTCCGGGGTCGCGGCCAGGCGATCGCCCGCTGGAGTTCGACCGTCACGACGGTCGTCGGCGCCCTCCTCTACGGTCTCGACCCGCGGTATCCGTTCGTCGCCGCCGGCGCGCTCATGCTCGTTGGCGCCGGCGTGATCGCGACGCTCCCGCGGACGGAACAGTTCGAGCGCGGCGACGCGACGGGCCCGTCCGTGCGCGAGGCGCTCCCGCTGCTCCGCGACCGGCTCGCCCGGCCGCCGCTCCGGTCGTTCGTCCTCTTCGCCGCGGTCCTGTTCGGCGTCGTCGGCGCCGCCAACCAGTACGTCCAGCCCATCGCCGTCGCCGTCGTCGAAGACGTCGAACTGGCCGCGCTGCCCGTTGCCGGCGCGGTCGAGGGGGCGACCGGCGAAGGCGGGGTGCTCGCCGGTCTCCCGCTGACGGCCGAGACCGGCCTGGGGCCGCTGTACGCGAGTTTCGCGGCCGTCGCCGCGGCGGTGAGTTACTACGCCGGACCGATCGAGGCGCGCCTCGGACTCCGGCGCGTGCTCGCGCTCGCCGCGGTGACGCTCGCGGCCGCGACGCTCGTCCCCCTCGCCGTTCCCCTGGCCGCGTTCGCCTCGTTTTACCTGTTGCGGGCCGTCCACTTCCTGCTCCGCCCGATGGTAGAGAACCACGTCAACGGTCGCGTGGAGGACGTGGGGCGCGCGACCGTTCTCAGCGCCGTCTCGATGGTGTTCGGGCTCGCGCGGACGCCGTTCGTCGTCCTCGCGGGCGTCGCCGCCGGCGCGCGCGGCCCGGTCGCCGCCTACGGTGCACTCGGCGTCCTGCTCCTCGCGACTGCTCTCCCCCTGGCCGCGTTCGGATCGCCGTTCCCGGACGGTGACGGCGCGACCGACGACGGCGACGACACCGGCGAGGGGACCGCCAGTGAATCGGTCGACTGAGTCCGCTTCGGCGATTAGATCTCGTATCTCAGGCGCGTAGCGGCGCAGAACGAGACGAGTGCGACGATCCAAAACGAGACGAACGCGAGCGCAGCAACAGCGTATCGAAGCCAGCAGGCCCTCTCACTTCACGGCGTCGTACGCCTCACCCATGACGTCGAGCGCTTCCTGCAGCGTCTCGACGTCGACGGCGTAGGAGATGCGGGCGTAGCCCGCGCCGTGTTCGCCGAAGGCGTCGCCGGGAACGACCACGACGCCGCGGTCGATGACCTCGTCGACGAACCCCTCGGGCACTTCGGGCATCGCGTAGAACGCGCCGTGGGGCGTCGGGCACTCCAGGCCGATGTCGGCGAGGCCGTCCAGCAGTACGTCGCGGCGCTCCTCGAAGGCTTCGACCATCTCGTCGACCGGGTCCTGCGGGCCGGTGAGCGCCGCCTCCGCGGCGTACTGCGAGGCGGCCGACGCGCAGGCCTGGCCGTACTGGTGGACCCGCAGCATCCGCTCGATCCGGCGGTTCGAGCCGGTGACCCAGCCGAGCCGCCAGCCCGTCATCGAGTAGGTCTTCGAGCAGGCGCTCACGACGACGACGTTGTCGCTCTCGGCGAACTCCAGCGGCGAACGGTGCTCGCCCTCGAAGACGATGTGCTCGTACACCTCGTCGGAGATGCAGAGCACGTCGTGTTCGTCGGCGATGCGAGCGAACTCCCGCATGTCCTCGGGCGACTGGACCGCGCCAGTGGGGTTGGCGGGGCTGTTGACGATGAACGCCGCGGTGTCGTCGGTGATGGCCTCCTCGACCGCCGCGGGGTCCATCGTGAGGTCGTCGCGGAGGCCGACGGGCCTGGGCTCGCCGCCCGCGAGGTGGGTGAGGGCGTCGTAGGAGACGAACCCCGGGTCGGGGAACACGACTTCCTGTCCCTCGTCGACGTGCGCTTCGAGGGCGATGTGGAGCGCCTCGCTGCCGCCCGCCGTGGCGATGACGTGCTCGGGGTCGACGTCGATGCCCCGGTCCTCGGCGTAGCGGCCGGCGATAGCCTCCCGGAGCGACTCGGTGCCTTTGTTCGAGGTGTAGCCGTCGGCCTTCCCCGCGCGGATGGCGTCGATCGCGCCCTCGCGGGCGTGTTCGGGCGTCGGGAAGTCAGGTTGGCCCAGGCCGAGGTTGATCGCGTCCTCGCCCGCGGCCTCGAATACCTCGCGGATCCCGCTTATCGACACCTGCTCGACTCGACGAGAGAACTCCGTCATACCACTACCGCCGGTGCGCTCCCCGATAATTCTTGAGGGTCACGGTCGGTCCCTCCCGCACCGGGCGGCGACCGCGGACGTATCAACCGACATACCGGTGTT
Source organism: Halosimplex amylolyticum (assembly GCF_051414035.1). NCBI lineage: Archaea > Methanobacteriati > Methanobacteriota > Halobacteria > Halobacteriales > Haloarculaceae > Halosimplex > Halosimplex amylolyticum. The sequence goes on along the minus strand of NZ_JBLKNW010000001.1, from coordinate 958,698 downwards.
TCGGACACCAGCAGGTTTACCCTCGTCCTCGCGCAACGGCTGGCCGATGCACGCACGTCAGGTACTCGTGGCGCTGGCAGTCGTCCTCGCGACGGTGACAGCCGGGTGCGGCTTCCTCACCGGGAGCGAGGCGCTGTCCTTCAGCGCGTCGCCGGCGACCGCGAGCGACGACGCCCAGTCCGAGACCGGCTACGAGGAGCAGGCCGTCGAATCGTCGACGATGACGCGCAACTTCAGCGCCGCCGGCCAGACCCGTCAGGTCGAGGTGACCAACCAGCAGGCGAGATACGAGCGGGCGGTCGACCTCGGCCCGCTCGGGTCCCAGCGCGCCGCAGTGTTCGTCACCTTCGCCAGCCCGGAGGTCAACGTCGTGGGCCAGACCTTCAACCCCATCTCGGACATGTCCACGCGGGAGGTCCTCCGGCAGTTCGAGTCCCAGTACGAGGGCCTAACTGTCGGCGACCGCGTCGAGAACCGCAGCGTCCGGGCGCTCGGGAGCCAACGCACCCTCCAGAAGTTCGAGGGCACCGCCACCCTGGCCGGCAGCGAGGTCGACGTGTACGTCCACGCCACGAAGTTCCAGCACGGCGAGGACTACCTCGTCGCGGTCGGGATCTATCCCCAGCAGATCGACGGCGAGGAGGAGAACGTCGTCGCGCTCGTAGAGGGGATGGAGCACGACACCGGGGAGTGACTTTCGGCCGGATCGTGCCGCCGTCGCCGAGCGACTCAGAGGAGTACTGACAGCACGACGAGCGCGGCGATCAACAGCAGTAATCCAAGCAACAGTCCGCCGCCGCTGACAGAGTTGGGCCTGGGATTCTGCGTGGTTTCGGTGGAGAGCGGGCCGTTGGAACCGGGGTCCATGTGATAAGTGTGCGTGCGAATACAGATAAGCTTTCCTCGGGGGTGCCGCGTTGGGTCGACAGCGTCACCGTCATACCGCCTACCGCGACGGCAACGCCATCACCGTCATACCGCTTACCGCGACAGCAACGCCATCACCGCCCCGCCACCGCCGACGCTCACTCACGACGGCGCTGGCGGTCACCGCCTACCGCGACAGCAACGCCATCACCGCCCCGCCACCGCCGACGCTCATCCCCACCACGCCGTAGTCGTGGTCCTCCCGGACCATCGCGTGGGCGATCGTCGTCGCCAGGATACCCCCGCTGGCGCCGATGGGATGGCCGAGCGCCACCGCGCCGCCGAGTGGATTGAGCCGCTCCTCCGGAATGTCGAGTCTCTCGCGGACGTAGACCGTCTGGGCGGCGAAGGCCTCGTTGACCTCGTAGTGGTCCACGTCGTCGACGGCCAGATCGTTCCGGTCGAGGAGTCGCTCGATGGCGTCGCCGACGGCCTGCGAGAACTCGGCAGGGTCCCGGTAGGCGACGGCGTAGTCCTCGACGTGGACCATCGGCCCCAGCCCGCGTTCCTCCGCGGCCTCGGCGCTGGCGAGCAAGACGCCGCCGGCACCGTCCGCGAGTTTCGACGCGTTCCCGGGCGTGATCGTCCCGTCCTCGCGGAACGCCGCCGGGAGCTGGGCGAGCCTGTCGAGGGAGGTGTCGGCGCGCGGGCCCTCGTCTTCGGTGACGAGGTGATCGTCCACTTCGACGGGGACGAGCTCCTCGCCGAATCGCCCCTCCGCGATGGACTCGGCGGCCCGGCGGTTGCTCCTGAGCGCGTACCGGTCCTGGGCCTCGCGGGAGACGCCGTGCTCGTCGACCAGCGCCTCGGTGAGTTCGCCCATGTGCGCGTCGTAGCCCACGTCCCAGAGCGCGTCGAAGATCATCGAGTCGACCAGTTCCGTGTTGCCGTGGCGTCGCCCCTCGCGCAGCTCCCGGACGAGGTACGGCGCGTTGGACATCGACTCCATGCCGCCCGCGACGGCGAGGTCGACCCGGCCGGCGTCGATGCGGTCCGCCGCGAGCATGATCGCCCGCAGTCCGGAGCCAGAAGCCTCGTTGACGGTCGTCGCGGGCGTGTCGTCTGGCAACCCGGCCTCGACGACGGCCTGGCGCGCCGGGACCTGTCCCACGCCCGCCTGGACGGCGTTGCCCAGGCCGACCCAGTCCAGTTCGTCGGGGTCGACTCCCGAGCGGTCGACGAGGTCTTCGAGTACCGTCGCGCCGAGTTCCGGTGCGCGCACGTCCGAGAGCGACCCGAGCATCGCCCCGTGAGCGGTCCGCGCCCCGTCGACTATCACAACGTCTGTCATGTGTCGAGCGGTTCGGCCGCCCGCACTATCGGTCTTCCCCCGGAATGGCGGGGGTCACTCCTCGGCGGCGTCGCGCAGGTCCGAGATGTGGTCGCGCAACACGGTCAGCGTCGCGTCAGCGTCGGCGTAGCCCTGGTCGTACTCCCCGAGCGTCGTGTCGGTCTTGTCGAGGAACTGCTCCACCGCCGTCTGCAGGTCGTCGGTCATACGCCTCCGTCGGCGCTCCGCCGGTAAAATACCCCCGCGTCGATGGATACTGCGACGGGGCCTCACCCCCGACAACGGGTCTCACGGACGGGAAAGCGCTTTTCCGCTGGCCCGTGCGGGTATGCGTATGTCCGATCTCTTCCCCGACCGCATCGAGACCGACCGTCTCGTCCTCGAAGCGGCGACGACGGAGACGCTCGACCCGCTCGAACTGTACGAACACGTCCGTGAGGGCGCACCGCACATCGACGAGGTGACGGAGTACGTCACGTGGGACCCCCACGAGACGCCCAGAGAGACGGAGGAGTTCCTCGAACTGATCACCGAAAATCGCGAGGCCGGCGAGGGTGCGACCTACGCGATCCGTCCCAAGCCGGGCGAAGACAGCGAGGCGCGGAGCGCCTCGGAAGATTCGAGCGGTGACCAGCGGGAACCGCGAGACGGCGCTGGCGAATTCGCCGGCCTCGCCGGGATGAGCGTCGACTGGGACCGGCAGACGGCGACGTTCGGCGCGTGGCTCCGCAAACGTTTCTGGGGCCGCGGCTACTCCGGCGAGCGCGCGGCGGCGTTCATGGAGGTGGCCTTCGACCGACTCGACCTCGACGCCGTCGTCGTCACCGTCCACGAGGGCAACGAGAAATCCCGCAAAGCGGTCTCGCGGTACGTCGAAGCCCACGGCGGCCACCGCGAGGGGCTCCTCCGGAACTTCGAGGTGAACATGGACGGCTCGGTCGTCGACGTCCATCGGTTCACCGTCACGGAAGAAGAGTATCGCGACGCAACCGGGGAGTGATCCGGTACGGCGCAGGTCGGTACCCCGACGAACTCGCCCGCCGTCGGTCGACGACGCCGGCGGGTGCGTCAGGTCTTTGCCCGACCGTCTCCGAGTGACGCTCGATGGACCCCGAGTACCGGGACCGAGCGGTGTACATCGATGGGACGCTCGTCCTCGCGGATCTCCACTTCGGCAAAGCCGCGGCCTCGACGGTCGAGTTCCCCATCGGCGCCGGCGAGGACTGCGTAGACCGACTGGAGGGGCTGCTCGACCACTTCGACCCCGAGGAGGTCGTCCTCGCCGGCGACGTGTTCCACTCGTTTCGCACCGTCCCGGACAGCGCCGACGCCGCGCTCTCGGGGATCTCCCGCGCGGTCCGCGACTCGGGGGCTCGCCTCGTCGTCGTCGAGGGGAACCACGACACGATGCTCGGCGACGCGTACGCGGGCGACCTGCGCGACGAGTACGTCCTCGACACCGACGGCGACGAGACCGTCGTCGTGTGTCACGGTCACGAGGAACCCGAGACGCCTGCGGACGCCTACGTCGTCGGCCACGACCACCCCGCGATCGAGATCCAGGGACAGAAGCGACCCTGTTTCCTCGTCGGCGACGGCGCCTATCGCCGCTCGGACGTGCTCGTGGTCCCCCCGTTCAACCGACTGGTCGAAGGCATGTCCGTGAACGGCCGTATCGGCACCTCTCGCCCGGAGCTATCGCCGATGGTCACTCGCGTCGCGCAGTTCCGCCCCGTCGTGTTCGACGCCGAGAGCGAGGAAGTGCTGACGTTCCCCCCGCTCGGCCAGTTCTCGCGGATGTTGTAGGTTTGGTGTCAGAAGTTCAGGTTCGCGTCACATCTGCTGGAGCGATCGCTCGTTGCAAGCCCTCGGCCCGCTCGCTAGCAATCGGAGCAACCGCAGGTAACAGCAGGTGATGAAAGCCCTCGGCCCGCTCGCGGTCGTTGAGCGACATACCCTCGCTTCGCTCGGGTAGTGGTCGCTCAGGCGACTCCGTTCGCTTCGCTCACCGCGAGCACGCCTCGCCCTTTCAGTCCGCCAGGACAACAACAGCACCGCCCCGTACAGCACCGCAGACGCCCTCACACCTCCCCAGCCGATTCCCTCGGTCGCTCCGCTCCCTCGGTCATCCCTCGCACGACTACTGTCGCGGCATAAACGCCGCGACAGCGCGCGCCTGCTTCGGTTGCCGGTGAGTCGCAGGACCTCAAATATCGTCCGAGACGGCATCAGCGGCGACCTGTCCGCTCTCCATGGCGCCTTGAATCGACGACCACTGCGTGTAGTCGCCGGCGAGGAAGACTGGGCCCTCGGGGGCGTCGACGGGGGGCAGGTCGTCCCTGAAGCCCGGGGGCTGGTCGAACTGGGCGAACTCGATCCGGTCGGTCGCGACGAGTTCGAGGTCGTCGAAGCGGTGTTCGGGGTACCAGGTGACGAGCGCGTCCCGGACCGCGGTCGCGAGTTCCTCGTCGCTCCGGTCGGGGACGCCGAGCGTCGTGGCCGAAAGCAGCGCCTTTCCGTCCGGGGCGTACTCCGGTGTGACGGTCGACAGCGGCGCGACCGTGTTCGGACAGCTGTCGACGGCGTTGAGGAGGAGCCGGTGGCCGGTGTCGAGCGAGCGGTGTTCGCGCGTCGAGAAGTACTGGGTGACACAGCTCCGCGCGTCGGTGGGAATGGCTTCGATCCCGGTCAGTTCCTTCGCACTCTCGGGGTCAGTGGCGACGACGACCGCGTCCGCGTCGACAGCTTCGCCGTCCACCTCGACGCTGGCACCGCCCTTCCGGCCCTCGACCGCCGAGACGTCGCTGTCGGTCTCTATCGTCGCACCGGCCGCTCGGGCGCGGTCGGCCAGTTGCGCCGGGATTGCGCCCATGCCACGCGCCGGGACAGCAGTGTTCCCGCGCGAGAGCATCGAGAAGGTGTAGCGGAAGACGCCGGCATCCGTCGATAGCGAGCGGTCGAGCGTGATGCCGCCGTAGAAGGGCGCGGCGAAGTTCTCGACGAACCGGTCGGAGAATCCCTTGCGGTCGAGGTACTCGCGGATGCTCTCCTCGGGGCCCTCGAAGAGCACGTCGGGGTCTGCGTTCCCGAGTTCGCGGCGCAACTGCAGCACGCGGAACTTGTCACCCAGGGTCACGTCGGGGTTCATCGCCGATTCGATGGCCGCCAGGGGCGCCCGGAACGGGTCGGCGAGGACCGACCGGTGGTCGGGACGGGCGATAGTCGCGCCGGGGGCGAACGTCCGCAGGTCCAGCGCGTCGAGGTCGAGTTCCTCGCGGACGGCCGGGTATTCGGTGAAGAGGACCTGGAATCCCCGGTCGAGAGTGAACCCGTCGACCCGTCGCGAGCGCACGCGACCGCCCACCTCCTCGCGACGTTCGAACAGCGTCACGTTCGCGCCCCTGTCGGCCAGCCGCCGCGCGGCAACGAGACCGGCGAGTCCTCCGCCGACGATGACGACGTCGCTCATATCCCACCCTCGGACCGGCCACACAAAACGCCCCTGTCTCCGTCGCGCGGCGCTCTGGGGCCGGCCTGCGGCCGCGAACGGACAGTGATTAGTCGGTGGCATCCCCCGGTTCGAGTATGGACACTTCCACGTCGCTCGACGGCCTCGCCTGTGTCGACTGCGGGGCCTCCCACGACCCGGCGGACGCCCCGCGGCACTGCCCGGACTGCGGAGGGATCCTCCGCCCGACCTACGACCACGAGGCGGTCGACGTGACGCGCGAATCCCTGGCCGACGAGCGCTTCGACGGCGTCGCACGATTCGCCGACCTGCTCCCGTTCCCGGCCGACTCGCTCGTCACCCTCGACGAAGGGACCACTCCGCTGATCCCCTGTCCAGATTTCGCCGACGACCTCGGCGTCGGCGCCGTCTACGTGAAAGACGAGGGCGCCAATCCGACCGGTGTCACCGAGGACCGCGGGGCCGGGCTGGCCGTCACTGCCGCCCGGGAACACGGTGCAACGAAGGTCGCGCTCCCGACGACCGGTGACGCCGGCCAGAGCGTCGCCGCCTACGCCGCCAGAGCAGGCATCGACTCCGAGGCGTTCGTCCCGACGCGCTCGACGTTCGTCGCCAAGGCCATGACGAACGTCCACGGAGGCGACATGAGCGTCGTCGAGGGCCGCTACCCCGACGCCGTCGAGGCCTTCGAGACCGCGATGGCCGATGACGGCAACGCCGACTGGCACTCGCTGGCTGCCTTCGACTCCCCCTACCGCCACGAGGGGGCGAAGACGCTCCTGTTCGAAGTCGTCGAGCAACTCGACTGGGACGTCCCGGACGCCGTCGTCCACCCGACCGGCCACGGCCTCGGCGTCGTCGGTAGCCACCTCGCCGCGGACCAGCTCCGGGAGACCGGGCTCGTCGACGAGGCGCCCGCGCTCCACGTCGCCCAGCCCGAGGACTGCGCGCCCGTCGTCGCCGCCGACGACGCGGGCGACGACGACACCGAACCGTGGGAGCGCCCGGACACGCTCGTCGGCTCGCTGGAAGTCCCCGACCCCGCGGGCGGCGCGCTCGCGCTCGACGCCGTGCGCGACACCGGCGGGTGGGCCGTCGGCGCCAGCGACGACGACGCGCTGGAGGCGGCCGAGCGACTCAACAAGGAGGGGGTCGAGGTGAGCGCCACCGGCGGCGTCGGCGCGGCCGCCGCCCAGGAACTCGCCGCGGGCGGACACCTCGACAGCGACGACGTCGTCGTCCTCGTCAACCCCGTCGCCGGCAACAAGGAGAACGACGTCCTCCGGAGTCACCTGATGCGGAAGGGGATCTGAGCGGACGTAGACGGACTGGTTTTCCGGATGGCGCGTGCTGCCGAACGTGCCCGAGCGTCGCGAGGGCCGTGAGACGAAGCCGTGCGAGGTCTGCTCACGGGCACGAAGCGCCCGTTCGCACGGCCCGAGGGACCTTCGGTCCCTCGCTGTCTTCGTGAACGGAGTGAACGAAGGCTTGTCAGCGCTTGCTCTGACAGTGGATGACTGAGCGAGCGGAGCGAGCGAAGGAATCGGCTGGGGAGGCGAGAGGCGGTCGGCGGTGCCGTGCAGTGCGGTTTGCTGTGTCGTCCTGGCGGACTGAAAGGGCGAGGCCCGGTCGCGGGGCGGAACCCCGTGGTCGACTGCGGCGGCACTATCGGAGCGACCGAAGGGAGCGACGATATCCGCCGCAGCGACCGCGAGCGGGCCGAGGGCTTTCGGCGCCGGCTATCGAGCATAATCGAAACGACTGCTAGCGAGCGGTCTGAGGATTTCCGTCACTCGCTGTAGTCGGCGGTACCAGAATCGCAAGAACGTGCGACAGTTACGACCCCAGCGTCGCGTTGGCGAGGGTCACCGACTGCGTATCGCCGCGCATCGCGCCGGTCCACACTACGCGCACAGTATCACCGTCCTCCAGATAGAAGCCGACGCTGCGCTCGGCGTCGAGGTAGTTCTCGTCGCCGTCCGAATCCACCGAGGGATCGTCGACGGTCAGCGAGTCGCCCGGCGCGACGGGATACCCGGGCCCACGTTTCGTCGGCCCCGCCGAATCGCTCGCCCACACCACTTCCTGGCTGTTCCCGGTGCTCTCGTCGACGGCGACCACCGATAGCCGTTCGGTCGTCCGGTCGGCGATCGAATCGCCGCCGTCGTGCTGGACGGTCAGCGCCCCGACTTCGCTGTCGAACGACACCGAGAAGTCGGCGTCGGGGCTGTCGCGGCGGAATTCGTCGCCGAAGTAGACGACGGACCCGACGACTGCGACCGTTATCGCGAGTACGACGAGCCAGATCACCCACCGCTCGACCGCGACCGCCCGGTCGTCGCCGGCAAACGCGAACGAACTCCTGACCATTACCGAGAGCCACTCACGCCGGGTAGTTAGCTGTCGGGGATCGACCTGACGGAGTCTCGACTCGTCAGAAAGCATTTACCTCGACGAACCGATCACGGAGCGATGGCCCTCCACACGAGACGATACGCGACAGCCGCGTTGTTGCTCCTCTCCCTGGCGGGACTCAGTGCGGTCGCGGCCGTCGACGGGCAGTCACTGGCAGAGCGCGGTGACGGATCGGGCGGGAACGTGACGGTACTCGCTTCGCAGGGGGTCGTCGCCGACGATCTCGCAGACGACGAGGCTGTTCGTGAGTTCCGTGCCGACGGGACGCTCGACGCGGTCGGAGAGCGGAAACCGGTGGTCACTGGGGACACGGTAGTGCTCCGGATACGCTCCGAACAGGTGAACGACACCTTCGCGGTGACCGGGGGGTCGAACACGACCGACCGGTTCTACCGGATGCTCGACGGACCCGAGACGAACGTGTCGGTCCGGGCGCTCGTCGGTCCGAATCGCCAGCCGTACGACGTCGCGCTCGAACGGAGCGAGACCCACGTCGTCCGCGACGGCGCGAACGCGACGCTCTCGGTCGTCGTCGACACCAGAGACCTCGTGCTGGTGGAACGGGACACTCGCGACCCGATCTCGTTCGAGCCCTCGGTCGACCAGTTCGTCGTCGAAGTCGAGACGCGCGACGACTCCCAGACCGACGCGTTCGACGACGAATTTACCGTCGCCTTCCCGGACGCGACGGTCGATTCGATCACCACGGACCTTCGGTTCGCCGGGAGCGGCCCTGCTCGGGCGTACGCCAACACGACGACCCTCGGACTGTCCGGACAGACGAACCTCCTCCCGGAGACGTCGGTGACTGTCGAAGCGGTCGGCCCGAACGGGACGATACTCGCGACCGACACGATCACGACGACCGAGAACCGTTCCGAGCGAGCACCCCGCGACGAGGTCCAGTCGGAGTTCGCCGCCGCGCTCCGCGGCGTGGCGAGCGACGAGTACGAGTGGTTCACGCTCCGGGCGACGGGACAGAACCGGACGGTCTGGCAGCGAGACGTGGTCGTCGGCCCCGAACCACGCTGGTCGAACCTCTCGGCGACGGCACTCGGGACAGACGGCGACGACTGGACGCTCCGCGTCGACGCCTCGCTTCGGCTCCCCGACCAGGGGATCCTCGAGGTCGAACTGCGGACAGAGGACGGACTCGTGACTCGTGAAGTCGCCGTCCCCGAGGGCCGCAGTCACCAGACCGTTCACCTCAGAAACGTCTCCAGTCTTCCGGACGGCCCGATAGAACTGGAAGCCCACTGGGACCGTCGAGGCGACGGACGACTCGTGTTCCAGGAGGACCCGACGTTCGCCACCGGCGCGAACGTCACTCGTGGGATGTACGACGAACTCTACACTCGCCTGCAGATAGACGGGACCGACGGCCTCCGGGACGCGCGGACGACGACCACTTCCCCCTCGACGGCGACCGCTCCGGTGGCTACCACCGCACCGCCGACCACGACGACTCCCGGGACGGTGACGCTTTCTCCGTCCCCGCATCCGCCCACGACGCCGACTGCGACGGACGCGAACTCGCCGACCGACAGCGCCGTAGTGACCGGAACGACCGCGGACGGCGGTCCCGGTTTCGGCCTCGGCATCGCACTGCTCGCCGTCGGATTCGCCGTCATCCCGACCGTCCGGCAGTCCTGACGGTCAATCGGCGACCCCCTCGTGGATCGTCTCGCCACGCTTCAGTCGGTGGGGCGACGGTGGACGTCTGCTCGGCCTCGCGGCGCGTCGGGAGGTGGGCCGCCATCGACGGTCAGGTGAGCAGCAACACGAGGAAGAACACGAGGACGACCTCGTTGACGATCCAGGAGTTGTCGTTCATCCAGTCGCGGACGCGGGGGAGCAGCGTCTCGGCGCGCGCACCCAGCATGACCACGCCGAGCGATGGCAGCGCCAGCAGCGAGAGCGTGAGGGCGACGAACGGGGCAGCGTCGACCAGCGGGAGGTCGTTCGCGACGAGGTACGACCCGACGGCGACGGAGGTGATGATGTCGGTCGGAAACACCCCGAGCAAGAGGAAGCCGAGCCTGAAGGAAAACCGCGGCGTTGCCGACTCCAGTTTCCCCATCCACTTCGGCGGCTCGGAGTCCTCGCGCCCGAGGAACGTGGATATCATCGCCGCGACGATCAGCACGAGGACCACCGTCGAGAGGGGCCCGTTCGACTCCCCACCCCCGCCCACTGACACGCCACCGAGGAGATAGGTCAGCGTGACCACCGTCGAGATAGAGAGCGCGGCGCCGATCACGTACAGTGCGGAGTTGCGCCGCCAGTCGCGACTCGTCGCCAGAAAGATGGCGCTGAGCAACTGGGGCCCGGCGACCATCACGATCGCGAGCGGGAGTATCGTGAGGAAGCTCATCCGCGTGCCCACTGCGGGCTCGCCGCTCGCTCATCGATCGCCGGTCTCCCCACGGACCCGAGAACGTGTGATTTCACGCACACATCTGGGTCTGTGACCGGAATCAGGCTACTGCATGCCATCTCAAGGCCGGAACTGGTTGGCGAGAGCGACGGAGGAGTCGATCGCCGTCGTCAGTCGGCCGTTCCCTCGTGAATCGCCTCGCCGCGGTAGAGTCGCTCGGCGATCCTGAACGTCTGTTCGGCCTCGCGGCGCGTCGGGAAGTGTGCCGCCATGTACCGCGCCGGGGCGACCAGCGCCAACCGGCGCTCGCTCTCGCTCTCGGCCGCTTCGAACTGCGCGAACCCGCCTTCGACGTTCTGGAGGGTGTGGAACCCGGCGTCCTCCCGCAGCAGTCCTCCGGCCATCGTCCGCTTGAGCGCGTCGGGGTCGCCGCCGGCGTCGAAGTGCTGACTCACGATCCGACCGGCCTCGTCGACGCGACCCTGTTCGTCGAAGGTCGAGAGCAGTCGCTCGCGCAACTCGGCCGGGTCCTCGTCGCCGCCCGCGCCGGGGTCGGGCAGCGGCGCCCTGGGCTGGTTGAGGAAGCGGTCGAGATACACCGACATCGCGCCCTGCCAGCACGCCCGGTAGAGGTCGTCGGCGTCGGTCCGCCCAGCGAGTTGCTCTACTGCGTTCGCAAAGGAGAACGTGTGATGCACCGTGTTCCAGTCGCTGAACTCGTTACTGGTCGCGAAGTGGGCCACCCGACGGAGGGCGGCGACGGCGACCGCGTGGGCCAGTTCCTCGGTCGTCGCGCCCGCCCGGATCGCGTCGCGCAGCGCCGCGTCGATGGCGTGTGGGTCGTCGCCGAGCAGCGTCTCGACGGTGTCCTCGGGCCGGTCCCAGGACTTCTCGTCGCCCGCGGCGGACAGTTCCGAGATGTCCTCGTCGGCGTCGAAGCAGAGCTCGGCCACGTCGATGGGCTGGCGCCAGGCGTTGGTCTCCTCGGCGCGCGATCCGCCGGTGATGGTGTCGACCGTCGACGCGAGCACGTCCTCGGCCCGGTCCCAGCCGACGTGGTCCAGCGTCTCGAACGCCTTGTTGACGAAGTCGACCGTGTGGCTGGAGTTCATGTAGAGGTGGTCCGTCGCGGCGGCGACGAGGATCTCGGCGAGGTCTTCCGGGGGCAGGGTCGCCGTCGCGGCCCGCAAGCAGCGCTCGGCGCCGTCGGCGTCGCGGACCTCGCAGGTCTCGCGGAACCACGACTTCAGGCGCGCTTTCGAGAGGTCCTCGTTGCCGAGCGCGTACTGGTCGAACCGCGGGGGTTCGCCGGCGCAGTTGCTCGCCACCTCGCGCACGCCGACGAACATCGCCCGCTGTTTCTCGTCGTGGTCGACCTGGTCGTAGAGGTTCGCCATCGCGCCGAGCGTCGTCAGTCCGCGCCCCCAGCCGTCGGCGCGGTACTTCGTGCCGAAGTCGACGGCCGTCTCCAGCGGCGTCGTGAACCCCTCACCGTGGTGGTCGAGGTGGATGGCGGCCTTCGCCAGCACCAGCGAGAGGTTCTCGCGCATGCCGTCGACCAGGCGATTGCGCCAGTGGACCTCCGGTGCGACGTCCGTCTCGGGGTCGGGGTCGACGTACACCTCGCCGTCCCGGACTGCCGTCGGGAACGTCTGCACGTCGTCGGCCCAGATGTCGAACGTGTCCCCGCAGGAGAGTTCGAACCGGGCGTGGTGCCAGTGGCAGGTCAACAGGCCGTCCTCGACGGTCCCCTTCGAGAGCGGGAATCCCATGTGCGGACAGCGATTGTCGACGCCGTACACCTCGCCCTCGTGGTGGAACAGCGCGACGGCATGGCCGCCGACCGTCGTCACCGCGCGCCCGTCTTCCCGCAACGCGTCGAGGTCGGCCGCCCGCTCGTACCCGTCCGGGACGTCCGTGGGTTCCGTTGCCATACCACAGACCACGGACGCCGATTGTAAAGGCGTTCGCTGAAGCGCGTTTTTGAAACCCATTGAACAGGTCCCTTCGGGGCGGCGTCCGGCGACGGCCGGAACCGACCACAGGGTTATCCGCCGCGAACTCCAAATTCACGGGATGCCAGACAACAGAGAGGGGAGAGACAAACAGGCGCTCGACGAGGAGAACCGCCAGCGGATGCGGGCGATGCTCGAGGAACTCGAGCGCGGCGACGAGACCGAACCGCCCGTCGAGGAGCGCGAACTCGACGTCCTCGACGAGGAACTCGAAACCGTCGAGTTCCCGGCGACGGGACTCGAAGTCGTCGAAGCCGTCGGCTATCACGAGGTCGAGACGCCCGAGGGGTCCTACGACGTCGCGGAACTCGTTCCGAGCACGGAGGAGGAGACCTTCGACTCACCCGAGGCTGTCCGCATGCGTGTCCAGCGACCGACGGTGGCCGCCGCGATGAAGCGGGTCGTGGAGGCGACTGGGACGCTCGACGACGCCGGGGTCTGGGGCTCACAGCGCGAGGCCTACGAGCGGACGTTCCGGGAGCTCAAAGCGATCGACGCCGTCGACGACGACGAGGGGATCGCCGTCATGGCAGACTGGATCGTCGAACGCATCGAGGAGAAGGAAAAACTCCCCGGATCCCGGGACGTTCGCCGACAGGCCGCGAAGTACTGTCGGCAGAACGGCTACGAGGTCCGCAACGACGAGTGGCTCGGAGTCTGACGCGGTCGGCGCCTGAACCCCGACGAGCTGTCGCCGTCGACCGCAGACACGACCCACAAAGATTTCTCGCCCCCGACCGAGCGTCCGGGCATGGAATGTGTCGTCATCGACGACCTGCCGTCGAGTAGCGCCCTCGACGTCGACCGACGCGGCCTCTCCGGACCGCTCGAGACGAGCGACGTCGCGATCAACCGCTATCGGATTCCGCCCGGCGAGGGGTTTCCGAGCGGACTCCACGCGCACGTCGACCAGGAAGAGATCTTCGTCGTCCTCGACGGGACCGCCGTCTTCGAGACGCTGCCGGCGTCCGACCGGCCGAGCGCGCCCGCCGAACCGCCGCGCACCGGCCGGGAGATTACCGTCGAAGCGGGCGAAGCGATCCGGTTCGCCCCCGGCGAGTACCAGTCCGGCTACAACGCGGGGGAGAGCGACCTCGTCGCGTTCGCCATCGGCGCCCCGCGAGAGAGCACGGACGTCCGCGTCCCCGTCCGGTGCCCCGAGTGCGCCTCCGTCGACCTCCGACTGGACACGAGCGGCGACGCCCTCTCGTTCGTCTGTCCCGACTGCGGCGCCGAGCGGGTCCCGGCGCCGTGCCCCGACTGCGGCGCGAACGCGATGACGTTCACCCTCGACGACGAGGAGAGGGTCGTCAGCGCCTGCGAGGGCTGTGGGGCCGAATTCGACACGCCCCCCTATCGGGACTGACGGCGAGGGCGAGACCAGACCCGTTCTATTGAAGTAGCTCAATCTTCTACACCGCGACAAGCGATGAGCGAGGACTTCTACGAAGTGCTCGGGGTCTCCCGGGACGCCAGCGAGGACGAGATCCAGGAGGCTTACCGGGAGAAGGCACGCGAGTACCACCCCGACGTGAGCGACGACCCCGACGCCGAGGAGAAGTTCAAGAAGGCGAAGAAGGCCAAGGAGGTCCTCACGGACGAAGAACAGCGCCAGATGTACGACCAGCTGGGCCACGACCGCTACGTCGAGGCCGACAAGCACGGCGCCACCGACAACGGGGGACGGGGCGCCGGCGGCATGGGCGGCATGGGCGGCGGCATGGGCGGCGGCCAGGGCCCCTTCGGCGACATGTCCGACATCTTCGAGACGTTCTTCGGCGGCGGAGGCGGCGGCTCTAACCGCCCGCGCCAGGGTCGGGACCTCCGCACCGGCCTGACGATCGACCTCGAAGACGCCTACCACGGCGTCGAGAAGGAACTCAACGTCACGCGCCCGGACACCTGCCCGGACTGCAACGGCGAGGGCCACCCACCGGGCACCGACTCCCACCAGTGCCCCGAGTGCAACGGCCGCGGGCAGACCACGACCGTCCAGCAGACGCCGATGGGCCGCGTCCAGCAGCGCCAGACCTGCCGCCGCTGCGAGGGCGAGGGCACCATCTACGACGAGACCTGCTCGACCTGCCGCGGCGACGGCGTCGTCCGCGAAGACGCCTCCCTCTCCGTCGAGATCCCCGCCGGCATCGAGGACGGCCAGACCCTCCGCATGGAACGGGAAGGCGCCCCCGGCGAACGCGGCGGCCCGAAGGGCGACCTCCTCATCGAGGTCTCCGTCCGCGACCACCCCGACTTCGAACGCGACGGCGCGGACCTGCACCACCAGGAGCCCATCTCCTTCCCGCAGGCCGTCTTCGGCGACACCATCGAGGTCCCCACCGTCGACGGCGCCGTCGAACTCGACGTGCCCGGCGGCACCCAGAGCGGCGAGACCTTCCGCCTCTCCGGGAAGGGCATGCCGCGCCTGCGCCGCCGCGGCAACGGCGACCTCTACGTCCAGGTGCAGGTCGTCACCCCCGACTCCCTCAACGAAGAGCAGCGCGACGCGCTGGAAGCCTTCGCCGAGGCCGGTGGCGAGGAAGTCGAAGTCGAACAGGGCTTTTTCGAGAAAATCAAGAGCTCCTTCTAAACCACCTTTTTCCCGGTCGGGTTTCCTCGGTCGCTTCGCTCCCTGCGGGAACCCGTCCGCAAAAAACGTGGGCGAAAAAGCAGGTCGCTCCCTTCGGTCGCGACCTGTGAAACCGCGCCTCACGTCCGTTCGGCGCGGTACGCTTCCCTACGGATGTTGGTCACACATCCGTAATCGAAAATCGTTCCCACCTACCTGCGGGGTACCCCTCGAAGGGGACAAGTGGCCGTGGCCCCTGACTAGAGTCGATGTGTGCGTCCGCGGAGTTCACGCCGCTCGACGACGTCGACCGGGCGATCATCCAGTTGTTACAGCGAGACGCCCGGCACAAGACGGCCGTGGAGATCGCAGAGGCCGTGGGCGTCACCGACGGGACCGTCAGAAACCGGATCGCCGACCTCGAAGATCGCGGTATCCTCGAAGGGTACGTCCCGGTCATCGACTACGAACGGGCGGGCTACCAGCTCGAGATCCAGTTCACCTGCTCGGCCCCGATCGTCGCCCGGGAGGAACTCGCACGCGAGGCGCTCCAGGTCGAGGGCGTCGTCGAGGTCACCGAACTCATGGCCGGCAAGGAGAACGTCGAGATCATGGGCGTCGCACCGCGGAACGAGGACGTCACCCGCATCGCGAAGGAACTCGACCGGCTCGGCCTGCAGATCGAAAACGAAGAGCTGATCCGCCACAGGTACGTCCGACCGTTCGACCACTTCGGGACCGGGGACGTCTCCGAAGTCGAGAGCGGGACCTACGAGCCGTAGCCCGTTCCGCGCCGACGCCGGGCCTCTCCGAGGCCGACTGTGGTGCAGCGTGACGCCCGAGACGGGACCGCCGACGCGCCGCGTGCGAAGCGAGATTGAGGGAATCGAAATGTAGTCGCCACGGGGCAGTTCGACCATCCCGCTGGCTCGGGTTGGTTTCGGTAAACGGAAGGCACAGGCGAATAGTTGCTAATTTCCGCCATTCCGCTCTGCGAAACCAATATACGTATACGGGACCGAAAGAGGGTAATGACCTCCACCGACGGCACGCTCCGGCACAGCAACAAATCGCTCGCGTACGACGCGCTCTCGAGTCCGCGTCGGCGCCACGTGATACGCCTGCTAGACGAGGCCGAGGGCGCGCTGGACCTGAATGACCTCGCCGAGGCGGTCGCCGAGGACGAACAGGACGGTGACGCCGACGACAGCCAGGTCGTTCGAGTATACGCGTCGCTGTACCACGTTCACGTGCCGAAACTCGCGGACGCGGGTATCGTCCGGTACAGGGGAGAGGACGACCGAGTCAGACTCACCCACGCGATCTCGCTCGACGCTATCGACGTGCTCGGCGAGTGACCCGTCTGCGGCCTCTCTCTATCGTGGATTCGCGGCCCGAGCGCGGAACCCGTTCTCCAGGTCGCTCGTGATTCCAGATCGAGCCTGGCGCCGTAAACGCCCACGATAGCGGGTCGGGTTCCTTTTGCCGACACCGACCGAAGCGCTCCTATGGACGTCATCGGGGATCTTGTCGCGCGCGAGCGGCGCACCGACGACATCGCGGTTCGGACTGACAGCCGCGCCGGCTCGTACAGCTACGAGAAGTTCTGTACGAACGCCTGGAAGACGGGAAACATTCTGCGACACTACGGCGTCCGCGGCGGCGCGACCGTGGCCGTCGACGCGGGCGAGGCGCCGAGCCCTCCCCCGCTGCTCGCGTTCTTCGGCGCCGCCCTGCTGGGTGCGACCGTCCAGTTCGACCCGCAGGCGTCGCCCGACGCCAAGGCGCTCGTCGCCCCCGCATCGCGGGCCGACTCGTACGATCCCGGCCCGGGGACGAAACTGCTCGTCTACGGCGACGTGTCCGAGGACCCGGAAGTCGCTCACTTCGAGGCCGAGATGTGGAGCGAGAACCCGACGAGTCCGCCGGACGCGGTCGAACCGGCCGATACCGCACTCGCCGCGGACGACCGGCGGTTCACCCACGAGCGACTGCTGGAGCGGAGCGAGCGCGTGGTAGGGACCTACGACCTCGACGAGACGGACGAGGTGGCGATCCGCGCGCCGCTCTCCCGCCCGGGGACCGTCGTCGCGGGTGTGCTCGCGCCGATCCGGGTCGGTGGAACAGTGCTGGTGGATCGCGCCCGGAGCGGCTCCGTGGCGGTCGCCGAAGCGGGCGAAGATGCGCCGGAAGAAACGGTTATCGACCCCTCGGACGCCCTGTGAGGCCCGGTCCTCACTCGCCGGTCGGGCGGATGAAGTCGGCCAGCGCGACGGTGATGCCGAGCAGCCACCCGAGCGGCACGGAGACGCCGATCCAGATGAGGACGTAGGCGAACTCCGTCATGTCGAACCGCTGGGCGACGTCGTCCCTGAGCCCCACCGGTTCGAGGACTTCCGTGCGAGCGAGTTCGGCGATCTGTTCGGCGTAGACGATGCTGAACTGGGCGACGTCGTCGGAGACGAGCGCGGCCACGACCGGCGGCAGGAAGATGGCCGTCATCCCGAACGGGTAGGCGAAGACGATGGTCGTGATCCGGCCCCCGACGCTCCGGAAGAGCACGGCGAGCGCCGACGACAGGATAGCCACGACGCTGGCGGCGATGATCGCGTTGGCCTCCTGGCTGGAGAACTGCGCCTGGAGTCGGAACTCGACGAGCGCGGAGAGGCCGCCCCAGACGAGGATCGTCAGCAACACGACGCCGACAGCGCCGAGTTTCTCGACGGAGACGTCGATTTTGCGGGCGTGGAAACGGACGATGACGCCGAACAGCGCGAGCGGATAGAGGACGGCCACGACGAGCGCGCCCAGCGCCGACCACGCGGTGTACGATACCTTCTCGCGGGAGGTCTGCGGCTGCCACTTCCCGAGGACGGTGTCGCTCGCCCCCCGCTGGCGCGGATAGAGCAACCCCATCCACGTCTCGTGGAACTTGTTCAGGTCGAAGCGAATCGCTTCGACAACCCCCTGACTATTCCCGACGGACATACCCGATGGGTTCGACAGCCCGCTGTATACCTCTTCTGTTGCTCGCCGACGGCCTCCACTGTTCCGTACCAACAGGTCCGCTGAGAGATAGGATCGGGACATCAGTGACGCCCCAGACGTCGTCCGGACGACAGCCCGACCCACCCCCTCGTCGCCTCGACCTCGAGGTCGACCTGGATCAGTCCCAGGCGTCGGGGCCGAAGCCAGGGTTGATCTGGCGGTCGGTCCGGTCGATGGCGTCGATGGCCGCCACGTCCTCGTCGTCGAGGTCGAGCGCCACGCTCTCCCAGTTGTCGCGGATGTGGGCCTCGCTCGTCGCCTTCGGGATCGCCGTCACGCCCTTCTCGCGGACCCACGCCAGCGACACCTGTGCCTCGCTGACCTCGTGCTTCTCGGCGATCTCCGACAGCTCGGGGACGTCGAAGACCCGTCCGCGGATCAGGGGCGAGTACGCGACGAGTTCGATGTCCGCCTCCGCGGTGTACTCCCGGAGCTCCTCCTGGCGGAGGAGCGGATGCATCTCCACCTGATTGGCGAAGATCGGTTCGTCGAGCACGTCGCGGGCCTCGTCGAGGTGGTGCGGTTCGAAGTTCGAGACGCCGATACGGTCGATCAGACCGCGTTCTTTCAGCGATTCGAGCGCCGGAAGCGTCTCCGCGGCGTCGTAGGTACGCGACGGCCAGTGGACGTACAGCAGGTCCAGCGAGTCGACGCCGAGTTTCGCCAGGCTCTCCTCCGTCGACTCGATCACGCCGTCGCGGTCGAGGTGGTCGATCCACACCTTCGTGGCCAGGAATATCTCCTCGCGGGGGACGTCGGCCGCGGCGATGCCGTCGCCGACGGCCGACTCGTTCCCGTAGGCCTGCGCCGTGTCGACGTGACGGTAGCCCATCTCCAGGGCCGTCCGGACGCTCTCGGCGCACTCGCCCGGGTCCTCGTTCTGCCAGGTACCGAGGCCGAACGTCGGCATCCCGTCGACCCGCGCCACGCTCTCCGGAGTCAGTGAATCCTGTGACATACCCGATATGGGGACGAGCCAACGAAAGGGGTTGCGACCGAGGAATTCTGTTCCGGGGGCCCTACTGGTCGCTCGACTCGTCGTCCGCGGACGACGCTTCTGTCTCGTCCTGCTCGGCAGACGCGTCCGCTGCGTCGGCGTCCGCTTCGGCCGCTCCGTCGCCGTCCGAATCCGCCTCCGCGTCCGTCGCTCCGTCGGCGGCGGAACCGGTCTCTGACTCCGCCTCCGCGTCCGACTCGCCCGTGTCGTCAGCATCGGACCCGTCGTCCGCGTCAGCAGCATCGTCCGATCCGTCGGCCGCTTCGCTGGTATCGTCGGACCCCTCGACCACCGTCTGTGCGGACTGGACCTCCTCGTTCTCGTCGGTCGCCGGTTCGGTCGGCTCCGCGCCGCCGGCGCCTCCGTCACCGCCGTCGCCGGTGTCGAGCGGTGCGGCGCCACCGGTCCCCTCGCCGGGACCCGCGACGTCCTCGTCGTCGCCGCCGGCGAGGAATCGGTTGTAGAGTACCCCGCCCCCGCCGAGCGCGAGGATCACCGCGCCGATGCCGATCGTCGTCGGCGAGAGGCCGCCGCCGTCTCCCGTGGCCGCGGTCGTCCCCGTGTCGCCGTCACCCGGGGCGGCGGTCCCGTCACCGCTGCCCGGTGTTCCCGTCGGCGTGGGAGCGCTCGTGTCCGTCCCGTCACCGCCGCCCGCCGCGACGGTTCCGTCCGACCCGTCCGTCGGCGTGGGGGAGAAGGTCGGCGAAGGCGAGTCCGTCGGATCGCCGGCGGGCGTCGGCGTCGGACTCTGCGTGGGCGAAGGGGTGACCACGTCGTCGCCGCCGATCTGCACGCCCCAGCCGCGCTCGGTCGCGCCGGCCGAGTCCGCGCTGGCACCGACGGCGACGACTCCGGTAGCGTCTGTCAGGTGGAACCCGGTGAACTCGCTGGAGCCCGCGCCCCAGGTCCCCGACCACTTCATCTGCCCGTCGATCCCGAGGCTGGCGGCGTACCCGCGCGAGTCGACGCCGTCCCCGTCCGTCGCCGTCTCGCCGACGACGTAGTACTCCAGGTTCCGGTACGTGACGTCGTAGAGCGCGGTGTAGTTGTTCTCGGTGTAGCGCTTGTCCCAGAGCTTGCCGCCGTTGACGTTGAACTCCAGCACCCAGCCGCGCTGGTCGTTCGTCTTCGGGTCGAACGCGTTGGCGCCCGCCGCGACGAACCCGCTTCGGGTCTCGGTCACGTCGTAGAAGACGTTGTAGTCGTCTTTCGGGTTGGTCGAGCTACTGGAGTTCTTCTTGAACTGCTGGGAGAACTGCTGGACGCCGTCGCCGTCGAGCTTGTTCGCCCAGCCCGCCGTGTCGCCGGACGTGTCGACGTTCTCACCGACGACGACGTATCCGCCGTCCGAGTCCACGGCGACGCCGTGATAGCGACTGCGCGAGCCCGGCCCGTAGCGCTCCGCCCAGTCGATCTTGTTCTCGTCGGTCAGGCGCGCGACCCAGCCGTCGTCGAACCGGCTCGTCCACCCCGCGAAGACGAACCGACCCTCCCCGTCGACTGCCACCGCGCGCATGGTATCCGTCGTGCTGTCGCGCACGTGGAACACTCGCCTCCACTGCTCGACGCCCTCGGCGTCGACCCGGAGCGCGATCGCGTCCTGGGCGTTCGAGCCCTTCTCGTGGGTGTGACCGGCGACGACGAACCCGTCGTCGGTCGCGGCGACGTCGAACCCTTCCGTGACCGCTCGTTCAGCGAACGTCCGCTCCCAGACGACACGGCCCGCGACGGATATCCTGGAGAGCCAGATCACGCGCTCGTTCTCGCCCTCCGAGGGGTCGGCCGTCCCCACGACGACGTACCCGTCGTCGCTCGCGGGCGCGACCGCCTCCACCCTGCCGCCGTCTCCCATCTCGTACGTCTGATCCCAGCGAGTCTCTGGCGGCGCGGCCCGCTCGGCCCCCTCGGCCGCTGCACCGCCCGCGAGTCCACCGGCCGCCAGCGCCCCTGCACCGGCGACGCAACAGCCCGTGATGAATCGCCGTCTACTCGGTTCCCGTTCCATGCCATGGGAGGTGACCGGAGAGGGTAAAATCTTGTTGGGTCCCCGATGGGTTGTCGCAGTCCATCCCGACGGGACGTCCTCAGGCGTTCAGTCGTTCGCGCGCGAACCGCACGAGCAGCGGGACGTCGCTCAGGTGCATCAGGTTGCGCATCGCCAGCCGGTCGCCCTGGTTGACCTTCGCGAGGGTGTCGCCCTCCGCCCGTTGCAGGTCCGCCATCAGCCTGTCGTAGCGCTCGTTGGGCGCCAGGTAGAGCAGTTCCGTCATCAGCAGCCGCGTCTTCATCTTCGGCGCGACGTCGTCGTGCCAGAGTCGGTTGTAGACCCGCATCTCCTCGGCCGAGGTGTCGACCTCGCCGGTCAGCGCGCGGTCGGCGGTCGCCGCTGCCGCCCGTGCCGAAAGCATCCCCTTGTGGATGCCCTCGCCCCACAGCGGGTCGATCGTCGGCACCGTATCCCCGATCGCGATGAAACTGTCCGTGGTCATCTGCCCCGGTTCCTGGATGTGCGCCGAGCCGCGGTGTTGCTTGCCGTCGAGACGCTGTGCGTTCTCGAAGCGAGGGTCAGACTCCAGCCAGTACTCCAGGTAGTCGTCGATGCCCATGCCCTCTTTGGCGTACTCGCGGTGGCTGTCGTTCTGGATATAGCAGAGCCCGACCTTCGCCGTGTCCTCGCCGGTGTGGAAGATCCACGAGTAGCCGCCCGGGGCGAGGTCGTGGTCGAGCCTGAGCATCATCGCGTCGCGGCAGTCGGCGAAGTCGGGGTGGTCGACCTGCACGCCCTCGAACTCGTACTCGACGCCGATGGCCTGGCGCTCGCGGTCGAGGTCGGTGACGCCCAGGTCCTTGGCGAGCGGCGCCGCCGGCCCCGTCGCGTCGACCACGACGTCCGCGTATACCTCTTTCTGCCCGTCGTATCGGACGCCGACCACGTCGCCGTCCTCGGTGATCGGCTTCGAGACGCGGGAGTCGAAGCGGTACTCCGCGCCCTCCTCGCGACCCTCGGCGACGAGCCAGCGCTTGAAGTCGGCGAACTCCAGGACCGCGCCGGGCTGGTGGCGCACGAAGTGGTCGTTCGGGGACTCCAGCACGACGGTCTCGGTGTAGTTCATCACCACGTCGTCCGGGACGTTGAACGCCGTCATCATGGAGGGGAAGGTGCCGGCAGTCGACTTGTTGCTCTGACGCGGGAAGTCGGCCTCGGGCTCGGTCTCCAGCACGAGTACGTCGTACTCTCTCGCCGCCAGGTCGCGCGCGCACTGCGCTCCGGCGGGACCGGCACCCGCGATCACCACGTCAAAGCGGTCGCTCATAGGCATTGGTCCGGCGTCTGCGTAATTAACGTTCCTGAACGGATCGACCCCGTGCGACACGTTTCCGCCCTGCGCAAGCCGGCTCACTCCCGCAGCAGCCAGGCCAGAACCACACCACCCAGCAGGAGCGCGACCACGCCCAGCGACCCGCCGCTCGGGACCGTCTCGAAGAGCGCGTACCCGACGCCGGCCGTGAGTATCGCGACCGTCACGCTGCCGACGGCGTGGAGCAGTTCGACCCTGGTCGTCGCGACCGCCGCGTCGGCGTCGCGCTCGATCCCGATGGCGAACGTCCCCAGGTCCGCCGCGACCACGGCGCCGAAGGCGGCGAGCAACACCGACTCTGCGTCCGCCCGGCCAGTCGCGGCCAGTATCGTCGCGGCGAACAGCGTCGCGCCGGCGAACACGACCGACGACTCCGACCGGCCGATCAATCCGGCGACGAGCGCGAGCGCCCCCGCGACGCCGATCATGACGGCGATCGTCGATCCGCGGACCGCCGACAGCACCGCCAGCGTCGCGACGACCGCGAGGGCGTGACTCGCCCGCGGCCGACGCCGGTCGCGCTCGCGACTCACCGCCATCGGGGGCCACCCCCGTCCGTCGCGACCGCTCGCTCGGGCGTACCGTCCCGGGGCCCGACCGAACTCCCGTCGACCGGCCGCGCCGTCCACTCGACGACGGAGACGCCGGCGCGACGGCACTCGTCGAGCGCGAGTCGGCGCTCGGTCGCGGCCAGCCGCCGGTACGCGGAGTCGCTCGCCGTCACGTCCGGGCTCGCGACTGTCACGTCGTGGCCCCGCGCGTCGAGCGCGCGTGCCACCTCGACGGCTCGCTCGTCGACGAAGGGCGAACAGAAGACCACCTGCGCGTCGCCGGGCAACTGGGCGAGCAGGCGGTCGAACCCGTCGTCGACCGGCGCAGATCCGGCCACCCCATCCCCAGTCTGCGACGCGTCTGGTGGCCGCCAGCCGAACGCGTCGTGGGTCGTGAGCGCGTCGTGGAGTCGCTCGCGGTGCGTTCGGCCGGACGCCGGCGGGACCCAGCAGTTCCGTGGCGAGAGGGCCGCCAACCCGACGTGACAGCCGGCGTTCGCCAACCCGCCCGCGAGTGCGCCGGCAGCGTGAGCGCAGACGTCGACGGCAGGCCGGCGGTTCTCGCCCGCCGTCACGTAGGCTTTCCGCCGCGCGTCCACGAGCAGGACGACTTTGACGGTGCGGGGCTGGTCGAACTGTCGCGTCGCCAGTTCGCCCTCCTTCGCGTAGCGGTTCCAGTCGACGCTCGACAGCGAGTCGCCGGTCCGGTACTCGCGCACGGAGTGGAAGGCGATCCCCTCGCCAGTGGCCGAGACGGGCTGGTTGCCGGTGAGTCGAGTCGCCAGGTCGCCTAGCGGGGCCGACCGCGCCTCGTAGCGCGGGCGGCAGACGACAGTCGAACGGTCCGTGGCCTGCCGAGCGGTTCGCCGGCTCGCGCCGCTCACGTCCCGCGTCACGACGGTGAGGCTGTCGAACTCGTGGCGGCCGCGCACCGCCTCGAACTCGTAGGCGATCGACGCGCGCTTGCCCGGTCGCAGCGCGGTCGTGTGCCGTGCCGTCCCCTCGACGACTTCCAGCCCTGCGGGCACGTCGTCGCAGAATCGCAGGTCCGGGAGCGTGCGACCGCTCTCGTTCTCGACGGTGAGCGTGACGCGCACCGTGTCGCCCGGATCGGGGTCGGTGTCGCTGACGTGGCGCTCGACGGCGAGCGCGGGGTCGGGCGCCTCCGCGAGGCGGCTGTAGGCGGCGAACCCGACGCCCGCGAGGCCGGCGAGGATGGTGACTGGCGTTCCGACGAGGATGCCGACCGCCGTCGCCGCGAGCGCGAGCGCGTGGATCCCCTCCCAGCGACCGGTCCGTTCCAGTCGCTGTTCGCCCCGTGCGAGCCCGCTCCCGAGCGTCGCCGCCTCAGTCATCGGCGATCCTCCCGGCTCGTCCGGAATCGCCGGCGGGGTCGCTCTCATCACCGTCCCCCAGTCGGGCGATGGCTGCGGCCGCTCGCTCGGCGTGCCGGTCGAACGCCGGTTCGACGCCGGCGTGGACCGAGTCGTCGCCGTCGGCGAACAGCGCCGCGGCGTCCGGATCTCCGGTCCACGTCCCCTCGGCGAGTCGGGTCTCGGCTTCGGCCGGTGGTTCGCCTTCGAACCGGTCGAGGGCGTCGATCGCTGCCGTTCGCAGTCGCCGGCGGATCCGGTCGCGTTCGGCGGCGTCGCGCTCGCTCGCCCCGACGGTCCCCACCGCCGCCGCGAGGTCGTCGCCCGGGACGTCGTAGTCCGGGCGCTCGCCCGCTCGCGGGAGCGCTCCGGTGGCGTCGTCTTCGCCGTCGAATCGCTCGAAGGCCGCCAGCCCGACGCCGACCAGCGCGACGGCCCAGATGCCGAGCGTCAGCACCGTCGCGAAGTCGAAGCTGACGAGTCCCGGTCGGAGCGTCAGCGCGACGCCCGCGACGACGGCGACAGCGCCGAGCGCCAGCAGGAGCGTGCGCCGGTTCACGACCCGTCACCTCCGGACGAGCCGCCGTTGCGGTCCGCGCCAGCGTCGAGACGGTCCGCGAGTTCGCTGGCGCGTCGTTCCTGCTCGCCGCTGGGGACATCCCGCCCGTACCTGACCGTCTCGAACTGTCCGGTTATCCCCTCGACGGCGTCGGTGGGGAGGCCGCGGTCACGGGCAGCTCTGGCGGCCTCGCCGGGAGTCGTCGAGTCGTCGACGCCGTCGAGTCGGTCGGTGAGCCGACGCCAGGCCCTGACGACCGCGTTGTCGGTCGGCGAGTCGTAGGCAGGATCGACGGCGGGAGTCGGGGGATCTGATTTCCCGCCGTCGGCGCCGTCGTCATCCCGCGGCGGCGCTCGGGTGTCGTCGTCGGTCAGTATCACAGCGAGGGCGGCGGCGACGAGCAGTGCGCCGACCAGACCGGCGACGATCAGCGACGAGACGCCTCCGTCGTCACCGGCGTCGGGCGGGGCCGCTCGCGTCTCGCCGTCGACGGCCGTGGACTGGGAGGTCCCGTCCCCGGTGCCATTTACCTGAACGGGTGGTGCAGGGGTCCCGGTCGGCATCGGTTGAGTCGGCGTCGTCCCGGAGTAGAGCGTCGGCTGGCCGACGCCGCCGCCGAGCGACCCGGCGGCGGTGACGAGCGCGACCAGCGCGAGAAGGGCGATCAGGGCGGTCGCGAAACGCTTCACGAGCGAGACTGTTCGCCCCATCTACAAGTTTTTATCGACCGTCGGTCTGCGCCGACCCGGCTTGCCCGTCGTCGTCCGATACGCCGTTCGCCCCGGGTAACTCCTCGGCCGCGGTTTCCGCGCCCGCGACCTGCTCCTCGGTCGGCTGTTCGTCCCCGTACCGGAACTCCCTGAACCGGTCAGTGACGGTCGAAACGGGGTCGACCGGGAGACCGCAGTCGAGCGCCCGCGCGGCGACTTCCCCGGGCGTCGCTGTGTCGTCGGCCTCAGTTTGCTCGGCAAGTCGACGCCACGCCCGCAGGATGGCGCTCCTGTCGGGCGAGCGGTAGTCAAGGTCGACGCTCGGCACGGGATCCTCGTCCGCGGTATCGTCGCCGGCGGGAGCGTCTGGAACCCGCTCGTCGTCGCCGGTCAGGAAGACGACGAACAGGCCGCTGGCGAACAGCGACCCGACGACGGCGGGGACGAACAGCGGTGAGATGCCGCCACCGTCACTGCTCGCACCCGCGGGCGTCTCGGTCGGTGCCCGCTGAACGCTCGACTCGTCGTCGCCCGCGGGCACGTTCGTCGGCGGCGGCGCGTCGGTGAGCGTCGGTCGTCCGGTCGGCGTCTCGTCCCCACTGATCGACGGCCCTTCGACGGCGTCGAAGGTGCCCGCGGCTCCGGCGAACGCGACTAACGCGAGGAGCGCGACCAGTGCGGCTCCGAGACGCTGCACGTCGAGAACTGAGGACGGGATCTGTCAAGTGATTTCCGGCTGAAAAGACGCGGGTCTCCGTCGTGAGTGGTGGCGGTACGGTCGCGGTGACGGTGCGGTCGCGGGAGCGGGGCTGTGTGGTCGCGGCCGCGGTCGCGGTACGGTCGCGGTACGGTCGCGGAAACGGTTCGGTCGCGGTCGCGATAGCGGTATGGACGCGGTGGCGGTAACGGTGCGGTCGCGGTACGGTCGCGGTGGTGGTAGGTGCAGTCGCGGGAGCGGGGCTGTGTGGTCGCGGTAGCGTACGGTCGCGGGGGCGAAACGTACGGCGAGCGGAGCGAGCCGTTTCACCGGTCGCGACCGCAGGGAGCGACCGGCCTTTTTCACCCATGTTTTTGCGTGCGGGGTTCCCGCAGCGCGCCGCAGGCGCGCGAGGAAACCCCGCGCGCAAAAAGATGGTTTAGTAGAACTCTCGGACGAGGTCCATCGCGTCTTCGGGGGCGCCGTCGGGGATGTCCGACATGTCCTGGTCGATGCCCTCGCGTTTCTCCCAGGGGACCGAGTCGTCGTCCTGGTAGATGACGCCCATGTACTCCTTGTCGCCTTCGAGGATCTTGTCCTTGGCGTCGGCGCGGTCGTTGGGGTCGTGGTCGGTCTCCGCGAGGTCGACGAGGGAGTCGCGGAAGTAGTCGTAGGTGTCGACGTCGTTGAACGTGACGCAGGGCGAGTAGACGTTGACGAAGCCGAAGCCGTCGTGCTCGATGGCTTCCTGGACGATCTGGGCGTGGCGCTGGGCGTCCGAAGAGAACGACTGGGCGATGAAGGTGGCGCCCGCGGCCAGGGCGAGGGCGAGCGGGTTGACCGGGGGCATCTGCGGGCCCTCGGGGGTGGTGGCCGTCTCGAAGTCCTGGCGCGAGGTGGGCGACGCCTGGCCCTTGGTGAGGCCGTAGATGCGGTTGTCCATGACGACGTAGGACATGTCGACGTTGCGGCGGACGGCGTGGACGAAGTGACCGGCGCCGATGGAGTAGCCGTCGCCGTCGCCGCCCGCGACCATCACTTCGAGGTCGGGGTTGGCGAGTTTGACGCCGGTGCCGACGGGCAGGGCGCGGCCGTGAACGCCGTGGAGCGCGTAGCTGTGCATGTAGGTGCCGATCTTGCCGGAACACCCGATGCCGGCGACCACGAACGTGTTGTCGGGGTCGTTGCCCGTCTCGGCGAGGGCTTTCATCATGCCGTTCATCGTCCCGAAGTCGCCGCAGCCGGGACACCACGTCGGTTGCTTGTCGGATTTGAAGTCTGTGAATCGAACGTCTGAGCTCATTCTGCCTCGACCTCCTGTGAGCCGGCGTCGGTGCCAGCGAGTGTGTTCTCGATGTCGGTCGCGAGTTCGTCCGCCTTGAAGCGGACGCCGTTGTACTTGTTGACGCGCTGGACGCGTTCGAGGACGTCGTGTTCGATGACGTCGGCGAACTGCCCGGTGGCGTTACACTCGACGACGATGACGTCGTCGGCGGCCGCGATCTCCTCCGACAGGTCGGGCCGCGGGAAGATGTACGGCACCGAGATGAAGCGCACGTCGATGCCCCGGTCCTCGAGGAACCCGAGGGCCTCGCGCATGGCGCCCTCGTTGGAGCCCCAGGAGATGACGAGGGTGTCGGCGTCCGGATCGCCGAACTCGCGGTAGTCCCAGTCCTCCTGTTCCTTGGCGGTCTCGACCTTCTGGGTGCGCTTGTCGACCTGTTCGATGCGGACCTCCTCTTCCTCGGTCCGGCGACCGAGTTCGTCGTGTTCGAGGCCGGTGGTCATGTGGGCGCCGCCGGTCGTGCCCGGGAACGCGCGCGGGCTGATGCCGTCGGCGGACGGGAAGTGCGGCTGGAACTGGTCTTTCTCGTTGAGCCAGCCGTCGATCTCCTCCTCGTCGACGACCTTGCCGCGGTCGATCTCCACCTCGTCCATGTCGAAGGCCTCGGGCGGGAACGTCTGCTCGGTGACCGCGAGGGCCAGGTCCGAGACCAGGTAGACCGGCGTCTGGTACTTCTCGGCGTAGTTGAACGCCTCGACGGTCTTCCAGAAACACTCCGAGACCGAGGTCGGCGCGACGACGAACCGCGGGATCTCGCCGTGGCCGCCGTACAGGGTCATGTTGAGGTCGCCCTGCTCCTGTTTGGTCGGCATCCCGGTCGAGGGACCGGAGCGCATCACGTCGCAGATGACCAGCGGCGTCTCGGTGGTCGCGACGAGGCCGAACGTCTCGGTCATGAGGTCGATGCCGGGGCCCGAGGTAGCCGTCATCGCGCGTGCGCCGGCGCGGGCGGCGCCGAGCGCCATGTTGATCGCGGAGAGTTCGTCTTCGGCCTGGACGACCTTGCCGCCGTAGCGGTCGATGCGACCGGTGAGATACTCCATGACGTCCGTCGCGGGCGTGATGGGATACCCCGAGTAGAAGCGACAGCCCGCGGCGATGGCGCCCATGCCGATGGCCTCGTCGCCGTTGAGCAGGACGTAGTCCGCGTCGGTGGTCTCGATGTCGTAGTCGAAGTCGTGGTCGTACTCCTCCTGGACGTGTTGCTGGCCCAGGCGGGCGGCCTCCTTGTTGTTCTCGACGATGGCCTCGCCCTTGTCGCCGAAGCGCTTCTCCAGGGACTCGTCGAGGTTCTCGATGGGGAAGTTCGCCACTTCGCAGGCCGCGCCGAGCGCGACGACGTTCGCCATGATGGCGCCGCCGGCGTCCTCGGCCAGGCGCTGGAGTGGGACGGACAGGCCGATCATCCCTTCGGGAACTTCGACGTCCTGCATCGTGGAGCGCTCACCGTCGTAGATGATGACGCTGCCGTCGTGCAGTTCGTCCATGTTCTCGTCGATAGTGCGCTCGGTGAGCGCGATGAGGATGTCGAGCCTGTCGACGACGCTCTCGACGCGGTCGACCGACGTCCGGACCTTGTAGGCGGTGTACCCGCCCCGGATCCGTGACGCGAAGTCCTTCGAGGTGAAGACGTGACGGCCGGCACGCGAGAGTGCCTGAGCGAATATCTTCCCGGTAGAGTCGATCCCGTCACCGGCTTCACCGCCGATGGCCCAGTTCAGGTCCTCGGGCATATTGCACTTTAGTATCTTCTGCCCGGCAAAAAGACTTCTGTAATGGCCGCGAAATCCGACCCCCGCTTTCGTCGCAGAACTGGACACGCGGGCGAAAACAGGCGGTTTCGAACAATCGGTAACACTGTCCTGTATTGATGAACGCCGTTTCGGTCGACGAACGTCCAACGAGTCGAGACGCCACCGACAGTCGGGAACGAAAGGACCTTGCGCCGGGGCGTGCGAACGGCGAGCATGGAAGATACCGAGGTCTCAGTCGTCGCCGTCGAATCGGTCGGCGACGACGCCATCGCGATCGACTTCGAGACGCCTGACGGGTTCGACGCCCGTCCGGGGCAGTTCGTGAAAGTCGCGCTCGCGGGCGTCGACGAGTCGCGTTTTTACACCATCTCGTCACCAGACGTGCGCGAGACCTTCGAGATCACCGTCGGCATCGATCCCGACGGCGAGGTGGGGCCGCGGCTGGAGGAGCTCGAAGCCGGGGACACCGTCGAGGTGTCGGGCCCGTTCGGGAACGCCTACTACGAGGACGAGGAACGCGTGTTGATCCTCGCCGGCGGACCCGGCGTCGGGCCGGCGATCGGCATCGCCGAACGGGCGCTGGACGACGGCGGCGAAGCGGCCATCGTCTACCGCGACGCGGCGCCGATCCACGACGACAGACTGACCGACCTGAACCAGCGCGGCGCGTCGATCGCGGTCCTCGCGCCCGAGTCGCCGCTCGAATCGTCCGTCGCGGACGCGCTCACCGACGACACGCAGGTGTTCGTCTACGGCTTCGCGGAGTTCCTCGACGACGCGACGGCCGCCATCGCCACCGCCGGGGGCGAACCGGACGCCGCGAAGGTCGAGAACTTCGGGTAGCGGACGGCGAGACCGCGGACCGGCCCGTCTACTCGCCCCGGCCGACTGCACTTGGCAACGGTTAAAAACCGTGAGAGGATACGCAGTGGTATGAGCGAGAGCCAACAGAAACGCAAGCAAAAGTGCGTCTCGTGTGGCATCAACATCGCCGGCACGAACGCCGCCGCGTTCAAGTGCCCGGACTGCGGGCAGCAGATCTACCGCTGCGCGAAGTGCCGCAAGCAGAGCAACCTCTACGAGTGCCCGGACTGCGGGTTCATGGGGCCGTAACGATGGGGAAGGTCGCCGCGCAGATCAAGGTCATGCCGCAGAGCCCGGACGTCGACCTGGACGCGCTCCAGGAGCGTCTCGAACAGTCACTCCCCGAGGGCGCGAAGATCAACGGGTTCGAACGCGACGACGTGGCGTTCGGCCTCGTCGCGCTGCTCCCGACCGTCGTCGTCCCCGACGAGGCCGGCGGCACCGAAGCCGTCGAAGAGGCCTTCACCGAGGTCGAAGGCGTCGAGTCCGTCGAAGTCGGCGACGTCGGCCGGCTCTAAACGACACCGACCTCGCTTCTCTCAGTCACCGTCCGCCGCCAGCCACTGGTTCGCCCTCGGTCGAATCGGCCGTCGCTCCGAATCAGCAGTGATATCGGTCCAGAAAACGGGGATACATTCCAGTACTGCTACTTATCACATCTGAGATTGCGCAGGAATACTTAACTCAACATGTACTGTCGGAAAATCTATGGACCGTCGGATATCGAGGTTCCTGCCGGACAGGATTCGTCGCAGTTATGTACGACAGTTTGCGACCGCCGTCGCGGTCATCCTCCTCGTGCTGGTGTTCGTGCTCGGCGGCGTCTACGCAGCGGAGCAACAGCGACAGAGCAGCACGGTGCAGGACACGCTCGCGTCGTCGACAGACCGGAACGCGGAGGAAGCGGCGAGTTGGTACCGAGAGCACTCCGCGTCGGCCCAACTCGTCTCCCAGTCGGGGAAGCTCAAGCCGGAGCGAGCCGACAGGGTCGGAACCGATCTCCGGAGTATGCGCAATTCGCTCCCCAATGAAGTCGTCGGCGTTCACTACATCAACTGGCAAGAGGGGACGGTGCTGGCCAGTTCCGAGGCGCTGCCCGACGACCGCGCAACCAGGCTTCCGTGGCTCGACGAGATCGATCTCGACGGCGTCGGCGTGACGCTCGTCGGGACGACCGAACCGTACGTGATCGACAACGACACGCGGATCGCCTTCTACAGTCAGACCCAGTACGGGATCGGGTACGCGTCCGTCCTCGAAGTGTCCGTCTCGGAGTCGTTCGACTTCCAGGAGCCGGTCGACGGGAGTCGGACGCAACTGCTCTACCGGAACGCGACGCTCCTCTACGACGAGGACAACGAGACGCGCGTCGGCGAGACCTACGACGGCCCCGGCGCGGAGACGCTGTACAATCGCACGGAGTACATCCCGGCGCTGTCGAGCCTCGGCATCGACAACACGATGGCCAACGCGACGCTCGTGGAGCAGGACGGACGGGTCGTCACCTACCAGGGAGTCGCGGACGCACGGATGGCCGTCGTGACGACCGCGTCGACCGACGTGTACGGCGTCGCCACGCAGACCAAGCTCTACCTGGCCTTCGTCTTCCTCTTCGTCGCGCTGAGTCTCGGGACGGTCGGCGTCGTCGTCGAACGCCCGGTCTCGCGCTCGATCAGTCGACTCGCCGACCGGACGGAAGCGATCGAGAACGGCGACCTCGACGTGGACCTCGAAACGCACCGGAAGGACGAGATCGGGACGCTCTACCGGCGGTTCGCCTCGATGCGCGACTCGCTGGCCGAGCGCATCGACCAGATCGAGACCGCCCGCGAGGAGGCCAGGGCAGAGGCCGACGAGGCCAGACGCGAGGCCGAGCGCGAGCGCGAGGCCGCCGAGCAGTTCACGGAGCACCTCGAAGAGACCGCCGACGACTACGGCGAGACCATCCGTGCCTGCGCCGACGGCGACCTGACGCGCCGGCTCGATCCGGACGAGGAGAGCGAGGCGATGGCGGAGATCGCCCGCTCGTTCAACGACATGATGAGCGACCTCCACGAGACGGTCGGGCGCGTCCTGTCGTTCACCGACGAGGTCGCCAACTCGACCGCGCGGGCGACAGAGGCGACCAGGGAGGTCCGGTCCACGAGTCAGGAAGTGAACGAGTCCGTGTCGGGGATCGCCGCCGACGCGAGCGAGCAGGACGAGTACCTCGGCGAGGTCACCGAGGAGATGAACGACCTCTCGGCCACCGTCGAAGAGGTCGCCGCGACGACCGATACCGTCGCGGACCTGGCCGAGGAGACGAAGTCGCTCGCCAACGACGGCTCGACGGCCGCGAACGAGGCGATGACCGAGATGGAGACCATCGAGTCGCGGACCGACGAGACCGCGGCGGAGATCCGCGCGCTCGACGAAGAGGTCGAGCAGGTCGCCGAGATCGTCGACCTCATCGACGACATCGCGAGCCAGACGAACACGCTCGCGCTGAACGCATCGATCGAGGCCGCCCGCGCCGGCGAGTCCGGGTCCGGGTTCGCCGTGGTCGCCGCGGAAGTGAAGGAACTCGCGGAGGAGACCAGCGAGGCGACCCAGGAGATCGACGAGCTCCTGACCCAGCTCACCGAACGGACCGGCGAGGCCGTCTCCGACATCGAGTCGATGCAGTCGGACGTCGAGAGCGGCGTCGAGACCACCCAGCACGCGCTCGACGCGCTCGACGAGATCGCCGAGCAGGTGCGCGAGACCAACGACGGCGTCCAGGAGATCAGCGACGCGACGGCCGACCAGGCCGACTCCGCCCAGGAGGTCGTCTCGCTGGCCGACCGCGTCGCCGAGATCAGCGCCCGGACGGCGACGAGCGCCGAGAGCGTCGCCGAACGGACCGACGAACAGGCGGCGAGCATCGACGAAGTGAGCGACACCGCCGAAGCCATCGAATCCCAGGTCGACGAACTGCGCGACCTGCTGGCCAGCTTCACGGTCCAGGTCGACGACGCCGTGTCGCCGGACGACTCGGAGACGCTCACCGAACCCGCCGTCGACGAGGTCGACGCGGACGGCGATATCGTCGCAGCAGACGAGACTGACGCGGACGGCGAGATTGTCACACCCGACGAGACTGACGCGGACGGCGATATCGTCGCGGCCGACGAGCCGGTCGGCTCCGACGACGACTGAGCCGCGACCGGGGGCGGCGCCCGGTCAGGGCGGCCGAGCTACCCGCCGCGTCCCACTCATTTTATAAGCGTGACCGGGTTGACGGCAGCGTAACGCACGTTTTATAAGCGTGACCGGATAACGGAACCGCACGAATGCCCAACTCCAACGGACCCCAGAAGAAGACGCGCAAGAAGCTCCGAAACAAGCCCCGAGAGAGCGGGACCTCCCCGCCCCAGCGAGCGGTCGCGGAGTACGAGGTCGGCGAGAAAGTCCACCTGAAGATCGACCCGAGCGTTCCGGAAGGTCGCTACCACCCGCGCTTCGACGGTCGGACCGGTGAGGTCGTCGGCGAGCAGGGCGCCGCGTACAAGGTCGCTATCGTCGACGGCGGCACGGAGAAGACGCTCATCGTCAAGCCGGCCCACATCCGCAGCCAGGCATGACGATCTTCAAAGAGAAGGTCGACGAAGAGTTCCTCACGGTCGCCGAGACCAAGGACATCCTCGCGGAGCTCGAACGCGAGCGGGCGGCCGACGAGGACCGCGAGATGCGCTACGAGCTCGCGCGCGCCATCGAGCACGTCAACCGCTTCGCCGTGCTCGACGCCGAGGAGTCGCTGGAGTTCGTCGACGAACTGCTCGAACTCGAGAAGGTCGACGAGCCGACGGCCTACAAGATCGCGAACCTGCGACCGCAGGACCGCGACGAACTGCGGGCCATCTACGCCCAGGAGCGGTTCACGCTCTCGGGCGACGAACTCGACGCCATCCTCGAAGTCGTCGCCAAGTACGTCTGACTCCGACCGCGATTTTCCCGCGACCACCCGACTGCGGGGGTTTAAGTTCCGTCTCGCCCTATTCGTCTGTCATGAGCGACACCGAGCGCGGCGACGACGCGTCGGGGGGACCCACGGCCGTCGTCCTCGACTTTCTCGCACACGGCCGCACCGAGGACGACCGCCCGCAGTACCAGAAACAGCCCCTGGCCTACGCGCTCGGGCGCGAGGACTTCCGCCTGTACGAGGTCGTCCTCGCACCCGACGCCGACGTCTCCATCGGCGACGATCTGGTCGTCGACAGGGCGGCCGACCACATCGAGCGCGCGGGCGAGGCCGAGTACGAGGACCTCCCCGGTGGCGCCCAGTCCGAACTCGACTACGCCGTCGAGGACCTGGTCTCCGAGGAGGAGCGCCGTTTCGTCGACTTCTACAACGACGCCCAGCCCATCACGCTCCGGCTCCACCAGCTGAACCTCCTGCCGGGCATCGGGAAGAAGCTCCGCAACGCCATCCTCGACGAGCGCAAGCGCGGCCCCTTCGAGAGCTTCGACGACCTCGAAGCGCGGGTCGACGGCCTGCACAACCCCCGCGAGGTCGTCGTCGAGCGCATCCTCGAAGAGATCCGCGAGGACGACCTGAAGTACCAGACCTTCGCCCGCCGGAACGACGAGGAATGAACGGCGAGAACGCGACCGACGGGAGCGGAGACGGGGGGACCGCCCCGACCGGAGGGCCGGAGCCGGAACCGGCGACCGGGTCCCGCGACCCCGACGCCCTCCTGCGGCGGGCCGGCGTCCGCGGCGACCCCGACCACGACCAGCACTTCCTGGTCGACGACCGCGTGCTCGACCGCCTGCCCGGATACGCCGAGGAAGCCGACGTCGACCTCTCGCACGTCCTGGAGATCGGCGCCGGGACGGGCGCGCTGACCGACCGCCTGCTCGCAGTCGCCGACCGCGTGACCGCGATTGAGCGCGACCCCGACCTGGCGGCCTTCCTCCGCGAGGAGTTCGCCGCGGAAGTCGAGGAGGGCCGGCTCACCGTGATCGAAGGCGACGCACTGGAAGTCGACCTCCCGGACTTTACGGCCTCGATCTCGAACCTGCCCTACGGCCCCTCAAGTGAGCTGGCCTTCCGGCTGTTGCCGGAGAAGCGACCGCTCGTCCTGATGTTCCAGCGGGAGTTCGCCGAGCGGATGGCCGCGGAACCGGACACCGAGGACTACGGCCGCCTCTCCGTGACAGCGGGCCACTACGCCGACGTGGAAGTCGTCGAGCCCGTCCCGAAAGAGGCGTTCTCGCCGCCGCCGGCCGTCCAGAGCGCCGTCGTGCGGACGACGCCCAGGGACCCGGACTACGAGGCCCCGGACGTCGACTTCTTCATGGACTTCCTGAAGGCCGTGTTCACCCAGCGCCGCAAGACGATGCGCAACGCCGTCCGGAACACGGCGCACATCTCCGGACTGGGCGACCCCGACGCCGTGGTCGAGGCCGCCGACGAGAACCTGATGAGTCGCCGCGCCGGGAACGTGACGCCCGCGGAGTTCGCCGACCTGGCGACGATCGCCCGCGAGGTCGGGGAACCGGGCGAGCACCCGTCGGCATGACCGACGAGCGCGGAGCCGGCGGATCAGACGGGACGCCGAGCCTCGCCGACCAGCGAGACGTCGAGCAGGTGTACCAGCCCGCCGAGGACTCGAAACTGCTCGCCGATGCGGTGGTCGAGCGGGTCGAAGCCGGCGACCGGGCGCTGGACGTGGGCACCGGGTCGGGATACGTCGCCGCGCGCATGCGAGACGCGGGCGCCGAGGCGGTGGGCGCGGACCTCAACCCCCACGCCTGCCGCCAGGCCGCCGACAGCGGGATTCCCGCCGTACGGGCGGACCTCACGACGGCGTTCCGCGACGGCGCGTTCGACGTGGTGACGTTCAACCCGCCGTATCTGCCGACAGAGCCCGAGCAGGAGTGGGACGACTGGATGGAGCGGGCGCTGTCGGGCGGCGAAGACGGCCGCGCGGCCATCGAGCCCTTCCTCGACGACGTGGCGCGAGTGCTGGCGTCCGACGGCGCGGCCTACCTGCTCGTGAGTTCGCTCACCGACCCCGACGCCGTGCGCGAACTAGCGGCGGAGAACGGCCTCGAATCCGAGCAGGTGGCGAGCGAGTCTCACCCATTCGAGACGCTGCTGGTGATGCGATTCGCTCGCGACGACGGCTGAACGCGGGCCGCGCCCGCGCTTCCCGCGTCGACCGCGTCAGTTCCAGCGCGTCCTGCGGTCGCGCCGACCGAGTCGACCGCGTTGGTTCGAGCGCGATCCAGATCGCGAGGCCCGCGCTTTGATGATAACTGGTCTCGAATTCGTCCATAATGAGTGACGGAAACAGATCGTCTCCGGTCGCGTTCGGCGTCTTCCTCGTCCTCGCGTTCGGCTGGTCGTGGGCCTTCTGGGGACCGCAGGCGCTCGTCGAGACCGGCTACCTCGGCAGTTCCCCGACTCTCCCCGCGCTGGGCGCCTTCGGCCCGTCCGTCGCCGGAATCGTCGTCGTCGCGTGGCGACGCGGGCGCGCGGGGCTCTCCGACCTCGCTCGCAGGGCCGTCGACGTCGGGTTCGCCCGGTGGCTCTGGGTGCCGATACTCGGCCTGTTTCCGCTCGTCGCCGCCGTCGCCGCGGGCTACGCTCGCTTCGCCGGTGCGGGGCTCCCGACGCCGCCCTGGGCGGGAGCGCCGGTGGCCCTCCCCGTCGCGTTCGGGTACATCCTGCTCCTCGGCGGGCCGCTCCAGGAGGAGTTCGGCTGGCGCGGGTACGCCCTCGAACCACTGGTCGACCGGGCCGGACGCCTGGGTGGGAGCGTCGTCCTCGGGCTGCTGTGGGGGCTGTGGCACCTCCCGCTGTTCTATATCCCCGGGCGGACGATCTACTACCAGAAACCGATCTGGGGCTTCGTCGCCTCGATCGTCATGGTGGCCGTCGTGATGACCTGGCTCTACGACCTGACCGGCGGGAGCCTCCTCGCGATGCTCCTCGTCCATACGTCGTTCAACTGGACCACGTGGGCGATCCCGGTACTCGATATCGATCCCGGCTCGCTCGCGTTCGTGATCGGGCAGTTCGTCGTCGTCGCCGCTATAGTCGCCCGATGGCGGTCGAACGGATCGGGGCTCCGTTCCCGAGTTCGCCCCGGTTCCGAGGGGTAACTGCGCGGCACCGACCACCGTCTGGGACCAGCCCTCGCGGGACCGCTGCTCAGTCGACCGTGACCGTCCCGTCCGCCTCGACGCGGCCGTCCGTCCCGGTCCGGTACCACTCCTCGGCCGGCCGGCCGTCCGAACCGAGTCGACCGACCGTCACCGTCGGGCCGCGGACCAGCAGTTCGCCGTCCTCGGAGTGGGCGAACTCCAGGCCGGCCACGGGGCGGCCGGCGGTGCCCGCGAACGACGATTCGGGGGTCGCCATCGCGCCCACGCCGGCGGTCCCCACCGTGCCATAGAGGTTCCTGACGGGGACGCCGAACCCGGCGAACAGCGACAGGAGGTGCTCGTCCAGGCGGCCGGCGCCACAGAGGGCGTACTCCAGGTCCGCGAGTCCGAACTCCTCGCGGAGCGGTCCGTAGACGAGGCGGTCCGCGGCGGCGTATTTCAGTGGCGTCCCGCTGCCGTCCAGTTTGTCCCGGCCGTAAGAGGCGACGCGTCCGCCGACCTTGCGTTTCATCCAGTTCATCGACCCGATGCGGTCCTGGAGCGCGCCGTAGACGCGCTGATAGACCACCGGAGTGCCCACGAGGACCGACGGGCCGACCGCCGCGAGACTTTCGACGAGCCCCTCGGGCCTGGCGTACGCGACGGCGCTGCCCGTCGACCAGAGGTAGTACGCCGCGACGCGCTGGTAGACGTGCGCCAGCGGGAGGAAACACGTCCCCGTTGCGCCCGGGGCGAGCGGCAGTTCGGCTTCGAGCGCCGCCGCGGCGGCCAACAGCGACCGATGGGCGAGCGCGTGTCCCTCGGGGTCGGCGGCGGCGGGGTCGAACACGACCGTCGCCACCTCGCCCCCACCGACCGAGCGGCCCGGTAACTGCCCCGGGTCCGCAGTCGGGAGGTCGTCGATGTCGGTCCGGACGGGCACGTCGGACAGCGGCCCGTCTCCCGGCGTCTCAGCGCTCACGACGCCGGCGAGACCGACGCGCTCGACGGCGTGACCCGTCTGGTCGGCGTCGAAGGATGGGAACAGCGGGACCGAGACGAGTCCGGCGTACTGGCAGGCCAGGTCGGCAACCGACCACTCGTAACTGGGATCGGCGGCGATCCCCACACGGTCGCCGGGGTCGAGGTCAGTCGCCAGCAGGCCCGCCGCGACACGGCGAGCGCGCCGGTCGAGGTCCGCGAACGTGCGCTCCTCGTAGCCGTCGTCCGCGAGGACCAGCGCGGCGGTCCGGTCCCCGTGGGTTTCGGCGACCGACGCGAACCAGTTCGCGACGGAGCCGTCGGGGACCTCCAGGGGGTCCCCCTCGCTGGTCGGACCAGCGGGGGAGACGGCCTCGTCCGCTGGACCGGCGTCCGCCGGGTTCGCGGCGTCCGCGCCGGGACTGTCTGCCACCGCCGAGCGGCGCTCCGTCCGGAGTGCACCGGGGGCGTACTCGTAGTCGTCGTCGACCTCCGAGCGGTAGTAGTCGGCGTAGTTCTGGTCCTCGTCGAGGGCGGCGATGTGGGAGTCCAGCCAGTCCCGGAGGAAGGTCAGCACCTCCATCGTGACGTACTCGCCGTTCTCGTGTTTCTCGCGGAACTCGGCGACCTTGGTGGCGAAGCCCTCGTGCATCTCGCGGTGGTCGTAGAAGCAGTCGGCGCAGTCCATGGCGTACCCGCAGTCCTGCATGAACTCCTCCTCGTCCCCGAAGTGGTACTCGGTGTAGCGTTCGAGTTCCCGCAGGATGTCGCCGATCTCCTCCTCGGAGTGGCCCTCGTCCATGGCCGCGTGGAGGTCGTTGAGCAGTCCGAACAGGCGTCTGTGCTGCTCGTCGAACCGGTCGATGTGGGTGCTGTATCGCTCGTCGTCCCAGTCGGCGAACTGTTCGTCCGAGGGCGCTTGCATACCCACCGATCGCGGGCGATCCTTGAAAACGCCGTACCGCGTTCCCGATCGCTGGGAACGGGCCCCCACTCACAACTCCGGGCGGGTGCTACGGTCGGACGGATGAACCCCCTCAGCGATGACGAGATCACCGACCTGCTCGCCCGCAACGGGGTCGGCGTGATCGCGTTTCGCGGCCCCGTGGCTCCGTACCCGATCCCCGTCTCGTTCGGATACGGCACCGCCTCTGACGTGCTCGCCGTGCAACTCGAAGGTTCGGAGTCGGACCGCAAGTTCGACTGTCTGGACCGCTCGCCAGCCGTCGGATTCACCGTCTACGAACACGACGAGAACGAGCGCGTCTGGCGCAGCGTCGTCGTCACCGGCCGCCTGTTGGAGACGGCCTACGACGACGCCGAACCAGCGTTCGCCGCGCTCGCCCGGAACAGCCAGTCCGCACCGAACCCCGTCCGGTGGAGCGACGCGACCGACGTGACCCCGTTCGAACTCGCCGTCGACCGCTGGAGCGGCCGGTCGTTCGACGTCTGAGAGCGAACGACGGTACTCGTCTGATGACCGAACACCGGCTGATCCCCAGTCCAGCGACTCTGCGAAATAACTACTGAACATCAAAGTAGATGAGAAATATTATAGGGCGTCATGTCGTACCTCGGTTCAATGACGGAGGTAGTTTCCACGACGCCCGGTCTGTTCCCGCTGCCGGACTGGGCCAAGGACGAACTCGCGGATCTGAAGGGACGACAGAAGGGCGGTCTGGTCTCCGGCGACGAGAGCCCGGCGATCACCGACGCCTACGACCGCGCACGTGAGGAGATCGTCGGCCTGCAGACCGAGGCCGGCCTCGACCTGCCGGTCGAGGGCCAGCTCCGGTGGGACGACATGCTCACTCACCCCCTCTCGGTGGCCGACGCCGTCGAGACGCGCGGCATCGTCCGCTACTTCGACAACAACAACTTCTACCGGGAGCCGGTGGTGACCGACGACCTCGCCGCGACCGGTGACGTCGCGCACGAACTGGAAGCCGCCGCCGACCTCACCGACGACGGCCTGAACGCCGTCCTCCCCGGCCCGTACACGCTCTCGCGACTGGCGACGGACAAGCACTACGACGACGACGCCGCCTTCCTCTCGGCGCTCGCCGACTTCCTCGCCGCCGAGGCCGAGCAGTTCCC
This sequence comes from Halosimplex amylolyticum, assembly GCF_051414035.1. Classification (NCBI taxonomy): domain Archaea; kingdom Methanobacteriati; phylum Methanobacteriota; class Halobacteria; order Halobacteriales; family Haloarculaceae; genus Halosimplex; species Halosimplex amylolyticum. Next base: position 918,190 of record NZ_JBLKNW010000001.1, on the reverse strand, counting down.
CGACGTCGAGACGCTGTTCCTGCTCGAACCCTCGCTGCTGGAGTCGCCGCCCGGCGACGACGCCGACGAGCGCGCCAGCGAGGCCATCGACACCGTGGCACAGGCCGCGGACGCCGACGTGGTCGCCCACACCTACTGGGAGTCCCACGGTGGCGACGGCGGCATCGACGAGAAGGTGTACGCCCACCTGCTCGACGCGGATATCGACGCAGTCGGCTTCGACTTCGTCGCCAACCACGATGACAACGCGTACGTCATCAGCGAGTACGGCTGCACGGACGACGTCGCGCTGGGCGTCGTCGACGGGCAGAACACGCTCGTCGAAGACCCCGACGAGATCAGAGAGCGCGTCGAGTGGACCCTCGACAACACGCCGGGCACCGACTTCGAGACCGCCTACGCGACGATCAACACCCCGACGTTCTACCTGCCGTCGGGCAAGTTCGAGGACAAGCTCGCGGCGCTGGGCGCCGTCGAGCGCACGGAGGTGAAAGCATGAGTGACCGACCCGCAGACAACAGAGAGCAGTTCCGACCCGAGGGCCACGACAACGACCACTTCCTGCTGACGACGGTCGTCGGCAGCTACAAGAAGCCCAAGTGGCTCGACCACGCTCGCGAACTCTTCGAGGACGAGGACACCAACTTCGGCACCGAGGAGTGGGAAGAGGCCAAGGACGACGCAGCCCGCCTCATCACCAGGGAGCACGAGCGTTCCGGCCTCGACGTCGTCGTCGACGGCGAGATGCGCCGCAACGAGATGGTCGAGTACTTCGCCGAGCGCATCGACGGCTACGAGTTCAACGGTCGCGTAAAGGTGTGGGGCCACAACTACTTCAACAAGCCCAGCGTCGCCGACGAGGTCGAGTACGGCGAGCAGTGGCTCGTCGACGAGTTCGAGTTCACCGACGCCGTCGCCGACCGCCCCGTCAAGGTGCCCATCACCGGCCCGTACACGCTCGCCAACTGGACGTTCAACGAGGCCTACGAGGACGACGAGGCCCTCGCCTACGACCTCGCCGAACTGGTCAACACGGAGATCGAGCAGCTCGTCGACGCGGGGGCGCGCTACATCCAGATCGACGAGCCCGCGCTGGCGACGACGCCCGACGACCACGCCATCGTCGGCGAGTGTCTCGAACGCATCGTCGAGGGCATCCCCGAGGACGTCCGCATCGGCGTCCACGTCTGCTACGGCGATTACTCCCGGATCTATCCCGAGATCCTCGACTACCCCATCGACGAGGTCGACCTCGAACTCGCGAACGACAACTACGAGCAGATCGACGTGTTCACCGACCCCGAGTTCACGCTCGATCTGGCCCTCGGCGTCGTCGACAACCACACCGCGGAAGTCGAGACGGTCGAGGAGATCAAGGAGAACATCAAACAGGGTTTCAAGGTCGTCCCTCCGGAGCAACTGACCATCTCCCCGGACTGCGGGCTGAAGCTCCTGCCGCGCGAGATCGCCTACCAGAAGATGGAGAACATGGTCACGGCCGCCCGCGAGATCGAGGCCGAACTCGACGCCGGCGAGCTCGACGTGCCCGTCGCCGGCGAGACCGCTAGCGCCGACGACTGACGCCGTCCGTTCTTTTCACCCGGCGCGCGCTATCGTGCGTGTAGTGAGTTTCTGATGCCCTCCGTTCGACTCCAGGAGTGCCAGCCGAAAGCGGTCTCCGCCCGGCCGCAGTGACTGGACTGGCACACCCGATCAGTAATACGCCAGCAAACCGACGGAGATGGGCCCAAACACCACATTAGGGACCTAGAAGCCCTCGAAGGAATACGGCGGAAAGGGTTTTCAGGGGTCCACCCGAGGAATCGATCAAGTGAGAGACACCATGACCAGCACAGCTGACTATCGCGTCGAACTGTACCTCCGCGGAGACACGTACGGCAGCTACGACCGCCAGAGTCGAATCCTCGAACGCGTCGAGGCCCTCGACTCGGAGGGCGTCGTCGCCGACAGCGAGGTCGACGCGTCCTGGCAACGCATCCGAACGCCCGAACAGGACAGCCGGGACGAGGCCCTGCGGACCTACGAGGACCTGCGCGAGTGGGCGACGGAGAACGGCTACCGACTCGAACCGGCGTTCCAGCGGCGACAGCGCTCGTACATCGGGACGGACGCGGTCCACGACGTGGTCGTGTTCCCGATGGCGTCGCTGGCGGTCTACGCGGACGCCGACCTGCAAGCGGTGTTCCCCTGTGCGGACGAGTCTGGCGAGATCCACTACTCGGTGCAGGACTGCCTCGACGCGTTCGAGGGCGGCGAGACGGGCTGGCTCGACCAGTTCGCGCCGGTGACGGTCGACCGGGCGGCGCCGCGGCTGACCGTCAGCGCGGACTGAGGGGAGTCGGTGGCCGGCGGCGAGTACTCGAACGGCGAACGGATTTTCCGAGCGGGAATCGGCGAGGGGAGTCAGCTCCTGAGCGCCTCGACCGGTCGTTCGTTGGCGGCCTTCCACGCCGGGTAGAGGCCGCTGAGGAGACTGGTGCCGACGCCGAAGGCGAACGCGAGGCCGATGTAGAGGAAGTTCCCCGGGCGGAAGGCGAGCAGCGCGTCGCCGACGATGAAGTGGTTGATGACCATCCCGGCCAGGACGCTGAAGCCGACGCCGGCGAGGCCTCCCATGACCCCGAGGAGGACCGCCTCCGAGAGCATGATCTTCAGCACGTCCCGTTTCTGGAATCCGACCGCGCGGAGGACGCCGATCTCTTGGCGGCGCTCGACCGTGCTCATGAGCATGACGTTGAGGATGCTCACGCCGGCGACCAGCAGGGAGATGGAGCCGATGCCGATCAGGAAGAGGTTCAGCGCCTGGAACGTCTGGCCGATCTGGTCGGCGACGCTGGAGAAGTCCTGGACGGAGACGCGCTCGCGGCGGTCGTTCAGCCGCGAGCGGACGGCCATCGCGGTGGCGTTGGCCGCGGTGCTGTCTGTTTCGGTGATCGTGATAGCGTTGTACCCGCGCTGGTCGAAGCTACGCGTCGGCAGGACGATCTGGTCGCTCGGGTTCGTGAAGCCGAATCCCTGACTCGGGGAGAGGACCGCGGCGATGCGTTCCGTCGATCCGTTGACGGTGATCGTGTCGCCGGGCGAGAGGTCGTACTGGTCGGCGAGTTCCGGCCCGACGAGCGCGCCGCTCCGGTAGGGCTCCGGGATCGTCCCCTCGCGGGCCTCGAACAGTTGTCTGGGTCGGTCGATGCCGGTCACCATCCGGGTCTCAGGTGGCCCCCTGCCGTAGGAGACCCTCGTGAAGCGGGATTTCGTCGGGGCCACCGTGGCCTCCGCGCTCGTCAGTGACTCGATCTGGCGGAGGTCGCGCTCGGAGAGCAGTTCCGGGGCGCCCTCGGAGTTCGCCGGCTGGACCATCACCTGGTTGCCGATGCTCCCGAGGTTCTCCGTGAGCTGATAGCGCAGGGTCAGCCCGAACATGCCCAGCGACGCGATGGCGATGACGCCGATGACGATCCCGAGCGCCGCCAGCACGGACCTGACCTTCGTCCGGCCGATGTTGCGCCGGGCCATCAGCAGAGCGGGGAACCGCCGGCGCAGCCAGCCCATCACGGTGGATCACCTCCGGCCGGGTCGCCGTCCCAGACCCCGCCGCTGCCCGCGGGCGTCTCCTCGCCGGCGTCCGCGGGCGGTTCCGGAGCCGGTCGCCCGCCGTCGGTGGGCGCGTCCTCGCCCATGAGCCCGTCGACGAGTTGCACTGTCCGGTCGACGTATTCGTTGACGAGTTCGTCGTGCGTGACGGCGATGACGGCCACGTCGCGCTCGGTGATCGCGACGAACTCGTCGAGGATCTGGCGACCCGTCTCGCGGTCGAGGTTCCCGGTCGGCTCGTCCGCGAGCAGGACGCGGGGTTCGTTGATGAGCGACCGGGCGATCGCGACCCGCTGTTTCTGCCCGCCGGAGAGCTCGTCGGGCTTGTGGTCGAGGCGGTCGCCCAGCCCCATCCGTTCGAGCAGGTCGACCGACCGCTCCTCGACGGTCGGGTCGTGGTCGAACAGCGCCGGCACCTCGACGTTCTCCTTCGCCGTCAGCGTGGGGATGAGGTAGAAGTTCTGGAAGACGAACCCGATTGTGCGCTTTCGCGCCTGCGTCTGCTCGCGGTCGGAGAGGCCGGTCACGTCCTCGCCGTCGAGGAGCACCTGCCCCTCGCTGGGATCGTCGAGCAGACCCAGCAGGTTCAGCAGGGTGGTCTTGCCACTGCCGCTGGGGCCCATGATGGAGACGAACTCGCCGGGTTCGACGGCGAAGTCGATCCCCTTCAGGGCCGTCAGCGTCTGCCCGCCGGTCCGGTACCGTTTGACGACGTTCCGCGTCTCAATCACCGCCACGGCTGTTCCTCCAGGCGCGGACGACGACTGCGACGACGCCCAGTACGACGATCCCGGCGACGACCGCGGGCAGGAGGAAGCCCCCACTGGAGTTGCTCGGGTCGGGTCGTGGGCCGGCGGCGAGCGCGCGACTGGCGCCCGCAGCGTCGGCCTCGACGGTGCGCGTGTGTCGCTCGCCGTCCACGAGGTACTCGACTTCGAGCGGGACCGTCGAGACGTTGCCCTGTACGGTCGCGTACACGTCGAACGAGACGAAGTCGCTCGCGGGGACGGTCCCCACGAAGAACTCCTGGTTGGGCGCGGAGGGCGTCACTCGCTCGGTGTCGACGACGCTGACGAGGACGCTCTGGGCGTCGGTCGTCCCGAGGTTGCTCGCGCTGCCGGAGATGCGAAGTCGCCCGCCGTCGGGAACGACTTCGATCCCGGTCAGTCCGATGGTCCCCGGCGTCTGCGTGAGCGCCGTCGAACCGCTCGTCCGCCCGCGCTGGTCGCCAACGTCGTAGGTTGTCTCCACCTCGACGGTCGCGCTATCGCCCGACAGCGAGGCGTTCAGCCGGACCGTCCGGGACTCGCCGGGCGCCACGCGGTCGAGGAGCGCCTGGCCGACGGTCGCGTTCGGCGAACGCCCGCGGACGCTGACGTTCGAGAGCGGCGCGTTCCCCTGGTTGAGTACCGAGACTTTCACCGCCTGGGCGTTGCCACCCTCGACCGAACTCAGGTCGATCGCGACCCGGTCGCGGAGCGGGTCGGTCTCCACGGTGACCGTCTCGGTGACCGTGCGAGTCGCCCCGCCACGCGTCGAGTAGCGCAGCGTCGCGGTCAGTTCCTGTTCGCCCGCCTCCGCGGGCCGGAAGTCGAAGTTCGCCGTCGCCGACTCGCCGTCCGCGACGCGCGTGAACACCGTCCGGTCGTTGCGGACGGTCACGCCCTCGCCAGACACCGTCACCTCCGCGTTGGTCAGCGCTGCGCCGAGGCCGTTGGCGATCGTGACCGTCCCGTCGGTCTCGATTCCGGCGGTCGAGCCGTTCGTGTCGATGTCGAGTTGCGGCCGCTGTTCGGTCGTCCGGACGGTCACCGTGTCGGTCACCGTGTCGGTCACGCCGCCGGAGGTGGTGTACGTCAGCGTCGCCGTCATCCGGTGGGTGCCCGGCTCGTCGGCGCGGTAGTCGAACTCGACGGTGCGCGAGGCGTTGCTCTCGACCGTCGCGAGGACCGCCCGGCGATTGGCGATCGTCACGGTCTCGCCGTCGACGGTGAGTTCGACGTTCTCGATCGGGCTCCCGAGGCTGTTGGCGACCGTCACTTCCCCGTCGGCGCGGACGCCGGCCGCGGAGTCGTTCGCGTTCACGTCGAGCTGGGGCGTCCGGTCCTCGACGGTGATCGACAGCGGGTAGCTCAACTGCGTCCGCTGGTCGTTCGCGGTCTCCCGGCCGGACACGCGGACCCGGAGGTCGTAGGTGCCGGGCTCCTCGAAGGTGGCCGAGAGGGGTACCGTCTTCGTCCCGCCGACCGGGATCGTCCCGAGGTCTTTCACGTCGGCGTACTCGTCGGGGTCGTTGCCGCCCGCCTCCACGACCCGGACTCTGTCGACGAAGTAGCCGGCGGAGCTGCTGTCGAAGTTCTCGATCGTCGGCTCGATCGTCACCTCGTCGCCCGGGACGGGATCCGAGGGGCTCACCTCGACGTTCGAGATGGTCACGTCGATGCTGGTCGCGGCCGAGACGGCCGGGAGCGATGCGACTGCGAGCAGTACCAGGAAGGCTACCGTCTTGTTGCGGTTCATTGGTGGAGGGGTGTCGTCTGTCGAACGTACGAACGGGCTGTCGAGCGGGTGATTCGGCGAGACACGATCAGAGCACCTCGAGGGCGACCAGCAGCGTCCGGACCGTCCAGAGCAGTCCCAGCCCGACGGGGACCGCTATCGTGATCACGGCCTGGCGCAGGGTCAGATCCCGGGCGTGCTTCAGCGCGAACGTCCAGAGGAAGGCGCTCCAGAGCGTGAAGACGATCGACAACACCGCGGACAACGCGACGAGCGGCCCCGTCTGGAGCGACTGGGAGAACTGTTGGTAGGCCTCCATCGTCATCTCGGTCGGGACGTCGATCCCACGGACGTTGAATCGATAGTAGTTGACCGCCGCGCCCGCGATCGTCCCGAGAACGTTCGGGACGTATCCCCAGCCGACCAGCGAGAGGATCGTCGAGAACTCGCCGTCGCCGTCTAGCAGCGCCGAGATTCCGTGGAAGAGACCGGCGTACAGCAGCCAGAACACAAACGGGAGCACGAACGCGGCCCCGATCGACACCGCTCGGATCGCCATCACGAAACCACTACCCGCGCCGCCGCTCTCGAACACCTGCGACAAGAACCGGAACTGGAGGATAGATGCCAGCACACTCACTACCGCGACGACAGCGACCACCGCCGCGGGGCCCTTCAGCGATGGGTCCGGCAGCCGTCTCCGGAAGAACTCGTCCGGATCGGTCAGGAGGGCAAGTACGGAGGGCATGACGCCGGGCGATCCGTACAGTTGCGACTTAAGTACTTCGTTTCTCTCGACACATTTCCTGTCGGACAGGTCCGCCGGAGCGACGCGTGAGCGGTAACGGGACCGGGGACGGTCGTCACGCGGGACCGATTCACCGCGGAACGGCGTCGAGGAGGCGGTCGAACTGCTGGCGGTACTGGAACTCCGCTCGGGCGCGGCCGAGGTCGTCCTCGGCGAACGCGTCGTCGAAGCCGGTCATCCGCCACAGCAGCGTCGAGAGCTGGTAGATCGGCTTGCACCGCTCGTACCGCTCGTCGGCCTCGAACTCGTGGTGAGTCCGGTATCCCTCGTAGAGCTTCTGGCGCAGGCGCTCGCGGACGTCGGGGTCGTCGAACGTCGAGTCGATGTAGAGGAACTCCGCCTGAGCGAGCTGGTAGTCCCGGTGGGCGGCGAGCGTGTCCTGCCAGTCCAGAACGGCCGTGATCGGGTCCGGTTCGTCGAGCATGCAGAGCAGGTTCGTCGGCTGCATATCGTCGTGGACCAGTCGCGGCATCCCGTCCTCGGGCACCAGCGAGATGCTGTCCTCCAGCGCCGCCTCGGCGCGCGACTGGACCCCGTCGAAGGGAGTCGCGTCTATCTGGCCGATGTGCGAGCGGGTGAGGTCTGCGAAGTACTCCCGCCAGTTGCCGCGCCAGTTGCGGATCGTGATCCGCCCGTCGTAGAGCATCAGCCGTCCGAACGCCTCGAAGGCGATCTCCGAGTGCAGGTCGCCCATGATCGACCCCACCTGTTCGATCACCCGCTCCCAGCGGTCGTCGGTCATCGAGCCGTACTGGTCGGCGAGGTTGTCACCGCGGACTCGTTCGGTGACGAAGTACGGTGGCACGTTGCGTTCGGGTTCCTCCTTGAACACGAGGATCCGCGGGATCGGGATTTCGGTCCGGTCGGCGACGTAATCGTGGAGCTTCGGCTCGACCGCGAACCGGTCGTCGTCCGGCGGCTGGAACTTCACGACGACCTCGTACTCGGTCCCGCGGTAGACGAGCGTGACCATGTACACGTCGGCGCGCGTCCCACCCGTGGCCGGTTCGAAGCTGAATTCCTCGTAGTCCGGCCCGGACTCGTCGAGGACGGCTTCGATGTCGGCGGCCGATGTCGTCTGCACGGACCCCTATTCGACAGGGGGTGCCAAAAATGTATCAGTCCTGTCGGTGCCGGTCGGCCGCCTTCTGTTGTTTCAGCGATCTATACAGCTGCCACCACCCGGCGGGAGCGTCACGACTCCGCCGACTCGGCGAGGTACCGGGGGAGACAGTCGCGGTGGACCCACCGCTTGGACACGACGCCCGGACGCTCGGGGTCGACGGCCCGGAAGACCGCGTACTCCGTGCCGTCGGCCTGGGCCACGTCCTCGTCGATCGTGATCGCCCCGCCGCAGACGGCACAGGCCTCCTCAGTGTCTGGCGGCGTCGCCAGCGCGTCGTCTCGGTCTCGTCCACGGGAGCGGGCCGTCGCCCCGACCGGCCGTCGGAAAACGAGACGGTCGAACGCAGTGTGAGAGCCGCGGCTCGCTGGCGAGCGTGCGAGTCGACCGGAGTCCGGTCGACGTGCGCAGCGACGGCGGAAAAGCGGGGCGGCAGAGCCTCAGTGGGACTCGTCTTCGTAGACCCAGGGCTCGTCGGAACGGCTGTAGTCGACGAGTTCGGCCTCGTCGAAGAACAGTTCGATCTCGCGTTCGTTGGCGCCCTCGTCCTCGTGGTCCGAGCCGTGGATGACGTTCTGGCTCAGGTCGAGGCCGTAGTCGCCGCGGATGGTGCCCGGGGCGGCTTCGGCGGGGTCGGTAGCGCCCATCATCCGGCGAACCTGCCGGGTCGCGTCGGCGCCTTCCCAGACCATCGCCATGACCGGACCGGACGTGATGAACGCGACCAGGTCGTCGAAGAAGGGCTTGCCCTCGTGCTCGCCGTAGTGCTGCTGGGCGAGGTCCTCGTCGATCTGCATGAACTTCGCGGCCACGAGCTTCAGGCCACGCTCTTCGAGGCGGGAGATGATCTCGCCGGTCAGGTTACGCTGGACCCCGTCGGGCTTGACCATCACGAACGTGCGCTCGTCGTGGTGGCTCACGCTTCGGCCTCCTCCTCTTCGGTTTCCTCGGCGTCCTCGTCGGCGTCAGCTTCGTCGGCGTCGGCCTCGTCGGACTCCTCGTCCTCGGCGGTTTCGGTCTCCTCGGCGTCCTCGTCAGCTTCGGCCTCGTCGGCCTCGGCGTCTTCGTCTGCCTCGGCGTCCGCTTCCTCGGCTTCCTCGGATTCGGCCGCTGCTTCGGGTTCCGGCTCCGGTTCCGCTTCCGGTTCGGCTTCGGCTTCAGCTTCAGCTTCAGCTTCTTCGCCGGCCCACTCGAGGTCGCGGGACTCGCGACCGAGGTTGGCGTTCTTCTCGCACTTCGAGGAGCAGTAGTGGATGGTCGAGCCGTTGACGCGGACGAACATGGTGCCCGTGCCGGGCTCGATGTCGGTGCCACAGTAGTCACATTCGCGCGTTCGTGGCATTATTGGCCTCCGATCTGGTCGGCCTCGCGGGCGGTCTCGCGGAGCTGGAGCACGTCACCCTCGCGGACCGGCCCGAGGACGTTTCGCGTGATGATGCGGCCCTGGTTCTCGCCGCTGCGGATCCGGCACTTGACCTGCATGGCCTCGCCGTGCATCCCCGTGCGGCCCACGACTTCGATGACTTCGGCGGCCGTGGAACCGCCGTCTCCGTCGTTTTCTTCAGCTGACATCGTCGCTCACCTACCGGAGTTCCTCGACCTTGGAGGCGATGTCGTCGACGTCGTCCTGGGCGTCACCGGCGTCGACGATGGCGGCGGCCGCGCTGCCGACCTCGAGGCCGGCCGCGTGACCGACGTCGTCCTGCGTCGCGATGAAGACGAACGGGATTTCCTTCTCGTCGGAAAGTTCCGGGAGGTGCATGACGATCTCCTCGGGCTGGACGTCCTCGGCGACGAAGACGAGTTCGGCGTTGCCGCGCTCGACTGCCTTGGTCGTCTCGTTGGTTCCTTTCTTCACGGTCCCTGTGTCTCGTGCGACCTCGAGGGCCTCGAGAGCGTCGTCCTCGAGGTCCGCGGGTACGTCGAAATCTACGTATACTGGCATTTGTGGATCACCTCCTGCGCGTGGGCTCGCGCTCCCCCGCCAGTCCGGGTCGTCGCCCGGGCACCGCGAGAAATCGCGGCGAGATATCCTGAGAGGCTAGGAGCATCATCAACCCCGCGCAGGCTGTACAGCAAACTGATAGAGGAGTACTAAAAGCCCTTTCGAAGACGAAACGGCGTGTGAGGGGCCTGCACACGCCGCGACCGGTCGCTTCAGACTCCGGGAAACCGCCGGCGCGAACCCGGCTCGTCGGCGGTGCGACGGGCGGTCTCAGGGACGGTCGTCGCGGCGTCGTTCGAGGGATTCGATCGTCGCGGCCGCGCCGTCGACCAGTCGCTCCACGACCGCGGCCGCAGGTGCCACCTCGTCCACGCCGCCGACGCTCTGGCCGGCGTAGTGTGGCAACTCCTCGACACGCCCTTCGACCCCCGACAGCGGCGGCAGGTCGACGTACCGTTCGAGCGACTCGCCCGCACCCGTCTCGGCCACCACCTCGTCTGCGTCGTCGCGTTCGTCGAGCGGCGGTCGTCCCGCGGCGACCCACCGTTCGGTGGCGCGTGATTCGAGCGTTCGATGGGGCTGGCCGCGCCAGCCCCTCGGGAACGGCGTCCCGCGGACCGTCTCGTCTGCCGCGCCGTCGACCACGGCCGAGCGGTAGCGCTCGTGTGCGTCCGCCTCTTCCGTCGCGACGAAGCGCGTCCCGAGCCAGACGCCGTCCGCCCCGAGCGCGAGCGCCGCCGCCAGGCCGCGCCCTTCGGCGATGCCCCCCGCCGCGACGACCGGCACGTCCTCCGGCGTCTCGTCCGCCACCCCCGGGACGAGCGCCATCGTCGACACCTCGCTCTGGACGTGCCCACCGGCCTCCCAGCCCTGTGCGACGACCGCGTCGACGCCCGCCCGGACTGCCGCCCGGGCTTCGGCCGCGCTCCCCACCGTCGCGAGCACGTCGGCGCCCGCGTCGTGGACTCGGTCGACGTACGGTTCGGGGTCTCCGAACGAGAACGAGACGAGCGGGGCACCGGCGTCGAGGCACACGTCGAGGTGGTCGTCGGTCGGGAACTCCGTCGCCTCGTCGTCGAGAACGAGGTTGACCGCGAACGCCGCGTCGGTGCGGTCGCCGACCGCCTCGATCGCCGCGCGGGTCGCCTCGAAGTCCCGCCAGGTCACGGCGAGCGTCCCGAGCGCGCCGGCGTTCGAGACGGCCGCGGCGAGTTCGGGCGTCGAGACGCTCCCGATGGGCGCCTGCACGACGGGGTGGTCGACGTCGAAGCGGTCACAGAGCGGCGTGTGGAGGGACACGGGTGATCGTGGGAGTCCGGCGAACTTGAATCCGATCGGCGGTTCTTTGCCGCTCGCCGGCGGACCCACAGCCATGACCGTCGGTCGCGTCGCGAGCGCGCTCCGCGAGGAAGCCCGCGCCACCGACGAGCGCCGCCTCCTCGTCCTCGCCGGCGAGGGGCCCGCCACCCGCGAAGCCGCCGCCGCCGCCCTGAATGCCGCCGACGTCGACGCCCCGGCCGTGACGTACGTCGGCGAGTCCGACGACACGCCCTGGGAGCGAGTTCCACAGGCCCGTGCCGGGGACCTCCTCGGCACCACCCACGCCGCGCTCGTGCTGGACTGCCACGAGGAGTGTCGCCCGAACGCTCTCGGCCGCGCCGTCGGCGCCGTGGACGGCGGCGGCCTGCTGGTCCTCTGCGTCCCGCCGCTCGATTCGTGGCCCGAGCGCCGCGACGCCTTCGACGAGACCCTCGCCGTCCCGCCGTTCGACGCGGCGGACGTGGCCGGCAACTTCCGGACGCGACTGGTCGAGCTCCTTCGCGTCCACCCGGGGATCGCGATCGTGGACGTCGGCGAGGGAACCGACGACCCGACCGTCCGGCGAGACGGTCGCACCGACCCGGCACCGCGGCTCCCGCCGGATCCACCGACCGTCCCCGACGCCCCCGCCTTCCCCGTCGACGTGTACGAGCGGTGTCTCACTGACGACCAGGTCGCGGCCGTGGAGGGGCTCGAAGCCCTCCGCGACCCGGAGAACGCGGTCGTCGTCGAGGCCGACCGGGGTCGCGGGAAGTCCAGCGCCGCCGGCCTCGCCGCGGGCGCACTCGCGCTCGAGGGCCGCGACGTGCTCGTCACCGCGCCGCAGTACCGGGGCGCGGCCGAAGTGTTCGCGCGAGCGCAGGAGGTGCTCGCGGCCGCCGACGCGCTCGCCGGAGACACCGAGGAGTCCGACCCCGAACTGCTGGAAACCACCGATGGCGCGGGCGGCCGCGTCCGGTTCGAGAAACCCGCGAAAGCCGCCGAACTCCCCGACGGCCCCGACGCCGTCGTCGTGGACGAGGCGGCCGCGCTCCCGGTCCGCCTCCTCGAACGGTTCCTCGACGCGCCCGCGGTGGCGTTCACGACGACCGTCCACGGCTACGAGGGCGCGGGCCGCGGCTTCTCCGTCCGGTTCCGCGACCGCCTCGCCGAGAGCGACGTCGCGGTCCGCGACGTCTCGATGACGGACCCGATCCGCTACGCCGCCGGGGACCCCGTCGAGGTGTGGGCGTTCCGCGCGCTCCTGCTCGACGCCGGACCAGCCGTCGACCCGCTCGTCGCCGATGCCGACCCCGACGCGGACCCGGACTCGATCGCCTACCGCGCGTTCGACGCCGCCGACCTGCTCGCCGACGAACACCTGCTCCGCGAGGTGTTCGGGCTGCTCGTCGCCGCCCACTACCGGACCGAACCCGACGACCTCGCCCGCCTGCTCGACGCGCCGAACGTCGCCGTCCGGGCGCTCACGTTCGAGGGACACGTCGTCTCCGTGGCCCTGCTCGCACGCGAGGGGAACCTCCCCGCCGACCTGCGGTCGCACATGTACGAGGGCGGCCGCGTCCGGGGGAACATGATCCCGGACGTGCTGACCAGCCAGTTGCGCGACGAGGAGGCGGCCGTCCCCGAGGGACTGCGCGTCCTCCGCATCGCCACGCACCACGCCGTCCGTTCGCGCGGGCTGGGCTCGCGCCTGCTCTCGGAGGTCCGCGACGAGTTCGCCGACGACGTCGACTGGCTGGGCACCGGCTACGGGGCGACGCCCGAACTCCTGCGGTTCTGGCGGGCGAGCGACTTCTCGACGGTCCACCTCTCGACGACGCGCAACGAGTCGAGCGGCGAGTACTCCGCGGTGATGCTCGTCCCGACCAGCGACGCCGGGCGGGACCTCGCCGCGCGGCACGGCCGGTGGTTCGCCGACCGCGTCGGCGCGATGCTGTCGGACCCGCTCGACGACGCGGACCCCGACGTGGTCCGCGCCGCGCTCCGGAGCGCCGACGTGGCCCCCGCCCTCGACCTCTCGGCGTGGGAGTGGCGCCTCCTCGTCGGCATGACGGCCGGCGCGGGCATCTTCGACACCTCGCCGCGGCCGCTCCGCCGGCTGACCGTCCGGTACCTGGTCGACGCCGGAGCCGGGGGCGACGACGAGCCCCTGTTGAACCCGCGACAGGAGCGCCTGCTCGTCCGGAAAGCCCTCCAGGGTCACACCTGGGAGGCGGTCGCCGACGAACTGGGCTTTCACTCGCTCGGGCAGTGCATGCGGGCGCTGGGGGAGGCGGTGCGACCGCTGCTTTCACGGTTCGGGGACGCCAACGTGGAGGCGGAACTGGAGCGATTCGAATGATGCAACTCCCCGCAGTCGGCGCCCTCCCCGTCGACCTGCTCGTGATCGTCGCGTTCGTCCTGCTGATCGCCGGCGTCGTCGGCAGCGTCACGCCGCTGGTCCCCGGCGGGATCCTCTCGCTGTCCGGCGTCCTCGTCTACTGGTGGGGGTCGGGGTTCTCCGAGCCGAACCTCCTCGTCCTCTCGGGCGTGATCTTCGTCGCCCTCGTCGCCGTCCTGACGGACTGGCTGGCGGGCGCCGTCTCCGCGAAGGCCGGGGGCGCGTCGCTCCGAACGACCGTCATCGCCACGCTCGTGGGCCTCGTCGGCCTCGCGTTCGGCCCGGTGGGCTTCCTGCTCGGGACCGCGGGGACGGTCTTCCTGCTCGAACTCGCCGACGGCGGCGAACTCGAACCGAGCGCCCGCGCGGCGGGCGTGACGCTCCTCGGCATGCTCACCTCCAGCGTCCTCCAGGTGCTGCTCACGGCCGGCGTCCTCGTCGCGATGGTCGGCGTCTTCCTCCTGTGAGCGGACCGCCTGCACACCGTCGGCGGGAAAGACTCTCCTCGCGGCGCCCGTAAGTGACGCATGGTCGAGTGCGCGGAGGACGACTGCGACGCCGAGGCTGTCGTCGAGTTGCACGTCCCGTGGGCGGACAACCGCCTCGTCTGTGCGGGACACGCGAGAGTGATCGCCAGACAGGACGGCGTCGTCGCCGACCCGCTCGACGGGCACGAGGACGCCTGGCCCTGAGAGGGCCGGGCAGAAAGGTCGGCCCGAGCGGTCGGTCCTACTTCGAGCACCGACGGGCCCACTGGCCCGTGCGGTACGTCTCGGCGACGTCCAGACATCGTTCGAGGAGCGGCGCCGAGTCGTAGTCGACGACGCCGCGCTCACCGTCGAAGTCGATCACGCCGGCGTCGTCGAGTTTCGGGAGGTGGGTGTGGTAGAGCGCCGGCGCCAGTTCGTCCGGGTCGTCGTCCGTCTTCGACGCGACGCCCTCGACGAGCGCCGGGAGTTCGAGCGACCCGTGGGGCGCCGTCCGAAGCACCTCGATCACCGCGCGCCGTCGTCGGTCGGCGAGCAACTCGAAGGCCGTGTCGATACCGTCACTCTCGTCGCAACCCGTCATCGCGCTAGAATTCGTGAGAGCGGTTTAAAAAAGACCCCGGTGGCTTACCAGGGGCCACACCGTCGACGCCGGAAACGAGCGGCGACTCCTCGGATCTGGGCGGTCGTCAGGGAGTCGTCGCGAGCATGACCTCGTCGAGGTACTCGCCGTCGTACTTGTAGTGGTCCTCGCGGACCGCCTCGACCTCCCAGCCGTGGGACTTGAGGAACTCGATGGCCGACTCGTTCGAGTCGGGGACGCTGTTGTAGATCTTCTCGTACCCGTTGTCCGTGGCCCACTCGAGGCCGCGTTCGAGCAGTTCGCTCCCGATGCCGTGCCCGCGGTACTGTTCGAGGACGCCCACGGTGAGTTCGGCCGTGTGGTCGAGTTTCTCCGTCTCGTTCGTGTTGAGGTTCACCCAGCCGACGACGTCGTCCTCGACGGTGGCGACGAAGAACACCCGCGACTGGAGTTCGTTGTGCCGCAGGAGCACCTCCTCGTGGTCGACGACGTCGGCCACCGTCTCCGCGTCGACGTACGTCCCGTCGCCGATGGCCTGGCGGATGACCCCCACGAGCCCGGTCAGGTCTTCCTCGCGAGCCCGCCGGATCGTCACCTGCACGCCGTCCGAACTGAACTCCTCCTGGGGTTCGTCCTCGTAGGCGATGCGCAACTCCCCTTCCGACTCCAGGAGGACGCCGTCGCGTTTGAGGATGGCGACGTGGTGGCCGAACGCGCGCGGTTCCATCTCCAGGGCGCGCCGGGCCTTCCCCGGCTTCACCGACCCGTGGCGCTCGACGTAGTCGTAGATGTCTCGCCGGTCGTCGTGGTCGAACGAGAGCTCTGCCGTGAGTTCCATGAGCATCGGTACCACGCCACGATACTTAGCATTTGTCACGGTTTATCAAGACAGATCCGTCGCCGTCGGGCGGTCGGCCGTGGACGGTTCCCAGAATCGATCGACAGTCAGGCTCGGTCAGCGCTCGGCGGAGCGGTCGGGGACGCTCGTCAGGATGCGGGCGACGTCGGCGACGTTGTGCGTGTCGACGAGCGCCTCGGCGGCGGTCCTGACGGAGTACTCGGCGTCGAGTTCGACGCCGTAGCAGCGAGCGTACAGTTCGAGGTAGTCGTTCATCGCCCGTTCCAGGCGGGCGAACTCCTCCTCGCCGAACCGGTCCCAGTCGCCGGTGCGTGCGTCCACGTAGACGGCGACGGCCTCGCCGACGCCCTCCCGGCAGAAGCGCATCGCGCGCTCCGCGTCCGGCGGGTCGGCGGGCGGATCGAACGTCTCGCGGGCGCTCGCGGCGTCGGCGGCGAGGTCGTCGATGCGGTCGCGGTACTGTGAAGGCATGGGACGAGGCGAGTGGGGTTCAGCCCTCTTTGTACTCGACGCCCTTGCCGCCGCGGGGGTGCGTCCAGTTCGTGTCGGCGACGACGGCGCAGGTGCCGCACTCGACGCACGGCTGGGTGTCGAGGCTCACGACGTGCTCCTCGGACCCGTTCGTCCCGACGAACTCGTCGCGGTAGCAGCCGCCACCGAAGTCCTTCGCGCTGACCGGACAGGCCGTCACGGCCGTCCCACTGGCGGCGAAGGAGTTGTCCCGGAGTTCGATGTGGGGGTTGCCCTCGTCGATGTCGTAGGTCAACTCCCCGATCCGGTCGTCGAGTTCCGGCGGTTCGACCGTCGACTCGCCCTCGACGGGCGCGCCCAGTTCCTCGGCGATCACGGTCGGGACGGTGACGTAGCCCATCCGCGTGTCGGGGAGCATCCCCATGAGGAACGGGGAGTTGAACAGCGACTCGGCCCGGTCGCCGAGCGCGGAGATGGCCGTGCGGCCGACCACGGAGTCGGTCACGGCGTTCATCGCCGAGGCGACGGGACCGACCTCGCCGAGTCGACCCAGCGTCTTGTACCGCGTCGGCCGGAGTTTGTCCATCACGCCCTCGTTCTCCAGCTTCGTCACGTAGCGCTCGCCCGCCGCACCCGTGTCGCCGCGGGACTTGGCGTCGACGAACGCCTCCGCGGCGAGCGCGCCCGCCGTGACGGCGTGGTTCATGCCCTTGATGATCGGTCCCTGGGCCTGCATCTGCCCGGCGGCGTCCCCGACGACGAGGAGCCGGTCGCGGTACGGCGACGGGTGGGCCACCTTCTTCGAGTCGGGGACGAGTTTGGCGGAGTACTCCAGTTCGGTGTACTCGTCGCCGAGCCAGTCCGCGAGGAGCGGGTGGGTCAGCAGGTTGTCGAGCAGCTCCTGCGGTTCGGCGCGCTCGTTCGCGATGGAGTCGAGGTGGAACACCGTCCCGATGGACAGCGACTGGTCGTTCGTGTAGAGGAAGCCGCCGCCGCGGACGTCCTGGAAGAGGTCGCCCGAGAACAGGTGGGCGACGCCCTCGCCCTCGTCGACGTCGAAGCGGTCCTCGATGGCGCCCTCGGGCATCTGCGCGACCGCCTTGACGCCCTGGAACCACTCGTCGGGCTCCTCCCAGTCCATCAGGCCCGCGTCGCGGGCCAGCTCTGAGTTGACGCCGTCGGCGGCGATGATCACGTCGGCCCTGATGGGGTCGAGTTCGTCACACGTCACGCCGACGATCTCGGCGCCCTCGCGGAGGAGGCCGTTCACGCGGACCTCGGTGAGGAGGCCGCCGCCCGTCTCGCGGGTCATCTCGTGGACCTCGCGGGCGAGCCACGAGTCCATCTTCCGCCGCAGGACCGCGTCGGCCCACTCGGTGTCGTGGTGGTGCAGGTCGCCGAGGTCGAACGTCTTCACGTTCCGCCCGGCGATGTTGTGGATGTAGTGGTCGGTGACCGCGCGGTCGCTCGCCTCCGCGCGGAAGTCGGGGAACAGGTCGTCGATCGTGTACGGCGAGGACTCCTCCGCGTAGATGAGCCCGCCGGAGACGTTCTTCGACCCGGCGTCGACGCCCCGTTCGAGGACCAGCGTCTCTACTCCGTTCCGTGCCAGCGTGGCGGCCGCGGCCGCGCCGCCGGGTCCGGCGCCGACCACGACCGCTTCGTAGTGTTCGTAGTCGTCTGTCATCGTCGTCTCCTGTGGTGTCTTCGTTCGGTTCCGTCCCGTTCGATACGCGATTTCGTCGTCATCTCAGTCGTCGCTCGCCTCCGCGAGTGCCGCCGCCAGTTCGCCCGACTCGACCGCCTCGGTCAAGCGGGGGAGCACGTCGAAGAGGTCGCCCTCGATGTAGTAGTCCGAGAAGCCGCGGATGTCCGCGTCGGGGTCGGTGTTGATCGCGATGATCGTGTCCGCCTCGTCCATCCCGACCTTGTGCTGGATCGCCCCGGAGATGCCCGCGGCGATGTACACGTCCGGTTCGACCACCTGGCCGGACTCGCCGATCTGGCGGTCCTCGCCGATGTACTGCTCGACGTGTCCCTCGAAGTTGTACGAGGAGGTGATCACGCCCCGCGAGAGGCCGAACGCGGCGTCGTCGAACGCCTCGACGAGGTCGAGGCCGAGTTCGATCCCCTCGGTGGGCGAATCGCCGATGCCGCGGCCAATCGCGACGACCACGTCGTGGCCCGTCAGGTCGATCCCGCTGTCGAGCGTGTCGAAGTCCGTCACCTCGACCTGGAACCACTCCTCGGCGAGATCCATCTCGTGCTCGATCACCTCGCCGTCCCGTTCGGGGTCGGCCTCGGGGATCTCGAAGCTCCCCGGGATGACCGAGGCGCCCTGCGGGTGGAAGTCGCGGAACGGCTTGTCGATACAGAGGATCGTCGAGTACTCGAAGCCGGAGAAGTCCGGCCGCTTCATGTGCAGGATCCGGTCGAACTCCTTGCTGTCGCCGGGTTTCCCCGTCTTCGCGGGGTTGGAGATCATCGCGTCCTCGATGTACAGCCCCGAGCAGTCCGAGGCCAGCCCGGAGTCGAGTTCGCCCTGCACGAGCGCCGAGAGGTCCCGGCCGTTGTTCGTCGCCGGGAAGACCGTGTAGCGCGGTTCGTCGTAGTCCTTCCAGTCGACCTCGGCGTGGGCCTCGTCGGCGACCTGTCCGCCGGCGCGTGCCATCGAACAGAAGATCTCCGTGTAGGGCTCGTGGCGGAATCGCTCCAGCCGGTCGTCCTCGTGGTAGACGACGCGGTCGGCGCCGTACTCGACGACCTGCTCGGTGAGGTCGCCGACGTCGTCGCCGATCAGGACGGCGACCACGTCCTCCGGTTCGCCGTCCTCGTCGCCACCATATTCCTCGTTGTACTCGTCCATCAGCTGGCGAGCCTTCCCGAGCATCTCCATCGACACGTCGATGAGTTCGCCGTGCTGGGTCTCGCAGTAGACCCACATGTCCCGGTACTCGCCGCCGTCGATGTTCTCCACCCACTGCTTTTCGTTGGTGGGGTGGTCGAGGTCGGGGTGTTTCTCCTCGGGCGGGACGTACTCCAGTTCCTCGCCGTCGTCGTCGCTGCCCTGGACCGACTCGATGCGGTCCTCGATCTGTCCCTTCGCGGTCTTGCGGTCCTGTCCCGCCTGCTCGCGTTCGAGCAGGTCTTCGAGGACGTCGACGTCGTCGATATCGCGGACGAGGTTCGCGATGTCGGCGACGGTCAGGTCCTCCAGGTCGACCGTCTCGGGGTCGATCTCCCCGTCTTCCTCCTCGAGTTTCTCGATGCGGCTCTCGATGAGGGTCTTGACCGGCGCGCGGTCCTCGCCGCCCTCCTCCAGTTCCAGCATCTCCCGCAACTCGTCGGCGTCGTCGACGTCTTTGATCTTCGGGCCGAGGTCGGCTATCTCGTGTTCGGTTGGGTCTATCTCCGGCATCGTCAGTCACCTCCCGCGTACGGCGCGAGTTCGTCCACGACGCGCTCCATGGCTTCGTCGTCGGCCGGGTCGACGACCGTGGCCTCCCGTTCGGAGGGGGCCTTCGGGATCGGGTCGACGCCGGCGACGATGGTGGGCGAACCGTCGAGCCCGATGTAGTCGGGGTCGAGGTTGAGCGCCGCGTGGTCCCACATCGTGAAGCGGTCGTAGTCGGCCACGTCCAGGTCGGAGTCGTCGTCGATGTACTCGCCGAACTTCGCGGCCCGGTCCTGTGTCTGTTCGCGCAGGTCCTTGTGTTTCAGCCGGTATTCGGCTCTCCGGTAGGTAGGTTCGAACTCCGGGTCGGCGACGACGAACGCCGGGAGCGGCGCCTCGACCGTCTCGATCTCCTCGACGTCGCCCTCGACGAGTCGTTTCGCCCTGAGGGTCCCTTCGTCCTCGTCGATCTCCATGGAGATGACGTGGGTGACCAGCGGCATGTCCAGACACCACTCGGTCTGGGGGCCAGTGTGGCCAGTCTCCCCGTCCGCGGTCTTGAAGCCGGCGAACACCAGATCCGGCGGTTCGTCGAGCTTCTGGATGCCGGTCGCCGCCGTCATCGCGGTCGCCCACGTGTCCGCGGCGCCCATCTCGCGGTCCGAGAGGAGATACAGATCGTCGGCGTAGACGTCCCGCATTCCCTCCTGGAGCACTTCCATGTAGCCGGGCGGACCCATGCTCATCAGCGAGACGGTCCCGCCCTTGCGGACCTTCGTCTGCAGTGCCGCCCTGAGCGCGTGTTTGTCGTTCGGGTTCATCACCGTCGGCGTCTTCCCCCGCTCCAGGTGACCGTCTTCGTCGAAGGAAACCTGGCCTTCCCTGAAGTCGGGGACGCCTTTCGTCAGTACGACACTATGCATAGTGTTATCACACACGTTGGTAGCCGCAGGGACAATGGGTAAGTTTTTCGTCCATCGAAATCCCCGAATCCGGGACGCGTCTCGCGTTCGTGACGGATCGACGGAGCGGAGTCGGCGGTCGCTCGTGACGAAGTCGCCGGGCGATCGGAGACAATACGGCCGCTCGACGAAAACAGTTGTTCGGAAAGTTACACCACGGCCACCGACGGTCCGACGGCGTCAGATGCGGCCGGCGCGGCCGGGGTCGACGTCGATGGCGTCGACGGGGCAGACGTCGACGCAGAGCATGCAGTCGATGCACTGGTCCTCGTGGGCCGGGTCGGCCTTGATCTCGCTCTCGGGGTGGCCCGGCGTGTCGACCCACTCGAAGACGTCGACCGGACAGTCCTCCAGACAGGCGCCGTCGGCGAGACAGATGTCGAAGTCGACGGCCACGTGCGTCCCGTGGATTCCGAGCGTCTCGGGCTCCTCGACCGGTCCCCAGACCTGGTGTCCCTCGTGTTCCTCGACGACCTCTCGGTTGTTCTCGAACTCCGGATCGATGGCCATTGGTACCTAGGCGCACCACGCCGTGCCACGTAAACCTTGCCCCGGACGAACCGCCGTACCGCGAGGGAATCGGCGGTTCGAGGCGTCGAATCCGCCGAAGTGTCGGCCGGCGGCCAGGCGAAGCACTCCCAGCGATCCGTTGGGGTCCGGCCGGTTCCCGCGTCCCGATCAGTCTTCCTTCGAGGTGAGGATGGTGTTGGTAGTGAGTCTGACGATCGCCCGGCGGAGGCGTTCGGTGACCGCCTGGTCGGAGATACCGAGCGAATCGGCCAGTTCGACGGTCGTGCAGTCCCGCGGGATGTCGTAGTAGCCATTCTCGACCGCGAGCACGATGGCCTCGCGCTGTCGCTGCGTCAGTCCGAACCACGGCCCGAGGTCGGGATCGTTCGGATTGTAGACGCGGATCACCTCGAACCCGATCCCGTCGTCGCGACAGCGCTCCTGGAACGTCGACATCGCCTCGTGGGAGGGAAAACGCAGTTCGAAGCGCCAGGAGTCGCCGCTGCCCGTCGCGTTGAGGATGTAGGCGTTGACCTCCCTGATCGACCGGAAGACGGCGTCGTTTTCGACCGACCACTCGAACGTGTAGAGGACGCGGTCGTCGTAGGTGTCGATCTGGACGAGCTTGCTCACTGACGCGTCGCTGGTGACGGTCGCCTCGAAGGCGTCGAAATCGGCCTCGTAGACCCAGAAGAACGGCACCGCTCGCTCCCCGGTCGGAACGAGCGACTCCAGCTCGACCGTCCCCGACTGGGAAACGTCCATGATACGTCCCAACTCGAACTCCGTCGCTGAAATACTAATCTCGGCGATGACGCTCATACAGGCAACGTTCCCGTGTTATACGGCGCGTCCGAAAGCGGATCAGCATGATACATCATGCAGCAACCGTTGGGAATCGGTACTGTTCGCTACGGAAGGCTGACGGAAATACAGTTCGGATAGACAACAACTCTACGGCGCGCAACTTCCCTCCGCGGTCGACCCGTTAGGGGTGCGCGTAGTACGCGACCGCCGGCTCCGTGCTCAGGTCGTCCAGCCGGGCAAATCCGACGCGCTCGAACTGGAGCAGCGTGTCCTCGTCGTAGTCGACGACGCCGGGTTCGGCGATCCCGGTCACGTCGCCGTCCATCGTCCGCAGTCGCAGGCGCGGACCCCCGGCCGGCGCCCAGTGGATCACCGGGACGTCGCCCTCGCGGACCACGTCGAGGTCGTCGCCGGTCGCGACGAGTTCGCCGTCCCCGGCGCGGACGCACCCGAATCCCTTGAGCCAGACGCGCTCGCCCTCGTCGGGCACGTCGCCGGCTTCCAGCACGACTTCGTCGTCGACAGGGACGTGCCGCCGGCCGCGGTCCTCGTGATTGGGGTGGACGAGCGGTTCGCCCGCGTCGGGCCCGCCCGAAATCGGCAGCGCCACCGCTCCCTCGGTCCCTGGCCCCGCTTCGCGGACGAAGAAGGCCCGATCGGTCTCCTCGTCGACGATGTCGCGGTTGTTCGAGTAGATCGACGACATCGCGAGGTCGACGTTCGACGAGGACGTCCCGAGTTCGGCCATCGCGTCGACGATGGCCTCGCCGCGGATCCCGCGTCGACGCAGGCTCGCGATGGTGGGCGCGCGCGGGTCGTCCCAGCCCGTTAGCTCCCCGGCCTCGATCTTCTCGATGATGGTCGACGTGCTCATCGGCACGTCGTAGGCGTCGATCTGGACGTGGCCCCAGTGGACGACCTCCGGGTACTCCCAGCCGAAGTAGTCGTAGACGAACGCCTGCCGTTTCGCCGAGTCCTGCAGGTCGATCCCGCGGACGATGTGCGTGATCCCCGTCAAGTGGTCGTCGATCCCGCTCTGGAAGTCCAGCATCGGCCAGCAGCGGTACTCGGCCGCCTCCTCGCGGGGGTGTGGCGTGTCGATCATCCGGAACGCAACGAAGTCCCGCAGCGCCGGGTTCTTGTGCGTGATGTCGCTCTTGACGCGCAACACGAGGTCGCCGCTGTCGTACTCGCCGTCGACCATCGCCTCGAACTCCTCACGCACCGTCTCGACGTCCTTGTCCCGGTGCGGACACGGCTCGCCGGCGTTCTTCAGGTCCGAGAACTCCTCGCCGGGACACGAGCAGGTGTAGGCGCCGCCGAGGTCGATCAGTTCCCGCGCGTGGTCGTAGTAGATATCGAGCCGGTCGCTCGCCTTGACGACCTCGTCGGGTTCGAACCCGAGATAGTCGATGGCGTCGAGGATCTCGTCGTACGCGTCGAGATCCGGCCGCTTGGTCTCCGGGTCGGTGTCGTCGAACCGGCAGAGCATCCACCCGTCGTAGATCTCCTTGTAGGTCCCGATGACCGACGGCATCCGCGCGCTCCCGAGGTGCCACGGTCCGTTGGGGTTGGGGGCCAGCCGCATCCGCACCTCGTCGTACTCGTCGACGTTCGGCAGGTCCGGCAGGATCTGGTCGTCCTCCTCCTCCTCGGCGTCGAGCTCCTCGACCCGCTCCGGGGCGAGTTCGGCCAGTCGCTCGCGCTTCTCGGCCGCGTCCATCCCGTTGACCCGCTCGACGACCGGCGCGAGGACCCCCGCCATCTCGTCGCCGTATTCGCGGAACTCGGGATTCTCGCCCATGAGCGGGCCCATGATGGCTCCCACCTGCGCGTCGCTCTCGTGTTTCAGCGCGTTGAACAGCGCGTTCACCTCGGCGGCCTCCTCGGCCTGCTCGCGTACGTCGTCGTCCATTACCCGGGCGTTCGATTCCGGGGGTGAAAATCCCGTTGGGTTGGGCCGGCGACGGGGCGTCACGTCTGCCGGTAGGGTTTTCAGCCTCCCAGTCGGATCCGCGGACATGGCACGGGAGGTCGTCGCGTTCCTCGCCGGCTCGCCCGACCGGCTCGCCCTCCTCGACTACCTCGCCGAGGAGCCGTGCGCGCCCCGCGACGTGGCCGACGCGCTCGGCGTCTCCGGCAGGAGCGCCCAGCGCAACCTCGCGCAGTTCGCCGACCGCGGCTGGGCCGAAAAGCGCGACGGCGCCTACCACCTGACGACCCGCGGCCGCCTCGTCCGCGAGGCCTACGCCGACTGTCTGGACCGGATCGACCGGATCGACGACCTCGCGGGGTTCTACGAACACCTCCCCGACGGCGACGAGGCGCCCGATCCCGCGTGGCTCGCCGACGCGACGGTCGTCACCGCCGACCCGGACCACCCCCAGGAACCGGTGACGCGATACGTCGACGCCGTCCGGTCGCTCGACACCGACCGCGTGCGAATGCTCTCGCCGGTGCTCTCGCGCATCTTCGAGCGACCGCACGCCGAACTCGTCCGCCGCGGCGCGAGCACGGACCTGATCCTCCCCACCGACCGCGTCGCGGCCGCACGCGAGCGGAACCCGCCGAAGTTCGAGACGGTCCTCGCCGTCCCCTCCGTCACCCTCTACGAGACGGACGACCCCGTCGACGTCGGCCTGACCGTCACCGACGACCGGACCTTCGTCCTCGCCTACGACGCGGACGGCCACCTCCGGGCCTGCGTCGACGGCACCGACCCGGACCTGCGGGCGTGGGCCGTCGACCGCTTCGAGGACTACCGCCGCGCGGCGGCCGAAGTCGAGGGACGCGGCCCGTTCTGATCGGGCGCGGTCACCCCTCGCCACCCCTCGTCGGTCGCGACAGCCCTTGTCGCCGGCGCCAGCGAATGTCGTGAAGGCGGCAGGCAGCGTATCCGGAGGTATGAACGTCCTCGTCGCCGGCGGCACCGGCTTCGTCGGCACCGAACTCTGTCGAGCGCTCGCCGACCGCGGCCACGACGTGACCGTGATGGCCCGGCATCCCGACGCCGCGTCGCTCCCCGACGCGGTCGAGACGGTCACGGGCGACGTGACCGACCGCGAGTCCGTCGCGACTGCGGTCGCCGGCCGCGACGCGGTTGTCAACCTCGTCGCCCTCTCGCCGCTGTTCGAGCCCGACGGGGGAAGCGAGGCCCACGACTGGATCCACCGCGGCGGCACCGCGAACCTCGTCGCCGTCGCCGAGGACACCGGCGTCGACCGCTTCGTCCAGATGAGCGCCCTCGGTGCCGATCCGGACGGCTCGACAGCGTACCTCCGGGCGAAGGGAGCCGCCGAGGAGGTCGTCCGCGCCTCCGACCTGGACTGGACGCTCGTCCGCCCCTCCGTGGTGTTCGGGGACGGCGGCGAGTTCGTCGGGTTCACGAAGCTCCTGACGACGCCGTACGTGACCGGCCTCCCCGGCGGCGGCGCGACCCGCTTCCAGCCGATCTGGGTCGGCGACCTCGCGCCGATGCTCGCCGAGTGCGCGACCGAGGACCGCCACGTCGGCCGGACGTACGAACTCGGCGGCCCCGAAGTGCTGACGCTCGCCGACGTGACCCGCGCGGCCTACCGCGCCGAGGGGAAGTCGACCGTCGTCCTCCCCGTCCCGACGGCCCTCGCGCGAGTCGGTCTGACGCTGGCCGGATTCGTCCCCGTCGTACCGTTCGGCCCCGACCAGTACCGCTCGCTTCGCCTCGACAACACCGTCGCCGACAACGACGTGACCGCCTTCGGCCGCGAGCCATCGTCGCTCCGCACGCTCGGCGCGTATCTCGACGGGCGAGACGAGCGCGACGGAGATGCCGACCGCCACGACGGCGTCGACCGCCACGACGGCGACGGTGTCGACCGCGGCGGGGGTCCCCGTGGTGTCGACGACGGGGATCGTAGCGACCGGGACGCAGCGACGACCCCGCTGTATCGATCGCGGGCGGTCCTCACCGTCTTCGGCTTCCTCGCGGGCGCGTGGTCGCTGCAGTACGTCGTCGACATCTACGTGAACCCCCTCGTCCGGTGGCTGTTCGTCGTTCCCTACGTGGTGACGCTGTTCCTCTTCGACAACGGTGTCGCGGAACGGGTGGTCTACGCCGTCGAACCGTTCGTCCCGGTTCCGGGGCCGGTCCTCTGGGAGGTCGGCAACCTACTCACCTACTACTGCGTCGCGCTCGGGGTCGGTGCGCTCGCGCGCGCGTGGGGGGAGTGCTTCTGACCGACGAACCCGGAGGCGACGGCGGATCGGCGACGTAGCCGGCGTGGCACCGCCATCGACGAGAGCGGAGCGGGGTCAAGACGTTTGGGTCGTCCGGACCTACGTCGGGCATGAACGACGAAGGCGAACGGATCGAACCGTTCTCACCCCGTCGCCGCGGGACGGTCGATTACATGCGCGCGGCGGGCCGGCGAAGCAACGTCCACGGCCTCGTCGAGATCGACGTCACCGAAGCGAGACGCGCCATCCGAGCTATCGAAGCGGAGGAGGGCGAGGACGTCTCGTTCACCGCGTTCGTCGTGTACTGTCTCGGGCGCGCCATCGAGGACCACCCGGACCTGAACGCGTATCGCGACTGGCGGGGGCGGGTGCACGTCTTCGACGACGTCGACGTGAACGTGCTCGTCGAGACGGAGATCCGCGGCGAGCGGATCGGCGTCCCGCACGTCCTCCGCGGGGCGAATCGGCGGTCACTACGGTCGCTCCACGACGAGATCCGGGCCGCCCAGGAGTCGCCAGACCCCACGGACCTCTCGCGCTGGGCCGAACTGGCGCTCCGGCTCCCCGGACCCGTCCGACGGCTCGTCTGGCGGCTCCCGCAGTGGTTCCCCCGACGCTGGAAGGACACGGCCGGGACCGTCGCAGTGACCTCCGTGGGGATGTTCGGTCGCGGCGGCGGGTGGGCGATCAGCCCGACGAACTACACGATACAGGTGACCGTCGGCGGCATCGGCGAGCAGCCGCGACTCGTCGACGGGGACGTCCGGAACCGCGAGTTCCTCCACCTCACGGTGACGTTCGACCACGACGTGGTCGACGGCGCACCCGCGACCCGGTTCGTCCGACGGTTCGGGGAACTCCTCGAGGACGCCCACGGGCTCGATTCGTGGACCGAGACGTGACCGAACCCGTCCGCGCATCGACAGCCGCGGCTGTCCTGCGAGGTGGAGAAAGCGAGAGAATCGAGAGACCGACCTGAATGCGAGCTAGTACTCGCGCTCGATGAGGTAGTCGGCGATGTCTTCCAGGCGGTCGCGCGAGTCGTTGTCGGGGAGGACCTGGAGGTTGTCCTTCCCGCTGGCGATGAGGTCCCGGGCGGTCTCGCGGGCGTACTCGATACTGCCGACCTCGCGGAGGCGCTCGACGGCGGCCTCGATCTCGGCCTCGTCGACGGCCTCGACGGAGTCGGTCTCGACGAGGTCGTCCACGTCGACGCCCTGTTCGCGGGCGTGGAGCGTGATGAGGGTCTGCTTGCCCTCGACGAGGTCGGACCCGCGCTGTTTACCGAGTTTCTCGCTCGGCGTCGTCAGGTCGAGCAGGTCGTCCTGGATCTGGAAGGCCCGGCCGACGTCGAGGCCGTAGCCGTACAGCGAGTCGACGGTCTCCTCGTCGGCGCCGAGCAACATCGCGGCGATGGCGGCGCTCGCAGCGTACAGCACCGCGGTCTTGAGTTCGACCATCTCGAGGTACTCGTCGGTGGAGACGGCGCCGCGCGACTCGAAGTCGATGTCGAGCGACTGGCCCTCGCAGATCTTCGTGCAGGTGGTCGCGAGTTCGAGCGCCGCTTCGTTGGTGTTCTCGGGGTCGGCGCCGGTTTCGAGCAGTTGCTGGAAGGCTTCGGAGTAGAGCGTGTCCCCGGCGAGGATCGCCGTCGAGAGGTCGTACTCGCGGTGGACCGACGGGACGCCGCGACGCAGGTTGTCGTCGTCCATGATGTCGTCGTGGATGAGCGTGAACGTCTGGATGACCTCGACGCTGACCGCCGCTTTCATCACGTCGACCGCGTCGTCGCCGACCGGGAACGACCGGTAGTCGACGGCCTCGGGGTCGACGTCAGCCAGCGACTCCGCGACCAGCAGCAGGACGGTCGGACGGAGCCGTTTCCCGCCCGCGTCGAGCAGGTACCGCGTCGCCTCGTAGAGGCGCTCGGGGTGCTCGATGGGGAGTTCCTGCGCGATGGCCTCGTTGACGCGCTCTCGGCGCGCGACGATGGCCCGCTCGACGGCGGCCTGGGACTGCCCGCTCATGTTACTCGACCAGCTGGATCATGTTGCCGTTGCGCGTGACGTGCAGGTCGCGACCCATCTTGTACCCCTGGCTCTCGCAGAGGTTGACGTACTCCGAGAACCCGGACATGTCCTGGTGGGCCGGGATGACGTTCTGGGGCTGGAGCGCGTCCAGCATCTCGTAGTGACCCTCCCGGTTGAGGTGGCCGGAGACGTGGATGTCGTCGTAGATGCGCGCGCCCTGCATGCCGAGCAGTTTCTCGGACTGGTAGCGCTGGCCCTCGTTGGTCGGCTCCGGGATGACCCGCGCCGAGAAGATGACCTTGTCGCCGTTGTCCAGCTCGTAGGGCGTCTCGCCGCGGCCCATGCGGGTGAGCATCGCGCGCGGTTCGCCCTGGTGACCAGTCACGATCGGCAGGAAGTTCTCCTTGCCCTCGTTCATGATCCGCTTGAACGTACGGTCGACGGACTTGCGGTGGCCGTACATCCCCAGGTCGTCCGGGAAGTCGACGAAGTCCAGGCGCTCGGCGGTGCCGGAGTACTTCTCCATCGACCGGCCGAGCAGGACCGGCTGGCGGCCGATGTCGTCGGCGAACTCGACGAGCGAGGTGACCCGCGCGATGTGGGAGCTGAAGGTCGTGGCGACGATGCCGCCGTCGTAGTCCTCCATGCTGTACATCACGTCTTTGAGGTGGCGGCGAGCGACGGACTCGGAGGGCGTGCGGCCCTTCTTGCCCGCGTTCGTACAGTCCTCGATGTAACAGAGGACGCCCTCGCCCTCGCGACCGATCTCGCGGAACCGGTCCATGTCAATGGGGTCGCCGATGACCGGCGTGTGGTCCATGCGCTTGTCGAGGCCGTAGACGATGGCCCCCTCGGGCGTGTGCAGGACCGGGTTGATGGCGTCGATGATCGAGTGGGTGACGTTGACGAACTCCAGTTCGTTCTTGTCCCCGATGCTCATCGTCTCGCCGGCCTCCATCTTCTGGAGGTCGTTCTGGACGCCGAACTTCTCCTCGCTCTTGATCTGCTGTTTGACCAGTTCGATGGTGAACGGCGTCGCGACGATGGGTGCGTCGTAGCGGTGGGCCAGCTTGGAGATGGCACCGATGTGGTCGAGGTGACCGTGCGTCGGCACGATGGCCTTCACGTCACCTTCCAGATCGGACATGACGCGGTCGTCGGGGATCGCGCCCATGTCGATCAGGTCGAGGCTGTGCATCCGTTCGGTCTCGACGTTGTCGTGGATGAGGACCTTCGAGAGGTTGAGGCCCATGTCGAACACCACGACGTCGTCGCCTGCGCGAACTGCGGTCATCTGGCGGCCGACTTCCTCGTAGCCGCCGATAGTTGCGATTTCGATTTCCATGGTTTGCACTCCGAGGAAGGCTCGCCCGCGGGCGCGATGGCGACCGGCGAACAGTGGACGCTTGCGTGACTGCCGCGCTCCGGGCCGCGCCGGTCTCTCGACCCGCAGGCCGCGGGAGCGTCCCGCAGCCCGCGCGTCACCCGCGCGGTCGGAACCCAGTCCGCATCGACGTCCGATGCGTCAGCCGGCCGCCCCTACTGCGACCCGGGCGGCCGTATACTCGGTTATCTCTACCTATACGGCGAGGTTTTAAAAAGCGTGCGACTCGTCTCCGAAACCTGTCACTCCTCGTCGCCGACGTGACCGGGCCCCGTCGTCCAACCGCCGGCGCCGCCGTCCTCGTCCTCCGCGTCGTCGCCCGCGAGCGCGGCCGCCGCTGCGTTTCCACCCTCGTCCGCGTCTCCGTCCCCAGCGTCTTCGCTCCCTGCGTCTTCGTCCGCCGCGGACAGGTCCCCGCCCGCGTCGTCGTCGGCCGGCACTGCGTCTCCCGTACTCGACGGCGTCGAGTCGCCCGTGTTCGGCGCGAGCGGGTCCGTCGCCCCGTCGTTGGGGGCAAGCGGATCCTCGCCGTCCTCGTCGTTCGGAGCTAACGGATCCCTTCCATCCTCGTCGCCGGATGCCAGCGGGTCCGCACTCTCGTCGGGTCCCGACGCCAGCGGGTCCGATTCCCCGGGCGACCCGGAGTCCGACCGATCCGCCTCCCCGTCCGTGTCCGACACCAGTGGATCGGTTTCTCCGTGGGTATCGGGGGCCAGCGGGTCGGCTCCGCCGTCGGAGTCGGGCGCCAGGGGGTCGTCCGAGGCTTCATCGTCGGAGGCCAGTGGGTCGTCCGCCGCTTCGCCGTCGGGCGCATGCGGGGCAGTGCCGTCGTCCGCACCCGCCCCGGACTGGCCGTCGGAGCTGTCTCCCGATCGACCATCCACGGCCCCCTCGGCCGTCGATTCGGCCGTGGACGCCCCGGCACCCTCCGCGGACGAATCCGCGACGTCCTCGCCGGCGTCGCCCGCCGCTGGCACGAACGCGTCGCGGTCGGTCCTGACGTCGTCCGCGACAGGCTCGTCCAGCTCTGTCCCGTCCGTCGCCGTCGATTCGGCGTCGGTCTCCTCGCGGTGGGCCGGGCCGCCACCCTGGCCGAATCCCAGTTCCTCCGCGATCTCGCTGTCGTTCGCGACGTCCTCCGGTGATTCGGCCGGTTCGTCCGCCGCCGAAGCGTCTGCCGCCGAGTCGCGGTTCTGCGACCCGTCTCCCGGCGAGTCGTCGACCGCGGACCCGGCCGCGGCGCTGTCGTCCGCCAGCCCCCCTTCGGCGATCGAGCCGTCGCCCGACGGGTCTCCCATCGAGCCGTCCGCGGCCGAATCCACCGTCGAACCGACGTCCGTCGTCCGTTCGGTCGAGTCCCCGGTCGGGTCCGTCGAGGCTGCGCCAGTTTCCGAATCGCCGCGCTGAGCGGGTTCCTTGTCCGGACTCCACGGGCTATCGGTCTCGTCCGAATCGCCCTCGCCCGCGGCAGCGGTCGATCCCGCGGCGAGACCGTCGGACTCGTCGGCGGTCGTCTCCTCCGGTTCGAGCGACGGCGCCTCCCGTCTCTCGTCGTTCGCGTCGGAGACGGCGTTCTCGGTGGCCGTTCCGCCGCGGACCACCGCGCCCTCGGTCGCGGGCTCCCCGTCCGCAGGCGTCGGTTCCGGCTCGGACGGCTCCTGGCCGGCCGACGACGGCGCCGGCTCGGAGGGCTCGACGGACGCCGGGCCGGTCCGCGCCGTGGATTCACGCGGCGTCCGCGGTTCGGGTTCGGGCCGGTCGACGCCCGATTCGTCGGTCGCACCCGACTGGAGCGGATCGCCGTCGCTGTCGGCGGCGCCCGCCGCGGCCCCCTCACTGCCGGCGTTCGCCGAGTGGTCTCCTTCCTCGGCGCCCGTCGTGGACTCTGCGTCGGCCGGCACCGCGTGGGCCACGCCGGCTATCGTCCCGTCGGCGACGAGTTTGTACGCGATGCCCGTCTGTCCGGCGCCGAAGACGAGGACGCCGAGCACCGCGGCGAAGCCACCGACCGCCGCGAGCGCGCCGTCCTCGTTCGCGCCGACGCTCCCGTTTTGCACCTGTTCGGAGAGCAACCAGCCGCCGCCGGCCACCAGCGCGGCGCAGACGGCCAGCAACACGAGCCAGTACGAGAATAGGTAGAACCCGTACCGAAACGCCTCTCGACGGGGAACCGATGTCATATCACCTTCATTGCATAGCCCGGCCTAATAGGTTACGACGGTTCGGTGTCAGGAGCGGACGCGTCCGGACCCCGCAGCGGTCGACGCCGTCCCGCGCCCGGGCACCGGGTCACTCCCGACCGGCGACGACCGTGCCGGGCGACTCGCCGGCCAGAAACGCCGAGAGCCCGTCCGGGCCGAAGACGTGCGCCGGCGCCGACAGCGCCAGCAGTTTCTCGACCTTTGCGGCCATCCCGCCGGTCACGTCCGTCGCGTCGCTCTCGCCGACGGCGTCCGCCACGTCCGAAAAGCGCTCGACCCGGTCGATCACCTCGCCCGACGCGTCGAGGACGCCGGGCACCGTCGAACACAGCCCCACGCGGTCGACCGCTAGCCCGCGTGCGAGCGCGACGACGAGGTCGTCGCCGCTCGTGATAGTCACGCCCGCGCCGGACTGGGCGACGCCGTCGCCGTGGAGGACCGGCGTGAACCCTTCTTCGAGCATCGTCGCGACGCTCCCGGTCGGGAGCGAGAGGTCGCCCGCGGCGTCGCGGCTGGCGACGGACAGCGGCCGAACCGGGAGCGCCTCGACTCCCGCTCCTTGGAGCGCGTCGAGGACGGCCCCGTTGAGCCGGCCCATCGCGTCGTGGATCGCGACCGCGTCCGCGGCCGACCGGGTCCCCTCCGCCGAACTGACGCCGCGCTCGGCGGCGGCGTGGTGGCCGAAGCTCCCGCCGCCGTGGACGACGACCAGGTCGCCGTCGTGGGCGGCGACTGCCGACGCCGCCCGGGCGAGCGCGTCCTCGTCGACGGTCTCGGGCGTGTCCTTCTCGGTGACGACGCTGCCGCCGAGTTTGAGGACGGTCGTCATTCGACCCTGACCCCTTCGGTGTCGAGTTCGGCGCGGAACGTCTCCTCGCAGCCGGGGAGGTACCGCAGCGCCGTCTCGGTCTCCTCGCTGTCGTCGAGCGCGACGACACACCCGCCGCCGCCCGCGCCCGTGAGCTTCGCGCCGAGCGCGCCCGCGTCCCTGGCCGCCCAGACCATCGAGTCCAGCGACCGAGAGGAGACGCCGAGCGCCGAGAGCAGCCCGTGGTTGAAGTCCATCAGTCCGCCGAGTTCCGCGACGTCGCCGGCGGCGAGCGCCTCCTCGCCCGCCCGCACGAGGTCGCCGATGGCCGCCACGGTGTCGGCCGCGAAGTCGTACTCGTCTTTCAGATCGCGGACGCCCGCGACGAGCGCGCCCGTGTCGCCGGCGCCGCCGTCGAACCCGACGACGAACGGGAGTTCGGGGGCGTCGAGCGAGCGGCAGTCGTCGCCCTCGACGCGGACCGCACCGCCGGTCGCCGAGCAGAAGGTGTCCGCGCGGGAGGCGTTGCCCTCCTGGACGGCCAGTTCGGCCCGGTAGGCGCGGTCGGCGACTTCCTCGGCGGAGATGTCGACGCCGAGTTCGCGGGTCGCGGCGAGGATGCCCGCCGCCGTAACCGCGGCCGACGAGCCCAGCCCCGCACCGAGCGGGATCTCGCTCTCGATTGTAATGTCGAACCCCGTCCGCGGCGCGTCGGCGGCCTCGCGGGCCTGTTCGACAGCGGCGTCGACGTACCCCGTCGCGGCCTCGACGAGCGACTGCGAGACGTTCACGTCGGGGTCGGCGTCCGTCGACCCGCCGTACTCGACGGTGAAGCCGTCGAGACTCAGGTCCTCGGCGTGGACTCGCAGGTGGTCGTCGTCGCGTTCCTCGACTGTCACCCGGGCGCGGCGGTCGATGGCACAGGGCACCGCCGGCTCGCCGTACACCACTGCGTGCTCCCCGAAGAGGTAGACCTTCCCGGGCGCGCTCGCGGTAACCATGGCCGCCTCTCGCACCCGCGGGGAGTTAGGGGTTTCCGAACGCCCGCGACTACAGCCAGTGGGTCGGGTCGAGGCTCCTGTCGGTGTGTCGACGCACCCAGACGCCGACCAGCCCACCGGCGGCCGACAGCCCGACCGTGTACACCAGGAACAGCGCCGCGACGATCCCGAGAAAGAGACCGTAGGCGGGCGACGACGGCGGGATGCCGACGCCGAGCCCCGCGACGATGCGGAGCGCGGGCACCAGCACCAGCGCGAGCGGGAGCGCCGCGAAGACGCCGGCGAGCAGCCCCAGGCCGACCCCACCCGGGTACCCGGTCTCGCCGCGGAAGGCCGCCGCCGCACCGCCGGCTACCGGGGAGAACGGGACCACGGAGAGCGTGAGAGTGAGGAGGGCACCGTAGCCAGCGTCCACCAGCGGGCCGCGACGGCCGCTGTCGACGGTAGTTTCGGGAGTCTCGGGGGCGGGTCGCTCGTCGCTGTCGCCCCGACCGGTCGCCATCGATCAGATGTCGATGTCGGTGTCGTACTTGACGTAGTTGCCGATCCAGCCGCCGAGCGCGCTCAGCCCGACGGTGTAGACGAACAGTGCCACGAAGACGAACACCACGATGACCCCGCCGAAGGCGAACGGGAGCACGCCCTCGCCGCTCCCGACGGAGACGAAGCCGATGAAGCTGAGGATCAGGAACATGATGCCGACCACCGGGATGAGCGCGATAGCGCCGGAGATGGCGCCGACTTTCACGCCGTCAGAGCGGGTGCCGCCCTCGAAGTAGCCGGCGAGCGCCCCGCCCAGTACCGGTGCGAACGGGATGAACGAGCTCGCGACGGCCGAGACCACCGCGCCGACGAGCGCGTTGAGGTAGGTGTTGCCTTCTTCCATGCCCGGTCGTTCACCCAGTGGGGGCTTAAAACTGATACTCTCGACGACAGGTATCGCGCCCGGGTCGCCGGCGACCCGTCACAGCGAGACGGTCACGCCGTGCCACCCCGTCGAGCCGCCGGGGTGGGCGCCCGTCTCCTCGCGGGTCTGACGGTTCCCCTCGCCGTCGGTCGCCCGGACGACCACGTCCTTCGGTCCGGCGTCGGGTGCCTTGGTGACCAGCCGGAAGCGCCGCCAGGCGTGGGGGGAAGGCGGGGCTTCGAGCGTCGCGTCCGCCCACGAGTCGCCGCCGTCGAGGCTCACCTCGACGCGGTCGACCCCGCGCCGCCCGGCGTAGGCCACGCCGCCCACCCCGACGCGGTCGCCGCGGCGCTGGACCGCGCGGACGGACGAGAGCGTGTTGACGACCGCCTCCTCGTCCCAGCCGCGGGCCTCCCAGTAGGCCTCGTGCTCCCCCGCGCTGACCTCGATCGTCTCGACCCACTTGGTCGACTTCATGCCGTACCGGCCCGGGATCAGCAGACGCGCCGGGAAGCCGTGTTCGTTCGGCAACGTCCGCCCGTCCATCCCGACGGCGAGGACCACGTCGTCGCGCTCGCTGACGACCTCCCACGGGAGCGCCTCGGTGTAGCCGTCTGCCGCCCGCGTCACCACGTCGACGGCGCCGTCGGCGACGCCCGCTTCCTCCAGCAGCGCACGAACCGGCACGGCCCGCCACTCGACGGTGCTGATGAGGTCTCCGCCGACGTCGTTGGAGATACAGGCCGTCGTGACGGTCATGTCGCGGGATTCGGGGTGATCGAGGAGGGCCGGGAAGTCGAGTTCGAACGGCTCCGCGACGGCGCCGCGGACCGACAGGGACCACCGCTCGGCGTCGACGTTCGGATTCGAGACAGCCTTGTCGACGACGTAGTGGTCGTCCGCGGACCCGACCGCCGCCGGCATCCCGGTGAAGTCGTAGCCGAAGTCGGCGTCGGTGTCTGCCACCGAGACCACCACGTTCTCGGTCTCCCGGCGGTTCTCGACTGCGTTCCGGTCGGCCACGGGCGTCGCCGTCGAGCCCGAATCCGGCGTCGTCGTTCCCCGGTCTCGCTTCTCGGCGACCGGGTCGAGTGAGTCACCCGGGTCCGGGCCCCCGCCCGAGCCGCTGGCCCCTATCGATCGTGCCACGAGTCCGCCGCCGATCGCGACGCCCGCCGCACCGCCGAGGTTCCGGAGCGTCCGGCGTCGTCCCACCGTCGGTCGACGGTCGTCGCCGAGGACCCGGAGTACCGCTGGCCCCGCGAGCGCGAGCGCCGTCGCGAGCGTCCACCGCCAGAAGACCCCGTCGCCCGCCGCGCGAAAGCCCGCCGCCGTGAGCACGACGACGACGATTGCCACCCCACGGACGAGCAGTCGCTGCTGGCGGCGGGTCGTCCCGTAGCCCTCGGCGAAGGCGGCGATCCCGGCCGCGCCGGCGACCGCGGCGATTGCGATCCCGGCCATCAGCGCCGGCTGGGCCATCGACCCGAGCATCTCGATGGCGGCCGTCGCGACCGCGCCCGGCGACGCCTCGATCACCACCTGCGCGGCGACCGTGAGCGGATGCCCGCCCACGAGCGGGGCGACCGCGACGATCCCGAGCAGCCACACTGCCGCCGTCGCGGCCCACCCGAACGCCGCGCTGTCACGGCTGACCATACCCCGCCCTCGGGACTGTGGCCGGTAATAGCTTGCGCGGCCGCTCGGCAGACGCGGTGAGCGAAGCCGGAAATCCGGAAAAACGAGCGCTTAAATCTCGGTCTCGAAGTCGTCGAGCGAGTAGGCCGGTTCGGCGCCGCGCCGGTCCAGCGTCTCGTTGGCCAGCAGCCAGTAGACGACCGACAGGGCCTTGCGCCCCTTGTTGTTCGTCGGGACGACCAGGTCCACGTTGGACGTCTGGTTGTTGGAGTCGCACATCGCGATGACCGGGATGCCGACGGTGATGGCCTCCTTGACGGCCTGGGCGTCGCCGATGGGGTCGGTGACGACCACGACGTCCGGTTCGATGTAGCCCTCGTAGTCGGGGTTGGTCAGCGTGCCCGGGATGAAGCGGCCGGTGCGGGCGCGGGCGCCCACGGCGTCGGCGAACTTCTCTGCCGGGAAGCGACCGTACTGGCGCGACGACGCCACGAGGATCTGCTCGGGGTCGTAGTTGGCCAGGAAGTCCGCGGCCGTCCGGATGCGGGTGTCCGTCATGCTCACGTCGAGCACGTACAGCCCGTCCGTTCGGACGCGGTGGATGAACCGCTCCATGTCCTTGGTTTTCTGCTGGGTACCGATGTGGACGCCTGCCGCGAGGTAGTCCTCGACGGGGATGAGGAGGTCTGCCTCGTCGTCGGGCATGACGTCCTCGTCGAGGGCCGGCCCCTCGTCGGCCTCGTCGGCCGCCTCGTCTTCGACTTCCTCGGCCACGTCGTCGGCCCCAGCGGCCGATTCCTCAGTCTCTGCCTCGGTGGCCGCTTCCTCGTCGTCGACGTCCGGGTCGACGTCTGATTCGGCGGCGTCGAGGCCTTCGTTTTCGTTTCCGCTCATACTGCGTTGTCCTCGATTCGGATGAGTTCGTTCAGCTTTGCGGTGCGCTCGCCGCCGACCGCGCCCGTCTTGATGAACGGGGCGTCGGTCGCGACGGCGAGGTGTGCGATCGTGGTGTCCTCCGTCTCGCCGCTGCGGTGGGAGACCACGTGGCCGTAGGCGTTCTCGACCGCCAGTTCGATGGCGTCGAACGCGTCCGACAGCGTCCCGATCTGGTTCGGCTTGATCAGGATGCTGTTGGCCGCGCCCTGCTGGATGCCGTCACCCAGCCGGCCGGTGTTGGTCACGAACAGGTCGTCGCCACAGACCAGCGTCCGGTCGCCGACCTGCTCGGTGAGGTCGGCGAACCCCTCGTAGTCGTCCTCGTCGAGCGGGTCCTCGACGTACTTGAGGTCGTACTCGGCCACGAGGTCGGCGATGTACTCGACCTGCTCGTCGGTGGAGCGCACGCGGTCGGAGTAGACGTACCCGCCCTCCTCGTCGTCGTACATCTCCGCCGCGGCCACGTCGAGGCCGAAACGGATCTCGAAGCCGACCTCGTCGGCGACCGCGCCGGTCGCCTCGTCCATGATCTCGAACGCTTCCGAGTCGTCGATGGACGGCGCCCACGCGCCCTCGTCGCCCTTGCCGCTCGGGACGTCGCGGTCGACGAGGATGTCGTGGACCTTCTGGTGGACCGCCGCGTTGGCGAAGATGGCCTCTGTGACGGAGGGCGCGCCGACGGGCGCCGACAGGAACTCCTGGATGTCCGTCGCGTCCGCGGCGTGTTCGCCGCCGCCGATGACGTTCCCGAGCGGGACCGGGAAGGAGTTACCGCGGAACGTACCGCCGAGATGCTGGTACAGCGGCATCCCGGCCACGCTGGCACCGGCCTTCGCCGCCGCCATCGAGATGGCGACCGCGCTGTTGGCGCCGATCGACGAGAAGTCGTCGGTGCCGTCGGCCGCGTGCAGCGCGGCGTCGACCTCGCGCTGGTTGCCCGCGTGGACCTCCCCGACGAGTCGGGGAACCGCGTCCTCGCGGGCCTTCGCGATCGCCTCGCTCGCCGGCAGTTCGATGGCCTCGTACTCGCCCGTGGAGGCGCCGCTCGGTGCGGCCGCGCGGCCGAAGCCGCCCTCCTCGGTCAGCACGTCGGCCTCGACCGTCGGGTTGCCCCGCGAGTCGAGCACGCGGCGCAGGCGGACGTCGGTGACGAGCGTCACGCGTCTTCACCCCGCCGGACCGTGAACGGGAGCACGCCGGAGTCGTACTCCTCGGCGGCGATCAGGATGGGCTGGGTCTGCTCGCTGTCGACGAGGACCGGCGCCCCGTAGGCCACCTGCAGCGCTCGCGCGCCGATGATGCGTGCTTTCTCGTAGCGGTTGTACGACTGACTCATTGATAGGGTGCGACGATGTCGACCAGGTCCTTGTGCGAGACGAGCATCCGCCGGCAGCAGTGGCGCTCGACGCCCAGCTCGTCGAGGACCTTCTCGGGGTCCTCGCCGTCTTCCTGGGTGCGAGCCTTGAACTCCTCCCAGTACTCGCCGACGACGTTACCACACGTGAAACACCGGACCGGGACCATCATGGCGAGATCACCTGTAGGACTTCTGGTAGCGGGCCCGTGCACCGGGACCGCCCCATTTCTTGGACTCGCTCTGGCGAACGTCGTTGACCAGCAGCGACCGGTCGAACTCCATGAACGCGTCGCGGAGTTCGGCGTCGTTGGTGTGCTGGACGAGGCCGCGGGCGATCGCGGTGCGGGCCGCGTCGGCCTGCCCCATGACGCCGCCGCCCTGGACGTCCACCTCGATGTCGACGCCGTCGCGGAGCTCGTCGTCTGCCAGGCGGAACGGTTCGAGCATCTTCAGCTGCGCCAGCTCCGGCTCGGTCAACTCGACTGGCTGTGCGTTGATACGCACGCGGCCCTCGCCCTCGCGAACCGTCGCGCGGGCCACGGCCGTCTTCTTCTTGCCTGAGGTGTTCGTTACCATGTTTTGTTCGCTCCCAGCGCCTCGCTCACGTCGCCGAGCGAGACGAACTTGATGTTCGAGAGTCGGTCCAGCGACGTGCCTTCCAGCACCTCGCCGTCCTCGTCGTAGGGGTTACCCATGTAGACGCGGACGTTCTCGAAGGCCTCGCGACCGCGCGTGGTCTTGTAGGGCACCATGCCGCGGATGGACCGCTTCAGGATGCCGTCGGGGCGCTTCGGGTAGGCCGGACCGCGGTCCGAACCGAGCTGTCGGCGCGTCTCGAACGTCCCGATGACGTCGTCTTCGCTGCCGGTGATGACCGCGCGCTCGGCGTTGACGACCGCCACGCGCTCGCCGTCCATCGCTCGTTCGGCGACCTGCGAGGCGACGCGACCGAGGATGCAGTCTCGCGCGTCGACGACCACGTCGGCCTCGAACTCGGCGAGGCTCATCGGATCACCCGCACGTCGGAACCGTCTGGATTGTCTTCGAGTGCCTGTTCTAGCGTTGCCGCCTCGCCGACCTGGTCGATCTTCGTCCGGGCGGTCCCGGAGAAGTCGACTGCCGCGACGGTAACGTCCTTCTGCAGGACGCCACTGCCGAGCACCTTGCCGGGCACGACCACGGTCTCGTCCTCCTGGGCGTATCGCTCGATGCGACCCAGGTTGACTTCGGCGTGGGTGCGCCGCGGACTCTCTAAGCGCTCGGCCACGTCGCCCCAGACGTCGCCGCCCGAGTTGCGGGCGGTCGCCTTGAGGTCAGCGATGAGGCTACTGAGTCTCGGATTGCTCTTGCTCATACGTTTCTCCTAGAAAAGTGCAGGGAGCAGGATTTGAACCTGCGGACCCCTACGGGACAGCGCCCTGAACGCTGCGCCGTTGGCCTGACTTGGCTATCCCTGCTCGCGATTCGTTGTTTCGTCGGCCCCCTCAAACCGCTTTCGATCCGGGCCCCGGATCGACCTTCCGTCCGCGCGTTTGCAGCCGGACGAGCGGGACGCTCGCGGCCGCCGGAGCACTCCGGCGACGGTGTGCGAGCGTCGTGGGTCTGAGGGGTGTCGTTCATCGTTACAGTTGCACCGATTCGCGCAGTTCGTCCGCGCGGTCCCGCAGCGAGTCGATCGCGCGGGTGACCAGCTCGTCGACCGTCAGCGATCCGTCCGTCTCGACGCTGAAGACGAAGGCGTTGGGAACGTCCTCGACCTCCAGCTCCTTGCCGGGGTATCGCTGGGTCAGGTCGTTGTCGAACTCGTCGGTCGGGATCAGCTCGCCGTCTTCCTCGATGACCCCGCGCAGGATGTGGGGGTCGTCGTCGGCGAACTCGCCTTTCTCACCGATCACGTTGACCCGCTGCAGGTGCCGGTAGCCGACGGCCACGCCGCCCTGGTGTTTGGCGTGCTCGCGGCCGTGGTCGAGCACCGCGTCGGCCTCGACTTCGAGCCGCTGGCCGGCCTTGAGGTCGATGATCGGGATGTTGTCGTCGGCGGGCTGGACCATCTCGTCGCTGCTGACGATGTCGCCCGAGTAGGCGGTCACCGTCTCGGTGGCCTCCTCGCGACTCGGTCCCTCGACGTCCAGTGCGAGCGTCACCTCGTCACCGATCTCGAACTCGCCTTCGGGCGTGGTCAGCGGCACCAGCCCGAGTCGGAGTCCGATCTGCTCGTCGAACATGACGCTGGAGTTCTCCACGACGCGCAGCTGGTCGATGGAGAACGTCGGCACGTCCGCGATCATCGCGCGGCGGATGCCGTTGGCGAACGCGGGGGTGATCCCCCGCACCAGGAATCGCGCGTCCCGGTCGCCGCGTTCGACGAACTCGACCTCGTAGTCCTGCATCGTTAGAATCCTGCGTTCTTGGGACCGCGGGTGCCGTCGTGCGGGATCGGGGTGACGTCCTCGATGCGACCGATCTCGAGGCCGGCTCGCGCCAGCGCTCGGATGGTCGCCTGCGCGCCCGGTCCGGGGTTGGTCTGCTGGTTTCCACCGGGACCGCGCACGCGGACGTGAACGCCCTCGACGCCCTGTGCCTGGACTTCCTCGGCGACGACCTCCGCCATCTGCATGGCGGCGTAGGGCGACGCCTCGTCGCGGTTCTGCTTGACGACCGTCCCGCCCGAGGACTTCGCGAGCGTCTCGGCGCCCGTCTCGTCGGTGATCGTGATGATCGTGTTGTTGAACGATGCGTGCACGTGGGCGACGCCCCACTTGTCGTCCTGGGTCTCGCTCATGTTATTGCTCCTCCGCGCGTTCGGGGTGGAGTTCGTCCGTCAGCGGGCTGTTCGCGTCGAACTCGACGGCGCCCTGCTCGTCGACGGTGATCTTCTTCGACGGACGGGTGACGCGCTGCCCCTCGACCGTCACGTGTCCGTGACTGACGAACTGGCGGGCCTGGCGCGTCGTGTTGGCCAGCCCCTTCCGGTAGACGACCGTCTGGAGTCGCCGTTCGAGGATGTCCGTCACGTCGAGCGACAGGATGTCGTCCAGCGAGTCGGTCTCGTCGAGGACGCCGATCCGCTTGAGGCGCGCGAGGAACTCCTCGGTCTCCTTGGCCGCGCCGGCGGTGCCGGTCTGGCCGAGGAGCTTCCGCGCCTCGCGGCGGTACGCGCGCAGTTCGGACTGGGCGCGCCAGAGCTCTTCTTTGTTCTTGAGTCCGTACTGGCCGACGAGGCCGGACTCCTCGCTGATGCGCTCGCCCTGGTAGGGGTGGTTGGGCGTCTCGTAGAACTTGGTGTTGCTACCGAGCGCCATTACTCCTCATCCCCCTCTGCTTCGGCGGCTTCTGCCTGCTCTTCCTTGATCGCCTCGACGTTGACGCCGATGGTCCCCTCGGACCGACCGGTGGACTTCGTGCGCTGACCGCGGACCTTCTGTCCGCGCTTGTGTCGGGCTCCCTTGTAGGAGTCGATCATCTTCATGCGGTTGATGTCCTGTCGGCGGGTGAGGTCGAGGTCGTTGCCGGTCTCGTGGGTGGTCTCGCCCGCGAAGAAGTCGTTCCGGTGGTTCGAGAGCCACTCGGGCGCCTCCTCGGCGAAGCCTTCCACGAGGGCGACGATCTCGTCGATGTCCTCCTCGTCGA
The DNA here is from genome assembly GCF_051414035.1 of Halosimplex amylolyticum. Taxonomy (NCBI): domain Archaea; kingdom Methanobacteriati; phylum Methanobacteriota; class Halobacteria; order Halobacteriales; family Haloarculaceae; genus Halosimplex; species Halosimplex amylolyticum. Next base: position 876,322 of record NZ_JBLKNW010000001.1, on the reverse strand, counting down.
GTTTCCCGAAGACGGCGCGGCGGTCGATGCCGGCCTCCTCGGCGATGATGCGGGCCGCGCGATGGCCGATGCCGTTCATGTCGGTGAGCGACCGCTCGACGGACTTCGTGCCGTCGAGGTCGGTCTGGCCGATTCGGACGAAGTAGCGGATATCCTCTTCGTCTTCCGCTTCGTCCGGGTCTTGGTCTTCTGCACTCATGTGTCTGTGATTCGAGTGTGAGCGTCGTGGCGGGGATTCGAACCCCGGAGGCTGTACGCCACAGAGTTAGCAACCCTGCGCCTTGGGCCAGGCTTGGCTACCACGACACGCACTTGCCGCGTGCTGTTGTATACTACCGCCCTCACACGATCCGTCGCGTGGGACTCGGGACCCGGCGCCCCTGCACGAGCGTACCTGAATTACCTACTGGGCCCTATTTAAACGTCACGAAGTGGTCCCCACGCGGGACTCCGTGGCACGGAATCGGACAGCCTTCGACCCCATCAGGTGGCACGGACTCGGACAGCCGTCGACCTCACCAGGGGGTCACGCAGGCCGACGTGCCACGGGGTCGACGCCACCGCTTAGTCCGTCCGGCCCGAAATGCGGATATGGCCGAAGACCCCGCACTCGTCGACCCGGCCGACCGCGAGTCGGTCCGACAGAACCTCGAGCGCTTCGCCGGCGCCGCCGCGGTTTCCGAGCGCGAAGACGGATCGCTGGTCGCCGACTTCCGCGGCACCACACACGTCACCGTCCGACCGGACGGGCGGGTCGAGACCGGCATGCCACTCCACGCGTTCTCCGGGTCGTCGGATCGCCTCGTGTTCGACCACGACGCCGGCGAACTCCGCGTCGAGACCGACGCGGAACCGGATTCTGACGCGGACAGTCCACACGTCTCCTACACGTTCCGCCGGCCCTGATCCGCCGGGCCCACGTTCCTCGCCGGGAAGAGGTAGTTGTAAGACGTGGCCGGGGGAACTGCGGGCAACAGATGACGGGATCGGACGAGACGGTCGACAGGAAGGACGACCACGTCAGGATCGTGAACGAAGAGGACGTGGAGGAACCGGGAACGGGTTTCGCGGACGTCTCGCTCGTCCACGAGGCGCTGCCGGAGATCCATCGCGACGAGGTCGACCCCAGCGTCGACTTCCTCGGCCGCGAACTCGCGGCGCCGGTGGTCATCGAGAGCATGACCGGCGGCCATCCGAACACCACGGCGATCAACCGCGCGCTCGCCGCGGCCGCCGAGGAGGTCGGCATCGCGATGGGCGTCGGCAGCCAGCGCGCCGGACTCGAAGACGAGGACACCGTCGAGTCCTACTCCGTGGTTCGGGAGGCCGCACCAACCGCCTTCGTCTACGGGAACATCGGCGCCGCCCAGCTAGAGGAGTACGGGGTCGCGGGCGTCGAGCGCGCGGTCGAGATGATCGACGCCGACGCCGTCGCCATCCACTGCAACTTCCTCCAGGAGGCCGTCCAGCCCGAGGGCGACGTCGACGCCCGCGGCTGTCTCGACGCCATCGAGCGCGTGTGCGACGGACTGTCGGTCCCCGTGATCGTCAAGGAGACCGGCAACGGGTTCTCCCGGGGGACCGCCCGGCGACTCGCAGCCGCCGGCGTCGACGCCATCGACGTGGCGGGGAAGGGCGGCACGACGTGGTCCGGCGTCGAAGCGTACCGCGCCGCCGCCCGCGACGAACGGCGGGGAGAACGCCTCGGCGAGCGGTTCCGCCAGTGGGGCATCCCGACGGTCGCGAGCACCCTGGAGTGCCTCGACGTCCACGACACCGTCGTCGCCAGCGGCGGCGTCCGCTCGGGGCTCGACGTGGCGAAGGCCGTCGCGCTCGGCGCCACCGCGGGGGGGCTGGCCAAGCCGTTCCTCGCGCCCGCCGGACGGGGGACCGAGGCCGTCGTCGAGGTCGCCGAGGACCTCGTCGTGGAACTGGAGACGGCGATGTTCGTCACCGGCTCTCGCACCGTCGAGGACCTCCAGGCGGCGGACGCGGTCGTCGGCGGTCCGACTCGGCAGTACCTGGACGCGAGAGGCGTCACCGACTACTGACCAGCGGCCCCGTCACTGACCGCTCGGGACACGGGACGCAGAACCGACGGGTCACACCGGTGAATCGACGGTCAGACCAGCGCCCACGCCAACGCCGTGGTCAGACCCGCGAGGGCGGCTGCCGCGACAGTGATCTTCGCCGCGTACTCGTAGTCCGCTCTGCGGTGACCGGCGTCGGACACGGTCCCGGTCCCCTCGCCGCCGGTCGCCCTGAAGTCGTACCGGTTGAGTAGCGCGAGACGGACGCAGAAACCGGTCGATGCCTGGATGACCCACTCGAAGCCGACTGCGAGCGGGACGAACACGCCGACGAGCAGCGGTTCCGGGAGATAGCCGCCAGCGACCGCACCCGCGTACCCGGCTGCAGCACCGAAGGCAGTGGCCGCGACGACGAGGCGACGCTTGCGCTGTCGCGGGCCGATGTTACACGACGCTGGCTGGTACGTGCTCACGGTGGATCGACGGGACTTGCGCAGTTGAGGGTTTTGCACGCGGCAACCAGGAGTCGACTCCGAGACCGGGACGGGTCAGTCGTCGCTCTGGACGGTCGTCTCGTCGGCGGCCGGGTCGATCTCACCGTCGTCCCCGTCCGAGACGGCGGCGTCGGTGGACTCGTCCAGATACGCCTCGTTCACGACCCACTCGCCGTCTTCCTCGACCATGTACTCGCCGTAGAAGGGGACGCGCTCGGCGACTGTCTCCCGGAACGCCTCGCGGATCTCCGGGCGCGTCATCTCGCCCATCGGGCGGAGGTCGTCGTGGCGGTTCAGACAGCCCTTGAGGTACCCTTCGTGTGTCACGCGCACGCGATGGCAGTTGGCGCAGAAGGTAGGGTTCTCCACCGGGTCGACGATCTCGACCATGCCCGCCTGGGACTCGTCGGTGGGGTCCGTCGGCGTTTCGCCCTCCGGACTCACCCAGTAGCGCCTGCGGTCGTGCATCTCGCGACGCTCGACGTGGTCGGCCTGCTCCGCGAGCCAGTCGTGGACGCGCTGGATGTCGATGGCCCACTCGGGGTGGCCGGCGATCTCCGGCATGTACTCGATGAGCTGGAGACGGAGTCCCTCGTTCTCGGCGACGTGCTCGACCATCTCGGGGACGTAGCCGGCCGTCTGCTCGAAGACGACCATGTTGAGCTTGACCGGCGCCAGCCCCGCGTCCAGCGCGGCGTCGACGCCGTCCATCACGGCGTCGTACGCGCCGGCCTGGGTCACCTGTTTGAACGTCTCCCGGTCCAGCGCGTCCTGGGAGACGTTCACGCGTTCGAGGCCCGCGTCCACGAGGGCCTCGGCGCGACCGGGTAACATCGTCCCGTTCGTGGTGAGCGACACCTCCATGCCCTCGGGCGTGCGACGGACGATCTCCTCGATGTCCTCTCGCAGGAGCGGTTCGCCGCCGGTGAACTTCACCGAGTCGACGCCGAACTCGGAGACGACCTCCAGGAACCGGACCACGTCGTCGGTCCCCATCTCGTGCTCGCGGGGCGCCATAGGGCCGCGCGTGTCGCCCAGCCCCTCGTTGTGGCAGTAGACGCAATCGAAGTTGCACCGGTCGGTCAGCGAGACCCGCACGCCGCTCACTTCCCGACCGAACTCGTCCGCGAGCATACCGACTCTTTCGGCCCGGCGGTAATAAGGCCGGTGCCCGTTCCAGGGTTTCTGCACACCCGGTCACCGACCCGCGAGACCGCCCGAACCGGCAGGAGCCGTCGCGGACGACAGGTTCAAACGCCCGTGGCACGCAGTCACACGATATGACCGCCGAGCGCCGGGACGCCGTCGGATCCACCGAGGGGCGAGCGGACGAGTCGGTGCCGCCGACCGACGCGGACGCGCCGGATCCGAGCGACGCGTTCGGCGCGCTCGGCAGCGAGACGCGCCTCGCCGTCGTTCGGTCGCTCGCCGACGACTCGCCGCGGACGTTCTCGGCGCTGTTCGACGCGACCGACGAGGACACCTCCGCCGGCTTCGCCTACCACCTCCGGCAACTCACCGACCGATTCGTCCGCCAGCGCGACGACGAGCGATACGAGTTGACCGATGCCGGTCGCTCGGTCGCACGGGCCCTCGAAGCGGGGACCCTCACCCGAAGCGTCGACCGCGACCCCATCGAACTAGACGACGACTGCCCGTTCTGCGGCGAGGCGTCCCTCGCCGCGACCGTCGCCGACAACGTCACGGCGATCACGTGTGAGCACTGCGAGTCGCCGCTACTGCGGCTGTCGCTCCCTCCGAGCGGTTACGCGAGCCGCGACGCCGAGGATCTGCCGGACGCGCTCGACGCCCACCACCGCAGGCGCATCGACTCGTTCGGTGATGGGGTCTGTCCGGCGTGTGCCGGAGCCGTCTCGACGGGGATCGAAGCGGCTTCCGTCGACGACCGGGCGACTCACGGCGACGAGGAACCCGTCCCGGTGCAGACCGCCTTCGAGTGCGAGTCCTGCGGCGCTGCACTGCGCTGTCCCGTCGCGCTCACGCTGCTGGACCACCCGGCGGTCGTCTCCTTCTATCACGACCACGACCGAGACGTGCGTGACCGACCCATCTGGAACGTGGGCAGCGAGTGGCGCGAACGCGTCGTCTCCCGCGACCCCTGGTGCGTAGTCGTCAGCGTTCGACTCGACGGCGACGACCTGATCTGCTACGTGGCCGGCGACGGACGCGTCGTCGACCACCGTCGCGCTGGTGGCGACGACTCGGACGGATCCGCGAGAACGACAGAATCGGCAGATCTCGGGGACGCGGACGCCGAGTCAGGATCCGACCGGTCGCGGGCCGGAGAGCGCACCCGGGGCGAAGAGGGCGGAACGGGCGAAGCCTCCGCCTGAACCGACTGGTTCGACCTCAGGACGCCGCCGAGAGCCCTGCGTCGTCGAGCGCACTCGCCCGCCGACCGCGGTCGAACGGTTCGAAGCCGTCGTCGTCGAGCACCGCGACGTCGATCTCCCGGGCGCTCAGCCCGTCGTCGGTCCCCTCGTCCAGCGCTGCGAGCGCGAGCGAGACACCGGCGTCGGCGTCCGATTCCGCCGCGTACTCGGCTTCGAGGTGGCTCCGGATGGCCTCGCTCCCGTCGCCGACCGCCGTCGCTCGCCACTCCGTCGGCGTCCCGGACGGATCGATCTCGTAGAGCCGAGGATCCGATTCCATCACGCCGCCGACGAGCAGCGCCGCCCCGAACGGCCGCGTTCCGCCGGTCTGCGTCGACTCCTGGATCTGGTCGGCGACGGCCTTCGCGACGGGTTCGACCGCCGGCGGCTCGCCGTAGCGCAACCGCTCGCGCTCGGCGAACTGCCGACCGTAGTCGACGAGTCGGCGCGCGTCGGCGACGTGACCCGCCGTCGCGACCCCGAGACGGCCGTCGACGTCGTGGACCTTCTCGATGCTGTCGGGTTCCATCAGCGGTGATCGGGGCCGCCCGTGGGCGGCGAAGACCACGGCGTCCTCGGTCGCCACGCCCACCGCCGGGCTCCCGCGTTTGACCGCTTCGCGCGCGTACTCGACCTGGTAGAGGCGGCCGTCGGGCGAGAATACCGTCACCCCGCGGTCGTAGGCCCGCTGGTCGTTCGACTGCATCAGGCCACCTCCCCCGCGTCGTCGGTCTCTCCACGTTCGCCGCCCGACTCCGCGGCCCCGTCGAGCGCTTCGATTTCGACGCCGTCGACCGAAATCCTCGCGACCGTCACGCCGTTCCCGCTGGCGGTGTCGCGCGCGCTCGCGGCCTCGACCGCGGCGACGGCCGTCTCGGTCGCCTCCGACCGGGTCGCGTCGGGGTCGAACCGCCCTTCGAGCACGCCGTAGGCGACCTGCATCCCGCTCCCGCCCGCGGCGTAGGCGTCTTCCATCACGCTCCCGCCGCCGTCGAGTTCGTAGACGTGCCCGCCGGTGTCGTCGACGCCACCCAGGATCGGCGCGACCGGGAGGCCACGGAGGACGTGTCCGGCAGTCCGGGAGAGCGCCTGCATGGTCATGGGTTCGCCCCGTCGGGATTGGTAGAGGCTCGCCTCCGCCCGGATCGACCGGATCGCGTCCTGCGCGGGCCCGACCGACCCCGATATCGCCAGTGCCGCACGGGGGTGTACGCGAGAGAGCTTCCTGACGTTCTTGTTGGCCGTGAACCGCCCGCCGAGGCTCATCCGCTGGTCTGCGGCCATCACGACGCCGTCGTCGGCGGCGACGGCAACGATGGTCGTCCCGGTGTCGAACGTCGGCGCATCGACGTCGGCCGTCCGGTCGGCTTCTCCGTAGTCGTCGGTCAGTTCGTGCAACGCCCCGCTCGCGGGGCCGAAGTCTGGCGGCGTCATCGACAGGGAGTCGGTGCGGGGCGAGGATATATGTTAGCTAAAAAATATTTTAGCCGCGGATCCGAACCGGTTGCTCGTTCCACTGTCGGCAGCCGAGAGGGACGCTGGGCTTTCCGCTCCCACTTCGTACCCGGTTTGGCTGGCACGTTCAGCACTCACCACGCACTCCCCTGACCCACCGACAGGACCCAGTATCCACGTCGTCAGTTACCGTCTGACGGGCGCCAGGTCAGTCCTCGATGACCGCGTCGATGGACTCGTCTAACGTGAGGACGGGCGCGACGTGTCCGTCGTGGTCTTCCCCGAACGGTGGCCCGAGAAATCCAGTGACGGCCCCGAAGCTGTCGGCTTGCATGATGAAGTAAAACTGGTGTTCGGTCGGGGTGGCGTAGGCCCCGTCGAGTTCGACGCCGTGTTCCTCCGCTCGCTGGTCTAACTGCGTGATCCATTCGACTGCTTTGTCCTGGTTTTCTTCGCGCGCCCAGCAATTATCGGGACTGTGTTCCAAGGTGGCGATGAAGCGCATTGATAACACTCAACACGCAATTTCGGCAATTAAGGCCAAAAAAATACTTGCGACAATGTAATGTGGTGGGGAGAGTTTCTGCCCCCCGCATACGTCGGGCGGAGCGAGGTGGTGCAACCGCCTCGATGATGACTGCGAAGCCGTCTCCCGTCGCCCCGGAGCAACCGGTGGTGGCGCGTCACCGGACCCCGAGGGAAACGGATGAATCACACCCACTTCGCTCGGAGTTACGGAGACGAAGTGTGGGCGAAGATGGAGTGCTCGGCCTGCTCGGGACGCTCGAGGCCCCAGATCTGGGCGACGATATCGTCTCACGGGGGCCGGTCAACTCGGTCGAGGCAGACGGCGGGGTTTCGCTCTGAATCTCGTGTTCGGTGTGGTTTGCGGACGTTCCATTGAGGGTACGTCATTTGAATCGAGTTTTCTGTCATCTTGGCGATGAACGTATCAGTGTCCAGTTCCGGGAACGTCTCGAATTGACCGAAATACAAATAAAAATGGTGTATCTCAGGCTACGTGTATGCCCACTACCAGATTATTCAAACTCCCGCTCGATCCCGACAAGATCGAACAGGTACGGGACCACTTCGCTCACCTCGAACAACGCCGAGAGACGTTTGAGCGGGGTCTCGCGTTGGAGAAAATGAACGCAGAAGCGGCGTGGCTCGACGAGAACGAGCCCGCACTGTATTACCTACACGAGGAAAGTGATGCACATCCCCCGGATATCGAGAAGTCCGACGTCGAAGACGAGGCGATTCTGGAATTGAGCCGCGAACACCACGGCTTCTTCCAGCAAGTGGCAGCAGACGGGCACGAACACCCCGACGACCTGACCGAGTTCGAGACGCTGTTTGCTGCCTCCGCCCGCGACAGAATCGAGTAATTCTGGCAGCCTCACCTGAACCGTCTGCCCGGTCGCGGACTGGGAGCGCTCGCTGTGTTCGAGCGCGCCTCGGTTCTGAGCATCCGCGCCGAACGAAGTGAGGCGCGGTTCAACCGAGCGCGAGCGTCGCGAGCGCTCGGCCTTTTTCACCCATGTTTTTGGTCGGGGGGTCGCCGCAAGCGACCCCCCGACGAAAAAGATGGGTCACAACCCTTTTCGCTCGGAGTGACGGAGACGAAAGTATGGACGAAGACGACGTGCTCGACCTGCTCGGGACGGTCGAGGACCCGGATCTGGGCGACGACATCGTCTCGCTGGGACTGGTCAACTCGGTCGACGTCTCCGAGGACGAGGTTCGCGTCTCGCTGGCGCTCGGGGCGCCGTACTCGCCGACTGAGACGGAGATGGCGGGCGCGGTCCGCGAAGCGCTGTCGGGTCTCGATCGAGCGATCGAACTCGACGCGGAGGTGGACAGCGGGCTGGTCGCCGAGGGGTCGGTCCTCCCCGGCGTCGAGAACGTCATCGCGGTGGCGTCGGGCAAGGGCGGCGTCGGCAAGAGCACAATCGCCGTCAACCTCGCGGCCGGGCTGGCCCAGCTCGGCGCTCGCGTCGGGCTGTTCGACGCCGACGTGTACGGGCCGAACGTGCCGCGCATGCTCGACGCCGACCAGCAGCCCCAGGCGACGCCCGAGGAGACGCTCGTCCCACCGGAGAAGTACGGGATGAAGCTCATGAGCATGGACTTCCTGCTCGGCGAAGACGACCCCGTGATCTGGCGGGGCCCGATGGTCCACAAGGTGTTGACCCAGCTCTGGGAGGACGTCGAGTGGGGGAGCCTCGACTACATGGTCGTCGACCTGCCGCCGGGGACCGGTGACACGCAGTTGACGCTGCTCCAGAGCGTGCCCGTCACCGGCGCCGTCATCGTGACGACGCCCCAGGGGGTCGCGATCGACGACGCGCGCAAGGGGTTAGAGATGTTCGGCGAGCACGAGACGCCCGTGCTGGGCATCGTCGAGAACATGAGTTCGTTCCGCTGCCCGGACTGCGGCAACGAGCACGCCATCTTCGGCGAGGGCGGCGGCGAGGCGTTCGCCGCCGACGCGCAGATGCCGTTCCTCGGCGAGATTCCGCTCGACCCGGCCGTCCGCGAGGGCGGCGACGCCGGCGAACCGATGGTGCTCGACGAGGACAGCGAGACGGGCGAGGCGTTCCGCTCGTTCGTCCGAACCACCGCCGACAACCAGGGGATCGTCCACCGGCGCCGCCACGCCGACACGCACTGACCGAAGTTTACTGCTGACCGGTTCTCACTCGTCTGGGTACTGAAGCTCGCTCTGCTCGACGCGATAGACCACCACGCTGTTCCACTGCTTTTCGACGCTGAGACCGGCCATCGACTCGAAGGCGGCGAGCTCCTCCTCGCTGTACTCCTGGCGCTCGTTCGTTCCGACGTAGACGTACTCTACGTCGTAGGCGTCGAGGTAGTACGCCCGTTGCTCCGCCGACCCGGTGTAGATGGTGTCGACGTCGTCGAGGCGGGCCCGGTAGACCTCGCCGCCGCGGTAGCCGACTTCGTGCGCCCACCCGGCGACCGTCGGAACGCCTGTGAGACTCGATATCGGGTTCGACCACTGGTACATCTGCGATCCGCGCCCCGGAGCGGAAGCGATGTTGGGCTGGCCGTCGAGGTCCTCGAACCACTCGATGGCGGGGTACTCCTCGGGGTGGCTCTGGTTGACGAACACGAACCCGTTCAGCGTCGGATCGTCGGGGTGGTCGTACCGGTTGATCGGCGACTCACCGCTCAGGTGCTTCGGGACGGCGAAGGCCCCGAACATCGCCGTCGCGACGACGAGGACGACCGCGAGCGCGCGAAACGCCGACTGCCAGGTGTCGCCGGAGAGCGCGAGCTCTGGCGAGTGGTTTTCGACGAGACGGGCGAGGATGGCGCCGGCGGCGACGGCCCAGAGGATCCACACGTCTGCGTACGTCTTGAACACGGTGTTCATCCGCCCGGGGCCGGCCTCCTCCTGGACGTAGACGAACTCGACGAGAACGACGATTCCCGCGCCGGCGATCAGCAGGAGCGTCTCGAACCCGACCACGTCGCGGACGCGCGCGTCGCCGTCCGACGCGGTGCCCTCGGTGGCGCTACCGGTAGCTCCACCGCCGTCCGAGACCGCACCCATCGCGGTTTCGGCCGTCCGCGAAGCGGCACGGTGAACGACGTCGGCTTGCGTCCGCAGGAGGACCCAGGCGACGACGATCATCGGACCGAAGATGGCGAGTGCGGCCGAGGAGGCGCCGAGCCAGGCGATCGCGACGCCGATCCCGAGCATCACCAGCGACTCCCCGAGGAACTCCCGGTCGACCTGCGGGACCGCGTGGCGCACGAGGTAGATCCCGAACAGCAGTGCGAACGCGCCGTGGGCGAGGAGGAGGCCGCCCAGCGAACTTTTGTCGGGGAGGAAGCCGATCGAGCGGGTACTCGCCGTCCCGAGCCAGAACGGGAGCGACCAGACGATGCCCAGCGCGACGACTACCACCGCGCCCACGAGCGCGACGACGTGGCGAACGAGTTCGCGTTGCCAGTCCTCCCGCCGGGGGATGCGCTCGCCGACCGCGCCGGGCAACAGCGACACCGGGTCGGCCGGTGCGAGCGCGAGCGTCAGGAACGTCAACCCGCCGACGGTCGGGAACGACCACGTGTTCACGACTGCGAGCAGGCCGGCGAGCGGCGGGACCGCCGCAACGACGAGCAGGAGACGCCGCGTCCGGGCCGCCGCCGGCGTTCGGTAGTAGCTGAAAAGCAGCGCCGCGACCAGCAGGACGAACGGCGTACTCATCATGTGCGCGTGCAGGTCGCCGTTGAGCCAGGCGAACAGCGGGAACTCGTTTATCGTTCCCTCGATCACGCGGCTGGCGTCCCAGTATCGGAACGCACCGGGGCCCTCCCTGCCGACTCTGCCGAGTTCGACCCCGAGGAGGCCGATGACGAACGAGGAGAGACCGTCGGGCAACAGCCAGGCGCCGAACTGGACCGCCGTCGAGATGTTGGCGGCGAATCCGGCGAAGAACGCGCCAAACGCGCCTGCGCGAACGCGGGAAACACCGCGACTCGCGGCGACCGACCCGGCCAGGCCGTAGGCGGCGGTGACGAGCATCCCGAAGAAGCCCGCGAGCGCGAGGTTGTACGCGAATCGCGCTTCGGTCCCGGTGATCTTCGTCAGCAGCGCGGCTATCAGGTGGCCGCCGTAGTAGTACTTTACCGGTCGGCCGGCGAACCACATGTCTTCGGGAGGGAGCGCGTCGGCCCGGAGGATCGACTGCAGGAGACCGAAGTCGAGGAACTTCTCACCCATCAGGGGGTGGACCCCCGCGTCGACCGCGCGGATGGCGATCATGAACAGGAACGCGACGGTGAAGACCGCGGCCGCCTCCCCGTAGCGCCGACGGTCGAACTCCGCACCCCGATAGACGGCCACCACGCTGGCGGCCGCGAGGACGGCGAGGCCGACGAGCAGTCCGGCGGTCAGCGAGACGTGCCCGACGAGGTACGCGACGACCCAGAGGACGGCGAGCGCTGTCGGGAGCGCCACGCCCGCCCCGCGGTCGGCGAGGCGGGGGAACAGTACCGCCGCCAGCGGCATCCCCACCGCCATGAAGGCGAGGTAGGCGACGAGCCACCAGAGGACCAGACCGTACTCCATTACCAGAGTGGCCGTCTCCGGAGCCTATACCTCTTGTGGACCGGTGTAGCCCGCGCTGACGAGGGCCCGAGCGGCCGCGACGACGACCGTCGGATCGCCGTAATTCGCCACGACGAGTGGCCGACGATTCCACCGTTCCGAACAGTTTTTACTCGGCGCGGTGGTCACAACTGGCAATGAGCGCGTCCGTCGGTATCGTGGTCCCCGCCTTCCGCCCCGACGTCGACCGCCTCGCCTCCTACGTCAGGTCGCTCGACGCCGAACTCGACCCCGAGACGATCCGTATCGAACTCGACGACGCCGAAGAGCGCGTTGCCACCGCTCTCGCGGACCTGCCCGCGACGGTCAGCGTCTCCCCGTACCGCCGCGGCAAGGGCGCCGCGGTCACCGCCGGCTTCGAGGCGCTCGATACCGACATCCTCGGGTTCGTCGACGCCGACGGCAGCACCGCACCCGGAGAGTTCGCAGACGTCCTCGCCGCCATCACCGACGGCGGCGCGGACGTGGCCGTCGGGTCGAGACGGCACCCGGACTCGTCGATCACCAGCCACCAGACGTTCGCCCGTCGCTTCCTCGGCGACGGGTTCGCGTGGCTCGCTCGGCGGATGCTCGACGCGGACCTCTACGACTACCAGTGCGGCGCGAAGGCGATCACGGCCGAGTCGTGGGACGCCGTCCGCCAGCACCTCTACGAACCGGGGTTCGCCTGGGACGTGGAACTCGTGGCGATGGCGGGCGCGCTGGAACTCGACGTGACGGAGGTCCCGATCACCTGGGAGGACCAGCCGGGGTCGACGGTCTCGCCCGTCCGCACCTCGATCCGGCTGGCCCGCGCGCTGGTCTCGTCGCGCCACCGGGCGAAACAGATCCGCAACAGCCGCGTGCACAACGCTATCGCCGCGACTCGCGAGGACCCGACGGCGCTGGTGGAGAAGAATGACTGACGAGAACGTGGACACGCCGGGCGACTCACAGATCGACGGGTCGAACGAGTCCCGGACGGACGCGCTCCTCTCCGGCGTTCGATTCGGCAAGTTCGTCTCGGTCGGCGCCGTCGGCGCGCTCAGCGACAACGCGATGCTGGCTCTACTGGGGCTGGGGTTCGGCGTCCCGGAACTGGCCGCCAAGGCCGTCGGTATCGAGACGGCCATCCTGGTGATGTTCATGGTCAACGAACACTGGACGTTCGCGGGCGAGGGTGCGCCAGGTGCGAGGCCGTTCCTGCGCCGCCTGGGGAAGTCACATCTCGTCCGCTCGGGCGGCTCGCTGATCCAGTTCGCCATCTACTGGGCACTCACCCAGCGTCTGGACGTCACGCTCGTCGTCTTCGACACCGACGTGTGGTTCCTCGTCGCGAGCCCGATCGCCATCGGATTCGCGATGTTCGTCAACTACGTCTTCGAGAGTCTGTTCACCTGGCAGGTCCACGAGGGCTGACCGCGCCACTAACTCACGGACGGCGAGTGAATCACAACCCTTAATGGGTGGTCGCCGGTACGAATGGGTAGCGGGATGGGATAGCCAGGAGATTCCGGCGGGCTCATAACCCGCAGATCGGTAGTTCAAATCTACCTCCCGCTATGATTTTGCCGCGAACTAAACGGCGAGCACCGCCTTGTGTGTGCTCGCCACCGTGAGCGGCAATCACTCGCGAGTAGATTTGAAGTAGGCGAGTCGAACCGCGAGCGAAGCGAGCGGTCCGTCTCGACGTAGTTCAAATCTACCTCCCGCTATTTCTGTGACCTCACACATACAGCGAGGCGTTTCATCGCCGAGCGCTCCGTGAGGTCACGAAATCGCCAGTAGATTTGAACCCTGGCAGTCGCGCGCAGCGAACGGAGTGAGCGAGCACGTCTGCCTCCGGTTCAAATCTACCTCCCGCTATGATTTTGCCGCGAACGAAACGGCTAGCAGTCACTCGGGGGTGCGCGAGCGGTGACGGGGGGTACGTCGAGGAACGTCCGATCGGGTCCTCACGCGAACGAGCGCAACTGGATGAGGCCGTCGCTCGTCACGACGACCTCGTAGCCGAGGTATTCGAAGGAGAGCGTCTTCACTGACGAGCCGCCGGCTTCGCGGAGCCCGTTGAGGATGTCGGGGTCGATGCTGTCTCTGAGCGGCGGGAGCGACTCCGGATCGCTGCCGAGCTCGTCGGCGATCGCCGTCACGACTATCGTGCCGAACTCGTCGTCACGCGAGGGGCGTGCCTCGATGACCACGTCGGTTCCACGGTCGTCGTCGAACTGGTTCATGTGTGTCTGGGTGGGTGCGCGTTACGCCGGCACGCGATGGGCCGCCCCGGGTCGCGTCGCCACTCGCGCTGGGCAACGCTTTTACCGGCGGGGGGAGAAGGTCGACATGTCCTACCAAGCGCCCTTCTCCGCGCGCTCGTTTCTCTAGCGACGGCCATACCACCGACTGGGTTATTAGCTTTATTCTGTAAACATGACAGGCTACGTGATAGTAAACGAATAGAATCGTCGCCGTCGCTCGATTGGGCGAAAACGTACAACGTTTCTCTGAACTGTAATACGCGCGGAGATAGCGAGAGAACGCTGCGGGCGGTCGGCGGTCTGTCTGCCGCGGAGTGGCCCCGAACCGCTCGGGAAGCCCAGTTTCCACGCCACCGCGGCCGGCAGGAAACGCGGGTGGGTCGAGGCCGGGAACGGTCGCGCGCGCTCTTCGAGGACGAGAGTCCAGGGAGACAGATCGCTCGGAACGACTGCCGGGTCGGCGACACGAACGGCCCGGGCGGGCACGCTCCGGCGAATATGATGCGATAGCCACAGGTAGAGAGGGGGTTTCGACGGTTTAGTGAGGACGATCCCGTGGTTCTTTGTGGGAAGATGGAGGAAGCGACGGGTATGCGCCACCCAAGTCTGGTCGCGCGGATGGCGGTCGTCGGATCGATCCTGTTCGCGTTCTACGCAGTGGCAGCCGTCGTCGCCATGGGCGCGTTCGGGGCACCGCTGTGGCTCGTCCTGGTCGGGAGCGTCCTGTTCGTTGGCGTCCAGTACAAGGTCGGCAAGTGGGCCGCCGTCCGGAGCGTCGGCGCCGAAGATCTCCCGGAGGACCGATACCCGGAGATCCACCGCCAGGTCGAATCGCTGTGCGAGGAGATGGGTATCGAGAAGCCGCGGCTGATGATCGCGCGGATGGGCGTCCCCAACGCCTTCGCCGTCGGCCGGAAGGGCGCGGGAACGGTCGTCGTCTCCGAGGTACTCATCCGGACGCTGGACGGCGACGAGGTCGAGGGTGTGCTCGCGCACGAACTGGCCCACATCGGCAATCGCGACGTCGTGATGATGGTGCTCGGCCAGGGGATCGCGTCGATCGTCGCCATCGTCGCCCAGTGGGCAGTCCTGCTGACGGGCGACAACGACATCGCCGACTTCTTCCTGGCCATCGTCGTCGGCCAGGTCGTCCAGCTGTTCGTCATGCTGTTCGTCTTCGCCATCTCGCGGTACCGCGAGTACGTGGCCGACAGCGACGCGGCGGGAGCGATCGGGTCCGGCGAACCGCTCGCCCGCGCGCTGGAGAAGATAAGCCGCGGCAACGAGCGAGCGAGCGACTCCGCGGTGGACGAGCAGGTAAACGCGCTGTGTATCTCCGGCCAGGACCGCGGACTCGCGCGCCTGTTCGCCACGCACCCGCCGATCGAGAAACGCATCGACCGCCTGCGGAACTGACCAGTGACCGTACGGGAGAGCGAGTGACAGATGGACTATCGCACACTGCTCGCGGCCGTGCTCGGGATCGGCCTCGGCGTCGTCCTCGTCGCGACACCGGAATCACTCGTCCGCGCGCACACGACGGGGCGAGTCCCCGGCGAGCGGGGAGGGAGATACGGGACCGACTCGGCGCTCGACGACAGGACGCGGCGACTCGTCCAGGCCCTCGGCGTGGCGTTGATACTCGCGGGGCTGTACTTCGGCGCCGTTACGGCCGCGACGCTGTGAACGGCCGGAGAGCGGGGACGATCGGTCAGTCGTCGCCCTGTTCGTCGACGATGACGACTTCGCCGTCCTCGACGACGACGTTGATGAGCGTCTTGGCCTCGTAGCCCGCGTCGGCGAGCTTGTTCTGGCCGTCGTCTTTCTTGATCACGCAGACGATGTCGACGATGTCGGCGCCGATCTCTTCGAGCGCGCCGGTGATCCCCGAGAGCGTGCCCCCGGTCGAGAGCACGTCGTCGAGGACGAGCACGCGGTCGCCCTCGTAGACGTCGTTGACGTACATCTCGGACTCGGAGTAGCCGGTCACCTGTGAAAGCGCGACTTCCCCCTCCAGTCCGTACTGGCGCTTGCGGACGACGACGATGGGGATGTCGGTCATCAGGGAGACGGCGGTGGATATGTGGATGCCCATCGCGGCGGGCGTGACGATCTTGTCGACGTTCTCGAGTTCGGCTTTGCGGATGATCTTGATGACGATCTCGCGGAGCAGTTCCGGCCGGAGCATCGGCACCCCGTCGCTGATCGGGTGGACGAAGTAGTGATACCCCTCTTTCTCGACGATCGGGGCGTCCAACAGCGACTGCTTCAGACGATTCATGCTCGTTGAATCGAAACCCGTCGGGAAAAGCCTGACTAGCTTGGTCGGATCACGCCGTCGACAGCAGGTCGGCGAGCCAGTCCACCATCGGAAGCGCGTACGGACCGTATTGGAAGTAGACGAGCGCCGAGAGCACGACGAGATTCGTCCCCAGCGCGGCCGCGAGTGCGCCGACGACGGCCGTGGCTCTGTCGAAGCGTTCGTCGAAGGCGCTCGCCGTCGCCACCAGCGCGAACGAAGCTGCGACGACGAGCCCGACGACAGCGTGTAACTGGAGCGCCCCGCCTCGACCGATAGCGGTGGCAGTCACCGCGACGAAAAGCAGTTGAGCGCCGATGAGGACCCCAACTAGATACGTCCACAGAGCTGTGAGACCGTGGGTACCGAGAGCACGACGGATCTGGCTCTGTCGAACGACACCGTAGACTGCCAGTGGGTAAAGCGGGAGGAGATAGCGGACAGTGACCTGCGCGTGGAGCGGCAGCCGATGGATGTAAACCAGGAAAAATAGGAGTGCCGAGACGGCGACAAGCGCGTCGGTGGCTCTTGCAGGCGATCGACGAAGAGTGCGCGCCAGGTCGGCTATCCGTACCGGGCGAACTCGTTCGAGCCCGCTGAATCGCCCTACGACGAGTCGGTTAGCCGCGATTCCGACGATCCCGACGACGCCGGTGACGAAGGGCGCCGATTCGACGATCGTGAGGTTGATCGCTTGCTGATTGTCGTGCGAACCCACTGACGAGATGTATCCTGCTCGGACGAACGTCTGATACACGTCGCCCGGCCGGTTGACCGTCGCGTGGAGACCCTGGACGAACGGACCGAAAATGAGTTCCAGTCGCTGCGTGATCTCGTTGACCGGTCCACTGAGCACCGGTGGCAACAGCCCAGATCCCCCGCCACCGCCACCACCGCTGGCACCGCCCGAACCGGACCCAGAGCTGAACGTCGAATCACCAGAGAACTCGCCGAACTGATCGAGCATCCGCGGCGGCCGCACCGGGTCGCCCGAGATGAGCACGTTCGTCAGGAAAAACGGGAGCATCGACACTGTGAACGCCGCGGCGACGAACGTGAGCGTCCGCAGGTCGTTCGACGGCGCTGTCGGCACGTCGACTAGCACGAGTACAAGGAAGACGACGAACCCCTCACCCGCGTGTATCCAGGTCAACAGACCAACCAGTGCGTACGCGAGTCCGCGAAATCCGGTCTGAGAGAGTAACGCGTCGTCGGCCGACTCCTCGCGACTCCGGTAGAAAGCGTAGACGACGCCGATCAATAGCGCGACGACGTACACGTGGCGCTTCGGAATCGTAGCCCAGAATCCGACCGGCGTAGCGAGCACGATACTCACCGCCGCTCCGACGCCCGCTCGACGGTCGTGCATTCGAGCGAGTACCCGATAGCCCGTGCTCGCTGCGAATGCCGTCGCAACGAGCGCGCTGAGCTGTAGCGCTGCGAGCGGTACCAGGTCCGGTGAGAGCGGTTCGGCAAGGCGAGCATTGAGGAAGAACGTCGATAGCGCCGCTCCCGCACCGATAACGACCATGAGTGGCCGGTGATCGGTCAGCCGGCCGATCTGTACCGCCAGCGCGAGTAACAGCAGCGACCAGAGCGCAGGGAGGATGAGCCCGGGATCAGCAACCGACAGCGTGAGTCGAAGCGCCCAGAAGAACGGGACCGCGAACGCGACTTGCCCGTAGTTGCGGCCGTACGTCTCCCCGTCGTGGATCTGCATTCCGGGTGCTTCCAACGTGCCGTAGAGCGCTTCGTCGACGATCAAATGGCCGTCGGCGAGTGCGACAAGTGTATTGGCCGGCGTGTAATTGTCAGTTATGAAGAATCCTATCCGCCACGTGAGACCGAACACCACGAGCGTCCCGAGAAAGATGACGAGTCCAAGGCGGTCCCCGACCGCCGCTCTGACGAGCGCCTGGGAGATGTTGCGGATTCGCTGTTGTGAGAATGAGAGGTCGACCTGCCGTTCGCGATTGAGGTTCATTCAGACACCTCCACGCCGATCGACTCGTTGTAGAGAACCGACTTCCCGTCGCTTGAACGCATGACGATCGAAAGTTCGCCCTCATACACCTTACCCGGCGTGACGTCTTCGGAGAACGTGTCGGTCCGCAAAGAGAGTGCGATCCAACCTGTCCGTTCCTCGCTCAAGAAGTGCGTCGTCGATCGCGAGTAACCGAACTCAGGGATTTCGACGCCGTACGCGACGGTCGGTTTCCCCGAGATCGACGCGACGTGGATTCGCGCGTCAGGGACGTTGAGATAGTAGGTCTCGGACTGGTACTCGCGTTCGATAGAGACGGACGAGGGTGCGCCGATCCGGTCGACGGTGGCGTTACCCTCGCCGAGGCCGGCCATGTCGTAGCGGGGCGTCGTCAGGTCGACGAGTCCAATCGCGGGCCCGGAGACGAGTGTGATACCGAGGATCACCATAACGGTCGCGTACACCAGTGCCCGCGGCCGATTCATTGACGAATCACCAGCTCGGACCGATTTAAACCCGTTGGCCGCTGCCGAGCAGCGCCGTCAAAAAGGAGACGGAAGAAACAGGATACAGACATCGGACTGCTAGCGATCGATCTCGTCTGGCGCGTACCCGTCGTCACCGAGTTGCATGTCGGCGCCGCTGTACGTGTGGTACGCGGCGGCCGCGGTGAACGTCGCGGCGATAACTGTCGCCCACTCCAGCGGCGTGAGAAGTGTGAGCGGGAACAGTTCCGTCCACAGGGCTACGACGATGGCGCAACTGATCGACCCGAGCGAGAGGTAGAACTCCCGCCAGGGGAATTCGGACCCGGGAACGATCTCCAGATAGACGGTCAACTCTTCCGTGTACGGCGTGCGCGTCACGATGTTCTCGTCGGCATCGTACTCGACGATCCCGGCCTCCTCCATCTTGCAGAGGTGTGTCTGCTGGAGCGTCGTGTAGACGCGCTTTTTCTGGTCGTTGGTCACCTCGTCGACGGGCGTCTGGTACTCCCAGGCGGCGACCTGCGTAGCGAGGTCGCTCAGTTCGACCGGCTCCTCGAACCGCTTGAGATACTCGAGAACGTATCGGCGCCGCTGGTTCTGCAGGACGTCGAATATCTCGCCCTTCGACAGCTCTCCGTCCCCGTGCGTCGGAAGTCGTCTCGTCTGATTACTCATTGTGTCGAACCCCTTTTGGCAGGCGGAACCCCCACCGCCCGTTCCCGTGGATGATGTGAGTTAGATTGCTCATCCGCTAAGACTGTTTCGGAGAGCGTGCCGAACGCTCCCATTCCCGACAGGCCCCGACGAGCGAAGGGGGCGAATTCGGCACCCGTAGTATTAGTTCCGAGACTCACGAGACCGAGTAACGATATCAAAGGTGAAATGAGGCGATCCGCTAGCCGCACGGCGGCTCGTCGTCCGGACTGCGGAAGATATCGATCCGTTCAGGCGGTCGGGCCAGTCCACTCCTTCAGCGTCGAGGAGCTGTCGCCGGCCGAACTCTGCCAGACGATCCGGGCTTCAGCGTCGGAGTCGACGGCAGCTACACTTGCAGACATACCGGCCTGAACATCTGAAGTCGCCCCAACTCCGGTGGCGTAGGTGTCCCAGGTGTCACCGAAGTTTGCCGGTGAACCTGCGCCGTAAGTACCGTCAGAGCCCCGAACGTAGAGGTTCTGAGCCTGGATCGTTTCACCGCCGTCGTGCGTGATCTCTAGCGGTGCTTCGTTGCCTGCTTCGCCGTTCCACTCGAAGCTGAACGATGCCTGGGGAGTCGTGTTACTAACCTGATCGCCGAGTCCGAGGACGAACGTCGCGATAACGGCCGCGAGGATGACCGTGATCGCGACCATCAGGATGACGCCGATGACCGGCGACACCGCGTCGTCGTCCGCGAAGAGTTGGTTGAGTTGCATTGTTGTGTCGTCACGCCCGATGCGTGGGGCCGAATCCCCGGTCTCGCCACCGACCGGACACCGCGTCCGGCATCGACGGCGATCGGTGCGTGTCATTTACGGGTCGCCTAGCGCCGTACATAAGCGTCACTACCGTATTATCAAAATCGTAAATTCAAGGGAGTGCTTCGAGGTATCAAATATGAATTTCACGAGTATCACTGCCGTTGAATCGGAGAACTGGGCCCGGAGACCGCAAGGAAATGGTTCTATTGTTGTTTTACTAATGCGTATGCGTAAATTGTAGACAGTTCGAACAGAGTTGCGTTATCTGAAGTTGAAACGAGTATAGCGACCGATCGTATCTGACAGTTACTATTTCACCGGATCATTCGTCGGTTTGCCGTCATAATCCGGCTGCTGGAAGGGGACTCGGTCGGCGAAGTTGAGAACCATTAAGTCGCATCTCGGCCGAGAGACGCGTGTGCAACCGAGTCCGTCCGCGCTCCTGTCGTTGATGGCACTGCCGTTTCTCGGTGCGGCGCTCGCTCCCCTGGTGTATCGGGTGCTCGGCGAGCGGACGGCCTACTTCGCCGCGGCCGTCGCAGCGGCGTCGCTCGCGCTCGTCGGTAGCCTGTACGGGACCCACGGGACGGTCGTCGTCCCCTGGATCCCGGCCTACGACGTCTCGCTCGCGTTCTACGTCGACGGCCTGGCTCTGCTGATCGGCACGCTGGCCACCGGCGTCGGCGTCCTCGTGTTCACCTACTCCGGCGGCTACATGCACGGCGAGCCCGGCCAGGCGAAGTACTACGCGACGCTGCTCGCGTTCATGGGGTCGATGCTCGGCGTCGCGTTCGCGGCCGACCTGATCGCCCTGTTCGTCTTCTGGGAACTTACGAGCGTCTCGTCGTTCCTGCTGATCGGTCACTACCAGGACGCCGACGCCTCCCAGTACGCCGCGCGCAAGTCGATGCTGATCACCGTCGCCGGCGGCCTGTTCATGCTCGTCGGCTTCCTCCTGCTCCACGTGGTCGCGACGGGCGTCCCCGGCGTCGACTCGGCGTTTCGACTCGCCGGCGAGGGCTCGATACTCGCGAACGCGGAACCGATGGTCGGCGCCCTCCGCGCGCAGGGGCTGTTCGTACCGGTCCTCCTGCTCGTCGGTATCGGCGCCGCGACCAAGTCCGCGCAGATCCCTTTCCACATCTGGCTGCCCAACGCGATGGAGGCCCCCACTCCCGTCTCCGCGTTCCTCCACTCCGCGACGATGGTCAAAGCGGGCGTCTACCTCGTCGGCCGCTTCCGCCCGCTGCTCGTGACGGACGAGTGGACGCTCGTCTTCGGGATCCTCGGCCTCGCGACGATGACCGTGACCGCGATCCTCGCGGTGGCGGCCAGCGACATCAAGGAACTGCTGGCGTACTCGACGGCCTCGCACCTCGGCCTCATCGTCGCCGGCTACGGGATGTCCGGTTATCTCGGCGCGGAGACCGGCGCATTCCACATCCTCAACCACGCGCTGTTCAAGGCCGCTTTGTTCCTCGTGGCCGGCATCGTCGCCCACGAGGCCGGCACGCGCGCCATCGACGAACTCGGCGGCCTCGCCGAAGATCTCCCGGTAACGGCCGGGATCACGGTCGTCGCCGCGCTCGGCATGGCTGGCGTCCCGCCGTTCAACGGCTTCTACTCCAAGGAGTTCCTCTTCCACGCCGTCTACGCGACAGCCGAGCAGTTCGTCGCAAGCGGCGGATCCCCGCTCTGGTGGCTCCTCCCAGCCGTCGCCGTCTTTGGAAGCATCTTCACGTTCCTGTACTCCATCCGGTTCCTGATGCTCTTTTTCGGCGACAAGCCCGACGCGCTCGGTGAAGTCCACGCGCCTCCGCTCGCGATGACGGCCCCGGCGTTCGTGCTCGGCGCGCTCGCGCTGCTGGTCGGACTCGGGGGCGTCGCCGCCACCTTCGGATACCACGGCTGGCCGATACACGGCCTCGAAACGTTCGTGGAGGGAGTCATGGAGAGTTCGCTCGCTCACGGGGGTGACGGTGAGCACGGCTTCTCGTATTACCTGCCGACCGAGGTCTCCCCGTGGCTGATCATGAGCGCGGTCACCATCGGCGTCGGCGCAGTGCTCTACCCGTTCTTCGACACCGTCCGCGACGGCGTGCGCGCCGTCCGGAGCGTCGACCCGCTCCGGCCGAACTGGTACTACGACGGCACCACCGAGTGGCTCGACCGCTCGTCGGCGATCGACGTGATCCAGACCGGGGATCTCCGCACGTACGCGGCCGCGCTCTCGCTGGCGCTCGCGGGGCTCGCCCTCGGCGCCTACGCCGCCGCCAGCGTGGCGGTCCCGGACGTCGTCTACGCGGGCCTCGAACCCGCGCTCGTCGTGGTCCTCGGCGTCGCGGTCGTCGGCGCCCTCGCGGTCGCCGCGGCGCCCTCGCACATCTCCGGCGTTCTCACCCTCTCCATCGTCGGGTTCATGGTCGCCATCTTCTACATCCTCGGGAGCGCGCCGGACCTGGCGCTCACGCAGCTGGTCATCGAGACGCTCGTGCTCGTCATCTTCCTGCTCGTGCTCGACAAGCTCCCGGCGTTCTACGGCACGGTCGACAGGCTCAAGGCGGCCCGCGACGCGGTCGTCGCGGGCGCGGTCGGGCTCACCGTCTCCGTGACGGTGTTGCTCTCGACGGCCGCCGGTCCCGACGACGTGATCGCCCAGTACTTCGTCGCCAACGGCGGCGTCCCGGCCGAACACGATCCGATATTCGTCAACGCCGGCGGGGGCGGCAACATCGTCAACGTCATCCTCGTGGACTTCCGCGCGTTCGACACCCTCGGGGAGATATCGGTGGTGGCGATGGCCGCGCTGTCGGTCATCACGCTCATCGCCATGCGGGAACGAGGTGAACTCCAGTGAGTCTCGACAGGCAACCGACGGTCATCGCACGCACCGTGACGCGACTGGTCGTCCCGCTCATCCTGGTGACGGCGTTCGCCCTGCTGTTCCAGGGGCACAACCTGCCGGGCGGCGGCTTCATCGCCGGCGTCCTGACGGTAACGGCGTTCGCCCTCGTGTACATCATCTTCGGCCTCGACTACCTGGAGGCCGAACTGCTCGACCGCAACCCCGGGACCCGCTACGAGACCGAGTCCGGCATCATCCGCGAGTACGGCACCGTCTTCGCCCTCGGCCTCGCCGTCGCCGCCGGGAGCGGGATCGCAGCCATCGCGCTGGGCTACCCGTTCCTGACCCAGGCGGTCGCCTTCGTCGAACCCCTGCCGGTCTACGGGTACCTGGAGGTCGCCTCGGCGCTCGCGTTCGACCTCGGGGTGTACGCGGTCGTCGTCGGGGCGCTCCTGACGATCCTCGCGGAGGTGGGCGCGGAATGACCCAGGTCATCCTCGCCGGCGTACTCGGGCTCCTGTTCGCACTCGGGACCTACCTGATTCTGCGCAGGGACGTGGTCCGGGTGGTCTGGGGCGTCTCGATCATCAGCCAGGCCGCGAACGTCTATCTCGTCACGATGGGCGGGCTCACCGGCCAGTCGCCGATCCTCGGCCACGGCGGCGAGCACCCTGTCGCCTGCTCCGTGCCCGACGCGGGCGCGAACTGCGTGACCGACCCGCTCGTCCAGGCGCTCGTGCTGACGGCCATCGTCATCGGCTTCGGGACGACCGCGTTCGCGCTCGTCCTCACCTACCGCCTCTACGAGGAGCACGGCACGCTCGACCTCGGGGAGGTGACCGTCGAATGAGCGCCGATCTGGCCGTCTCGACGACGCACGTCGTCGTCGCGCCGATGCTCGTCGCGCTCGTCACGGCGGTCGTGACCCTCGGGACTCGTCGGTACGACCGCCTCCAGCGGGCCCTCAGCCTGCTCGGCGTCGGCGCCTACGCGGTCTTCGTCGCCGTCCTCGCCGACCGCGTGCTTCGCGGCGGGACGCTGACCTACCAGCTGTCGGCCTGGCCGGCACCGTTCGGTATCTCGCTGGTGGCCGACGCGCTCGCGGTGTTCATGCTCGCGCTCGCGGCGCTCGTGACGGTCGCGATCCTCGTGTTCTCGGTCGCGTACGTCGGCGACCAGGGCCAGCGGGTCTCCTATCACCCGCTGTTTCACTTCATGCTGCTGGGCGTCTCCGGCTCCTTCCTCACCGGCGACGTCTTCAACCTCTTCGTCTGGTTCGAGGTGATGCTCATGCCGAGTTACGTGTTCGTCGCCTTCTACAGCGGCCCGCGCCAGACCGCCGCGGCCCTGCAGTACACCGTCCTGAACCTCGTCGGCAGCGCGCTCATGCTCGTCGCCATCGGCGGCCTCTACGCGACGACGGGGACGCTCAACATGGCCGACATCGCCCGCCGGCTCGCCGACCCAGCGGCGTTCGGGATCGACCCCGCACCCGTCCTGGGGCTGTCGGCCATCCTGTTCATCGTCTTCGCGCTGAAGGCGGGGATCGTCCCCTTCCAGTTCTGGGTGCCGCCCGCCTACCGCGCGGCGCCCGCGCCGATCTCCGCGTTCCTGGCCGGCGTCACCAAGAAAGTGGGCGTCTACGCCATCGTCCGCCTGTACTTCACGGTGTTCGCGGCCGGAACCATCGAGGGCGGCCTGGGCCTGCCCGGCCTCTCGGGCGAGTCGTTCCTCGCCTTCTTCGGACCGGTCCTCTTCCTGATGGCGCTGGCGAGCATGCTCGTCGGCGGGATCGGCGCGGTAAGCCGCGGGAACCTCGACGACGTGTTCGCCTACTCCAGCATCGGCCAGGTCGGGTTCATCGTCCTGCCGCTGGCGGTCGTCGCGACAGTGGGCGACCACTCGCTCGGGGCGACGGCGACCGACCTGCAGGTGCTCGGGATCGTGGCCGCGCTCGTCTACTCGCTCAACCACGCCGTCGCGAAGTCGCTACTGTTCATGGTCAGCGGCGCCGTCTTCGACGCGACCGGGACGATCGAACTCGACCAGATCGGCGGGCTGACCACCAGGTTCCCCGTCCTCTCGGGATCCTTCTTCGTCGGCTCGCTCGCGTTGATCGGCATCCCGCCGCTGTCGGGCTTCTTCGGCAAGCTCCTCGTGTTCGACACCGGCGGTCGGGCGCTCGCGGCGGGGGCGCCCGGCGCCGGGATCGCGCTCGCCGGTGCGCTCGTCGGCGCGATATTCACCATCGCCTACCTCTCGCGGGCGTGGACGAGAGGCTTCTGGGGCGGCGTCACCCCGGTCGTCGAGCACGGCGAACGGTCGGCCGTCCTCGTCGGCGTCGTCGCCACGCTCGCGCTGGTCGTCGTCGCCATCGGCGTCGGGTTCGACCCGGTCTACGGGTTCGCGGAGTCCGCCGCGGAGGCCGCGCTCGACACCGAGGGCTACGTCGAGGCAGTCGATCCAGGGGTGGTCGCCCATGAGTGACCGAACGCAGCCCTCTTCGGTGCGGCCGCGGGAGGGAGAGGCATGAGACGCTGGATCGGCGTCGGCGTCGGCCTCGCCGTCGCCTGGCTGTTCGTCCGCGGCGTCACGCCGGAGGTCCTCGTCGGCGAGTTCCTCATCGGCCTCGCGATCGGGATGCCCATCGCCTTCGCCTTCCGGCGCTTTTACCTGCCGGAGCTGGCCGTGGGCGAGCGGCTCCGCGGTCTCCCGTACGCCGGCATCTACCTCGCACTCTTCCTGTGGGAACTGCTGACCGCGAACGTCGACGTCGCCTATCGCGTCCTGGCGCCGTCGATGCCCATCGAGCCCGACGTGATCGAGTTGCCACTCAGGGTCGAGACCGACCTCGCGATCACGACCATCGCCAACAGCATCACGCTCACGCCGGGGACGCTGGCGATGGACTACGACGACGAACGAAACACCCTGTACGTCCACGCCATCGACGGCCGCGACCACGAGTCCGTAATCGATCCCATCCGCTCCTGGGAGGACTACGCGCTCCGGATCTTCGACGAGGAACGCGATCCGGGGGACCCCATCCCGGATCCGGACGCCGTGCCCGCCGAGGCGGACGGCTCGACCGCGGACGATGGCGTCGACGAAGCCGGCGCGACGAGCACGGTCGCCGGAGAGCGACCGGCCGACGCGGGAGGTGAGACCGATGGCGAGTGAACTCCCCGCGTTCCTGGAGACGGCGGTCTTCGGCGGCCTCCTCCTCGCGACCGCCGTGACGCTCCTCGCCGGCTACCGCGTCATCTGGGGGCCGACCGTCCCCGACCGCGTCGTGGGGCTGGACACCATCGGGACGAACGTCGTCGCCATCGCGGCGCTGTTCGCGCTCCAGACCGGCGAGAGCCTGTTCGTCACGGTGAGCCTCGTCCTCGCCATCATCGGCTTCATCAGCACCATCGCCGTCGCGCGCTTCGTCACGGAAGGTGACATCATCGAATGATCTCGACAGTCCAGGCCGTCGTCGTGACCGCGCTCGTCGTCGTCGGGAGCTTCTTCCTCCTCGTGGGGACGGTCGGGCTCCTGCGACTCCCGAACGTCTACAACCGGATGCACGCCACGAGCAAGGCCGCCACGCTCGGCGCCTCGTCGATCCTGCTCGCCACCGCCGTCTACTACGGCCCCGCCGGGGACGCCCTCACTTCGCTGGTCGGCATCGTCTTCCTGTTCTTCACGGCGCCGACGGGCGCGCACGTCATCTCGCGGGCGGCCCAGAAGATGGGCGTCCCGTTCCTCGAGGGCGCCGACTGGCCCGCGACCGTCCCGATGCGCGACGAAGACGCCCCCAGCGACGACGACTGAACCACTCCCACCCGGGGACTTCCGCGCACGGACCGCGCCACACCGTCCCACGGCCCCATTCGGTTTTTCACGTCGGCCGCCGACCGGGCGGTATGGCCCACTGGACCGAGGCCGCCTTCCGCGAGAACCCCGACGTGTTCCGTCACCACCTCGAAGCCAGGCTCTCCGACGCCACCGAGGAGACCGAGAACCTCTGTACCCTCCTGGCCGACCACGGCGTCGAGCCGACGAGGGCGCTCGACGTGGCCTGCGGCATCGGTCGACACGCCGTCGAACTCGCCGACCGCGGCGTCGCGGTCCGCGGGATCGACATCTCCGAGGCGTACCTCGACCGCGCGCGCGAACGCGCCGACGAACGAGGGGTCGCGGACGACGTGTCGTTCGAACGCGCCGACATGCGCGACCTGGCCGAGCGCGAGGAGACGTACGACCTCGTCTACAACCTCTGGACCTCGTTCGGGTACTACGACGACGCGACGAACCGCTCGGTCCTCCGCGGGATGGCCGAGCGGACCGACGACGACGGCGCGCTCGTGCTCGAACTCGTCAACCGTGAGGGCGTCCTGGCCGACTTCCGTCCCGCGGGCGTCCCGGAAGACGGCGACGAGCTGGTCGTCGAATCCGTCGACTACGACCCCGCGACCGCACGGATGGAGACGACCCGACGGGTGTTTAGCGAGACCGAAGACGGCTACGACTACGAGGGCGAGATGGTGTACGACGTGCGGCTGTACGCGCCGGTCGAACTGGCCGCCGACTGTCGCGCGGCCGGCTTCAGCGACGTGTCGCTGTACGCCGGGCTCAACGGCGCGGCCCTCGAACGCGAGTCGACGCGGCTGGTCGTCGTCGCCGAGCCCTGACGACGGACGACTCAGGGACTGGGTCCCGGATCCGCGTCTCGGGCTGGGATCCCTCTACTGTCCCCGGGTCCGATAGCTCAAAGACCCGTTTGAGCCGACGGAAGACATTCATAACGACCGACAGTACCCCCAGATATGTCGCTGATTGGACGGCTATGGGCGCGCCGACGCGAGCGCCCGACGCTGGTCTTCGTCGCCGCCCTCGTCCTCACTGCGTTGCTGGCCTACCCGTTTGTCGACTGGTGGCTGCGCGCGAACTTCGAGTTCGCTTCGGGCTTTCGGTTCGGCGACTTCGGCGCGTACAACGCCGCCGTCGAGCGCTGGCAGCGCGGCGAGTCCCTCTACCGCCGGACCGAGGAGGGCGGCTTCTGGGGGACCTACCTCTACCCGCCGGTCGTCCTCCTGCTCTTCCGGCCGTTCACCGCGCTGCTGGAGTTCCGCCCCGCTGCGATGGCGTGGGTCCTCTCGACGGCGCTGTTCCTGTGGGTCGGCCTCCAGGCGCTGGTCGCCGCGATGGGGTACGACCTCCGCTGGTTCGAGCGGGTCGGGCTGGCCTGGCTCGTCGCGGGCTTCCAGCCGGTGATCCTGACCGCCAAGCTCGGCCAGACCTCGCTGTTCGTCGGCGGTCTCCTCTCGTTCGCCGGAGCCGCGATGATCTGGGACGGCCGCCGGTCCGCGGACCTGACCGGCGAGTCCCTCCTCGAATCGCCGTGGGCGCTCGCCAGCGGCGCCGCGACGGCCGTCGTCGGCGTCGTGAAGTTCGCGTACGCGCCGGTCGGCGCGCACCTCCTGCACGACCGCCGGCGTATGGCCGGAGCGCTCCTGGCGACCGTGCCCGTGCTGTGGCTGTCGATCCGCTTTTTCGACGTCGAGGCCCACCGCACCTACCTCGAAGTGCTCCGCTGGGGAGTCGAGAAGGGGAGTGACGACGCCCGGTCGCCGACCCTCTGGCTCGCGCCGTACTACAAACCGCTCGCGTGGCTGCCCGGTGCCCAGATGCTGCGCGCGGTGGTCTGTCTGGGCGTCGCCGGGCTCTCGGTGCTCGCCCCGCCCCGGGCCCGCCGGAGCGTCTTCGCGCTCGGCGTGGCGGCCGTCCCGCTGTTCGCGCCACAGACGTACGTCTACTACTTCGTGGCGCTGCTCCCCGTCGCAGTCGTCATGCTCGCCGTCGAACTCGAACGCGACGGCCGGCCCGAACTCGTCCTGGTCGGCCTGCTGCTCGTCCACCTCCACTCCTACGGGCTGAAGTTCCTCGTCCACAACGTGCCCGCGGCGGTCCCCGCGTTCGAAGCGCTCCGGCCCGCGTACCTCCTCTTCCAGCCCGGCCTCTGGGGGAACGCGCTGCTGTTCGGGCTCGCGGCGCGCAGCGTCGTCCAGTCGACCGACCTCACGATCGATCTCCTACCGATCCTCGACGGTGCCGAGAACCAGACCAGTGAGGGCGACGGGTAGCAAACGAGCGCGGCGGTCAGCCGTCGCCAGCGAGTTCGCTGGCGAGTTCGTCGGCGATCCGGGCGCCCAGCCCGGCCTTCTCGCCCTCGTACTCGTCCACGTCGTCGGTGCGGACGATCAGGGCGCGCGTCCGGTCGGCGGCCATCACGCCGGCGTCGTTGCCGACGACGAAGACCATCCCGGCGCGGTCGAGCAGGTCGCGGGCGGCCGCGACGATCTCCCCGTCGTCGCCGTCGGTCTCGGCCTTGAACCCGACGATGGGGAGGTCGGGCCGGGCCTCGCGGACGGCGTCGACGAGTTTGGCCGTCGGTTCGAGTTCGAGCGTCAGCGACTCCTGTCCGGAGCGGATCTTCGACGGGCGGCGCTCGACGGTGTAATCGGAGATGGCCGCCGCGGAGACGAGCGCGTCGGCGTCGGTCACGGCGTCGAGCGTGGCCTCGCGCATCTCCGCCGCCGACTCCACGGACTCGACGCTCGCGTAGGGGACGTTCTCGCCATCGTGGACGAGGGTCACGTCGGCGCCCCTCACGTAACACGCCCGGGCCACGGCGCGGCCGGTCTTGCCCGACGCGCGGTTCGAGAGTGTCCGGATCGGGTCGATCGACTCGGTCGTCGCGCCGCTGGTGACGACGACGCGTCGGTCGGTGAGCGGGTCGGGCGTCGCGGCGCGAGCGGTCGCCAGTGCGATGGCGTCCTCGGTCGCGATCTTCGCTTTTCCCTCCTCGACGCGCGGGTCGACGAACTCGACGCCCCAGGACTCGACGCGGTCGATCGCCTCCAGCACGCCGGGGTGGTCGTACATCGGTTCGTGCATCGCCGGCGCGACGACGACCGGGACGGCCGCCCCCAGCGCCGTCGTCGCGCAGGTCGTGACCGGCGTGTCGTCGATCGCCGCCGCAACCTTTCCGACCGTGTTGGCGGTCGCCGGTGCTATCAGCAACACGTCGGCCCATCCCTCGCGTCCGCAGAGTTCGACGTGTTCGACGGCGCCGGTGATCTCCGTGACCACGGGCTCGCCGGTGGCGAACTCCAGCGCCCAGGGGTGGACGATCCCTTCCGCGGCGCTCGTCGTGACGGCCCTGACGCTCGCGCCGCGGCGGCGCAGTTCGTGGGCGAGTTCGACCGTCTTCACGGCCGCGATCGAGCCGGTGACACCGAGCGCGACGTTGACGCCGTCCAGCATCGCTCGCACGTTGGCCGCGCCGTGACTTATAAGAGGTGGCTCGCGCGCCGTCGGCGCCGTCCCGCGCGGCGCTCGTCGGGGCGCCGTTCGAGAGAGAAACGGGGACCGAGAGGGGGGAGAGGGGTGTCCGATCCGATAGGGGATGCCTCTGACACCCGTTCAATACTGGTCGGGACCGGCCTATTGAGTGTTCCGTTCGTTCGCGACTGGCCGGTGGCCGCGCCGTCGTCGATGGTGGCGGGGACATTGACTCGATCCGTTGCCCCTCCGGCTGTCGCGCCGGGACCGTCAACGGCGCATCGCGAACCCGACAGCCACGAACGAACAGAGGACGAGCGCGAGGGCGACGATGGCGCGGTCGTCCGGGATCCGGAGGGGGACGGCCAGGTAGCCGACGGCCGTCGCGACGACGACGCCCCCGAGCAACGCGCCGGCGGCGGCAGTGGCGTGGACGACCTCGGTCCGCGTCGGCGGAGTGACGCCCCGCAGGTCGCGTTCGAGCCCGAGCGCGTGGACGCCGAGATCCCACACGAGCAGGCTGAGCGCCGCGCCGACGACGACCACCGCGGCCGGGAGGTCGTTCGCTAGCAACAGGGTCCCCGCGAAGAGCGCGGTGGCCCCGACGGAGAACTCGGCGCCCGTCGGGCTCGCGGCGACGACGAAGACGTGGACGCCGAAGATCAGCGCTGCCGCCGCGAGGACCGAGACGAACGTGCCGGCCAGCACCTGCACGGCCGGTCCGAACGCCGCGAGCACCGACCCTGTCGACCCCCACAGCGCGAGCCAGTCGAACGCGACCCCGAGCGCGGCGAGGACGCCCGCGGCGAACGCGCCGGCGACCGCGACGAGTCCGCCGGCGGCGAACGCGAGCGTGTAGCCCGGCGAGGTCCCCGTCCAGAAGACGACGCTCCGCTGGACGGGCGCGAACAGGGCGACGACGGCGAGCGCCGCCCCCACGACCGCGAGCCCGACCTGCGTGACGCCGGAGAGCAGCGCGACCTCCGCGGCCCGGGCGACGACCGGCCGCGCGGTCAGGAAGGGGTCGAGCACGTGCGGGGCGAGGGTCGCGAGGAGGAACTGCGCGACGAGCGCCGCCGCGTACCACAGCGGCACGTCGGTGAGTCGGAGCCGGAACTGCGCGGCGAGTCCGTCCCCGAGCGCGTCCTCGCCTGGCGTCCAGCGGTCCACGACCCGCCCCGCCCGCTCGGCGAGCAGCCCCACGCAGACGACGCCGACCTGGATCCACCACAGCGCGACCATCGGCGAGAACGTGGACAGCGAGAACAGCTTCCCGAGGAGGACGGCCACGAACCCCGTGCCGAACGCGAACGCCGCCACCGCGAACGCGACGCAGCCGACGACCGCCACGAAACCCGACTCGGACACCGACCGGTACAGCTCGGAGACCGTCTCGTCGGCGAATCCGTCCCGGGTCCCGACGGCGACGACCATCGTCCCGACGAGGACCGCGACGTACGCGGCCCCCTCAGCCTGGGCCGCCAGCACGATTCCGGCGACCAGCGCGACGCTCCCGAGCGTCAGCGCCACGCTGCCGAGGGCGACTCGCCGCTTTCGCTCGCTCGTGACCGCCCCGCTCCCCCAGCCGATCGCGAGGGCGCCGGCGACGCCGACCGCTGCCGGCGACACAGCTTCCAGCCCGACCGCGACCAGCGCGGCGAACCCGACCGCGACGACGAGCGCCGCGCGCCGGGAGACGACGCCGCTCCGTCGGTCGACGCCGAAAGCGGTCATCCGTCCCACCTCGCACCGGCGCGGTCGACGGCCGCCTGCAGCGGTTCGTCCGGCGACCAGTCGACGACTCGGACCCGCCTCGTCGCGGTGATCGCCCGCAGCCGTTCGGACCGCATGACCCGCTCGACTGCCCCGCCGGGAGTCGAACCGTCGGTCACGTCCGGACTGACGACCGTCGTCACGTGTTCGTGGGCGACCAGTTCGTCGACCGTCCGCACGGCCGCGTCGTCGAGCAACGGCGTGACGAAGACGACCTGGGCCCCTCCGGGGACGTCGTCGAGCAGCCGTCGGTCCTGCCGCGCGACGCTACCCGACCCGTCGGGGGTCGCGTCCGACCGTTCGGTCGCCGCCTCCTCGGACCCCGAGCCCGAGTCCCGGTCGGCGGCGACGTGCAGGTCGTCGACGTCGACGCCGAGTTTCTCCCGGAGTAGCGCCCTGATCCGCAGCGACTGCTCCGTCCCCCGGTCGGGGCCGACCGTCCCGAAGGTCCCGATGGCGTTCGACGAGCGGTACGAGCACACCGACGCGCCGACGAGGTTCTGGTCGTCGAGGACGGCGTCGGCGATCCGGACCGTGGCGTAACAGCAGAGCTCCCGCGCCGTCGGTTCGCCCAGCGCGCGCCGGTGGTCGAAGCGCCCGTCGACGACGAACACGACGGTCGCCGCGTTCGACTCGCGGTAGGTGACCGTCGTGAGTTCGCCGGTCGACGCGTACCGGTTCCAGTCGACGCGGCTCGCGGGGTCGCCCCGGGCGTACTCCCGCGTCGCGTAGAACTCGACGCCCTCGCCGCCGCTGTCCGTCTGCACCCGGCCCGCGCCGATGCCGGTCTGACCGGCCAGCGCCAGCGACTCGACGGGCGCGTGACAGACCAGCGTCGCCGCGGCGTCGTACACCGTCCGACGGACGCCGACGCCGCTCGCGCCGCGCGCGACCGCGACCACGTCGCCGAACGCGTGTTTCCCGCGGGGGATCCGCAGGTCGTACTCGAACTCGACGGCGTCCCCGGGTTCGACCGTGGCCGCGCGTCGCGTCTCGCCGTCGACCACCTCCAGGCCATCCGGCGGGTCGTCGGCGACGCGCAGGTCGGCCAGCGGCACCGACCCGACGTTCTCCGCACGAACCGTCACCGACACCCGGTCGCCGGGTTTCGGCGCGGCCGGCGCGACCGTCCGCTCGACCACGAGCGGCGCCGTCGGCGGTCCCGAGAGCGAGACGTATCCGGCGTAGACCAGGCCCACGATCCCGGCGAGGAACGCCCCGGTGTTCGAGAGCACGACGCCGGCGCTCCCCGCGACCAGCGCGAGTACGATCCCGACGACCCACCGGCCCTCGCCGTCGACGTCGGTCGTCTCTGAGACGGTCGTCGTCCGCGTCACCATCGGTTCGTCCACGTACCCGCCCGTCGTCCCGGTCCGCTCGTCGTTCGTCGTCCCGGTCCGCTCGTCGTTCGTCGTCTCGGCCGGCTCGTCGTCCGTCACCGATCGCGTGCCGTTCGTCTCTCCCCCCGATTCAGCGTTCACGGTGACTCCACCTCCGTTTCGACGCCGGCGATAGCAGCCAGTTCCGCCACGGTCGCCTCGACCCGGCGTCGGTACGGGTCGCCGCTGGCCCAGTCGATCACGCGGAGCCGCACCGGGAGTTCCACGTCGCCCACGTACGCGGCGGCGCGCGGGTCGTCGGTCCAGGTGCCCTCGTCGATCGCGGCCCGCACGTCCTCGAAGTCGGTGTCGGAATCGTTCCGAAGCACGTCGATCACCGCCTCCCGGATCGCCCGCTCGACGTCGATACGTCCCCGCAGTTCGACCACGTCGGACGGATCGGCGAGTCTGCGGAGCGTCTCGTCGACGCTATCACCGACGACCCTGTCCGCGGTTCGGCCCGCGTCCGCGGGGTCCGGGAGCGTCGTCGACCCCCCTCCGACACGGTCTCCCCGGGCCTGCCACAGCGACCAGGCGCCGAGCGCGACCGCGAGGTGCGCGAAGAGGTAGACGAACAGCCGCGCCGATCCGGCGAGCGCGCCGACGGCGTCGTCGACGCGAGAGCCTCCGACACCGGCGGCGACCGCCACCGCCGCCACCAGCGAGAGCACGCCGATAGCCGCGGCGGCAGTCCGGAGCGCGCGTCGGTTCCGGGCGAACACGTCGATGGCGCGCCTGATATCCGCGCC
Organism: Halosimplex amylolyticum; assembly: GCF_051414035.1. NCBI lineage: Archaea > Methanobacteriati > Methanobacteriota > Halobacteria > Halobacteriales > Haloarculaceae > Halosimplex > Halosimplex amylolyticum. Next base: position 842,264 of record NZ_JBLKNW010000001.1, on the reverse strand, counting down.
GAACGGTTCCGAGGGCGACCAGCCGCTCATCGGTCGTCCTCCCGGTCCCGGTCGTCGAGGATGTCGCTCACGGCCACGAGCGCGGACCGCGTCCGGTCGTCCGAGGGCGGTCGGCCGCCGTAGCGCACGTCGCGGAACGCGCGCGTCAGTCGCCGGACCGCTCCGGTCGGATCCCCGTGTTCGACCGCCAGCCGCGCGAACTCGCCCGGGGTGCGCGCCTCGGGATGCTCGGCCGGGAGGGGATCGGCGAACGCCTCCCAGGCGTCCTCGACCGTCCGGATACGGTCCTCGCCGGTGGATTCGGGATCCAGCGAAGTCGCGGTGCGAGCGTCGGCGGTCGGCGAATCGGCCGTCGCGGTGCCCGATCCACCGCGCCGCAGGCCGGAGAACAGCCCAGAGAACGAGATCGTGGGCGGGCCGGGGAGCGAGAACAGTCCGCTCAGGCCGCTCCCAAGCCCTGCGGTCACCGAGCGAGACCCCGCGCCGACGACGAACGCGAGTCCACCGACCACCTCGCTCGCGAGCGACCCGGCACCGCCGAGGAGCCGCGCCGTCCCGGTCGAGACGCCCACCAGCGCGACCATCGTCGCCTGCGGGATCCGGGCGACGATCCCGACCGGCGAACCGTCGAACAACCGTCCGATCCCGCCGAAGAGCCCAAGCGACTGGGCTGACCCGCCCGCGGCGCCGCTCTCCCGGAGGGCCTGCAGCAGTCGGACGACTGCCACGAGCGCCACCGTCACGACGAAAGAGAGGATGAGTCCACCGACCAGGCCGAGCAAGCCGAGGCCACTCCCGCTGTCGTCATCGAACGCGGCCTCCGTCACGTTCGGGGTCGGCGTGGGTGTCGGCGACGGCGTCGGTGTCACCGTCACTGCAGGCGTCGAGGATCCGCGGGCAGGGCCGTCCGTCCGCGTCGCGTCCGACGTCCCGCCGCCCGGTTCCGAGTCGCCCGGCTCGGCGGTCGCTCCGTCCCCCGCTGCGACTGTCTTTCCGTCCCCCGAGACAGTCGAATCACTCGATCCGGACCCCGGTCCGCTCCCCGGAGCGGCGTCACGGGGACCGACCAGGTCGGTCTCCGACGCCGGTGCCGACCCGAGCCCGGTCGGCGGAAAGAGGGCGCTCCCGAGCGCGACCGCCACGATCCCCAGCGCCACCAGCACCGTGCGATGCCCTGATCGCGTCACATCGGACACTCGATGCTGTGAGACAAAACTGTTGCCTTCGAAGACTGTTCCGACGATCGGACAGTTTTTGCCCCGCCCCCGAGAACGCCTCGGACGTGTCTCTCAGTAGCGACCGCGGGCTTGCGGTCAGGATGGCGGCGACGCTGACCGCCGTCGTCGCCGCGAACGCCCTGTTCGCCGGCGTACTCGTCTACCTGACCGCGCCGTGGCTCGATTCGCTCGCACGCCGGGCCGGAGACGCGGCCGGCCTCCACCCGGCAGTTACGGCGCTGTGGTGGCTCCCGCTGTCGGGCGGCCTCGTCGCCGCCTGCGTCTGGGCGCAGTTGCGATACGTCCGCAGTGAGACCCTTGGGGCAGTGGACGCCGAGCGAGCGACCGCGGACTCGCACCCCGAACTGGACCGCCGCGTCACTCGCCTGGCCGCCCAGGCGAGCGTTCCCACCCCGGCATGTTACGTCGTCGACAGCGAGACGCCCAACAGCTTCGCGCTCGACGGCGTCGGCCGGCCGACGCTCGTCGTCAGCACCGGCCTGCTCGCGACCCTCGACGGCGACCGCCTCGACGCAGTCCTCGCCCACGAACTCGCGCACCTCCAGCACCGCGACGCGACCGTGATGACCCTCGCCTCGTTCCTCCCGGCGCTGACCAGCGACCGCTACTCCCTCCTCGATTCGCTGGGGCCGTGGGCCCGCAGTCGCTTCGTCTGGGCGTTCGCGCTCTGCGCGGTCTACCTCGTCGGCGCGGTCGCGACTGGAACGAACCCGTTCGACCCGGGGTACGCGTTCGGATTCGTCGTCGGCCTCGCGGCGGTCGTCGTCGTCGGCGGCGTCGTCCTCGGCGTCTTCGCCACCGCAGCCGTGGCCGCCGCCCGTCGACTCTCTCATTATCGCGAGTTCGCCGCGGACGACGCCGGCGCGGCGCTCACCGGTGACCCCGCCGCCCTCGCGGACGCACTCGCGACGCTCGACGAGGAGACGGCGAGTACCCCCAGCGTCGACAAGCGCCTCGCCTACGACGAGGTCCGCGGCCTCTGTCTGCTCCCCCACGGGTTCGACGCCGCCGACGAAGCGGGTGACGACGACGGGACTGCTGATGACGGCGAATTCCACGTCGAGACGCGCTCGCACCCGCCCACCGACGAACGGATCGCTCGACTCCGCGAGCTGGTGGAAAAACAGTAGTTCGGTCGGCGCCCCTGCTCGGGATTACGAGAGGTCGAACCGCTCGGCGGCAGTCTCCATGTCCTTGTCGCCGCGGCCGCTGAGATTGACGAGGATCGTCTCGTGGTCGGTCTCCTCGGCGACGCGTTTCGCCATCGCGAGCCCGTGGGCCGTCTCCAGCGCCGGGATGATCCCCTCTTCCTCGCTCAGTGCGCGGAAGGCCTCCAGCGCTTCGTCGTCCGTGATCGCCCGGTACTCCGCTCGACCGACCTCCCGGAACATCGCGTGCTCGGGGCCGACGCCGGGGTAGTCGAGCCCGGCCGACACCGAGTGGACTTCGGTGTCGTCGTCGATCACGCGCGTCTTCATGCCGTGGATCACGCCCTCGTGCCCGTCGTCCAGCGGCGCGGCGTGGCGCGTCGAGTCGCTCCCCTCGCCGCCGCCTTCCCCGCCGTAGAACGCCACGTCGTCGTCACGGAAGGCGTGGAAGAGCCCGATCGCGTTCGACCCGCCGCCGACGCAGGCGACGGCGGCGTCGGGCAACTCGCCCGTGCGCTCGCGGAACTGCTCGCGCGCCTCGCGGCCGATGACCGACTGGAACTCTCTGACCATCCGCGGGAACGGGTCGGGGCCGACGACGGACCCGACCAGGTAGTGCGTGTCGTCGACGTTCTCGACGAAGTCCTCCAGCGCCGCGTCGACGGCGTCGGCGAGCCCCTCACCGCCGCGGGTGACCTCGTTGACCTCCGCGCCCATCAGGCGCATGCGGAAGACGTTCATCCGCTGGCGCTCGACGTCTTTCTTGCCCATGTAGATCTCCGTGTCGAGGTCGAACAGGGCGCCGACCATCGCCGTCGCCGTGCCGTGCTGGCCGGCCCCGGTCTCGGCGATGAGTCGCGATTTCCCCGCCTTCTCCGCGAGCAGGGCCTGCCCGACCGCGTTGTTGATCTTGTGGGCGCCGCCGTGGAGCAGGTCCTCGCGCTTGAGGTAGATCTCCGCGCCGTAGCGCTCGGAGAGGTTCTCGGCGTGGTAGATCGGCGTCGGTCGTCCCGCGTACGATTCCAGGATCGCCCGGAACTCCTCGTGGAATTCCTCGGTCTGCGCGACCGTCTCGAAGGCGTCGGCCAGCTGCGCCAGCGGTTCCTGCATCGGTTCCGGCACGTGGCGGCCGCCGAACGCGCCGAACTCGTGGTCACCGTCTTCGCTCATGGAATAGGGTGTCCACGCTGGAGACCATAGGTCTGTCGACGGCCGCGTCACGCTCGCGAAGTCGAAATCGCCGTCGTGAGCCGCTGAATCGGCCGAATTTAGTGCATAGCTTTATCGTGTTAGAGAGCCTATAAAAGTGTATGGCTACCAAATCCGCCGATTCGTTCGTCGCACAGCGCGAGGGTGACTTCTGGGTAAACGCACTCATCGGGGCCGTCGCGATGGTCCTGCTGTCGTGGATCCCGTTCGCGACGGTGCTCGGAGGGGTCGTCGCCGGGTACCTGCAGCGGGGCACTCGCACGGAAGGGGCGAAGGTCGGTGCGGTCTCCGGACTCATCGCCGCGATCCCGATCTTCGGCGTGCTCGTGCTCGTGTTCAGCATCTTCAGTTTCGGCGCGATCGCCGGCGGCGAGACCCTCGGGATGGTCATCTTCCTGGGCATCATGGTGTTCTCGCTCGCCGTCGTCGCGGCCGTCGTCGCGGGGACCGGCGCTGTCGGTGGCTTCCTCGGCGTCGTCCTCCGCGAACAGTCGGACGACGGTGACGACTACGACGACCACGACCCACGAACCGTCGACTCGGCCAGGGAGGCCGACCTCGAAGTCGACGCGACGCACTGACCGACGACGCTGTTCCGAGCTAATTTTCTCGCTTCCCGCGAACACACAGCGGAGCGGCCGGGTTGCCTCCGTATCGGCGTGACCGCTCGCCCGTCGCGGCCGGGCGTTCGTCCGCCGAGGCTATTAGTACGAGGGGCCCCCAGAGGTCGTGTGGACGAAGTCGAGGTCAGTACGGTCGTCTACGTTCCTCCCGACGAGATATACGACTTCGTCGTGGACTTCCCGCGGTACGCGAACTACTCGGAGTACCTCGAGGAAGTCCGCCGCGACGGCGACGGATCGCCCGGGACGCGCTACAGCCTGCGGTTCGCCTGGTGGAAGCTCAGCTACACCGCCCACACGGAGGTCGTCGCGGCCGATCGACCGAACCGACTCGACTGGCGCGTCGTCAAGAACGTCGACGCCGACGGTCACTGGCTCGTCGAAGCGGCCCCCGACGAAGCGCCCGCGGACGCCGAGACCGCCTCACGCGTGACCCTGCGTATCGACTACGATCCCGGGTCGGTCAAGGCCGGCAGCATCGACTTGCCGCGGTTCGTCTCGCTGTCCTGGGTCGTCGAGAAGGTCAAGCCGCTCATCCGGAAGGAAGCGACGCGCGTGGTCGAGCGGATCGTCGCGGACGTGGAAGGCGAGCCCCGCGACGTCGAACTGACGGTCCACACCGGACCGGACGCGATCTGACCGGCTCGAAGTTCTCGGCTCCCTGCGGCGACAAAAGACGGTACCGCGACGGGCCTCGGCTCTCAGGCCTCGTCGTACTCGCCGTAGTCGCCGCCGTACTTGATGAAGAAGTAGGCCAGCCCGAGCGTCGCGGCCATCCCGAAGCCGGTGGCGATGCCGAGCGACTTCGCCGCATCGGGGACCTGCGGTCGACCGCCCCCGCCGCCACCGCCGCCGGTGTCGACCTCGACGGTCGAGACCTCTTCGCCGACGGCGATGGCACCTTTCATGCCCTGGCCCTCGTGGGGCCCGCAGTAGTAGGTGTACATCCCGCCCGTTTCTAGCGTCGCCGAGTAGGTCTCGCCTTCGGGGATGGTGTCGAAGTCGCCGCCTTCGGTCCCGTCGAGGCTGCCGCCTTCGGGCTGTTCGTTCGGCTTGACGTTGTGGCTCGGCGAGACGAACTCGAAGTTGATCGTCGTCCCCGGGTCGATCCAGATCTCCGTCGGGACGAACGAGAAGTTCCCGCCCGGACCCACCTCGACGGTCACTTCCGACTCGCCGCGGAGGTCCTCGTAGCTCCCGTTTTGCGCGTCGTCGACGTACGACGGCCACTCCGGCTGGACGTTTCCGCCGCCGCCACCTCCGCCCTCGCCGCCAGTCTCGGTCTCTTCCTGGGCGGCGGTGGCGGTACCAGCGCCAGCCGCGACTGCTGTGGCGCCTGCGCCGGCGCGCAGGAAGGCCCGACGTGACACGTCCGCGCTCTGGTCGCTCATGTCCGTGGCTTTGGGACCGTCCGTAGTGAATCCACCGGAACGGTTTCGACCCGCTACCGGAACGGTTCCGACCCACCGCCGGCCCTCCCGGGTCGCGCACGCGCGGTGCGGTGCCTTTTTGCCGAGTCATCGCCACACTCCGGTGATGAGGAATGGACCGGTCGTCGGCGTCGTCGGCGCCGACACCGATCGCGCCGTCGCCGCCGTCGAAGCCGCCGGTGGGACGGCGGTCGTCGGAGCGGCCCGCGACGTCGTCGACGACAGCCAGGCGCTCGTCGCCGTCGGCGAACCCGCGCTGCTCGCCGTCGCGCGCGCGACGCCTTCCGTCCCGGTATTGCCGGTCGCGGCCGGTCGCGGAGTCAGGTCCGTCCCGCTGGACGCGGTCGACGAGGCGGTCGCGGCGCTCCTCGCGAACGACTTCGACTCCAGCCCGCACCCCGTCCTCGACGTCCGCGCCGGCGACGGAACGCGTGCACGGGCCCTGCTGGACGTGATGCTCGTCAGCGCCGAGCCCGCGCAGATATCGGAGTACGCCGTCGAGAGCGGCGACCACCGGGTCTCCCGGTTCCGGGCCGACGGCGTCGTCCTCGCGACGCCGGCGGGGTCGAGCGGCTACGCCAGCGCGGCCGGCGGCCCCGTCCTCGGGCCTGGCCCCGACGCCGCGGCGGTCGTCCCCGTCGCGCCCTTCGAGACGGACACCGACCACTGGGTCGTCCCCACGGCCGACCTGCGCGTCTCCGTCGAACGCGACGAGACCGCCGTCCACCTCCTCGCCGACGACAGAGTGGTCGGCGAGGTCGGTCCGGCCGAACCGGTTCGCGTGACGCCGGGCGCGTCGCTCTCGGTCGCGGTGGTCGACGCCAGCCGCTCGCCCTTCTCGTCGGCGTAGCCCGCCTCGACACCGCCGAGCGCCGCGCTGGATTGGAAAAACTCTAATGGGCCACGGACAGATCTACCGTTATGGTTGCATACGAGCTGTTCGGGCCGATCGACGCCGCCCTCGGAGGCCACATCACCGAGGAGATCCTCGTCATCGAGGCGGTGCTGCTCGGTCTCGTGGTGCTGAACATCGCGGCGCGGGCGCTCGCGCACAGACGTCACCTCTCGCAGGCCGAGAACGGCGACGCCGACGACCTCTCGCGACACCCCTTCCACGTCGCCACGAACGTCGCGCTCGTCCTCGGGTCGTTCTACTACCTGACCGTCCATCCCCACGCCGGGATGGTCGCCGCGACGATCGCCATCTTCGTCCTGCTGACCGACCTCTTCGAGTTCGAGTCCCGCAAGGTCGAAGTCCGCCGGGAGATCGACGTCGAGCGACCCAAGGCCGCGATCGGCGCGTCGCTCGTCGCGCTGCTGTACGTGGGCTACGTCACGTTCTTCTACGGTCCGCTCGGCCAGTTCCTGTAGCCCATCTTTTTCTCGGGTGGGTTTCCTCACTCGCTTCGCTCACTGCTCACTTCGTTCACTGCACGGCTCACTCCGTTCGTCTACCGAGCCCTGTCTCACTTCGTTCGACAGCACCCCGTTCACGTCGAGGTGCTCCCTTCGGTCGCCCCTCCCACCGCTCGTTGCGGGAACCCACCCGCCAAAAAACAGGGGTGAAAACGCTGTCAGAGCGCAGCTTCGACGGTAAACCGCACATCGGCCCGCTCGCCGCGGATGCTCAGTACAGGGGACTCACGTACCGATCACCACGTTGATTCTCCCGGTATCTGGCAAGAATGCCGTGCGAGATGTAGCGGATGGATTCACCAACACGAACTCACATCTCCCGGGGAGATTTGTGATGATCTGGAGTAACGTCACCCGTATTTACGTGAGGGACTAATGATTCTCGTCCATGTTCACGCGCGTCAGTGTCCATGGCGGACGCCACAATGAACACCAACACACAGACCGCTTCGACAGACCGAATACGACGGTTGATTGCCGACCCACGGCGACGACAGGTCCTCCAGTACCTGATTGAGAACGACGAGGAGGCCGTGCCCATCGGCGAACTCATTGCTGCAATCGTTGACAGCAAAGTTCCTCCAGCGGCTGGAGAAGACCCAATCGAACGAATTACCACCGAGCTGCACCACGTCCATCTCCCAAAGCTGGCCGACGCGAGCCTCGCCGACTACGACAGGGACTGTGAAACTGTCCGCTCCCAGCTCGACAGCACTGCCGAGGAACTGCGTCGAACTGTCTCGGGACTCAGCGTCGAGGCAGGGTCTGAGTGTCGGTGACTGCTACTAGTCTACCCATGCGCAAACAGGAATACATCCACGTTCACGCCTTACTCGTAGAAGTCACTCGTCACCTTACCGACCACGAAGACATGCCGGCCGAGATACGCGGTACGTACAACACGCTCGACATACATCCGTCGAGCGTCCACGCGTCGAAACAGGACCATCACGAAGCGGTCATGGCGCTCGCCACCGCGATCGGAACGTGGCTCGAACTGGCCCCCGACGAGAGAGCGGACCTCACGGTCACGTTACACTAGCCTCGACTCCCGAGCGATCCCGACCAGTGGCTGAATGACAGTCCACGTCTGCCGAGCGAAGTCACTCACGGCCAAGCGCTACTCGACGTGCTTGTCGACTCCACGTGCCGGAGAACGCTTCGGACGATCGCGGATCGAGCGATGAGCGCAGGCGAGACCGCAACCGTCGTTGCGCAATCACTCTCGACAGTCTACCGCAGACTCGAGACTGTCACGTACTCCTCTCGTGACCGCAATCACGCGAATTTCCGCGGACGGCTACCATCCGGATCGGTATCTGTGTACAGTTGAACGGGTTCACGTTCGGGTCTCTGCGAGCAGCAGCGACGTTCTGGACGTCGATGTTCCGGAGGGGCCCCGCGAGATTGATCGACGCATTCGCGCCCTGTATCTCACAGCTATCGGAACATCTCTCTGAAGTGGTAGCCCTCTCGGTGGCCAATACGCACTCCGTAGCGAACGCACGTCGACCCTACTGCAGCTACGGGGCCGAAGAGACAGAAAATCGAGCCGCCGTCAGTTCGAGCGTTCGGCGTACGCTTCGCGGGCCTGTTCGACGGCCGGGATGACGACCCAGAACGTCAGCGCGCCCATGACGGCGAACCACGCCATCACGTCCATCAGTGCGATGCCGATCTCGCCGTAGATCGACGACGGGGTCTCGACCGGCGCGATCAGCTGGACGCCGGTACCCTCGAAACTCGGGGTGCGATACCAGCCGGCCAGGGTCAGCCACGCCATCCCCGCGCCGGACAGTATCGCCAACCCCTTCGCGAATTCGTCAGCCATTGTTTGACGGTTCGTCGGTGTCGTCTTTAGCGTTTCCCATTCCTTCGGCCCGGAAGCGCGTCGAGAAGGCGTAGGTGACCGCCCCGAAGGCGATGAGACCCACCCCGACCAGCGCCACGAGCGGGTCGATCTCCGACAGCTCCGCCGTCGCCCTGTCCGTCGCGACGTCGAGCACGAGGAAGCCGCCGACCACGGCCACGACCGCGATCAGCGTCGAGAAGACCGTCACCCGCTTGTAGACGGCCGTGGGGACGACGACGCCCCTGTCGTCGCGCGTGTCGTCGTCATTCTCTGGTCGGGCCTGTGGAGACGAATCGGCATCGGCAGCAGAATCCGCGTCCGTCCCGCGGGTGGCGGCGACCTCCTCGGCCGCGTCGCCGGTCCGGGACGGGTCGTCCGCCATCTATTTCGGCGGTCGCAGCCGGTAGTACCGGCGATTGAGGTTGAACATGTACCCTTCCCGCATCGTCCGGAGCACCGCGTACGCGAGGAACGCGGACAGGATCGGGAGGATGAACGTCAGGTCGAACAGCAGGTGCGAGTCCATCGAGATCAGGTTCTTGACCGACAGCGCGGCGATGGTGAACGCGAAGACGACGCCGCTGACGCCGACCGCGCCCCAGAAGGGCTGTTCGACCGGCCGGCGCGCGCTCCCCTTGTTGAGGAAGGGGACGATGGCGACGAAGCCGACGACCACCAGGTTGGCGAGGACGCCGTACGTTCGGTCGGCCATCAGCTTCTGCCCGCCCAGCAGGCTGATGTCGGGGTTGAGCGGGCCGAGTTTCAGCAGGCCGAACGACCAGTAGAGGTACCAGTCGGGCAGGATGACCGCCGGCGTCGACGAGGAGTCGGCCGGCGGGCCGATGTGCGGCGGGAGCGCGGCCGACAGGAAGATGATCATGCCGACGAAGAAACTCGTCAGCGCGAGGTTGCGGATCATCTCGTGGGGCCACGTCGGGAACGCCAGCACGTCGCGCTCGACGTAGCTGGACTGCTGGCGCAGGTCCTGGTCCTCGCGGCGGGAGCGCTCGAAGTACTCGTAGGTCAGCCGGGCGAGCCCCTGCTGGCGCGCTTTCCGCTCGCTCCAGGTCGGGGTCTCGTCGTCCGGCGGGACGATACCCGTGCCGTCGGTGCGAACTTCCTCGCTGTTGTCGTTGTCGCTCATTGTATCAGTGTGGTTCCGCGATGCCCTGCATCCAGACGATGCCGATGTGGACCGCGATGATCCCCGTCGTGACGAACGGGAGCACGAACACGTGCAGGATGTACATCCGCTGGACCGTCGACTGACTGAGGGTGAACCCGCCGAACAACAGCTGGGCCACCCACTCGCCTATCAACGGGATAGAGAGGCTCATCTCGACGCCGATCTGGCCGGCCCAGAAGGCAAGCTGGTCCCACGGGAGCAGGTAGCCCGTGTACCCGAAGACCATCGTCAGCGAGATGAGCACGATGCCGATGATCCAGTTGAGTTCACGCGGCTCCTTGTACGCGCCCGTGAAGTACACGCGCAGCATGTGCAGGAACACGGCCGCGACCATCACCTGCGCCGACCAGCGGTGGAGACTCCGGAGGAAAAAGCCGAAGTTCAGGTCGGTCATGATGAACGTGATGGAGTTGTACGCCAGCGCCGGTTCGCCGTTCGAGGCGCCGGCGCCGGGTGCGTAGTAGAACCCGAGCAGGGCGCCGGAGATGGCGGCCACGACGTACGCGATGGTCGAGAACGACCCGAGGGCGTACAGCGGATACCAGTACCAGAACTTGTTGTCCAGATTGTACTGCTCCGTGTGGCTCTTCGGCATCTGGAAGTTGACCTTGTAGTACATGTTCTCCATGATCTCCAGATAGTCGACGATACGGAGGCGCCTGTCGAGCCACAGCAACACCGTGAGATAGATCTCTTCGATGGCCGTCAGATCGCGGCTCTCCATCCAGGTGTCGTGGTCGTGTTCGTCCTTGCGTTCTAAGCTCATCTGTTATTCCTCCGGGCGCGGGCGCGCGACGAACTGTACTTGCGTGGGGCTGAACGGGTCGTAGATCGACTGATGACACTGACAGTACACTTCGTCCGCGCCACCGAAGTTCGCACTCCCTTCGAGCTGTTTGTAGCCTGGGACGCAACAGAAGTGTGTGCACTTGTTGATCCAGGCCATGAAGTCCTGGTCGGTCGCCCCGTCGATGAAGCTCTGGATGTTGCTCGGGAGGTCACTGAACTCGCCCTCGCCGTTGGCCATCTGCGAGACCTTGGGCGAACGGAGCACCTGCACCGGGATGGTCTTCGCGTCCTCGCCCTGCGACCGCCAGGTCGCGCTCGCGGGCTTGCCGAGGCCGTCCTTCCCGATACCGTTGCCCCACGTCTCGTAGTCCTCGAACATGTCGACGGTGAGTACGGCGTCGCCCTCGACGTCTTGCTGCCACTCGTAGGCGGGCGGTGGGCTCGGGGAGGCGCGGAGAGCGTTGTCCGCATCGGCCTCGGGCTGGACGCCCTGGTACTGTTCGAGCCCGCAGTACTGGAACCACTGCGAGGAGTACGTCGTTCCGCCGACATCCATCTCGGCGATCGTCCGCTCGATGCCTTGGACGGTCTCCGTGCTCGCTTCCGGGAAGAGCCCGTACAGCTCACCGGAGCTGTTCACTTCGACCGGGACGATCGGCATCCCGCGCGGGGCCGGGCCGTCCGTGTTCTCGATGGCCATGTACTGCGTCGGGCCGCCACCGCCGCCCGCCGCCGAGGTCACCGTGTTCATCGCTGCCGCGCCGCCCGTGCCGACGCTCGCCAGCGCCGCACTGCCGACGACGCCTTTGACGAACCGGCGTCGGCCCGTTTCTCCGGGGTACTTGTCTTCGTCCAGTGGCATTGTTTATCGTTTGTAGTAGGGGTAGACGGCTCGTTTCACGCTCTCGATGGGGTCCTCCTCGGTGAAGGGCGTCCCGTCGACGTCCTCCTCGCGAACGTAGAGGTCCTCCCACTTGCGGCGTCGCTTCTTGACGATCATCACGTCCGGCAGGAACTCCTTGCGGTACAGCATCAGGATGAAGGCCAGGTCGATGAAGATGATCGCGAGGATGCCGCCCAGGTACATGTTCCCGAGGGGACTGTACCCCCAGCCGTTGACCAGCCCGAACGTGAACAGCCCGACGAAGACGACCTCGACGATCGTCAACAGGACGATCCCGACGGCCGCAGCGGTGCTCTCCCGGGCCGGTTCGTACCGGTGGATGTCACCGTAGGTGCTTCCAGAGGACGACATCAGTTGTTCCCTCCCTTCGCGTTCGGCGACTCACCGTACTTCAGCAGGAAGAACGTGAACAGCAGCGAGACGACCATCATCACGATAGTCGACACCCCGACGTAGTGGGGGTGGAAAGGCACGCCCATGTGCTCGGGGTTCAGCGGCGTCGCGCCGCCGCCGCCCGTCTCGACGGTCGAGACCTCTTCGCCGACGGCGATGGCGCCTTTCATGCCCTGGCCCTCGTGGGGCCCGCAGTAGTAGGTGTACATCCCGCCGGTCTCGAGGGTCGCCGAGTAGGTTTCCCCCTCGGGGACGGTGTCGAAGTCGCCACCCTCGGTCCCGTCGAGGCTGCCGCCTTCGGGCTGTTCGTTCGGCTTGACGTTGTGGCTCGGCGAGACGAACTCGAAGTTGATCGTCGTCCCCGGGTCGATCCAGATCTTCGTCGGGACGAACGAGAAGTTCCCGCCCGGACCCACCTCGACGGTCACTTCCGACTCGCCGCGGAGGTCCTCGTAGCTCCCGTTTTGCGCGTCGTCGACGTACGACGGCCACTCGGGCCGCACGCTCCCGCCTCCGCCACCGCCCTCCTCCTGGGCGGCGGCGGCCGTACCGGCCCCGACGGCCGCGGCGGACGCGCCACCTGCCGCGCCGCCGGCGGTCCGCAGAAAGTCCCGTCTATTCATACACGTCGATGCTCGGTACCGAATTTGTATAAACCCACCGAATACGCACGCAGGCGCGCTATTAGCCGCCAGCCGCGTCGCCGAACCCCGGAGATATTCGGGTCGCGCTCGCCGACAGAGCCCGTCTTCGAGACGGGGCCACTCCTCGGCAGCGACGACGAGCCATCGCACCCGTCACGTCGCGTCGCGCTCGCCCTCGGACTCGCTCCCCGGGAGCCCCTCTGACCGCTCGCCCGGGATGCCCTCCGTCCGCTCGGTCGCCGCTCCGTCGTCAGGCAGGAAGTCCGGCCGCTCGTCCGGCTCCAGCTCGACGGCGCGCAACCGGTTGCGGTACTCCTCCGCGCGGAACTTGTCGGAGAGACGCGCGTTCGCGACGACCGTGAACAGCAGCAGACCGATCCCGAGGAAGACGACGCCGGCGACGAGCATCCCGATGACGTTCAGCGACCGGACGCTCCCGCCGCCTGGCGGCTCGACCAGTCCGATGCTGATCACCAGCCAGCCGACGACGAGCAGGACGCCGGCCAGCACCTGAAACCCCGCGACGACCTGCAACATCGTGTTCCCGAGTTCGCCGCTCCCCTCCGGGACCTCCTGTGGTTCGGGGAGCAGGTCCTCGGGCGGCGCCTCGGGCACCTCGTAGGAGTCCATCGACGCCAGCGCGACCGTCGGTTTCACGTCGCGCAGGACGGTCCCGTGGCCCTCGACCGAGCCGTCGGCGTAGACGGTGGCGTACCCCTCGTCGGAGTAGGCCAGGATCCGGTCGTCCTGTCGTTCGATGCGGGCGAACACCTCGCGGTCAGCCACCCTCCGTTTGAGGTCTGCCTCGATCCGGTCGAGCAGCTCCTGGCCCGTAATCCACGAGTCCGGGTCGAAGACCGCCTCCCACTCGTCGGCGGACATCGACTCCATGTCGGCCGGGCCGAAGTCCTCGAAGTCGTATTCGGCCTCGACCTGCTCGCGGAGCGCCTCGATCGACTCGGACCCGTGATCGTCCCCGCTCGCTCCCTCCGAGGCCTCCTCCCGGTCGACCTCGCGGCTCGCGGGTCCTTCGTCCCCGCTCGCTCCCTCCGAGGTCTCTCCCCGGTCGACCTCGCGTTCGTCGCCCGCGTCGCTCATTGACGGAACTCGGTCCCCGAGGGGTAAAAGCGCCCCGACCGGGCGACGGACGGCGGACACGACGAACCGACGGATCGTCGCGATCGGCGAAATTGTCACGGCAGGCGGAATTCGTCGTGCTTCGCGTGTGCGCATGGAATAATCCTTAGCCGAAACGGAAATCGCGTCCTGCCGAAACAGGAGTTACGTCGCCATGTTCGCCAGACACAATTCACTATCCACTCAACTAGGGTGAAGTGGCTGTACTCTCGAACGGGCACCATAACACAGTAATCGAATTCAAACCGGGACCTCGATATCACACCGGAAAGACTAATTTAGTATTGATTCAACCGTCTGGTGATGGCCCAGGGAACGGATCGACTTCGTCGGTACCTCGACGATGAGTTGGGAAATTGTCGGAACGAAGACGTGGAGCGTCGTCTCGACGAACTCGGGACGCTCGAAGCGGCGCTCGGGGCGGCACAGGTCGACGCGGAACTCGACGTCCTCTCGGCGCTCGCCAACGAGACGCGCTACACGCTGGTCCGCGTGCTCGTCGCCGCGGGCGAGGAACTGTGCGTCTGCGAACTGAACGCGGTCGTCGACGTCTCCGAGAGCGGACTGAGTCACGCGCTGTCCGCGCTCGTCGACGCGGGTCTAGTCACCGACCGCAAGGACGGCCGCTGGAAGAAGTACCGCGCGACCAACCGTGCGGTCGCCCTCGTCACCGTCCTCGAAGGGACCGTCGACGATGAGTGACGCGGCCCACGAGCACGGACCGGACTGCGACTGCGAGAGCTGCGGCGACCCGCGGTCGATGGACGTCCTCGACAAGTACCTCACCGTCTGGATCTTCGGCGCGATGGCCGTCGGCGTGGGCCTCGGATTCGTCGCGCCGTCGGTGACGCGACCGATCCGCGACCTCCACCTCGTGGAGATCGGGCTCGTGGTGATGATGTACCCGCCGCTGGCGAAGGCGGACTACTCGCGACTCCCGACCGTGTTCCGCAACTGGCGCGTGCTCGGGCTGAGTCTCGTCCAGAACTGGCTCATCGGCCCGACGCTGATGTTCGGGCTCGCCGTCTTCTTCTTCAGCGGGCTCGTCCCCGGCCTCCCGGCACGTCCCGACTTCTTCCTCGGACTCGTGTTCATCGGGATGGCCCGCTGCATCGCGATGGTCCTCGTCTGGAACGAACTCGCCGAGGGCTCGACGGAGTACGTGACCGGACTCGTCGCGTTCAACAGCCTCTTCCAGATCCTCACCTACGGGGTGTACGTCTGGTTCTTCGCGCTCGTGCTGCCTCCGCTCCTGGGCATGGAGACCCTCGTCGCCGGCATCTCGACGTTCGACGTCACGCCGACCCAGGTGTTCGAGGCGATCGTCGTGTTCCTCGGGATCCCCTTCGCCGCCGGCTTCCTCACCCGGTACGCCGGGACGCGAGCGAAGGGCGAGGAGTGGTACGACGAGCGACTCGTCCCGAAGATCGACCCCCTGACCCTGGTCGCACTGCTGTTCACCGTCGTCGTGATGTTCGCCACGCAGGGCGAGACGATCGTCGCCGAGCCGGCGGACGTGCTGCTCATCGCGGTGCCGCTGACCATCTACTTCGTCGTGATGTTCCTGGTGAGCTTCGGGATGGGGCGGGGCATCGGCGCCGACTACTCGACGACGACGGCCATCGGCTTCACCGCTGCGAGCAACAACTTCGAGCTGGCCATCGCCGTCGCCGTCGCCGTGTTCGGCGTCGGTTCCGGCGTCGCCTTCACGACCGTCGTCGGCCCGCTCATCGAAGTACCCGTCCTGCTCGCGCTGGTCAACGTCGCCCTGTACTTCCAGCGCACGTTCGACTGGGGGAACTCCGCGGCGGGAACGCCGGGATCGACAAACGGCGAACCGACTACTGGCACCGAACCGACCGACGACTGACCGACACCACGCGACTCACCGATACGAGACACATGTCTACAGAAACCGACACCACCGAACCGACCCGCATCGCCTTCATGTGCGTCCAGAACGCCGGCCGTTCGCAGATGTCCACTGCGTTCGCCGAACGCGAGCGCGAACGACGGGGCCTCGAAACAGCGATCGAGATCCTGACCGGCGGAACCCACCCTGCCGACCACGTTCACGATGAAGTCGTCGAGGTGATGGACGAAGTCGGCCTCGACCTCTCGGACCGAACGCCTCGCGAGATCACGCTGGAGGAGCTCCGCTCGTGTGACTACGTCGCGACGATGGGCTGTTCGACGCTCGACGTCGGCCAGGTGGGCGACGACGTGACCGTGGCCGACTGGGCGCTCGACGACCCCGACGGCGAGGACCCCGAACGGGTCCGCGAGATCCGCGACGAGATCGAAACGCGGGTCGCGGCGCTGTTCGACGAGATCGAGTCCGACGAGTGAGCGGACTTTCGGCACGGTTTAGGAGGCATAGCCGATAGAGTCGGCTATGGTCACGGACAGGGTCGTCGCGACGGTCGTGTTGCTGGCCGTGACGGCGAGTTTTCCCTGTTTCTTCTACGGCGCCTGGTACATCATCGAGACCGAACCGGTCACGTGGGACGTGCTGATGCACCACCTGAAGTTCGTCGTGACGGGGCTCGTCCTGACGACCGTGCCGCTGGTTACCTGGATGGCGCCCCGACTGCTCGACCAGTTCGGGAGCTTCGCGATGGTTCACGCGTTCCTCGGGATGCAGGCCTACGCGCTGCTCGCGTTCGGCATGACGGGGATCGTCCGCATCTTCAGCGCCAAGCGCCGCTACGACCTCTACAACGACTACGACGAGGACGTACTGCTCGACGAGATCGGCTCCGACCGGATGGACCACTGGCGCAGCCGCGTGCGGATCGGCGTCTTCGGGTACGTCATCTTCTGGGTCCTCGCCTACGGCGCCGGCGTCGCGCGGTACGTCCTGCGATACGACATCCTCGAACTCGTTCCCGGGCTCTGAACACGGTCGAGTGCCGGCAACGCGACGCACATCCAGAACGATGCCGGGAGAGTCGTGTACCGACGGCGGGGTTTTTGATGAAGCACGGCGAACTGGCGGCCTATGACCGCCGGTTCGACGGGCGAGCACCCCGAGGTACTGGTGTTGCGACAGAACATCCACGGCATCTCCCCAGAGGAGTACGTCGCGACGCTGCGCGAACGACTCCCCGAGCGGGAGGTCGGCTACGCCGCGACCCCCGAACAGGAACGGGAGATGCTCCCCGACGCTCGCGTCGTCGCCGGCCTGTCCCTCGACGAGGACGACCTCGCGCGCGCCGAGAACCTCGAACTGTTCGCCTGCTCGTTCGCCGGCGTCGACCACCTCCCGCTCGACGCCTTCCGCGAACGCGGTATCGCCGTCACGAACGCCTCCGGCGTCCACGGCACGAACATCGGCGAGTACGCTCTCGGTGCGATCCTCACCTTCACCCGCGACTTCCTGGAGTCCCGGCGCCGCCAGCGTCGTCGCGAGTGGCGCTCGCACCAGGTACACGAACTCGCGGGGAGTACCGTCGCCGTCGTCGGCATGGGCCCGATCGGCGAATCGGTCGTCCAGCGCCTCCAGGGGTTCGACGTCGACACGGTCGGCGTCCGCTACACGCCGGAGAAAGGAGGGCCGACCGACGACGTGTACGGCTACGAAGACATCTCCGAGGCGGTGGCCGACGCCGCGTACGTCGTCCTCGCCTGCCCGCTCACCGACGCGACCGAGGCCCTGATCGACGAGGAGGTGTTCGTGACGATGCCGCCCGACGCCGTCCTCGTGAACGTCGCTCGCGGCGGTGTCGTCGACACCGGCGCGCTCGTCGACGCCCTGCGCTGGAACTCCATCCGCGGCGCCGCGCTCGACGTGACCGACCCGGAACCGCTCCCGGAGGACCACGAACTGTGGACGTTCGAAAACGTCCTGATCACGCCCCACAACGCCGGGCACACCCCCGAGTACTTCGGACGCCTCGCGGACATCGTCGCCGACGCCGTCGCCACCGCGGACGAATCCGGCGAGTGGGAGGACCTGCCGAACCAGGTCGTCTGAGCGGAGACCCGTGTCTGCCGATCAGGCTCCGGCCTCGGTCGTCGACTCCCGATAGCCGGCGCGGGCTTCGACGAACAGGTAGCCGAGCGCGACGAGACCGCCGAGCGCCGCGAGCAGTCCGTCCGTGGTCAGCGGGCCGACGGCGACCGGATCTGTCAGGGCCGCGATCACGCCGAGACCCACGATCGCCCCGACGGTGGCGACGAACCGCCACCGCGCGGAAACGGGGACGAGTCCGTCCTCGCCGCGCCACGCGAGATAGAGATGCGCGCCGGCGAGGACGACGCCGTTGAAGGCGACGAATGCCACGACTGCGAACGGGCTCTCGGCGTCGACGACGGACGGGGACAGGGCGGCCAGACTGGCGAACGCCAGCGCGACGACCGTCACGTGGACGGCCGTGTCTCTGGAGACCATACTGGCCTGTCACTGCGACTGATGAAAAGCGTTGAGTCTCCCGTCGCGAACGGGAGAGCGGCCACGTTCACTCCCGCTCGTCGATGACCTCGGAATCGTCCGCGCGCAGTCCCTCGCCCTCTTTGATGGCCTGGGCCTCCTCCTCCATCGCGTCGACGTCGACCTGTGCTTCCTCGTCGATCTGGCCGATGATCTCGGCGATGTTGTCGAGACCGAGGAGCTCGCGCGTCTCGGCGTCGAACTCTAAACTATTGAGTTCGCCCTCGCCGTCGGCCTGCGCCATGTCGGTCACGTCGCTGCCGGTGAGGTGCTTGCCGTAGCGACCGAGCAGCGATGACATCTCCTGGGGCAGGATGAACGTCGAGGAGTCGCCCTGGCCGATGTTTTCGAGGGTCTCCATCCCCTTGTCGATGATGGCGCGTTCGCCCATCGACTCGGCGGATTTCGCCCGCAGCACCGTCGAGATAGCGTCGCCCTGCGCTTCGAGGATCTGGCTCTGTTTCGACCCCTGGGCGCGGACGATGTCGGACTGCTTCGCGCCCTGGGCCTGCTCGATGGCCGAGCGCCGTTCGCCCTGCGCTTCGAGGATCATCGCACGGCGCCGGCGTTCGGCGGAGGTCTGCTGTTCCATCGCCTGTTTGACGCCCGCGGCCGGGTTGACCTCGCGGACCTCGACGCTCTCGACGCGGATGCCCCACTCGTCGGTGGGTTCGTCTAGCTCCTCGCGGATCCGCGCGTTGATCATCTCCCGTCGCGAGAGCGTGTCGTCGAGTTCCATGTCGCCCAGCACCGCGCGCAGCGTCGTCTGTGCGAGATTGGAGACGGCGCGTTTGTACTCCTCGACCTGCAGGAACGCCTTCTTGGCGTCCATCACCTTGATGTAGACGACCGCGTCGGCGGTCACCGGCGAGTTGTCGCGGGTGATCGCCTCCTGCTGTGGCACGTCGATCGTCTGGGTCCGCATGTCGAACGGATACGTTCGACTCACGAACGGCGGGATGATGTGGATCCCCGGTTCGAGCAGTTCGCGGTACTCGCCGAAGACCGTCAGTGCCTCCTTCTCGTAGGCCTCGACGATCTCGATCGCCGAGTACACCGCCGCGATCGCGATTAGCAGGAGCAACCCACCGACCACGACCAGCGGGGAGACGTCGAGCACCTGGAGGGGGGCGATTGCCGAGAGGCTCATACGTGAGCTAGAGAGTTACAGACAGATAAGGAATCGCACAACCATCTTTTTCGCTCGGGGGTCGCCTGCGGCGACCCCCCGAGCCAAAAACATGGGTGAAAAAGGCCGGACGCTTCGCTCACTCCGTTCGCTTGCGTCCGGTGTCCACGGGAGTGAGCACCGCGAACGACCGCGGGCTCGTCAGAGCTTCGCTCTGACGGTGAACCGGCGCCTTCGGCGCCGAACGCTCAGTACAGCCCACAGCGTGACCAAACACGGTGGCGCGCGCTGTCGCGGCGTTCATGCCGCGACAGTACCGTGCGAGGGATGAGCGACCGCGGGGAGCGAATCGGTTGGGGAGGCATGAGGCGCTTTGCTGTGCGGTCGTTGTCCTGGTGGACTGAAAGGGCGAGGCGCGCTCGCGACGGAGTATCGTCGTCTGAGCGACCCCTACCCGAGCGAAGCGAGGGTATGTCGCTCAGCGACCGCGAGCGCGCCGAGGGCTTTCAACGCATGCTGTCACCTGCAGTTGCTCCGATCCAACTTCTTTCCACACTAACTAAACCAGAAACCACTGCTCAAGAAGCAAAGTAAACCGGACACCACGGAATCGATCCCGACAAAGAATCGCGACATTACCTCAGACCAGCGGTTCGTCGGGAGCGTCGCGCTCGTAGGTCTCGCGGAGCGTCTCCGCGAATCGGCCCTCTTTGTCCAGTGCGATAGTGACGACGGTGAACGCGCCGTCCGCGGATCGCAGGACGAACAGTTCGCGGGGTTCGGGCTCGGTGTCGGCCTGGTCGTTGATTCGGTCGACGAGCGGTTCGAGCGGGCGGGCGCCGCCACGGAAGTCGTCGAAGACGCTCGGCTGACCGGCGTCCGCGAAGACGTAACAGACGCCGTTGACCTTGTTGTCGGTGTTGTACGTCTGCGTGGCGTTCATCCCCTCGCCGGCCGCACGGGTCTCCTCCCAGAGGTTCTGTGCCACCTCGAATATCGGTTCGGCGTCCGCGACGAAGGTGTAGCGCGTCGGTCGAACTACCGAGAGCGACCGTACCGCCGGCTCCTCCGATCCCCAGTCGAGTTCGGCCTCAACGAGGTAGCCCGGCCGGAGGTCCTCGACAGGCGCGTCGTGGCCTTCGACGGGAACGGCCACGGTCTCGAAGGTGTCGCGGTCGAGAAAGCGCCACGTCTCGTCGTCGCGACCGGGCAACACGCGGTATGTCCCCTCGTCCATGGCCATACTTTGCAGGGTGGCCGGATAACGTCGTCCATCTTGTTCGCCGGGTGGCATCCCACGTGTCTTCGCTCGCAGCGCTTCGAATCGTTCGCATCGAGATTGAATTACTGACCGTCATTCTGTCGCTCAGAAGATACTTATGAGACCCCTTTCACCGAACAGTATGAGACGTCGTCAATTCCTCTCGATTTCGGCTCTTTCCGCATCTCTCTGTGGCTGTATCGAGGGTGGTTTCGTCGATACGACCGGAAATAACTCTCGAACGTCGAAAGCGACAGAATCCGAAACTCCGAGGAACACCGCCACTGGAACGGAGACGCCGTCTCCCGAAGGCGC
Organism: Halosimplex amylolyticum; assembly: GCF_051414035.1. Taxonomy (NCBI): domain Archaea; kingdom Methanobacteriati; phylum Methanobacteriota; class Halobacteria; order Halobacteriales; family Haloarculaceae; genus Halosimplex; species Halosimplex amylolyticum. The sequence continues at coordinate 821,158 of NZ_JBLKNW010000001.1, read as the reverse complement.
GACGCCGGAATGTTGGCCGTCGATGTGCGAGGGAACGAAGCTCGCGGAAGTAGTCGTCGCGCACGGCGTTTCGGGTGACGTCGTATTACAGGCCGAATGTCGAGACGAAGAGTTCCAAATCCAATCGGGAGAATCGGTCCTGATCGACCGCGAAGAGGACGCCGAGACCTGCGGGATCAGCGTATCCGTCGACGGTGAGCGAGTGTTCAACGAAACCATCGAGGGTCACGAGAACGTGACTCTGACAGTGAGTTCAGACGGCGAAGTCGACGACGAATGGGTCGTTTACTAACTGCGACTCGCAGGCCGGTTAGGCCTCTATCGCGGCGTTCGGAACTGGTCGCGACTACTGTCCACTGAGCGGACCTATCATATAATCGATCCGTCGGCGATCCTCGCTCGCGGCGACTGCTTACAGGTAGCCGGTGTCGAGGAGCAGTTCGCCGTTGAGGACGCTCGCGCCGGCGGCGCCGCGGAGCGTGTTGTGCGCGAGGCAGTTGAACTGAAGGCCGTGGGTGGTCTCCTGGACGCCGCCGACGGAGACGGTCATCCCGTTACCGAGGTTTCGGTCCATCCGGGGCTGGGGGCGGTCGGGCTCGTCGAAGACCTTGATGAGCTGATCCGGGGAACTCGGGAGGTCCAGGGACGGGTACGCTTCCAGGGCTTCCTCGGCCTCGGAGGGAGTCAGGTCTTCCTCGGTGTCGGCCCAGACGTTTTCGAGGTGACCGTCGATGGTCGGGATGCGGTTACACGAGGCCGAGACGTCGGCGTCGTGCCACTCGACTTCGGCGCCGTCGAAGGTGCCCAGCAACTTGCGCGACTCGGTCTCCATCTTCCCCTCTTCCTTGCCGATGTGCGGGATGGCGTTGTCGATGATCTCCATCGAGGAGACCCCGGAGTAGCCGGCGCCGGAGACGGCCTGCAGGGTGGCGACCTCGATGCGGTCGAGACCGGCGGCGTCGTCGATGGCGGCAAGCGGCGGCACCATCGTGATCGTCGAGCAGTTGGGGTTCTTGACGAGGGCGCCGTCCCAGCCGCGCTCGTCGCGCTGCACCTCGATGAGGTCGAGGTGGTCGGCGTTGACCTCGGGGATGACGAGCGGCACGTCGTCGTCGGCGCGGGCGTTCGAGGAGTTCGAGGAGACGACGTAGCCGGCCTCGCAGAAGTCCGACTCGACGCGCTCGCCGACGCTGGAGGGGAGCGACGAGAAGATGAGGTCCACGTCGTCGGGGACGGCGTCGGGGTCGGTCGCGGTGACCACCGTGTCCGCCACGTCGTCGGGGATCGGCGTGTCGATGCGCCACTTGCTCGCCTCGCGGTAGGTCTTGCCCGCACTCGATTCGCTGGCGGTGAGTGCCTCGATCTCGAAGTCCGGGTTCGGGTCGAGTAACTGGATGAGTCGCTGTCCGACGGCACCGGTCGCGCCGAGGATGCCTACGTTGACAGTCATTGATCCGGGATAGAGAGACGCCCCCTCAAAACAGTTTGGATACGTCTACCACGGTCAGGAACTTTCGTGCGCGATTTCGCGGGACGGCGCGGCCGCTCGGCGACCGGACAAGAGAGGAGAGAACCGCGCCTACGCTTCCGCGGGCTGGGCGTTCTTGCTGGTGACGTAGCCGGCGATGCGGTTCCGGACGCCTTTCGATTCGACGTTCGTGAGCTCGGTGACGACGTCTTTGTTGTGCTCGAAGTCGTCGCCGAAGGCGTTCGGATACCGCTCCATCAGCAGCGTCGCCGTCTTCTTGACGTAGGCGGGTTTGATAGCCATACCCGCCTGTTCAGGTCTCGCGCCCTAAAAGGATTCGAATCTGCCCGCGTCAGTAGTGGGCAGACTGGCACCGTTACAGTACCGACCGACACCGGTACTGCACCGACTGGCATCGGTACTACGCTGGCGGCAGCGCCCCCGGTGTCAGCGTCCCCGGTGTCAGAGCTCCCAGTGTCAGAGCACGTGATCCACGCGAGTCACGACTCCGCTTCGACCGGTTCGACGACGGCCGGCGAGTCGTTGGCCGGGTTGTTCACGGCCGTCGAGACCGGATAGGCGCGCATCTCGTCGGCCGGATACGGGTCCAGCAGCGCCTCGACCTCGTCCGGGTCGCCGGTGAGCCAGCGGTCCTCTTCCCCGGGTTCGAGGACGACGGCCATCCGGTGGTGCAGTTCGGCGACGGTGTCGTTGGGCTCCGTCGTGACGATGGTGAACGTCTCGACTGCGTCCGGGTCGGCGTCGGGGTCCGATCCACCGCCGAAGTCGCCGAGTCCCGTCTGGGTCTGCGGCGGCGTCCACCGTTCCCAGAGCCCCGCCATCGCGAAGAGGTCGTCGTCGCCGATAGTGACGCGGTACGGCTGTTTTCCCCCTTCGTCAGTCTCGGCCCACTCGTAGAACCCGTCCGCGGGGACCAGACACCGACCCGCCTTCGGCGTGTCGAGCTCCCGCTCGCTCCGCTCGCGGGAACAGCGCCGGGACTCGTAGGCGTCGGCGAAACTCCGCTTGTCGCGTACTGTTTCCGCGCGTGCGTTGATGAATTCGTACTCGGAGCGGTCGTCGGCCCAAGACGGGACGAGTCCCCACTCCATGCGCTGGATGGTCTCGGGGTCGTCGCCGGTGACGACCGGGAGCCCCTGGCTCGGCGCGGCGTTGTACCGCGGTTCGAAGGCGACGTCGAAGGTCGCGCCGAACCGCTCCTCGATGTCCGCGGGCGGCGCGAACAGGCTATAGCGACCACACATACCCTTCAGTTCGGTCGCGAGTGCCATAACGGCACCCGCTTCGATTGCGGCGATGGACAGCCGATAGGTGCCGCGAGCGTCACCGTTAGAACGGCGGCGGTGCCAGCGCACTCATGGCCGAGGAGTACGACAAACTCGTCCGCGACGAGATCCCGCGGATCATCCGGGAGAACGGGGAGGAACCAGTATTCCGCGAGGCCTCGTGCGAGGAGTATCTGGAGCGCCTGCACGAGAAACTCGACGAGGAGGTCGCGGAGTTTCACGACGACCCGAGCGCCGGTGAACTGGCCGACGTGCTGGCGGTCATCGACGCTCTCGGGGAGTGCCACGGGCTGGAGGACGAGGAAGTCGAACGCGTCCGCCGCGAGAAGGCCGACGAGCGCGGCGAGTTCGACGACGGGGTGGTCCTCGAAGCGGTGCGCCGGTGACACAGCGGTCCGATTCGGGACGACGACTCGGTCCCCTGGCAGTGCGTTACTCGTCGTCCAGTTCAGCGGCGAGGATGTTGGCGTCGGCGACGAGCTTGAACAGCGCGCCGACGACACCGCCGAAGAAGAACGTCGCGCCGACGAGGACGATGGCGAGTCCGATGATCTGGCGGACGATCTGCGCGATCCCGCCGATAAACGGCGGATTGACGAACATCGACAGCCCGATCGGGAGCAGGAGCGTCCCGACGAGGTAGAGGATGATGAGCCGGCGCATCTCGGGGTGGAGCGCGTAGGCGACGGCAGAATCGAAGTCGACGGGCGAGCGGCTGAGCGTGTCTTCCGGTTCTGGCATGGTCACCACTATCAGGCCCGAAACATAGTAATTGGTATCCGTTCACCGGGTCTCGGCGCCGTCTGTCCTGTCTCTTCGCCGCCCGCGGGAGGGCGTTAGACGACGTATTCGCGCCGGTAACCGGCCGATAGCAATGTCCGCGGCCGGCACACCAGCGATCGATGGCGACTCACGGGGGGACGAAGACCGACGTAACGGCGAGCACCTGGGCTGTCGCGCTGATCGCGTTCGGGATATTCGACGTGGTCCTGACAACCGCAGCGGTCGGAACCGGCGTGGCGGCGGAAGCGCACCCGCTCATACGTGAAGGGATCCAGCGGTTCGGTCTCGTGGTCCTCCCGGTCTGGAAGGGGATCCTCATCGCCTCGTTCTACGCGCTGTACCGGGCGACCCCGCGGCCCTACGACGTCGGCGTCCCGCTCGGCCTCGCGATCGTCGGCGTCGCGGTCGGGATCTGGAACGTCGCCGTGGTGGTCTTCGCGATCGTGTAGCGGGTGATGAAACCGGGCGGCGGGTACTGGCGTCCGCGCGAGCGAAGCGAGCGCGGTTCACCGGACACGAGGGAGCGAAGCGACCGAGTCGTCCGGCTTTTTCACCCATGTTTTTGGCCGGGGGGTGCCCGCAGCGAACGCAGTGAGCGAGGACACCCCCCGGCGAAAAAGATGGTCTAGATGGCGAGGAACTGCGTGACGAGCCACTTGGTGACGGCGGCGGTGATCGAGCCGACCCACGTGAGCGCGACGAAGTGGACGTAGGTGTTGATCTTGTGTCCGCCGTCGACGGTGCGGACCATCAGCGCAGAGAGCATGGCGCCGAACATGATGATGATAACCAGCAGGAACTCGATGAGCGGGATGTTGTAGACCTCGGTGTTGATGAGGCTGCCGACGTCGAAGTTGCTGGTGTTGCTCTGGAGGTCGAGACTCATGGAAGCGAGGATGTTGACGACCTGGAGGCCGATGAAGAAGGCGAAGGTGGATGCTGCGGTGATCCCGTAGAGGAGGCCGATGAGGGTGGTGGTCGCCTGGGTGCGGCGCTGTCGGAGCTGCTGGACCTCCATCATGTTCTCGGAGATGACCTCGCCGAGGAGTTTGGGGTCCCCGCCCATCTCCCGGCCGACGAGGTACATCTCGGAGAACATCTGGATGAGGTAGGAGCGACACTCGGCGGTGAAGTGGCGCCAGGCTTCGGTCGTCTCGATGCGCATGTTCAGCCGCTTGTAGAGGTTGTCGACGTTGTCGGTCAGCGGCCCGAAGTCCTTCTTGCGGAGGCTCTCGAGGACCGCCGAGGTCGTCGACTGCTTGGCGCCTTCGGTGGCGCCGAGCGCGCGGATGAAACTCGGGAACTCCTCGTCGCGGGCCTTGATCTTCTTCTCCTCGGCGTTGACGACGATCCCCGGGATCAGCAGGGGGAGAGTGGGGATAGCCGCGTAGAACGGCAGCGGGAGGGGATCGAGGAAGAAGACCACGTCGTCGAGCGTGACGGGGCTGACACCCATCATCCCGGCGAGCGAGAAGAGGAGGAGCAGCGTCGAGAGGGCGGTGCCGGCGACGGTCGCGTTGCGGATCTTGTCTTCGATGGGGGAGGGTTTCTCCTCCGGGTGGTACCAGAGGGGGTCGTGCGGTGCCATCGAGCGGATAGCGAGGTAGAAGCCGGACTGGACGAACACGTAGAGGACGATGACCGCGCTGACGGTCATCGTCGGGTTCGTGCCCGTGAGGACGGGGAGGACGACGGCGAACACGAGCGCGAACGTCATCGACAGGATCATCGACAGGTAGAGGTCCTTCATGACCTCGAGGTTGTCGAGGGTGCCCTGGTAGACGGTCTTGTAGTTCTGGATGATCTGGCTCTGCTCGGAGATGAGGTAGTCGTCGAGGGCCTGGCCGGCGCCGAGGGTGTACCCGAGGCGGTCGAAGAAGTCGGAGACGGCGTCGCTGGGGACCTGTTTGGCCCGGCGGCGGCAGGCGTCGTCGAGGCTCTGGTTCCAGGTGTCGACGAGTTCGACGACGCGGCCGATCTCGGCAGCCATCTCGCCGTACTGGTCCTGCTGGGAGAGCTGTCGGAACACCTCCATCCGGTCGATGTTCGTCGTCGAGAGGACCGTCATGTGCGTGACGACGAGGTGGAACTGGTTGTTGAGTTCGGCCTTGCGCTGCGAGAGGAGGATCTTCGGGTAGAACACGGCCGAGAGGAACATCAGGAAGCCGAGCAGCGGGATCGGGCCGCGGATCATCAGCGGGAGGTCGACCAGGATACCGATCCCGAGCGTGACGAGGAAGAACAGGGCCGAGGGCGCGAGGATGACGCCGATGTACCGGTTCAGCGGCATCGGCATCTGCTGGTAGGCGTCGATCAGGCCCGAGAGCGCCGACGTGACCGTCAGTTCGAGGTCGCTCGCGGATTCGTCTGCCGAGGCCATCAGTCGGGCCTGTGGATGTCGAAGGGGAGACCCTCGACGCCGTCGCGGTGGTAGTCCTCGATCAGTTCGTTGACCTCGTGGTACCCGAGGATCCCCTCCTGGATCGACCGCTCGATGATGCTCGCGCGGAAGTTCAGGTCGTCGTAGATGTCGCGCGTGTCCTCGTAGCCGAGGAGGGTCGCGATCTGCTCTTCGAGGACGAACGAGTTGTTCATGCCCTGGAAGATGATCTCGTCCTCGACGGGGTCCCAGTAAAAGGACTGTCGGGTGACGACGCCGTCCATCTCCTTGGAGTAGCCCTCGATCTCCTGGACCGAGGTGACCCGACGCAGGACCTGATCGCCCTGTTTGACCCGGTTCTGGAACAGGGCCACGTCGGCGACGTCCATGAACGTCTCCGGGACGTTGATCGGTTCGCCGGTGAACCGCTGGATCATCGAGACGATGTCGCTCGCGTGGAACGTCAGCATGACCGGGTGGCCGGTCTGTGCGGCCTGGAAGGCCATCCGCCCCTCTTCGCCACGAACCTCACCGACGATGATGTAGTCGGGACGGGACCGCAGTGCGGCGGCGACCAGGTCGAACATGTCGACGCTAGAGCCCTCGTCTTCCCCTTCCCTGGTCAGCAGTTTCTGCCACGTGTCGTGGGGCGGGAGCACCTCTGCGGTGTCCTCGGCGGTGTATATCTTCGCGTCGCGAGGGATGAACGCCATGATGGAGTTCAGCGTCGTCGTCTTCCCTGACGCCGTCTCCCCGACGACGAACACGGTCTGCTCGTTCTCCAGGCAGAGCCAGAGGTACGCCGCGAGTTGCGGGCTCAGGGTCCCCCACTTGGTAATCTGGAAGATCGACAGGGGGACGTCGTCGCCCTGACGGATGGTGAGCGAGGGGCCCTTGACGGACACGTCGTCGGAGTAGATGAGGTTCAGACGCGACCCGTCCGGCAGGGTGGAGTCGACGATGGGGTCGGAGTCGGAAACGGGGTCGCCGATCCGTTCGCCCATGTTCTTGAGCCACTGGTCGTACTCCTCGGGCGTGCCGAAGTCGACCGTCGTCGAGAGCATGCCGTAGACGGCGTGGTCGACGTGGCACTCGTGGGGGCCGATGACGTGGATGTCCTCGTTCGCCGGGTCGCGCATGACCGGTTCCAGCGGGCCGAGCCCGACGATGTCGCGGTTGAGCCGGTAGAGGATGTTCTCGTAGGTGTGTTCGGTCACCTCGACCTTGCCGATGTTCGAGAACTTCGAGAAGTGGGAGAGGACGCCGCTCTCGTCGCTCGCGCCGCTTTTGACGTTGGTGGACTCCTGGAGAAGTTCCTCGATGCGGTCGTCGTACTCGTTGTCGCTGGTCGGCGCGGGCTTGGAGACGCTCTTTTGCAGGAGCTTGTTACGGACCTTCTCGAAGACGACCTTCTCCTCGTCGTCGAGTTCCGGCTCGATGGCGTAGTACTTCATGTCCTGGCCGATGTCCCCGTAGATGTGACAGAAGATGGGTCCACCGACGGGGTAGAGGACGTTCGGCCGGTGGGACTCGTAGTCGTCGTCGGCCTCCTCGATGAACGTGGGGAACTCCCCGGTGATCTGCTTGAACTTCTTCAGATGGTCCATCAGGTGCGGCCGGCGCGATGCGACCTGTCTGAGTTCGTCCGAGGGTTTGGGTCGTCCGTGGTCTGTCATAGTTGTGCTGTGCGTCCGTGAGTTCGGTTACGCCACGCTGCGCGATTCGATCACGATACCGGTACCCGAGCGGACCGAGTACCCGATGGAGTCGCCGACCTGTTCGCCCATCCCCGCGAAGCGGAGGACGCTGATCTGGCGACGGACGTCGTTGCCGACCTCGACCATCTCCAGTTCGAGGAAGACGTCCGCGATGGCCCGGAACGGGCCGATGGCCTCCTCGTCCAGCGTCGACGGGTCGACGGTGAGCATGATGACCTTGCCCTGTGAGATGATGTCCCTGAAGAAGGAGATGATCTCCAGGGCGGCCTGGCGCTCGTCGTTCTGGCGGACGAGCGCCTCGAACTTGGGGTCGTTGCGGAGGATGGCGTCGAAGGTGTCGATGATGACGACCTCCGAGTCCCACATGACCTCCGCCTCCATCAGCCGCTTGAGCAGTTCCTTCCGGTCGCCCTCGTCCTCCTGGCCGGAGAAGGTGTTCCCGTCGCCGATGTCGGCGTGCAGGAACAGCATGTTCTCGTCGAGCAGGTGCTCGACCATGCCGTAGTCGAGCGAGTGCATCTGGTCGAGGAAGCTGCCGACCGTCAGCTCGGTCGAGAGCATCGTGACCGTGTGGCCCTCCTCGCAGAAGCCGTAGGAGAAGCGCTGGCTGATGGCGGACTTGCCGGCGCCGTAGTCGCCCTCGACGAGGACGATGCTGCCCGGCGGGATGCCCCCGCCTAGCTCCTTGTTCAGTCGGTCGCGCTCTTTCAGCCCCAGTGAGAGTAGGTCGGTCGTTGCGATGCTCATGTTCGGAACTCGAATACCTCCTCGTCGCCGTTGACGATCACCTTGACGCGGTGGTCGCTGTTCCCGTCGAGCGTCTCGGAGATGTCCAGGCGGACGACCTCGCCGGGTCGCCAACTAATCGCGTCTCCGAGGAGCGTCACAGTCACGTCGGTCTCGAACTGACCGTCGACGAAGACGTTTATCGCGCCGCTCTCGGCCGCCAACGTCTCCGATCCGGTGTTCTTGACGTGGAGCGTGACGTTGTCGTTCGCGTCGTCGTAGATGGACAGCGACCCGCTGTCGCTGATGATCTCCACGTCCGTGCGGACGTCCTGACTGACCTGCAGCCCCTGGTCGTCGATGGCGTTACTCAGTTGCCCGACGGTGTCCGTGAACACCCCCGCCACGCTGGCGGCGACCAGCATCGAGGCGATGAACAGGATCATGTGCGAGACGGAGACGCTAGCCACGCTGGATCACCTCCGTCAGGCCCCCGCGGGGGACGGACGCGTCCGTCGGGACCGACATCCGGCGGGGAGCGACGCTCACGAACATGAGAGCGACGACACCCCCTGTGAGTCGGCCACGCCGGGGCCGGAGACGACCTTGACCGAGCGGGGCGCGGCGTCGAGGCCGCTCTCCTCGATGGTGAGCCGCTCCCCGGGGAACCACAGCTCCGTGTTCGGTTCGGTCCCGTTGGCGGTCCCGTCGACGACGGCGTCGTCCCACTGGGCCCGGTACTCGTTGTCCACCAGCAGGTCCGTGTCGGACACCAGAAGCTTCGTATCCCCGGTGTTGTTGACCTGGACCTCGACGCCGCAGGTCGCGTCCGAGAGCAGGCTGATCGACGTGATCTCGATCGCCGTGTCGCGGACGCGGTCGAACCGGTCTGTCCGGTCCTCGCGGGCCTCGGTCACGCGCTCCATCGCGTTCGAGACGCTGCCGTAGTAGGCGCCGAGCGCGATGAACAGGCCGAGCAGGACGACTACCATCGATCCGCTGACACTGAACCCCATCAGCTCGTCACCTCCGTCGCGTCCGAGACGCCGGACTCGGTGACGAGCTTGACGCGGCTACCGGTCGTCGTCACGGTGATCGTGATCTGTTCGTCCGGGAGCCACAGATCGACGGGCTTCTGGCTGCCGTCGAACAGGACGTCGCCCTGCCAGCCGGTCTGATAGTCGTTGTCGACCAGCAGGTCGGTCCGGTTGAGCGACAGCGCCGTCGATCCGGTGTTGGTGGCTGTGACAGTCAGGTCGCCGTCGGTGGTCGAGGCCGAGTCGACGACGATCGCGGTGTTTTGCTCGTCGAGCGCGGCGTCCGAGCGGTCGCTCTGGGCCTCGCTGACGCGTTCGAAACTGTTGGAGGCGGCCGTCTGCCACATCCCGAAGGCGATGAACAGCCCGACGAAGATGATCGCCGCAGACCCGCTAACGCTGAAGCCCATCGGCACCACCTCCGCGGCGCCCCGTGAGCTTCGAGAGGGCGACGGCCTCGGCGGCGTCGCCGTCGAGCTGGCTGATGTACTGCAGGCTCTCGGTGTGGTGGTCGATCGTGAGCCCGCCGTCGCCGCCGGACCCGTCGAACCCGCGCAGGTACGCCTGCAGGTCCTCGGCGACCGGCTCGGACACCCAGTCGATCGTCTCGTAGTAGTCGATGGCTCGTGCCGTCTCGCGGACGCCGACCTGGTCGACGAGGTACTCGAGCCACTCGACGACGACGAGTTCGCTCGCGAGCCCCTCGGGCATCGTCGCCAGGTAGGGCTTCCCCTCGGAGTCGCCCGTCGATTCCGTCGGCGGCGACGCCGCGGCGCTGGCCGACGCGGTCGACTCGGCGACGTCCCCCGCAGGCTCCGGTTCCGGTTCGGGTTCCGTCGTCTCAGCAACCGGCTCTGGTTCTGGCTCAGGTTCGGGCTCGGGCTCCGGTTCGGTCGCCGGTTCTGGTTCGGGTTCCGGGTCGGGCTCCGGCTCCGGTTCGGATTCCGGTTCGGCCGTCTCGGCCTCGCTGTCGAGCCCGTCGTCGTCGATGACCTCGTCGAAGAGGTCGTCGTCGGCGAGGTCGCCGCCGGTCCCGTCGTCCGAACCGTCGGCGTCCAGTAGCTCGTCGGCGTCGCCGAGGTCGTCTTCGAGCGAGTCGTCCTCCTCGTCCTCTTCGAGTTCGTCCGCCCACTCGGCGTCCCCGGACTCGTACTCGTCTTTCAGTTCCGCGAAGGACTTGCCTCCGTCGCCGTCGCCTGTGGATTCACTCATGTCCTCACTGTCTCCATCGAGGTCGTCGGCCCCGTCGTCGAAGTCGTCTATCCCGTCGTCGAAATCGTCCATCCCACCGAAGTCGTCGCCCTCGTCGAGGGACCCGTCGTCGAAGGTGCCGCCGTCGTCTTCGAAACCGCCACTGCCGCCGTCCATGTCGCCGCCCATGACGTCGTCGACGCTGCCTTCCGGCGCGGCGTCGTCCTCGACCAGGTCCTCGTCGAAAAAGCCCTCCGCGTCCGCGTTGGCGATCTCGTCGTCGAGGTCCTCTTCGGGTTCGTCGCCGTCGTCGTCGTCGAACAGGCCGAAGTTGCCACCGCCACCGGCGCCGCCCATCCCGCCGGGCTCCATGTCGTCGGCGAACGGGTTGACGCCCCGGGTGACCATCTCGTAGATGTCGAGGAGTTTCCGAACGTTCTCCTCGACGTCGTCGACCGTCTCCGCGATCTGCTCGTTCTCGTTGCGGACGGTGTTGACCGTCGAAGAGAGGCTGCCGACTTCCGTCTCCAGTTCGTCGAGTCGGTGTTCCAGTTCGTCGGTGTCCGAACCTCCCTCGTCCATGTCGCCGAAGTCGTCGTCCCCGAACTCGCCGAAGTCGTCGCCGCCGTCGTCGTCCAGCCCGCCGAAGCCGCCGAGGTCGTCGTCGTCGCCGTCTTCGGCCATCAGGCCGCCGTCCGCCATGCTCTCGTCACCGTCGTCGCCGTCGTCACCGCCGCCGTCGCCGAAGATGTCGATCATCTGCCGGATGCTCATCCCGACGACGCCGCTGGTCAGCATCACCAGCAGAGCGGGAAGCGCCTCCGACGCGCCCGGCGCGATGGGGCCGAACGACTGTGCGACGAGGCTCATTACGTCCAGAAGTTCACTCAGATACCCTTCAATGTACCGTTTATAGTATCATTACTGATAACAAACGCGTTAATACGAGCTTACCGACGTTGAACTTACGGCGGGGGCCGCGAAAGAAACGTCGGACGTAAATTTCGGCAGATGCGGCGAGAAAGTAGTGTGTTCCCTGAAGTGTTGTGCGCGCCCCCGTCGGACGCTCGTCAGACCTACGTTCCCTATCTCTGATACTATAGCGTGATCGCGTCGCGATTCGCACTTTTGACGATGAGATCGCCGGTCTTCGCTTCCAGTCGGAGCGACCGACCGTGGTCGCCGCCGACGTCTTCACCGACGATCGGGATGTCGAACTCGGCGAGCGTCTGCCGGCCCTTCTCCACGTTCCGGACGCCGATGCCGGACCCGTTCTCGGAGAAGTCGAGCATGTCGCTCCCGCCGGCGATCTTCGCCTCCATTCGCTCGCGTTCGGCGCCGAGCCGTTCCATCTCGGTGACGAGGTCTCGGATCCCCGAGTCCGCGAACTTCGACCCGTTCTGTCCCTCCATCTCGTCGATCGAGGGGAGCATGACGTGGAGCAGGCCGGCGACGTCGGCCTGTCTGTCGGAGACTGCGACACCGAGACAGGAGCCGAGACCGCTCGTCGTCAACACCGCGTCGCCGCTGGTGACCTTCGAATCGGCGATCCCGACCTTGAAGCGCTCGGGTTCGGTCGCCGGTTCGCTCTCGGCCGTCGTCCCGTCGTACACCTTCATGTGTCAGAAGATCTTTTCCACGTCCGCTTCGGTCTCGTCGGCGCGTTCGACGAGTAGCTCGTCAAGCGCCTGACGTAATTCTTTTTCGTTCGGGAGCGCGTGGATCTCGGCCCCGAACTCGATGTCGTCGGTCCGCATCTTCGAATCGATGATGAAGGCGTGTTCCTGGTGCTGGCCGACCTGCGCGGCCAGCGGATCGACGATGGCCCGGCCCATGTCGTGGACGAGTCGCGGGGGCGTGTGCTCGACTGACGTCTGGAGCACGTTCGCCCAGCCGTCGACGAACCCCGAGGTCATGATGTTCCCGAGTTCCTCGATAGCGGCCTCGTGCTGGTCGGTCAGCTCGTCTACGTCCATCTCGACGGGCATCATCGCTTCCGCGATGTGGACGGCCGAGGCTTCGTCGAAGAGGACGAGCAGGAAGCCGCTCGGGACGCCCGTGAACTCGACGACCGTTCCGACGTACGTGTCGGTCCCGACCTGCTTCGGCACGTCCTCGATCGACGCGAAACTCAGCCGGGTCACCTCGGCCTCCGTCTCGATCCCGGTCATCATCTCGACGTTCGCCGCGGCCTGCTCGGTGCCGTCCTTGGTCATCTCGTTGAAGACCTCGAGCTTGTCGACCGGGATGGCGTCGTCCTCGGTGTCGGTGGTTCGCGACATGACGTCCGCGAGCGGGTCGTACTCGGGGAACATGTAGATGTAGAAGCTCACTGACTCGCCGACCCACTCGATCTCGCTCTTGAAGACGAACACGTGGTCGCGCTCCTCGTCGCTCGGGGGCTCCGGGAGCATCGCGGTCCCGTCGCCTTCGACGTAGTTCGGCGTCGAGTGTTCGATGGTCGTCTCGAGGAAGTCGGCCCAGCCGTCGATGAAGCCGCTCATCATGATGTTGCCGATCTCCTCGACGCTCGATTTCGCCATGGCGTCGTCGTCTGCGCCTCCCGGAACGAGCGAGTCGACGATCGTCTCGCTGCCCGCGCGGTCGAACACCAGGACCGTGTCGCCGGCCAGTTCCCCGTCGAACGCGAACTGGACGCCGACGTAGTCGCCGTCGGCCAGTTGTTCGCCGACGTCAGCGCGGTTGACCAGCGTAATCTTCGTCACGTCGACCACGGCGTCCAGACCGGTCATCTGACACAGCGACTGGGTCGCCTGCTCGGCGCCCTCGTGAGCCAGCCGGTTGAACGTCCCGAGCGACTGGACGTCGATCTTCATGAGGGAACGACGTCTTCGATCGCTTCCATCACGCTGGGTTTCTGGAACGGCTTCGTGATGTACCCGTCCGCGCCGGCCCTGACCGCCTCCTTCATCTTCTCCTCCTGCCCCACGCTCGTACACATGATGACGTTCGCGTCGGGGTTCGTGTTCTTGATCTCGTCGGTCGCCTCGATCCCGTCGCGGATCGGCATCACGATGTCCATCATCACGAGGTCCGGATCGTGTTCCTTGTACGTCTCGACTGCCTCGACACCGTTTTCCACCTCCCCGACGATGTTGTGGTCCTCTTCCAGTATCTCGCGTAGCAGGTTTCGCATGAACTCCGAGTCGTCGGCTATCAATACGTCTGACATGGGCCTATCACCTCTTTTGTACTGTGAAACCCAAGATAAAGGCTTCCCGTAAATTATCGTGATTGATAGCAATACGGATCGTCGTCGTGGCACACGACCGCGGGACGCTATCGGGATAACAGGCCGACTCGATTCGGATCTGCACCGCGGTTCGATGGGTACTGCAGACCGAAGGGTCGCGTCTCAGGTCGTCGCGCGAGTCAGATCCGGAAGCCGTCCTCGTCGCCGACGGCCGCGATGAGGTCGGCGATGGAGTCGTCTGGGGACAGCTCCGTCGATTCGAGGAGCCGCCGGAGGCTCGCGGGCGGATAGCGAACCGGGACGTTCGCTTCCATCAGGAGGATGCCCAGCACCTCTTCGACCGGCGTCTTGCCGTCGATCTGCTGGGCGTACCAGAGCACGAGGCTCTCGAAGATGGTCACGACGTCGTTGGAGACCATCTGTCGCTGCTGGATGGATCCGTCGAACGTCGCCGTGATGTCGAACCCGTACCGCGACCCGGAGTCTTCGAACTGCGTCTCGAGGAACGCGTGGACGTCCCGTTCGGTGAGTTCGGGTTCGTCCGCGGCGTTCTCGGCCGGCAGTTCGGTCGGCGCACCGGACGCCTGACCGGTCCCGTCGTCGACCGCCGGGACGTCGTCTATCGGTCCCCCAGGGGAGACGACGTAGCGTCCGTCGTCGATCTCTGCGACGTGCTCGTCCTGCGTGATGTCGAGCTCGTCGGGCGAGAGGATGGGGCCGTCATCTGCGTCCGGCGGGTCGTCGTCGCCCTTGGCCATACGGTGTTGTCTGCGATAAAAGGGTTTAGTTCCGTCGAATGAAAGGGTTCCGACAGGTTTAGAGCTGAACTGCCGACGCGCCCGAGAGCGTCTCGGGGACGGTCAGCTGTTCCGTCGTGGTCGCACCGGACTTGGTGGTTATCTTGACGTTGACGGACGCGCCTTCGGGGATCTGGCTACCGAAGTACGTGTATCCCTGACCTGTATCAGCCGTACTGTAGGTGATGTCGTCGCTGTTCACGTCGTCGTGACCCAGGTCGAAGACCATCACCATGCGGTCGTCCGGGTCGTTGAGCACGGGATGGGACCCGTCAGCGTCCTTGAAGGGAACGATCCCGAAGTGGCCGTCCGCACCGGACGCGTCGACGCTGGCGTTGACCAGGTTGTACGTGCCCGACGGACCGACCCACTGGACTGTCGCGTTCTCGAGGTCGATGTTACTCGCCCCCGGCGACTTCTTCAGCGTCATGTTGACGACGCCGACCTCGGACTGGCTCAGGTTCGTCCCGGTCGCCGCTGCGACCTGGAGCCGGTTCGTGACCTGCTGCCCTGACTGCTGACCCGTCTCCTCGGACTTCGTCTGCAGGAAGCCCGCCGTGTTGATCAGTACGCCCGCCGCGATCGCCGCCACCAGGACCATCGCGATGAACACGATGAGTGTCCCGATACCGACCTGCCCGCGTTTTCGTTCGTTACGTTCGTTTTGTAGCATGGATTCTCCGCCCGGGGCGGTACGGTGCGCCCGGACTCTACTCCGAGAATCCTACTCTCCCGTATTAAGGGTATCTCCCCAATTATCGAGAATAAAATCGAAGCTTACCGATCGAAGCGACGTTCTCAGACGATAGAACTGCCACGTAGACAGTTTAATACTGCGGAATTCGAGATGGGGAGCGACGCTTGTCGGTCGCTGGAATAACCGAGAATTAATCTAGAATATGATAGCGCTATCGAGCCGGATCAGTCGTACGTGACGAGACTGTACATCACGAAGAGGTAGCCGAACGTCGTGAGCCCGCTGTTGACCAGCAGCAGCGACCGCGGTCCCGCGAAGCCGGTGACGAAAGCGCTGATCATCGTCGCCGCGGCGCCTGCCACGGCTAGCGAGAACCCGAGGGAGAGGTGGAGCATCGCCTGTCGTGACGTCTGTACGTACGCGCGCATCGCCATACCGACCATCGTCAGCCCGGCGACGACGAAGACGAGCGTCGATACCGCGTAGAGAAGTTCAATCACTGTGACCACGTTGGGTCGAGGGTTCTCGACAATCGGTATTAAATCCACCCTCGAAAATATCTATCATGATAATCGAGAGTGGTGTGAGGGAACTGCCGTCGTCCGGTCAGAATATCGCAGGAGGGCAGTCGGTCGGACGGCAAACGGACAGTGTCACGAGCTGGGGACTGCAGCTGGTTCGCGTGCGCGAGTCTAGCTCTCTGAAAGCGTTCGCCACGCTTCGTCGAGCTTGTTCGTGACTTCCGAGCGCTCCTCGATGTCGACGGTCAACGACTCGTCGAAGTCGATGTGGACGGTGTCGACGTTCCGTCGATACACCTTGATCCGGCGCCTGTCGTCAGAGAGGATGTTGTCGTGGAGTTCGAGCAGGTCGTGCTCCGTCAGCTCGTCGATCCGTCGATAACAGGTGGCGATCGGGATCCCGAGCTCGTCGCTCAACTCCTGGGCGGACTGGGGTTCGTCCGTCGCGTCCAGGATCTCTGCGCTGTATTTGTTCCCCAGTGTCTGTAGGATCTCAGCTGAAGCCATCCGTTATCAAAACGTATATTCATCACAGTATAAATCTATCGCTGCCGGTACGGGGACATTACGGCGTCTGGTCGAACCGATCGCGAAGCGGGGAATTCGGCCGCCAGGAAGTTCATCCCGGCCATTTCACCCAGTAATAACCAGTTACAAACGTGAAAATCGGGCGTCGTGCTCTCTCACAGCGGCGTGTCGTCTTCACTCATCATCGAGAACGCACTCGCGTTCTGGTGGACGCGGATCCCGCCCTGGGAGATCTCCATCGGGAAGATGTCCGTCTCGATGTCTTGCTTGCGCATCTTGGCCACCCAGACGTAGCGGTTGACGCCCGACTCGGTCGGCGTCTGGATCAGGTAGATGTTACCGTCGGTCAGGTAGTTCTCCAGACCGATCTCGGTCTCCGGGAAGACCGCGCCCTGTTCGTTGGTCATCAGCGTCGTCAGATTGTTCTGACTCAGGATGTCCGTGAACTTCAGGAGGTACGTCCGTTTCTCCTGTTCGGTCTCGAAGAAGAGTTCGAACATCGCCAGCGAGTCGAGGACGACCCTGTCGTAGTCGTTGTCCTCGAAGTCGTCGAGCAGCAGTTCGAGCGACGACGAGAAGTCGTTTTCGCGTAGAAGAACCTTCTTGTCGTACACCTTGATGTCGCCGTTCTCGACGTGTTCGGCCCAGTTGTCGAACCCGAGCGACTCCGCGGCCTCGCGGAGGTCCTGCGCGTCTTCCTCGAAGGTGAGGTAGATCCCCTTCTCGTCGAACTGCTCGACGCCGTTGTAGATGAACTGCAGACAGAGGATGCTCTTGCCCGCCCCCGGATTCCCGCTCACCAGTGTAGTCGAATTCTTGACAATACCACCGTTCAGGATTTCGTCCAATCCGTCGATGCCGGTTTTCGTTAGTTCGATCATGTCTTCCGTGGATCCCCGCGACGTTCGGCTTGTGGAGCATCGGTCGTCGTCGGTAAAAAGTCTTGTTCATGCGAGCAGTTGCGAAGCCGGCGGCCACAGGCGATGCTTACTCCGGTACCCGGGGACCGGTGGTCTTCGGAATTGCGCACTGGTTCCCGATCGAACAGACCAGGACCCACGCGGGTGAGAGCGCGCTCAGTGAACCGGGGGGTGAGAAGCGATCCGGAGAACGGCCGGCAGAACCGATCAGGCGGAGTGGACAGCCTTCGGGTCGACCCAGATGACGAAGTCGTCGTCGCGCTTGACGACGCCGTTGACGGCGACCTTGTCCTGCGACGGTGAGTCGTCCACCTCGTCGCGGTCGACCTGGACCACCTGGAACACCTCGTCGACGATCCAGCCCGCTGCGCCCTGGTCGTCGACGATGGCGGGATCGAAGACGATGATCCGACGCTCCGCGCCGTCGCCGTCGATGCCGAAGACGACCTTCGGGTCGACGATCGACGTCGTCCGTCCGCGTAGATCCATCACACCGCGGATGTGCGGCGGCGAGTTCGGCACTGTCGTCACGTCGCCGACGTCCACGATCTCGGTGACGTAGTCGATGCTGACGCAGTAGGTCTCCTCGCCGAGGGCGAACTCGAGGACCTGTCCGTCCGTCGCGCTCGTCGACGAGTGCTGGGTGTTGGATGCCATGGCTAGCCGTTGGGAAATGTCCCCGCGACGGCGACTTAAGCGTGTCTCCCGGGTTATCAGCATTGATTTCGCGGGCGGAGTCTTTATGCCCGACCTACCGCAGTGTCCTAACACGTATGGTGCCGGCTCCGGTGGGGTTCCGGGGACGGGTTTCGGGCCTCGCCCGAGCCGTCACCGGGGGCTTCACATGGCAGTAGACTCGTCGCCACGAGCGGTCGTCGCCGACGACTCGCACTTCATGCGAAGCGTCATCTCCGACATCCTCGAAGAGGGTGGGATCGACGTGGTCAGCATGGCGAGGAACGGCCGTGAGGCCGTCGAAGCCGTCGAGGCGACCGAACCGGACGTGGTGACGATGGACGTCGAGATGCCGGAGATGAACGGCATCGAGGCGACCGACCGGATCATGTCGACGTGCCCGACCCCCATTCTGATGTTGAGCGCGCACACCGACGAGAACGCCGACGTGACGTTCCAGGCCCTCGAGAAGGGCGCCGTCGACTTCTTCCGCAAACCGGGCGGAGAAGTCTCGATGGAGATGTCCCGGCTCCAGGACCAGCTCGTCGAGATCGTGACTTCGGTCGCCGCGGTCGACCCGACCGACTCCTCGGACGTGGCCTCGGCCCGGACCGCAGGGTCGGACGTCGCGGTCGACGCGAGCGCCGGACCGAGTTCGAACGAATCGCCCGGCGCCGACTCGCGGGCCGAGCCGGCGGTTACCTACGTGGACAACCCGACGGTCGTCGTCGGCTCGTCCACGGGGGGACCGACGGTCGTCGAGCAGGTCCTCTCGGACCTCCCGCTGGCCGCGGACCTGCGCGTCCTCGTGGTCCAGCACATGCCGAGCGGCTTCACCGGCCGCTTCGCCGAGCGCCTCGACGCCCGGAGCGAATACGACGTCCGCGAGGCCGAGGACGGTGCGCGCATCGGCGGTGGCGAGGCGCTCATCGCCGCCGGCGACTACCACATGGAGGTGAAGAGCTACCGGCGCGGTCGACTCCGCGTCGGGCTCACGCAGGATCCGCCGGTCAACAACGTTCGACCGGCGGTCGACGTAACGATGCAGACGGCGGCAGAGACGATCACGGACCCGCTCGCCGGCGTCATCCTGACCGGGATGGGCGAGGACGGCGCCGCGGGCGTCCGCGCCATCCACGCCGCCGGCGGGTACACGGTCGCGCAGGACGAGGCCACGTCGGCCGTCTTCGGGATGCCCAAGCGGGCGATCGAGACCGGTTGCGTGGACGGCGTCGCGCCGATCAACGACGTTGCCGCCGCGATACTCGATGCATTCGAGGTGACATAAATGGACGAACAGTATCTCGACGCGTTTATACGCGAAAGTGAGGAGGCGATAACGAACCTGAACAACTCGCTGCTCGACCTGGAGAGCGATCCGGACGACCAGGAGGCGATGGACTCGATCTTCCGGACGGCTCACACGCTGAAGGGGAACTTCGGCGCGATGGGCTTCGAGGACGCCAGCGACCTGGCACACGCCGTCGAGGACCTCCTCGACGCGATGCGCCAGGACGAGATGGAGGTCACCGCCGAGCGGATGGACCTCATCTTCGCGGGCGTGGACATGATCGAAGTGATCGTCCGCGAGATCGAGTCCGAGGGCGAATCGACGACCGAAACCGGGGAGATGGTCGCGCAACTGCGCGCCGTCCTCGAGGAGAGCGACTTCGACGCCGAGACGGGGGCCATCGAGCCCTCGATCGACCCCGCCGGGACGCCCGCGGGAGACGCGGAGAGCGCCGGCACGACGGCCGGCCTCGACGACGCCGGGACGGAAGACGCGGAGGGCGCCGACGGGATGGACCTCGACGCGCTGGGCGTCGCACCCGGCGACGCCGACGAACGTGTCGTCCGTTCGCGCGTCTCCGTCGGTGAAGGCGACATGCTGGGCGTCGACGCCATGCTCGCGCTCGACCGGATCACGGACGCCTTCGACCTGCTCGGCGCCGCGCCCGACCGCGAGGCGATCGAGAGCGGCGACTTCGAGGAGGACTTCGTCCTCGCGCTCGACGCGCCCGACGCCGACGCGGTCGCGGCCGAACTGGACGCGATCAGCGCCGTGGAATCCGCCGAGACGACCGAACTGGCCGAGAGTGCACCCGACGCGACCGGAACGGGCGCGCCTGCCGCCCCGGGCGACGAAGCGGCGGACGCGAACGGGAACGACGGCGCGTCGGTCGACGAGATCAAGTCGGTCCGCGTCGACGTCGACCAGCTGGACGACCTCCACGGGCTGGTCGAACAGCTCGTCACCAGCCGCATCAAACTGCGGCGGGCGGTCGAGACCGACGACCTGGCCGGCGCCTCGGAGAACCTGAACGAACTGGACAAGATCACCGCCAACCTCCAGAACACCGTGATGGACATGCGACTCATCCCGCTGAAGAAGGTCGTCGGCAAGTTCCCGCGGATGGTCCGCGACCTCTCCCGCGAACTCGGCAAGGAGGTCGAGTTCACCATCGAGGGCGAGGACATCGAACTCGACCGCACGATCCTGACGGAGATCTCGGACCCGCTGATGCACATCATCCGGAACTCCCTGGACCACGGGATCGAGTCGCCCGACGAGCGCGAGGACGCCGGCAAGCCCCAGACCGGGCAGATCGAGCTGCGCGCCTCGCGCGAGCGCGACCACGTCATCATCGAAGTCGAGGACGACGGCGCCGGTCTCGACGTCGAGGCCATCGAGCGCAAGGCCATCGAGAAGGGCGTCCGTTCCCCGGACGAGATCGATGCCATGGACGACTCGGCGATCTACGACCTGGTCTTCCACCCGGGCTTCTCGACCGCCGACGAGGTCACCGACACGAGCGGCCGCGGCGTCGGGATGGACGTCGTCCACGACACCGTCACGCAGCTCGACGGGTCCGTGAGCGTCGACTCGACGCCCGGCGAGGGGACGACGGTCTCCCTGCGCCTGCCGGTGACGATGGCGATCGTCAAGGTCCTCTTCGTCGAGGTCGGCGACGAGGAGTACGGCGTCCCGCTCAAGAACGTCGACGAGATCACCCGCACGAGCGAGGTCAAGCAGATCAACGGGAGCGACGTCATCAAGCACAACGAGGACATCTACCCCGTGATCGACCTCGCCGAGCGCTTCGACGTGCCGGGCGCCGGCGGGCAGTCTCCCGCCGAGGCCGGCGCAGCCGATTCGGCCGGCGCCGCCGACGCAGCGAGCGGAGCCACCGAGTCCGGCGACGGCGGTGGAGCCGCCGTCGCTGCCGCGGCGGCCGGCGTCGACGCCGCGGCGGCGAACGCAGCGTCCAGCACGGCTGCGGGGGACGAGGGGATGCTGGTCCGCATCCGCGAGTCCGAGCGACAGGTCGCGCTGCGCTGTGACGCCGTCAACAGCCAGGAGGAGGTCGTGGTCAAGCCGCTGGAGGGGATCCTCAGCGGGACGCCCGGCCTCAGCGGGACGGCCGTCCTCGGCGACGGGAACATCGTCCACATCCTCGACGTGGTGACGCTTTAATGTCCGTGCAGACGGAGCGATCGACGTGAACCACCGACGCGACACATCGGGGGACCGACGGCCATGAACCAGGACACCGACCGCGCCTTCCACGACCTGCTCGAGTACATCGAACGCGAACTGGACTTCGAGTCGGGCTTTTACAACGAGGCGTACCTCGACCGGCGGATCACCGCCCGGATGCGCCGCACCGACACGGACGACTACCGGACCTACAGGGGGCTGCTCGAAGCCGACGACGGCGAGCGCGAGCAGCTACTCGACTCGCTGTCGATCAACGTCACCGGTTTCTTCCGCAACCCCGACGCCTGGGAATCGCTCCGGGGCGTCCTGCGGGAACTGACCGCCGAGCGCCGGTCGGTCTCGATCTGGAGCGCGCCCTGCGCCGACGGCCGGGAACCGTACTCGATCGCGATGTTGGCCCTCGACGACGAGGAGATCGACGCTCGCCGCGTCGAGGTCCTCGGGACCGACATCAACCGCGACATCCTCCGGACCGCCCGCGCCGGCCGCTACGAGACCTCCCAGACGACCGACATCGAGTCGGAACTCGAACCGCTGTCGACCCCCGACCGCTACGTCGACCGCGACGGTGACGTGTTCACCGTCACCGACCGGGTCAGCGACCTGGTGACCTTCGAGCGCCACGACCTCATCCGTGGCCCGGAGAAGCGCGGGTTCGACCTCGTGTGCTGTCGGAACCTGCTCATCTACATCGACGCGGACTACAAGGTACCGATCTTCGAGACCATCACTGGCTCGCTCACCGAGGAAGGGTACCTGATGATCGGGATGACGGAGACGCTCCCGTCGGAGTTCCGCGGCCGGTACGAGGCGGTCGAGAAGCAACACCGCATCTACAGACGCGCCTGATGTCACTCTACCAGCTCGAACGCGACGGCGACGTGCAGGAACTCATCGGCGTCCTCCGCCGCAGCGACAACCCCGAGTTGCGGGCTCGCGCCGCGGAGTTGCTCGGCAACTTCCCGGAGCACGACGACCGCGACGACGTCGTCAACGCCCTCAGCGGCGCGGCCGCCGACGACGACAGCGCCGAGGTGACCGCCGCCGCCGTCGACTCACTGGACACGCTCGGGGGCGACGCCATCGAGCAGCTCATCGCCGACGTCGCGGGCGTCGACTTCGGCGACGGCGCCGACTGGATGAAAGCCAAGGCCTTCGTCCGCGCGCTCGACGCGGACGTCCCCGAGTTGCGGATGGCCGCCGCCAACGGCCTCGGGGCGATCGAACAGGCCGACGCCGTCCCGAAACTCGTCGAGTGCTTCGACGACCCGGACCCACGCGTCCGGGCCCGCGCGGCACGGGCCTGCGGCCAGATCGCCGACTCGCGCGCGACCGATGCGCTCGAAGGACTACTCCGCGACGGCAGCGCCACCGTCCGCCGGGAGGCCGCCGAGGCGCTGGGTAACGTCGGCAACCGACAGGCCCTCTCGGCGCTGCTCCCGCTCTACGAGGACGACGACGAGCGGGTGCGCCGGATCGCGGTCGGCGCGTTCGGGAACTTCGGGAACGCACAGCCAGTCGAGTACCTCGTCGCGTCGCTGACCGACGACTCCGCGGCCGTCCGCCGGACCGCCGTCTACTCGCTCGTCCAGTTGCTCTCGAACGTGCCCACCCAGCAGAGCCACGAGATCCGCGAGACGATCGTCGAGCAACTCAGCGAGACCGACGACCGCAACGTCGTCGTCCCGCTCGTGGAGATCCTCGAAGAGAGCACCCAGGCCGCCCAGCAGCGAAACACCGCGTGGCTGCTTGGCCGCGTCACCGAGGCCGAGGAGCGCGAGCGCGTCGTCGAGGCGCTCGTCGGCGCCCTGCGATCCGACGACCAGATGACGAGCCAGTTCGCGGCGACGAGCCTCGCGGAACTCGGCGGCGAAGCCGTCGAGGACCGACTGCTCGCGCTCGTCGACGACGGCGACGCGCCGGCCGAGGCCCGCGCCCAGGCCGTGTTCACTCTCGGCAAGGTCGGCGGCGAGCGCTCGCGCCAGCGCATCGACTCGCTGCTCGACGAGACCGAGAACGAGCAGATCCGCAAGCGGGCCTTCTCGGCCATCTCGAAACTGGGTGGTCGCGCGTGACCTCGCGCGCCCGATCGACCGTCCGGATCGGCCCCGGGGGTGAGCGCCCGTGAGCGGCGGCGAGCGCCCCCTGGCGGACACCCAGGGGCGATTCGTCCAGGTCGTCTCCAACGGTCGGAAGGTCAACGACCTCGACTGGTCGACCGGACGGATCCTCCTCTCGAACAGGCGGCTCGTCCTCGCGAGCAACGAGGGCAAACGGCAGATCCCGCTCGCGAAAGTCACGACCGTCAAGAACCGCAAGAACGCTAACCAGGCGATGACCGCCGTCTCGGGCTACTTCTCCGTCCAACTCGGCTCCGACGTGTTCCTCGTCGCCCCGGTCGACATCGACGAGTTCGAGGAGCAGTTCTACACCGCCCTGCTCGACGGCGAGGTCGTCCTCGTGAAACACCCCGCGGTCAAAGGGGGCGTCGTCCAGGACGTCACCTGGACCAAAGCGCGGGTCAACATCGAGGGCGAGATCGTCGGCATCGCGGTCTCCAGCGGCCAGTTCGTGGAGGTCGAACTCGAAGACGTCGGCGCGGTCGAGACCAGGGAGACCGCCGTCCGCGGCGACGAGCGCCGCGTCATCGAGATCGAACACACCGACGGCGACGGGACGAGCGTGCAGACGTACGTCTCCGGCACAAATCGCCACGTGTCGATCCTCGAATCGCTCGTCCGGCAGGGCGAACTCCAGAACGCCACGGACGCCGACCTCGACCAGACCGACATGGAGGTGCTGATGGCGCTGTACTCCGGCGTCTCGTCGTTCGAGATCCCCGACTTCGTCGGCTTGGACGTCGAGGAGGTCGAGGCCGTCTTCGACCGCCTCGTCGAGGAGGGCATTCTCCGGGAAAAACGCGTCCGCCGCGACGTCCGCCTCAAGGCCCGCGGGCGGAACATCGCCAGTGACGTCATCGGCGACCAGTAGCCGGTCGTGAGTCGTACTCCTGTCTCGCCAGTTCGCCAGCTACAGCGGTGTCCCGCCGCGTTCGCCGTCGCTCCCGGTCGCCGCCGCGCCGAGCAGGCTCGCCACGGGCTCGCCGTACTCGTACCCCGGCACCACGCTCTCGACGTAGGTCCCCTCGACGTACTCGATGAACGTCTTCACGATGTCCGCGGCCCGTCCGGCGTCGCCGTAGGAGAACTCGTAGGTCACGACGACGGTCCCGGCCTCCGTGCGGACCTCGAAGGTGTCCAGTTCGACCGAGGCGCGCGTCGCCATCGGCGCGTCTTCGAGCCGTCGCTCCATCGCGTCGAGCCACCCGCTCTGGACAGCGTCGCCGACGTCCCCGTCCGTGACGGCGCTGTCGAGCGTCGGAACCACGACCGTCACTTCGAAGTCCGTCGCGTAATCGTCGCGCTCGCTCGCCGTCACGGTCGTATCGAAGTCGGTCGTCGTCAGGCGATACCCCTCGTCGGCCGCCGCGAACGCGTCGTGGGACTCGAACGCCTCGCGGGCCTCGGCCGGGAACTCGTCGGTCATTGCCCGTGATACGGCACAGGCCGGCAAAAGGCCGTTGAGTCGTGACTGGAGAGGTATCACCGGGAAATGCGAGGGATGGGACCGGGCGATTCGGGGCGGCGCGTCGTCGCGCCGCCCACTCATGCGAGGGATGGGATTCGAACCGGAGGGAGACGGTCGGCCTCGCTGCGCTCGGCCGCTGCGACTCCCAGGGCTCGAATCCCGCTCGCATCGCTCCTCACGTCCGTTCGTCGCAGATGCGAGGGATGGGATTCGAACCCATGGACCCCTTCGGGAGCGGGTCTTAAGCCCGCCGCCTTTGGCCTAGCTCAGCCACCCTCGCGCGTTCACCAGTCCACCCTCCGCGGGAAAAGCGGTTACGGTCCGGATGCGACTGCCGGACGATGTAGAAAGCAGAGAAGATAGTGTAGACGCGGGGACCGTCGGGCTCAGACCTCGACGTGGAGGTCGGTGAAGGGGATCCGAATCACGAGGATCCGGCGCACCGGACGGCGCTGCAGGCGGACGCGCAACACGAGGGCGGTGACTGCCCACGAGATCGCGCTGAGAGCGACCAGCATCGCGGAGAGCGCGGGGTACATGACCGCCAGCGCACCGACGACGACCGCCAGGGAGACCGCGAGCGACGCGAGCAGCGTCCGCGCCAGACTGTACTCGGTAGGGAGCTCGGCTCGTGCGGCCGAGGGATGGTTCCGTCTCATTACGTACAGTAGTACGACCCCCGACACCATAATGGTAATCTGAAATACATTTCTGTAGGCGCGTTTACTGAACTGCGTTTCAGGAGAGTCGTTCACACACGGACGAGCGGGGTCGGGTCGCGGTCGTCGCTCACCCGGACGGTGATGGACGCCAGTGAAAGCGGCCTCAGCTGGTTACGTCGTAGGCGTAGAACGCCTCGGGGTCGGGGAAGAAGTCCGAGGGGTCGTCGTGGTGGAAGCTACCGAGGAGGGTGTGATCGAGCGTCTTGACGTGCGTGTACATCTCGTCGCGGTCCATCGCGGTGCGGACCAGCCCGCCCGAGTAGCGCATGTCGTACGACCCCGCGACGAAGATCACGACTTCGTCGGACGGGTTGATCAGTTCGGTCACGAGGAAGACGAACCCGCCGCTCTCCAGCTGGTAGACGCCCGTCTCCTCGAAGGCCGACTCCTCGTAGAGTTCCTCGAAGTCCTCGGCGTAGTTGTCGGGGATGATGTGCGAGAGCCCCCAGGAATCGTCGTCGCCCATGTCCGGAGTGAGCGTCGTCGTGTCGCCGGCCGGGACGGTCAGGGTCTCGAACCCTTTCGATTCGCGGTCGTCGGCCATCGCCTCCATGTCGCTGAGAGTCCGCTGCCAGTTGCTCTTGAGTTCCTCGCTGTGCTGGGCGACGACCTCCTTCTCGTCGGGCGCCTCGGGACCGTCACTCTGGTAGGGCATACCTGGGGTAACGCGGCTGGGACAGTAAAGGGTGGTGGCGTGAGGCTGTCCGGTCGCGGCGCGCTCGCCCGTTCCGGTCCGATGGACGGGCCCTCACACGCGGATGCCCAGCCAGAACTCCATGGCCAGCGACACGGCGAGCACGAGCAGACTGGCGACGAAGACCTTCTTGTTCCGGTCCACTCGCTGGTCGAAGGGGACGCGGTCGCCCCGCAGCGGCGGGAGCTGCTGGATGCGCGCCTCGAACCCGTGCTCGCGGGACGAGTCCATCGAGAGCCGCTTTTCGTCCCTGTAGGAGGGCGTCGGCTGGATGCCGAGACTCCCGAGCCCGAACAGGAAGATGCCGACGAGGAAGACGGCGTACTTCGAGGCGACGAGCGACCCACCGACGAGGAACCCGACCGCGATCGCGCCCGCCGAGACCGCCGCCCCCACGACGACGACCCAGAGGACGAACTCGGCGATCCGGTGCCGTCTAGTCGCCATCCGCACGGCGACCGAGGGCCGCCTCGACGCTCTCGTACTCGTCGCTGTGCCGGTGGCAGTAGCTCAGCCGGTTGGTGTCGCTGACGGGGTACAGTTCCGGCCGGGTCGTGTCGCACACGCTGTCGAACTGCTCGCCCATGTACTCGCGGGCCTGGTCCGGGTAGCCCGCTTTGACGTACTCCGCGGCCTGCTCGACGTGGGACATGATCTCCGCGGAGACGTCGTCGTCGAACAGGTCCCGGACGGCCTCGTCGATGTCGTCGAACTTCGTGAAGCGTCCCGTTCGACGGCGGATCCGGTTGGGGACGCTGAGGTCGACGCGACTGCGCTCGCGGATCACCTCGCGGAACCGCTCGATCGAGTTCCACGTGTCGGCGTCCAGGTCTTCGTGCGTCTCCGGCCGGATCTTGGCCGGACACCGCGTCGTGAACTGACACCCCTCCGGGGGGTCCCGCGGACTCGGTGGCGTCCCCGGGAGAGTGATCCGCTCCTTGTCGACCGTCGGGTCCGGTTCGGGGATCGCCGACAGCAACGAGTGCGTGTACGGGTTCGCCGGGTCCGTGTACAGCTCCTCGGTCAGCCCGAGTTCCATGACCTTCCCGAGATACATCACGGCGACGCGGTCGCAGATGTGCCGCACCGCGGAGAGATCGTGGGCGATGAAGAGGTACGTGAGGTCGTACTCGTCCTGCAGGTCCTCGAGCAGGTTGAGGATCTTCGCCTGAACCGAGGTGTCCAGCGCGGAGACGGGTTCGTCGAGGACGACGAACTCGGGTTCGAGTGCGAGCGCGCGGGCGATGCCGATTCGCTGGCGCTGGCCCCCCGAGAACTGGTGGGGGTAGCGGTAGTAGTGCTCGGGCTGGAGCCCGACCTGCGCCAGCAGGTCCTTGACCTTCTCGCGGCGTTCGCGCGGGCTGCCCACCTCGTGGACGTCCAGCGGCTCGCGGACGATCTCGCCGATGGTCATCCGGTCGTTGAGGCTCGACTCGGGGTCCTGGAAGACGATCTGGGCGTTGCGCCGCCACTCTTTGAGCTGTTTGCCCGCCAGTTGAGTGATGTCCGTGCCGTCGAACTCCACGCTGCCCTCGGTTGCGGACTCCAGCTGGACCAGCGTCCGGCCGAGCGTCGTCTTGCCGCAGCCCGACTCGCCGACGAGACCGAGCGTCTCGCCGCGCTGGATGGTGAAGCTCACGCCGTCGACGGCCTTGACCGGCGGGTCGGCCAGCAGGCCCTGCCCGCCGTAGTACTTCTTCAGGTTCTTCACCTCGACGAGCGTCTCGCCCGTCGCCGCGGGGTCTGAACGGCCTCGCTGCTGGCTCATCTCGCTCATCGCCGCTCACCTCCGTCGGCCGCGACGTCGTCTCGGCCGTCGCTCGTGCCCCCATCACTGTCCGAACGCGTCGAGGTGTCCGACCGCTCGGCGATCCGCTCGTGGTACGCGACGGCCTCGCCCGTGGGCCGGTCCTCGGGGTAGAGGAGACAGGCCGCGGTGTGGTCGGCGTCGCGCTCGTTTACCTGGACGAGCCGTGGGTGGACCGCGGTACAGTCGTCGAACTCCTTCGGACAGCGGGGCGCGAATCGGCAGTACGTCGCCGGTTCGTTCGGCGTCGGGACGTCGCCCTCGATTGTCCGCAGGCGCTCCTCGTCGGCGTGCTGGCCGGGGATCGCGTCGAGAAGCCCGTTCGTGTAGGGATGTTTCGGGTCCGCGAAGAGGTTCTCCGTCGGCGCCTTCTCGACGATCTCGCCGGCGTACATCACGTTGACGCGATCGGTGATGTCGGCGATGACGCCCATGTCGTGGGTGATGAAGAGGATCGACAGGCCTCGCTCGGCCTGCAGTTCTTCGAGCAGTTCCAGGATCTGGGCCTGGATGGTCACGTCCAGCGCGGTCGTCGGTTCGTCGCAGATCAGCACGTCCGGGTCGCAGGCGAGCATCATCGCGATGACCGCTCGCTGGCGCATCCCGCCGGAGAACTCGTGGGGGTACTCCTTCAGTCGGCGCGAGGCGTCCGGGATCTGGACCGCCTCCAGCAGGTCGATCGCCTCCTCGCGAGCCTCCTCACCGGTGATCCCGCGGTTGACCTTCAGCGCTTCCCTGATCTGGTTGCCGACGGTGAACACCGGGTTGAGCGACGACAGCGGGTCCTGGAAGACCATGCCGATGCCGCTGCCCCGGAGGTTCTGGTACTCCTTCACCGAGTAGCCGGTGATCTCCTCGCCGCGGTACTTGATCGACGAACCGGGCAGGATCTCCCCCGGCTCCTCGACGAGTCCCATTATCGAGCGGGCGGTGACGCTCTTGCCCGACCCGGACTCGCCGACGAGGCCGACGGTCTCGCCCTCGTAGATGTCGAGGTCGATGCCGTCGACCGCGCGGATCGTCTCGCGGTCGGTCCGGAAGACGGTCTGGAGGTTGCGGATCGAGAGGACCGGTTCCTCGCCGTCGCGGCGGTCGGCCGGCCCTCGCTCCACGTCCTCCGAGGGGGAAGCGGTCATCCGCCCGTCCCCCCTGCGGCGGCTTCGTCCTCGGCACTACCCTCGCTCTCGGGGTCGATCGCGTCGCGGATGCCGTCACCGAACGCGTTGAGGCCCGTCACGAGGATCACGATGAGCATCCCGGGGATGAGCGCGATGTGCCACGACTGCGTGGACACGTAGTTGCGCCCCATCGAGATGGCCCGGCCCCACGCGGGGGTCGGGGGGTTGATCCCGAGTCCGCTCCCGATGAACGAGAGCGCCGAGAGCGCGATAACGATACCGCCGACGGCCATCGACCCGTAGATGAGCAGGTACGGGAGTACGTAGGGTAACATGTGTTTTCGCATCGTCACGCTCGGCCGCTGGCCGAAGCTCTGTGCCGCGTCGATCCACTCCTCTTCGGAGACCTGCAACGCCGGACCGCGGACGGCCCGCCACAGGCCGGGCCAGCCCGTGAGGCCGAACACCAGCGCGAGCAGGAAGCCGCCGTTGAACACCCCCGCGAGCCAGTGGCCCTGGAACGCCATCGCGACCATCAACAGCAACAGCAGTTGCGGGATCGACGTGATCCCGTCCGCGGTGAGGATGGTCGCGAGGTCGACGATCCCCTTGTAGTAGGCGGAGGCGAGCGACATGATGATCGCGATGATACTGGCCAGTCCCATCGCGAGCGCGGACACCGTCAGCGAGATGCGCGCGCCCATGACGGCGAAGGTGAACAGGTCCCGCCCGTTGGTCAGCGTGCCGAACGGGTGGAACCGGCCGAAGTCGTCGTAGGTCATCGGGCCGACGTTCTGGTCGCCGTTCCCCTTGGACTTCGAGTTGAAGTTCGCGTCGCCGGCGAAGATCGTCTCCACCTCGCCGCTCTCGGAGTCGAAGTACTGTAACTCGTGACTGTACGGCGACTGGATGTTCTGTTCGACGGTCGTGGGCCCGAGCGCCGGTGCGAACAGGGCCATCGTCGTGAAAATCAGGACGACCGCGATCCCGAACTGCGCCCAGCGGTGGCCCCGGAGTCGGTCGACGACGTCGTCGCGGGGGGTCCAGTCGGCGTTGCGGTAGTGGTCGCGGAAGACGACCCAGCCGCGGAATCCCCAGATGGCGACGAAGAACGCGTAGAGGTACACTAGCGTCGCGCGGATCGCCCACGCGACCGCCGGTTCGAGTCCCAGGAAGGTGTTCTCCCACGGGCCGTTCGGTCCGGTCTTGTACCCCTGGTTCGGAATCGTCTCCCGGGAGAGCAGCGTCGGGAGGCCGTTCGCGGTGCTCCGCAGGCCGTCGAGGAACGCGCTGGCCGACTGCTGGAAACCGACGATACTCTCCGAGGCGGCCGGCGAGAAGACGCCGACGAACACCTCGATGAGCGCCGTCGTCCCGATGAGACCCGCGTCGATCACCAGGAGGAGGCCCGCGACGAACGCGCCAAACTCGAGAGCGACCAGGCTGAGGGCGATCGCGGCCCACGACGCCGCTGGCTTCGGGTTCGCCGCGATCCGCTCGCGCAGCGTCGTGTCGTCGTGCCAGTCGCGTTCGCGCGTCCCTTCGGTGACAGTTGCACACATGTCAGATCACTGCTCCGCCCCGTCGAGGGTAATCCGCGGGTCGATGAACGTGTACGCGATGTCCTGTGCGATGTTGAAGAAGACGAGTATCAGGATGAACACGTAGGTCAACGCGCCGATGATCGGGATGTCCGAGGCGAAGATCGCGGAGAGATACAGGTTGCCGAGCCCTCGGATGCCGAAGATCAACTCGACGAGGACCGACCCGCCGATCAGCAGGTAGAACTCACCCATGATGACCGGCAAGAGCGGGATGAGGGCGTTCCTGGCGACGTGTTTCCCGATGATCGTCCGCGCCGAGAGTCCCTTGGCCTTCGCGGTGTCGATGTACGGCGCGTTGATGCTCTCCAGGACCGCCGTCCGCCCGATGCGGACCTCGTTCCCCATCGACGAGGACCCGAGGACGAGCGCGGCGGGGAGGATCCACTTGAACGCGACGGCCCAGTTGTAGAAGTTGGGGACGGGGATGCTGAGCCACTCGAGTGACGGTATCGGTACGAAGCTCCCGAGCAGGTTGCCCAGCGCGTTGGGCGTCCCGATGACGTCGGTCGGTATCAGGAACCCCCGATAAAAGGACAGCAGGCCGCCGGCCGAGAGCAGGCCAGAGAGCATGACGGCCAGCCAGAAGTTCGGCATCGCCCGCCAGACGATCCCGCCGAACGACGCGGCGTAGTCGCCCCACGTGTTCGAGCGGAGGCCGGCGTACAGCCCGATCGGGATGCCGAGCACGAGGGCAATCACGACCGACCAGAAGCCGAGCCACACCGTCGCGGGCATCCGTTCCCAGACGAGCTGGCCGACGTTCTGGCCGCGCGTGACGACCCACGACTGGCCGAAGTTGAACGTCATCGTCTCGACGAGGAAGTTCTTGTACTGGATCCACAGCGGTACTGGCGTGCCGTCGGGATACCTGAGTCCGAGTGCGACGGCCACCTGGCGCGCCGTCTCCGGGTCCGAGTCGCGACCCAGGATCGCCGTCATCGGGTCGAACGGGGACAGGTACAGGATGATGAACGTCATCGAAAGGCCGAACAGCACCACCGGCACCCCGAGCACGAGTCGTTTCGCGAGATACAGGAGTTTGTTCATTGCGTAATCTCCGTTATACGGGTAATTGTCGGGCTATGCGTGCCGCCGAGTAATACGTCCGTCGACTGCGTGATTCCGTCATGGAGGACGCCGCTGGGCTGCGATAGCGGCGTTATTCCGGCTGGTAGTGCTGATCGTACGCCTCGATGCCGCCGGGGTAGATCTGGGGCGGCGTGAGGTGGTAGGCCGGCTCGAAGCGGTCCTTGAACACGTTCTCCATGAACTCCGGCCGGTTGATGACGTACGCCATCGCCTGCCGGACGGCCTTCGGCACCTCCTCCATGTTGAACCCGACGTAGAAGGTACCGATCTCGGGGACCTTGGCGAGGTTGACGGTCTCACCGTTCTCGAGGTCGTAGGTCCCGAGTTCGCGACCGAGGTCGTCGGTCTCGTTGATCGTCACGGCGTCGGCCTGGTACTGTGAGGTCGGCACGCCGCCGATGTCTGCGTTCCCGTTGAGGAACCGGTTGTAGGTCGCCTGGGTCTCCGTGAGGATGGCCGCGTCGATGCCGTCGAAGCTGGCGCCCTCGCCGTGGTAGTCGTCGAAGGCGTCCATGACGAACTCGCCACCGTTGCCGGACTCCCAGTTGACGAACTCGAAGGGACCACAGCCGACGGGGTTCTGGGAGAACTCCTCCCACGCCATCTCGCCGTCGTAGCCCTCGATGTCGCCGACGATGCCTTCCGGCACCGCGGAGAACGCCGAGTACGCCAGCACGGACAGCGAGAACGCGAACGGCTCGTCGGTCGTGATCTGCAGTTCGTAGTCGCCGGTCGCCTCGACGCCGATGGAGTCCTGGACGACGTTGCCGTCGTCGTCGGTCTCGTGTGCGATGCCCATGACGCTGACCGGGAAGCGCGCGTTCGTGGAGTTCGTCGACGCCATCAGCCGCTTGATGGAGTAGACGAAGTCCTGCGCGGTCACTTCGTCGCCGTTGTGGAAGGTCGCGCCCTCCTTCAGCGTGAACGTGTAGGTCTTGAAGTCGTCGCTGAGTTCGTACTCCGTGGCCAGCAGGTTCTCGACCTCGGTGGTCCCGTTCCGGTAGTTGGTCAGGGCGTCGAACATGTCCATGATCTTCCCGCCACTGGCCGTGTTCCCGGACGCGATCGGGTCGAGGCTGCTGAACGTCGCCGAGGTCGTCGAGAGCCGGTCTTTCCCTTCGATACCGGCGACGGAGTTGCTCGCCTTCGCCCGCGAGGGACCCATCGGGCCCGGCGGGTTGTAGTCGACGTAGTCGTACCACATGCCCTCGGTGACCGACTGGAAGATCGGGAGCAGGGCCGCTTCCTGCCACATGCCCTCTTCCATGTTCACCGCGGCCTCGCCGCGGATCTGGGCGGCCTCCTCGGTGTCCTGCGGGTTGTTCTCGATCCGGTCGAACTGCTCGACCATGAACTCGCGGACTTCGGAGTCCGCCTCGGCGTCTTCCGACCAGAAGATGCGCGCGCCGTTCGCGGCGTCGTTCTCGTCGTAGACGGTGTTCGGCGGGTCGATCAGCTGGACGAAGTTCTGCGCACCGGGGTAGTCTGCGATCCACCCGAGCGTGTAGGCCTGGTGGTTCCCGTTCCGGGTGGCCTCGAGCAGCGGCGAGAACGCCGCTTCGCTCTGGTTCATGTCGATGTAGGCCGACTCCAGTCGGGAGGCGATCGTGCTCGCCATCTCCGACCACGTCGGGCTGGAGTACTGCAGCCAGTCGAGTTCGAAGCGGTTGTCCGGGCCGTAGCCGGCCTCTTCCATGACCCGCTTCGCTTCTCCGACCTTCGTCTCGCCGACTCCGTACGGATACCCGTTGATGTTGATGGGACCGGTGTCGGTCTGCGTCTCCGTCTCGTCTCCACCGTCGCCGCCGTTACCGTCACCGTCTCCGCCGCCGTCACCGTCACCGTCGCCACCGCCGTCGCCGTCGCCACCGCCGTCACCGTCGCCGTTACCCGGCGTGTCCGTGTCGCCACCGTTGGATCCACACCCGGCGATGGCGGACGTCAAGGTTGCGGCACCGGTCGCTTTCAGGAATCGTCGTCGGCTAGTTTCCGAATCGTCGGTATCGCGAGGCATACTGTGCCTTAGCCAATCATACTACTTAAATTGCGGTGGAACTTGCCGCAGGTTTTTTCGATAATCGCCGGACTACGACGGTCGAAAATTATCTTAAATTATATTCTAACCAGTAGTATTATAACAGGGAATGAGAGGGCTGGAAGGGACTTGTCCACCCATTCAATGGACTCATGATATTAAAAGAGTACCGGGGAACGGCCGATAAACGTCGGGTATTACCGGTGAATATCGACGGATTCGAGGACGATCGTGTCGATCGGTCGATCACTGGGGTCCGTCTCGACCGAACCGATCTTCTCGACGACGTCCATCCCGTCGATTACCTCGCCGAAGACGGCGTGTTTGTCGTCGAGGTGCGGCTGGGCGTCCAGCGTGATGAAAAACTGCGAGCCGTTCGTGTCGGGGCCGCGGTTGGCCATCGAGAGCTTGCCCGGCTCGTCGTGGCGCAGGTCCTCGTGGAACTCGTCGTCGAAGGTGTAACCCGGGCCGCCGCGGCCCGTCCCCGTCGGGTCGCCGACCTGGAGCATGAAGTCCTCGATGACGCGGTGGAACTCGACGTCCTCGTACAGCGGGTCGACGCGCTTCTCGCCGCTCTCGGGGTCTTCCCAGGCGCCCTCGCCCGGGCCGATCTCGGCCTCCTCGTAGTCGGATTGCGTCGCGTGGTCGACGAACGCCTCGACGGTGTTCGGGACCTTGTCTTCGAACAGTCGAACTTCGATGTCGCCCTCCGAGGTGTGGAGCGTCGCAGTCAGATCGTCACTCATGATTCGACAGAGCGCCGGAGCGAAGAAAACGCTGGTGGTACGGCCGCCGCGGGCGACTCGCCCGACGCATCGCGCCTTCCGGGCCGCCCTCGCGAGCGGATCGACAGATCGCGCCATCTAAGCCGTCTCCACCGACGGATCGGCCGGTCGAGCTACCGGGACCGTCCGTCACATCGACGGACCGACGCGCGTGATCGCCGACGCTTCGAGTCCGTGTTCTTCCGCACGCACGCGCTCGCCGCCCGCGACCGCACGCAACCGATCGAGTAGATCGTTGGCAGACGCCGACGTCGCGTCCACGTCGACGTCGTCGCCGACGGCCGAGAGGGTCGCCTCGTCGCCCGAGACCTTGACGACCGGCGCGACGGGGTGACCCGTCGGGACGCCCTCGCCGGTGACGTGGACGACGATCTGTGCACCTGCGGCGACGAGGCCGGTCGCCGCCTCCGCGAACCGCGAGGGGGCGTCGACCAGCGCCAGTCCGTCCTCGTGCGTCGCGCGCTCGCCGTAGTCGAGCACGTCCCGGACCGGCTGGTCGCCCCAGGCCCGCGTCACGGCGTCGAACTCGTGGACCGCGGCGTCCCGACCTACTCGCGACGCACGCGCGGGAAGCCCGCGATGGTGCTCGACCAGTTCCCCGACGGCCGCCGCGGTCTCGTCGCTCGCCGCGCGTGCCGCCGCGTCGTCGGGATGGGCAACCACGCGCTCGCTCCCGGCGGCGACCACCCGGGCGCCCGCCCCGACAAGTTCGTCCACGACCTCGCCCACGAGCGGATCGGCGACCTCGCGGGTCGACGCCGAGAGGTCGCCCGAGACGACGCCGACCGTCAGGTCCGAGAGATCGGCTGTCCGTTCCGTGTCCGAACCCCCGGCCTCCCGGAGTTGCGCTGCGGCGTCTACGCCCGCGTCGACCGTCGCCTCCGTGCCGCCGGCGTCCTGGATCGCGGTCTCGCGGACGGGGATCCCGAGGTCCGTCAGGTCCGCGGCCACGTCGTCGCTCTGGATCGACTCGCAGCCGAGGCCGACGACGACCGTGCCCGCGACGTTCGGGTTCGATCCGACGCCGAGGAACGCCCGGAGCGTCTGGGATTTGTCGTCGCCGATCTGTGCGCAGCCGTGGTCGTGCGGAGCGCTCACAGCGCCCGGCACCGCCGCTGCGATCCGGTCGGCGACGATGCGCGAGCAGATGACCGACGGCAGGACGAGCACGCGGTCGCGCACGCCCAGGCCGCGGTCGCCCCGGTCGACCGCCTCGAACCCCTGTTTCAGGCTCACGCCGACTCACCCCCGTCCGTCTCCGTCACGTCCGTCACCGCGCGGTCGCCACGGCCGCGGGTGCTCTCGCAGTTGTGGGTGTGGACCCACTCGCCGCGAGCGACGTCTTCCGACGCTTCGCCGATGACTTCGCCGTACTTGCGCACCGTCTCGCCGGCGTCGACGTCGACGAGAGCGACCTTGTGACCGAAGGGGATCTCCTCGGCGACGGTCAGCGGTGGGTCGGCGTCGTCGAGCCGATCCCCGGCTTCGATGTCTTCGAGCGCCGTCGCGACGTTGTCCTCGGCCGCCATCAACAGCGCCCGCCCGTCGAGGACGTCGCCTTTCATCTGCCTCCCTCCCGTGGCTCGCCGCCGACGCCGGCGTTCATCGGCCGCCCTCCGCGGCCAGTTCCCGGGGCTGGCGCTCGTTGATCGCGAACTCCTCCAGCCGTCGGGTCTCCGCGGCCGTCTCCGCGCCGTCGGCCACGGACAGCAACGTTCGATACACCCGCTCGCCGGCCTCCGAGAGCGGTTCGCCGTCGATGACCGTGCTCGCGTCGACGTCCATGTTCGAGGCGAGCCGTTCCGCGGTCCGCGGGTTCCCCGTCACCTTGATCACCGGCGCGATGGGGTTGCCGGTGGTCGACCCACGCCCCGTCGTGAAGGCGATCACCTGCGCGCCCCCGGCCACCTTGCCGACGACGCTCTCGACGTCGTAGCCCGGCGTGTCCATCACGGTGACCCCGCCGCCGACCGGCAGGGCCTCCCCGTAGTCGGCGACGTGGCGGATGGGCCGCGTCCCGCACTTGGCGATGGCGCCCAGGCTCTTCTCCTCGATGGTGGTCAACCCGCCTTCCTGGTTGCCCGGCGAGGGCTGGGCGCCGCGCATGTCGACGCCCATCAGGTCGGCCAGCTCCTCGCGCCGGCCGACGCGGTCGAAGAGTTTCTCGCGCGTGGCCTCGTCGACGCACCGGTCGGCCACGACGTGCTCGGCGCCGATGAACTCCGGCGTCTCGGAGATGCAGGCCGTGCCGCCCGCGTCGACGAGGCGGTCACAGGCGTCGCCGACCGCGGGGTTGGCCGCGATCCCGCTCGTCGCGTCGCTGCCCCCGCACTCGACGCCGAAGATCAGTTCGCTCGCGTCCGCCTCCTCGCGGGCGTGGTCGCCAACCTCCTCCCAGAGGTCCGCGACTATCTCGGCGCCGGCGTCGAGCGCTCCCTCCGTCCCGCCGGCCTCCCGGACGGCCAGCGTCTCGACGGACTTGCCCGACTGTGCGACGTCGTCGGCGACCGTCTCGGCGTCGATGTCCTCGGTCCCGAGTTCGACCACGAGCGCCGCACCGACGTTCGGGTTTCGTCCGATCCCCGAGAGGACGGTCCGCGTGCGTTCGCGTCCGGCCTCGGGCTGGCTGGTGCCCATCTGGTGGGGCGTCGCGCGCGCCCATCGGCCGGCGTCGCCGGCGATCCTGTCGGCGACCGGGCTCGCCGCCACCGACGTGGGCAGGACCGCGACGTGGTTGCGCACGCCGATCCGGCCGTCCGGTCGGCGGTAACCGCTGAAGGTGTCCATAGGATAGCTGATACCGCTCCGTCCGCAAGAAACTGTCGCGCTCGCGCGGAACCTTTCGGAGACCGAGTCCGAGAGCAGAGCGACGCTCCCGGTCTCCCGGGACCTGCGCTCAGAACGCCCGCAGATCCTCGAGCACGGCCGCCGCCTCACCGCTGTCGAGGGCGTCACGGGCCAGTTCCAGGCCCTCGTCCAGCGAGTCGGCGTCCTCGCGGGCGTAGATCCGCAGGGCGGCGTTGAGCGCGACGGCGTCGGCGAACTGGTCGTCGCGCTCGCCGGCCAGGACTGCCTCGGTGATCGCGGCGGATTCCTCGGCCACGTCCTCCACACCGAGGTCCTCGCTCTCGAAGTTCATGCCGTAGTTCGCGGTCTGGATCTCGAAGTCGTCCAGTTCCTCGTCGCCCTCGTTCCACTCCGCGACGACCGTGGTCCCGGGACGCACGTCGTCGTAGCCCTCCATCCCCTGGAAGAACAACGTCCGGGAGACGTCCTGGCTCTCGGCGGCCTGGAGCGTGTCGGTCATCTTGACCGCGAACGGCAGGTGGTAGAACGATCCGAGGTGCACGTCCGCGTTCGCGGGGTTCGCGAGCGTCTCGATGGTGTTGACGAACGAGCGGACGCCCATGTTGTCCCGGCGGTCCCACAGCGCGTCGATCCCGGGGTTGAACGCCGGCTGATAGTAGAAGCCGAAGCCCACGTCGTCGACCATGTCCGCGCTCTCGCCGGGTTCGATCTCGGTCCGCACGCCGAGTTCGTCGAGGACGTGCTTGTAGGCGTCCTGTTTCTGCGTCGGGACGCGGTCGCCGCTGTGGACGACGACCGGCGTGCCCGCGGCGGCGGCGACGACGCCGGCCGCGACGCCCAGGATCGCCGAGCGGCCCTTGCCGTCGTAGTTGGCGCCGCAGTCCACGGGGTCGGCGTCGGGCTCGGCCATCTCCACGCTCTCCTCGCGCATCACGTCGACGTAGGCCGCCAGTTCCTCCGGGGTGTTGCGCTTCCAGCGGTTGGCGAGCCAGAACGCCCCGAGCGTCGTGTGGTCGGGTTCGTCCGCGAGGATCCGCTGGAACGCCTCGCGCGCCTGCTCGCGCGTCATGTCGTCGGCGGACTTGTGTCCGGACCCGACGACCTCGGTCATCAGCCGTTTCAACGGCCAGTCGCCGAACTCCTGTGTCGCTTGAGCCATGCGAAGAAGTTCGGACTGGCGATTATAAAACGCCCCGCTTCCCGCGGTCCGGCGGGAGCGCGCCCGACGTTTTTTGTCCGATCGTGACGTATCCCACTGGGCTTCGTCTCGAACGGAAACGAATCAGGGGTTCGAAGCGTCGCCGGTCCCTCCGTCGTGCCGCGAACGCACCGGAAGCCGTCGGCCGGGCCAGGTTTATCAGGTATGCCGGCGACACGGCGAGGTATGGAGTACACCACGCTCGGCGACACGGGAATGACGGTAAGCCGGATCTGCCTCGGCTGTATGAGTTTCGGCTCGAACGACTATCGCGACTGGGTGCTCGACGAGGAGGACAGCCGGCCGATCATCGAACGAGCGATCGACCTCGGGATCAACTTCTTCGACACCGCGAACGTCTACTCGAACGGCGAGTCCGAGCGCGTCCTCGGGAACGTCCTGGACGACTACGAGCGCGACGAACAGGTCATCGCGACGAAGGGCTACGGGGAGATGGACGAGGACAACCCGAACGCGAGCGGGCTCTCTCGGAAGGCCATCGAGCAGGAGCTCTCGAACAGCCTCGACCGGCTCGGCGTGGACACCGTCGACCTCTACCAGACGCACAGGTGGGACTACGACACGCCGATCGAACAGACGCTCCGCGCGCTCGACGACGCCGT
The DNA here is from genome assembly GCF_051414035.1 of Halosimplex amylolyticum. NCBI lineage: Archaea > Methanobacteriati > Methanobacteriota > Halobacteria > Halobacteriales > Haloarculaceae > Halosimplex > Halosimplex amylolyticum. Next base: position 781,626 of record NZ_JBLKNW010000001.1, on the reverse strand, counting down.
CCGCCGGAACCAGGTCCGGTACGTCGGCACGTCGTCGCAGTGGGCCCACCAGTTCGCCGACGCGCTCCACACCAGCGACCGCCTCGGCCTCGAACGCTTCCAGACGATGCAGAACCACTACAACCTCGCCTACCGCGAGGAGGAACGCGAGATGCTCCCGCTCTGCGAGCGCGAAGGGATCGGCGTCATCCCGTGGAGCCCGCTCGCTCGCGGCTATCTCACTCGTCCACACGAGGAACTCGCCGAGACCGTCCGCGGGGAGTACATGGAGAACAGCCAGTTCGCCGAGCGGATCGCGACGTACCGCGCGAACGGTGGCGAGGAGATCAACGAACGCGTCGAGGAGCTCGCCGCCGAGAAGGACGTGACCATGGCCCAGATCTCGCTCGCGTGGCTCCTCCACCAGGACGCCGTCGACGCGCCGATCGTCGGCACCACGAGCGTCGAACACCTCGAAGACGCCGTCGAAGCGCTCGACATCGACCTCTCCGACAGCGATCTGGAGTACCTGGAAGAACCCTACCAGCCCGTCGAGATCAACGGTCACGACTGACGCGCCGATTCCCGCGGCGAACACCCAGCGAGCGCCCGATGAGTGGCCGGCGAGCGATGCTCGGACGAAGTCCGCCAGACGTCCGCCCGTTTGACCGCCGTTTCGCGGACGTGTCTGGGTGGACGCCGGCGAAGCGGTGACGCTGCCGCGGAACCGACGGTCCGAAAGGGATAGGACGCTGTGTTCCTAACTTCCGTCGAATGAGCCAGGGAACGGGCGACTGGCGGTCGCAAGTGGACGCGGTCGACGCGGCTCTCGTCGACGGCTGGCAGAGCGGCTTCCCGGTGACGGAACGGCCCTTCGAGGTCGTCGCCGCCGACGTGGGCGTGGACGAATCAGAGGCGCTGGAGCGGGTCAAGCGGCTCTACGACCAGGGGATCTTCCGCCGGTTCGGCCCCGTGCTGAACCCGCCGGTCATCGGCAGTTCGACGCTGGCGGCGGTCAAAGCGCCCGCGGATCGCTTCGAGGAGGTCGCCGCGGTGATCAACGGGTACGAGCAGGTCAACCACAACTACGCCCGCGACCACGAGTGGAACATGTGGTTCGTGGTGACCGCCGCCTCGAAGGAGCGCCGCGACGCTATCCTCGACGAGATCGAGGAGCGGACCGGCTGTGCGGTGCTCGTCCTCCCGATGCTGACCGACTTCTACATCGACCTGGAGTTCCCGGTGGTCAACACGGACCGCTTCGCCCGCGAGAGCCTCGCCGAGACGGACGTGGCGGCGACGACGATCAGCGAGCGGGCCGCCGCGGATCTGACGGAACTCGACCGGCGGGTCCTCCTGGAAGTCCAGGAGGGGTTCCCGCTGACGGCGACGCCGTACCGGGACGTGGCCGAGGCGGTCGGCGCGCCCGTGGCGGACGTGCTCGACAGCGTCGAGCGACTGCTCGCCGACGGTTGCATCAAGCGGATCGGCTGCGTCGTCAACCACCTCGCGACGGGGTTCGACGCCAACTGCATGGTCGTGTGGGACCTGCCCGACGAGGACCTGGACGAGCGGGGCGTCGACGTGGGACGGCTCCCCTACGTGACGCTCTGTTACCACAGACCGCGCCGGCCGGACCACGAGTGGCCGTACAACCTCTTCACGATGATCCACGGGCGCGAACAGGAGGCCGTCGACGCGAAGATCGACGAACTGGCGGGCGAGTACCTGCCGTACGACCACGAGCGGCTGTACTCCACGGAGACGCTCAAACAGACCGGTGCGCGATACGAGGACCTCGTCGACGAGCGCGACGAGGAGTAGCCGGACGCGACGAGGGGTAGCCGGACGCGACGGGAGCTAGACAGACGCGCATTCGCGATCTCCTGCGGCGGAGGAACCGACGGAAGCTTTTTGCACACCGTTGTTCCATATGTCCACGTTCGAATGACGAGCCAGGAGCGGGCGGTCGTGCTGATCGTCGACGACGAGCCCGCAGTCGCCGACTCGTACGCCGCGCACGTCAGGGAGCGACACACCGTCAGGACCGCCTACGGCGGGGAAGCGGCTCTCGAGAAACTCGACGAGGAAGTCGACGTCGTCCTCCTCGACCGGCGGATGCCCGACATCGTGGGCGACGACGTCCTGGAGACGATCCGCGAGCGCGGCCTCGACGCGCGGGTCGCGATGGTGACGGCCGTCGACGCCGACTTCGACATCGTCGACCTGGAGTTCGACGACTACGTCGTCAAGCCGATCAGCGGCGAGGAACTGCTGGAGACGATCGACCGCTTGCTCCGCTGTGCCGAGTACGAACGGACGCTCCGCGACTACTACCGCGTGACGCGGACGTACGTCGCGCTCAAGTCGACGAAAGACCAGGCGGAACTCGATGCCAGCGACGAGTTCCAGCAGCTCGAAGCCCGGCGCGTGGAGCTTCGCGACTCGCTCTCGGCCGCCGCCGGGCGCCTCGCGGACGACGACTTCGAGGCGCTCTTTCGCGACCTCGAGGAGTGAGGCCGCGGTATCGACCGGCGGTCTCGTGGCGTCACCGAGCCTGGCGAATACTCGGGTTTTCGAAAACCCTATTCGGGGAAGGTCCTAAGCCGGGCGCAATGACTCAGCAACTGCCGGACGTCCAGGCGTCGAGCCCGGACGTGACCGTCGGCCTCAACCGCGTCGGCGTCACCGGCGTCGAGAAGCTCGTCGAGATAAGCCGCGAGGACAAGCGTCCGTACGTGCTGATGGCCGAGTTCGAAGTGTTCGTCGACCTGCCCAGCTGGCGCAAGGGCGCCGACATGAGCCGCAACATGCAGGTCATCGACGAGACGCTCGAAGCCGCCGTCGCCCGCAACGACCTCCCCCTGGAGGACATCTGCGGACACGCCGCCGAGCGCCTCCTCGAGAAGCACGACTACACCGAGCAGGCGGAGGTCCGCATGGAGGCCGAGTTCGTCACCCGCGAGCGGACCCCAGAGAGCGACCTCCCCACGCAGTCGACCGCCGACGTCATCGCCTCGGCGACCGCCACCGAGGTCGGCACCCACGAGGAGATCGGCGCCTCCGTCACCGGCATGACGGTCTGTCCCTGCTCGCAGGGGATGTCCGCCGCCCGCGCCCGCGAGACGCTACGCGAACAGGGCGTCGACGACGAGACCATCGAGGAGTTCCTCCGCGACGTGCCCCAGCCCGGCCACTCCCAGCGCGGCCACGCCACGATCACCGTCGAGAGCGAGGGCGGTCCGGACGTCGACCTGGTGGAACTCATCGAGGTCGCTCGCGATTCCATGAGCGCGCGCATCTACAACCTCGCCAAACGCCCCGACGAGGACTACATGACCTACCAGGCCCACCTCGACGCCAAGTTCGTCGAGGACTGCGTCCGCGCCATGGCCGAGGGCGTCGTCTCCGAGTTCCCCGACCTGGACGACGACGCGGTCGTCTACATGGAGCAGTCCAACGACGAGTCCATCCACCAGCACAACGCCCACGCCGAGCGTCTGGCCGACGTGGCCACGCTCCGCACCGAAGTCAACGGCGACGACTGACCCCGGACGCAGACGGCAACTGCCCCCGGATCCGGGACGACTGGCCACTGCCGTCAGGACGCCGATTCTTCCGCCTCGTTCGACTTCCCCTCACGGTAGACGAGCAGGTAAAACAGCGGCAGCGTGACCAGCAGTGCCCCGAAGGTGTTCCGCGGCTGGGCGAACACGTCCGGCGGCGCGAAGACCGTCCCGGCCATCATGGCGCTCAGGAGCGCGAGCAACACGGTGAGCGTCAGTCGTTCGCGGTCCGACTGCGGCCGAGCGCGGTCGCCGCGATAGTAGACGTAGCCGACCAGTAGCGGCGGGAAGACCGCGACGGACACCGCGGACCCTACGGGGTGGTCGCTCTCCCGCGCGAGCGCGTCTTGATACACCCAGGCGACCAGCGTGACCCACGTGAGCGCGGGGATCGCCGCCGCAGCGACCAGCATCCCCGTCGACTGCATCGGCAGCGGGGCGGCCGTGGTGACCGCCCCGGCCGGGACGGACGTGACGGCGGACGCCACCGCAGTGACGGGTGTCATGGAACCGGGTTGTCGGGGCGCCGTCCTAAGCCTTGCCCGTTGTCGTCGTCCCACCGGAGTCGTCCCGTGGCTCCCCCGTCGTGCGCCGAAGATTGAAGCACCGAGCAATTCATGTGGTAACTATGGGCAAGCGAGTTCTCGTCCCGGTCGACGGGTCGGAGCAGGCACACAGGGCGTTCGAGTTCGTCGCCGAGGAGTTCGACGACGCGGAGGTGGTCCTCTTGCACGTCGTCAACCCCGCCGAGGCGGGCTACAGCGCGCAGGCCTCGCTCCCGAGTTTCTCCGAGGAGTGGTACGAGGGAGAGAAAGCCGCCGCCGAGGAACTGTTCGACGAGATCGCCGCCCTCGCGGCGGACACGGAGCTGACGATCGACCGCGCGATCGACGTCGGCAAGCCGATCCGCGTCATCGTCGAGTACGCGGAAGACAACGACGTCGACCAGATCGTCATGGGCAGTCACGGCCGCTCGGGCGTCACGCGCATCCTCCTCGGGAGCGTCGCCGAGGCCGTCGTCCGCCGTTCGCCCGTCCCCGTCACCGTCGTTCGGTGAGCGGGCAGTTCGTTTCGCCCGGTCCGTCAAGTCCTGTCAGTCGTCGACGTGCCTGACGATGTGGACGTCGTAGCGCGGGTCCTCCGAGACCGGTGCGCCGACGCTCGAAACGGGCGTCGAGACGCGCCCCGCGTTCTCGCTCCCGATGAAGACGATGGCGGCGTCCACGTCCTGCGCCACGGACCGGACCGTCCGGACCACGTCGGTCGTTATCGAGGCGACAGAGCTCACGTCCTCCGGCCGCTCACAGCGGAAGGTCGCGTCGGGGGCGACCCGCTTCACCTGTACCTCCAGCGCCGCAGCGACCTCGTCGGGGTCGTAGCGCTCTCCCTCGTCGATCCAGCCGCGTTCGACGGCGAAATCGCGTTCTTCGAGGGGCACGACGGCGAGCGCGACGACCTCCTCGTCGGTCAGCGCCGCGAACTCGGTGGCTCGTTCCAGGGCGGCTTCCGCGAGAACAGAGCCGTCGAAGGGCACCAGATACGTCATGGGTCGAGGTGGGGGCGCCCGAGTCTTATATTCGGTGGACGGTCCGCATGCGCGACCCCGTGGACGCCCGTTGGTGCGACCCCGTGGACGCCCGTTGGTGCGGCCTCGCGGACGCCCGCCGGAGTTTCGCGCGAAGCGATAGACGAAAGGTCCGTCGGCGCTCATCGTCCGGTATGGCCGAGGACGGACCCGTCGATCCGAGTACGATCGGCGAGCGCGACGCGCCCCCCGTAGAGGACAAGCCCTACAAGATCATCTTCGAGGCGAACAAGTGCTTCGGCGCCGGGAAGTGTGCCGAGGTTTCGAACAACTGGAAGCTGGACATCTCGACCGGCATCGCCCAGCCGCAGGCGTACTTCATCGACGAGGACGACCTGGACGAAAACGTCCGCGCGGCGGAGGTCTGCCCCGCGAAGAAAGACCGCGGCGTCATCCACGTCGTCGACCGCCGCACCGACGAGGAGATCGCTCCCGACCCGAACGGCGACGGCTCTCTGTCTGTCGACTGGTAATTCGGGTCGTTATCCGCATAGTTTTTGTTCAATTGGGGGCTGTGCGTATCAATCAGAGGCTCCTTTGAGCTATCCGGGGAAACTTGTGGCTGTGCCGGCTATGTGTGTCTATGAATCGCCGTCGCTTTCTTGGTCTCGTCGGGTCCGGAACCGCTGTCGTTGCAGGCGGGTGCCTGGAAAGCGCTGACGCGGGCGGAACTGCGTCGAGAACACCGCAACCCACCGCTGATGAGCAACCGTGTCCTCCGTACCCGACCGACCGCAACCGCACGGTGTGTTCGCACACAGTCACGTCTGACACCGCCTCTGTGTATCTTACCCCGGACCCCACGGTCCAGCCCCTCGACGATGGCACGCCGGTCAATGAAATCACGCTCACGCTCTACAATCAGTCCAGCACCGACCTCAGGTTCAATCCACACAGCTGGCGTATTTGGCACCTATCTGACAGAGATTGGTCGGAGCTGGATCGGCAACAGTCCGGTGATGGTGTCGTGACCGTTGCAGCAAACGGAACCTATACGTGGTCGTTTCTGGAGACGCTAGAGACCATTCAGGACGACCCCGAACTGAATCCAGGACGATACGCCGCCGAAATCGGTGTCCCTGATCCAGACGCCGCCGACGGTTGGGTCGCCTGTATTGCGCTTATCCGATTCGAACCATCTGAGTAAGCCTCTCGATCGTTACGTGCACGCCCTGTACTGAGCATTCGCGCGAGCGGAGCGAGTGCGATTCGCCGTCAGATCTCCGCTCTGACGAGCCTGCGGTCGTTCGCGGTGCTCACTCCCGCAGACACCGAACTCGCGCACCGCGCGAGTTCGGCTTTTTCACCCATGTTTTTGGCCCGGGGGTGCCCGCAGCGAACGCAGTGAGCGAGGACACCCCCCGGCGAAAAAGATGGTTAGAAAATATTCGCCTGCTCGTAGACCGAGATGCCGTCCATCGTGATCTCGTAGGGCTTGGTCTCGCGGGAGTGGTTGGCGTTGCGTATCTTCTGTATCTCGACGGCGAGGCGGGTCTCCTGGGTCTCCGAGCGGACGTACCGGAGGAGGAAGACGGCGTCGGTGAGGTACTCGATGATGCCGTGGCGGGAGGCGTAGGGGTTGTCCTCGTTGGCCTCGCTGGTGAGGACGGTCGTGACGCCGGCCCGCTTCAGGCTCTGGGTGAAGTCGAAGACCTCGGTGCGGCGCTTGGACACGTCGTCGTACATCATCTCCAGCAGGGAGACGGAGTCGAGGACGAACCGGTCGGCGCCGAAGTCCTCGATGAGTTCGGGGAGTTCGCCGCGGATGTTGTCGAGGCTGTTGGCCATCTCGACGGGGTCGAGGTCGATGACGGCGAGGTTGCCCTCCTCCTCGTGGCGTTCGAACTCCCAGCCGCGCTCGGCGGCGGTCGCCATGATGTCGTCGTAGGTCTGTTCGAGCGTGATGAAGACGCCGCGGTCGGTGTCCTCGCGCTCCAGGCCGTGGTGGAGGAACTGGAGGCCGAAAGTCGTCTTCCCAGTGCCGGCGCCGCCGACGATGACGATGAGGTGCCGGAGCGGGACGCCGCCCTGGATCATGTTGTCCAGGCCGTCGATGCCGACGTCGAGGCGGGGGATGTTCGACTCGAAGTCCTCGTCCTCGAACTCCGCGTCGCCGCCGCCCATCCCGCCCATCGCGTCGGCGAAGTCGTCGTCGAACAGGCCGCCGCCGTCGCCGCCGCCACCGCCCCCGAAGTCGGCCGCGCCGTCGTCGAGCTCGCCGTCGCCGCCGCTTCCCGCGTCTCCGAACGGGTTCTCCTCGTCCGTCCCGACGTCGCCGAAGGCGCTCGCGCCGCCGTCGCCGCCACCGCCGCCGAAACCGGCCGCGCCGTCGTCGAACGAACTGTCGCCCGCTGCGTCGAGTTCGGCGCCGTCGCCGGCATCGAAGCCGCGCTCCTCGCCGGCATCGAAGCTGTTCCCGTCCGTCTCGTCGACGGACCGCTCGTCCGCCGGCGCGGTCGCTTCGGAGTCGTCGGACTCCTCGTCGGCGAACGCGCGCTCGAACCAGTCGTCGTCGGCGTCGTCGCTCATCGTTTCACGGCCCCGGTGTCCGGGGTAGCCATGGCCGAAGGTGAGTCTCCCCACGCATTAATGTTGCCCGCCAGCTATCGCGCCTGATTCGGGTGGGCGGGGCGCGGGTCCGTCGGTCCGTCGCGCGCCGAAGGGGTCGTTTATTGCGGTGGAGGGCGAAGTCCGGACAGATGCGAGTCGGAATCGTCGGGCAGCGGGGCAACCGCCGCGCCGCGGCCATCGTCGCTGACCTGTACGAGCGCCTCGACGGCATGGGCGTCGACGTCGCCGTCGACGAGGAATCGGCGGCCGTCACCGCCGCCTGGCCGAGCGAGTATCCCGAACCGGCCGACTTTGGCGTGCCCGTCGACCGGATGCGCGAGTACGACCTCGTCGTGAGCATCGGCGGCGACGGCACCTTCCTCTTCGCCGCTCGGGCGGCGGGGTCGACGCCGATCATGGGCATCAACCTCGGCGAAGTCGGCTTTCTCAACGCCGTCCCTCCCGAGAACGCGATCGGCGCCGTCACCGCGGAAGTCGAGGAGTACCAGGAACGGGGCGCCGTCGAGACGCGTGACATGCCGCGCGTCGAAGCCAGCGGCGAGGGGTGGTCGCTGCCGCCCGCGCTGAACGAGGTGGTCGTGCAGGGCCCGCGGCGAGGCCACGGCGGCGGCGCGGCGCTGGAAGTGCGCGTCGACGGGTCGCTGTACACCAGCGGACGGGCCGACGGCGTCCTCGTCGCGACGCCGACTGGGAGCACGGCGTACAACCTGAGCGAGGGCGGGCCGCTGGTGCATCCGAGCGTGTCCAGCCTCGTCCTCACGGAGATGTGCGGCGAGGAGTCGATGCCACCGCTGGCCGTCGACGTCGACAGCACCGTGACCGTCCGCCTCACCGACGCGGACGGTGGGTTCGTCGTCAGCGACGGGCGCGCGAGACAGGAGCTGTCGGTCCCGGCGCAGGTCACGCTCGAACGCGCCGATCTGCCGGTCCGGATCGCCGGTCCGCCCCTCGATTTCTTCGCTGCACTCGGCAAGATCGAGTGACCGACCGCGGACGCGGGGCTCGGCAGGCGTGAGAGTGTCGGAGGCGACGGGAAAACCCGAGCGGCGCGAGGACGGGGCGGATTACTTCTGGGCGGTCGTGTACAGGACGGGCGAGATCACCAGCAAGATGAGGCCGATCATCTTGTACTGGAGGATGCTGGTCAGGAGACTCAGTTCCTGGGGCTCGTAGAGGCTCCCGGGAGCGAGGAGGAAGAGCGCACCGAACGTGATGAGGTGCAGCGTCAACAGTTTCCGGGACCGCTGGGTGGCGACCGCGAACAGTCCCAGGACGAACCCGACGATGAGCGCGTCGCCCAGATTCACCTTGAGCAGGAACCCGTCGATCACCTGCAGTGGGATCGGGAGCATTCTTGTCTCGAAACTGGCCGTGATGCAATCATTAAACTTCCGTTCCCGCCGCGTTCGCGGCCGAGCCGACCTACCCCGTCGTCCCGAACGTGTGCGCCGCGGGGACGGCGCGGTTCACCGGCCGGTGTCGTACTTGTAGGTCGCCTCGTCGGGGTCGATCCCGAAGTCCTCGGGACCCTCTTCGGGTTCGGTGTCCGGCTCGTCGGCGGCGGCGCCCTTGAACGCCTCCCGGAGTCGCGACGGCATCTGGAACCGCTCGGGGTCGACCCGCATGGGAACCGCCTCGGGCGCGACGCCCTCGCGCTTCTCGTCGAGGCGCTCGCGCAACCGCTGGGGGAGCTGGGCCAGCTCGATGCGCTCGAATCCGAACTGCGCGAGGTAGTCCGGCTGGTCGGTCAGCGTGTAGACGGTGTCGAACCCCTCGCCGCCCGCCGTATCGACGAGCCGTTCGACGACGTGCGCCCCGACGCCCTGCCCACGCCAGCCGTCGAGGACGCCGATGCTCGTCAGCTCGCAGACCTCGTCGTCGTCGGTCTTGTGCACCCGGTAGCGCCCGAACCCGGCCTTCTCGTTGGACTCCTCGTCGATCGCGATGACGTAGTCGCGTGAACGGAACGCTGTCTCGTCGAGTCCCATCGCCTCGATGTGGTCGAGCAGCCAGGCCTCGTCGCGGTTTTTCGCGTCCCGAACGTACATGTGCTACCCTCAGACGGCCACGCGAAAAGTACTTGCGGGCGAGTACCCGCTCCCGACACGACCGATCGGCGCCGACAGCGTCCATCCCGCCGACCGGTTTGACACGATCGTCCGGGCAAGTAATTTGTGATAGCTGAGCGAAGTTCCGGTATGCCCTCGGAATCGCTCGCGGAGATCGACAGGGTGGTCCACCGACCGGATCGCGAGTTCGTCGAGTCGACGAACGTCTGGGAGTTCATGCAGGCGTACGACATCGACGACTACGAGCAACTGATCGACAGGACGACGCGGGCCGACCCGGGCGAGTCCGCCTCGGGGGTCGACTGGTTCTGGGACGCGGCGACGGACTACCTCGACGTGGACTTCTTCGAACCGTACGACCGCGTCCGGGACGACAGCGAGGGACCCCAGTTCTCCGAGTGGTACCCGGAGGGGACGACCAACATCGCGCACAACGTCCTCGACCGCCACGCCGACCGTGACGCCGAACGCCGGAACAAGGTCGCCTGCATCTGGGAAGGCGAACCCGTGGGTCCCGACGGCGAAGCGACCGAGATCCGCGAGGTCACGTTCCACGAGCTCCACCGGCAGTCCAACCAGGTGGCGAACTACCTCGATTCGCGCGGCGTCGGCGTCGGCGACACCGTCGGACTGTACATGCCGATGGTCCCCGAGGTCGTCTCCATACTCTACGGCTGTTTCAAGGTCGGTGCCATCGCCGTCCCGATCTTCTCGGGCTTCGGCGTCGACGCGACCGCCACGCGCATCGACGACGCCGAGTGCTCGGTGCTGTTCACCGGCGACGGCTTCTACCGCCGCGGGAGCGAGGTCCGGCTGAAGGGGACTGCAGACGACGCGATCGACGAGGCGGGACACGTCGAGGAAGTCGTCGTCTACGACCGGCTGGGGACGCGCGCCGACGGTGAGGACCCCGACCCGGGGGACCACGACGTCCCGTGGACCGAGGGCCGCGACCGCTGGTGGGACGAGGCCGTCGCGACGCAGGACGACGAGTTCGAGACGCGCGAACTCGACGCGAACCAGGAGTCGATGCTGCTGTACTCCTCGGGCACGACCGGCGAGCCGAAGGGGATCGTCCACACGCACGCCGGCGTGAACGTCCAGTGTGCCAAGGAGCTGTACTTCGGCTTCGACCTGCAGCCCGCCGATCGCTTCTTCTGGGTGTCGGACATCGGCTGGATGATGGGGCCGTGGACGCTCGTCGGCAACCACCACTTCGGCAACACCGTCTTCATGTACGAGGGCGCGCCCGACCACCCCGAACCCGACCGCTACTGGGAGATGATCGATCGCCACGGCATCACCCAGTTTGGTATCTCGCCGACCGCGATTCGCGCGCTCCGCAAGCACGGGGACGAGTGGGTCGAAGACCACGACCTGTCGTCGCTCCGGCTCCTCGGCTCGACCGGCGAGCCCTGGGACCCCGAGTCGTGGGTGTGGTTCTACGAGCAGGTCGGCGGGGGCGAGGCCCCGATCATCAACATCTCCGGCGGGACGGAGATCTGCGGCTGTTTCCTGATGCCGATGCCGATCCAGGACCTCAAGCCCTGCACGCTCGGCGGCCCGGGACTCGGGATGGACGTCGACATCGTCGACAGCGAGGGCGAGAGTGTCGCCGACACGCACGAGCGCGGCTATCTCGTGGCTCGCGACTCCTGCCCGTCGATGACGAAGTCGCTCTGGCAGGGCGACGAGCGCTACCTCCGCGAGTACTGGTCGACGTGGGAGAACCTCTGGGACCACGGCGACTGGGCCCAGAAGGACGAGGACGGCTTTTGGTTCCTCCACGGTCGGTCCGACGACGCCCTGAACGTCGCCGGCCGGAAAGTGGGGCCCGCCGAAGTCGAGGGCGCCGCCATCGAACACGACGGCGTCAACCAGGCCGCCGCGGTGGGCGTCCCCGACGACACCACTGGGACCGCCGTCGTGCTCTACGTCGTCGCCGAAGACGACGTCGAGGAAGGCGACGCGCTGCGCGAGGAGGTCCGCCAGCTGGTCGGCGAGGAACTGGGCAAGCCGTTCCGGCCGCGCGAGGTGCTGTTCGTCGACGAGTTCCCCAAGACCCAGAGCGGGAAGATCATCCGCCGCGCCATCCGCGGGACCTACACCGGCGAGGACCTGGGAGACATGTCCAGCATCGAGAACCCCGACGCGCTCGAAGAGGTCGAAGCGGCGCGGTGAACGTGCCCCGAGTTCTGACCGCTCGGGACCGCTGGGGTGAACATATCAACCCCCCTCTTTTCCGGGGTCGGCGCCGTCGTCGATAGTATGGAAGACAGTGACACACACGACCGGCTCGCGGTCGAGCCGATCACCGACGACGACCTGCTATTCGTCGACGACGAGCACTTCGTGGCCGAAACCGTCGCGGTCGTGACCGGTGCGGGGTCCGGGATCGGCCAGGCGACGGCGCTCGCGCTGGCCGCGAACGGCCTCACCGTCGCGGCGACGGACGTCGACGAAGACGGCCTCGCGGAGACCGTCGCCGAGGCCGACCGGCTCGACACGGACGGGACCGTAGAGACGGTCGTCGCGGACCTCACCGCCGACGAAGACGTCCGACGGATCGTCGACCGGGCCGCGGACTTCGGGACCGTCCGGTACCTGGCGAACGTCGCCGGGCTCCAGCACATCGACGCCATCGAGGACTTCCCGATGGACCAGTACGACCTGATGCACGACGTGATGCTCCGCGCGCCGGTGTTCCTCTCGAAACTCGTCGTCGGGCGGATCCGCGACACGGCCGACGGCGTCGGCGCTGTCGGCAATATGGCCTCCGTCCACGGCCACTACGTCACCGCGGACAAGGTCGGTTACAACGTCTCGAAGTTCGGCATCCGCGGACTCACGCAGTCCATCGCGGCCGAGGGCGGTGACGGTCTGCGGGCGTTCTCGGTCTCGACCGGGTACGTCAAGACGCCGCTCGTCACCGACCAGATCCCCGACACCGCCGAGCAGCGAGGCATCTCGGTCGACGAGGTCGTCGAGGACGTGATGCTCGGCCAGTCCCGCGTGAAAGAGATGATGGATCCCGTCGACGTGGCCAACCTCTTCGTCTTCGGCTTCTCGTCGCACGGCGACCACCTCAACGGCGGCGACCTGCTGTTCGACGGCGGGATGACGCTCACCTACGAGTGACAGGTCTTCGGGCGCGTCGACGGCGGTGGACGGGCGCCGCCGCGCTCAGTTCCGGTCCAGGACGGCGTTGCAGTTCGGGCAGTTGGTGTGCCCGGCGTCGGCCGCGTAGGTCTCCCCGCAGATGGGGCAGAACTCGTTTTTCGTCGCGTCCTCGTCGACTGTTCGGGTCGCGTCCCCGGCGGTGGCCACGCCCTCGGCGTCGTCCGGCGGCGTGAACACGCGCGTCTGGCCCACGTTCTCGGCCTGCTCGTCACCGGTTGCGTCGGCACTGTCACCGTTGGCCGAGGCGCCGCCGGCCGATCCGGTGCTCGCGGCGGGAGCGTCGGCCGCTCCGCCCCCGGTCCCGGACGGGCCCGATTCGGTCGGCTCGACTTCGGTATCACCGCCGCCGCCGTCGGAGGCGGTGCCCATCGCGAGGCGGTCGGAAGTGCCCGGCTGGACCACCTGCGGGTAGCGCTGGCCCGCCCGGATGGCCGACCGCGGCACGTCCGGTCGGCGAATGCGGACGACCAGGCTCGCGAACAACTGGACCCAGACGTACGCGAGGGCGAGCACGGCCGGGGTCGCCACGGCCGCCAGGGGTAGCGCCGGCGCGGAGACGCCGGCGCGGCTCACCGTCCCGAATGCGATCTCGGCGACGCCGTAGCGAGCCGCGACGGCCTCGACCAATGCCGTCTGGCCGGCGAGGGACGACGCGAGCGTCACCGTCGCCGTCGCGGCGACGGCCGCGGAGACGAACAGTAGCCCCTGGAGCAGCCGCGGGACCGAAAACGAGTAGACGCGGTAGCCGTAGGCGACGGTCCGCACGAGCAAGAGCGTGTTCGCGACGGCGAGCGCGGCGAGGACGTACCACGTCGCCACGCCGCGGACGGCACCGACGGCGAGGGCGGCGGCCAGCAGCGCGAGCGGTGGGACGAGCGCGACCAGCGGCCGGTCGAACCGGTAACACTGCTCGACGTTCCCCCGCAGGTTCGTGACGTTCCCGACGACGTACTTGACGGCCGCGAGCGACGGGAGGAGCACCCAGAGCACGGCGTAGGTCGCCGCGAGCGCGGCGGCCTCCGTCGACCACGGGTCGACCGAGTAGGAACCGAAGGCAAGATCCGCGGCCTGCGAGACGGCGACGCCGGTGCCGGCCAGCCAGATCAGGTAGCCGGCGCCGCCGACGAGGAGCCCGGCGAAGAGCCACCGCTCCTCGTCACCGAGGAGGCGGATCGACCTGCCGAGTTCGCGTCTGGTGTCTCTCGTGTCCATGCTGGCTCGTCCGACCGCGGTCGACGGCTCAGGGCGTCTGGACGCGCATCGTCGCGACGCCGGAGAGTTCGATCCGGTCGCCGGGCGAGACGGGGGCGCGCTCGCCCTCGTCCAGCGACCGGCCGTTCACCACGGTCGGGTTCTGCCCGAGCGCGACCACGTGGAACCGGCCGTCCTCGCGGACGAACCGGACGTGCTCCCGGTGGATGCTGAGCGCGTCGTCCTCGTCACCGCCGGTGTTCATCACGATGCTACGGATCGTTCGACCGACCGTATCCCCGTCCCACACTTGAACTTCGCGGTTACGCACAACCAGGACCAGTGATTCCGGCCCCTCGGCCACGGAACCGTCGGCGTCGCTGGACTCGGCGGCCACGGTACTCTCGCCGTCGGTCGCGTCGGTGGGCTCACTCGCCGTCGCGTCGGTCTCCGCGTCCGCGTCGGCCCCGGGGCCGTTCGCTTCGGTTCCCGAATCGTCGGTCGACGCCGTCGCTCCGGCATCGCCCGAGCGATGGGCGTCGAGGTCCTCGCCGCAGGTCGCACAGAAATTGTCCTCCGTGTCCACGTCCGCGTCACAGGCGGGACAGGCCGTCAGCGGGCCCGGTTCGAGCGCGGAGACGTCTTCCCCGCAGTTCGCACAGAAGTTGTCCTCGGCGGCGACCGACTCGCCGCAGCCCGGACACGACAGCTCCCCCGCGTCCGAGTCAGAGGGGGCATCGGACTCCGACCGCACGTCTCCGTCCGTGTCGTCGGCTGCCGCTGGCGAGTCGGCAGCTTCGGACGGTTCGTCGGCTTCTGACGGTTCGTCGGCTTCGGCCGCTTCGGCCGCTTCGGAGGCGCCGTCCGCTCCGTCGGATTCGACGACAGCAGAGGGGCCGTCGGATTCGGTCGTTTCGGACGGCTCTCCGGCGTCGGACGGTTCGTCGGGCTCGGCAGCGTCGTCTCCGGACGCCTCGACGGACGGAACCGCGTGCCCGTCGTCGGTCGCCGGCTCCCCTCCGGTCAGACCGTCCGCGGACGCCGCGGCCGTGCCGTCAGCCTCCCGCGACTCGTCCGCGTCGCCGGACTCCGCGTCCGGGATGGCATCCAGGTCCGAGGCTGCGTCGTCGACGTCCTCCGAAGCGTCGGGGGGTGTGTCGGCGGCGCCGTCGGGCGCCGACTCCTCGGGCGCGCCGTCGTCGTCGGTCGAAGTCTCCCCGCCGGCGTCGGTGGCTTCGTACTGCCACTCGCCGCAGTCCGAGTTCGTACACCAGCCCCCCGCGGCGGTCGGGTCGAACGCCTCCCCGCAGAGGGGGCACTCGACCGACTCGCTCGTGCTGTGCGACATAGCTGTCGGCATATGCAGGCCGGTCATGAAAACAGTTGCCCTCAGCCGGTCCCCGTCGCCGGGTTCCTGACAGCGATCGGAACGGTGTGGGTGCGGCCCGGCCGACGGTCAGTCGCTCTCGCCGACGACCGTCTCGCGGTCTTCCAGCGCGGGTTCGGCCCCGGCGGCGCGCGGCGGCGGGTCGTCCGGCGTCTCCGGGAGCGTCCCGTCACGGAGCAGGATCGTCGAGAGGTTGTCCTTGCCCCCGCGGTCGTTCGCCAGGTCGACCAGTCCCTCGGCCGCGGCGTCGAGCGACCGCGCCGAGAGGACGGCGTCGCGGATCTCCTCGTCGGTCACGGCGCGGTCGCGAACCACCGCGGCCATCTCCTCGTCGCGGTCGGCCTCCACGTACCACTCGTAGAGCTTCGCGGCCTCGGTCTGGGCGTCGAGGAGGCCGTCACTCGTGACGAGTAACACGTCCTCGCGGTACAGCGGGACCGTCGCCGTCTCGACGTCGACCGTCGCCGTCTCGGGGTCCTTGCGCCCGCTCCCGCCGACCGCGCGGGTGATCTCGTTGCTGCGCGGGTGGACAAGCGCCTCCACGTCGTCGATCTGGTCGGCCTCCCGCAGGCGCTGGACGACCGCGTGGTCGGTCGTGAGCGGGAGGATCTCGTCGCGCGCGGCGTTGACGAGATAGGCCCGGCTGTCGCCGACCCAGCCGTAGTGCACGGAGCCGCCGGCGACGACGCCCGCGACCACCGTCGCGTGGGCCTGCTGGCCGCTCTCGGCGGCGTAGGCGAGTACCTCCCGGTGGGCCGCGACGATCGCCTCCGCGACCGCCGATTCGAGGTCGCCCGCTCGCGGCGTCGCCGGCAACGGCTCGTCGACCGCGACGTCGAACCCGCCCGGATCGCTCCGGGCGGCGCCGACGGCGGTGCCCGCGAGATGTTCGCAGACGGCCGTCGTCGCGACGTACGACGCCACGTCGCCGGCGTCGTGGCCCCCCGCGCCGTCCGCGAGCGCGAACACCGCCGCGCTGCGGTTCGTCGCGTTCTCGGCTGCCGCCGTCCGGTCGGTCTCGTCCCCCGATTCGTCCCCCTCGTCTCGCTCGTCGGCGCTCGCGCGGTCGCGTTCGTAGCCCAGGAATCCCTCGCGGTGGCCCTGTTCGAACACGGAGACGGCGACGCTGTCCTCGTTGATGCCGCCGTCGCGCTTGTGGTCGCCGACGTCGTAGTGTGTCGCGTAGTTCATGCCTGATCACTCTCGAATTCGAACGTGACGCCGTAGCTCGGGTGGACGAGCGCGATGAGGTCGCCGTCGCGGAGTCCGTAGAGCTCGGGCGGCACGTTTCCGTCGCGGTCGGTCGCGTCCTCGCCGCTCTCCTCCAGACGTTCGCGGCCCGCCTCGCTGAGGACGCGTTGCCAGCCGTTGCCGGTCTGGACGTAGGTCCCGTTGAGACTCCGGTCGCGGATGAACCACTCGCCGTCCGCGTCCGTGTCGAACTGGACCTGGACCGTCGAGATGTACTCGCCGTCGTCCTCGATCACGATGGACGAACGCGGCCCCTCCGCGTAGCGCCGCCCGATCGTGTCGCCCGGGTAGACGGTGTAGGACTCGTCTTCCTGGGTGTATCGCACCGTCGCGGCGGGCGGCGGCGTCGGATCTCTGGCTTCGAGCACCCGCTTCATCGCGGTCGCGTTGCGATAGCGGTCCTCGTAGTCCGTCTGGGTCGCCATCTCGACGATCTCGGCGAGGTAGGGCTCGCACTCGGCGCCGAAATCCCGCGGGTCGACGCCGTCCTTGCGCGGGACCGTCCCCTTGAGCAGGTACAGCAGGATCTTGCCGACCGAGTACACGTCCGACCACGGCCCCTGCCGCATGTCGGTCTGGTCGGCCTCGGCGACTTCCCTGGGTTTGTACGGGCCGACGATGGTCGTCTGGTCGACCGTGCCGTCGCCGGCCTCGGCGCCCGCGGTGAAGCCCGTCGCCGTGTTGAAGTCGATGAGCACCGGCGTCACCGTCCCCCCGCGGTGGGTGATCATCACGTTATCGGGCTTCAGATCGCGGTAGACGATCTCGTTCTCGTGGAGGAAGCTCATCGCGTCGCAGAGGTCGATCCCGATCTGGCGGACCTCGTCGACGTCGTCGAGCGGGCCGGTCCGCCGGATCGCGTCGTCGAGTTCGTACCCGTCAACGAGTTCGACCACGAGGACCGAGGTCCCGTCGTCGTCGGAGACGTCGAGCAGCGACATGACGTTCGGGTGGCCGCCGACCGCGCGGATGGCTTCGAGCGTCTCGGCCTCCTTGTCGAAGTACGCCGTGACGATGTCGCGGTCGTTCTGGCTGCCCTCGTAGTTTGGGTACTTGACCGCAACGGACTCGCCGGTCCGGGTGTCGGTCGCGCGGAACACCTTCGCGAACCCGCCCTCGCCGATCACCTCGCCGAGTTCGTAGCGGCCGACGACCAGGTCCCCCTGCGACGGCGCGGTCGTCATTCTATCCGGGAGTCGTCGACGATCCTGGTCGCGTCGTTGCGCTCCTCCCGGCCGCCCTCGCTGACGAGGCGGGTCTGGCGTTTCGCCTCCTCGACGACGGCGGTGTCCTCACCGTGGATCCGCGTCATCTTCTCGACCTGCGTCTCGGCCTCCGCGACGTTACCCTTCCCGAGTTCCGTCCGGACGACCGTCTGGCGGTGGTCGAGCGACACCGACTCGTTGTGCTCGGCGAGTTTCGCGTTGTCGTCGGTGTACTCGGCGGCGATGCGGTCGCTCGCTTCACGACCGGACGCCGTGAGCGTCACGTCGACGAGGTTCTGCTCCCCCATCTCGTCGCGGGCCGGTGCGTTGACCTTCAGGACGACCCGCTGGCGCTCGCGCTCGGCGAGGTCCGGGAGGGGGACCTGTGCGGCGTTGCCGCGCCAGTCCACGTCGACCTCCTGGGCCTGCGGGAGCGCGCGGTACACCTCGCTCACCTCGACGCCGGGTGCGGCGTCGAGTTCGAGGCTGGCGTCGGTCGCGACGACCGACTGGGCCTGCTCGACGGCGGCGCCGAAGAAGGACTCGATGTCCCCGGGCGATTCGAGGTGGGTCCACTCGCCGCGCGCCGTCGTCCCGAGCGTGCGAATGGTCTCCTCGTCGTAGTCGGTGCCGATACCGGCCGAGAGGATACGGATGCCGGACCCGTCGATGTCCCTCGCGAGGTCGCGGAAGTCCGCCGGTTCGTGGGAGTTGTCCTTGCCGTCCGAGAGCAGGAGGATGCGGCGGACGGCGTCGTCGGTCTCGGGGCGATAGCCCAGCGAGTCGAGTGCGGTCCTGGCGGTGTCGAGGCCGTCGTACATGTCGGTGCCGCCGCCGGCGCCGAGGTCGTCGACCTTGCTCATCGCGGCCTCGCGGGAGGTCTCGCGCCACTGGGTCGGTCGCATGACGACCGACGCGTCGGAGTCGAACGCGACGATGCCCACGTAGTCGTCGGGTTCGAGCAACCCGAAGACCCACGAGGCGCCCTCGCGGGCCTGGTCGAGTTTCGCGCCGTCCATCGACCCGCTGGTGTCCAGACAGAGGACGATGTGGCGCTCGTTCACCCCCGAACTCGCCTGTGCACCCGGTTCGACGTCGACCGTCGCCGTCAGCGTCGTCCCGTCGGCGGGCACGTACGGCCGGTTGACGTCGGTCTCGATTGCTACCATCGTTCCCCCAGTTGCTCCGGTCCCGTATGTACTTTTATCCGACGCGTCGGGGTCGGGCCGACGGATCGGAGCCCCCGCTCCCCTACGCGAACAGGCTCTGGATCACGTCGCCGAAGCGAAGCAGCATGATACCGCCCACCAGCATCGCGAGCAGCCACAGGAACGTGATGATCACGCTCCTCCGCACGAACGGATCCTCGGTCCAGGTTGTCATACCTCACACTACGGGCACCGGGACTCAAAAAGTCTCGCGTCGGTTCGACGGCCGCAGGGAGCACGGACAGTTGCCGGAGGACAGCCCGACGACAACTGGCGGACGGCGTCGCTATCCGCACACTCGCGGAATCGAATGTGTCGGTCGACCCCCGCGGGGGTCGACCGGGCTCTCCGTCGCAAACCCGGCTTTGCGTCGTAAATTCTACTTTGCGTCACAAAGTGGCTGTGCGGCGCAAACTTTATTGGGGGAGAAACTAGTTTTCGAACCGTGGCGATGTCCCGTCCAGTTCAGTCCCCGCTCTCGCTGCACAGTCGACCGAACGGTCGAACCACCCGACGAGGGTTCGCCAGTCGACACTCCGCTCAGCCGGGGGTGGCCGACCCGTGAGCGCCATCGAAGCCGAGGGCGTGACGAAGCGATTCGGCGACGTGACCGCGGTCGAGGATCTCACGCTATCGGTCGAGCAGGGCGAGGTGTTCGGGTTCCTCGGGCCGAACGGTGCCGGGAAGTCCACGACGATCAACGTCTTGCTGGGGTTCCTGGAGCCGACCGCCGGGTCCGCACGCGTGCTCGGGTCGGACGTGACCGAGGAGGGCCGCGCGGTCCGCGAGCGGATCGGGCTCCTGCCGGAGGCGTTCGACGGCGTCCCGAATCTCAGCGCCCGCGAGCACGTCGAGATCGCGATCCGGACGAAGGGCGCAGACGACGACCCCGACGCGATCCTCGACCGCGTCGGGCTGGACCCCGACGACGCCCGGCGCTCCGCCGACGACTACTCGACGGGGATGCACCGGCGCATGGGGCTGGCGATCGCCCTCGTGGGCGACCCCGACCTGCTCGTCCTCGACGAACCCTCCGCGGGGCTGGACCCCAACGGCGTCCAGCTCGTCCGCGACATCGTCCGCGAGGAGGCCGAGCGCGGGGCAACCGTGTTCTTCTCCTCGCACATCCTGGACGAGGTCGAACGCGTCTCCGACCGGGTCGCCATCCTCCAGGACGGGCGGCTCACCGCCGTCAACTCCGTCGAGAACCTCCGCGCCGAACTCGGGATGGGCGCCGTCGTCGAGGCGACCGTCGACGACCCCGTGGACCCCGACCCCGTCGCGGCGGTCGACGGCGTCACGGACGTGACAGTCGCCGACTCCATCGTCCGAGTGGCCTGTGCGACGCCGCGGGCGAAGATGCCCGCGCTCCGCGAGATCGACCGGGTATCGACGGTCGCCGACGTGACTATCGAGGAGGCCTCGCTGGAGGACCTGTTCGAGGCGTACACGGCGGGCGGTGGAAGCGGCGCCGGTGACGCCGACGGGGCCAGCACCGGCGCCGACGGACGCGCTGGCGGCGGGGCAGACGAGCGCGCCGCGGCCAGCGGGGGTGAGCCGGCGTGAGCGCGGTGACCGTCGCGCGGGCGGACTTCGTGAGCATCCGCCGATCGTACGTCGTCGTCGGCGTGGTCGCGACGTTCGCGCTGATCGTCGGGCTGGCGTTCCTCGGGTCGAGCGAGGTGCATCCGCACCCGGTCAGGACGACCTGGGGCTTCGCGGCGCTCGTCGCGTGGGCGTTCCCGCTCCTGCTCGCGCCGCTGTCGTATCTCGCGATCGCGGGTGACCGCACCAGCGGGTCGATCACCTACCACCTCGGGCTCCCGAACTCGCGCGCCGAGTACTTCGCGGGCAAGTACGCCACCCGCACGGCCGTCGCCGCCGCGACGATGGCGGGCGGCGTCGCGGTCGCGTTCGCCGTCGCGCTCGCGACCTACGAGCACGCGCCCGACCCCGCCCGCTTCCTGTCGCTCGGTGCCGTCTCGGTCCTGTTCGCCCTCTCGATGGCGGGGATCTTCGTCGCGGTGTCGGCCGCGGTCGCCTCGCGCTCCCGGGCGATGATCGGCGTCCTCCTCGCGTACTTCGTCCTCTCGGCGTTCTGGGTGGGCCCGTTGCCCGCCCTGAATCTCGGGACGGCGCTGGACGCCGTCGCGTCGCTCCCGGGCGTGACGATCGCGGAGTCGACGCGGGCACTGGTCGGCTCGCTCTCCCCCGCCGGCGCGTACTTCAACACCCTGCCGGAACTGGTGTGGGCCGGTGCGCCCGGCGGGTACGAGGTGTTCGCGCAGTTCGAGGACACGCCCGACTACCTGGCGTACGAGCCCTGGTTCAACGTCGCGGTGATGGTCGTCTGGGCGGTCGGCGCGCCGCTCGTCGGCTATCTGCGGTTCCGCGGGGCGGAGCTCGGCTGACCGATACCGCCTCGCCCGGCGGTGGTCCCCGCCGGCGCTTCCGGAATCGACTTACCGGTCCTCCGACAACACGGCGCCAACGCGCCGAACCACGCATGACCGAACGAGTACACCCACGCCCGCGCGCCTCGACCGAGTATCACACCGTCGCCGGCCGGCGGCGCCGCAGCGTCCGGGGCAGCGGCGGCCGAGCCGCGGGGCGGTCGCGATGAGTGACACCGCCGGAGACGTCGACCCGGAGGAACTCCAGCGCCAGCTCTCGGAGATCAAGGGCGCCATGGGGCTGGCCGAGCAGTACCCCGGCCGGGCGCGACTGTGGCTGGTCGCCGGGCTGCTGATCGGCCTGGCCGCGGTGCTCGTTCAGGTGACGTTCTTCCTCTACGAGACGCTGGGTCCGGCCGCCTACTCCGCCATCTGGGGCGGGTTCTGCGTCGTAGCGGTCGCGACGCTGTGGCTCGTGTCGGCTCGCCTTCCCCAGCGCGAGGCGCCCGCCGGGGCACCGAGCTGGCGGGTCATCTACGGATCGCTGGCGGTGTTCCTGTTCGGGGTCGCCGGCGTCGCGGGCGAGGTCGCCAGGCAGGTGCCCGGGCTGGACCGCGCGCTGCTGTACTTCGGGCTCGTCATCGCGACGGTCGGCCTGGGTCTGCTGGTGACCGGGGCCGTGCTCTCGAGCTACCGGGTCCGCCGGCGGGACAGACTGGTCTTCTACGCCGGGGGCGCGTGGGTCCTGGTCTACGCATCGTGGCTCCCGTACGTCCAGATCCTCCGCTGGGTCGGCGTCGGGCTCTTCGGCATCCTCTTCGCCCTGTACGCGATAGCTGCCTACGTGTATCTGACGCGGGCCTGACTCATGGACTTCGACAAGCTCGTCCACCAGCCGACCCGATTGCAAATCTTCGCCTACCTCTACCAGCACGGCGAGACGAGTTTCCCGGACCTCAAGGAAGCCCTCGACGTGACCGAGGGCAACCTCGCGAGCCACATCGGGAAGATGGAAGACGCCGACTGCGTCGTCGTCGAGAAGCAGTTCGTCGACCGCAAGCCCCAGACAACCTACGAACTCACCGACCTCGGCCGCGAGAAGTTCGAGGAGCACATCGGAACCCTGGAAGCGCTGATCGACGATCTCGACGGGTGAGGCCCGCGAGCGAACGCGAGCGGCTTTTTGTCCCAGCTTTTTGGCCGAGCGGGTCGCGAACTGCGAGGCGCGACCGAATGGGAGCGCCTCGGTGGCGAGCGGCGAAGCCGCGAGCCGTGAGCGACCCCGAGGCGAAAAAGATGGTCGCCAGGAACACATCGGAACCCTGGAAGCGCTGATCGACGATCTCGACGGGTAACCGCCGCTTACACCGGTCGTCAGGTATATCCGTCCATAAATCAAAGAAAAATAATGGAATACAAGGAGCCGCTCGAGGATACGCAGCAGACGCTCACTGAGCACCTCGACGCGGCGCTCGACAGTGCTACCGACGAGACGGCCGTCTTCCACCTCCGGCAGGCCAGGCAGATGGCTGCCGACCTCCCGGCGCTGGTCGCCGAGAAGAGCGACGAAGAGACAGACTAACGCCGGGATAGACCGACCCGAGTCGCGACGACTCTCCGAACGCTACTCCCCGTCGAGCGACGCGTCGGGCAGGAGCCCGCGAACCGAGGCGCCGAGCGGGCCGGCGACGAGCGGGACGACGACGCCGACCAAGAGGATCGACCCCATCGCGAGCGATTCGTCGAGCGTTCCGGCGAGCGATAGCTGGGCGGCGGCGACTGCGATGACGACGACTCCGAATCCGAGGCCGGCAACGATCGCACGCCGGAGCGTCGGTCGGCAAAGTCCCACGAGCGCACCGCCGACCAGCAGGCCGGCCCAGTGAACCGACGCCAGCGCGAGTCCAGCGACGACCGCGGCGACGGTCAACGCGCGCCGCTGGCCGGGCGTCGTCTGGGCGGCGAACAGGCGCTCTCGCGGCGACTCACTCATCCGCCCCACCGCCGCTGTCCGTCGGATCGGCCGGGTCGAACCGGATGGCCGGATCCCCGTCAGTGGCCGGGCGGAGCGGCCGGTACTCGGCGTCGGCCCAGGCGCGCAACTGGTCGCTGTAGTGGTCCGAGAAGTACTCGCCGTCGTTACCGCCGGGCAGCATTCCGAGGGAGGGATCGCCGTCGAACCGCGCCAGCAGGCGGAAACTACTGCCGACGCCGGACTCCCTGCGGAAGTTGCGGACGGTCGCGGGCGAGCCGTCCGTCGGGAGTCGCGGGTAGTTCAGGAATTCGAGGTCGAACGGGTGGTCGATGGCGGTCCGGTTGTAGTCGCCGTAGGTCTCGTAGCCCGACTCGTCGATGTGGGTCGCGGTGGCCGCCATCGCCGAGGCGACGAGGGCTGGGCGGGTCCGCGGGTCGACGCCGTCTGCCGGCGGGTCGGCGAACCAGCGCCCGTCCGGGTCGAGCGTCAGGAGGACCCAGTCGTTCGGGTAGTAGGCGTCGTCGAGCCCCGCCGCGTCGAACACCGGGTCGAAGACGGCGCCGCGGTAGCGCTCGACGAACAGTTCGAAGACGAGCGCGGCCCGCGAGTCGCGGTCCATGCGGTAGTCCCACTCGGCGAGTCGGTCGGCCGCGTTCCGGGTGCGCTCGCCCATCGCGTCGCGGGCGTCCAGAATCGCGGGGACGAACAGCCGGGCGCGTTCGTCGAGCACGTCTCGCTGGACGCGACGCATGTCAGCCAAGTCGAACGGCTCGTCGGCGGCCGCTCGCTCGTCGAGCAGGTCGTAGATGCGGCGGGCGCGAAACGGCGCGGCGTACGCGTCGCTCAGATAGTGTCCCGGGTCGTCGACGACGCGCTGGTTCGCCGTCGCGACGTACTCCGGGTCCCGGACGCCGGGTTTCTCCGCGAAGGGGAGCCAGCCATCGTCGCGGTCGGGCTGGCCGTAGGGTTCGTAGCCGGGCCACTCCCCCTCGCCGGTCGAGCCGTCGAAGACGCGGTCGCCCCGGACGGCCTCGCCGTCGGTCCGGCGGACCGGGATGAGGCCGGTCACCCAGAACGCCGTATTGCCGTCGCGATCGGCGTAAACGGCGTTCTGCGTCGGCGTGTCGAACTTGCGGAGCGCGGCCAGCGCCTCCTCGCGGCCGCCGCTCCGGTCGAGTTCGTGGACGGCGATCGCGGTCCGGGAGCCCTGCAGCCCGGTCCACGCGACGCCGACGCGCCGGCCGTCGCGCTCGATCACCGGGCCGTGGACCGTCTTGCGAGTGGTCACCGTGCGGTCGTCGCCGCCGGCGACGTCGATCGTTCGTTCCTCGGCGTCGAACGACCGCCACTCGTCGCCGTATCGATACTCGCCGTCGCGGGTCTCGTACGTGTAGACGTCCAGCACGTCCGCGCCGGTGTTAGTGAACCCCCAGGCGCCCGCGTCGTTCTCGCCGATGACGACGAACGGGACGCCGGGAAACGTGACCCCGGCCACTCGCATCCCGGGGCGGCGCTGGTGCATCTGGTACCAGACCGGCGGCGCCATCAGCGTCAGGTGCGGGTCGTTCGCGAGCAGCGGCGCCCCGCTCGCGGTGTGTTCGCCGTCGACGAGCCAGCTGTTCGAGCCCACGCCGGGCCCGGACTCGAACGCGTCGAGCCACGACCCCAGCGACGAGAGGGTGTCGTCGCGGGGGACGCCGACGTTCGTCGCGGCAACGGACGCCGCGTCGCCGTCTCCGCTCGACCCCTCGCCCCGGAGGATCGGCACCTCGTGGTCCATCCGGTCGGGATAGAGCGTCGACGCGGCCGACTCGCCGAGCGCGTCGACGGCGGCCGCCCGCCGAAGCGTCCGGAAACTCCCCGTCAGCCCCCAGCTGATCTGTTTCTCCACGAGCATCGAGTCGACGGGCGTCCACGGCCCGGGCTCGTAGTCGAGCAGGCGAAACTCCAGCGGGAGCGGGTCGCTCGTCCGCTGGGCCTCGACGCCGGCCGCGTAGGCCCGCATCGCGTCGCCGGTGGGCGTGTCCCGAACCGTCCGCCAGCTCGCCTCGGCGGCGCGCTCGAAGTCCATCTGGACGTGGAACCGGTCGGACTCGACGGTGCGTTCGCCCACCGCCGCCGAGAGCGTCCCGCGCATCCGCCGGCGGATCAGGTCCATCTCGAACAGGCGGTCGGCCGCGTGGACGTACCCGACGGCGAAGTAGAGCGCCCCCTCGTTGACCCCCTGGACCGTAGGGATCCCGGCGTCGTCGTATCGAACGGTCGCGCGGCCGTACGGCGTCGCCACGCGCTCGCTGGTCCCCGCGGTCGCCGCGCCCCACACCCCGCCCGAGAGCGGCGCGAACCGGTCGAGGTAACTCCGGGCTTCGGTCAGCGTCGCGGCGCCGACGCTCCCACCGAGGAGCGCGCCGATCACCGCGCGTCGGGAGGGCATGTCGCTCGACTGGGGACCGGACGGACTTAAGCGTGGTCCGGGTCGTCGTCCGCCCGCGTCTCCGCCCTCGCCCTCATCCTCGCCCGTCGGCAGGTTGCTCACCCGGTTCGCGTCCCTTCGGGCCTGTGGCGGCGAGCGGACCCGGTGGCGACAGAAATTTTACGGGACCGACAGGCGAACGACCCCGTATGTCCCTCCATCGCGGCGTCGTCACACGTCGACCGTCCGACGCGTCACCCGGTGTCGTGAGAGTATGAGCGGGCAGCGATCCCGAGCGTGGGCGCCCGTCGCTCTCGCCGCCCTGATCGTCCTCGCCGGCTGTCCCGTCGGGTCGGAGTCCGCCCCGGGGACCCCAGGCGGGGCCCCCGCCGACTCGACGCCCGGAGGCCCCGGGAGCGTCGCGGGTCCCGCGACGACCGGGGGCCCTCCCAACGCAAAGACCGGCGACCCGGCCGGTTCGACCGCGAGAGCGCCGTGCGAAACGGAGGCCGCGACTGCCGATTCGAGCCCGGACCCGACGCCGACCGCCTCGAGCGCCACCCCGTTTCCCCCGAGCGAGGTGAACGCCTCCGACTACGCGATCCCGGTCCGCGGGAACGGGTCGTTCCCGTTCGACGTGAATCGAACGTACGCACGCACGCTCGCGTTCCTCGACATCGAGGCCGAGCCGCCCGCGCAGATCTACCGCCGGCAGACCGCCGAGCCGTGGCGCCCGACGATACCGGGCCCGTTCGCGCGGACGCTCGTCGACGGGCGCGAGACGACGAACTTCTCCACGGAGACCAGGACGGGTATCACGCTCTCTAACCCCGGCGACATGCCGACGCTGGACCTCCGATACACGCTGGTCCACGAGTACGTCCACTCCCTCCAGTTCCAGCGCGCGGACGACTCGACGGCCTTCAGGGCGATGGGGTCGGGCCGCGAGGGCGTCCACGGTGACGCGGCCTTCGCTATCGTCGAAGGGAGCGCCTCGTACGTCGCGTTCGAGTACGCGCGGACGTACACGAACCACAGCACAGCGACGATCCTGAACGCGACCGACGAGTACCGCGACGCAGGACCGGCCGGCAAGTTCGTCTGGGGCCCGTATCACTTCGGCCGCCGGTACGCAGCCGCACGAGTCGACTCGCCAGCCGACCACTGGCGCCTCTACGAGAACCCGCCGCGGACCACCGAGGAACTGATCCACGCGCGCGAGCCCGGGTCCGAACCCGTGCGACCGCTCTCGGTCTCGGTCGCCGCGGACGAGTGGTCGGTCGCCGACCGCGACAGCCGCGGCGAGCTGTTCGTCCGGACGGTGCTGACCGCCGAGCTTCCGGAGTCGCGGGCCGCCCGCGGGGCAGCGGGGTGGGGGAACGACCGCGTCGTCCGCGTCGAGGCCGACGACGAGGTCGGTTACGCGTGGGCGCTCCGCTGGGACGACGCGGCGAACGCCACCGAGTTCCTCGGCGCGTTCTGCGCCGCGATGGGTGAGCGCGGCGAGCGCACGGACGGCCGCTGGTCGGTCGACGAGGGAGCCGTCGACGTCGTCAGGGTCGCGCCTGAGACCGCCGTCGTGTTCAGCGGCTCCGCTGGATTCGTGGCGAACGCGACCGCCCGCGGCGGGAACGCGAACGTGACCGTCGTGGGGAACTAAGCCCGCCGTCGGACGCCGATCGCGTAGCCATGGATCTGAGAGAGGAAGCGGCGTCGTGACCGGTCCGTCGGCGGGTATCGGCGAGGGACGAGCGAGGAGGAAGGGCCGGCGAGCAACGGACGGCCGCGACCGAGTCGCGACGACGGAACCGCTACCCCGTAGACAAGACACTTATCTGATGGCTCCGAGCGTCGGCTATGAACTCCACCACGGAGGCCGTCGCCTACGCGGTCACCGGGTTGCTCCTCGTGTCCTTCGGCGCCGCGGCGTTCTCCCCCTTGAGCGAGCAGACGATGGTCACGGAGGTGGTCGAACGGGGAGACGTCCCGGAGAGCGCGACGGTGACGAACTACTCGGCGCTGCCGCCCGGGACTCGGACCGCGGTCGACGGAGCAATCGAAGACGGCCACGTCGTCAGCTCGTCGTACGAGGACGAGGCGGCCGTCGAGGCGCTCCGCGGGAACGCCTTCGTCCGGAAGGACGGAACGGTATACTGGCTCCGGACTACGAGCGCCGAC
The DNA here is from genome assembly GCF_051414035.1 of Halosimplex amylolyticum. Lineage (NCBI taxonomy): Archaea > Methanobacteriati > Methanobacteriota > Halobacteria > Halobacteriales > Haloarculaceae > Halosimplex > Halosimplex amylolyticum. The sequence goes on along the minus strand of NZ_JBLKNW010000001.1, from coordinate 753,475 downwards.
GGGAACGGCGGATTGTTCGAGGGCAATGCACGCGACTCGGTGCTGGCGATCGGAGGCTTGCTGGTCGGCGTTGCTGCGTACGTCTCCGGCCGCGGGCGTCGGCCACTACTCCTCGCACTCCCGGTCGCCGCGTGCCTCGCGCTCCTCGGAGCGAACGTGCTAGCCGCGCCGGACCCGTCCGAGGTGTCCTGGCTCGGGAACACGTCGTTCGCGCTGGCCGCAGCGGTGCCGGTACTCGCCGGTATCGCCGCGCGGCTACGGGACGTCTGGATCGCGGGTGCGGCCGCGGGAACGCTCGCCTTATCCGTGGCTGTCCTCCTTTGGGGCCCGAACCTCTCGGCGCTCTATTTCCTGGTCCCGCTCGTCGGACTCGCGGTGCCGGGCACCGGGCTCGGCTGGTTGCTCGGCGGGCGGACCGCCGCGCGGTCGTGACTGCCTGCGGTGCGGAGAGTGGCGCTAGGAACGGAGCGATTCGACCTCGGCCCCGGTTCGGGTAAGTGTCTTCTGTCCTCGACGACGCGGGCTGTGTCGCTCCCCGGTCCGGACCGTACGTTCGCTACCCGACAGCCTGCACCGCGGACGCGAACAGCGACGCGAACACCTTCCGCTCGGCCTTCCGGAGGTGCTGGTGAAACGTGGGGGGCGCGACGTCGAGCGACTCGGCGAGGTCCTCGCCCGAGGTGTCGCGGGGCCACTCGAAAAAGCCCGCGTGGTACGCGGCTTCGAGCGCTGTCCGCTGGCGGTCGGTCAGGTCCGCCACGAGGTGCTTGCGGGTCCGCGAGGGGTCGTCGTGGTCGCGCCGTATCTGTCTGCGACGGAGCATCCGGGCCGTCGGGTAGGCGGACTCGACGGAGTCGATGACCTGCCGCACGTCGGCGGTCGGGGCGAGGTGGACCCGCATCACGTAGTCGCCGTCCTCGACGACGGCGTTGTCGACGTACCCGCCCTGCGAGGCGACCACCGACAGGACCGGCGGTTCTGTCAGCTTGAGTTCGAAGGCCGCCGGGTCGCCGTCGGAGTGGAAGGTCACTGCCTCCCAGTGGGGCAGCGCCTCGACAAGCGCGTGCACGCTGTCGACTGCGTCGGCCGTGGCAGTGCCGTAGACGAGGAACGCGCCGTCCCCGGCGGGGACCGAGTGGTCGAGGGAGAACCTGCCGTCCGCTCCGCTCTGCACGTCGAGCACGTCGAACACGTCGCGGATCCGGAACTCGAGTTCGACCAGTTCGTCGCTCATCAGCGCCCGTTTGCGTTCGGCGGCGGCGATGGCGTGGCCGACGACCTCGCCCAGCTGCGCGACCACCTCTCGCTCCTGGCCGTCGAAGGCCCGTGGCCGGTCGGCGTACACGTTGAGCACGCCGTAGACGGTCCCCTCGTGGACGATCGGGATCGCCGCCGAGGACCGTATCCCGTGTTCTTCCACGTGGGGGCGCCAGGGGTCGTGTCGGTCGTCGGCGCGGATGTCGGTCGTGACCTGGATCTCGCCGGTCCGGAGCGCTCGACCGGTCGGTCCCTCGCTCCGTTCGTCGTCGGGGTCGACGGAGATGGTGACGCCGTCGAGATACCCCTCGACGCCCGCCTCCGTCCGGAGGGCGACGGTCTGGGACGACGCGTCGACGTCGCCGATCCAGGCGAACAGGTACGAGTCCGACCGGGCGAGCCGGTCGCAGACCGTCCGCTCGATCTCCTCGCGCGTGGACTGCTCGACGACCGCCTCGGTGATCTCGCGGACGACCTCGTTGAGGTTGTTCATCGCCGCGAGTTGCTGGCGCTGGCGTTCGACCGCGATCTCCGTCCGCTTGCGTTCGGTGATGTCGGTCAGCGCGCCCGGGAACGAGACCGGGTCACCGGCCTCGTCGCACTCGACGGAGCCGCGCGCGACGACCCAGCGGACGTCGCCTTCGGCGTTGCGCACGCGGAACTCGGACTCGAACTCGCCGCACTCGTCGAGTGCCGCCCTGACCTCGCCCTCGACGCGGTCGCGGTCGGCCTCGTGGACGGCATCGAAGAACCGCTCCGGGTCGACGCCGTCCCTGGCGTCGCTAGGGACGACGCCGAACTGCCTGGCCAGCGCGGTGCCGGCGACGAACCGGTCCTCCCGGAGGTGCCACTCCCACGTGCCGACCGCCCCGGCCTCCGTCGCGGCCTCCAGCTGGGATTTCGCGTCTTCGAGGTAGTCCTCGTAGGCCGTTCGACTGGTGACGTCCTGGGACATCCCCATGGCCGCGAACACCTCGCCGTCCTCGTCGCGGACGGGAACGACCCGGAACTCGAAGCTACGGTCGCCGAACTCGCCCTCGAACTCGCTGGGCTCGCCCTCGAGAGCGGCCTCGTAGCGCGGGGCGAGCGCGTCGGCGAACGGGTCCGGCAGGGCCTCGCGGACCGTACTTCCCTCGATGTCCCCCGGCGACAGTCCGGTCTGTTCCGGTGGCGTGCCGCCGATCGTCACGTACTGGAGGTCCTCGTCGACGAGCGCGACGACGCCGTTCGGGAACTGTTCGACCAGCGTCTGGTATCGGTTCCGCGACTCCTCCAGCTTCCGCTCGCGCTCCTTGCGCTCGGTGACGTCACTGACGACGCCGAGCGCTCGCACCGGCTCGCCGCCTTCGTAGGAGATTTCGCCCCGGGCCTCGATCCACCGCTCGGCGCCGTCAGCGCGGACGATCCGACACTCGAACGTCCACTCGCCCTCGTCGAGCGCGGCCTCGAAGCTCTCCTCGATCCGCTCGCGGTCCGCCGGGTGGACGTGGTCGAGGAACTGCTCGATCCCCCACTCGTCGAGCGGTTCGTCGTACCCGAAGATCCGGTCGTGGTGGGGCGAGCGGTCCGGCGACTCGCCGCTCTCGAGGTCGAGTTCCCACGCCCCGAGGCCGCCGGCCTCCAGCGCGAGCCGGTGTCGCTCTTCGCTCTCGCGGAGCGCCGCCTCGGTCTCCTTGCGCTCGGTGACGTCTCGGAAATACACCGACAGTCCCGACTCGGAGGGGTAGACGCGCATCGCGGTCCAGATCCCCAGCGGCTCCGAGTACCGCTCGAACGTGGTCGACTCCTGGGTCGCCATGGCTCGCTCGTAGTGCTCGCGGACCGGGTAGTCCTCCGAGAGGTCGAATGCGTCCCACACCGACCGTCCCAGCAGGTCGGCCCGGTCCCGACCGAGCAGTTCCTCGGCGCGGTCGTTGACGTAGGTGTACCGGAACTGCTCGTCGAGCGCGTAGAACGCGTCGTCGACGCGCTCGAAGACCTCGTCCAGTTCGCTGGCCAGTTCCTCGTGCTGGCGTTCGAGGCGCCGCTCCCTGGCTCGCCGGTCGCTCACGTCCCGCCCGATCCCGGTGACGCCGCGGACGGTCCCGTCGTCGTCCCGCATCGGCGCGCCGGTGAACTCGTAGGGGATCGTCTCGCCCCCCTTCGTCACGAGGGGAAGTTCGACGGTCACGTTCTCGCCCATCTCGAGCACTCGGTTGCGGGCCGCGGCCAGGTCCCCCTCCGCCTCGTCCGAGACCAGATCCGCCGGCGGCATCGCGCCGATCTCCTCGTCGGCGTACCCGGTCACCTCGCGCAGGCGGTCGTTCCATCGACGGAAGGTCCCGTCTGTGTCGAACGCGTAGACCACGTCGCGCTGGTTCTCGAGGATGCTCTCGGTGAACGCCTTCTCCTCGCGGAGGCGGCGTTCGCGCTCCCGGCGCTCGGTGACGTCGTGGGTCACCTTCGCGTAGCCGGTCAGCTCACCTTCGTCGTCCGTGATCGCCGTGACGGTGACGTGCGCCCAGAACTGTGAGCCGTCGGCGCGGACGCGCCACCCCTCGTCTTCCGTCGAACCGAACTCGGCGGCCGCCGCGAGGTTCGCCTCGGGCAGGCCGGCTTCCCTGTCGGCGTCGGTGTAGAACGCCGAGGCGTTCTCGCCGACGATCTCGTCCGCATCGTATCCTTTGATCCGCTCGGCGCCCGGGTTCCACGAGGCGACCCGACCGTCGGTGTCGAGGGTGAATATGGCGTACTCCTCCACGGCCTCGACCAGCGACGCGAACTCCCGTCGGTCCTCGAGCCGGGCCCGTTCGGCGCGCTCGCGGTCCGTGACGTCGTAGTAGAGCTCGACCCGGCCGCCCTCGTACGCGCCGGCCTCGATCGGCTTGCTCCGGTGTTCGAGCCAGCGTTCCGAGCGGTCGTCCCCCGCGGTGACGCGACACTCGAAGCGCTCCGTGTACGTGTTGTCGTCGTACGTCGCGAGGACGGTGCTCGCGAACGACGCCGAGTCCTCGACCGCGGGCGCGATCCGCTCGTCGACGAGCCGGCGCTTGTCCCGACCGAGCGCCCGCTCGCGGTCCACCCCGAAGTAGCGCTCGGCGGTGTCGTTGATCCACGCCACGTCGAACCGCTCGTCGAGGACGAAGATCCCGACTTCGACGTCGTCGAGGACGTCCCCGACGAGCGATTCGGCGGCTGCGGGCCACTCCGCCGACGGCCGGTCCGATGGCTCGGCCGGTCGCCACCAGACTCGCGCGTTCGCCCCGACCTTCTTCGTCCGGAGTCGGCCGCGGTCGACGAGGCGGTCCAGCCGGCCGTACGTCGCTCGCCGGCCGAGGTCCAGCCGCTCCGCGATCTCAGTCGTCGTCTGCGGTTCCCCCGACTCGTCGAACAGCGCCAGCGTCGTCCGCATCGCGTCCGTCAGCGGTCCCCCTGCCATTACCCACCGCAGGCGTCCCCGACCCATTAACCCTCCGTCGTCGGAACACCCTGCCGTACGAATCCAGTCACCGAACGCGACAGATCCCGTCGACCGGGTAGTCGGTCGCGTTCGGCCAGTCCGAACGCACCCGCGGACCTCGCCAACTCCGACCACCTAATTGATTATGGCGTGAGCTTACGGTGACACGGAATCTCTGAAGAGATACACCACCACGACACACTGGTGATCCCCTTTATGTCTCAGATCACGACCGAACTCCGACCCGACTTCGCGGCGACCGCCGACCTCACGGAGAGCGAACTGTTCGGCGTCCTCTCGGAGCGACGACGTCGCCTGTTGCTCGACGTTCTCGACGAACGAACGACCCCGCTCGGCCTCCGCGAGCTCGCGACGGGAATCGTCGCTCGTGAAGGCGGCGACCCGGACGACATCGAAGCGGTTCGGGCCGTAGAGATCGTGCTCCACCACAAGCATCTGCCGAAACTGAACGCGCTCGATGTCCTCGACTACGACCGCGACGAGAAGCAGATAACGCCGTAATCTGGGTGCGCGCGCCGCGTTCACCCGACGTGCCGCGCTCTGCCAGGGTCCCCGATTCCTCCGTTTCACCTGGTCCGGGTTCGATTGCTTCGAACCGACCGTCGCCGACGCCGGTTCCCGCTGCCGCCGCGACCGTCGGCGCCGGAACGCGTGTTCTAAAGGCGAACCGGACCGGTGGCTCCGCTCCGGTGTTGCCGACGGTCGAGAGACGGCAGTCGTTCGACAGTGCCGAACGGGGTCGACGAAAAGTCGCGTCGGATGCAGTGGTTCCCTGGGGGCTTACATGTAGCCGAGGTCGCGCAGGCGCTCCATCAGGTCCTCTTTGTCCTGGGCGCGGCCAGCGCGCTCGGTCGTCGAGTCGAGGTCCTGCTGCCAGGCGGGTTCCTCGGCGGCCTTGTCAGTGCTGACTTCGGAGCCGAGCGAGCGGAACCCGGCGAAGTACTTCGGCGAGACGGGGATGTCCTCCTGCTCGATGCCCTCGGGGAGGTCGTCGTCCGTCTCCGGGACGTAGCCCTCGTCCGGGAAGTCCTCGACGGTGTCGGGGACGACGAAGTTCCAGAAGGCGTCCCAGACGGCGGCCTCGTCGAACTGGAGGATGGTCTGGATGCGGTCGTGGGGCGGGTAGATGTCCGGGTCGTGGCGCGGCGAGAAGAACGTCTCGTCGGCGCGGGACTCCTGCTCATCCCAGCGGATGCCCGAGATGATGCCGTCGACCTCGTGCTCCTCGATGGCGTCGTTGAGCGCGACGGTCTTGAGCAGGTGGTTGCCCACGTAGGTGTCCAGCAGGAACGGGAAGGTGTCCTCCTCGTACTCGAGGATGTCGCGGACGTGGTGCTGGTTGTGCTCGGAGAGCTCGTCGATGGGGATGTCGTCGCCCGGTTCGAGGCCGTGCTCGTCGACGTAGTCGCCCACGTCGGTGTTGCGAGCCCAGATGACCTCGAGGTCCCACTCGTCGGCCCAGTGCTCGACGAAGTCGATCAGTTCGTCGAAGTGCTGGTAGTGGTCGATGAAGACGACCGGCGGAACCTCCAGGTCGAACTGCTCGGCGACCTCCTTGACGAAGTAGAGGGTGAGCGTCGAGTCCTTGCCGCCCGTCCACATGACGACCGGGTTCTCGTACTCCTCGAGACCCTTGCGGGTGACCTCGATGGCCTTCTCGATCTTCTCGTTGACGTGCGAGTAGTCGGCAGGGTCCTCGCCCTCGCCGTCCGTGTAGTCGACGTCCAGGTAGTCGGGGAAGTCTGCTGACATCGGTAATTACATCTCATTACCCGGCGGGATAAGTTCTTTTTGGAGAACCGGGCCCCCGGGGCTTGGAAACACGTCACAAAGGCGGATCGCGGGGGAAGTGCGGTCGAGGGCCAGACGTCGGTCGTGTCACCGGTGCAACGAAATGGGTCGGGGTTGAAGCGGGAGGCGATGAGTGCGCGCACCGACGAACGGCGACAGGGACGAAGGGGAGAGCGGTCGGTGCGGTCGTTGCACCGCCGGGCCCGGTACACGCGCTGGTTTCGCTGGCACCTGGTCGCCGCGCTGGCAGTGTTCTTCGCGAGCGCCTTCGCGGCGTACGCGCTCGTCGGGACGATCCCCGTCGAGCAACTGGAAGCGCTGATCGAGGAGGCACAGGGCGGGATACCGGGCGACAGCCCGCTCCCGGAGCTGGCGTTCGTGCCGCTCCTGTTGAACAACCTCCGGGCGTTGCTGTTTATCGGACTCGGCGCGGTCACGGGCGGGTTGCTCTCGCTGTTCGGACTGGTCGTCAACGGCGCCCTCGTCGGTGCGGTCGTCTCGTTCGCGGTCCGCCAGACGTCGTGGGCAGTCGTCCTCGCGGCGCTGCTCCCCCACGGGGTCCTCGAACTCTCGGCGTTCTTCATGGCCGCCTCGGTCGGCTTGCGCATCCCCCACCGGATTCTGCGCTACCTCCTCGGCTGGGACGAGACGCCGCTGAGCCGCGTGGAACTGTTCGAACTGGCCGTCCTCTCGGTCCTGCTCGCGGCGATGATCGCCGTCGCGGCCTGGATCGAGGTCAACGTCACGCTCGACGTGGTCGAGTGGGTCGCCGGCGAAGGCGCGCTCGACCCAGTGAACGCCTGAGGCGCCCGATTTCCCTTCGGAGGAGTTTTACGTTTCACCGGTGAATCGGGGACTGATGACTACGGCAGGCTCCGGAGAACGCGAGGACGCCGCGTCGCTCAGCGAGACGGTGGTGTCGTCGGTCGCGGCCCACAGAGGCGTCGAGGAGATGTCGCTCCCGTCGCTGTACGAGGTCCTCGACCCGGACGCGCTGGACAGTCTCTTCGACACCCCCGGGTCCATCCCAGCGGGGCGCGTGACGTTCGAGTACGCCGACTGCACTGTCGTCTGCAAGAGCGACGGGACCGTCGACGTTCGCGACGCCGGAGAGTAGGGACTCGCTTCGAACAGAACGGACGTCTACGGAAAAGCAGTTTTTCGGGAGACGAGCGCCAGACAGAACCGAGCGGTGCGATAAGAACAGCGACCAGCGGCCCTCAGCCCGAGATGAACTCGTTGTCTCGCCAGTTGACGCCCTCGGAGTCCTCGTCTTCGCGGGGGTCCTCGACGACGTTGATGGAAGCGGGCACGTCTTCGCCGTCGACGATGCGGATCGCTTCGAGGTCCTCGTCGGGCGAGATAATGGCGGTGAGCGTTCCCTTCTCGGCGATCCGGGCGATGTCACAGAGTACCTGGAACATCTCGTACTGGAGGGTACTGTTCTGGAGGACCGTCTCGCGGTCGCCCTTGAAACAGGCGTACTCGACGAGTTCGGACGGCGGTTCCTCCTCTTCTTCCTCCAGGGCGCCCCACTGCGGGCCGCCGGCGGTATCGGTGGTGTGGACCGGCGTGCTGTCCTCGTCTTCGTCCTCTTCGATCTCCTCGTAGACGCGGTTCTCGGTCACGCTGGCCTTCAACTGGGCCGTCGGCGTGTACTTGCTGATGCTCTCGTCGACGGAGACCGCGCTGATGATGAGCGTGTTGTTCCGGCGCGTGATGTCGACGTCCTCGACGTTGTCCGGGAGATCCGGGTCGTCGAAGAAGTCGTACACGTCCTCCAGGGGCAGTTCCAGTGTCGAGTGGAGTCTGTATACGCGGCTCATGTTTATGGGATCGCCGGCCGTCCGCTGACGACGGTGCTACACACCTGTAGAACGCCCACCCATATAGGGGCTACCCTTCCGACTCGCGCCCTGCGAACCGCGCGCCGTCCGTCGAGAAGCGCTCCGCCGCCCGGGTATCGCGTGGGTTTTTGGCCGTCGAGACCGGAGACGAACTCGTGAAAGAGTACGAGCGCAAACAACTCCTGGAACGCATCGGCCGGGAGGGGGCGACCGTGGGCGCGGAAATCCCCGACCGCATCGAGGTCCAGGGGGAGCCGGTCGAGTTGCGCGAGTTCGTCTTCGAGATCAAGCGCCGGGACACGGTGCCGGCGGGCGAGCGCGAGCGCGTCGACCGGGCGAAGACGAACCTCCGGCGCGAACGGCTCCGGCGCAAGGAGCTCATCGAGGACGGCGATATCTCCCGCGAGGAGGGCGAGCGGCAGGCACAGGCGATCATCGGGATCGACCGGGCGCTCAACGCCCTGGAGAACCTCGGGCCGACGGACCTCGAAGCGGAGATCGAGGCCCAGGAGACCGCCGACAAGAAGCGCTGGATGAACTTCCTGAAGCAGGCGCTTGGCCGCGACCAGGACAGCCAGGGCTCGCACCGCTCGTCGAGGTCCCCATGAGCGTCAACGACGACATCGCCGCCCGTCTGGAGGAGTTCGCCGACCTGCTGGAGGCCAGAGACGTCGAGTACAAACCCCGAGCCTACCGGCGAGCGGCCGAGAACGTCCGCGAGCACCCCGGCGACGTCGCCCGGCTGGCCCACGGCGGCGAGGACGCGCTCGACGATATCGAGGGCGTCGGCGACGCCATCGCCTCGAAGATCGTCGAGTACGTCGAGACCGACGAGATCCAGGAACTCGAAGAACTGCGCGCCGACCTCCCGGTCGACATGGAGGAGCTCACCCGCGTCGAGGGCGTCGGCCCGAAGACCGTCGGCGCCCTCTACGAGGCACTGGGGATCGAGACGCTCGACGACCTCGAAGCCGCGGCGGAGGCCGGGGAGATCCAGGAGGTCAGCGGGTTCGGCGCCAAGACCGAACAGAACATCCTGGAGAACATCGAGTTCGCTCGCGAGGCGACCGAACGCGAGCTGCTGGGGGAGGCCCGCCCGCGCGGGGAGCGGGTCGTCGACTACCTGGCGGGGCGCCCGGCGATCGACCGGATCGACCTGGCGGGGTCGCTCCGCCGCTGGAAGGAGACGATCGGTGACGTGGACGTGCTCGTCGGGAGCCGGGAGGCCGAGACGGTCGTCGACGCGTTCACCGACTGGTCGGAGGCCGACGCGGTCATCGAGGCGGGCGACCAGAAGGCGAGCGTCCGCTCGGGCGAGGTGCGCGTCGACCTGCGGGTCGTCGACCCCGCGGAGTTCGGGAGTGCGCTCCAGTACTTCACCGGGAGCAAGGACCACAACGTCAAGCTCCGGAACGTCGCCATCGAGCGCGACCTGAAGATGAACGAGTACGGCGTCTTCGACGTCTCCGGCGTCGAGGACCCCGACGCCGACCAGCGGGCGGGCGAGCGCATCGCCGGCGAGACCGAGGAGGGGATGTACGAGGCGCTGGACATGCCGTGGATGCCCCCAGAGATCCGCGAGAACTGGGGCGAGATCGAGGCGGCGCGGGACGGCGACCTGCCCGACCTGATCGCCGAGGACGACGTGCGTGGGGACCTGCACGTCCACACCGGCTGGTCGGACGGCGACAACACGATCGCGGAGATGGTCGAGGGCGCCGCCGCGTTCGGTCACGAGTACGTCGCGATCACCGACCACGCGACCGGACCGGGAATGGTCGGTGGCGTCGGCGTCCCCGACGACGAACTCCGCGAACAGATCGACGAGGTCCAGGCGGTCGCCGAGGAAGCGGACATCGCGGTGTTCACCGGCGTCGAGGCCAACATCTCGACGGACGGTGAGATCTCGGTCGCCGACGACCTGCTCGCCGAACTCGACGTGGTCGTCGCCTCCCCGCACTCGGGGCTCGACGGCGACGGGACCGACCGACTGGTCGCCGCCGCCGAACACCCGGAGGTGGACGTCATCGGCCACCCGACCGGCCGATACATCAACCAGCGGTCGGGCCTGGACGTCGACGTCGAGCGCCTCGCGACGGCCGCGGCGGAACACGACACCGCCCTGGAGATCAACGCCAACCCGGCGCGACTGGACCTGGGTGGTGGGGCGGTCAAGACGGCGGTCGAAGCGGGCGCGACACTCGCGATCAACACTGACGCCCACCGGCCGGTTCGCTACGAACTCGTCCGCTACGGCGTCCACACGGCGCGTCGGGGCTGGGCCGAAGAGACCGACGTACTCAATACGAGAGCCGTCGAAGGCCTGCGCGAGTTCCTCGAATGACCGGCGACGAGTCAGACACTGACGAGGGCGTGCAGGACCCGAGAGCGAGCACCGTGACGACCGAGGACGAGATCCCACAGCGGCCGTCCGCGGAGACGGCGCTGTTGCTCGACACGATGCTCGGCAAGCTCGCCACGTACCTCCGGATGTGCGGGTACGACGCCGCCTACGTAGCCGAGCGGGGGATCGAGTCCGACGACGACATTCTGGCGCTGGCCCACACCGAAGGCCGCGTGCTCGTCACGCGGAGCCGCCGGCTGGCGGCGCGCGGCGAGCGGACGGAACTGCTCTCGACTCGCGACGTGACCGAGCAACTGCGGGAGCTCCGGGAAGCCGGGTTCGACCTGGACCTGGCCGACGAGCCGGCCCGCTGTAGCGCCTGCAACGGCCCGCTCGAACTGGTCGACCGGACGGAGCCGACGCCCGACTACGCGCCGGAGACCCACGAGGAGACCGTCTGGCGCTGTCGCAACTGCGGGCAGCACTTCTGGAAGGGCAGCCACTGGGACGACGTCGCCGCGACCCTCGACGACCTCTGACCGCCCGCGGTCGGCGACGGACGGCGGGCGGTCGCCGACCGGCAAGCAACACGGCTTAATAGCACATGTCCCTACCGGCGGACGAATGACGTTATCGGACGAGGCCCGCGAGCGACTCGCGGACGTGGTGGCGCTCCAGCCGACGAAGAACGCCGAGCTCCAGGCCCAGTGGGAGATGGACAGCGGGAGCGACGTCCACCAGTACCTCGAATCCGAGCTGAAGGACTACTACTACCGCAACGAGGACAGCCTCATCTGCGCCACGCCCGAGGCGAACGAGCTCGTCGGCGACGAGGTCGAGGGCGAGGTGAACGAACAGGTCGTCACCGCCCCGCCGCTCCAGGCGGCGACCATCGACGTCCTCCCCGACCACGACGCCGAGCCCCAGAGCGTCGTCGCTACGCTCCACGCCCTGCGCGACGAGGGATTCGACCCCGAGCCCGACGTGGACGACGTGCGCTCGGCGCTTCGCTCGCTCACCGAGAAGGGCGTCGTCGCGCGCGTCCAGAAGACCGTCCCGACCTACCGCCTCGCCGTCGAGCGCGACGCGCTGGACGTCGAGCGAGTCGACGGCGACGAGTGAACGACCGTTCTCGGCGCGGTAGAACCACCCTGACTGCAGAGACAATCGTTATCCCTCTCCTCGCTCGTCGTATATCATGGCGACGTGTTTGAACTGCGGATCGTTTGTGACGAGGGCGTACGTACGAGTTTTCGCGCCGAACGACATGTCTCAGCCGCGCGTCTGCCCGAACTGCGAGGACATGACGCGGGCGAACGGGGACGTCCGTTCGAAACGCAACTGAAGCGGGCACCAGAGAAACAGCGCTAACGGCTCCTTTCAGCGCCGTATCGACGAAGATCCGTGAGAGCGGCAGACGACCCGATCGATCCGGAACGGTCTCACCAGAGACCAACCGTGGCGAGCGCCACCTCCCGTCGACGCCCATGGCGACCGCTACGACGTTTCGTCGAGTCCCGGCCGCTGACGGCGCCGCTGGCGGTCGAGCAGTCGTTTGAGCCCTTTTCCCGGCCCGCCCGAGATCGGCCAGTCGCGAGACCGCCAGACGGGCGGCTCCGGTTCGAAATCGGGGCACGAGCCGGAACACTGCCCGGCTGTCTGGTGGCACTTCTTGGCGGCGCAGTACGGCAGGAACCCGGGCCGTTCGTCGGTGAGTCGGAAGTGCCGGCAGTCGGGCCGCATGGTATCGGCGTAGGAGCGCCAACCGCGGCCGAAGGCTCGCTCGGCCAGTTCGAGGCGCTTGTCGCGCTTCCACGCCGCGTCGGCGTACTCGAAACGCGCGGCGGAGGCGTCGCGGGCGCCGCCGGACGGACGTTCGAGGATGCGCGTTCCGGGGTCGTCTGCGGCCAGCGTCCGCGGGTGCCAGGAGACGCTCGCGTCGCCGTCGGCGTCGACGGTGAGGATACCTGCCTCGACGGGGACGTCCTCGATCAGCGCCGGTTCGACCGTCTCGCCGGTCTCGGTGGTCGCGACCCACACCTCGTCGGCGAGCGCCAGAGCCACGTCGCGTTCGAGTTGCGGCGCGAGCGCGCGGGCGGCGCTGGCGTCGAGGTCGGGCTTGTTCTCGATGGCGACGATCCGGCGGACCCAGTCCGGATACGCCCACTTCCGCCGGAGTTCGATGCGGCCGTTCGAGCCCGTCCGGGTCTCGACGACGCCGCGGTCAGCGGCGCGGTGGACGGCCTCGCGGACGTACCGCCAGGGGTAGCCCGGGTCCGGCAGCGCGTCGCGGTACCACGCCCACTCTGCGGGCGCGTTGCGGACGACGTGCAACAGATCCGAGTCGAGTTCTTGCAGGCCGAAGTTCGCCCGCTGGCGCAGCCCCTCGGGGTCGCACTCGACGACGACGGTGTCCCAGCGGCGGTCCCTGGTCCCGATCTGTCGCGAGACGACTGCGGTCGCCTCGTCGGTCGAGACGCCGTCGGGCGGCCACTCGCGCTCGGCCCACTGGCAGACGCACAGCTCGAAGACGAACTCCGACCCGCCGAGGGCCTCGCCGTCCCCGGGTGACACGACCCGAGATAGGTGGTGGCGGCCGCTTATAGGTTTCGCGGCGCGCACGGAACCGCGCTCCCGACGAGAGCGACAGGTGGCGTCCGGATTCCCGGACAGATCCGTTCGCAGCCGTTCGGCATATCCCCCTGTTGACGTGCAGCATCGATCCGACCGGCCGGATTACAGGCCCGCTGTCGTCCGTTCCCGGCGGTTTGTGAACGTCCACGCGCTCGGGCGAACGAACGGTACTGGCAAGTGACCTGTTTCCAGGAGGATAGGATTTATGTACTATGCGGAAAGAGGTGCGCACATGGCTGGGAGCCTACTGAGCGGATTCGGAACGGTCGCACTGCAAAGCAACGGCGGCGGGGCCGGCGCCCTCGCGGCGCTGGGACTGCTGTTTTTCGCCGTCCCGATGCTCCTCGCGGTCATCTCGATCGCGGGGATGTGGAAGACGTTCACGAAGGCTGGCCAGCCCGGCTGGGCGGCCATCATCCCGATCTACAACGTCTACGTCCTCGTGGCGGAGATCGCGGACCGCGACATGGTCTGGGTGCTGCTGAGCATATTCATCCCCTTCGCGGTCATCATTCCGATGATCGACGTGGCGAAGGCGTTCGGCAAGGGGACCGGCTTCGGACTCGGGCTGGCCTTCCTCGGGTTCATCTTCTTCCCGCTGCTGGGCTTCGGCGACGCCCAGTATCGCGGCGTGACCGGAATCTGAGCGGCGAACGCTGGTCGGAACCAACGATTTTACTCGGCGTTGAGGACGCTCCCCAGCGCCCCGCCCAGGATGTACCCGACGGGAGACATGAAGACGAGACCGAAGACGTTCATCAGCGCGCCGAGGCCGTTGATCGCCATAATCGCGCCAGTCGCCCCGTCGCCGGCCGCGGCGCCGAGGAGCCCGCCGAGCAGGATCGACCCGGGGATGTAGACGAGGTTGAACGCCACGGCGGCCAGCATGCCGGTGACGAGGGCGAACTTGATCCCGTCTTCCGCGTCCGAGAGCGACGTGAACGCCACCACGACCAGCGCGCCGAGGAGCACTTCCTTGAACAGCGGCACGTATCGGATCAGGTTGAGAACCGGAACGAATCCGGTGACGAGCAACGCGACGAAGATCGCCGCCACCGACCGCTTGAACGCCTCGTCGTCGAATCCGAGTAGCATGACGTACCACCGGTATCCAGTCGACCGTGATTAACCTACTGGATCAGACATGTGCTGTCGTCGACGTAACCGGATCTCAGCCCAGGTCAGACGAGAAACCCAGACGGCACGAACAGGTTTCGAACTGACAGGTGGGGAAGTGCCAGCGGGGGCAGAGAAGTCGCTGGCTGGCCGCGTATCGGGCGGCCGGAGTGGCACGGTTCAGCCCGTGGCTACTCCTCGTCGTCTTCGTCCTCGTCTTCCTCCGCGAGTTTCTCGTCGAGGAACTCGTGGGCCTGTTCGAGGATTTCGCGGGGGCCGTCCTGCGTGACGGTGTTGACGGCCTGTTCGTAGTCGCGCCACTGGAGGTCGCGGTGCTCGTGGGAGAGCTCGGCCGACGCCTCGAACGAGCGGGCGATGAACAGGTGCACGGTCTTGTGGATGGTGTTGCCGTTGGCTTCGAACACGTAGTCGTAGTCTTCTCGGAAGCCGTCCAAGAGCCGGAAATCACCGATTCCGGCTTCCTCTTTCACTTCGCGGATGGCGGTCTGCTGGAGCTCCTCGTCGCCCTCGACGCCCCCTTTGGGGAACTCCCAGTCGCCGGGGCGACTTTTGAGGAGCAGGTACTCCCGCCGGCCACGCGTGTCGCGAAAGAGGATGGCTCCCGCGCTCGTGGCCTCTATCATTGCCGATACGTACTCTATCACACCTTAAGTGAATATCGGAGCGTCGCCAGGCCGATACCACATCCGTCCGACACCTCCGTCGAGGGACAAACGCATCGCTTATCCGCGCGCCCGGCGACCGGACGGATATGCCGTTCGTCACGAAGCTCACGTTCACGAGCGGGGATCGACGCCTCCTCGACGACGTCGTCGACGGCGTCAAGTCCGCCGCCGAGCGCAAGGGCGTGGAGCTGAAAGGCCCCCATCCCCGGCCGCCGACCGACTACCGGGTGCCACAGACCAAACGGCTCTCGGCCGACGGGGGCCGGTTCGAGCCATGGCAGTACACCTCCTACACCCGGACCGTCGAGATCCACGGCCACGACGAGTTCGCGCGCTCCGTCGCCGGCGACGACTACCCCGACCGCATCCACGTCGAAGCCGAGATCGAACAGGTCTGAGTCCGCGACCCAGCGCGTCCCCACCTCACTCACCCCGCTCTCCAGCCCGACTCGCACCGCCCGGCGGTCCGTCCGACTCCGCTCCACGGTCCGTCCCCGTCCCGTTCCTCCCGAAACCGTCTACACCCTCGCCGTCCTCTCGTCGGTCATGAGCCAACCGAGTCGCGACCGCCTGGTCGAGTTGCGCCGCACCTTTCACCGGCGACCGGAGCCCGCCTGGCGGGAGTTCTGGACCACCGCCCGCGTCGTCGAGGAACTACAGTCGCTCGACGTCGACGAGGTGCGCGTCGGTCCCGAGGTGCTCGCCGCCGAGGAACGCATCGCCGTGCCCGACGACGCCGAACTGGACCAGTGGTTCCAGCGGGCCCTCGACGCCGGCGCCGACCCGGACGTCCTGGATCGACTCCAGGGCGGGTTCACCGGCGCGATGGCGACCGTCGAGGGCGGTGAGGGCCCGACGATCGGTCTCCGCGTGGACATCGACGGGCTGCCGCGGGAGGAGTCGGCCGACGAGGGCCACGCTCCCGCCAGTCAGGGGTTCCGCTCCGAGCACGAAGGACTGATGCACGCCTGCGGCCACGACGCCCACGCGACCATCGGGCTGGGCGTGCTCGAAGCGGTCGCGGACGGCGACTTCGAGGGCACGCTGAAGGTGTTCTTCCAGCCCGCCGAGGAGGCCATCGGCGGCGGCAAACCGATGGCCGAGAGCGGCCTGCTCGACGACGTGGACTACCTGCTCGCCGCTCACGTCGGCCTCGACCACCCGACCGGTGAAGTCGTCGCGGGCATCGAGGGGTTCCTCGCGGTCCACCAGTTCCGCGCCGACTTCGCGGGCGAACCCGCCCACGCCGGGGCGCGACCCGCCGAGGGACGCAACGCCGTCCAGGCGATGGCGGCTGCCGTCCAGAACCTCCATGCCATCCCCCGCCACGAGGACGGCAAGACGCGGGTCAACGCCGGCAAGGTCGGTGGCGGCAGCGCGACGAACGTCGTCCCCGAGCGAGCGCACATCGAGGGGGAAGTCCGCGGCGAGACGACGGAACTGATGGAGTACATGCGCGACCGCGCCCGGTCGGTCTTCGAGGGTGCGGCGGCGATGCACGAGTGCGACGTCGAGATCACGCCCCAGGGCGAGGCGCCGGGCGCCGAGAGCGACGACGCGGTGGTCGACGTGGTCGAGGCGGTCGCCGGACTGACCGACGGCGTCGACTCGGTGGTCCGCCGCGACGACCTGGGCGGGAGCGAGGACGCCACCTTCCTCATGCGCCGCGTCCAGGAGAACGGCGGGAAAACCGCCTACGTCGGCATCGGGACCGACCACCCGGGCGGTCACCACACGGCGACGTTCGACGTCGACGAGGACTCGCTGGTCATCGGCGTCGATACGCTGGCAGAGACGATCCGGGCACTCGCGAGAGAGCGACCCTGAGCGAGCACGTCGGTCGGAGGGGGAAACCCGTCCTCGATCGAAGGAAGCCGACGTCCCCCGACCGGAGCGCTCCACGCCGCGACGGCAGCCGCGGCGGCGACGACGCCGTCCCTACGCGCCCGGCCCCCGCCATCGGTAGAGGGTGTTCCCGTCGGCGCCGTCGGAACTGAGCCACGAGACGGTCACCTCCGTCCCCGAGAGCTGGAGGCGGCTCGCCGCGGGCGGACAGACGGTCCCGACCGCGATGTCGGCGCGCGTCCCGGCCATCACCTCCGAGGCGGAGACGCCCAGTTCTCCCAGGTCGAACCGGTCGGAGACCGTCCCGTGACCGAGGCACTCGGCGTTCGAGACCTGTACTTTCACGTTCTCCCTGGCCACGACCTCGCCGCCGGTGAACTCGAGCGCGAGCTCGTGCCCGCCGCTGTCGACGTCGAACTCGCCCGAGATCGCTACGGTCGGCGCCCCCATTCCCGTCAGCGAGTCCTCGTACCCCATGAAGAACGTCGCCACCGTCGTCGCCAGGAGGACTGTGATCGCGACCATCAAGATGACTCCGATGACCGGTGAAACCCCTCTCTGTGTGTCTCGTGCGTTCATGGTCTTCCCCACGCGCCCCTGTACGACACCGGGATCTACGACTCCGACTTCGAATGGCCCCCCAACGGACCGATTCCCGGGCCGCTCCCACACGGCGCGTCGTACGTTCAGTTGGTTGAGGATTGCATATAAATGTTTGTCAGTTTCGAACGATTTCGGGCCAGCGAACAGGTGGACGTTCGAGTGTCTCGTCGTGGCAGCGCCTTCCCAACGGGTCGGGCGGCCGATCGACCGACTACGGAGCGAGTGGCCTGCCAGGGACGGAGTGACAACGTATGAGTCCGCATGAGAGAACGAGACGGGAGCGAAGTGGTTCGGGCAGGGCAGGGCAGGGCAGGGCAGGGCAGGGCAGGGCAGGGCAGGGCAGGGCAGGGCAGGGCAGGGCAGGGCAGGGCAGGGCAGGGCAGGGCAGGGCAGGGCAGGGCAGGGCAGGGCAGTATCAGTACTTGGGGTCGGCGCCCGTGGTCGCGTAGACGTCGTCCATGATCTCGTCGCGCTCGGCCTGCCAGTCGGCGAATCCGGCGCGGTGTTCGGGGTAGGCCTCGTAGTGGTCAAGCACGCGTTCGGCGAGCTGCTTCGTCTCGTAGAGGTCGTAGATCGTCCCCCAGTGGCCGACCGACTTGACGGCCGTCTTGAGCTTGAGCCAGAGGCCGATGTCGGTCTCACCCTCGTAGAGGCCTTCGGCGATCTTCTCGGCCGGCAGGGCCGCCAGCAGCCCCATCAGGTCGTCGATGTCGTAGGCCGTCGTGAAGATGTTGTAGACGTCGAGCGTGGCGAAGCGAGCGCCGAAGTGGTCCATCACGTTCTCGTTGTACTCCCAGAGGCGGTCCTCGCTCACGTCGCCGGCCTCGATAGCCTCGACGGCCTGCTCGCCCGCGTACTGCCCGGAGTAGGCGGCACCGCCGATACCGCCGCCGGTGGTGGGGTTCACGAGACCCGCGGCGTCGCCGGCGGCGATGAACCCCGGCGCGACCGCCGAGTCGTAGGGCCGACGGGTCGGTAGCGCCGCGCCGAGTTTGTCCTCGACGGTGGCGCCCTCGAACTCCTCGCGGTCCCGGAGGTCGCGCTTGAGGTCGTCGACGAGTTTCATCGGTTCCTCGGTCATCTGGAAGCCGAGACCGGCGTTGATCTCGGTGTCGGTCCGGGGGAAGTACCAGAGGTAGCCCGCGGCGCGCTCGGTCGGCTTGAACACGAGCGCGTCGGACCACTCGACGGGTTCGTCGACCGTGACCACCTCGCGGTAGGCCGAGCAGAACTGCTGGTAGCTGACGTTCGTGTCGAACGTGCTCCCGTCGAAGTCGATGTTGTCCTGGAGGATCGAGAGCGCCCCGGCGCCGTCGATGACGAGTTCGGCCTCGTAGTCGACGGGGTCGCCCTCGTGCATCGCCCGGACGCCCGTCACAGTCCCGTCGTCCGCCTGGGTGACGTTCTGGACGAGCGTGTCGAAGTGGATCTCCGCACCGGCGTCGAGCGCCCCCTCGATGACGCGCTTGCCGTACTCCCAGCGGTCGATGACGGCGAGTTCCCCGGGCACCGGGATCTCGACGACGGTGTCCTCCTGGGGGATCTCGAACCGACCGTGGTCGACGTCGGTGTTGGTCATCGCCGGTTCGATCTGCGACTTCGGGATCGCCTCCGGGAACGAACTGGCACCCTTGAGGGCGTCGCCGCAGGCGATGTGGCCCCCTTCTTCCTCGGGTTTGCGTTCGAGGAGTGCGACGTCGTAACCCTCGTGGGCGACGGTCGCCGCGGCGTAACAGCCCGCAGTCCCCGCCCCGACGACGACGACGTCGTACTCGCGTGTGGTCATGGTCCATCTTTCGCGGGGGAGGGAAGAAAACTCTTTACTACCATCTTTTTGGCCGGGGGGTCGCTTGCGGCGACCCCCCGGCCAAAAACATGGGTGAAAAAGGCCGGCCGCTCACTTCGTTCGCGGCCGGTGAAACGCCTCGCTTCGCTCGGCGTATGCTCGGTACAGGCGGTCCAGCAAGCGCGCCGGCGTCCGCGCACCTCGGCGTGAGTTCAGGGAACGGCACGCCTGCGGCATGCGGATGCTATACTCGAAGGACAACGACCGCCCACGTTCTATCCTGCAATGAGCATCCGCGCCGAACGAAGTGAGGCGCGGTTCTTCCGAGCGCGAACAGAGTGAGCGCTCGGCCTTTTTCACCCATGTTTTTGCCGGCCGGGTTCCCGCAGCGAGCAAAGCGAGCGAGGAAACCCGGCCGGGAAAAACATGGGGTAGCAAGAGTTTAGGCGGAGACCGCCGAATCGAAGGCCATGACCGAGTACACCGTCGAGTTCGTGGGGACCGGCGAGGAGATCACGGTCTCCGACAAAGAGACCGTACTCAGCCGGTGCATCGAGGAGGGTATCGCGCAGGAGTACTCCTGCCGCGTGGGGATGTGTCTCGCCTGCTCGGCGAAGATCGAGGAGGGGGAGGTGACCCAGCCCGCCGCCCGCGGTCTCACCGAGGAGGAGGCCGAGAACTACGCGCTCACCTGCATGGCCCGCCCGCAGTCCGACCTGAAACTCGACCGCGGCAAGTACCCGCCCAGCATCGAGGACGACGTCGCGGCGGCGGCCGGCGCCGACCCCGCCTCCGCCGACGACTGAGAGGCGGCCGGTCCGATGAAGCCACTCCGGGCCGTCGGCGTCGCACTCTTGAGCCTCGTCGACGCGCTGGTCCCGTCCGCCGTGACGGCGCTCACCGTCCTCTTCCTCGCCGTCGATCCGACGGTCGACGCCGCGCGACCGTACGTGCTCGCCGCCGGATCGGGAGCCGTCGTCTTCGTCGGAACGCTCACGGTCGGATTCGCGCTCACGATGCTCGGCCACGGCCCGTTCCCGGTCACTCGTGCCACGAAACGGGTCTGGCAGTGGTGGAACCGACCGTGGTTCCGGTGACGGACCCGGGGTAGCCACTGTCACGTAGTGTCACACCGGCACAAACGCTATCCCGGTATCGACGGAACTGGCGGATATGAGCGACAGCGCTGCTCCCGTCGAGTTCGTCACGCCACCGCCCGCCGAACCGGGCGACCAGGTAGCCGTGATCGCGCCCTCCAGCGGCGCGGCGACGATATTCCCGGACGTGCTCGACCTGGCGCTGGAGCGACTCCGCGACCGCTTCGACGTGGAACCGGTGGTCTACGAGACGGCCGAGACCGACCCGGATCGCCTCCGCGAGAACCCGGAGGTGCGAGCCGAGGACATCCAAGCGGCCTTTCGCGACCCGGAGATCAGCGCCGTCTTCGCGACCATCGGCGGCGACGACCAGATCCGGGTACTGAGACATCTCGACGGCGAGATACTGCGGGAGAATCCGACCCGATTCTTCGGGATGAGCGACAACACCTGCCTCGCCAGCTACCTCTGGACCCGCGGCGTGGTCTCCTACTACGGCGGGCAGTTGCTCAACAACGTCGCTATCGCCGGCGAGTTCCCCGAGTACTCCGAGCGATACCTCCGCCGCGCCCTGTTCGACGAGTCGCTGGGCGAACTGGCGCCCGCCGCGGAGTGGACCGACGACGTGATCGAATGGGCCCGGGACGACTTCCGGGAGGCGACGCCGGAGTACGAGTCGGCCGACGGCTGGCGGTGGGACGTGCCCGACGAACGAGCCGGCGAGCAGATTTCTGGTCGGCTGTGGGGCGGCTGTCTCACCGTCCTCCAGTGGGTGCTGGCCGCAGACCGGGGTGCGCCAGACCCCGACGCGCTCGACGGCGCGGTGTTCGCACTCGAGACGTCCGAAGAGCTGCCGAGCGCCGAGGAAGTTCGGCGGATACTGACCTGTTTCGGCGAGCGCGGCCTGCTGGAGCGGTTCGACGCGGTGCTCGTCGGCCGTCCGCAGACGAGAAAGCGGGAGCGCGAGTACACCGACGAGGAGCGCGACCAGTACCGGGTCGATCAGCGCGCGACGATTCGAGAGTGGGTGCGGGAGTACAACCCCGACGCCCCGATCGTCTTCGACCTCGACTTCGGCCACACGAACCCGAACGCGCCGGTCCCGATCGGCGGTCGGGTCGAGATCGACCCGGACGAACGGTCGATCCGGTTCCCCTGAACGGCGAGTCGCGACGGTCCGAACGCGGGACCGTCAGTTCTCGTCGACCGGGTCGAAGGCGTTGTCCCGGGTCGGGAAGTCGCCGGACTCGACCTCGTCGACGTACCGCTCGACGGCCTGGCGGATCTCCGAATCGAGGTCCGCGTACTGTTTCGAGAGGCTGTACGGCTCGGCGCCCAGCCCGAGCACGTCGGAGATGACGAGCACCTGCCCGTCGACGTAGCGGCCCGAACCGATGCCGATGGTCGGCACGTCGACCGCCTCGGTGACCTCGCGGGCGACGCCCTCGCTGACCGTCTCCAGCACGATGGAGAACGCGCCGGCTTCCTCCAGGCGCTGGGCGGTCTCGACGAGCGCTTCGCCGGGCGAGGACGTGTCGGTGTCGCGGCCCTGGACGTACGCGCCGCCGATCTCGTTTTTCCGCTGGGGCGTGAGCCCGACGTGGCCCTGGACCGGGATACCGAGTTCGGTGAGGCGGTCGACGATCTCGATAGTCGTCTCCCCGTAGGGCGCGGTCTCCAGTTTCACCGCGTCGGCGTCCGCCTCCTTGAGGAAGCGCCCGGCGTTCTGTACCGACTCTTCCATCGACGTACCGTAGGTGAGGAAGGGGAGGTCAGCGACGACGAACGCGTCGTCGGTCCCGCGGACGACCGCGGAGGTGTTCGAGAGTGCCTCTTCCAGTGTGACGGGGAGCGTGTCGTCGTAGCCGAGGTGGTTGTCCCCGGCGCTGTCGCCGACGAGGATCATGTCGACGCCGCCGCGGTCGACCTGTCGAGCGATCGGCGCGTCGTAGGCCGTCAGCATCGTCAGCGGCTCGCCCGCCTCGTACTTCTCGTAGAGGTCCGGTATGCTGTTGCGAGACATCGCGATTAGTCGCTCTTCGACCGCCTCCCGTTTATCAGTTGCCGCAGCGTGACAGGGCGTCCGGGTGCTGAGACGGGTCATCAAACCGACCGGCGCGCGCTGTCGCGGCCTCTGTGCCGCGACGAAGTCGTGCGAGGGATGAGTAGCGCAGGGCGAGCGCAAGCGAGTCCCGAGCAACGCAGTCGGCTGGGAAGGCGTGAGGTGCGGCGCTGCGCGGTTGCGGTGTTGTCCTGGTGGGCCGAGGGCTTTTATTGCTCGTCGTCAGTCGCGGTAGCTGTTGGTCCGAGGACTACAGAATCACCTCGAACTCTCACGCGACGACAGACGACTCCGGCCCGTTCAGCTCGGCGAGCACGTCGCGGATCAGGTCAGCGTCGGTTCGGTGGGTGCCGAACACGACGCCGTCCGCGTGTTCGTCGAGTCGGCGCGCCAGCTCAGCCAGCCGCTCCGCCTGGGCCCCGGAGGTCGAGAGCTGGAACGTCAGCGAGGCGTCGAGTCCGCCGACCGCCGAATCGAACCCGCGGGCGAGCGACTCGACCCAGTAGGTCGTCTCGTAGCCGGTGCCACACAGCGGGACGAGGAAGCCGTCGACGTGTTCGGCGAGCGCCGCGGGGTCCAATCCGGCCCGCTCCCGCAGATGACCCGGGTATGGGTCTGGATACAGCGTCGCGATCACTTCGCCGTCCACGAGGTCGGCCGCCTCGGCGGTGAACTCCGTGATCACCGAGGACCGCCACTCGGCCCGGTCATCGGAGTCGCTCTCGGCGAACAGCCGCTCGCAGCGGTCACATCGGCAGAAGTCGGCGCCGGGGAACCCGAGCGTCGTGAGTCGTACGTCCCCGACGCTGCCCACGTCGGCGATCCGGTCGAGCAGCGCCGCGCGGTAGTCGGGATCGGTCGGGCAGACGGTACCCCAGTGGTGGCCGTCCACGTCGGGCGCGGCACGGGTGCCGTCGCTCGCCACCGCGGCCCGTTCCGGCGACTCGCGGACGGTCTCCGTGTCGCCCCAGCAGGCGACGGAGTTGACGACGCCGTCGACGGGGTCGCGGCGCGCTCCCGACACGCGCTCGGCGAAGTAGTACGTGTTGTCGCCGACGCCCTCGCTGGCGAGGTCGGCGTCGGCGGTGAGGACGCCGTACATGTCCGACGGTCCGCCGCGACCGGACATAAATCCCGGCGGGTGCATCCCTCGATCAGCCGTCGAGGCGAGACCAGTACAGGGCCAGATCCAGCGTCGCGCCCTCGAACTCGACGGTCGTCTCGCGGACGAGCGAGTACCCGTGTGACTCGTAGAAGCCGCGGGCCTGCTCGTTGTCGGCGCCGGTGTTGAGGACGAAGGCGCGGTAACCCGTACAGCGTGCGCGATGTTCGAGTTCCTCGACGACCCGGGTTCCGAAGCCCCGTCCCTGCGCCGCGGGGTCGACCCGCACTCGGGTGAGTTCCGCCGTCCCCGCCGTCGAATCGAACTGCTCGGCCATCCACCCGTCGAGCGGTTCGTAGGCGCCCATCGCGACGATTTCGTCGTCGAGGTTGCCGGTATCGATTTTCTCGCCCTCGCCCTGCTCGCGGGTCCTCGTTCCCCGCTCGCGCTTCGAGGTCTCGCTACGCTCGACCTCGCACACCAGAAACTCGCCACCGGCGTCGAGGTAGTGGCCGCGGACGTCCTCTAGATCCGCGTCGGGGGCGTCGGGCACCCACTCGGGCGTCTCGGCCATCGCCACGCGGTTCAGTTCGCGGACGCGCTCGCCGTCGCCCGGGCGGAACGGGCGGACGTGTAACTCGCTCACGCGTCAGGCCGACGCGACCCGCGAATCGCCGTAGATCGGGAACGATCGGCAGAGGTCGGCGACCGTCTCTCGCGCGTCCGTCGCGACTGACTCGTCCTCGGGCGCGTCGAGCACGTCGGCGACCGTGTCGGCCAGTCGCTCGGTCGCCGCCGCGTCGAACCCGCGAGTCGTGACCGCGGGCGTGCCGATGCGCAGGCCGCTCGCGACGGTCGCCGAACGGTGGTCGCCCGGCACGGTCTGCTTGTTCGCGACGAGACCGACCGATTCGAGCGCGGCCTCGGCCGCCTGGCCTGTCAGGTCGGGATGGGTGTCCCGCAGGTCGACGAGCGCGAAGTGGACGTCCGTCCCGCCCGAGACGAGATCGAACCCTCGCGCTCGCAGCCGATCCGCCAGAGAGCTGGCGTTCTCGACGATCTGTCCGGCGTATACATCGAAGTCAGGCGTCAACGCTTCGGCGAAGCCCGCGGCCTTGCCGGCGACGTTGTGCATCAGCGGGCCGCCCTGACACCCTGGCATCACAGCGGTGTCGACGGCGTCGGCCAGTTCACCGGCGCACAGCACCATCCCGCCGCGACCCGCGCGGATCGTCTTGTGCGTCGACCCCGTCACCAGATCGGCGACGCCGACGGGCGAGGGGTGGGCGCCCGCGGCGACGAGGCCGGTGAGGTGCGCGATGTCCGCGACGTGGTAGGCGCCCGCCTCGTCGGCGACGGCCTGCATCCGCTCCCAGTCGACTACCCGCGGGTACGCCGAGTAGCCCGAGACGATCAGGTCGGGGTCGGTCTCCGCGGCGCGGGCTTCGACGGCGTCGTAGTCGAGGCGACCCGTCTCCGGGTCGACGCCGTAGTGGACCACGTCGAAGTGCTCGTCGACCGCGGTGTACGGCTGGCCGTGGCTGAGGTGGCCGCCGTGGCGCAGCTCCAGCGAGAGGATGCGGTCGCCCGAGTCGAGCAGCGCCTGGTAGGCCGCGAGGTTCGCCTGCGTGCCGGAGTGGGGCTGGACGTTCGCGTGCTCGGCGCCGAAGAGGTCCCGGGCGCGCTCACGGGCGAGTCGCTCGACCGCGTCGGCGTGTTCACAGCCGGCGTAGTAGCGGTCGCCGGGGTCGCCCTCGGCGTACTTGTTCGTCAGGACCGAGCCCTGGGCGGCCAGCACCGCCTCGCTCGCGTAGTTCTCGCTGGCGACGAGCGAGAGCGTCTCGCGCTGACGGGCTCGCTCGGATTCGAGGGCGTCGGCGAGCGCGCCGTCCACGGGTGAGAGATCCGTCGGCATGTCCGGGAGGTCCCGTGACGGTCTCAAAGCTACTGCGCTGACAGGAACGGCGCCGTTCGGACGGTCGACACAGTCGTCACAGTCGGTCGAGTCGGTCGGCGAGCCGCCAACAGGCCGCCGGACGGAAACCGGTCCCCAGAGCGCCGACCGCCCTCACTCCAGGAAGTACTCGATGTCGTCGACGGCGTCGGCGTGGGCGTGGTAGGCGTCCTCGGGCACGTCGTCGAACCATCCCAGTTCCAGGTCCTCCCACTCCCCGAAGGTCGGATCGTCGGCGAGGGGTTCGCCGTCCACCGGGTCCGTGCCGACGACCGCGTCGAAACTCGTCGCGGTTCGGTCCGCGTCGCTCCGCAGTTCGTGAGTGATCTCGCTGACGCGGAGCACCTCGGCGGCCGAGACCTCGACGCCGGTCAGGATCTCGCCGACGTCTTCGGCGCTGGCCAGCCAGTCCGCACCGGCGTCGACGTGACCGTAGGGAAGCCGCCAGCCGTGGGGGCTGTCCATCAACAGGATCGCACCCGCGCCCGTCGTGATCCCGACGGCGACGAGTCCCGCCACCCCGTCGAAGTACTCGAACGCGTCCCGTCCGTCCGTCGTCCGGGCCTCCGTGAACTCGACGTCGGCGTCGTCCCGGAGCGACCCCGGGTCGTACAGCGCGTCCATGTCCCGAGCGTTGTCGGCCCCGGTATTTGGTCGTTGATACCTCTGACCCGCGACCGCACCGTCGTCGGACATATACATGGTAACAAACGGCATATACAGTCGAGGCCGTAGCCCGTCGAAAGGTGAGACCAGTGACAGACGACACGGACGAACCGACCGGGAACCGACGGCAGGGATCGAGAGAGAGCCGATGGCAAAGGTAACCGAGACCACTCGGGAGCGCGGGAAGACGTACATCTGCAGGACGTGCGAGGTGGAGTTTATCGTCCCCCGGACCGAGACGGCCGTCTGCTGCCCCATCTGCCGGATGAACCGCATCCGGGCGATCGATTGAACCAGGCCGGTCGCGCCGCCGAGGTCCGGCCTCGTCGGCGGTCCAGCCTGGCTGGACCCCGCCTCACCACTCGAAGTCGCCGAGCGGGTCGTCGACCGCGTACTCGTCCCAGAAGTCGTCGGCCCGGAACTCGTTGGCGGGGTGGAGTCGCGCGGGGGCCTCGGCGAACCACGCGGCGCCGTTGAGTTCGCCCGGCTGGATCGCGACGTGCCCGCCGGCGTAGTCGGCGTCGAAGAAGACGTAGAGGGTGTGCAGTCGCTCGCCGTGGTCGCCCGCCGAGTCGGTTCTGATGCGGCGAAACAGGAAGCAGTCGGTGATCTCGCAGTCGACGTTCGTCTCCTCGCGGACCTCCCTGACCGCCGCCTCCTCGTAGGTCTCGCCGTCCTCGCGGCCGCCGCCGGCCAGCCCCCAACGGGTGCCACCCCGCCCGAGGATCATCAGGACGCGCCGACCGTCCTCGATCCCCGACGGCATCGACTCGGTGAGGGCGGCCGTCTGCTCGGGTTCGCGCACGACCCACGCGTACGCACCCCCGGTGTATCCGCTCTCGGCGACTTCGCGGAGTTCCTCGAACTGTTCCGGTGGTACCTCTTCCTCGACCGCTTCGACGGGGACGTCGCCGTAGTCGTCGCGTAACCGCTCCATCCGCCGCTCGACCGCCTCCCGATTGACGTGCGTAGAGGGCATGAGTAACGGAGGTTACGCCGGGGCGTGAAAAACGTAGCGGGTGAACGTACCCTGTCGACACACCGCACGAAGTCGCTGGTGACGTCGTGGACGGCTCCCCGACCGGTCACTCGATCTCGTCGAGCGAATCGAAGGCGCTCCAGCACTCGCAGTCGAGGTCGTCGATGGTCGTCACCTCGTCGGGGAGGTCGGATATCGGCATTCCGTCGTCGAATCGGTCGCACTCGTCGGTGTGGACCGAGAAGTCGCCACTCGCCATGACCGGCATACTCGTCTCGACGACGCACCCAACCAAAAACCCCGCGTCGCGTTTTCACCGCGTGTAACCACCCGACGGCGGCCGTGCCGGTACCTCGCGGCGACGATCGGTAGCCGACCACGCGGCCGCAGCTGTGTCGACTGTGTCAGGACAATCGTTATCCCGGCGGGCCGCGAGGCGCCACGCATGGAAGTCGCCGAGCGCGTCCACCTGATCCCGGTGGGCTACGAGAACGACCGGATCGTCCTGCCGGCGGTCCGGTTGCGCGCCGACCGCGTCGTCCTCCTGCGCTACGAGGACGAGACCGACCACCCCTCCTACGCCGAGACGGTGCGCGAGCGCCTCGACGACGAGGGGATCGACCACGAGACAGTCCCGTGCAACATCTTCGACTTCTACGACTCCATCGGGACCGTCGCGGAGCTCGCGACCCGCTTCGCCGACCACGAGGTGTACGTCAACCTCGCTTCGGGGTCGAAGGTGACAGCTATCGGCGGCATGATCGCCTGCAT
Organism: Halosimplex amylolyticum; assembly: GCF_051414035.1. Lineage (NCBI taxonomy): Archaea > Methanobacteriati > Methanobacteriota > Halobacteria > Halobacteriales > Haloarculaceae > Halosimplex > Halosimplex amylolyticum. Next base: position 725,475 of record NZ_JBLKNW010000001.1, on the reverse strand, counting down.
GGCCACCGGCGCGACCCCCTACTACGTCCGCGCCAAACGCTACGCCGCCGAGACCGACGGCGACGTCGCGGAGGGGATCCGCGACATCACCGAACTCCCCACCTATCCGATGCAGAGCCCCGAACCCCAGCACGTCGCGGTGATGGACTACCTCGACCGCGAGGACGGCACCCGCAAGCGCGACCTCATCGACTTCGGCAAGGAGGCTGGCCTGCCGTTCATCGCCGAGCGCGACGCCGCCAACCGGAAGAGCGAGTACCGCCTGCTCGATAGCCACGTCCTCGGTCCCCTGGCCGAGAACGGCTACGTCGACCTCGAAGAGGTGGGCCGGTCGACCCGCGTCTCCCTGACCGAGAGCGGCCGTAACACGCTCCGGGCGTTCCGCTACCTCATCGACGAGGACTGAGAGGACGGTGTTCAGGTCGTCATGCTTTTTGAGTAGTTGGTCCCGGTCGGGTTGGTGTGGATTGTCGGTAGACTGGAGCGGCCGCAGGTGACAGCATGCGCTGAAAGCCCTCGGCCCGCTCGCTACTAGCCGAATCGATCGCAGGATACGCCGGGAGTTGAAAGCCCTCGGCCCGCTCGCGTGGTCTGTGCGGGATATCCTCGGTCGCTGTCGCTCTCTCGGATAGGGCCCGCGCAGACCACGCGACCTGGCCTCGCCCTTTCAGTCCACCAGGACGACAGCAACCGCACAGCACCGCGCCTCACGCCTCCCCAACCGACTGCGGTGCTCGCTTCGCTGCGCTCTCTGCTCACGGCGCCTTCGGCGCCGTTCGCATGGTCCGAGGGACCTTCGGTCCCTCGCTACTCGCCCCTCGCACGATGCTGTCCCGGGATAAAACCCGCGACAGCGTGCGCCACCGCCGTCGTTCACTCCCAGGGCTGCTCTACCCGAAAGCTGCTGACAGCGGGCGAACACCTTTCCGTCAGCCGGTCCGATTCTGACCATGCGCGCCGCCGCCATCTCTCGCGTCGTCTCCGCCCCGCCCGACACCGTCGCCGAACGGCTCACGCCCGAAGCGGTAATCGAGGGAGAGGGCAGATACGCCGTGAAAGACGTCGCGACGGAGAACGGCCGGACCGTCGTCACCGCGTGGCCAGCCGGGCGGCTCTTCCCGCCGCAGTTCGCCTTCGAGGAGCGCCCGGACGGCTTCGTCTACCGACGGCTCGACGACGGTCGGCCGCTAGTGACGACCGAGACGACGGTGACGCTCCGCCCCGAGGGCGACGGGACGCGTGTCGACGTCGAGTCGGAGGTTCGGGCGTCGGTCCCCGTGCCACTGATCGAGCGAAGTACCGTCCGACAGCGGCGCAGAGACGTCGAACGCCTCTGCGAACGCCTCGACGCGATCGTCGGCGAGCGGTCGCCGGAAGACGCCGGTGCGGCCGCCCCGAAATGATCCGAAGTCGGAAACTAATTGACGGACCTGGATGAGTGTCACCGTATGACAGCAGGCTCGCGACCGAGCGAGGAGCACCGACGGGTCCGCCGCCTGGAGCAGGGCTGGCGGTTCCACCGCGGTGACGTCGAAAACGGCGAGGACCCGGCGCTCGACGATTCGGACTGGGAGTCCGTCGAGGTCCCCCACGACTGGAGCATCGAGGGGCCGTGGGACCCGGACAACCCCGGCGACCAGCAGCAGGGCTTCGCCCCCGGTGGGATCGGCTGGTACCGGCGCGAGCTCCCCGAGGACGTCGACGGCGAACCGACGCTCCGCCTCGACGGCGTCTACCGCAACTTCGACGTGTACGTCGACGGCGAACACGTCGGCCACCGACCGTACGGCTACTCCACGGTCACCTACGACCTCGCCGAGTTCGGCGTCGAGGGCGGCGAGACGCTCGCGGTCCGCGTCGACAACGACGAGTACCCGCACAGCCGCTGGTACACCGGGTCGGGCATCTACCGCAACGCGTACCTGATCGAGACCGACTCCGTCGCGGTCACGCCGTTCGGCACCGACGTGCGCACGACGGCCGCGAACGGCCGCCGCGCCGAGGTGCAGGTCTTGACCGAGGTCGAGAACGCCGAGGGCGCCGCCGTCGACTGCGCGCTGGAGACGGATATCGTCGACGCAGACGGCGAGATCGTGGCGACCGCCGGGAGCAAAGCGACCGTCGAGAGCGGCGAAGCCCACGAGTTCGAACAGCGCCTCTCCGTCGCCGACCCGGACCGCTGGACGCTCGACGATCCCACCCGCCACTTCGTCCGCAGCGTCGTCTACCGGAACGGCGAACGCGCGACGGCTTCGCCGTCGCGGAACGACGAGGGCGGCGACGCCGCCCTCGCAGTCGACGACTACGTCACGCCCTTCGGCATCCGCACCTTCGAGTGGACGAACGACCAGGGCTTCTACCTCAACGGCGAGCCGGTGACGATGAAGGGGGTCAACCTCCACCACGACGCCGGCTGTCTCGGCGCCGCGGTGCCCGAGCGCGCCCTCGAACGCCGCCTGGAGACCCTCCAGGAGATCGGCTGCAACGCCATCCGGATGAGCCACAACCCGCCCCAGCCCGAACTGCTGGACCTGTGCGACCGGATGGGCTTCCTCGTCGTCGACGAGGCGTTCGACAAGTGGCGCCACGAGGGCGCCGACGAGTGGTTCGACGAGTGGTGGCGCGAGGACCTGGCGGCGATGATCGACCGCGACCGCAACCACCCGTCGATCGTCTGCTGGAGCGTCGGCAACGAGTCCTACGACCAGGGCGACGACTCGATGCTCGACGACCTCGCGATGCTCACCGAGGCCACCGCCGAGATGGACCCGACCCGACCGGTCACGTACGGCGCGGCCCCCTGGGGCGGCGACACCGCGGGCATGGTCGCCCAACTCGAAGACATCGGCGAACACGTCGACATCCTCTCGTGTAACTACCAGGAGCAGTGGTTCGAGGCGTTCCGCGAGGCCGGCCTCGAAAAGCCGATCGTCAGCTCGGAAGCCAAGCCCTTCTTCCTCGGCGGCGAGGACGAGGACATCGGCTTCATCGCGGAGAACCCGTGGTTCGGGGTCGCCGACAACGACTTCGTCGCCGGCCAGTTCATCTGGTCCGGGGTCGACTACCTCGGCGAGTCGCGCGAGTGGCCGAGCAAGGGCTGGGCCACCGGCCTGATCGACACCACCGGCCAGCCGAAGCCCGAGACGGGCTTCCACGAGAGCGTCTGGTCCGACGACCCGATGGTCCAGATCGCCGCCTTCGACCCCGACCGCGAGCGGCCCGCCGGCCGTCCCAACTGGAGCTGGCCCGCCGTCTCCGAGCACTGGACGTTCCCCGGTCGCGAGGGGTCGCGCGACTTCGTCCACCTCGTCACCTTCACGAACGCCGAGACCGTCGAGCTGTACCGCAACGGCGAGTGGATGGGCGAGCGAGACCTGGCCGACACCTCCGAGCGGATGATCGAGTGGTACGTCCCCTACGAGGCCGGGACGTTGCGAGCGGTGGCGAAAGAAGACGGCGAGGTCGTCGCCGAACACGAACTCGAGACCGCCGGCGAGCCCGCGCGGGTCGAACTCGACGCCGACCGCGAGGCCATCGCCGCCGACGGCCGGGACCTGGTCTACGTCGAGGCGACCGTCACCGACGACGAGGGCGTCCGCGTCCCGCGCGCCGACGACGAGGTCCGGTTCTCCGCCTCGGGCGCGGGTGAGATCGTCGGCGTCGATAACGGCGACCTCGACAGTAACGAGCCCTGGGTCGCCGACTCGCGCTCGGCCTACCACGGCACCTGCATCGCGGTCGTCCAGGCCGACCGCGAGGGCGGCGATCTCGAGATCGCGGCCGACGCCGATGGCATCGACGGCGACAGCGTGCGCGTCACCGTCGGATCCGCCGACTGAGCGCGGCCGCGCGGTCGGCGTCCACTGCCCATCCGTGGCAAATACGCGGTTTAGAGCGATTATCGACCGCGATATCGCCCTTCTGACGTTCAGCCGTTCACCCGGTAGATCGCCATAAGCGGTCTATTACAATGCGGACGTGTGGCGTCGCCCTCGACAGTCAACCATGCACACGGGTCACTCCGCGTCCGACGGTCCGGACGAACGACAGTCACCGACCGACGGCGACTACGCGGTCTCCAGACGCGCGGTCCTCGAGGGAGCGGCCGTCGCCGCGGTCGGCGCCATCGCGCTTCGATCCGCGCCCGGGAGTGCCCGCGCAGCCCACGGTGACCCGGTCGACTGGACGACGACAGGACTCGACGCTGACGGCGCCAGCGACGCGTTCGGAGCGTCGATCGCCCTGGACGCCGCCGGGGAGACCCTCGTCGTCGGCGACCCGCTGCGGCGGGACGGAGACGCCCGCGTCGGTGGCGCGTCCGTCTACGTCGCCGAAGACGGCGGCTGGACGCGCGAGGCCGTGCTCCAGCCGCCCGACCGGGCGCGCCTGGACTACGTCGGCGCGTCGGTCGGCGTCGACGCCGCGGGCGAGACCGTGGCCGTCGGCGTCCCCGGCGAGGACGCGCTGGCGGGGCAGTGCGGCGCGATCTCCGTCTTCGCGCGGGACGGTGACTCGTGGACGTACGAGGCGAAACTCCTGGCCGGCGACGACGCGGAGATTCGGGACCGACTCGGCAGAGCCGTCGCCGTCGACGACGCGGGCGAGCGAATCGTCGCCGGTGCGCCCGCCGACGACGCGAACCCGGCCAGAGCGGGCGCGGCCCACGTCTACGACCGGACCGAGGACGACGGCGACGCCTCGTGGTCCCGGACGGCGACACTGCGACTCCCGGACGGATCGGCCGGCGACCGCGCGGGCGCGTCCGTCTCGCTGTCGGGGGACGGTGCGACGGCGCTACTCGGCGCGCCCGGAGCGGCCGACAGTGCCGGCGTCGTCGCCGCGTTCACCGACGACCCGTGGGACCACGTCAGGACGGCCGAGAACCCGTCGGACGCCGCGGCGGCCTTCGGCGGCGCGACCGCGACGAACGGGACCGACAGCGTCCTCTGTGCGTCCGAGTCCGCGGCGTCGGCGTCCGAGAGCGATAGCCCGGACGGTGCGCGCGGTCCCACCGGGTACGCGGGCGTGTTCGGCGGCGTGTCGCTGGCCGCGGTCCAGCGACTGTCCGCAGCGGGGGGATCGACCGGCGAACGCTTCGGGACGGACGCCGCGCTCGCTACCGACGGCGACTGCGCAGTCGTCGGCGCCGTGTTCGACGGCGAATCGGGCTCCGACGGCGAATCGGGTTCTGACGGCGAATCAGGCTCTAGCGACGATTCGGAGTCCGGCAACGAGGACAGCGACGGCGAGAACGACGGCGGATCGGGGCCGACCGGCGACGTCTACGTCTACGCCAGCGGCGACGACGGGTGGAGTCGCTCCTCCCGACTCACGCCCACAGAGTCGGCGGACGGCTCGCAGTTCGGCCGGGCCGTCGCGACCGACGGCAGCGGATACGTCGTCGCCGTCGCGGGGCGGCGTGGCGCGTCGGACGAACAGCGGCCGACCACGGGGACCGACACCGGGCCCTCGTCCGCCGCGACCGGGACGGTGACCGTGTTCACCCGGGAATCGCCGGACGTCTCGATCGACATCGAGCCGGGCCAGGAGTGGCCCGCGACGGTCCCGTACGAGGGGAACGGCGAGATCGAGGTCTGTATCGAGCACACCGACGAGTTCGACCCGGCGACCGTCGAGGTCGGGAGCCTCCGGTTCGGGCCGCCCCGGCTGGTGGACGAGGGCGGTGGTTCCCGGACGGTCGACGGCGGCAGGTTTGAAGACGTGGACACCGACGGCGACCGCGACCTCGTCGTCCGCTTCCCGGTTGACGAGGCCGGGTTCGACGCCGACGACTTCGCCGCCAGACTCGTCGGCGAGACGATCTACGGGACGCCGATCGCCGACCACGACTTCGTCGTGACGACCGACGGCGACGACTCCGACGACGGGTCCGATAGCGGCGGCGACGGTAGCGGTGACGGAGATGGAGGCGACGGCGGCGGCGACCGCAGCGGTGACGGAGATGGTGACGAGAGTGGCGATGACGGAGATGGCGACGAGAGTGGCGATGACGGCGAAGACGAGAATCAGTAGCTGGGGCCGGACGGGACGAACGCGAGGGCCGGCCGTGGTTTGGCCCGAGAGGGAAGGCGACTCGGTCGCGGGCGACGGGATCGCCGCCAACGGTTAAGGGCCGCCGGGCGAACGAACACGTATGTTCGACCCCGACGACCTCGCGGCCATCCGGGAGGGTCGCGAGGAGTGGGAGGCTGAGACGCGCGGGCCGACCGTCGACCGCTTCGGGGAGCGCCAGGACACCTTCGAGACCGACACCGGCGGACAGGAGGTCGCGCCCCTCTACACGCCCGAGGACGTGGCCGACCTGGACTACGAGGAGGACCTGGGCTTCCCCGGCGAGGAACCGTACACTCGCGGCGTCTACTCCACGATGTACCGCGGCCGGCTCTGGACGATGCGCCAGTACGCCGGCATGGGAACCGCCAGCGAGACCAACGAACGGTTCAACTACCTCATGGACGAGGGCCAGACCGGCCTCTCGATGGCGTTCGATCTCCCCACGCAGATGGGCTACGACTCCGACGCCGGCATGGCCGCCGGCGAAGTCGGGAAGGCCGGCGTCGCCATCGACTCGCTGCGAGACATGGAGACCGTCTTCGACGGCATCCCGCTCGACGAAGTGAGCACGTCGATGACCATCAACGCCCCGGCGAGCGTCCTGCTCGCCATGTACATCGCCATCGGCGACCAGCAGGGCGTCCCCCGCGAGGAGCTCCGCGGGACCATCCAGAACGACGTGCTCAAGGAGTACATCGCCCGCAACACCTACATCTACCCGCCCGAGCCCTCGATGCGGATCATCACCGACATCTTCGAGTTCTGCGCCGACGAGGTACCCAACTTCAACACCATCTCCATCTCCGGGTACCACATCCGCGAGGCGGGTTCGACGGCCGCCCAGGAGATCGCCTTCACCCTCGCCGACGGCATCGAGTACGTCGAGGCCGCCCAGGACGCGGGGCTCGACGTCGACGAGTTCGCGCCGCAGCTGTCCTTTTTCTTCGCATCGTACAACAACATCCTCGAAGAGGTCGCGAAGTTCCGCGCCGCACGCCGGATGTGGCAGTCGATCATGGAGGAGCGCTTCGACGCCGAGAAGCCGGCCTCGAAACAGCTGAAGTTCCACACCCAGACCGCGGGGTCGACGCTGACCGCCCAGCAGATCGAGAACAACGTCGTCCGGGTTGCCTACCAGGCGCTCGCCGCGGTTTTGGGAGGGACGCAGAGCCTCCACACCAACGGGAAGGACGAGGCGCTCTCGCTGCCGACCGAGAAGTCCGTCCGGACCGCCCTGCGGACCCAGCAGATCCTCGCCCACGAGTCGGGCGCCGCGGACACCATCGACCCGCTCGGCGGGAGCTACTACGTCGAGTCGCTCACCGACGACGTCGAGGCCGAGGCCCGCGAGATCCTCGACCAGGTCGACGCCCGCGGCGGGATGCGCCAGGCCATCGAGAGCGGGTGGGTCCAGCGGGAGATCCAGGACGTCGCCTACGACCGCCAGGAGGAGATCGAGTCCGGCGAGCGGGTCATCGTCGGCGTCAACGAGTACACCGTCGAGGAGGACGCCCAGGACGCCGAAGTCGAGGACGTCTCGGAGGAACAGGAGCGCTCGCAGATCGATCGCCTGGAGTCCGTCCGCGAGGAGCGCGACGACGAGGCGGTCGCGGAGGCGCTGGACGCGCTCGGCGAGGCCGCCCGCGGCGACGAGAACCTCCTCCCCTACATCGTCGACGCCGTGAAGGCCTACGCCACGACGGGGGAGATCTGCGACGAGTTGCGGGACGTGTTCGGCGAGTACCAGCCCGGCGCTGCACTGTAGAACACGATGCGATAGGGCGCCGTTGCGCGGGGCCCGTCTCCCCGCGATTCAACCGTCGCTCGCCGTCGATCCCCGTGATTTTTCGGCGGGCGGGCGCAAGCGGCGGTATGGTCCAGTCCCAGTACGACCCCGCGCTCTCGCGGGTCCCGCCCTCCCTCGGACTCGCCGCCGTCGCCGTCTCCTTCGGCGGCGTCGTCTACGCCATGTTCGCCGCCCCCTGGTTCTCGCCGTTCTACTACGCCCTGTCGGACCTCGGTGCCCGCGGAGCGGTGACGGCGCCGATCTTCAACGGCGCCCTCCTCGTCGGCGGCGCGCTCGGTATCGGCTTCGTCGTCTCCATCCTCGCCGCCGTCGACAACCCGATCCGTGCAGCCGGCGCCCTGTTCGGTCTGCTCGCGATGGCGTTCATGGCGCTGGTCGGCGTGTTCCCCCTGCCGCACCCGCTGCACGGCGTCGTCGCGATCCCCTTCTTCGTCTGTCTCACGCTCGCCGTCCTCCTCTGGGGCGCCGGTGACTACGCGGCCGGCCGGGAGGTTCGCGGCCTCGTGCTGGTCCTCGCCGGCGTCCTGCACCTCGTCTCCTGGGCCTGGTGGATCCTCTACCCGTGGTTCCCGCCCGGCATCGCGCTCCCCGAACTCGTCGGGTCGGTCGCGTTCGCGCTCTGGGGCGGCTGGATCGCCGTCGACCAGTTACGGGACCACCGCGTCGACCGCGACCCGCTCTGAGGGGCGGTCACGCCGCGTCCATCGGCTCCTCGCAGTACGAGCAGACCGTCGCGTCGACATCGTTGCGCGCGCCGCAGTGGGGACAGTTCGTTCGCTCGGGGGCGCGTTCGCTCGACTCGCGTCCCCGGATCACCCCGGCGAGGAGGACGGCCGCACCCAGCGTGAGCCAGCCGAACGGTCCCAGGAGGAGGAGCAGAACGACGACGGGTAGCGCGACGACGGCCAGCACGCCTTTCAGGAGTTCGCCGCCCAGGGAGGGATATTCGGTCACGGAGCGTCACCTGTCGTCGATCGGTCCGTCCGGGGCATGGGTCTTGTGGCGAGAGCGTCACTCGGAGTAGCGAGCGGCGGCCCGTTCGACGTATTCCTCGGTGAACGCCGGCACGTCCTCGTGCTCCCGGAGTTCCTCCCGGTCGAGCCAGTGGACCGCCGCGACCTCGTCGGGGTCCTGCGGCGCCGGTTCGCCGCCGACGTACTCGCACAGCGTGACGACGTTGAGACACTGCTCGCCGGTGTCGGCCTCGAACGTGCCGCTGCAGACGTACTCGACCGCCCCGACCTCGATCCCGACTTCCTCGGCGATCTCCCGGCGCGCCGTGGCCGCGATGGCGTCGTCGCCGTCCGGTGGCGCTTCGAGTTTGCCGCCCGGGAGTCCGAGGATTCCCGGCGCGTGTGCTTCCTCGGCGCCGCGTTCGATGAGCAGGTACTCGTCGTCGTTCCGCGTCACGACTCCGTCCACGTTGACGACGTAGGCGAATTCTCCCATGTGGTTTTGATTCCGGTATTACCCGATTAATCCTCCGTGTCGATGGAGCGACCAACGCCTTCGGCCCGTTCGCTAGTAGTGATCTCCACCACGACTAACGACAAGCGACGAAAGCCCTCGGCCCGCTCGCTAGCAGTATCCTGATTCGGCGGCAGCAGGCGATGAAAGCCCTCGGCCCGCTCGCGGTCGCTGCACGGGATATCCTCAGTCGCAACGCTCCTTCGGATAGAGCCCGCCCAGCGACTACCCTGCGGCGCGACCGGCCCTCGCCCTTTCAGTCCACCAGGACCGCCCGACACAGCATCGCGCCACACGCCTCCCCAACCGACTTCGATGCTACCTCGCTCCGCAGGCTCCGCTCGGTGCGCTTCTCGTCCCTCGCACGGTGCCGTCGCGGGATGAAACCCGCGACAGCGCGCGCCACCCTGAATATTCAGAGCGCGTCGAGCAGGGCGTCGATGTCGTCGGCGGTGTTGAAGACGTGGACGGACACGCGGACGGTGCCCGTCAGCGGGATGTCGCGCACCCGGATACCCTCGTCGACGAGTCGCTCGGCGGTCGCGACGGGGTCGTCGGCCGCGAACGAGACCAGCCCGGACTCGTACGCCTCGGCGGAGACAAGCCGGTCGCCGAGTCCCGCTTTCAGCCGGTCGGTCAGCCGCTCGACGCGGTCGGTTACGGTGTCGTAGCCGACGTCCTCGATGGTCGCGACGGCCTCTCGCAGGCCCGCGTAGGGGACCGGCGAGACGCTCCCGGTCTCGAAGCGGCGCGCGTCGGGCTTCAGTTCGCTCGGGTCGGCCCCGGGGTCCTCGACGCTCATGTAGCCGACCTGTGCGGGTTCGAGCGAACGGGCGAACTCGTCGTCGACGTAGAGGAAGCCGGTGCCGGTGGGCGCGAGCAGCCACTTGTGCCCGGCGGCGGCGACGGCGTCGGCGCCCCATGCCTCGAAGTCGACGGGGGCCTGTCCGACGGACTGGACGGCGTCGACGAGCACGCGAGCGCCGGACTCGTGGGCGACCTCGGTGAGTTCCGCGACGGGGAGGCGACAGCCGTCGGTCCAGCACAGCGAACTGAAGACCGCGAGTTTCGCGCCGTCGACGGCCGCGCGCCACTCGTCGCGGTCGACCTGGCCTCCGGCCGCCTCGACGACGCGCACCTCGACACCGGCGGACGCCTGCAGTCGCTCCCACGGCAGGATCCCCGCCGGGTGCTCCTGGTCGGTGCGGACGACGACGTCACCGGGTTCCCACTCCATCGCCGCGCCGATGCGGCCGATGCCGTCGGTCGTGCTCTGGGTGAGCGCGATCGATTCTGGAGCGACGCCGACGTGGTCGGCGACCGTCTCGCGCGTCTCGTCGAGCGACTCGAACAGCGCGCCGTAGGTGCCCGCGCCGGCGGGCGCCTCGTACTCGTGGTACTCCAGGGCGGCCTCGGTCGCCTCGACGACTCGACGGGGGCTGGGCCCGCCGGCGCCGGTGTTGAGATAGATGGCCTCGTCGAGCGCCGGCATGTCCGCGCGGAGTTCCTCGGGAGTCATGGCCGTACCGACGGACTCGCGGAGGGTAAATCTCCCGCCACGGCGGCGCCGGAGTACCCGTCGGGTCGACGCCGGGATTAAGCCCTCGACGGGCCAAGCGCCGGTATGGAGTTCGACCACGCCGGCATCGCGACCGACGACCGCGACGCGCTTCTCGACCTGTACGGCACCGTTCTCGACGCCTCGGTCGCCCACGAGGAGGCCTTCGGCGACCTGCGAGTCGCCTTCCTCGACCTCGGTAACGGGTTCCTCGAACTGCTCGAACCGACGGCCGACGCGCAGGGCCCGATCCCGAACTACCTCGACCGGCGTGGGGCCGGAATCCACCACCTCGCACTCCGGACCGACGACATCGGCGACGCGCTCGACGCCGCGCGGGCTGCCGGCGTCGAACTAATCGACGAAGAGCCACGGCCGGGTGCGTGGGGCCACGAGGTGGCGTTTCTCCACCCCGAGTCGACCGGCGGGATCCTGATCGAGTTCGTCGAACACTGAGCGACCCGGGCTGACAGTCCGGCCGCGGCCGCACCCCGGCAGAAGGTCGCCGAGCGCGGACAGCCTGACGCGGCTCACCCCGGCAGCAGGTCGCCGAGGGCGGACCCGATCGCCATCGGCACGAGCGCGACGCTGACCTGGCAAATCGCGAACCAGGGCTCTGCCCAGGTGACGCGCCCCCAGGCTGTCATCACGACGAGCGCGGTGAGCAGCGGGATGGTGAGCACACCGAGGAACTTCCGCGGGAGGACGCCCAGGATGGGGTTGTGGACTCGAACGTCCTGGAAGTCCGCGACGTAGAGGATTCCGATCACGAGCGCGACGGTGAGCGCGTTGGTCAGGACGAAAAAGGCCGGCCGGGCCGCGATGAACTCGCCGACCTCCCGGGTGCCGCCCTCGACGAACATCGGGATCCCGAACAGGAGCGAGCCCAGCAGCGCCTCGGCCGCGTCGCTACGGTCGAACCCGAAGACGATGCGACCGAACACCGCGGGCTCCTGCACGTCCCGCATCATCCGCATGGTCTCACGGACCTGTTCGCGCTCCTCGTGGCCGTCGACCGTCTCCTCCAGCTCGGCGAGTTCGTCGAACAGGTCGCCCATGTCCGGAGTCTCCGCGTCGGCGTCCCCTTCCCAGTCTACGTCGTCCGGGTACTCGCCTTCCCCGTACCATTCGTCGTCGGCGTCGGCGTCCCCGCCCGGTCCGCGCCCGTCCCGACGGTTCATCCGCCGTCGGCGTCGTCGTCCGGGTCGACCGGGCTCTCGGTGCGCAGGTCCGGCCGCGGGTCGGGGTCGGCGGGTTCGACCGGCTCGCCGCCCTCCCAGACGTAGAACCCCTCGCCGGTCTTGCGACCCAGGTTCCCCGCGGCGACCTTCTCCCGTAGCACCGGCGGCGGCGTGAACCGATCGCCGAGGGACTCGGCGAGGTGTTCGAGCGCGTCGAGCGTCACGTCCAGCCCCCGCTCGTCCGCGGCGGCGAGCGGCCCGACGGGGTGGTCGTGTCCCACCGTCATCGCGCGGTCGACCGCCTCGACGCCGGCGGCCCGCTCGTCGATCATCTGCATCGCCTCGACGGCGAGCGCGAGGCCCAGCCGCGTCGCCGCGAAGCCCGGCGTGTCCCGGACGACGACGGCCTCGCGGCCGAGTCCGTCGACGAAGGAGACCGCCGCCTCGCGCGTGGGTTCGGCCGTCTGTTCGGCGACGACGACCTCGACCAGCGGGGCCTCGGGCGGGTCGACGAAGTGCAGCCCGACCGCCCGACCGGGGTTCCTGAGTCCCGCGGCGACGGCCGTGACCGACACCGCGGCGCCGCTGGTCGCGATGAGGGTCTCCTCGCCCACGCGCTCCTCGACGTCGGCGAAGAGGTCCCGCCGGGCCGCGCGGTCGGCCTCCGTCGCCTCGACGACGAGGTCCGCGTCGGCGACGGCACCGTCCAGTCCCGTCGTGGCTTCGATGCGCTCGACCGCGTCGTCGCGGGCGTCTGCGTCGAGGGTGCCGGCGGCGACGGCGTCGTCCAGGCCGGCCTCGACCGCGTCGATCCCGTCCATGACGACGTTCGCGTCGTCGTCGTGGAGGGTCACGCCGTGCCCAGCGGCGGCACAGCACTGCGCGATACCCCGACCCGTCGCGCCCGCGCCCAGTACGGCAACGTCCATACTTCCCATGCGAGTGCGGACCCGATTAAGCGTTGTTGCCCCGGATCGGGCCTGGACTGTTAAGCGATCGGCGTGCTAACAGGTATCGTATGCCGTATAGTTACGAGCCCCAGTACTTCGAGGAGTTCGAAGCGGGCCAGACATTCGAGAGCGTCGGTCGTACGGTCACCGAGACGGACTTCGTCATGCACTCGGCGTTCACCGGCGACTGGACGGAGTTGCACACGAACGCGGAGTACGCCGCGGACGGTCCGTTCGGCGAGCGCATCGCGCAAGGACCGATGACGTTTATCCTGGCGACGGGCTTCGTCTACCGCTGTGGCTTCCTCGAACGCCGCGTCGTGGCCTTCCTCGGGATGAACTACATGGACATCCCGGCGCCGGTCTACACCGGCGACACCGTCTCCGCCGAGTTCGAGGTGACCGAGGCCCGGGAACTCTCGAGCCGCGACGACGCCGGCCTCGTCGTCATCGACAGTTCGATGACGAACCAGGACGATCAAGAGGTGTTCGCCGGCGACATGAAGTTCCTCGTGAAACGCCGCGAATAATGCCGACGCGAGGGAGTTGGCGAGTCTGCGTGCGCCCTTTCACGGGCGACGATCGACGCCGCTACACGCCGTCGTCCGATCGGCCGCTACATGCCGTCGTCCGATCGGCCGCTGCGTGCCGTCGTCCGATCGGCCGCTGCGAACCGCCGCCCGACCGGCCACTGCGCGCAACCGTCCTATCGGGCGGGCAATACGAACCGGCCGCCCTCCGGGGGGAACGTCGTCGTCATCCGCATGTCAGACGGATGTCCGCTGTCGAACCGTACCCGGGAATCCGCCGCATTCGACCGACGATGCACCGAATATGTGCGCTTGCGGCCGATGTGTCGTCTGACATGCGACGGAAGTCGGGCGAAGGGTTTATGTGTCCCCAAAATTTGTCTATATAAGAACAATGGAACGGCCGAGCCGCCAGCGCGAGCGCGTGGAGTCCCAGGAGAAAGAGGAGGAAACAGCGGACGAACAGGCCGAAAATCAGGAGTGCCCCGAATGCGAGTCGTCCGCGCTCGTCACGAGCGCGGACGGCGGCGAGGTAGTCTGCGAGGACTGCGGCCTCATCATCGACGAGGGCAACATCGACCGCGGCCCCGAGTGGCGAGCGTTCAACCACAGCGAACGACAGGAGAAATCGCGGGTGGGCGCGCCGACCACCCAGACGATGCACGACAAAGGGCTGACGACCCAGATCGACTGGAAGGACAAGGACGCCTACGGGCGGTCGCTGTCCTCGGAGAAGCGGAGCCAGATGCACCGCCTGCGAAAGTGGCAGGAACGGATTCGAACGAAAGACGCCGGCGAGCGCAACCTCCAGTTCGCGCTGTCGGAGATCGACCGGATGGCCTCCGCGCTGGGCGTCCCGCGCTCGGTACGTGAGGTCGCGTCGGTCATCTACCGCCGCGCGCTCGACGAGGACCTCATCCGCGGCCGGTCCATCGAGGGCGTCGCCACCGCCTGTCTGTACGCCGCCTGCCGGCAGGAGGACATCCCGCGCAGCCTCGAAGAGGTCTCGGAGGTCTCGCGGGTCGAACAGAAAGAGATCGGGCGTACGTATCGCTACGTCGCCCAGGAACTCAGCCTGAAGATGGAGCCGGTCGACCCCAAGCAGTACGTCCCCCGGTTCGTCTCCGAGCTCGAACTCAGCGAGGAGGTCCAGGCGAAGGCCAACGAGATCATCGACGTCACCGCCGAGAAGGGCCTGCTCTCGGGCAAGTCCCCCACCGGCTACGCCGCCGCGGCCATCTACGCCGCCTCCCTGCTGTGTAACGAGAAGAAGACCCAGCGCGAGGTCGCCGACGTGGCACAGGTGACCGAGGTCACCATCCGGAACCGGTATCAAGAGCAGATCGAAGCGATGGGCATCCACTGACCGGCGCCGGCTGTCCGGCGTCCGGCCCAGTTCGTCCGACTCCGACGGCCCGGTGCCGTCGACTCCATTTTTCGCGCACCGACTGGTGAGCGGCGGCTCTCGCCGTCGACGACGGCCGTCTCTGTCGACGACGGCCGTCTCTGTCGACAACGGCCGTCTCTGTCGACAACGGCCGTCTCTGTCGACAACGGCCGTCTCTGTCGACGACCGCCGTCGCTGTCGAGTCGGTTCGAGAAGCGAGAGAACGGTCCGGGAGTCAGTCCGCGGCGTTCGGGCCGTCGCCGATCGACGCGTCCACGTCGGCGACGTCGTCGCTGGCCGCGGCCATGCTCGCGAAGTCGTTGATGACGATGAGGCCGAACCCGACCTTCGCCACCACGTCGATGTAGGTGACGACGAGCGCCGTGGTCTCGGTGTCCATGGCCCCGACGCCCGGCGGCGCGAGCAGCCAGATGACCGGGTAGATCAGCCACAGGACGACGACGAACGAGCGCAGCTTCCGGAAGAGCGAGGCCACGTCGTCGGCGCTGTCGCCGGCGAGCGCCTCGCAGTCGGTGAAGAGGAGGTAGACGACGCCCGCGAAGCAGGCGCTCCCGACCAGGTACAGCGCCCAGTTCAGCGGCGAACCGAGCGTCGCGCCGACGAACCCGAAGACGATCGTCAGCGCCTGGAGCGTCGCCAGGCGGGCTATCAGTCCGGTCGACGCGCCCACGACGAGCGCGATGATGGCGACGTGGATCGGGGTGGTGAGCAGCCAGTCGACGTACCGCGGGACGAAGACGGTCGCACCGTCAGCGGTGGTCAGGCCGCCGAATCCGAGGGCCATGAGGCCGTAGGCGACCGCGGCGATCGCGGGCACGACCGCCGCGAGGCCGAGCTGTCGTCGTCGTTCCGTCGGGACGAGGGTCAGTCCGTAGGCCAGCATGGCCGTCCCGACGAGCATTCCGAGCGTGCCGATGGTGAACCAGGTTGTGAGTCCGAGCATTGTCAGTCGTCCGTCGCCGCGGTCGTCGCCGATTCCGCGCCCTCGACGCCCGTTCGCGTCTCGAAGCGCGACAGTGCAGTCTCCAGTTCCTCCGCCCGCTCGCGCAGGTCCCGCGCCGAGGTCGCGACCTCGTCGATCGACCGGGACTGGTCGTCGGCGGCCCCGGCCACCGTGTCGGCCTCCGTCGCGGTCTGCTGACTGATCGCCGTCAGGTCGTCGATGGTCCCCATGACTTCCTGGGCGGTGCGGGCCTGCTCCTCGGTCGCGTCGTCGATCTCCTGGATGCCCGTGTCGACCTCCTCGGTGTACTCGACGATGGTCTCCAGGGCGTCGACGGCCTCCTCGACGGTGGAGACGCCGTCGGTGACGCGCTCGCTGGTCGATTCCATCCGGTCGACCGTCTCGTTCGCCTGCGACTGGATCCCGTCGATCCGGTCCTCGATGTCGCCGGCGGCCTCCTTGGTCTCCTCGGCCAGCCCCTTGATCTCGTCGGCGACGACCGCGAAGCCGGCGCCGTCGCCGTCCGCGTGGGCCGCCTCGATCGAGGCGTTGAGCGCCAGCATGTTCGTCTGCTCGACGATCTCCGTGATGACGCTCACGATCTGGCCGATCTCGTCGAGTTCGTCGTCCAGATCGGTGATCGCCGTGACCGTCTCCTCGGTCTCCCCCTCGATGGCGCCCATCTCCGCGATGGCGCGCTGGGCGGCCTCGCGACCGTCTTCGCCGACCTCCGCGGCCTGCTGGGAGGTCGTCGCGACCTCCTGGGCCGAGGAGGCGACCTGCTGGGCCGTCGCGGAGAGGTTCTCCATCTCCCCGGCCGCGTTCTCCAGGCGGTTCGACTGCTCCGTGGTGCCGTCGAAGATCTCCGAGATGGAGTCGGTCACCTGTTCGCTCGCCCGGTCGACCCGCTCGGCGTTGTCGCCGACCTGGTCACTGGCCGCCGAGACGTCCCCGGCGAAGGACTTCATCCGCGCGATCGTCTCTTCGAGCGCGTCGAGCGCCTCGTTGATGCTCCGGCCGACCGACTGCATCGACCCGTTGTCGCTCTCGGGGTCCGCCCTGCGCGTGAGGTCGCCGTCCGCCACGGCCGCGAGGACGTCGCCGTACTCCGTGGCCTTGGCCTCCAGGTGCGTCGTCATCGACTCCATCTCGGCGGCCTCCCGTTCGGCGCGCTGGCGGGCGTCCTCGGCCTCCGAACGGGCCGATTCGGCCTCGGCCACCTTCTCGCGGATCGAGTCGCGCATGTCCTGGAACGACCGATACAGCGTCCCGATCTCGTCTTCCCTTGTCGTCGCGAGGTCGACCCCGAGGTCGCCGTCGGCCATCGCCTGGGCCCGCCCAGACACGCGACGCAGGGAGATGATCGTGTTGCTCCCGATGGTCACGCCGACGAGACCGAGGTTGATGATCGCCAGCAGGACGATGCCGACGAGGTCGGAGTTGATCTGCGTCCCGAGCGCGTAGGCCGTCGACTTCGCCGAGTGGATCATCACGACCCAGTCTTTGGTCTCCATGCGCGTGCTCGCCATGAGCATCTCCCCGTTGTCCGTGAACGTCGCCTGGCCGGGTTCCATCATCGAGGGGTCCATCCCGGCCCCGTCGTGGGCGGTGAGTATCTTGCTCGCGTTCGGGTGGGCGACGTAGTCGCCGGCCGCGTTCACCACGACGGTCGACGTGTCGGCGTTGGCGTCGGCGAGCGCTTCCGAGCGGGCCGCGATGTCGGTCATGAAGACGAGCGCACGGTTCTCGGCGCCGGGCACCGGCGTCACGACGGCGACGATCGGGTGATCGACCGCAGACACCTCGAACGGCTCCGAGACGTACGCGTCGTTCGGCCCGTCGAACGTCGGCGGGTCGGTCGCGAAGGGCGCGCCCTGTTCGGCCGGGCTCACCCCTTCGAGGTCCTCGGAGGTGCTCTCGGTGAAGATCATCGACTCGGTATCGAGATAGTGGATCGCCACGACGTCCGGCGGAACGGAGCCCGATTCGAGGATCGCGGAGAGTTCTCGATCGATGGCGTCGCCGTCGCCCGAGCGCATCGTCTCCAGTTTGGCGGTGAGGACGGCTTCGCGCTCGACGCTCCCGAGCCACGAGTCGAGTTCGCCGGTCCGCGTCTCCGAGAGCGTCTGCAGGTCCCCTTTCACGTCGTCTTGCAGCGTCGCAGAGGCCTGGGTGCTGATGACGGCCCCGAACCCGACCATCACCACCACCGCGACCGCGAGTGCTACCCCGAGGCGAGCGGCGTACGACCGCCTGATTACCCCGGGCAAGAGAGAAGGTGCATCGGATGTCATCGTGCGGTACAGAGGAATACTCCCTGTAAAGCGTTCGTGCGCGATTCTCAGGGCTGATAGCCGCGACGGCGGCCAGGCCCTGCGCTCGTACCCAACGAGGCGCTCTCGACCCCGACTCAGGCCTCGGGTTCGGCCCACACGGGACCGGCCCACGCCATCTCGCCGTCGGCCTGCTCGACTCGCAGGTAGTAGACGTCCGCGTCGCTACCGCGCTGATCGTCCCAGGCCATCCCGCTGACCGGGTCGTCGTCGACGATCTCGCCCGTCTGCGTGAAGGCGTCGAGGTCCGCCGACTCGTCGGGCGTCCCGCCGGCGACGTGCCAGTCCTCGTTGTTCTTGACGACGGTGACGCGCTCGACCGGTGCGGTGCCGGCCACCAGCCACTCGACCGTGCGGTCGCCGTCGGCGGTCACGGTGCTGTCGTTCTCGCCGACCGCCACCCCGTCGACGGCGAACTCGACGATGGTCCGGTTGGGCTGGCTGGTCGCGTAGACGCGCCGCGAGCGCAGGCTCTCGAAGACGTTCTCGCGGGAGAGGTTCGGGGCGTAGAACCCGGTCAGCCCGCCGGGGTAGCTCCCCTCTTCCCAGATGCGCCAGATGTGACCCCAGCCGACGCCGTCTTCCCAGATGTCCGAGAGCGAGGGGAGATGCGGCGGCAGGTGAATGTGCGACCGACCCGGGCGGGGCGCGTGGAAGTCAGACGACCCCATCATGCCGACGCGGTAGCCGAGTTCGTGGGCGTCCTGGACGTAGTGGCCGGGGTCGCCCATCTCGCCCTGACCCATCTGGACGGGCTTGGGGTTGCCCTCGTCGCCCGGCATCTCGCTGGAGCCCCACTGGGAGTACACCTCGACGAGCGGCGCGACGTCGTCGTCGTAGTCCACGTTCGAGAAGTCGAAGGGGTACATCGCTTCCGCGGGGTGGTGCGGGATGGCGAGGGCGTCCCCGTCGCTCTCCTCTCGCCACGCCTGCAGGCGGCGGAAGAGCTTCTCGTAGCGATTCGTGTCGGTGTCGAGCGAGTCGAACAGTTCGGCGTCGTCGACACCGTCGAAGTAGACGTTGATGTGGCCGCCCATGTTCGGCTGTTTCGTCCACTCGTAGCCGAACAGCGTCACGAACTCGCCGGGGTCGTGGAAGTGCTTCGTGACGGTCTTCATGTCCTCGAAGTACCCCCCGTGCATCCGCCGGCGCTGGAGTTTTGGCGGGATGAAAAAGCCCATCGTGTCGTGGTCGGTGTAGGCCACCACGTCGAGATCCATCACGTCGCGGCCGAACTCGAAGCCCTTGCTCATCGACCCCGCGCCGTCGGAGAACTGCGAGTGCAGGTGGATGTCGCCCCAGTACAGGCGGTACGCGGGCTCGGATTCGAACACCTGCACCGGGTTGCTGACGAAGCGCCGGCCCTCCTCGCCGGTGAGGACGAGGTACTGCACGCCGGGCGTCTCGAAGGCGATCCCCTCCTGTTCGGCGACGGCCTCGTCGGTGAGGGAGAAGTCGAGCCGGTCGGGGTGGATCGCCTCGGTGTCGGTGCTCTCGACGGCGAACGCGCCGTCGAACTCGGGCAGCAAGCGGAGGTACTCGTCCCACACCGACACCGTCGCCGACAGCGACTCGCCGACGACGACGCGGGAGGGGAGGACGCACTGGACGTCGTCGAACCGGCGGCGACGGCCGCGAGCGAGGTCCGCGAGGGTGGGGGTGTTCTCGGCGAACACCTTCACCGACTCGATGGCTTTCGTCAGCATCGGGACCACCGCCGGTTGCCGACCCGCGGGGAACCGCCGCGTGTGCCCTGCCGGACCGATCGATCCGGCCGGGCGCGAGTCTGGACGGACATACCACGGAGGTGCGGCGGCGGCGGGATAAGGGTCCCGGCGGACGCGGCGGGATCGACCGCACTCACCCGCGGGTCCGACCCAAACAATCATTACCGGGTATCGTAACATATCCGAGAGACGTCGCGCCGAACGACGGCGAGACCACCGACAACGATGACAGCGGACAGAGACGCGGCCGACGGGGACGACCCCGACCCGTTGCTGGCGGTCGTGGCCGACCCCGAGCGCGGGCCAGACCGGCTCCCGTACCTGCTGGGATCGCTCGACGCCGCGGACCGAACGCGGCGGCTTCGCGCCGCGCTCGCGATCTGTCTCGTCGCCGAGTCCTCGCCCGACCTGCTGGAGCCGATCGTCAGGCGGCTGGTGGACCGCCTGGACGGCGACCCGCCGGTCGAAGTCCCGCACGCCCTCGACTACCTCGCCGCACGCGACCCGAGGGCGGTCGACGAGGTCGTGACCGACCTCGCGGACGAGGCGGAGCTCCGGGCGCGACAGTACCTCTACCAGTCCGGCGCCGGCTTCGCCCGCAACGAGTACCTCCGGGCGTCCCCGGGCGACCGCGGCGTCGGCCGAACCAGACTGGCCGGCGGCGACACCGGTTCGGATCCTCGGCAAGTGTACACCGACCGCTCGACCGGAGACGCGCCCGACCGGCGCGCCGACGAGCAGACGGGCGGTCAGGGCGCGGAAGAAGGGGTCAACGCGGAAGACGCCGACGAGGGCAGCGACGAGACTGGCGAGGGTGACGCCGACGACAGTGACGACGAGACTGACGAGCGCGGCGACGACGCCGACGAACGCGGCGACGGACAGGACCTGACCCGCGGGGCGCTGTCGCTCGTCGAGAAGCGACTGTCGGCCGTCATCGACCGGAGTCGCTTCGACGACCTGACCGTGCTCACCGAGCGCCGGCGCGAACGCTTCGGCGACCGGTATCGCGCCGTCGGGACCGTCGACGACGCGGAGACCGCGCTCGCGGTGACCGTGTTCCGCGTTCCCGACGGGGACGGGACGGCGTTCGCCCGGTCGCTCCGGAACGCGATAGGGTCGTGGGCGGGCGTGGACGACCACGATTCGGTCCTGACCGTCCACGACTGGGCCCTCCGCCCGCGGCCGTGGGCCGCGCTCGAATACACCGAGTCGTCGCTGGCCGAACGCGACGCCCTCGCGCCGGACGAGGCGGTCGCGAACGCCGTCGACGTGGCCGAAGCCGTCGCTCACGCCCACCAGCACGGCGTCGTCCACGGGGCGCTCGACCCGGAGACCGTCCGGTACCCGGGCGCGACGCTGACGGCCTCGCGGCAGCAGCGACCGCGGGTGACCGCGTTCGGTCTCGCCCGCGTCTACGCGGACTACCTGGGGCTCGCGGACGTCCTCGACCCGCGGTTCGCCGCGCCCGAGCACTTCGACGGCCGCTTCGGCCGCGTCGACCACGCGACCGACGTGTACGCCCTCGGCGCGCTCCTCTATCGCCTCGCCACCGGCGAGGCTCCGTTCCTCGGTCGCCCCGAGGAGGTCAGGACCGGCGTCCTCTCGGACCGGACGCCGGTCCCGAGCGAGGCCGCCCCCGGGTTGCCGGCCGGCCTCGACAGGGTCGTCCGGAAGGCGATGGCGACCCGGAAGCTCACGCGGTACGAAACGGTCACGCACTTCCGTCGGGAACTGGAGGGGATCGACACCGATGGCGGGTGACCTGACCTTCGGTCTGCACCTCGTGGCAGACAACCCGAACCTGACGTTCATCGCCTTCGTCGGCCTCGTCCTCCTCACGGTCATCGCCGCGCGCTTCGGCGCCTACGCATACCTCAACATCCGCGCGACCGGCATGGACGCCCAGCGCGTCCTCTGGGAGTACCTGCTTTACGTCGGCGTCGTCGCCGCCCTCTACGGCGCCGTCGGCATCCTCGAGATCGTCTCCTCGATCCGCACGCCCTACAAGAACGGCGTCATGCTCGCCGTCGTCCTCCTGCTCGCCCTCTCCGTCCGCGAGATCTACTTCAACGCCGCGCTCTCGACCGGCGCCGAGGACCGGTCGAACGGGTTCGCCGGTCGCCGCCTGCTTGAAGTCGCCTTCGTCGGCGTCGTCGCAACCGTCGTGTTCGGCGTCGCCGTCGCCGGCGTCGTCCGCCCGCTCCTCGCCCTCCAGGGCCTCGGCGCGCTCGCGTTCGCCGGCTACGGCTTCTGGTTCGGTCGCCGGCAGACCGCTGCGGCGATGGTCCAGGGGACGATGATCGACTCGTTGCTCCGCCACCTGCTGCCCGTCATGGCCTTCGCGACGCTCGTCCCCGCCGTCGACCTGGCGACCGTCGCCGGCCTCGACCGCGTCGTCGTCATGCACGTCCAGATCGTCTTCGTCATCATGACCGCCACCGCCCTCATGACCGCGACCATCAAACTCCGGCAGAACCTCGCGAGTCTGTGACGAGCAACTGAACAGCCGACTGCTGTGGCGCGCGCTGTCGCGCCTCTCGTGGCGCGACAACACCGTGCGAGGGGCGAGCATCGCAGCGAACGCAGTGAGCGAGAAGCGCAGTCGGTTGGGGAGGCGTGAGGCGCGGTGGTGTTGCGGTCTTCCTGGTGGACTGAAAGGGCGAGGCTCGCTCGCGGGTGGTGCGCGGGCCCTATCCGAGCGCAGCGAGGATATCCCCAACAGCACCCGCGAGCGGGCCGAGGGCTTTCGTCGCTTGCTGTCGACTTCGGCGTTGGTGACTGCTAGCGAGCGGGCCGAGGGCTTTCGTCGCTTGCTGTCGACTTCGGCGTTGGTGACTGCTAGCGAGCGGGCCGAGGGCTTTCGTCGCTTGCTGTCGACCTCGGCGTTGGTGACTGCTAGCGAGCGGGCCGAGGGCTTTCATCACTGGCCGTCACCCGCGGTCCGAGCCACTCTGAGCGGGTATTCGAGAACCTACGAGATTGATTGAGTACTCAATCAAACTACGTGGGACATAAATCCGAGTACGATCACGACGACAGCCGCTGACCGGCGAACAGCCAGACGTTCCGATAGGGATCAATCGGCGGACGGGCAGTACTCCGGAAAGTCGGTCATCACGCCGTCGACGCCGGCGTCGCGAAGCCTATCAGTCTCCCCGGACTCCCGTACCGTCCACCCGTTGACGCCTAACCCCGCATCGTGCGCTCGCTCGACCAGCGGCGGCGTACAGGCGTCGAGGTTCGCGTGCAGGAACGAACATCCCAGTTCCGTCGCGCGCTCGACGGCCCCCTCAGCCTCCCAGACTGCCAACGCAGTGGGAAGCCGCTCGACCTCGGAGACGGCCTCGGGATCGAACGACGAGACGACGGTCTCGCAGCCCGCCCCGTCGACCAGCCGCTCGACGCCCTCGCCGGTCCCGCGCTCTTTCAGTTCGGCGTGGAGGGTCACGTCGTCGGGAATCACTTCGACGACTTCCTCGAAGGTCGGTACCCCGGCCCCAGAACCCTCGACAGACAGTGCGGCGAGTTCCGCGGCGGTATGCGCGCTCACTGGACCGCTCCCGTCGGTGGTCCGGTCGACCGTCTCGTCGTGGCAGACGACGAGTTCGCCGGAGCCGCAGATTCGCACGTCCACCTCGACGGCGTCCGCGCGCGAGGCCGCGTCCTCGACTGCGGGGACGGTGTTCTCGGGATTGACGCCGCAGAAGCCGCGGTGAGCGATGCAGTTCACGGAAGCGTGTTCGACCCGAGGACCGATAGTAGTTGGCGCCACGAGGGCGGTGTTCAATCTCTGTGCGAACTGAGTAGTGATCTCTTTATTGTGATTCGTGGAACGAAATCGAACGGGTGCGACCGCAGCCGACAGTGAGAGTTGAAAGCCCTCGGCCGCTCGCGGTCGCTGAGCGGGATATCCTCACTTCGTTCGGATAGTGCCCGCTCAGGCGACTGCACTTCGTCGCGAGCGCGCCTCGCCCTTTCAGTCCGCCAGGGATTTTTTATCGAGGTGGGCTGTGAATGCCGGCTGGCCGGAAAGTCGTGAGCCTCACGCCTCCCCAGCCTCCTGCGGTGCTCGTCGCTACGCTCCTGCGCTCCTCGTCCCTCGCACGATGCTGTCGCGCGATGAAACGCGCGACAGCGCGCGCCACGGCGGGTGTACACGGTATCGCCAGTACTGAACGCCCACCTCCACCGACCTACCTTTAACCGATAGCCGCTCCAACCCACGACCATGTCAGCCGACTTCGACTTCGGAGACAGCGTGGTGCTCGTGACCGGCGCCGGGGGGACGCTCGGCAGTGCCGTCTGCGACGCTTTCGCCGAGGCGGGCGCGACAGTCTGCGGCGCCGACCTCATCGGCCCCGACAACGAGGACTTCGAACTCGACACCGACCGCGTCGACTTCTACCAGGGCGACTTCACCGACGAGGACGACGTGGCCGAGACGATAGAGTCCGTCGTCGACGACCACGGCGGCCTGGACGCGCTGGCGAACATCGCCGGCACCTGGCGCGGCGGGACGCCCATCGACGAGACCGAGGCCGACACCTTCGACTTCCTGATGGACGTCAACCTCAAGACGATGTTCCTCGCCTCGAAGCACGCGATTCCTCACCTCCGCGAGTCCGACGCAACGGGCCAGGGCGCCATCGTCAGCGTCTCCGCGCGCTCGTCGCTAGAGGGCGGCGAGGGCGACGGCATCTACCGCGCCTCGAAGGCCGGCGTCAGGATCCTCACGGAGACCGTCGCCGAGGAGAACCTGGGCGACGTGCGGGCAAACGCGGTGATGCCGAGCGTCATCGACACGCCGATGAACCGCGAGATGATGCCGGACTCGGACCACGACAAGTGGGTCGACCCCTCGGACATCGCCGAGACGATCCTGTATCTCTGTTCGGACGCCGCCTCGGTCACCAGCGGCGCGGCCGTGCCGGTCTACGGCGAGGCCTGAGCGGTCCCGATCGGCCGCTCCGGCGCCCGCTCAACAGCCGCCCGCACCGCCGGCGCCGGCACCTGCACAGCTCGCACCGGCGGCGCTCGCGCCGGCCATCGCGGCCGCCGATCCCGTCACCACCGCCGCGTCGTCGTTCCTGCTGTAGTCCACGCACTCGCTCCACGCGACCGGCGCGATCTGGTCGTCGATGTCGTCGGCTTCCAGCATCGCCGACTTGAAATCGGCGACGCCGAAGCCCGTCTCGGTGACGAGGCGGTCGGCCAGTGCCGGCGTGACGGCGATCCGCCGACACTCCTCGGCCTCGAACAGGCCATCTCCATCGAAGGTGAACTGCACGTCGTAGTGGCGGACGAACACCCCCTCGAAGGCGGGCTGCATCGCGCGGATCGCCTCGCTCGCCAGTTCCCAGACGAAGTCGTAGTCCGGTGATTCGACGTCTTCGCCCAGCGAGAAGCGAGCGATCGGGACCGTGATCGGCTCCTCGTCGGGGCCTTCGTTGACGACCGCGACGCCGGTCACCGCGCAGTCGTCGATGCCGTACGTCTCGGGCGTGATCCGGTTCTGTAACGCCTCGTGGGCGTCGTCTTCGCGCCGTTCGAGGTCGACGCCTTCTTCGGTCGACCCGTCGCCGAGCAGTCGTTCCAGCAGGGAGGGCATACCGTCTCTCCTGTCGCTCGGACACGACTTAGCGTCTGCGGTCGGAGCTATTTTGAACGACAACGGCCGAGCATCGATAGAGATGGTCGAACGAGAGACGTGGGCGACGCGGGTCGGCTTTCTGGTCGCCGCTATCGGGAGCGCAGTCGGCCTCGGGAACCTCTGGCAGTTCCCGTTCAAGACGGCCGCGAACGGCGGCGCGGCGTTCGTCGTCTTCTACCTGATCGCGGTCACGCTAGTCGGCTTCCCCGCACTGCTCGCAGAGTTCGTGATCGGCCGGCGGACGCACGTCAACGCCATCGACGCGTTCGCCGAACTTGGACACCGGAACTGGCGGATCGTCGGCGGCCTCGCCGTCGCCACCGGCTTCTGGATCCTCTCGTACTACGACGTGGTCGGCGGGTGGGTCCTCCGGTACATCCTCGGCAGCGCGACGGGCGCGTACTTCGACGCCCCGGGCGAGTACTTCGGCGCGGTCTCCGCCGGCCCCGAAGCGGTCCTCGCCCAGGCCCTCTTCCTCGCCATCGCCGTCAGCATCGTCGCGTTCGGGATCGAGGACGGTATCGAACGCGCCACGAAAGTGATGGTCCCCTCGATCGCCGTCCTGATGGTCGTCCTCGCGGCCTGGGCGGCGACGCTCCCCGGCGTCGGGGAGGCCTACGCTTACTTCCTGTCCCCGGACTTCGGGGCGATGCTCGACAACGCCGGAACGGTCATCCCCTTCGCCGTCGGGCAGGCCTTCTTCACGCTCTCGCTGGGGATGGCGATCATGATCACCTACTCCTCGTACATCGGGGAGGACGACAGCCTGTCCGTCGACGGCGGCGTCATCGTCGTCACGAACACGCTGGTCGGCATCCTCGCGGGCCTCGTCGTCTTCCCGATCCTCTTCGCCAACGACGTCAGTCCGGACACCAGCGGCCCGTCGGCGCTGTTCGTCGCCATCGCCCAGGGCTTCGCGGAGCTACCGCTCGGGCGGGTGCTCGGCGTCGTCTTCTTCGGCGTCGTCCTCATCGCGGCGCTGTCCTCGGCGATCAGCCTCATGGAGGTCGTCGTCGCCTACGCGGTCGACAGCACGAGCTACTCGCGCCCGACCCTCGCGGTGGCGACCGGGCTCGGACTGTTCGCGCTCGGACTCCCGTCGGCGTGGGACACGGCCTGGCTGACGTGGTTCGACGACCTCGCCTACCAGCTGTTCCTGCCGCTGTCGGTGCTCGCGGTCGTCGTGTTCGTCGGGTGGGTCCTCGGCGAGGAAGCGGTCGACGAACTCCGGGAGGGGACCGGCGGAATCGGCGCGCTCGGCCCGGTCTGGCTGTGGACCCTCCGCGTCGTGGTCGTCTTCGGCGTGCTCGGGACGCTCGCGCTCGGGTTCCAGACCCTCTTCCTCGGACCGGACCCGGCCGCGGTGCCGCCGCTGTAGGAGCGAAAACAGGGACTATCGACCGCCGGCTGAATCCCGCGCTACCGCACCATGTACGGGTCGTCGTCTGGCAGGAATCGACCGAGATCCGCCCGGCGGACGTAGTCGCGCCGCCGGAGTTCCACGAGCGCCTCGACCAGCGCCTCCTCGTCGGCGTCGGACCACTGGGCGGGATCTTTGACGGGGACGATGAGCCAGCCGCTGCCGGGGATCTCCGTCGCGTGCTGGGCCTCCATGTCGACGTCTTGGGGCGGGCGAGCGCTCATGTTTGCGAAGACGTGGCGGGTCGCGCGCTCGCC
The DNA here is from genome assembly GCF_051414035.1 of Halosimplex amylolyticum. Taxonomy (NCBI): domain Archaea; kingdom Methanobacteriati; phylum Methanobacteriota; class Halobacteria; order Halobacteriales; family Haloarculaceae; genus Halosimplex; species Halosimplex amylolyticum. The sequence continues at coordinate 698,166 of NZ_JBLKNW010000001.1, read as the reverse complement.
GACCGGCAGGAGGACGTGGGCGGTGATCGCGCGGATCTCCGAGTCGAAGATGTTCTCCAGGTCGGCGTAGTCGCGCTCGCTCGGAACGCCCTCCGGCACGCACGGGTAGAGGTACGAGAAGAAGGTCTTCTCGACGACGGGCGGTTCGCCCGTCTCGGCCAGCAGGCCGCCCTCGGTGAGGGCGCGCTGCAGTCGCTCGCTGGCGGCGAACTCCGTGAACGGGTAGCCCGATTCGGCCCCGCCGTGGACGCCGGGGTGGTCGCCGACGACGTGGAAGTCCGCGTTCGCGTCGCCGTAGCCGGCGACGAACGGTTCACACGGCGGCGAGAAGCCGAAGGGGTTCGACTGTCGGGCCGTGACGTTCTTCACGTCAGGCTGGAGTGGCGGGGCGGCCTAAACTCCGCCGGTTTTCACCGCCCCAGCCCGAGTTCGCTCCGTCGGGAAACGCTTTTCTCCCGGACTGCCGATTGTGCCCCCAATGACCGCAGGGACCCGTGATCGGCAGCAGTGCACACCGACCAGAGGTGGGACGGCGTGACCCACGACGAGGACATCGAGGACCTGCGCGAGCGCAAGGAGCGCGCCCGTAAGGGCGGCGGCGAGGACCGCATCGAGGCCCAGCACGACCGGGGGAAGATGACCGCCCGCGAGCGGATCGACTACTTCCTCGACGACGACTCCTTCGTCGAGATCGACCAGCTCCGCGAGCACCGCTCGACCAACTTCGACATGGACGAGCAGTCGTTCCCCGGCGACGGCGTCGTCACGGGCTACGGGAACGTCGACGGTCGCACCGTCTTCGTCTTCGCCCACGACTTCACCGTCATGGGCGGTTCGCTCGGCGAGGCGTTCGCCCAGAAGGTCTGCAAGGTCATGGACAAGGCCATGGAGACCGGCGCGCCCATCGTCGGCCTCAACGACTCCGCGGGGGCGCGCATCCAGGAGGGCGTCGACGCGCTCGCGGGCTACGCCGACATCTTCCACCGGAACCAGCTGGCCTCGGGCGTCGTCCCGCAGATCTCCGCGATCATGGGCCCTTGCGCCGGCGGCGCGGTCTACTCCCCTGCTATCACCGACTTCATCTTCATGGTCGAGGAGACCAGCCACATGTTCATCACCGGGCCGGACGTCATCGAGACGGTCACCGGCGAGGAGGTCTCCTTCGACGAACTCGGCGGCGCCGGCACCCACACCGGCGACTCGGGCGTCGCGCACTTCGCCCCCGCCGCCGAGGAGGAAGCACTCGACGACATCCGCTACCTCCTCTCGTATCTCCCCGCCAACAACGCCGAGGACCCGCCGCGCGTCGAGCCCTGGGACGACCCCGACCGCGCCGACGAGGAACTTCGTGAGGTCGTGCCGCAGGCGCCACAGAAGCCCTACGACATGCACCAGGTCATCGACGGCGTCGTCGACGAGGATTCGTTCTTCGAGGTGGCCGAGCGCTACGCGCGAAACCTCCTCACCGGCTTCGCCCGCCTCGATGGCCGCCCCGTCGGCATCGTCGCCAACCAGCCGCGGGTCAACGCGGGCACGCTCGACATCGACTCCTCGCTGAAGGGGTCGCGCTTCGTCCGCTTTTGCGACGCGTTCAACGTTCCGCTGCTGACGTTCGTGGACGTGCCCGGGTTCATGCCCGGCAAGGACCAGGAGAAAGGCGGCATCATCAAACACGGCGCGAAACTGCTGTACGCCTACTCCGAGGCCACCGTGCCACTCATGACCGTCATCACCCGGAAGGCCTACGGCGGCGCCTACGACGTGATGTCCTCGAAGCACGTCGGCGCGGACGTCAACTACGCCTGGCCGACCGCGGAGATCGCGGTGATGGGTCCCGAGGGCGCCGTCAACGTCCTCTACGACGACGAACTCGACGCGGCCGAACAGGTCGAACAGAAGCGCCAGGAACTCATCGAGGAGTACCGCGACGCGTTCGCCAACCCCTACACCGCCGCCGAGCGCGGCTTCGTCGACGACGTGCTCGAACCGCCCGAGACCCGCGCCCGACTCATCGGCGACCTCGAAACGCTGCACACCAAGCGGAAAGACCACCCCGACCGAAAGCACGGGAACATCCCGCTGTAACGTCACGTCCGATACCTTTATCAGCTGATAGCGGACAGTTGTGTCAACGTTCGATCCGAATCAGCCGACAGGAGGGTCCCCCTATACCGATGTCCCCCACGTCACGCAAGCGACTGCTCGCGGCGCTCTGTCTCGCATTGCTCACCGTGACCGCCGGATGCAGTTTCCTCGCCGGCGACGGCGGTCCATCGACCGCGTCGCCGCCGGCAGCGACCGACGCCGCGCCGACGGCGACTGCCGCTGCATCGACCCCGACCGACCTGCCCTCGTCGCAGGCCACCGCGGCGCCGACGGACGCGGGTGCGGCTGCGACGCCCGAGTCCGGCGAGGAGCTCACGGTGCGCGGGAACCTCTCCGTGGACGTCGACCGCATCTTCGAACGCGTCGAGCGACTCCACGGCGTGGACGTGGATCCGCCGACTGTCGTCGTCTTCGAGTCGAGGGATGCCGGCTCCTTCGAGTCGAACTTCTACGGGGCCTTCGGCCTGACTGGGACAGTTTCCGCGGCCGGACAGGCCACTCGACAGGGGACAGTGTACATCGAATCGAACGTGTCGATGCCCGAACGGGTCCTCGCACACGAATTCGCGCATCACGTCCACTCGCAGAGGCGATGGCGACCGAGCGGCCTCTGGCGAGTTACGGCCGACGAACGGCAAGCTGCCACGGCGGTCAGTGAGGGAAGTGCCGTCTTCGCTACCGACGCGTACGCGAACGCCCCGAAAACCGATGTACCCCTGGAAAGTGACGTCCTCCAGTACGGATACAACCGATCTGAATCACCGTTCAGGGTGTTCACGGCGAAGTACATCGTCGGCGCCGAATACGTCGAATCGCAGGTCGACTCGCCGAGTGAACTGAGCACGGTCCTACGAGACCCGCCAGAGACCACCGAGGAGCTCCTCCATCCGGATCGGTCCGTCTCACTGGGGAACCTCACGGTTGCGCCGAACGAGTCCGCGGACTGGACGGTCGAACTGGGCCACTACCCCTCCGACGCCGACAGGCGCGGCGAACTAATCGTCCGCGAATTCCTGCGGCTGGAACTCGACCGCAAGACGGCCGACGCGGCCGCGGACGGCTGGGACAACGACCGGAGCCTGACCTTCTCCGCGACGGCCGACGAGAACCGGACGGCCATCGCCTGGACGCTCCGGTGGGAGAACGCGACCGAGGCCGACGAGTTCGCCGCCGCCTTCGACCGCTTCGCGACTCGGCGCAGCGCGAACGCCTCCCTTTCGTTCGCCTCGGAGCGCGTCGCGCCTGAAACCGTCGTCGTCTTCGCTGGCGACGAGTCGTTCGTCCACGGCGCCACCGCTCGCGGGACGAACGAGTCGGTGCGTATCGCGGCGCCAGGCCGGTCGGAGACGGCGTCGGCCACCGCAGCGCGGTCCGACCTATCGGGTTAGCGATCGACCAACCGCCACCCGACGGCGCCACAGAGCGCGAACCCGTAGGCGTTCAGCGACCCGTGGAGCGACACCATCCTCCCGATGCTCAGTCCCAGCGGGTTCGTCCCCCCGAATGCCGCGACGCCGTACCCGAGCGCCAGCACCATCGACGCCGGGAGCGCGAGCGCCGAGAGCCCCACGAGTGCGGCCGGAAGCACGTCGAGCGACGGAACGACGCGGACGAGCACGAGCAGGCCGAACGCGGCGACGGCGAGCGTGAACGCGCCGACGGCGACGACCTCCACGAGCGGCGAAAAGGAGATGCCGACCGCGATGAGCGCCGGACCGACGAGTATCACGCCGGCCGTCGTCCGGGCGAGCCCCTCGAAGCCGTCGAGGCGTCGGCCCGTGACGCCCGCGAGGACCGGGAGCGCGAACCCCGCGAAGTGGAAGTGAACGGCGGTGAGGAGGACGATGACTGGGTCGAACCAGAACGTGATCCCGCGGTGGAAGAGCACGAGTGCCACGGCCGCGACCACGACGTACGCCAGCCCGGCGTCGACCAGCGTCTCGGACAGTCGGTTCGGGGCCAGGCCGCGCTCGCGGGCTCGGACGAGACCCGCGAGCGCCAGAAGTGCGGTCACCGGGAGCCAGGCCGCGGCCGCGAGCGTCGCGGTGAGTTCCGAGGACGCCACCAGCGACACCAGCACGAGCGGAGCCGTGGCCGGCTGAGTCACCGCCGCGAGTGCGAGGAGCGCTCCCGGAGTCCCGTCGAACCCCCGCTCAGCGGCCAGGCCGATCCCGAGCGGCACGACGACGAGCGGCGCGAGTGCGAGCGCCTGCTCGACCGGCGAGAGAGCGCCCGCAACAGCGGCGAGCGTCCACAGCGCCCCGCCGGCGACCGCGCTGACGTCCGTGACTCGGACGCCGCGGATCGACGGGATCTGCGCCGCCACTGCGCCCCCGGCGTCTCCGCTCGCGGCGCTCGTCTCGGTCCCGACACCGCCGCCGTCCCCACCGCTCATGGCGGGAGCGGGTCGATCCCGGTCGTCGGCTTCAGGTCGGTCGGAACGACTTCCATCGCTCGCCGTTCCTGCGTGAACGACCCGCGGTAGCCGAGAATGTGCCCAGCCAGTCCGCTCTCGACGGTGGCGGTGACGTAGAAGCGCTCGTCGGCCTCGTCGTAGCGGTCCCGGACGGTCACGTCGACCGCCAGCGGGCCGGGGGTCGGCAGGTAGCGCCCGCCGATTCTCGTCCACTGCTTGCCGCCCTCGACGACGAGCGCCCCGTCGTCGACGCGCGGGTGGAGTTCCGAGACGACGTGGCCGCCCGTCCCGAGGAAGTCGAACAGGCGCTCGCGCTGGTCGTCCCAGACCGTCAGCGAGTCGAACTGGCGAACCGTGCCGTCGAACTCGAACTCGCGGCGGGTCGTCAGCGCCTCGTAGCCCGCCGGGTCGCGAAACCCGACCGTCGTCACCGAGAAGGGGACGTCCGTCCCCGACTCCGGGAAGAGGAGGTTCCGCAGCGGCATCGCGTAGAGCACGGGGAGCGCGAGCGTTCCCCGGGTGATGTCCATGGTTCCGCGGCCCACTGTCGCGTACGCGTCGTCGGGTCCGAGGCCGTAGCGGTCCCGGACCTTCGGATGGAGGTCGTCGACCGCCGATCCCAGCGCGCGCTCGTAGACGCCCGTCACCCGACCACCGCCGCTACCCACACCGGTCGCGAAGCTACCTGTCTGTCCATACCGTCCGCTGGCACGCCGGCACACAAAACCGTTGGTGCCGCCGCTACGGCAGCGCGGCCCGTGAAAAGAGGTGGGCTCCGGCGGTCAGGACGCCTGCTGGATCATGTCGCGGGCCTCGTCGTCGCTCAGATCCATGTCGTGTTTCTTCTCGGCGTGTTCTTTGACGTGCTCGATGACTTCCTGCTCGTCCTCGGATTTGATCATGAAGTCGTCGTTCTGGCTGCATTCGACCTGATATGCCATACGCGCTCCGTGGGACCGACCGGGTTTAGCTATACACGGGTTTCGAGTCGGTAGGGAGACGACACTCCCGAGTAACACGTCAGATCTGTCGAGTAAGCCACCGTCGGGCGACCTGCTCGACGTGGGGTATCAGGTGGAGACGCCGACAACGCGGGCTTACTCGTCGCGCAGCAGCGCGTCCTCGCCGTGGCGGTCGCGGAGGTCCCGGAGGTAGCGCTGCTGTTCGCGGACGCGCGGAGTGGCCTCGTCGTAGGCGTGCTCGAACCACTCGTCTACGTCGGGTTCGTACGCCTCCGCGCCCGCGATCAGGTCTGCGACGCGCTCGCGATTGCGCTCGCCGATGGCGTCGACGCGCTCGTCGTCCAGCAGGTCGCGCTCGCGGAGGAACGCTTCCATCCGGGGAATCGGGTCGCGGTCCTTCCACCGCTCGACCTCGGCGTCGTCGCGGTACTTCGTCGGATCGTCGGCAGTCGTGTGGGCGCCGTAGCGGTACATCTCCGCCTCGATCAGCGTGGGGCGCAGTTCGTCCTCGTTAGGATCGCGCGCTTTCTCGACCGCGGCGGTCGTCACCTGGTACACCGCGAGCGGGTCCATCCCGTCGACGCGGACGCCCGCGAACCCGTAGGCGTCGGCCTTCTCGGCGATAGTCGCGCTGGCCGTCTGGCGCTCGCGGGGCACCGAGATGGCGTACTGGTTGTTGTTGCAGAAGAATATCGCCGGGGCGTCGAAGACGCCGGCGAAGTTCAGCGCCTCGTGGAAGTCGCCCTCGCTCGTGGCGCCGTCGCCGAAGTGACAGCAGACGACGCGGTCGTCGCCCTGGAGTCGCGCGGCCCACGCCATGCCCGTGGCGTGGGGGAGGTGGCTCGCGATGGAGATGTTGAGGGGGAAGATGCTGCGGGAGGCGAGCCACGCGTTGCCGACCTCGTGGCCCTTCCAGTACAGCAGGTACTCCGGTTCGATGCCGCGGACGACGACGGCGCCGTGTTCGCGGTACTGGTCGAGGATCCAGTCGTCGTCGCGCAGGGCGTGCGTCGATCCGATCTGGGCGGCCTCCTGTCCGGCCAGCGGCGGATACGTCCCCAGGCGACCCTGCCGCTGGAGCGAGACGGCTCGCTCGTCGAGGTGGCGGGCCAGCCGCATCTGCGCGTACATCTCGACGAGTTCCTCGTCGGACAGGTCCGGGACGGTCGCCCCGTCGCGGACGCGACCCTCGGCGTCGAGGACCTGGACCAGGCCGTCGTCGGCCGCGGTGGGTCGCTCGTCGGTCACGTCGGTCACAGTGGGGGCGAACGCGCACAGCGGATAAAGTCGTTTTCCCGGCGGCGACGGACCGGACGAACCAGCGGAGTCGTTCGGACCCGTCCCGCGACTCCGATTAGATTTAAAGGGCGACGGTCGGTACAGAGTGGTATGTTCGAGAAGGTCCTCGTCGCGAACCGCGGCGAGATCGCCGTCCGCGTCATGCGCGCCTGCGAGGAGCTGGGAGTCGGGACGGTCGCCGTCTACAGCGAGGCCGACAAGTACTCGGGCTTCGTCCGCTACGCCGACGAGGCCTACAACATCGGGCCCGCCCGCGCGGCCGACTCCTACAACGACGGGGATGCCGTCATCGAAGCCGCGAAGAAGGCCGACGCCGACGCCATCCACCCCGGCTACGGGTTCATGGCCGAGAACGCCGACTTCGCCGCCCGGGTCGAGGAGACCGACGGGATAACCTGGATCGGCCCGTCCAGCGAGGCGATGGAACGCCTCGGCGAGAAGACCCACGCCCGCCAGGTGATGCGAGACGCCGACGTACCCATCGTCCCCGGGACGACCGAACCCGTCACCGACGTCCAGCAGATCAAGGACTTCGGCGAGGAACACGGCTACCCGGTCCTCATCAAGGCCGAAGGCGGGGGCGGTGGGATGGGCCAGGAGGTCGTCGAAGGCCCCGAAGCGGCCGAGGAGGCGCTCGAAACCGCACAGCGCGAGGGGGAGGCGTACTTCTCGAACGCCTCGGTCTACCTCGAACGGTTCCTCGACAACCCCCGCCACATCGAGGTGCAGATCCTCGCGGACAAACACGGCAACGTCCGCCACCTGGGCGAACGTGACTGCTCGCTCCAGCGGCGCCAGCAGAAGGTCATCGAGGAGGGACCCAGCCCCGCGATCACCGACGAACTCAGGGAGAAGATCGGCGAGGCCGCCCGCCGGGGCGCCGAGGCCGGCGACTACTACAACGCCGGCACCTTCGAGTTCCTCGTCGAGGACGAGGACCGCAACGACGAGGGCCTGCTCGACACGGACGCCGACTTCTACTTCCTCGAGGTGAACACGCGAATCCAGGTCGAACACACCGTCACCGAACAGTTGACCGACATCGACATCGTGAAGTGGCAGATCCGGGTCGCCGCCGGCGAGGAACTCACCTTCGAACAGGACGACGTGGAACTGGAGGGCCACGCGATGGAGTTCCGGATCAACGCCGAGAACGCCGCCAAGGAGTTCGCGCCGGCGACGGGCGGGTCGTTCGACGTGTACGACCCACCGGGCGGCATCGGCGTCCGGATCGACGACGCCCACCGGCAGGGCGACGACCTCGTGACCGACTACGACTCGATGATCGCGAAGCTCATCACCTCCGGCGAGGACCGCGCGGAGTGTATCGCCCGCGGGAAGCGCGCACTCGCCGACTACGACATCCAGGGCTTCCCGACGATCATCCCGTTCCACCGCATGATGCTCACCGACGACCCGTTCCTCGAAGGGCGCCACACCACGAAGTACCTCGACGAGGAGATGGACCACGACCGGATCGAGGCCGCCCAGCAGCGGTGGGGCACCGAGACGGAACCCAGCGGCGACGACGACGAGGAGGTCGTCGAACGGGAGTTCACGGTCGAGGTCAACGGCAAGCGATTCCAGGTCGACCTCGAAGAGCGGGGCGCCCCGGCCATCCCGACGGGCGGCGACGGGTCCGGCGGCGGCCAGGCCCAGCGGCCCCAACCCGGCCGTGGCGGATCCGACGGCGACTCGGACGGCGGCGTCTCCGCGGAGGGCCAGGAGATCACCGCCGAGATGCAGGGGACCATCCTCGAAGTCAACGTCGCCGAGGGCGACGAGGTGGCCGCGGGGGACGTGCTCTGCGTGCTGGAAGCGATGAAGATGGAGAACGATATCGTCGCCGAGAACGCCGGCACCGTCACTCACGTCGAGGTCAGCGAGGGCGAGTCCGTCGACATGGGCGACACGATGTTCGTCCTGGACTAGCCCGCGTCAGGCGACGGGAGCGACGGTTCGTTCCCGCCGTCGGGGACAGATCGGTCCCCCGTCGTGGACACGTCGCTTCCACCGTCGGATGACGACTCACCCGACAGAGGATTCTCGCGGGCCCGCGCGTCGTGGCGGATCGAGGCCCAGGCTGCCGTCTCTGACGGCGTCCACGAAGTCCCAGGGGTAGTAGTGGATCCAGCCGTCGACGTGTGAGCGGTCGACGTCGTCGACGACGACGCGGACCGTCGCGCCGTCGCGGAGGGCCGCGAGCAGTCGGAGTCGCTCGTCGCGCGGGGGCATCGTGGCCGAGTCGACGCGGGGAGCGGTCGCGGCGAACATCGCGCGGAGCCCCGGGTACCGGTGGAGGTGCCACTCGACGCGCATCATCCCGGCGAGGAGGCGCGACCGGACGCGACCGGCCCCGAGTTCGGCGAGCAGTTCCGGGACGCCGGGGACGTCGGCCTCGTAGCGCAGTCGCTGGTTCCCGATGGCCCACACCTCGACGCCTTCGCGGTCGTCGAACGCCCGGAGCCACGCCAGCGGGACGGCCTCGCGGTCGGCCGGAGGGTTGACGTCGACGGTGTCGTCGCGGTCGAACGCGAGGATCGTCGTCATCGACCGGATCGACGGGAACGACGCCGATAGTAAGTCGACGGTGAACGCGGGTAACCACTCCGTTCGATTGCGGGTCAGACCGTTGGCGGCGGACGGCTTCGGACGGCTCGGGACAGCGGTGGCGCACGGGGCTCGGACGGGTCGACCGAGAGGCCGCGTGCCGGCATCACTCGTCGTCTGCCTCCGGTGGCTGGCGTCCGCGCGGATCGTCCGGGTCCGGTCGTGCGGCCGCGTCGGCGTCACCGTCGATGTAGAACACCGCGAGCGGATACCCGCGCTGTCGCTGCCGCCAGGCATCCCCGGGACGAGGCGGTGGGGCCGGATCCCCGGGCTCCGGGCCTGTCGACTGGCAGTCGCAGGGACGGGTGTCCGGTCGCTGCGACGCCCCCCAGGCGCACGCTCCGGACCGAGCGAACGACGAGACGACCCGAACGAGGAGTCGCGACGCGGCCGCGACGACGAGGGCCACCACCGTCCCGAAGACCAGCCACTCGCGGCCGCGGTAGAGCGCCCACAGCGCGACGACCAGGAGCATCTGTCGGAATCGTCCGGGTCCCGAGATGGCTTTGAGTAACGCGCAGATCAGCTGTTCCGGACCGAGCGCGAGGTCGCGAACCCGCCCGCGGCTCGGATCCGTGTCGCATCCGTTGTTTCGTACTGTCATCGTTTGACGGAGGGCGGCACCACACCGCTGGGATCGGGTGTGCGCTCCACCCCCCTATGCTTGGTAACGTACCGCAAACCCATAGTATTAAGAACTGAACGTCGTTCACGCCGTGATTATTTCCGACGAAGCGATCCGCTACTCCCGTCCCGAACGTCGTTCGGACGAGCGACGGCCTCGATGCCCGCGAGCGGTCGAGATCGCCCGTCTGCTCGGGCCCGAGTCGACGGTGATCGGCCGTTTTACCGATCCTACGGCCGAGCCTGGCGATCCCGGTCGGCCCGCCGCCGTCCCCGAAACTAGATCCTTACCGGGCACGTCGTCGTGAAGTGATACATAGTTCACGAATAACAAACTACCTGTCATTCGTGTAATCACTCGGGGACGCCGCCCGACGGAACGGCCGGTCGCGCCTCGACTGGAGGGACGGCGGGCAGTCCGACGGGGAGCGTACCATGTACGTGGGCATCGACCACTCGACGACCGGCATCAAGGTCGCGGCCATCGGCGACGACGGCGAGTTGACGACCGCGTTCCGGATAGACCGCCGGAACGTCGAGACGGCCGGGGCGTTCCTGGAGGTGCTAGACGACCGAATCGGGCTCTCGCGAGTCTCGCTCGCGACGGTCACGTACGCATTCGGGAACGCCATCGACGAGATCGAAGGCATCGAAGACGTCCCGAACAGGGGCACGACCGATCTGGTGGGGCTCGACTACGGGACCGGCGCGGGAGCGACCGTCTTCGACCGACTGTACGACTCCGCCGTCCCGACGGTCGTCCTGCCCGGCGTCCACCGGGGACTGGACACACTCCACGCGTTCTTCAGGCACTACTCGGCGCTGGCAGGGGCGGACAAGGTCGCGTCCATGCGGTACGCGCTGGAACGGTTCCGGGCGGAGTTCGACGCGTCGGGGGCGTTCATCTGGGTGTGCGCGAGTTCCTCCTGCATGGCCGGACTCGTCTGCGGCGGGCGACTGACGGGCTTTTTCCACTGGGTCGGACCGGTGCACGGCTGGCCCGACCCGGAGGCGGTCCGCCGCGGCGTCGAGTCGGACTTCGAGGACGTGTTCATGCGGTGCGGGCTCCTCCCGCGACGCGGCGCGGACCTCACCGACGTCCACGACATCGCCGACCGGGACCTCCTCCAGAGCGTGTACTGGTCGACGCTCATGAACGTCTACGCGCTGTATCCGTTCGCTCGCGACCTTGGCGCCGATGGCCTCGACGCCGTCGTCCTGAGCGGTCGCCTGATGCGACGTGAACGTCCGTTCCCGCTCGGCCGACGGGTGTACGAGGCCTGTGTCGACCTCGCCCCGGTCCGGTTCGCCGAGCCGTACACGTCGGCCCAGGGCGCGGCGCTGGTCGCCAGGGACGTGGCGGCAGGCGCGGACGAGGTTCTCGGGATCCCGGTCGGGGACGTGCCCGGCGGCAGGGACCGGTGAACGCGGACGCGCTCAGATCGGCGACGTGTCGTTCGCGGAGACCAGTTCCTCGAACCACGCCTCGGCCCAGGTCAGTGCGGCCGGGGTGTCGTTCACGACGACGCCCCGGAGGCTCCCGCCGTCGTCCCCCACGGGGACAGCGACGACGTCGTCGCCGACGAGGAGCCCGTACATCTCCGTCGCCGTCGTCTCGTACACCGTGGTGTGGTCGGCCTCCGTCAGGTCCGCGAAGCGGTCCGGGTAGTTCCGCTCCAGCGTCTCGACCACGTCGGCGGTGAACACGAGCGTCGCCGGCATCGCTTCCTCGACGACGAGTGAGTAGAACGCGTCGACGTACGACGGCAGGACCGTACTCGAGTACCCCCGGATCTCCGTCGCGTCCGCGGCGGCGTCGACGACGTCGAGGAACGGCTCCTGGGGCGCGTGCTCTGCTGCCCGGTGTGCGGTCGCGCCCTTCAGCAGTCGCATGTCGATCGGGGAGTCCCGCGGGAGCACCGACAGCACGTCTCTCATGTCCGTGAGCGTGGTGAGCGCCGCTCGCGTCCGCGTGAACTCCTGGCAGAACAGTTCGCCGAACGCCGTCAGTTCGTGGGTCGTTCCCGACGACGCCAGCACGCCGAGGTCCTCCAGTTCCCGGAACGACCGGTCGATCGTCGGCCGCGAACAGGCGATCTGGCGCTCCAGTTCCCGCTTGTCGAGCGTCCCCGCGCAGACCAGACAGAGCAGGTCCGTCCGTCTGTTATAGATATCGAGAACGTCAGCGACTGCTTCGTCCCCCATTATCGTGTGCTTTTATCGTCAACAAGTAAAATCTAACGGACGTAATTGATATTCGAATTATACGACGCGATCGGTCCGCGTCGCGCCGACCCCGGGGGACCGTCTGTCCGGGGTCGGTTCCTCCGGGGGCCGTCTGTCCGAGGTCGGTTCCTCCGGGGGAGTGCCAACACGCGTGGGCGGCCGGACAGAGAGCCCGCTACGACCGGGACACGCAGCGCGGTCCAGATCGGGTGCGGCGACCGCGGGCAGCGCCACGCTCGCGCCCCACGTCAGCGACCGCTTCGAGGTCAGCTGCGCGGCGCACCGACCACGCTGCGAGACGCTCTCGCGACGGGTCCCCCGACCGCCGCGCTCCGGACCACTTACAACCGGTCGCGGGCTACGCGGAGCCATGCAGGAGACGCGAGAGCGCGTCCTCGACGCGCTCGCCGACGGGCCGGTCACCGGACCGGAACTGGCCGAGCGACTGGACGTCTCGCGGGCGGCCGTCTGGAAACACGTCGAGGCGCTCCGCGAGGAAGGGTTCGCCGTCGAGAGCGGCAGTGACGGGTACGTCATCGACGCGTTCCCCGAGTTCGGTGGGTCGGCCGTCGAGTACGGCCTGGACGCCCCCTTCGAGGTGGAGTTCCACGACTCCGTCCCGAGCACGAACGCCAGGGCGCGAGACCTCGCACAGGCGGGGGCCGACGACGTGGTCGTCCTCGCCGACGAACAGACGGGCGGCCGGGGTCGACTCGACCGCGAGTGGTCCTCGCCGAGCGGCGGGGTCTGGCTGAGCGTCCTCACGCGGCCAGCGGTTCCGGCCACGCACGCGCCGGCCTACACGCTCGCGGCCGCGGTCGCCGTCGCGAGGGCGGCCCGGGAGGCCGGCGTCGACGCGCGGATCAAGTGGCCGAACGACGTCGTCGTCCCGGGCACCGACGACGACGGCGCCGAGGTCGACCGGAAGCTGGCCGGGATCTTGACCGAGATGGAGGGCGAGGCCGACCGCGTGTCGTGGGTGATCGTCGGGATAGGGATCAACGCGAACGTGGACCCGGACGACCTGCCGAGCGAGGCCGACCCGGCGACGCTCCGCGGAGAAGTTGGCGACGTCGACCGACGGCTGTTCACCCAGCGCGTGCTGGAGGAGTTCGACGACCTGCGCGGCGACCTGGAGGCGGTCGTGCCGGCCTGGAGAGAGTACGCGACGACGCTCGGCAAGCGCGTGCGCGTCGACACACCCGGCGGCGAGGTCGTAGGCGACGCCGTCGACGTGGCGTTCCCCGGGGCGCTCGTCGTCGACACCGGGGACGAACGGGTGACCGTGACCGCCGGCGACTGCGAGCACCTGCGACCGGTCGGGGAGTGAAGTCGTTCGGCAGGCGGTACGACGGCCCCGCTCAGGAGCCTTCGGCGCTCTGCGCCGGGTCCGGGTCCGCATCAGTGACGCTGTCCGACTCCGTGGCCCGTTCCGCTTCGGCGGCGTCTTCCGTCTCGACGGTGGCGGCCGCGCCGCCGACGGGCACCGTGACGACCGGGACGGCTGACTTCCTGACGACGCGCTCGGCGACGCTCCCCAGCAGGAGCCGGTCGATCCCGCCGCGGCCGTGGGTCCCCATCACGACCACGTCGACGGGTACCTCCCGCGTGTAGCGGACGATCTCGGTGCTCGGCGTCCCCTCGACCGTGGCCGTCTCCACCTCCACGTCCTCGGGCGCCACCCGTTGGAGCTGTTCGAGCGCCGTCTCCCCCTCCGATTCGAGCACCTGTCGAACCCCCTCCCAGGAGGTCTCCATCGGGAGCCCCGTGAAACTCGTCGCGTCGATGACGTACAGCGCCCGGATCGTCGCGTCGTGGACCCGCGCCAGCTCCCCCGCGTGGTCGATCACCCGTTCGATCCCCGCCGACCCGTCCGTCGGCAGGAGGATCGTCTCGTAGAGACTCATGCTACCAAATACCACTCGCGGCTGTATAACCCTTCGGCAGGAGCGGAGACCGGTGAACGACGAGAGTGGCGAGAATCGGCTTCACGCGGATGGAACGCGGGAAACGGGAAAGTCCGCGGCGACGACCTGGCCGTGCGATGCGGATCAGGCGCTCATCATGTCGCGGCAGGACTGGGCGCACTCGCGCAGGACGTCCGCGCAGACCTGGCAGTGCTCGGCGTCGTGGCGCGCGCACTCCTCGGCGCACTCCTCGCAGGCGCCCGCGCAGGCCTCGGCGAGGGCGGTGCTGTAGTTCGACCCGCGGGCCATGAACCTCGCGTGCAGCGACGTCAGATCGGCCACGTCGCGACAGAGGCGGGCGCACTGCTCCATCTCTTCGTCGCCGAGGCACTCGTCGGCGCACCACTCGGAGACCTCGGCGGCCTCGTTGCAGTTCTCGATGCAGTCGCGCTGTTCGTCGCTCAGCCGGTCGATCTTCGAGACGGTCTCTGAGAGTGACATTGCGTACGAAATAGGGCCTGACCGCCGTTCAACAGCGAGCCTGTATCTCCAAGGCCGTCGATCGCAGTTCCCGGCCAGGGACGTGCCCGGCGCTCACCGCCCGGGCAAGTACACCTCTGACACGTCCGCGACGCCGGCACGCCGGACGGCCGCGCGGACGGGGTCTTTCGCGCCGGAGAGGTTGTCGGAGTCGCCGTCGAGGACGAGCAGTTTCGCGTCGCGGCCGGGTTCGACGAGTCCGCAGTTCAGGTCCGCGATCTCGGCGCCGTTGACGGTCGCCATCCGCAGGACATCGCGGGCGCTCACGTCGGCGATCTTCGCGGTGAACTCCATCTCACGGAACATGGAGGGGCTGTTGAGGAAGACGTTGTCCGTCCCGAGCGCGACAGTCGTCCGTTCGAGGAGATCCGCGACCGGCGGGAAGCCCACGTCCGTGACGAGGTTCGAGCGCGGGCAGACCGCGACCGGGATCTCGCTGTCGGCGACGCGGTCGAGGTGCAGTTCCTCGGCGTGGACCATGTGGACGAGGAGGTCCGGGTCCAGGTCGAGCGCGGGGTTGATGTCCGAGGCGTCGACCTCGCCGGCGTGGATGCCGAACAGCTTCCCGGCGCGGGCGGTCGCGTTCCGTTCCCGGCTGAAGTCGCCGTCGTTCGCGCCGCTCGCGCCGAATCCGTCGCTGGCCTCCATCGCCGCGACCGTCTCGCGACCGAGGACCACCGGGTCGATTTCCAGCCCGTGGGCCGCTCGTTCGAAGGCCTCGACGCCGTCGGCGCCGCCCTCGCGGAACTCGATGCAGGCGGCCGTCCCCGAGTCGACCATGAACTGCAGGGAGCGGCGCATCGCCTCGACCTTCTCGTCGGTGCTCGCCTGCCGGAGCAAGCGGTGTTTCAGGCCGTCCGGCGGCGCGACGAGTTCTTCGAGGGAGAGCCCGCCGCCGGCCTCCTTGGCGATGGAGTCGCCGATGTGCGTGTGCGCGTTGACGAACGCCGGGAGCACGACGTCGTCGCTGTGGGTCGACTCCTCCTCGATGGCCGCGATCTCGCCGTCTTCGACGACGACGCGTCCCTCGACGGGTTCGAACTCGCGACCGCGGAGGATGGTGCCGTCGAACGTCGTGGAGTCGGTCATTACACAGTCACTCTGGTGGCGTCAGTTAAAATCGTCGAGGGTCGCGTGGACGCCGGGCCGCACGTCGCGGACCCTGGTGTCTTCCAGGTCGAGCCCGAGCGCGCGGACGGCCGCGTTGCCGACGCGCTCGGCCGTCTCGTCGGGGGCGTACACGCCCAGGCGCCACTGGTCGTGCTGGGCGGCGCGGAGGGCACTGACCAGCGTCGACTGCTCGCTCAGTCGGCGCACGTCGCCGTTGACGAGCACGCGGCTGCTCGATTCCTGCATCGACGGCCGGGCCGGCACGTCGAGGATCACCGCGTCGGGGTCGACGTTCGCCTCGTCGGCCACCGCCCGCTCGTGTTCCCAGATCGCCTCGTGGTCCGCGTCGATCAGCGACTCCGGGACCGCCTCCATCTCCGCCCAGACCGCGCGCTTGTACAGATCGCGGCGGTCGAGGCGGTGGGCGAACGCCGCCGTCGCCTCGCACTCGCGGAGGGCGACCCGGAGCCCGTAGTCGTCCATCCGCCGGAGTTCCTCGCCGTCGATCTCGGTGTGAGCGAGCAGGCGCTGGGTACCCCGGCGCAGCATCGCCTTCGCGATGCGGGAGACGTGGTGGCTGTAGACGGTCGGGTTCATCAGCGCCCGCGAGAGGAGGAGGCTCTCGGCCGCCTGGACGTTGCCCTCGTCGAGGACGAGGTCGCCGTCGACGAACCGGAGCGCCCGGACGAGCCGCTCGGCGTCGATCGTCCCGTAGGAGACGCCCGTGTGGTGGGCGTCCCTGACGAGGTAGTCCATCCGGTCCACGTCGAGTTCGCCCGAGACGATCTGGCCGAGTTCCCCGTCGCCCGCGACCAGGTCGGCCACGCTGTCGGGGTTCAGCCCGTGGTCGGTCAGGACGCGCGCGACCGGGCCGCTGCCGAGGAGGTCGCCGACATCGTCGTGGTACTTCCCGGTGCGGCGGTGGACGACGTCCTCGATGTTGTGGCTGTAGGGCGCGTGGCCCACGTCGTGGAGCATCGCCGCGGCGCGGACCCGTTCGGCCTGTTGGCCCTCGATGCCGAGGTGCGACAGCGCCTCGGTGGCGAGGTAGTAGACGCCCAGCGAGTGCTCGAAGCGGGTGTGGTTCGCGGAGGGGTAGACGTAGGTGACCGTCCCGAGTTGCTTGATCCGGCGGAGGCGCTGGACGGGCGGCGTGTCCAGCAGATCGGCGGCGACGCCCTCGACCGCGATGTGGTCGTGGACGCTGTCCTTGATCGTCGTCATTGGGTCGAAATTACGCGTCTCCCGACATAAGGGTCAGCATCGACTGCCGCGACCGTCCCGACCGCGGCCGTCGCGACTCCGGGGGCGAACGCGACGCCGGGAACGGCGGATCAGCCGAAGACCGCGAGCAGGTCGTACAGTTCCTGTTCGGTGGCGTTGCCCCTGCGGACGGGATCGCGGGGCTTGCGGCCCGTCACCTCGACCGTCTCGATGGCTCGTTCGGGGCCGTAGCCGCGGTCGTGTGCGAGCCAGGCGGCGAGCACCTGTCCAGTGCGGCCGATCCCGTCGAGACAGTGGACGACGACCCGTTCGTCGGCGGCGACGGCGTCGTCGAGGAAGGGCAACAGTTCTCTGTCGAGGAGGGCGGGGCTGACGAGGCGGCCGTCCGGGACGGGCGCGTGGAGCACCCTGTCGTCGCCGAACGCGTCGACGTATCCGTCGGCGTCGCAGTCGTCGGGGCAGGCGGCCCCGGGCTGGAGGCTACAGACGCGCTCGACGTCGTGAGCGCGGACGACGGCGATCCAGTCGGCGAGGGCCTCGCTGTGGGCGGCGGCGGTGTGCCAGCCCGGACTACACGCACCGTAGACGTGCTCCTCGTCCGGTGCAGCGGGGGCGAATCGGTGTGCGTCTGCACCCGATTCTCGGTTGTGAACGTCTGGCATCGGATCCTGGTCGGATCACTCGACGACCCCCCTTGAGTCTAGAGGTGCAATTCTCACGTCTGACAATAGTTCGATCGCGACGATCCGGTGCAGTGTGGCGATTCCAGACCGCGCTGCGGCCCGGAGTCGCTGCCGCGGACGCAAAGCTTTAGCCCGGGGTCACCCCTACGGCGGAGTATGGTGACGTTTCTGTCCGGCGGGACGGGCACGCCGAAGCTCCTGTCGGGCGCCGACGCCGTGTTCGACCCGGGCGAGACCGTCGTCGTCGGCAACACCGGCGACGACGTGGAGCTCGGCGGCCACCTCGTCTGCCCGGACGTCGACACCGTCCTCTACCTCCGCGGCGACCGCCTCGACCGCGACCTGTGGTGGGGCATCGCCGACGACACCGCGACGACCCACGAAGAACTCGTCTCGCTCGCCGAGTCGGCCGGGTTCGAACCGGGACCCAGATACCTTCCCGACGAGCGCCAGACTGCGGGCCGACGGATCGCCCGCTGGCGCCGGTTCTCCGGCGTCGGCGAGTTCATGCACATCGGCGACGCCGACCGCGCCGTCCACCTCACGCGGACGAGCCTGCTCGACGAGGGGCGTACGCTCACAGAGGCGACGCGGACGCTCGCGGACGCGTTCGACCTGACCGTCGACCTGCTACCGATGAGCGACGACCCCGTGGCGACCATCGTCCACACCGAGGAGGGACCGATGCACTTCCAGGAGTTCTGGGTCGCTCACGGCGGCGAGCCCGCGATCGAGTCCGTCGAGTTCCGGGGGAGCGACGAGGCCGCGGCCACCCCCGCCGTCCGCGACGCGCTCTCCGAACCGGTGGTCGTCGGCCCGTCGAACCCGATCACGAGCCTCGGGCCGATGCTCGCGCTGGACGGGGTCCGCGAGACGCTCGCCGAGACCACCGTGGTCGCCGTCTCGCCGTTCGTCGAGGACACAGTCTTCTCCGGCCCCGCCGACGACCTGCTGGAGGCCGAAGGCTACGAGGCCAGCACCGCCGGCGTCGCCGAGGCCTACCCCTTCGCCGACGCGTTCGTCCTCGACGACGCCGACGGGACCGAACTCGACCGCCCCGTCGTCCGCACCGACACCCGGATGGACGACGAAGACGACGCGACCCGCGTCGCCCGCGCGGTGAGAGACGCGCTGGAGGCGGTCGAATGAGCGCGAACGGGGACGGCGACCGCACTAACCCCGGCCGCGGCGACGTACCGTTCGAACCCCGACTCGCGCTCGCCAGCCTGAGCGGCCAGTCGGACGCCGCCTGGGCGCGGGCCGCGAGCGAGTACGCCGGCTGTGCCTTCCTCGGTGGAATCGCGCTCGACGAGCCGACTCGCGAAGCTGCGAGAGAACTGGTCGACCGCGACCGCGACGAGTTCCTCCCGGCCGATCCGGTAGCGTTCATCGATCAGCAACTGTCCGCACTCGCCGATGCGCCGCTCAGAGCGGCGTTCAACGTCCGCGCCAGCGGGCCGGAACCAGTCGCGGAGGCCGCCGCGGTCTGCGCCGACCACGGCGCGATCGTGGAGATCAACGCCCACTGCCGGCAGGACGAGATGTGCGCCGCCGGCGCCGGCGAGTCGCTCCTGCGTGACCCCGACCGACTCGCGGCGTACGTCCGTGCGGCCGCAGAGACCGGAGCGACAGTCAGCGTGAAGGTTCGTACCGAACTCGCGGGCGTCGACCTGCCCGCAGTAGCGGCCCGGCTGGACGACGCCGGTGCTAATCTCCTCCACGTCGACGCGATGGACTCCGAGGCGGTCGTCGCCGACGTGGTCGACGCCACCGACGCGTTCGTCGTCGCCAACAACGGCGTTCGCGACCGGGCGACGGTCCGTGAGTATCTCGATTACGGTGCAGACGCCGTCAGCCTCGGCCGACCGAGCGACGATCCGAGGGTACTCCGGCGGGTCCGCAGGGCCGTCGACGAGTGGTTCGACGGCGCCGAGAAACAGCGGTCCGAGCGGGCCCCCAACGCCGAACCAGGGGGATCGAACGCGTGAGGACGACCGCCCAGAACGCCGAACTCGCGCTCTTGCTCGAAGTCGCCGGGACGCCGAAGCCCGGGAACGTCGACCGCCACCGGGAGTACGACGACCTGCGCTTCGAGCACTTCCTCGCCGGCGCCGTCGGGGCGCGGCCGGGACTGGCGATGGCCGCCGACGGCGAACCGCTCGGTGAATCGTTCTTGCACGCTATCGAGGGGATGAGTGAGCAGCGCGGCGGCAACACGCAGTTCGGCGCCGTCCTCCTGCAGCTCCCGCTGGTCGCCGCCGCGGGCGCCGACGATCGGTCGCTCACACCCGACGGGGCGACAGCGGTCGTCGACGCGACGACCGTCGCCGACGCGGCGAACTTCTACCGTGCGTTCGAAGCGGTCGAAGTGGCCGTCGACGAACCCCCCGAAGGCATGGAACCGCTCGACGTGCGACGCGGGAGCGACGCCGTGCCCGAACTGGAGGCCCGCGAACTCACGCTCCGGGAGATCATGGGTCGCTCGGCCGGCCGCGACGGCGTCGCCCGGGAGTGGGTCGAGAGATTCGAGCGCGTGTTCGCGGCCGCCGAGTCCATCGAGCGCGGCGACGGCCCGGTCGCCGATCGCGCCGCGCGGACCTTCCTCGAACTGCTCGCCGACGAGGTCGACACATTCGTCGCGACGCAACACGACCGGGCGACCGCCGAAGCGGCGACCGAACGGGCGCAGGCGGCCCTCGACGGCGAGGGCGACCCGGAGACGCTGGCCGACGAGTTCGTCGCGGAAGACGTCAACCCCGGCACGACCGCCGATATCGTCGCGGCCGGGCTCTTCGTCGCGCTGGAACGGGGGCTGGACGTGTGACGGGGGACAGACCCCGGGCGGGCGATCGCGGCGGCGCCGGCGAGTGGCCGGTCCACCTCTCCGGCGTCGTCGAGTCTGTCGTCACCACGCGCGGTCCGAACGACCGCTGGAACGTCGCCGCGCTCGGCATCCACGCCGGCGACCCGGTGACGGCGCGCACTTACGGCCGCACGCGAACCCGGCGGAACTTCGAGGAACGTGGAGCGGGCTACGTACAGTTCACACGCGACCCGGTCGACTTCGTCGACGCCGCACTCGCCGTCCACGAGGTGGACCATCCCGTCCTCGACAGCGCCGACGCGTGGGCGGAAGTCGCGGTCGAACGGACGGGAGCGACCGACGAGGGCGGCACGGAAGTCGTCACCTGGCGGCTCGATCCCGTCGACAGCGGCGTCGAGCGGCGGGTCGTCCCGACGACGAATCGCGGCTTCTACGCCGTAATCGAGGCGACCGTCGCGGCCTCCAGGCTCGACGTCGAATCGTACGACACCGAGACGCTTCTCGACCGACTCGCGTACTTCGAGACCGTGGTCGATACCTGTGGCGGCGAGCGCGAACGGACGGCCTTCGACCGTATCGAGGACCTCGTAGACACAGAGTGGTAGCTGCGTGTACCTGTCGACAGTACCGACAGTACGACCGACAGTGTTGGACCACGAACATTTATACCGGAGAGGGAACCACCGGCGAGTAGAGGATGCTGGACAGGGATCGGGGAATTCCGACGGCGGCGCTGTGTTTCGCGCTCGTCGTCGGGACGGTGGTGAGTTTCGTCCCGGGGGCCGCTGGAGCGGCGAGTCCCGGGACTGAGGCGCCGTTGGCCGACGCTGGGTTGGACCAGAACGTCACGGCCAACGCGACCGTGTATCTGGACGCGACGGGGTCGCGAGATCCCGACGGGGAGATCGCCGAGTACGAGTGGCGACTCGAACAACCGGACGGCGACTATATCCGGCCGGACTGCCGGACGTGCGGCCAGACGTCGTTCGTCGCCCGACAGGTCGGGACGTACAACGCGACGGTGACTGTTACCGACGACGACGGTGCAACCAGTCGCGATACGTTGCGGGTTCACGTCGAGGAATCCAACGGACCGTCGGTTACTCTCTCCGGGCCGCAAGCATTGAACACGGGCGAAGTCGCCGGGTATACCGCGTCTGTGTCGGCTGGCAACGCGGACGTCGCGGCAGTGACCTGGCGGGTCGACGGGGACTGGCACAATCGGACGAGTATCGCCGGCGAGAGCGCAACGGCGGACTACCTTCACGCGTTCTCGACGGCCGGCAACTACACGCTCAGCGCCACGGTCGTCGACCGGGTGGGCCGCCAGCGTACCGCGACCAGAGAAATCAAAGTGCACAGCCCATCTGCTGCCGCTAGCGGCGGTAGTTCGTCGGGAAGCGGGGATAGTGACGGTGAGCAATGCTCGCGGTACAACAGAGACGACGACACCTACTGTAACAACGACCGGATGACCCTCGACAGTAACGGCATCGTCATCACCGACGCCGACAACGACGGCACGATCGTGTGGGCCGGCCAGACCCTCGACGCGGAGTTCGCCCAGAACAACGCCGGCGTCTCCTACGATTCGACCGACGGCGTCGTCGAATTCGACAGCCAAGAAGCGTACAAAACAGCGCTTGGGGTCAAGACTACTAATGTGAACCCAGCCTATAATGCTTCCAGAAGTACATCGGAAAGAAAGGAATCAGACGGTGGTGAGGAGGAGAACGAAGACGACCCCCTGGACTGGAGCGCGATATCTCATAATTATGCGGATAACTATGGCAGCAGTGGTGAGGAAGACGGCAGTGAGGAAAACAGAGAGGATAATACTGAAGATAGCGCTGAGACCGAGACAAATACACGAACTGGTCGTGTTCCCCCTGGGCGGGCTGGTTCGGGAGGTTTCTAAGTCCGCTTAACTGTGGACACTACTCAAAAGATGATCTTCGAAAACATCTCTGACAGTGATGTTGCACAAAGTACGACTGTAGTACTGGCACTACTGGGACTTTTCCTCATCGGGGTCATAGCGGTCTCAGTGCTTTTCCTTGGTGGACTATTTGATGATAGCACTCCATCAAAAACTGCTGAAACTGCGCTCTCAACAGAGACCAATTCCATATCGACAGTACCTACATCCACTCAAAATGCAGATTCGACGCCTACAGAGAGTTCAACGATCATCCCCATCACGACCCAAACGCAGGCACCGCCATCTACAGCGACGTACACTCCGACAGCAACGATAGACCCGACACCGACTCCAGGGCCATATGCGAACGAAAGGTACGGAGAATTCGTAGACGTCGTTTTTGGTGAAACAGAAACTTACTCTGGGGTGCCTGTAAAGATTCGTGGGTGGAGGGTTGTTGAAGGAGAGATATTGATCATTGCAGTGAATCTCAGCGCACGCTCAGAAGACGAAAACCGTCGGGTAAAACAGGTCAACGCCCTCGTCACCGCGGGATACACGCAAGCAGTAGTCCAATACGACAATGGAAAAATTGAGGGGAAAATCCCCAACCGCCTTCGTATTGCCGAAGTAAATAATACGGGTTCGAAACCGAAGATGTGGTATCTCAATACGTCGCTGGCCCGTGAGTACTATCTGAACAAGATAACTACTCCCGAGTTCACTGACCAGTATTGGGAGACTGTGGAAAACCAAACGGAAGCTCAAGAAGCATATATCAATCGTCTAGACCAAGCTGCTGGGAACGTTACGCTCTCCGACGGGAAAACGAAGTAAAGTACGTACTATCTCTGCGGAACAAACGGTTCATAGGACTCTGTTGTTTAATCTTGCGAAGAAAGACACAACATGTTCTGACATAGTTAACAGTTCGCCCCCCTCGATAATATGTATCCAAAGTGGGAATAGGGTCCAAAAACATTCAGTCTCACTGTCTCGGAACCCAAACGTGGATTAGGACGAAGTCGGATCGGCCTGTCGGTAGATACCCGACGCTGTCAGCGAGGGACCGTCGACGCGACTCTTGGGATCGGAGTCCAATAACGACACACCTCGGACGAAAGCTAGCTTCTGTCACATCTTAAACTGCGAGCCCACTCGAACTCGCGTGGCAGAAGAACGTGTACTCAGAGCGCTTTCCGCATACAGATCGCCGACGACGGACAGAGCTCGGTGAATTCGGTGGTGTTTCGGATGGTTCCGGGCACGTCGGTGCGGTCGATCTCCACATACTCGTGGCTGGCGAAGAACTCGCTGGCCGTAGTGGTGAGGAGATAGAACCGCTGGATGCCCGCGTCTCGGGCCTCGGCTTCGAGCGCGTCGACGATCGCAGTGCCGTGGCCCTCGCCCCTCGTCGATTCTTCCACTGCGACCGACCGGAGCAGCCCATCGTCTCCGTGGACTTCGATCCCGCCGACTCCGACGCGGTCGCCGTTGGCGCGTGCGACGTACAATCGGGCTGAATCCGCGTGGACGTCGTCGGTCGGGAGATCAGCCCGTCCAAGCACCCTCTCGACGTACCGGAGTCCGTCTTCGTCGGCGCGTTCGAGTCTGATCGCCGATTCGGTCATGTGTGCGTCGTGTCGTCTTCCGGGACGATTAGATTGTCGGCCCAGTCGGGAACGGGGAGCGGCGGAAATGCCGGGCCCGCTCAGGACGTAGACAGTACGTCGCGTACAGAACTTCGAAAACCCACGCTACGTTCCGCCATCCCCATCGCTTAGTGACTGGAAGCCCGAGCGAACTGTGCTATGGCTGACGACGTACACAACGAAAGCGACACGTTCGACATCGGTGGTGAGGTGACGGTCCATCGCCTCGGGTTCGGGGCGATGCGACTCACTGGCGAGGACATCATCGGCCGACCCGACGACGAGGAGACGGCCCGGAGCGTCGTCCAGCGGGCCGTCGAACTGGGCGTCGACCTGATCGACACCGCCGACTCCTACGGGCCGGGCGTCAGCGAGCGGATCCTCCGCGAGGCGCTCGCCGACGTCGACGCGGACCCGGTCGTCGCCACGAAGGCCGGTCTGCTCCGCCACCGCGACGGCGAGTGGCTCCCGCACGGTGACCCCGACTACCTCCACAATCAGGTCATGGTGAGCCGCGACCGTCTCGGTGTCGACTCCATCGACCTCTACCAGTTCCATCGTCCGGATCCCGACACCGACTTCGAGGACTCGGTCCACGCCTTCGCAGAGATGAAAGACGTCGGACAGGTGGACCACGTCGGTCTCTCGAACGTCAGCGTGGAACAACTGGAGACCGCTCGCGACATCGTCGACATCGCGACGGTCCAGAACCAGTACAACATCGGGTATCGCGACGACGAGGACGTCCTGCAGGCCTGCGAGGAGTACGACGTCGGGTTCATCCCGTGGGGGCCACTCTACACCGTCGAGGACGACGGGGTGGCGAACGTACTCGACGAAGTCGGCGAGGCCCACGACGCGAGCCGGCGGCAGGTCGCGCTCGCGTGGCTCCTGGAGCACTCGGACGTGACGCTGCCCATCCCGGGGACGTCGAGCGTCGATCACCTCGAATCGAACGTCGCGGCGTCGCAGGTGGCCCTCACCGACGAGGACATGGCGAAACTACACGATATCGACCCGCAGTAGGCAGTCGGCTCGCGTTTCTCGGCTTTCCCGGTTCCCGTCGCTCTGGGAGCGATCGTGGCCCGTCGAAGCGGTGGCGCGGGCGCCGTCGCTCGACGGTGTGATAATGTGAAAATCGGAGTCAGCAGGAAGCTGACGCCGTAGTTACAGAGAGCGACTTACTGTCGCGTGAGGTTCGTCGCGCGCGGGCCCTTGTCGGCCTGCTCGATGTCGAACTCCACTTCCTGTCCCTCTTCGAGGTCCGGGCCGCCGACGTCTTCCATGTGGAAGAAAACGTCGTCGTCCGCGTCCTCGGTCTCGATGAAACCGTATCCACCAGTGTCGTTGAAGAAGTCGACTTTGCCGGAGGCCATTAGAGGCGCTCCAGGTTGGTCGCTCGCGGGCCCTTGTCGGCCTGCTCGATGTCGAACTCCACTTCCTGTCCCTCTTCGAGGTCCGGACCGCCCACGTCCTCCATGTGGAAGAAAACGTCGTCGTCAGCGTCCTCAGTCTCGATGAAACCGTAACCGCCCGTGTCGTTGAAGAAGTCAACCTTACCGGATGCCATTGCTTCTAAACACAACAGCGGGGGATGTATAAGAGTTCCGAGAGAAGCGTTACCACGACCCTCTACGGAGCTACGCGGCCTGCTGGGCCGGATCGCGGAAATCCACGTCGGGACACGCGCGGGCAGGGGATTTTTGTCCGCAGACTCGAAACTTCGCGACATGAGCGAGACAGGGGGGCCGCTATACGTCGGGGTCGACTGGTCGGACGGCCCGTGGTTCGCGGTCGCGTTCGACCGCGACGGGTTCGACCACGCCGCCGTGTTCGGAGAGATCGGCGACCTCTGGGTCCGCTACGAGGAGCGCGCCGAGCGCGTCCTCGTCGACGTGCCGATCGGGCTGGTCGAAGAAGGCGAGGAAGGGCGGCGCTGCGACGCGCTCGCTCGCGAGGTTCTCGGCCCGATGGCCGACTCGCTCGTCGTGCCCCCGGTCCGTGAAGCGACACGCAAGCGCCGCTACCCCGCAGCGCAGCGCGTCAACGAGCGAAAGGCCGGACGCGGTATCTCCGAGCGCGCGTTCGCGATGAGCGACGGGATCGCGGCCGTCGACCAACTCCTCCAGAACGTTCCCGAAGCCAGTGCGGCCTTCGCGGAATCCCACCCCGAACTCTGTTATCGGGCCTTCGCGGACGAGCCGCTGGAACACTCGAGCGCGTACGCGGCGGGGTACGCCGAACGGATGCGAACGCTGGCGCAGTACGACCGCGACGCGCCGCCGGCCGTTCAGGCGGCTGCCGCCGCGACGGAGGGGTACGAGGTGGCCGTCGCGGACGTGCTCGACGCGGTCGCACTCGCGTACACCGCCGCACCCGGCGACGGTGCCCTCCGGACGCTCCCGGCCGATCCGCCGACCGACGCGAAGGGGCTCCCGATGGGCATCGCTTACAGGGCGAACGAACCGTTCGACGCAGAGTAGGTCCCGGTACCGCCCGGCTCCCGTCCGTGGTATCGCCCGTGTCGGGCTGACCCAGGATATTCCTGACGGCCGGTCGAAATCCGGTCATGGAGTACACCTGGCAGTACTACGACCTCGTCTTGCTCGGAGTGTTCGCCAGTGTCGCGACCGGCTTCGCCGTCGGCGCGTTGACGGGGGTCTCTCCGACGACGTCGACGCTCGGGTTCGGCCTCGTCGCGGTGGGGTTCATCGGCCACGGCCTGTTCGTCAACGGGCCCGTCGACGATCCCGGCGACCTCGCCGACGAAGTCGACACGCTCAACTGACGTCCGCGAGCGCCCCGCTGCCACTCAGTTCCCTTTGCCGTTCCCGCCTCCTCTCCCGTTCCCCTTGCCGTTCCCGCCTCCCTTGCCATTGCCCTCGTCCTTCCCGTTGTCATCGTCGTCGTTGGCGTGGTCGGGCGGCCCGCGACCATTTCCCTTCTTTTCGTCTTTGCTGTCCTCGTCGTCGCCATCTTCGTCGTCATCGTCGTCCGTCGGATCGAACGCGTCGATGGCGTCGTTCAGCGAGAACGACGAATCCCCGTCGTCTCCGCCGTCTCCACCGTCTCCACCGTCGATCTTGCCGACCACTTTTGCGAGGGCGTTTTTGGGGTCGATATCGGTTTTGTCGATCGGGAAGTGTACTTTGCACGTCCCGTCGTCGCTCTCGTGCTGTTTCGGGGACGCGCCGTCGCCGTCGTCGACGGCCTCCGGTGTACCGAACGAGATCGAGTCCACGTCGATCTCCGAGGGGTCTGGGCAGTCGATGTCGACCGGCACCAGTCCCTCACTCTCGACGTTGATCTTCGCGTCCGGCGGCGAGACCGAGAGATCGAACTCCGTTTCGTCGGATTCCCCGTCGGTCGAGGCTCGCTCGATCGCGACTGTCAGGGGTGCGTCGAGGTCGAGCGTCGACCGGGTGACGCCGCCTTCCCCGTCGGCGGAGAGGAGCTGCCACTCGTCGATCTCGCCCTCGTAGTGCTCGTCGTAGAGCGTCGCCGCCTCGTTGAACTGGGGGTTGATTCCGAGGGAGACGCCGGGGTCGAGATACCCCAGGACGCCGCCGTCACCCCTGGTCGCGCCCCAGGTCCAGTCGATCTGGTGGTTCGCGCCGTCGGTGTTCCAGTTGTCGTAGTTGCTCTCCGGTTTCTCTCCCGACTCGAACAGGTAGAAGTCGTCCTTGACGAGCCACTCGGCGTCCGTCGGGACGCCGGAGACCGTCCAGGTGGCCGACCCGCCGTCGTCGCCGTCGGCGTCGTGCACGGCCACGAGACTCACACCCTCGGGCCCGTCGTAGAAAAACAGCAGCGACGTCGACGGTCGCTGGAGGTCCTGCGTACCGACGGACATGTAGTACGGTCCGTCGCCGGGGTCGGTCGCGCCGTTGTCGCCCGTGTACTTCTCAGGGATCCGCAGGTCGTAGAACGACTCGGCCGGTTCGCTCCCGGACAGCGGCGTGATCTCGTAGCGCTCGTCGCCCTGCTCGACGACGTACAGCGGGTCGGCGTCGTCGTCCGATTCGTCGTCTTGGTCGCTGGCCGCTGCTGTCGTCCCTGCCGCCGCTCCGAGGGCACCGGCCGCTGCGAGCGCCTGCAGGAGCGTTCGTCTGCCGACCGAACGGCCGTCTCGTCTGCTGACCGAACGAACGTCTTTCGCCGGCGTTTCGTTCGTCATACCCCATGCCGAAGTGGAACAGTCATTGTTATGACGGGCAAACTTCGAGAGCGGTGAGTGCCGGTTCCCACTGCCAGCGGACCCGTTTTTCGTCGCTCCGGAGTAAGACCGGAGTACTACCGGTCCGTGAGGCAGCGTTCGCGGTCGATTGGGAGGGGTTACCGCACCTCATCCCCGGTCCTGGCAACCAGAAAGCAAGAACTGATTAACGGGATGACAGTGTACTGATGCCATGGACCACGAGATCAGTCACAGACCCTCGTACGCCCAGTTGACGCTCGACCTCGACGCCGGCGAATCGGTCCGGTCCGAGGCGGGCGCGATGGTAAGCAAATCACCGCACGTCGACGTGGAGACGAGCGCCGAAGGGGGATTGCTCAAGTCACTATCGCGGTCGCTGTTCGGCGGCGAATCGTTCTTCATGAACACGTTCACCGCCTCGGAGGCGGGGCAGATACAGCTCGCGCCGGCGCTGTCGGGCGACGTCCAGCACCACCTGCTCGACGACGAGACACTGTACGTGCAGTCGTCGTCGTTTCTGGCTTCTGACCCGTCGATCGAGGTCGACACCGAGTTCGGCGGTGCGAAGACCTTCTTCGGGGGCGAAGGGCTCTTTCTCCTCCGGATGGAGGGGACGGGGCCGCTGTTCCTGTCGAGTTACGGCGCCATCGACGAACACGAACTCGACGGGACAGAGTCGTACGTGGTCGACACGGGCCACATCGTCGCCTTCGAGGAGAGCCTCTCGTTCGACGTGCGGAAGGTCGGCGGCCTGAAGTCGACGCTGTTCAGCGGCGAGGGGCTGGTCTGTGAGTTCGAGGGCGAGGGGACGGTCTGGACGCAGACCCGCAGCCCGGACGCGTTCCTCTCGTGGCTCATCCCCAAGATCCCCCAGCGGAACACGACCCAGACGACGACGTGACGCTGGATCGCGGGAACGCCGCACCAAATCGTTATGACATGTCCGGACAAACTGATATGTATGAGTGAATCAGTCGATCTCGAGTCGGCGACGCTGTCGACGCAGGTCGTCCTCGCGGGTGTCGTCGAGCTGTCGGTCAGGGGAGCGACACCCGCCCACGCCGGTGAGATCCGGGGCGCCTGTAACGAGGCGATGAGCGCCGTCGTCGCGGACGTGCTGGGCACCGTTACGGAAGCGGAGGTCTCCCGCACGCTGAACGAACTGGAGGCCTCGGGACTGGTCGACGGACGGCGCGACGACACCTCCGCGACGGGGAAAGGCCGACCGGCGTATCGACTCGCGGCGGACGCGGACGCCGTCCGCGCGCAACTCGCCGACGACGAGCGCGTCGCCCCCCTCGCCGATCGCATCGATTCGATCGACCAGTAGTCCACGGGTCGCTCCGCTCCGACGGTCTTACTCGGCGCCCGACCCGCCCTTGTAGTCCGCTTCGAGCGCGCGGTGGCCGTCCGGCGTCTCGACGACGACCGTGCCGCCGCGGGTCGGCCAGACGACGTCGTCGGTGCCCCAGTAGTAGTCGTTCGCTTCGTCGCGGCCGTCGCCGCTGTGGACGCGCACCGTCGTGTCGGGTTCGATCGTCGTCTCCGGCGGGAACTCGAACGCCAGGCCCTCGCCGTTGCGGAGGCGCCACCCCGACAGATCGAGCGGTTCTTCGGCGGCGTTCTCCAGCGAGACGTGTTCGTCCTGCGAATCGCCAAGGCCGGGGCGGTGTTCGTGGACGCTGTCGAGGACGAGCTGGTCGGCGGCCGGCGTCGGTCCCCGGACGTGGTCGGCGGTCGCCGCGGCCGGAGTGGCGTCGGCGTCCTCGGCGGTTCCGCGGTGCGCGTCGGTGACCGGCTCCGCGTCGCCGGTGTCCGACTGGGACAGGTGACCGGTGTTCATGCCCTCTGTCCGGCGTGTCTCGTCGGCGACTGGTTCGCTATCGGCGGCCGCCTCGTGACTCACGATCTCGTAGTTCGGGGCGATCTCATCGGCGTTCGGTCGGTACCGGAACGCCAGGTCCTCGCTGTCGAAGACGCCGAAAAAGCGGCTCCAGGGCATTCCTTCCTCGGGCACGGGCTCGAACCCGAGGTCGGGCTGGCTGGCGCCGCGGTCGACGGGGACAGCGTCGTGCTCCGCCGCCCACTCCTGGATCTCCTCGTGGTCGCGCGTGGTTCGCCACGCGCCCGAGTCGCCGTTCTGGCTCATGGGGAACGGTCGGTCCGCCGAGTCGTAGCCCTTCGGCCTGCCTTCGCAACGCTCAGATCCCGCCGACGGCGTCGGCCTCGGATCGCCGCGGCCACCCGCAGCGTGGCCGCCGTTTAATATCGTGGGCCGATACCACCGACGTACGCTATGGTCTCACGTCGCGCCGTCAGGCTCCTTTTTGCGACGCTGCTGGTCGTCTCGATATCCGGCCTCGCCTACGGCGCGGCGACCGCACCGACGACCGCCAGCGCCGACGACGTACCGCGACCGGAGCCGCGCGACGGCCACACGGTCGTCACCGAATCGGCGAAGTTCGGAACGATCGTCGCCTGGCGCCCGAACGGTAGCCTCCTCTACTACGACGACACTCACACCAAGTACTTCGACGTCGACCCGGTGGCGAACGAGTCGCTGACCGTCGAGTACACCGCGACCGACACCATCCACACCAGCGGCCCCACCTGCGAGTCGCCCCCGTGCACCCGGAACGTGGTCGAGCGGGTGAACCTCTCGACGGGCGAGACGCGAGAGATCTACGCCCGGTACGACGACAGCGAACTCGCCGCCGAGTGGCACGACCACGTCCGCGTCGACGACGAGCGGATCCTGATCGCCGACATCGTCGACGACCAGGTCTTCCTGGTGAACACGACGACGGAACTCGTCGAGTGGCGCTGGAACGCCCAGAGCGACTTCCCCGTCGAGGGCGGCGGGCCCTACCCAGAGGACTGGGCACACATCAACGACGTGTCGCTGCTCGACGACGGGCGCGTGATGGTCAGTCTCCGCAACCAGGACCAGGTCGTCTTTCTCGACCGCGAGACGGGACTGGTCGACGAGTGGACGCTCGGCAGTGACGGCGACCACGACACGCTCTACGAACAGCACAACCCCGACTACATCCCACCCGAGCGAGGCGGCCCGGCCGTCCTCGTCGCGGACTCGGAGAACGGTCGAATCGTCGAGTATCAGCGCGTCGACCCGGACACGGGCCAGGCGACGACGGCCGGCGACGGCGTCTGGAACCGAACCTGGCAGTGGCGCGACGCCCGACTCCAGTGGCCGCGTGACGCCGACCGCCTGCCGAACGGCCACACGCTGATCGCGGACACCCACGGCAAGCGCGTCGTCGAGGTCGACGAGCAAGGCGAGATCGTCTGGTCGGTCCCCGTCTCGCACCCCTACGAAGTCGAACGGCTGGAGACGGGCGCCGAAAGCGCCGGCGGCGAGAGCGCGGCGCGCCTGGGGCTCGAATCGAGAACCGCCGAGCGTTCCGACGGCGGCGGGTTCGACCCGCTCGACCCGCTGAGCGACCTGGTGACGTTCGTCGTCCCCTCGCGGGTCGTCAACGGCGTCATCTTCCTCTCGCCGGTGTGGATGGGGCGCCCGGAGTTCGCGGCGGCGCTGTTCGGTCTCGGCGCGGCGCTCGCGTGGATCGGCGCCGAGGCGCGGTGGCGTCTCCCCGCCCTCGGCGTCCGGTGGCCGGTGTTCAGAAAGAAGTGACGACGACGGTCGGCGGATCGGCTCCCGCCGGCGTCTCAGCGGCCGTACGTTTGCTTGCTCCCGACGTGCTGCGGGTCGTGATCGTGGCGCGCCTCACCACCGTAGAGGAGCCCCTCTTCGGACCAGGGCCCCGTGTGCTGGTTCGACTCCGGGACTACGTCGCCGATCCCTCGCTGATCCGACTGCTGGGCCTGTCTCGAACCGCCGAACTGCCCATGCTGGGAGCCACCCTGCCGCTGCCGCGGCTGCTCCGCGGTCTGATGCTGCGGCTGCTCCGCGGTCTGATGCTGCGGCTGCTCCGCGGTCTGATGCTGCGGCTGGTTGCCGGGCTGGTGTTGTTGCTGCCCGCCGGGCTGGTGCCGTTGCTGCCCGCTGGGCTGGTGTTGTTGCTGCCCGCTGGGCTGGTGCTGTTGCTGCCCGCTGGGCTGGTGCTGTTGCTGCCCGCCGGTGTGCTGTCGCTGCTGGCGCTCGGACTGCCAGTACTGCTGATCGCTGGGGCGGTGCTGGTGACTGCTGGCGTGCTGGCTGCCGGCCGGGTGGCCACCGGTCTGTCGAGTTCGCTGCTGGTCGCCCGTCTGCTGGGGCTGCCGCTGGTCGCCCGTCTGCTGGTATTGTCGCTGATTGGCGGGGTGGTGCTGGTGACTGCTCGCCTGCTGTCGTTGACTCCCGGACTGCGGACGCTGTTGGCCGCCCATGGGCTGTTGCTGGCCGCCTGCGGATCGTTGCTGACCAGCGTCCGTGGGCTGTCGCTGGCTCCCTCCGTGCTGGCCCGACTGGTGCTGCGGTGGCGCGGAACTCCGGCGGTGATGCTGGAACTCGTCCTGCCGGGGCATCTGACCTGACTGGTCCCCGGCTGTTCCCTGTGGCTGTTGGGTCTCGCGGTTCAACTGCTGTCGTCGGTCGTGGCCGGTCCGACGCGACTGATCCGTCGTCTGCCAGTCCCGTCGCTGGGCGCCCTGACCGCCCATGTGATGTGGCTGTTGCTGATGCTGTTCGCCGGCCCCCATCTGCTGGCGACTCTCGCGCTGGCGCGTCCGGCGCGTTCCGTGCCCGTGTGTCTGTTGTCGTCCCTGCTGGTGCTGTCCCTGTTGCTGGTGCTGTCTCTGCTGCTGGTGCTGTCCCTGCTGCCCCTCCTGATACTGGCCCGCCTGACGGTGTTGCTGTCCCTGGCGCTGCTGCCGGTCGTGCGTCTGCCGGTCGTGCTGGTCCGCTCCGGCGTGCTCGTTGTGATGCATGATGGATCTCGGGCACGTAACCCGTGTCGGCAGTGGGACGCAGGTCCGCAAATAGGGCCGACTCCGTTTTCGCAGGGCCACTCACCGACTCACGGACTAACGCTTCCCTACCCGTCCGACGGGGGCTACTGCCCAGCGGGGCGGCTGGTAATCGCGGGGTAACGACGAGAATCAGTCCGCGTCGAGGACGGATCGACGCCGTTCGGAGGGAGAGACGTCGACTATCCTATAACGCGGCGCCGCTCGGTGAACGTCGCGTTTCCGCCGTCCCAGCGGACGGTGGTGTTGATGGTGATCCTGCCGTCGTTGCTGGCGACCGCGAACGCTTCGGCGTAGGAGAGGTGGATCCGCGCGGTCCGGTTGGTCGACGCGTTCGCGGACAGGTTACCGAACTGGTCCGTCTGGGTCCAGACGTCCCTGTCGCCCGTCGTGATCTCCGTCTCCGCGGTGACGTTCTCCAGCGTCTCGTTGCCGACGTTCGTCAGGTTAGCCGTCACGAGCCGACACCGGCTGCCGCACCTCGCCACCTCCTCGACCGAGACGGACACCGGGTCGCTCTCGTTCTGTTGGGCGGCCGTGTCGTTGGCCTGAGCGCTCTCGTCCTGTTGGACGGTGGTGGCGTCGTTCGCGGGGATCGCGTCGCTCGTCGCGGTGTCCCCCACCGGCTGGGCGGCTGTGGCGCCCGCCGTGCCGATGGATACACCGACGACGGCGACCAGAACGAGCATCCGAACGATCGCGACGCGGTCGAGGCCCGAGGCGGACTCGGAATCTGACTTTCTCACGGGCGCGATAGGGGCTACAACCGAAAGTGTGCCGTGCCGGCAAGTTCCTGCAACCACCGTTCGCCGGCGAGTTCGACGAAGATCGGCGATCTGCGCCTCGAGAGCTGGGTCGTCTCTGTCGCCTCTCGACGGAGAGCGGGCGCGCGGTCGTCCCGTTACTGCAGGTACCCGAGCTGTTCCAGCCGGGCTTTCCGCTCGTCGCCGATCGTCACCGACTCGCGGTCGCCCGCGGTGTCGACCGTCTCGAGCCAGTCGTCGAGCGCGTCGCCGAGTTCGGCGACCACCTCGGGACGGGCCTCGGACACGTCCGTGGTCTCTCCCGGGTCGGCGTCGACGTCGTAACACCGCTCCGAGCCGTCGGATCCCCGGACGAGCTTGTGCTCCTCGGTCCGGATCGCCCGCAGGGAGCGGTCGTATCGTCTGACGTGGTCCGGAACGTCCCCGATGTGGCGTTCGAGCGCCTCCATCGACGGCTGCGGGGCCATGTACTCGCTGACGACGAACTCGCGAGCGGACGCCTCGGCGTCGGGATGGAAGGAGCTCCCGTGGAACCGTTCCCGGGCGCCCGGTGCGTCGATCCCTGCCGCGTCAAGGAGCGTCGGCGGGAGGTCCATCAGGCTCACGAGATCGTCGAGGTCGCTCCGCCCGGTGAAGGCGCCGCCCGTGACGACGAGGGGAACGTGGACGAGCGTGTCGTAGAGACAGTACTGGTGGTCCATCAGGCCGTGGTCGCCGACGTTCTCGCCGTGGTCGGCGGTGACGACGAGGATCGTGTCCTCCCACTCACCCGCCGCGACGAGCGCCGCTTTGAGCGCGGCCAGTTGCTCGTCGAAGTACGTGATCTCGCCGCGGTAGAGGTCCCGAAGCAGTCGCAGGTCGCGGTCCGAGAGGTCGAGCGTCCCCGCGAGGTAGTCCCAGGGCTCCTGCGGGACGGCCATCGCCTCCTCGTAGGTGGCGTCGTCCGGGAGGTGGGGTTCGGTCGTCCGTCGCGGGGGCTCGTAGTCCAGGTGGGGTTCGAGGTAGTTGACGAGCAGGAAAAACGGGTCTTCGCGCGAGCGGTCGTCCAGCCAGTCGGCGATCCAGGCGGTCGAGCGGCGGGCGCCGTCGTCGGCCCGGTCGCGGACGAACCGTCGGTACAGGGCGTTCGCCGCGTTGACGAGCGGGTTGCCGGCGAACAGCTTCCGGGCGACGAGGCGGGTTCGGTTCTCTTCGGTCACGTCGACGAGTTCGCTCAGTGCGTTCTCGGACTGGACGAGCTGCCACATCTGCCGGAACTCGTCGAACCCGCGGTCGAATCCAGATTCGGCGCTCAACCAGGTGTTGTTCGAGACGCAGACCGTCTCGTACCCCGCGTCACGGAACAGTTCCGACAGCAGTGGGTGGCGGTCGTCGAGGAGTTCGTGATCGGCGTGGGCGCCGTGGGCGGACGACGGCACTCCCGTCAGCAGCGAGGCGTGGGAGGGAAGCGTCCACGGCGCCGCGGAGAAGGCCCGCGTGGCCCGTGTCCCAGACGATGCGAGTTTCGCCAGCGTCGGCGCGACCTGCGAATCGTACGCGTCGTCGACACGCGTCGTGTCGGCGACGACGACGACGACGTTCGGCTGAACAGCCATTGTCGCCTGCGCTTGGGGGCCGACACCGATAGCAATTGACCGCTTACTTCCGATCGTTGCAGCCCGCCCGCGGCTGTTGACGCGCTCGCTCAGTAACGTCTACTTATCGGGTCTGTCGCGGCTGTTCACCCGGGGCCGAACGGCGGATTACTGCCCACATCGGGCCCGCCCCCGCGGTCGCTCTCACCCTGCCCTCCCGGCATTCCTGAAGCCGCTTCGGAGCTTTCGGGCCGTCGGTCGGCCACCGACGGGGAGTGCGGCCCCACAGCGACCGGTCGGAAGCCGATACGACTAACTTACCCCATCGCTCTGAGTTCTGCGCCCAGATGTCGAGGAGTAATAGTGTAGTAACTACGGGTTCGGCACCACTTCGTTCGATATGGCACTCGTCGACTCGATCATCGTGTTCGTCGTCAGTCTGCTGGTGGGAGCGCTCGGGATCTATATCGGCGCCAGCGTCATCACGGACCACGAGGACTACACGTACGCGATCGTGACGGCTCTGATCGGCGCGATCATCTGGGGGGTCGTCGGATTCCTCTTCGGCTGGATCCCCCTTCTCGGCCCGATACTGGTCCTGATAGCCTACGTCGCCGTGATCCAGTTCCGCTATCCCGGCGGGTGGGGGGACGCGATCCTCATCGCGCTCATCGCGTGGATCGCTTCCCTCGTCGTCCTCTGGGTCCTCGCCTTCGTCGGGATCGGCGCACTGGAGGCAGTCGGGGTCCCGGGCGCGTAGCCGGTTCGACCCCTCGCTCCGGACGGTATCGCAGCGCCGCACTCGCATCGTCGGGCCGAACGGGGATCGATAGGCCGGGATCTACTACCCTCGCCGCACCGATCCGGCGGTGGACCATCATCATTGAACATTTAATTTATGGGGTGTGGCGGCGACGGTTCTCCCGTGAGACGATACCATGCATAAGCCACTGCTCGTGACCGACTTCCTGGACCGGGCCAGGCGGCACTACGGGGACGACGAAGCGATCGTCGCAACGACCGGCGAGCGATTCACCTACGACGAGTTCGGGGACAGGGTGGACCGGGTCTCGGCCGCCCTCCGGGAACGCGGCGTCGAGAAGGGCGACCGGGTCGCCGTGCTCGACCCGAACACCCACTATCACCTCGAAGTCGCCTACGCGAGCATGCAGATCGGTGCGGTCCACACGCCGCTCAACTACCGATTGACGCCCGACGACTTCGCGTACATCCTCGACGACGCCGGCGTCGACGCGATCTACGCCGACCACGAGTACGCCGAGAAGATCGACCCCATCCGATCGAACGTCCCCACGACGACCTTCCTCACGAACGACGCCGATGCTGTCGACGACGACTGGGAGGACCTCGACGCGGTGATCGAGAACACCGATCCAGACTTCGAGCGCCCGGAGATGAGTGAAGACGAGGTGATCACCATCAACTACACCTCCGGGACGACCGGCGACCCGAAGGGCGTGATGCGGACCCATCGGAGCGAGACGCTACACGCGTACCTGGTGTCGGTCCACCAGGATATCCGGGACGACGACGTCTACCTGTGGACGCTGCCGATGTTCCACGTCAACGGCTGGGGTCACATCTACGCGATCACCGGGATGGGCGCGACTCACGTCTGCACGCGCGGGGTCGACGCCGAACGGATATTCCGGACCATCGCCGCGGAGGACGTCTCGTACCTCTGTTGCGCGCCGACGGTGCTGAACAGGCTCATCGACTACGACGACGCCGAATCGCCGGCGACGACGGGCGCGAACGACGTCCGCGTCGCGACCGCCGGGAGCGCACCCCCGGAGGCGACAATCCGCCACGTCGAGGCGGAGTTCGGCTGGTACCTCACGCACGTCTACGGCGCGACCGAGACCGGCCCGCTGATCACCACGTCCGACGCTCGCAGACACTTCGACGACGACAGCGCCGACCGCTTCGCGGTCAAGAAACGGCAGGGCCTCGGCTATCTCGGGACCGACGTCCGCGTTGTCGA
Organism: Halosimplex amylolyticum; assembly: GCF_051414035.1. Classification (NCBI taxonomy): domain Archaea; kingdom Methanobacteriati; phylum Methanobacteriota; class Halobacteria; order Halobacteriales; family Haloarculaceae; genus Halosimplex; species Halosimplex amylolyticum. Next base: position 660,595 of record NZ_JBLKNW010000001.1, on the reverse strand, counting down.
CGAGGACGGCGAGGACGTCCCCAGAGACGACGAGCACGTCGGCGAAGTCGTCGTCAGCGGCAACCAGGTGATGGAAGGCTACTGGAACAGGCCCGAGGCCACCGAAGAGGCGTTCTCGGAGCGCCTGGAGGGCTACTACCACACTGGTGACCTCGCGACCGTCGACGAGAACGGGATGATCGCTATCCAGGACCGGAAGAAAGACATCATCGTCTCCGGCGGCGAGAACATCTCCTCCATCGAACTGGAAGACGCGCTCTTCGAACACGAGGCAGTCTCCGACGTCGCGGTCGTCCCCGCTCCCAGCGACGAGTGGGGCGAGACGCCCAAGGCGTTCGTGGTCCCCGAGTCCGACGCGGTCGACGACGCCGACGCTCTCGAAAACGACCTGATCGCCTTCACCCGCGAGACCCTCGCGAGCTACAAGACCGTCAGGAGCGTCGAGTTCGTCGACGCCCTCCCCACGACAGCCACCGGCAAGGTCCAGAAGTACGAACTCCGGGCGCAGGTCTGGGAAGACGAAGACCGCATGGTCGGACAGGGATAGTGCGGACTACGTGATCGGTAGGAGTGGGAATCAGGTAAAATCGGGATGCCGCCTCCCGGATTTGAACCGGGGACAGCTCGATCTTCAGTCGAGTGCTCTCCCAGTCTGAGCTAAGGCGGCGCGCCGTCGTGCGCATCTCCGACTGCGAGGAGGGGAGAAAAAAGGATTTCGAAAGCCCGCCCCGACAGATCACCTCGTTGACGACACGTTCGACCCGCCGATTTTGCCCGCGAAAACGCTCAGGGATCATCCCCCATCGCGAGGATCGAGCGGCGTGGGGACGGCTGTCCGGGATCCCGACGACGGTTCGACGCCACCGGGACAGACGACTCGCCGGTTGATGATCGCGCTGGGCTCCGGCACCGCGCCGTCCGTCGGGAAGTGGCTCGGCGAGGAGGACCACTCCGACGACGAGACCGTCGAGGAGGGCGACGAGGAGTTCCAGTTCGTCACCGTCGAAGACTCGAGCAAGGGCGAACGGTCCGACGGCGGAACGGGCGGCGGTATCCTGCCCGACCAGTCCGCCCCGCCAGCGGCCTCGGGCTGATCGAGGCCCCGCTCAGAGACCCCGTCCACACCGCGGTATTCTCGACCGCCGTTTTTCGATTCGATCGGCACCGTCGACGGACGCCTCTCCGAGAAAGCGTCAGTCGAACCGATGACTTACAAGGGCACGGAGCCCCATTTATGCGTATGGAGTCGAACGAGACACTCGACGACCGCAGTCGACTCGCCCGCGTGGTCCTCGCTGCCGTCCTGGCGCTCGTCGCGATCCAGTCGTTCCGGAAGGGCAAGCGAACGCGCGGCGTGCTGGCGGGAGTCGGCGCGGCGGCGCTCGGGTACACGGTGTCCGGCGAGTCCGACGACTTGCTGGAGAGCATCGATACTGGGGCGACCGACGTGATGGAGAGTATCGGTACCGAGACGGCCGCGGAACCCGGCGAACTACGCTGTGCGAGCTGCGGCGAACCCATCGTCCCTGGAGAGCGGCGGAAGCCGAACGAAGACGGCGAGACCGTCCACGAGGCCTGTCTCGAAGCTACTGCCTGAGTAATCGAGGCCGGCGTTCGTCGGCCCGGCCGGAGTGGCGCCCGAAGAACTGCGTTCCCGACTCGTGATTCCGTTGATGAGGCGTTCAGGGGAGGAACAGATCGGCCGCGTCGAACTCGCGGTCGCAGTCGTCACAGACGTACGTCGTCCCGTCGGTCGTGCTGACGTGTCCGTCGCAGTCGGGGCACTTCGATCCGTCGATCATGCCTGGATTCGGTCACCGGGGAACAAAACCCTTGCTCCGCCGTCCGAACCCGTGCGCGATCGCGGTCTGAACACGACTACGAGCGCCGGATCCGACCGCGAAAGGGTCGGTTAACCACGAAGTATTTGTTGCTGGCAGGCCTCCTAACGGTGAATGCAACGCCCGGAGTGGAACGTGACGATCCAGTTGCGGGCACCCGATCTGGCCTGACACATGAGTGACGCCGACGAGGGATTCGAGTTCGCCGGCGACGGGTCGGCCCGCGAGTACGGATCGGTCGCGCTCGTCGCCGGCTGCGTGGTCGCGGTCGTTCTCGCGACGACGCTGGTTCCCACAGCGGTCTCGGTCGGCCTCGCCGGTGCGCCGGCGGAGTCGTTGATCCCGATGCCGCCCGGCGCCGAGGAGCGTTCCGACGGCGGGAGCGCCGGCGGCGGCGAACGAGGAACCGGCGACGGGTTCGGAGCGCTGAACCTCGGCGACCGAACGTCGGTCGGCGGGTCGCTCGATCAGAACGGCGGCAACCCGTTCCGGTCGCAGGACGCGGAGGTTCACTTCCTGGTCCGTAGCGAGGAGTCCAGTTACTGGCGCACTGGCTCGTACGACACCTACACCGGCGACGGGTGGTCGCGGTCGGGCACGAGCGACGCGTCGGCGCCGATCGAGGGCAGCGAGGTCCGCTATCGCGTGGAACTGGCGCGACCGACCACTTCGGCACCGACCGTGTGGCGGCCGACGGGCGTCCAACAGGCCGAGGACATCGAACTGACCGAGGGTGGTCTGGCGCGCGCCAACGGTACGCTGCCGGCGGGAACCAGTTACGTAGGCGTGAGTCGGAAGCCGCCGCGGGACCCGGAGCTATTGCGGACGAGCGGCCGCGACTACCCGGACGCCATCGAGCAGCGCTACACGAAACTCCCGCCGAGCACCGCAGTGTCGCTCCGACCGTTCACGAACAACGTCACCCGGGGGGCGGACACGCCCTACGAGACGGCGGTGCGGATCGAGGAGTGGCTAGAGGCGAACAAGGAGTACTCGCTAAACGTCTCGGAGCCGTCGGGTGAAAACGTCGCCCGAGAGTTCGTCACGCAGATGGAGGCGGGCTACTGCGAGTACTTCGCGACGGCGATGACGACCATGCTGCGATCGCAGGAGATCCCCGCTCGCTACGTCGTCGGTTACTCGACGGGCCAGCAGGTCGGGGCGAACGCGTTCCAGGTGCGGTCGATGAACGCCCACGCCTGGGTGGAGGTGTACTTCGAGGACGTGGGCTGGGTGCGCTTCGACCCGACGCCGGGGACCGAGCGCCTGCAGCAAGAAGCGGAGTCGTACGAGGAAAGCAGTGCGCCCGGGGAGTACAGCCCCCAGGAGGAGGGCAGCCCGGGTGAGACGTTCTCGCCGGACCCCGGGGGGCGTGACGAGACGGCCACCGCGACGCCGGTGGACCCGGGGTCGAACGACGAGTCGGTGGTGACGCCGCAGCCGACGCCGGACGTACCGGGTGGCGCGGACGACACGCCGGCCCCGGGCGATCCCGGTGAACCGTCGACGAGCGAGTACGACATCGCACTCAACCGGACGGCGGTGCCCGGTGCGACGGTAGCGGTTTCGGTGACGGCGGGCGCCCAGCCGGTCGTCGGAGCGCTGGTCGAGTTCGACGGTGAGCCGGTGGGACGGACCGACAGGGACGGGACGGTCGACGCGACCGTCCCCTACACCGACAACCTCTCCGTAACGGTGGTCGGTGGACGCACCGTCGCGTCGGAGGTGCCCGTCGATTCGGCGCTGTCCGGTGGAGCAGCACTGTCCGGTGCAGCGCTGTCTGGCAGTGTGACGTTGCCCAGCGGTACGGCGCTGTCAGACGGTGCGGTGCTGTCCGGCATGGACGCATCGCGTTCGTTCCCGTCACCGGAGACCGACCAACTCGCCGCGGACGCACAGGCCGACAACACGACGCGTTCGTTCGACGTCTCGACGGAGGCGACGCTGTCCGTGTCGGGCGACGTGCGCACCGGCGAGACCGTGCTTGTCACCGCGACGGTCGACGGCGTCCCGGTCGAGAACGCGACGGTGTCGCTGGACGGCGAACCCGTAGCGCGCACCGGTGACGGGGGGCAGGCGAGCGTGCGCCTGCCCGAATCACCGGGGAACGTCACCCTCGGCGTCGCCCGAAAACCGGTCGCCGGATCCACGACGCTCCGGCTCGGTGGGTTGACAGTCTCGGCTGACGCGGTCTGGCCACTGCCGGTCGCGGGCTCGCCGGTCGAGGTGACGGCGGCGCTCGGGAACGACTCGGCCGCGGGCGTCCCGGTCCGGATCGGCGGCGAGCGAGTCGGCGTAACCGGCGTCGACGGGTCGTTCACGACCGGACTGCCGTTCGAATCGGCCGTGCAGATAGCGGTCGAGACGGACGGGCAGACGGCGCGAACGACCGTCGTGAACCCGCTTGCGAACGCGGCGGGCGCCGCCGTCGGCGCGCTCGCCGTCGTCGTCGGCGGCGCAGTCGCCCTCAGTCGACGGTCGGTCCGTCCGCGGTCGCTCGGCCGCCGTCTCGCGGGCGCGCTCCGAACGGCCTGCCGTCTGGTGGTGTGCGCGTTCGTGGGGTTCGCGGTCGTCGCGGCCGCGCGAATCGAGCGGACGATCGCCTACCTCGCCGCGCTGGTCGCGGGCGACCGCTCGCCCGCCGAGCTAGTCGGGGCGTTCCGAGCGTGGCTGGTCGCCTGGTCGAATCGACTCTCCGGGGTCGTCGATCGGCCGTTCCGCCCCGGAGACCGCGAGTCCGGCGTGGACAGCGGATCGCAGTCGACCGAACCCGACGCGGCGCACGTGACGATCCGGGAGGCCTGGGGACGGTTCCTGACTCTCGTGTCGGTCCGCCGGCCGTGGACGAAGACCCCGGGACAACTGGCCGACCACGCGGTGTCGGCCGACGGCCTGCCCGCCGAGGCCGTCGCGACGCTCCGTGACGAGTTCCGCGCCGTCGAGTACGGCCCGCGCTCGCCCGACGACTCCGTCCCGGCCGTCGAGGCGGCGATCGAACGGATCGAACGATCGATCGAATCCTCCGATTCGACGGGGGCAACTGCAAGATCCGACGACACTGGCGTATCCGACGACAGTGACGCATCCGACGACACTGACGTATCCGACGACGAATCGGCGGCCGAGATCGATCCCCGACGAGGTGGGGACTGATGCGCGGCCCCGTCCGGGTCGCGTTCGGCGTCGTCGGCGTGCTCGCGACGCTGCTCGGCGTTCTCTCGGTCAGTGCGCCGTCGCTCGTCGCGGGGACGGAGCCGCTGGCGACCCTGGTAGACGCCGCCTCGACGCTCGAACCGCGGGCGCTCTTCGTCCTCGGCAGCGTTGCGGTCGGGTTTTACCTCGTCGGAGCCGTGTGGAAGTCGCCGGAGGACCGCCTCGTGTCAGGCGACCGGAGCGGAACCGAACGGTTCGAGCGGATCGTCGCCGATCCGCCGGGGACGGTCACGGCTCCCGACCGGACGCTGGTCGCGACCGAATTCGATGCGACCGTCGAGCGGGCGACCACGGGCGACGAACGCGCGATGGACCAGATCCGAGAGCGGCTCCGTAGGCTGGCGGTCGCTCGCCTCCGTCGCAGTGAGTGGGACGGCGACTCGTCGGACGGCGCGGTCGCCTCGGGCGAGTGGACCGACGACCGGACGGCGGCGGCGTTCCTCTCGGGAGACGAGGGACCGGTTCCGTCGCTCCGGTCGCGACTCCGACTCTGGCTCGACCCCGCGGCAGAGCGCGAACGTCGTCTCCGGCGGACGGTCGCGGCGATCGACGCGCTCCCGGCGTCCCCCCGGACCGACAGCGAGCGGGGTTCAACCAGGGACAGCGACGGAGCTGTCGACGGAGGCAGCGGCCGAGAGCGTACGCCACCCGAGGAGGTCGGCGGTGGAGGTGTCGGCGAGTGAGTCACGAACGGGTGTACCGGTGGCGCGTCGGCGCGGTCGCGACCGCGGCGCTCGTCGCTCTCGGGCTGGTGTACGCGTCGCCGCTTCTGCTCGCGTCGACGGCGATCCCGCTCGCGTACGTCGTTTACGGCGCTATCTCGACTGTTCCGGGGGACGCCGCCGTCCGGGTCGAGCGCACGTTCTCGGACGCGACGCCGGCGCCCGGCGCGTCGGTGACGGTCGATCTCTCCGTCGAGAACGTCTCGGACGGGACTCTCCCGGACGTCCGAATCGTCGACGGCGTCCCCGACGACCTGGCGGTCGTCGATGGAACCCCGCGTGCGTGTGTCACGCTACGTCCCGGCGAATCGGCGACGCTGACGTACGACGTCGTGGCGCTACGCGGCGACTTCGAGTTCGCCGACCCGGTCGTCCGTCTGCGACCGTTCGCGGCGGGACGGCTCGTCACGGAGGTCGTCCCGGCGACCGGCGACGCCACGCTCTCGTCGCTCGATCCCGTATCCGCGGCGTCGGTCGGGTCGGCCACGCTCGCCCGGGCGGGAACGCACCCGACCGACAGCGGCGGTGAGGGGCTGGAGTTCCACTCGACGCGCGAGTACCGCCCGGGCGACTCGATCAGTCGCATCCACTGGCGGCGCTTCGCGAAGACGAGCGAGTTGACGACCGTTTCGTATCGCGAGGAACGGGCGGTGAGAGTCGTCGTCGTGGTCGACGCCCGGCCGGTCGGGCGCGTCAGACCTCACGCCGGGGCGCCGACGGCGACGTCGCTAACGGGATACGCCGCCGAACGGATCTACGAGTCCCTGGTCGACGCGGACGTGACGACGGGCGCGGCGGCCTTCGGCGTGGACAGCGCCGATCCGGCCGTCCCGACGGGGGCCGGGCCGATACCCTGGGTCGGCGGCGACCGGGACGACGCGACGGCCCACGCCCGCGCGCTCTTCGACGCGATTCAGCGCGTCGCCGACGATCCCGACGGCGGAGGCGGTGACATCCGTCCGAGAGCAGCGGACGGGAACTGGGCCCCTGTTCGATCGAACGCCTCAGGCATCGATGCGGACGGGCAGTCGGCTAGCGTCGGGCCTCCGAGCGACGCGGCAGAGGAGCCGGACGCGGCCGGTGAAGCGGACGCGACCGGTGAGGCGGACGCGACTGGGGAAGCAGACGCGACCGGAGGAACGGACGCGACTGGGGAAGTAGACGCGACCGGAGGGACGGACGCGGCAGCGCCCGAGACGCCGACACCGGACGGCGGTGCCGACGAAGTGCGATATCTGCTGTCGCAGTTCCCACCGACGGCGCACGTCGTCTTCGCGACGCCGTTGCTCGACGACTGGCCGGTCGACTTCGTCCGGCGGGTCCGTCAGCGCGAATACCCGGTCACGGTCCTCAGTCCCGCTGCGACCGGTTCGGCATCGCTCGGGGCGCGAGTCGCCAGTCGCGAGCGGGACGTACGCCTGGCCGACCTCTCTGCGACGGGCGCGACGGTAGTCGACTGGGACCGGTCGGACGCCGTCGAGGTGGCGCTTGCAGACGCGATCGCCTCGCTACCAGGGGGTTCCCATGGCTGACGTGCGGTCAGACGCCGACGCGACGACCGAAGACCCCGGTCTCGGCGGTTTCACGGCGCCCCCCTCTCGGGTGAGCACTGTGGTCGTCGTCGTGCTGTCGGTGGCCACCGCTGCCGTGCTGATCGGACGACTCGGATCGCTCCTCGCGGTCGCCGTCGCGTTCGCGCACGCGGGGGCGTTCGCCGCGAGTTTGTGGTTGGTCGGGCGGGATCGCTGGCGCGCCCCGGCGACCGCGATCGCCGGCCTGCTCGCGCTGTTCGTCGGCGCCGGCTTCGCCTCCGCCGTGGGCTACGTGTTTCTGGACCTCGTCGCGGCGCTGTATCCGGTGCAGACGGTCGATCAGATCCGACCCCGCGGTCTGCGGGTGGTCAGTGGGACCGTGGTCGTCCTCGGCGGGACTGTCGCGATGGTCGGCGCACTCTCGACGCTCGCCGGTCGCCTCAGCATGGCGAGGACGTGGGCTTACGCGAAACTCGCGGTCAAGACGTTCGTCGTCCCGCTGGCGGTCGCCGCCGTGCTATTGCTCTCGACGCTGCTCCGTCGCCTCGGTGGGGCGGACGAGGCGCCGATGGCCCCCCCGCTCGTTACCACCGTCGGTGACGTCGTCGGCGCGTTCGTCGCTCCAGTTCCCGGTCGAACGCACCTGATCACGTTCTGTCTTCTCCTCGGGACAGCCGCGCTGGCTGTCGCTCGGGCCGTCGACGCGCTGCCGGTCACGGAACTGTCGACGCCGCGGACCGACGACCGCGTCGAACAGACGGCGGCGGCGGTCGAGCGCGCCGCCCGCCGAACCGCCCTCGTCACGGCTGCCGTGTTACCGCTGACGCTGGTCGAGGCCGTAATCTCTCCCCCCGCTCTGCGAGCCGCGCTCTCTGCGCCGGTGTACAGCGTCCTCGCCGGATCGACTGCGAGTCCGTTGCTCCGTGCTCTCCTCCTCGGAGTCGCGCTCGTCGCCGGTGGGACCGCCGCGTTCGTGTGGTCGCTCAAACGCCTGACTCGAACGGAGACGAGCGACGTCGTGGTCGCGCTGACGCCGTTCGTCGGGGGCGGGGCTGTCGTCGTGCTGGCGATCGCACTCCACGGGGTCGTCCTCACACCGGCACTCGCGTTCGTCGCCGACGCACTCCCGGGGCAGTTCGCGACCGCCTTTACCCGCCAGTCGACCGCGGTCGTCGACTTCTACGGCTCGCTGGCGGTCGTCGTCACCGTCGCGGCGGCGCTCGTCGGCATGACCGCTGCGCTCTCGCTTGCGCTCGCGCTGGTGATGGCGGTCGGTGCGCTTCCGGAGTCCGCCCCCGGGCCGGCCATCGCGGCCGCCGGGACGTTCGTCGCCGCGGGCTTCGCCTCCGGCGCCGGCGTGGGTGCGCCGGTCGTTCTGGGGGGACTCGTCGCCAGCGTGGTCGTCTGGGACGCCGGCGAGTTCGGCGTCACCCTCGGACGAGAAGTCGGCCGAACGGGAGCGACCGCCACTCCCGAGATCGTCCACGTCGCCGCCGCGCTGGCAGTCGGCACGTTCGGCGCGCTCGGTTCGATGTCTATCTACCGACTCGCGACGGGGACCGTGCTCACCGACGTGACGACGATCCCCTTCGCCCTCTCAGTGGTCGTCGCCGCGCTCGTCTTGCTGGTCGCCGCGCTCCGATGATTCGCGCGTTGATCGCCCGTCTGCCGACCGTCCGTCCGATGCTCGCTCTTCGACGGCTGGCACGGCGACGCTATCGAGCACGTCGTCGATGACCGCCGCGGGATCCGCCCCGCGGACGCTCGCCTCCGTCGTCAGCACGAGTCGGTGAGCGAACGTCGGATAGACGACTCGTCGCACGTCGTCGGGGACCACGAACTCCCGTCCGTTGATCACCGCTGCCGCCCGGGCGGCCTCGAAGAGCCGTTGCACTCCCCGCGGCGAGACGCCGACCTCTACCCGGTCGTCCTCGCGCGTCGCTCGACCGAGTTCCACGACGTAGTCCCGCAGTTTCCCGTCCACCGAAACCGTCTCGGGCACCGACTGTAACTCTGCCACCGTCTCCCGGTCGACGACCGGATCCACGCTCGGCGACTGAGACGTGCGGTCGGCCCGGCGGTCGATGAGCGTTCGCTCGTCGTCGAATCCGGGATACCCCATCGCGAGTTTGAAGATGAATCGGTCACGCTGGGCCTCGGGCAGCCCGAACGTCCCCTCCTGTTCGATGGGGTTCTGCGTCGCGATGACGAAAAACGGGCTCGGGAGTGCCGTCGTCTCGCCGTCGACCGTTACCTGTCCTTCGCCCATCGCCTCCAGCAGTGCGGCCTGGGTCTTCGGCGGCGCGCGATTGATCTCGTCGGCCAGCAGGAGGTTCGAGAACACCGGACCGGGGACGAACTCGAACTCCCCCGTCCCCTCGTTGTAGACGTTCGACCCCGTGATGTCCGAGGGCAGCAGGTCCGGCGTGAACTGGATGCGCGAAAAGGAGAGGTTGAGTGCGCTGGCGAAACTCCTCGCCGTCAGCGTCTTTCCGGTCCCCGGCACGTCCTCCAGCAGCACGTGCCCCTGTGCGAGAATCCCCGTCAGGACGCTCTCCAGGAATCGCTCGTCGGCGATGACCGCCTCGCCGACGGCGTCGAGTATCCGCCGACAGGTCGCCCCCGCCTCGTCGTAGTCCATGTTCGGGTTCCGGGACGGCCCGACCAAATGTTTTCGGCCTCTGCTGGCTCCCGCCCAAATTTAGATTGGCGAACAGATTCAGGTGTCTTCGAGAAAGGGCGAACCTCGCTACTCCGAACTATTGTAAAGTGTAGAATTGCCGGCAGATCTGTCTATGTTCTCGACATATTCAATATGCCCTTCACTCATATTCGTTTTTGTAGACCAGTAACGGTCAGTGAATTCCATCGCAGTCAATTGGCCCGTGTAGTAATTACGGACCAGTGATGTGTTGACGTATAATGTCTGCGGTGGGGATCCAGTGTTGTTCACCTCTGCTATTCGCAATTTATTCGGAATTTCTCCATCTATTTTTCCGTTATCATAATGGGCGACTGCCTGCGCGTAACCGCTCGAAACAAGTGTGTTCACTTCTTTCGCCCGACGGATATCGTCTTCTGAATGCGCTGTGAGATTCATCACCATTACTAGTTCTTTCCCCACTAACACTGTCCATCCACGGATTCTAACTGGGACATCGGCATCTACCTCCGTTTCACCATAAACTGTGGCTACGAATTCACTGTACCGTTCATTGGCATATGGGCTTGGAGTAGCGGTCGCTCTCGGGGTACGCGTTGGAGTTGGCGTCTGGATTTTAGTTGGCGTTGACGTAACTGTCTGGGTCGGAATTGGCATCTCCGTTTGGGTGATTACAGGAGTTGGAATTGAAGTCCTGGCTGAAGTGGGGATATCTACTTGCGTAGCAGTTTTGGTAGATGTCTGTACACTTTTTGATTCTACCCTTCCATCGAAGACACCGGTTGAGATAGCAACTCCCCCAATTAAGAGAAGAACAATAATCCCGACAATCACCACCATTTTCTGTGCAGGACTAACCTTGGATGGGAATCTATTGACCATTAATATCCCGTATCATGCGGCACACGACCAGTTCGGGTATTGGTGCTCCCGTTCTCCTCACCACTACTTCCGCTGTTGCTGTCTCCGTTGTCTCCGCCATTGTTCTCGCCTACACGATCGGCAATGCTATCTAACAGTGTTGGAAGAATTTCATCGTCCTCATTGCTATCGTCGTATTCAGCGTTTTCGGCCTCACCCCATCTGACACCGTCGTCATCTTCTTCCATTCCATTTCTTTCTTCTTCTTCATTCATTGTGACGCTCACTGTGGGATCGACGTTAACCGAATCAACTTCTAGTGCCTCTTTGTACGCTTCTTGGGTGTCGAATTCGACGACGCCGTCGGTCGAATCGTAGGAGACGCCGGCGTTGTTCTGGGTGAACTCCGCGTCGAGGGTCTGGCCGGCCCACACGATCGTGCCGTCGTTGTCGGCGTCGGTGATGACGATGCCGTTACTGTCGAGGGTCATCCGGTCGTTGGTGCAGTACCGGTCGTCGTCTCTGTTGTACCGCGAGCACTGCTCACCGTCACTATCCCCGCTTCCCGACGAACTACCGCCGCTAGCGGCAGCAGATGGGCTGTGCACTTTGATTTCTCTGGTCGCGGTACGCTGGCGGCCCACCCGGTCGACGACCGTGGCGCTGAGCGTGTAGTTGCCGGCCGTCGAGAACGCGTGAAGGTAGTCCGCCGTTGCGCTCTCGCCGGCGATACTCGTCCGATTGTGCCAGTCCCCGTCGACCCGCCAGGTCACTGCCGCGACGTCCGCGTTGCCAGCCGACACAGACGCGGTATACCCGGCGACTTCGCCCGTGTTCAATGCTTGCGGCCCGGAGAGAGTAACCGACGGTCCGTCGGATTCCTCGACGTGAACCCGCAACGTATCGCGACTGGTCGCACCGTCGTCGTCGGTGACCGTCACCGTCGCGTTGTACGTCCCGACCTGTCGGGCGACGAACGACGTCTGGCCGCACGTCCGGCAGTCCGGCCGGATATAGTCGCCGTCCGGTTGTTCGAGTCGCCACTCGTACTCGGCGACCTTACCATCAGGGTCGCGCGATCCGGTCGCATCGAGATACACGGTCGCGTTGGCCGTGACGTTCTGGTCCAACCCAGCGTCCGCCAGCGGTGCTTCGTTACGAGAATCCGCCGCTCCCACTACCCCCGGGACGAAACTCACCACCGTCCCGACGACCAGTGCAACACACAACGCCGTCGTCAGGCACCCCCAGCCCCACGCACGCTCACAGTCCCAGTCCCAGTCCGACATCCTCTACTCGCCGGTGGTTCCCTCTCCGGTATAAATGTTCGTGGTCCAACACTGTCGGTCGCACTGTCGGTACTGCCGACAGGTACACGTAGCTACCACTTCGCGTCTACGAGGTCGAAAGCACTTCTGAAGAGCATTCCCACGCATTCAGCATTTCCACACCACTCGTCAGTGAATCCGAAGCGTAAATCGTGGCGACACTACACCGAGGTGCCACGCACGGAAGATGGCCTCTCGGCCGGGCTTATTCGAGGTCGAAGCGGTCGAGCTTCATGACCTTGCTCCACGTCTCGGCGAAGTCCTCGACGAACGTCTCCTCCTCGCTCGCGTAGACGTCAGAGATGGCCCGGAGTCGGGAGTTCGATCCGAAGATGAGGTCGACGCGGGTTCCCTCCCACTCGACCTCCCCGGTCTCGCGGTCGCGCAGCTCGTAGACTCCCTCGGACTCCGAGGCCTGCTCCCACTCGTAGCCCATGTCGAGGAGGGTCACGAAGAAGTCGTTGGTCAGCGTCCCCGGTTCGTCGGTGAAGACGCCGAGGTCGGAGTCCTGATAGTTCGCGCCCAGGGCGCGCATGCCGCCGACCAGCACCGTCATCTCCGAGGCCGTCAGGTCGAGCAGGTCGGCGTGGTCCACCAGCAGTTCTTCGGCCGGCGCGTCGTATTCGCCGAAGTAGTTGCGGAACCCGTCGACGCGCGGTTCGAGCACCTCGAACGACTCCTCGTCGGTCTGTTCCTGCGTCGCGTCGGTCCGTCCGGGCTCGAACGGGATCTCGACGTCGTAGCCGGCCTCGGCCGCGGCCGTCTCGACGGCCGCGTTGCCGCCCAGCACGACGAGGTCGGCGAGCGAGACTCGCACGTCGTCGGATCGGGAGCCGTTGAACTCCGCCTGGATATCCTCGTAGGTCGACAGCACAGTCTCGAGTGCCGCCGGCTCGTTGGCCTCCCAGCTGCGCTGCGGTTCGAGGCGGATGCGAGCGCCGTTCGCACCGCCGCGCTTGTCACTGTCGCGGTACGTCGAGGCCGCCGCCCAGGCGGTCTTGACCAGCTGTGTGCGGGAGAGATCCGAGTCGAGGATCTCCGCTTCGAGCTCGGCGGCCTCTTCCTCGCCGATCAGGTCGTAGTCGGCGTCGGGGACGGGGTCCTGCCAGAGCATCGTCTCCTCCGGGACGTCCGGGCCGAGGAACCGCTCGGGCGGGCCCATGTCGCGGTGGATCAGCTTGAACCACGCCCGCGCGAAGGCCTCCAGGAACTCGCCGGGGTTCTTCCGGAACCCCTCGACGATCTCCCGGAACTCCGGGTCCCGCTTGAGGGCGAGGTCCGTCGTCATCATCATGGGTGCGTGCTTCTCCGAGGGATCGTGGGCGTCCGGCACGGTGTCGTACGCCTCCTCTTCGACAGGCTGCCACTGCTTCGCGCCGACGGGGCTCTCCGTCAGCTCCCACTCGTAGTCGAGCAGGTTGTCGAGGTAGGAGGTGTCCCACATCGTCGGCCAGGCGTTCCAGGCGCCCTCGATGCCGCTGGTGGTCGTCTCGGAGCCCTTGCCGGAGTCGGGCCAGCCGAGGCCCTGCTCCTCGATGGGGGCCGCTTCGGGCGCGGGGCCCATGTCGTCGTTGGCGGCGCCGTGGGACTTGCCGAACGTGTGGCCGCCGGCGATGAGCGCGGCCGTCTCCTCGTCGTTCATCGCCATGCGACCGAACGCCTGGCGGATCCGCTCGGCCGACTCGAGCGGTTCGGGATTGCCGTTCGGTCCCTCGGGGTCGACGTAGATGAGGCCCATCACGGTTGCGCCGAGGGGTTCGACGAGCTCGCCGTCCTCGTCGATGCGCTGGTCCTGGGGCGCTTCCCACTCCTCTTCGGGCCCCCAGAAGACGGCCTCGTCGGGCTCGAACACGTCCTCGCGTCCGCCGGCCCAGCCGAGCGTCTCCATACCCATCGACTCGAGCGCGACGTTCCCGGCCAGGACGATCAGGTCGGCCCACGAGAGCTTGCGGCCGTACTTGTGCTTCACCGGTTCGAGCAGCCGGCGCGCCTTGTCGAGGTTCCCGTTGTCGGGCCAGCTGTTGAGCGGTGCGAACCGCTGGGTCCCGCCCGCGGCGCCGCCCCGGCCGTCGACGGTCCGGTACGTCCCGGCGCTGTGCCACGCCATCCGGATGAACAGCGGCCCGTAGTGGCCGTAGTCGGCCGGCCACCAGTCCTGTGACGTCGTCATCAGGTCCTTCAGATCCGCCTTCACCGCTTCGAGGTCGAGTTTCTGGAATTCCTCGGCGTAATCGAAGTCATCGCGGTACGGACCGACGTCTTCGGCGTTCTGGTCGAGCACGTCCAGGTTCAACTGGTTCGGCCACCACTCGTGGTTCCTGTTGCCCATCCTGCGCTTGGGATTGTCCTCACTCATCTGTCGTCAGGATAGCACGGCTATTTGGGGATAAGTTTTCCTTTGGCTACCAGCAATCCAGCCGTGGTCACCGTATCATGATCAGTCTCTAACCCCTGTTTTGGGCGGTATTTCTGGACAACAGGGAATGGGAGTCGGACGGGAACTGACGTATCGACCGCGTTGGATTTATCCCGTCCGCACCGTACCCCGTGGTATGCTCGCATTTCACGTCGCCTTCCTCGCCCTGCTCGTCGGGACCGAGGCATTCTTCACCTGGCTGGCGGCGCTGAACGTCCGGCATGGGGCCAGCGAGGTCGAGCGTAGGGAGACCTCGAATGGAGCGAGCGGTGAAACCGCGAGCCGCGAGGTCGAGCGTAGGGAGACCTCGAATGGAGCGAGCGGTGAAACCGCGAGCCGCGAGGTCGAGCGAAGGGAGACCTCGGATGGAGCGAGCGGTGAAACCGCGAGCCCCGAGACCGACTGGTTCGACGACCGTCTCGACGTCGGCGACACGGACGAACTGCTCGGCTACCAGCGCGCGAAGACCGGCGCCGGCCAGCTCGAGGCCTGGGTCGGTCTCGGCCTGCTGCTGCTGGTCCTGTACTCCGGTCTGCTGGCCGACGCCGTCGCCGCCGTCGAGTCGCTCGGTCTCGGCACCGTACCCTCGGGCGTCGTCTTCTTCCTGGGCGTCGTCCTCGCGCTGCAACTCTCCTCGGTCCCCTTCGATCTGTTCGACACCTTCGTCGTCGAGGAAATCTTCGACTTCAACGAGCAGTCGCCGCGCCTGTGGGCCCGCGACCAGGTCGTCGGCCTGGCGGTTTCGCTGGTCATCTCCGGCCTGCTCGCCGCGGCGGTCATGTGGGTCGTCGACTCGTTCCCGGGCCTGTGGTGGGTCGGCGCCTGGGCGCTGTTCGTCGCCTTCTCGCTGGTCATGATGGTCGTCTACCCGCGGGTCATCGCACCGCTGTTCAACGACTTCGAACCCGTCGAGTCGGGCGACCTGCACGACGCCGTCACCGACGTGTTCGACCGCGCCGGCTTCTCCTGCTCGCAGATCTACGTCATGGACGCGAGCCGGCGCAGCGGCCACTCCAACGCGTACTTCGTCGGGTTCGGCGCGACCAAACGGGTCGTCCTGTTCGACACGCTGGTCGAGCAGATGGAGATGGACGAACTCCAGAGCGTGCTCGCCCACGAACTCGCTCACTGGAAGAAAGCCCACATCTGGAAACGAGTGGGGAGTTCCGCCGTCCGGATGGGCGTCGTGTTCTTCCTCGCCTACCAGCTGGTCACCGGCCCGTGGCTCTACGAGATGTTCGGCCTCGCGTCGGGGGCGGGCCGGCCGGTCTACGCCGGACTGTTCCTCGCGGCGCTGGTCCTCTACCCGCTGAACCGGCTCACCAGCCCCCTCGAAAACAAGCTTTCGCTTGCACACGAGCGGGAGGCCGACGCCTTCGCCGTCGAGGTGATGGGTGACGGCGAACCGATGGTCGACGCCCTCTGTCGACTCGCCAGCGAGAACCTCTCGAACCCGTTCCCGCACCCCCTCTACGAGACGTTCCACTACACCCACCCCCCGATCCCGGAACGCATCCGCGAGATCCGCCGGCAGGCCGGGGCCGCGGACGCGGACACCGACGAGTTGTCTACCCCAAACGCGGGATAGAAACCCTTTATCGGCCATCTTTCCGACGCGTGGCGTTGTGGGTGACAGCGCGCAGGTGCAAGCCGCGCCCATACCCTCCTGGCGGGGCAAGCACGGGTAGTCCGTCATGGAGAGGACACATCTGCGGGCCGACCGGGTCGAGACGGGTCTCGACCGCGTGCTCGCGACAGCGGGCGACGACCTCGTCGTCGCATCGAACCGACAACCCTACAGACACGACTACGGTGACGACGGCGACGTGACCGTCGACCGCCCCGCTGGCGGCCTGACGGCGGGTCTCGACGCCGTGATGCGGCGCGTCTCCGGTACCTGGATCGCCTGGGGCGACGGCGACGCGGACGCGACCGTCGTTGACGGCGACGACCGCGTGACCGTCCCTCCGGACGGGGACGACACCTACACGCTACAGCGGCTCTGGCTCGACGATTCGGAAGTCGAGGGGTACTACTACGGGGTCAGCAACCGGGTGCTCTGGCCGCTCTGTCACGCCGCGCTCGGCACTGTCGAGGGCTGCGGCGACGCCTGGGCCGATTACCGGCGCATCAACGACCAGTTCGCGGCGGAGATGGCGGCGGCCAGCGGCCCCGACCACCTCCTCTGGCTCCACGACTACCACCTCGCGCTCGCTCCGCGGCAGGTCCGCGAGCGAACCGACGACGCGCCCGACGACCCGGCGGCCGACCGCACGCTCGCCCACACCTGGCACATCCCGTGGCCCAGCTGGGACACGTTCCGCGCCTGCCCCCACCGCGAGGAGATCCTCGACGGCCTGCTCGGCAACGACGTCGTCCTCTTTCACGTCCCGCGCTACTGCGAGAACTTCCTCCGATGCGCCGAACGGGGACTCTCGGACGCCGAGATCGACCACGAGGCGGGGACCGTCACGCACCGCGGTCGGACGACGACAGTCCGCGCCGCGCCGATGGGCGTTCCGGCCGACAGCATCCGCGAACAGGCCGGGAGCATGGAAGCGGCCGGCTTCTGCGCCGCCTTCCGGAAGAACCGCGGGATCGACCGCGACACCCGGGTCGCCGTCGGCGTCGACCGGCTCGACTACACCAAGGGCATCGTCGAGCGCCTCGACGCGCTCGAACGCCTCCTCGCCGAGCGCCCGCGCTGGCGCGGCGAAGTGACGCTCGTCCAGATCGGGACGGAGAGCCGGTCGAACATCGACGCCTACCGGCGCTACCAGCAGCGCGTGGAGGACGCCGTCGAGCGGGTCAACGACCGCTTCGCGACCGACGACTGGCGACCCGTCGTCTACACGACCGACATGATCTCGAACGAGGGGCTGGCCGGTCTCTACCGCGAGTCCGACCTCGCCGTGGTCAGCCCGGTCCGCGACGGGATGAACCTCGTCGCCCAGGAGTACGTCGCCGCGCAGGACGACGACCCCGGCGTGCTCGTCCTCAGCGACCAGGCCGGCGCCCACGACGTCCTCGGCGAGTGGACCGTCTCCGTCCGCCCGCACGACACCGTCGGCTTCGCCGACGCGCTCGACGAGGCGCTGTCGATGAGCGAGCACGAACGGCGACGCCGGGGCAACGCGCTGTCCGACTACGTCACCGACAACGACATCGAGTCGTGGGTCGGGACCGTCCTCGGGACCGTCGCGAACCTCGGCCACGCCGACGGGGGTGTGACCACCCGTGCAGACCACTGAGGCGACCCCGCTCTGGCTCGCTCGCGACTCCGTCGCCGACCGCCTCGCCACCGCGCCGGGCGTCGTCTGCGCGCTCGACTTCGACGGCACGCTCGCGCCGATCGTCGACGATCCCGAGGCCGCGTGGATGCCTCCGACCGTCCGCGAACGCGTCGAACGACTGGCGTCGTGTCCCTCCGTCGACGTGGCCGTCGTCAGCGGCCGGGCACTGACCGACCTCCGCGAACGGGTCGACGTCGACGGGATCGCCTACGCCGGCAACCACGGGCTCGAACTCCGCTACGACGGCCGCGAGGTCGTGAACCCGGAGGCGCGCCGGTGTCGCGACGCCGTGGACCGCGTCTGCGACCGCCTCGCCGACCGGCTCGCACACGTCCCCGGCGTCGAGATCGAGAACAAGAACCTGACCGCGACCGTCCACGTCCGACAGGTGCCCGCGGAGCGCGTTCCCGAGGTCGAACGGAGCGTCCGCACCACGGTCGAGGAGACGGTCGCGGCCGGCGTCCCCCTGGAGATCCGCGACGGCAAGGCGATCCGCGAGGTCCGTCCCGCGGTCGACTGGGACAAGGGCCGCGCCGTCGAACAGGTGACCGACGAGGCGCCCCACGGCTGGCTCCCCACGTACGTCGGCGACGACGTGACCGACGAGGACGCCTTCAGGGCGCTGGACGACGAACGGGGGTCGCTCGACGGCCTCGGCGTCCTCGTCGGGGAGCGCGAGACGGCCGCTGACTACCGACTGGAAAGCCCCCGCGACGTTCGCGAGTTCCTCGATCTGCTCGCCGACGCCCAGTTCGAGTGAGCGACGGACCCGTTCACCGCGAAGAATCCCGCTCTCCCATCAGTGTCTGCTCGGCAGTCGTCTGGCGATATGCCGCTCGTCCAGCGACGCAGCAGTCATCCGGCGACGCGGCCGTGACGGGCGAGTATCGAGGGGCCTCCGGCGGTTCGCGTCCGGACGTCCCCGCCAAAAGTAATGTGGCGCCGCCGCGTACGTCGAGGCGATGCGCGACCTGCTCGGGGACGTGTTCGAACCGACGCGGTACAACGTCGCCACCGCGGTCGTCGTCGTGGCCCTGCTCGTGGTCGCCTACGTCCTCGTCCCCCACCCCTACGTCCAGTACGGCGCGTGGCTGGTCATCTTCACTATCTGGATGGTCTGGTTCGTCTACGTCGGCGTCGACCGGATCTACGGGATCGACTCCTGATACGAAAATCGGTCCCAGCCGGGGGAGAAACGGCCGTTCCTCAGTCGTCGTCGGCGGGCTGTTCGTCGCCGCTCTCGGCCTCGTCGGCTGCCTCGACGCGCGGCCCGCCCGCGTGGCCCTCGTGGGCGACGGCGGTCGCGAGTAACTCCTGCGAGAGGGCGGGCACGTCGCCCGAGGAGACCGGCCCCATCGCGTCGACGTCCTCGACCGACCGGGGGAACTGGCGCAGGTCCATGTGGACGGCGATACCGGCCTTGGCGCCCTGGCCCATCGCGACGGGGATCTGGTTGTGGCCGGGGGTCACGTCGCCGACGGCGTAGACGCCGTCGACGCTGGTGCGGCCGTGGTCGTCCACGTCGATGGTCCCGTCGTCGGTCAGCTCGCAGCCGACGGCCTCGGCCAGGTCGGTGTTGTACTCCGAGCCGTACATCGGGAAGCCGCCGCGGTACTCTCGAACGGTCCCGTCCTCGAACTCGAAGGACTCGAGCCAGCCGCCGTCGTCGCGGTTGGCCGCCGCGATCTCCGCGTGGATCACCTCGACGGGGTGGTTGCGGAGCATCTCGTCGGTGTCGTCGCTCCACTCGGGGTCGTCACCGCGAGTCAGCAGGTCCACGTCGTCCGTGAAGTTCAGCATGATCATCGCGACGTAGGCCGCCGAGTCGCCCGTGCCCATCACGTAGACCGGCTCGTCGGCGAACATGTAGGCGTCGCAGTGCAGGCAGTAGTGGAGGCCCCGGCCCGTCGGCGGGAGCGGCGGGTCCGGGGTGACGTCGGAGAACCCGGTCGCGAGGACGACCCGACGAGTGCTGTAGGTCGCGTCGCCCGTCTCCAGGCGGAACCGGAGGTCGTCAGGACCCTCACCGTCCCCGTCGGTGACGCGCTCGATCCCGCCGACGAACTCGCGGTGGATGTCGGCACCGTACGACTGCACCTGCTCGGCGGCCGTCCCGAGGAACTCGCCGCCGCTGACGTCCTCGGTGACGCCGATGACGTTGTGGGTGTCCTGCATCATCGCGGCGCGGCCGCCGCCGCGGTCGACGACCGCCGTGTCAAGCCCGAGGCGCGTGGTGTAGAGCGCGGCCGTCAGTCCCGCCGGCCCGCCGCCGACCACGACGACGTCGTACTCGCTGTCGGTCATGTACGAGCGGATAACGGACGAGTCGGCTTAAACCCCGTCAAATCGGTGCGCGCGGTTACTGACGGGTAAGCCCCACGGCGGCGCGCCAGGGGTCCTCCGGACCGTCGTCAGCGATCCTCTGGACCGTCGTCAGCGATTCGCCGACCCGAATTCGTCCGAGAGCGTCCCGTTGCCGCAGTCGCCGGTCCGGCGGAGCACGACCGTGTACTGGTCGACGCCCATGTCCTGCGGGTCGCCGTACTGCATGGTTCGCGGGCGCGTCCCGACCCGGAAGAGTCGCTGCCACATCGGCGCCCGCCCCTCGCCACGCAGGAATCGCGGTTCGCGTCCGTACTCGCCGGCGATCTCGTAGGGGTAGGTGTCCTCGGCGAGCAGGTCGCTGACGAAGCCCTCGACGCTCGGGTTCGTGAGGACCTCCGCCCGCTTGCCCCAGGAGTCCGGCGCGAGATACAGCAGTGACCGGTGGTAGTTGAGGACGACGTATGCCGGACAGCGGTCGGTGAACGTCGCCACGCCGAAGCGCGGGCGCTGGTCGACGCGGTCGCTGTGCGGGACCGCCGCGTCCTGCGGGTCCACCGTGTAGGTCTCTATCGTGTCGTTCGCGCCGCCGTGGCTCGTCAGGTAGTCGACGGCCTGGTCGCGGGGCTGGGAGGCGTACGCGAGCGTCCCCGCACCGGCGTAGGCGGCGCTCGTCACCAGCAGGACGGCGACGGCCGCCCGGCCGACCGCTGGCCGGCGCTCGCGCAGGCGGACGAGCGCCACCGCGAGGACGAGCGCCAGCAGCGCGAACGTGGGCAGGAGGTGGTGCGTCCGGACGTATCGCCACGTCGAGAAGACGAGGAGGTACGTGCCGACGCCCGCCAGCGCGATCCGCAGTCCGTCGGCCGTCAGCGAGCGCTCGCGGAACCGCCCGATTGCGGCCGCCGCGCCGGCGACGAATCCGAGGAGAAGCGGTACCCCGGCGCCGTTGAGGTACCCCCGCAGGATCCACCACCAGCTGGGCTGGACGAGCCACCCGTGCGGTTCGGATTTCGCGCCGAACGCGCGGCTGATCCGGCCGCCGAACTCCTCCGGGGCCCCGAGGACGATGCTCGGGAACCCGGCCGCGACGGTCGCGATGCCGATCAGGACGCCGACGGTCAGGAACCTCGGGCGGACGAGCGCGGCGACCGGCCCCGCGTCCGACCGGCGAGCGCGGTGGAGGTGTGCGACCCCGAGCATCACCGCGCTCACGCCGCCCGAGAGCTTGAACGCGATCGAGACCCCGCCGAACAGGCAGCCCCAGAAGAACAGCCTGTCGGCGCCCGACTCCACGTATCGAACGGCGAAGTACAGCGAGAGCAGGAGGAAAAACAGCGACGGGACGTCCTCGCCGCCCTCGTGAGCGAGGACGAGGAACCCCCACGTGACGGTCAACAGCGCCGCTGCCAGTCGGCCGGTCGCGCGGTCGCGCATCGTCGTCCCGGTGCGGTAGACGACGTAGACGCTGCCGACGGCCATGGCGACGTTCGCCAGTCGCACCGGCAGGACGCTCCACGTCCAGATCCAGCCGGGCGTCCGGAGCCAGTGGGGCCAGAAGCCGACGCCGATGTGTCGACCCATGTCGGCGAACGCCGGGAGCGCGTCGCTCGCCAGGACGACGACGAAGACGGGGAGGAGCGCGAGCGCCGAGAGGTACATCGCCGAGCCGTAGGTCCGCCAGTACGCCGCACCCTCGGAGATCGAGCCGAGTCCGGGGTCGTCGAGGTACGCCGCGACCACCTCGATGGGGTCGACGACCCGCCAGCGCTCGTCGCGCGTCGCGAAGTTCGGCAGCCGGTGCCAGATCCAGAACGACGAGACCAGGAGGGCGGCAGCGAGGATGTACGGGAGGTACGGGTCGGCGCGGAGGTCCTCGACGACCTGCCGCTTCGCCCGCTGGAGGGGGTCCGGGAGCGCCATCTGTACGTCCCTCCCGACCGAGGGGAACGGTAAAAACGACCCGCCTTCGGCCCGGTGGCCGGCGCACGTTGCTCCCGTGACCCGCCCCGACGCGACCGTCCGCCGCTCGTGTCGCTGACAGTGACCGACACCGGATGGCACTCCCGGCGCCGTTCGCCCGCTCGGTCACCTTTTTGCCACGGGGTCGCGAACCGAGCGACGACATGACAGACCGTCTCGCCATCGCCGGGATCGGATCGGTCGCGACGATGCACGCCGAATCGATCGCGGACATCGACGAAGCGGCGCTCGTCGCCGGCTCCTGTCGCACCGAGGAGCGCGGCCGCGAGTTCGCCGACGAGTACGGCTGCGCGTGGTACGCCGACACCGAATCGATGCTCGACGCCGAGGACGTCGACGTCCTCAGCATCTGCACGCCGAGCGGCGCGCACCTCGAACCCGCGCTGGCGGCCGCCGAGCGCGGCGTCGACGTGCTCTGCGAGAAACCGCTGGAGATCACGACCGAGCGCATCGACGAGATGGTCGCCGCCGCAGACGACGCCGGGATCCGCATCGGCGGGATCTTCAACCAGCGCTACAACCCCGTGGTCCGGCAGCTCCACGAGGCCGCCGCCGACGGTCGGTTCGACGATCTCTCGGTCGCCAGCGCGTACGTGCCGTGGTGGCGCGACGACGACTACTACGACGGCGCGTGGCAGGGGACCCAGGAACTCGACGGCGGCGGTGCGCTCATGAACCAGTCGATCCACGGGGTCGACGCGATCCAGTGGCTCGCGAGCGCGGCCGGCGCGGACGGTGATACCGGAGCGGGGTCGGAGAGTGTCAATCCCGTCGCAGAGGTGTTCGCGTACACCGACCGCCGGGCTCACAGCGGCGACATCATGGAGGTCGAGGACACCGCGGTCGCCGTCCTCCGCTACCGCGACGGCACGCTCGGCCAGATCCTGGGCGCAACCTCCATGTACCCGGGATCGCTCAAGCGGCTCCAGATCGCGGGTCGCGGCGGCACCGCAGAGATCCTGGAGGACGAACTCGTCACCTGGCAGTTCCGCGAGGAGCGCGACGACGACCCGGCGATCCGCGAGGAGTTCGGCGAGACCGACTCCGGCGGCGGCGCGGCCGACCCGATGAGCATCGACTACGCGAACCACCGGCGCAACATCGAAGACTTCCTCGACGCCCGCGCGAACGACGAACCGTACATGCTCGACGCGAGCGAGGCGCGAAAGGCCGTCGAGATCATCGAGGCGATCTACGAGTCCGCCGAACGGGGCGAACCGGTTCGGATCGAGTGACCGCGCCGCGATGCGACCGGCGAGTGACCGCACCGCGGTGCGACCGGCGAGTGACCGCGCCGCGATGCGATCGGCGAGTGACCGCACCGCGGTGCGACCGGCGAACTACCGGCGTGCCTCGAAGCCCCAGCGGAGCGCCGCGCCGTCGGCGGGCGCGGTCTCGTAGACGACCGCGAACTCGTCGGCGTCGCCGTCGGTCACGTGGAACCGGCCGACCGCGTCGTCGCTGGCCGCCCAGGCGCTGGTGACGAGCGGGGCCACGTCGAGGCCGTGTTCGACCGAGAAGCGACGACGCTCGCCGTCACCCCGCGCGTTCGCGAACCCGGCCTGTTCGGTCACGAACCCCTCGTTCTCGCGGACGACCGGGAGCGTCTCCCCCGCGACGGGGTCGGCGTCCCCGCGGAACTGGTTGTCCCGGACGACGAGCGACTCGTGGTCGGCCGCGACGGCGACGCCGGGGGACTGCGTCCCCGCGCGGTCGACGACGTGGCACCCGGCGACGGTCGAACCCTCCACTGGCCCGCCGAAGTGAACGCCGGCCGCATCGCTGTCGGCGCCATCGGGGTTCGAATCGGGCGGCCCGCTGCGACCGTTGTCGCGGACGTCGCAGTCGGAGACGCGGAGGTCGGCGCCGCCGTCGGCGAACGTCAGGCCCGGCCCGCCGTTGTCGTACACCTCGCAGTCCGCCACCGACACCGAACGCACGGGCTCGCCGGTCGACACGCGGACGCCAGCGCCCGCGTTCGCGCCGACGTGGCAGTCCGCGACGTCGACGAACGCGTCCGTCCCCGCGTCGGCGACGTGGACGCCGTGGCCGCCGTTTTCGGTGACGTGGCAGCCGTCGACGCGGTGCTCCCGGGCCGGGAACGGGGGGCGCTTCGCCTCGTTCGGCCAGTCGCCCTTCTCGTCGATCACGACCCCGTCCTCGTCGTTGGCGTGGGCCGAGCAGTTCGAGACCCGGACGCGCCGATCCGCGGAGGTGCGGAACCCCACGCGGTTGCCGACTGCAGTCGACCCGTGGACGAACACGTGACCGGCGTGGTACTCGTTCGCCCGCCCGCCCGTCGCCTGGTTCTCGAACATGATCCCGTTGTTGCCGTTGGCGCGGGCGTGGCAATCGGAGACGACGACGGGTTCGGCGTCGTCCTGGAGCCCGGTCCCGATGCCGATGCCGTTCGAGCCGAGGTTGAGGCCGTCCCGGGCCGCGGCGAAGTTGCGGCCGCAGTTTTCCGCGACGCAGCCGTGGACCAGCGAGTCGACCATCATGTCCGTCCCGATGCCGGTCGCCGCCGCGCCGTACGCGTGGACGCGAAGGATCTGACAGCGGCGGACGTGCTGGTAGTAGACGCACTTCTCCGCGGCCGAGTAGTCGTCGGGGTCGCCCAGCCCGGAACTGTCGACTGTCAGATCGGCCACCGTCGCGTCGACGAGTACGTCGTCTGCGTCGCCGAGGTACTGGAGCGGGGCGAACCCCGTCCCCTCCGCGGCGACGGTCGTCGCCCCCATCCCGTCACCGACGAGACGGACCCGTGAACGCATCGTCACCGGGCCGTCGACGCGGTATTCGCCGGCAGGCAGACGGACGATCCCCCCGCCCGCGTCGCCCGCGGCGTCGACGGCGTCCCGGATCGCGGCCGTGTCGACGGTCTCGCCGTCGCCGGCGGCGCCGTAGTCGGTCACGTCGTCCATGGCACCACTACGAACCCCAGCCGATTAGGTGGACGGTTGAGAAAGCGCGCATTCGATAACTGAGCGGAAGGGCGTGACGCGAGCCGCCCCCGTTACTGGCACGCGTTTCCGCGGTGACAAGACATACGACCCCCCGCTCCGACCGCGGAGACATGACAGCCCCGTTCGTGATCAGCGGATTCGCCGACGAGATCGCGTCCGACCTCGACGACCAGCTCTCGACCCTGGACGGACTGGACATCAGTCACCTCGACCTGCGCGGCGTCTGGGACGAGAACGCCCTCGACCTCTCGGACGAGCGGCTGGACGAACTGGAAGCGACCCTCGACGAGCGCGGCTTCTCGGTCACCTCCATCGGATCGCCGATCGGGAAGATCGGGATCGAAGACGACTTCGAGCCGCACGTGGAGCGCCTCGAGCGCGCGCTGGAACTCGCGAATCGCTTCGACACCGAGTACGTCCGCGTGTTCTCATACTACATCCCCGAGGGCGACGACCCCGCGGACCACCGCGAGGAGGTCCTCCGGCGGACCCGCGTGGCTGTCGAGAAGGCCGAGGACGCGGGCGTGACGCTCGTCCACGAGAACGAGAAGGACATCTACGGCGACACGCCCGGGCGCGTCCGGGACCTGCTGACGACCGTCGACTCGCCGCACTTCCGGGCGGTGTTCGACCCCGCGAACTTCCTGGAGATCGGCGTCCGGCCGTACCCCGACGCGCTCCTGCAGGTCGTCGAGTACGTCGAACAGGTCCACGTCAAAGACGCCGAGTACGGCGAGCGCGGCGAGATCCGCCCCGCCGGCGAGGGCGACGGCCGCATCGGCGAGACAGTCGCGGCGCTCCGGGACCGCGGGTTCGAGGGCGCGCTCTCGCTGGAACCGCACCTGTCCTTCGCGGGGTCGGCGTACGGCTACAGCGGTCCCGAAGGGTTCGAGGCGGCCGCCGAGGCGCTGAAAGGCGTGCTCGACGACGGGGGAGTGAGCTACGAGTAGTCGAGAGCGGGGGACCACTCGACGAGAGAGCGGACTGCAACGGTCGTTCCGCGAACCACTTTCGCTCCGGACCCGTAGCCTTTTACCCGACTTCGCACACACGTCAGCGTATGACCGAGGCGACGGGTATCGTCGGGGAGTTCCTCGCGCTCAAGGAGGAGACCGACGCCGACATTCTCGCGATGCAGTGCGGTGACTTCTACGAGTTCTTCGCCGAGGACGCCGAGATCGTCGCCGACGAGCTCGATCTGAAGATCTCGCAGAAGTCCTCGCACGGGTCGTCCTACCCGATGGCGGGCGTGCCGCTCGACGACCTGACGCCGTACCTCTCGGCGCTGGTCGAGCGCGGGTATCGGGTGGCCGTCGCCGACCAGTACGAGACCGACGACGGGCACGCGCGCGAGATCTCCCGAGTGGTGACGCCGGGCACGCACCTCGCGACGACCGACGACGACGCGCAGTACCTCGCGGCCGTGGTTCGCGACGGCGAAGGGGGCGACGCCAAACGGACGGGAACCGACGCGACGTACGGCATCGCCGTCGCGGACGTGACGACCGGACAGTTCCTCGTCACCGAGCAATCGGGCGCCGACGCGACGGCGGCGGCGCTGACGGAACTGTACAAGTTCGACCCCGCGGAGGTGCTTCCCGGTCCCGAGGTCCGCTCTGACGATGCTTTCCTCGACGAGGTGCGCGAGCGGACCGACGCATCGCTCTCGCTGCACACCACCGAGGCGTTCGCACCGGGACGGGCGCGCCACCGGGTGCGCGAACAGTTCGGCGCGGAGACCCTGGAGAGCGTGGGTATC
Source organism: Halosimplex amylolyticum (assembly GCF_051414035.1). Classification (NCBI taxonomy): domain Archaea; kingdom Methanobacteriati; phylum Methanobacteriota; class Halobacteria; order Halobacteriales; family Haloarculaceae; genus Halosimplex; species Halosimplex amylolyticum. The sequence goes on along the minus strand of NZ_JBLKNW010000001.1, from coordinate 633,697 downwards.
GCCGACGCCGACGCCGCAGTACGGGCGGCAGGGGCAGTCATCTCCTACGTGGACGAGACCGGCGCGGGCGTGCTGGCGTCGATGACGCGACTCCAGTCGTTCGACGAGTCGGCGTACGTCGACCTCGACGCGACGACCCAGCGCAACCTCGAACTCACCGAGACGATGCAGGGGGACCGGGAGGGGTCGCTGTTCGCGACGGTCGACCACACTGTCACGAGCGCCGGCGGGCGCCTCCTCCGCGAGTGGCTCCAGCGGCCGCGTCGCTCCCGCGGCGAGTTGACGCGCCGGCAATCGGCCGTGGCGGCGCTCGCCGAGGCGGCGATGGCCCGCGACCAGTTGCGAGAGACGCTCGGCGACGCGTACGACCTCGAACGGCTGGCTTCGAAAGCGGCCTCCGGGAGCGCCGACGCCCGCGACCTGCGCGCCGTCCAGGAGACGCTCGCGCTGTTGCCCGCGGTCGGCGACCTGATCGCGGAGACCGAACGCCTCGCCGAGTCGCCGCTCGCCGACGTCCTGGACCGGCCGGACCGCGAGGCGGCGGCGGAGTTGGCGACCGACCTCGACGAGGCCCTCGTCGAAGATCCTCCGGGGACGGTCACCCAGGGCGGACTGATCCGCCAGGGTTTCGACCCGGATCTAGACGAGATCATCGAGGCCCACGAGTCGGCGCTCGCGTGGATCGAGGAGTTGCCCGAACGGGAGAAGCGCAAGACCGGCATCACCCACCTCTCGGTCGACCGCAACAGGACCGACGGCTACTACATCCAGGTCGGCAACAGCGAGACCGACCAGGTCCCCGACGAGTACGAGCAGATCAAGTCGCTGAAGAACTCCGAGCGGTACGTCGTCCCGGAACTGGAGGACAGAGAACGGGAGATCCTCCGCCTCGAAGAGCGCCGCCACGAGATGGAACGAGAGATCTTCGAGCGCCTGCGCGACCGCGTTGCGGCGCGGGCGGAGGTCCTGCAGGAGACGGGCCGAGCGCTCGCCGAGTGCGACGCGCTGGCGAGTCTGGCCGCCCACGCCGTCCGCAACGACTGGACGCGGCCGGAACTGACCGACGGTCGCGCGCTGGCCGTCGAACAGGGTCGTCACCCGGTGGTCGAGCAGACGACGCAGTTCGTCCCCAACGATCTGCGGATGGACGACGAGCGGCAGTTCCTCATCGTGACCGGTCCGAACATGAGCGGGAAGTCGACGTACATGCGTCAGGCGGCGCTCATCACGCTTCTCGCACAGGTCGGGAGCTTCGTCCCGGCGCGGTCGGCTCGGGTGGGACTCGTCGACGGCATCTACACGCGCGTCGGCGCGCTCGACGAACTGGCGCAGGGCCGCTCGACGTTCATGGTCGAGATGCAGGAACTCTCGAACATCCTCCACTCCGCCAGCGATGACTCGCTCGTGATCCTCGACGAGGTCGGCCGGGGAACGGCGACCTACGACGGCATCTCCATCGCCTGGGCGGCGACGGAGTATCTCGCCAACCGGATTCAGGCGAAGACCCTCTTTGCTACCCACTATCACGAACTCACGGCGCTCGGCGAGGAACTCCCGACGGTGGAGAACGTCCACGTCGCGGCTGACGAATCCGACGGCGACGTCACTTTCCTGCGGACGGTCCGCGACGGGCCGACGAACCGGTCGTACGGGATCCACGTCGCGGATCTGGCCGGCGTCCCCGAACCAGTCGTCGACCGCTCGCGGGACGTGCTCACCAGACTCCGCGAGGAGAAAGCGATCGAGGTTCAGGGAAGCGACCGGGGCGACGGTGGGGAGACGGAACAGGTCGTCTTCGACCTCGGGTCGGGTGAGCTGGTCACCGAGGGGACGAACAGCACCCAGCAGCAGGTCGCGACCGACGGGAGTCAGACGGCAGCGCCGGCGAACGACTCGGACGGCCGGTCGCTCGATTCGGAGACGGAAGCGATTCTCGACGAGCTCGATGATATCGACGTCAACGAGACGCCGCCCGTCGAGCTGATGGCCAAAGTCCAGAACTGGCAGGAGCAACTCGAAGACAGCGACGCCGACGCCAATTGAATTCTGGCCGCCCAGCGCCGCGTGAGTCCCGGTCGTCCCTTCGCGAAGGCAGCGATTGACGAGTCGCGACTATCCGTTCGCCCGCAAACCGGCACTACTGAGGGCGTCTCGGATTCCGGGAACAGTTGGAAATATTTTTACACGGAAACGAGTACATTTTTGCATAGATGTCGACAGCTACGATTCGTAGCGTCCTCCGCGGCGACGGGGATCGATTCGTCTACGTGGTCTCCGCGTTAGCTGCACTGAACGGGCTATTGTTCGGGTTCGACACCGGGATCATCTCGGGCGCGTTCCTCTTCATCCAGGACTCGTTCGTCATGTCACCGCTGGTCGAGGGGATCATCGTCAGCGGTGCGATGGCGGGCGCGGCTGTCGGTGCGGCCGTTGGTGGCCAACTCGCCGACCGGCTCGGCCGCCGTCGGCTCATCCTCATCGCGGCCGTCGTCTTCTTCGTCGGGTCGTTCACCATGGCAGTCGCCCCGAACGTCCCCGTCCTGGTCGCGGGACGGCTGATCGACGGCGTGGCGATCGGCTTCGCCTCGATCGTCGGTCCGCTGTACATCTCAGAGATCGCACCGCCCAGGATCCGGGGTGCGCTCACGTCGCTCAATCAGCTGATGGTGACGACCGGGATCCTGATCTCGTATTTCGTCAACTTCGCGTTCGCGGACGCGGGAGCGTGGCGGTGGATGCTCGGCGCCGGAATGGTGCCGGCTGTCGTCCTCGGGATCGGGATCCTGAAGATGCCCGAAAGCCCGCGGTGGCTCTTCGAACACGGACGGGAGGACGAAGCCAGGGCCGTCCTCCAGCGGACGCGAGAAGACACCGTCGAGGGGGAACTCGCGGAGATCGAAAAGACGGTGGAGAAACAGTCGAAGACGGGACTCCGCGACCTGCTGGCACCGTGGCTCCGACCGGCACTGGTCGTCGGGCTCGGGCTCGCCGTTTTCCAGCAGATCACCGGCATCAACGCCGTCATCTACTACGCACCGACGATCCTCGAATCGACCGGGTTCGGCGGAGTGACGTCGATCCTCGCGACCGTCGGCATCGGGACCATCAACGTGGTCATGACGGTCGTCGCGATTTCGCTGGTGGACCGTGTCGGCCGGCGGAAACTCCTGCTCGTCGGCGTCAGCGGCATGGTTGTGACCCTGGCCGTGCTCGGAACCGTGTTCTACCTCCCCGGGTTCGGCGACGTCCTCGGCATCGTCGCGACGGTCAGTCTGATGCTGTTCGTCTCGTTCTTCGCCATCGGTCTCGGTCCCGTCTTCTGGCTGCTGATCTCGGAGATCTACCCGCTTTCGGTCCGCGGCTCCGCGATGGGCGTCGTCACTGTCGCCAACTGGGGTGCGAACCTCCTCGTATCGCTGACGTTCCCCGTGTTGACCGACGGGATCGGCACGCCGTGGACGTTCTGGCTGTTCGGACTCTGTAGCCTGGTCGGACTGGTGTTCGTCCACAGGTTCGTCCCCGAGACGAAAGGTCGGACCCTCGAGGCCATCGAGACCGACCTGCGCCAGAATATCTCGCTCACCGACTGACAAGCGGAATAATTGACGACGCTGGCCGACATCGACGTGAACGAGACGCCACCCGTGGAGCTGATGGCGAAAGTGCAGCAGTGGCAGGAACAATCAACCGAGGAGTGAACGGAGAATCGCGCGGCAGGCGGTCTTACTGATCCACGTCGACCTGCGCGGGGTTGGGGTCCATCTTGAACACGACGCTGGGCTCCCAGAGCAGGCGGTGTTCCTTGTAGGTGCCTTTCCCCATGCCGCCGTGTTCCTGGTTCGACTCCGTGACTTCGAGGAAGGCGAGTTCGCTGAGCAGCCCACGGATCGAGTCTGTCGTGAGGTCGTCCGCCCCTTCCGCCGCGCAGACTTTCTGGTACACGTCGTAGATGACGGTCGTCCGGAACCAGTCGCGCTCTTCGGCCGTGTTCGCGGTGAGGTTCGCCAGGGCGTAGAGGACGTACTTGCTGTGGGGCGGGAGCCCGGCGATGAGTTCCTTCAGCCGCTCGACCTCGGCCTGTTCCTGGGCCCGTTCGAGGTGGCTCTCGGTCACCTCGGCGATGCCGTTGTTCTTCGCGTAGTCGCCGGCGTGGCGCAGGAGGCGGATGGCTTTGCGCGCGTCACCGTGGCGCTGGGCGGCGAGCGCGGCCGTCTTCGGGATGACGCCGGCGTTCAGGACGCCGTCGCGGAACGCGTCGCGCCGGTTTTCGAGGATCTGTCGGAGCTGTTCACCGTCGTAGGGGTCGAAGATGAACTCGTTGTGGCCGAGGCTGCTCTTGACGCGCTCGGTCATCTGCTCGCGGAAGTTCACCTTGTTCGAGATGGAGATGATGCCGATAGGGACGTCGACCTTCCCCGCTTCCCTGGCCCGGGAGAGGAGCATCAGGACGTTGTCGTCGCCCAGGCGGTCGACCTCGTCGAGGGTGATGAGCGCGGCGTCGTACTCCCGGTCGAGGATCTCCCAGAGGCGATTGTAGTACTCGTTGGTGGAGATGCCGCGGGTCGGGATCTGGACGCCAGTGTCGGGCGTGTTGATGCCCTCGGCGATGGTCTGGATCGTGTCGGCTTCGCCTTTCGCCTGGGCGCAGTCGACGGTCACCGTCGCGAGGTCCTTGGCGCGGCGCTCGGCTTCGCCGCGGGCCCGCTCCATCACGTGGTTCGCGACGAGCGACTTGCCGGAACCGGTCTTCCCGTAGAGGATCACCGAGTTCGGCGGCGACCCGGTGACGGCCGGCCCGACTTCGTTGGCGAGATCGCGGATGTGTTCGTCGCGACCGACGATCCGGGTCTCGTCCGGGACGTGGTCGATGTTGAGCAGCTCGCGGTTCGCGAAGATCGTGTCGTCACCGCCCTCGTCGACAGACTGGAACAGCTCGTCCCCCTCCGCTGTCGCCGCGTTCCGACGCTCCTGCATGACTCTCCTGTTCGGTGGCCCGCTGAAAAATGTTTCCACTACACTCCGAGTTAGTTACCCGCCAGTGGAAGCTATATTTCAGGATAGGAGCAGTTTCGACGTAACTCCGAACCGGGTATTCCCCCACTAGATTCCGAGTTAGCGTCGGACGGTCGGCGTTCGATATCGGTCTGCGGGCGTCGAGACCGATCCGTCCCCGTGGTCGAACGGGGATCGATTCAACCTGACCGGAGACACACACCCGATTCCGAGTCAGCGATCGACCGAACGCAGACAGACGGCCGGCGTTCGGGGGCACACACCGGATTCCGAGTTAGTCGGCGTCGGTTCTTCGTCTTCGGTGGCCGCCTGGCGCGGGCGCGCGATACCGGACGAATTGTCTGCACACCGCAACGGAAATTGGACCCGACGCGGAGAGACACCTGATTCCGAGTTAGTTCTCGGGGACGGCGCGGTCGTGCTGCAACTCGCCCGCACCGGCACACACCCGATTCCGAGTTAGTTAGACGCCCGTCGTGCGACCGGGAGAAACGGACACACACCCGATTCCGAGTTAGTTCTGCGATAGTACTAGCCTCCGGGCTCTCGAATCGATCCTCTCGCGGTGAGACGGTTTTAGTTTCGGTTAGCTACCGAATAGCACGGCTATCTCTAGTGTCACTCCATCTAGATACAACCACCGTTCCTTTTCACACACTAGTAGACAGAGACTAGAAAGCTAGTTCTAGAAGGGACACACCGAATTCCGAGTTAGTTCAGCCCTCACAGCGACAGTCGACCCCGCCGAACCCCCCACTAACTCGGAATCCGGTGTGTGTCTCTCTGCCCATCACACGTCCGTCGGTCGTAACCGTCACAGTCCGGACCCCGACCGCGGTGGAGCGCCCGATGGTCCGCTCTGTCCGGATTTCGGCCGCGATTCCGGTCTGGGCCCAGTCCCAGTCGCAGACCAGACATCGGCTGACAGGTCGCCCGTTCCCGCGATCTGAGAGCGCACTCGCCACCTTATCCGTCCGGATAGCGGAGACTCGATCATGAGCGATACCGACGGGGCGTGTTCGTACTGGTCACCGGCGGACTGCGAGGGATCAATCCACTGTCCGCCGCGGTGTCCGCGGTTCGTCGACTCGCAGGGCGACCGCTGGGTCGTCCGTCCGCCGACAGCCGAGGATCGAGACGCACTGGTGGAGATGTACGACGACTTCGCGCCGGGCGAGCGAGCGCAAGGGCTCCCACCGCGAAACCGCCCCCGGGTCCGGGACTGGCTCGACGACTGTCTCGGCGAGGGGTGTAACTTCGTCGTCGCCGGCGACGACCGTGTCGTCGGTCACGCGCTGTACACGCCGACCGACGACCCAGAGCCGGAGTTCGCCATCTTCGTCCATCAGGACTACCAGCACCGGGGTATCGGGACGGAGGTGAGCAAGCACGTCCTCGCGGCGGCGGTCGTCGGCGACCGCGACGCGCTCACTCTCGTCGTCGAGCCCAGCAACCGCCCGGCCCGCCGGCTCTACGACAACCTCGGGTTCGAAACGGTCGAAGAAGTGTCGTACAACCAGGTGGGCCGGCCGATGGGCGTCCTCCGGATGCGCCGACCGCTCGACTCGTCGGCGGACACGCTCTCGTGTCGCCAACCGCCACTGGTACGCGGCGACCTCTCGCGCGCTGGGACGGACCATGCGACGTCGGATTGAGTCGCTCGCGCTGTAACGCTGTGGTGACGCGAAGACGGAAAAGGCGGGAAAGGACGGAAAGCCGGAGAAGTCGACGGAAAGACGGAGAAGGCGAGAAAGGACGAAAAGCCGGAGAAATCGACGGGAAGACGGGTAGAAATTACTGCGCAAACGCGTTATCCGAGGACGTACTCGAGCCTGGGGTAGCGCTCGACGAGGGTCTGTCCGCCGAGGTCGTAGTTCTCGATGTACTGGTCCAGTCCGAGGATTCGCCCGGCGCCGAAGGCGGCGACGGCGAGGAACACGAGCATGTACGCGAAGTCCCCGTTGATGACGCCGTGTTCGATGCTCCAGTTCCCGAAGTAGAACATGAGCATCATGAGCGCGCCAAAGAACGCCGCGAGGCGGACCAGCGCGCCGACGAGCAGCCCGAGCCCGATGAACAGCTCGCCCCACGGGACGGCGACGTTCGCGAACTCGACGAACCACGGCGTGGAGCCCATCCACGCGAACACGCTCGCGAAGGGGTTGCCGTTCGTCGCCGCGCTGTGGGTCAGGTAGCCGCCGGAGTCGAACCCGCCCGCGGCGATCTTCGTAAAGCCGGAGTAGGCGAACGCCCAGCCCATCATGAGCCGGAGCGAGAGGACGAACCAGGCGGAGAGACTGTGGGCGCGGCCGCCGACGGTGTACCCGGCGATAGTGCTCTGAAACGTGTTACGAGTGTCTGGGGAAGTGGTTGCTGCTGTCATGGTAGGCGGAAGAGAACTTCCTACTTCGTTAGACGACGGGCGAGGTAATAAGTTGGTATGTATATGCGGTAGCATGGTTCTCGATACGTTACGTGAATTATCGAGAACCGTCCGCGACCGAGGAAGAATCGCTCAGTACAGCGGTGCGATCTCCTCGGCGCCCTCGTTCAGCAACTTGTCGAGGTTGTCCTCGCGTTGGGCCTGCAACTGGTCGATGTTCTCCCTGGCCTCGATGGCGACCTGCTGGAGTTCCTTGATCCGGGGGACCTTGTGGACGCCCGAGAACAGGACGGCACTCGCGACCGTGTCGGATTCGGGGATCGGGTAGTCGCCTCCGCGGACCTCCATGCTCCCGGTCTCCTCTTCGACCCACGACCGCCCGCGCTCGATCCCCTTCCGGTTGAGGAACCCGGGCGGCCCGCCGACGACCAGCAGCGAGCGTTCGGTTCCCGACAGGTCACAGGGGAGCGTGAGTCGGCCGAGCGCGGCCTTCCGGACGAGCGACGTGATGCGGTTGGTCGTGTTGGCCTCCGCCATGTCGTCGACGGGCCCCTCGTCGCTGCCGCCGCCGACGCGCGAGAGGAGTCCCCCGTCGCTCCGGTCGACCGTCTCCGAGGCGTAGCCGACCGTGGAGACGCCGCCGCCCGCGAGCGTGTTGATGATCTCCGAGGAGTCGACGACGCTCTCGGCGACCTGCTCGTTGCCGACGGTCTCGCCGGCGGCGAAGAGCATGCCGAACCGGCGGACGATCTCGCTGTTTATCTGGTCGTACCCACCGGCCATCGACTCGCCGGTCTGTCGCCAGGCGTCGTTGTCGAAGACGAGCACGTTGTCGGTCTCGCGGACGAACGTCTGGAACGACCGCGCGGCGTTGAGGGTGTAGATGCCGCCCTCGTCGGCCGCCGGGAGGACGCCGAGACCGAAGACGGGCTCGGTGTAGATACGCTTGAGGTGCTTGGCGAGCACCGGCGCGCCGCCGCTGCCCGTGCCGCCGCCCAGCCCCGCGACGATCAGGAACGCGTCCACCTCGTGGACGGGGATCGTGTCGAGGGCGCTCTGCACCTCGCCGATGTCCTGCTCGGCGATCTCCGCGCCGAGTTCGTTGTCGGCGCCGACCCCGTGGCCCTTGACGCGTGCCTGGCCGATGAGGACCCGGTTGTCCACGGGGACGTTCTCCAGCCCGCGCAGGTCAGTCTTCGCCGTGTTGACCGCGATCGGGGCGCTGAAGATGTCCAGTCCCGTCCGGCGCTCGTAGTCGACGAACTCGTCGACGATCTTGCCGCCCGCCTGTCCGAAGCCGATGAGTGCTACTTTCATGGTTGCCTCGTGACGGGGGTCAGTGGTCGGCTCTCGCCCGCGGTAAGCCCTCGATATCCCGACGCCGACGTCGCCCCGTGTCGCTTCGGACTCGCGGCCGACACGGGTATTGTTATACGGCGTATTACCGCCGCTCGACGGCCGGGACGACCGCCTGTCGCCCGACCGAGACGACCGGCCGCCCGCACGGATTTACGCGTCGAGACCCAAAGAACGGACAGCATGAGCCACAGAGACGCGAGCCACGAGTCAATCGGCGAGCACAGCGAACGCGGCCAGCAGCGCGATTCCGGGGGCGCCGGTGGGACAGCCGGAAAACTCTCGGGCTACGTCCGGAAGGGCGCGCGTTCGGGCGCGCTCGCTGGCCTCGGCGGCGGTGCGACAGTGGTTCGCGGGCTCCGTTCCATCCGGGCCGGCCACCGCGCACGCGGGGTCGCCCGTCTCGCGGTCGGCGCCGGACTCCTCGCCATCGCGGTCGTCCAGCGCCGCTCGCGGCGCGACCGGGGCGAACGCATCGACATCGAACAGTCTGACGTGGTCGACACGAGTCCGGACATCGAGAGCGCCGCCAGCGAATCGGGAAGCCAACCGGACCACGCTGGCGGCGAGGAAGCGTCGTCGGTCGTCGACACCGGCCCGGACATCGAAGACGCCGTGGCGGACCAGCCCGAGGAGGTCGAACAGGCCGAATCGACGGCGGAAACAGACGAGAGCGGGGAGTCAGCCGACGACGTTGTCCCGCTCGCCGACGACCGCCTGGGCGCGGCGGCCTTCGACGAGCACAGCAACAAGGTGCCGGCGCCCCAGCGAGCGTTCAATCAGGAGTTCCTCTCGATGAACGCCGAGGTGGTCTGGGGGATCCGCGACGACGATGCGGTCGTCGTCTCGCAACTGTACGACCCGATCGAGGACGGCGACGACGTCCGATACGTCGCCAGCACGCAGGTCACCGAGGACCGACTGGTGACCGTCCCGGACGAGGTCCTCGACCACTGGGAGAGCGTCTACGACGGCGTCCGCGTCGCCGGCGGCGACGACATCGTGTTCGCGACGGGCGACGAACTGGAGCGCAACGAGCAGTTGCTCGTCGTCCCCGAGGCGTACACCGACGGCGTGGTGAGCGACGACGCCTGACTCGCGACGCCCGAGGGGTACTCACCGCTCGCGTCCCCGCTCCGAGCCCGGTCCGCGTGCAGGTCAGTTCTCGCGAAACTGCCCGCCTGCCGACCCCTCCGGCGGGGTGGCCTCCACCCAGTTCGATTCGTCGAGGACGAACCGAGAGGCGACCGCAGCGACGCGCCGGGCGGTCTCCTCGCGGCCGAACAGGGAGATGCTCCCCAGCGACGCGCCGACGCTCTTGCTCGCCTCGCGAGTCGGGATCGACGGGTCGCCGACCAGGTCTTCGAGTTCGCGCGTGAGCCGTTCGTCGAGTTCCTTCCGGGCGGGTCTGGAGAGTTCACTCCCCGCCGGCAGGAGGTCGTAGGTGACCGCGTACCCCTCCTCGTAGCGTTCGACGGCGAAAAACGGCGTCCGCTCGCGCTCGGCGCGCTCGTACTCGGCGTCCCGGGTCGCCTGGTCCTCGTAACACGGCACCTCCGCCGGCTCGTATCCCTCTGTCACGCGTGGCAGTTGGCGCCTCGGTACCATAAACGTCGGGCGGGTCACAGATCGGTCGGTCCCGATTCCACGATGAGTCGCGGCCGTTCGGTCTCGGTTCGTGCGGGATCGGTAACTAAAGGCCGCATTTGAGTTAGCGAAACCTACTACGTAGCTGCGGGGTTCAGATCGACTACATGCCCAGAACGGAAACCGCAACCGCCTGCTGGCTGGCCGCACTGGTCGTCGTCGGCACCCTCGTCGCCGTGGTGCCCGCCGGTGCGACCGCCGCAACGCCCTCCACCCCGTCCGCCGCTTCGGCGGACGCGCAGTCGAACAGTTCCGACGGAACGACCGTCCCGATGGCGTTCGAGGAGACCGACGACGGCGCGACGATCGTCGGTGGCGTCGAACTGCCGAAGAACTACAGCGTCCGGTCGGTTCCCAGAACGCTGAACGGGTCGATCGTCCGCTACGAAGACGACCGGGTCGACTGGAAGCGGACGTTCTCGACCACGAACGCGACGACGCAAGTGAGCGACGTGGCCGTCGACGACGACGGTGACGTGTACGCGTTCGTCACCACGCGGGACACCCAGACCGAGACGTACCCGCCGGAGACGACCGTCGAGGTCGTTCGACTCACGAGCGACGGCGACGTGACCTGGCGATACGAACTGAACGCGAGCGCACAGTCGACGTACGGGACGACCGGCGATACGCTCCGCGCCACCGACCAGGGCGTCGCGGTCGCCGTCGGCCTCCCCGGTGACGACGGCGTCCGCCTCGCGGAACTCACGAGCGGCGAGGCGATCTGGAGCAAGACCTACGGCGTCGACGCCTCTCCGACGTCGCTCCGTGTGACCGAGGACGGGTTCCTGATCGCCGGCAACGCCGGCTATTCGAACCCCTGGGTGCTCCGGACGGGCCAGTCGGGCCAGGTGCGGTTCAACAGGACCGTCAGCGGCAACGTCGACCAGCGCGTCGTCGACGCGGTCCCCACCGACGACGGCGGTGCGCTCCTCGCCGGCACCCAGACCGACTTCGGCGGCGCCTACAGCACGAACACGTGGGTCAGCCGCGTCGACGACGGGGGCGTCACTCGCTGGAGTCGCCTCTACGGCGTCGGCAACGAGAGCCGGGTCCAGCAGGTGTTCGCCCACCGCGATGGCGTCGTCCTCCTCGAACAGGGGCGAAACCGATTCCGCGGTGAGACGGCGATCCGCCTCCGCGGCGTCGACGACGACGGCAGTCAGCTGTTCGACCGGACCGCACAGTTCAACGGGACGATCACCGCCGCCCATCGGGTCGACGGTGAACTCCGACTCGCCGGCGTGACCGGTCTCCTGTCCGACCGCATCGCGACCACCGAGTCGACGGTCTCCATCCCCAACATCGGTCACGTCGACCACAGCGGTCTCAGCGCCGACGTCGACGTCTCCTCCAACGAGACGTTCTACCGCGGGCAGAACGTCCGGTTCGCGGACCGCGGAGCGAACGGAGCGACGTACGAACTCGTCCGGCTCCCCGGTCGGACCGACTTCTTCGATCCCCACGTCGTCCGCCGCGTCTCCTTCGACGACGGCGAGGCCGTCCTGGAGTCGGCGACGCTCCCCGACGGCGAGTACGTGCTCCGGAACGACGACGGCGAGTCGCTCGTCCTCGACGACGGACGCGTCGTCGGCACCGGCACGGACGCCGAGGCCGCGTTCTCCCTCGCCAGTCAGAACTTCTTCCGCCTCGAGACCAACCGCACGTTCGTCGACGCGGCCGCCGGCGAGAACCGCGTTTCGCTCTCGCTGGACTCCGAACGCACGGACTACGTCGTCCACGTCGCAGTCGAAGACGCCAACGGCGAGTCCGTCTCGGCCGACGAACTGCGTGACGCCTTCGGCGCGGTCGGCGCCTTCACCGGCGTCGAGCGCGACGGCGGCCGGCCCGTCGCCCGCCTCGAAGTCAGCGGGGACGTCCGGATGAACGTCTCCGCGGCCGCGTTCGACGCTGGCCTCTACGAGGTCGGCGTCAGTGCCGTCGACACGCGAGAGGCCGGTGCGTCGGCCACCGGGCGACTCGTCGTCGCGCAGGAGTCCAACCGCACGGTCGGGCTCTCCCTGAACGAGACGTCACTCACCGTCCCGGTCGACGGCACGGCGAAGACGAACCTCACGCTCAGCGGGGTCGACAACGGGATCTCGGCGCTTTCGATCTCCGCGAACCGGACCGGGTCCCCGGCCGTCTGGCCCGACCTCGACCTGAATATCAACGCTTCGCGGCTCTCCGCGAGCGCCGGCGGTAGCTCTCACAGCGCAGAAGCGTCGGCCACCGCGTTCGACGGCGCCACCGGAAACGGGACCGTCGCCATCGGCACGCTCGGCGTCGAGACGGACACCTTCAGCAACGACCCGATCGAGCCCGGCAACAACACGATCACGCTCCGCGTCGACTGGGTCGTCGACGAGGACGGCGTCCCCTACGCCCTCCCCGACCCGATCACCGTCCCCGTCGAAGTCGTCGAGTCGACGAACGAGACCAACGGCGAAACCGACGAGGGCGGCGTCGGCGTCCCCGGGGGCAGCGGTGACGACGAGCGTTCCGGCGGCGCCAGTGACGGTTCCGGAAGCGAAGACAGCGGCAGTAACTCGGCCACGAACTCGACGGCCGCCGCGACCGACGAGTAGTCGCTGAACGCCCGCAGCCTTTTTTCGGACGCTGATTGTCGTCACTGCCGATCGACGCAATCGCCCGCGACAGACCGATCTCGACCGATTCCACCGGTCCACCGATCGCTTCAGTCGCGGCCTGTCGAGCGTCCGTTCGCCGTCGGCTCTGTCGATTACGTTCCCGACTCGCCGGTCACCAGGCCGCGTCGAGGACGGCTTCGATCTCCGCCGTCGACGGGTCGAGCCCTTCCGGAGCGCCTTCCATCAGACTGTCCTCCCGGATCGCCTCGGCGATGGCGGGGAACTCGTCGCGAGAGAGTCCCTCGATCGCGCGCAATCGGGACGGGAGTTCGAGGTCGTCGCTGACTGCCGCGACCGCGTCGGCGACCCGTTCGGCGGTCTCGGCGTCGCCGGCGTCCGCTCCGGCGACGCCGAACGCCTCGGCGAGCAGGTCGCGGCGCCCGTTCACGTGGTCGAAGACGTACCGGAGGACGTGGGGCGCGAGGATGCCGTGGACCGTCCCCTGGTGGACGTCGTAGTCGTGGGAGAAGCCGTGGCCGAACGCGTGGACGACCGAGGCCCGGTAGGTCCCGGGCGTGGAGATGCCGTACTGCGCGAGCACGACGCCCGAAACCGCGTCGTACAGTCGATCGGGGTCCATCGACTCGTCGGGAAGCGTCCCGAATCCCGACTGCATGAGCGAGAGCGCCCGCATGGCCGTGCCGTCGGTCACCGGCGTCCGGTACCGGGAGTAGAGACACTCGACGGCCTTGTCGAAGCCGTTCATCGCCGACGCGCAGAGCACGCTCCTGGGAGTCGTTTCGAACAGCGCCGGGTCGTAACAGAGCGCCGTCGGCATCAGCCGGCGGTCACCGACAGATCCGTTAGGGATCTCGCGGTCCGAGCGCCCGGCCGACTCCAGCGTGAGGCCGACGCCGGCGATCACCGAGAGGTCCGCCCCTGCCAGCGTCGTCGGGACGGCGACGACCGGCGTCGGCTCGCCATCGGGCGCGACGGCGACGGCCCCGGATTCGAGCGCGCGTTCCGCGGCAGCGTCGACGTCTTCGTGGCTCGTCAGTGCGCTGATCACCTTCGCCACGTCGAGACTGCTCCCGCTCCCGACGGCGACCAGCGCGTCGATCCCGTCCTCCCTGACGCGCCGAGCGCCGTCCAGACCCGTCCGCAGGGACTTCGCGGGCGTCGTCTCGTCGAACACGCCGGCGAGCCGGTCGCCGAGGCCCGCCTCGATCGGCCCCATCACGTCCCGATTCGCCCCCACGTTCGAGCCGGTCACGACCAGTGCGTCGTCCAGGTTCCGCTCGGCCAGGACGGCCCCGAGATCTGCCGTGGACCCCCGGGCGCACCGGAGTTCGCCCGGGTCGTAGTCGAATGTGAACCCGCGCTCGGAACCGCGCGTATCGGTCGTCATACGCCCGGATCGGTCGATAGATCCGTAAGTCCACCGGGCCAGTCGGTCGGAGTGGCCCCGACGAGCAGATCCCAGCTGGTGTCGTCTGTCGACTCCGAACCCTCGTGTGGGAAACGGTTATCTCCCTCCGTGAGACAACCGTTCCCGGTAACCGGCGTTCGGACGTGGGTCCACCGCTACGTCGCCGGACCGATCGTCGCAGATTCGCACAAACAGCAGACATATATCAGAATTTTATACATGACATTATAGTTAGTGTGGAGAGAACGTATGGGTTTCGTATCCGAGTCGAGTACCGACGTCTTAGAGACAGGTACGACAGATTTCAGCCGATCAAAAGTCCTGTCTCTCGGAAACATACTTCGATCGACACCTGCCGGGAAGATGCAATTAAGTCCCGAATAAACCCGAGACAGGGCTTCTTTCAGATCTCGACGGCAAATCTACGAAACGAACTGTCTGTCGCCACTTTCCGAAAAAGGTAACCTGTCTTTCACCGTTCGAGACCGTCGAACGTCGCGACGCAGCAGTCGGCCGACGGAGGTTCGGAGAACGGCGGCGCGGTCGCGTCGCTCGCGGGTCGTTCGGCAAGGAGTGGTGCGGAGTTCCGCGCCGTCGAGACGGTCGCGCCGCGTGACGGCCGACGGAACCCGAGTGGTAATTGCGATCCGGCTGCGGCGAACGCGTGGGCGGGCGTTCAGTCGATCGGAGCGGTCAGCGACCGAACCGTCGACGAGCCGGTGTGTGCCGGCTTACTCCGGCGGTTCGAACTCCGTGTCGTAGCTCGCTTCGACGAGGCCGCCGAGGATGAGCGCGGCGCTGATGCCGAAGCCGCGCTCGTAGTCGAGCCCGCGGTGGGCCGCGTCCGGCCACTCGAAGTCGCGGACGTTGCCCCAGGCGCCCCAGTTGTACTGGTGGAACACGAAGTGGGGCAGGTAGTAGTTGTAGTACCGGGCGCACTTCCGGTAGAGGTCCTGGAGCTGCTCCTCGGACGTGTCGGGGTCGCGGATCTGGTAGACGATATCCGCCAGGTTGATCTCCTCGCCGTCCGAGAGGTCCGGGTCGCGACCGGCCTCGTCCGGTGCCTCGATGGAGCCGACCTCCGAGGGAATCTGGACCTGGAGCGGCTTGCCCTGCGAGTCCATCTCGGTGTCGCGGTCGACCCGTTCGGTGGGCGAGCCCGATTTGCCCATCACGAGCGTGCCGGACCACCAGCCGGGCGTGCTGTTGTAGTACCCGAACGAGTTGCCGTACCCGTGCCAGAAGATCGAGGAGTCGTAGTTGAGGCCGTCGCTGGCGGTGAGGTTGCTCTGCCAGCTCGACCACCCCTGGCTGCTGAAGTTGACGCCGAATCCGAACTTGGACAGGTTCGCCTTGATCGTCTGGGCGGCGCCGGCGTAGTCGCCGATGGCCGACGGGTAGATGAGGTCAATCTCCGCGGCGTCGCCGTTGGGATCCACCCACTGGCCGCCCTGCTTGCTGTAGCCGCCGCGTTCGAGGTATTCCGCGGCAGCGTCGAGGTCCGACTCGACGGGCCAGCTGTGGAGACTGTCGAGGAAGTCGCTCGAGAACGTCGACTGCGACTGCGCGTCGAGCATGTACGTGTGGTTCTCGATGGGCACGGACCGTTCGTCACCCCAGCCGTTCGCACCGGCGGCGGTCCAGTCGACCGCCGCCACGAGCGCGCGGCGTACCCAGAGGTTCCGGAGGTGTTCACCGTGCCAGTTGAACCGCCACTTGTCCCCGCCCGTCGACCGCAGCCAGCGGGTGATCTCCTGCATGTGGTCCGGCAGGCTCTCTCGCGGGTAGAGGCTGTTCGGTGCGACGATGTTCCCGTTGAGGTCGAGCGACCCGTTGCTCGCGAGGGTCTGTCGACGGTCGCCCTCACCCCACATGAGGGCGAGCTCCGTGACGTTGGTGTTAGCGGCGTTCGGGTGTGCGGCTTCGGTGTCTCCGCTGCTCGCCGCGGCCTCGTCGCGGAGCCGCAGCGTGAGCCGGGCCGAGCCGATGTCGTCCTCAGAGCGGATCTCGTACGGGCCGCTCCCCCAGCCCTCGTCCATCAGGCGCTGGAGCGAGATGCGGTCGCTAGTGAGGTCATCCGTGACCGACTGCGCCTCGTCGGCGGAGGAGGCGTCCTGGTAGCGCTCGAAGTACGGCCGCGTGAAGTCGGGGTGCAGCGGCATGTCGCCGTCGTTCGGCGCCGCGTTGGCCTCGAGGATGTGCCTGGCCTGCGGGTTGTCCTCGAGTCCGTTGCTCCCGTCGGCGTTCCACCAGTGGTACTCCCACTGGCTGGTGGCCTCGCTCTGGAAGGCCGTGTCCTCGTTGAATTTGTTCCCGTTCTGGAAGTAATGCACGTGGTCGTGGAGCTCGCGCGCCTCGGCGTCGAAGGGATCCCCGTTCCAGTAGGTCGCGCGGTCGTCGTGCATCTCGTAGACGTCGTACGGCGCCTCGACCTCGTAGCCCTCGTACCACGTCATTATCGAGACGCTTTCCTTCCCGGGCTTCCAGGGCGTCTCGATCTCCAGGCCGCTGTAGGCCATCTCGCGCGTGTGCACGTTCATCAGGGCGTGGAGTTCCGTCATGAACCCAATGCCGGTCGTATTGTCCTGGGGTGCCCAGAGGTTCGCGTCGAACACGTCCGGCGAGTTAGCCTGGAAGATCCGGATCTCGCTCGTCACCGGCTCGCCTTCCGGCGTCGGCTCCTGGGTAGCGGTGTCGGACCCGGACGGCGTGTCCCCCGAACCAGAATCGGTCGACGTCGGCGTCTCTGTCGGCGTCGACCCCGGGTCGGCCGTCGTTCCGTCTCCACCCTGCGACGGGCAGCCAGCGAGACCGGTGATCCCGACACCGGCCAGCAACTGTGCGTACTGCCGTCGCGACAATCTATCGCGCAGGTTGTCATACTCCCGCATAGTAACCCACTTCATCGCATGCTATAAAAAAATTACTAGTATTCGATTACCCATTCGACCGGCTCTCGTCCGCGTTCGCGGGCGTCTGGCGCCGGCCTCGGAGAGAACCGGTCTGGCCAGTACGCCTCGACGAGGACGGCGTGTGGATCGACAATCCGTGTGGAGCTCCGCGACTCCTCGCAGACGGCGCTGCGACCGCCGGAATCGACGATTCCGTCCGCCGCTCCAGCGCCCCCGTTATAAGTGACCGGTTTTCACCACTACTGTTTCACGATATGGGACAATACGGCGTGAAACGCGATTTCGACTCGGCCTGAGGCCGGGGATCCAGGACCGGGATCCCTGGTTCGCCGAAGCGATTACACTGTTATCACAGTAATAGATGGACCGTCCAGCAAAAGCACTCTGATCGACTGAGCACACGTCTGTTTCAGGATGTGAAACGGAGTGGAGGATTCGGCACAGTCTGTCCGGCCTGCCGTCCGTGGGCCAGCGCGTAGGCGAGATCAGTGTTGCGAGTGAGCGGTGCGACGACGCCCACGATAATATCGGATCGCCTGGAACAGGCGCCCTTCGGCGTCTTCAGGCCCACTTCAGCGGTTCCAGATTTCGGCCAGTTCGCATTGGAACTGGTCCGCGGCATCCGGCTATACGAGGCCCAGAGTTACCGTCGAATCCCGATCTCTCGCCCGATGGGCGACAGATCCCCGCTCTGTCCACCCGAGCGAAAACCGACGCACCCCGCACGATCGAGATTACGGATCTACAATTGTAATTCTCTCGACGACGCGTGCGGATGCGAGCTTCACTCATCCAGTGATCCGGATATATCGGATGAGGCCGTGCGCGATCGCAGAGGGCACATTTATGACGACAGTCGCGGATCGGTCAAACGAAATGTCGACATCGCTATTCGAGTACGAACCGAGAGACTGGCGAACGGACGCGACGGGGACGGTCAGATTCGCACTGGTCGGGATCGGCTGGTGGACCAGCGAGTACGTCCTCCCGGTGATAGCGGAGCTCGACCACTGCACGACGACGACGGTCGTCAGTAGCTCCACTGAGAAGACTGACCGCGTTCGCGACGAGTACGACACCGTCGAGCACGGCCTGACTTACGAGGCGTTCGCGGACGGCGAGGCGGCCGACGCCTACGACGCGGTCTACGTCTGCACGCCGAACGCGACGCACCTCGAACACGTCGAGGCAGCGGCGCGGCACGGGAAGGCGGTCCTCTGTGAGAAGCCCATGGAGGCGACCGTCGAACGCGCCGAGTCGATCGTCGAGGCCTGCGAGGACCACGACGTCCCGCTGATGGTCGCCTACCGGATGCACACCGAGCCCGCGGTCCGGCGGGCGCGTGAGCTCGTGCGTGAGGGCGTCATCGGCGAGCCGCAGCTCGTTCACGGCGAGAACTCCCAGCCGCTCCTCCGGATGATCGAGAACCCGGACCAGTGGCGGCTCAACCCCGACCTCACCGGCTACGGGACGTCCGTGATGGACCTGGGCATCTATCCGCTGAACACTGCGCGGTTCATCCTCGACGCCGACCCGGTTCAGGTCCAGTCGACGATGGCCTCCGAGCACGAGGCGTTCGACGAGGTTCCCGACGAGGTGGCGACCTTCTCCGTCGTCTTCGACGACGGCACGCACGCCGCGTGCTCCTCCTCGCAGAACGCGCACGACCACACGCGCCTCGAGATCGTCGGGACCGACGGACGGATCGAACTCGAACCGGCCTTCCACATGGAGACCTCGTTGACGGTCGCGCAGGGCGAGACGACCGTCGACGTGGAGACCGAGCAGGTCGACCAGATGGCAGAGGAGTTCGAGTACTTCGCTCAGCAGGTCCTCGCCGACGAGCCGTTGTACGCCGACGGCGAGCACGGGCTGCTCGACATGAAGGCGGTCCGAGCGATCCACGAGGCGGCGGAGTCCGGCGAGACAGTCGACATCGAATAAAAAGCGGTTCCGCGGTTTTTCCGGTTCCGCGGCGGGACAGACGATGTATCCAGTTTCGAAGGGAGAGCGACGACTTACCGCAGTTCGTCGGCGCGCTTCTCCCAGTCCTCTTCCCAGAGGTCGATGGTGTGGACCGAGTCCTCGGTGTACTCGTGTTCCTCGACGACGTCCATGTCGAGCTCGATACCGAAGCCGGGGCCCTCGGGCACCTGGACGTAGCCGTCCTCGACCTTCAGCGAGTCCTTCAGGAGGTCGTCGACCCAGGGCTCGTCGTAGGTCTGGAACATCTCCTGGATGCGGAAGTTCGGGATCGAGGTACAGAAGTGCGAGTAGATGGCGCCGGCGACCGGGCCCTGCGGGTTGTGCGGCGCGATGTCGACGTGGTCGGCCTCGGCGAGGCCGGCGATCTTCTTGCCCTCGGTGATGCCGCCCGTGTTCATCAGGTCGGGCTGGAAGACGTCGATGTCCGTGCGCGTGACCAGGTCGAAGAACTCGTGTTTGGTCATGTGGCGTTCGCCGGTCACGACCGGGATCGGCGACTTCTCGGCGACCTCGCGCAGGCTGTTGATCGAGTCCGGGGGGCACGGCTCCTCGTACCACGCCGGGTCGAACTGGTCGAGTTTCCGCGCGATGTCGACCGCCTGACTGGCGGAGAAGCGGCCGTGACACTCGATGAGGAGGTCGACGTCCGGGCCGACGGCCTCGCGGACCGCGCCCACGATGTCGACGGCGTGATTCTTCTCCTTGGTGGTCATCGACTGCCACGCAGTGCCGAACGGGTCGAACTTCATCGCGTCGTAGCCGTCGTCGACGACGCGCTCGGCGGCCCGGGCGAACCCTTCCGGCTCGCCGTCGGCGTCGGTGTACCAGCCGTTGGCGTACGCGCGCAGTTCGGTCCCGTGCATGGCGCCGCCCAGCAGCTCGTAGACGGGCTTGTCGAGCACCTTGCCCTTGATGTCCCAGCACGCCATGTCCACGGCCGAGACGACGGTCGTGTTGATGACGTTCTTGGAGAACCACTCGTTTCGGTACATCTCCAGCCACAGGGCCTCGGTGTCGAAGGGGTCACGGCCGATGAAGAAGTCCGACATCTCCTCGATGGCCGCCACCACCGTCCGCGGCTTGTCGTGTGTCGTCGCTTCTGCGACGCCGGTGACGCCCGCATCCGTGTGCAGGCGGACGAATACCCACGGCTTCCACGGGTTCGCTACCAGGTGCGTCTCGACGTCGGTGATTTCTACGTCCGACATAGATGGGTAGCGGCCGAGAACGCCAATAAAGCTACCGGTGCGAACCGAATCTGTGCGGGACGATTCCCGTCCGACAACGTCGGACGATTAATGTAGGCCGGAGTACGTGATACCTGTATGCACGTCGAACAGGACCCGCCGATCAAGTCCACCGCGACGAGCCTCGACGTCATCGAGACGGTCCACGAGATGGGTGGGGCGACGCTCCCCGAAGTCGTCGAACGCTTCGAGAAGCCCCGGAGCACCGTCCACGACCACCTGAAGACGCTCACGGAGGCTGGCTACCTCGTCAAGGACGACCGCACGTTTCGCGTCAGCGTCCGGTTTCTCAACCTCGGGGGTCGCGCACGCGCGGAGTCCCAGTTCTTCCAGGTGGCCGAAGGCGAAGTCAGGCAGCTCGCCAGCGACACGGGCGAACACGCGAACCTGATGATCGAGGAGAACGGCCGCGGCATCTTCCTCTACAAGGTCAAGGGGTCGCGCTCGGTGAACCTCGACACCTACGAGGGGATGGAGGTGGACCTGCACACGACGGCGATGGGGAAGTCGATCATGGCCTGGATGAGCGAGTCCAAACGGGACGAGATCATCGACGAACACGGCCTGCAACCGGTGACGAACCGGACGATAACCGACCGCGCGAAACTCGAAGAGGAACTGGAGGCGATCCGGGAACGCGGCTACGCGGTCGACAACGAGGAGCGCGTCGAGGGCGTCCGCTGCGTCGCCGCCCCGATCGTCACGGACGACAGAGTCGTCGGCGCTGTGAGCGTCTCGGCACCCAAGAGCCGCATGAACGGCGAGCGATTCGAGGAGACGATCCCCTCGGAGGTCCTCAGCACGGCGAACATCATCGAAGTCAATCTCCAGCACGCCTGATCCGAGTATATCGGATGGAGGTTGTGGCACCCTCTCACGTCGCCGATTCCCGTGGGACGGCGACACCAACGCAACCTTTATATCGCAGAACTCTCCATGAGTGACTATGCGTTACTATCGAATCGCCCGAGGGGAGTCTCCGTCGCTGATCGTCGAAGACGAGTCGGCAGCCTACGACCTCACAGCCACCGAAGCCGAACCGACGTCGTTTCTCGAACTCGCTTCTGCGGCCTCGCTGACGGACGGAACCGTCGACGACGTGGCCCGCGGCCTGATCGACGAGGCTCCGACCGTCGAACTCTCGACCGTCCGTGAACACCTCGTTCGACCGCTCGACCCCGACGAGATCTGGGGGGCCGGGGTCACGTACGCCATCAGCCAGGAGTCCCGGGAGGACGAGGGCGGACTCGCCGAGGCGTACCTCGACGCCTACGAGGCCGACCGCCCCGAGGTGTACTTCAAGGCGACGCCGAGTCGGACCGTCGGTCCGAACGAGACGGTCGGGATCCGCGGCGACTCCGACTGGGACGTTCCCGAACCCGAGATGACGATCGTCCTCTACGAGGACGAGATCGTCGGCTACACCGTCGGTAACGACATGTGTAGTCGGTCCATCGAGCGCGACAATCTGCTCTACCTCCCCCAGAGCAAGATCTACGCCAAGAGCTGCGCCATCGGCCCCTGCATCGCCACCGACGAGGCCATCGGCGACCCGCTCGACGTGGAGATGCGGATGGAGATCGTCCGCGACGGCGCCACAGTCTTCGAGGACTCGACCTCGACCAGCGAGATGGTCCGGACCTGCGAGGAACTGGTCGACTACTACACCCGCTACAACGAGGTACCCGAGTCGACCGCCCTGCTCACCGGTACGTCGATCATCCCGCCGGACGACGTGACGCTCGAAGAAGACGACGTGGTCCGCATCGAGATCGAGAACGTCGGCACGCTCGAGAACACCGTCGAACAGCTGTAGGCCGGACCCGCTGCGAACAGCTCTCGGCTGGCCGCGCTGTCGTCCTGTCCGGACACGCCCGCGACGGCGCGTCGGCGGCCGTCACCGCTCTGTCTGTCCCGTGCCCGAGCGGCGTCACAGCGGCAGTATCCTGTCGCTCGGCGCCGCTCGGACCGATCATTTTATACGACCGCCTCGGAATACCGTACTCCTGTATGGCAAACGCCCGCGTCACCGTTCACACAGAGGCAGGTATCGACCGCATCGAGCCCGAACTCCACGGCCACTTCGCCGAACACCTCGGGCGGTGCATCTACGACGGCATCTTCACCGACGACTCCGTCGACGAGGACGGCTTCCGTGAGGACGTCGTCGAACTGCTCGACGATCTAGAGATGCCCGTGCTTCGCTGGCCCGGCGGCTGTTTCGCCGACGACTACCAGTGGGAGGACGGCGTCGGCCCCCGCGAGGAGCGACCCCGCCGTCGGAACCTCTTCTGGGGCCAGGGTCGCGAGATGATCCCCGAGGAGTCCAACCGCTTCGGTACCCACGAGTTCCTCGAGTTCTGCGAGCGCGTCGGCACCGAGGCGTACCTCGCCGCCAACGTCGGCTCCGGCGACCCGCAGGAAGCGGCTGACTGGGTCGAGTACGTCAACTACGACGGCGACACCACGCTCGCCGACCGCCGTCGCGAGAACGGCCGCGAGGAGCCCTTCGAGGTCAAATACTGGGGCCTTGGTAACGAGAACTGGGGCTGTGGCGGCCAGATGGACCCCGAGCAGTACGCCCGGGAGTACCGCCGCTTCGCCACGTACGTCGGCACCCAGACCGCGCACATGCTCGACCACGACCTCGAACTCATCGCCTGCGGGTTCGAGGGCCACGACTGGAACCACCAGTTCATGGAGGAGGTCGGCGGCACGCCGTGGGGCGTCGACTACCCCCTCGACCACCTCACGCTGCACCACTACTACGGGCGAACCATGTCCGTCTCCGAGTCCGACGAGGACGACTACGACGAGTTCCTCCTCGAGGCGCTGGAGATGGACCACCACATCGAGCGGATCGCCTCCGCGATCAACGCGTTCGCGTCGACGCGCGACGTGGGCGTCATCATCGACGAGTGGGGCTCGTGGCACCCCGAGGCCCAGGGCGCCAGTGGCCTCGAACAGCCCGGCACCGTCCTCGACGCGCTGTCGGCCGCCGCGGTGCTCGACATCTTCAACGACCACGCCGACGTGATGACGATGTCCAACATCGCCCAGACGGTCAACGTCCTGCAGTGCCTCGTCGAGACGCAAGGCGACGACGCCTTCGCGCGCCCGACCTACCGCGTCTACGACCTCTACAAGCCCCACAAGGGCAACGAGGCCGTCACCACCTCGATCGACACGCCGACGCGCGAGGTCGACGACGAGGAACTGCCGCTGGTCGGCGCCTCGGCCTCGGTCGACGAGGACGGCGAGGTGTACGTCACCGCGACGAACCTCGACACCCGCGCCGCCCACACCATCGAGTTCACCGTCGAGGACGCGACCGGCGACGACGTCGACGCCCGGGTCCTCTTCGAGGGCCAGGAGCCCGACCTGGAAGTCGACGCCGACAACGCCGACGCGTTCGTCGCCGACGAGCTCGACGTGAGCGTCGACAACGACGGCACCATCACCGCCGAACTCGAACCGGCGACGGTCGCCGGCATCTCCGTCGAGTGACGCCCGAAGGCGGTCCGTACCTTCGATCGCCCCGCTCTCCGGCGGGTCGCGCTCCCTAACGGCCCGGGATTCGCCGCGACCGTCGACGGGACGATCGATCGGAGCAACCACACCCACCTCATGGATACACGGTCCCGGTCGGTATCGGTCCGCGGTCCCGGAGTTCCCGACTGTCACTCTTTCCCGTGTTGTCGTCTTTCGTTCCCCCACACTGCTCCGGATCTCTCGGTTCCGAGAGACGCTGCGGCCCCCGAAGCCGACGGTCGGAGAGTACCATAGACCGGGACGGTTCCGACGGAAGAACCGTCGTCAGAGTCGAGTCCCTACAGGCTCTCGTCGGCCCTCGCAGTACTGTGCCGACCAGCAGGTCGTCGCGACGGCGTCTCGCAGTCGTCGACCCCGACCTGCGACGACCGCGGACCAGCGACCGTCGACCACGTAGAGTACGATTATCGGAACGTAAACGCCAAAGAATTGAACAGTACTTCGCGACAATCGAACAGGAATTCGGGATGTGTGGGCGGCGGCGCATTCGGTCGTCCGTTAGAGGTGGACCCGGGCCCGCGAGCCCGTTAGATCGGCACGACCCCGACAAATTTATATAATGGGAGAAATGTACCAAAGGCCATGCCATCTGATGGCAAGCCAACAGAGAGTGCAGCACAGCGACGGCGGCGCGTGTCGCGTCGGAACGTGCTCCGTGCCGGGGCAATGGGTGGCGCCCTGGCGCTAGCCGGGTGTTCAAACAACGGTGACGGTGGCGACGGTGGCGACGGTGGTAACGGCGGCGACGGCAGCGGCGGCGACGGTGGTAACGGCGGCGACGGCGGCGACGGCGGTGACGGCGGCGACGGCGACGGTGGCGGCACGCCACCCGAAGACTTCGAGCCCGCGGACAACGCCATGACCGAGGGCATCACCGTCAACCCGACGAACTACCAGTTCAACCACCTCAACTTCACACAGCCCTTCTCGCACGCGATGCAGAACGACTGGTTCCAGCGCTACCACATCGCGAAGGAGGAGATCGAACCCTACGCGCTCGAGGTCACCGAGTTCGAGGGCGAGCGGGCGGTGCTGAAAGTCCGCGACGGACTCACCTGGCACAACGGCGACCCGGGAGACCCCGTGAACGCCGACGACCTCTACGCGAAACTCGTCACCGACACCGTCACGAACGGCTCGCTGGGGAAGCTCTGGACGGAGATCAACCGGGCCGGCGAGAAGTCCGTCGAACTCACGCTCGACGGCACCATCGCCGAGGAGCTGTTCATGGACGGTCTCAACTACTACGCCCTCGAGACCCCCTGGCGGCTCTACAAGGACTACGTCGAGCGCTGGGAGGACGCGACCACGGCCACCGCGACCGATAGCATCCGCACGGACCTCCGGAACGCCGCCTTCGAGGAACCGAAGGGTAACGGCCCGTTCCGGGTGTCGGACATCTCGAGTAGCCGCCTCCGGATGGAGAAATACGAGCACCACCCCGACGCGGACAACATCAACTGGGACTACTGGGACCTGGAGAAGGTGTCGACCGACACCGCGAGCGTCCTGGTCGGGATGGAAGTCGACGCCTTCCGGAACTACAACCCGCCCCAGTCCGTCTTCGAAAACGTCCCCGACGCGATGGAGTCGGCTGCCCTGCCCGCGCTGTGGGGCCAGTCGCTCCCGTTCAACCACAACGACGAGGACTTCGGTAACGTCCGCGTCCGCCAGGCGGTCACCGAGTTCATCGACCGCGAGGCCGCAGCGAACAACTACGGTCGCTGGGGACAGCCGGTCGAGGCCCCGAGCGGCCTCGTCGGGAACATCGACGGCCAGAACCAGCAGAGCGACCGATGGAAGAACAAAATCTCCGACGGAATGGCCGAACAGCTCCACCGCTACCGCGACCCCGAGCGCGGGCGGCGGCTCCTCCGCGAGGAAGGCTATCAGAAGGACGGCGGGACCTGGTACAAGCCCAACGGCGATCCGTTCGAGTTCACGATCAAGGTGCCGACGTACAACGACTGGCACCCGCTCTACCAGACGATCGCCGACAACCTCTCCAGCGAGGGTATCGACGCCCAGATGCAGACTATCGAGGCGTCGGCCTACTGGTCGGACCACTTCCTCGCCAACAACTACAAGGTCGCCGCGACGGGGTGGACGCTCCAGCGGTCGAGCCCCTACTACGTCTTCGACCAGTACTACAACGTCGACGCCGGCTTCCTCGGCCTCGACGCGACCTCGTTGATGGCGCCGCCGGTCGGCGAGCCCGACGGCGAACTCCAGGAGTTCGACCTCACGAAGCTCCAGTCCGAACTGCTCGTTGCGCAGGGCGACCGCTACACGGAGCTGACCGACAAGATCGCGTGGATCACCAACCAGACGCTCCCGATGCTCCAGATCCACGAGATCAACGACGCCACCTGGTACCGGACCGACAACTGGGAGATCCCGCCGACGGACTCCCCGAAGTACCAGGCCAAGTTCCCGCTGTGGTGGCTCCCGCGGTTCGGCTGGCTGCAGGCCAAATCGGCGTGATCCCCGCCCCGCGGTCGAACATGCATCGAGCGAAACAGTTATGACACAGCATACCACCATTCTTCAATAATCGATGTACGTAGCCAAACGAGTGGCACAGGCGTTCGTCACGTTCGTGTCTGTCGTCACCATCACGTTCGCCCTCGTGCGAGCGATTCCGGGTGGCCCCGCCGACTTCATCAGGGCACAGGTGATGCGCAGCGGCGGGTCCGACGAGATCAACATGCGAGAGCTCAACAACCTCGTCGAGACCTACACGAACATCGACCCGTCGACGCCCCTTCACGTCCAGTATTTTAACTACGTCACGAGCATCCTCCAGGGGGACTTCGGACAGTCGATCTGGTACAACAGGCCCGTCTCGGACATCATCGTCGACGCCGCTCCGTGGACGATCTTCCTCCTCACCGTCTCGATCCTGCTCACGTTCGGACTCGGGATCGTGCTCGGTGCGGTCATGGCCTACCTCGAAGGGACTCGCTTCGACAGCAGTTCGACCATCGTCTCGATGTTTCTCAACTCCGTGCCGTACTACATCGCCGCGATCTTCCTGGTCTACGTCGTCTCGATCCAGCTCGGGTGGCTCCCTCAGTCCGGTCGCTACGCGTCGGGGTTGGAGCCGGGGCTTTCCGTCGAGTTCATCGGCAGCGTGTTGCGCCACGCGATCCTCCCGATCGTGTCGCTGGTCGCCACCGGCTTCGGCGGCGTCGCGATCACCATGCGCGGCAACGCGATCCAGGAGATCGGCGAGGACTACATCCGCGTCGCCCACCTGCGAGGCGTGCCCGGCCGCCGAATCGCCACGCGGTACGTCGGCCGCAACGCCGTGCTCCCGATGTACACGAACTTCATGATCTCCATCGGCTTCATGTTCGGCGGGTCGGTCATCCTCGAACAGATCTTCGCCTACGAGGGGCTGGGCTACTACCTCCTCTCGGCGATCAACTCGCGGGACTATCCGCTGATGATGGGCGGGTTCCTGATCATCGCGCTCGCCGTGCTGATATGCATCCTCATCGCGGATCTCACCTACAGCAAGATCGACCCGCGCATCAGCGACAACGCGTCACGGGAGGCCTACTGAGATGGCCGAGAAGAACTCCTCGTTCAGCCAGTCGGACGACTACGCGACCGGGAGTAACGCGGCCGCGTCGAAAGGCGAGATCTACCGGGAGTGGTTCGATATGGCTCTGCTCACGCCGCTGCGAGTCGCGTGGGACGACTGGCGCACGCAGGTCGGGTCGATCATCATCTTCGTGTACGTCCTGATGGGCACGGCCGGCGTCGTGCTGGTCGACCCGCCCGTCCAGGGCCAGGGCGACCGGCTGACCCCCCCGCTTCAGGACTGGTCGGTGCCGCTGGGGACGAACAATCTCGGCGAGAGCCTGCTGTCGGCGACCGTCCACGCGACGCCGCCGATGCTCCAGATGATCGCCGCGGGCGCCGTGTTCTCGACCGCCGTCGCGACGGTCGTCGGCACCGTCTCCGGGTACAAGGGCGGCCGCGTCGACCGCGTCCTGACGACGTTCACGGACATCGCGATGACCATCCCCGGCCTGCCGCTCATCATCCTCCTGGTGGCGCTGTTCGAGCCGACGAATCCCGTGGTCATCGGCATCCTGTTGACGGTCAACGCCTGGGCCGGCCTCGCGCGGTCGATCCGCTCGCAGGTGCTCTCGCTGCGCGACCACTCCTACGTGGAGGCCTCGCGCATCATGGGCGCGCCCACCCGGCGGATCCTCAAAGACGATATCCTGCCGAACATCATGCCCTACGTCCTGATCAACTTCGTCAACTCCGCACGTGGGGTCATCTTCGGTTCCGTCGGGCTGTACTACCTGGGCCTGCTCGGTGGGGCTCACGAGAACTGGGGGATCATGCTCAACGGCGCATTCAACAACGGGGCCATCTACTCGCTGAGTTCGGTCTACTGGCTGCTGATCCCGATGGCCGCGATCGTCGGCATCTCCTTCGGGCTCGTGTTGTTCTCCCAGGGCACCGAGAAACTGTTCAACCCACGCATCCGCGCGCGTCACGCTGAAACCGTCGAAGACGACACCGCCCCCTACCAAGAATGACGATGCAACAGACACACACAGCGGTCGTCTCGGACCCGATCTTCGAAGTGCGCGACATCTCCGTGTCGTTCGACATGGACCGCGGCGAGTCGCGCGTCCTCGACGAAGTGGACATCGACATCCAGCGCGGCGAGATCCTCGGTGTCGTCGGCGAGTCCGGCTCGGGCAAGTCGATGTTCGCCTCGGCGTTGCTCGACGCCGTCGTCGATCCCGGCGTCCTCACCGGGGACATCGCGTTCCACCCCGAGGACGGCGAGTCGATCGATCTGCTGGACGACTCGGGCGTCGACATCAAGGACATCCGCTGGCGGCAGATCGCCATGGTGTTCCAGGGCGCGATGAGCTCGTTCAACCCGACGATGACCATCGAGGAGCACTTCCGCGAGACGCTCTCCGTCCACGACTACGACGTCGAGGAAGGCATGGAACGCGCTCGCGAGCTGCTCTCGGACCTGTATCTCGAAGCCGATCAGGTGCTCGGATCGCACCCGCACGAACTGTCAGGCGGGATGAGCCAGCGCGCGCTCATCGCGCTCTCGCTCGTCCTCGAACCCGAGGTGCTCGTGATGGACGAGCCGACGGCCGCGCTCGACCTGCTCATGCAGCGGTCGATCATCGAACTGATCAAGGACATCGCTCGGGAGCGTGACCTCACGATCGTCTTCATCACGCACGACCTGCCGCTGGTTGCGAACCTCGCCGACCGTCTGGCCGTGCTGTACGCCTTCGAGTTCGTCGAGGTCGGGCCGGCCGACGACGTCCTGACCGGTTCGAAACACCCCTACACGCGGGCGCTGCTGAACGCGACGCCGAACCTCGACACGCCGCGCGAGGAGATGAAACCCATCGACGGAGCCGCTCCCGACCCGGTGAACGTCCCGGACGGCTGTTCGTATCACCCGCGGTGCCCGATAGCAGACGAGACCTGTGTCCGCGAAGACCCGCCGCTGGACGGGGCCGACGACGCCCACGCGGCGGCCTGTCACTACGTGGAGCGAGTCCCAGACGAAGTCCCGCTGAACATCCAGGAGGTGACCGTCGATGAGTGACGAACCCGTCGTCTCGATGGAGAACGTGGAAGTCCACTTCGAGTCCGAGGGATCGATCCTCCCGTTCGGCGACGACCCCGAAGTCGTCCAGGCGGTCGACGGCGTCTCGCTCGACATCCCCGAGAACGACGTGGTCGCGCTGGTCGGTGAGTCCGGCTGTGGGAAGACCACCCTCGGCAAGACCGCCATCGGTACACAGCGGCCCACCGGCGGGTCGGTGAAGTACAAGGGCCAGGACGTCTGGAAGGCCAAAGACGGCGAGGGAGACGTCGAGATCCCCTTCGAGGAGATCCGCCAGTCGCTGCAGATCATCCACCAGGACCCCGGCGCCTCGCTCAACCCCAACAAGACCGTCCAGCACTCGCTGGGCGCGCCGCTGCGCCTGCGCCATCCGGACATGGACACGTTCGAGCGCCGCGAGCGCATCCACGAGATGCTCGCCCGCGTCGGGATGGAACCGCCGGAGGACTACGCCAAGCGCTTCCCGCACCAGCTCTCCGGCGGGGAACAACAGCGCATCGCGCTCATCCGCGCGCTGCTGATGAACCCGGACCTCATCCTCGCCGACGAGGCCGTCAGCGCGCTGGACGTGTCGCTGCGGATCGACATGATGGACCTCATGCTCGACCTGCAGGACACCTTCGACACCTCCTTCCTGTTCATCAGCCACAACCTCTCGAACGCCAGCTACATCGCCGGCAAGTCCGACGGTCGCATCGGGATCATGTATCTCGGCGAACTCGTCGAGATCGGTCCGATCGACGAGGTGCTGGGGAACCCCCAGCACCCCTACACGAAGGCGCTGATGTGGGCGACGCCGAACCTCCACCCCAAGGCGGCCGACCGCGGCGAGTCGCCGCTCCGGAAGATCGACGTGCCGGACCCGCGCAACCCGCCGAGCGGCTGCCGCTTCCACACGCGCTGTCCGGAGGCCCGCGAGGCCTGCACCGGCGAGATGCCCGATCCCGTCACCGTCGGGGACGACCACGACGTCGCCTGTTACCGCGCCTACGACCACCACGAGTACTGGTCCAGTCCGGAACTCTCCGACGATGCGTCCGAGGGGCCCGGTGTCGCCGACGGTTCGACCGCCGACTGACTACGATTCGACCGCCGATTGACCACGACTCGACCGCCGATTGACCACGACTCGGCCGCCGATTGACCACGACTCGGCCGCCGATTGACGACGCACGCTCTCGATCCGTCGTTCCAGTAGTTCTTTACCCGCCACGGGGAAACGAGAGAGCATGCACGCGAGCAAAGGGATATTCCGGGCGCTGCTCGCCGTCGGACTGACGCTGCTCGTGCTGACGGCCGGGCTGTTCGTGCTACAAGAGCCCGGCACCGCTGGATACGTCGTCTCGATCCTTTCGCTGGTCGTCCAGGTCCTGCTGGTCGCGCTCGGCGCCGCCGGCCTCTACTTCGAGTGGGACCCGTTCGCTACGTTCTTCGAGGAGTGACCGACGGCCGTCTGGTCGGCCGAGACGAGGGCGACGCAGCTCACAGAGACTGGATCGAGAGAGGAGAGATAGCTACCGCGCTGTCGTCGCTGCCCCGCGGCGTTCGTCAGTGGTGGCTGTGCCCGCTGCCATCGGTTCCGCGTCCCCTGCCGCGGTCGTGGTCGTCGTCATCGTTGTGGTCGTGGTCGTGGTCGTCGTGGTCGTCGTCATCGTCGCGGTCGTGGTCGCGGTCGCGTCCACCGTGACAGTCGCCACCGGCGTCTCCGTGATCGCGTCCCTCGCCTCGCTCCTCGTCGTCGTGGCCCTTCCCACGGCCGTGGCCGCGCTCGTCGGCGCAGTAGCTGTCGTGATAGGGCTCGCCGTCCGGCGCGAGGTCGATCCCGTGCCAGACGCCGTCGTCGTCGACGGTGTCGGGGCGCCCGCGGTCGTTGTCGACGTACAGCCTGACGACCGCGGCCGGGTCGAGGTCGAGCGAGAGGGTCCCGTCGTCGGCGACCGTCTCCATCGACGTCTCAGCGACGTAGTTCGTCGGCTCCGCCCACGACTCGGGGAAGGCGTGCGGGAGCGGCCGCTCCGTCGCCGTCGGCCGGACCGCGACCATCTCGACGGACTTGCCCGCGTACCACTCGTCCAGGTCGAGCGTCACGTCCGCGTTCTCCCGGAGGTTCCGGTTCGTGAGGAAGACGGCCAGTTCCTTCCCGCGGCGGTTCTGCATGGCGGCCGCGTCGACGTAGGGCACGTCCTCCATGCGACGGATGCGCGGTCCCGTTTCCGGGATGGTCCGGGTGTCCCCGTCGACGTCGACGTCGACGGCGTGCCACTCGGCCCTGCCCTCGAAGACCGCCGAGTACAGCGCCGTGACGGTGCCCGCCGGCGCGAGCGGGTTCGGGTCCGGCGGGAAGTCCTCGTTGATCGGCGGGAACATCCGCACCGGGAGCCACGTCTGGGAGGCCTCTTTGACCGTCTCGCTCTGCCTGATGAACGCGTTGAGCATCCCCGCGACGTACGAACCGCCGGGCATGGTCTCCGGTCCCGGATAGGGGGCGCCCGAGTCGACGGTCGGGAACAGGCCGTACTCGCCGACGTTGATCCGGAAGTCGTCGACGCCCGCGTCCGCGGCTTTCTCGCTCAGGTCCGCCATTAGCTGGCCGAACTCCGTCGGGAACATGACGAGCACCTCGTTGTAGTCGATGGGGCCGGCGTCGTTGGCCTCGTACCAGGCGTCGCGGTCCGCCTGGCTCTCGATGCCCCAGTTGTAGCGGTGCAGGTCGAAGCCGTCGAGGCGATCGCCGGCTTCCGCGAAGAGCGTCTCGTTCCACGTCGCCGGGTCGGGCGTGTTCGCCTCCTCGTACCCGGGGTCCATCGCGTCGGCGTAGACGAGGATGTCGTCGTCGACCTCCTTCATCGCGTCGTAGTACGTCGTGAAGCCGATCCGCTCGTCGGAGCCGCTTGCGTACTCCGAGGCGTCTTGCGTCGAACCGCGCTGCCAGGGGCCCCACACCTCGTTGCCGACCTCCCAGTGCGTCACGTCGTATGACTCTTCGCGGCCGTTCTCGGCGCGCAACTGGCCCATTTCCGTGTCCTCGTCGCCGTTGCAGTACTCGACCCAGTCGGCGGCGTCCTCCGGGAGCGTCTGTCGCTCCGACGCCCACGCCGGCGGGTTGTCCCACCAGCCGATCGTGATGCGCGGGGTGAGGTCGGCGATCTCGCAGAGTTCGATGTACTCGTCGGTCCCGAAGTAGTTGGGATTGATCCCGCCCCAGGCGTGGTTGAACCGGACCGGCCGCTCGGACTTCGGCCCGATCCCGTCGCGCCAGTTGTACTGGCTCGTGAAGTTCCCGCCCGGCCACTTCAGCCAGGTGGCGTTCTGCTCGCGCATCAACTCGACCGTGTTGGGATTGTACTTGCCCCGGATCGCGTCGTCGGCCGCCAGGTTGATCCAGTCGAGGTCGACGTGACCGCTCCCCTCGGCGGTGAACTCGACGGCGTACTTGCCGTAGGGCGTGTCGACGTTCGCGACGGCGCCCGCGACGTACTGGTCGCCGCTGGCCTCCGCGAGTTCGAGCGTCACCTCGTGGCGCGTCCACTCGTCGGTCACGTCGAGTTCCGTCGACGCGAGGACGGTCCCGTCGAGCGACGTCAGCGCGGCTCGAACCGTCTCGACGCCGTCACCGCGGACCGATACCGAGAGATCGTACCCGTAGGTCCGGAAGTCCGGCAGGACGATCTTCTGTGAGATGCCGCCGCGAGCGCCGTCGACGGAGACGCGCTGGTAGTTCGTCGTGTCGACGGCCGCGACGCCGCCCTCGCGCTGCTCGAACGACACCCCGTCGGGGTCCACCGGTTCCCAGGGGAAGGGGATCCCCTCGACCTGCTCGATGTCGGACGCGGGATAGAACGTCCGGGGGCCGAAGAAGTCGTCTTCGCTGTACGTCCGCGGGTAAAAGGAGGGGTTCTTGACGTGTTCGGAGTAGACGCCGGGGTAGATCGTCCCCGACTCGTAGCTCTCGCAGAGCCGGCCGAACAGCCCGTCAGAGACGGCCTCGCGGGCCCGATCGCTCGCGTCGACCGAGACGGTGTTGCTGACGGTCGCCCGCGTCTCGCCATCTGTCCGCGACGCGCCGGCGGCCGTCCCGGTGGCCGCCCCCGCCACCACTGCCGCCTGGAGCGCCACGAATTTGCGCCGTGATAGGCCACCTGTGCCAGTGCCACCGCTATCGCCGTTCCCGTGAGGGTCGCGATCACTCACCATACGAGAATCACATCAAAATCACCATACAAAAACATTACTGAATTAATGTTATCAATCAGCGACGAACGGGCTATCCGCACCGAGCGTCGCTGGGCGGCTGTGACCGCAGCCGCGGCTGAAACGTGTCCGATCACGGGGGAACGTATTATATTCGAGAGTCAAGTAGGCCGAGTCGGCAGGCAAACTCCGACTCGCAGTCAGTTCGACTGACCCCTATCCCCTCGTTGGAGTACATCTCCACGCCGTGACTCGATCCCTCGAATTGCCTGCCGTGCCGACTTTCGTTCCCGCTCCGGTCTGGTGACGCGTTGGGTGGTTCGTCGAG
The DNA here is from genome assembly GCF_051414035.1 of Halosimplex amylolyticum. Lineage (NCBI taxonomy): Archaea > Methanobacteriati > Methanobacteriota > Halobacteria > Halobacteriales > Haloarculaceae > Halosimplex > Halosimplex amylolyticum. Next base: position 599,430 of record NZ_JBLKNW010000001.1, on the reverse strand, counting down.
AGTCGACTGACCGGGAAACGAACTGACAGCCGTAACAATCAGATCGGCAGTATAATATGTATTATGATAGGAACTCCCGAAGACTGCCGCGGCGTCAGATCGAACAGGTAGCGGAGACGGGCGACTCCAGGCCTGACTGGCTTCTGTCGAGGAGAGGGCGGAGAGACTCGGTAGGCGTCGTTCAGAGCGCGTCGGACCACTCGGAGTAGGTGGTGTTGAACTCGACGACGCCGACGACGTTTCGAAGTCGCGAGGGAATCTCGGATCGGAACCGTTCGTCGGTCAGTCGGTCGGCTGGACCGGACACGCTGATCGCACCCAGCAGTTCCCCGGAGCGGTCGGAGATCGACGACGCGACGCAGCGGACGCCCTCGTCGCGCTCCTCGTCGTCGAAGGCGACGCCGCGGTCGCGGATCTCGGCGAGGGTCTCGCGCAGTTCATCCGGGTCGGTGATCGTGTTCGCCGTCCGCCGGGGGAGCGGGTTGTCAGCGAGGAGGTCGTCGAGCTGGTCCTCGGGGAGTTCGGCCAGAAACGCCTTGCCCGCGGCCGTACAGTGGAGGTCTTCGACGGTCCCGGCGTAGGTGGGCGGGTCGTCGACGTTGTCGCCGGACGCCTGGTAGAGGGTGATCCCGCGGCCGTCGCGTTCGACGACCAGCCGCGCCTGTTCGCCCGTGGCGTCGGCCAGTCGGTCGACGTTCGGCTTCGCGACGTGGTAGATCCGCTCTTGCGCCCTGGCTTGCGCGCCGAGCGTGAACAGCCCGAGCCCGAGACGGTAGGTGCCTTCCTCGCGGATCAGGTAGTTGTCGGCCGCGAGCGTGCTGAGGTAGTGATGGACGGTGCTCTTGGGCAGGTCGAGCGCGTCGGCGAGTTCCGTGACGCCCACGCGGTCGCGCTCGCGCACCGCTTTCAGGATCCGGAACGCCGTGGCGACCGACTTGATCTGCTCGCCTCGCGGCTGTGAGTCCCCCTCGGTCATGGACGACCCTCACGGGGCCGAGCCTTAAACCTGTATCAGGGGCTGTCGGTCAGACCCACCCGTGGTCGGTCGCCTCGTAGATGGCGTCGATCACGCGCTGGACCGCGAGCGCCTGCTGGGCGGTACAGCGGTCCGGCGACTCGCCCGTCTCGACGGCGGCGAGGAACGTGGCGAGTTCGTCCCGGAACGGGTCGTTGGCGGGCGGGATCAGTTCGCTGTCGACGTAGTGGTCGACCACGTCGCTGCGGACTTCGTAGAGCCGGAAGTCGCGGATCTGCTCGGTCGACGGGTCGACAGACTCCAGTGGGTTCGTGATGTCCAGGGAGACGCCGGCCTCGGTCCCGCGGATGTTGTACTCGTGGCGCCGGCGGGCGTTGGCCGCCCACGCGATTTCGAGGTGGGCGGTCCGACCGCCCTCGAACTCGCAGAAGGCGGTGACCGAGTCCTCGACGTCGTACATCTTCGCCTCGTCGTCCTCGCCCCACATGTCGAGATAGGCGTAATCGTCGCGGTGACCGAAGTCCGAGCGCGCCGTGGCTATCACCTGCTCCAGCTCCGGCCAGTCGTAGAAGTCGAGGACGAGGTCGACGAGGAAACACCCCACGTCGATGAGCGCGCCGCCGCCCGCGATCTCCCTGGAGGTGTACCACGTGCCGAGCCCGGGGACGCCCCGCCGTCGCATGTACCGCGCGTCGATGTGCGTGACCTCGCCGAGGCGGCCGCTCTCGACGTAACCCTTCGCCAGCCGACAGCGGTTCTGGAACCGGTGGAAGTAGCCGCACATGCAGATGTTGCCCGTCTCCTCGGCCGCCTCGACGATCCGCTCAGCGCTTTCGAGGTCGTGAGCCAGCGGCTTCTCGATCAACACGTCCAGACCCGTGTCGAACGCTTTGAGCGCGGCCGTCTCGTGGAACTTGTTCGGCGTCGAGATGATCACCGCGTCGAGACCGGCCGCGAAGAGCGCGTCCAGTCCCTCGTACATCGTCGCGTCGTATCGGTCGAGAAACCGCTGTTTCGCCCGGGGGTCCAGGTCCACCGCGTGGACCGTGTGTCCGAGCTCTTGCAGGAATTGCGCGTGTGTCTCCCCGTGCTTGCCGAGCCCGACGAGCCCGATGTCCATCCGGGGGGAGTCGTCGTCCATAGCCGAGTCTCCGCGCCGACGGTTGTATTTATTTTGGTCACTCTGTCGCGGGCGATCCCGCCCGTGAACTCGCGAAAATACGTAAGGTATCGAACCGATCGAGAGTCGTAACATAAATATTATCAATCAACCTCTCAGTTCTCGATCGCGGAGTCGAACGGACTGTTCGCCCGCGGTCGGAGGAAACGTTGAAGGCCGTCCGAGCAGCAACCCACCACAATGGCCGAGACGTATTTCAGTGGACACGTGACCCAGCGCGGGATCGTCTTCGGTCCGCGCGGCGACGTGTTGCTGGTCACGAGCGGGTTACGGCCGTGGACGTTTCCGGGCGGCCGGATCGCGGCCGACGCGCAACCGGAGGCCGCGCTCCGTCGCACGCTCCACGACAGGGTGGGCCTCCACACGACGGTCGAGGAACCGGTCAAGACCGTCACCGACATCTGGGGGAAGGGCGACGAACCCGTCTACGCGGTGCTCTACCGGGTGCGTGCCCGGAGTCGCAACGTCGACCTGGACGACAGGCACGACGACTACTGCTGGTACACGCCGGAGGGCGCCATCGAGGAGATGCACTTCAAATCGCTCGAGACCGCCGTCGAGCGCGCCGTCGCCAACCACCAGAACGACGGCGCCGAAGCGGCCGACGACTGACTAGCACGGCGACCGACCAGCACAGCGACTGACCAGCGCAGCGACTGGCGGGATCGATACAGGGCCCGGAGTGGCGACGGATTCTCGTCCGACCGGTCGGTGTCAGGCGGTATCGCGTGAGTAATCGACCGCGAGGACGGCGAGACCGAACACGAGGAGGACGAGTCCGGGATCGACCGTCGCGACGGCCGCCGCGACCAGCTGCGCTACCCCGTCGACGGCCGTCCGGGCGCCGCCGGTGCCGGCCGGTTCGAGCAGCGGACTCCCCGAAGGGGTCGCCGCGACGAACCGGTCGCTGGCGTAGTGCAATACCGCGCTCGCGGCCACCAGTCCGGCCGTGGCCCCGAGGTACTCGTCGAGCGAGCGGCGGGCTCGCTCGGTCTCCTCGGCGATGACGACTGCGCCCTGCGCGGGCGCCCAGACGGTCATCTCCTTGCCCTTCTCCGAGTAGTGGGTGCCGACGGACTCGATGAGCGTCGCCGACTCCAGCTTGGTCAGGTGGTAGGAGACGGTCTGGACGGACTTGTCCGTCGCCGCCGCCAGCGCCGAGGGGGTCCGCGGCTCCTCGTGGAGTGCACGGTAGATCCGCCGCGCTGTCTCCGAACTGAGCGCGTCGAACACCCTGTCTTCCTCCTCGCTCCCGAGTTCGACGAACCGCGGCGTCGCGTCGCGGTCGTCCGTCGTACCGTGTTTGATGCGTGAGATCTTGCTCATCTGTCTCGCCTCCAGTCGACTGCGTGTGCGCGTCCCCGAGCTATCGACGCGACCCCGAGTAGCGGCGCCGCGAGCAGCGCCAGCGGCGCGATACCCGGCAGCGCGCGCTCCGTCCGTCCTGCCGAGTCCGAGGCGACCCGTTCGACGGCTGTACGTGCGTCGAGGCGACCGTGACCTGCGACCGAGTCGGCCGTCCCTCGGTCGGCGCCCGTCGCGGACGATTCGAGCGCCCGCTCGACGCCGTCGGGGCCGAGCGACGGGTCGGCGTCCAGCACGAGCGCCGCCGTCCCGCCGGCGTAGGCGGCCGCGACCGACGTCCCGGTCGCGCCCCGGCCCGGCCACTCGTCCCAGATGCCCACCGGCGCGACCACGTCGACGCCTCGGCGCCCGTCAGCGGTCGGGCCGCGACCGCTGTGGACCGTGACGTCGCCGGTGTCGCCGTCGTACGCGCCGACCGAGAGGACTCCCCGGGCGGTCGCGGGCGCCGCCACGCTACCGGCCGGGCGCGCCTGTTCGAACCCGTGCGTCGTGGACTCGATCTCCAGGCGCACGTCGGACGCGGAGGCGCTCTCCGGTCCCGAATCGACCCGAACGGTGACGTAGTACGACCCGGGGCCGACCGACGTTTCGATGCGCTCGCTCTCTGTGCGGTTGCTGCGCGGTACGTCCCGCCGGACGGGTTCGGACGTGGCGACTCGCTCGGGTCCGGCAGGCCCGTCGCGATAGAGTTCGAGCGTCAGGTCGACGTCGTCGCCGGTCTGATCGGTCCAGGTCATCCACAGATCGGCCGGTCCGGCGGTGGACGATCCCGACGGGGACAGCGGGACGAGTCCGTTGCGCACGCCGTCGGAGAACTCGTGGCGGCCATCGCGGTCGGGCTGGAGCGAGCCCGTCCAGTGACCGCGCGCCTGATTCCCCGTCGGCGCGACGACGAGGACGCCCGCGTCGCGAGCGCGCGTCGCGGCCCGCGACAGCGGCGCCGTCCCGTCGTCCGGGGCGCCCAGTCGGTTGAACTCGACGACCACGACGTCGGCCCCGCGGTCGACGAGCCACTGCACCGCGCGCACGGCCGCCTCGGGCGAGTCGGCGTTCGCGAGCAACAGGTCGGCGTCGGGCGCCGTCGCCGCGACGGTCGTCGCCGCGGCGGTCCCGTGGGCGTTGACGCCGCCGTTGCCGACGCTGTTGCCCGGTCCGAACGCGCGGGCGGCGACGACGCGATTTTGGAGCATCGGATGATCGGTGGCGAACCCCGTCGCGTCGAGGACGCCGACGGTGACGTTCGACCCGGTGACGCCCCGGTCGTGGGCCTCTCCCGCCCCGTCGGGGAGCGTGAGGTTGTCGCGCTCGACGGTCGGGCCGTCGTCGCCCCCGATCGACCCGAGCGCGAGCCCCAGCGACGCCGAGACGGCGGCCGCCGCGAGCGCGCCCACGACCACGCCGACGGCGAGCCAGCCCAGATCCGCGAACAGCCCGGCGTCGTCACTCGCGTCCATGATCCCTCCTGCGGCGCCGACCGGGCCTCGCTCGGCGGGGGTCCCACGATGCCCGACCATCGCACCCTGGGCCCGGACCGTCAGTCGCCATCTTCGCCCTCCTCGATCCGCTGAATCAGTCGCCGATACCTGGTCGTGGTCTCGTCGGGGCCGAACAGGTGGGGCTTCAGGTGGAACTCCCCCTCGTCCGCCCAGGCGAGAAACTCCCGGACGGCTGTCGACGCGTGATCGCCGACGGGCACCGTCGGGACCGCTCGCTCCAGTTCCCACCGCCGCGCGGCCACCTCGGGCCGGCACAGCCAGTTCGCGTAGCGGAGGCCGGCGAGCGGCCGCTTGCTCGCGGTCGGCACGGCGGAGAAGGAGCAATTCAGGATCGCTCCCTCCGACGGGACGACGTACTCTAAGGGCACGCCCCGCTCGAAACGCGCCTCGTACACCGCCGGGAGCGACAGCGACCCGACGACGGCGTCCTCGGCGACGAACCGCTCGACGGCGGCGGACCGCTCGCGGTCGTCGTGTCCGTCGACGAGCTTGGGCCGCTGGCGACGCAGGACCGACTCCAGCCGGTCGAAGTCCGGATCGCGCGGGTCCTCGTCGGCGTAGAGCGCGGCGATCTCCAGGTGTCCGTACACGACGTCCGTGTCGACCAGCACCTCGCTCTGGTCGGCGCCGTCCCAGAGCGCGCTCCAGGAGTCCGGGGGGCGCTCGAAGTAGTCGGCGTTGTACACGAGCGGCGTCAACTGCGCCTCGACGGGGAGGCCGAACACGTCGCCGTCCGCCCGGTGGACTCCGACCGAGCGGAACACGTCGAACACCCGGTCGAACGACGGCACGTCCTCCGCGGGCAGCGGGTGGAGCAGCCCGTCGTCCATCGCCCGGGGGAGGAAGTCCGTGGTCGTGACGACGTTGTCGAACGATCCGTCGGGCTCGTCGCGCGCGCTCGGCTCGGTGAACAGCCCCTTGACGCGCTCGAACGCTCTGCTGAGCACTCCCGGGGGCCGCTCGCGACCGCCAAGCGAACGCGAGGGGTCCCAGGCGAACGTCCGGTAGCTCCGCACTTCGATGTTCGTCCGGTCGTGAAACGCCTCCCTCGCCCACGTCGACCACTGGTCGTAGTAGTCGCCGGTGACCACGGTGGCGGCGCCGGTGTCGGGCGGCCACGACTCGATGCGGCGCGGCATCTCCGGGCTGTCACGGCTGAGCAGGTGGCCGCCGCCGACGGTCGCCGCGCCGGCAGCGACGCCGACGCTCTTCAGGACCCGTCGACGCGAGAGCGGTCGCGGGGACCGACCGCCGTCCGCCTCGTCCATGACTGCGACGAGTCGCCGGTATCACATATAAGCTACAGAAAGTTTCGAACGGCGTCGAAGTCACCGCCGGGTTTTACTCCCGACCCCGCTCAGATGCGGACACGATGGCGGACCCCCGCGATCGGACCGACGCGAGCGAGCGGGATCGGCAGCGAGACCGCCGCTCAGATCCCGCGAGTCGCGACTCCGGGTCGGCGGACTCGGCGCTCGCGGTCGCGCGGCGCGACCTCGCGGCGCTCCGACGGTCGACGCTGCTGTGGGTGATCGCCGTGGTGGTGGTCGTCCTGACCGTCGCGCCGGTCCACGACCTGGTCGGCAGCGACATCCTGGTCCAGACGCCCTACGACGTGATGACCCGGCTGCCGTCGCTCTACTACGTGACCGTCGGCGCCGCGGCGGCCGGGATCGGCTACGCGGCGAACGGCGCCCCGCCGGCGTCCGGCCGGCTGGGAGCGCTTCGCCGCCGTGTCGAGCGCGCGTGGGTTGCGGCACGCCGGAACCGGACGCGCCGGGCGGTGGCAGCGCTCGGTGCCGCGTTTCTCGCCGTCCTCGCCTACCTCGCGATCATGCGGTTCTGGCCGAACCCCGTCGCCCTGGCGCTCGTCGCGATGGGCCTCACAGCGTACGTCGCGGCTGGCGTCGACCGGCGCCGCGGTCGCGAGTCGAACCACGCGATGGCGTCGGATCCCGACCCGAGCGACCGCCGGACCCGCGGCGGGCTCCCGGAACGGGGGCGGACCGCGTTCCTCGGGTTCGCGCTGAGTCGGTCGGCGGTCCTGCTCTGTCTGGTCCTGGGGGCGTATCTGCTCCAGGGAGCGCTCGTCTTCGTCGAACTCCGGGCGTTCGAACCGGCCGCCTACGCCGCGAACGCCGCGCTGCTGTCGGTGTTCACGGTGATGTGGGCGGCTATCGCGGTCGGATTCGGCGCGCTCACAGCAACGCCGAGGCGGGCGTTCGCGGCCACGCTCGGCCTGTACGCCCTCGCGAACCTGACCCACTTCTGGCACAACACGGTGTCGAACGTCGTCGGCGCCCTCCTCCTCGGCGACGCCTACGCCCCCCACGAACTCACCAGGCTCGAGAACCCCTACTCCGGGGACCCCTGGTGGGTGCTGTACCTCGGCTGGTTCAACCCGTTCGACGGCTTCCGGGGCGTCAGCAACTGGCTGTCCGTGAACCTCAGTTCGACCCACATCGTCCTCGACGGCGAGGTCCACGAGGTCACGATCGGCGGGGATCCGATCCACGTGGCCTACGCCGTGGCCGTCATGCTCGGCTGGACCGCGGCGTTCCTCGCGGCCGGGTACTACGCTTCCAGCCGGGCAGGGCCGACCTGAACCGCGATTTCGCGTCCGCCGACATTGCACGAAACATACGGTAAACAACATCTCCTGACCGCAAAACGTAGCTTCGAAACCCATCTAACCTATCGGATATTTTACCCTCTATCGGAGTCACAGTCAAGACGGAATGGCAGCGATCGAAACCACCGCCCTGACGAAGGAGTACGGCGACGTCCGCGCCGTCGACGGGCTCTCGCTCACCGTCGAGGAGGGCGAGATATTCGGCTTCCTCGGTCCGAACGGCGCGGGCAAATCGACGACGATCAACGTCCTGCTGGACTACGTCCGGCCGACGAGCGGCGACGTCTCGGTGCTGGGCGTCGACCCGCAGGCGCGGCCGGAGGTGGTCCGCGCACGCCTGGGCGTCCTCCCCGAAGGGTACGCCCTCTACGACCGGCTCTCCGCGCGCAAACACCTCCGCTTCGCCGCCAAAATGGAAGGGGTCGACACCGATCCGGAAGCGATCCTCGACCGGGTCGGGATCGCGGACGAGGCCGACCGCGCGGTCGGCGGCTTCTCGAAGGGGATGACCCAGCGCCTCGCGCTCGGGATGGCGCTCGTCGGCGAGCCCGACCTCTTGATCCTCGACGAGCCCTCCAGCGGCCTGGACCCCAACGGCGCCCGCGAGATGCGGGAGATCGTCCGCGAGGAGCGCGACCGCGGCGCGACAGTCTTCTTCTCCAGCCACGTCATGGAACAGGTCGAGGCGGTCTGCGACCGCGTCGGGATCATGAACGACGGCGACCTCGTGGCCGTCGACACGGTCGAGGGGCTCCGCGGACGGCTGGGCACGGGCTCGACGCTCGTCGTCACGGTCGATACGGTGCCCGACACGAGCGGCGTCGAGGCGATCGACGGCGTGACGGGCGTCTCCGTCCGCGACGATGCGCTCCGCGTCTCGTGTACGGACCCAGGTGTGAAGGCGGAGGTCATCGAGCGGGTCGGTGCCGCGGGCGCGACGGTCCGCGACATCGACGTCGAGGAAGCGTCGCTCGAAGACCTCTTCACCGAGTACACGAACGCCGGGGCGGATCCCGACGCCGACGCGCCGACGGGGGTGAGCGAAGCGTGACCGCGCGGGCGCTGACGGTCGCGCGGAAGGACCTGACGGACCTCGCGCGGTCGAAGCTGCTGTGGGGCGCCGCGCTGGTGATGCTCGCGGTATCGGTCCCCCAGACGTACGACCGGGCCACGGACTCGTGGGACGTGCTGGTCGACTCGACGCAGGAACAGCTCCTGATCCCGTTCGTCCTGTTCGGCGGCCCGGTCGCTATCGTCGCCGCGTACGCGTCGGTCGCCGGCGAGCGTGAGTCCGGGAGCCTCCGCGTCCTGCTGAGCTTCCCGACGGACCGCGGCACCGTCCTCCTCGGCAAGGCGGTGAGCCGCACCCTCGTCCTGCTCGCCGTGTCGCTCGGGACGTACCTCGTCCTCGGCGGCGTGTTGATCCAGGCGTACGGGACCCTCGACGGCGTGGAGTACCTGGTCGACGCGGGCCTGCTGGCGGCGTTCACGTTCGCGTGGGCCGGGCTGTCCGTGGGCGTCTCCGCGGCCGTCGCGACCAAGGTCAGGGCGGTGGCGCTCCTGTTCGGCCTCTACCTCGTGCTCGGCCCGCTCGACCTCTGGCGAGCGACGGTGGTCAGGGCCGTCGGGATGATCGTCGAGGGCCCGGGGTTCGACCCGTCCGGACTCAGCACTCTCACGAGCGCCAGCCCCGACGCGCCGGAGTGGTACCTGTACGTCGGCCGGCTGAACCCGGTCCAGGCGACGCTGGCCGCGACTGACTGGACCAGCCACGTCCTCACGGCGTCGCGGTGGTCGGCTCAGTACAACACGCTGGCTCACAACGCCTTCGGCCTGGCCGCGATCCTCGCGTGGGGCCTCGTCCCGCTCGCGGTCGGCTACTGGCGCTTCGGTCGCGCCGACCTGGGGTGATCACGATGCAGGAACGAACACGCCGAAACCTGGCGCTCGTCGCGCTCGGGGTCGTCCTGCTCGCCGCGGCGGCCGTCGTCCCCGTCGGCGACGTCCGCTGGCACGACACGTCGGTCGAACAGCCGGACTTCGTCGAGGGCAACGAGACCGGGCTCCGGAACGAGGGGTACCGGGTCGTCGCGTACGAGAACCTCTCCGAACGCGCACAGGATCTGTACGTCGCCACGCTGGAGAACGACGGCGCGTACCGCGTCCCCGCGGACGACGGCGCCGACGACTTCGACTACCCCACGAGAGTGGAGGTGATCGAACGCGCGAACGTGTCCGAGCCCGCAGCCCGGTACCCGATGCACGTCGTCGTCGAGCGTCCGAACGGCAGCGACCTGCCCGCGGCGGACGAGGACCTGCCCGACGCGACCTACGACGCGATGCTGACGAAGACCGCCGGACCGCCGCTCACGTCGACGGCGCGAGCCCCACAGCTGGCGCTCGTACTCGCCGGCGTGGCCTGCATCGGCGTCGGCGGCTACCGCGCGGCCACGCTGTGAGACGCCCCTCCGCGAATCGCGTCCGCGCCTCGAACCCGCGGTCGACCCGTCGGACTCGACCCGTCGGACTCGACCCGTCGGACTCGACCCGTCGGACTCGACCCGCGGCCGGAGTACTCAAGGGCGTCCGCGGCCCACCAGCGGGTAGATGAGCGACGACGCCCCGACCGGAACGATCCGCCGCCTCGACGAGGCGACCGTCGAGCGCATCGCCGCCGGCGAAGTGGTCGAGCGCCCGTCGTCGGTCGTGAAGGAATTCGTCGAGAACAGCCTCGACGCCGGCGCCTCCCGCGTCGAGGTGGCCGTCGAGCGCGGCGGCAAGGACGGGATCCGTGTCGCCGACGACGGCATCGGGATGACCGAAGCCGAGGTCCGTCGCGCCGTCGAGGAGCACACCACCTCGAAGATACGCGACATCGACGACCTCGAGTCCGGCGTGGCCACGCTGGGCTTCCGCGGCGAGGCGCTCCACGCCATCGGCGCCGTCTCTCGCCTGACGATCACGACTCGTCCCCGGAGCGACCGCGCGGACGTCGACGCCGACCGCGGCACGGAACTCCGGATCGAGGGCGGCGAGGTGACGAGCGTCGAGCCCGCGGGCTGCCCGGAGGGGACCGCCATCGAGGTCGAGGACCTCTTTTTCAACGTGCCCGCCCGCCGGAAGTACCTCAAACAGGACGGCACGGAGTTCGCACACGTCAACACCGTCGTGACGAGCTACGCGCTGGCGAACCCCGACATCGCCGTCTCGCTGACCCACGACGGCCGCGAGACCTTCGCCACGACCGGCCAGGGCGACCGCCGCGCGGCCGTCATGTCCGTCTACGGCCGCGAGGTCGCCCAGTCGATGGTCGCAGTCGATGCGAACGAGTCTGAACTGCCCGATGGCCCGCTCGACGGCGTCTCGGGGCTAGTCAGTCACCCGGAGACGACCCGGAGCACCCGCGAGTACCTCTCGACGTACGTCAACGGCCGGTACGTCACCGCCGGCGCCGTCCGGGACGCCGTCGTCACGGCCTACGGCCACCAGCTCGCCCCCGACCGGTACCCCTTCGCCGTCCTCTTCCTGGACATCGAGGCCGGCGACGTGGACGTGAACGTCCACCCGCGGAAGCTGGAAGTCCGCTTCGCCGACGAGGAGGGCGTCCGCGAGCAGATCCGGACCGCCGTCGAGTCGGCACTCCTCGACGAGGGGTTCCTCCGCAGCGGCGCCCCGCGCGGGAAGTCGGCCCCCGAGCAGACCGAGATCCACCCTGAACGGACCGGGACGGTGGGGGACGACGACGACGGAGGTCCCGACGGCGGGTCGGGTGTCGACGCCGGCTCCCGTGGGCCGGCCACCGACGAGCCGACCGGCGCCACGGATTCTCCCACGCCGACTGCCGCCGAGGACACGGCCGATACCGACGACGCGACCGATACAGACGACGCGACAGATTCACCCGCGACGACGCGAGGGCCGACGTTCTCGTCGGACCCCTCGGCTCCGTCGCCGCGGTCGTCGCCGTCCTCCCGGTCGAGGGGCGTTCCTTCGAGGGAATCAGGCTCGACCGGCGACTCAGGAGCGGGTGACGAGCCCGATTCGGCCGACGGCGCGGTGTCGCCGGGGACACCGAGCGACGACAGCCCGGGGACACCAGCCGACGCCAGCCCGGAGACGGCGAGCCAGACCGACCCGCACGACCGCGCTCGCAAGTTCGCGGGCGGACACGACCAGTCGCGTCTCGGCGACGGGGAACCCGAGGTCGGGCCGACCGACTTCGACGCGCTGCCGTCGATGCGCGTCCTCGGCCAGCTTCACGAGACGTACGTCCTCGCAGAGACCGACGAGGGACTCGTGCTGGTCGACCAGCACGCCGCCGACGAGCGGATCAACTACGAGCGCCTCCGCGGCGAGTTCACCGGCGAGACGACGACGCAGGCGCTCGCGACGCCGGTGGAGCTGTCCCTGACCGCCCGCGAGGCCGAGCTGTTCGAGACCTACGGTGAGGCGCTGGCGACGCTGGGTTTCCGGGCTGAACGCGTCGGCGACCGGACCGTCGAGTTGCGGACCGTCCCGTCGCTGGTCGCCGACGCCGCCGATCCCGACCTCCTGCGGGACGCGCTGGCCGCGTTCGTCGAGGGCGAGGGCAGCGCCGCCGAGACCGTCGAGGCGGCCGCGGACGAGCTCCTCGCGGATCTGGCCTGTTACCCGTCGATCACGGGCAACACGTCGCTCACCGAGGGGTCCGTGCGTGACCTGCTCGCCCGGCTCGACGACTGCGAGAACCCGTGGGCCTGCCCGCACGGCCGCCCCGTCGTCGTCGAGTTCGACGCCGACGAGATCGAGGCCCGCTTCGAGCGGGACTACCCCGGTCACGGCGGTCGCCGAGACTGACGCTCCGCGGTGAGACGGCCCGTAAATCACCGGCGTTCGCCGCGGGAAAGCAGATTCTACCGGCGAGACGGGCGGCGGGGCCGTCCCCCTATGAATTATACCGCATGCTATCCATGAACGGGGTATGACGGAGCTGGTTACGTTCGGAGAAACGTCGTTACGGGTGTCGCCGGTCGGGGACGAGCGCCTCGAGACGGCCGGCGAGGTTCGGATGCGGGTGTCGGGGACGGAGAGCAACGTCGCGGTGGCGGCGAGCGCGATGGGCGCCGACGCGACGTGGCTCTCGAAGCTGCCTGACTCCCCGCTGGGTCGGCGGGTCGAGCGGTCGCTCCACGAACACGGCGTCGACACTGAGGTCGCGTGGGCCGACGAGGGGCGACAGGGCCTCCAGTTCGCCGAACGGGGACCCGAACCGCGCGAGAAGCGCCTGCTGCAGGACCGCTATCACGCCGCCGCGGCGTCGGTCACGCCCGGCGAGCTGCCGATGGACCGCGTCCAGCGGGCCGACGCGACGTTCGTCGCTGGGAGCACGCTGTCGCTCTCGGGCGACATCGTCGAGACGGCCGAGGCGGTCCTGCGCGCCGCAGGGAGCGGGCTCGTCGCGATGGACCTGGACTTCCAGCCCGGCCTCTGGTCGGTCGAGGAAGCCCGCGAGACCCTGGAGGGCGTCTTCGACGCGGTAGACGTGCTGTTCGCGAACGAGGAGCAGGCGCGACGGGTGTTCGACCGAACGGGGTCGCCGCGGGAACTCGCCCACGCCATCGCGTCGACCCGGGAGTTCGACACGGTCGTCATCACCCGCAGCGAGCGCGGTGCGCTGGCCTGCCAGGGCAGCGTGATAAACGAGCAGGACGGCATCGAGGTCGACGCGGTCGATCCGACCGGTCAGCACGAGGCGTTCATCGGCGCGTTCCTCGAGCGCGTCCTCGCGGGCGCCAAGGCCGACGAGGCGCTGGCCTACGGCGTGGCCGGCGCGACCCTGGCGCGGACCATCCCCGGCGCGATGACGACCGCGACTCGCGCGGAAGTCGACGCCCTGGTCGAGGACCTCCAGAGCGGCCGCTGACGGCGAATCAACGGCCGAGCGGCCTCGTGGAAGGTGGCCATTTCTGTCAACAAGACGTGGTTTCGGAGGGGGACAGTCGACAAAGATATGGGGCCGCCCAATAAGGTACCAGTCATGGCACGGGCACACACGCGAGTTACACCGGTTCTGTTCTCGCTGTTCGTCGTCAGCGCGTCGTTCGTCGGGGGTGTCGGCGCGACGACAACGACGGATACGGTCACGCTGACGGTCACGGTCGTGGATCAGGGCGGCAACCCGCTGGGCGACGCGCAACTCTCGGCCACCTGGGACGGGGGCGGACCGGTCAACCGGACCACCGCCGGCAACGGGAAGGCGTTCATCGACGTCGCGGAGGGCGCCGACGTCACGATCCGGGTCGACCACCCCCACTACGTCCGCAACGAGCCCTACGTCGTCGAGGACGCGAGCGCCAGCGACGTCACTATCGAGGTCGCACGGGAAGGCCAGGCGACGATCGCCGTCGACGACGGGAGCGCGGCTGTCGACAACGCCATCGTCCGCATGTTCCACGACGGTCGCCCCGTCGTCAACGCCAGGACCGCGGCGGACGGCACGTTCACCACCGGCGAGATCGAACAGGGGAACTACACCCTCATCACGTTCAAGGAGGGGTACCTCCGAAACCGGACGACGCTCACCGTCGACGGGGAGGTCCGCGAGCAGATGCGCATCGAACGCGGTTCCGTGCTCGTCACGTTCAGCGTCGACGACGACCACTTCGACCCGCCGCAGCCGGTGACCGACGCGAACGTCACCGTCCCGAACGTCGCCGACGTCACGACGCAGGGATCGGGGAGCGTCACCGTCAGCGTCCCCGTCAACGACGCCTACGACGTGACGGTCACCAAGCCCGGCTACGAGAGCGTGACCGAGCGGCTGTCCGTCCGCGAGTCCCAGACGACGCTCAACGCGACGATCCAGCGCACCCCCACGATCCGCGTCAGCGCCGACAGCGACCGCGTGGTCGTGGGCGAGCCGGTCCGGGTGACCGTCACCGACGAGTACGGCAACCCCGTCTCCGGCGCGTCGGTCAGCGCCGGCGACTCGCAGGCCGGCGAGACCGACGAGGAGGGAGTCGTTCGCGTCCCCGTCGAGACCGCCGGGAACGTCACCATCTCCGCGGAGTCCGAAGACCGTGAGGACAGCGTGACGATCGAGGGCGTCCAGCCCGGCGGCGACGACACGCCGACGGCGACCGCGACGTCGACGGCGACCGCGACCGACTCCTCGACCGGGACCGACAGCGCGGGCGGCCCCGGCTTCGGTGCCGCCGGTGCGCTCGTCGCCCTCTTGCTCGGCGCGATCGCTGCACGACGCCGGGCATAACCGGCTCCCCACCGCGGCCCGCCCCGATCCGCTCCGGTCCCCCCCGATCCGCACCGCCCAGGCCCGCTCCGCCTTGTCCTCGCCGATTCGTCCCGACACCACGAGATGCCCCCGCAGCGGCGCTCGAAGCGGTAATCGTCGCCGGGGAACGGACGTTTACGACCGGTGGGAGCGATGCGTCCCCATGGCTACCGAGACGCCGAGCGTCCGGTCGACGGTCAGGCAGTTCTTCTCGCTGGAGCGGGACGTGCTCGTGCTCTCGCTGGCGATGTTCGCCTTCAGCCTCGGCTTCCAGATGACCGGCCGCTACCTCTCGGAGTACCTCGTCGTCCTCGGCGCGACGCCCTTCATCGTCGGACTGTACGGCTCGTTCGGCAACATCATCAGCGCGGTCTACCCCTACGCCGGCGGCGTCTTCTCCGACCGCGTCGGCTCGCGGTACGCGCTCACCCTGTTCGGCCTGCTGTCGACGCTCGGGTTCCTCGTCTGGCTGGTCGCCCCCCTCGTCGGTCCGATCGACCTCGGGGCCGTCGTCCTCGAACCGTGGCTGTGGATCTTCGTCGGCCTCGTCCTCGCACAGGCCTGGAAGTCCTTCGGGCTGGGTGCGACCTTCGCGATCGTCAAACAGAGCGTCTCCGACGAACGCCTCGCCCGCGGGTTCGCCAGCACCGAGACGTTCCGCCGGACGGCGTTCCTGATCGGCCCGGTCCTGGCCGCCGGCCTGCTCTTTGTCTTCGGCGGGAGCGGCGAGGAAGACATCCTCCCCGGTTTCCTGTACGTCCTGGCGATCGCCGTCGGTTTCGGCGTCGTCGCCACCGCGATCCAGCACGTCCGCTACGAATCCGACGCCGACTCGTTCGGCAAGGAGTTCGAAGGCGTCGCCCAGATCCGGAGCGACCTGGCGGACCTGCCCGAGACGCTCCGGCCGCTGCTCGTCGCCGACACGCTCGTGCGCTTCGCGAACGGGATGGTCTACGGCTTCTTCATCCTCGTCATCACCCGCATCTACGAACTGGACGTGACGCTGTTCGGATACTACCTCAACCCGGCCGTCTTCTTCGGCGTCCTGCTCGGCGTCGAGATGGTCGTCGCGCTCGTCTCGATGGCCCCCGCCGCCATCGCCGCCGAGCGAGTGGGACTGAAACCCGTCGTCGCGCTCGGGTTCTCCGTGTACGCGGTGTTCCCGGCGCTCCTCATCTTCGCACCGGCCGACCCGCTAGTCGTTACCGCGCTGTTCGCGTTCTCGGGGCTGCGCTTCGCGGGGCTCCCCTCGCACAAGGCGCTGATCGTGGGACCGGCCGAGCGCGACGCCAGCGGCCGCGTCGCGGGCGCGTACTACCTGCTCCGGAACACCATCGTCATCCCCAGCGCCGCCCTCGGCGGCTACCTCTACGACAGCGACTGGGCGCTCGACCTGCCGGTCGACGCCCTCGGGACGCTGGCGGCGGGCCCGGAACTCGCCTTCACCGTCGCGACCGTCGTCGGCGTCGTCGGCGTGGTGTACTTCCTCGCGTTCGGCGAGGAGTTCGCGGCGTACGCCTGAGTATCGTCGGTCGCGGCCCCGTCCCGTTGAACGCCGGCGACAGCCCTATCTCTTCGGCGATGCTACGTGTTGACATGGAATCCGACGGAGAGAGACCGGGGAGCGACCTGACAGACCGCGAAGTCGAGGCGCTCCACGAGGTCGAACTGGGGGTCGAGTGGCTCCGCCGCGCGCACGGCAAACTCGTCGAGTTCCACCACAACACCGGCCACGCCATGGAGCACCTCGACACGGCGGAGACGCTCCTCCGGGAGAGCGGCCACGACGACCTGGCAGACGAGGTCCGCGACCACCACCTCCCGCGCGGCGTCGTCGACGAGGATCGGTGGTCGTACGACGTGCTGGAGTCCTTCGAAGGCGACATCATGGCCGAACTCGGGGCCTTCGAGGAACAGGCGCGAGTCGAACTCGCCGACGGCCGCCGCCACGTCGCAGAGCGCCGGCAGGAACACGAGTGGAAACGACAGGCCGACGAGTGAGACGTTCTATCGAAGAGCGCGCCCGCCGGGCGCTGACGGCGCGAGAGGGGTGACCGGGTGGACAGGTGCTGACCGCCCGGACCACGCCCGGAGTCGATTCGAGTTGGTGGCCGCAGGGAGCGGAGCGAGCGTGGGCAAAGCGGACAAAGCGGCCGGTTCAGTGGTTCTGGATCGCGTCGATGACCATCGCCGCGGCGACGATGGGTTCCTTGGGGACGTTGGTGGCGTCGTCGATGGTGACGTCGTAGCGGTCGCGGATCGAGAAGTGCGCCTGGATGGTACCGACGTGGCCGCCGTTCGGGTCGGAAATCTCGTACTTGTGGGGGATGAGGCTCCCGAACGGGAGGTAGTGCCGGGCGAGGGTGTACAGGGCCCCGCGGGAGTCGAGTGTGGCGAGCGCTTCGCCGGTGTCGACGTCTCTCACGGTCCAGGTGTCCTGGAAGATCGAGAAGTCGTTGTCGAGGACGACCAGGTCCTCGCCGGTCTGGGAGTCGCTCAGGACGTAGTTGCCGGCCACGTCGAACATGCTCCCGGCCTTGACCGAGAAGACGTCGTTGCCGTCGCCGTCGACGAACGGGAACTCCTCTTTGAGCTTGAACATCTTCTGTTTGCCGCGGAGGACGACGTTCCCGGCGCCGTCGAGCGCCTTGTACTTGTTCCGGATCAGCGACTGCTCGACGGTGTAGTTGTCGTCCGTGAGTTCGAGTCCCGCGATGTCGTACGTTCCGGCCATGGCGTCCCGAACTGTCCCGCCCCTTTTATATAAATTTCGACAATCGGTCGGGAGGAAACCGGCGAACCGACAGCGTTTCACACCCCCAGTTCTTGACGTGGGATAGATGAGTAAAGACGTCATCGAGGTCCGAGGGGCAGAGGAACACAACCTCAAGGACGTCGACGTAACGATCCCGCGCGAGGAGTTGACGGTCGTGACCGGTCTGTCGGGGTCGGGGAAGTCCTCGCTGGCGTTCGACACCGTCTACGCCGAGGGCCAGCGCCGCTACATCGAGTCGCTGTCGGCCTACGCGCGCAACTTCCTCGGACAGATGGACAAGCCGAAAGTCGAGAACGTCGAGGGGCTCTCGCCGGCGATCTCCATCGACCAGAAGAACGCCGCGAACAACCCCCGTTCGACCGTGGGGACGGTCACCGAACTCCACGACTACCTGCGACTGCTCTACGCTCGCGTCGGCACGCCTCACTGCCCCGAGTGCGGCCGCGAAGTCGGCGAGCAGTCCGCCCAGCACATGGTCGACCGCATCCTCGAACTCCCGGAGGGGACCCGCGCGAAGATCCTCGCGCCGGTCGTCCGCGACCAGAAGGGCGCCTTCGAGGATCTGTTCGACGAACTCGTCGCCGATGGGTACGCCCGCGTCGAGGTCGACGGCGAGCAACACGACCTCTCGCTCGACCGGCCCGACCTCGACGAGAACTACGACCACACCATCGACGTGGTCGTCGACCGCATCACGACCGGTCCCGAGGCCCGCTCTCGGATCACCGACTCCGTCGAGACTGCTCTCGAAGAGGGCGAGGGCGTCCTCAAGGTCGTCGTCCCGGACCCGCCCGAGGACGTCGAACTCGGCGGCGCGACCACCCGATCCGTGGGCGACCTCGGCGCCGGAGACGAGGACGGCGACGAGAGCTCCGACGACCGCCTCGTCGTCGAGTTCTCCGAAGACCTGGCCTGCACGCACTGCAACGTCGACATCAGCGAGATCGAGACGCGCTCGTTCTCGTTCAACAGCCCCTACGGCGCCTGCCCGACCTGCGAGGGGCTCGGCGAGACCAAGGAGGTCAGCGAGGACCTGGTGATCCAGGACCGCTCGAAGGCGCTGAAACACGTCTTCGAACCCTGGAGCTACGACCGCACCTACTATTCGCGCCAGCTCGACAACGTCGCCGACCACTTCGGCGTCTCGCTGAACACGCCCTTCGAGGACCTCGACGAGTCGATCCAGCGCCAGTTCCTCTACGGCACGGACAGTCGCGTCCACTTCGAGTGGCGGACCAGGAACGGCACCCGCGAGAAGACCGAGCGCTTCGAGGGCGTCATCCCCAACCTCGAACGCCGCCACGTCGAGACCGACTCCGACCGCGCCCGCGAGCACATCGAGGAGTACATGGCGACGACCACCTGCCCCGACTGTGGGGGCACCCGCCTGAAAGCCGAGTCCCGCGCGGTGCTCGTCGACGGCACCGCGATCACCGAGGTCAACCAGCTCTCGATCGGCGACGCGCTCGAACACTTCGAGGGCGTGGAGGCGAACCTCGACGCCCGCGACACCAAGATCGCCCAGGAGATCCTCAAGGAGATCCGCGCCCGCCTCGGGTTCATGGTCGAGGTCGGTCTCGACTACCTGACGCTGGACCGGGAGGCGGCCACGCTCTCGGGCGGCGAGAGCCAGCGCATCCGTCTCGCCACCCAGATTGGGAGCGGGCTCGTCGGCGTGCTGTACGTCCTCGACGAGCCCTCCATCGGGCTCCATCAGCGCGACAACGACCGCCTGCTGAACACGCTCGCCGAGCTCCGCGACC
Source organism: Halosimplex amylolyticum (assembly GCF_051414035.1). Taxonomy (NCBI): domain Archaea; kingdom Methanobacteriati; phylum Methanobacteriota; class Halobacteria; order Halobacteriales; family Haloarculaceae; genus Halosimplex; species Halosimplex amylolyticum. The sequence continues at coordinate 579,972 of NZ_JBLKNW010000001.1, read as the reverse complement.
TCGGGAACACGCTGCTCGTGGTCGAGCACGACACCGAGACGATGCGCCGCGCGGACAACATCATCGACATGGGCCCCGGGCCGGGCAAACGCGGCGGCGAGATCGTCGTCAACGGGGACTTCGACGAGGTGGTCGCCGACGACGAGAGCATCACCGGCGACTATCTCTGCGGCGAGCGCGCCATCCCCGTCCCCGCCGAACGGCGCGACCCCGACGGGACGATCACCATCGAGGGCGCCCGCCAGCACAACCTCAAGGACCTCGACGTGGACCTGCCGGTCGGGAACTTCACCGCCATCACCGGCGTCTCCGGCTCGGGCAAGTCCACGCTGATGCACGACGTCCTCTACAAGGCGCTGGCCCGCGAGATGCACGGCAACTCCGACGTGAACCCGGGCGAACACGACGGTCTCTCGGGGCTCGACAACATCGAGACGGTGCGCCTCATCGACCAGTCGCCCATCGGCCGCACACCGCGCTCGAACCCCGCCACGTACACAAACGTCTTCGACCACATCCGCGAGCTGTTCGCCGAGACGAACCTCGCCAAACAGCGCGGCTACGAGAAGGGCCGCTTCTCGTTCAACGTCAAGGGCGGCCGCTGCGAGGAGTGCGGCGGGCAGGGCACGGTGACCATCGAGATGAACTTCCTCTCGGACGTGCAGGTTCCCTGCGAGGAGTGCGGCGGCGCGCGCTACAACCGCGAGACGCTCGACGTCACCTACAAGGACGCCACTATCGCCGACGTGCTCGACATGAGCATCGACGAGGCCTACGACTTCTTCGAAGGTCACAGTCAGATCCGCCGCCGGCTGAAGCTCCTGAAGGACGTCGGCCTCGACTACATGCAGCTCGGCCAGCCCTCGACCACCCTCTCGGGCGGCGAGGCCCAGCGCGTCAAGCTCGCCGAGGAACTCGGCAAGAAAGACTCCGGCGAGACGCTGTACCTGCTCGACGAGCCGACCACCGGCCTGCACCCCCACGACGAGCGCAAGCTCATCGACGTGCTCCACCGGCTCACCGACAACGGCAACACCGTGGTCGTCATCGAACACGAACTCGACCTCGTGAAGAACGCTGACCACATCGTCGACCTCGGCCCCGAGGGCGGCGAAGCCGGCGGCCAGCTCGTCGCCGAGGGCACCCCCGAGGACGTTGCACGCACCGAGGACTCCTACACCGGGAAGTACCTGCGTGACCTGCTCCCCGACGTCGACCTGGAAGGGCCACGCGGCGACCGCGTCGTCACCGCCGACGCCGACGGCGAGGCAGAGACGGCGCCACGAGCGGACGACGACTGAGACTCGCTAACCGCTTCGACGGCGCCCGATTTCTCAGCCGCCTTCGACTTCGTCGATCAACCGCTCCGCCCGTCGAACGAGACTTGCACTCAGCCGCGCGCCCACTTCGTCCATCGCGTAGAGCGTTTCCTTCGCCTCGCTAGCGTCGATAGCATCGCGCTCGACGGCGCGAACCAGCACACCGATCGATCCGGAAACGGGTATCGAGAGCGCCTTGCAGGTCTGCCGGAGCGGCTTGTCGTCGGTCACTGCGACGACCGGCCCATCGGCGGTCAGGGCGTGAGCGAGCAGTCCGACGTCACCGGTGTCCTCCGAACTGCTCCCGAGATGTGTCCGCGCCGACTCCAGTTCCGTCTCGGCCCGCTTGACGTCGACGAAACCCTCCTTGCGGGCGGTCGATAGCGCCGCCTGCGAGCGGTCGTCCACGAGTTCGGCGACGACCCGTTTTGGGATGACGAGACGGCCAGCCAGTCCGGACAGCAATTCTACCGCATCAACCGCGGCGAGTGTGATGAACACGCTCGCGTCCACGAGAACGAGCCGTTCGTCCTCGGTTTCGCTCATCGCAACGCGTCGACGTCGTCGGCCAGATCGGCCTCGTCGTAGTTCGACAGCACACCGCGTTCGTTGGCCTCGGCCATCATCTCGGAGATCGTTACTCCTGCCAGATCCGCCGCGCCGCGCATCCCGACCTCACCCTCCCGATAGCGCTGGAGCGCGAGTCTGATCAACTCCTCCTGGGCGCCGCGACGGACGGCCTTCCGGACGACCTCGCTGCGGCTCTCCCCGCTGGCGTCGGCCAGCCGCTCGACGAGGTCGAGTTCCTCGTCACTCATGCGTGTCGTGACGTTCTCCATGCGTATTGCATCGCGTTGCATCGTAATAATCTCGTTGCACAGGCACCAATGACCTCGCGATCACTGATAAGAAATCGGGCAAAATCTTCTCTCACGGCTAAAGAATACGCTAGTCGACAAGATACCGAATTTCGAACGCAATACGTGCAACACACCGGACGACGCGACCTGTCGGCATTTCCAACCCGTCCATCGAATCGTGGCCTCCCGCGATACGAAAGAGACGACACTGCTCGTCGATCTCGGACCCGTCGGGACTGAGCAAATCCGACGGATTTGCGATGTTTGACGAGGGGATGAGACGAAGTGAGCGAAGCGAACGCAGTCGAATGAACTCGTCGGGACTGAGCGAAACCGGGAGTTTCGCGAAGGTCGACGAGTCCATCGACCGGAGCGAACGAAGTGAGCGAACGGAGATGGACTCGTCGGAAGTCAGGCCGAGGGGTCGAGGAAGGCGAACTGCTGGTTGTCGCTGTTGCTCACGCTCCAGATCCCGATGGTCGCACCGTCTTCGGTGCTCACACCGAAGACGTCGGCCGCGAGATCGTCGGGAGCGTCCATCGGCCGGAGGCTACAGTGCCCGTCGGCCACGGGCACGACCTTCCACTTCTGGTAGTCCTCGCCCTCCCAGGTGGCCTGGACGACGTTCCCGCCCTCCGAGGCGCCGCCGTCGGCTTCCATCACGAGCCCGCTGTCGACGTTCTCGATCCGGTACACGCCGTCTTCGAGTTCCGTCACCTCCCAGCGCTGGTAGTCTGCGCCCTCCCAGACTCCCTGCTGGACGTTCGCCCCGGCCGCCGTGGAGCCGTCGGCCACCTCGACGACCTTGTCGTCGGCGGTGTGCCGTGCGGTCAGACGGTAGGTTCCCGCTGCGACGTCGACCGTGATCGTCACGGAATGTGACGTCGTGCAACCGCTCTCGGCGGTGGCGTTCAGCGTGAGGGTGTACTCACCGGGTTCGTCGTAGCTATGGGAAACCGACCAGCCCGTGGCAGTCGTTCCGTCGCCGAACTCCCACGTCAGGGAGTCGACCGACCTCTCGTCACCGGAGACGTCCTCCGCTTCGAAGTCGATGGACTCGCCCATGTCGGCGCGGGTCGCACTCGGCACGGCCTCCGCTATCGGCTCCGGCTCGACGATCGTGATCGTCTCGAAATCAGTCGTCGTCTCCCCGTTCTTGGCTGTCGCGGTCAGCTTGACCGGGTACATGTCCGTCTCGTCGTAGGCGTGACTGGTCGAGCGGCCCGTCGCAGTCGTGCCGTCGCCGAACTCCCACGAGAGGGAACTGATCTTCCGGCCTTTGCCCGTCAGGTCCACCGCGTCGAATTCGATGGTATCGCAGACGGTCCCCTCGGTCTCACTGGCGGATATTTCGGCAAGTCGGTCGTGTCCTGCGGGTTCGAACGAGGTCTTGATGTCGGGTTTCGGTGGGTCGTCCATCCCGTGGCCGAGGAAGAAACTGGGCCACGGCGGCTGGTTGTAGCCGACGTTCTGGCGCGCGATGCCGGTCCGGTACTGCGGGTCGTGCAACAGCGTGTACAGCCGATTGTCGGTCTCGTGCGGCGTCGCGTAGAGGCGCAGGTGGCTGCTGTCCTCGGCCCGCCAGATAACCTCCTCGCGCCAGTCACCGAGGATGTCCCCCGACAGACACGGGTTGCCCTTCGTCCAGTTGTTCGAGCGAGTGCCCTCGAACGATTTCAGGAGGTCGAGTTCCTGGGCCTCGGGGTCCCACTTCTGGATGTTGCCGATGCCGACCCCATCGCCCTGCCAGTCGTGGTCGAGTAGTTCGCGGTGGAGGTCGCCCGTCCACCAGATCCCCGAGTTTACCGAATTGATGGCGGTCTCACTGATCGGCTCACCGTCGGCGGTGAACGTGCCGGCGATGTCACTCCCGGTGGACAGGGGCTGGCCCCCCCACGCTTCCGCTCCCTCGTAGTTCGGATCGACGTCGGCGACCATCGCTCTGCCGACGTCCGCACCGTTCCTGACGGCCCAGATGTACTCGCCCGTCTCGGCGTCGCGCATCGACAGGCTCGGTGCCCCTTCGGCCGGATACTCGGCGGGGACGAAGATCTCCAGACCCTCCCGGTCGGGGATGAAATCACCGCAGTGCTGGGCGTCGGGGTTCGACATCGTCGTCGTGTGCAGGCCGGTGCCGTCGTGGTCGATCACCGCGCCGCCGAAGACGATCTCGTCCTTGCCGTCGTCGTCGACGTCCGCGGTGGCCAGGCTGTGTGCGCCCTTGCCCTCGTACTCCTCGTTCCCGTCCTCGCTGTCGAAGATCCAGCGTAACTCGAGTTCGCCCTGCCGGAAGTCCCACGCGGCGAGCATCGTCTTCTCGTAGTAGCCCCGCGTGAACACGATGCTCGGTCGCTCGCCGTCGAGGTAGGCGGTCCCCGCGAGGAACCGGTCGACGCGGTTCCCGTAGCAATCGCCCCAATCGCAGGGGTCTCCGCGTGCGGGCTGGAAGTCCTGGGTCGCGAGTTCCTCACCCGTCTCTCCGTCGAAGACAGTGAGATACTCCGGTCCTCCGAGGACGTATCCGGATTCGTTCGTCCAGTCGGCGTCCGGATCCCCGATGACGTTGCCGGCCGCGTCTTCGGCACCGTCAGCCGTCCGCACCACGAGCTCCGACTTGCCATCTCCGTCGAAGTCGTACACCAGGAACGGCGTGTAGTGCGCGCCGGCCCGGACGTTCTGGCCGAGGTTGACTCGCCAGAGGTGCTTCCCGTCCATCGTGTACCCGTCGATCAGGACGTCGCTCGTCTGCCCCGACTGGGAGTTGTCCTTCGCGTTCGACGGGGACCACTTCTGGACGACGTCGAGCGTACCGTCACCCGTGAGGTCGCCCAGACTCGCGTCGTTCGCGTGGTACGTGATCGTCTCGCCGTCCTCGCCTTCGACCGGGTCGGGCTTGTTCAGCGGGATCGCTTTGTACTGGTCGTCCCACACCTCGACCGACTCCGACATCCCGGGCTTTCGATCGTCGTCTTTGTCGTGGCGCTCACCGCCGGCCCGCCCGTTGCCGACAGCTCGAACGGCGTAGGTCGAGTCGGTCGTCCCGGCGGGGTCGAGGTAGTTCGTGCTGTCAGTGATCGGTTTGTCGTTCAGCCGCTCGCCGTCGCGAAATACGTGGAAGCCGAGATCGGCTGGTTCTGTCCCGAACAGTCGCCATCGGAGCAACACTCCGTCTTCCGTCGGAACGGCTACGAGGCCCCGATCGAGCGACTCCATCTGCCGCGTACCATCCTTGTCTGTTCTGTTCTTCTCCCCCCTCCCGGCGGCTGCCATACTGATACCGCCGGTCCCCAGCAGTGTCGTCCCCGCAGCGATTCCCCCGAGGAACTCACGTCGGTACTGTCGATACCGCCCCTTGTTTTTATCCTCATCAGACATTGTCTTTTTCGCCACAATGTCCTCATTTGAATTCATTTTGTATGAACGTTTGGGTATTGACAACTCCACACACATGATGTACCGAGAACATATCTACCAGTCGTAACCCGTCGGAGACGACGGCTGAACCGGTGGCCGACTGGTTCGCTCCGATCCCCGACGCTTCGACGTGAAAGTCGGAGTCGCCTTCGGGTCGCGGTCGAGGGCGAGACGCGAAAGTTGGGGTCACCATCAGGCCGGGGGCGAGAGCGGGATCCGAAAGGATTTATCGACCACCGGCATGCGATAGCCAATGGTCTCACGGCACACGAAAGAAACCGCACTGCTGGTCGCGGTCGGTATCGTTGGTTTCGTCACCGCACAGTCACTCAACACGCCCGAAGTGTTCGCCGGCCTCATCCTGGTCGCGTTCGCCGTCGTCGCACCGACTGTTCGCGGTGAACAGCGCCGTCGACGCGACGCCTGATTCGCACGGCTTCAGCGGCCAGTTACGCGGTGGGCGGCATTCCCGGCAACTCGTCCCGGTTGTGAGACGCCTCGAAGTCGACGGCGGGACCGACGGGGACGAACCCGGTCGGGTTGATCTGCTCGTGACTGCGGTAGTAGTGCTCCTTGACGTGGTCAAGATTCACCGTTCCTGGAACGCCGCGCGTCTGGTAGACGTCCCGCGTGAATCCCCAGAGGTTCGGATAGTCGACGAGGCGGCGGACGGTACACTTGAAGTGGGTGTGATAGACGGCGTCGAAACGGACGAGCGTCGGGAACAGCCGCAGGTCCGCCAGCGTCAGGCGGTCGCCGAGCAGGTACCGCCGGTCCGAGAGGTGTGCCTCCCAGCGGTCGAGCGCCTCGAACACCGTCTCGACGGCCGACTCGTACGCCGATTGAGTCTCCGCGAATCCCGCGCGGTAGACGCCGCGGTTGAGCGGGCGGTAGAGTTCGCCGATGTAGCGATCGATCGCTTCCCGATGGCCCGCGGGATAGAGGTCGGCGCCCCGGTAGTCCGCGAAGGCGTCCGCGAGCGTCCGCATTATCTCGTCGGACTCCTCGTTGACGATGGTTCCCTCTGCTTCGTCCCAGAGGACGGGCACGGACACCCGACCGGTGTAGTTCGAGTCGGCCGTGGTGTAGACATCCCGGAGGTAGTCGGTATCGTGGAGTCGGTCGGGCGTACAGCCCGCTTTCTCCGGCGTGAACTCCCAGCCGTCGTCTCGCCGGTGCGGGTCGACGACGCTGATCCCGATAGCGTCGTCGAGGCCCAGGAGCGCCCGCGTCAGCAGGGTGCCGTGGGCCCAGGGGCACGCCCGGGAGACGTAGAGGTGATACCGTTCGGGGTCGGCCGGATGTCGGTCGGTCCCGATCGCCGATCTGAACTCGGTCTCCTCGTAGTCGAAGTCCACGCGGTCGTCGTTCGTCACGTCGCTCAACCATTCGCCGTCGATGAGTCGTCCCATGGATGTCGTGTGTTCGTCGGTGTGTGTTCGCGGGCGATTCAGACCACGGAGGGGCCGACGGCGTACGGCCAGGCGGCCGTCGAGAGCGCCAGAAAGACCAGCGCCGCACCGGCCAGTCCCGCGTTCTTCAGGAAGTGGATCAGCTCGTTCTGTCGGTCTTCTCCTTCCTGCCCCCAGAAGTCGTGCATCACCGGCGTAACGCCGACGAGGAAGCCGATCACGAGGAGCGCGCCCACGGCTGGGAACGCACCGAGCAGGATCGACGCGGCCCCGCCGATCAGCGCCACGCTCGACAGCGGCACCAGTATTCGCGGTGCCGGCGCGCCCTTGTGCTCGGCGTAGCCCACGGTCTCCTCCAGGTCGAGCAGATTGCCCAGCGCCATGAAGCCCAGCACGGCCGCGAAGAGCCCGCGACCGAGCAACAGCGCCGCCCCGGCGCCCGTCGACTCGAAGACCATCAGGCCGACACCTCCCCGACAGCGGCCGGCCCTACCTCTCCGTTCACTGCGCCGTTCGTCGGCCCTTCGTCGGCTGATTCCGCGTCGATGCGCTCGATTACGTGCGTCGCGTTCATCGCAGTCACGACTTTCGCCGCCACCCACATTAGTGTCAGGTATATTATGTTATACCGGGTTGGGTCGGATCGACCAGGTATACCGCGGTGTACCGGGACGTGTCCCAGCGGGAGATTTTTCACGCAGATGGCCGAATCTATGGGTGATGCAGACGGACGACCCGAACGACCCGTTCGCGGACGTGGATCCGCAGGCGTGCCCGACCGCGGAGTCCCTGGACGTGATCGGGACGCGGTGGCGCCTCACCGTCCTCCACGACCTGCACGACGAGGGGGAGATGCGGTTCAACGAACTCAAGGAGGCGACGGGGGCGAGTTCGCGGACGCTCTCGCAGTCGCTCGACGCGCTGACCGAGGCGGGCCTCGTCGACAAGCGCATGGAGGAAGCCGCGCCCGTCGCGACCTTCTACTCGCTGACCGAGAAGGGTGCAGCGCTCGGTCCGGTGTTCGAAGAACTCGACGCGTGGGCCCGGGAATACGTCGACCCCGCAGACTACGTCGAGGAGTGATCGGCCCTCGATTTTTCACCCCGCGGGTCCCAGCGTGCGTCGCGGTCGGCGGCGTCGCGCCCACTGTCCGCGACGAGTGGCGACGCCGACAGGACGCGTAGCCCACTGTCCGCGACGAGTGGCGACGCCGACAGGACGCGTAGCCCACTGTCCGCGACGAGTGGCGACGCCGACAGGACGCGTGGCCCACTGTCCGCGACGAGTGGCGACGCCGACAGGACGCGTAGCCCGCTGACGAGGACGCGACGGACTCCTGAAATCGATTTCAGCGACCAGTTAAGGCCGTCGCGACCCTCCGATAGGGTATGCCTGCCGACACGATCGTCTACGCCGCACTGGACGACCGCGTGCTGGTCGTCCGGGGCGATCCCAGTGGTTGGACCGCCAGCGAACCCCTCGTCGGCCGCGACTTCGAGTCTGTCGCCGCGAGCGAGGAGCGACCGGAGCGCGCCTTCGCCGGCACCGTCGAGTCGGGCATCCAGCGCACGACCGACGAGGGCGACACCTGGGACCGCGTCGCTCCCGATATCGACGACCGAGTCACCGCACTCGCCGTCAGCCCGCACGACCCCGACACGGTGTGGGCCGGCTCCGAACCCTCCGCGGTCTACCGCTCCACTGACGGCGGCGACTCCTGGGAGCCGCTGCCGCCGCTGACCGACCTCCCCTCGGAGTCGGCGTGGTCGTTCCCGCCGCGGCCGCACACTCACCACGTCCGCTGGCTCGAAGCGGACCCGCACGACCCCGAGCGGCTCTACGTCGCTATCGAGGCCGGGGCACTCGTCCGGACCGACGACGCGCTGACGGCGCGCGCGGGCGACGCCGACGGCACCGAGACGTGGCAGGACCGCCCGGAGGGAGCCCGCCGCGACAACCACACGCTGGCGACCCATCCCGACGCCGAGGGGCGCGTCTACACCGCCGCCGGCGACGGCTACGCCCAGTCCGAGGACGGCGGCGACACCTGGACGTACCCCCAGGACGGACTGGGCCACCGCTACGTCTGGGGATTGGCCGTCCCGCGCTCGGACTCCGACACCGTCGTCGTCTCCGCCGCCAGGGGCGCCCGGAGCGCCCACACCGTCTCGGCCGCCGAGGCCCACGTCTACCGGACGACGAACGCGGGCCGGGACGATGCGACCGAGTGGACCCTGTCGATGGACGGCCTGCCCGGGGCCGAGGGGACCGTCCGGTCGATACTGACCGCCGCCGACGGCCCGGTCCTGTTCGCACTCAACAACCGCGGACTCTACCGCTCGGCGGACGCCGGCGCGTCGTGGGACAGGCTCGACCTCGACTGGCAGGACGAGTACGAGTCCCAGACGCCGCGCGGGCTCGCCGTGGTCTGAGCGCGCCGGAGCCCGGTCGTCCGTTCACAGCACAGCCGCGACGCCGTAGACGCCCATCGTCGCGACGACCGCGGCCGCAGCCGATACCGCGAGCACCTGAAACGCCCGAACGCGGTCCTGTTTGACCGCTTCCGAACTGTCGACCGGTCCGGCGTCGCCGCCCGACCCCGAGAGGTCGTAGCGCGCCAGCGCACCGAAGGCCGCGCAAAACCCCATCCGGTCCTGGACGACGCCGACGAACCCGCCGAACAGCAACGGAAACGATCCGAGGAGCAGGCCGTCCGGTCGACCGGTTACGATCACGAAACCGACGTAGCCGGCCGCCGCCAGGAAAGAGAGCGCTCCCAGCGTGCGTCGCTTGCGCCGCTCGTCGGCCCCGATGTAACAGACGCCCGGTTGGTACTTGCTCATGGCCGTGTCTCTGCGGTGCGCCGATATAAGGACACCAGCAAACAGCGTCGGCACGGCGGACTCGGGCGCGAACCGCCGAAAAGAGCTGTGGGGCGTTCAGCCCTCGTTGCGGACGATCTGGTAGCGGAAGTCGACGGTGTTGCGCGGCATGATGCGGACGGTCCACTCGCCGGCGTCGGGGTCGTCGACGCGGTACTCGAACTCGGTCCCGCCCGAGCGGGCGGCGTAGGCGCCCTGCGTTTCGGCGTCGTGGCGGTCGTCGGCGCCGAGACTGACCGACCCACTGTCGGTGACCGAGACGCGCTCGGCGGAGAACTCGGTGCCGTTCGGCGAGACGAACGTCACGTCGAACGAGACCGGTTCGTCGGAGGCCTGCTCGTAGTAGTTACCCGCCGTCAGCGACAGCGAGACGTTGTCGGCGCGCTCGCTGACGGAGAAGGTCTTCTCGAAGGGCTGGTCGGGTTGTTCCCAGACCAGCATGCTCAGGTCGACGCGCTGCCAGTAGTCGCTCCGGTCGGGCCGCTTGGGGTCGGTCAACCCGAGGTTGACCTCGGTGTGATACCGGCCGACGGAGGCGTCCTCGGGCGGCGTCACGGTGATCGTGACGGTCGCCGTCTCGCCGGGCTGGACCTCGGTGGGCGCGTCGATCTCGAACCACGAGCGCTCGACCGTGTTCTCGCTCGGCCGCCGGTGCTCGCGCATCTGGATACGCGGATTCAGCGGGACCGCCTGGTCACCGTCGTTGCGGACGGTCACCTCGTAGGTGTAGCTGTCGCCAGTCTGGACCTGCGCGGAGGCGTAGCGACCGTCGACGATCTGCACCGACGGCTCCTCGTGAACGGAGACGCTGATCTGCGCCGCGTGGACCGGTCGATCCGGCCGACCCGGATAGCTCACCGTCTGATTCGTGAACGCCACCTGGGCGCGATAGCTGCCGAACTCGGCGTCGTCGGGCACCTCGACGGTGACGGCGAACTGCTGCTCCTCGCCGGCGTCCAGCGTCGTGTCGGCGTCCTCGATGGTGATCCACGACTTCTCGATGGGGCGACCCTGGACCTGCGGGAGGACCACGTGCGGGTCGAGTTCCACCGCGTGGTCCTCGCTGTTGCCCACGGTGACGTTGAAGGTCACCGACTCACCGGGCTTGACGCGGTCGCTGAGGTACCCGTCGGTGATGTAGAGCCGCGTGTAGTTGCCGTCCTGTGCCGTCGTCGCCGACGATGCCGCCGCAGCGCCGGCGCCGTCGTCGGCCTGTTCGTCCCCGCCGGGCGCGCTGTTCGAACTCGGTGCGTACGCGCTGGCGACGGGGACCAGAAGGACCGCCACCACCGCGATCGTCAGTATGTCTCTGTAATCCATGCGTGATCAGTCCCGGAGGATCGGGAGCTATAGTTACCTACTGGTAGCCACGTATAGGCGGTTTCGTAACATCAAATGGCCAATTTACATTTCGAGTGGTTCCACGATGCGGCCTCCGAGGCGAGGGTCGAGGCCGGAGAGTATTTACAGCGACGTGCCCCACCGGCGGGTATGCACGATTTCGTCGTCGTGGGCTGTGGCCCGGCCGGGTCGCGGTTCTCCCGCCGCGCCGCCGAGGCGGGCTACGACGTGCTGGCCTTCGAGCAAGGGGAGATCGGGAAACCGCTCGCCTGCTCGGGCCACGTCTCCACGGATCTCTGGGACTACACGCCCGACGGTGCCCGCGACCGTCTCCTCCAGAACGTCGTCTACGGCGCCCGATTCCACCTCGGCAGTCCCCGCGGCGCCGCGCCGAGCGACCCCCGTACGAACGGGCACGCCCCCGCGAACGTCGATAGCCGGCGACTCGACGCCGGAACCTACCCCTTCTACAAGGACGAACAGATCTCGAACGTCATCGACCGCGTGGGGCTCGATAACGAACTCGCCGACGCCGCCCGTGAGGCAGGCGCGGACGTGCGTGAAGACCACACCGTCGTCGGCGTCGAGGAGCGCCGCGACCGCGTCCGCGTCGAGGTGACGGGGCCGGACGGCGTCGAGACTCACGAGGCACGGATGGTCGCGGGCTGCGACGGCCCGAAGTCCCGCGTCCGCCGCGAACTCGACATGCCCGAACCGGACGAGTTGCTCCACGGCGTCCTCGGCTTCTCCGACGAGGACGACGACACCGACTTCGTCGACGTCCACCTGACCGTCCCGGACTTCTTCGCGTGGCGGATCCCCCGCGGCGACGCCGGCGTCGAGTACGGCCTGGCGACGCCGCCCAGCGCCGACGTTCGCGAGCGCTTCGACCGCTTCGTCGCCGACTACGGCGTCGAGACGGACCACCGGTGTTCGGGCCTGATACCCGTCGGTCCGCCGGACTCGGTGACGAGCGACCGGGCGTTCCTGATCGGCGACGCGGCGGCCCAGACCAAACCGTTCACCGGCGGGGGCATCCTCTACGGGATGACCGCCGCCGACCACGCCGCTCGCGAGGTCGACCCGCGCAGGCCGGGGAGTCTGGCCGACTACGAGCGGGCCTGGCGCGACGACCTCGAACGCGAGATCGAACTCGGTCACTGGCTCCGGCGGGCGTACTCGCTCCCGGAACCCGTCCAGCGGGTCGGACTCCGGGCGTTCTCCGGCGAGATCGGCGTCCACATGGACCGCCCGACCTCGCTATTTTCGGTCGACCAGCTGAAGTCGCTGCTGCGCGGATAGGCGGTCTGTCGACGACCGTCGACGGTCGACACCGCTCTCCGCGGTCGAAATCGTCGAAATCCTCATTTGATATCACTCCCAAGCGCCGTCATGGAGTTCGACCTGCCGAAGACGGCCGCCGCGTTCGTCGCGATCATCGTCGTCGCCGTGGGCGCGCTGCTCGCGATGGACGTCATGCCGCCGCGGATCACGCTGATGATGGTCGCACCGTCGATGGTCGCGTTCGGCCTGATCTGTCTCGGACTGGGCGTCCTGTACGGCGAACACCGGGCGGGAAGCGCGCACTGAGGGCACCCAACCGGCAGTCCTACTGTCCGACGTAGCGGCGGAGCGCGAGCGTCACCGCGGCGAACACGACGCCGAAGACGAGGCCGCTCTCGACCGCTTCACGTAGGCCGCCGCCCGTCAGCGCGGCCACGGCGACCTTCGCGGTGACGGGGGCGGCGACGAGCGCGAGGAAATAGGCGATCGGGTGGGCTTCGAGCCACTCGCCGGCGGCTGCGAGGCGAGACGTGGGGGACATATCTCGGCCGTCGTCCGTCCGGCACTTCACCGCTTCGCCGGTCCCGGAAGATGTAACCCGCCACCGGCCCCACACCGGGGTAATGACGGTCATCGAGTCGGTCCACGAGGACCACGGCGCGACGTTCGAGGAGCGCGGCGACCGCCGGGTCGCGGCCCACTACGGCCGACCCGAACGTACTCACGCCGCCGTCCGGAACGTCGTCGGGGTCACCGAACGCGGCTACGGCGTCCTCGTCGTCGAGGGCGAGGACCGCGTCGACTTCGTCGACAACGCCGTCTCCAACCGCGTCCCGAACGAGGACGGCCAGGGCTGTTACGCGCTGTTGCTCGATCCCTCCGGCAGCGTCGAGACGGACATGTACGTCTACAACGCCGCCGACGGCGACCGCCTGCTCCTCTTTCTCCCCCCGACCGAGCACGAACGCGTGGCCGACGACTGGCGCGAGAAGACGTTCATCCAGGACGTCGAGATCACCGACGCGACCGACGACTTCGGCGTCTTCGGCGTCTACGGCCCGCAGGCCACCGAGAAGGTCGCGAGCGTCCTCAACAAGTCCGCGACGCCGGATCGGCCCCTCTCGTTCGTCCGCGGGACGATGGGCGACGCCGGCGTCACGGTGATCCGCGACGACGGCCTCACCGGCGAGGAGGGATACGAGGTGGTCTGCGCCGCGAGCGAGGCCGCTGACGTCTTCGACACGCTCGCGAACCTCGGTCAGGCGGCCGCCCCCTTCGGGTACCGCACCTGGGAGACGCTGACGCTGGAGGCCGGGACGCCGCTGTTCGAGTCGGAACTGTCGGGCCGCCTCCCCAACGACTGCGGCGTCCGCAACGCGCTGGACTTCGAGAAGGGGTGTTACGTCGGCCAGGAGGTCGTCTCCCGGATCGAGAACCGGGGCCAGCCCGGGACGCGCCTCGTCGGCCTCACCGGCGAAGCCGTGCCCGACGCGGGCGCCGCGGTCTTCGCCGCCGACGCCGCCGTCGGCGAGGTGACGCGCGCCGCGGAGAGCCCCTCTCGCGGCGAACCGATCGCACTCGCCGCACTCGACAGCGATGCGGCCACCGGGACGACGCCCCTGACCGTCCGGGTCGACGGCGACGAACTGTCGGCGACGCGCGCCGCGCTCCCGTTCGTCGACGGGAGCGACGACTCCGAGCGGCGCCCGCGCTACCCCGACCAGTGAGCGAATCGAGAGTCCGCGACGCCACCGGACCGCTCGCGGGCGTCGCCGGGAGCGAGGGCGGGACCGTCGGGACGGCGGTCGCGGGCCGCGGGAGCGACCGAACGGCGTTCTCGCCAGTGATACTGGCACGAAACGCTCAATATTTGTGCTGTGCAAGGTGGTCGTAACCCCGCCCATGTCGGAATCAGTCATCGCGGACTTCGTCGGCTCTTTCAACTCGGAAGCGTCGGCTCGCGCCGAGCCGGTGAAAGGGCGGATCCTGCTGAGCGAGAAGCGGCTCGTGCTCGCCGGCGACGAGGGCAAAGTGACGATTCCGCTCACCACGATTTTCGACATCGCGGTCGGTCACGTCCCCGACGGGCTCGGGGAGTTTTTCAGCTCGACGGTCACCATCGCCTTCGAGCGGTCCGGCAAGCGGATGGTCGCCGCCGTCGAGGCCGACGACGACAAGATCGAGAAGTTCACCACCGTCCTCTTCAAGGCCATCCTCAACGGCACCGACATGACGGTCAAGCACCCGGCGCGGGTCGGCGGGCGCGTCACGGACGAGCCGTTCGTCCCCGCCAAACTCTTCCTCAAGCCGGAGACGGTCCGCTTCCGCCGCGCCGACGACACCGTCGACGTCGACCTCTCGACGGTCAGCGACTTCGACCGACTCACCCGCGAGATTAACGGCACCGAACAGCCGGTCCTCGCGGTTCGACACCTCAACGGCGGCCAGGCCGCCCTCTCGCTCGGGGCCATGGACTCCCCGCGGAAGATGTCCATCCTCGGGAGGTTCCTCCGCCTGGAGTACAGCGACCTCATGTCCGACCTCGAAGACGTCTCCCTCTCGGAGGAACAGGTCGAACTCCTCGTCGCCGTCTACTCGACGGGCCCCGGCGTCTCGCTCGCCAGCGTGCTGGACATGGAGGGCAGTCAAGTGACGATGGTCCTGAACGACCTGAAGGCCGACGACCTCGTCGTCGACGCCGACGACGGCCCGAAGCTCACCCCCAAGGGCCGCGTCGTCGTCAGCAAGCACCTCGAAGACGTCAACTCGTAACCGCTCGCCGTCTTCGCGACGGCTGGGTCGTCGCAGACTACTGCCTCGACCCCTCGCAGGCCGCTACTCGTCCCAGGGCTCGCCGCTGGCCAGGTCCACGTCGTGGTCGAGTTTCGACGACGGACAGATGTCCTCGACGACGCACGAGTCGCAGTCCGGGTTCCGGGCGGTGCAGATCGCCCGCCCGTGACTGATGAGCAGGTGGGTGTACCACTGCCACTCCTCCTCGGGGACGATGGGCAACAGGTCCTGTTCGATGGCGTCGGGCCGTTCCTCCTCGGTGATGCCGAGCCGCTTCGAGAGGCGCTGGACGTGCGTGTCGACGACGATCCCTTCCACCAGGTCGTGGCCGTGCTGGAGGATGACGTTCGCGGTCTTCCGCCCGACGCCCTTGAGGTCGGTCAGCGCCTCCATCGTGTCCGGAACCTCGCCGTCGTGTTCCTCGATGATCGTCTGCGCGGAGGACTTGAGGTAGTCCGCCTTGCTGTTGTGATAGGTGATGGAGTTGATGTCCTCGGAGAGTTCGTCGACGTCCGCCTCGGCGTAGTCCTCCGGAGTCCGGTACTTCTCGAAGAGGTGCTCGGTCTCCTGGTTGACGCGCTCGTCGGTGCACTGCGCCGAGAGTACTACGGCGACGAGCAGCTCTAAGCGGTTCGAGAAGTGCAACGAGATGGTGGCGTCGGGGTACTCCTCCCAGAGCCGCTCGACGACTTCCTCGACCTGCTCCTCGCGCGTGGGGAGTGGGGTGCCCATTGTGATGGGATCCTCGCCGGAATCTCGCTTCAGTGGTTCGGTCTCGACCGATACCCCGCGGGCTCGGTCGTCGCCGGATCGCCCGTCCGGCCGTCGTCGCCGGATCGCCCGTCCGGCCGTCGTCGCCGGATCGCCCGTCGGGGCGTCGCTGGATAGCCGTGCGGAACCGGCGCCCCCCCGGAGCCGCCCGAGCGGCAGCCCGTCGACGCAACAACTTTGATATGGCAGTGACATATATATCGGGCGATAGTGGTGTCACCCAAAGTGCTGTGCGTCGACGACCACCCCGACGCCATCGCGGTCACCGAGGAGTTCCTGGCCAGGGAACTCCCGTCGGCGGACGTTCGCGGCGTGACGACGGCGACGGAAGCGCTCGAGGTGCTCGCGGAGGATCGGATCGACTGCGTCGTCAGCGACTACGAGATGCCCGACGTCGACGGTCTGGAGCTGTTGCGCACGATCCGGGCCGACCGTCCGGACCTCCCCTTTATCCTGTTCACCGCCCGCGGGAGCGAGGAGATCGCCAGCGAGGCGATCTCCGAGGGCGTGACGGACTACCTCCAGAAGCGCGGCACCGAACAGTACGCGTTGCTGGCCAACCGCATCGAGAACGCCGTCTCCCAGTACCGCGCCGAGCGCGACCTGGCCGACGTTCGTCGGAAACTCGAGCGGTTACACGCGACGGCGCTCGAACTCCGCGACGACGACGACAGGGACAGTGCCTATCGGTGTGCCGTCGAGACGGCGCGAGACGTCCTGCAGTTCGACACCTGCGGGTTCTACGAACTCCGGGACGGCGCGTTCGTCCCGACGGCGCTGGTCGACTTCCCCGACCAGTCGTCGCACCTCCGACGCGACGAGGGGCTCATCGGGAAGACCTACGAGACCGGTGAGTCCTACCGGGTCGGCGACGTTCGAGCGGTCGACGAGGCCGAGCCGATCGACGACTCGTTCCGGAGCGCGCTGAGCGTCCCCGTCGGCGACCACGGCGTCTTTCAGGCCATCTCGACCACGGTCGACGAATTCGAGGAACGAGACCTCGAACTCGCGGAACTGCTCGTCTCCCACCTCGTCGGCGCGCTGGACCGCATCGAGTACGAACGCGACCTCGAACGGACCAACGAGCAGCTCGAGACCGTCCTCGAGAACACCACCGCCCACATATACATCAAGGACCGCGACGGCCGATACACGCTCGTCAACGAGTCGTTCGCCGACCGGCTCGGGTACGACCGGGAGGCGATCCTCGGACGGACCGACGAGGAGCTCCAGAACGCCGAGATCGCGCGTGAGGTCCGCGAGAACGACAGGCGGGCGATAGCGGCCGGCCGGACAGTCGAGATCGAGGAGTCCGCCGAGTGGGACGGCGAGCGCCGCGTCTACTACTCGGTGAAGGCGCCGCTGTTCGACGACGACGGGACGCCGAAAGGGGTCTGCGGCGTCTCCTCCGACATCACCGAGCTGAAAGCTCGCGAACGCGAACTGGAGCGCAAGACCGAACGCCTCGAGGAGTTCGCCTCGCTCGTCTCGCACGACCTCCGGAACCCCCTGATGGTCGCCCAGGCGCGGCTGGACCTCCTCGAGGGCGGCGACGAGGAGACCGTCGCCCACATCGACGACGCGCTCTCGCGGATGGAATCGATCGTCGAGGGACTCCTCACCCTCTCCCGGTCCGGACAGACCATCGGCGAGACCGAACCCGTCGACCTGGAGACGGTCGCCACCGACGCCTGGCGGACCGTCGAGACGGGCGACGCCGAACTGGTGGTCGAAGCCGACCGGACGGTCGAAGTAGACTGCGAACGGGTCACGCGGCTGTTCGAGAACCTCTTTCGCAACGCTGTCGAACACGGTTCGACAAGCCCTCGGTCGCAGGCTCCCGAGGACGCTGTCGAGCACGGCTCGACAAGCGCTCCGTCGCAAGCTCCGGAGGACGCTACCGAACGCGGCGAGAGCGTGACCGTCACCGTCGAGGAGACCGCCGACGGGTTCGCCGTCGAGGACGACGGCCCCGGCCTCCCCGACGACGTCGACGAATCGGTGTTCTCTCCCGGCGTCAGCACCGACCCCCGGGGCACCGGCTTCGGACTGGCCATCGTCTCCCGCGTCGCGGCCGCCCACGACTGGGACCTCCGGACCCCCGCCGACACCGACGGCGCCAGGTTCGAGTTCCGCCTGTGACCGCCGCCTCTGCGACTCGCGTTCGACCGGCACCGTCGCTTCCTAGACCGAGCTAGTCGAGAGCGGTGTCGCCGAAGACCGCTGATAGAACAGTGATGGCGACCGTCCTTACTCCACGTACGTGTACTTCCGTTCACCCATCCGTCCCCAGCCGTCGAAGACGAACTGGCGACCACCTTTTTTCGCCTCGGGTGGCCTCGGTCACTCCGCTCTCTTCGACCACCGCTCGGCCAAAAAATCTGGACCAAAAAAGCGGTCGCTCACTACCTCACGGCGCGGTGCGCCGTCCGGTTCTCGAGGTCGCTACGCGACCTCGCGCCGTTCGCGACCGTCCTTACTCCACGTACGTGTACTTCCGTTCGCCCATCCGTCCCCAGCCGTCGAAGACGAACTCGTCCTCCGGCGCGGTGAACTGATCGGTGTCGCTGGCGCCGGCGTCCTCGTCGTGGTTGTGGACGTCGTGGACGTCCTCGTACTCGTCGAACGTGAGTTCGTACCGAGCCGCGAGTTGTTCGTCGACGTCGATCGCTTCGATCTCGGACTCCCAGCCGGACTGGATGGTCTCGGCGTGGATCTCCGCCTGCGCTCCCGAGCCGTAGGAGCCGACGAGCAGTTTCTCACCGGTCAGGTCCGTTCCGTTCTCGTAGGCGGCTTTCAGCCCGGAGAGCCGGGCGACGTGGACCGAGCCGGTGTACCAGTTGCCGACCTCGCGGGAGATGGTGAGCGTCGGTTCGACCGTCTCGGCGTACCATTCGCGATACACGTCGGTGTCGGTCAGGTCGTCTGTGTAGTCAGCGGCGGCCTCGCGGAAGGCTTCCTCGCTGTCGAATGCCTCGTAACGGGGCTGTCGACCGATCTCGTCGGCGAGGCGCTCCTCTATCTCCGTGTCGCGGCTGAAGTGCCGGAACGCGAGCGCCGCCGCCTTGCGAACCATCCCCGGGAAGGGGGTGTGGAACGGCCCGAGCACGTAATCGTCGGGATGGATGGTCTCGGTGACCGACTCGAAGTCCTCGATGGCCTCGCGCATCCGCGCGAGGTACACCTGCACCGAGCGCTTGCCGTCGACGCTCGGGAACTGCTGCTGGGGCTTGAGGAAGTCCGTCTCGTCGGCGCTGCCGTACCCCTGCTCGGTCGAGAGTTCGACCAAGCTCGGGTCCTCGGTAACAAGGAGGGCGACGGCGCCGGCACCCTGCGTCGCCTCACCGGGGTCGTCCCGGGCGTACAGGGCGGTGTCGGTCGCGATGACCAGCGCCGCGCGGCCCCGATTGCGGCCCGCGCGGATCCAGTTGTAGGCGTCGTCGAGGCTCTGGGTCCCCGAGATGCAGGCGAACTTGCGCTCGCCCTTGTTGGCGTGGTGGAAGTCACCGTCGTACACCTGTTCGAGGCAGCCGGCGATGTACGTCGAGACGGGTTTGGAGTTGTCGAACGCGCTCTCGGTCGCCACGTCGATCCGGCCGATGTCCTCGGGTTCGAGGCCCTTGCGCTCCATCAGTTCGTGGGCCGCGTTGGCGCCCATCGTCACGATGTCCTCGTAGACGTCCGGGAACGAACTCGCCGTGAGGCCGAGCCCCTTCGTGTACTTCCCCGGGTCGTCGCCCTGGGCCGGCGCGAACGTCTCCGGCAGGTCGAGTCTGAGCTTCCCCGTCCGTATCTCGACGGCGTCGATACCGACCGATGTCATACCCGCTACTCCGTGTGACTCCTACAAGTGCCTGTCGACTAGCACATCGACGACCGTCGAACGCGCCGATCGACGGCGGTTTCGTGGCGCTTCTTCCGGGAGAAGCGGTCTGAGAGTCCCTTTCTCTCAGGAGACGTTCACCGTGAACGTCTCGCTCCCGGTCGTGCCGTCCGCGAGTTCGTAGGAGACGGTGACATCGAACGACTCGCCGCTCATGTCGATCCGGTTGCCGCCGTTGTTCTCGAACTCGAAGAGGGAGACGTCGAAGGTCGTCCCGCTCGACGCTTCCGGGTTCCCGTTGTTGTTGAACCCGTCGCTGTCCATGTCGAACGTGGTCGGGAGTCCGATGCCACCGTTGTAATCGACCCAGCCGTCGCTCACGTCGCTCGTCACGTATATCTCGGTGCGCCGGTCCTGATAGTTTGGTATCACGCGGTCGTTGATCCGGCGGTTCCCGCTGACGCCGGACACCTCGACGCTCGTGATCTGCGCGCGCTGGCCGAAGTCGTTCGTGACCGAGAACTCTACGCCGCCCGCGGTCGAGTCGGCGTCCGGTCCGTCGACCGCCACCGCGTCGTCGTTGAAGACGAGTGAGCCACCGCCTCCGCCTCCACCGCCGGACCCGGGCGTCCGCCCGCCCGCCTCCCCGCCGCCGACCGCTTTCCCGATCACCGATATCTGCGGGTCGTCGACGAGCCACTCGTCGTTGGCGGCGTCGGCCGCGACCTGCCGGAACCGCAGCGAGAAGTTGCCGTGAAGGGCGTCGGCCCCCAGCCGCACCGTCCGGTGGTAGGTCGGACGCTGCGGGTCGTCCACGGTCCCTCTCGCTTCCAGCAGGTCAGCCTGCACCCAGGTGCCCGCCGCGGTCAGGTACTCGACGGCGAGGTCCTCGTCGAGCCCGGTATCGGCGTCGTTCGCTTCGGCGCCGACGTCCTGAGCCCAGTACTGCACGACCACCATCTCGGCGCCCGTCGTGTCGTACTCCGTCGTGACGATCCCACCGTCGTCGCCGCCGTGCAACACGACCGACGACGACCCGGTGTTGGCGTTCTCCGTTGACAGCTCCGGATCGTCCCCGACGAACGTCCCGAAGGCGCCGTATCTCCCCAGATTCGACTCGAAGCGCTCGGACGAGGGGGTCGAGACGTTGCGGGTGGCGTTCGCCCCGGCGCTCTGTGTCCACAGCGTGGCGTTGCCCTCCGCCCGCTGGAATCGCACCGTCGTCGTCGCCGTCCCGCCGGATCCCGTCGCCGTCACCCGCCTGAAGACGCGAACGACGCTCGTGTCGTTCGACCCGAACCCGATGGGCGCGCCGATCTGCGGCCGGACTGTCTCCGCTCGCATCGTGACGTTACAGGGATCGGGCGTCGACGCACAGTCCGCACCCCCGCTCGTCGTCCCCGGGACCGTCGTCGGTTCGGTCCAGCGCAGCGAGTAGCCGGCGCCGCCGCCCCCTCCACCGCCGCCGCCGAGCCCGCTCCCGTCCGCGTTCCGCACGGTCACGTTCATGCTGACGTTCTCCGGTTTCCCGCCGGCGAACGAGCCCGGTCCCGCCCCCGGCGACACGGCGAAACTCGCGTTCACCCGCCCCGCGACCGACGCCCCGTCGACGTCGGCGGGGGCGCGATAGGTCAGCCTCGCCCGGCCGTCGTCGCCCGTCTCCGCGCGCCCCGAGACGCTCCCGGTGCCGTCGGTCGCCGCGCGCACCGTCACGCCACTCACCGGGTTGTTGTACCGGTCGCGTACCTCGACGACGAACTGCTCCGTTCCTCCCTCCGGGACGTGCGTCCCGTTCCCCCGGACCTCCGTCACGTACGCCGCTTCCGTCCCCGTCACGCGCGTCCCGACGCCCGCCTTCGCCAGCCGGAGGTCGTACGTCCCCGGCACGAGGTCGACGACGAGCATCCGGTACGCGGGCGCCGCGGGAATGGGGTTCGTCCGCACGTCGGTCACGTTCCCGCCCGCGGCGACGAACTCGTCTGCCAGCAGTGCCTCCCAGCGCGACTCGCTCAGTCTGGTCGGCACGCGGACCGTCACGTTCGAGTCCGGGTCGGCGTTCCGGACCGCGACCGTCGTCGTCGACGCGCTCACCGGCCGCACGTCGACGGACTCCGTGCCCGACGAGGACGCCCGGATCGACCCGTTCAGCGCCACCAGCGAGATCGAACTCCCGTCGACCAGCGCCTGCCCGCTCCGCGC
This sequence comes from Halosimplex amylolyticum, assembly GCF_051414035.1. Lineage (NCBI taxonomy): Archaea > Methanobacteriati > Methanobacteriota > Halobacteria > Halobacteriales > Haloarculaceae > Halosimplex > Halosimplex amylolyticum. Next base: position 557,874 of record NZ_JBLKNW010000001.1, on the reverse strand, counting down.
GACGGTCGTTCCTTCGAAGGAGAAGTCGTCGTACAGCACGGAGTTCTCGTAGACCGTCGACGGCGGTTGGCCGTACTCGTTGTAGTCCGGCCGGTAGACGACGCCGCCGGTGTCGTAGTCGCGCCGGGTGCCGTTCCAGAAGTCGTCCGTCTCGGCGTCGAGCGCCGTCGCGTTCGTCACACCGAACGACACGTCGCCGTCGGCCGTCCCGACCGTCCGCAACTGTCCCGAGACGGGCGGCGGATTCACCGCCAGCACGCGCGACGGATAGGTCGTCCCGAGCGCCACCGACACCGACCGCCTGCTCGGGTTCCCGACCGTCGACACGACCGCGTTCCGCAGGTCCAGCAGTTCCCCCCGGATCTGCTGGCTGTGGTCGAACTCGACCCGTTCGTTCTGCTGTGGGACGACCGTCGCCTGGTAGAGCGCGAGCAGGAGGACGACTGCCGCGAAGACCAGGACTGCCCCGATCTGGATAGACTGCCCCCTGTCGTCCCACGAATCCATGTGCCCGGAGTTCCGCCCGGGCGTGCAAAAACCTGTGTCCCCGATTTTCCACCCTGATAACGACGCGCCGTCCGCCGATCGGGCAGACGGCGCGACCGCAGCGAGCGCGACAGCCGGCGCCGCGGCGGCGAACGGCCCGGGGAGACCGCCGCGTTACTCGTCGTCTTCTTCGACGACTTCGGGGTCTTTCATCGCCGTCTGGAGGCTGTCGAGCCCGTTGACCCACTGGACCACGAGGCCCGGCTCCAGTTCCTCGGCCATCGCGGGGTCGAACTCCGCCCCGTCGATGACGAGCGTCCCCGCCTGCACGCAGTACGACAGCGCGGCGTCGAGGTCTTCCTCGGACTCCGCGTCGGCCGCGGCGCTGACGTAATCGCCGATGCCCGCCTCCTCGGCGGTCCCGCCGACGATGTACTCCTCGGCCGCGTAGAAGACGCACACGAGCGAGGTCTGGACGCTGTCGACGAGCATGAGCGCCTGTTCGTCGTCGAACTCGGGTTCGGCGAGGACGACCTCGCGCATCTCCTCGATCTCGGCGAGCGCGCCGTCCTCGTCGAGGACCTCGTCCTCGAAGTCGGAGACGACCTTGACCACCGCGATGGCGGTGTCGTCCTGCATGTTCCAGAGCAGTTGGGCCGTGTCGTCGTCCTCCGGGTCGAGCTCCTCCTCGTCTATCCTGTCCAGCCAGTTCTGCCAGCGTTCGGGCGTGTAGTACTCCCCCGGCTGATTGCTCATACAACTCCGTTCGTCGCTCCGGTGATATGGCTTTCGACCCCATCTTTTTCGCTCGGGGGGTCGTGCGTAGCGCGACCCCCCGTCTGCTCACGGGCGGCGAAGCCGCCCGTTCGCATGGTCCGAGGGACCTTCGGTCCCTCGCTAGCCAAAAACATGGGTGAAAAAGGCCGCGCCTCGCTTCGCTCGGCGCGGTTAACCGGCGCCTACGGCGCCGGACGCTAGTGGCGGGCCTGCCCTTCCCCGAGTCGCGCGACCCGCGCAAGAGCGCGGGCACGCGCTCCCGGCCACCGCGACTCCGCGACCGTTCACGCTCAGTACCGACTCCGCGACCGTTCACGCTCAGTACCGACTCCGCGACCGACCACGCTCAGTACGCTTCTTCCGTCTCGATGTCCGCGTAGAAACGGATCAGACCACACTCGGGGCAGGCGACCGTTTCGACGTCCTTGCGTTCGTTCATCCCAAGTTTCCCCAGCAGGCCCTCGCGCTTCTCCTCGGTCTTGACGTGGGGCTGCCACGCGTCGGCCATGCCGAACTCGACCGACTCCATCGAAACCCCGCAATCGGGACAGCGGCGGTCGTCCATGAAGCGCCGTTCCCGTCAACGAATGGAAACGTTACCGGTTCACTCCAGCGTCCCTTCGGTGTCGATGTCGTACACCGCGGCGGGCGTCTCGACGTGGGCCCGCCGAACTGCCTCGTCGTATCCCTCTTCGAGCAGCCACCGAACCCGCCGCGGGACCGTCTTGACCCCCAAGACCGCACCCGGCCGGTCGGGGTCGTCGATGTAGTCGGTCTCCATCATGAACGGCTCGTCCTCCTCGATGGCGAGTTCGAGGTCCTCCTTGTTCGAGATGACGCTCTTGGTGATCCCCTGCAGTCGCCCGCCGGAGTAGTGCTTGACGACGCGCTCGGACGGGAGCCCGCGGTCTTCGGCCCACTCGGCGACCTCGCGGAAGTCCTCGCTGCCCTCGGCGTGCAACTGGATCGCACACCCGGCCTCCGCGGCGAGGTCGAACCCGTGGGTCATCACGGCGTTGGAGGCGTCCCAGACCGCATCGGACACCTCGTAGTGGGGCCGACCGGACTTGAGCGCCAGCGCCGGCCCGTCGGCGACGTACTCCGCGGCGGCGTCGAGACCGGTCTGCATGAGATCCCGGGCCTCCGCGGGGTCGTGCCCGTCGTCAACGAGCTGGGAGATCAGTGCGGGGTGGACGCCCAGGACCGGCCAGGCGCGGCCCGGCAGTACCTCGCTGGCGCGCTCGACGACGTCGACGGTGAGGTCGAACACCTCCCGGAAGTCCGCGGCGTCGCTCGGGAGGTCGTCGAGCAGGTGCCACGAGGGCTTGTTGACGACGAGCAGGTGCGTGCCGCCGTTGTCTGCGAACTCCGCGGCGGCCTCGACCCCTCGCCCGTGGACCGGGTCGAGATGCATGTGGTCGTCGAGGACCGGCGTGTCGAGGTCGGCGTTCATGTCTCGCCATGCGATCCGGCGTCGCAAAAACCAACCGCTCCGAGGGCCCGTACCGGCGCCGCCGCGGCCTGCAACCGGCCGGTCAGCTGTTCCCGTAGACGCCGCAGAGGTTACCGGTCACGTACACCTCGTTGTCCTCGGTCGTCTCGATGCCGATACCGATACGGGTCGCGTTGGCGTACGAGAGCCGGTCGCGGTACGGTCCCGGCTCGGTCCACGACTCGAAGATCGCGCTCGCGACCGCCGACTCGTCGCCGTTGTAGCGAGTCCCGTTCGGCGTCTCGTAGGTCCGTCCGGCGTAGGTTTTGCCCAGGACTTCCAGGCGGTTGCGCGTCGGCGTGACGATGTACTGGGCGCCGGACTTCTTGAACTGGCAGGTCTCGAAGAGCGCGGCGTCGCGGTAGCGTCCCGCGCTCGACCGGTTGTCGATCCGGTGGACCGTCTCGCCCAGGTCGGCCATGTCGACGCTGTGGGCGGTCGCCATCCGGTCGAGCTTCCGGACGACGCGCCCGTCCGGGTAGCTGAACGGCCGCAGTCCCCGCTCGTCGCGCCAGTCGTTCAGCAGCCGCCGCAGGTGCCGCTCGATCTCCCCGGAATCGAACCGGCGGATCAGCATCGGTGTCCGCGTCGGCGTCGCGGTCAGGCCTGGCGTGTGCGTCGGCGTCGCTGTGGGCGTCGCCGTCGGGACCGCCGTCGGTGGATCCGTGGCAGCAGGCGTCGGATCACGAGTCGGCGTCGGGGTCCCGGTACCCGGCGCGGTCCCCGTCGCTGTGGGAACCGGACTCGGCGCGGGCGTCGACGTGCCCGCCGGCGTCGCGGTCGGGCCACTGGCGCCGTCGCCGGGTCCATCGGACTGGCCGACACCGCCCCCGAGGACGAACCCCGCGGCCGCGCCGACGAGGAAGAGGCCGAGCACGGACGCGACGAGGACGCGCCCGTCGATACGGAGCATGTCCGAGGATTCCCACAGCCCCGGTTAAAGACTCGCCCCCAATTATCACGCCTAAAACGAGGACGGCGCGGCGAGTGCCGCGGACGCGAGCGCCGTGTCTGCGAACGTCGCGGATCAGAGGACGCCCGCGACGGCGAGTCCGACGAGCAGGCCGACGAGGAGCGCTGCGACCAGCGCGCCGACGAGGACGCGCCCGTCGATCCAGTACATAGCCGACGATCCGGCTCCGGCGAGTTAACTGTTGCACCCGGGCGACGAGCGGAGCCGCCCGCTCAATCGAGCGTGATGTCCTCGTGAGCCGTGTTCCGGAGCGCGTCGGAGCGACCGTGTTCGCCGGGGGCGATGGCGATGGTCGCCAGCCCGCGCTCGGCGGCCGCTTCCAGCACCGGCTTGAAGTCGGTGTCCCGCGAGGCGACCGCCAGCACGTCGATGGCTTCCTCGACGGCGGCGGCCGTCGCGTCCACGCCGAGTTTCACGTCGACGTCGCCGCTCGTGGTCACGACCTCGAACCCCCGTGCCTCGGCGGCCTGGATGAGCCCCGCCGGCGCGTTCTCGTCGAGATACAGGAGCGCGAACGAGCACTGGCCGTAGCGTTCGGCCGCCGCACGGACGTCGTCGAGGTCGACGTCGAACTCCTCGCGGAGCACGTTCGGCCCGTCGACGTAGAGCCCCACTCGCGGCTGGTCGTGTCCGCGAGACGCCGCTCGGGTCGATCCCGTCTCCGCCCCGGACTCGTCTTCGGCGCCGCCGCGACCGTCGCCGCCGAACAGCCGCCCCAGCAAACTCATTGCCCGCCGTTGTCCACCGCCGAGTATAGGCGTGACGCTTCGCCGCGTCAGTGCCGCGTTCGGACCCGGCGCGGGCGAAGACGTAGAAGTCGGGAACCCCAACGAGGAGACACGCCGATGTCCGACCACCCCGACGACCCGACGTCCGACGCAGCGACCGGCTCCGTGTCCGACACCTCGACCGGCCCCGCGTCCGACCGCGCCGTCGACCCGATCCTGGACGTCGAACGCCTGTCGGTCGCGTACGGGCGCGAACGGGTCCTCGACCGACTGGATCTGGCGGTCCGGCGCGGCGAGATTCTGGGCGTCGTGGGCGAGAGTTCGACGGGGAAGACCACGCTCGCGACCGCGCTAGTCGACGGCGTCCCCGCGCCAGGTCGCGTCTCAGGGACGATCACGTACGCTCCCGAGGAAGGCGACCCGATCAGCGTCCGCGAACTCGACGAGGACGCCCTCCGGCGATTCCGTCGCGAGGAGGTGGCCGTCGTCAGCGGAGACGTCGGCGGGTTCGAACCGACCTCGACGATCCGGTCCGGGTTCCGACCGGTGCTCCACGCGACTGACGCCGACGAGGAGCGCGCTCGCGCGCTGCTCTCGACGGTCGATCTCGACTCCGGTCACGTGCTCGACGCGCGCCCCGGCGACCTGAACGTCGGCGCCCAACAGCTCGCACAGGTCGTCCGCGGCCTGCTCGCCGACCCCGCGGTCCTCGTCCTCGACGACCTCCCCATCGCGTTCGATCGCCTCGCGCGCGGCGCCCTGGCCGCGCTCCTCGAAGCCGCCGCGTCCGCGGAACCGGTCCGCGACGGCGAGACGACGGTCGTCGCACTCGGGAGCGATCTGCCGACGCTCGCGGCGATGGCGGACCGGCTCGCGGTGGTGCACGACGGCCACGTCGTCGAGAGCGGGCCGACCGACCGGTTACTCGACGAACCCCATCACCCCCACACGCGGACGCTCGTCGAGTTCTACGGGGGGACGCTGTAGTTGTACGACGGGACGCTGTAGTTGTACGACGGGCCGCTGTAGTTCTACGGAGGGTCACTGTCGCTCGGAGGGCGTGAAACCGAGTCGAACTCGACCGCCGAGGCGGCGCGATGGCCGTCGAACGGCCGTCTGACGGTATTCTCCGGCAGTTATTTTACCCGTCCGAGCCCCGAACGGGACGTATGGTTCAGGCGGGTATCGACGTGGCGCTGCTGGCGGACGTGCTCTCGGTGTTCATCATCGCCGCCGGCGTCGGGATCTTCGTCGCGAAGATCGGTCGGTTCCCCTACACTATCGCGCTCCTGCTGGCCGGGTTCGCGGCGTCGGTCGCGGGCATCCACGTGGTCATCGACCTCTCCCACGACCTCATCCTGCTCGTGCTCCTCCCGCCGCTGCTGTTCGAGGGCGCGGCGACGACCGACCTCGTGCGATTGCGGCGCAACTTCACCCCGATCATCGTGCTCGCCGTTGTCGGGCTGATACTCTCGGTGCTCGCGCTGGGGTTCGTCGGGCAGTACGCCTTCGGCTTCGACCTGCTCGTCGCGCTCCTGTTCGCGGCGATGATCCTCCCGACCGACCCCGTGTCGGTCCTCGCGCTGTTCGAGGAACTGGGCGCGCCAGAGCGCCTCTCGGTCCTCGTCGAGGGCGAGAGCCTCATCAACGACGGGGTCGGCGTCGTCCTGTTTACGGCGCTGCTCGCCCGTATCAGCGCCGAGAACGGCGGTGGCGGACACGGCGGTGGCGGTCCCGAACTGTTCTCGGTCGCGGGCGCGGTCGACGTCGGACTGAACATCGCGGTCACTGCTGGTGGGGGCGCGCTGGTCGGTATCGTCGGCGGATACGCCGTCTATCGGGTGATGAGCGGCCTCGACGAGCACATGACCGAGATCGTCCTCACGATCATCCTCGCGTACGGCGTCTTCCTGGTCTCGGAGCACTACGTCGAGGTCCTGCTGGGCATCCACTTCAGCGGCGTCATCGCGACGGTCGCCGCCGGCCTGCTCATCGGCAACCGCGGCGCCGAGTTCGCGATGAGCCCGCGGACGAAGCTGTCGGTGTTCAACACGTGGGAGACCGGCGCCTTCATCGTCAACACGTTCATCTTCGTCATGATCGGCGTCACCACGCCGGTCAGCGACCTCCTCGCGAACTGGCAGTTCATCGCCGTCGCCATCCCGCTCGTGCTCGCCGCGCGCGCACTGGTGGTTTACCCCCTCACGTGGCTGGTCAACCGTTTCGACGAACCCACCGTACCGGTCGCCTACCAGCACGTCATGGTGTGGGGCGGTCTCCACGCGTCGATCCCCATCGCCCTGGTGCTCGGGCTCGGGAGCGGGTCGGGCCTCTCGCCGGAACTGCGGACCACGCTCCGGGCGATGGTCTTCGGCGTCGCCGCCTTCTCGCTCGTGGTGCAGGGACTCACGATGTCCAACCTGCTGAACGGGCTCGGCATCGTCACCCGCTCTGACGACGAGGAACTGTACGAACTCCTGGTCGGTCGGGCCCGCGCGGTCGACGAGGCCCTCGAGTCCGCCGAGGAACTGCGCGACAGCGGGGAACTCCCCGCCGAAGTGTACGAGGACTTCACGGCCGAGTACGAGCGCGAGAAGGAGCAGCTCAACGACGCCATCGCCGAACTCCTGCGGGAACACCCCGAACTGCGTCGCGAGCAACTGCTCGCGGGCGAGCGGCAGGTGCTCCAGCGCGAGAAGTCGGCCATCAGCGACGCGGTGCGCAACGGCGTGATAAGCGGCGACGTCGGCGAGCGACTCGTCGAGGAGACCGACCTCAAACTCGACTACGTCCGCGACGGCCGCAGCACGGTCGAACAGCGCGAGGAAGGCTTCGAGGAGTTCTGGCAGCGTCGCGCTCGCGAGTTCGGCCTCGAAGCGGTCGACGAGCCGGCCTCCGACCGTGGCGAGGGCGAGCGCGCGCTCGACCGGACCGACCGCGGATCGGACCAAGAGTCGTAACGGAGTTAACCCGGACCGTCGCATGTGTGAGCAGATGCGCCGAACCGTCCTCCCGACGCTGGTCGTCGCGTTCCTGCTCGTCGTCCCGATCAGCGCCGCCGCTGGCGCGGTGGCGACCGACCCCGTAGCCGGAACACAGCCCGCCGGAACCGTGGCGGCCGAAGCCGCGCCCGCCGCTGGTCCGGTCGCCGGTGGCCTGACCGCGGCGGCCGGGGTCGCGCGACAGGAGCGCCCGAACCCCTGCGTCGGAACGATGGAGCGAACGCCCGACGGAACGACTCTCTTCTCGATCCAGGGCGCCTACGGGGGCGAGAAGACGTCAGCGATGGTCGTCGGGGCCCGACCGGACGGGTCGGTCGTCGGCGTCCACAACGACACCGCGGCCGGCCGCTGGTGGAGCTACGACATCGACGTGCTCCCGAACGGCAACGTCCTGGAGTCGACGACCGACAACCGCGACACGCTGATCGAGGAGATCGACCCCGCGACCGGCGAGCACGTCTCCGAGCGCCGGTTCGAGGACGTCTACGACACCCACGACGTCGACCTGATCAACGGCGACGAACTGGTCATGAACGACATGAGCCAGGACGGCGAGGACCGCCTGCTCGTCTACAACCTCACCCGCGAGGAAGTGGTGTGGGAGTACTACTTCGCCAACTACACCGACCACTACCCGCACGACGGCGGCGGCGAGTTCGGCGGCGACTGGACTCACAACAACGACGTCGACCAGATCGAGGACGGCGTCTTCATGGTCTCGGTCCGCAACTTCGACAAGGTCGTCGCCATCGAACGCGACACGAAGGAGGTTCGCTGGACCCTCGGCGAGGACGACAACACCACGATCCTCCACGAGCAGCACAACCCCGACTACATCGAGAGCGAGGACGGCAACGCCACCGTCGTCGTCGCCGACAGCCTCAACGACCGCGTCGTCGAGTACGAGCGCGAGGGCGACTCCTGGAATCAGACGTGGGTCCTTCGCGGGGGCGGACTCGCTGAACCGCGCGACGCCGACCGCCTGCCGAACGGCAACACGCTGATCGCGGACCGCCGCGCCCACCGCATCGTCGAGGTCACGCCCGAGGGAGAGGTCGTCTGGGAGATGTACTCGCCGTACCAGCCCTACGACGTGGAACGAGTCGGTACCGGCGACGAGTCCAGCGGCCCGACGATGGCCGACGCTGGCGCGACCGGCACGACCGAGGTGACCGGCAGTGCCGACTTCGACACTGCCGACGTCGAGGCTTGCTACGACCACCTCACCTCCGTCGAGCGCACGCGCCTGATCCCGGACGCGGAACTGGACGCCGTCACCGGTTCGACGGCGACGGACGGCAGCGGAACTGACGGCGCCGACGGCGACACCGACGCGAACAGCACCGACGGCGAGCGCGACTCGGACACCGAATCGGTCGAGCGCGGCGACAGCGTGCTCGGCACCACGACCGGCGGGTCCGGGCCGTCGCCGCTCGGCACCGTACTCGCGCTCGGCGCCGTCGCCGTGCTGTTCGCGGGCGCAGTCGTGCGTCTGCGACGCTGAAAAAGAAGACTGCGGGCGGTATTCTCGTTCAGTCCTGTGCCATCGGCGCGTCGCGCGCGGCGGACTCGCGGCGGACGGCGTCGACGCTGCCGTGGTTCGCCCACGTGAGCAGCAGGCTCGGCAGGACGAACACGGCGACGACGAACGACAGTGACAGCGCGAGGACGACGAGCGTCCCGAAGCTCTGGATCTGCGGGTGCGGGTGGAGCAGCAGGGCGCTGAAGGCACCGACCGACGTGAGCGTGCTCCCCAGCAGCGCGCCGCCAGTGCCCGTGACGGCCGTGCGGAGCGCACCGGTGACGGTCTTGCCGCGTTCGAGTTCCTGCGCGAACCGGTCGCTGACGTGGATGTTGTAGTCGATGCCGAGTCCGATGACCAGGCTCAGAAGCAGCGCGGTCAGCAACGTCAGCGGCACGTCGAGCAGGTACATCCCGCCGACGACCAGCGCGAGCACGAGCGTGATCGGGACGACCGTGACCGCGCCGAGCGAGGCGCTCCCGGTCGCGAGCCGATAGATCACCGTCAGCAGGAGGCCCACGGCCGCCAGCGCGATCACCAGCGTCGTCAGGATGCTATCGGCGGTCTGGGACAGCTCCGCCTCGTTGAGCGTCCCGGCGCCGACGGCGATGGCGCTGACGTCGTCGGCGTCGACGCTCCCCGCGACGGCCTGCATCGCGTCGCCCTGGGCGGTGTACGTGGCCGCGTCGCTGATCGGGACGACGACGCGGAGCGACCGGTAGTCTCCGTCGGTCCGTTCGATCACCCGACTCGCCTCCTCGGGCGCTGCGCCGTAGAGCGCGTCGTAGACGCCCTCGACGTTGCGGTCGGGGACACCGTCGCCGTCGGTGTCGGCGTCGCGATACACCTGCGCGAATTCCTCGTCGGCTACTGCGACCGACTGCATGACCGACAGCGGCGAGACGACCGGGACCGACCCGTCGCGCTGGAAGACGGCGTCCTCCGCGGCGGCCGCGTCGTGGACCGTCTGGACGGCCGCGAGCGCCTCCGGCGAGGTCACCTCGCCTTCGAGCAGCACCTGCGACCGCCGGCGGGCGTCCTCCGAGGCCGCGCGGTAGTGCTCGTCGACGTATCGGCTCTGTTCCTCGTACTCGTGGGTGTCCCAGCCGAGCGGGCCGGGGAGGTCCTGCTTCCACTCGGCGATGGGCTCGTTGGTCTGCTGGACGGACTGGCGATCCAGATCGGTCCAGGCGACCGCACCGGCCGAACCGGCGACCAGCGCGAGGACGATCACGACGGGCGCGGCCCGCTTCGCGAGGCGCGCGCCGCTCGACAGGAACGGTTCGAGCAGTCGCGTCTTGCCCAGCGCCTGCTTGCGCCGGTCGAAGCCGACCCGTTCGAGCAGGCCGTCGATGGTCACCTTCAGCGCCGGGACGAGCGTCAGCGAGATCACGAACGTCGAGACGACGCCGAGCGTGATCCCGAATGCGAGCTGTCTGATGACGTTGAACTCGTTGGTGGCGTTGGACATGAACCCGACCGCCGCCGTGACGGTGACGAGTCCGAGGGCCACGGCGACCGACGAGACCCCGCGGAACATCGGCTCGCGGATGCCTTCGGCCTCGCCTCGCTCTTCCCTGTATCGCATGAACACGTGCAACCCGTAGTCGACGCTCAGGCCGACGATGAGGACCGGTCCGATGATCAGCGTCATCCCGGCGGGGATCTGCATCCAGCCGAGGATGCCGAACATCCACAGCACCGAGAGGACGACGCCGGTGAACCCGACGATCACGTCGACGAGGTCGCGATAGGAGAACGCGAGCACGGCGAGGATGGCCAGCAGCGCGACCGGGACGATCAGTTCCATCGTCTGCTGACTGTAGTTGGCGTTCGATTCGGCGACCGCGTGCTCACCGGTCGTGAAGTACTCGGGGTCTTCCCGGTCCTGGGCGATCTCGTAGAGCCCCGCGGTCGCCGCCGTGCGGGTCTCGGCGGCCGACTCGCCGGCGCTCTCGAATCTGAACAGTATCCGCCGGCTCTCGGCCGTCGCCGTCCCCGGCTCGTAGTCACCGGGGAGCAGCGCCTCCGCCTGCGAGCCCTCGGTGAGCGACTCCGCCACGAGGGATTCGACCTCGCTCTCGTCGGCGGACTCCAGCGCCGCGATCTGCTCGTCGAGCGTCGCGTCCGGGTTGCCGGCCGCTCGCATCGCGATCAGGTTCGCGACGCCGACGGGTTCGCGGTCGCCGAGGCTCGCGGCGACCGACTCGTTTTCGAGCGCCGCTCGCTGGAATCGCAGCGAGTCCAGCAGCGCGGCCTTCGAGAGGACGTTCCCGCCGTCACTCCGGACGTAGACGGGCGCCGGGCTGACGGCGGTCACGTTCTCGCTCTCGTTGTCGTGGCCGCCGTAGTTGGTCTGGATGTAGTCGAGCTTCTGGGCGACCTCGGTGTCGCCGACGGCGCTGCTCGCATTCGTCTCGCTCTGGGTCTGCAACTGCCCGATCCCGGCGACGACGCCGGCCGTCGCCAGTAGCATCACCAGGAGCACGACGACGTTGTGCTCGGTGACGAACCGGAGCGGGCGTTCGAGGGTGTCCCTCACGGGGCCACCTCCGTCTGCGCGCGCGGTGCGCCGCCCGGTGGTCGACGGCGGCCGGGCGGGAGGGCGATTCGTCGGATCGACGCTTCGGGAACCATTGCGTTCGACGGGTCGCCCGCACCGAGCATATAAACGGGATCACAGTTTCAGGCCGAGAAACTGTGCGAAACTGTCGGTCGGGATGAGGCGATCTCACGGCGTGCAGACGGCGAGGACCAGAAACAGCTGTCAGTCGGAGGGCGAGTCGTGCTCGTCGACGTCGATGCGCCCCATCTCGGGGGTCGCCTCGTCGCCGTACGCCGTCTGGAGCTTCCCGACGGCGACGGCGGCGACGTAGATGGCGACGGCGACGAGGACGACGACGCCACCGGCGGTCGCGCCGGCGTAGTAGGAGACGCCGATGCCCAGGAGTACCGCCAGTTCGGCGAGGACGACCGAGACGAGCAGCGCCTCGTCGAAGCTCCGGGCGACCTGCGAGGCGGCGGCGACCGGGACGACGAGCATCGCGGCGACGAGGATGACGCCCATGATCTGCATCGCGCCGACGACGACCATCGCGGTCAGCATCACGACGATCCGGTTGTACCAGTCGACCGGGATGCCCGACACCTCGGCGGCCGTCTCGTCGAAGGTCACGTACAGGAGTTGATTGCGCGTCACGCCGACGACGGCGACGACGATGGCGAACAGCACGAGCAACACCGCGGCGCTCTGGGAGGTGACCGTCGAGAGGTTGCCGAAGAGGTACTGGTCGACGCTGACGGTCAGCCCGCCCGCGTTGATGCTGATGAGCGTCGTCCCGAGCGCGAAGCCCGTCGAGAGGACGATGGCCATCGACACGTCGTTGTAGGCGTCGGTCACCTCCGAGATGAGTTCGATGCACAGCGCGGCGATCATCGCGACGACCACCGCGGTCAGGTACGGCGTGACCCCCAGGTCGACGACGGCGTTGAGGAACAGGCCGACGGCGACGCCGGCGAAGGCGGTGTGGGCCAGCGCGTCGCCGATGAGCGCCAGCTGTCGGTGGACCAGGAACGTCCCGATGAGCGGCGCCATCACGCCGATGCAAAGCCCTACCAGGATCGCCCGGTGCATGAACCCGTACTCGAGGACCTGCAGGCCGGTCTGCTTCGCCACCCAGCCCACGGCGCCCGACCAGAGATCGAGAATCCAGTACAGCGGGGCGAGTACCGCGTCGAGCGGACTCGACTGGAGGACGGTGAGTGCGGGCCAGGTGTCGACCGTCGGTGCCAGCAGTTGTGCGAGGAGTCGCGCGACGACCCCCGCGAGAAGCGGGTCGGTCATCCCGACTCACCCAGCCCCCTCGCCGCCGTCCCGAACGCGCGGACCAGCGCGTCGCTGTCGACGAACTCGTCGGTCAGGCCGTCGAAGTACACCTCGCCGTCGAGACAGACGACGCGGTCGGCGTGTTCGGTCACGGCGCTCAGGTCGTGCTCGATGAGCAACACGGTGATCCCGTCGGCGTTGAGCGATTCCAGCAGCGCGTAGAACGCCTCGACCGACTCGGCGTCGACGCCGACGGTCGGCTCGTCGAGGACGAGCAGCTCCGCCTCGCTCGCGAGCGCCCTGGCGATGAACGCGCGCTGGCGCTGGCCCCCCGAGAGCTGCGTGACCCGCCGGCCCGCGAACTCCGACATGCCGACGGTCTCGAGCGCGCGGTCGACGATCGCCCAGTCGTCGGCCGAGAGGAGGCCGAACCCGACGTGGGGGAACCGGCCCATCTTCACGACCTCGCGGACGGTGATCGGCATCTCCTTCGAGGCGCTGGCGTGCTGGGCGACGTAGCCGACGCGGTCGCCGTCGTCGAAGCGGTGGGCCGGCTCGCCGAACAGCCGGACCGTCCCGGCGTCGGGTTCGAGGAGGCCCAGCATCAGCTTCATCAGCGTCGACTTGCCCGAGCCGTTCGGGCCGACCACCGCCGCGTACTCCCCGGGATCGATCGTCAGCGATACGTCTTCGACCACTCGGGTCGCGGTGTAGCCGAAGTCGACGTCTGCCACCTCTATCACCGATTCGTCGGGCCGCTGGGCCTGTTCCATCGCCGTGTCCGCCGTCGTCTGTGCCGTCATTCGAAGTTCCTCCACTCCTCGGCCCAGCCGTCGGGACCGACCTCCGCGGGCGGTTTGTTCCCGAGCACGACCTCGAAGGTGGGCATGTTGATGTTGTACGCGATCTCCTCGTAGCCCCAGTCGTTGGCGACCCAGTCCTCGCGGACGCCCGCGTAGGGGGTCACCGGGAAGTACGCCGTTACCTGCGTCTCCTCCAGCAGTTGCCTGGCCGGTCGGCGCGCTTCGAAGACGCCGTTGGCGATGTAGTCGATGTCGTTCTCGTCGATGACTTCCTTGGCTCGCGCGACGTCCGCGGGCGCCACGTCGCCGCTGGCCGCGAGGTTCGTGACCAGCGGGCGCATTCGGACGCCGTATCGCACGCCGACGTACTGAAAGGCGTTGTGCGCCGCGAGCTGGACCACGTCGCGCTCGGCCGCGTCGAAGATGGCCTGGTAATCCGCGTCGATCCGGTCGATCGTCTCCGTCTTGTACGTCTCGGCGTTGTCGCGGAGGGCGTCCTCGTGGTCGGGCGCGAGTTCGACGAGCCCCTCGACGATGTTGTCGACGGACGTCTTCGCGCGATGGGGGTCGAGCCAGAAGTGTGGGTCTTTCCCCTTCTGTCGCCCGACGCCCTCCTCGTCCGGATCGAGCGAAGCCGCCAGATCCACCAGTTCGACGCCCTCGCGAGCGTCGATCAACTGGGTGTCGACGCCGTCGTCTTCCAGCGTCTGGATGGCCCGATCCGCCCAGGGCTGGAACCCCGGGCCGACGTGGAGGAACGCGTCGGCCTCGATGATATCCTGGGTGACGCTGGCGTTCGGTTGCCAGCCGTGGCCGTGGAGACCCGTCGGAACGAGGTTCTCGACCGTGATCGGCGTTCCCTCCGCGATATTACGGGCGAAGTCGTAGAAGCTGAAAAAGGAGGCCACCACGACGGGGCCGTCACCCTCGCCGCCCCCTCCGGGTCCGTCCGTCCCCGCAGTCGTTCCACCGATACATCCCGCGAGGCCCCCGATCACGGCGCTCGTTCCTGCTGCCAGCACCTGACGGCGCGTCGGCCGTGACCTCCCGGCCGCTTCGCTCGAGTGAGTCATCACCTCGCTGTAGCCACCACCAACACATTAATTCTTCTAGTCGAATCAGGTCTTTAGATGAGTCTAATCCGTCTTCGTTCCCGGAGTAGGCGCCGTCACACCCGGTCGGCGACAGCATACTCCTCGGGGTCGCCACCAACCAGACGAAAACGGATCGAGCCGTCCCACCCGGTATTCGATATAGTCGCATGCGGTTGAGAGCGTCAGACACCGGATCGCAGCAGGGTCGCGAGCGGGCGCGTACGACGACAACAGTTACGTCGCTGGCGGGCGGAATCCGGGACATGACGCTCAGACAGCCGCCGCTCGCGGCGGCGCACGAGGACAGCGGCGCGACGCTCACGGAGTTCGGGGGGTGGGAGATGCCCGTCGAGTTCGACTCGATCCGGCGCGAACACGAGGCGGTCCGCGAGTCGGTCGGCCGCTTCGACGTCTCCCACATGGGCCAGATCACCGTCACCGGCGACGACGCCGGTCGGCTCACCAACCGGCTGGTGACCAACGACGTCTCCGACCTGGACCCCGGCGAGTCCAACTACGCCGCGATCACCGACGACCGGGGCGTGATGCTCGACGACGCCGTCGTCTACCGCCCGCCCGCCGACTGGTCGATCGGCGCCGACTACCTCGTGGTCCCCAACGCCGGCCACGACACCGAGATGGCCGACCGCTGGGTCGAACACCGCGAAGCCTGGGGACTCGACGCCACCGTCGAGAACCGCACGGAGTCGCTCGGGATGATCGCGCTCCAGGGCCCGGTCGCCGAGGACCTGCTGGCCGGCGAGACCGACGCCGACCTCGGGTCGCTGGCCCGCTTCGAGACGTTCGTCGCGAGCGTCGCCGGCGTCGAGACGCTCGTCTCCCGGACCGGGTACACCGGCGAACCCGGCTTCGAGCTGGTCGTGCCCTGGGAAGAGACGGAGACGGTCTGGTCAGCGCTGGACTGCCAGGCCTGCGGGCTCGGCGCGCGCGACACGCTCCGCCTGGAGATGGGATTTCTCCTCTCCGGGCAGGACTTCGACCCCACGGAGAACCCGCGGAACCCCTACGAAGCCGGCATCGAGTTCGCCGTCGACCTCGATTCGGAGTTCGTCGGCCGCGACGCCCTCGAGGGCGCCGACGTCCAGGGCGTCGACGAGAAGATCCGCGGGATCGAACTGGTCGACCGCGGCGTCCCCCGCGAGGGATACGCGGTCACCACGACGGGGGGCGATCCCCTCGGGGAAGTCACGAGCGGCACGATGAGCCCGACGCTGGACGCGGGGATCGCCCTCGCGTACCTGCCCGTCGACCGGGTGAGCCCCGGAGACTCCGTCCGGGTCGAAGTCAGGGACGAACCGAAGAAAGCACGTATCACCACCACCCCATTCCTCGATAGATGAGCTTCGACGTTCCCGACGACCTGCGCTACCTCGAATCCCACGAGTGGGTGCGGGTCGACGACGACAGCGCGCGCATCGGCATCTCCGACTTCGCCCAGGACGAACTCGGCGACGTGGTCTTCGTCGACCTCCCGAGCGAGGGCGACGAGATCGCGGCCGACGAGGACTTCGGCGTCGTCGAGTCGATCAAGGCAGTCTCGGACCTCTACGCCCCCGTCTCCGGGACGGTCACCGCGGTGAACGCCGCCCTCGTCGACGCACCCGAACTGATCAACGAAGACCCGTACGGCGACGGCTGGCTGCTCGAAGTCGAACTGGCCGACGACGCCGAGTTCGACGACCTCCTCTCCCCCGACGAGTACGAGGACCAGATCGCCTGACGGCAGGGGGCCGACGTGGACTCCCTCCGCCCGTGACTCCCCGCGTGCGGTCCACCGAGCGCCGACTACGGCTCCCGAGCGTCGGCCAGCGAGTGCCAACCCGTCGCGACCCGTTCTCCGACACGCCGCGGCCGACCGCTGACCCGTCTCGGCCGATCTTCACCCCATCACGCCCTGTTCTCCGCAGTAGCGACCCGGAGTTGTCGGTAGCAGCCCGGAGTTGCCGGTACCGGCCTGCACGCCCCCCAGATGCCCGCGTTCGGTGCGTTCGTCCTGGCGCTCATAAACTGATGATAGCTATATCAAACTCACCCTTCGGCGCCCGTGCGGCACACAACAGCCGCCCACTGCAGCGTTTCCGACCCGAACATGTTTTAGGCGTACCTAAAGATCGGAGTGTTTATTACAATTTAGGCAGCCCTAAACCATATGAAACGCAGCAGACGCGAGGTGTTGACCTCGGGCGCGGCGGTCCTCGCGACGGCCGGGATCGCTGGGTGCAACGAACTGGGTGATGGGACCCCCACCGACGAGGGGGGACCGAGCGACGCGGCGGCGGTGGGCGGCGCCGTCGCTGCGGAGTGGAACGCGATGCGCGCTCGCGTGTGGGACGCGGCCGCTCTCGGCCTCGCGGGCGAGTCGACCGCCGGCGCCTCCGTCGCGCAGTCGACGTTCGCGCGCTTCGAGGAGGCCACCGGCGAGTACGGCGCCCACGAGGCGCTCGAACGCACGAGCGAGGACAACTACGCGGAGTTCGAAGAAGCCCTGGGCGAGTTGCGGACCGAAGGACTCCAGGCCGGCGACGTCGAGCGAACCCGCGAAGAGGCGTCGATCGCGAGCACGCAACTCGCCGAGGCACAGCGCGCTCGCGTGGGCGAGTCGACCGCCGACGCGCTCGACCTCCAGCTGTTCGGAGCGAACGCGCTCGACGCGGCCGCACTCGCCGCCGCCGGCGACCTCGACGGTGCCCGGGAAACCGCGGCCGCCGTCATCAGTCGATTCGAGGAAGCGAGCGTCCACGACGCTCTCGAATCGACGGACGGCGACGCCTACCAGGCCTTCGAAGACGCGCTCGAAGCGGTCCGGTCGGCCGCCGAGAGCGGCGACGCCGAGACGGCCCGGAGTGAAGCGAAATCGGCCTACGCCGCGGCGGTCGACGGCAGCTACGCCCTGGCGGATGCCGAGGCGGCCGCTGGCGCCGGACACGTCGCGTCCATCCAGGCCCGCGGCTGGGACGCAGCCGCACTCGCCGCGATGGGCGGTCCCTCCACGGCCTTCGCCCACGCCGCCGCGCTGACGCTGTACCGCGCCCGCGCCGCAGACGCCCGCAGGCTCGCCGCCACAGGCGAAACCGACCGCGCCGCGACCATGGCGAGCGATATCTTCGCGCACTTCGAGGGCGCACGCGCCCACGAGGCACTCGAGGAGGCCGACCACGAGGCCTACGAGGGCTTCGAGTCCGGCCTCTCCGCCCTCCAGTCGGCCATCGAGGGCGGAGACTCCGCGGCCGTCGGCGACGCGTTCTCGACGGTCGATGAGAACCTCGTCACCGGGATCGAGGGGCTGGCCGGGTCGAACGCGCCGCTGCTCGAAGCGGCGTTCTTCCGCGCACGAATCGCCGACGCACGCGAGCGATATCGGTCGGGCGAGGACGACGCGGCCGCTGCTGCCGCCGAGGGACTCTTCGAGCGCTTCGAATCGAACGAACTCGACTTCCACGAGACGATGGAGGAGACGAGCGAAGACCTCTATCACGCGTTCGAGGAGGAGCATCTCGCCGGCCTGATCGCGGCCTTCGAGAACGGCGACGACGAGGCCGTCGCGACCCACAGTGATGGTATCCGGTCGACGCTCCTGGAGTTCGAGACCAGCGCCGGCACGACGGCCACCGTCAGCGGCGCGGAGGCGGCGTACGTAGGTTCCCGTGGGTTCGACGCCGCCGTCCTCGACGCGCGCGGCGACGACGATCGTGCCGAGGCCATCGCCCAGAGCGCCTTCGAGCACTTCGAAGCTGGTGCCGGCGGCTATCACGAGTCACTGGAACACGCCGACGAGTCGGTCTACGAAGCCTTCGAGGAACGACTCGGCGCGGTCGCGACCGCCGCCGGAAACGGCGAGGACGTCTATCCGGCGAGCAAGTCGTTCAACGACGAGGCGCTGGCGTCCGCGTACGCCATCGTCGGGAGCGCGGGCGGGTCGACCAGCGACACTGCCGTCACGGTTCTGCAGGACGCCTTCGCGCACTTCGAGGACGCGCGGGTCCACGACCGACTGGAAGCGGCCAGCCGCTCCGCCTACGAGACCTTCGAGGCCGAACTCGACGCGTACGTCACCGCGCTACAGGACGGCGGCGACGTCCGGGGAGCTGCCGAGTCGTTCGCGAACGCTGCCCAGTACGCGCAGTTCGCCCTCGTCGACGGCGTCGAGGACCTCCCGCTCGACCTGCGCCTCGCCGGGACGAGTGGCGAGGGGGGTCACAGCGACGGGGGCGGCGAACCGGACCTGCACGGTGGACCGAACGTCGTCGAGGGCGTCCCAGACGACGCCGACCACGTCGTCGACATGGAGGCCGTCGCGTTCGCCCCCGCGGAGCTGACGGTCTCGAAGGGCGACACAGTCGCCTGGACCCATGCCGCCGGTGAACCCCACAGCGTCACCGCTGTCGGCGACGGTATCCCCGACGCTTCGGAGTACTGGGCCTCCGGCGACTTCGACACCGAAGACGCCGCCCAGCACGGCTGGGAAGAGGGGAATGGTGCCGTTCAGTCCGGTCAGTCGTTCGTCCACACGTTCGAGACGACGGGCACTCACGAGTACTACTGCATCCCCCACGAGGCCGCCGGGATGACGGGCTCTGTTACCGTAGAGTGATCTGGGGCCAATTTCGGCCGCTTGAGGGCAGTTCCACAGGTTCGAGCGGACTTCGATCGGGAAGGTGTGCAGACACGTCCGGGCTGATCCGACGGAGCAGCCGCCTCGGTAGGTGATCACGTCGCTCTCACCAAAACGAATATTTATGAAGGGGCTACCGGTACAGGGAACACCTGTGGCTTCGCTCGACTCCCCCGATTCGAATCCACTCCATCCCGACGCTATGGGATCGGTTCCGAAGGCCGCTTGGATAAGGATGTTCGCTATTCTCGGCCCGAGTCTCGTCTACTTGCCGTTACTGACCACGAGGATCCCGGTCGATTATCACTCTCCTCGAGAGGTAGCGGGATATTTCCAGGCGTTCGGGATGATACGGTTAGGAGTGGAATCGCTGACAGTTCTGACACCGCAGGAGAGTTACAGCGCTCTCCACCTTCATTCGTTTTTGAGCACGCCGTTCGTCACAATCGGGTACGTCGAAGGCGGCCGCCTCGTGAGTCTCGCGGCTGCTATCGCCGCAGCGGCCGCGATATCGGCGATCGCGTCTCACCTGCTAGATCATCGAGCGGCGGTCATCGCACCGCTCGCGATGTGGTTGAATCCGATGTTCGCGAGACACGCGTATCTGTACATGCCCGAGACGTTGAGCGTCGCAGTCACTTGCGGCGCGATCCTCGCAGGGATCTACTACGTTCGAACGGACTACCGAGTTTGGCTCTCCGCTGCCCTCTTTCTGTTGGCTATCGGGGTGACGAATCACATGTGGGAAGCGACCATCGCGCTCCCACTGGCCGTGTTATTCTTGGTCCATCGGAAATTTCGGGCGACCGCACTGGTCTGTCTCACCGCTCCGATCGCCGCCCTGATCGTCTATCTCGTCGCTGATCTACAGCCGAACGGCCCGTCCGCGCTCACCGGCTACAGTACGTTCGCGAATCCTGGCGCCTTACTTCAGAGCAACTTCTGGTTCCCTGGTCTCGTCCACCCATTCTCGCTCTCACAGTCGCTGGTGCTGGTCGGGGGGATCGTTTGCTTCCTCTCGTTCGGATACGTGGCTGTTTCAGCTCCGGATCGACGAGTCCCCACGGTCACGGCTGCGTGGCTACTGAGCGGTCTCTGCATCCCGTTCCTTCTGGCGAAAGGGCTCATCGCTCACGAATACTATCTCTGGGGCCTCTGGGCACCGATCGCGCTCTCGGTCGCCTATCTGTTCACACAACTCCTCTCGGCGCTGGAAATCAGGATGCCCGACAGACGAACGAGAGCGGCCGTGAACGCAGTGGTCGTCCTGCTCGTCGTGCTTGCGATTCTCAACGTGGCAGTCTTCGAACTTGGGATTGCGGCTGGTACCGGAATCCCTGTACTGACAGGCGTCGACGGAGCAGCGAACGGGACGCCTGCCGACCTCGAGCCTGGCGCAACTGTCGAAGCGGGCAACGCTATCAGAGAAGCTGGCGTCACGGACGCGTCGCGAATCGTCTTTGTCGGGAACTGGAGCCGGCAATCTCCACCTCCGTACTTCGGAGCTCCGGGCAGCGTTCTCGTGTATAGTGGCGTCTTTATCTCCGGTGAAGCGTTTGCAGGCGGCGACCCCGGACCGAAGTTCGTCCAGCGCTCGGACCAACTCCCCCCGTGCGACGTGTTTCTCGAAAAGACTGGCGGGTCGATTCGAGTCTCTCACTGCGCGAACACCGAGGTGAACGCCACCAGTTCGTGAGAGGTCTCTCCGCGAAATTTCGGGAAGATGATGGAATTATTCGATCTGAATCTCCGAGAGCGTTCGATTCACAACCGGCTGCTCGGATTGTGAACCGGAGGAAGACTCGCTACGCTCATCTTCCAGAGTTCCATTCCTCGGGGATGATACAGCGGCCGCTCACTATCGTTCGCGGCACGCTGAGTGGGCCCGCTCGGATTTGAACCAAGGACGAAGCGGTTATGAGCCGCTCTCTCTAACCAGACTGAGATACGGGCCCGCTACATCCCACGGTTTCGGACGCCGGCCCTTTAGCCTACCGGCTTCTCCCACAGCGGCCCGGGGACGGCATTTTAGGCCCAGCCAACCCGACCTCCGACCATGGACTTCGACACCGTCCAGGGCGACATCGCCCAGCAGTCAGCAGACGCACTGGTCAACGCCGCGGGCACGAGCCTCCAGATGGGCAGCGGCGTCGCGGGCGCCCTCCGTCGGGCCGCCGGCGGGCCGATCAACGAGGAAGCCACGTCGAAGGGACCGGTCGACCTCGGCGCCGTCGCCGTCACCGACGCCTTCGACCTCGACGCCGAGTACGTCGTCCACGCCGCCGCGATGCCCCACTACGGCGACGGCCGAGCCACCCGCGAGTCCATCGCCGACGCGACCCGGAACGCGCTCGCCCGCGCCGTCGAACTGGGTTGTGAATCCGTCGTCCTCCCCGTCCTCGGTACCGGCGCTGCCGACTTCGAGTTCGCCGAGGGCGCCCGGATCGTCTGCGAGACTATCGACGAGTACGACGCCGAGGGGCTGTCCGCCGTTCGCGTCATCGCCTACTCCGACGACGAGTTCGCCGAACTGGAACAGGTCGCCGACGAGGTCAAGAACGGATGATCCCGTCGTAATCGGTTCGGGCGTAGCGAATCTACCCGGCGTGACCTCTCACTCCTCGGCTGTTCGCCGGATCAGATCGGCCAGGTCGTCCCAGAAGCCGTCGACGTACTTGGAGGCGTCGTCGATGGTGGGGCGGGCGTTCGTCTCGTTGACGACGGCGCGCTCGTCGGTCACCAGCAGGTCGACGCCGAGGAAGGGGACGTCCAGCACCTCGGCGGTCCGTTCGGCCAGCGCGCGCAGTTCGGGGTCGAGGTCGACCCGGCTGGCCTCGGCGCCGCGATGGACGTTGTGTTTCCACTGGCCGGCCTCCAGCGCCTCGTCGGGGAGGCGGCGCTCGACGGCGCCGATGTACTCGCCGTCGAGGACCATCACCCGGTAGTCGGTCGCGGCGGGGAGGTACTCCTGGAGGAGGTAGGACTTGTCGCCGGTGGCGTGGAAGTCGTGGACGAGGTCGAGGTAGTCGACGACGCCGAGCAGCGAGTCCAGGTCGTGGGCCTTCGCGACGCCGACGCCGCGGGTGGTCGAGTTGGGTTTGACGACGACCGGCGGGTCGAAGCCCTCGACGGCGGCCGCGACCGCGGACTCGTCGGCGGGGTTCGAGACCATCACCGTCTCGGGGACGGGCACGCCGGCGTCGGCGAGGCGGGTGATCACGTCGGCCTTGTTGCGCGAGCGGAGGATGGCCTCGCGGTCGTTGACCCACGGGACGGCCAGCGCGGCGTCGGCGACCCCACCTTCCATGATACGCGGCGGGTAGACGAACCCGACGTCGAACTCGCCCCACGGCGGGTCGGTGAGCGAGATCGTCCGCTCGCGGGACTGCACGTGGTCGACCTCGATACCGCGGTCGCCGAGCGGCCCCTGCATCCGTTCGTACGTCTCGGCGTCCGTGGCGACCGCCAGCCGAAGCATGCCCTCTGGTTGTGACGAATCCCACTTAGCCCCTCCGCTGGCGCGCCGGGGAGAGAACACGGGACGGCGTGGAAAAACTCGTCAGTAGGGGGTCGGAGAAAGCGAGAGGAAGGCCGCGTTACGCGATGAGGAGCTCTTCGCCGCGTTCGACCTTGATGCGGCACGGCGGGGTGATCTTGTTGTAGGCGCGGCGGAAGGCTTCCTTGACTTCCTCGGCCTGGTCGACGTCGCAGTAGGCCGTAAAGAGCTGCTCGCCGGCCTGGACGCGCGAGGCGGTGCCGACGATCTTCCCGAAGGCCTGGCGCATGCCGTCGGAGACACGGTCCGCGCCCGCGCCGGTCGCCTGTTTGTTCTCCCGGATGACCTGGTGGGGGAACTTCCGGAGGACCATCTTGTAGTTGCCCTCGCCGAGTTCCTTGATCAGGTGGCGGTTGGCCGACAGGCGCGAGGCCTCCATCGAGCCGTGGCGCAGCTGGACGGACTCTTCCACGATGAGCGAGATCTGGACCGGGTAGTCGTCGGGGTCGGCCTTCTTGTCGCCCATCTGGTGCTGTGCGATCTTCGAACCGGGAATACCCGTGATGTACTCCCGTCGGGTGTACGCGGGCTTGTCGATGTCCCGGTACATCGAGGCTGGTTTCTCGGCCATGGTCTTGGTGTAGACGTGGCCTAGCGGTGGTAAAAGGGCTTCGAACCCGCGCGGGCGTGTGGGGCCGCCTGCCACACGGTGCGATCGTCGCCGAGCGTCTCCGTGTCGGGGGAATCGCCACAGTTCCCCGAACACCGCGATTCACACGGACTGGCCGAAATCACTGCGAGCGTCCGTTCACGACTCGGTCGGCCGATCGTCCGGGAGCGACACGTCCTCGCCGTCGGCCAGGTCCGCGAGTGCGTCGGGTCCGACGATCCGGACGCCACGCTCCGCCGCCCGCTCGCGCACTCGCTCCGGCACGGTGGCGCCCGCGGCGACGACCGCCTCGTCGAGGTCCCCGTCCCGTTCGACGGCCGAAACGAACCGATCGACGTCGTCGGGGTCGACCGTCGCCGCGTTCGACGCGTCGACAGTCAGGACCGCCGCGGTGACCGCCACTGGCTCCGGCGTCGTCGCCCGGAGGTCGTACGTGACGAGCGTCTCCCCCGAAAACTTGGTCTCCCAGCCCGTCGCCTCGAACAGTTTCGCGACGAGCGTTCGGAACCGTTCGGCGCCGACCGACGAGGGATCTACCGTCGGCCCTTCCGGTTCTTCGGGGTCGACCGCCCCGGATCCCGACTGCTCGACGCGCGTCTGGGAGTCCGCGACGCCCCACGACGAATCCCCGACACTCTCTGCGGAGTCATCGATACTCTCCGCGGGGTCGTTGACGCTTTCCGCGGGGTCGTCGATACCATCCGCGGGGTCACCGACACTCTCCGCGGAATCGCCGTCGCTCGGCTCTGTCCGTTCCGCCGAGACCCAGTCGTCGTCAGTCTCGTCGTCGACGAATATCCATCCCTCCTCGTCGGTGTCGGGTTCGTCCGGCGTCGCCGCGTCTGGTTCCTCGGCGTCGGCGTCCACTATCGTCTCGTCCACTGCCTCCGCGATCTCCTCGTCGACGTCGCCCGCCATCGCCTCCGCGAGCGCCTCCGCGATCTCCTCGTCGACCTCGGTCGGGACGTCGTCGCCGTCTCCCGGTGCAACGTCGTCACTGTCGGCTGCTGCCGGATCGTCACTTCGGTCGACTGACGCTGCTTCGTCGGCTGGTGCCGGATCGTCGCCGTCGGCTGGTGCCGGATCGTCGCCGTCTCCCGGTGCAACGTCGTCGCTGTCGGCTGGTGCCGGACCGTCGCCGTCGGCTGGTGCCGGATCGTCGCCGTCGGCTGGTGCCGGATCGTCGCCGTCGGCCGGCGACTCCTCGTCGTCCTCGGGCGCTATCACGACAGTGTCCCCGGCGTCGACGTCTTCGGGCGCTTCGGCGGCGTCGCCGGGCTCGTCGAACTCCTCTCCGGGCCGAGGCGAGCGCCGTTCGGCCAGCCGGTCCCGCAGTCGTTCGACGGTATCGAGTTCGTCCGGGACGCGCTCGCGGGCGACGTCGCGAGCGGCGTCGAGCGCCGACGCCGCGCGTTCGTCCGCGGCGTCAGTCGCGCCAGGAGGCCACTCCTCGACCAGGTCGATGGCCGCCCGGGCGCGGTCACAGTGGGCCGCGACCAGTTGCTCGGCCGCGGTGGCCAGCCGCTCGCGCACGACGTCGCGCTCGCCGGCGAATCGCCGCTCGTCGCGGCCCCAGTCCAACGCCAGCAGCGTCTCGTAGCGCTCGAGTGCGCGCTCCCACCACTCGACCGCGGCCTCCGGGTCCTCGGCCGCCGACGCCTTCTCCACGGCCGCTTCGGCCCGCTCCAGCGGGACGGTCGTCACCTGGTCGCGCTCGGTCGCGACGCGCTCGCGACGACGTTCGATCGCGTCGTCGGTCGGCCGGTCCGCGTCGACCGACAGCGCCGCGGCGTAGCTGTCGTCCGCTCGTTCCAGGAGGTCCAGCGCCGACTCGTAGTCGCCGTCCTCCCGGAGCGCCTGGGCCCGCTCGGCCACCCGTTCGGCACGCTCGGCGTACGCGCGTCGCTCGTGTCGCCGCAGTCGCTTCCGCGATGAGCCGACCCGGTCCGCGATCGACGCGGCCGCGCCGTCCAGCGACGCCGCCGCTTCCCGGGCGGCCTCCAGCGCCTCGCGCGCGTCGTCGAGCGCCGCCAGCACGTCGGCCGCGTCGTCCGATCCCGACCTGGCTTCGGCCCGGTCGAGCGCCTCCGCGGCGGTTTCGAGGTGGCGTTCCGCCCGCG
Organism: Halosimplex amylolyticum; assembly: GCF_051414035.1. NCBI lineage: Archaea > Methanobacteriati > Methanobacteriota > Halobacteria > Halobacteriales > Haloarculaceae > Halosimplex > Halosimplex amylolyticum. Next base: position 532,252 of record NZ_JBLKNW010000001.1, on the reverse strand, counting down.
CCCAGACCCCCGCGGCGGCGTCCACGAACTCCCGGACGGCGTCGAGGTCGCCCCGCGTCGGAAACCGGTACTGGCGTCCGTCGACGGTGTCGATGACGAGCGCGCCCCCCAGGAGTCCCCCCTCCGCCCGCGCGTCTACCACGTCCGACAGCGCCACGGACCGCGTTCGGTCGCCGTCGGCGCGGCCGACCGCGAACAGGACCCGGACGTCCGTCACCAGCGCCGCCGCGCTGTGATCTCCGTCGGGGACGACCTCCCCCTGTGCGTCCCGCGCTTCCGTCGCGTCCCCCTCGTCTGTTCGTTCGATCGAGACCCCCCGTTTCTTGTTCCGGACGACGTACCGCGGCGTTTCGGCGGCCCGGACGTACTCGGCGAGCGGCCGGTCCGCGAGCAGTCCGCGCGCGATGAGGCCGCCGCTCCCCGCCTCCCTGAGTACCGCGGCGTCGCCGTCCTCGACTTCGATTACGTGTTCCATCGGCCCACCCGTCGTGACTGGCGCAACCATCGACGTGATGACACTAAACTCTTTGGTGAGCGCGCCCAGACCGGACGAACGGCCGGTTACGCGCGGGTCACTGGGGTCCTTTTGGGCGTGGCGGCCCAACGGAGAATCGACATGAACAAACTCGTCGACGGCGAGTGGCGGACAGACATCGACGACGACACGAACGACGACGGCGAGTTCGAGCGCCAGGAGACGACCTTCCGGGACCGCGTCGAGGACGACCCCGACGCGCGCTTCCAGCCCGAGGCGGGGCGCTATCACCTCTACGTCTCCTACGCCTGCCCGTGGGCGCACCGCACCCTGCTGATCCGCTCGCTGAAGGGGCTCGAAGACGCCGTCTCCGTCGACGTGGTCGACCCCTACCGCGACGACGACGGCTGGCAGTTCACCCCCGAGAAGGACGGCTGCACGCCCGACACCGTCAACGGCAGCGACTACCTCCGGGAGGTCTACCAGGCCGCCGACCCGGACGCGACCTGCCGCGTGACGGTGCCGGTCCTCTGGGACAGGCGAGAGGAGACCATCGTCAACAACGAGTCCGCGGAGATCCTCCGGATGCTCGACACCGAGTTCGGGGACGTCGCCGAGCGCGACGTGGACCTCTATCCCGAGGGCTACCAGGAGGAGGTCGACCGGGTCATCGACGACATCTACGACCCGATCAACAACGGCGTCTATCGCGCGGGCTTCGCGAGTTCACAGGAGGCGTACGACCGGGCCATCGACGACCTGTTCGGCGCGCTCGACCACTGGGACGAGGTCCTCGCCGACCAGCGATACCTCGCCGGCGACCGCCTGACCGAGGCGGACGTCTGCATGTTCACCACGCTGGTCCGCTTCGACCACGTCTACCACACCCACTTCAAGTGCAACGTGACGGCCGTCCACGAGTACGACAATCTCTGGCCGTACCTGCGCGACCTCTACCAGACGCCGGGTGTCGCGGATACGGTGAATCTGGACCACATCAAGGAACACTACTACACGACCCACCCGGACGTGAACCCCAAGCGGCTGATCGCCCGCGGGCCGGACCTGCACTTCGACGCCGAGCACGACCGGGACGAACTCCCCGGAAGTCCGCCCACCGAGTTGCTGCCCCTGGCGTAAGAAACGGGAGAGCGGTCCGCGTCTTCTCAGTCGGTTCCGGAACTCGCCGGCCGAGCGTCGCTGCCGCCGGCCCGGGCCGCGAGTTCGCGGTCGAACGGCGAGTCCGGACGGGTCCGCACGGCGACCGCGGAGCCGTCGTCGACGGTCGCGACGACCGTCCGGCGACGCGTCCGGACGACCTCCATCCCGTCGAACTCGTCGCTGTGGCGGACTGCGTGGACGACGAGCGCGAAACTCCCGGCTGTCGCGAGCGCGAACAGCGGCGCGAGCAGTCCGGCTTCGAGACCGACGAGCGCGGCGAACGGCGCGACGGCGACCGCGCCGGCCGCCCAGACCGCGAGCGGGTCGTCGCTCACACGTCCGCGGACCCGTCGTTCGAGTCCGACCAGGCCGTCCGCGAGGGCGTCGATCGGGCCGAATCGGCGGAGTCGCTCCGTCAGCGTCGTCCCGTTCAGCGCGACCCCCTCGCGCCGAACGTGGTCGAACGTCAACGCCCCGCCGACGGTCGCGAGCGCGAGCGCCGGCGTCAGGGGGTTCGACGCGACGCCGAGCACGCCCAGGAAGGTGACTACGGAGAGGGCGTATCCGACGCCGCCGAGCACTCTCGCGTCGCGACCGCGGACGCCGAGCGCCGTGTCGACGGAGCTCCGAACCGCGGAGACCCTGTCGAAACCGACGCTCACGAAGTTGTCGTCGGTGGCGACGACGAGCCTGTCGTCGGTGAGCCCGGCCGTCGCCGGACCACCGCGGGCCCCGAGGAGCTCTCCCGTCGCGACGAGTTGCAGCGACTCGTCGGGTCGGAGCACCCGCCGGACGGGTCGCACGTCCCCGTCCGCCCCGGAGAAGGGCGTCCACCCCTCGACCGTCGTGACGCGCTCGACGGCGCTCTCGATGGCCGCGCCGACCGTGCTTCCACGCTCGCCCGCGTCGTCTCCACCCTCACGGTGGCCGGTCGCGTCACCGCCTGTAGCGACGGTCGGCACCCGCGAGACGTCGGTCTCCGTCGGTCGCTGGTCGTCCCGCTCCACCGAGGCCGACCCCGTCGCATCGGTTTCGCCCCGCCTCGCGGCGGTCGAGGAGTGGGTGGCGCCGGCGTCCCCCCGACTGTCGCCGGCGTCGTCGCGGTGATCCTCTGTCGATCGTCTCTCTCCCATGGGGGCGAGTTCCCCCCGCCGACGGGATTGTAAATGACTGCTTATCGGCCCGAACGGCGACTCTCGCCGGCAGACCGGGACGGAGACGCCCCGAACGGCGCCGGGGCCGAGTCGCCGGCGTCGCGGACTCCGGCGACGAACGCCGGTGTCGAAAGGCCGTAGGGCCGGGGGCGCGTCGGACGCCCCATGACCCGCGTCACGGTCGGCGGCCGCCTCCACGTCGGCTTCCAGAACCTCTCGCTGGCGCACAACCGGCTCTACGGCGGCGTCGGCCTCGCGCTCGCCGAGCCGCGCCTGGTCCTGCGCGCCGAGCGCGCCGAGCGCGTGGACTGCGACGACGAGGCGGCGTCCCAGTACGTCGAACGGGTCGTCGACAGCCTCGACGTGCCGGGGGCGACCGTTCGCGTCGACGAGCGGCTCCCCCGCCACGCCGGTCTCGGCAGCGGGACGCAACTCGCGCTCGCGACCCTCGCGGCCGTCGCCGGCGCGTACGACCGCGACGTGGACCCGCGGGAACTCGCCCCCGCCCTCGGCCGCGGCGGCCGCAGCGGTATCGGGGTCGCGACGTTCGAACGCGGCGGGTTCGTCGTCGACGGCGGCCACCCGACCGAGCGGTTCACCACCGCGCCGCCCGCGGAGGGCGAGTGGACCGTGCCGCCCGTGGTCGCCCGCCACGCCCTGCCCGACGACTGGCGGTTCGTCCTCGCGATCCCGGACGCCGGGCCGGGCAGGAGCGGCGACGAGGAAGACGAGAGCATGCGCTCGGTCGTCGAGCGCGCCGACCCGGGGATCGCCGAGGAGATCGCCCAGCTCGTGACCCAGCACCTCCTCCCCGCGGCAGCGACCGGCGACCGCGCCGGCTTCGGGAGCGCGATCGCCCGCCTCGGCCGTCTCAACGGCGCCTGGTACGCCGACGAGCAGGGCGGAGTCTACCGGCCGCCCGCGGGCGCGATCATCGACCGCCTGGCCGACGAACCGGCGGTCGCCGGCGCCGGCCAGTCCTCGTGGGGACCGACCGTCTACGCGCTGACTGGCGCCGACTACGCCGACGACGTGGCCGCGGCGGCCCGCGACGCCCTCGACGCGGTCGCCGACGGCGGCCGGGTGACGGTCGCCCGCCCCCGGAACGAGGGCGCCCGGATCGAGCGGTCGTAGGCCCACCGGCTCGGCCTGCTGGGGGTCCACCAACTCGACCGGTTCGTGCGTTTCAGCGAGCGAGAACTGCGGCGAAACAGGTAAGCGGGAGGGGGCGAATCCTCGGCGCATGGACCGGATACCCTTCGGCGTCCGCCAGCTGGACACGACCCTCGGGGGCGGCGCGCCGGCGGGAAGCGTCGTCCTCGTCGCCGGGGAGGGCGGCGCCGGCTCGCGGGAGTTCCTGTACACGAGCACGCTGATGAACGCCCTCGGACGAACCGACGAGGACCTCCACAGCCTCTACTACGGTGACCTCTCCGCCGACGCCAGGCCCCCCGGGGAGGTCCACTTCGTCTCGTTCACCGCCAGCGAGGAGCGCTTCGCCGACGAGGTGGGGATGACGATGGCCGAGGACATCGTCGAGGCCGGCATGGACGCGGTCCGGTTTCACGACCTCTCCGAGCAGTACTTCCACCAGAGCCCGGTGCCCCGCGACTGGTACGCCGAGGAGACCGCCGACATCAAGGACCTCCGGGCGCGCCAGGAGCGCGACGACATCCTCGGCGAGCTCGGGAGGCTCCTCGTCGAGCGCGCGCCGGAGAACCTCGTGGTCATCGACTCGCTGTCCGACCTCATCAGCACCGCCGGCCGCGACGAGAACGTGAACTGGTCGGACGTCGTCTTCCTCATCAAGGGGCTCCAGAAGGGCGCCAACGAGTGGAACGGGGTCATCCTCGTCCACGTCGGCCGGGAGACGGTCTCGGGGACCGAGTACGGCCAGCTCGTCGACAGCGTCGACGGCACCCTCGAGTTCGAGTGGGCCAGCGGCGGGTCGACCCGCGCCCGGACGCTCGTCGTCAAGCAGTTCCGCGGCGTCCTCTCGCAGATCGACGACGAGAACATCGTCCAGTTCGAGACCGAGATCGGCGACGGCGGCCTCGACATCAGCGACGTTCGCAAGATCCGCTGACGGGAACGTCTCGTCGCGATCGGAATTTTCGGGTGCGAGAGCCGGTTTATGTCCCGATCCCCAGATTCGATTTCCGAGAACCGGTGGCAAACGCTTAACTACCTCGTCTCGACAACAGATGGTAATGGCGAGCGAGTCGTCGGACGACGCCGCGGTGTCCGTGTCGCTCCCCGCGGACGTAGAGGCCTGGCTGGACCGCAAGGCCGACGACCTCGGGGTCGACCGCGAGGTCGTCGTCGTCCAGTTGCTCGCGTCCTACCGGGCCGCCGAGGAGTTCGGCGACGAGGACGTGAGCGCGGCGCTCGGGACCGACGTGGAGTCAGAGGTCAGAGACGTGATCGCCGAGCGGCTCCCCGACATCGCCGACGCCGTGACCGAGCGCACGGACGCCGGCGACGTCGCGGCCGTCGAAGAGGGCCTCAGTGCCGAGATCGACCGCGTCGAGGGGGACTTCGCGGAGAAGATCCAGGACGTGCGCGAGCGGGTCGTCCAGGTCAAACGGGAGACCGACGGGAAGGCCGACGCCGACCACACTCACCCGGAGTTCGGCGAACTCGCGACGCTCTCGTCCGCCGTCGACGACCTCGAATCCGCGCTGGGGTCGCTCGAATCGCGCGTCGACGACGACGCCGAGACCGTCGCGGACGTCGACGAACGGCTCGGGGACGTCGAGGATCGGGTCGACGAGATGGAGCGCGCGACGGACCGGCTCGACGAGATCGAGGAGCGATTGCGGACGGTCGCGTGGGTCGTCAGCGACCTGCGAGAGGCCGAACAGGCGCGGTCGAGCGGCTCCGACGCCATCGAGCGCCTCAAGGCCACCGCGGCAGAACTCGACGCGGACCGCGCGGTGTGCGAGAACTGTTCGCAAGCAGTCGACATCGCGCTGTTGCACGAACCGCGGTGTCCCCACTGCGACGCGACCGTCAGCGACGTCCGACTGCCGGGCGGCTTCTTCGGCAAGCCGACGCTCACCGTCGCCCGCCAGCTCGAAGCGGGCGACGAGGACGAGACCGACCGATCGAACGTGCCCGACGCCGCCGAACGGGAGTGACCGACGTGAGCGACGACTCCCGTCCGGACCGCGACGACGACGGTCCCGCGGACGACGAACGGTCGGACGACGGCGGCGACCGCGACCCCTTCGACTCCTTCGACGAGTACAGAGACAGGGGAGGCGACCCGTTCGAGTCCCTCGGTGGCGACGCCGGAGCCGGGGAAGCCGACGAAACTGCCCCCGACGATGGCCGAACGGCCGACGTGGACGCCGACGCGGAGGGTGACGGCCGCGATCCGTTCGAATACGGGACCGACCGCGGACGAGACGGGTCCGACAGCGACCGCGTCGACGCCGGCCGAAACGATAGCGGGGTCGACCACTCGCCCGATCCGACCCGAGCGGACGCGGGCGATCCGCTCGCGGGCGTGGAGGTGTCCGAAGGCGACCCCTTCGAGTCCGCGGCGAGTGCCTTCGAACGCGCCGGCGTCGAAGACATCGACCCCGACGACGTGTGGGACCGTCTCACGGGGGAGTCCGGGGGCGACGAGTCCGGGGATCCCGGGGCCGGGCCCGACTCGGCTCCGGGGACGGACGCGGGACCGGCGGCGGACGCTGGACTGGAACCTGGCGAGGCGGCACCGACCGGCGACGAAGACGACGTGGTGGACGTCTCGAAACACGCCTACTGCGAGGGCTGTGAGCACTTCTCGCCGCCGCCAGACGTGACCTGCTCGCACGAGGGGACGGAGATCCTGGCGTTCGTCGACGTCGACAGCGTCCGCGTCGCCAACTGTCCGGTCGTCGCCGAGCGACGCGACCTCGAAGACCACGAGTAGGCGGATTCGCGGCGAGTTCGCGGCGAGTTCGCGGCGAGTTCGCGGCGGATTCGTGGTGGATTCCCGGCGAGTTCGCCGCGGCGTCGCCACGGGCGAAGACTGGCGGTCGATCGCCGAGGAGACGAGAAATTGATACGTCCGCACGGACAACGGATGTGATATCATGCAGTTTTGCGACGACTGCGGTTCGATGATGCACGCCGACGGCGACGAGATGGTCTGCAAGAGCTGCGGCGCGACGACCGGCGTCGACCGCGACCGCGCCGACCAGTTCGTCAGCACCGACGAGCAGGCCGGCGACGAAGTCATCGAGACCGAGGAGGGGGCCGACTTCGAGGGGAAGCCGACGGACAAGAGCGTCACCTGTGACGACTGCGGCCACGGCGTCGCCTGGTACACGATCAAACAGACCGGCGCCGCCGACGAGCCGCCGACGCGATTCTTCAAGTGCAAAGAGTGCGGGTACCGCTGGCGCGAGTACAACTGATCTCGGCCGACCGGGTGGCCGCGTTCTATCGCACTGGCGATCCGGGATCGATCGTCCAGTAGGCGCCGCGGTGGCGGAGGACTCCCCTGTCTTCCAGCCGCGCGAGGACGACGCCGACGCTCCCGGTCGGGACGCCGGTCCGCTGGCAGATTTCGGCGGGCGTGAACGCCGATTCGCGGTGCTCGGTGAGGAACGCGAGCACGCGGTCCGAGTTCTCGGCGCCCGCGGCTGGCGGGCGGAGCCGGGGTTCGGGCGTCGTTTCGAACTCCTCGATACTGATGGGCATACGTACTGTTACGCCGGACGCGAGCATATCGTTATCGGGCAGGAGCGGCCGTCGGAGCGCACTCCTCGCCCCGAGAAACTATATCCGACGGGTCGCTATCCCCGGCCATGAGCGAAGAGACGGACGACCCGATGGAAGCCCTCGTCGGGATCGTCGCGGTCGCGACGCTCCCGCTCGCGGCCCTCGCGGCGATATTCGTCGGCGAGACGGCCGCGGCCGTGGTCGCCATCGTCGGGTGGTTCTTCCTCGTGCCGGTACTGGGGATCCTCTCGGAGCACGTCGATCTCCGCGAGTGGACGGGCTGGGGCGGCTCGACCGAGACGGAGGGACGCGACCGCGAGACCGAGGCGGAGGTCGGTGACGCCGCACTCCAGCGCCTCCGCGAGCGCTACGCGACCGGGGAGATCGACGACGTCGAGTTCGAACGCCGCCTCGAACGCCTCGTGGAGACCGAGGACCTCGACGTGGCGGACCACGCGACGCTCGACGAGCGAGCGGACGACGAACGAGCGGACGACGACCAGCGACGGCACCGCGCCGGCGGCCGGAGACCCGAGCGCGAACCGGAGTGAAAGGTCTTTGCCCGTCGACGCCGGACCGGAGGGCGTGTCCACGGACGCCCGCGTCGTCGAGGTCCACCCCGGCAAGGAGGCGGTCGTGGACTTCGACCCCGCGCTGACGTTCGAGTGCGTCGACGAGTGCACCTGGTGTTGCCACCACGGCGTCCTGCTGTACGAGCCCGACTTCCTCGAACTCGCGAACGTCGCGAACCTCTCCGAGGCGACCACCCAGTTCCGCGGGCAGGACTTCGTCCGCAAGGAGAGCAAGGACCGCGCAGACCACGTGGACGAGGACGGCGCTGCCTGCTTCTTCCTTCGCGACGACGGGCTCTGCGCGCTCCACGACGAGCACGACTGGAAGCCCGCCCGGTGTTCGGTCTTCCCGCTCGAAGTCACCGTCGGGGACGGCGACCTCACCGACAGGGACGGCGGCGACATCCACGTCTCCGTCCGCGAGGAGGCCCGCGAGCACTGCGACGGCCTCGGCGTCTCCGAACGCCGGGTGGTCGACCACCTCGACGCCTTCCTCCCCGCGGTGCTCTGGGACCTCGATCAGCCGGAGACGAAACGAGAGCTATAGGAGGACCCGCTGCCGAGAACTGTGGCCGCGGTCGACGCGACGAGTAACTCTACACGATATCGCCAGATCAGGGAGTGAGGACGACCCAGGCGGCGACCACGGCGACCGCGCCGACGGCGGTACTTCCCACGGCGTGGACGCGCAACTGGTCCAGCAGTTGGTGAGACTCCTCGTGGAGCGAGCAGACCTGGTCGATCTCGGAACCGGCCTCGCAGACGGGCAGGAAGTCCATCGCGATGTGGAGGAAGATGCCCGCGGCGAAGCCGAAGACGACCGCGTTGAGCGCGGCGACCTCGGGGACGGGCAGGGACGCCGACGGGATCGCGGTGATCCCGACGCCGGCGGCGGGGAGCAACAGCGCCGAGACGGGTTTCCCGTTCCGTCGCAGTCGCCGCGCGGCGGCGTAGCCCGCTGGCCCCTTGTGGGAGACGATGGCGAGGCCGAGCAGGAGCCCGAGCGTGGGCATCGAGCCGTAGACGAGGCCGATGATGAGGCCCGCGGAGAGGGCGTGGGCGGTGATCTGCGCCGTCGTCACGTCCATCGGGAGGTCCCGGTGGGTGAGCCGATGCCCGGCGACGTGGCCGCTGTAGCCGACGACGATACCGAGGGCGATACCGATGCCGCCGATCTGCGGCGCGCCGGCCGAGCGGCCGATACCGATGGCCTGCGGGACGAGGAACATCGCGGCGCTGGTCACCATCGCGCCGCTCGCCAGCCCGTACCCCCAGACGAGTCGCTGCGGATCCGTCGAGTCGGCCCGACCGCCGAGGTACGCCCCCGCGGCCATCGCCGCGAAGGCCACCCACCCGATGACGAGGACCTTCCACGTCTCCGTCACCGCCGCCACCACCGACAGCGCGAGCAGCGCGACCACGCCCGCGCCGCCCACGAGCGACAGGTCCCCGGGCGAATTATTAACGCCACCGCGTTCGTTAATATCCATTGTTTATGAACACCGAGACTGTTATTATTAAGTCTGTCGCTCCGACGGGGTGGCGAGTGGCAGGGCGGTCGACGTCGACGCGGCAGGACCGGGAATCGGCCGGGATTCGGCGACCGACCGGTCGCCGAGTAGTGCGCCGATCGTCGCAGCGGCGGCGCGACCCCGACGGGTTGGGCACCTCCTTTTTATCCGTCGCGCGGCAATCGAGAGACGATGACAGGGCTCTCGGGACGGGCGGACGGCGTGTCGGTGACGGTCGTCGGCGGCGGCGTCGGCGGGCTCTCGTCGGCCGCGTACCTCGCCGACGCCGGCGCAGACGTGACGCTCGTGGAGAAAAACGACCAGCTCGGCGGCCGCGCCAGCCGGCTGGAGGCCGAGGGCTTCCGCTTCGACATGGGCCCCTCGTGGTACCTCATGCCCGACGTGTTCGAGCGCTTCTTCGGTCACTTCGACAGGGTGCCCGGCGACTACTACGACCTCGAACGGCTAGACCCGCATTACAGGATCTACTTCAAGGGCGAGACGCGAAGCGTCTCGGAACAGTCGAGCGGGCGGAGCCCGCGAGACGGCGAGCAGTCAGGCCCCGGCGAGGAAGGCGGCGAGCGGATCGACGTCGCCGCCGACCGCGCGGCCAATCGCGAGTTGTTCGAGTCCATCGAACCGGGCGCGGGGGAGGCCTTCGCGGAGTACCTCGCGACGAGCGAGCGCCACTACGAGACGGCGATGGAGAAGTTCGTCTACGAGGACCGATCGTCGCTACGGGACTGGATCGACCTGGACGTGATGCGCGCCGCGCCCGTCGGGCTCACGCTCCTGCGCTCGATGCAGGGCCACGTCGAGAACTACTTCGAGAACCCCAAGCTCCAGCAGATAATGCAGTACACGCTGGTCTTCCTGGGAGGGTCCCCGCGGAACACGCCCGCGCTCTACAACATGATGAGTCACGTCGACTTCAACATGGGCGTCTACTACCCCGTCGCGAACGAACCCGACGACGACGGGGACCATCCCGGGGGAATCGGCGTCGTGATCGACGCGTTCGTCGACCTCTGCCGGGAACTCGGCGTCGCCTTCGAGACCGGCGTCGAAGTCGCGGAGATCACCCGCCGCAAGCGCGGCTTCTCTGTCGTCGACGAGGACGGGAGCGAGCGCCGCCCGGACCGCGTCGTCGTCAACGCCGACTACGCCCACACCGAGCAGGAACTCCTGCCCGAGCACGAACGGCAGTACGACGCCGACTACTGGGCCGATCGCACCTACGCCCCGTCGGCGTATCTCCTCTATCTCGGCGTCGAAGGAGCCGTCCCCGAACTCGCCCACCACACGCTCGTCCTCCCCGACGACTGGGACCCCCACTTCGACCAGATCTTCGAGGACCCCGCGTGGCCGGACGAGCCCGCGTACTACCTCTGTGTACCCTCGAAGACGGACGACACCGTCGCGCCGGAGGGCCACAGCAACCTGTTCGTCCTCGCTCCCATCGCCCCGGGCCTGGAAGACTCCCCAGCCCAGCGCGAGCGCTTCCGCGAGCAGATCCTCGACGACGTGGCCGAGAACACCGGCACAGACCTGCGCGACCGCATCGTCTTCGAGGAGGAGTTCTGCGTCTCGGAGTTCGTCGACCGCTACAACGCGACGCAGGGGACCGCGCTCGGCCTCGCCCACACGCTCCGCCAGACCGCCCTCCTCCGGCCGCCCAACCGCTCGACGGCCGTCGACGGCCTCTACTTCACGGGGTCGTTCACCACCCCCGGTATCGGCGTCCCCATGTGTCTCATCAGCGGCCAGCACACCGCCGAGGCGCTGGTCGAGGACGTGAACTGAGCCGAGGGCGCCAAGTTAACTCGCTCCCACACCTATGCCCGACGACCCGATGCCCGACGACGCGAAGCCAGCGGTCGCCGCCCGCCTCGGCGCCCTCGCGCCCCCCGACACGACCGTCGGGTACCTCCTGCGCGTCTCGCGCCCTCGGTTCTGGCTCTACCTCGCCGGGCCGGCGCTCGTCGGCGCCGTCTTCGCCACCCGCGAGACCGCAGCGCTGTTCACGCCGCTCACCGTCGCCCTCGCGCTCTACTTCCTCGTCCCGGCCAACGTCTTCCTCTACGGGATCAACGATATCTTCGACGCAGACGTCGACGCCGAGAACCCGAAGAAAGCGGAAAAAGAAGTCCGCTACCGCGGCGATCGGGCGGTCCTCGCTGCCGTGCTCGCCGGCGGCGCCCTCGGACTCGCCTTCTTCCCCGCCCTCCCGACGGAGGCCGTCGTCGCGATGGTCGCCTTCCTCGTACTCGCGACGGAGTACAGCGCGCCCCCGCTCCGATTCAAGACCGTCCCCTTCTTCGACTCGCTGTCCAACGGGCTGTACGTCCTCCCGGGCGTCGTCGCCTACGCGACCGTCGCGGGTTCGTTCCCGCCCGCGCTCGCCGTCGCCGGCGCCTGGCTCTGGACGATGGCGATGCACACGTTCTCGGCCATCCCCGACATCGAACCCGACCGCGCCGCCGGCATCCAGACCACGGCGACCGTCCTCGGCGAGCGCCGCACCTACGCCTACTGCGGCGCCGTCTGGGCGGCCGCCGCCGCGGTCTTCGCCCTGGTCCACCCCCTGTGGGGCGGCCTGCTCGCGGTCTACCCCGTCTTCACCGCCGGGGTCGCGCTGACGGACGTCTCGGTCGACCGGGCTTACTGGTGGTTCCCGGTCCTCAACACCGTCGTCGGCGCGCTCCTGACGATGGGCGGTCTCTGGAGGATCGTCTATGCCACCTGACCCCGCCGAGGCCGCGGGGCTGCCCGCGCCGGGACGGATCGACCGCGACTGGCTCGAAGCCCGGCTCGACCGCCTCGTCCGGACCAACCGGTTCACCATCGCGGTCGTCTTCCCCGTCGCCGGCGCCGCGCTCCTGCTCGCCAGTGCGTTCGACCTGCTCCCGCCCGTGCTCGCGTTCAACCCCTGGCTCGTCCTCGTGGGTGTCGTCGTGATGCGCTTGCCCCTGATCGCCGGCGTCGCCCCGCTCGTCGACCGGAAGGGGACCGTCGCCCTCGTCGCGCTGGCGGCCTACGCGTACGGGATCGAACTCGTCGGGGTCACGACCGGGTGGCCCTACGGCGCCTTCGAGTACGGCGTCGCGCTCGGACCGATGCTCGGCGGCGTCCCGCTCGCGCTCCCGGTCTTTTTCTTCCCGCTCGTCCTGAACAGCTACCTGCTCTGCCTGCTGCTGCTGGGCGATCTCGCCCGCTCGCCGTGGGTCCGCCTGCCCGTCGTCGTCGCCACCGTCGTCGCCGTCGACCTCGTCCTAGACCCTGGCGCCGTCGCCCTCGGCTTCTGGACCTACGACGGCGGCGGCGCGTTCTACGACGTCCCGTGGTCGAACTATCGGGGGTGGGTCCTCTCGGCGACGGTCGCCGTGGCGGCGTTCGACCGGGGCCTCGACCGCGAGGCGCTGCTCGCGCGACTCGACTCCTGCCCGTTCATGCTCGACGACATGGTGAGCTTCGTGATCCTCTGGGGCGCTATCAACGCCGCCTTCGGGAACTGGGCCGCCGTGGGACTGGCCGGACTGTTCGGTCTCGGTCTGGTCGTCACCGACCGATTCGACGTGCCGACCCGGCCGCGGTGGATGGAATAGCGCCGTCCCGACGACGGGCCGCGACGCGGCCGACGGGCCGTCTATCGTTATTTCCTGTGATACTGGCGGGGCAACGCTTTTCTTCGGGTTTTCCGCTGAGACGGTATGGTAGAGACTACGGGCGGATCTGGACCGGTTCGCCTCAGGATCGATCGCTGGGAGAGCGTCGTCCGGGAGTTCGTCGAATACACGCCGAGCGGCGACTCCATCCCGGACGAGATCTGGCGGGGACGCCACCGGAACATCCTCGCGCTCCTGCTCGCGCACGTGCCGTTGTTGCTCTTGCTCGGGACGTACGAGGGAACGGAATCGGCAGTGACGGGCGCGACGATCCCCGAGATCCCGCTGACCACCGTGCTCGTCGAGGTGGGCATCGTCGTCGCGTTCGCCCTCCTCGCGGGCTGGTCGCGGTTCGGACGGCGCACGCGAACCGCGCTGGCGACGCTGGGACTGGTGACGACGTCGGGGTTCCTCGTTCACTTCTCCGGCGGGTACATCGAAGCGCACTTCCACTTCTTCGTCGTCATGGCCGTCGTCGCCGTCTACGAGGACTGGCTCCCGTTCCTCCTCGGGATCGGGTACGTGGCCATCCAGCACGGCTTCTTCGGCATGATCGACCCGAGCCGCGTCTACAACCACGCGGCCGGCATCAACAACCCGTGGGCGTGGTCGTTCATCCACGCGGTGTTCGTCCTCGCGCTCGCCGGCGCGCTGATGAGCCACTGGTACTCGACCGAGCGGTCCCGCGAAGAGGCCAGAGAGCGACTCCGAGAGGCCGACGAGAAGTCGGCGGAGATCGACGACCTCGAAGCGAAGCGAGCGGAGAACGAGCGGGCCAAGGCAGAGGCGGAGGAGCTGCTCGCGGAGGCCGAGGCCAGACAGGAAGCGGTCGAGCAGCAGAACGCGCACCTCGAGGCCAAGGCCGACGACTACAGCGACGCGATGGCGCGGGCGGCCGACGGCGAGTTCCACGTCCGAGTCGACGCCGACAGCGAGAGCGACGCGATGGCCCAGATCGGCGAGGCGTTCAACGCGATGATGGCAAACACCGAGTCGGCGGTGCGGGAGATCCAGACGTTCGCCGAGGAGGTCGCCGAGGCGAGCGAGGGCGCGACGGCCGGGGCCGAGGAAGTCGAGCAGGCGAGCGCTGGGGTGAGCGAGTCGGTGCAGGAGATCGCCGGCGGTGCGGCCGAGCAGCGCGAGATGCTCGAGAGCGTCTCCAGCGAGATGGCGGACCTGGCGACGACCGTCGAGGAAGTCGCCGCGTCCGCCGAGACCGTCGCGGAGACCTCCCACGAGACGGCGGCGATCGCCGAGGAAAGCGAGCGGACGGCACAACAGGCGATCGACGACTCACGGGAGGTCCAGTCGGCCATCGACTCGACCGTCGAGAACGTCGAGGTGCTCCACGGCCAGATGGACGAGATCGGGCAGATCGTCGGGCTCATCGGCGACATCGCCGAGCAGACGAACATGCTGGCACTCAACGCCAACATCGAAGCCGCCCGCGCCGGGTCCGGCGAGGGCACCAAGAGCGGCGACGGGTTCGCAGTCGTCGCCAACGAGGTCAAGCAGCTGGCCGAGGAGACCCAGGAGTCGGCCAACGAGATCGAACAGCTCATCGAGGAGACCCGGGAACAGACGGAGACGACCGTCGAAGAAGCCCGGACCGCCGAACGCCACGTCGACGAGAGCGTCGACGCCGTCGAAGACGTCGCCGACGCGTTCTCGCGAGTGGCGACCAACGCGGAGGAGACCGACCAGGGCATCCAGGAGATCCGGAACACGGCGGACGAACAGGCGGCCAGCACCGAGGAGGTCGTGTCGATGGTCGAGGAAGCGGCCGACATCAGCCGGTCGACCGCCGACGAGACCGAGGGCGTCTCCGCCGCCGCCGAGGAACAGGCGGCGTCCACCTCGCAGGTCAGCGCCAACGTCCGGTCGCTCGGGGAACAGTCCGAACGGCTCCAGTCGCTGCTGTCGCAGTTCGCAGTGAGCGACGCGACGACGCCCAGTACCGGCCCGACCCCCGCGATCAAAGACGGCGGTCAGCCCGAATAACCGGACAGCCCCACTCTACCACCGAAACGGTCCGTTCCAGCCGACCGGGGCGCTTCTCTCAGCCCGACCCGGCGCGACCCGACCGAGAAGCCGGAACCGCTTGCGTTCGCCGCACGATACTTCAGTGGACAGTCGTAACCCACGACGATGACAGACCTGTTCTCCCCGCTCGAACTCCGCGACACGACCGTCCCCAACCGCGTGATGGTCTCGCCGATGTGCCAGTACTCCTGTGAGGCGCGCGACGGCCGCGCGACGGAGTGGCACCACGTCCACCTCGGCTCGCGCGCCGTCGGCGGCGCCGGCCTCGTCATGGCCGAGGCCACCGCCGTCGAGAAGCGCGGCCGGATCACCCCCGAAGACCTGGGCATCTGGAGCGACGACCACGCCGACGCGCTCGCCCGGACGGCCAGGTTCGTCAAGGAACAGGGCGCGGTCCCGGGCATCCAGCTCGCCCACGCCGGCCGCAAGGCCTCGAAGACGCGCCCGTGGGACGGGAGCCAGCCCCTCTATCCCGACGACGGCGGCTGGGAAGTGATCGCGCCCAGTGGGGACCCGTGGCCCTACGAGACCGACGAGGCCGACGGGCGGACGGAAGCCCCGCCGACCAGGGAGATGAAACAGGGCGACATCGAGGAAGTCATCGGCTCCTTCCGGCAGGCGGCCGAGCGCGCCCGCGACGCCGGCTTCGAGGTCGCCGAGGTTCACGCCGCCCACGGCTACCTACTCCACGAGTTCCTCTCGCCCGTGACCAACCGCCGGGAGGACGACTACGGCGGCGACTTCGAGGGCCGGACGCGACTCACCCGGGAAGTCACCGAGGCCGTCCGCGCGGTGTGGCCGGACGAGAAACCGGTGTTCGTCCGCATCTCCGGGACGGACTGGTTCGACGACCGCGACTCGTGGACGGCCGAGCAGTCCGCGCGCCTGGCCGACCGACTCCACGAGGTCGGCGCCGACCTGATCGACGTCTCCAGCGGCGGCATCGCGCCCGGATCGTACCCCGACCGGGCGGGGCCGAACTACCAGGTCCCCCTCGCCGAGGCCGTCCGCGAGGGGGCCGAGAGCGACGTCCGCGTCGGCGCCGTCGGCGGGATCACCACGCCCGAACAGGCCGAGGCCGTCGTCGCCAACGGCCGCGCCGACCTCGCCATCGTCGGCCGCCAGTTCCTCCGCGACCCGTACTTCGGGCTCCACGCCGCCGACGCGCTCGACGCCACCGACGAGGTGTCCGGCCCGCCGCAGTACCGCCGCGCGTTCGGCTTCTGAGCGGTCGCTCTCGATCGCTGTGCGCGATTCGACGCCACGCGGTCTGGTAGGGTCGTTCCCGCACGGACTGGGCGTAATTCGATCGCTCAGTACAGTCTGCAGAGTGAACGATCGCGGTGGCGCGCGCTGTCGCGAGTCTCGGCTCGCGACAGCAGCGTGCGAGGGATGACCGAGGGAGCGGAGCGACCGAGGGAATCGGCTGGGGAGGTGTGAGGCGCAGTGCTGTGCGATGTGGTCCTGGTGTCCTGGCGAGCGAAGCGAGCCAGGGCTCAGGAGACGAGCAAAGCGAGTCTCCTGGCGGACTGAAAGGGCGAGGCGGGCTCGCGGTGAGCGAAGCGAACGGAATCGTCTGAGCGACCCCTACCCGAGCGGAGCGAGGGTATGTCGTTCAGCGACCGCGAGCGCGCCGAGGGCTTTCAACGCCTGCTGTTGGCTGCGGTCGCTCCGACTCGACTTCAGTCCACGACTCAATCCACAGAAACCACTGCTAGGTAAGCAGACAGCAGTGAGCGGAGAATCCGTCATTTCGCTAGCTGAAAGTAGTGTCCCGTCCTCAGTACGAGTCGGATCCGGTCAGTACAGGCGATGTCGATCTCTTCAATCCCACAACTATCTGCCTGTATCGACGATCACAGGGTGTAACCAGTTTTGCACCTCGGGCAGCGAATTTGGCCATCTGAAACCAGTGTATAGCTCTGATTACAGTGTTCACAGAGCCCGTTTACCGAGAGACCGTTAATCTCTCCGGCGACACCTTTGAGCGTGTTTTTCAGGCGCTGGATCTCCGCTTCTTGCTGATCGAGACGAGCGATAACCGTCCCACCGTAGTCTGATCTGGTCCGTCTCACGAGAATCCCAGGTCCCGTTCTGTCGGAACGTTCTCGACAGGGGTCTTGCACTGTGAACAGGACTCCTTCTCCTCGCTCAGGTAGGTCGTATCACACGAGTCGCAATAGTAGAGACGTGATGACCAGGCCACTTCTTCGTCTGACTGCTCACGATCGGACTCTGGGGCGAGAAACGCTTGCACTCTGGTTACGACACTCATCAGTTTCGGGAAAGCTAGTCACTCGAATAACCCGTGTGCCTAAAGGATTTGGGCCGAGACCGAACATAGCCAGTACCGGCGTTGTTCGGCCAACATTCGGCATTTCACCCTCGGAGGGTATTACTCATATTTCACCAGCGACTTGGAGCGACCTTCGCCACCGAGTGACGATCTGTGGACCAAGAAAATCTAGTCAGTACGTGCTCACCTCGTGCAAGAAATCCAGAGAGTAATCAACGGAGATTCGCGGCCGGTTCTGTCCCCAGAGTCGGATCTGCTCAATCCAGGTTACACACTTCCCGTGACCAGTGACCACTTATCAGAAGTCCAGTAGAAATGCCGTGCAAGATACAGAGCAGATATTCCGCAACCCAGCGGTAACCATCACGAGTGCAGCAAAAGCCATGTAGACGACAGCAATTTGTCGGGGGCCTGTATTCGCGGCTTTATCGAATTGTTCAGAAAATCAGAATCAGGCACGGGGTGAATCCGTCTCCGAGCTCTGGCGTTCGATGCACTCGTAGACGGCTTCCCTGAGTGCTACCTCTCGGGGGTCGTCCTTCAGGTGGAGGCCCAATCGGTTGGGTGTGTAGGCAAAGCCCAGTTCCACGTCGGGGTCCGCAAACCCGAACGAGCCGCCGGCGCCGGGCGTACCGAACGCGGCGGTTGAAGTCCCGAACCGGAAGCCGGGCGATGGTTTCGAGTACCCCATCGCGTACACGGTCTCCATGCCGATGACAACGTCCCGCCGGTCACCTGACGGCGGCACCGGGGGTGCGGTCAATTCCGCGAACACGTCCTCGTCGAGACCCAGCACTTCGCCGCCCGTCGAGAGTTCACCATACAGCCGTGCCATCGCGCGGGCCGTCCCGATGCCGTTGCCCGAGGGAATCTCGACCGCACGGAACGCCGGACTGTTCAGGTCGGCCGGACGCCGGGTATCGAGCACGTTCAGCGCCCGACTCGTCACCGACCACGGGTTGAAAAACGACAGGACGAACCGGGGCGATAGTGTCCGGAGGTTCAAGAGCATATCCAGATACCCAAACGCATCGAGTTCCGCCACACGGTCGGTTGGAATCTTCTCGGGGAGCCCTATGTAAAACTCCAGGTTGAGCGGCTCGGCCACCTCCTCGGCGAAGAACTGACCAAGCGTCCGCCCGTCGGTGTGTCGGAGCAGTTCGCTCGCATACCAGCCCAGCGTGAACGCGTGGTAGCCCTGGCGGGTGCCGGGCTCCCAGTCGAGTTCCTCGCCTGCGAGCAGGTCCGAGAGGTACTCCGTGTCGGCTATCTGTTCGGGCGACAGACGCCCGTCGAGCGTCGCAAGGCCGGCTTGATGACTCAGCAACTGCCGGACCGTGACGTTGCCCTTTCCGTGCTGGGCGAACGCCGGCCAGTGGTCGGCGATACGGTCGTCGAGCGCGAACAGCCCCCGCGAGAGCGCAACAGCGATAGCCGCCGCCGTCATCCCCTTCGTCGCCGAGGCCACGAGGACCATCGTGTCGGCCTCCCACGGGTGCTCGCGGTCGGTGTCCCGGTAGCCACCCCAGAGATCGACGACGGGCTCGCCACGAGAGTAGACGGCGACGGCCGCCCCCAATTCGTTGCGGTTACGAAAATTCTCCGCGAACACGTCATGGACCGGCTCGAACCCGGGCGCGACAGTGCCGTGGATTGTCACGGTGTCCGCGGACGGCGCGCTAACATTTGACATACCATCAGCTACGTCCTCTGAACCGATAACACTGACAGTCGATGATTGGGTATGCGTTTGAGCGATATCGCGCTGTATTCAGCACGACAGTCAGAATTTCAAACTAATCTGGTAGTATATTCTGTGTTCGGTACGCAGGCTGCAATGAACAGGGAATTCGGCCTGGAGGTGACTGAAATTAGTGTCCGGTTCTATCCACAGACTCGGGTCTACTCGGTACAGGACGACGATTTACAGACCGGGGTCGCTGAAAAACTCCTCTTGTTCGTAGATGTTCACGAGCTCTTCGATGAATTCTTCGAGCGTTTCGTCTTCCTCGAGATGGCCTTCCAGACGCTCTACCAGTTCATCATTGAGTTCTATCGTCTGGGACATATGTCGTAAATGTGTTCGCCTCGGAGTAAAAGATGTCGCCAAGCACAGCGAAAAATATGTGGACGGATCGACCAGGAGCTCTGGGGAGTGGTCTATTGAAATGAGTGTCTGGTTCTACCCACAGAGCCGGACAGATCAATCTCTGTTCTCTCGAGTAGGTTCGACTGCACCCTTCAGCTCGTCGAGACGATCTTCGGCATCTTCTAGTTTGAGCCCTCTGTACCGGTCGTGAATTGTGAGGACGAGACTACCGTCACGTTCCCTCCCGTGGGCTGCCATTCCGAGCCTGACTTGGTCGGACGTCTCCAAATTAGGGTGGCCTGGATGCCCCTGTTCACAAACCGCCGAGCGCGACGCGCAGGTCATCGCCGAGGGCCTCCACGGCCTGGTGAGCGCGCTCGACCCCTTCGCTCTCCGAGAGCATCCCGACGAAGCCGTGAACCATGTCGGGGTAGTTACGAAACCGCACGGAGACGCCGTCACCGACGAGTTTTCGCGCGTACGCGATGCCGCCGTCGCGGAGCGGATCGAACCCAGCCGTCACCACCGTCGCCGGGGGCACGCCGGACAGATCGCAGGCCCGCGTGGGGTCCGCGTATGGGTTTCGCTTGTGGACGTCGCTCCCGTGGTAACACTCGCCGAACCACCGCACGTCGTCTTCGGAGAGGACGTAGCCAGTGTACTCCTGCATCGACTCCTGACCCTCCCTGGTTCCCACGGCCGGGTAGACGAGGGTCTGGTAGTCGAGGGCCGGTCCGTCGCGCTCGGTGGCCATCAGCGAGACGACGGCCGCGAGGTTCCCGCCGGCGCTATCGCCCGCGACCGCCAGACGTCCGTAGTCTACGCAGGACCGAGGTAGCCCCACGCCTGCAGTCGGTCGTTAGCGCCGATCAACGCGGCGTCCGGCGAACAGAAGCGGAAGCGCCTGGGATCCACACCCATCAGTCGAACGCGGTGGCGGTCGGTGTTCGGGTCGTTGGCCGCGAGTTCGCCGCCAGCCAGGCTTAAATAGCTCGTTTTACCAACTAGTAACCGGCCCGGTGATCGCGACCGGCGGTAGTTTTACCACGTGGTAAACCATACGGCGCTGTATGACAGCGGATGGCAGGATACTGGACGGGATCACCGTCGTCGACCTCTCGACGTTCGTGACCGGCGGGTTCTCGTCGTCGATGCTGGCGAACCTCGGTGCGGACGTGATCAAGGTCGAACAGCCCGGCTACGGCGACGCGATCCGGCACACCGGGCCGCCGTTCGTCGAGGGCGAGTCCCCCTACTACTGGACGGTCAACTACGGGAAGCGCAGCGTCGAACTCGACCTGAAAAAGGAGGAGGCGCGCGAGGCGCTGTACGACCTGATCGAGGAGACGGACGTGTTCGTCCAGAACTTCCGACCGGGGACCGCCGAGCGGCTGGGCGTCGACTACGAGACGCTCAGCGAGCGCAACGACCAGTTGATCTACCTCGCCATCTCGGCGTTCGGCCAGACCGGCCCCTGGCGCGAGCGCTCGGGCTACGACCTGCTGATCCAGGGGATGGGCGGGATCATGGACGTGACCGGCGAGGAGGGCCGCCAGCCCGTCAAGGTCGGCCTGCCGGTGACGGATCTCATCACTGCGATGTGGGCCGCCTTCGGGGCCGCCAGCGCGCTCTACCGGCGCGAACTGACCGGCGAGGGCGATTACATCGACCTGGGGATGCTGGAGGCCGTGTTGCCGTGGCTCACCAAGCAGGCCGGACAGGTGTTCGCCGGGGAGACGCCCCGGCGGATGGGGACGAAAGACCCCGTACTCGCGCCCTACCAGACCTTCGAGACGGCTGACGGCTACCTCAACGTCTGTATCCTCAACGAGAAGCTCTGGCACGAGCTCTGTGCGGCGATCGACCGGCCGGACCTGCCCGAGGACGACCGCTTCGAGGTGAACGCCGACCGGGTCGAGCATCAGGACGAACTGGAAGCCGAGATCGAGGCGACCCTCACGGCGAAGACGACCGACGAGTGGATCGAGATCATCGCCGAGGACGCGGGCGTCCCCGCGGGGCCGGTCTACGACGTCGAGGAGGCGCTTCACAATCCCCAGATCGAGGCCCGGGGCACGATCACCGAGCTCGACCACCCGGAGATCGGGTCGATCCCCGTGATCGAACACCCGCTGAAGTTCGAGAACGTCGACAGCGGGTTCGAACGCCCGCCGCCGCTGCTCGGCGAGCACAACAGGGACGTGTTCAGGGATCTAGGCTACTCGGCGGACGAAGTCGACGAACTGGAAGCGATGGGCGTCTTCGGCGACGAATAGGGCAGTCCGGCGACGGGGTCACTCCTCGCCAGCGTCGGACTCGGCGAGCAGCGAGTCGACGATGTACTCGTCGACGGCTCGACGGGCCTGCTCGGGGGCGTCCTCGTGGCCGAGCGAGATGCGGCGGCCGCGTGCCGCGTGGATCACGTCGGTGATCAACTGGCCCACGAGCTCGGCGTCGACCTCGCGGAACACGCCCTGCTCGATGCCGTCCTCGACGACCTCGACGACGCTGCCCCGGAGGCGGTCGTAGTGCTCGTTGAACAGCTCGCGGTGGCGCTCGTCGTTCTGGGCGTACGCGTACAGCTCGTGGTACACCTTCATGCGGTCCCAGTGGGAGAACTCCTCGAACTCCGGGCCGAACAGGCACTGTTCGACCCGGGCGTCGAGTTCCGTCACCGGGTCCGCGTCCGCGTCGACCTCGACGCTGCCCTCGTACTGGTCGATGACGTACTCCAGGAACGAGGACATCAGGTCGTACTTCCCGTCGAAGTGGTAGTGGATGACCTGCCGCGTCAGCTCCATCTCCTCGCCGATGTCCCGCATCCGGAGGTCGCTGTAGCCGTGCTCGCTCAGCGCGCGGAACGTCGCCTCCATGATGACTTCCCGCGTGTCCTTGGCGGCGACCTGCTCGTCGGAGTTCCCCATACACTCAGTCTGTCGATTCCGATACTTATAACGACTGTTTGCGACGACGGCGGTTTACCGAACGGTCTTACTGCCCGGTAAACTTTTATCCGCGTGGTCAGACGGTACGGGTGATCATGTCACGAACGATCATTCGGAACGGGACAGTCGTGTCCCTGGACCCGGAGGTGGGACAGCTCGACGACGGCGACGTGCTCGTCGAGGACGGCGAGATCGTCGAGATCGGGCGTGGGCTCACGGTGTCCGGCGCCGAAGAGATAGACGCCTCGAACCACGTCGTGCTGCCGGGATTCGTCGACTCGCACATCCACCTCGCACAGACCCAGGTCAGGGGCATCGCCGGGGACTGGTCCCTCATGGGCGAGTACTTCGACCACATGCTCGGCAACATCACCGGGCTCTACCGGCCCGAAGACATGTACCTCGGCGGCCTCTTCGGGGCGCTGGAGAAACTCGCTACGGGGACGACGACGGCCCTGGACTGGTCGTATCCCAACTCGCTCGAACACGGCGAACGGGCCGTCGACGCGCTCAACGACGCCGGGCTGCGCGCGGTGTACACCTACGGCCCGCCGGGCGACGACGCGGCGAAGTGGTGGTTCGAGAGCGACGTCGGCCTCCCCGAAGGGAACGTTCGCGAGCTCTACGACGAGAAAATCCGCGACGACGACCGGCTCAGCCTGGCGCTCGGGCTCCGGGGACCGGACTTCTGCGTCGACGAGACCGCCCTCGCCGACCTGGAGCTGGCCCGCGAGCTGGACGCGCTCGCGACGATCCACATGGGCGCCGCGCTGTGGCCGTCGTCGGTCTACGGCGAGGGCTACCAGGGCTTCGGCTGCCTCGAGGACGAGCTCGGCCCCGACGTGAACGTCGCCCACGGGAACCACTTCTCCCAGGAGGACGTACAGCACGCGGTCGACGCCGGGGCGTCCTTTTCGTCGACACCGGAGGTCGAGATGCAGATGGGCCACGGCATCCCGGTCACGGACAAGGTCATCGAAGCCGGTGGCCGGCCGACGTGGGGCGTCGACGTCTGTTCGAGCGTCAGCGGCGACATGGGTTCGCAGATGCGCATCGGGCTCCAGCTCCAGCGCATGTTCGACAACCAGGAGGTCCTCGAAGGCGACAAGGAGGTCAGCGAGGTGAGCATCTCCTGTCGGGACACCCTGGAGATGGCGACCGTCGAGGGCGCACGGGCGCTCGGCCTCGAAGACGAGATCGGGACGCTCACGCCGGGCAAGCGCGCCGACATCCAGCTGATCCGGACGGACGACTTCATGACCGCGCCGAACCACTCGCCGGTCCAGACGGTCGTCTTCCAGTCGGACCCCTCGCACATCGACACCGTGCTGGTCGACGGCGAGGTCGTCAAACGCGACGGCGAGCTGACGAACCCCGCGGTGACCGAGGAGTTCGACCGATTCGTGCAGTCCGGCCGTCGACTGATCGACGAGGCCGGGATCGACCTGTGACCGCGACGCGACCCGTGATCGTGACGCGATCTGTGACCGCGACGCGACCCGCGACCCCGAAGCGACCATGAGACTAGGACAATACAGCGCTGACGCGGAGCGACCGTGGTGTGGCATCGAGACCGACGACGGCGTCGTCGCGCTCCCCGAGGCGGGGGCGGCCGCCGGAGTCGAGATCCCGCGGACGACGGGCGAGTTGCTCGACCAGTGGGCGTGGCGGCGCAAGGCCGAACTCGCCGTCGAGCACGCGACCGAGACCGGCGAGGGGCTCCGCGACCCGGCCGACCTCGACCGGCACGCACCGGTGTCGAACCCGGGGAAGATCGTCTGCGTCGGCCTCAACTACCGCGACCACGCCGAGGAGGGCGACAATCCGATCCCGGACGAGCCCGTCCTCTTTTCGAAGTTCCCGACCTGCGTCACGGGACCGGACAGCACCGTCCGCTGGGACCCCGATCTCACCGAGAAGGTCGACTACGAGGCGGAGATGGTCGCCGTGATCGGCGAGGAGGCCCGCCGCGTCGACCCCGACGACGCGCTGGACCACGTCGCCGGGTTCACCGTCGGCAACGACGTGTCCGCGCGGGACCTCCAGCACGGGGACGGCCAGTGGGTCCGCGGCAAGAGCCTCGATTCGTTCGCCCCGGCGGGGCCAGATCTCGTCACGAGCGACGAGGTGGAGGACCCGCACGATCTGGACATCTGGGCCGAGGTGAACGGCGAGCGCCTGCAGGAGTCCTCGACGTCGAACCTCATCTTCGGCGTCGACGAACTCGTCTCCTTCTGCAGCCAGGCGTTCACGCTCGAACCCGGGGACCTCGTGTTCACGGGGACGCCGCCGGGCGTCGGCGTCTACCGCGAGCCCCCGGTCCTGCTCGGTGAGGGCGACGAGGTGACCGTCGGCGTCGAGGGACTGGGCGAACTCTCGAACGTCTTCGGCTTCCTCGACTGAGCGCGCGCCGATCCGATTTTCGGATGTTCACCCGCCGAGCCCGAACACCTCGCGCGGGTTCTCCCACACGACCTGCCGGATGTCGGCGGGATCGATGCCGTAGCGGTACAGATCGAAGATCGCTCGCTTCAGTGCGAACGGGTCCGTCTTGAGCACGTTGGCGCAGTCCGTGTCGATCATGACCCGGTCGGGCCCCCACCGGTCGATGGCGTCGGCCACGTCCGCCGCGTCGACGCCGATCAGCCACGCGTGGCCGATGGTGAAACTCGCGTAACAGTCGGTCTCCGCCATGATGTACTCGATGTTGTTCCGGTCGGCGTGCGAGGCGACCACTCGTTCCTCGGGGAGACCGGCGTCGCGGGCCGCCTCCACGTCGATCTTCACGGCCTCCAGCTGGGGGTTCTCGCCCCCGATGACCGGGTCCTGACCGAGCGCCGTGTTCTTCTCGTAGCCGGGCGTCCCGCCGGCCGGCCGGACGTACTCGCGTCTGGAGTCGGTGCCGGTGTTCGGCGTGTGGAGGATCACCGGCAGGTCGTGCTCAGCAGCCAGTTCCATCTGGGCCTGGACGACGGCGCGCTGCTCGTCCAGGTCCCACGCCTCGGCGTGCTGGGCGGGTGTCACGCCGGTCTCGCCGACGGTGACCACCTCCTCCAGCGCGCAGTAGTCGGCCATCGCGTCGAGCAGCTCGTCGGGGTTCTCGATGCGGACGCCGGTGTGGATCCCCAGTCCGAGCCTGGCCGCGAAGAAGTGGTCGCGCTCGATCGCCGCCCTGCGGTTTATCGCGTCGTCCCAGAGGTAGCGCACGTCCTCGGCCCGCACCGGCTTGTACGGCGTCCAGTGATAGCCCGAGGCGACCATGATCATCCCCTCGCAGCCCGACAGCGAGTATCGCTCGCGGTCCGCCCACGAGAGCGTGTGAGCGTGGTTGTGTGCGTCGATCCAGGGCAGGTTGAGCAGGTCCGTCGGCGGGTCCGCCCTGTCGGCGTCGTCGAGATACGCCGCGTCGGTCGGCCGTCTGGTCGGCTGTGGTCGTGTCATAGTGGTCCCGTGGCGCCGCCGCCTGTCGCCTGTCTCCCCCGTTCGCGCGGACCCCACTTAGCGTTTTACAGCTTGGTAAACTTTTAAGAGAACCGGATCCGTTTGTGCCAACGTATGCCACTGTTGATCGGGACAGACTCCGGGCTGTATCGGGCTGCGGACGTGCCCTTCGAGGAGGAGGCGCTCCAGCAGGTGCTGGATTGCGGCGTCGTGACCGCGGTGAAGACGTTCGAGTCGGTCGACGGCGTCTTCGTGGCCTCTTCGGAGGGCGCGTATCGATCCACGGACGGCGGGGACACCTGGGACGACCTGGGCGTCCCGATCGGGGACCGCTTCTGGCACGCCGGGACGAGCGAGGTCTGGTCGATCCTCGCGACCGACGACGGGACGCTCTACGCCGGCACGAACGACCCCTACGTCTTCCGTTCGGTCGACGAGGGGGAGACGTGGTCGGAGCTGAAAGGGTTCCGGGAGCTCCCCTCTCGGGGTCACTGGGAGTCGCCGATCGACCCCCACTACGCTCGACTTCGAGCGCTCGAACAGGTCCCCGGGCGACCGGAGCGACTCATCGCCGGCGTCGAGGCCGGCGGGATCCACCTCAGCGACGACGGCGGGCAGACCTGGCGCGACCGACGGGACGCCATCGTCGACGACGTACACCAGGTCCTCCCCATCTCGGAGGACGTGTGGCTCGCGACGACCGGCTATCTCGACCACGACCTGGAGAACCTGGGGCTGGGCCACGCGGTCGGCGCAGGCGGGCTCTATCGGACTGTCGACGCCGGCGAGTCGTGGACTCGTCTCGACGTCGGCAACGACTTCTCGTACATCAGGCGGGTGTTCGTCCACGACGGCCGCGTCTTCTTCTGCGGCGGCGAGGAGGCCCCGCCCGCCTGGGTCGAGGACGAACACGGGGTCGCCCTCTTCGAGTCGACCAACTTCGGCCGCGACTTCGAGCGGGTCGCGTTCCCCGGCGAGCCCCACGAGGTCGTCGAGACGTGGGAGGTCTACGACGGGGACGTCGTCTGCGGGTCCGGCCTGTTCGACGTCCCCGACGCCCGCGACGACGTGCGCGGTCGCGTCATGCGGCGGACCGACGACGGCGAGTACGAGACCGTCGGTCGCGTCGAGGCGAACGTCAGCCGGATCGAGGCGATCTGACCGTGTCGGGGACAGACGCAGCAGACGGTCCACCGTCTGCAATCGGCCGCTGCCTCTACAGCGGCGTCCTCGCGTACATGGCGATCGACGGGTTCCGGAACAACGAGAAACGCGTCGAGATCGCCGCCGAGAGCGGCGTCCCGATGCCCGACGTGATGGTCCCGTTCGTCACCGGGATGCTCTTCGTCGCCAACCTCGGGATCGCCCTCTGGAAGTACCCGCGGGCCTCGGCCGGCGCGCTCGTCGTCTTCTTCCTCGGGACGACGCCCGTCATCCACAACTTCTGGACGATGGAGGGCAAGGAGCGACAGGGGAACAAGATCAACTTCCTGAAGAACCTCGCCCTGCTCGGCGGCGCCGTCGTCCTCCTCGACGAAGCGTCCGATCGTGACGGATAGCGGCCGATATCATCGATCTCTCTCTCTGGGGTGGCCCGTGTCCCGGCGGCCGCCAGCAGACAGGCCGCGACCGGCAGCGACCGGCGACTCGCTGACGGGCTCGGCTGCGAGGTCATCGACGGGGACGTGGCCGACGTGTCCGCAGCGCTATCGCGGCGTCACGGGTACCAGATCCCCGAACACGACCGATACGCGGCGAGGACGATCGCCTGGATTTATCATCGTCGTCCGTGAATGTGGTGCCATGGTCGAACTCGTGGTCGGGACGGACGCGCCGGAATCGAGCGAAGCGCTGGCCGACTACCTCACCGACGTCGTCGACGACGACGACACGCTGTACGTCATCAACTCGCTCGTCGGCGGCGAGGACACCAGCGGCGGAGACGTCCAGGCCGGTGATCAGGCCATTCAGGTCCTCGTCGACCGTCTGGAAGGCCTGCCGGTGACGGTCGAGACCCACCAGTTCGTCCGCGGCAACGAGCCCGTGGAGGACCTGATCGGATTCGCCGGCGAGGTCGACGCCGACGAGTTCGTCATCGGCGTCCACAAGCGGACGCCGGTCGGCAAGGTCGTCTTCGGATCGACCGCGCAGAACCTCCTGCTGGCCGCCGACCGCCCGGTCCGCTGCGTTCCGCTGGTCGACTAACCGGATCGCGGGTCGGCCGCTCGGTCCCGGATCCGGCGGCGATTACACTCGCGTCCCCTGATTACTCCCACGTCCGCGAGCGCCTATTACGGGCCAGTTCGTAGGAGAGAGCGACGCGTGACGAGAGTCACGGAGACACCACCAATGAACGTGCTTCTACTCGGTGCCAGCGGCACCATCGGACAGCGCATCGCAGCCGAACTCCTCGACCGCGACCACGCGGTGACGGGCTCCTCGCGGAGCGGCGCGGTCGACGCGGTCGACGGCGAGGACTTCGAAGCCGTCGCCGTCGACGCGACCGACCCCGAGGACGTCGCAGACACGGCAACCGACCACGACGCGGTCGTCTCCGCGCTCGGACCCGGCGACGACGCCGACCTCGACGTCCTCGTCGAGATGGCCGAAGCTGTCGTCGACGGCGTCCGCGACGTGGACACCGACCGGTTACTCTGGGTCGGCGGCGCGGGCAGCCTCTACGTCGACGAGGAGACCCAGTTCATCGAGACCGAGGCGTTCCCCGACGAACTCGTCCCGCTCGCACAGGCGCACATCGACGCCTTCGAGGTCGTCCGCGAGGCCGGCGACGTCGAGTGGTCCTACCTCGCGCCGCCGGGCATCATCGAGCCCGGCGAACGGACCGGCGACTACCGCACCGTCGAGGGCGAACTCGTCGTCGACGACGAGGGCGACAGCTACATCACCGCGGAGGACTACGCCGTCGCGCTGGCCGACGAACTCGAATCCGCCGACGAGGTCCACACCCAACTCGGCGTCGGCTACTGACGACCACGGGTCTCTCTCGGCCCACCGCGGACACGGTACCCCACCCGACCTCTCCCCGATCCCGAACCCCGGCTCCCCGCACCCGCTGCTGACACTCGCTCTCTTCCCCCTCTCGCCGGCTTCCTCCGCGAGCCGCGGATTCCGGCGACCACAAGACTGATTCCACCGATCTGTGAACCCGATCTCACCCCTGGACTGACAGATGGCTCCCGACATCCGCCGGCTCCTCGCCGACTGGGAGTTCTGGCACGCGCTGACGATGGTGTCGCTCGCGGTCTGGATACTCGCGCGGACGAGCCGGTACGCGCTGATCGACGGGCTCTACGCGCTGATCTGGAACGGACACGGAGCCGTCCCGTTCGTCTCGCGGGTCGAACGCGACCAGATCCGGCTTCTCGTCGAGGTCTTCGTCGGACTGTGGCTCCCCATCGCGATCGTCTCGTTCGTCTGCGGCTTCTTCGTCTTCCACGCGGGCGCCGAATCACGCCGGCAGGCCGAGGGCGAGTGACCCCGACCGAAGACGGTCTCCGCAACTGTTAACGCCGGGCTCCGAGAACCCTCGAATATGACGCGCGAGAACCTCGCAGATGCCAGCGACACACTCGAATCAGCGGCCGACGCGACGACCGACGACGACGCGGCCGAGCGCCTGGAGAGCCTCGCCGACCAGCTCGACTCCCTCTCGACGCGCGACCGCGACCCCGACCACGGCCGTCTGGCACGGATCGAGAACGCACTCCACGACCTCGAAGAGTCTTCGAGCGACGACGTGGCCGAACTGATCGAGTCGGCGCACGAATCGGTCGTCGCCTTCCGCGAGACCGTCGAGGGTGTCTAACGACGACGAGGATTCCGGAGAAAACGCGAATCCCGGAGCGGAACCGGGAGACGGGGAACGGCAAGCGATAGGTGATGACGATGATCCGAGAGCGGTGCGGCCGGCTTACTCGACCACCTCTCCGTCGGCGTTCTCGATCTGGGCACCGTCGTGACGGACCGTCACCTCGAACTCAGTCCCGGGCGGGACGGTACTCATGTTGACTGCGGTGCGAAACCGTCCGTCCTCGGTCACTGTCGTCCTCGCGCTCTTGAGGAACGGACTCGATCCGCCGCTCGATACGAGCCGCACGGTCACGTTGGTCCCGACCGCGAGGTCGGTCTCGCCGGTGACCGTCTGATTCGGCGCGGATTCGAGAGTCAGCGCGTCGCCCTCGTAGTCGAGAGTCGTGTTGTGGTCGGTCTCGGAGGCCTCGTCCGTCCCGTTGGCGGGCACTGCGGTCCAGTTCTCGTTCGACTCGTCGGTCGTCGACACGTTGTTCTCGCCGCCGACGACCATCCCGTCGGCGGACGCCACGGTCTCGCCGTCGTGGCGGACGGTGACCCTGAACGTCGTCCCGTTGTCGATTCCGACGAGGTCGACGGTCGCCTCGAACGAACCGTCGTCACCGACGGTGGCGGTCTCCTGGATCAAGAACGGCGAGGACGAAGAGGTGGACGAGAGGCGGACGGTCAACTCGGTGCCGGCGTCCAGATCCGTCTCACCGCTGATCGTCTCGTTTTCCAGCGCCGCGAGCGTCAACCGGTCGCCGTCGACGTCGATGGTCGTCCCACGCTGCGTCTCGTCCGACGCCTCGGTCGGCGTCACGTGCTCGACGGCGGCGATGCGTGCACTCACGTTCGTGAGTTCGGTACCGTCACGGACCACAGTCGCCCACGCGGACGCGTCGTCGTCGACGTGAGCGAGGTCGACGGTCGCCCCGAACGTGCCGTCGTCGCCGACGGTCGTCGTCTCGGTGACGAGGAACGGACTCTCGGCGTCTGCGGAGATCAGGCGCACGGACAGCTCCGTCCCGGGCGCCAGGTCCGTCTCGCCGCTGACGGTCTGGTTCGGCGCCCCCTCCAGCGAGAGGGTTGACCCGTCGTGGTGGATCGTCGTCGCGTTGGCACCGCCGGGCGTCGCCGTCGGATCGGGTGACGCGTCGCCCCCGAGCGGGACGCCACCCGCGGAGACGACCGCGACCGCGGCGATCAGAACGACCGCGACGGCGCCGACGGTGCCGTACGTCCGGTCGATCACGGTATCACCCCCGCGTTTCGGAAACGGGTCGGTCTGTGGTCGGGCCCGGTCGGCCCGACCGCGTCGATGCAGTCGCGGGGTGGGCGGCTGGCTGTCATGCCACTCGACGGTACAGGCGAGCGGTAAGTAGCCCCGGCGGATGCTAAAAACTCGGTTTGAACGGCACCCTCGCCCGTCCCCCCGCTTTCACGGTCGTGCGCCCGCGACGCCCGACGGCCCCGCGAGCCACCTCTAGAGCTTCTCCGTCGTGTTGACGCCGATGTCGGTCAGTTCCACGTGGTCGGGACGGGAGAGAGCGAAGACGATAGTTTCCGCGACGTCCGCGGGGTCCATCGCCCGGCCGTCCCAGTGCTCCCAGTCGTTCAGTTCCGTCACGACCGGCCCCGGCATCACGATGGTCACCCGGACGGGCTCGTCGGACAGCTCCTTGCGGAGCGAGCGACAGAACCCGTTGACGCCGAACTTCGACGCGGTGTAGCCGCTCCCGCCCTCCTGCGGGAACCGGGCGCTCAGCGACGACACGGTGACGACGTCACCGCCGGATTCGAGGACGTCCGGCAGCGCGGCGTGGGTGACGTTCATCACGCCCTCCAGGTTGACCCGGACGTTCCGGCGGAGCGCCGACAGGTCCGCCGATTCGACCGGTCCGCCGCGTGCGACGCCGGCGTTGTTCACCAGGACGTCGATACCGCCGAGTTCCTCCCGAATCGTTTCGACCGTCGCGGCCACCGCGGCGTCGTCGGCGACGTCTGTCGGCGCCACGAGCGTTTTCGATTCGATCTCCGCGGCGATCTCCTCCAGGCGCTCTTCGCGGCGGGCCACCAGCGCGACGGCGCATCCTTCCCGTGCCAGCGCCCTGGCCGTCGCTTCTCCGATCCCGGACGACGCTCCGGTCACGACCGCCACCTTCCCGCTCAGGTCCATACCCGCCATCGCTCCAGATAGCGAATAACGTTTTTGTTGTGACGCGAGCGCCGGTCGCTGGGCCCCGGTGATGGCTCAGAGGCGGATACTTTGCTTCACCTGGTGCGAACGTCCGCCTCTACTCCTCCTCCAGCAGGTGATCCGCCAGAATCGGCACGAAGGTGCGCGATCCACCTTTTTCTTCACCGGGTGTCCTCGCACGCCGCTGGCGTGCTGCGGGCACCCGCCTCGAAAAAGATGGGGCAAAAACCGCTCGCTCCCGACGGTCGCTCGCGGTCGCTACTCGCGGGTCGCTCCGCTCCCCGCTCGTTTCTCCGAGGGCTCGCTTCGCTCGCCCTCGCTACCCCTCGTCCAGCAGGTGATCCGCCAGAATCGGCACGAAGGTGCCGATGTCGGTGACCATCCCGACGGCCTGGTCGCTGCCGCGGTCGAGCAACTGGGTCACCGTCGCGGGGTTGATGTCGACGCAGACGGTCCGGGTCGTCGACGGCAAGCAGTTCCCGACGGCGACCGAGTGCAACAGCGTCGAGAGCATGAGGACGAGGTCGGCCTCGTGGGCCTGCTCGCGGATGGCGTTCTGGGCTTCCATCGAGTCGGTGATGGTGTCCGGGAGCGGGCCGTCGTCGCGGATGGATCCGGCGATGACGAACGGGACGTCGTTCTCGACGCACTCGTACATCACGCCCGACTCGACCGTGCCGCTCTCGACCGCCTGTTCGATCCCGCCCTCGCGGATGATCTCCGAGATGGTGTAGATGTGGTGTTTGTGGCCCTTCCGCGGGTGGTCCAGCGTCTCGGTGTCCATGCCCAGGGAGGTGCCGTAGAGGTCGCGTTCGAGGTCGTGGACGGCGAAGCCGTTGCCGATAGAGAGCATGTCGATGTACCCCCCGCGGACGAGACGGGCGAGGTCCTCACGAGCGCCCGAGTGGATGAGCGCGGGACCGCAGACGGCGAGCACGTCGCCGCCCTCGCGTTTGGTCTCCTCGATGGCGTCGCCGACCTGGCGGATGGTGGACTCGGAGGGCCGTTCCGAGGAGACGCCGCCCTGCATGAACCCGAAGGCACCCTCGCGGTTGCGCGGTCGCTCCGGCGGGCTGACGCGGATCCCCGTCTCGCCGGCGACGACCAGGTCGCCCTCCTCGACGGCGCTGAGGACCTTGGTGTAGGCGCGGGGGTCGTCGCTGTCGTGGCCCTCCACCACGACGGCGCAGTCCATCTCGATGTTCTCGACCTCGATCCACTCGCCGTCGATGCGGACCTCGGTCGGGTGGTTGGTCGTCGAGTAGAAGCCGTAGGGGACGACCTTGTCCTTCGGGGCGCGCTGGAGCGTCGCGTCCTTGGGATCCGAGGGGTTCGCGCCGTTCTGGTGGAGTTCGTGGACGATCGACTGTAGCGTCTCCTCGTCTTCGGCCTCGACGAGCAGTCGGGCGTAGGACTCCTCGTTCTCGTGGCGGCCGATCCGGAACTCCTCGACGTCGAAGGAGCCACCGAGGTCCATGATGATACCGAAAGCGGCCCCCATCATCCCCGAGTCGATGATGTGGCCCTCCAGCTCGACTTCGCGCGCGGCGGTCATGCCCGGAGCATCGACGGCGGCGAGTAAGTCGTTTTGGATGTCCCGGGCGCGTCACCGTCCGCCGGCACGTGCACCGAACCGCTTACGTCCGTCCGTCCCCAACTCGAAACGATAGATGGACCGCGGAGACATCGCACTCGCGCTCGCACTGCTCGTCGGGATCGCGCTGACGGGCCAGGTCGCCGGCCTCGTCAGGTCCGTCGGCTTCTCGGCCGCCAGCGGTCTCGTCTGGCCGATCGGTTACGGCAGTATCGTCCTCGTTGCGTGGTACGTCTGGATCCGCCCGATCGACCTGCGCGCGCCCACCCCCGGCGACGGCGACCCGTGGGCCGCCGAACCCGACGAGTCCGCCGAGGCGGACCGGTAGCGACTCGCTGATTATTAATTCGGATTCGTTCGACTAGTAATCCGTAACAGAATACCCCCGTTTCGTAGCAGTGGGGTTAATACAGCCCGGTCGCCTAGCGCCGGGTAATGACAGACGATGGCCCGGAGCGGGCCGACTGCGGGTGCCCCAGCGGCGAGGGGACGGGCCGATGCGACCGCGACGAACGCGACGACGTGACGGCGGTCGACGGATCCGCCGACGCCGCGGGCACCGAGGTGAGGCTCTCGGTCCCCGACATGGACTGCTCGTCGTGTGCGAACAAGGTCGATGGCGCCCTCGCCGACCGCGAGGGCGTCGCGGCGACGGACCTGCGTCCGACCACCGGGACGGCGAAGATAACCTACGACGAGTCCCGACTCTCGCGGGCGGACCTCGTGGCGGCGATCGAGAGCGCCGGGTACGGCGTCACCGACCCGGAGGGGCGCGGCGTCGAGGACGAAGGTGCAGAGACCGAGAGCGTCTGGAGGACGGCGCGAGCCCGGAAGACGGCCCTCAGCGGGTTGTTCCTCGGGCTGGGCGTGCTCGTACAGTTCGGACTCCCGGGACTGAACGGTCCGGTCGTGGGAGCGGCCGGCCGGGAGTTGCTCCTCGCGGACGTGCTCTACCTGGTCGCGGTGCTGTCGGGCGGCCAGGTGATCGTCAGGAACGGCTACTACTCCGCGAAGAACCTGAGCCTGGACATCGACTTCCTGATGTCGGTGGCGATCGTCAGCGCCGCGGGGATCTCCCTGGTCGTCCCCGCGCTGCACTTCTACGTCGAGGCGGCGTCGCTGGCGTTCCTCTTCAACGTCGCCGAACTGCTGGAACGGTATTCCGTCGACCGCGCGCGCAACTCGCTGGAAGAACTGCTGACGCTCTCGCCGGACACGGCGACGGTGCGACGGGCGAGCGGTCCCGATGGCGAGGGCGAGCGCGTCGAGGTACCCGTCGAGGACGTCGCAGTCGGCGAGACCGTCCTCGTCGAACCCGGCGAGAAGATCCCGATGGACGGGACGGTGACCGAAGGCGCCAGCGCCGTCAACCAGGCGCCGATCACCGGTGAGAGCGTCCCCGTCGACAAGGAGGTCGGCGACGAGGTGTTCGCGGGGACGATCAACGAGCAGGGCTTCCTCGCGGTCGAGACGACCGCCGAGGCGGGCGACACCACCATCGACCGCATCGTCGAGCTGGTCGAGGACGCCCAGGCCAACAAGACCGAGCGCGAGCAGTTCGTCGAGCGCTTCGCAGACTACTACACCCCCGTCGTCGTCGGGGCGGCGCTGCTGGCGACGTTCGCTGCACCGGTCGTCTTCGGCGGCGGGTGGGCGACGTGGTTCGTCCGCGGCATCTCCCTGCTCGTCATCGCCTGCCCCTGCGCGTTCGTCATCTCGACGCCGGTCACGGTGGTCTCGGGCGTCACGAGCGCGGCGAAAAACGGCGTCCTGATCAAGGGCGGCAACCACCTCGAAGCGATCGGCGACGTCGACGCCGTCGCCTTCGACAAGACGGGCACGCTCACGACCGGCGAACTCACGGTGACCGACGTGGTGGGCCTCAACGGCAACGGCGAAGCCGACGTGCTCCAGTGCGCCCGCAGTATCGAGCGCCGGAGCGAACACCCCATCGCCGACGCCATCGTCGCTCAGGCCGACGAGCGCGGCGTCGCCGACCGCGAGGTGACGAACTTCGAGAGCATCACCGGGAAAGGCGTCCGTGCCGACCTCGACGGCCGGACCCACTACGCCGGCAAACCGGGCCTGTTCGCGGACCTCGGGTTCGATCTTGACCACGTCCACCTGACGGGCGCGGAGCCGATGACCGACGGCGGAGTCGTCGTCGAGCACGCCGACCCCGTCTGCGAGGACCGTGACGACTGCGTCGACCTCGCGGAGACGATCCCGCGGCTCCAGTCCGAGGGGAAGACTGTCGTCCTCGTCGGGACCGAAGACGAGATCGAGGGACTGGTCGCCATCGCCGACGAGATCCGACCGGAGGCGCGACGGACCGTCGACCGCCTGCGTGAGCAGGGGATCGAACGCCTCGTGATGCTCACGGGAGACAACGAGGGCACCGCGCGCGCGGTAGCCGAGCAGGTGGGCGCCGACGATTTCGCCGCCGACCTGCTGCCCGACGAGAAAGTGGCCCGGGTCGAGGCGCTGACCGAAGAGTACGAGACGGTCGCCATGGTCGGCGACGGCATCAACGACGCGCCCGCGCTGGCGACTGCCACCGTCGGGATCGCGATGGGGGCCGCCGGCACCGACACCGCGCTCGAAACCGCCGACGTCGCGCTGATGGGCGACGACCTCTCGAAGCTCCCCTACCTCCACCGACTCGCCCGCGCGGGGAACGGGATCATCAGACAGAACGTCTGGGGCAGCCTCCTCGTCAAGGCGGCGCTGGCCGTCGCCATTCCCCTCCCGTTCGTCGCCGTCCCCCTCTGGTTCGTCGTCCTCGCGGGCGACGTCGGCATGACGACCGCCGTCACTGGCAACGCGATGCGGCTCTCGCGACTGCGCCCGGACGCGCCCGTCGAGCCGAAGTGACTGAACCGAGTACGTAACTCGATCGAACTTTATCGGATGCAGTTTTATACAAATTTCTTATGCTTAACCCGACGTTCGGGGGCCCTTTTCCACTTCTCCGGATTGAGTGCCTCAGAACGTTCAGAGCGTCATTTTCGCCGTCTAGATGTCCCGCATAGAGAAATTCGGTCGACTTCCCATATCGTTCCATTGCCGGGCGAGGAAGCCCGTTTCTCCGCCGTTCAGGGACGAATCAAGTTCGTCGGTCAGATCAGTAAATGACACATTCATTAACTAGTAATATAATCCACCTTTCGAGGGGTTCGGGAGATGACGAGTGAACGGGAGCCACCGGGAGCAGCGGGTCGGTGATGGGGCCGGCTACCGGGACGAAACCCGGTCGTACCCGAGGATTTCGAGTCGGACGAACGGAAGACCTATCTGCGAGTCGGTGGTAGCGATGCGTACATGACGAATCGACAGGACGAGCGCCCGGACAACAAGGTAGAGCGGGTCGTGCGCAAGTACGACCTCGGGGACCTGGGTCGGGAGCTAGAGCGGCGGTGGACGGGAGACGGCAGGGAGCGCCAGAGTCTCCGCGACCTCGCTCACTACTTCAACCGGCGCGTGCTCGAGAGCGCGATGGACGAAGCGGGGGTCATGACGCTCCAGGGTGAACTGGAGAACATCTACGAACTGCTCACCGAGGACGACGTGACGGAAGGCGCGCGGACGCAGGCGCGCAATCGCCTGGAACGCGAGGGGATCGACGTCGACGAACTCACCGGCGACTTCGTGAGCCACTACGCGATCCACACGTACCTCCGCGAGTACCGCGACGCGGAGTACGAGGCCGGCGACGACGAGAACCAGCGCGAGAAGTCCATCGAGACGATCCAGCGACTCACCAGCCGACTGAGCGCCGTCACCAGGCGGAACGTGGAGAACCTCCGTTCGACCGACCGACTCGACATCGGCCCTGTCGACGTCATCGCCGACGTCCAGGTGGTCTGCCAGGAGTGCGGCCGACAGGAAGACCCGATCGACCTCATCGAACGCGGCGGCTGCCGCTGCCAGGTCGACGAGTGATCCATTACACTCGTATGTGTGTAATCAGATCTGCCGACCGGCGCTGTCCGGTCCCGGACGGCGGAGAGACACGCCCGCGAGCGCAGAAAGTCGAGTACCACGAGATACATTGCAGTACATTTATAGACTGGTAAACGCACCTCGTAGGTATGGGAGCGACTGATAGCATGGCGAAGTCTGTAGATGTCGCCGTGGAGAACGTGGGTGGCATCGACAGGACGTCGGTTTCGTTCACGTCCGGCGTGACGATACTGACGGGGCGAAACGCGACCAACCGAACCTCGCTGTTACAGGCCATCATGGCCGGCCTGGGGAGCGACGACGTCTCGCTGAAAGGCGACGCGGACGAGGGACACGTCGAGATGACCGTCGGCGACGAGACGTACACGCGAACCCTCGAACGGAAGAACGGGACAGTCGTCACCAGCGGCGACCCGTACCTCGAGGACGCTGAGATCGCCGACCTGTTCGTCTTCCTGCTCGAGTCGAACGAGGCGCGCCGCGCCGTCGAGCTGAGCGAGAACCTGCGCGACCTCATCATGCGGCCGGTGGACACGGCCGCCATCGAAGACGAGATCGAGGCGCTCCAGACCGATCGCGACCAGATCGAACAGCGCCTCGACGACCTCCAGTCGCTGCGACACACCCTGCCGGACCTGGAGGAACGGCGCACGGAACTCGAGGCCGAGATCGAACAGAAGCGCCAGGAACTCGAGGAGAAAAAAGAGCAGATCGAGGACGCGGACCAGGACGTGGGGACAACCCGCGACCAGAAGGCCGAACTCGAAGAGGCGCTGGAGTCGTTCCGCGACGCGCGCTCGGACCTGGAAGACGTCCGCTACAACATCGAGAGCGAGCGCGAGAGCATCAGCGCGCTGGAGTCCGAGATCGACACCGTCGAGACGGAACTCACGGACCTGCCCCAGGAGGTCTCGGGCGACGTCACCGAGGTCGAAGACCACATCGAACGCCTCCGCGAGCAGCGCCAGGCGCTGGATTCGACCGTCAACGAACTCCAGAAGGTGATCCAGTTCAACGAGGAGATGCTCGAGGGCACGAGTTCGGACGTCGTCGCCGCCCTGCGCGGCGGGGACGACGCCGAACAGGTGACCGACCGGCTCGTCGACGACCAGGTCGTCTGCTGGACCTGCGGGAGCGAGGTCGACCAGTCTGACGTCGAGACCACGCTCGACCGGATCCGCGACCTCCGCCAGGAGAAACTCTCGGAGCGCCAGGACCTGCAGTCGGAGATTGACGACCTGAAGACCGAGAAGGCGACCTACCAGGAACAGAAGCGCCAGCGCTCGCAGCTCGAAGACCGGCTCCAGCGTGCCGAGTCCGAACTCGAGCAGCGACGCGAACGGGTCTCGAACCTCGAGGACGAACGGGGACGTCTCGAAGACCGCATCGACGAGCTGGAGACCGAGGTCGAACAGCTCCAGGACGAGACCCAGAGCGACCTGCTGGACTTGCACCGCGAGGCGAACGAACTCGAGTTCGAGATCAGCCGGCGCCAGGACGACCTCGAGGACGTCTCCGAAGAGATCGAACGCATCGAGTCCGAACTCGACCGCCGCGACGACCTCAAGGAAGAACGCGAGGGGATCCAGGAGGACATCGAGGACCTGCGGACGCGCATCGACCGGATCGAGGTCGAGGCCGTCGAGCAGTTCAACGAGCACATGGAGTCCGTCCTCGAGATGCTCGGCTACGAGAACCTCGAACGGATCTGGATCGAGCGCAAACACGAACAGGTCAAGGAAGGCCGCCGCCGCGTCGAGAAGTCCGTCTTCGACCTGCACGTCGTTCGCAGCACCGACGACGGGACCACCTACGAGGACTCGATCGACCACCTCTCCGAATCCGAACGGGAGGTCACCGGTCTCATCTTCGCACTCGCGGGCTATCTCACCCACGACGTCTACGAGACCTGTCCGTTCCTCCTGCTCGACTCCATCGAGGCCATCGACTCCGACCGCATCGCCCGCCTCGTCGATTACGTCTCCGAGTACGCCGAGTACGTCGTCGTCGCCCTGCTCGAAGAGGACGCGCAGGCGCTCGACGACGCCTACCAGCGCGTCACCGAAGTCTAATCCGTCTCACTCTCCGACTTCCCTCCGCTCGTCTCCCCGACTTCTCTCCGCTTGCCGCTCTCAACTTCTGTCAGCTCGTCTCTCTCGACTCCGCTTCGCCTCGCGAGACCCGTCTCCTTCGACACCGTTTCGCCCGCTCTGTGCACGGCCCCCTCCGGGATCACCGACTCGACACGTTCGTTCGATACGACGGTCGAAGCGGCCGAACACGACCGATCTGACCGCTATCGAGTCTGGGAAATATTTACTCAATCGATAGTAAATGTTTGGAATACTGTATCTCCGTCCAGTTATAACCGAGCTGATGGAAGAAGCGGACGGCCGCAGAGCTCTCGACGATCGGTTCTGGTAACGCCCGCGTCACGTCACGTGGACGGCCCGAAACGGATACGATAGGAAATCCGGTAGGCGAACCCAGCCGGCTCACCCGATGTACTGGACGTCTCGGTCGACCGCGGAACGGCCGCGACGGACGGGTCCAGACCCTCGAACGTACGTTTCGTATTGTCGAACAATCTTCCGCTCCATTCATCGATTAGCTTGGAGTGGAATACCCATCAATGATCTTCGTATATATCGAAATTGACGTTGAAGAAGCGGCGCGAGAGTGTCTCTCACGGCCGTCCCGTGTGGCGTCTCGAGAGAGGATTCTCCGGTCGAACGCGAGTGCCGGCGGCAGAAGGGGGAGTTCCTCAGCGCGGTCGCACGGAGCGAAGCGCCGCCCGGGCCCGACCGAGCGGTGCGTACCGCGACCAGTAGAGTTCAGAACCGATCCATCCGAGCGCGGCGACGAAGCCGGCGGCGCCGAACGCGAGGTCGGTGAACCGGACCCACGAGGGCGCGGCGTAGAGGAGGCCGTTGACGACGATGCTCGGGGTCAGTTCCTTCAGGGCGACCCACGTCGTCTCGACGACGGTCCGGTCGGGGTGGGTGATCCGACCCTCGGGCGGGACCGCGTCGGGGTCGGCGTCGTCGTTCGCGGGCTGGATGATCGGGACGCCGACGCCCGAGCGCGCGCCAGACCCGTCCTCGGTCGTCCCCCGCGCCTCGCGGATCGAACGCATACTGTCGCCGCCGGCGCTCTCGTCGCCCGTCCCGAGGCGCTCGACGTCGTAGGGCATGCCGACCGTGAGGGACCAGTTCACGCTTCCGTCGGGGGCGATCTGCGCGACGCGGTCGCCGTGGGTGTCGACGACCAGCGTGTCGCCGTTCGGCAGACGGTCGGCGTCTCGCGGCCACTGCACCCGACTGTCGCGCCAGCCCCACGAGCGGCGCCACTCGCCGTCTTCGGCGGTCGTCGCGTTGCCGGTCTCCGGGTCGACGCGCTGGTACTCCAGCACGCGGCTGTTCTCCGAGTCGGCGACCGTGATCGCGGGGCCGCCGTGCTCCGCCGGGATGTAGTCGGGGTTGTGCTGCTCGTAGAGGACGTCGTAGTCGTCCTCGGTCCCGAGCGTCCAGTTCGCGTCGACGCCCTCGCCGGGTTCGACGAAGACGACCCGGTCCATGTTCCGCACGCTGACCATGAACCGCCCGTCGTCGAGCACCTCCACGTCGTTGATGTGCGTCCAGTCGCCCTCCGCGCCGCCGACGTCGGGGTCGAAGTGGTCCGACGCGTTCCACTCCCAGACTGTCTCGTCCGTCGTCGTGTTGACGACGCGCACGCTGTCGCGCAGGATGTCCGCGACGGCGACGTGGGTGTCGTTGATCCGGTCGACGTCGTGCCACCGCGCCGAGTAGATGCGCGGCGTCACCTCGCCGTACACCTCCCGTTCCTGGCCCGTCGTCATGTTCACCCGGTTGACGACGTTGTACGT
Organism: Halosimplex amylolyticum; assembly: GCF_051414035.1. Lineage (NCBI taxonomy): Archaea > Methanobacteriati > Methanobacteriota > Halobacteria > Halobacteriales > Haloarculaceae > Halosimplex > Halosimplex amylolyticum. The sequence continues at coordinate 490,731 of NZ_JBLKNW010000001.1, read as the reverse complement.
GCAGCGCTCGGTCGAGACGTTCACGCAACCCTCGCCGTCGAGGTGTTTCGACGCGAGGTACTCGACCGTGTAGTCGGTCCCTTCGACCGGGTCCACGTCGAAGTACACGCGGTAGTTGTCGTCGTAGTAGGCCACCTCCCCCTCCCGGTCGAACGCGACCAGTTCTGCCTGCTCGTCGGAGGCGTAGAACCCCTGCGTCCCGACCACGGTCAGGTTCGCCGGGTCGTGCTCGGCGGGGTCGACGAGCACGCGCTCGTCCGTCTCGGCCGCCGTGCCGTCCGACCACTCGTCGACGGCCCCGTTCGTCAGCGAACCGTTCGCCCCGGGTTCGCGGTAGTCCGGCGGGCGTGTCTCGGGGGCGGCGACGCCGGTTTCGCCGGGGACCGGGTTGCCCGCGCCCGACGACCCGTGCGCCCGCGCGACGTTCGTTTCGGCCGTCGCGTAACTGCTCGCCACCGCTCCCGCAGCGAGGACCAACACGACCGCGAAGAGCGCGCGAGCGACGCGTTTGGAGGGCCCGTTCATACCCATACCCTGTGTGAGCGTTCGTTAAGTTTCTTTAGATCCGTCGACAGACCCACTCCACGCTGTTCGTTCGTCAGGGAATGGACGTCAGCAAGTGGTTCGGCAGCCCTGTACCGCTCGCCGTCGTGCGAGCCTGCCGGCTCACTCCGTCGTCACGAACACGTCGCTGTCGAGGAGGTCGGTGACGTGGTCGGCGAGGAGCCGGAGGTTCTCGGTGTCGTCGCGGTTGTAGGAGACGAGCGTCTCCAGCGCGTGCTCGTCGCCGCGCTCGTACTCCCGCCAGAGCCGGACGGCGTCCCGGCCCGAGAGGTCCGGTCGGTCGCGGTCGATGCCGGTCTCTTTCTCGATGGCTTTGAGCCCGCCGGTGAGCCCCAGCCGGCGGCAGGGGTACATCAGATCGACGTGCGGGACGTCGACGTCCACGTCGAAGGCTTCCTCCAGGAAGGGCACGTCGAAGCGCTTGCCGTTGAACGTCACGAGGAGTTTCGCGTCGTCGAGGCGGCCCTGCAGGCGCTCGGCGGTCAGGTCCCGGCCGGCGACGAACACCTCCGTGTCGCCCGGCGAGTGGACGCCGACGACGGTCACGTCGTGGCGGCGCTGGTCCAGTCCCGTCGTCTCGATGTCGAGGAAGCACGTCTCCTCGCGGAAGTTCTCGTAGCAGCGCCAGTGGCTCCCCGAGGGGAACTGCTCCCGGAAAAAGCGGGCGTCGCCGTCGTCCAGGCGCTCGCTCGCGTCCGCGATGAACGACTCGATGTTCTCGGCCTGCCTGGCGCCGACGGCCGAGGGGTCGAACGACTCCCAGTGGGTGACCCCTGACTCCCAGAGGGACCGCTCGGTCCGCTCGCCCACGCCCTCGGCCGGAATGAAGCTGTTCTCGATGCGCACACTCCTCCCGTTCGTCCCACCGGTCTTGGCTGTTTCGCTCACGACCCGTCGATTGCTCACCGTTCGCGACCAGTTCTCGGCCCGTCGACGTCCCGTGGGATGATCGCGCTCACGCCGCGAGTCGGCCCGCAGGCCCACCGGCAAGCCGCTTATGTCTGTCTCGCCCCTACGTCAGGTCAATGACCCGGCGCTTCGCGCTCGCGGTGGCGCTCGCGGTGACGCTGGCCGGCTGTAGCGCGTTCGGCCCAGCGGGAGACGCCGGGACGCCGAGAGAGACCGTGACGCCGCTCTCCGTGCCGACCGAGACGCCCGCCCCCGGCGAATCGCTCTCTCCGCCGCCCGGCGTCGCCGCCAACGGCTCGATATCGCCGTCTGTGGTCGGCGCTGCCCACCGCCGCGCGCTGGTCGACCGCTCGTTCACCTGGACCGTCGAGTACGAACGGCGCGACCTGGACGCCGGGGTCACCGTCGACGCCGTCTCGAAGCGGTTGCGAGTCGGGAGCGACGGCTCGTACGTGATCCGGACGGTGCGAGCCGACGACCAGCGACAGGCGCTCTACGCCGACGAAACGGGTGCTTACTCCCGGACCGTCCTGGGCAACGTCTCGATGGTCCACCACCTCGCGGACGCCATCGACTACCGCGACTACCTGACGACGACGCGGTCCGTTCAGATCTATCTCGGGACGGAGGGGGCGAGCGTCTCCCGGGTCGAACTGGACGGCCGAACGTTCTACCGCCTGCACGTCACCGCGCCGCCACCGAGGGTCGACGACGGTCACCCCAAACAGACCGTCCGCAACTACAGCGCGACGGCGTATCTGACGCCCGCGGGGCTCGTCAGGTCCCTCGTCGTCCGCTACGACTACGAGCTCCGGGCGGACCGGGTCGAAGTGTTCCTGCGGGCCGACTACGAGCGCGTCGACGAGACGACCGTAACTCGTCCCGCGTGGGCCGTCGAGCCCGATCGGAATCGCTCCGCGTCAGCGATCCACGCACCGACTACCGCCTCGCCGATGAACCCCTCGACGAAGACTGCGACGACCGACCTGTCGTCGTCCGCGAACTCGTCCTCGTCGGCTCCCACGGCCACGGACTCGAAGTCGAACGCTACCACGACTGACCCGGCGGCGACCACTACCACGACTGACCCGACGGCGACCACTACCACGACGACTGCCTCCGCTTCGACCGATCCGCACCCGGCCGCGACGCCGTCGGGGGAACGATGACTCGTCGTCCGGAGTGGGTCCTGATCGCGGTCGGACTGCTAGTCGTCCTCGGCGGCTGTAGCGCCCTCTCGCCGTCGACCGACGAACCGACCACGAGGACGATCACGCCGGTTCCGGTTCCGTCCGACACGGACGCGGCGGCTGGGACGCCAGTCGCGGCCGAACCGACGGTCCGCTCCGGGCTGGACTCGTTCGCGGGCGTCTCGGCCGGCCACGGCATCGACGTGGAGCGACTGCTCGCCGCCCACGTCGTCTACCTCTCGACCCACTCGTACACGGTCGAGTGGGCGCGCTGGACCGCCGGGGGGACCGAGTCCGTCGCCAACCGCTTCCAGCGGCGCGTCGAAGTCGCGGACGACGAAACGTACCTCCGCCGGAACCGCGGGATCAGCTACGGGAACGTCACGTCGACGTACGTCGGGCCGGAAGGTGCCTATCGCCGGGTGGTCGGTGACGACGCGACCGACGTCACCCCGGTGACTGTCCGGGACGACGACGCGGCGCGCGAGCGCTTCGCCCACCTCGTCGCCTTCGAGGTGCGGGCGTTTCTCGGGAACGGCTACGACGAACTCGACGTCGTCGAGCGGGACGGTCGCCGCTACGCGCGGGTGTTCGTAACCCGACCGCCGCCGCAACTCGCACAGATCTACGACGCCTACGCGCTGCGGAACTTCAGCGCGACGCTCTGGGTCGCGCCCGAGGGGTACGTCCAGGCCGTCCACTACGAGTTCGACCTCGTTGGAGCCGAGTACAGTTTCGCCGTCGAGTGGCGCTACGCCTACACCGCGGTGGGCGAGACGACCGTCGACCGACCGCCCTGGGTACCGACCGGCGGAACCGCCGGGGCGTCGTCGAACGCGACGGCGACCGACGCGGCACCGACGGGAACCCAGACACCCGACCCCTCTCGGGTCCCCCCACCCACCGCCCCGAACGCCACGGCCGCCGATCCAGGCGGTCTGTGAGCAGGTCCGACGTGGTCGTGATACACCGTCTCAATGCCCACGTTAGCGGCTGACGTGGCGGAACTTCTTTTTCGGTTCCGAGTTAATTTCTGGTAAAAAACCGTGAAAAGAACTATGCCGGTGCCCGTCGAACGGATGGATATGATCCACGTCGGCGTCAACGGATACGGGACAATCGGCAAGCGCGTCGCGGACGCGGTGCGCGCCCAGCCGGACATGTCGGTCGCGGGCGTCGCCAAGACCAGCCCGAACTTCGAAGCGAAAGTCGCGCTCGAACGCGGCTACCCCCTCTACGTGGTCGACGAGGAACGGACCGACGAGTTCGCGGCGGTCGGCTTCGACGTCGCCGGCACCGTCGACGAACTCGTCGCCGAGAGCGACGTCGTGGTCGACGCCACGCCCGCCGGCATCGGCGCGGAGAACGCCGAACTGTACCGCGAGCACGACACGCCCGCGCTCTTCCAGGGCGGCGAGGACGCCGACGTGGCCGAGGTGAGCTTCAACGCCCGGGCCAACTACGAGGCCGCGCGCGGCGCCGACTCCGTCCGCGTCGTCTCCTGTAACACGACGGGGCTCTCACGGCTCCTCGCGCCCATCATCGAGGAATACGGCGTCGAGAAGGCCCGCATCACGCTCGTGCGCCGCGGCGGCGACCCGTCCCAGACCGGCCGTGGCCCGATCAACGACACGCTGCCGGACCCCGTCGAGATCCCCTCGCACCACGGCTCCGATCTGAACACCGTCTTCCCCGAGATCGACGTCGACACGATGGGCATGAAAGTGCCCGCGACGCTGATGCACACCCACGCCGTCAACGTGACCCTGGCGTCCGAGACGGACGCCGAGTCCGTCCGCGACCTGCTCGCGGCGGAGTCGCGCCTGTTCGTCCTGCCGCCGGAGCTCGACATCGACGGCGCGGGCAAGCTCAAGGAGTTCGCGCAGGACGCCGGCCGCCCGCGCGGGGACTGCTGGGAGAACTGCATCTGGGGCGACTCCATCACCGTCGACGGCCGCGACATGTACTGCTTCCAGGCCATCCACCAGGAGGCCGACGTGGTGCCAGAGAACGTCGACGCCATCCGCGCCGCCGTCGACACCGCCGACCGCGAGGACAGCATGGCGCTGACCGAGGACGCCCTCGGCCTCGACGGCCAGATCGGACAGTCGATGCGCGATCCGGTCGCCCAGCCGCCGACGCTGGCAGACGGCGGCCGCGACGCCGACGACTAGCGACGGTCCGCCGTTTCTACGCCGATCCCGCGGACAGTTCGAACCGCTCTATCTCGCCGGTTTCCGTGTCGAGGACGACCGCGTAGTGCGGGCCGGGCGCGCCTTCGAACGAGATCCCGCCGGGGTTGATCCGGACGGTGCCCGCGCGGTCCTCGTGGACGAACTCGTGGGTGTGGCCGTGAAGCACGTAATCGTAGCGGCCGCACGCCACGAGCGCGTCGACGAGCGGCGCACCAGTACCGTGGTAGACCGCTATCTCGCTCCCGTCGAACGTCAACTCGCCGACTTCGCCGAGGTACGTGCCGAACTCGTCGACCGTCGACTGGAGCGCCCACTCGCCGTCGTTGTTGCCGCGGACGGCGTAGAAGTCGAACGAGGAGTCGAACGGGGTCGCCGAGAACGGCGCGACGATATCCCCGCAGTGGACGACGGCGTCGACGCCCTCGCGTTCGAACACTGTGACTGCGTCCTCGACCGCGTCGAGGTCGTCGTGCGTGTCGGAGACGATGCCGAGTTCCATGGGCGACCGTTCGGCCACTCGCCCAATCAAGGCTTCCCCTGGGAAACCGGCGCCGACCGCTCCATTGCGCGGATTGAAGGAGAGTCGCGCCGAACGAGTGGCATGGACGTACTCATCACGGGCGGCGCGGGCACGATCGGCACGGCGATCACAGACAACCTCGGGGACGGCGACCACTCGTTCACGAGCCTCGACGTCGAGGAACACCCCGACCCCGACGTCGAGTCGGTCGTCGCCGACGCGACCGACGAGGAAGTCGTCCGCGAGCAGGTCGCCGACGCCGACGCGGTCGTCCACCTCGCGCGCGTCCAGATGGAGGTGGGCGGCACCTCCGACCAGACCGTCGTCTGGAGCGAGGAGCACCTGGAGAACCTGCGACTCCACGCGTCGGTGTACAACGCCGCCCTGGAGACGGGACTGGACACGTTCATCTACGCCTCTTCGAACCACGCGGTCGGGATGTACGAGAAGGAGAACATGCCGGACATCTACTACGGAGCGAACGTCGAGGTCGACCACACCGTCCAGCCGCGTCCGGACTCGATGTACGGCGTCGAGAAGGTCTACGGCGAGGGACTGGGCCGGCTCGCCGCCGACTCGTCGGACCTGTCGGTGTACGCCCTCCGGATCTGCGCGGTCCGCGACCCCGAGTACGACCACCCCTGGGGCGACGCAGAGCGCGGCGTCGCCAGCGGCCGGTTCGAGCGCGACTCGGACCCCTACGACGAGCAGATCGCCCGAATGCGCTGCATGTGGCAGTCTCGACGGGACGTCGCGCAGCTGGTCGAGCGCTGCCTCGACGACGAGACGGTCTCCTTCGACGTGTTCTACGGCGTCAGCGACAACGCGAACCGGTGGTTCGACATCGACCACGCCCGTGACGTGCTCGGCTACGAGCCCGAGGACTCCGCCGACGAGTGGGACGAGCCGCCGAACTGACCGCCGAGAACTGAGCGTCCGTTCGCTCTCCGCCGACTGCCCAGGACCGAGAGATTAACTCGTCGCCGAGTTATTTTATTTCGACCTTCAGAGAAAGAAATTTAGTCGCAGCCGCCCAACGAGTGAGTATGCGAGACACCGGCGACGATTGGACGCGGCGGCACGCACGGCTCGTCGCGACGGGCGACCGAGCGGAGAACGGCCCGGCGGACCGCGAGCGAGTCGTCAAAGCGGACCCGCCAGCGGACGACTGGAGCGTCCGCCACGCCTGGTGCGAGCGGTAACCGGTCGGAAGAAGGCCAATAGTCGAAATCAGTACTCGGTGTGTCCTGCAGTCAGTTGCCGTCCTGCAACGCCTCGACGCCGACGAGTCGCTCGCCGGTGAGCGCGCGGATGTAGGCGCCGCCGGCGATGGAGACGTGGTCGAAGTCGTCCTCGCTCAGCCCGTACATTTCGATGGCCCGGGAGGTGTCGCCGCCGCCGACGACGGAGAAGCAGTCGGTCTCGGCGATGGCCTCGAGGACGCCGACGGTGCCGTCTGCGAACCGTTCGTCCTCGAACAGGCCCAGCGCCCCCTTGACGAAGACGGCTTCTGAGTTCTCGATGAACGCGGCGTACTCCGAGACGGTGTTCGACCCCACGTCGAGGAACGCGCGGTCTTTCTCCTCGATGTCACCGACTTCGATTTCGTCGCGGTCGCCGTCCTCGTCCTCGTACGCGAGGTCGAGCGCCAGCGTGATCTGCTCGTGGCGGTCGTCGATCAGGTGTTCGATCGTCTCCCTGTTTTCCTCCCACTGCTCGTCGAACAGATCCATCCCCTCGATGTCGCGGCCGACGGGGACGCCGTCGGCGCGGAGGAACAGTTCGCCCGCGATGCCGCCCAGCAGGAAGTCGTCGACTTTGTCGCCGAGCGCCGTCATCACGTCGATCACGTCGGTGGCTTTCGTCCCGCCGACGACCATCGTCACGTTGCCGTCGAACTCCCGCTCGGCGATGGCAGTGTTGGCCTCGTACTCGGTCTCCATGACTCGGCCCGCGTAGGCCGGGAGCGCCAGCGGGAACCCCACGAGCGAGGCGTGCGAGCGGTGGGCCGCCGAGTAGGCGTCGTTGACGTAGGCGTCGAACTCCGGCGCCAGGGCGCGGACGAACTCGGTCTCCGCTTTCACCGTCGGTTCCTCCTCGGGTAGTTCCTCGTCGCACATCCGCGTGTTCTCCAGCAGGAGGATCTCCCCGCCTTCGAGGTCGTTGATCGCCGAGATGGCCCGGTCGCCGAACGTGTCGGGGACGAACTGCACGGGCCTGCCGACGTGGTCGCGCAGGATCTCGGCGTGCTGTTCGAGCGAGACGAACGTGTCCCGGCCGGGACGGCCCTGGTGGGCCATGAGCACGACCGCGAAGTCGCGGTCGGCGAGTTCGCGCACCGTCTCGGCGTGGCGGTCGAAGCGGCGGTTGTCCTGGACCTCGCCGTCCTCTACCGGCGAGTTGAGGTCGAGGCGGACGAGGACGCGCTGGCCGTCGTCGAGGTCGTCGAGCGTCTTGAACGCGGGCATGGTTGGTGTTCGAAGCGTCGCCCGGCGACGAGAAAAAACCGCGTGGTCCGGCCGAGCTCTCGTCGCTGGCACGGACTGCCCAGCCACGCCGGTGAGACCGGAGCCGTCTCTGCGGATGGATCACAGCCCTCCGAAATACTTGTGCCATCACGGACACGTCTTCCGGGCAGAAGAGGAGATCACCGATGTCCGACGAACTCGCCGCGGTCCTCGACGACTTGCACGAACTGGGCTACGAGACCGTCGACCGCGTCGAGGGCTTCGAGAGCGAAGCGAGCGGTCGAGTGCCCCTGCCCGAGGAGCATCGTCGCGAGCGGGCGACCGGCTGGCGCCGGTATCTCCCCCGGATCCACTGCGACGCGGGCGACCCGGACCTCGTGCCCGACGACCTGCGGGCGGCGGTCGAGGCTCGCGGCTGGACCGTGCAGGCCATGGGACGGAGCGACGACACGGTGACCGTGGTCGTCTCGGAGAACGGCGTCTAAACCGGGTGAAGTATCGCCGAAACGCGAAGAGAAGTCGGACCGCGGGATTCAGTTCTCGGTGACGTACTCGGCGACGTCGAGCATCCGGTTCGAGAAGCCGTACTCGTTGTCGTACCAGGTGAGGATCTTCGTCATGCCGTTGACGACGTTGGTCGACTGCAGGTCGACGTACGAGGAGTACGGCGTCCCCTGGATGTCCGTCGAGACGACCTCGTCGTCGGTGACGCCGAGCACGCCCTCCAGTTCGCCCGCCGCGGCCTCGCGGAACGCCTCGTTGACGTCGCCCTCGGTCACCTCGTCGTGCAGGTCGACGACGAACTCCGTGATCGACCCGTTCGGGACCGGGACGCGGATCGCCATCCCGTCGAGTTTGCCCTCCAGTTCGGGCAGCACTTCGGTGGCGGCCTGCGCGGCGCCCGTCGAGGTGGGCACGATATTCTCCGCAGCGGCGCGGCCGCGGCGGGTCTTGGCCTTCGGGCCGTCGACGAGGTTCTGCGAGCCCGTGTAGGCGTGGACGGTCGTCAGCTGCCCGGCCTCGATGCCGAACTCCCGGTCGAGCACCTTCGCGACCGGCGTGATGGAGTTCGTGGTACAGGAGGCGTTCGAGACGACGTCCTCGCCGTCGTACTCGTCGTGGTTGACGCCGTAGACGATCTGCTTGACCGGCTTGTCGCCCTTCGGCGGCGCGGAGATGACGACCTTGTCGGCGCCGGCCTCGAGGTGCTTGCTCGCGTCGTCGTAGGTGCGGAAGATGCCCGTGCACTCGAAGGCCACGTCGACGTCGAGGTCGTCCCACGGGAGCTGCGTGGGGTCGGTCTCCTCGTGGATCGACGCCCCGAAGTCCGTCCCGTCGACGGTGAGCACGCCGTCGTCGAGGGTGACGCCCTCCAGACGACCCATCACCGTGTCGTACTTCGCGAGGTACTCCATGTCGTCGTCGTCCATCACGTCGTTGATGCCGACGACGTCGACGCGCGGGTCTCCGAGCGACGCGCGAAAGATGTTGCGGCCGATGCGGCCGAAGCCGTTCAGCCCGATCCGAACCGCCCCCTCGTTAGATTCGCTCATGGTGGCTAGAACGTCTCCCGAGGCGAGTATAGGGTTTTCGAATGCGAAACACGGCCCGTTCGCGTTCGCTTCTGGGGATCGGATCGGGCGGAGGCGACCGATTGGGCCGTACAGCGGTGTCGGGTGCGACCGATTGGGCCGTACAGCGGTGTCGGTGGCGCCGATTCGGCGTCGGTCACGGACGTCCCTGCGCGATCCTGACTCGTCGCTCCCCGTCGGAGCGGTCCAGAAGTCGCTCGACTCGCTCGTCTGTCGCCGGGTGCGTGGACAGCATCCGCGTCAGCGGCCCCTCTTCCTCGCCGTTGACGTACAGCGGTGACAGCAGCGACCACGGCGACCGGCTCGCCCGTTCGATCTTCCGCAACGCTCGCGCCAGCGCGATTGGGTCGCCCGTCACCTCGGCCGCCCGGTCGTCGGCCGCGAACTCCCGCCGTCGCGAGTGCGCCAGCAGCGCCAGCGTCAGCGCGAAGAACACCAGCGACACGGACCCCGCCACCGCCCGCTGGAGCCGTCCGGGAACCGTCCGCGACCACGCCTCCGGCCGACCACGGATCCACGCCACGCCCCGCGCGACCCCCGCTCCGACCACCAGTATCGGCGCCAGGACGAGCACGACCACCCCGGACAGCGTCTGCATGGCGCTGTACCCGAACGTCTGGACCAGGCTGTCCTTGCGCTCGATGTGCGCCAGTTCGTGGGCGCAGATCGCCGACAGCTCGTCGAGGGTGAGCAGTCCGAACAGCCGCCGGTCGACGACGATGTGGCCCGCTCCCAGTCCGCCGCCCAGCGCCAGCGCGTTCGGCTGGCCCATCTCCGCGACGAGTACGTCCGGCCGGTCGATGCGCATCTGCGCGCTGTAGGCGTCCAGCCGCCGGTAGAGCGCCGGTGCTCGACCTTCTGGGAGCTGCCAGACCTGCAGGTCCCGGAGGATCTGCGCCGTCCCGACCTGGTAGCTGACGAAGGCGAACACGACCGTCGTCACCGCGAGATAGAGCGCCAGCGTCGACAGCGACGGCCGGAGCGCCCATACAGACCGCGCGAACAGGTACGCCAGATAGGCGCCGGCCAGGTACACCGCCAGGGTCACCACCCCGACGACCGCCATCAGCCCCCGCAGTATCCAGCGCATACCTGAACGTCTGTCTGCGTCCCTGAAAACCCTTCCTGGCTCCGTGTCCTCGCAAATTATCGGGTATCTACGGCGATATCGCTGGAACCGCACGGAACAGCGTGAAAGCCCCCGGTCCCTTTCACGCTGTTTGCAGTCGTAGCGGTCCCACGGGCTGCGGTGTTGTCGCCGTTCACAGCTGTGCAATCGCAGGTCGACTTACTACTTACACCCCCTCGTAGCCAGCACGCTGATTTAGCTGCAGCAGAGACGTGGGGACATGGACGGCGACACGGCGCTGAACGCGGTCGGGGTGGTGCTAGTGCTGGCCATCGTCGCCGGGTTCGTCGTGGTCGGGCTCAACTTCGCCGGAGGTGCCTCCGGGAGCGACGCGCCGGACGCCGACTGGACGGTCGAGCGGATCAACGACACCGCCGTCCGGGTGACTCACGCCGGCGGCGAACCGGTGCGGACCGACGAGATCAGGGTGACGGTCGACAGCGTGAGTCGGTCGACCGACTGGACCGACCCGGTCACCGAGAACGAGAGCACGGTCGTCCAGGCGAACGACGGGTCGCTCGTCCGGATCGTCTGGAACGGAGGTCGCGGCGACCGTGAACGCATGCATAGCGAACGACTGTGAACCAAAGAAAAACGGTGTTTCGTTCTCCGCACTCTCGCTCGTTCAGTCGCCGGCGCGCGTGTGGTTCGCCACGGTCTCGACGCCGTCGGGGGCGACGCGGTAGCGGGCGCCGGCGTCGACCTCGAACGACTCCCACGTCCCGTCGGGCCAGGTCACGTCGAGGGTAGCGGTCTCGGCGCCGCCGAGACCGACGTGCAGTGCGCGGCTCTCCTGAGAGAGGAAGTCGCTCTGGTCGGTCTGACGGACGACGGCCACCTCGTCGCCGCCGGCGGTGACGGTGACGTTCGCACCGAGGGCGGTCGCGCCGTTCCCGTCGACGACTTCGAACTGGACGGCGGCGCCGCCGTCGACGGTGTTCTCGTAGAGCACCGTCGGCCCCTCGTACGTCGAGAGGACGATGTCGCGGTCGCCGTCGTTGTCGTAGTCGAGCGTCGTCATGCCGCGGCTGTCCTGGTGGGTCATGCCGTGGACGGACTTGTTGACGCGTTCGAATCCAGTCTCGTTGCGCTGCCACACCTGCGGGACGGTCCAGATGGGGTCGTCGTAGTCGACCTTGACGGTGTGCTGGGTGCTGTGGATCAGGTCCCGGCGACCGTCGTTGTCGAAGTCGGTCAGGCTGGCCGACCATCCCCACCCGCCGTGGCGGACGCCGTACTCGCCGGCCCGGTCGACGAACTCGCCGTCGCCCTGGTTGATCAGGAGCGTGTTGCCCTTCGTCCGGCCCGACTTGATGACGAACGCGAGGAACCGCTTGAGGCGGTTGTACCGCTCCTCGCCCATCTTCTGCTTGTCGATGGGGATGTAGATGTTCGTGACGAAGACGTCCATCCGGCCGTCGCCGTTGACGTCCGCGACCTCCGAAGCCATGCCGTTCCTGGCGGTCGCGCCGCCGAGCAGGTGCTGGGAGAACTCGCCGTCGCCCTCGTTGAGGTAGATGGTGTCGTTGTTGTAGTCGTTCGCGACGTGGATGTCCGGCTTGCCGTCGCCGTCGAAGTCGACGAAACTCGCGGCGAGGCTCCAGCGGTCGCCCTCGATGCCCTCGACGTCGACGCGCTCGAAGGTGCCGTCGCCCGTATTTTCGTAGAGGAAGTTCGGGTTGCCGTTGTCGTTCGGGACGTGGCCGGACTGGTAGAAGTGGCCCTTGGGCTTGTCCTCGTGCCAGTCGCCGGACTGGTAGACGAAGAGGTCGGTGTCCCCGTCGCCGTCGTAGTCGGCCGCGGCGGCGCCCAGCGGGTAGGTCAGGTTACCGATGCCGACGTCCGTCCGTTCGAAGGTGCCGTCGTCGTTGTGCAGCGCGACCGGCGGCGCCTGCTTGCGGAACAAGAGGAGGTCGTCCCACCCGTCGCCGTCGTAGTCGACGACGGAGGCGCTCTTGTGCCAATCGGTCAGGTTCGGGAACGACGCGGCGCGCTCGAACTCGCCGCCCGTGTTCTCGTAGAGGACGGGCCGCTCGCCGCCCATGACGAGCAGGTCGTCCCACCCGTCGCGGTCGTAATCGAGGACGTAGACGGCGTTGTTGCCGGCGCCGACGCCGGTGCCCGACCCGTGGTAGTCCAGGCCGGCCTCGGCGGTCGCGTTTTCGAAGGTCAGTGGCTCGGAGGGGTGGTCCTCCCCGCCACCGCCCAGCTCGCCGAGCGCACCGGAACAGCCCGAGAGGACGACCAGCGCCGCGACGGCGATGACCAGGAGGGCGCGAGTACGACTCGAACCGGGGCCGGACGCGAAAGCCGAGCGGAGCGCGCGCATCGACTCACGCCTCCGGGAGCGCGCGATTCTCGCGCGCCGGCACGACGTAGGTGCCGCGATTCACCGTCTCGATGTAGTTCACGATGCCGTGGTCCTCGGGCGCGACGTCCACGTCGTACTCCTCGACGTTCATCGCCTTGCGCGCCTCCACGAACGACTCCAGTCTCCGCTGGACCGAGGTGAAGTTGAACCCCGTGTGCTCGGGCGCGTCGGTCGCGAACCCCTCCGACCGCCGGAGTATCTTCGGCGAGAAGTCGTCCTCGCCGCGGGCGCGAGCGACCTTCTGGGAGTGACCGATCACGCCGTATTCTTCGGCGTGTTCTTCGATGCTGTCGACGTCCTCCTCGGTGATCGCGCTGTCGCTCCCGAGGCCGGAACCGTCGGGGCCGACCTCCTCGGAGGAGTGGGCGGGGCAGAACATCCGGTCGGTGCGCTCCTCGTGGTCGTGGTCGTACCACGCGTCGAGGTTCAGCCGCAGGCGCGACAGCGCGAGCGTCGTCCCGCCCGCGAACGGGCCCTCCTCGATCTTCACGCCGTCCTCGCTGGGCAGACTGTCGGTGAATCCCGACTTGAACCCCATCGAGAGGGGCGCGCTCTCGGGAATCTCGTCGTGGTCGAGTTTCTCGGCCGGGATGCCCTTGCCGGCGAAACCGGTCCGGCGCTCGGCGACGGAGAAGACGCCGTCGAGCGACCCCTCCACCTCGATCCCGTTGACCGTCTCCTTGCGCCCCATGAGCGCTTCCTCGGCGGCGAGGACGACCGATCCCACGTCGCTGGTCAGCACGACCGTCGCGTCGAAGCCGTCGGTCTTCTCCGGGTCCTCGCCGACCTCCTCCAGCATCCGCTCCGGCCGCATCAGCGACTCGGGCACGTCGCCGAACCGCTCGAAGTAGCTCGGCGCGTAGCCGATCAGGTAGAGCAGGCCGCGGTTGAACGTCGCGCCCGTCCCGCCGCCGGTCCCCCACTGGAACGCCCGCTCCAGGGTCTCGAAGGCGGCGTCGACCTGCTCGCGCTCCTGCTCGGTCGGTGGCGTCGACCCCTCGTAGGAGAGGCCGAGCACCAGTTGCTGCTGGGGCGGGACGGTGTTACCGTGGGTGTCCAGCACCAGGTACTCGCTCCACTTGTGGATGGCCTCGGGGAGGACCGAGGGGTCGCCCCGGGGAACCATCCGCGAACCCGATCCGGAGTCTGTCTCCGCGTCGGCCTCGGTCGGCGTGTCCGTCTCGTCGCCGCCGAGGAGCGACCGCTCGCGAGACAGACAGGCCGACAACGCGCTCGATCCCCCGATAGCCACTGCCGATCTGACGAACTGCCGGCGTGGTATCCCACGCTCCCGATCCGATTGCATCACTTCTGGTAACGATTCACGCGGCAAAACTCTTTTCCATAGGCTTACCCACCTGCTATGGGCTCTCACCCGCCTCCGGCGTCCGAGCCCGCCGGAGACGGTCGTCCGCCTGACCGCCACGTATATACGACTGCCGCGGGTGACCTGTAGACATGTCTGACGGGTCTTCCGCACCGCTCGCGGGGGTCGATCTGGAATCGCTGACCGCTGCCGACGTCGACGACGACGAGGTGCGCGCCGCGCTCGAATCGACGGACCCGGTGGTCCGCCAGCGCGGCACTCGCGTCTGTTCGGTGCTCGCCGCCCGGGACGCCGACGCGGTGCTCCCGCTGGCCGAGGATATCGTCGCTCGACTCGCCGACGACAGCCTGGCCGTCGCCCGCCACGCCGGTACCGCCCTCGTGTCGCTCTCCGAGGCCCACCCCGAATCGCTGCGCGGGGACCTCGAGCCGGTCGTCGGCTTCGCCGAGAGCGACCTCGGCGGGGTCCGCATGGTCGGCGCGCGCATCCTCGGGAACGTCGTCGTCGACCACCCCGGAGCGGTCGCGCCGTACGTCGACCGCCTCGTTACCGCGGTCGCCGACTCGGAAGGGACGTTCACCCAGTCCGACCTCGAAGAGCACGTCGAAGCGGCCCAGGCCGCCGACGAGAGCGCCGTCGAGAACGTCGCGCAGGCCAACAAGGAGGAGGCCCAGAAGCGCGTCGTCTCGCGGGCCGCCCTCGCCAACGTCGTCGTCGCCGTCGCCGAAGACGACCCGGACGCGGTCGCGGACCTCGTCGACGAACTGGCGCCCCTCCTCGCAGACCCCGACCCGAACGTCGTCGGCGCGGCACTCGACACGTTCGGCGCACTCGCGGAGGGAGATCCCGGTTCGGTGGACCCGGCCGTCGACGCCATCGCCGACTGCCTCGACCGCGACGACGGGATGCTGCGCGCCCGCGCCATCCGGACGCTCGGGTTCGCCGGTGCGACCGAGACGGTCGACCGGCTCCGCGACCTCGCCGAGAGCGACGAGGACGAAGACGTCCGCGACCTCGCCGCCGAGACGGCCGACTACCTCGAAACGGTCTGATCGACCGGACTCGCGCGAGAATACGTCGGTTTGTTCCTGCGAAATACCTGTTCTCTCATTTCGGCCGACCGTTTCGCAGGACGCCTCGTCCGTTCTCTTCCTACTGGTCGTCGGCTTCGCGTCCGTCCTCTCTGTATCGCTCGCCGATGGTCTCCGCTTCGTCCATCTCCCGACGGGTGCAGTACCAGAACGTGCCACCGAACAGGACGAACCCCAGAGCCAGGACACCGATGTCGATCAGCGCGATGTTGTAGGCGGGGGTCTGCGGTTCGAGGTAGAACAGCGAGAAGGCCAGCAGCGCGGTGAGCACTGCGAGGACGAGCAGGAGCGGCTTGGCCTGCTGGCGCTGACTGCAGGCCGCGTTCACGATGCTCTCGCGTGCGGACATACTCGACCGGAGGGGGCGCCCCGCAATGAAGGTGGTGGGAAACGCGGATCGGGAAAAAAGAGCGCGCCGCGGTACCGGTCAGCGCCGGCGGTTCAGTCTTCGAGTTCGGGGCTCGACCAGTACTCGTGGTCGTCGAGTTCCCGGAAGCAGGCGGTGGCCTGCTGGGCGCCCTCGACCTCGTAGAGGTCCGGTTGCTCGCTGACGCAGGCCTCGCGGGCCTCCGGACAGCGCGTGTGGAACCGGCAGCCGCTCGGCGGGTTCACCGGGTCCGGCACGTCGATCTTTCGCATGGGCGGCTCGCCGGCCTGCTCGGCGTCGAGGCCGAGGTCCGGCGTCGCCCAGCGGAGGACGTTCGTGTACGGGTGGTGTGGGTCGTCGATCATCCGCTTGGCCGACCCGATCTCGGCGATCTCGCCGAGGTACATCACGCCGATGCGCCCGCCGCCGTGTTCGCTGAAGTAGCGGGCGTTCGAGAGGTCGTGGCTGATGAACACGTACGAGGTGTCGAACTCCTCCTGGAGTTCGAGCATCAGGTCCATCATCTCGACGCGCAGGCTCACGTCCAGCGCGCTGATGGCCTCGTCGGCCAGGATGACGTCCGGGTTCATCAGGAGTGCGCGACCGAGCGCGACCCGCTGTTGCTCCCCGCCCGACAGCTGGTGGGGGTACCGGTCGGCGAAGTCGGCCGCCGGGTTCATCCCCACGCGTTCGAGCAGCGAGTAGATGCGCTCGCGGCGCTGGTTCGACCCCAGGTTCGGGTGGGTCTGCTTGATCGGCTCGGCGAGGATCTCGACGATCCGCCGGTTCGGGTTGAGCGAACTCCCGGGGTCCTGGTGGATGATCTGCAGCGACTTGCGGATCTCCGAGAACGGGACGTCCGCGTTGCCCCGCTTGGCCTCCCAGATGTCCGTGCCGCGGTACTCGACGGTGCCGGCGGTCGGTTCCTGCAACCCGATGCAGGTCTTGCCGAGCGTCGTCTTCCCACAGCCCGATTCGCCGACCAGCGTCACGACGTCCTGTTCGTAGATGTCGAGCGAGACGCCGTTGACCGCCTGCACGACCTGGGGGTCCTCGCGGAATGACTCGATGATGCCCTGCTCTTCCTCGAAGTGGACCTCGACGTCGGTCAGCGAGAGGATCGGTTCCTCGTCGCGGTCGTCGACCGTCGCCCCGCTCGCGGGTCGCTGTGCGTCGCTCATCTGATCTCACCCCCGTCGGACTCGTCGGACTCGTCCGACGTTGCTCGCACATCTTCGATGTGCTCACCCCCGTCGGCCGCGACGTCGCTGTCGCCGCCAGTGTCCCCAGCGGACTCGAAGTTGAGGGGGATCTCGGTCTGCGCCGCCTCCCAGTGGTGGCAGGCGGCGCCGTGGCCGTCGGAGACGGTGTAGAACGCGGGGTCCTCGCGGACGCACTCGTCGTCGGCGAGCGGGCAGCGCGGGTGGTACGAGCAGCCGTCCGGGACGTTCACCGGCGCGGGGCTCTGGCCCTGGATGGGTTTCATCTCCTCCAGCGGCGCGTCGAGGTTCGGCGTCGCGTTCAGCAGCGCCCGCGTGTAGGGGTGGCCGGCGTCGCCGATCACCTCGTCGCGAGGGCCGATCTCGATCATCTGGAAGGCGTACATCACGCCCATCCGGCTGGCGAGCGAGGCGACCAGCGGCAGGTCGTGCGTGATGAACACCATCGTCAGGTCGTACTTCTCCTGGAGGTCCTTCAGCAGCATCAGGATCGACCGCTGCATCAGCAGGTCGAGCGCCGCCGTCGGCTCGTCCATCACGAGCACCTCGGGTTCGAGGACGATGCTCAGGGCGATGAGCGCCCGCTGTTGCATCCCGCCGGAGAGCTCGTGGGAGTACGACCCGAGCACGCGCTCGGGGTCGAGGTAGAGGTCTTCGAGCAGTTCGCGGGCGAAGCGCATCCCCTGGTCGACGTTCTTGTCGTGGGCCTTCAGCGTCTCCCGGAAGTGCGCGCCGACCTTCATCGTCGGGTTGAACGAGCTCATCGCCCCCTGGAAGACCATCGAGATCTCCTCCCAGCGGAACTTGTAGAGCTCGTCGTGGTCGAGTTCGAGCACGTCGATCGTCTCGCCGTCGCCCCCGTGATAGAGGACCTTGCCGCTGAGCAGGCCCGGGTCGGGGATGGCGTCGAGCATCGCCGAGGCGAACATCGACTTGCCGGAGCCGGACTCGCCGACGACGCCGAGGATCTCCCGGCGCTCGATGTCCATGCTCACGTCGTCCAGGACGTACGTTTCGCCCTCGTCGTAGGTCACCTTGAGGTTGCGGACCTCGACGATGGGGTCGTCGGTCGTGAAGTGCGATTGTTGGTCTGTCGTGGCCATCTCACATCACCTTCCCGCCGAAGGTATCGTCTTCTTCTTCGGCCGCGGTCGATTCGGACTCCCCGGCCAGGCGGGTGCGAACGCGCGGGTTGAACACGCGGTCGAGCCCCTGTCCGAGGAGGATCAGTGCCAGCGAGAGCAGGCCGATGGCGAGCATCGGCGCGAGCAGCCAGTGGGCCGCCTCCGGGGCGAACAGCGCGCCGCCGGAATAGGCTCGCTGGAGCGTGAGGCCCCAGTTGGTCTGCTGATAGGGCAACACGCCCAGGAAGAACAGGCCGACCGAGGCGAACACGACGTACCGCGCCGCGAACACGAAGTTGACCGTGATGTACGGCATCAGGTTGGGGATGACGTCTTTCCGGAGGATCCGGGGCGTCGACACCCCCATCGTGCGCGAGGCCTCGACGTAGCTCTCCTCGCGGATGGTCAGCACCTGCGAGCGCAGCGACCGGCCGAGCCCGGCCCAGTAGTTGATGTTGATGATGATCCCGACCAGGATGGGGTTCTGCGGGTTGAGCGTGAACGCGAGGATGATCACCAGCGGGAGGCCGGGGATCGCCATCACGAGGTCGGAGAAAGACATCAACACGCGGTCGATGGTGCCGCCCTTGTAGCCGGCGAGGGTGCCGATGGCGACGGCCAGGCCGGTCGCCCAGACGCCGCCGGCGAGGATCATCAGCAGCATCTCGTCGGTCGAGTGGATGATCAGCGCCGCGATGTCGACGCCGGAGTTCGTCGACCCCAGCGGGAACGACCAGTCCTGGAACGGTTGCATGTACCGTTCGGGCGCCTGGCTCGAGGTCGGCTCGCGCCACAGGCCAGCGACGGCGACGAACGCCATCAGCACGTAGACGCTCATCAGCAGGATGCCGATGCGGGTCCGCGTGTCGCTCCAGGCGACCACGGCGGGCTTGTAGATCTTCTCCTCGTAGAACTCCCGGGCGCGGTCGCTCCGAGTGACGTCCGGCGCGGAGGATTCGTCACTCGTCCACTCGACGCCGCCGACCGTTGAGTCCATCTCAGAACGCTTCATTGGACTCACCCGATTTGACCCGCGGGTCGATCTTGCCGTAGGTCAGGTCGGCGATGTAGACGCCGACGACCAGCGCGACCGTGATGACGAGGAACGTGCCCATCATCAGCGGGTAGTCGTTGCTGTTCAGCGCGTCGAACAGGTAGTAGCCGAGCCCCGTGTACGAGAAGATCTCTTCGAGGATGACCGTCCCGCCCAGGCGGAAGCCGAGCAGGAGCAGGAAGCCCGTGTACATCGGGAGCACGGCGTTCCGTGCCACGTACCGCGTGGCGATCCGGGTGTCGGCGATGCCGCGCAGTCGCGCGACGCGCACGTAATCCTTCCCGAGGATCTGGATACTGTTGCCCCGCATGGCGAGCATCTGGATCCCCGCTTCGGCGATCGTGTACGAGAGGATCGGCAGGAAGGCGTGCTGGAGCGCACTGACGAGGAATCCCACGGAGAGTCCCTCACCGCGATATTCGGCCCCGACCGTCCCCGCGGTCGGCGTGAGGCCCAGCTGGTAGCTCAGGACGTAGAGCAGCAGGATGGAGTACACGTAGAAGGGGATCGACATGACGCTGATCGACAGCACCGTCAGCGCGCGGTCGAAGCGCGACCCCTCCCAGTAGGCCTGCAAGGCGCCGAAGACGATCCCGAAACCGAACACGAGGACCGTCGAGACGCCGACGATGAAGACCGTCCACGGGGCGGCCTCGGCGAGGATCTCGGTCACCGGCTGCTGGTAGTGGATCGACTGTCCGAGGTTCCCCTGGAGGAACCCGCTCATGTAGTCGATGTACTGTTGCCACAGCGGTGCGTTCGGGTTGATGTTCTGCAGGGCCTCGATGCGCCCTTCGACTTCCTCGGGGGACATCCCCGACCGGAGGAGTTCGTTCCGCAGTTGCGTGTACGGTCCGCCCGGCAGCAGGCGGATCAACCCGAAGGTCAGCGTCGCCACCAGATAGATGGTGACGAACACTCTGGCTGTTCGTCTGAGGTAGTAATTGCTCATGGTTTATGGTTTGCAGTTACGCCAATAAAATTTATGTGGACGGTTGTGTGGACCGTCTATTTCGCCTGCAGTTCGCCCTGCCGCGGCAGCCAGTTGGCCGGCCACTTGATCTGGAGGATGTCCGAACCTTCCTCGGGGACGTTCCAGTCGTCGCTGGTCAGCCAGGACTGCTCGAGCTTCCCGACGACCGACAGGAAGGGCAGTTCCCGGTTGTTGTGCAGGGCCAGTTGCGTCACCTTCTCGGTGACCTCGGCCTCGTCGGTGGTCGTCGCGATGCTGCGGACGGCCTCACCCGGCGTGATCGTGAACTCGCCGTCCGGACCTTCGAGCGTGAACTCCTGGTCCGCGGGGTAGTTGTGCCCGCCGTTGAAGGCGCTCGCGAGCAGCTGGTGGCGCAGGACGAAGTACGGGAACGCCGACCGCGGCTGGCCGGGCGTCCACGGGCGCGCTCCCATGCCGAAGTTGCCCTCGACGAACGCGTTCGTCCAGTCACTGCCGGGCAGCGTGTTGACGGTCGCGTCGATCCCGAAGGAGCTGAGCTGGTCGACCACGGACTCGGTGGCCGTCGTCCAGTCGGTCCAGCCCGCCGGGGAGATGAACTCCACGGAGAGCGTCTCGCCGTCCTTCGACCACGAGCCGCCGACCTCGCCCTCGTAGCCGGCCTCGCGCAGGAGCTCGGCCGCCTTTTCGTTCTGCGAGGAGTCGACGCCGTAGCTTTCGAAGCTGTCCATCGAGTCGCCGACCCAGCGGTCGATGTCGTTGGGCGTGATGCCACAGGGGACGGAGGTCGCGACCTTCGTCCGCGGCCCGGCGTTGTCGACGATGGCCTGTCGGTTGACGACGTGTGCGACCGCCTGGCGGACCTCGCGCTGGCCGAAGTGCGGGTCGTCGTGGTTGAAACAGATCCCGTAGCCCCACTTGGCCGGCGGGTTCGCCTCGACGACGTGGTCCGGGAAGTTGTCGACGACTGGCGGGGGCGCGAACAGGCTGATGTGCACGTCGAGTTCCCCGCCGAGCAGTCCCTGATGGCCCTGCTCGTTCCCCTGCCGCTGGAGATACTGGTACTCGCTGAAGTTGATCCCGTCGGCGTCCGGGTGGTCGCCGAACCGGGTCAACGTCATCTGCTGGTTGTCCTTGTTGCCCAGTTGCCACGGACCGCTGCCGATGACCTCCTGGTCCTGTCCGTGCCACTTGAACTGCTGGACCCCTTCGGCGTCGCCCTCGAACTCGGAGAAGATCTCCGTCTTCGCATCGACGCGGAGCTGGGCGAGCTGGTGGAGCAGGATGTTCTGGTTGGTCTCGCCGGAGAGGTTGAGAACGACGGTCTTGTCGCCGTCCGCCTCCGTGCTCTCGACGAAGTCGGCCACGGGGTCGTTGACGAGGTTCAGCATCTGGAACTGCGTGACGATGTCCTCGGAGGTCACGTCGTCACCGTTCTGCCAGACCAGGTCCTCGCGGATGTTCAGGGTGACCGTCGTCCCGTCGATCGTGTAGTCGCTGATCGCGTAGGGGATGAACTCGCCGTTCGCGGCGTCGTACTTCATGTACTGGTCGAACACGTCCAGCGCCGCGTAGTCGGCCACGTTCTGGGTCGCATAGCGGTTGAAGTGGAGGTCCGACGGGACGCCGTTGTTGGTCGCGCCGACGAGCGTGACGTCCTTGACGTTGGTCGACCCACCGTCGCCGCTACCGTCACCGTCGCCGCCACCATCGCCATCGCCGCCACCGTCGCCGTCGCCGTCGCCGCCACCGTCGCCGTCACTGCCCCCGTCTCCGGGAGTGTCCGTACCGCCACCGCCACCACACCCCGCAAGCGCGGCAGCACCCGACACACCTGTCAGTTCGACGAACCGACGGCGGCTAATTACGTCTCTGTAGTCGCTGTTATCGCTTGCCATGACTCACTAAATTCCCTACATCCATAGTAAATAAATGTTGTGGATCAACCGGCCAAAAGGGCCCAGAATGTCACCCAACAGTCACCCAGAACTGTCCCACATCGGGCCGCGAACGGCCGGTCACTTCCAGGTGAAGCGCGCAGTACCGAGTCAGTTTTTGTGATAGTATATAAGTTTTTACCTCGGGCGCGGTCCGGCCGGATATCCCCGATCGAATGGGCGATCGAGTGACACGTGTCCGCCGTCCGGGTGACGACGCCGGCAGTAGCCCGCAGCAGTCGACTCGACGCGGTCGCTCGACCGGTCGGGCCCCGGCGGGAGTCGGTCCCGACTCACCGGCGCCGTCCCGCGGATCCGGCCGCCCTCCGATCGACAGCACCCCGAAATATTTTTATAGGTGACAGATATCCATCCGAGCATGCCAGAGAGTGGAGGGAGGGCCGAGTATCAACGCTCGGAGCTTCCGGTTTCGCGGCGCGTCGCCGATCTGTGCGACAGAATGACGCTCGAAGAGAAGGCCGGACAACTCGTCGGGACCTGGGCGGGGGAGATGCACCGCGAGCTCGACGTCGACGACGTCAAGGACCTGATCAGGGACAAGCACCTCGGCTGCGCGGCCCCATTCGGGTGGGGCGGTTCGGAAGGGACGGAAGTCGGCGAGATCGTCGACATCGTCAACGAACTCCAGCGGGTCGCGACGGAGGAGACCCGCCTCGGCATCCCGATTTTCTTCAACGTCGACGCGGTACACGGGCACGCGTACGTCGCGGACGCGACGGTGTTCCCCAACGGCCTCGGTGCGGCTGCGACGTGGGATCCCGCGGCCATCGAGGAGGGCGCCTCGATCACCGCGACGGAGATCGCCGCGACCGGCGCCCACCAGAACTACTCGCCGACCTGCGACGTGGGCAGGGACCCCCGCTGGGGCCGCGTCTTCGAGACGTTCGGCGAGAGCCCGCGCCTGGTCGCCGAGTTCGCCGCCGCCAAGGTCCGCGGCTACCAGGGTGACGGGCTGGAGGCCGACGACACGGTCGTCTCGACGGCCAAGCACTTCCCGGCCTACAGCGAGCCCGAGCGCGGCGAGGACGCCGCGCCCGTCGACGTCTCGGAGTACAAGCTCCGCAACACGTTCGTCCCGCCGTTCGAGGCCGCCCTCGACGCGGGCGTCGAGTCGGTGATGCCCTGCTACAACTCGATCAACGGCGAACCCGTCCACGGCTCGGCGCGCTGGCTCACCGACCTGCTGCGCGGCGACCTGGGGTTCGACGGCACCATCGTCTCCGACTGGGGCGGCGTCCGCCACCTCACCGACGACCACAAGACCGCGGCCGACCTCCGCGAAGCGACCTACGACGCACGGATCGCCGGCCTCGACGTCGCGTCGGTCGGGAACGACCTCGAAGCCGACGAACTGGTCGACCTCGTCGAGTCGGGCGACCTCGCCGAGTCGGTCCTCGACGCGAGCGTCGAGCGCGTCCTCGAACGCAAGTTCCGGATGGGGCTGTTCGAGGACCCCTACGTCGACAGGGACGAGGCCCTCGACACCGTCGGCGCCGCCGACCACCAGGAGGCCGCCCTGGAGGTCGTCCGCGACTCGCTCACCCTCTGCAAGAACGACGACTTCCTCCCCCTCTCGGGCGACGAGGACATCTTCGTCGGCGGCCCGAACGCCGACGACCTCGTCCACCAGGTGGGCGGCTGGAGCGTCGAGTCGGAGGAACACGTCGACGGGACGACCATCCTCGAAGCGATCCGCGCCCACGCCGACGGCGACGTGACGTACGAACAGGGGTCGAGTCTGCACGAACCGCTCGACGTCGACGCGGCCGCCGAACAGGCCGCCGACGCGGACGTGGCCGTCCTCGCGCTCGGCGAGGGCTGGTACCTCCACGAGTTCGGCGCCGGTGGCCCGCGCACCGAGACGGGGGAGTTCCCGACGCGCGAGCAGATCGACCTCCCCGACGCCCAGCAGGAACTGGTCGACGCCGTCGTCGCGACGGGGACGCCCGTCGTCGGCGTGCTCGTCACCGGCCGCCCGCTGGCCGTCGAGCGCCTCGACGAGCAGGCCGAGGCGGTCCTGCTGGCGTACTTCCCGGGGACGATGGGCGGCAAGGCCGTCGCCGAGACGCTCGTCGGCGAGAATGACCCGAGCGGTCGGCTCCCGATCACCGTCCCGCGCTCGGGCACGCAGGTCGACGTCCACCACGACTACCTCCACCAGCCGCACCCGATCGGCGACTCGGAGCATCCCGATTCGTACGACCCGCTCTACCCGTTCGGCCACGGCCTGACCTACACCGAGTTCGAGACCGGCCAGCCGTCCGTCGCCGAGGAGGTCCTCGGCCCCGGCGACACCGCCGAGGTCACGGTCACGGTCGAGAACGTGGGCGACCGCGCGGGCACCGAGGTCGTCCAGGTGTACAGCACGACCGAGTCGAAGTCTCTCGTCATGCCCGAACGGCGCCTGCAGGCCTTCGAGCGCGTCGACCTCGACGCCGGCGAGGAAGCGACCGTCACCGTGGACGTACCCGTCGAACAGTTCGGCGTCTACGCTCCCGGCGACGGTCACCGCATCGAGCCCGGCCACTACGACCTGGTGGTCGACGGCGAGGCCGTCACGGTCCGCGTCGACGGCGACTACGTGTAAGAACGAGCCGTTCGGTCCGCGCAAGCCGCTCGGTCCGAGCGGTCCTCTCGGTTTCTCTCAGGGGTCCGGTCGGGGAAGCGCCCGCTGCTCGCGGGGCGGCAGGAGGAAGTTCCCGCGGCGGCGGACGAAAATGTACTCGAGGATCCCGTTGTTGACGCGCTGGCGAACGGCGGGGTTGTCCGTGAGGTCGGTGCCGTTCATCGCCGAGCGCGTCGCGACGAAGTCGGAGATGCCTTCCTGGAGCGCGAGGAAGTGCAGGCCGGCCTCCCCGCCGTCGGTCGAGTCGAAGTCCCGGCGGAGGATGATCGGTGAGCCGTCCTCGCGGACGCGGGCGTTCTTCTGGGCGTGGCCGACGCGCCCGTACTCCCCGGCGTGGTCGTCGACGTTCTCGACGCACTCGCCGTCGACGCCGTTGTCGTTCCCGAGGTTCTTCCCGGTCCCCTCGACGCGCCCCTCGTCGGCGTGGACGGGACAGAACATCTCCGCGACGCGCTCGTCGTGGTCCTGCTCGCCGTACCAGTCGTCGAGGCGCAGGCGGATCTTCGAGACGTGCTGGGTGGTGCCACCGGCGAAGGGGCCATCGGAAATCGTCACGCGGTCCTCGCTGGCCTGGTTCTTCTCGAAGCCGGACTCGAAGCCCATGAACAGCGGCGCGTCGTCGGGGACGGACTCCGGGTCCGGGATCCCCTTCACGTCCGCGTTCTCTGCTGGTAGCCCGTCGCCGACGAACCCCGTTCGACGGGCGGGGCCGTCCCCGGTCAGCGACGCCTCGGCGAACACGCCGGCGAGATCCGTCTCCATCTCGACGCCGTTGACCTCGCTCCGATCGCCGAACAGGCCTTCCTCGGCGGCGAGCAGGGCCGAACCCCTGTCGCTGGCGAGGTGGACGACGGCGTCGGGATCGTCGGGCGCGGGGTCCTCGAACGTCGAGAGCGCCTCTGGCGCGGGCAGGTCGACGCTCTCGGGCAGCGCGGCGTCGAAGCGCTCGAAGTAGGCGGGCGAGTAGCCGACGGTGAACAGCAGCCCCTCGTTACTCCGGGCGAACGCGCGCTCCAGCGAGCGGAAGGCGGCCTCCGCCCGTTCGCGGCCGTCGTCCGTCGGTGCGCCGTCGCCGGCGTAGTCGAGGTACAGCAGGAGGTGATGTCGCGGCGGGAGGTGGTTGCCGTGCTCGTCGGTCGTGAGGGCGTCGTTCCACGCGTGCTGACGGGAGGGGCGGGTCGACGGGTCCGTCCCCGTCGGCGTCGCGGCGTCGCTCTCGCGGTCGAGACAGGCCGACAGCGCGGCCGATCCGCCGATGGCGACGGCGGCCTTGACGAACTCGCGCCGGGAGGGGTCGGGCGTGCGGGGGGCCATCACCGGCAGTAGGGGACCGCTGGGAAATGGACGTTGCGATTCCATCCATACGCTCGGCAGGCGGTCGGTCCGCGCACATCGGGCGACAGAGCGATCCGGACCGGAGACTACCGGCGGCGCGACCGTCCGACGGCGGCCAGCGCAAGCGCGACCCCCAGTGCGGCGAGCGCGACGCCGAACCCAGCGCCATCGGCTGCCGTTCCGGTCCCGGAGCCGTCCTCGTCCGGCGTCGAGTCACCGGTAGGTGCGTTCGTGCGCGAGTCGGTCGCGGTCCGGGTGGCCGGCGCAGTGGTCGACGGCGTCGGGGTCGCGGACTCGCCGGGCGCGGTCGTCACCGTCGGCGTGTTGATCACGGGGCCGTCGTCGGTCCCGTTGCCGGGCGCGACGGAGAGGTACGTCTCGACCGGTCGATCACCGGCGGTGATCGGCGGGTCTTCCGGCCCGAAGTCGCCGTCGCCGTCGTCCCGGTGGACGACGACCCGGACGCGGAACGGCCGCTCGTGCTCGGCGACGAACGATTCGTCGAGCGGGACGGAGACGTTTCGGTGGGTGCCAGCCGCGAGCGAGCGCGACCCGATACTGTCGTTCGTGCCGACCGGCCGGACGACGACGTGGCCGGCCGCGGGGAGGTCGACCTGCCGGACCGTGAGCGCCCCGTCTGTCAGCGGTAACGGGTCGAAGGTCGTCGCGAGGACCCGCGCCTGGCCCGACGCCGCTCGTTCGACGGTGATGCGCGTGCTCGCCGCCGGGTTGCGGGTCACCATCGACAGGTCAGTCCCGTACTCGAACTCCCCGTTGCCGTTGGTGTCGTCGTGCAACACCGCCCACAGCGTCCGGTCGCCGTCCCACTCGTCCCACGTCGCGGGGTCGATCCGGACCGGGACGCTCGTCAGGAAGGTCAGGTTCGGCGTCCGCGCGACGCTGGTACTACCGACCGGCTCGCCCGGCCTCCCCCCGTCGTCGGCGCGGAGGACGACGAACCCGGGCGTCAGCGCCGACACCGTCTCGACGACGACGGTCCCGTCGCTGGTCACCTGCGAGTCCGCGGCGACGTGGTTCCCGTGCGCGGACACCGTCGCCACCGCGAGGGGCGTCGCCAGGACGACGGCCACCGTGACGACGACTACGGCCCGGTAGGAGACGCGTCCCGCCATGTCAGGCGGTGATCGTCGCCGGTTCCATCTGCAGGAACGCCCGTTCGTACCCCTCGTGGCGAGCGAGCTGGGGCGGGGTGGTCACGGAGACGGTGATCTCGTCGCCCGACTGCGGCGCCTCGGCCAGGGCCGTGCCGTAGTGATACCCGAGGTCCGGGTCGAGGGTCCGCCGGAGGTCCCCCTCGAACACCGTCTCGCCGCCCCGCGTCACGGTCGCCGACAGCCCCATCGCGGGCAGGACCAGCCGGTTGTACGGCGTCCGGGCCGAGACCGCCAGGTAGGGGTCGCCGTCGGTGAATCGGCTCGCGGCGTCGGCGGGCAGGCCCGTCGCGACGAGTTTCGCGTCGTCGCTGCGACCGGTGCCGAGGACGGTTCCCGGGAGGTCGTCGGGTTCGGGTGCGCGGGGCTGCGGTAGCTCGCCCATCTCCATGGGGGCGAGCGCCCCGCGCTTGCCTGCTTCGTCGAGCTGTTCGGTCTTCAGCTGTTCGCGAACCTGCTTGGACCACTCGAACGAGATATCGGCTCGCTCGCCGTCGCCGAAGCGGTCCGCGAACGCGCCGGTCGTTCGCGCGCTCACGCCGCCGACGCTGATCCGGGCGGTGTAGGTCCCGTCGCCGTCGAGTCCGAAGTTCGCCCCGTAGTGAAACCCCATCCGCTGGGAGAGCATCGGGTAGATGACCTCCTGGGAGACCAGGTCGCCGTCGCGGGCGATCTCGACCGAGAGGTTCGAGTCGGGCAGGACCGTCCGCGTCTCGGGGTCCCAGACCGCTGCCATCAGGTGGACGTCGTCGCCGTCGCGGATCGCCGTCACGGATCGCTCGGTGAGGGAGACCGTCCAGAAACGGTGGGGGACTGCGACCAGCAGGG
This sequence comes from Halosimplex amylolyticum, assembly GCF_051414035.1. Classification (NCBI taxonomy): domain Archaea; kingdom Methanobacteriati; phylum Methanobacteriota; class Halobacteria; order Halobacteriales; family Haloarculaceae; genus Halosimplex; species Halosimplex amylolyticum. Next base: position 462,739 of record NZ_JBLKNW010000001.1, on the reverse strand, counting down.
CGAAACGGTAGTCGCCAGCCGTCGCCGTCCCCGGCATCACCATCGTCTCGCGGAACGACTGGACGTAGACGCCGCCCGGGCCCTCGGGCGTCGCCGTCGGCGACGCCGTGGGACTCGACGTCGGCGGCTCGTCGTTCGGGGACGCGGTCGGGTCGGGCGTCGATCCGTTCGCTGGGGTGGCCGTCGAGTCGGTCCCGCCGCCGTCACCGAGACAGCCGGCGAGTCCGAGCGCCGCGGCGCCCGTCGCGGAGTGGAGGAAGCTCCGTCGGTTCATCGCCGGAGGGTTGGGCCATGCGGCGGTTAACGGTTCTGGTACTCTCGTCGACACGTGGCGCCGCGATCCCGTCCCGAGACGGTGCCACCCACGGAAGACGGAGCCACTTCGATTCCGCGCAGACCGCCTGCCAGCACCCCTCACTGCGAATTTAAGTGTCCACGGGACGTGATAGACGTATGGTATTCGAGAACGTCACCCTGTTCGAAGTACACCTCGACGACGCGCAGTTCGGCCCCCGAGACGGGCGATCCGGCGACGACAGCCGGAGCGAATCGGTCGCCGTCGAGCGAAGCGACGCCGGCGAGCCAGAGGTCGGGACAGATAGCGGCGGCGAAGCGTCCGCGGACGCGGAGGGTAGCGGCCGCGGCCGATTCGCGAAACTGGCGGTCGCGAGCGTGGTGGTCTCGGTCGTCGCGACGGTCGTCGCCAGGCGGCTTGCGGGGCGCGGGGACGACTCCGAGTTCGACGAACGAGGCGGAGACGAATTCGAATCGGGCCAGTACGGGGCCGAGACGGCGGACGAGACCGAACCCGTCGCGGGTCCCTCGGGCGCCGGCGACGACTGATCCGGTCGGTGAAATTCGCATTTTAGTTTTAGGTGTCGTTATGTCCGGGCCGTCCCTCGGTCGACGTGCGGTCGGCGCGCGCCCTCCACATGGCGCTTGCCGTCCGCGTGCCCGACAACCCCACCCGCGACCCGACACCGGGCCGGCAGTGCCGCGCTGCTGGTGCCAGGCTGTCCCGTCTCCGACGGGGCAGTCGCCATCTTCACTCGGCCGGGCCTGTCACCCGCGGGCTCGGCCATCCGTTCTTATCGCCCACCGCGCTCTCGCCGCCCGCGGGCCACTCACAGCCCGCAGTACTTATCCGCGGCTGCCCGACAGACGTACGTAATGGACTCCCAGCGGTCGGTCGTGCTCGCCGTCATCGTCAGCACGTTCTTCGTCGGCATCGGCGGCGGCGTCGTCTTCCCGATCCTGCCGAACCTCGGGGCCGTCCTGGGCATCTCGCCGTTCCTCGTCGGCCTCATCCTCAGCGCGAACCGGTTCACGCGCATCCTCGCGAACGCGCCCGCGGGCTCGCTGGTCGACCGGATCGGGACTCGCACGCCGTTCGTCGCCGGCCTCCTCGTCGAAGGAGTCGCCACGCTGGGATACGTGGTCGCGCTCGCGGCCCCGTTCCCGGAACTGTGGTTCCTCCTCGCCCGCGTCCTCTGGGGGATCGGGAGCGCACTCGTGTTCGCGACCGCCTACACCATCGCCGCCGACGTCAGCGACGGCGGCGACCGCGGGACGAACATGGGCGTCGTCCGCGGCGGCATCACGCTCGGCTTCCCCGCCGGCCTCGTGATGGGCGGCGTCCTGAGCGACGCCTACTCCGTCCTGGCCGCCTTCGTCGCCGCCGCGGCCGTCGCGCTCCTCGCGAGCCTCCTCGCGTACGGCACCGTCCCCGAGACCCACGTCTCCGGCGAGCGAACCGCCGTCAGGCCCTGGGAGATCGACACCGCCCTGCCGACGCTGACCGTCGGCTTCGTCAACTTCGGCCTCTTTTTCGCCTACCTGGGCGCGCTGTTCGCGACGCTCGTCCTCTTCGTCGAGGCGAAGGGCCTCAGCGTCTGGGGCTACGGGCCGCAGGGCATGTCCGGACTGCTCATGGCCGTGACCGTCCTCGCGGCCGCCGCCTTCACCTTCGCGGGCGGGAAGGCGAGCGACGTCTTCGGCGCGCGCGTCCCGACGCTGCTCGCCTTTCTGGTCGTCTCCTTCGCGGGCTTTCTCCTGCTCGCGCGCGCCCAGTCCCTCGAAACGCTCCTCGCCGCCTGCGTCCTCATCGGTACCGGTCAGGGCGGGACCAGCGGCCCGCTCATCGCCCTGCTCGCCGACCTCACGCCGAACGAACGCACCGGTCGCGCGATGGCGACGAACAACGTCCTCGGCGACCTCGGCGGCGGCCTCGGGCCGATGGTTTCGCTCCCCGTCGTCGAGTCGATCGGATTCTCGCCCGTCTACGCCGCCTGCGCCGTGATACCGCTTCTCGCGGGCGCGCTCCTGGTCGTCGGCATCTACTCCCAGACCGGCCGCGTCAACCCGCAGACGGCGAGCCTCTCCGACGACTAAGTAACAGTTGACAATACTGATTGGAGAAGATATAGTACTGGATTCGTTCCTGTATTACGATACTATTACCGATCGGCTGCGACTCGTCTGCTGTTCGTCCTTGACTCACGCCTTCATCAGCTGTTCTGCCGATTTGTGGATCGGGAGTGGTGGACGATCCGGCGGACTCGGTTTCGGAATACGTATCCGGTACGTGCGGATAATTGCGCCTTTGAAACGCTTACCGACACGTTCGGGGCGAGGCCGCGATCTCTGTCCGTTCGACATACGTAATATATTCAAATATATAAGATAGAAAATAGAATAATCGTTCTCACGGTCGGATGGAGATCGAGTCGGTTATCCGTGGGCACCGGTGAGGGTGGGTGTGACCTCCACTGACTCCGACGACCGGGCCGCGCCGGACCCCCTGACGACAGACGCCTATCACGTCACCGTCGACGACGGCCGCGATTCGTTCTTCGCCCTGAGCATCGAGCGCGAGGACAGCGAGACCGCGTGGCTGATGTCCGACACCGTCGTCTCGCTCAGCGAGATGCGGTAACGTCCGTCGTTTCGCATCCCGCGCCCCACGTTCGCATCCCGCGCCCCGCGGCGCCCCGCGCTCCGTCGCTGCGCGCACGACGCCCCGTCGTTCTCGTCGATCACGTACCCCTCACTCGCCGCCGGACCAGTGCCTGTTCCGGCCGGTTCGAGCGGTGGTGCGGCGCGTCCACCGCGACCGATCCCCGCGCTCTTAAGATTGGGCCGGCCACATGGGGTAATATGCCCACACAACGGACGCTCGACGAGTTGCTGCCGACGGTCGCCGAGTACACCCTCGACCTCGACTTCGAGGAGTTCATCCAGGGGGAACGGCCGATGGTTCTCCGCGGACTGCTGGCGACCGACGACGACGAACACACCGAGATCGCGGAGGAGTACGTCGACAAGGCGGTCCGCTCGCAGTCGACCAAGGGCCAGCTGGCGTACGGCTCCATCGACGTCGTCCCCGAGTGGGACGAACACCGGATCTTCCGTCCCGTCCCGGACGCCGGCGCGTTCGGCTACCTCGTGCTCGACGTCTACGAGGACGACGGTCCCGAGTACTTCCTCGACGCCGCCCGGCGCCAGTTCGAGTACTTCCACGAGGGCGCCCCCCGGAGCGAGGCCGGCGGTATCTCCCACCACATCGACGACATCGAACTCTGGATCGACGCCGTCTACATGATGTGCCCGTTCATGGCTCGCTACGGCCAACTGACCGACACCCCCGAGGCTATCGAGGAAGCCGTCGACCAGATCCTCGTCCACCACGACCACCTCGTCGACCCCAAGAGCGATCTCTACCGCCACATCTGGCGCGAGACGCCCGACAGCTACCCAGACGGCTCGCTGTGGCTGCGGGGCAACGGCTGGATGGCCAACGGCATCCTCGACACCCTCGACTACGTCCCCGAGGACTACCCCGAGCGGGATCGGCTGGAGGAGATCGTCACCGACCACCTCCTGAGCATGGCGGAGTACCAGGACCGTAGCGGCTTCTGGCACCACCTCATCGACGACCCGTCGATGTACCTGGAAACGTCGGGCACGATGCAGTACGCGTACGCCTTCACCGAGGCCGTCGAACGCGGCCTGCTCGACGAGGAGTACGAGGAGGTCGCCGAGAAGGCCATGAGCGCGGCGAAGACCGCCGTGACCGACGACGGTGCGGTCCAGCGCAACGCCGCGATGCCCGGCGGGCCCGAGGCTCCTCAGGCAGTCAACCTCTACGGCCAGGGCTGGTTCCTGATCTCGGGAACGCGGCTCCGCGAGGCCGGGATCGGCGACTGATCGCCGGAGACCGGGTCTTTCTCGCAGTTTCGCGGTCAGTTCGTGGCGCGGCCCGAGCGTCGGCGTCCGCGCTGACCGACGGCGGCGAAACAGAAACGGATACGGCACTGACCCCACAGTAGCACGTAGAGATGCCGTACCTCTTCGTTCACTTCAGGGAGAAGCGGACGCCGGACGGTGAGCAGGTCTACTTCGGGATCAGCGAAGACGGGTTCCACTGGGAGGCGGTGAACGACGGCGATCCCGTCCTCTGGAGCTACAGAGGCGACAAGGGCGTGCGGGACTGCACGATCACCCGGACGGCCGACGGCCGGTTCGTGATCATGGGGACGGACCTCAGTCTCGCCTACGGGATGCCCAACCAGTACGACGGGTCGTGGGAGGAGATCACCCGCAACGGGAGCGACGCGCTGGTGCTGTGGGAGTCCGAGGACCTGGTCGAGTGGTCCGACCAGCGGATGGTCGAACTCGGCGACGGGCAGTTCGGCTGCCTCTGGGCGCCCGATATCACCTACGACGGCCAGAACGACGAGTACGTCGTCCACTGGTCGTCATCCCACCGTCGTGACGACTACGAGGACAAGGCGATCTACTGCGCGACGACCGAGTCGTTCGAGACCTTCTCCGAACCCGAACTACTCTACCGGAAACCGGACAGCGGCGTCATCGACTCCGCCATGTACGAGGAAGACGGCTCTTACTACTGTTTCTGCAAGAGCGAGGCGAACCCCGCCGGGATCGTTCTGCTGAAGAGCGAGCGGCCCACCGGCCCGTTCACCCGGGTGGACGTGTTCGACCGGACCATGGAGGGGCTGGAGGGCGGACGGTACGAGGCACCGACCGCCTTCCTGCTCGACGACGGGCGGTGGTGTCTGTTCCTGGACTACTTCGGCGGTCGCCCGGAGACGCAGGGGTACGTCCCGTTCGTCGCGGACTCGCTGGAGTCGGCGTTCGAGCGCGCAGACGAGGAGTTCGCGTTCCCCTACGGGTTCAAACACGGGACGGTGCTGCCGATCACGGCCGAGGAGTACGAGCGCCTGCAGGCCTACGAGAAAGAGCCCTCCGAGCGGTAGGCCGCGGGTCGGCTCACGCGGTAGTTACAACTCGGCGCGCAGGGCCTCGTTCATCACGTCGACGGGCGCGTCCTCGCCGGTCCAGGTCTCGAAGGCGTCGACGCCCTGGAACAGCAGCATCCACGCGCCGTCGATGGTCTCGGCGCCGGCCGCGGCCGCGTCGCCGAGGAAGCGGGTTTCGAGCGGCTTGTACACCGCGTCGAAGGCCACGCAGTCCCCGTGCCAGGCGTCGGCGGGCGCGACCGACTCGTCGGACTCCAGCCCGACGCTGGTGGCGTTGGCGACGACGTCGGCGTCCGCCATCAGGTCCGGCAGTTCGTCGAGGCCGTGGCCCGTCGCGCCGGGTACCTCCTCGGCGAGGTCGTGGGCCTTCGACGCGGTCCGGTTCGCGACCGCCACGTCCGCACCGGCTTCCTCGAACCCGAACGCGAGCGCGCGGGCGGCACCGCCGGCACCGACCACCACGGCGTTGGTCCCGGCGAGTTCCACGTCGTGGTGCTCGAACGCGCGGAGCGTCCCCGTCATGTCGGTGTTGTACCCGATCGGGCCGTCGTCGGTGAAGTCGATCGTGTTGACCGCACCGACGCGCCGGACGGACTCCTCGGGTTCGACGAACTCGAAGGCGTCGTGCTTGAACGGCAGCGTGACGGTCAACCCGTCGATTCCCAGCGCCTCGGCGCCGCGGAACGCCTCCTCGATGCGGTCGGGGTCGGCCTCGAAGGTGACGTACTTCGCGTCGATGCCCAGTTCGTCGAACGCGGCCTGGTGCATCGGCGGCGACAGCGAGTGCTCGACCGGATTACCGATGATACCGTATACGTCCATAGGCGTGTCGTCGCCGGGGCGGGTAAAAAACGATCACGGTTCGGTCCCCCCGAACCCCGGGTGACCGACCAGGTCTCCCGACGGGCCGGCCCGGTCCCCGACGGGCCGCTACCTGACGTGAACTGAGTCACCAGCGGGAGTGACGTCGACGGGCCTGCGCGCGGTCGTCCGGTTTGGTCGCTCGTACCGCTCGGCTGGTGGGGCTACGTCGATCGCGACGCGCGTCCGCCGCGCCGTCAGATGCGAGTCGGCGCGGGAGAGGACCTATTGAGCCACGCGTCCTATGGGACGCATGGTTCGCAAATCGGCACTCGTCGCGGGCGCGGTGGGAGGGATCGTGGCGGCCGTCGGAGGGTGGTCGCTCTACCAGCGGTACGCGACCGAGACCGTCCCCTACACCGTCGTCGCTCGCCTCGGCGACGTCGAGCTGCGCCGCTATCCGGAACTGGCCCTCGCCGAGACGGTCGCCCCGTCCGAGAACGAAGCCTTCGGTCGGCTGTTCCGGTACATCGCCGGTGGGAACGACGGCGGGGAGGACCTCGAGATGACCGCACCGGTCGAAGTGACGGACCCCGGAACGAAGCTCGCGATGACGACCCCGGTCGAGATGGCGCGTCCCACGCCGGTGGGTTCGACGACGCCCGCCGAACCAGCCACGAGTCGCGCCGAGAGCGGGGTCCGGATGGCGTTTTATCTCCCGCCGGAGTACGACGTCGACTCGGCCCCGAGTCCGACCGACGACGACGTCGACCTGGTCTCCGTCCCGGAGCGAACGCTCGCAGTCCGACGGTTCTCCTGGCGGGCAACCGACGACCGTCTCGCCCGTGAAACCGACCGACTGCTCGCGACACTCGACGCTGCCGACGTCCCACTCGACGGCGATCCGTTCTTCCTGGGATACGACGCTCCCTGGACGCTCCCTCCGCTCCGGCGCAACGAGGTCGCCGTCCAGGTCGAAGCGAGCGACTGAGCCCGCGCGGTCGCTCGCCAGTGACGTCGACAGAAGTGGGTTGGCCAGGAGTTGAACCTGGGGCCTGCTCCGTGTGAAGGAGCCGTCATAACCGGACTAGACCACCAACCCGGACACTCTGCGATACTTCGCCGCCCACCTTAAGAATTGCTTTCCGTCGAGACGCCTACCGTGACTCGGTTCGGCCGCGATACGAACCGATAGTCGCGCGGACTTCGTCGAGAACGTGCCGGACTTCCCTCTCGACTCGCTCCCGGGCCGCCTCGAACCGTCCCTGTTCGGGCGCTTTCTCCCGCCCGGTCAGCTCCCGAACCTTCTCCTCGGCCGGCGCGACCTCCTCGGTCACGCCCTTCCTGGCCGTCTCGACCGCTCGCTTCAGGTAGTACAGGGTGTCTTCGAAGTGCCTGTTCATACCTGTCCTTACGCAGGCAACAGATATATGCTTTCCCCCACCGCAACGTTTATCTTCTTTTAGGCAGACCTAAATCATGTCGGCGCGGTCGACCGTCGGGCCCGCGCCGTCTGTCTGTCCCAACAGGCTGTGACGTCCGCACACGACGGTGGGCATCGCCGTGTGCCGACGATTTCTCTCCGGGGGACCCGCCACGCACTTACAGCACCAGCCAGTATCGAGGCACATGTTCGAGCAGGTTCCCGTGCCGACGCCGTTCCAGGTCGGCCCCGTGAACGCCTATCTCGCCGACCGGACGCTCGTGGATCCGGGCCCCGACAGCGACGAGGCCTGGTCTCGTCTCACCGACGCGCTCGCCGAGCGCGACCTCGCTCCGGAGGACATCGAACAGGTGCTCATCACCCACCCTCACCCCGACCACTTCGGGCTCGCCAGCCGATTCCGGGAACTCGGCGCGTCGATCGTCGCCCACTCCGACGCCGCGGCGATCATGGCCGACTTCCCCGGCCGCCTGGACGCCGAACAGGCCTACTTCAGCGAGTTCTTCGAGCGCTGCGGCATGGCGCCGTCGACGGCCGACACCGTCACCGAACTCCCGGAAGCGTTCGTCCACTACGCGCCGAGCGTGACGGTCGACCGCAGCGTCAGCGCCGGTGAGACGGTCGCCGTCGACGGCCGCGAGCTCCGCGTCGACGACCTCGTCGGTCACGCGAGCGGCGAGGTCCTCTTCGCGTTCGACGGCCCGGGCGGTCGGGAAGCCATCGTCGGCGACAACGTCCTCGCGGAGATCACGCCGAACCCGTTCCTCCAGCCACCGGTGGATCCCGACGCGGCCCGTCCCCGGGTGCTCCCGGCGTACAACGACTCTCTCGCGACGTTGCGCGACGCCGGCTACGACCGCCTGCACCCGGGCCACCGCGGCCTGGTCGACGACCCCGCCGGTCGCATCGAGGCCATCCTCGCCGAACACGAGGAGCGCACGGAGCGCGTGGCCGACATGCTCGACGAGCCGACCACGCCCGTCGAGGTGATGACCGGACTCTTCGGCGACCTCCCCGTCACCGAGCAGTTCCCCGGGATGAGCGAGGCCGTGGGCCACCTCGACGTGCTCGAAGCCGCCGGGCGGGTGACAGTCAGCGAGACCGACGACAGCATCCGCTACGAACGCGACGAGTGAGTCGGCCGTAGAAGACGGCACGGATCGCCAGCGGCGGACTCCATCGGTAGCGGGCTGACTCCCTCAATAGGAGGGCGATTCCTCGCGGACGCCTTCGCGTTTGTTCACCGCGCGGGCGAGCGTGAACAGCAGGTCCGAGAGGCGGTTGAGGTAGACGATGGCGCTCTCGTTGACGCCCTCCTCGGCCTCGGCGAAGGCGACCGCGCGACGTTCGGCCCGCCGACAGACCGCCCGCGCCTGGTGGAGTTTCGCGCCGGGTTCCGACCCGCTCGGCAGGATGAAGCTCTCCAGCGGGTCCAGTTCCTCGTCGAAGGCGTCGATGCTGGTTTCGAGGTGCTCGACGTGGTCCTCGCGGACTCTGGGGTCGGCCTCGTCCGGGTCGGGGTTGGCGAAGTCCGCCTGCACGACGTGGAGGTGGTTCTGGACCTCGCGCAGGAGGTCGTCGACGTCGTCGTGGCCGGTCGGTCGGACGACGCCGACGAGCGCGTTCACCTCGTCGACGGTCCCGTAGGCTTCGATGCGGGGGTTCGTCTTCGAGACGCGAGACATGTCCCGCAGGTCGGTCAGTCCCTCGTCGCCGCGGCCGGTGTAGATCTTCATACGCACCGCTCCGACGGCCAGCGACTTAAGGACGGAGCCGAACGGCCGACGACTCACGCTGCACGGCCGACGGCCTCCGTTGGACAGCCGACGGTCCTCACTGCACGGCCGATGGCTCGCCGGACCGGGGTCGACCGGACCGCCGCACCCGCGGGGAAAATCAGCACGTTAAATTACCGCCGTGCAGAAGGCGGAGGTATGAGCGAGCTCATGGAGCACGAATGTCCGGTCTGCGGGACCGAGCGCGAGTTCTTCCAGGCGGCGAGCACGAACGTCCACATCGGGACGAAAGTCAAGTGGCACTGCCCCGACTGTGACTACGGGTTCGTCCGCATCGACGGGACCGTCGACACGAGCGAAGCCACTGCGTAAGCCCGTCCGAATCAGTCCGTTTTCGCGTCGTCGGCCCCGGTAGCGTCGCGTCTCACTCGTCGGCAGCCGTCAGCGAGAGCGCGACCGCAGCGCCGCCGAGGTCGCTCTCTTCGAAGCGCATGCGACCGCCGCAGGCGTCGCACACCCAGCGGACGACCCACAGACCGAGGCCGCTGGCGTGTTCGAGCTGTGTTATCTCGGCCGAGTCGTCGACGACGGACCGCTCGTACTCGGGGATCCCGGGGCCGTCGTCGGCGACGGTGAGCGCGATTCGACCGCCCTCGCGCTCGGTCTCGACGCGGATCTGGACGCCGTCACCGCCGTACTCGGCGCTGTTCTCGAGCAGTTCCCGGAGCGCGAGCTCGATCCGGCCGTCGCCGACGACGGTCTCGTCGTCGACGTCGGTCGCGATCTGCACGTCTGGGAACTCGTCGCGGTACTCCGTGACGACGTCGGCGACGAGGCCGCCGATCCCGACGGTGCCGTCGCGGAGCGACCCCTCGCGCATCGTCCGATCGAGCGAACGGGCGCGCTCGCCGAGCGAGGCGACGTCGGCGGCCGTCTCCACGAGCGTCTCCGCCCACTCTTCGAGCGACTCGTCGTCCACCTGCCCGGCGATCATCTCCGCGTACCCCATCACCACGTTGAGGTCGTTGCGGAGGTTGTGCCGGAGGACGCGGTTGAGGACCTGGAGTCGGCGCTCGCGCTCCTTCTGGTCGGTGATGTCGGTGTAGATGCCGAAACTGCTCGTCCCGCCCGTCCCGGTCTCGAACGGGACGCCGCGGAAGAGGAAGTCCCGGTAGCCGTCTGCGGCCTCGCGGCGAACCTCGCACTGGACGACTTCGCCCTCTGCGGCCGCCCGGTCGAGTTGCCGACCGCTCTCGCGCTCGTCCGCCGGCAGGATGAGGTCGTTGAGCGGTTCGCCGGCGATGGTCGCGGGTTCGTAGCCGAACACCTCCGCGAAGGCGTCGTTGATGGTCGTGACGATAGGCCCGCAGTCCTCGTCGAGCGACGCCTCGACGACGGCGTCGGGCAGGTTGTCGAAGAGGTACGTGAACCGGTCGCGCTGGGTCTCCAGTCGCTCGCGGGTCTCGACGAGTTCGCTCCGGTCACGGACGACGCCGACGCTCCCGGCGAACGCCTCGTCGGCCGGGAGGGGCGACACCTCCACTTCCGCCGGGAGCGCCTCGCCGTCGTCTCGGCGGAGCGTCGTCTGGACGACGCTGCTCTCGACGTCCTCGTCGCGGACGTCCGCGACGGCCGCGGCCAGCGCGGACCCGTCGTCGAGTACCGACGCGACCGGCGTGCCGACGAGGGCCGCGCGTTCGACGCCGAGCCACGCGGCCAGCGGTTCGGTCACCAGCGAGAACCGTCCGGTCTCGTCGGCGACGTACACCATGTCCTGGACGTTCTCCAGCACCGTCCGGTACTGGACGAGTTCGTCCTCGTAGGCCACGCGGTCGAGGGCGACCGCCGCGTTTGACGCGAGGATCTCCGCGAGCGAGCGGTCGCCGTCGTCGAACTCTTCGCCGTCGGTGGCGCCGATGCTGATCGTCCCCTGGTCGCCCAGGGGGACGTACAGCGTCTCCGTGATGGACTCGGGCAGGTCGCCGACGGCCGGGTCAACGTCCGTCGGTGCGTGGAGCGTCTCCTCGCGTTCGAACGCGCGCCCGGGACCGCCCTCGCCGACCTCGTAGCCCGGCCGGTTCGCGACGGAGATCACGTCGCTGCCCGACCCGGCGACGGCTTCGAGGCGGCCGCTCTCGGGGTCGTACAGCCGAACGACGTTGAGTTCGTACCCCACCGTCTCCGCCACGGCGTCGGCGACGATCTCGGCGACGCGGTCGCTCCCGTGTGCGCCCAGCAGCGCCCGGGAGGTGTCCAGCAGTTCGGCGAATCGCTCGCGGGCCTGGCGGAGCTCCCGCTCGCGTTCCTTTCGGTCGGTGATGTCGCGGATGACGCCGGCCGTCCCCTCGAATCGCCCCTCCTCGTCGGTCAGCATCGTCATGTGGTCCTCGGCGTCGACCGGATCGCCGGACCGGGGCTGGAGCGCGAGTTCGAACGTCGTCTCGACGGCGTTCCCGGAGACGAGTTCCCGGAGCTTGTTCTCGGCGCGCTGGACCGTCGGCTCGTCCTTGATGACCGATGTGTGTTCGCCGAGCAACGCCTCGCGGTCGTAGCCCGTCAGATCGAGGAGCGCGTCGTTGACGACCTCGAAGCGGCCCTCGTCGTCGAGCGCGTAGACGCCGTCGTCGACGGCCTCGATGATCGACTCGTAGCGTTCGAGTTCCCTCGTCCGCTCGCGCTTGTCCGTCACGTCGCGGATCACGCCCGCGATGCCGACGACCTCGCCGTCTTCCGTGACCGCGGTGACGTGGTCTTCCGCGGGAAACGGGTCGCCGTCCCGCGGGACGACCGTCGTCGACACCGTCTCGGACTCGCTCTCGCCGGTGACTACGCGCCGGATCGCCGGGAAGACGTTGGCTTCCGCCTCCTCCGTCGTGATCATCGCGGCGTTCTCGCCGACGAGCTCCTCGATACCGTACCCGGTCATCTCGGCGAGGGACTCGTTGGCGACGAGGAACCTCCCCCTGGTGTCGAGGACGTAGAGCCCGTCGTTGACGGCGTCGACCGCCGCACCAGCCTCTCCGATCCCGACAGTCACCCCAGCCTCGGCGTCGGCATCCGTGGCCCCCCGCAGGTCACCGCCGGTCGGGGCTCCGACGGCCCCGCGTTCGGTCGATTCCGATTCGCTATCGGCCGCTCCGTCCCCGTCGGTGACCACCGGTTGCGATCCGTCGCGGAGGTGCGCGCGGACGCGCTCGGCCAGCGACGGCCCCGTCGTGGCCCGCGGCACGTACTCGCTGACGTCGAGCCGCGTCGCCGCCGCAGCGAGGTCGCCATCGGGGCCCTCCGAGGCGAGGATCACCGGGACGTCGTATCCGAACTCGCGGACGCCCGACAGCGGGTCGAGCGGGTCGAACGCGGCGTCGTCGTTCGCCTCCCGTGCTTCGTCCCCCTCGTCGGTCGCCGGGTCGTCACCCACCGCACCCGGCCCCCCGGCCTCGATGACGACGCACGCTACGTCCCCGGCTTGCAATCGCTCGAGGACCGCTCGCGTCGTCGTGACACAGTCGACGTTCCACCCGTCGGCTTCGAGTTCGGCCCCCCACGAACCCTCGGCCCACGAACCATCCACCCCCTGACCGATCACCAGAACCGTCGCTCCCATTTGTACGCCGAGACAAAGAAATTCGTCCATATAGCGACTTCCCCCCGATTATCGAAAACTGAATCGTACGCGACCGGGGGGCGCCGCCGTGTGCGGGACGGGGCGGACTACTCGTCGAGCGCGTGCCAGGAGAGTCGCGGTTCGCGCGCGGCGCTGGCCTGGTCGATCCGCCGGGCCGCGGTTCGCTCGGGCGCGGCTTCGAGCGTCGCGTCGTCCTCGGCCGCGACGGCGTCGAAGGCCGCCGCGAGGTCGTCGAGCGAGCCGCGCGTCTCCGCCTCCGTCGGCTCGGTCATCAGCGCCTCGTCGACGATCTCGGGCCACTTCGTCGTCGGCGGGTGGACGCCGTAGTCGAGCATCCGCTTGGCCGCGTCCGCGGCGTCCTGGTCGCCCGCGCTCGCGACGAACTCGTGGTGGAAGGGGCCGTAGGGCACCTCGTAGTCGATCTGGCTCGCGAGGTAGTTGGCGTTCAGGACCGCCTTGGCGCTCGCGTCGGCCAGCCCCGCGTCGCCCAGGCGGGCGACGTACGCGTACGCCCGGACGAGGACGAGCCAGTTGCCCGAGAAGCCGTGGACCTTGCCGATGCTCCGCTCGGGCTCGTAGCGCTCGTAGCCGCTCCCGTCCGCCTGTTCTCCCGGGTCGCTGCGCTCCCCGCTCGAACCGGCCGCGGAACTCCGTTCCGCGCGTTCTCTGACGTGCGGGCTCGGCAGGAACGGCGCCAGTTCGTCGACGACGCCGACGGGGCCGGCGCCCGGGCCGCCGCCGCCGTGGGGCGTCGCGAACGTCTTGTGGACGTTGTAGTGCATCACGTCGAAGCCCATGTCGCCGGGGCGAGCCCTGCCGAGCAGGGCGTTGAGGTTCGCGCCGTCGTAGTAGAGCAGCCCGCCCGCGTCGTGGACGACCTCCGCGATGTGCTCGATGTCCCGCTCGAACAGGCCGAGCGTGTTCGGGTTGGTGAGCATCAGCGCGGCGGTGTCGTCGCCGACAGCGGCCTCCAGCGCATCGATGTCGACGCGGCCGTCGTCGTCGCTCGGGAGCTCGACCACGTCGAACCCGGACATCGCCGCCGTCGCGAAGTTCGTGCCGTGGGCGCTGTCCGGGATGACGACTTCCGAGCGGTCCTCGCCGTTGGCCTCGTGGTACGCGCTGGCGATCCGGATGCCCGTGAACTCACCGGCCGCGCCCGCCGGCGGCTGGAGCGTCACCGCGTCCATCCCGCCGATGCGCCCGAGGTAGTCCTGGAGTTTCGCCTGCAGTTCCAGCGTGCCCTGGAGGCTCCGGCCCGACCGGTCGGGGTGGACCGCGGCGTCGGGCAGGGCGGCGACCCGCTCGGTGAACTTCGGATTGTACTTCATCGTGCACGACCCGAGCGGGAACGGCCCGCTGTCGACGCCGTAGTTCATCTGGGAGAGGCGGGCGTAGTGGCGGGCGAGTTCCGGCTCCGCCAGCCCCGGCAGTTCGAGCGAGTCGCGCGTCAGGTCCGCAGGGAGCGGCGAGTCGTCGCCGATCTCGACCTCCGTCGAGTCCTTCTCGGAGAGCAGCGGCTCGTACTCGCCGTCGTCGGTCCAGCGAGCCTGGTCGTAGAGCGTGCCCGCCTCGGGCGCGTGGTCCGCGGCGTCGTCGACACCCTCGATTTCCCCCGGTTCTTCGCTCATCTCAGGCCACCTCCTCCACCGCGTCGACGAAGCTGTCGATCGCGGGCTCGTTCGCGTCGGTGACGCAGACCTGGATGCGGTGCTCGCCGACGACGTGGACGGCGAACCCCTCCGTTTCGAGGTCGCTCGCCACCGCGGCGGCGGGCTGGTCGGTCCGTGCCTGGAACTCGCGGAAGTGATAGCGGTCGTGGACCGGCGCTTTGATCCCCGAGACGTCGTCCAGCCTGCCGGCGAGGTCCTCGGCCAGCCGGACGCAGTCCTCGGCGAGGTCGACGAGGCCGTCCGGGCCGAGCGTGGCGGCGTGGATGGCCGCCCTGAGCGCCAGCAGCGCCTGGTTCGTGCAGATGTTGCTCGTCGCCCGCTCCTTCCGGATGTGTTGCTCGCGGGTCTGGAGCGTGAGCGTGAACGCCCGCCGGTCGGTGGCGTCTTCGCTGATCCCGACGAGTCGACCGGGTACCTGCCGGAGGAACTCCTCGCGCGTCGCGAAGATGCCCATGCCCATGCCGTAGGCGGTGCCGAGCCCCAGCGAACTCGCCTCGCCCACGACGACGTCGGCGCCGACGTCCGCAGGCCGCTCGAGCAGCGCGAGGGCGACCGGGTCCGACCCGAGGACGAACAGGGCGTCGTGGTCGTCGGCGAGGTCGCCGACGGCACCGAGCGACTCCTCGACGGCGCCGCTGACCGTCGGGTTCTCGGCGTAGACCATCGCTGCGTCCTCGTCGAGCGCGTCGGCGAGGCCGTCCGTGTCGACGTTCCCCGCTTCGGTCGGATAGGTCTCGATCGACAGATCGGGACCGTCCGCGTACTGTTCGAGCACCGCGCGTTTGCCCTCGCGCAACTGGTCCGGGACGAGGATGCGGTCGCCCGAGACCGACCGGACGCGCTGTGAGAGCGTCGCGGCCTCGCCGAGCGCGGAGGCGGCGTCGTACATCGAGCAGTTCGCCACGTCGAGACCCGTCAGTTCGACGAGCATCGACTGGTACTCGAACAGGGCCTGCAGGAACCCCTGGGCGACCTCGGGCTGGTACTGCGTGTAGGAGGTGAGAAACTCCTGGCGGCTCGCCAGGTCGTCGACCAGCGCCGGGACGTAGTGGTCGTAGTGACCACGCCCCATGAACTCGGTCAGGTCGTCGTTGCGCCCGAGCGCCAGCTCGACCTGCCGGTGGACGGTCCGTTCGCTCCGCGCCTCGATACCGAAGTCGCCGTCGAACCTGACCGACTCGGGGATGTCGAACAGGGCTTCCTCGCTGTCGGCGCCGACGGCCGCCAGCATCGCCTCGGTGTCGGTCGCGTCGTGGGGGGCGTACGGGCTCCCGCGCGTCTGCCGTGTCATTGTGGTCCCTCGCGTGTCATGGCTGAAATCCTCCGTCGGGAGAGATGGACGACCCTATCGGACGCTCGCACATGAGCCTCCCGTTTCACGTCTCGGACGGCACCTCAGACCGCGACGGACCCGGGAGGAGGGCACGCACTTCCGACGGGGAGCCGTGCACTTCCGACGGGACGCCGCGCGCCTCTGACGGGCGTGCCGTTTGCCGGTCTCGGCGCCGGGAGGCTTGCCAGCCGGTGGGAACGCGAGCACGCCTTTATCTCCGGCCGTCCCCGGAGGCCACACATGGAAGTCGTCGCGAGCGAGAACCCGATGATCGACGCCGAACGCCTGCGGGACCGACTGGGCGAGGCCGTGACCGTCACCGTCGCCGAAACGGGCACCGAAGCGGCGGTCCGCGAGGCCGCCGCCGACGCCGTCGCGCTCGTCGCCGACGTGTCGACCCCCGTCACGGCCGACGTGCTCGACGCGTGTGACGACCTCGACGTCGTCGCGCGGGCCGGTGTCGGCATCGACACGATAGACGTCGAGGCCGCCGCCGAGCGCGGTGTCACGGTGACGAACGTCCCGGACTACTGCACCGACGAGGTCGCGAGTCACACGGTCTCGCTCCTGCTGGCCTGCCTGCGGCGCCTGGGCGTCTACGACCGCGACGTGAAAGGCGGCGGCTGGGACTGGCGCGTCGGCGGGTCGGTTCACCGGCTGGCAGACAGCACGCTCGGGTTCGTCTCGTACGGCCCGATCGCCCGGCGCGTCCGCGAGCAGACCGCCGGGTTCGACGTCGAGTACGTCGCGTACGACCCCTACGTCGACCGGGCGGAGATGGCCGACGACGGCGTCGAACGGGTCGAGTTCGAGGCGTTGCTCGACCGCAGCGACCTCGTGTCGGTCACCGCGCCGCTGACTGCGGAGACGAGAGACATGATCGACGACGCTGCGTTCGCGCGACTGGCCGACCACGCCGTCGTCGTCAACACCGGCCGCGGCGGCGTCGTCGACGAGGAGGCACTGGCCAACGCACTCGAATCGGGGGAGATCGGGGCGGCCGGGCTCGACGTGTTCGCCGAGGAACCTCCCGAGGACTCGCCGCTGTTCGACCGTGACGACGCGATCCTGACCCCACACGCGGCGTGGTACTCGGCGGAGGCTCGCGTGGAACTCAACCGGACGGTGGCGGAGAACGTCGCCGCCGTCCTGGCCGGCGAGACGCCGCCGAACCGGATCGACCCCGGGCTGGACTGGGTCTGAGCGGCCAACGGCGGACCGGCGCCGTCACTCCGACGGCGCGGACTCGCGGACCTCGATCAGGGTTCCGGGCCGCGACTCGTCGGCGGCGATGGGGAGTCGCACGTTCAACACGCCGTCGTCGTAGTCGGCCGTGATCGACTCCGCGTCCACCGATCGGGGGACCGAGACGTGGCGGTTGTAGACGCGCGTCTCGCCGTCGTCGTCGCGGTGTTCGGCGGTGACGTGGAGCCGCCCGTCGTGCCAGCGGAGGTCGACGTCCTCGCGCTCGTAGCCGGGGAGGTCGACGTACACCTCGTACGCCCCCTCGTCTTTGAACAGTTCGACCTCGTGGTCCGGGTGGTGTGTCATGACTGGCCTCCGTTCGTATGGTGGACCGCGACCCATTTGAATCGACGCGTTGATTCTCGCCCTCCGAGACCCGTTGCGGCCCCGGCCACCGCCCGTGGGACCGCGACCACCGCCCGTGGGACCGCCGACTATGGCTCCGTCGCGACCGCCGAGTGTCGCTCCGCAGCGCCCCCGTGCCACGCCTTGACTAACCGGTCAGTCAGTTCGGAAACTTTTTGACTAACCGGTCAGTTAACTCAGCCAATGAGCGGAGAGACGGAGAGCGCCGCGGCGGGCGCCTCGGACACGCCCGAGGCGATCATGGAAGCCACCTACCGGGCGCTCTGTAAACACGGCTATGCGGACCTGACGATGCAGAACATCGCCGACGAGTCGGACAAGAGCAAGGCCTCGTTGCACTACCACTTCGACACGAAAGAGGATCTCCTGCTGGCGTTTCTCGACCACCTCTACGACTCGTTCACCGCGGAGTTCGCGACCACCGACGGCGAGCACGCCGTCGACCGGCTGATCACCTTCGTCGACGAGGTGCTGTGCAAGTCCGACGTGGAGGGCGCGGAGGAGTTCCAGACGGCGCTGCTGGAGATCAAGGCCCAGGGACCCTACGTCGAGGCCTACCGGGAGGAACTGGAGCGGATCGACGCGTTCGTCCGCGACCGAGTGCGCGAAATCGTCGCCGACGGGATCGAGGACGGTGTCGTCCGCGCCGACGTCGACCCCGACGACACGGCCGCGTTCGTCGCGACGCTCGTCGACGGCGTCAACACGCGCCGCGTCGCCATCGGCGAGACAGACGGAAGCACCCGGAACATCTTCGTCGCGTACGTCCGCGAGAACCTCGTCGCACCCGACGCCGACGTCGACATCGACGGCGATGCGCTGGGAGCGGTCTCGGAGAGTGAGGACTGATGGCCGGCGACCGCGTCGACCGCCTCGTCCGCGCCGTCCGCGAGCGAGTGAACGTGGTGTTCAAGGGCCGCGACGAGTTCGACCTGACCTCCGGGGACATCGCCAGACCGCTCTTCTACCTCTCGATCCCCATCGTCGTCACCAACCTCCTGCAGACGATGTACAACCTGGTCGACACCATCTGGCTGGGCCGCTACAGCACGGAGGCGCTGGCGGCCATCAGCTTCGCGTTCCCGGTCGTCTTCTTCCTCATCTCGCTCGGACTCGGCATCTCCATCGCCGGGAGCATCCTCGTCGCCCAGCACATCGGCGCCGACGAGGAGCGCGAGGCGGAGTTCGCCGCCTCCCAGACCGTGACCTTCGCCATCATCGCCTCGCTGATCCTCGGGACCGTCGGCTACTTCATCGTCGGCGACCTGCTCGGGTTGCTCGGCGCGTCCGACGACGTCCTCCCCGGCGCGACGGCGTACCTGGAGATCATCTCGATCGGGATGGTGTTCATGTTCGCCTTCTTCGTGTTCATGTCGCTGATGCGCGGCTACGGCGACACGATCACGCCGATGCTCGTCATGTTCGTCACCGTCGTCGTCAACATGGTCCTCGACCCGTTCTTCATCTTCGGGTGGTGGCTGTTCCCCGAACTGGGCGTCGAGGGGGCCGCCTACGCGACCGTCTTCTCGCGAGCGCTCGCGACCGTCATCGGCCTCGGCATCATGTTCCAGGGGACTCGCGGCGTCAAGATCCGCCTCGAAGACATGAAGCCGGACCTCTCGTACCTGCGGAAGCTCCTCCGTATCGGCGTCCCCGCCTCCATCGAGGGGACCGGCAACGCCATCGCGGTCAACCTCATGCTCGTCATCGTCAGCGCGTTCCCGACCGTGGTCGTCGCCGCCTACGGCGTCGGGGTCCGGATGTTCTCGGTCATCTTCCTGCCGGCCATCGCGGTCGGTCGCGGCGTCGAGACGATGTCCGGCCAGAACATCGGCGCCAAAGAGCAAGAGCGCGCCGCGTCGGCGACGCACTTCGCCGCCCGCGCCATGTTCGTCGTCCTCGCCGCCGTCGGCGTGCTCACCTGGCTCGGCGCCGGCAACATCGTCGCCGTCTTCTCCGACGACGCCGAGGTGGTCGAGGTCGGCCGCCTGTTCCTGCGCTACGTCGCGCCCACCTTCGGGTTCACCGGCATTTTCCACTCCTACAAGGGCGGATTCCGCGGGGCAGGCAAGACGATGACCGCCGCGCTCATCTCCATCGCCATGCTCGGCGCCATCCGCCTCCCCGTCGCCCTCTTCGCCTCCCAGTCGCTCGGCTACGAGGGGTCGTGGGTCGCGGGCCTCGTCGACGCCATCCCGTTCGACCCTCTCGCCGCCCTCCTCAGCGCGCCCATCGAGGCCGTCGCCGTCTTCGAGATGGGCTACGAGGGCATCTGGCTCTCCTTCGCCGTCTCGAACGTCGCCGGCGCCGCGCTGGCGTTCGCCTGGTACATGCGCGGCACCTGGCGCGACGCCGACCTCACCGAAGGTGCCACCGGCGTCGGCGCCGCCGCCGGAACCGACGGCGAGGCCGAACCGACGACCGACGACTGACTTCGCCGACGACTGGCGTTCGCCGACGGAGGCCTGCGGATCCGTCGTCTCCGACCCCAGCGGATTCCACCCCAGGAGTCCGGGCCGAATCCGCTCTCGCGCGAGAAGTTAAAAGGGATCCCGCCCTATCTCCCGCCGAGGCGACCACATGACGGCGCGCGACCCCTCGTTCGCGATCCCGGGCCGACCCGAGCGCACGTACCCGCGGAGCGGCGGCGTCGAGTACGAGGGCGAGACGGTGTTCGCCCTGACGCCCGAGGCCGACTACTCGGACGGCGACCTCGAAGCGCTCGTCACCTCCGTCCTCGAATCCGGCCCCTACCGCTCGGGCGACTTCATGGAGCTCCCGATGCCGCTCTACCTCGTCCGCGACGAGGAGACCGCAGACGTGTTTCGCGTCACCGTGCGCAACTGCTCGATCCAGTTGCACGTGCTCCCGGAGACCGAATCGGCAGGACTGCGCCGCTTCTACGACCGACTCTGCGAAATCTCCGAGTGCGAGTGGTCGGTCGTCTGCCGGACGGACTTCGGGTGAGTAGCGGTCGCGCCGCCATTCGTCCACGGCTTCACACCGGGCCGGCAGCACCGGTTCTCGACAGTAAGCGTCGACCAGTTACGATCCTGACGTCGCGTTCGACGTCCAGTCCGGCCGTTCCACGTCGGTGTTCCCGACGTCCGTCACGGTGTGGGCCACCGTGACGTTCAGCGTCTCGTTGTCGGCTTCCCAGGCGATCTCGACGCGGTAGCGACGGATCACCCCGTCGGCGTCGACGAGAAGCGTCGCGGAGAAATCCGTCATCGCGGGGGACCGTCCGTCCAGCGCATCGACGCCGACCGCTTCGTAGCGCATCACTTTCGCGTCGCGGAAGGTCTCCATGCCGAGACGCTCGTAAGAAGTGTTGTCCGAGATGTACTGGTACGGTTCGTTGAACATTCGCTGCTGCCAGCCCGTCCAGAGGTACTGTTCACTCGACCTGTTTAGCCGTCTGGCGTCGGAGTCCATCGTCACCCTCGACCCGGTGTTCGTTCGCTTCAGTACGTACGTCGTGGTACCGTTCGAGTAGACCGACCCGTTCTGCAGGCTCCCGAGGTACGGCCACTCGCCCCTGGAGTCGAGCAGGAACTGGCCGGCCTCGGGGTCCACGAGCGCCCGTCGACTGCCGTTCCAGGTGCTCGACCCGCCTAACAGAGAAGCGTATTCGGGATCGTGTCTAGCGACGGATTGCTCGAACTCGACCGTGAAGCTCTCGTTCGCGAGTAGCGCCGCGTGTCTGTCCATCACCGATCGATCGATCGCCGACGCATTGGGAAAGTCGGCCGACGTCGGCTCGGCTCGGTCAGTCCCACCCAATCCGCTACAGCCTGCGAGGACCAGTAGCGCGACGACGACCACCGCAAGGAGGGCAGCGTCCCTCATTGACTGTGATTTACCAGACACTCATGTAATACTTTTGCCGATAGAGGCTTTGCTACCGGACCAACAGACGGGAACCACCGCGGTGTGGTCGGTGAAACAGGTGCTCGGCGGCGGTACGTTCCGCAAAAACCGTCGAAGAAGCCTAGGCCGGGATTTGAACCCGATGCCAGAACTCACTCTGTTCGGTCTGCCGTGATTCAAATCCCGGTGTCGACTTCTTCGACGCAGCAATGGCTCGGCGACGGAGCGCCTCGCAGAATTGCGTCGAAGAAGCCTAGGCCGGGATTTGAACCCGGGCTCTCGTCCTTACCAAGGACGCGCTTTACCTCTAAGCTACCCAGGCGCCGTTCGTCAGTTGCCACGATTCGTCTTTAGGCGTTTCGATCCGGTCGCCGCCGTGCGGGCCTACCACACGGAGACGGCGCCGGAACAGCACCGGCTCAGAACCGCTCGGCCAGCGCCGCCGGCGTCGCCTCGGAGAACAGCCCCTCGGCGAGGGGCAGTGCGCCCTCGCTTCGGGCCAGATCCCCGACGTGCGCCCGCAGATCCGTGGTCGCCTCGCCGCCGGCGGCCGTCGCCCCGGCGACGGCCGCGAGTTCGAACACGTCGACCTCCAGGTTGCCGTCGAAGGTCTCGTCGCCGGTCGTCCGGCGGCGCGTCTGGTCGCCGCCGAACGACCGGACGACCGCGACCGCCTCGGTGGAGGCCTCGGTGCGCGCGAGCAGGTAGAACCCGCGGGCGACCATCACGTCGGCGACGAGGATGTCCATGTCCGCGGCGTCGGCCTCGGTCGTCGCCGTCGGGTCCGTGGGCACGCCGTCAGCGTCGGAGAGCGTCACGTCCCCGCCGTCGGTGAATTCGTCGCCCCGCGGACCGGCCGACGCACCCTCGCGCTCCCAGGGCGGGTCCTGCGAGAGCGTCCGCGTGAGTCGCAGCCCCTCGTAGATGAGCTGGACGCCCGCGCCGCGTTCGGCGAGGGCCTCCAGCGATATCGACGGGGAATCGTCAGCCGATGCGCGGGCTGCGGCGGCGCGGGCGCTCAGGACCGTCAGCACACCGGGTGCCATCGACCCGTCTTCGAGACGTTCGCGGATGCGTTCGCGAAGGCGGTCGGGCTCGACGTCGCCGACCGCGTCCGTCGCGGCCACGCGGACCGCCGCGGCTTCCTCCATTGGCGTCGGCTAGCGGGGGGAAGGGCAAAGACCTTTGGAAACGACTTACCGAACGACACCTATGTCGACGCCTGCGACGGTCCACCCGCCGTTCACGAGCGCTCGCCGCATCGCCCCGGGGGCCCCACGGTGATCGAGACGGTCACCGACGGCGACGTGCGCGTGGTGACGCTCGACCGCCCGGACCGTCGGAACGCACTCACTCCAGCGGCGCTCGACGACCTCGAAGCGGCCATCGAGGGAACCGACAGACCCGTCGTCTTCCTCCGCGGCGCGGGCCCGGCGTTCTGTGCCGGCGCGGACCTCGACGCGGTCGCCGCAGTCGACGACCGCGACGCGGCCGAGGCCTTCGCCCGTCGCGGCCAGGAGGTAGCCGCGTCGATCGCCGATTCCGATGCGGTCGTCGTGGCTGGCATCGACGGGGCGGCACGAGGCGGTGGCGTCGAACTCGCGCTGGCCTGCGACGTGCGCGTCGCGACGGCCGAAGCGACCTTCGCCGAGACGGGGGCGACCATCGGCCTGTTCGGCGCCTGGGGAGGCACAGCCCGCCTGCCGGAAGTGGTCGGTCTCGGCGAAGCGATGGACCTGGCGCTCTCCGGGCGAGTCCTCGACGCCGACGAAGCGCTCCGCACGGGTCTCGTCTCCCGCGTCGTCGACGACCCGCGGGCCGTTGCCGAGGAGATCGCCGCCAACGACCCCGCAGCGCTACGCGTCATCAAAGCCCGACTGCGGGACGACGCTGACCGTCGCGTCCAGGAGCGTCGCGAGGCCGAGGCGTTCGCCGACCTGCACGCTGAATTCGAGCGGTAGCGATCGCGTCGGGAGCCACTACCGCGGAGCCCTCAGCCGGCGCCGAACCCTCGGCCGGGGCGGAGCCGTCGGTCGGTCGTTCTGTCACTCCGGGAACCGAAACCGTTGAAAGCACAGGCGACTCAGTGAGGGTATAATGCCGGACTGCGACTACTGCGGGGCGACGTTCGACGGGGAGGAGGCCTATCTGGACCACCTCGCCGCGGAACACGAGGGCGAACTGCGGTCGATCGACCAGCGGCGCGTCGCGGACCGCGAATCGGCGTCCGAAGGCGGGTTCCCGCTCGGACCGGCCGTGCTCGTCGGACTCCTCGTGTTCTCGGGCGCGCTCGTCATCTACGTCACGTTCCTGATGGGCGGCTCGGGCGGCACGGCGTCTGCGAGCGGACTCCCCGACAGCGGCGACGACTCGGTGATATCCCAGGTCGAGACGGAAGAATCCGAGGGCAACCGACACGTCAGCGGGGGCACCGACATCAACTACGAGACGGTTCCGCCGACCAGCGGGACGCACTACGGCGGGTCCACGGTGAGCGCCGGATTCTACACCGACCGGCAGGAGCTGGGCTCGCTCGTCCACTCGCTGGAACACGGCGCGGTCATCGTCTACTACGACCCCGCGGAGATCTCCGATGCCGGCGAGGAGGGGCTGCGCGGCTGGGCGAGCAACCAGACCGGCAACTGGCAGAGCTTCATCGCCGTCCCCAACCCGAACGAGGACCCCGAGGCCACGTACGTCCTGACCGCCTGGGAGAAGCGCCTGACGATGAACGAGTACGACGCCGGCAAAGTCCGTGCGTTCGCCGCCGAGTACATCGGCCGCGGTCCGGAGAACCCGGTCCGGTAACGCCGCGGTCGTCGTTCGGTCCGGTCGCTTCGTCGCCCCGTTTTCCCGCTTTCGTCGCTCAGTGCAGCCGGTCGGGACCCGGCGGCGCCCGCCGCTTGTGCTCGCTCGCCTCGTAGAGCTCACGAACCGTTTCGATCGTCTCCGTTTCGACCCCGATCTCTTTCGCCGTCGCCGCGGTCGACAGCGGGCCGTCGACGTGGAGCGCGAGGATGGAATCGAGCGTGTCGTAGCCCATCCCGAGTTCGCCCTCGTCGGTCTGGCCTTCCCAGAGCTCGGCGCTGGACTCCTTGCCCGCAAGGTCGTCCGGGACGCCGACGTGCCGGGCGAGCTGGCGGACCTGCTGTTTGTAGAGGTTGGCGATGGGGTGGCAGTCGACCGCGCCGTCGCCGTACTTCGTGAAGTACCCGACGAGCGCCTCGCTCCGATTCCCCGTCCCGACGACCAGCCCGTCCTCGTGGTTCGCGACCAGGTAGTTCAGGACGGCACGGACGCGCGCCCGGAGGTTCCCCGTCGCCGTCGTGTCCTCGGCGGCGTCGGGGTAGGCATCGAGAAACGCGTCGACGAGCGGGTTGATCTCGACCACGTCGAACTCCACGTCGAGGAGTTCGCTCGCCACCCGCTCGGCGTCGCTCATGTTCTCCTCGCGGTTGACCTCGCTCGGCTGGACGAGCGCGTGGACGTTCTCGGCGCCGAGTGCCTCGACGAGCAGGTACCCGGTGAGCGTGCTGTCGATCCCGCCCGAGAGGCCGAGGATCGCCTGGTCGGCACCCGCGGCCTCGTACTGACTCGCGATGAAGTCGGTGATGTGCTCGCGATGTGCGTCGAGTTCTTCCGCCGAGAGCGTCAGGTCGAGCGGGTCGTCCGCCCGGGCGATCGTCTCTGTCGCAGTCATGACGGGCGCTTGGGGTGGCGGCGACTAATACCCTCGCGTCGACGGCCATCGGTGACCGTCCGTCCACTCCTGCGAAGCGCTACGTTCAAGTGATCGGCCCTGCCACTTCCACCCGAAGGGAGCGCCGTTGGCGAGTAGTCCCGAGCGGACTGCGAGCCTCGGGGCGAACGAAGTGAGCGCCGTTGGTCCAGTGGTAGGACATTAGCTTCCCAAGCTAATAGCCCGGGTTCAATTCCCGGACGGCGCATGCGAGGCGCGAATAGTGAGGGACCTCCGGTCCCTCATACCGTGCGAACGGGCGGCTTCGCCGCCCGTGAGCAGACGGAGTGAGCGCCTCGGAAAGCGAACGGCGAACGAAGTGAGCCGTGAGCACATGTCTGCGCCGCCATCTTTTTCCGCCTCGGGTGTCCTCGCGAGCCTACGGCTCGCTGCGGGCACCACTCGGCGCAAAAACATGGGTGAAAAAGGCCGGACGGCTCGGTCGCTTCGCTCCCTCGCGTCCGGTACAACGGATCGTTCCACCTCACAGCACCGCTACTGCCACCACACAGTACCGCTACCGCGTCCGCACGACACCGCTCTCCCACCGCTACCGCACCGGTAGTTCTTCAAAAAATGGCCGTCAGCCGAATTGTCCGCGACCGCTCAGGACGACACGGACTGCGTCTCGCTGGTCGAGTTGCCGGCGGCGTCGGTGACGGTGAGCGTTACGTCGTAGGTGGTGCCGCCGCCCTGTTTGATCTTGAAGCTGTCCGACCCGCTGGCCGAGGAACCGGAGACGTTCGAGGTCGCCGAATCGACCACGGCACCGCTCGGATCGAACACCTCGACGACGACGCTATCGAGGTCGCCGTCCGCGTCAGAGACGGCCCAGTCGGCCGTGATCTCCGCGTGGGGGTTCGGCGACCCGGCCTCGGTCACGCTGTAGGAGTCGACGACGGGCGCGTTGTCGCCAGTCCCGCCGCTCGTCGTAAACGTCGCGCTGGTCCCGCTGTCGCTGTCGCCGTCGCTCGCGTCCGCGACCGCGCGGAACTCGTAGTCGGTGCCGCTGGAGAGCCCTGACACGTCCTGACTGTAGCTTCCCGTCGAGGAGCGCGTCTGGGAACTCGTCGCGGTCCAGCTACTCGCGCCGCTCTCGCGGTACTCGAAGTAACAGTCGGCCGAGGAGGCGCCGCCGAGGTCGTCGAGCGACCCCGAGAGCGTCGCCGACGTGTCGCCGACGTTCGACGCCGATCCGGTCGAGACGGCGACGCTCGTGTCGCCGCCCCCGGAGTCGCCGAGGGCCGCTTCGACGTCGAGCAGGCCCGCCCCCGACTCGTTCGAGGCGAGGCCGATGTCCTCGGCAGAGTCGCGGAGTTGCTGGCGTGCTTCCGTGTTGGTGTAGCCGTTGTCCATGAGCTGGGCGCCAGCGCCCGAGACGTGCGGGCAGGCCATGCTCGTCCCGGAGTAGGTGTCGTACCCGCCGGCGACCGTCGAGTAGATGTCCCCGCCCGGTGCCGCGAGTTCGACCTCCGGACCGGTCGAGGAGAAACTCGACAGGCTGTCGTCGCTGTCTGTCGACCCGACGGCGACCACGCTGTCGTAGGCCGCCGGGTAACCGACGCAGTCGGTGCAGGGGCCATCGTTGCCCGCCGCCGCGACCAGGAGCACGCCGTTGTTCTCGGCGTACTGGCAGGCGTCCTGCAGCGTCTGGTCGCCGGAACTCGCACCGAGGCTCAGGCTACCGACGTCCCAGCCCTGGTCGGCGACGTACTCGATGCCGGCCGCGACGTCCGAGAGCGACCCGCTCCCACAGCCGTCGAGAACCTTGACCGCGTGGAGGGTCGCGTCGGTCGAGACGCCGACGACCCCCTCTGTGTTGTCGTCTGCGTCGGCGATGCCGGCGCAGTGGGTCCCGTGGTTGTCGTCGTCGTCCCACGGCTCGTTGCAGGCGTTGTCGTTCGTGGATCCCCCGTACCGGCAGTTGTTCACGCTGCCGCAGTCGACGTACGCTCGCCCGGTCCCGAGGTTCGCCTGCAGGTCCGGGTGGTCGGAGTCGATTCCGGTGTCGATGATGGCGACGTCCGCGCCTCCCTCGCCGTCGGTGTCGTCCCCGCCGGTCTCGCCGTCGGCGTGAACGACGTCCGCGTCGACGCGGTCGACCCCCCACGGGAGCGTCTGTTCGATCTTCTCGTACGTGCTGTCGGCTTCGACGTACCGGACGTGCGGGTTCTTCCCGAGGGCCTCGCGGGCCTGTTCCGGGAACTTCCCCGCGACGGCCATGCCGATCTCGCCGAAGTCGAACTCGCGTTTCACCGACGACGCGTGCCTTCTCGCCGCTTCCGCCCCCCGTTCGTTCTTCGTCCCGACGATGTAGGCGTCGTCTGGCGCGTCGCCGGCGGCCTGGCCAGTCGCCGCGACTGCCGCCAGGCCCGCCCCGGCGGCCTGTAAGACCTCTCTCCGAGTTGGTGTTTCGTCTGGCATCCGTGTACTCCGGCTCAGTCATCAATTGGTAACGGTTTATAATCTTTCATAACTGAAACTGATTCGGTAATTGTGACGTACGTACATCGCAACCAAATGGTGTAAAGCCGCAACTAACACGGGCAGTCCGTTGCTTCTCCCGGCTAATCTGGCGAATCTGTCGAGCAGGGTGTATCGGGCGAACCGGGCGAATCCGACTAATCGCACTCGACGACTGGGATTCTCGATACTGGATCCGAATCCGGCACCGACACACGGTGCACATCGACGACGGGGCCGCTGGAACCGCCGGACGCTTTTTCGCGCGGGCGGGGGTAGCTGACCGTATGGAACTGACGCCCACTGTGACCGTCGACGCGGGCGAGGACGACGTCGTCGTCCGCCTCACGGTGACGAACGACGGCGACGACCCCCTCGAACTGACGTTCGGGTCCGGACAGACCGCCGAGTTCGTCGTCCGGACGGACGGCGAGACCGTCTGGCGCTGGAGCGACGGACGGCTGTTCACCCAACAGGTCCGCCGGGAGACGATAGCTCCCGGCGAGAAACTGGTGGCGGAGGGGCGCTGGAGCGACCCGCAGCCGGGACAGTTCACGGTTGAGGCGACGCTGACCGCGGCGGACCACCGGCCGTCGGCCAGCGCGACCTTCGAACGCTGAACGCGACCCGGGGAGCGCCGACCGGTCAGCTCGGCCGCCTGCGGTGGTCACCCGTGATACTTGGGTTTATGCCGCTCGGAGCGAAAGAGAGTGGCAATGTCAGGGAGTGGGCGGGTTCTCGTGGTCGCCCGCCGGCCCGAGCGCGCGGCGGCCCTCGCCGACGAACTCGGGGCGGACGGGTCGCTGTCCACGGAGACGTCGAGCGCGACGGGTCCGGCCGCGATAGACGACCCGGGAGACGCCGACTGTCTCGTGTGGGTCGGCGACGCGACGGCCGAGGGCCTCGCGGCCCTCGTCGAACGCGCGAAGGGTCGAGAAGCGACGCCGGTCGTGGTCGTCGGGGGCGGCGACCTCACACCGGAGGCCGCCTTCGACGCCGGCGTCGCCGACTACGTTCGCGGTGGCGACGGCGAGGCGACGGTCCTCGCCCGGCGGATCGAGCAGGGACTCGGCGGCGTCGACGGGTCGTCCGACACCCAACCCGCGACGATCGCCGACGGGAGCGGAGAGCAGTCGGAGCGATTGGGCGGCGCCGCGTCGACGACCGAGACGAGCGCCAGACGGGTCCTCGACCGCGTCGACCGCGGCGTGGTCGGCCTCGACGACGACTGGCGGATCACCTACCTCAACAGCCGGGCCGAGGCCATCGTCGGCCGATCGACTGACGAACTGGTCGGGGAAGACATCTGGGAGATGTTCCCCGAAGCCGAGGGGACGGTGGTCGAACGGGAGTACCGCGAGGCGCTGGAGAGCCAGACCGTCCGGACCTTCGAGACGTACGACGAACGGACCGACTCGTGGCTGGAGGTGACCGTGTTCCCGGCCGCCGACGGGCTGTCCGTGTCCCTGCGCGACGTGACCGACGAGAAACGGACGAAGGCCGAACTGGAGCGAAACGAGCGCGCGCTCCGGGACCTCCAGCGGCTGGCCTCGTCGCGTGACCTCTCGTTCCCGGAGAAACTTGACCGGGCGCTGGCGGTCGGCTGCGAGCGACTGGACCTCGAACTCGGCTATCTCACCCGCATCGACGACGGAACCCAGCGGATCGTCGCGACCCACGGCGACCCGGCCGCCTTCGAATCGGGATCGAGCGCGCCGCTGTGCGAGACGTACTGCCGGAGAGCGCTCGACGCCGACGGGGTGCTCGCGGTCGCGGACACCGCCGTCGCGGGCTGGGACGACGACCCCGCCGACGACCGGTTCGGGCTGGGGTGTTACCTCGGCGGGACGCTGCTCGTCGACGGCGAGCGCTACGGGACGCTCTGCTTCGGGTCGAACGGGGCCCGGGAGCACCCGTTCAGCGACGCCGAGGAGACGTTCATCGAGCTGCTCATCGAGTGGGTCAGTTACGAACTCGAACGCCGCGAGCACGAGCGGGAGCTGGGCCGCTACGAGACCATCGTCCGCTCGGTCGACGACGGCGTCTACGAGCTCGACACCGACGGTCGCTTCACGTTCGTCAATCCCGCGATGTGCCGGATCACGGGCTACGAACCGGACGAACTCGTCGGCAGACACGTCTCGGTGATCAAGGGGGACGCGGCGACGGAGGACGCCGTCGCGGCGCTGCTGGCGGGCGAGGAGACGGAGCTGACCGTCGAATCGGTCGTCCAGCGCAAGCGCGGGCCGCCGGTCCCCTGCGAGGACAGCGTGACGGTCCGCACCGACGAGGACGGGGAGGTCCGCGCCGTCGTCGGCGTCGTCCGCGACGTGACCGAGCAGACGGCCCACCGGGAGATGCTCTCGGAACTGGTCACGTCCTCGCGGTCGCTGATGCAGGCCCGCGACCGCGAGGAAGTCGCGGAGATGGCCGCCAGGGCCGTCAGAGACGTGCTCGGGTTCGAACTGACCGTCGTCCGTCTGTTCGACCGCGACGAGAACCGCCTGCACCCGGCCGGAACGACCGACGCAGTCGTCGAGCACGGCCTGGAGACGCCGAGTTACGACGTCGACGAGGGCGGGCCGGGCCGGGCGTTCGTCGACGGCGAGATGGTTGTCGTCGAGGACACCTCGACCGCTGACGACGGCCGCGACCACGACGTCGTCCGCTCGGCCCTGCACATCCCCATGGGCGTCCACGGCACCATCAGCATCGGCTCCGAGGAGCTCGACGGCTTCTCGAACGTCGACCGCCGGGCCGCCCAGCTGCTCGCGACCAGCGCGGCCGCGGCGGCCAACCGCGCCAAGCGCGAACAGGAGGTCCGCGACGCCCGCGAACGGGTCGACACGCTCGTCGACCGGATCAACGGCCTCATCGAGAACACCGTCGAGGTGCTCGTCCAGTCCGGCACCCGCGAGGAGCTCGAACGCGGCGTCGTCGAACAGCTCGTCGCGACCGACCCCTACGCCTTCGCGTGGATCGGCCAGCCCGACCTGGCCGCCGATCGGGTCGAAGCCGCCGCGTGGGACGGCGACATCCCCGGACTGGACTCGGCCGTCGAGTCCCTCTCGCTCGACCGAGCGGCGGCCCGCGACGCCGCCGACCCCGCCGCGCTCGCGCTGGACGACGAGACCATCCACATCGTCGACGACCTCGCCGACGCCCCCGCGGACAGCGTCCACGCCGTCGCCCACGAGGCCGGCCTGGGATCGATGATCGCCGTCCCGCTCACCTACAAGGACGCGAGCTACGGCGTCCTCTGCGTCTACGCGCCGACGACCGACGCCTTCGCCGACCGCGAACAGGTCGTCCTCAGCGCCCTCGGCCGCGCGGTCGCCAACGCCGTCAACGCCATCGAGAGCGGCCGCATCCTCTCGACCGACCGCGTCGTCGAACTGGAGTTCACCGTCCGCGACAGCGACCTCCTCTTCGGCCGCCTCTCGGTGCAGACGGACGCCACGCTGGAGTTGACGGGCTCGGTCCACGAGTCCGACGGCAGCCTCCGGCTGTACGTGGCGGCGAGCGGCGCCGACGCCGACGAACTCGAATCGGTGCTGGCTGGCGACGACGCGGTCACGTCGGCGACGACCATCGTCGACCACGACGGCGACGTGCTGTTCGAGGCGGTCGTCGCGGACTCGCTCGTCGAGGTGCTCGCCGACCACGGCGCGGTCACGCGGTCGGTCACCGCCGAGGACGGTGTGGCGCGCTACACCATCGAACTCCCCTACGAGGCGGAGGCCCGCGAGCTGTTCGAACTCGTCGCCGACCGCTACGAGGAGACGGACCTGGTCGGCTACCACGAGCACGAGCGGCCCGTCCGCACCCGCCAGGAGTTCCGCGAGGCCGTCACCGACCGGTTCACCGACCGCCAGGAGACCGCCATCCGCACGGCGTTCCTCGGCGGCTTCTTCGAGTGGCCCCGCGACGTCGACGGCGACGACCTCGCGGAGTCGATGGACATCTCCCGGCCTACCTACCACCAGCACCTCCGCGCCGCCCAGCGAAAGGTGTTCGACGAACTGTTCGATCCCCACTCCGGGCGGCGCGACTGACCCGTCGAATCGGCAGCGCAGCGGCCGATCGGTCGGTCGCAGCCGGACCGAGAGAGATGGATTGATACGCCGGGGTGTCCTACCGGGAGTCGATGGCCGACGAGTCCGAGGACGACGCGGCCGCGGCGGTCGAGGGGCCGCTGTGGACCGAGACCCACGCGCCGGCGCTCGAAGACCTCCCCCAGCCGAAGGTGCGCGAGCACCTCCGGAGCGTCGTCGAGGAGCCGATGAACCTGCTCGTCCACGGGCCGAAAGGCGCCGGCAAGACCGCCGCCGTCCGCGCGCTGGCCGACGAACTCCACGACAACCCCGACGCCGACCTCGTGGAGATCAACGTCGCCGACTTCTTCGACATGACGAAGAAGGAACTCAGCCAGGACGACCGCTTCGCGCAGTTCATCGACTCCAAGCGCCGCCGGGAGTCCTCGAAGGCCGACCTCATCAACCACGTCCTCAAGGAGTCCGCGAGCTACGCCCCCGTCTCGGGCAACTACAAGACCGTCCTGCTGGACAACGCCGAGGGCGTCCGCGAGGACTTCCAGCAGGCGCTGCGCCGCGTGATGGAGCAGTACTACGAGGCGACCCAGTTCGTCATCGCGACGCGCCAGCCCTCGGCGCTCATCCCGCCGATCCGCTCGCGGTGTTTCCCCGTCTCGGTCAGGAAGCCCACCCACGACGAGACCGTCGCTGTCCTCGAAGCCATCGTCGAGGCCGAGGGCGCCGACCACGACGACGAGGGCATCGAGTACGTCGCGGGCTACGCCGACGGCGACCTCCGCCAGGCGATCCTCGCCGCCCAGACCACCTACGAACAGGAAGGGGAGATCACGATGAACAACGCCTACGAGGTGCTGGGGTCGCTGGGCGCCGACGAGCGCGTCCAGGAGATGATCACCGCCGCCGAGGCCGGCGAGTTCCTCGACGCCCGCAAGACGCTCGACGACCTGCTCGTCGACGAGGGCCACAGCGGGGAGGAGGTCCTCGAAGACGTGCTGACGGTCGCACGCTCGCGCTATTCGGGCGCGGAACTGGCCCGCGTCCACCGGCTGGCCGGCGAGATCGACCTCGACCTCCACGAGGGAACCAACGATCGCATCCACGTCTCGCACCTGCTCGCGGAACTCGGCGAGATGCGCGCCGGTCGCTGAGACGTGACCGGTACGGTGAGCGCCGGCGTGCGCTCTGCGTCGCGCCGCTGACCGCGTTGTGCGCTTCGAAATCCTTTTACCCGCTTCGGGGGGAGTATTGGACAACGAACCATGGACATCGACATCATCGCGGAAGAGGAGAATCCGATGTTGCATCGGACGGACGTGCGCTTCGAGATGACCCACGACGAGGCGACCCCCTCGCGGCTCTCCGTTCGAGACTCTCTCGCGGCCAAGCTCAACAAGGACGCCGGCGAAGTGGTCGTCCACGAGCTCGACACGAAGTTCGGCATGCGAAAGACCGTCGGCTACGCGAAGGTCTACGACGACGCCGAGTACGCCCGCGACGTCGAGCAGGACCACATGCTCGAACGCAACAAGATCGTCGCCGAGGACGGCGAGGCCGAAGAGGCCGAGGAGGCCTGAGATGCCGCGCCACGAACTCTACGAGGACGACGGCACCACCGAGCGCGAACAGTGTCCCCGCTGCGGCGACACCTTCCTCGCCGACCACGGCGACCGCAAGCACTGCGGGAAGTGCGGCTACACCGAGTGGGAGTAAGGCCCGTTCTTTCCGCCGTTTCCGCCGCCGCGTAGCCGCTCGCTATCCGGTCGACACGCGTCGCGATCGGCCTCTCGCCCCCCACAGAAGATTGATAGCCGCGACGGCGGACGTTCCGTTCGAATGACCAGTCCCTCCACGCGGCAGCGGTCGGCCGGCGGCGGGTCGGCGGTTTGGGCCGTCCTCGGCGAAGCGCGGAACGATCTACTGACGCTCCTGGCGGCCGTCCTCGCGTTCCTGACCGGCGCGCAGGTGACGTTTCTGGAGTTTCGCCGGGTCGCCTGGCCGGTGCTGAAACGCGATGTGAACGCAATCGTGGGGATCGAGACGGAGATAATCGCCACCACGCCGTGGGACGTGATCTTCCTGCAGGCGCAGGTCGCGCTCGCGGTCGGGCTGTTGTTCGCGCTTGAGACGGTCGTCTACCGCGCCCGTCGCACGCCGGAACTCCGCCGATGGTGGCCCGGCGACCCGCTCCACGCGGCGGTGCGCGCCGGACTCGTCCTCGTCGGCGTCGCCCTGTTCCCGGCGGGAGCCCTCCTCGGCTACGAGTCCCTCGTCCCGACCGTCCTCGACTTCGTGATGGGGGCCGATCCGGCGTGGTCGATCGTCCGGTGGGCGCGGATCGCGTCGCTGACTTCGTTCGCGACGGGCCTGGCCGCCCAGCTGGCGTTCGTCGGTACCGTCGCCGCGTTGCGGGGCAGTGTCTGCCGGTGACCGGGAGAGTCGGTGGTGCGCCGTCCCGACTCTTTAGAATCCAGTGACACATTCATACCGCCGCCGCTCGAAGGTCGAAGGGGAGACCAACATGACAGACTTCGACGGCAAGACTGCGATAGTGACGGGTGCGAGCGGCGGTATCGGCGAGGCGGCGGCGAAACGGTTCGCCGAGGAAGGCGCGTCGGTCGTCGTCGCGGACCTGAAAGTAGAGGAGGGCGAAGCGACCGTGGCCGACATTGAGGACGCGGGCGGGGAGGCGACGTTCGTCGAGACGGACGTGACCGACCCCGCGGACGTGGGCGCGATGGTCGACGCGGCAGTCGACAACTACGGCGGTCTCGACTTCGCCTACAACAATGCCGGTATCGAGGGCGAACAGGCTCCCCTGTCTGACCAGTCGATCGACAACTGGCAGCAGGTGATCGACGTGAACCTGCGGGGCGTGTTCCTCGGGATGCGCGCGGAGATCCCGGCCATGCTCGAGGACGGCGGCGGCGCTATCGTCAACACCTCCTCGATCGCCGGTCGGCTCGGCTTCCCCGAGATCAGCCCCTACGTCGCCAGCAAGTTCGCCGTGATCGGACTCACGAAGACCGCTGCGCTGGAGTACAGCGCCGAGGGCGTACGCGTCAACGCGATCTGCCCCGGCGTGATCGACACGCCGATGGTCGCCCATTCGCGCGAGGAAGACCCCCAGTCGATCGATCAGGCCGTCGCGGCGACGCCGATCGGTCGGCTCGGCCAGCCCGAGGAGATCGGTGACGCCGCCGTCTGGCTCTGCTCCGACGACGCTTCGTTCGTGACGGGCGAGGCGTTCACCGTCGACGGCGGGTACTCGAGCCAGTAACAACGCCTCCGACTACCGGCCACGGCGGCGACGCCGAGAGTCGGCCCAGACCGAAGTCGTCTTTTCCGTCCGGTGGAGATATCGGGCAACCACATGGCCGCGAGTCCGCCGAACGGGGACGGGGGCAGGGACGGACACGGAGACGTCCGGCGAGTCCTCGGCATCGAGGGGACCGCGTGGGCGGCCAGCGCCGCCGTCTACGAGGTCGAGAGCGACGAGGTGACCATCGAGAGCGACCCGTACCAGCCCGAGAGCGGGGGAATCCACCCCCGCGAGGCGGCCGAACACATGAGCGAGGCCGTCCCGTCGGTCGTCGAGACGGCAATCGAAACGGCCCGCGACCGCGCGGCCGCGGCGGGCGATGACCCCGACAACCCCATCGACGCCGTCGCTTTCTCTCGCGGGCCGGGGCTCGGGCCCTGCCTCCGGATCGTCGGAACTGCCGCGCGAGCGGTCGCACAGCGCTTCGACGTGCCGCTGGTCGGCGTCAACCACATGGTGGCCCACCTGGAGATCGGGCGCCACCGCTCGGGGTTCGACGCCCCGGTCTGTCTCAACGCCAGCGGCGCGAACGCGCACGTCCTCGCGTACCGCAACGGACGGTACCGCGTGCTCGGCGAGACGATGGACACCGGTGTCGGCAACGCGCTCGACAAGTTCACCCGCCACGTCGGCTGGTCTCACCCCGGCGGCCCGAAGGTCGAGGCCCACGCCAGGGAGGGGGAGTACGTCGACCTCCCGTACGTCGTCAAGGGGATGGACTTCTCGTTCTCGGGGATCATGAGCGCCGCGAAGCAGGCGTACGACGACGGGACTCCCGTCGAGAACGTCTGTCGGGGGCTGGAGGAGACGGTCTTCGCGATGCTGACCGAGGTGAGCGAGCGAGCGCTCTCGCTGACCGGGCGGGACGAACTCGTCCTCGGCGGCGGCGTCGGCCAGAACGACCGCCTGCAGGGGATGCTCCGCGAGATGTGCGAGCAGCGCGGCGCCGACCTGCACGTCCCCGAGGACCGCTTCCTGCGCGACAACGCCGGGATGATCGCCGTCCTCGGCGCGAAGATGGCCGCCGCGGGCGACACCCTCGCCGTCGAGGAGTCGGCCATCGACACGGACTTCCGCCCGGACGAGGTGCCCGTGACCTGGCGGGACGGAGAGCCGGTCCCCGCGCGAGCCCCGTCAGGCGCGGTCGACCGCGCGACGGAGCAGCAGGGCGCTGAAGCGACCGTCACCGTCGAAGGCGACCGCGTCGTCAAACGGAGGCACCCGCGGTCGTACCGCCACCCCGCGCTCGACGAGCGGTTGCGCCGCGAGCGGACGCGGATCGAAGCGCGACTGACCAGCGAAGCCCGCAGAGAGGGCGTTCCGACGCCGCTCGTGCGGGACGTCGACACCGCGTCGGCGACCATCGTCTTCCAGCGGGTCGGCGACCGCGACCTGGACGACGGGCTCTCGGTCGAGCGCGCGGCGGCGGTCGGGCGCCACCTCGCGGCGATCCACGACGCGGGGTTCGTCCACGGCGACCCGACCACCAGGAACGTGCGCGTCGGATCTGCGGATGGGAACGGCTCGGACACCGACCGGGTATTCCTCATCGACTTCGGCCTCGGCTACCACACCGGCCACGAGGAGGACCACGCGATGGACCTGCACGTCTTCGCCCAGAGCCTCGCGGGCACGGCCGACGACCACGAACGCCTGCAGACCGCCGCCGAGGACGCCTACCGCGCGGCGAGCGACCGTCCCGACGCGGTGCTCGGCCGGCTGCGGGAGATCGAAGGCCGGGGTCGGTACCAGTAGCGCGCCAGGCGGTACCGACCGCTCGGCGTCCCCCCTGGGGCCGCAGGCCGGCAAGCCCGGCTGCGCGGTCGGCGACATGGTCCGGCCTGTGCGGGTCGCCGGCCCTGTTAGCCGGTACCACAGAGATTTAAATACCCGTCGGCGAACATACGAACACTATGGACAACCCACTGGTCGTGTACGACGACGAGAACTCGGAGTTGCTCGAGGAAGCGGGAGAACTGGCCGCAGGCGTGGACGCGCAGTTGACCATCGTCTCGTTGATGACCGCCGAGGAGTTCAGGGAGGCGCGCGAAGCGCTCGACGTCGTCGCCCAGGAAGAGCACACCAGCTACGACGACAGCGTCGTCATCGACGCGGCCAAGCGCCAGGCGAGCGACACCGCCGAGGACGTCTTCGCCGACACTGACGTCGACTGGCGGGTCGTCGGCGCGCGCATCGGCGACAACGAGAGCGAAGCCGACCGCATCCTCGAAGTCGCCGACGAGAACGACGTCGACCACGTGTTTATCACCGGCCAGAAGCGCTCGCCGACCGGGAAAGCCGTCTTCGGCGACCGCGCACAGGCGATCATCCTGAACTTCGACGGCCCGGTGACCAGCCTGCTCGGGTAACGGAAGACTTACTCCGCCCGACCCTCCTGTCCCGGATACATGGACGACCAGCAGACCTGGCGCCGGCGGACCCTCCTACGCCGCGCCGGGACGGGCGCGTTCGCCTTCGCGACGCTCGGTGGTGCGACCGGGACGGGAACTGCCGCCGCGACCGACGCCGAGCGCCGCGGCTCCGAACCCGTCGCGAACCGGCAGCTGAGCGCCTCCCCGACCCAGTGGCCGCAGTTCCAGGCCGACGCCGTCAACAGCGGCTACACCGAGACGCCCGGTCCCGCGGAGGGGTCAGTCGCCTGGCAGTACGACACGGGCAGCTCTGGCGTGGCGACCGCGACGCCGCCGGCGACCGGGACGCCGTTCGACGACCCGCCGGACGACTCGCGCGACAACGTGGTCTCCTCGCCGGCGGTCGTCGACGGCACCGTCTACGTCGGGAGCAACGCCGGCTACCTCTACGCTATCGACGCCGTTAGCGGCGACGAGGCGTGGACCTACGAGACGGGCGAGGAAGTGATGTCCTCGCCGGCGGTCGTCGACGGCACCGTCTACGTCGGCAGCCACGACGGGCGCCTCCACGCCGTCGGCGCCGACAGCGGCGAGGAAGAGTGGACCTTCGAGGCCGACGGTGCCGTCTTCGCCTCCCCGACCTATCACGACGGGACGCTCTACGTCGGCAGCCAGTCCGGGACGATGTACGCCGTCGACACCGCCGGCGAGGAAGTCTGGCAGCGCTCGGTCGCCGACCGCGTCGACTCCACCGCCGCCGTCGTCGACGACACCGTCTACGTCGGCCTGTGGAACGCCGACCACACCGGGAGCGTCGTCGCGCTCGACGCGGCGAACGGCGAGCAGGTCCAGGAGTACCCCGCGACCGGCGAGATCGCCTGTTCGCCGACGGTCGTTGACGGCGTCGTCTACTTCGGCGACTACGCTCGCACGATCTACGCCGTCGACGTCGGGACGGCGGAACTCGTCTGGGGCCGCCAGTTCGACGGCGCGATCCTCGCCTCGCCGGTCGTCGTCGACGGGACGATCTACGTCGGCGGGTTCGACGGCACGCTCTGGGCGATGAACGCGACGAACGGCGACATCGAGTGGTCGTTCGCGACGGGAAACCAGATCTTCTCCTCGCCCGCCGTCACCGCCGACGCCGTCTACGTCGGCAGCGCCGACCAGTCGCTGTACGCGATCGACCGCGCGACCGGCGACGAACTGTTCAGTGTCGAGACGGACCAGCCCGTCCTCTCGTCGCCCGCCGTCACCGCGGGCGCGGTCTTCGTCGGCAGCAGCGACAGCCGCGTCTACGCCATCGGCGACCCCACCGGCGGCGAGTCCGTGAGCGCGACGCCCCCCGGAACGACCGACGACCCCACGAGGACCGGCACCGCCGGCACCGCTCCCACCGACGGGTCGGGCGGGACGACAGCGGACGACGGCCCCGGGTTCGGCGCGCTGGGCGCGCTGGGCGCGCTCGGACTCGGCGCCTGGCAGCGACACCGCGTCAAGGAATCCACCGACGAACAGTGACGGAACCGGCCGGTCGTCGAACAGTCGGCCGGCCGTCGAACGGTCTGTTGGGACGTTCGAATCGCATACCGGCACCGGTCGCGCGTCGTCGGCGGTGGAAAACCACTTAACCGATCCGCCCCAATCCTGGCACATGGTCGACAAGCCCACTTCGGGGTCGCTTTTCGGCATTCCGTACAACTTCGAGCAGCCGAGCCTCAAGCGCATGCTCTCGACGTACTGGCAGCCCGGCGAGGGCATGCTCGTCGAGAAGCCCTTCGGCGTCGGCTACACCCTGAACCTCGCCAGCTGGCGCTCGTGGGTCGTCCTCGGCGTCGCCGGCGCACTCTGGTGGCAACAGAGCCAGAGCGCCAAGACGACGGAGTTCGAGGACGAACGCGACGAACCCGTCGAAGTCGTCGTCGAAGACTGAGCGCGTGAATCCGCGGCTTTTCGCGTCTCCGTTCGTCGGCCAGCGACTGCCACTCCGACCGTCGACCGCAGGACAGCCGGGGCTTTCACGTCCTTCTCGACGCCGTCTGTAGCCGCGGATCGAACACAGACACCCGAAATCAACGCACCTATGACGAATCGAGCGGTGTTCTCGGACATGACCATTCGGTTCGTCACGACGAATCCCGGGAAGGTCCGCGAGGCCAGGGAATATCTCGCGGAGCCGGTAGAACAGCTCGACTTCGACACGCCGGAGATCCAGAGCGCCGACCTGGGCGCCATCGCCGCGCACAAGGCGCGAGCGGCCTACGAGTACGCGGACGAACCGGTCTTCGTCGACGACGCCGGCCTGTTCATCGAGGCGTTCGACGGGTTCCCCGGGCCGTACTCCTCGTACGTCCACGACACCGTCGGCGTCGAGCGGGTGTGGCGACTCGCCAGCGAGGAGGACGACCGCGCCGCGAGTTTCCGCGGAGTCGTCGCCTACTGTGACGGCGGCGAGTTCGAGGCGACGCCGGAGCCCGTCGACAGAGAAGCGCGCCGCGGGCAGGACCTCTCGGTCGAAGAGCGCGCGGCGGCGACGACCGACGAACAGGTTCGCGCCGGCGACGGCAGCGACAGTGATAGCGACGGTCTGCCCGTGAAACTCTTCTACGGCGTCGTGCCGGGTGAAATCGTCGAGCCGCGAGGGACGGGCGGGTTCGGCTACGACCCGATCTTCGAGTACGACGACCGGACGTTCGCGGAGATGGACGCCGAGGAGAAAAACGCCATCTCCCACCGCGGCCGCGCGCTCGCGAAGTTCGCGGAGTGGCTCGACGGCCGAACGGCCTGAGAGGGTCGCGCCGCGCGCAGTCGTTTTCACCCCGGCCGGCGAAGCACGGCCGTGACACGCGTTCGACCGGCCCGAGCGGCCGACACCGAACCGATCCGCGAGACACACGTCGCGGCTATCGAAGCGTTCGGGCCGGAGGCCTACGACGAGCGCGCCGTCGCCGCCTGGGCGGACCGCGGCGACGACCACTCGCTGGAGGGACTGCACGACCCCGACACCTACTGGGTCGTCGCCGAACGCGAGAACGAGAGCGAGAGCGGACCGGGCGGGAATCCGCCTGTCGCTGGCTTCGGTCGCCTCGACGCGGCCGGAGCCGAGGGCGAAGTGGTCGCCGTCTACGTCCACCCCGACTACGCACGCTCGGGCGTGGGGTCTGCCGTGCTGTCGAACCTGGAGGGGTACGCTCGCGGAACCGGACTGACCGAACTCGCGCTGATCGCGTCGCTCAACGCCGTCGGGTTCTACGAGCGACTCGGCTACGAGCGAACTCGGGCGGTCACCCACGAGACCAGCCACGGCGTCGAACTCGACTGCGTGGAGATGCGCAAGCGACTGTAGCCCGATTCGTACGGCGAACCCCGCGATGACGGCCCCCGGAGATCCCCGCGATGACGGCCCCCGGCGATCCCCGCGATGACGGCCCCCGGCGATCCCCGCGATGACGGCCCGCGGTGACGCCCCGCTACGCCCGCGGGTCGCGGTCCGGTCCGGGATACTCGCCGTTCTCGACCGCCTGGTACAGCGATTCGGCGTCGAACAGCGTCGCGAACGCCTTCGGGTCCCTGACGCTGGTCTCGACGCGACCGCGGACGGCCGCGCCGGCCGCCGCAGACTGGAGTGACTCGTCGAAGGTCAGGACGTGCATCGCCCCGCCGTGGAGCGCCGATGCCAGCGCGGGGTGGTCGTCCTCGGGCTGGTCGACCGGTTCCCGCAGGTCCTCGATCCGGTCGCGCCAGTCCGTCGCGAGGCCGGGGTCGGCCAGGTCGGCGATCACCGCCTCCGCGTCGTCGAGGAGCGCGTCGCTGGCGACGAGCGTCACCCACGAGTGCGACCGGACGTGGTCCATCGCATCCCGGGCGTCGCCACCCACGAGGAGGTCCGCCGCGAGCACGTCCGCGTCCGCGACGATCCGGGCGGGGCTCGCGTCGGTCACGACGCTCCCCCCTCCTCGTCCCCCTCTCCGGCCTCGCGTCGCCGCGCCACCGATTCTCGGACGTCCTCCACCGTCACCTCGCGGTCGTCCGCCCGCTCGAACAGATCGTGCCAGGACATGCCTGGACCGACGGACTGCGGCGGGTAAAACGCACGGTTCGAGCGGGTCCGTCTCCGGTCGACCGGCGAAGAATCACCGGGCTACGGCCGGTCTGACACGCGTCTGACGGGTGTTTAC
Organism: Halosimplex amylolyticum; assembly: GCF_051414035.1. Taxonomy (NCBI): domain Archaea; kingdom Methanobacteriati; phylum Methanobacteriota; class Halobacteria; order Halobacteriales; family Haloarculaceae; genus Halosimplex; species Halosimplex amylolyticum. The sequence continues at coordinate 421,238 of NZ_JBLKNW010000001.1, read as the reverse complement.
ATAGACAGGTCGAGGAGTACGCGTGGGCGCGCAGCGACGGCCTCGTTTCCTATCCTCCCCACGGCGCGCCCGATCCGCAACCGATCCAAGACGCCCCGCGGTCGCTCCCCGCGACCGCGACTTCCGCGCGAGTTCGAATGGTACTCGGCGAGTCAGGCCGCGGCTTCCTCGCCGCGGAGGAACGCGCGGATGTCGGGCAGGTCGGCGGGCGCGGCCATGAGCGCCACGTCGTCGCCGGCCTCGATCTTCGTCTGCGGGAGCGGGATCTCCATCGGTTCGTCGGCGCGCCCGTGGGCGTAGATGTGGGCGTCGCCCTGGAGGTCGACGTCGACGACGCGCCGACCGATGAGGGGCGAACCCTCGGGGATCGAGACGGTCGCGACGGACAGCTCCTCGGTCAGGTCGGCGAGCACGTTGAAGTCGCCGCCCATGAGCGCGGTCTTGGCGCCGGCGGCGCCCAGTCGCTCGGGGTAGATAATCTCGTCGACGTCCTCGGCGTACTTCTCGTAGATCTCCTGGCGATAGTCCTCGTCGATGCGGAGCACCGTCCGCAGGCCGTAGTGTTTGCCGAGCATGCACGCCGAGAAGTTGGTGTTGAGGTCGCCCGTCAGCGCGGCCACCGCGTCGGCGTCCTGGATACCCGCCTCCTCGAGCGTCGCCTCCTCCGCGCCGTCCCCCTCGACGACTGTGAACCCCTCCGACTCGGCGCGCTCGACCTTCTTCGGGTCGTTGTCGACGATGACGAGGTCGTGGCCCTCGCTCTGCAGGATGCGGGCGGTCCGCATCCCGACGCGGCCGAAGCCGACGATGACGAACTTCATGGAGGTGAGTTGGGCGCCCGCCCCCAAAACTGTACTCCCGAGCGGAGTCTCGGGGCGGCGACTCGACCGTCAGTGGTCGCGGATCGACCGCTCGCTTATCGGCGTCTCCGTCACCGCGTCGACGCTGCGGTCGTCGCGGTCGGCGCTCCCCCCGCCGTCCGACTCGTCTGCGTCGAACCGCGCGACGCCCACGCCGGCGACGGTCGCGAGCGTCGCGACGACGGCGGTCGAGACCACTGCGTTCGGGAGCGTGGCCGCTATCGACGGGACCGTGGGCGCGCCCGGGCCGGCGTTCTCGGTCACCAGGTACCACGTCACCGGTAGCCAGACGGCCAGCAGTCCGCCCAGGGCGCCGGTCGCCGTCACGGCGACGAACCGACGCGACAGCGCCGTCATCCCGGTCCGGCGGACGGCGAGCACTCCCAGTCCGATCCCCCCACCGAGCAGCGCGAGGTCGCCCGCGAGTTGTCCGGCCTGGAGGTACGTCGTCGCGGTCGTCCCGATCGTCCCGAACTGCGGAAGCCACGCCGGAACACCCACGCCGTCGCTCGCCACCATGGCGACGCGGGCCACCGAGTCGAGCGCGTATCCGACCCCGGTGACGACGCCGGCGGCGAGTGCGAACGGGAGGAGGTCCCGCGCCGAAGGGGTTCGCCGGCCGCCCTCGCGGACCGACGCGATCGTCACGCCGGCCAGGGCGCTGATGGTGAGGACGCCCGGGACGGCGACCAGCAGCGTCGCCGTCGTGAGCAGCGTCAGGAACGGGCTCGAACCGGCCGAGCCGGTCGTGACGAGGACCCCCGCGACCGTCAGGAGCAACGCCGTCGCGCCGGCGGCGTAGACGACGCCGACGTACCGCAGGTACGTCCGGCCGACAGCCCGGTGTCGGGCCTCTCGATACCCCAGCGCGACGGCGCCAGCGAGGACGGCGATGGTTCCGAGCGCGAGCGCCATCTCACGGTATGCGGCGGCCGTGACGGCTGGCGACCCGAGGCCCGGGACCCACGCGGGGACTGAACCGCGGGCCAGCGCGATCGGCGGGAGGAACTGCGACGCGATGGCGAGGACTGTCAGGACAGCCGGGAGGAGGAGTGTGCGGACGGGGCGTCGCATAGCTGCCGTTCGACCGCCGGAGTGATAAACCGTCGGCTCGCTCACAGGTCTTTGCGAGCGCCCTCTCGAATGGTCCGGGCGGGTCGCGTCGTCCGTTGCACACAAGAGCGTCGCACTCCTCCGGTCGCGTATGGAACGACAGATCACGGTCAGCGGGATGAGTTGCGAGGGCTGCGAACAGAGCGTCGAGGACGCGCTCGAAGGCGTGCCGGGCGTGGAAACGGCGACGGCCGACCGCGAGTCCGAGACGGCGACCGTCGAGGGCGACGCCGACGAGGCCGCGCTCGTGCAGGCCGTCGAAGACGCCGGCTACGACGCGTCGGCGTGAGACCGCGGCAGCGGCGCGCAGAATCGGCAGCCGCTGAGAAGTCGGGACCGGAGTTCAGTCGTCGAGCGCGATGGACGCCAGTAGCGCCTCTAGCTGGATCCGCTCGTTCGCGCCGGTGGTGATCCGGTACTCCGTCTCGCCGATGCGATCGAGCAGGCGGACGGCCGCCTCGTCGCCCAGGTCGAACTCCCAGACCGAGCGGTGGAGCTGGTCGATCACGTCGCCGCCGGCGATGCCCTCCTCGGTCAGGAGGCGATCGAGCGTCGAGCGCGCCGCGGTGAAGTCGCCGTCCAGCGCCTCGACGACCATCTCGCGGATCTCCTCCGGTCGCGCGGTCGAGGTGAGCGCGTAGACGGCGTCCTCGTCGACCACACTGCCCGTGACCGAAGCGGCCTGCAGCGCGTTGATCGCCTTCCGCATGTCCCCGTCGGCGGCGTAGACGAGCGCCTCGATACCGTCCTCGGTGAGTTCGATCCCCTCCTCGTCGGCGATGTGGCGCATCTCCTCGGCGACGGCCTCGTCCGACAGCGGCGAGAAGCGAAAGACCGCACACCGCGACTGGATGGGGTCGATGATCTGGCTGGAGTAGTTACACGAGAGGATGAAGCGGACGTTGTTCGAGAACTGCTCCATCGTCCGCCGCAGGGCGGACTGGGCGTCGCTCGTCAGCGCGTCGGCCTCGTCGAGGAAGATGATCCGGTAGTCGTAGCCGCCGAAGGAGGTGCGCGCGAAGCTCTTGATGCGGTCCCTGACGACGTCGATCCCCCGCTCGTCCGAGGCGTTGAGTTCGAGGAAGTTCTCCCCCCAGTCGTCGCCGTAGAGTTCGCGGGCGATCGCCGTGGCGCTCGTCGTCTTCCCGATACCGGCCGGTCCCGAGAACAGCATGTGGCTCAGGTCGTTGCGGTCGACGTAGCTCTGGAGTCGCTCGACGATGTCCTCCTGTCCGACGATCTCGTCGAGCCGCTGGGGTCGGTACTTCTCGATCCAGACTTCCTCCCGGCCCGCCCGCGACCCGGACTCCTGATCGGCCTCGCTCATGGGATATCGGAAGCGCGGGCCGTCCGTAAACCTACCGAGTGCCGACCATCGGTCCGGCCGGGAGTTGCCTGGCTGACATCTTTATCACCTCGGCGGACGTATCGACGGGACATGAGACGCACCGCGATCGCGCTCGTCGTCGTACTGATCGTCGTCCTCTCGGTGATGCCCGGGGTGGCCGCCGCGGCGACGCGAACCGGCGGGACCGTCGTCGTCGCCGACGGCGAGACCATCGAGGGAGACCTCCAGGCCTTCGGTGGGTCCATCGTCGTCCGCGGCACGGTCGAGGGAGACCTCCAGGCCGTCGGCGGCACCGTCGTGGTCGAGGGGACCGTCGACGGGAACGTCCAGGCGACGGGCGGGACCGTCCAGATCCTCGGCACCGTCGGGGGCGACGTGGCGGCGTCCGGTGGCACCCTCAGCGTGGGCGACGACGCCCGGATCAACGGCTCGCTCGAAGCCGGTGCCGGGAGCATCGCCGTCGACGGCACGATCGTGGGCGACGTCCGCCTCGGCGGCGGATCGATCGTCCTCGGAGACACCGCACGGATCGCCGGCGACCTGGAGTACGAGGGCGACCTCACCCGGGCCGACGGCGCGACCGTAGACGGCACCGTCACGGAACGCGAGGGCCTGAACGTCGGCAGCGACGCCGACTTCACGATCCCCGGTGCGGTGTTGACCGTCTACGGGATGGTCGTCACGCTCCTGGTCGGCGCCGTGCTCCTGGCCCTCTTCCCCGTGACCTCCTCGGCCATCGCCGAGCGGGCGACCCGCGATCCGCTCCGGACGGGCGGTATCGGCCTGCTCACCGTCGTCGCCGTTCCCATAGTGCTCGTCGCCGTCGCCGTCACGATCGTCGGCATTCCGCTCGCGCTCGCCGGCGGACTCGCGTTCGGGCTGCTCGCCTGGGTCGGAACCGTCTACGGCCGGTTCGTCCTCGGCACCTGGCTCCTCTCGCTCGCCGACGCCGAGAACCGCTGGGCAGCCCTCCTCGTCGGCGTCGTCACAGTGGCGGTGCTCCGCCTGATCCCGGTCGTCGACCCGCTCGTCCGCCTCGCCGTCTTCCTCCTCGGGTTCGGCGCGCTCGTCGCCGTGCTCGCCGACAGATACCGCGACCGCCGCGGTCGCCGCGAACCGGCGCGCCAGTCGCCCGACGCCGACGACTCCGGCGCCGAACCCGCCGACTGACCGAGTCGCGTTCCCGTTCCCGCCGGGCGCAGGACGACACGCTCAAGCCCGTTCGGACGGATCGACGGGTATGCGCGTCACGGTCGCCGTCGCCGGCGAGGACACCCGCGAGGTCGAAGTCGACGAGGCCGCTACCTACGCCGACCTGCTCGACCCGTTCCCCTACGGCCCGCACGAGGTATCGGTCCTCGTCGACGGCCGCCCCGTCCCCGAGGACGCCCCGGTCGAGACCGACGAGGTGGAGGTCCTTCGACTCGTCAAAGGCGGGTGACCTACAGCCGGGCCGGCACCGAGCGAGACGGGTCACGCGAGTCACTGTCGGACGCGCCTCCAGCAGGCAAACGGGCCCTGCGACAGCAGGCCCGCCGTTTTCGGCGCCCGCGGACGACTGCCGATCCGGCATGTCTCTCCCAGCATCAGCCCCCGGAGTCGACCGACTGAACGACGAGTGGCGCGACCCCACCGCGGCGACCGGGATCTGCGACTAGTGCGCGGACGTTCTCCGGGCGGGCGCCGAACGCCGGCCACGTGCGAACGGGCGAACCAGCGACCGGCGAGCGGTCCCGTTTCCCGTCGCCGGACCGCGCGGCCACCGCGACAGGTGGCAGGATAGATGACGCCAGAAGACACCGCCACGAGCACGACGGGGATCGAAGCACGACTGGAGCGGGTAGGCCGCTACTCCCGGTTCGTCAAGGCGGGCCTCGGTGTGATCGTCGCCGCGTTCGTCCTCGCCGTCACCGTCGTGTTGCCGGCGAATCTCGACTCGGCCGCGAGCGCAGTCGACGCGATCCTCCTGCCCGTGATCTTCGTCGGGATGGGACTGCTGTTGTTCGGTATCGGGATGCACCTCCACCTCATGCACCTGAACCTGGTGAGACAGCTACGGAAGGGCCAGGGCTCGACCTCGGACTCGGAGTCCGGCGGCGACGGCTGAAGCCCGTGAAGGGACTCCGGACTACCGGGCGTCAGCGCGGCTGGGGCTCGCGGGTCACCGGTCGTGAACGGTGGGCGGTGCGAGCGTGACGAGCGCCCCGGCGCGACCGGAACCGGCGCCGCACGTGACCGAGGACAGCGACGGCCCGGCTCGCGGGCGACGGGGGCGGGACTGGACGCAGGGATTTTGACGAGGGGGCGTCTATCGGGGGTCGATGAGTGGTTCACAGCCGGCGCCGGAGTTCGAACTCCCCAACGTCGGACCCGGACCGGACCCGTGCTCGCTGACGGCGCTGGCCGACGAGGAGTCGTTCGTCGTCCTCCTCTTCCAGGACGACCACGACTGCGCGGAGTGTCGGTCCCAGGCGAAACGCGCCGGCGAGCGGTACTCTGCGCTGCGCGCTCGCGACACCGTGGCCGTCTCCGTGCTCCCCGAACCGCGTGACCGCGCCGAGGCGTGGCAGGACCGGTTCGAGTTGCCCCACCCCCTCCTGGTCGACCCGGGCGCCAGCGCCGGCGACGACTACGGCCAGCCCGAGCGGCTGACCTTCCTCGGCGAGTGGATCCCGATATTCGGCCGCCTGCCGGCGGTCGCCATCGTCGACGCGCGCGGGCCCGACCCCGAAGTCGCGTGGACCTACCGCGGCCGGTCCACGTGGGACCACCCCTCGATGGCGACCGTCCTCGACGCCCTCGACGACCTCCGGGAGTGAGCGAACGACCGATGGTTCGCGACACCGACAGATGACCCGCGACGTGACCGTCCGACCGGCGGCGCCCGACGACCTGGCGAGCGTGCTCGGCGCTCTCGACGCCGGCGCTCTCGAAACGGACGCAGAGCGGGTGCGCGCGAGCATCGACCGGGGCGACGCGTTCGTCGCGGTGCGCGAAGGGGGCGGTAACGCCGAGGGTAACGACGCCGAAGGCGTTGACGCCAGTGGCGTCGATTCCGCGGACGAGCGCGTCGTCCTCGGCGCGCTGGTCCTCGACGGCGACGAGATCGCGGCCGTGGCCGTTCGTCGACGACGCCGCGGTCAGGGGATCGGGACGGCGCTGGTCGCGGCCGCCGCCGCTCGCCGCGACCGACTCGTCGCCGAGTTCGACGCGGGCGTGCGACCGTTCTACGAGGGGTTGGGGTTCGCAGTGACGCCCGTCGACGCGAGCGAGCGGTTCCGCGCCGAGCTGGACTGTTCCGGCGACTGACAGCAGGCGCCCGGGGCGCGGCGGACCGAGAGGCGAGCGTTCATGACCCTCGGGCGGAAACCGACTGTCGATGAACCACCCGCTCGCTGCGCCGGAGTTCCTGCTCGCGAACGTCGGGCCAGGGCCGGACCCGTGCTCGCTGGCGGCGCTCGACGACGCCGAGTTCGTCGTGCTCGTCTTCCTCCGGGACTTCCACTGCGACTGGTGTCGCAAGCAGGTGCACACCCTGACCGACCGCTACGAGGACTTCCGGGCCCGGAACGCCGACGTCGCCGCGGTCCTCCCCGAACCCGCCGAGCGCGCCAGCCGGTGGGTCGACAGGTACGACCCGCCGTTCCCGCTGCTGGCCGACCCCGACCGCACAGTGGCCGACGCGTACGACCAGCCCACGCAGCTCGGTGGCCTCGGGGCCGCGAACGACTTCCTCGGACGGCTCCCCGCGACGTTCGTCCTCGACGCGCGCAGCGAGGAACCGCGGTTCGCCTGGGCGAACAGGGGCGACTCGCCGCGGGATCGGCCCGACGTCGACGAAGTGTGTGCGAAACTCGACGCGCTCGTCGGCTGACCGGGAACGCGTGAAAACACCGGCAGGAGAACGGTTTTACAGAGAGGTCGGAAACGTGATCCACTGGCCAACAGGGACCGCATCGACCTCCGATGCGTCCCGGTGAGTTCGATCTTCGCTCCGAATCCGTCGCTCGTGTCGTCACAATTCGACGGAGACGTGTCCCCGCTCCGTGACTAAATCTATATAGCCAGTACGAGGGATCGACGTACCGAACGATGTCTAACTCGAAATACGATCACCTCGTTGCGGAGATGAAAGGCGGGATCGAGTGGCGTGATCTCGGCGACCAAGGGATGTCGCGTGACCCGAGTCGCGACGTCGCGATCACCGGCGTCACCTGTCACGTCGTGAGCGGAAACTTCCCGTGGAACATCGTGACGGTGGAGACGGACGCTGGCGTCACTGGCGTCGGGGAAGCGTTCACCGGCCCTGTCCGCGAGCACGTCGAGTACCTCGAACCCGGCCTCGTCGGCGAGAATCCCTACGACGTCGAGCGCCTCACCGAACACATGACGCAGCTTCTCTCCGGGCTCGCCGGCGGTACCGGATTCTCGCAGGCGGCAGTCTCTGGCATCGAGACCGCGCTCTGGGACGCCGTCGGAAAGCTCGTCGACCTCCCCGTCTATCAGCTCCTCGGCGGGAAATACCGCGACGAGATCCGCATCTACTGTGACAGTCACGCCGGCGCCCACCTCGACGAGGGGTCCGAGAAGTCGTTCGAGGCGTACGAACCCGAAGCGTATGCGGACGCAGCCGAGGCGGTCGTGGACGACGGCTTCGATGCGCTCAAGTTCGACCTCGACGTCGCCGCTGGCGACGCGGACACCGCGACCCGCCGGCTCTCGAACGCCGCCGTCCAGCACAAAGTCGACGTCGTCGAGGCGGTCCGCGAACGCATCGGGACCGACCCGCTGCTCGCGTTCGACCTCCACTGGAACTTCACCGTGGAGACCGCGCTTCGCGTCGCGCGCGAACTCGAACCGTTCGACGTCGCGTGGCTCGAAGACCCCGTCCCGCCGGAGAACGCAGACTCCCACCGGCGCGTCACCCAGGCCACGTCGACGCCAATCCTCGCCGGTGAGAACATCACGCGCGTCGAAGGCTTCGTGCCCTTCCTCGCCGAAGGAGCCCTCGACGTCGCCGCGCCCGACATCCAGAAGTGTGGTGGGCTCTCGGAGTTCCGTCGTATCGCCGCGCTCGCCGACGCCTTCGACGTTCCGATGGCGCCACACAACGTCGCCAGCCCCGTCGGCACAGTCGCGAGTGTGCACGCCTGCGCGACCGTGCCGAACGCGTTCGTCCTCGAGTGGCACGCGCGCGACGTCGACTGGTGGGACGACCTCTACGTCGGCGACCCGCTCATCGAGGACGGTCGTATCCAGGTCCCCGAGGGCCCTGGTCTGGGCCTGGAACTCGACCTCGACGAACTCAACGACCGCCTCGCGCCCGGCCAGGACCCGGTCGACCTCTAAACGGCCTTCTAACGAGGCCAAGACGTCGAAAATTCCCGACCCGAGCGGCCCGACTCACACGAGCGGCTCGACCAGGTCGCGGCCGGCTGCCAGCAGTTCGTCGACCCGCTCCTGGGAGCCGGCTTCGGCGTAGACGCGCAGTTTCGGCTCGGTACCGCTGGGGCGCAGCAGGAGCCAGGTGCCGTCGGCGAGGAACACCTTGAACCCGTCAACGGTGGAGACGTCGTCGACGGCGACCCCGGCGAGTTCGTCGGGGAGGGCGTCTTCGAGGTCGGCGAGGACGGGCTCTTTGCGGTCCTCGGGGCAGTCGACGCTGACGCGGTCCTGGACGATCCCCCCGTGGCGCTCGAGGAGACCGTCGACGCGCTCGTCGTACCCCTCGGCGTTCGCGATGGCCGCCGCGAGGAGCGCGAACGCGACGCCGTCCTTGTTCCTGACGTGCGCCGTGAGCCCGAATCCGCCGCTCTCCTCGCCGCCCACGACGGTGTTGTGGTCACCCATGGCCTCGGCGACCCACTTGAAGCCGACCGCGGTCTCGTGGACGGCCTGGTCGTGGTCCTCGGCGACGCGGTCGACGATGCTGCTCGTCGAGACGGTCCGCACCACGTCGCCGCTCGTCGTCTGGTCGGTCGACCACAGGTCCTCGTCGCCGAGGAGGGCCTCGTAGGTCGCGGCGAAGAAGAGATTGGGATCGAGCGCGCCGCGGTCGGGCGTGACGACGGTGATGCGGTCGGCGTCGCCGTCGTTGGCGACGCCCAGGTCCGCGCCGCCGTCGGCGACGCGGTCGGCGAGCGTTTCGAGGCGTTCGGCGGCGGGCTCGGGGGACTCCCCCCCGAACTCGGGGTCGCGATCGCAGCGCAGTCGCTCGACGTCGGCGCCCGCGCGTTCGAGGAGCGCGTCGGTGACGCCGCGGCCGCTCCCGTGCATCGCGTCGTAGACGACCGAAAAGTCCGAGAGGTCGGCGTCGACTGCGTCGAGGACGTGTTCGGTGTAGGGCGCCACGAGATCGGTCTCCTCGATGGTGCCCCACTCGGCTTCGGCGAGTGGGTCGGGTTCGGCGAGGCGCTCGGCGAGCGCGTCCGTCACCTCGGGGAGCGCGGGCGCGCCGCCGTCCGGGATGAACTTCACGCCGTTGTACTCCGGCGGGTTGTGCGAGGCGGTCACCATGAGGCCGCCGGCGAGGTCGCGCTCCCGGACGGTCCACGCGACGACCGGCGTCGGGAGGTCACGGCCGGGAACGAGCACGTCGAAGCCGTTGGCGGCGAGGACGCGGGAGAGTTCCTCGGCGAACCCACGCGAACTCTCGCGGGCGTCGTAGCCGACCGCAACGGTCCCGGGCCCTCCGTCCGCGTCGGTCCCGGTCGCTTCGTCCGCGTCGCCTCCGGCCTCCTCGTGCAGGTACGTCGCGACTGCCTGGCCGACCATGCGGACGCGCGGCGCGGTGAAGGTGTCGAGCGTCGCCCGCCAGCCGTCGGTGCCGAAGTCGATGGCGTCGGCGTCTGCGGTCATGCCAGAAGGCACCGGTGCCGACCGGAAAAAGGTGTGTGCGTGGCGTGCTATCACGACGGGGAATCGGACGGCGACCGGGCACGCTCCGGCGGTCAGCGCGCGTCGTCGGCCAGAATCGACGCGGGCAAATCGAGCGTCGCTGGCACGCCCCCTTCGTCGAAGAGCCGTTCCTTGGCGGCGCGCGAGCGCTGTTTGATCGCGTACTCGCGGGACATCGCGGCCGACTGCGAGTCGAACTCCTCGACGTGAACGAGTCGGACGGGCGTCCGTCCGCGGGTGTACTTGGCGCCCTCGCCGGCGTCGTGTTCGCGGACGCGGCGCTCGACGTCGGTGGTGTAGCCGGTGTAAAACGTGTCGTCACAGCACCGAAGGACGTACACGAAGTGCTCGGAGTCCGGGGTCCGCAGGTCGGTCATGGGGCTGTGCGGGGACTACGCTTCGAGTGCGCGCTCTCTCGCGACCTCGGCGATGCCCGCGTTCGCCGAGCAACTGGGGCAAGCGTGGACCGCCCCGCCCTCGTCGGCGAAGACGCGTGCGAACTGGTCGGAGACGTGCGCGCCGCAGTGGTTACAGGTTGGCATTGGTTTCTGCCGGCTGTCAACCGGTACCAGGTCGTTGGCGTGCCCCGGATATAACGGGTGTACCAACGTGGTTTGGTGTCGTCGGTGTAACCGGCCGCTGGCCCCCAGCGCGGGCGCTCTGCGGTCACCGGTCGGCCCTCGCCTCGTCGATCCGGCGGGCGATCAGGCCGGCCTGCGCGCCGGCGGTGAAGCCGGCGTCGACGTTGACGACCGAGAGCGCGGTGCAGGACTGGAGCATCCCCGACAGGGCCGCCTCGCCCTCGCCGGCGTGGCCGTACCCCGTCGAGACCGGGAGTCCGATTATCGGGACGTCCACGAGGCCGGCGAGGACGGTCGGGAGCGCCCCCTCGCGGCCCGCGGCGACGACGAGCACGTCCTGGTCGCGGAGGGTTTCGAGTGAATCCACCACGCGCGCGAGCGACGCGACGCCCACGTCGTCGACGCGCTCGACGGTCGCGCCCATCTCCCGTGCGACGGCGGCCGCTTCGCCGGCGGGAACGGCGTCCGAGGTCCCCGCGGTCACCACGCCGACCGCCGCGTCGAGGTCCGGTCGGTCAAAGTCGGGCGTCGTCGCCACGACGACGCCCGACCGATCGTCGACGTCCACGGCGGTCGCCGGGTGGTCAGCGTCGAGCACGTCGCGGACCGCCTCGGCGACGGTCTCGTCCGCCCGCGTCACGATGGCCCGCCCGGTCGTCTCGACCGACGTCGAGGCCAGCGCCGCGACCTCCGCCGGCGTTTTGCCCGTCGCCAGCACCGCTTCGGGGACGCCGCTCCGGTTGGTGCGGGCCGCGTCGAACCGCCCCGCCTCGCCCGTGGCGTACCCCGCGAGCTCCGCCTCGGCTGCGGCGGGCGACAGCTCGCCCGCCGCGACCGCTTCGAGTAGTTCGCGCATATCCCCCCTCTGTGTTCGACCCACTTGACCGTCCCCCTCCGGCCCGGTCTCGACCGTGGGCGCGCGCCCGGCCGCTCACTCCGCGGTGAGCGCGCGCGAGCGGTCCCACGGGGCCGTTGCGCCCCGATCCGGGCCGATCCACCCCTCGACATCCCACAAGATACTTAAACACGCGTCGTTCCCGCGGTCCGACATGCCGGGAGCGACGCTCAGACCCCCGACAAAGCCGGCGAGACTGCGTATAATTGGGAAAGTTTATAAACCATCCATTTGTTCAGACACCTTGTATGGCAGACCTCATTGTCAAGAACTCGGTCAAGGAAGCGCTCGAAGAGATGAACGTCTCCCGCGACTTTTACGATGCCCTCGACGAGGAAGTCGAAGAGCTCCTCGAGCGAGCGCAGCGACGTGCCGAAGCGAACGACCGCAAGACGGTCCAGCCGCGCGACCTGTAAGGTCGACTCACTGTAGATTTTTTGGGGGGGACGTCGTCACGGTTCGAACACGGTGACGTCAGTCTCCGTCCCCACGTGTACCTCGTCGGCGTAGTCCACGAACAGTCCGTGCTCCACGACGCCCGGCAGTGCCGATAGATCCGCCGCCAGTCCCGCCGGGTCGGGCATCGCGCCGAAGTCACAGTCGAGGATCAGGTTCCCGTTGTCGGAGACCACGGGGCCGCTCTTGCGGTCGGCCCGCCGGAGTTCAGGCTGGCCTCCGAGACGTCGGACGGCGTCGGCGACGGTCGTCCGGGCGTCGGGTAACACCTCGACCGGAACCGGATAGTCCAGAACGTCGACCTCCTTGGTGGGGTCGGCCACCACCAGAAATCGATCGGCCGCGGTGTCGACGATCTTCTCGCGTGCGTGTGAACCGCCCCCACCTTTGACGAGATCGGCGCCGGCGAACTGGTCGGCGCCGTCGATGGCCACGTCGACGTCGGCCTCGTCCAGCGTCGTCAACGGGATCCCGACGTCGATGGCGATCTCGCGGGCCTGGAAGGAGGTCGGGACGCCCTCGACGTCCAGCCCCCCGTCGACTTCCCGACCGAGGGCGCGGATGGCGTGCGCCGCCGTGCTCCCGCTGCCCAGTCCGACGACCGTGCCGTCCCGTACTTCCGCTGCCGCGCTCTCGCCCGCGCGGCGCTTGGCTTCCTCGCGCTCGCTCTGGTTCATGCCCGAGTCAAGACCGCCCCCCGGGAAAACGCTACTGGCAACGCCCGCCGGCGCGACACCGCGTCGGCCGGTCAACGGCGCGCTGGGCCGGGACACGCTGTAGGGGCCGAACCGACAGGCGCGAAGTGGCGCGAACCGAGAGGGACGGGCTGAACGGCGACCGAACGGACCGCGGATCGGAAATCGCCGCGCACGACCCGTTCCCCGATCGTGGTCCGCTCTCCGATGCGGATCGGGTAGGCGGCCCCTACTTCGGCGGGTCAGCCGGTCCAGCCGCCGCGGACGTCGTCCGTGATGCGGTCGCGCCACGTCTCGAACTTCGCTTCGCAGTCCGGGCTCTCCGCCGTGTGATCGACGAACCCGGCACCGGGCGAGGCGAGTTTCGCGCCGCAGAACGGACACCGCTCCGGATCGTTCCAGGACTCTGTCGTTGCCATATCGGAAACGCCGCCGTCGAATTACGTAAAGGTTCCCGGTAAATACCTAAGGCACACACAGTGTTGATTATACACCCTATTACATAACGTGCCGAAGGAAGTTTACTCGAACCCGAGTTGATCATCCGTGCGAATCCCTCACAACAGTGCGAATGAGCGACTCATGACGTCGAACGTACGACCTTATATTCTCAAGTCCTAATAATAGGAAGGCTTAAACGGGCCGAAGAAGTGTAGGTCAACAATGGCAACCCAGCAGTACGCGACCGTCGGGGACTACACGTGCCCCGACTGCGACGGCGAGATAGACTTCGAACACCAGTCCTGGCAGTGCGGCGACTGCGGGTACGTCCCGCGACACGGCGCCGACTGAGCCGGAGCGGAGGCGGCGTTCCGGTCCGGTGTCCGTCCGCAGTCGGGCGACCGTGCCCGACGCGGACGGCCGAGTTTTTTGGTCCAGTCCTTCGAGGGTCAGGTATGTTCGGAACCAGCGGTATCCGGGGACCCGTCGGCGAAGACGTGACCGCCGCGCTCGCGCTCTCGGTGGGGCGAGCGGTCGGCGTCGACGCCGACCGCGTCGTCCTCGGCCGGGACGCCCGCGAGAGCGGACGCCTGCTCGTCGACGCCCTGGCGGCGGGGCTCCGGGAATCGGGGACCGACGTGGTCGACCTCGGGTTCGCGGCCACGCCGACGGTGGCCCGGAGCGTCTCCCCGGAGGGGGCCGACGCCGGCGTCGTCGTCACCGCGTCGCACAACCCCGCGCCCGACAACGGCATCAAGCTCTGGCAGCCCTCCGGCCAGGCGTACGACGGGCCGCTCCGCGACGAGATCGAGGAGCGTGTCCGAGCGGGAACGACCGACCTCCAGGCGTGGGACGGGCTCGGCGACCGCGAGCGTCGCGACGGCGACGACCGCCACGTCGACGCGCTTGTCGACGCGGTCGACGTTCCCGAACCGCTCTCGGTCGTCGTCGACCTGGGCAACGGAGCCGGCGGCGTCACCGTCGACGCCCTCCAGCGCCTCGGCTGCGGGGTCGAGACGCTCAACGCCCAGCCCGACGGGTCGTTCCCGGGTCGCCCCAGCGAGCCGACGGAAGCGAACTGCGAGTCGCTCGCGTCGCTGGTCGCCGCGAGCGACGCGGACCTCGGGATCGCCCACGACGGCGACGCCGACCGGATGCGTGCGGTCGCCGGCGACGGAACCTACCTCTCCGGCGACGTGACGCTCGCCATCCTCGCCCGCGAGGCCGCGAGCGAGGGCGAGAGCGTCGCGGCCCCGGTCGATACCAGCCTCGCCGTCGACGACCACCTCGCGGACGACGGCGTGACCGTCGAACGCACCAGGGTGGGCGACGTGTACGTCGCCGAGCGGGCCAGCGAAGCCGGCGTCGCCTTCGGCGGCGAACCCAGCGGCGCCTGGATCTGGCCGTCGGAGACGCTCTGTCCCGACGGGCCGCTCGCGGCCTGCAAGCTCGCTGCCCTGGCGGCCGAGCGCCCGCTCGCCGACCGCCTCGCGGACGTGGAGACCTACCCCATCCGGCGCGACTCGGTCGAGACCGACGAGAAGGCGGCGGTGATGGATCGCGTGAGCGAGCGCGTCCTCGCGGAGTACGACGACGTGACCACGCTCGACGGCGTCCGCGTCGACCTCGGCGACGCCTGGTTCCTCCTGCGAGCCAGCGGCACCCAGCCGATCGTCCGCATCACCGCCGAGGCCCGCGACGAGAGCCGCGCAGAGGAGGTCTTCGCCGAGGCGCGTGACCTGCTGGTCGCCGCGGTCGACGAGTGAAGCGCTGTCGCTCCGTCGGACGTGCGATAACAGACCTCCCAGAGAGCCGCACCAGGAGCGGTCGCTGGGCGGTGAGCAAACAGGAGAAGCGTCCTGACAGCGTCCCGGGCGCGTCCCCCGACTCCGCCAGACCGCCTCCCCCCGAGGATTTCGCGACGATACAGGACCCTAACCGCGACGGGTCGAGCGCGCCTCGCGAACGTCGGCCCCGTCGCGGATCTTGTCCTCGCACTGAGGACAGACGCGCGGCGACTCGACCCCGTTCGGCGTAAAAACCCGTGCGTAGTCTGCCGTAACGAAGGAACCGCAGTTCTGGCATTCCGGCATACGTTACATCCCTTCGAGTACTGAACCTTAATGGTTGGTGATTTGGTAGTAGCGCGCACACCCCGTCGATACCCGGTCTGACCGGGTGAGACGGCGAATCGACCGCCACCGGTCACCGTCGGACTGTGCGGTCCGACAGGACGCGGGCCCAGATCGAGTGGACGCGACCGCTCGTAGCGACGCGTGCTCGACTGGACGAGGGGCGCCGACCGACCGAGAGCGGTACGATTATATCCGAGTGACGGTTGCACTCGGACAACCGGAACGCGCGTTCCTCGGGGTCGATTTCATGGACAGGGATTCGCTCGCGCTCACGCGACCGCTGGTCGCCCGCCTCTGCGTGCTCGTCCTCGTCGCGGCACTGCTGGTGCCCTCCGGCGTCTCGGCGCTCACGCACGAACCGATCGAGCTACAGCAAGGGGCGATCGACGAGCCCGCGAACGGTACCACCGTCATCGCAGTCCAGGGGTTCAAGGGCCGCGGCCAGAACAGTTCGAAAAAGCCCGCCCGCCTCGTCGCGGTCGGCCCCGAGGGCGACCTGGAGTGGCACTACGAACCCCAGAGCGACGTGACGTGGTTCTACGACGTGGACCCGCTGGAGGACGGGACCCTCCTCGTCGTCGGCGCCCGCCGCGGCGGCACGACCGTCTTCAAGTACGACCCCGCCAGCGGCGAGCGCGTCTGGACCGAGCGCCTCGACACCCACGACACCCACGACGTCGACCTGATCAACGGCGACGAACTGCTCGTCGCGGACATGCGCAACTACAACGCGACGAGCGAGCGCAACGAGGACCGCCTGTTCGTCTACAACCGCACCACCGGCGAGGTGGTCTGGGAGTACCAGTTCGAGCGCCGGTACGACCGCGACGACGGCGGCCAGTACGCCGGCGACGGCAACGACTGGACCCACGTCAACGACGTCGACAAGATCGGCGAGGGTCGCTACCTCGCCTCCCCGCGAAACATGGACGAGGTCGTCGTCGTCAACCGGTCGACCAAGGAGGTGGAACTCTCGCTGGGGGCTCCGGGCAACCACAGCGTCATGTACGAACAGCACAACCCGCAGTACGTCGAAAGCGAGGACGGCACGCCCACGGTCCTCGTCGCCGACAGCGAGAACGACCGCGTCGTCGAGTACGAACTGACCGGGCGCGAGAACGGCTCGGCCTCCTGGGAGCGGACCTGGAATCTCGGCGTCGACGGCAACCTCAACTGGCCGCGCGACGCCGACCGCCTCCCGGACGGCAACACGCTCGTCACCGACTCGCTCAACCACCGCGTGATGGAGGTCACGCCCGAGGGCGAGGTCGTCTGGGAGTACTACGCCCCGTGGGGCACCTACGAGGCCGAACGCGTCAACCTCGGGGACGAACCCGGCGGCCCGACCATCAGCGACCAGGGAGCGACGGGATCGTACGGCCTCAACGGCAGCGCCGCGCTGACCCCCGGCTCGACCGACCGGGCGACCTTCGCCGACTGGGTCTCCGGCGCGTTCGCCGGAACCCCCCTCTCCGAGCAGGCCGACTGGTTCGCCGAGCGCTGGTCGCACATCGCCCCGTGGATCCGCCCGGTGTGGATGGATCCCTGGGCGTTCGTCGCCGCACTCGGCGCCGTCCTGTTGACCGTCGGCTGGGCCGGCGGCGAAGCCGTCTATCACCGCCGCTGGATCCGCGACCGCCTCCGCGCCGGCTACCACCGCCTCCGCGCCGTGAACGACGGGACAGCCTCCACCGACTCCGACGACTGACGGCGCTGCCGCTGCCGGTTTTTGTCTGGGTCTCGACCGTGGATAGAGACGCCGGTCTCAGAAGTCGGCGGTGACCGAGCCGTCCGCTGAGAGGTCGACGACGCCGTCGAACCGCGAGCGGAAGTCTTCGAGTTCGGCCTCGTCGTGGACGCCCTTCGCCAGGTGGAACAGGCCGACCGCGTCGTGTTCGTCGAGCAACTCCAGGATGGCGTCGACCGCCTCGCCCGCCCGCTCGGCGTCGGAATAGTAGATCATCTCGGTGACCGAATCGAGGCTGACGCGCCGTTTGCCCTCCGTCGATTCGAGGAACACGCGCGTCTCGTCGACGATGCCCTCCAGGTCGTCCGGCGCGGAGACGTACTTGACGTTCTCGGACTGCCGGCGGGTGTAGCCGCGCTCGACCGACAGCGCGTCGAGGATGGTCGCCCGTTCCTCGTCGACCTCGTAGTGTTCGAGCTTCTGGCGCACTTCCCGCGCCGTCGTCCGCGTCGAGATGACCAGCATGTGGTCGGTATCAGTACTCAGAAAGTCCGTGTCGATCCGGTCTGTCTCGCCCGTGCTCGGGTGCACGAGGAGGATCCCGGTCCCGCCGGGAACCGTGTCCGGCGCGTTCTCGATAGCGAGACGGTAATCCATGTCCAGTTGAGAGGCTGGTATCGCCTTAAGCCTGCGGGACCGGATCCCATCTTTTTCGCTCGGGGGTCGCCTGCGGCGACCCCCGAGCCAAAAACATGGGTGAAAAAGGCCGGTCGCTCCCTGTGGTCGCGACCGGTGTCCGCAAGAGTGAGCACCGCGAACGACTGCGGGCTCGTCAGAGCTTTGCTCTGACGGTGAACCGCCTCGCTTCGCTCGGCGGATGCTTGATGTCACTGCTTGGCTGTCTAAGCATTCGCGCGAACGGAGTGAGCGCGATTCACCGAACCCGAGCGAAGCGAGGATTCCGGCCTTCCTCGTGAGCGAAGCGAACGAGGGCTCGTCAGAGCTTTGCTCTGACGGTGTTTTCACCCATGTTTTTGGCGGAGGGGTGGCCGCGTCCCCCCCCCCCCCCCCCCCCCCCCCTCCGCCAAAAACATGGTCTAAAACACGCTGTCGGCGGTCGCGGCGCCGACGACGCTGAAGATGGCGCCGACGCTGACGGCGCGGGCGGTGATCTGCGCGCGTTCGAACGTGGTAGCGTTCTCGACGAAGGTGCTCGGAGCGGTCAGCGTGAGCGCGAGGACGGCGACCGAACCGTATGCGACCAGCATGAGCGAGACGAAGCGGAGGGGGACGCCGGCGACCTCGGCCTCGCGGTCGGGGTCGCGGTCGTCGTCGGCTTCGTAGAGGGCGCCGTAGCCGATGGCGAACACGATGGCGACCGTGATGGCCGCGTGCCACCAGGACATGCTCTCCGCCAGCGTCCACACCTCCTCGGTGACGACGAACGGCCCGGCGAGGAGGAACCCGCCGACCACCTGCTGGGCCGTGTCGGCGAGTTTGTACCGCGGCGGCCGTCCCATGACTCCGCGATTTCGGCGCACCGGCAAAACGCTGACGTTCCGACCGGTGGGGCGTGCGGCGAACCGTCACGGACACAGAACCGTTTTCATCGCGCCCGTCCACGCCTCGAACATGAGCGTCAGCGAGGAGTTCGACGAGTGGGCCCGGGACGGCCGCGACGAGGGCATGGAGGAGCGCCACTGGCACACCGCCAAACACGCGCTCTCGCGGATGCCAGTCGAGAAGGGTGACACCGTGCTCGACCTGGGGTGTGGGAGCGGGTACGCCGGGCGCGCGCTGCGCGAGACCAGCGACGCCGCTCGCAGCTACGGCCTCGACGCGTCGCCGCAGATGGCCCGTAACGCCCGGTCGTACACCGACGACTCGCGGTCTGGCTTTCTGAACGGCGACTTCGAACACCTCCCGTTCGCCGACGATAGCGTCGACCACTGCTGGTCGATGGAGGCGTTCTTCTACGCGCAGGATCCCGACGTGGTGCTGGAGGAGTTACTCCGGGTGCTCCGGCCGGGCGGCACGTTCTACTGCGCCGTGAACTACTGGGAGGAGAGCGTCCACACGCACCGGTGGGACGAGCTGGTCGACGTCCCGATGATCCGCTGGACGGAGCGCGAGTACCGCGAGCGGTTCCGCGCGGCGGGCTTTCACGTCGCCGGCCAGGACCGCATCCCCGACACCGAGACGGAAATCCCGCCGGCGAGCGAGTTCCCGATCGAGGGGTTCGAGACGCGCGAGGCGATGGTCGAGCGCTACCGCGAGCACGGGACACTCCTGACGGTCGGCGTCGTCCCGTGAGTCCCGGGAGGCCACGAGAACAGCGGTGAGCGCGCTCGCGCGACGCGAGTCCGTGCCAAACGTTTTGTAGGCCTCGCACGCACGCAGTGGTATGGCATTGACGCGCCGCCAGCAGGTGCTGGGGGCCCTCTTCGTCGGGATCGGTCTCCTGACGCTGGGGATCCTGTCCCGGGTGCTGGGGACGGTCTTCTTCGCCATCACGGTCGCCTACGTGCTCTACCCGGTCCGGCGGGCGCTCGTCCGCCGTGGCCTCCACCGACGCCTCGCCGCGGCGGGCGCGACTGCCGTCGGGTTCCTGTTCGTCGTGCTGGTACTCACACCGATCGTCTACGCCGTCTACATCCGACAGTCCCTCCTGTTCAGCTTCTTCCGTTCGATCCCCAGCGAACAACCGATCACGGCCTTCGGGATGACCTACGTGATCGACGTGAGCGCGCTGATCACCCGGGCGCGTAACGCGATACTCGAACTCGCCGTCGACACGGCCAGCGCGGCCCCCGTTCTCGCGCTGAAGGGATTCCTGTTCGTCTTCCTGGTCTACGGCCTCCTCTTGCGGCCGACGAGCGTCCGCCGCGCGATGTTGCGCCTCGTCCCCGGCGAGTACCACGACGTGGTCCTCTCGTTGCACCGCTGCGTCCGGGACACGCTCTACGCGCTGTACGTCCTCCAGGCGGCGACGGCCTTCGGGACCTTCCTCGTCGCCTACGCCGTCTTCTGGCTGCTGGGCTACGAGGCGGCGTTCACGCTCGCCTTCTTCTCGGGACTCCTGCAGTTCATCCCCGTCATCGGCCCGAGCCTGCTGATCGTCGCCGTCGCGACCGGGCAGGCGCTGGCGGGCGAGGTGACGGCGGCGCTCGTCGTCGCCATCGCCGGGCTCGTCCTGATAGGGTTCCTCCCCGACGCGCTCATCCGCCCACGCCTCGCCTCGGTCACGACCGGGATGTCCGCCAGCCTCTACTTCGTCGGGTTCACCGGCGGGACCCTGAGTCTGGGGGTCGTCGGCGTCATCGCCGGCCCGCTCATCGTGGCGCTCCTCGTCGAAGTCGTCGAGATCATCACCGAGGAGCGCACGACCGTCCAGCAGACCTTCGACGAGGCCGCCGCGGATCCCGACGCCCCGCCCGGGTCCGTCGGCGAATCGTCTCCGTCCGCGGGTAGCGACTCGACGGCCGATCTGAACGCCGACTCCGCGTCCGGTCCCACTCGCGGCCCCGATCCCGCTCCCGACGCCCCGCCGGACGAGGGGTGACGGACGGCCGCTCGCTCACTCGCCGGTTTCCAGTTCGCGACCGGCCGCCTTCCACTCCGTGAGACTCCCCTCGTAGAACGCCAGATCTGGGTAGCCGAGGTGTCTGAGGACGGTGTACGTGTGGCTGATGCGCCGCGCGGTGTTACAGTACAGGAGCACTCGCCGGTCGGGGGTGATCCCTCGCTCGTCGAGGACCGCCTCGATCGCCTCCCGCGGGCGGAGCCCCCGCGTCTCGTCGTCGACGAGTTCGCGCCAGTCCAGCCGGACTGCGCCGGGGATGTGCCCCTCGTCGAACTCCCACTCCTCGCGCGTGTCGACGACGACGGTGTCGTCGTCCGCGGTGGCCGCGGCGACCTCCTCGACGTCGACCAGCGGCGTCTCCGCGGGCGGGTCGACCGCGTAGTCCGAGGGCTCGAACGCGACGACCTCGCTCGTCGTCTCGTGGTCGAGGCGCCACGCGGAGAAGTCGCCGTCGAGCAGGTGCAGGCGGTCGGGCGGGTGGCCGTAGAGCTCGGCGGTCACGAGAAACCGGGCCGCGAACACGCCGTGGGTGTCGTCGTAGGCGACGATCCGGTCGTCGGGCGTGATCCCCGCGTCGCGCATCAGGTCGGCGAACACGTCGGCACCGGGGAGCATCCCCTGGTCGCCGTCCGTCCCGTCTTCTCCCCCCGCGCGGTCGTCTGGTTCGTCGCCCGATTCGCCGTCGCCGGATTCGCCGCCGCTCGCCTCGTCTTCCGCTGCGTGCGCGTCGGCGCGGAACGAGTCGAACGGGACGTTGACCGCGCCGGGGACGTGGCCGATGCCGTCGAACTCCCAGGCGTCGCGCACGTCGACGACCCGGACCTCGTCGAGTCGGTCCGCCACCCACTCGGCCGAGACCACGATATCACTCATATCCCCGTGTCGGGCGAGGGGGCGCTTGAAGATGTCTGTCCGGACCGGTCGGAGGTAGTGGCAAGTTTGTCCGCATGAATCGATCGCCGTCTCCGATAAAAACCCCGTCGGCCTGCCCTCCCGATACCCCCGTCGGCACCCGGCGGCCGGGCTGACCGCCCGCTCGCGAGCGCAATAGAGAGACCGTGAGAACGATAGACACGGCGACTGGCGGCAACATTCTCCGCTATGGTCGTCAAGGGGCGGGCCATGCCGAAAGTCGTAGGTGTATATAGTTGGTAGACTTACGGTTCTATGAATCATGAGCGACTACGCCAAAGACGTACTCGTCACCGCGGACTGGGTGGAAGAGCACCTGGACGAGTTCCAGAGCGACGATTCGGACTACCGACTGGTCGAGGTCGACGTGGACACCGAACTGTACGACGAGAGCCACGCGCCGGGCGCGATCGGCTGGAACTGGGAGACGGACCTCCAGGACCAGGTCGAGCGCGACATCCTCGACAAGGAGGACTTCGAGACCCTGCTGGGTTCGGCGGGCATCAGCGAGGACACGACGGTCGTCCTCTACGGTGACAACGCCAACTGGTTCGCGGCCTACACCTACTGGCAGTTCAAGTACTACGGCCACGACGACGTGCGCCTGCTCGACGGCGGCCGCGACTACTGGGTCGAGAACGACTACCCGCTCACCGACGAGGTGCCCGAGTTCTCGGAGGTCGAGTACGACGCGTCCGGTCCGCGCGAGTCCATCCGCGCTTACCGCGAGGACGTCGAGAACGCGGTCGAGCGCGGCCTGCCGCTGGTCGACGTTCGCTCGCCCGAGGAGTTCTCCGGCGAGGTCCTGGCGCCGCCGGGCCTCCAGGAGACCGCCCAGCGCGGCGGTCACATCCCGGGTGCCAGCAACATCTCGTGGGCGGCCGTCACCAACGACGACGGCACCTTCAAGACCGCCGACGAGATCCGCGACCTCTACGCCGAGGAAGGCATCGACGGCGACAGCACGACTGTCGCCTACTGCCGCATCGGCGAGCGCTCCTCCGTCGCGTGGTTCGCCCTGCACGAGCTGCTGGGCTACGACGACGCCATCAACTACGACGGTTCCTGGACCGAGTGGGGTAACCTCGTGGGCGCCCCGATCGAGAAGGGTGAGGCGCAGGACTGAGCGGAGCGAAGGACTGCGCCTCAAATCGGAGCGGCGAGCGACTGCGAGCCGCGGAGAAGGGCAACTGAGGTCGCTCACACCACCGGAATTTTTCGACGCGACACCGACCAGCCTCGGCGCCGCCAGCGTCGGCGTGTTGCTCGGTCCCGGCGCGATGACGCTGGCCGCGGGCGAATCGGTCGTCGTGACCGACGTCTCGGTCCTGGCGACGGGAGGCCCGCGCACTGCGGTGGCCCGTCGGCTCAGACCGATTGCGAGAGCACGTAGCGGCGGGTGGCGTCGTCGTGGTCCTGGACGACCGCCAGCGGGCCGCCGGGGACGATCTGGAGTTCGACCGGCCCCGAGAGCACCCGCGCGATCCGCGCCAGGTCGGGGCCGTAGCGGTTCTCGCAGTCCGGCCCGGAGACCGCCGCCTCCAGTCTACCCCGCCCGCGCATCTCCTCGCCGACGACCGCCAGGCGGAACTCGCCGTCCCTGACGACGACCGGCAGGCCGTCGTCGCCGACGATGTCCGCGGCGTCGGCGAGTCGCGCCAGCGTCTCGCCGTCGGTCTCGACGCGCGTCGGCGCCGGGTGTCCGTCGGGCGCGAACGTCCCGTCTTCGAACGACGACGGGCGGCCAGCCGACAGGTCCGGGTCTATCACGTCGCTCGGTAGCGGTCCGACCTCGACGGTGTCGCTCCCGTCGTCCAGTTCGACGGCCCGCACGAGACCCTCGTCGCCGAGCAACCGGGCGGTCACCGTGCCGCCGTCGAACCACTCGAGCCAGCGCAGCGTCGCCTCGGTCCCTAGCGCCGCCAGCACCCGGTCGGCCCGCGGGTCGAACGACGAGAGGTACCCCGGGTCGTAGCGGACCGCGAAGGTCGGCCCGTCCCCGCCGGTCGGCGTCGTCGCTTCGAGGCCCTCCCGGGCGAGCGAGAGCCGCACCACCCGGTAGGACGCCGAATCGGGGGCCGGCGCGACGGCGGTCTCGCGGACGAGTCGGCGCAACCGCTCGACGGGTGCCCGCAGCGTCGCGAGTCTGTCCATGGCCCCCCGTTCGCACACTCGGTAATAACTCCCCGCGCCCGAGTTCAATCTGCGATAACGGGACCGGGGCCGCGACCGGTCACGGAACTGATCGATCGTCCGAAAAGCGCCACGCTCTTTTCCGGCGACGGGAACGGGCAGACGTGGACCGCCACGCTGCCCGGGCCGCCTTGCACGCCGGCGCGTTGCTCGCGACGACCGGTGCCGTCGCCTGGGCCACGGGTACGCCGTTCGTCTTCCCGAGTCTGGGTCCGACCGCGTACCTGCTCGGGACCCAGCGACCGCGTGCCCGCGACCGACTGGCACGCGTCGTCGCCGGCCACTCCGTCGGCGTGGCCGCCGGCCTGGTCGCCTACCGCGCGCTCGGCGCCGGCGTCGTCGTCACCGCCGACCTGCCGGCGCGCTCGCCGACACTGGCGGCCGTCGTCGCCAGCGGCGTCTTCGCGCTCGCGCTGACGAGCGCCGCGATGCTGGCGCTGGACGTCGTCCACCCGCCCGCCTGCGCGACGACGCTCATCGTCTCGCTCGGCCTCCTGCCGACCCTCCGCGAGGGCGTACTCATCGTCGTCGCCGTGGTCGTCCTCGTCGGCGCCCACGTCGCGACGACGCGAGTCACTCCCGACGCGGCGACCTGACGGTCGACGGGAAGATTCATACTCGCGGACAGTCACTCTCAGGTATGGACGAGACCCTCCAGGAGTCCCTCGAAGCCGACGACGCGCTCGGGCGGGCGGCCGCGGTGGCCCTCGACCGCGCAGAGTCGGGCGACGGGACGGTGGCGTGGGCGGACGTGAGCGACGCGGTCCCGGCCGAACAGTGGGGTCGACTGCTCGAGACGGGCGTGCTGGTGGCGACCGACGCCGGGTTCGTCGTCGACGACCCCGACGCCGTCCGCGCCGCAGTCGAGGATATCGACCCGACCGCAGGCGAGACCGCCGAGGACGAGGCCGAACCCGACGGCTGGTCGACCGCCGACAAACTGGCCGGCGTCGCCGCGCTCGGGCTGATGGCCAGCTACCAGGTCCCGGTGGCCAAGGAGACAGTCGGGAGCACGGCCCACCTGCTGCTCGGGCCGGTCGAGGCCGCACTGCCGTTCGGCGCGACCGTCGCCCTGCTCGCCGTCGCGACGACGCTCGTCTCGACGACGCTCCGGCGTCGTCTGCTGGACGAGAACCCCCAGGAGGAGCTCAAAGACCGGATGAACACGGTCAAAGAGCGCCTGGAGGCCGCCCGCGAGCGCGGCGACGACGAGGCCGTCGAGCGACTCCAGTCGCGCCAGCAGGAACTGATGCTGGAGCAGATGGGTGCGATGAAACAGATGATCCGGCCGATGGTCTACGCGATGCTGGTCACGATCCCGGTGTTCCTGTGGATATCGTGGCTGACGGTCAACCCCGCGGCGGCGATCACCCCGGCCGCGCAGGTGTTGCCCCTCGCCGGCCGCGTCGTCTGGACCGCCCGGTTGGTCGGGCCGCTGCAAGTCTGGACCGTCTGGTACATCGCCTGGTCGGTCCTCTCGGGGGTCGCGGGCAAGCGCGTCGCGAAGAAAGTCAGTCCGGTCGTCGCCGACTACCGGTCGTCGTTCTGAGCGCCCCCGAGCGGTTTTGGGCCCTGCTGCGCCCTACTCGTGGCCGATGATCGGCTGGGGCTCGTACGGTTCTTCGAGGTAGGCCACGTCCGACGCCGACAGGTCGATCTCCAGGGCTTCGACGGCCTCTTCGAGGTGGTCGGCGCTCGTCGTCCCGACGATGGGCGCGTCGACGTACTCGTTCTGGTACTGCCAGGCCAGCGCGATCTGGGCCATCGTCACGCCGTGGTCGGCTGCGAGTTCCTGGATCCGCTCGTTGATCTCCCTCCCGCCGCCGCGCTCGTACTCGGGCGTCGGGTTGTGGAAGTTCTCGGGGTCGCCCCGATTCGTCCGTTCGAGTTCGTCGAACGGCCGGGCGAGAAAGCCCTGGCCGAGCGGGCCCCACGGGATCACGCCGACGTCGTTCGCGTCGCACAGCGGGAGCATCTCCCGTTCCTCCTCGCGGTAGGCGACGTGGTAGTGGTTCTGCATCGTCTCGTAGGAGAGAAGGTCCTCGCGCTCGCTCGTCCGCAGGCGCTCGGCCAGCTGGTGGGCCCACATCGAGGAGGTGCCGGCGTGGCGGATCTTCCCCCGGCGCTGGGCGTCGGTCAGCGCCCGCAGGGTGGTCTCGGGCGGCGTCTCCGGGTCGACGCGGTGGGTCTGGTAGAGGTCGATCGTGTCCATTCCTAACCGATCGAGGCTGGCCTCGAGTTCCTGCTCGATGGTCTTCCGGGAGAGGCCGGCCGCGTTCGGATGTTCCTTCCCCGACGGGAACCGGACCTTGGTGGCGACGACCTGCTCGTCGCGGTCGTAGTCGGCGAGCACGTCGCCGAGGATCTCTTCGCTCTCGCCGTCGGAGTAGGCGTTGGCGGTGTCGAAGAAGTTGACCCCGAGGTCGATGGCGCGCTCGATGATCTCCCGTCCTTCGTCCTCGTCGAGCATCCAGGGCTCCTCGCTGCCGAAGCTCATGCAGCCGAGACAGACCTTCGAGACTTCCATGCCGGTCGAACCGAGTGTGGTGTACTCCATGCAATCGATCGGCTCGCGAACGCGGTAAAGTCTGCCCGTCCCGGCACGGAATTCCCCGTCGTCGCGGCCGCCGGCCGGCCGAGTCACCGGCCGCCCGGCGCGTTCGCGATCCGGCCGGAGACGATGGTTACAAGCCGCGGCCGACCGACCGTTTCGACATGGATTCACAGGAGTTCGTCGAGACGGTCCGCGACGAGGCGGCGACGCCGCTCTCGCGGCTCGGCTCCTCGAAAGCGCTGTTCGCCGACACCGAGGGCGAGATGGAGGACGACGCCGTCCTGCAGGCGGCCGCCGACCGCGCGCACTTCGCGGCAGAACGCTTCGACGCGTGGGCCGACGGGGAAGCGGACGCCGTCGCCGACCTGTTCGCCGACGCCGCCGAGACCGAGCGCGACCACGCCGAGGCCGCCGCGGACGAACACGGCGACTACGAGCCGGGGGAGACCCCTGCCGTCCAGGCACACCTCGCGAACGTCGACGGCACGGTCGAGCGCCTCGGCGCGTTCGTCGGCTGGGCGCTCGCGGCCGGGAACAACGCGGACCAGGTCGTCGGGTACTTCGTCGGCCAGGCCAGCCCGCGGACGGCGAGCACGTTCCGCGCGTTCGGCGACGACTACGACGAATACGTCGCGACGGGGAGCGACCTGCTGGAGGAGGTCTGCGACGACGAGACCTGGTCCGACGCCGTCGAGGCCGCTACCGCGACTGTCGACGCCGACTACGAGGACTACTTCGAGACGCTGGAGTCGCTCGGCGTCAACCCGAAACCCGTCTGTTAGCGGCCCGCGAGCGCCGAGACGCACGGGAATCGACGCAGTCGGCGATGGCGGCGATGCCTGTCCCGTCTAGTCGGATGAGTAACTATTTTTACCGCGGGGGTTCACGGGTGGCGTGTGCGACGGGTCCTGGCGCTGGCGGTGCTGGGGATCGTCATCGTCGCGGGCGTCGGGGCACTGGGAGCGAAGACAGTGGACGCTCGCGACCACGCTGCCGCACCGCCGAACGGGTCGACCGACGAGACCACCTCCCCGGGGAACGGGGCGGAGAGCGACGCGCTTCTCGACAAGCTCGACCAGTGGGCCTTCGCCGCCGAATCGAACGAGAGCGGCTCGGACGCCGAGGCCGACGTCGGGGACGGCGACGCGACGACGACGCCGGGCGACGCGAACGACGCCCGTCCGGCGTTCGACGTGCCCGCCGAAGCGAACGGGAGCACGGACGCGCTGGATTCGGACGGTGACCAGCTTCCGGACGTGAAAGAGCGAGAGATCGGGAGCGATCCGTTCGACGCCGACACCGACGGCGACGGCCTCGCGGACGGCCGCGAGTGGTCGATCGGGAGCGACCCGCTGGATCCCGACACCGACGGCGACGGCGTCTCGGACGGGCGGGAGGTCGAACGCGGCACGAGTCCGCGCTCGATCGACGCCGACGCCGACGGACTGACAGACGAGCGCGAACTCGAACTGGGGACCGACCCCTTCGACCACGACACCGACAACGACGGCCTCGGCGACTGGCGGGAAGTCGAACTGGGGACGGACCCGACCGATCCCGACACCGACGGTGACAGGCTCCTTGACGGCTGGGAGTACCGCCAGGCGACGGCCGACGGCGCGGCCCTCCCCGGGAGCGACCCGCTGGCGATGGACATCTACGTCCAGATCGACTACGCCAGCGGCGTCGAGACCGAGTCACAGGCGTTCTACGACCGAATCGAGGCCGAGTTCGCCGACATGCCGGTGCAGCGGCCCAACCAGACGGGCATCGACGTGCACGTCCGCGAGGGCGGTCACATTAACGAGACCGCCGTCTACACCGGGGACAACTTCTGGGCACTCAAAGACGAACTGTACCGCGACCGCCTCGGCCAGCGGGCCGGCCGCTACCACCACGTCGTCGTGACGGATTTCGCCACCGACGAGGTCGGCTACGGCGAAGTCGGCGGCCGCTTCTCGGTCGTCGACGCCGGGGCCTCGGAGGGCACGAAACGCCACGTCATCGTCCACGAACTCCTCCACAACGTCGTCGGCCGCATCGACGCGCCCGGCGCCTGCGAGAGGGATCCGCACCACTACTGCGACGGCGGGTGGCTCACCCCGCAGATCACGCCCGGCGAGGACGAGTACCTCCCCGATCCGCTCGGCGACGAGATCGAACAGCAGGGATTCACGCCCTGAAGCGTCGGCCGCGTTCGGTCGAGACCGGTACTATCTCGGCGGCTGTGACGGCTGGGGTCGAGCGGTCGGACCCTGCTGCTGTTGGGTCGGCTGCCCCTGCTGGGGCGGCGCCAGTCCGACCTGTGGCGTGACGCCTTCGGGAAGCACGTACCACAGCCGGTCGTGCGGGACGAACCCGACCTGCTGGGGTTCCTCCGTGTCGTACCGCTCGCGCTCCGCTTGCTCTTCGGTCCCGTACAGCACGAGGCCGTAGTCGTTGACCTCGTATCTCGCGCACTCGAAGACGGTCCCGTCGGTGCAGTAGACGTGCATTGCGGCCGCGCTAGGGGCGCGATCCGGTTGAACCTGCTGTCGGTCTGGCGGTCGCGTTCAGTATCGGTTGCTTGTTGAGTAGTTGTTTCACCGTGGATTCGTGTGAATGGAGTCTGGTCAGGAGCGAGCGATGGAGACAGCAGGGGTTGAAAGCCCTCGGCGGGCTCGCTCACGGGTCGCTGCGCTCCCTCGGATAGGGCCCGCTCAGGCGACTCCACTCCGTCGCGAGCTCGCCTCGCCCTTTCAGTCCGCCAGGAGAGCAAGCTCTCCTGAGCCCTGCCTCGCTTCGCTCGCCAGGACACCAGGACAACGACCGCACAGCACCGCGCCTCACGCCTCCCCAGCCGATTCGCTCCCGACGGTCGCTCATCCCTCGCACGGCTACGTCGCGGCACGGAGGCCGCGACAGCGCGCGCCACCGCAATTGTTCACTCTGCGGGATGTACTGAACGCCGTCGCGATGGCGTCTCGTGGCAAGCGCACCCCTCAAGTCGCCCGCGGGTCGTTCCACTCCCCGCTTCCGTATCCGTGGTCCTCGCTTGGCTCGGACCACGCCTCGCTCGGACCACGCACCTCAAGTCGCTCCGCCCCTAGCCCCGAGTAATGAGCGACACCGAGGGCCCCCTGTCGCCGGACAGACCGGAGGAGGAGAGCGACTTCCGCGTCGACGCGCCCTTCGAACCGGCTGGCGACCAGCCCGAGGCCATCCGGCAACTCGCAGACGGCTATCGCCAGGGAATGGACAAACAGACGCTGCTCGGGGTGACCGGGTCGGGCAAGACCAACACCGTCTCCTGGCTCGTCGAGGAGATCCAGAAACCGACGCTCGTCATCGCCCACAACAAGACGCTGGCCGCACAGCTATACGAGGAGTTCCGCGAACTGTTCCCGGACAACGCCGTCGAATATTTTGTCTCGTACTACGATTACTATCAGCCCGAGGCGTACGTCGAGCAGACCGACAAGTACATCGAGAAAGACGCCTCCATCAACGACGAGATCGACAAGCTGCGCCACTCCGCGACCCGCTCGCTGTTGACGCGGGACGACGTGATCGTCGTCGCCTCGGTCTCGGCCATCTACGGCCTCGGCGACCCGCAGAACTACGTCGACATGTCCCTCGAACTCGAAGTGGGACAGCAGATCGACCGCGACGAAGTCCTGAAGCGGTTGGTCGACCTCAACTACGAGCGCAACGACGTCGACTTCACGCAGGGCACCTTCCGCGTCCGCGGCGACACCCTGGAGATATTCCCCATGTACGGCCGATACGCCGTCCGCGTGGAGTTCTGGGGCGACGAGATTGACCGCATGCTCAAGGTCGACCCGCTGGAGGGCGAGGTGAAATCCAGCGAGCCCGCAGTCTTGCTCCACCCGGCGGAACACTACTCCATCCCGGAGGAACGGCTCCAACGGGCTATCGCGGAGATCGAGGAACTGAAAGACGAACGGGTGCGCTATTTCGAGCGTAACGCCGACCACGTCGCCGCCCAGCGCATCGACGAGCGGACCACCTTCGACCTGGAGATGATGCGCGAGACCGGTTACTGCTCGGGCATCGAGAACTACTCGGTCCACCTCTCCGAGCGCGATTCGGGCGATCCACCCTACACCCTGATCGACTACTTCCCCGACGACTTCCTCACCGTCATCGACGAGTCCCACCAGACGATCCCCCAGATCAAGGGCCAGTTCGCGGGCGACCGCTCGCGCAAGGAGTCGCTGGTCGACAACGGCTTCCGGCTCCCGACGGCCTACGACAACCGGCCGCTCACCTTCGAGGAGTTCGAGGAGAAGACCGACAAGACACTCTACGTGAGCGCGACGCCCGCCGACTACGAGCGCGAGGAGAGCGAGCAGATCGTCGAACAGATCGTCCGCCCCACGCACCTCGTCGACCCCGCCGTCGAGGTCTCGCCCGCCGAGGGCCAGATCGACAATCTCATGGACCGGATCGACAACCGCGTCGAACGCGACGAGCGCGTTCTCGTCACCACCCTCACCAAGCGCATGGCCGAGGACCTCACCGAGTACCTCGAAGAGGCCGGCGTCGCCGTCGAGTACATGCACGACGAGACCGACACGCTCGAACGCCACGAGCTCATCCGCTCGCTCCGCCTCGGCGAGATCGACGTCCTCGTCGGGATCAACCTGCTCCGCGAGGGTCTGGACATCCCCGAAGTCTCCCTGGTCGCCATCCTCGACGCCGACCAGGAGGGCTTCCTCCGCTCTGAGACGACGCTCGTCCAGACGATGGGCCGCGCCGCCCGGAACGTCAACGGGGAGGTCGTCCTCTACGCCGACGACCCCAGCGACGCCATGGAGTCCGCCATCGAGGAGACCAACCGCCGCCGCCGGATCCAGCAGGAGTACAACGCGGAACACGGCTTCGAGCCGACCACCATCGAGAAGGAGATCGGCGAGTCCTCACTCCCCGGTTCGAAGACCGACACCGGCGGTGCCTCCTCGCTCTCGCCCGAGGACGACGAGGAGGCCGCCCGCGCCGTCGAGCGCCTCGAAGACCGGATGCAGGAGGCCGCCGACAACCTGGAGTTCGAACTCGCCGCCGACATCCGCGACCGCATCCACCAGCTCCGCGACGAGTACGACCTCGCCGGCGGCGACGACGAGGAGGGCGTCGTTCCCGAGCCCGTGACTGAGGATTTCTAGAGACCATCTTTTTCCGTCGGGGGTGTCCTCGGCGCGCTTCGCGCGCTTGCGGGCACCCCCGACGGAAAAACATGGGTGAAAAAGGCCGAACTCGCGCCGCAGGCGCGAGTTCGGTGTCCGCAGGAGTGAGCACCGCGAACTACTGCGGGCTCGTCAGAGCTTCGCTCTGACGGTGAACCGCGCCTCGCTCCGCTCGGCGCGGACGTTTCCGGGAAACGCTATCAGACAATTGCTCTCGCAGACCGCCGACGCTCACTTCGCTGTCAGCCAGAAGTAGTAGTCGTGGCGTCCTCGTCTTCAGTGCTCAGCCGAATCGAATCGCCGTACTGCGGGTGAATCGTCGCCTCGGCCGCAGAAACGGACGGGCCATCGGTCCGCACCCGGACGAGCATCGTGTCGGTCGTCACGTCGTCGGTGCCGCCCTCGCCCGGGTACTCGGCCGTGAGGCTCACGGTCGATCCCTCCACCGTTACGTCCCGGAGTTCGAGGTCCGGAACCGAGGAACTCCACCGGTCGTGAACGACGAAGAGTGCGGCCTGTGAGAAGTCGGTTTCTCCGAGAAACGCGGTGGCGTCCTCGTTCCGGAAACGCTCCGTCGGGAACGCTGCGGCGTGGTCGTCCGCGGTCAACAGCGCGAGGTAGTGGTCCTCGGCGTCCAGTTGCGGGAAGGGGGCGTCGACGCGACGGAGCCTGTCGGCGCGGTTGAAAGACAGCGACGAGGCGCTGGTCCCGCGGTTCGGCGTATCCGTCGCGCCCGACCCGTCGTTCGGCGTGGGCGTCCCGGTGTCGTCCGGTCCCGCCGGGTCGCCGCCGAGACAGCCTGCCAGCGCGCCCGCGACACCGACCCCGAGTCCGAGGAACGTCCGCCGCGTCCGTCCGTGCATACCTTCTCGTAGGAGACCGGGGTATAGAGGGGTTCTGCAGTCTCAAACGCGGTTTTCACCGTTCCTCGCGGCACCGCCGGCCACGCACGGCCGTCGGAACGCCGGCTGGCATCGGCCGGCAAATCGTGCTATCCTCCCGCACACTCGCGGAAAACTTTTCAGCCGAACGAATCAGTGATCCGTCAATGAACCGTCGTCGCTGAACGGGATCGAGATCGCGACGGTTGACGCGCTGATCGGCCGGTTCCGCCTCGGCGGCTCCGGCGCCCCGAATAGCTGCGCGCTCTCGATTCCGGCCGCCGCTCGGCGCCCGTTCGATAGCGGCGTCGAGGGCGACGTTCTTCTCGTCCTTGACCAGTGACGCGTATCGCGAGCCGACCGACGACCACAGCCGACGCAGATGACCGAATCCGAGATTCCACCCGAGACGATCACCCGAATGGTACAGCACGTCGAACCGACCTGGCGAGTCGCCGAGACGACCGCCGCGACTGAGGGCGCCCACCTCGTCTACCACCTGGGAGTCGAGACCGACGCCGGACGCCGCCGGTGCGTCCTGAAGGCGACGCCGCCGGACCAGTCGCCGAGTTGCGACGGCGAGGCGCGCCTGCTGGCGATCCTGGACGCCGAGACCGACCTCCCCGTCCCGGAGGTGTTCGGCGCCGTCGACGAGCACGAGGCCTTTCAGGCGCCGTACTTCCTCATGTCGACGCTCCCCGGGACGTACCACCCGCGACGGGACCTCCCGGATCTGCCGACCGACCTCGTGGCGGGCATCGCCCGCTCGACCGGTCGTCACCTCGCCCACCTCCACCGCTTCGAGGCGGTCGACGCCTACGGATACCTCACCGCCGAGTCCGGGCGGACGCTCGACGGCGGCCGGCCCGCCGCGGATCCGTCACAGCTCACCGTTCACGACCCGATCAGGTCGTGGCCCGACTACCTCGACGCCGAGATCGTGCGTATCACCGAGGGACTCGCGGAGACGCGATTCAGCGATCTGGCGGAGACGGTCCGTGCGGCGTTAGAGGCCCGGGTCGAGGTGGTGACCGACGACGGCGAAGTCGACCCTGTCGTCGCTCGCATCGACCAGTCGCTCGACAACGTCCTCGTCGACCCCGAGACCGGCGATCTGACGGGGCTGCTCGACTGGGAGTTCTGCGTCGCCGCCACGCCGGCCTACGACCTCGCGTTCGTCGAGCACACTCTGCTCGGCGGCCACTGGCGACTGTTCCACGGCGAGACCGACCTCCGATCGACGATCCAGTCGGGCCTGCTCGACGGCTACGCCGAGGCCGGGCCGGCCCGCGTCGTCGACCGATTCCGGGCGGAGCGCGAGTGCTACGCGACGGTCGTCCTGGCCCACGAACTGTGCAACTTCGACGCCTGGTTCGACCAGATCGCCGGGGTCTCGGACGACCGACGTGAAGCCGCCGCGCAGCGACTCCGGGGAGACGTCGACCGGCGCTGCTGAACCGGGATCGGGCTTCCGTCGAGCGATTTGGCGAGCGTGCCTGCCACCCCGCCCGCATCGCTGAAGACGCACGCCGTTGTGCTCAAAACAATCCAACTTGTATTAGTGAAAGCGACGTTGGAAAGGTTTATTCCCCGTGCGTCGGACAGGATAGAACGCACCGCGAACGGTCGTATTCGGCGGGTCCGGGCGTCGACGCCCGGATAGCCGAGCGACCGCGTGTGCCGCTTCGCCACCGAGAGTGGCGACACTACCCATGAGTACGCTGACCGAGCAGTCGACGATCCGCTCCGTCCTGGAGCGAGCACGCACAGGCCACGAAGACGTCATCGACGACGAGGCGCTGGACGACCTCGTCGCATCGATCGAGCGATCGCTGTACGAAGGCGTCGACGCCGACGAGCGCGACGAGGGGGTCGTCCAGGCGCTGACCGCGCGCATCGAGCGCCACCCCGCCTACGACGATGCGGCGGCCCGCGTCGCCCGCCGGAAGCACTTCCGGACCGTCACGGGCGAGGACCCGCCCGGCGACGGCTGGGCGCTGGACGACGACGCGGTCGCCGACGCCGAGTCCGGCGACGGCCTCGACGGCGCGTACGCCGAGCGCTATCGCGAGGCGTTCGTCGAGGGGATCGAAGCGGGCGTCCGCGCCGACGTCGTCGACGAGCGGCTGCTGACCTACGATCTCGACGACCTGGCGGAGGCCGTCCGGCCGGAACGCGACGAGCGCTTCGACTACATCGCCGTCGACACCCTCGCCCAGCGGTACTTCCTCGACGACGACGGCGATCCGCTGGAACTTCCGCAGGCGTTCTGGATGCGCGTCGCGATGGGGATCGCACTGCGGGAGGACGTCGACGACCGCGCCGAGCGCGCCCGGGAGTTCTACGAGGTCCTCTCGACGCTCCGGTTCGTCCACTCCTCGCCGACGCTCTTCCACGCCGGGACGACGCACCCACAACTGGCCTCCTGCTACGTCACCACCGTCCCCGACGACCTGGAGGGCATCTTCGACGCCTACAAGGCCCACGCCCAGCTCTCGAAGTGGTCCGGCGGACTGGGCACCGACTGGACGCCCGTCCGCGCGTCGGGCTCGCTCATCGAGTCGACTGGGGTCGAATCGACGGGGACCGTCCCGTTCCTCAAGATCTCCAACGACGTGACCGCGGCGATCAACCGCTCGGGCAAGCGCCGCGGCGCCGCTTGCGCGTACATGGAGCCGTGGCACCTGGACTTCCCGGACTTCCTCGATCTGCAGCGCAACACCGGCGACGAGCGCCGGCGCACCCACGACATGAACACCGCCGCGTGGGTGCCGGATCTCTTCATGAAGCGCGTCGCGGCCGACGAGCAGTGGACGCTCTTCTCGCCCGACGAGGTCCCCGACCTCCACGAGAGCTACGGCGAGGAGTTCGAGGAGCTGTATCGCGAATACGAGGCCGAGGCCGACGCCGGCGACCTCCGCCAGTACGAGCGCGTCGACGCCGCGAACCTCTGGCGCGACATGCTCACCCGTCTCTTCGAGACCGGCCACCCGTGGATCACCTTCAAGGACGCCTGTAACATCCGCTCGCCGCAGGACCACGCGGGGACCATCCGCTCGTCGAACCTCTGTACGGAGATCACGCTCAACACCTCGACCGGCGAGACGGCCGTCTGTAACCTCGGGTCGGTGAACCTCTCGGCGCACGTCGGCGAGGACGGAGTCGACCGCGAGGCGCTCGAAGACACCGTCGAGACGGCGATGCGGATGCTCGACAACGTCGTCGACCTGAACTTCTACCCGACCGACCGCTCCGAGCGCTCGAACCTGAAACACCGGCCCATCGGCCTCGGGATGATGGGCTTCCACGAGGCGCTACTCGAACAGGGGATCGCGATGAACAGCGAGGAAGCCGTCGCGTTCGCCGACGAGGTGACCGAGTTCCTCGCGTACAACGCCGTCCTGAACTCCTCGAAGCTCGCGGCCGAGCGGGGCACCTACGAGAGCTACGAGGGCTCGAAGTGGGACCGCGGGATCTTCCCCCAGGACACGGTTGCACTGCTGGAGGACGAACGCGGCCGCGATGTCGGCGTCGACGCCGAGGAGCGACTGGACTGGCGTCGCGTGCGCGAGCACGTCGCCGAGCACGGCATGCGCAACTCGAACACCATGGCCGTCGCGCCTACCGCCACCATCTCGACCATCGCCGGCACGTCGGCCTCCATCGAGCCGCTGTACTCGAACCTGTACGTCAAATCGAACATGAGCGGCGACTTCACCGTCGTCAACGACCACCTCGTCGCCGACCTCGAACAACGGGGGCTGTGGACCGACGAGATCCGCGACCGCCTGAAGTTTCACGACGGGTCCGTTCAGGAGATCGCGGAGATCCCGGAGGGTCTGCGCGAGCGCTACCGCACCGCTTTCGAGATCGACCCGCGCCACCAGCTACGGCTGAGCGCGGCCCGCGGCGTCTGGATCGACCAGAGCCAGAGCCACAACGTCTTCTTCCCCGAGACCGACGGCACGCTGCTCGCCGACGTCTACGAGACCGCCTGGGACCTCGGGCTGAAGACGACCTACTACCTGCGGACGCTCGGCGCCAGCCAGTTCGAGAAGTCGACGCTGGACATGAGCGAGTACGGCCGCACGCAGACGAAGGATCGGGGAGGCGACGTGAGCGGGGCGAGCGACGACCGCGGGGACGGCGGCGCCGGTCGCGGCGACGACGAGGACGCGTCCGCCGGGTCGAGCGACACCGACCTGCCGAGCGTCGAGGACCCGACCTGTGACGCCTGCCAGTGAACCAGCGAGCACGGAGGTGACCCACCAATGCCGATAACGTACACGACCGACAACGACACGCACGACCCGAACAAGATCCTGCCGATGGACTACGAGTGGGCCCGCGAGTACTACCAGGCGGGCGTCGCCAACAACTGGACGCCCGAGGAGATCCCGATGGGCGAGGACGTCCGCCAGTGGGACGACGGGACCCTCTCGGAGGCGGAGAGACAGCTCGTCGAGTGGAACCTCGGCTTCTTCTCGACGGCGGAGTCGCTCACCGCGAACAACATCGTGCTGGCGGTGTACGACTACGTCACCGCGCCGGAGTGTCGCCAGTACCTGCTCCGGCAGGCCTACGAGGAGGCCGTCCACACGGACACGTTCATCTACTGCTGTGACTCGCTGGGCTTCGACCCCGAGTACCTCTACGGCATGTACGACCGCATCCCCGCCATCGAGGCCAAAGACGACTTCGTCGTCGACCTCACGCGGGTCGTCGACGACCCCGAATTCACCATCGGCGGCCCGGCCGACGTGCGCGCGTTCCTCCGCGACCTCGTCGGTTTCTACGTCGTCATGGAAGGGATCTTCTTCTACGCCGGCTTCGCCATGATGCTCGGGCTGAAGCGCCAGGACAAGCTCACGGGGATCGGCCAGCAGTTCGAGTACATCATGCGCGACGAGTCGCTGCACGTGGGCTTCGGCGTCGACCTGATCGACCAGGTCCGGACGGAGACCGACGCCTGGACGGACGACTTCGAACGCGAGGTGATCGACCTCATCCGCGAGGCGGTCGAACTGGAGCAGCGCTACGCCCGCGAGGCCTGCCCGGAGGAGATCCTCGGTATGGGGCCCGAGCAGTTCGCCGAGTACGTCGAGTACGTCGCCGACCGGCGGTGTTCGCAGCTCGACCTGCCGGAACAGTACGGCACCGCGAACCCCTTCGAGTGGATGGCCGAGGCGGCCGACCTCAACCGGGAGAAGAACTTCTTCGAGACGCAGGTGACGGAGTACCAGAGCGGCGGCCAGCTGGAGTGGTGAGCGGTCGCGGGCTCGGCGGCCGGTCTGCCGACGGTCGGTAACGCCGACTCCCGGGAATCTCGCCACAGCGTGCCAACGGAAAGCTATTTCCGAAGAGTCGACAGTTATCCCCGATATGGAACGGGCACAGGGTATTCGCGGCGTGTCGCGGAGCGAACGGGCGGGTCGACGGAGGGGTCGCGATGACGAGTGACAGGTCGGCCAGCAGACGGCGGTTCCTGGGCGCCCTCGCGGGCGGCGCCGCAACCGCCGGCGTCGGCGGCGGCGTCGCGGCGGGATCGGCCGGCTCGTCGGCCGTGGATGGCGAGTCCGCGATCGGTGGCGCCGCTGACAGCGAGGCGGTCGCGACGGACCACACGGAGTGGCCGATGTTCGGGCAGAACGCCCAGCACCGGGGGACGACCAACGACCAGGCACCCGCGGACGGCGTCCAGATCGGCTGGCAGGCCGACCACGCGGCGTCGACCGCGGCGGCGCTGAAAGACAACCGGCTCGTCTTCGGGACGGCCGACGGCGTCGTGGCCGTCGGCGCGAGCGACGGCGAACGACAGTGGACCTTCGAGACGGAGACGTCGGTCGGCGGCTGCCCGGCGTTTTTCGACGGCGAGGTCTTCGCCGGCACCGAGGGCGGGCAGATGTACGCGATGAACGCGCGGACGGCCGAAGAGTCGTGGTCCGCCGAGGTCGAAGGCGGTTTGACGGCCGCGCCGTCGCTGACGACGAGTTACTCCGACACCGAACTCCACGTCGGTACCGACGCTGGCTACGTCTACGAGTTCGACCCCGTCCGCGGGCGCCAGAACTGGGAGTTCGACACCGGCGATCGGACGGTCTCGTCGGCCGTGGCTGCGTCGCCCGACACCGAGACGGCCTACGCGCCGACGGAGTCCGGAATGGTGTACGGGATCGACATCGAGACGGGGCGCGAGCGGTGGTCGACGCGACTCCGCGAGGGCGTGCAGGGATCGGTCGCCATCGACGGTAACTTTCTCTTCGTCGGCACCGACGCCGGAACGGTCTACGGGCTCGATTCGCGCAACGGGAGCGAGCGCTGGACCTTCGACGCCGACGGCGCGGTCTCCGCGACGCCTGCGTTCAAGAGCCGGCGGGTCTACGTCGGCACGGAAGCCGGGACGCTGTACGCGCTGGGCGACCAGGACGGCGAAAAGATATGGCAGGCTGACGTGGGCGGCACGGTGACCTCCGCACCGGCCGTCGCGGACAACGCCGTCGTCGTCCCCACCGAGGAGGGCCAGGTCGTCGCCTTCGACCGCCAGGGGAACGAACTATGGCGCGCGCAGTTGACGGTCGGCGCGCCGGCGTTGGCGGTCTCGAAGTCCGTCTACGCGGTCGGCGACGGGGTCACGGCTGTCGACGAGGGCGACCAGACGACGATAACGACGGCGACGCCGACCGCCACCCCGACGGCGACGTCCACGGCCACGTCGACCACCACGCCGACCGCCACCCCGACGGCGACGTCCACGGCCACGTCGACCACCACGCCGACCGCGACTGCGACCATGACACCGACGGCGACGTCGACGCCGGGCTCGACGGACACGCCGACGCCGGCCGCGACGCCGACTGCCACTGCGACGGCGACTCCGGCCCCTGCGGACGCCGCGAGCGGTGACGACCCCGAGACGACGAGCGGGGACGGGGCACTGTCGGCGTGGGTCGCGCTCGCAGGGATCGGCGGGCTGGCGGCGCTGGGGCTGCGCGGCGGCGGAACCGCCGGTTCCGGCGAGAGTGACGACAGCGCCTGACGGACCTGGACGCCGGTGACTGCTTGCGCACGCAAGCGAGTGCGACAAGATATTTGGCGGCCCGGGTCGACCACTCTGCAGAGGTCCGCTGGATGGACGATACGACCCCGCACTCAGACACAGCCCGCCTCGCTCCGACGCGGCGGCGATTCCTCGCCGGACTGACGGCGAGCGGCGTCGCCGGCTCGGCGCTCGTCGCCTCCGCCTCCGGTGACCGAGGGCCGCTCTCCGCTCGCGAGGCTAACGGCGCTTCCTCCGACGAGTGGCCGATGCACGCTTACGACGCCGCGAACACCGGTTACAGTAGCGCGAGCGCCCCGAACACGGGGATCGCGGTCGGGTGGGACCGGGCGATAAACGCGACGGGAGAACCGACATTCGACAGCACCAACGCCTACGTCAGGAGCGCGGATGGCAGTCTCTACGCGCTCGACCGCGCGTCGGGCAAGACGAAGTGGCGCTACAGGACCGACTCGACGAACGACGACCCGACGGCGGCGGCCGTCGCCGACGGGACGGCGTTCATGGACGACGGCGGCGCGGTTCTAGCCGTCAGGACCGGGTCACAGCGGCAGTTCTGGCGCACCGAACTCGACGGCAGCGTCTCGGCCCCGGTGACGGTGTCCGAGGACCGCGTGCTCGTCGGCACGGACGCCGGGACGCTCTACTCGCTCAGCCGCGACGCGGGCAGCGAGCGCTGGACGTTCGACGCCGGTGACGCCGTCGCCGCCGCACCGGCCCACGGGGGGAGCCGCGTGTTCGTCGCTGCCACCGACGGCACCGTCTCCGCTCGCGACGCCCAGAGCGGCAACAGCCGCTGGCAGTTCAGCACCGACGCGCCGACCGAGGACGTGACGCCCGTCGTCAAGGGCGACCGCGTGTACGTCTGCGACACCGGCGGCACTGTCTACGCGCTCGACAAGACCGACGGCCGCGTTCGCTGGGAGGTCGACCTGGAGAGCGCCGTCGTCGGCGGTCCGAGCGTCGCTTCGAGCACGATCTTCGTACCGACGGCCGACGGGCGGCTCCACGCGCTGAACACGACCGAGGGGAGCGAACGGTGGACGGTCGACCTCGGCGCCGCCCCGAACCGCAAGCCCGTCCTGACGGACGACGCGGTCTACGTCGCGACGGACGACGACGCCGTCACTGCGTACTCGCGGACGAAGGGCACCGAGAACTGGCGAGCGGAACTCCCCGTCGACGACCCGTCCCTGTCGGTCGTCGACGGGCTGGTCGCCGTCGTCGGCGGGCTCTACGTCGGCCTCGAACAGGGTTCCCAGACCGAGATCACTCGCGGAGCCGTCGACACCGTCTCGACTCGATGGAGCTACGAGACGGAGGGGACCACGACCGGGTCGCCCGCACTGACGGACGACGCGCTCTACGTCGTCGACGACGCGGACGCCTGTTACGCCGTCTCGCCGACCGAGGGAACGGATCTGTGGCGATACGACGCCGACACGGGCCTGACCGGTCCGGCGTCCGACGCCGACAGCGTATACGTCGGCGGCGCCGACGGCACCGTCCGCGCCCTCGCGGCCGACGACGGGAGCGAACGGTGGACGGCGGAGACCGACGACCCGGTCCCGGCGGCACCGGTCCGCTGGGGAGAGTTCGTCCTCGCCCTCGACAAGGGTGGTCGGCTCTACGCGCTCGACCCGAGCGACGGGAGCCAGCGCTGGACCGGGCGCGTCGACAGCGGCGGCACCAGCCCGGCCGTCGGCGGCGACCGTGTCTTCGCGAGCTCGCCGAGTGGCGTCCTCTCGGGCTTCGACGGTGCGAGCGGCAACGAGCTATGGGGGTTCCGCGCGAGCGCGACCCTCGCCGAACCCGCGGCCACCGCCGACACCGTCTACGTCGGCGATCGGAACGGGCAGTTCTACGCGGTCGGTGCCAGGAACGGCGACGAACGCTGGTCGACGGACCTGGACTCGGCCGTCAGGGCCGCGCCGACGGTCGCCGGCGACACCGTCTACGTCGGGACCGTCGACGGGACGCTTCACGCGTACGACCTCGAAGGCGACCGGCGCTGGACCGCCGACGCCGGCGAGTCCGTCCGCGCGAAACCGGGCGTGGCGGGCGACCTCGTCACCGTCGGGAGCGAGGACGAGAGCCTCTACGCCTTCGACGCCGCGACGGGCGAGACGCAGTGGTCGTTCGACACCGCGGCGCCGCTCCGGTCGACGGCGGCGTTCGGCAACGACTCGGTCTACGTCGCCAGCGCGGAGATCGCCTCGCTCGATCCCCCCGGAACGGTGCAGACACCGACGCCGACGGCGACGCCTGACGACACGCCCACGCCGACGGCGACGCCCACCGATACGCCGGACGGAGCGACGCCCACTGACACGCCGGGTGGCTCGACGCCGACCGACACGCCCACGACGACGGGTGGCTCGTCGACAGCGACGGCGACGCCCACCGCTGGGGGCGGTTCGGCCCAGACGACCACCGCACCGTCCGCGACCGACGGTACGACCGTACCGGCGGGGACGCCGACGGGAACTCCCACGTCGACGCAAACGAGCGCCCCGGGAGGGAACGACGGCGGCGACGGCCCCCTCGGCGGGATCGCAGGCGACTGGCTCCCCTACGCCGGCGCCGGTGCGGTCGCGGCCGTCGTCGCGCTCGGCGCGCTCGTCAGGCGGTTCGCGGGCGGCGGGATGACGGGCGGCAAGCAGGCCGACGCGCTGGACTGGGGCGGCGGCCTCGATGACGACGACAAGTAGCCGAGCGACCGTTTTTCGCGACGCCGGTCGCATCGGCCGATTCGAGTGGCCGGACCGTCGTCACGGCATCGTCGAAACCGCCGGCGAGGTGCCGGTCCCGGGCTCCGTTCGGGCGACGTCGCGTGCGGCCGGCCGTTCAGTCGGCTGCACGTTCAGCCCGCCCCGACTGCTCGATTTCGAGGGGATCGCCCGACGAGGTCGCGGTCACCAGACGCAGGAACTGACCCGCGTTCGTGAGGAGCTTGTTCTCCGCCTTCCGGAGGTGTTCCTCGTACGTCGAACGGGCGACGGCCGTCCGATCGGCCAGTTCGCGGAGCGACGTCTTCCGCGGCTGCTCGTAGTAGCCGCTCTCGAGCGCCAGTCGAAGGGCCGCCATCTGCCGGTCCGTGACGTCTTCGAACAGTTGATCCACGGGGGCAAGCATGCTGTGTGGGATCTGCTGTTCCGTGATGGCCGTTTTCGAGAGCACCTCGATGTCCCTGTCGCCCTCCAGGTCCTGCAGGAGCGTCCGCACGTCCGTCTCGTCGAACGCGATGACCGTGTAGTGTTCCCACCCCTGGCGATGGATCGTCGGCGGCTGGTACAGGCAGTTGAACTCCTCGAATCGCTCGATGATGGACCCCTCGAGCGAACAGAGACAGGACTGCGTGACGACGTGGAGACCGGATTCGTCGATCGACTCGTGGAGGATCGTCCCGAGCTGGTCGATCTCCGTGAGCAACTCGTCCGTCGGCGACTCCGAGGAGGTGATCTCGATCACCTGGCAGTCACTCAGGTACCACTCGCGGATGGTGAGGTCCGGATAGTGCTCCGAGATCTCTCGATACGGGCACTCGTGTTTGACCCGGAAGGAAGCTTCGTAGAGACCCATACAGGGGTAATCGGTAGTGATTCAATTAAGGGTGCCGGTCATGTCCGGCAGGGCCTATATGCCCATCTCTCCACTACGAGGAGACACTGATGCCAGCGATCAACCCCGATCGACTCAGCGAACGTTTGCAGACCGACGACGAAGACGTGGTCGTCCTGGACGTCCGTCACGAAGCGGACTTCGACGAGTGGCACATCCCGGGCAGCGTCAACGTCGACGTCTACGACGAACTCACCGACGACCCCGATTCGGCGACGGGCGCGCTGTCGGACCTCCCCGAAGACGCGGAGATCGTCACCGTCTGTGCCGCGGGCGTCGTCTCACAGACCGCGACTGACGTGCTACGGGAGATGGGCTACGAGGCCGTGACGCTCACGGACGGGATGAACGGCTGGAGCCGCGTCCACCGACACGCGCCCGTGCCGACCGACCTCGACGGCTGGCTGGGACAGGTCGCCCGGCCGGGGAAGGGTTGCCTCTCGCACGTCCTCGTCTCGGACGGCGAGGCCGCCGTCTTCGATCCGTCCCACTACGTCGAAGAGTACGAGGCGATCCTCGACGACCACGACGCCGAACTGGTCGGCGTCTTCGACACGCACGCCCACGCCGACCACGTCTCCGGTGGCGCGGACCTCGCCGAGCGTCACGACGTTCCGTACTACCTCCACCCGAGGGACGCGCTCGCGATCGACGCGACTCCCGTCGAGGACGGCCGGACCGTGACGGTCGGTGGCCGCGAGGTCGAAGTGATCCACACGCCCGGACACAGCGAAGGGAGCGTGTCGTTCGACGTCGACGGCGCAGCGCTGATCACGGGCGATACCCTCTTTCACGAGAGCGTCGGCCGCGTGGAACTCGGCGTCGAAGCGGGGATCGAAGACTCCGACGTCGAAGCGAACGCCGCGACGCTCTACGAGAGCCTCCAGCGGTTGCTGGACCGACCGGACGACGCCGTCGTCTTGCCGGCCCACGACCCCGGGTCTCCCGAACCACCGGTGTCCGCGACACTCGGTGACGTGAGGGACCGCAACGAGGATCTGGACCGCGACCGCGAGGCGTTCGTCCGCGAACTCGCCTCCGACGTCCCGGATCATCCGCCGAACTTCGAGCGCGTGAAGCGAACGAACGTCGGTCAGGAGTCGGTCCCCGACGACGAGCTGGCCGAACTCGAACTGGGGCCCAACAACTGTGCGGCCGAGTGACCCATGAGTACGGGAACGAAACTCCAACAGGGAATCCGCGAACACCTCGGACAGTTCTCACTGCACGTCCTGCTGGTGTTCGCGACCGGGCTGACCATCGGGTCCGAACGCGCCGTCGTCCCCGTGCTGGGGCGCGACGTGCTCGGAGTCGAATCGCTGTTCGTCATCGGATCGTTCGTCGTCTCGTTCGGATTCGTCAAGGCGCTCCTCAACCTCTACGCCGGGAAGTGGGGCGAGGAGTACGGCCGCAAGCCGGTCCTCGTCCTCGGCTGGGCGACCGCGCTCCCGCTCCCGCTCATCCTGATCTTCGCTCCCAGCTGGGGCTGGATCACGGCCGGGAACGTCCTGCTCGGGATCAACCAGGCGCTGACCTGGAGCATGGCGATCAACGCCAAGATCGACCTGGCGGGCCCCGACCAGCGGGGCCTGGCGGTCGGTATCGACGAGGCGTTCGGCTACTCGGGCGTGGCGGTCGGCGCCTGGGTCACCGGCGCTAT
Source organism: Halosimplex amylolyticum (assembly GCF_051414035.1). Taxonomy (NCBI): domain Archaea; kingdom Methanobacteriati; phylum Methanobacteriota; class Halobacteria; order Halobacteriales; family Haloarculaceae; genus Halosimplex; species Halosimplex amylolyticum. The sequence continues at coordinate 376,483 of NZ_JBLKNW010000001.1, read as the reverse complement.
CGCCGGCCGGTGGAGCCTCCGGCCCGAGCCGTTCTACTTCCTCGCCGTCGTCGTCGTGCTGGCGTTCCTGATCTCTATCTTCCTGATCAGGGAGACGGTTCAGTACGCACAGGCGGAAGGCGACGACGACCACCACGACGCGAATCTCCCGTTCAACGAGGTGCTGAAGCGGGCGACCTACGGGGACAGGACGCTGTTCGCCGCGGCACAGGCCGGCCACATCGAGAACTTCGTGGACACGCTGTTCTGGATCGCGGTGCCGCTGTATCTCACGAGCCAGGGGCTCGGCATCGCGGCGGTCGGCGTCGTCGTCGGCGTCCACAGTGCGATGTACTTCCTCCAGATCGCGACCGGCGGGCTCGCAGACCGCATCGGACGTCGTCCGCCCGTAATCTGGGGGATGTTCCTCGCGGGCGCCGGGGTCCTGGGCATGGTACTCGTCGACGGGTATCTCCCGTGGGTCGTTCTGGCGGCCGTCTCCGGGCTGGGAATGGCCCTGCTGTACCCCAACCTGATGACCGTTCCCGGGGACGCGGCGCACCCGTCCTGGCGGTCGGCGGGGATGGGCGTCTACCGGATGTGGCGCGACTCCGGCTACGGAGTCGGCGCGATCCTGATCGGACTCTCGATGGAGTTCGTCAACGCAGCGGCCGCGTTCTACGTCACCGCGGTCCTGATGTTCGTCTCCGGCGCGGTCGTAGTTGTCTGGATGGAGGAGACCCACCCCGACTTCGGCACGCACGAGCCCCCCGCGCCCGCGACGGCGCCGTCCGCTCAAGCGGTGTCTGAAGACTGAGTTCGGCTCTCCCGTCCGGGGCCGTTCCCCGCCGACATTCGGGTCCCGAACCTATCTGCGGCGACCCGAACGCCCGACCGCGAGCCCGCACGGACCGACGTTCGATATCGCGGATAGGGATTTACACTCGGTCGAGCGGGAAACGCGTGAAGGCGGTGAAAACACTTCCAGAGCGACCAGAGAGCCCTTTCGTCCGAATCAGGCGACGAACGACACCACTCCCGGCGACGGCGGTCAGCGGAACGCCGAGGACGGGCGGTCGGGTTCGCCGGCGAACGCCGTGAGAACCGTCGACTCGGCCCGGCGGAGGAGTTCGCCGGCGGTGCTCCGGGCGCAGTCGAGTTCGGCCGCCACGTCGGCGACCGAACCCGACCGGGGCACGTCGTAGTAGCCGACGGCGACGGCGACTTCGAGCGCTTCCCGACGCCGGTCGGTCAGCGCCGCGGGCGCGGGCCACTGGCGAAACTCGCGCACGCGAACGAGTTCGGTCGGAAAGAGTTCGGCGAGATCCGCGTAGAATCCTCCGATCGCCTCGGACTCGCCGACGGCGTCGAACCGGACGACGCCGTCCTCCTCGAACCGAACCGGTGGGACGAAGACGACCCGCGACGCGGCGACGAGATCCAACACCGGATCGGGGAGTTCGTAGGCGGTCTGGCGGACGAACGCGTAGGTCCCGCCGTCGGCGGCCACGAGGTGGGTTCGAGTCGTCGAGTCGACCGCCGCGAGCACGTCCGCCACCTCCGACCGGCCCGCGTCGAACCAGGTGAGCGTCGTCACCGCCTCCGTCGGTCCCCATATCAGCAGGTCCGCCCGCGTGACTTCGCTCCCCTCCATCATCCGCCGATGGAACGGATGGGCCGCTTCCGCCGGATACGTCGTCTCGAACGTAGCCTGCCGCATCGCCCGTGTCGTCGTACTGCTTATAAAAGACCGTACTGATCCGGGATAGCGTTCTGGCCGTCGGCCAACGTTCGATCCGTATGACTCGCGCACGTGTCGCCGGAGAGACCGGCGATGTCGACGGAGACGGCGACGGCCAGGGGAGACTCCCTGTCAAGGCCACCGTCGAATCTGTCGAATACGGCGCCGAGAGTCGGGAGCTTTGCTACGCGGAGTACGGCGACACGGGTGGCGAACCGGTCGTCGTCCTTCACGGGACGCCCGGGTCGCGATATCTCGGCGCGCTCTTCGACGAGAAGGCGCGGGAACACGGCGTTCGCATCCTCGCACCGGACAGGCCGGGGTTCGGGCGGTCGTCAGCCTGGTCCGGACGGCGCCCGACTGACGCGGGGGAGTGGTTCGGGGCGCTCCTGGAGGACGCCGGCCTCTCGACGGTGCCCGTGGCGGCGTTTTCCGGCGGGTCGGCGGACGGGCTGGGGCTGGCCGCGACTCGCGGTGACCTCGTGGACCGCCTCGACCTCGTCTCCGGGGCCGCGCCGCCGTCGATCGCTCGCGAGACGCCGCGACTCCAGCGGATTCTCGGCAAGACTGCGGCCAGATCTCCACGCCTCCTGGGGGCCGCGCTGCGGGGACAGACGTGGCTGGCCGCGCGCGGACCTCCGTCGACCGTCATCGGCCAGTACACCGACGAGCCCGGCGACGTTCCAGCGGACGTCGCGGAACTGGTGCGTCGGGACTTCGTCGAGAGCTGTGCGCTGTCGCGAAACGGGGCGGTGACGGAACTGGCCTGGGTGGTCGGCGACTGGGGGTTCCCGGTGTCGGCCGTCGACTGTCCGGTGACGCTGTGGCACGGCGAGCGCGATTCGAACGTGCCGATTTCCGGCGCCGAGCGACTCTCTCGCAGGCTTTCCGACGGTGAGCTGCGGCGGCTCGACGCCGACCACCTGACGGCGCTCCTGGCCGGCCGACCCGGCGTTCTCGAACGTGTCGCTCCCCGAGATTGAATGCGCAGGCGGACGAGATGCCGACATGGTCGACCGAACGCACCAGACGGCGGTCGTCGAGGGACATCGCATGCACTACCTCGCGGCCGGTGACCCCGACGCGCCGCCGCTGGTGCTCGTCCACGGGGGGATCATTGACGCCGCGCACGTCAGCTGGGGTGGCGTTCTCGAGTCGCTGGCTCGGGACTACCACGTCGTCGCCCCCGACTTACTGGGGTACGGTCGGAGCGCGAAACCCGACGTGACGTACTCGCTGTCGTTCCACGTCGACGCCCTCGACTCGTTCGTCGAGACCGTCGGGCTGGAATCGACCGCGATCGCCGGGATATCCATGGGCGGCGGCGCCGCGCTCGGGCTCGCGCTCCGGTCGTCCGCGGCGGTCGATCGGCTGGTCCTGATCGACAGCTACGGACTCGGCCGTGAACTCGCGAACGGATGGCTCACGGCGCTGCTGTCGAAGACCGCGGTGTTCAACAAGGCGGCCATCGCGCTCATGCGCCGGAGCCGGGGGTTCACGAAGGCGAGTCTCGAGAACATCGTCCACGACACGGACGCACTCTCCGAGGACGCGGTCGACGCCGTCTGGGAGGAGGTCAAACGTCCCGGCGTCGGCAGGGCCTACCGGAGTTTTCGGGCGGCAGAGGTCACGAGCGACGGGTATCGGACCGACTTCTCGGACCGCCTGGACGTACTCGCGGTCCCCACGCTGCTCCTCCACGGCGCCCACGACGAGGTGTTCCCCCACCGCTGGAGCGAGCGGGCCGCGGCCCGCATCCCCGACTCGGAGTTCCACCTCCTCACCGAGTGCGCTCACTGGGCGCCGCGGGAACGACCAGCGGCCGTGATCGACCTGATTCGCGAGTTCGTCCCGCAGTAGCGCCGAGAACGATCGAGGTGCGAGATTCACCGCCCCGGTGGCAAGATTTCCGTTCTCACGACCGCTTCCGGGGGTTCTCGACATCTCTCGACGACCTGCCGGTCTGTGGTCAACCGCCCCGATGAATCGCATGCCGCGATATAAAATTGATGGTGAGGCGGCTACCCCGGAACCGAGCGAAGCCTCGAAAACCAGCTACAGCGCGTCCAGGAACGCGTCGAAGGCGCCGCTCTCGGGGTGGCAGTGGCAGTAGGTGCCGAGCGTCCGGTGTTCGGTGAGTCCGTCGCGGCCGTCGGCGATGCCGTCGCCGCGCTCGACGTCGAACGCGAAGCGGGCGTCGGAGGCCGTGTCCGCCGAGGAGTAGTGGAACTCGTGACCGCGGCGCGTCTCCCCGGCCGAGGCGGTGAGCGTGTTACGGCTTGCCCGGAGTTCGACGTGGTCGAGCGCCTGGTAGCGGTCGTGCATCCGCACGTCCGCGGGGAGCACGCCGGCCATCTCGTGCGTCTCGCCGTCCGCGGTCGTCAGCGACTCGGACAGCGCCATTAGCCCACCACACTCCCCGAAGACCGGCAATCCGTCGGCTGCGCGGTCGCCCACTGACGCGAGTGCGGGGCTGTCGGCCAGTGCGGCGGCGTGGCGCTCGGGGTAGCCGCCGGGCAGGTACACCCCGTCGCAGTCGGGCAGGTCGTCGCCCGCGGTCGGTTCGAACGGGACGACTTCGGCCCGTTCGCCGAGGCGTTCGAGCGTCGCCGGGTAGACGAAACAGAACGCCTCGTCCCGTGCGACGGCGACGCGGCGATGCGGTGATTCACCGCCGGATACGGCCGAAGTCGGGCGGTCCGGCGCCACGGTCGACCCGTCGTGGTCCGGCGGCGTTCGCGCGACCTCGCGCAGGCGGTCGGTCCGGAGGTGTTCGGCCGCGGCGTCGAGGGCGTCGTGATCGACGGGCGACTCGCCTCCCATGTGGAGTCCCAGATGCCGGTCGGGGATTTCGAGGTCGTCTCGCGGCGGGATTCGGCCGAAGTAGGTCATCCCCTCCGGAAGCGCGCCGCGGATCCCCTCGGCGTGACGGCCGCCGTGGGCGCGCTGGGCGACGACCCCTGCCACGTCGATATCGCGGCCCGCGGTATCGGCGTACTCGCGAAAGCCCAGCGCCGTCGCGGCGACGCTTTCCATCCCCGCGCTCGCGTCGACGACGAGGACGACCGGGAGGGCGAGCGACTCGGCGACCATCGCCGTACTCGACCCGTCACCGTCGTACAGTCCCATGACGCCCTCGACGACGCAGACGTCGCCCTCGCCCCGACGGTAGTTCCGGCGCAGACCGGCCTCGCCCTGGAGCCACCGATCGAGCGTTCGTGACGGGGTGCCGGCTACCTGTTCGTGGTGGCTGGGGTCGATGAAGTCCGGACCGGCTTTCGCCGGCTGGACGGCCAGCCCCTCGCGTTCCAGCGCCCGGATCACCGCCAGCGTGGCGACCGTCTTGCCGACGCCGGAACTCGTTCCGGCGAGGACGAACCCCTTCATCGCGTTGTCGCCCCCGGCCCGTCCGTACCTGCCCGCACGACCAGCACGGAGAGATCTGAGAACGGCGTGTCGTCGGGGTCGGATCCACCGGCGTGAACCGCCAGTTCGTCCAACGTGGTCTCCGTGACACGTTCGTCGTCGTGAGTCAGTCGCTCGTAGACGAGGGCGGTCAGTGACCCGGGGGTGCCGGCGTCGACCAGGTCGGCGGCGACGTCGCCGGGCATCACGTCGTAGGGCCGGGGCAGGACGAGCAGGTGACGTTCGCCGGCGTCGGCGCGGAGGCGTTCGCGGTCGGCGGTGAGGTCGCCGCGCTTGTGGAGCGTGACGAACGTCGAATCCTCCATGGGCGTGCGGGCGCGACTCGCGGCGATCTGGAGCGATGAGACGCCCGGGACGACCTGGACCGGCCGGTCGACCGCGGCCTGGACGCGCCCGAGGAACTGGTAGCCCGAGAAGTTCGGGTCGCCCATCAGGACCGCGGTGCCGGTGTCGCCGTCGCCGACCCGCTCGGCGAAGGCTGCGAGGGTCTCGTCCTCGTCGTCGTATCCGCAGGCGAGGGCCTTCCCCTCTATCCGGTCGCGGACGTAGTCGACGACCGTCTCGAAGCCGACCACCGCGTCGGCCTCGCGGATCGCGCGCTCGCCGCGCGGGGTGAGATAGTCGAGGTTCCCGGGGCCGATGCCGACGGCGCGGACGGGGTCGTCGGCGTCCGGGCGTTCGGGCGCCGCGGCGGCGATGGCCTCGGGCGGGAGTTCGTCGCAGTCGGGTGTGGACGTGTCAGTCACGCGTTGTTACCATCGACGGCCAGCACCCGGTTGACTGTTCCGGACCGCGCGAGGGGAACTGTTTTCACAGTCGCCACCGACCCCGCACGCCATGAACATCGGCGTCTGTTACTTCCCGGAGCACTGGCCCCGGGAACAGTGGGAAGACCAGGTCGCACAGATGGCGGAGGCGGGCCTCGAGTACGTCCGCATGGGCGAGTTCGCGTGGTCGCGGTACGAACCCGAACCGGGCGTCTACGACCTGGAGTGGCTCGTCGACGCCGTCGACCTGATCGGCGACCACGGCATGGAAGCCGTCCTCTGTACGCCCACGGCGACCCCGCCCAAGTGGCTCAGCGACGAGCATCCGAGCATCCTGCGAGAGACCCAGGACGGGACGACCCTGGAGTTCGGCAGCCGTCGCCAGTACTGTTTCAACTCGCCGGTGTACCGCCGGGAGAGCGCCCGAATCGTCGAGCACATGGCCGAGCGCTTCGCCGGTCACGACGCCGTCGCCGGCTGGCAGACCGACAACGAGTACGGCTGCCACGGCACGACGCGGTGTTACTGCGACGACTGCGCCACCGCGTTCCGCGAGTGGCTCCGCGAGCGCTACGACGACGTCGACGACCTCAACGAGTCGTGGGGCAACGCCTTCTGGAGCCAGGAGTACGCGGGCTTCCACGAGGTCGACCCGCCCCGGTCGACCCCCGCCGGCCACCACCCCGCGCGCCTGCTCGACTACTACCGGTTCTCCAGCGACAGCGTCGTCGATTACAATCGCGAGCAGGTCGATATCCTCCGCGGGGCGGACGACGACTGGTTCGTCACCCACAACGACATGTCCCTGTTCGGCGGGTACGACGCCTACGACCTCGGCGAGGACCTCGATTTCCTCTCGTGGGACTCCTACCCGACGGGCCACGTCCAGCACGCCCGCGGCGAGGACGCCACGGCCGACGACCTCCGCGCCGGCGACCCGGACGTCGTCGGCATCGACCACGCGATCTACCGCGACGCCGCGGACGGCGACTTCTGGGTGATGGAGCAACAGCCCGGCGGCGTCAACTGGCCGCCCCACCCGACTCAACCCGGCGAGGGCGCGATGGCGCTCTGGGCCCACTACGCCAGCGCCTACGGCGCGGAGACGGTGTCGTATTTCCGCTGGCAGCGCTGTGACATGGGCCAGGAGCAGTACCACGCCGGCCTCCGCAACCAGGACGGCTCGCCCGACCGCGGGTATCGCGACGCCGCCCGCGCTGCGGGGGAACTGGCCGAACTGGACGAGATGCTGGACGGCGACGCCGCTCGCGGCAACGACGCTCGCGTCGCACTGCTCCACGACTACGAGAACCTCTGGGGGCTGGACATCGAGCCCGCGTCGGTCGACTTCGACTACTGGGACCACCTGCTGACCTACTACGCGGCGCTGCGCCGCCACGGCGTGGAGGTCGACGTGCTCCCGATCGACGCCGATCTCGACACCTACGACGCGGTCGTCGGCCCGACGCTCTACCTCGCCGACGAGGATCTGGCGGACAGTCTCGACGCGTTCGCTCACGACGGCGGTCAAGTCCTCGTGACCGTCCGCTCGGGCGTGAAGAACGAACACAACCGACTCCGCCCGACGCTCCCCGGGCCGCTCGGCGACGTAGTTGGCGCGAGCGTCGAGCAGTACGAGGGGTACCGCGGCGACGCCGACCCCGAAATCGAGTACCGCGGTGAGACCTACTCGTTCCGGACGTGGGGCGAGTGGCTCGACGCCGACGCGGCCGATACCGTGGCCACGCACGAGACCGGCCCCGCGGCGGGAACCGCGGCCATCACGCGAAACGAGCGCGGCGACGGCGCCGTCACGTACCTCGGCGTCTGGCCCGAGCAACCGCTCGCCGACGCCGTCGTCGCCGACTTCCTCGACGACGCAGGCGTTCCCACCACCGGACCGCTCCCCGACGGCGTCCGACTCCAGCGCCGGGGCGGGCTGACGTGGGTGGCGAACTTCACCAGCGAGGTCGTGCGCGCGGACGCGCCGGCAGATGCGACGTGGCACCTCGGTGACGGTGAGGTCGGCGAATTCGACGTCGCCGTGACCGATGCACACCTCGCGGACGTGAGCGTCGACACCCGATAACCGGGGTTTCGACCGACAGGTTACGGTCCCGCCGTCGCGTTCGCCACCCACTCCGGCTTTTCGACGTCAGTACTCCCCACGTCGGAGAGCGTATACGACCTCGAAACCCTTCGGGTCTGGTACTCAGACCAGACGAATTCGTACTCGTAGTGGCGGATGACGCCGTCCTCGTCGAGCAGTAGCGTCGCCGAGAACTCCTCGTACCACGAACTCGCGTTCTCGCCTCCGGCCCACGAGTCGGACAGGGCGTTGACCCCGGTAGCCTCGTACCGCATCACCGGAACCTCCTGGAACGTCTCGACGCCTTCGCGCTCGAAGGTGGCGTCGATCGCAGCGTGATCCAGCTGCATTCCGGTGTCGTTGCTGAACAGGCCCCGCCAGAGATACCGGTCGCTCGATTCGTTGAACACCGACACGGGAGAGAGGTTCTGTACCTCCGTCCAGTCGTTCTCCCGCGAGAACACGTACTCCGCGCTTCCGTTCGAGTAGGTGCTGCCGTTCCCCGAAAAGTAACCGGTGGTGTGTACGAGGTACTGTGAGTCGCCGGGCTCGGCGAGAATCCGGCCCGTGTCGTTCATGTGTTTGAAGTCCTCCTCTGACGTGTGGAGAACGCGGTCCGTCCGGTTTTTCACGGTTGTGAGGGTGAAACTCGTGTTGCCCATCGCTGTCGCGTGTCTCTCGAACACCAATCGATCGACGGCCGACGCGTTCGGGAACTCGTCGGGGGACGCGTCGGGCGAGGGCGTATTCCCGCCGCTGCTTGGAAGGCCAGAACAGCCCGCGAATATCAGGAGGGCGGCGACGGCGATCGCTGAGAGCGGAGACGCACGCATGGGCGACGATTCAATCGTCCCACAGTTAACGCTGCTGTAAGTCCACCGCTCGGCCACTGAGCGATGCCACCCTGTCCCGCCGGTGAGACTCGCGGGAGTAGCAGTGCGGAACCGGCTGCAAGAGACGCGCTCAGTATCCAACACGGTTCGACCGTCTCACCGATTGAGGATTTCGACGAGGCCGGATCGGACGGAGAGGACAACAAGCCGAGACACGCAGACGCCAGAAACAGCGGATCAGGCGCTCAGAGCGGCAGTTCGATCCCGACCGATCTTCCCGCTGATCCACGACCCGACGAGACCGCCGAGGAGGCCCATGACCGCAGCAGTACCGAAGACGACGGCGCTGAAGAGGACGGCCAGCAGGACTGACGCGGGCGCGAACGACCACGCGTCCGCGAAACTCTCAGCGCTGACGAGTATCGTGGGCGCGATCCAGACGTAGCCGGCCAGGCCGCCGATCACACCCGCTCGGATACTCGCGGCGCTCACGTCGGCCGAGTACCGGCGGGCGAGGAAGCCCGCGATCAGTCCGCCGACGACGACCATGTTGAACGAGAAGTGATTGCTCGCGCCGGAACTCCAGTAGGCGGCGAGTGTGAGCGGCATCGATACGACGCCGCCGACGAGGGCGTACTGCCACGTCCGCGAAAGTGAACCGGGATGGGGACCAGTCCGGGACATCGTTTCTCAGTTGACAGTTGCGTCCGCGGTGTAATAAATCACGTGTCGATTGATGAGCCGCCCTCGCTCGGCGAACAGGCTTTGCACGACGGACAAGCTCTCAGTCGTCTCCGCCGCCACTTACAGCCGTTCTTCGAGCGTCTGGGCGGTCTTCGCGCCGATGCCGTCGACGCGCAGGAGTTCCGTCTGCGACGCCGACCGGACGTTCTCGACGCTGCCGAAGCGCCGCAGCAGTCGCTTGCGCGTCTCCGGACCGATGCCGTCGAGGTCGTCCAGCACCGTGGACACCTCGTCGCGCAGGGTCTGGTGGTACTGGACGGCGAAGCGGTGGGCCTCGTCGCGGACGCGCTGGAGGAGGTGCAGGTGCGAGGCGTCGTCGGGCCAGTCGTACACGCCCGTCGGCGTCACGACGAGTTCCTCGTCCTTGGCGAGAGCGATGGCGGGCACGTCCCACCCAGCGGCCGCGAGCGCGTCACGGGCCGCGCCGAGCTGTCCCTCGCCGCCGTCGATGAGGAGCAGGTCGGGGTCGAGGCGGTCGTCGCGGCCCTCGACGGCCCGATCCGCGCGCCACCGCACGAGCGAGCGCATGTTCGCGTAGTCGTCGTTCTCGTCGTCGAGTTTCTTCCGGCGGTAGTCGGACTTCTCGGGGTTCCCGTCGACGAACGTCACGTCGCTGCCGACGGCGGCTTTCCCCTGGGCGTGGCTCACGTCGAAGCCCTCGATGCGGTCGACGCGTGAGTCGAGGCCGAGCGCGTCGGCCAGCGCCCGGCCCTCGTCGTCGCGGCGGTCGCGACTGCGGGCGTTCTTCAGCGCGAGGTCGACGAGCGTCGACTCGCGGCCGGTGCCGGGGACGCGCAGCGCGACCCCCTCGCGTTCCAGCCAGGCTTCGAGGTCGGCGTCGTCGGGGTGGTCCGAGCAGAGGATGGCGTCGGGCAACTCCCGCTCGGCGTAGTACTGGGCGATAAAGGCCGCGAGGACGGCGCCGGAACGCTCGCCCTCGGGGGCGTCGAGGCGGTGGCGGTCCCGCTCGACGAGTTTGCCGTCCTCGCTGTGGAGGCGGGCGACGGTGCCGGTCTCGCCCTCGACGGCGACGCCGAGCACGTCGACCACGCGCTCGCGTTCGGGCTCCTCGTGGCGGCCCTCGCTCGCCACCGCGTCGCCCGACTCGCCGTGGATCGCCTCGACTGCGTCGAGTCGGTCCCGGAGGTTCGCCGCGCGCTCGAACTGCTGGTCGCCGGCGGCCGCCTCCATCTCCCGGCGGATCGGGTCGCCGAGCGCGCCGGTCTCCCCCTCGAAGAAGCGCTCGACCGCTTCCACGTCGCCCAGATAGCTCTCACCGTCGACCTCGGTCTCGGCGACGCAGGGGCCCGAGCAGAGGCCGATGTCGTGGTCGAGGCAGGGTCGGTCCCGGTTGGCGAACTTGTGGTCGGAACAGCCACGGAGGCCGTAGGTCTCGCGGACGGCCTTGACGACCGTCTCCAGCCGCCCCTTGTCGGTGAACGGGCCGAAGACCGTCGCGCCCGGGCCGGGGTCGCGGGTGATCTCGATCCGGGGAAACTCGTGGTCGGTCAGCTGGACGAGCGGGTAGGACTTGTCGTCTTTCAGGCGGACGTTGTAGCGCGGCCGATGGCGCTTGATCAGGTTGGCTTCGAGCAACAGCGCCTGGGTCTCCGTGTCCGTGACGGCCACGTCGACGGACTCGGCCTCGGCGACCATCCGCCGGATGCGCTGGCTGCGGGGGTCGGCGTACGAGCGCACCCGGCTCCGGAGGTCGACCGCCTTCCCGACGTAGAGGACGCGCTCGTAGGTGTCCGTGCCGGCCGAGACGATCTCGTCGCCGGTGAGATCGGCACCACCGAAGTCGTCGCTCGTCCCGTCGGTCTCGCCGCCGTCACCCGTTCCGCCGGCGTCGCCGGCGTTCCGTCCGCGGGACTCGCGGCCGAGGAACTGGTAGACGCCGGGCTCGGCGGGGAGGTCGCTCGCTCGGTCCCGGACGGCGTCGGGATCCATCGCTCTCCCGTAGCGACCCGGGGAATTTGAACCCTGCGTCCGCCGATGCCGAAGCCGGGGCGGTCCGACGATCAGGCGTCGAAACCGAACTCCGAGTCGGTCGCGTCCCCCTCGTCGCTCCCCGAGTCGGAGTCTCCGACGTCCTCCTCCGGATCGGCCGCTTCAGGCGGCCCCTCGACCACCTCGTCGACCGTCTCGGAGAAGTCCACCCCGCTGGTCTCGCGGACGGCACGGTCGACCTCCTCCGACACCGACTCGTCGGATTCGTCCGCCGTCGACTCCACACTGCCCGTGATCCCCTCGCTCTTGACCGCACTGGAACCGGGAGATAGCGGGTCCGAATCGGTGTCGGAAGTCCGGCTCGCACCCACACCGGTCTCGCCCACCTCGACGCTGTCCGCTCCGGCCCCGCCCGCCTCGACGCCGCCAGCGTTGACCCCGCCCGCCTCGACTCCATCGGCGTCGACGGTACGACCGGAGTCGAACAGCGCGACTTCCAGGTCCGCCACGGCGCCGTCGAGTGCGTCCTCGGAGGCGGGGACGTAGACGTCTTCCTCGTCGCCGGCGACGCCGACCACGAGGACGCGGTCGCGGGTCACGAGATAGACGCCGAAGACGAAGACCGCGAAGAGGACGAGGACCGCGCCGATCAGTCGGGCGAACTCGTCGATGCGCGCGACGAGGTCGAGGAACCGCTGGAGCATCGCGAGCAGCCCTCCCATCCCGAGTTGCCCCGCCGCGCCGGTCTGCTGGAAGGCGTCGGTCGGGACGAACGCGCCGAAGTCGACGAAGACGCCGACGGCGAGCAAGACGGCGCCGTAGACGAGCGTCCGTCCGCCGATCCCGAGCAGGTTGCGCTCGCCCTCGTGGCCGGCCCGGACGTCCGTGACGTTGGGCAGGTCGACGCCGCGGTAGTTCTCGCCGTCGCTGCCCGGCGTGAACGCTAGCAAGCGATGACTCGTCACGACGACGCGGTCGTCGCCGCCCAGCGCGACGCGCCGCCTGACCGTCTCCCCGTCGTAGAGGAGGTCCTCGACCGACCCCGCCCACGCCCGACCCCCGTTCCCACCGACGCCGTCGAAGAGTCGAGCGAACCAGGACATGCTCTATGGAGGCGGGTACTCCCTCTTAAAGGGTGTGCCGGCGGCACTCGTCCGACCGTCGCCGGATCGGGTGCGCTCGCGGTTGGACCCTCGCTCGATAGTCTGCCGTTCGACCTGTAGTAAGCGCCGAATAACCAAGTGATCCACCCGGCGAACCCGAGACGTGTCTACCCGCGAGCTGGTCCGGACGGAGCGGTTCGTGGCCGCCTGCCGCTGGGCGCTCGTCCTCGCGCTCACCGGCCTCGAGGTGGCGACGCTGAGCGTCTGGCTGGCGCTGGTCGACGGGGCCCCACCGCTCTCGCGCGCGGCCGTCGTGGGCGTCGTCGTCCTCCTCGTCGGCCTGCAGGTCGAGCACTTCCTGACGGACCTGGCCGCCAACGGGTACGCCGTCGGGTTCCCCCTGGGCCGGACGCTCGCGGTCACCGTCATCGAGGCGCTGCTCTGGATCGGCTGGTTCGCCGCCGCGGAGGCGCTGGGCGAACTCCGCGGCGTCTTCGTGGCCGGCGTCGCCTTCGCCGTCGCGCTCGCCGTCCAGCACACCGTCGAGGCGAACGCCCTGCGCGGCAGGTCGCTCGCCGTCCGCCTGTTCGACCCCGGGACGGTCGGCTTCAGCCTCCTCACCGCCGCCGGCGCCTCGGTCTGGTTGGTACTGTCGACGCCGGTCGCCGGCAGCGAACCGCTGACCCTGTTCGTCGCGAGTCTCGGAGTCGACCCCGCGACGGCGGGCGGCCTCGCGCTCGCGGCGGCGCTCCTCGCAGAACGACTGCTGGTCGTCCGCTTCGCCCGTCGCGACCGCAGCGATCACACGGTCCCGGCGCGGCGTACCTATCGCACCGGGTCGCGCGCCCGCTGAGCGGTACGGACCGCCGCCTACAAGCCCGCCCGGCGCCCACGAAGGTGTATGAGCGACGACAGCGTCAGGTGCTGGCTGGTGGACCGACAGTCGCGCGACGAGAACCTCGTCACCCTGGTGTACGCGACGCCCGACGGCGAGCGCCACGTCACCAAACAGCTCTCCTTCCAGTTGCTCACGCGCAAGCCGACCACCGCGGCCATCGACGTCGACGCGGACCGCCTCGAACCGACGCCCGACGACGAGCGCGACCGGTACGCCACCCAGGCCCAGTCGATGGCCGAGAAACACGACCCCGACGACGAGGTGTGACGCGCCGGTCGCCGTCCGCAGACTTATGAAAACCTATAAATGAGGGCGCGAAAGCCCCGGCCATGCCAGCCATCGAACTCGACGGACTGACCAAGCGCTTCGGCGACGTCGCCGCGCTTCGGGGGGTCGACATGACCGTCGAGGACGGGGACGTCTTCGGGTTTCTGGGGCCGAACGGCGCCGGCAAGACGACGACGATCGACATCCTCCTCGACTTCGTCCGCCCCACCGCCGGGTCGGCCGAGGTCCTCGGGATGGACGCCCGCGAGGAATCAGAGACCATCCGGGAGCGACTGGGCGTCCTCCCCGACGGGTACGACCTCTACGACCGCTTGACCGGCCGCCAACATCTCGAGTTCGTCGCGGAGGCCAAACGAGCCGACCCCGACGTGGAAGCGCTGCTCGACCGGGTCGGCCTCGACGCCGAGGACGCCGACCGCAAGGCCGGCGGCTACTCCCGCGGGATGCAACAGCGACTCGCGCTCGCGATGGCGCTCGTCGGCGAGCCCGACCTGCTGATCCTCGACGAGCCCTCCTCCGGACTGGACCCCAACGGCGCCCGACTGATGCGCCGGATCGTCCGCGAAGAGAACGAGCGCGGCGCGACCGTCTTCTTCTCCTCGCACATCCTCGGCCAGGTCGAGGCGGTCTGCGACCGGGTCGCCATCCTCCAGGACGGCCAGATCGTCGCCGAGGACAGCGTCGAGGGGCTGCGCGCGGCCACCGACACGGGCACGAGGCTCGTGGTGAGCGTCGCTCCCGACGAGGCCGAGCGGGCCGCCGACGCCGCCAGGGAACTCGCCGTCGTCGACGGCGCGACCGTCGAGGGCGACGATCTGGTGGTCAGCTGCGAGGGCGACGCGAAGATGGACGTGCTGACGGCCATCGAGGACGCCGGCGTCGAGGTCGACGACTTCGAGACGCGCGAGGCGTCCCTCGAGGATCTCTTCGCCGCCTACACCGACGACGGCGAGCGACCGACCGCGGACGCCGAACCAGCGGGGGCCGACACCGAGACCGCCGACGGCGAGACGGCCGATGGCGAGACGGGAGACACCGACGCCGCGGCCGAGGAGCGTGGTGCCCGATGAGCACAGAGAACCAGGGACTCGACGGCGCGCTGCGCGACACCTTCGACTGGTACCCGGTCGCCAAGAAGGAGTTCCGCGACGCGATCCGCTCGAAGGGGCTGTGGATCCTGTCGTTCCTGTTCACGGCGCTGTTCGTCCTGCCGGCGGCGATCAACTGGTGGGACCTGCGGAACGCCGAACGGGTCTCGCGGGCCGTCCAGAGCTTCGGGCTACAGGCGGCCATTTCCGGAGTCTATCTGAGTTTCGTCACGCTGCTGGTGCCGATCGTCGTGATCTTCGTGACCTACGCGGCCGTCTCCGACGAGCGGACCAGCGGGTCGCTGAAGGTACTCCTCTCGCTGCCGTTCTCCCGACGGGACGTCATCATCGGGAAGATCGCCGGCCGTAGCGCCGTCGTCGGCGTTCCGCTCGCGCTTGCGCTTTCGATCACCGGCGCCTTCTTCGCGCTGTCGCCGTTCGCGTTCAAGTTCGAGGCGTTCGCGTGGTTCGCGCTGTTCACCCTCGCATTCACGCTGGTGATGGGCGCCGTCTTCGTGAGCATCTCCGGCGCGGTGTCGACGAACCTCCGCTCGCTCATGGGCGCCGGCCTCTTCTACTTCTACGTCTCGTTCGGCTGGAACTCGCTGGCGAACTTCGTCGGCGACCTGCTGGCCGACTACGCCGGGATCGAAGGGGCGCTTCGCTGGCAGATCGTCCTGTTCGTCAAGCTGTTGAGCCCGACGCAGGCCTACAAGACGCTGACGCGCTCGGTCGTCCTCGGCAGCGAGGGCGGGGCACTGGACTCCCGGTTCAGCATGTTCAGTAAAGACCCCGAGACGATGAAGACGATCTGTGCAGACGTCCTCAGCGGGCAGCCGGGCGTCCGACAGACGTTCTTCGGGAACCAGACCACCTGCGAGAGCGCCGGCTCGGCGGTCCCGTTCTACTTCTCCGACGCGGCCGTCTTCGTGAGTCTCTTCCTCTGGATCGGCCTCGCCGCCGCGCTCAGCTACTACACGTTCGACCGCGTCGACCTGTAGAACGACGTCCCGCCGCCGCCCGACTTTGCCGGTCTATTCTTCCAGTTCGACGCCTTCCGCGCGGAGTTTCGCCTCGAACGCATCGACGCCGTCGAGCGTCGGGACGTCGTGTTCGGCGGCGTCGTCCTGCTTGGACTGCCCGGGGTTCTCGCCGAGGACTAGATAGTCCGTGTTGCTCGACACGCTGCTGGTCGCTGAGCCGCCCGCGCGCTCGACGATGTCCTGCGCATCACTGCGAGTGTACCCGTCGAGCGAGCCGGTGAAGACGAAGGTCAGTCCCTCCAGCGCGTCGCCGGTGGCCGTCTCGGCTTCTTGCGGGGCGACGTAGTCGAGCAGGCGGTCGAGCACGTCCGCGTTGGCCTCGCTGTCGAAGAACTCCCGGACCTCGCGGGCGACCGTCGGGCCCACGTCCTCGACGGCCTGCAACTCGTCCTCGTCGGCAGCACGGACGGCCTCGAACGTACCGAAGTGGCGTGCCAGCGAAGCGGCGACCGTCTCGCCGACTTCGGGGATACCGATTGCGGTGAGGAAGTCCGCGAGCGGCGGTTCGCGGGCGGCGTCGAGTTCGGCGACGAGATTCTCGGCGCTGGTCTCGCCCCACCCCTCCAGGTCGGTGAGGTCGTCGACGGTCAGTTCGTAGAGGTCGGCCACGTCCGAGACGAGGTCGGCGTCGAGCAGTTGCTGGACGCGCTCCTCGCCGAGGCCCTCGACGTCCAGACCTGTGCGGGAGGCGTAGTGCTGGACCGAGCGCTCGCGCTGGGCGCGACACCCCAGTCCGCCCGTACAGAAGGCCATCGGGCCGTCGCGCTCGACGGGGCTCCCGCAGACCGGGCACGCCTCGGGGAACGCGAAGTGGCCCTCGCTGTCGGCCTCGGTGACTTCGGCCACCTCGGGGATCACGTCGCCGGCGCGGCGGACACGCACCTCGTCGCCGATGTCGACCCCTAATCGCTCGATCTCGGCGGGGTTGTGCAGCGACGCGCGCGAGACGGTGACCCCGCCCACCTGGACGGGGTCCATGAGCGCGACCGGCGTGAGTCGCCCCGTCCGACCGACCTGGACGACCACGTCTCGAACCGTGGTGTGCTCGCTGCGAGCGGGGAACTTGTAGGCGAAGGCCCAGCGGGGCGCTCGCGAAGTGGTTCCCAGCCGTTCGCAGGCGTCGGTGTCGTCGACCGATATGACGACGCCGTCGATCTCGTAGTCCAGGTCGTCGCGCTCCTCCAGGCGGGCGTCCCGGTAGTCGATCGCCGCCTCGACGTCGTCGACGAGTTCGGTCCGCTCGCAGACGCGCAGGCCCCACTCGGGGAAGGTCTCGTGCATCTCCCAGCGGGTGTCGAACTCGGGCCCGTCGAGCACGTCGAAGAAGAACATCGAGAGCGGGCGCTCGGCGGTGACCGAGGGGTCGAGCTGGCGCAGGGTGCCGGCGGCGGCGTTTCGGGGGTTAGCGAACGGATCGTCGCCGCGCTCGACGAGTTCGCGGTTGTACGCCTGGAACGCCTCCTTGGGCATGTACACCTCGCCGCGGACCGCGAGGAAGTCGGGGTGGTCGCCGCGCAGGCGCTGGGGCACGCTCGGGATCGTCCGGACGTTCGCGGTCACGTCGTCGCCGACGTCGCCGTCCCCGCGGGTCGCCGCGCGCTGGAAGACGCCGTCCTCGTAGACGACCTCGACGGAGAGCCCGTCGAACTTCGGCTCGCAGTAATAGGCGATTTCCCCGTCGTAGCCGGTGGCTTCCAGCCCCTCGCGGACGCGGCGGTCGAACTCGCGGACCTCCGCGGCCTCGCCGCCCTGGTCGATCGAGCGCATCGGCGCCACGTGTTCCACGTCGGGAAGTTCGTCGCGCGGCGCGCCGCCGACGCGCTGGGTCGGACTGTCCGCCGTCTGGATGTCGAACTTCTCTTCGAGAGCGCGCAAGCGAGAGAACAGGGCGTCGTACACCCGGTCGTCGATCGCCGGGTCGTTCTCGACGTAGTACCGGTGGTCGTGATAGCGAATCGCCTCGCGGAGGGCCTCGGCCTGTTCGCGGGCCGCCCGCTCCGAGAGGTCCTCGACCGGGTCGAACTCCGTCGACGGGTCGTCGACGTACGGATTGTCCGCAGCAGTCTGGGCCGCCTCGTCCGTCATTACCCCCTCTCGCGGCGGCACCCTCTTTGAATGTTCGGTGCGGGCCGCACGAGTTCCGACTCCCGCGAACTGGGGCGGTCTCTTCCGGGTTTGGGCTGTCGCGTCGGGGTTCGGGCCGTCTCTTCCGGGCTCAGACGGTCACTTTCCAGGTAGTGCTGTCGGAACGGCCCCACTGTTCGATCTCGAGTTCGCGCGTCCGCTCCTGCAGGAGCCCCATGTTGATCCCGACCTCCTTGGAGGACAGTCCCAGTTCCTCGGCGATGTACTTCGCCTTGAAGTAGGCAGTCCCGTCGACCTGCTCGCGGAGGTGCGAGAGGATCTGCGACTGCGTGTCGGTCAGCGTCGTGGCCGCGGCCGCACCGTCACGGCGGGTTGGCGTCGGCATGCTCGATGCTCGGCGTGGATCGACTATTGTTATACGTCGATTTCGGGCCGAAAACGCCGTTACGGTCCGTCTGCGGGGAAGCCGAGATCTCAGTCGCCGGTCGCGCCCGATCGGTCGTGGTCCGCGTCCGGGCCCGCGGTGTCGAGGAGCCCGCCCGCCGCGCCATCGGTGGCGATCGCGTCGACGTTCGCGAACAGGAAGCCCGCGAACCCGACGCGGATCAGCGCGCCCAGGTACTCGCCGAGGACGCCGGAGACGTAGGCGTCGAAGACGCCGGCGACGCCGAGCAGCGCGAAGACGATCAGCATCCCGATCAGGAAGAGGAGGAGGTTCCTCGCCTTCCAGTGCAGGAGTCGCTGTCTGTCCGGGATCGACTGCGCGCGCTTCCACACCGGACCGAGCAGCAGGTACGCGAGCAGCACGTGTCCGGCGACGACGACGAACAGGCCGACGAGGCCGACGACGCCGCCGAGGACGGCCGCGCCGTTGAACGCGACGACCTGGACGGCCGGCACGAGGGCGAAGACGCCGACCATCTCGCGGGACTCGTTCGCGAGCAGCGCCGCGACCGCCCACAGTAGCGAATAGGCGATCAGGTCGTCGAGGACGCTCGGGACGTCGAGCGGCGACCCCCCGACGGTGAGGACGCCGACGCCGACCAGCGAGAGCGCGGTCGTCACGGCGGAGATGCCGACCGCCGCTACCACCGGGTAGCAGTACAGTCGCTTGGACCCGGGGACTCTCGTGAGCCAGGCGAGCAGTCCGACAGCGGCCAGGGCGTAGACGACCGTGGCGACCCCGTAGACGGTCGACAGCTCAATCATCGTCGCCTCCTGCGAGCGACGCGGCGCCGGGGCTCGGTCCGTTCCCGGCCGCGCTGGTTTCCTCGCGCGTCTCGAACACGGCCAGGCGGTCGAGCAGGTCGTCGGTCCGACTGGCCAGGTCGTCGGCGCGCTCGCGCACGTCGGCCATCGTCACGGCGGTCTCCGAGGCGGTGTCCGCGAGCGCGTGCGAGCGGTCGGCGACCCGTCGGGCGACGTCGCCGACGGAGTCGACGGTCGCCGCGACTTCCTCGGTTGCGGCCGCGCCGTCGTCGGTGGCCCGGGCGATCTCGCCCATGGCGGCGTCGACGTCGTCGACAGTGTCCGTCAGCGACCCGAGCGTGTCGCCGGCGTCGGTCACAGTGTCGACGCTCGCGTCGATCCGCTCGTGGGTCCGGTCCATCTCGTCGGTCACGTCGTCGACGTCCTCGCGAGCGCCCGCGACGATGGTCTCGATCTCGTCGATGGCGGACTGGGTCTCCTCGGCGAGCTGTTTGACCTCGTCCGCGACGACGGCGAACCCGTCGCCGCCCACGTCCGCGTGCGAGGCTTCGATGTTGGCGTTCAGGGCGAGGATGTTCGTCTGCTCGGCGATGTCGTCGATGATGCCCGTGGTGGCGGCCACGTCGTCCATCCGGTCGTCGACTTCGGTCACCAGCCGGTCGAGCTCGTCGACCGTCGTCTCGACCGTCCGGATGGCCTCGATGGCCTCCTCGGCGCGCTCGGCGCCGGTCGCGCCCACCTCCGAGGCCTCGGCGGCCTGGTCGGCGATCTCGTCGGTCGTCGCGGCGACCTCCTCGATAGTCGCCGAGAGGTCGTCGACCTCGTCGACGGCGCTCTCCAGCTGTTCGGCCTGGTCTTCCAGGTCGGTCGCGAGTTCACGGATGTCGTCGGCAAGCCGGTCGTTGAGCCGCTGGACCTCCGCGGACTCCTCGGCGACCGCCGAGCTCGACGCCTCGACCCGTTCGGCGAAGGTGCGGATCTCCTCGACCGTCTCGGAGAGCCCCCCGGCCATCTCGTCGTAGGCGTCGGCGATCCGGTCGATGGCGTCGACGTCCGTGTCCGTCGAGAGCTCGCGCGTGAAGTCGCCCTCGGCGGCCGCGGTCATCGCGTCGCCGATCCGTTCGGCGTGGTCGAGCAGTTCCTCGTTGAACGCCTCGGCCTGCTCGGTCGCCGCTTCCGCCTCCGTTCGCGCCTGTTCGGCCTCGCGACGGGCTTCGTCGGACTCGTCGAGCGCTTCGCCGAGCGACCGGCGCATGCTGTCGAACGTGTCCGCCAGCCGCCCGAACTCGTCCGTCCGGTCGACGTCGGCCGAGGCCTCCAGATCGCCGTCTTCGACGGCCGCTGCCGCCTCCGAGAGCCGACGGAGCGCCACGGCCGCGTTCCCGCCCAGCACGATCGCCAGCAGCCCGAGATTCAGGACGAGCACGAACAGCGTCCCGGCGATCCCGGAGAGGTCGGCGCCCGGCTCCGTCGCCGACGCGACGTAGGTCGCGAACAACACCCCCAGCGCGACCGTCACGGCCGCGGTCAGCGCGACCGCCGTGGCAATTCGCCGACTGTAGTGGTCTCTGATCGCTGATACTGTAACCGTATTCATCACTAGCTCGGAGTTTCTTGAGGGGTCTCTTATTCGTACCTTTCCGAGTATAAAGTCTGATAATCTATGTTTAACCCACTTCTAACGCGCATGTAAACGGCTACAATATAGATCTAGTGTTATCAATATAAATAATAAATGGTGTCTTCCCGGGCAGTTCCACCCCGGCGGCCAGAGGAGAGTCGACCGAAACGGCCGACGGTGACTGACTCGCCGGAACTGCCCCGCGGCGTCAGTCGTCGCCGAGAACGCCTTCGGCGACGGCCATGTCGTCGACATCGGGGTCGGCGGCGGTGGTGCGGAGGACGAACCGTTTGCGGATCACGTCCGCGGCGAACAGCGCGGTGCCGGCGATGATCATGGTGTCCCCGGGCAGGCGCGCCCAGAAGAGGTTCTGGACGATAGGCTGGTTGTAGAACGCCAGACTCCGGCCGGCCGCGTAGCTCTCCGTGAAGATCGCCTCCAGTTGCAGGAAGCCGACCGGGAGCACGGAGACGAACACCATCAGCGCGAGGCCGACGTTCCACAGCCAGAACGCCCCGCGCAGCCAGGAGCCGTCCCAGCGGTCGGGCCGGATGGCGATGCGGAGCATGTACGTGACCATCCCCAGCGCGAGGAAGCCGAAGGCGCCGAACATCGCGGCGTGGGCGTGGCCGACCGTGAGGTAGGTGCCGTGTTCGTAGTAGTTGATCAGCGGGAGGTTGATGAAGAAGCCGAGCACGCCGGCCCCGACGAAGTTCCAGAACCCGCTGGCGATGATGAACATGAACGGGAGCTTGTAGGGGAAGGACTCGCCGCCGCCGGCCATCGCGCGGTACTGGCCGATGGCCTCGTAGAGGATGAACACGAGCGGGACCAGTTCCAGGGTGGAGAAGACGCTCCCGATGGGCACCCACACGTCCGGCATCCCGATCCACCAGTAGTGATGCGAGACGCCGATGACGCCCGTCGACATCACGAGCAACGCCTGGAGCATGACCGCCTTCTCCGCACTCCGGCGCTTCAACAGGTTCATCGAGACGAGCGTCAGCCCGACGATGGCCACGATGAAGAACTCGAAGGCGCCCTCGACCCACATGTGGACGACCCACCAGCGCCAGAACTCCGTGACGGCGATGTTCGTCTCGGGCGTGAACAGGAACCCAGCCGTGAACAGCAGGGCGATGGACCCGCCGGCGTAGAGGATCATGTGCGCGAGCCCGTAGACGGGTTCGCGGTCGAGCATCGGCTTGAGCCCGCGGATCGACAGGACCGCCCAGGCGCCGAAGCCCGCGAGCAGGCCGACCTGCCAGACCTTCCCGACTTCGAGGTACTCCAGGCCCTCGTTGCCGACGAGCCACCACAGCGCGCCGTCGAGGTAGCCGTTCGCGCCGATCCAGATGCCGCCGAGGCCGCCGACGGTGACGACGACGATCGCGCCCAGCAGTCCGTTCACGTAGGTCGACTGCCGTTTTGGTTCGTGACCGGTAAGCAGTGGCGGCAGGAACAGGCCGGCGCCCAGCCACGTCGCGGCGATCCAGAGGATCCCCAGGTCGATGTGCCAGGTCTTTGCGATGGCAAAGGGGAGCAGTTGCAGGACGTGGACGCCGAATAGCTCCTCGATCCCGAAAAAGGCCGCCCGCTCGATGTAGAAGTGTGCGAGCAGGCCTCCGAGTAGGACCTGCGCGAGGAACAGTCCGGCCGCCACCGGGACGAACCGCATCGCCGCGCGCTGGCTCGGGAAGACGCTCACGTCGCCGGGTGCGGGGACGGAGATGCCCTCGGTGGAGGGCTCGGGGAGTTCGACGGCCTTGTAGAGCCAGATGCCCGCACCCGCACCGCCGACGAGCAGGACCATCGCGATCACGCTCCAGGTCATCGCGGCCCCGGTGGCGTCGTTGCCGGCGGTCGGCTGGTACGGCCAGTCGTTCGTGTAGGAGTGGTCGCCCGCCGGCCGGTCGGTGTGGGAGAACCACGCCGTCCAGAGCGCGAAGTCGGCGAACTGGCGGGCCTCCTCTTCTGAGTCGATCATGTCGACGGGGACGCCCCGCTCGTGGTCGCCCTCGTGGTAGCGCTCGACGTATTCTTCCCTGATCTGTTCGTGCGCGTAGCGCTCGGCCGCGGAGTACTCGATGGCCCCACCGTCGTACGCGCCGTCGAGGTCACGTTGCACGTCGTCGTCGACGGCCGCCTGTTCGGCCGAGGCGAGCGCCTCGTACTCGCCGCCGTAGCGCTCGCGGGCGTAGTAGTCGCGCATGTGCTCGACCTTCAGATCGAGCGCGTCGGCGGTGTAGTCGACGCCGTAGTACGCGCCGTTGCCGAGGATCGACCCGTGGTTCATCAGCCCGTCGCGCTGGAACGCCTTCTTCCCCTCGCGGACGTCTTCGCCGGTCATGACGGTCCCGCCGTCGGGGCCGACGACTCTCTCGGGGATCGGCGGTGCTTCCTGGTAGGCCAGCCAGGCGCCGCCGGCCATCACGACCAGGTTGAACACGAAGACCGCCGTGAGGATCTTCGCGATCGTCGCTCTCGTGACTTGCATGTCCAGACGTCGGACCCGCTCACTTACGTCACTCTCCCCCGCTCTCGCCGGGCGGCAACTCGCCCGAACCAGTTCGCCCGGGCGTGGTCGTTTCGAGGGCGAACCACGGCGCCGTCTCGCGAAAATCCCCTGACTAGTTCCGTTCGTCGGATTGAATCGAGCCGGCGACTCGCGAACAAATTGCAGCCCGCGAATCGACTACGTCTGCGAACCAATTGCGGTCCGCGACTGTTCAGAGGTCCGCGACGTCTTCGATGGCGTCGGTGAGTTCCTCGATGCTCTCGACGTCGTGTTCGCCCATGTGGCCGATGCGGAACGTCTTCTCGCCGAGCTGGGAGCCGTAGCCGTTCGAGAAGGCGAAGTCGTACTCCTCGGAGACGGCATCGATGGTCTCGGCGACGTCGATCCCCTGGGTGTTCTCGATGCAGGAGACCGTCTGGGAGCGATAGCCCTCCTCGGCGAAGAGATCGAAGTGCTCGCGTGCCCACTCGTGGACGTACTCGGTCATCTCTCGGTGGCGCTCGTCGCGGCCCTCGTGGCCCTCTTCGAGCATGTACTTCATCTGCTTGCGGTAGGCGAGCATGATCGGGATGGCGGGCGTCGAGTGGGTCTGGCCCTTCCGGTCGTAGTAGTCGAGCGTGCGCTGGAAGCCGCCGTACCACGACGCCGAGTCCTTCTCCAGTTCCCGCTCGTAGGCGTCGTCGCTGACGACGCAGACGGCGAGTCCGGGCGGCATGGCGAAGGCCTTCTGCGTGGAGGCGAAGATCACGTCGATGTCGTGCTCGTCGATGTCGACGTAGTCGCCGCCCAGCGCGGAGACCGCGTCGACGACGAAGTACGTGTCCGGGTACTCGGCGACGACGTCGCCGATCTCCTCGATGGGGTTGCGGACGCCGGTCGAGGACTCGTTCATCACGGTCGCGACCACGTCGTAGTGCTTGTCGCTCGCTTCGAGTTCCGCGCGGATGTCCTCGGGCTTGATCGCCTGGCCCCACTCGTATTCGAGGCGGTCGACGTCCTTGCCGAGTCGCTCGGCGACGTTCGCGTGGCGCTCGCTGAAGCTCCCGCAGGTCGGCACGAGGATGTTCTCGTCGACGAGGTTGAGCGTCGACGCTTCCCAGAACTCCGTGCCGGAGGCCGTGAGAATGATGACCTCGTTGTCGGTGCCGAGGAACTCCTTCGTGTCCTCGACGATGGTCGTGTAGAGGTCGGTCATCCGGTCCATCCGGTGGCCGAACATCGGCTGGGCCATCTCGTCGATGACGTCTTCGCGGACCTCGGTCGGGCCGGGGATGTACAGCGTCTTGTCGTCGTAGTCGCCTGTGTATTCCTGTTTCTTGGGCACTGGAACCACCGTCTGTTACCGAGACGGTCGGCGCGAGGTGGTATGGTAGTTTTGATGCCGGCGCGACACCGTCGACGCAGTCGACACAATCGACCGAAGAGCGACGTCGCGGACCGATCATCCCTCCCGCCACGGCGGCGAGAGGTGGACGTGGAACAGCTTCCCACAATCCTCGTCCCCGCAGACCGGACATTCGCCGGTGTCGGCGGTCGCGGACTGCGATTCGGTGTCCCCAGACGCGACCGTCGTCGCCGCGACGACGCGACTTCCGGCGTGGCCGAGTTCGTAGCCCTCGTCCGTCTCGCGGACGAAGTACTCACAGAGCCGTCGAAGGTGGTAGCTGAAGCGACCGGAGTCGCGGATCCCCGCGCGCTCGCGCAGTCGGGAGAAGGGGAGCGGATCGTCGGCGTCGGCGAGCGCGCGGAGGATGGCGAGGCGCGTCTCGTCGCCCAGTACGTCGAACGCGTCGGCCGGATCGTCGACCGAGTCGGTCATAGCGGTCGCTCCGCACGGGCGGGTCCTGTACTTTGTGGCGCGACGGCCGTGTCTGTGGGTTGTGGCGCGACGACCGCATCTGTGGGTGGGAGAAGGTCGAACGACCGGAGAGAAATCGAGAGACGTACGGCTTCCGCCGCGGGAGCGACGACGCGGAGGGCGGCTCAGGAGAGGTCGATGTTGGCCGAGTCGTCGGCGCGGTCGAACGTGACCTCCAGGATGCCGTTGTTGTACGACGCCGAGGCGGAGTGCTCGTCGACGCGGGCCGGCAGGCGGACCCGTTCGTGGTACTCGCGGGCGTCGCCCGCGGCGTCGAGGGTGAGCACCTCGCCGTCGCAGCGCAGGTCGATGTCCCCCTTGTCGACGCCGGGGATGTCCGCGACGACCCGGAGACGGTCGTCTTCCTCGTAGACGTCGAGGTGGACGTCCGCCGCCGCGGGGTCGGAGGCGCCGGGTCCGGCGTTCGCACCGCCGCGGGCGCGCGCGTCGTCCATCACGTCGTTCATCATCCGCTCTATCTCCCGGAAGAACTCGTCGAAGGGGTCGTCGCGGTCGTCGCGTCGCATGCGAGATGCTATGTGGATCGATGGCAAAAGCTTTCGGCTCGCGGATCCGGGAGCGATAGCCGCCGCTTCGCCGGCGACGTCCGGCGCCCGGAACCGCCTGACCCCAGAGTATTTCCCGGTGCTGGTCCATCCGTGTGACGTGCGTCTCGTCCAGATCACGATCCCGACCGGCAAACGGGAGACCGTCACGCGCGCCCTCGACGACGAGGAGGTAGACTACATCGTCACGGACGAGACCAGTGGCCGCGAGTACGCAGCCGTCGCGTACGTGCCGCTCCCGACCAACGCCGTCGAACCGGTGCTCGACACGCTCAGGGCGGCCGGCATCGACGAGGGCACGTACACCGTCGTGCTGGACGCCCAGACGGTCGTCTCGAAGGACTTCGAAGCGCTCGAAGAGCGCTTCAACGAGGAGGAGGACACCGACCGGATCGCCCGCGAGGAACTCGTCACCGCCGCAGAAGACCTGCTCATGTCGTTACCCACGTACGTCGTGATGACCGTCGTCAGCGCCGTCATCGCGACCGCGGGGCTACTGCTCAACTCGCCGGCGGTCGTCGTCGGGTCGATGGTGATCGCGCCGCTGATCGGCCCGGCGATGGCCGCGAGCGTCGGGACGGTCGTCGTCGACAACGAACTGTTCGCCGAGGGCGTCAAACTCCAGGCCATCGGCGTCGTCGTCTCGGTCGCGGCCGCCGCCGCCTTCGCGTGGATCGTCAAGACCGTCCACCTGATCCCGCCGTTCACCGACGTGACCGCGATCCCGCAGGTCCGCAGCCGGCTCTACCCCGATTTCCTCTCGCTCGTGGTGGCAATCGGGGCCGGCGTCGCCGGCGCGGTCTCGTTGACAGCGGGCGTCTCCTCCGCGATCGTCGGCGTGATGATCGCGGTCGCCCTCATCCCGCCGGCGGCGACCGTCGGCATCGGCATCGCGTGGGGCAAGCCGATCGTCGCGTTCGGGTCGAGCGTCCTCGTCATGGTGAACCTCCTCTCGATCAACCTCGCCGCGCTGGTCGTCCTCCGCTACAGTGGGTATCGTCCGACGAACTGGTTCCAGCTGGACGAGGCCCGCGGTGCGACGCTCCGACGGGTCGGCATCCTCGTCGTCGCTATCGTCTTGCTGTCGACCTTCCTGGGCGGCGTCACCTACGACTCGTTCCGCGGCGCGACGACCGAAGAGCGCATCCAGAAGGCGACCACCGACGCCATCAACGCCTCCGTCGCGGACGCCGAACTGATCTCGCTGGAGGTCAACCGGAGCAGCAACTTCCTCCTGCAACACCCGGTGGGGATCACGGTGACGGTGGGCGTCGAGGACCAGGACTACCCGCGGATGGCCGGTGCTATCGACCGTCGCGTCGAACGGGCGATCGACCGCGAGGTCGAGACACACGTCCGCTACGTCGTCGTCGACTCGGCGTGACAGCTGGCGGTCATTACCGACCGACAGCCGTCGGCCGATCGTGACGGTCAGACGCGCGTCAGACGGCCGATTTCGATCCTTCAAAGACGCGTTTGAGTTAACGTGATCCCTTTTTGATAGCCCGTCGTTGGGACGGACGCATGAACTCACGAGTCACACTCGCCGGAGTGGCCCTCGTCGCGGCCCTCCTGGCCACGGCAGGCGCCGCCGCGGCGTTCACGTCCGGCGGTGCGCCAGTCCAGGCACAGCAGTCGCCCGCACAGGACAGCATGAGCGGCACGATAACCGTCGGCGCCTCCGGGCAGGTCCAGGCGCAGGCGGACCGCGCGGTGGTCCGCGTCGGTATCGTCGCGACGGGCGACGACATCGAGACGGTGCGCGAACAGCTCTCGAGCAACGCCAGCCAGATGCGTAGCGCCCTGAACGAGATGGGCATCGACGACAGCCAGATCCGCACGGGCTACTACGACATCTCGACGAACCGCCGCTACGGTGGCGGTCAGTCCGACCGGCCCGAGTACCGCGCCATTCACTCGTTCTCCATCACGGTCGAGGACCCCGGCAGCGTCGGTAAGGTCATCGACACCGCCGTGACCAACGGCGCTAACGAGGTCGACGGCGTCGAGTTCACCCTCTCGGCGGACAAGCGCGAGGAGCTCCGCCAGGAAGCGCTCGGCGAAGCGATGGACACGGCCCGCGGTGAGGCCAGCACGGTCGCCGGCGCCGAGGACCTCACCATCACCGGCGTCGACCGCGTCTCCACCACGGAGTATCACTCCCGTCCCTACGCGGTCGAAGCCAGCGCGATGGCCGGTGACGGCGGCGGGACCTCCATCGACAGCGGTCCGGTGACGGTCTCCGCGTCCGTCAACGTCGTCTACGAGACGAGTTCGGACTGACGACCGACCCGTTTCGCCCGCAGACCAGAGCCGTCTCCCGCTGACGCTCCTCCTTCCATCCCCCCCTGACGCTCACCCAACCCCCCTCCACTGTCGTTCCATCGCCTGCCCCCCGCTGGCGCCCCGTTCTCCCGTCACCGGCCCCCCGGTGGCGTTCACCCGTTCCATTCTCGATCCGTCGCTGACGGTTTCGCGTAGTTTATCGGTCGCTCGCGGTCGCGTCGACCGTCGCAAAACGTCGGCCCGGCCCAGTCGGCCGGTTACTGCCCGTCGTAGGGGAGTTCGGGTTCGTAGTCCACGGCCTCGACGGCGGCGTCGAGGACGCCCTGGACGTTCTCGTCTTCGGTGACGCTCATGTACAGGTCTGCTTCCACGTCGCGCGAGCGATCGGATTTGTTGCAGACGGTGAGGACGGGCACGTCGAAGCGCGCTTCGATGTCGTCACGGAGCGCGAGTTGCAGGTCGAGGGGGTAGCCACACTCCCCGCTGGCGTCGACGAGGACGAGGACGGCGTCGGCGAGGTGCTCGACGGCACTGGCGGCCTGGGCTTCCACGTCGTTGCGTTCCTCCGGCGCGCGGTCGAGTAGCCCCGGCGTGTCCACGATCTGGTATCGGATGTGGCCGTCGTCGAAGTGGCCGACGCGGATCTCGGTCGTCGTGAACGGGTAGGAGGCGGTCTCGTTTCGGGCGTTCGTGACCGCGTTGACGAACGTCGACTTGCCGACGTTCGGGTAGCCGGCGACGACGATGGTGGGCTCGTCAGGGCGGATGTCGGGGAGCGTCTTCAGGTCGTCGCGCGCGGCGCCGACCGCGGCGAGGTCGCCTTCGACCTCCTCGACCACGTCGGCGATGCGGGCGAACGCCTGCTTGCGGAGCTTGCGGGCGGTGTCGATGTCGCCGGTGGCGATGCGGCCCTGGTACTCGTCGCGGATCTCGGAGGTCTTGCGGCTCGCCCAGCCGATCTCCGAGAGGTGCTGGCGGACCGCGTCGATACCGCCGATGTCGGGCGCGTCGTCGTCGGTGGTGTTGGACGCGATGACCGCGTCGGCGAGTTCCTCGTAGAACGGGTCCAGGTCGTCGAAGTCCGGCCAGTCGGTGACGACGTTCTCCAGGTTGTCGGAGGCGATATTGGAGGCGGTCTGCAGCATCGACAGGGGGGCGTCGTGGCCGCTCTTGGCCCGCCCCGCGCGCGCGGCCCGCGAGAACGCCTTGTCCACCAGTTCGTCGGCGGTCGGCGTCGTCGGCAGGTCCTCGAACGGTTGGCTCATTGCCCACCGATAGACGGCCGGCGCGTAAAAGGCCGTTTACTCGCCGGCGCCCGCGACACGCCGTCACACCGCCGGGGACGCCTGCTGGCGTATCCCTGCGAGACGCCTTTCCGTGCCGGCGGTGTACCCCGGGTCATGACCGACTGGAGCGCCGTCGTCTGGGGATTCGTCGCCGGGATCGTCGCGGGTATCGCCGCCTTCGTCGTGCCGGTGGTCGGCCACGTCGGTGCGGGCCTGATCGCCGGGTTCGTCGCCGGCTACCTCGCCGGCGGGAATCTCGGCAGTGGCGTGTGGCACGGCCTGCTGGCCGGCGCACTCGGTGGCGTCGTTCTCGTCGTCCTCACCGCACCGATCGCCGGCTTGCTCGGCGGAGCACTCGGCGGCCCGATCGGCGGCGTCTTCGGCGGGCTCAGCGTGATAGTCGTCGGGATCGTCATCGCGTTCGTGTTCGCCCTCGACAGCGCCGTCGGCGGCGCTATCGGCGCGGTTCTCGCCGACTGACCCCGCTCCCACCGCCGCGTCTGGTCCCTCGGTCTCCGGGGCGCCCCGATCGGGATCCCCTTTTAAGTAGTCACCCCTCCCGTCGTCTGTGTGAATCGACCCGGTGCGCTCCTCGCGGGGACGGCCGTGAACGTCCCGACGCTCGCCGTCCTGCTGGCCACGACCGACGTCGTCCTCCTCGGGACGCTCGCCGGCGGCGTCGTCGCCGGGCTCGCGGTCGGGGAACTCCGCGACGGCGCCCTGGTCGGCGGAGCCGCCGCGCTCCTCGCACCGCCCGTCGGCGCCGCGCTGGCCGTCGTGCTCACGGTCGTCGCGCTCGCCGTCGGCGTCGTCCTCGGAAGCGGCGACGCCGCATGGGTCGGGGCCGGTGCGATCATAGGGACCATCGCGCTCGGCCCGGTCCTCGGGTTGGCCTCGCTGCTGGTCTACTTCGTCTCGCTCCTCGTGCTCGTCCCTCTGGGCGTCGTCGGCGGTGTCGCCGGCGCGCTCGCCGCCGGAACGCTCGTCCATCGACGCTGAGGCGAGCGGGCGCCGGCCCTTCGACCCTACGGCGTCCCGGCGATAGATCGCCGGAGTCACGTTTTTCCCGATACCGTCCCCAGCAAGCGTATGGCCCATATCGACGCGAGCGAACTCCTGCCCAACGGCCACGTCCAGCAACTGGCCGCCAGCGGGGACGTCACCCAGCTGCACCGCGGACACCAGTACGCCGACGAGGGCGACACCTTCGAGATCGACGGCCGGACGTTCGAGGTGACCGACGTGACTCGACGGACCCTCGGCGACCTCACGGACGAAGACGCCCAGCGCGAGGGGTCCGAGGACCTGGATGCCTACCGGAAGCAGCTGAATCGCGTCCACGACGAGTTCGAGTGGGACGACGACAGCGAAGTCGTCCGCCACCGGTTCGAGCCCCGGGAGTAGGTTCGTGAATCGTCCGGTGAATCCGAGGGCGCCTGGGACCGGCTCCCGGACCGACCGGGGATCCAGTCGGCGAGAACAGCGAGAAATCCCCCGTCCGCACAGACAGATCGGCAGGGGGACACAGGTGGGAATGAAAGGGGCGGCCGTCTGCGCGAACCCCGGCGACGGAAGCACTGGACCGAGCGGAGCGAGGGAAGCGCGCAACGAGCCGCGGGAGTGCAGACGGCCGGGGCTTTCACGCCGTTTGTCGCCCATATCGAGCCTGCGGTCGCGGCAAGTGCGGTGGAGGGGCTCGTGGTATCCACTGTGTGGTACTCCCTTCGCGAACAGTCGTTCCGGTTCCTACCGTCGCTCGGCCAGCTCGGACCGCAAGTCTTCGAGATCCATGTCTTTCATCGCGAGCAGCACCAGCAGGTGATAGACGATGTCGGCGGACTCGTGAGCGATCTCCTCGCGGTCGTCGTCCTTGGCGGCCAGCAGCAGCTCGGTGCTCTCCTCGCCGAGCTTCTCCAGCACGGCGTTCTCGCCTTTCTCGTGGTCGAACAGGGAGGCGGTGTAGGAGTCCTCGGGCAGGTTCTCCTTGCGGTCCTCGATGACGTCGAACAGGTCGTCGAGCACGTCGTCGGTCATTACCCGCCCTGTCGTCGCCCTGGGGTAAGTCGCCTCGGGTTTCCGCCCGCGCACGACGGCGATGGCTACGCTCGCACCACGCTCTCTCTCACGGTTCACTCCGTTCACCGTTCGAGTTGTCGCGGTACTCGGAACGCTCGTACCGCGCTTCTCACGGGTCGCTTCGCTCCCCGTTCGAAATACCGTGGCGCTCGCTACGCTCGCGCCACGCTTTCAAAAAACGCTAGATCGTGAATCCGGTAGTCGTCGGTCAACTCGGGGTGGAACGACGTCCCCACCACGGGACCGTCTCGCACCGCGACCGCTCGACCGTCCCACTCGGCGAGCACTTCGGCGTCCCCCACGGAGTCGATGAGCGGCGCGCGAATGAACACGGCCGGGAACGGCTCGTCGAGGCCAGCCACGTCCAGCGGCGCCTCGAAGCTGTCCGCCTGGCGGCCGAAGGCGTTTCGCTCGACGGTCACGTCGACGAGATCCAGCGACATGACGCGGTCGTCGTTCGGATCGGCCGATGCGACGATGAGCCCGGCACACGTCGCCAGGACCGGCTTGCCGGCGTCGACGTGGTCGACGATTTCCGGGGCGATGCCCTCGCGCTGGAGGTGTCGGGAGATGGCGGTGGACTCGCCACCGGGGAGGAGCAACAGATCGCAGTCCGGGACGACGCCGGACTGGCGGATCTCGACGACTTCCGCGGTCTCGTCGTGACTGGCGGCTGCCCGTCGGATGGCGTCGGCGTGCTCGCTCACGTCGCCCTGGACGGCGACGACGCCCGCCCTGATGGTCATACCCTCGCTACCGGACGCGACGCGAAAAACCTCTCGCTCTCCGTGTCGATATCGCCCGACCGACAGCGGTCGATTAGCCGTCGATCGGTCGTCGATTGATCACCGATCGGTGCCCCTTCCCGAGCGGCCGCTCGCGTTCAGTCGTCCGCCGATTCTTCCGCTGTCTGTTCCTCGTCTGTCTCGTCTGCCGGCGGCGCGGAGTAGAGCATCCCGCGGCTCGCGCTGACTCGTGTCATTGGTTGGCACTCGCCGACTCTCACTGATAACCGTACCCCTGAATCTGATATAGAGTATTAAGATACAAATAGGGGATATAAGGACAGTCGGTCGCCGTGGACAGCACCGGACAAGCGAAGGACGGCCAAACTGTTAGGGCCGGGGAAGACCAACGAGCGATCCATGCCAGACAGCCGCGATCCGGTTGAAGCGCACGCCGAGAGCGGGCGCGACCTCTACGAGGTGTCGACCTGGGAGCCGAGAACGGCGTTCGACAGGCTGTCGACCGGGCTCTATTCGGTCGGGGTCTCTGCGGCGCGGTTGTTCGTGGTCCTGGTCGCGGTCGTGATACTCGCCGTGCAGTTCGCGCTGGGCGGCCTCGGCGCCGTCACCGACCCGATCATCGGCGTCTTCGTCCTGCTATCGGCCGTGCCGGCGCTGGCGCTCGCGGCCTACGTCTGGTACGCCGACGTAACGACGTCGGAACCCCTGGAGTTGCTCGTCGGCACGTTCGTCCTCGGCGTGCTGTTCGCCGGTTTCGCCGGTATCCTGAACAGCATCGCCGACTGGGGGATCCAGTCGCTGGGGCTGACGGCCGGTATCGTCGGCTTCGTCTTCCAGATCGTCTTCTTCTTCGTCGTCGTCGGGCCGGTCGAGGAGACGGTGAAACTCCTCGCAGTGTGGCTCTACCCCTATCGAAAGCCGGAGTTCGACGCCGTCGTCGACGGGGCTGTCTATGGCGCGATGGCGGGGCTGGGCTTCGCGACCATCGAGAACGCCATCTACATCTCCGGCCAGACGCAGGGCATCGCCGACCCGCTGAACCTGATAGCGGCGGGCACCGGCATCTCGGCCGTCCGCGCGCTGGCGGGACCGGGCCACGTCATCTACTCGGCGTTCGCGGGCTACTACCTCGGACTCGCGAAGTTCAACCGCGAGAACGCCGGTCCTATCGTGGTGAAGGGACTGCTCATCGCCGCGCTCGTCCACGCGACGTACAACTCGCTGTCCAGCGTCGTCCCCGCCATCGTGGCGAACGCCACCGGGATCCCCTGGTTCATCGCCTTCCTCGGGTTCATCATCGTCTACGACGGGATCTTCGGCCTCCTGCTCATCCGGAAGATCGCCCGGTACCGGCGAGCGTATCACGACGCTCACGACGAGCCGCCGGGCGGACAGAAGTCCGAACTCACCGAGTTCGACGGCTGAACTGACGGCACCGGCCGGCGACCCGACCTATCGATACTCGCCGAGCGCCTCCCGCACTTCGGCCACGCCGGCCCCGGCCTCGGCGTCGCGGTCGGCCAGCCCGAGCATCCGCTCGACGTACTTCGCGAACACGTCGACTTCGACGTGAACCTCGTCGCCGGGTTCTTTCTCCGAGAGCGTCGTCTCGTGGTACGTCGTCGGGATGATCGCCACCGAAAACGTCCCCGCCGTCTCGTCGAGCGCGGCGACGGTCAGGCTGATCCCGTCGAGGGCGATCGATCCCTTCTCGACGACGTACTGGGCCAGCCCCGGCGGTAGCTCGAAGGTGTACGCCCAGTCTTCGCCGATGCGCTCGACGTCGACGACTTCCGTCGTCCCGTCGACGTGACCCTGCACGACGTGACCGTCGAAGCGCTCGTCTGCCGCGAGCGCCCGCTCCAGGTTGACCTCCTGGCCCTCGACGGCCGAATCGAACGTCGTCCGGTCGAGCGTCTCGGCGGCCAGGAACACCGAGAACCACTCGCCCGGCTCCCACTCCTCGACCGTGAGACACGCGCCGTCGACGCTGACGCTCTGGCCGCCTTCTAGATCCGAGAAACTCGACCCGATCCGAAGTCGTCGGCCGGCGTCCGTGTCCTCGATCCCGACGATCTCGCCCGTCTCCTCGACGATCCCGGTGAACATACGTCAGGGTTGGGAGGATCGTCACAAAAGGATTATCGTTCCCAGATGTGGAACAGCGTCCGAGACGTGCGCGAGCGTCCGGAGGCGCGGGGCTTTTGCCGGTCGGGGGGGTATCGGGGCCCATGGCGCGGAGTATCCTCGGATTGGTGGGGCTGGGAGCGACGCTCGTGTTCGCGATCCCGGTCGCGATGCTGGGGTTCGACTACCTCGTGCTCCAGGGGAAGACCGGCCTCGGCGTCGCGCTGTTGGTCGCGGCGGGGCTGATGATCGCCATCGAGGAGTACATCACGACGCCGGGCGACCTCGCGGGGACGGCCGTCGAGAAGACGCTCGGGGCAGTCGTGAAATCACCGGACGACGACGAGAAGTGAACGTGCCGGGGCGGGTCGACGTCCGCGCGTCGAGGCGATAGCCGAGTTGCGACAGCGGCGGAATCGCGCGACTCGACTGCGGTATCGCGTCGAGAGAGATCCAAGCGTTAAAATCGTGAGGGCGTGACACGGCGGATATGCGCCGCTCCGACTCCGAGTCAGCCGCCCGCGACGAGTCCGACGACGCCGCGGACGCGCCCGAGTCCGAGCCCTCCTCCGACGCCGGCCCCTCCTCCGACGAGAGGGCCGACCCCGCATCGGGACCGGGTTCCGGCAACGATGGTTCCCCCCGGTTCGGCGGGTTCGACCGTCTCGACGAGGCGACCAGATGGGTACTCGGGATCGTCTTCGTCGGGTTCGTCGTCCGATTCGCCCTCCTCGCCGCGCGCGTCGCGCACTACGACGAGGGACGGGTAGCCTGGTGGGCCCTCCACTTCCTCGACACCGGCCAGTTCGAGTACCGCTACATCATCCACGGCCCGCTGGTCCAGCACGTCAACAAGTTTCTCTTCGACGCCCTCGGCGCCAACGACTTCACGATGCGGCTGTTCGTCGCCGTCGTCGGCGCGCTGTTGCCGCTGTCGGCGCTGCTGTTCCGCGAGCACCTCGACCGCGACGAGATCGTGGGGGTCGCGTTCTTCCTCGCGCTGAATCCGCTGCTCGTCTACTACTCCCGGTTCTACCGGAGCACGCTGATCGCCGCGGCGTTCGCGTTCGTCGCCTTCGGCCTGCTCGTGCGCGCCTACGACGAGTGGAACGTCCGCTACGTCCACGGGGCGGTCGTCCTCGTCGCGCTCGCGTTCACCGCCAAGGAGAACACCGCGGTCTACCTGCTGGTGTGGGCCGGCGCGACGGCCCTGCTCGTCGACCAGTTGCTCTTCCGCACCGGCGACGACCGCTCGGGCTTCGAGTGGCTCCGGACCCGCGTCGCCGAGACCGAACGGAGACCGCTCGCGGAGTACCTCGCCGACTTCGTCTGGCACCTCGCTATCGCCGTCGTCCTCTTCCTCGGCGTCACGCTGTACTTCTACGCGCCGCGGTCGCCCGGGAGCGAGGCCGTCGGCCTCTGGCAGACCGTCGGGAACCCGGCGCTGTTCCCGGAACTGTTCGACCGGACCCTCGACGACGTCGT
Organism: Halosimplex amylolyticum; assembly: GCF_051414035.1. Lineage (NCBI taxonomy): Archaea > Methanobacteriati > Methanobacteriota > Halobacteria > Halobacteriales > Haloarculaceae > Halosimplex > Halosimplex amylolyticum. Next base: position 340,671 of record NZ_JBLKNW010000001.1, on the reverse strand, counting down.
CGAGGGGTACAGCTACTGGTTCGGCGGGACCACGGACGCGGGGTGTCGGAAGGACAACATCATCGACGCGTACCTCTGTTTCCTGGGGCAGGAACTCCAGGCCATCGCGCAGGCGGCGTTCGCGCTCACAGCGATGGCCGTCGTCGGCTTCATCGCCGAGCGCTGGGGCCGCGTCCGCTCGCGCGGCGTCGTCCTCTTCTGCGCCTACTGGGGCTTCGTCTCGATCCTCGGCTACCCGCTCGGGACCGACATCGCCAACGCCTGGATCGCGGTGAACGCGCTCGTCCCGCTGGCGGTCCCCGCCGGCGTCGGCATCGCGCTCGTCGTCGACCGCGCGCGCGATTCCCTACACACCGGCTCGGTCCGCTTCGGTATCACCGCGTTCGTCCTCCTGTTGATCGGCGGCTACATGGTCGTCTCCATGGCCGGCAGCGTCTACGTCGACCCGGCCAGCGAGGACAACGAACTCGTCCAGTACGCCCAGCCCGCCGACGACTTCCGGCCGTCGATGCAGATCCTCGAAGAACGCGCCGGGTCCCACGGGGGGACGGACGTGCTCGTCGTCGGGTCGAGTTACGTCCGGGATAACCCACGCTCCGGCGGCATCGAACCCCGGTGTTCGAGCATCAGCGACACGCTCCCCCTGCAGTGGTACATCGAATCCTACGGCGCGACCGGGGACTGCATCCAGACTGCCGACGAGGCCGTCCAACAACTACAGCAGGAGCCGCTCGACCCGCTCGTCGTCATCGCGCCGCAATCGCTGGAGAACGACCTCAGTCCGGCGCTGGAAGGCTACGACACGGACGTCCACCGCCTGCGCGTCTACGGGAGCGAAGCCGTCTTCTTCACCGATCGCTCGCCCGGAACGGGCGCATCCGTCGAGAACGCGACCGCACCGCAACCGGCGGGCGGATAACGGACGGTCGACCTCCGGGCGCTACCGCAGACCTCGCTCGCGCTCCCAGGCCCGGAGGAGCGCCGTCAGCGTCTCGTTGACCGGCACCGGGGTCTCGGCCCGTTCGACGACAGCGCCGTTGATCGCGTCGACCTCGGTCCGCTCGCCGGCGTCCACGTCCTGGAGCATCGACGAACGGTTCGCCGCCGTCGCGTCGGCGACCCGCTCCACCGCGTTCGCGGCGTCTTCGTTTGAGAGGTCTATCCCCAGATCGCGGGCGACTCGCGCCGTCTCGACGGCGGCCCGGCGAGCCGGTTCACTCGCCGGCCCCCCCGAGAGCGCGCCGTTCTCGACGCGGGCGAGCGCGGTCACCGCGTTGATCCCGGCGTTGACCGCGAGCTTCTCCCAGAGGCGCCGTGTCATGTCCCCGGCGACCGTCGTCTCGATGTCAGCTGCGTCGAAGGATGCGCCCACGCGGTCGGCGAACGACGAGGGACCCCCTTCGGGCGGGCCGAGCACCACCTCCCCGCGACCGGTGCACTCGACCCGACCCGGTTCGCGGAGACGAGCGCCGTACGTACACGTCCCCGCGAGCACCGGGACGGCGAGCGCGTCCGCCAGTCGCGCTTCGTTACCCAGTCCGTTCTGTAGCGAGAGGGCGCCGCCGAGGTCGGCGCTCGCGAGCGCTGCTGCGGCCCCGTCCGTGTCGAACGCCTTCACGGTCACGACGGCGAGGTCGAAGCTCCCGTCGGGAACGGCCGTCGCTGCCGCCGGTTCGACGTGAGCCGACACCTCTCCCTCGATACGGAGGCCGTCGCTGCGGATTCGCTCGACGTGCGGGTCGCGGCCGACAAGCGTCACGTCGTGCGCACGGGCGAGCAGCCCGCCGACGAGACTGCCGAGGCTCCCGGCGCCGAAGACGAGGACCTGCACGGGTTCTCAGTCTTCGATCCAGTAGTATATCTCCTCGCGCGCGGCGCCGCACGACGGACAGGCGTCGGGGAGTTCCTCGATGTCGCCCATCTCGCCGCACTCCCAGCAGCGCCACATCAGCTCGGCCTCGCCCGCCTCGCCGGTCGTGAGGTGCTCGCCCGACAGCGCCCCGATCCCCTCGTCGGTCGTCACGTAGAACCCGTGTTCGTCGAACCCGCGGACGGTCCCCAGCCGGTTCCCCTCGTCGTCGTAGACCGCCTGTCCGAACCCGAGGCTCACCGTTTCGTCTGTCTCGGTCATACCTGATCTTGTTCCACCGCTCGCATAAATGTACGTGCCAGGGGCGCTGACCGGCCGTCGCGTCACCCACCGCCGGTACTCATTCGTCGCCGGAGTCCGATCCGGTCGCGTCGGATCCGTCGTCGCCGGCGTCCGATCCAGTCGCGTCCGACTTGTCGTCGCCGGCGTTCGTCTCGCCCGACCGCTCGGCGTCCGGGCCCTCGCCGCCGGTCGACTCGCAGGGCCGGAGACGTCGCTCGTCCGGTGACAGGGCGGCATCGAAGACCGACGCGTCGTCGATGCGCCGGAACCCGTCGGCGAGCTCGCGTCGCAGCTCCTCGAACTTTCGGTCCAGTCTGTCGCGGTTCGGAGCCGCGTCGTCGTCGTCCGCGACGGCGGCCCGTTCCTCCGCGAGCGCGTAGTACTCGTCGAGTCGCCGCCGGTACCGGGCGCGTGCGACCAGTTCCGAAACCGTCTCGCGGACCGCATCTTCGTCCCACGCGACGACCGCGTCGACGGGCGCGTCCGCGCCGAGCTGACACCGGCCCGCGCCAGAGTCGAGGACAGCGACCTGACAGTCCGCCTCGTGGGCCCGCAGGTCGTCGAGGACCGTTTCGAGCGACCCGTCGCCGAGGCCGCTTTCGACGAGGACGGCGTCGACTTCGTCGTCCAGGGTTTCGCGGAGCGCGACGGGGCTGTAGGCGGTTCTGACGGTGCCGTCGTCGCGGAGGGCCGCCGCCATCGCGTCCACCGCAGCAGCGTCGGCACCTGCGAGCACGACCAGGTGCCGTCCCGAAGTCATGTTCGGCGACTCGCCAGGGAGGTATAAAGAGCCACCCCTTTCACGTCCATCGATTTCGTCACCGATCGGCGACGTTGCTACGGGCCCCCGTCGAACTGGACGACCGCGTCACAGAGGATCCGGAACGTCTCCACAGTCGCCGGTTCGTGGACGTCGGGGTCGAGATGGAAGAAGGCGACGCCGTCGACGCGCCGGGTCACTTCACCGAGCGTGTAGACGAACTTGAACGCGGTCGACTCCTCGACGTGTCGGAGGATCCCGCTCAACGAGTGGACCGCGACGCCGACGTCGTCGCCCGCTTCGTCCGCCTGCTGGAGGACGTCGCTGACCTGCCGACCGAGCGCTTCCAGGTCGCCGGGATCCGAGACTCGCCTGACCGTCGCACCGGCCGTGTCCTCGCTTCGACTCGCCGCGGAGCGAGTGGCTTCGTCGACGTCCACGCAGGTGACCGGTGTCGTCGTCGATACGGGACTCCGGTCCCACAGCGAGAGCCACTCGGAAGCCGACTTGGTGATGGTCACCGCGGCCGCGCGGTCGACGCGTTCGTCGACCCGCTGGAACGCTCGCACGCAGGCGTCGATCGGTCGGCTCTGTACGTCGGGCGCCAACAGGAGAACCGTCGTCGCGCCCGCGAATTCGCTGTCTCCGTCCGGTCCGTCGATCATCTGACCACCACCCCATCTTCCCCTATCGCCATTATACGCGGACAACGGACCTACGTGACAATGAATCTTATTATCCCCTGACACCATATACTCACGAGAACGCGCGATTGCCATGCTCAAAATCTCCCTCGACACGCCCCGAAGCGCTGAATTCTAATCTCCCTAGTAGATCCTGATAATACAACGGTTAATTTATCTCTAATTTTTAGATAAATTCAATCACATCGCGTATAAATAAATGAGTGGCTATGAGCCAAGAATCAACGCGACTCCGCGAATTCCTCGAAGAGAACCCCAAATGGATCGGCGTCATGTTCAGCGCGCTGTTGCTGCTCTCGCAGGCCGGTACGGTGGCGGCTGGAAACGGGACCTCGATGACTGGTCCCTGAAGTTAGAGTTCTGTTAAGCCCATACTCCATCGAAGCGATCCGTCGAGATCAACTGGAACATCTTGCTTGTGAAGAAAGTCGAGTAGCTCCGGCTCTGTTAGCGAGTACGTCCGCATACGACCCGAGTTCAGACAGTACGTGGTTTCTCCATTGATTTGTGGTAAAAACATCGTACCCATCGGAGTAGATAAGTTTGGATATCCGAACAAGGTCATTTCATAATTATCAGAATCTCCTGCTTCGATATTGATTCGGTTAGGCGTTCCCGACTGATTTTCTACAATCGACGAGCTAGCGTCACCGACAACGAGATAGTGGTGTCCGATCTGCTCGTACTCCTTAATTATCGATACTGTGGCAGCGAGCGAGAAACCCTGGTTGAGTAGTTTTGCGGCGGTTCGACCGACAGAAGTAGCCGCTTCGTTAACGATATCCGTGACTGTCGCGATACCGGCCATTGCACCCGAATCGACGAGTCCGCGGCCCTGTTCGTATGAATCACAGGCATTGAGGAGGAAGGCACTAACGTTCACTTCCGAAAGGTGTCGCGTATCGAGATACCCGTCTGTACATCGGATACCTTCGTCGTCAACGTGGCCGATGTAGTGGAGGAAATCAACGTCGGACTTCAGGACTTCACGCATCTCCGTCGTCGTCAACTGCTCCTGGAACGAGATGTCGAACTCGACCCAGTCGCGCGTCCCGTATATCTCTGAAACGACGTTTTCGTCGGTCATCTCCTCGTCGTTACAGACGACTGCGACCCGAATCTGCGGATCCGTCGTCGGTTCGAACGACAATCGGCGATGATAGGCGTCGACTGTCATCTTGCTCGCACCGACGGGTAGTCCATCACCGACGTACGCCTGTTCGATGCTGTCCGCTGGCTCGGGACGGAAGATGTCCGTGTCGGTCGTAGAGGTTGAGGAGTTCGTCGACCGCGCTTTCGTGCTCCGACGTAGCGCCTGCGGGTTGTCGCGGAAGAACGACTCGACTTGCTCTGAAAGGTCCTCGAGCGCCTCGTCGTCCGAGGGGACCGCTCCCGGGCAGCGGACGATCGCGAGTTCGTTCGCGAGGAACGGAAGCGCGCTGACGTACTCGGCGTACGGCCGCACGTCGGCGGTCAGTTTCCACTTCGGGACGACATCTGCGAGCGAATCGTACGGAATTTCGAGATACGTCCTGAGCTGTTCCGGGAGCGACCGCTCGTACACTTTGGCGAAGTCGAGATCGACGCGCTTCTTTACTTCCCCGCGTTCGTGCAGGTCCACCTGATAGTATCCCTCTGTTCGCGTTACGCAGTCCAACAGGAGGATCTGTTTGAGGGTGCGGGCGACAGCGGGTTCGAACCCGTCGTTGCCATCGAGTGGATACGACCACTCTTCGGTGACGATCCGTGGAGACGGACCCGGCTGTAGCGTCGCCCCGAGATAATACACGAGCGGGACGACGGGATAGATGAACTCCTCGACTGGCGGGACTTCGATAGCGACTCCGTTGTCCGGAGAATCGATCGCCTCCGGGATGGAGAGTTCGTCACCGAGTTCGACGAGCGGGGGGTGGCCGCGCAACGACGGGAACGACCGCTCGCAGCTGGTCGTTTTCAGTGCCGACCCGAGCGTCGAGAGCGCGGCCATCAGGTCCTCTGGTTCCTCGGTCGTCGTTACGGTGGCTGCGGGTTGTTCGTGCACCGAGCGCGCACCGACGTGTAGGCGATCGGTCTCCGAGAGCGATAGGGTTACACCGTCTTCTGTCGAGGTGACTGCGATTCCACCTTCGATGGCGAACTGTAGTTTGATCTGGGTAGTCGCCAACTCGACGTTATAACGGCCGGGCTGGATATTCACGGACTCACGATCGCTGATCTCCGCGACGGTATCGCCTTCTTCGTCACGGATCCAGACTCCCACGAAATACGGCGTCTCGATCGTATCGGTTCGAATCGTCGCGGCGGTGTCGGCGGGGAAGTAGAAGCGTTCGGTGTCGCAGTCGGAGATGTCCGGTTGCTCGGGGGTGAGGAGGGCGAACTGGGTCTCCTGGATCGGGTCGACGATCTGCGCGCCGTCGCGACTCGGGTGCGAGCGGATCTGCGGTCTGGTCGCGTCCAGGTCGATTGTCATGCTGTAGAGGGCCTCTGCGTTCTCCCCGCGGGGCAGCGCCAGTCCACCCGTGCCCGTCCCCCGGAGACGAGTATCCGAGCAAACGCAGTGGGGAGAAAAAAGCCTGTTGGCCCCGCAAACCCGTCAATCAGAGAACAGGCTCGTGTGGACCGGGGCGAACGAGGGGTCGTCGTCCTCGGGGGGTTCGTCGGTGTCGGTGACCGCCGTTCCCTCGACGCCGTCGACGAGAAAGTCCGAGAGCGGCGGGCCGACGCTCTCCGGTTCGACCAGGAAGGCGTCGTGACCGTGGTCGGACTCGACGAGGTGGTGAGCCACGCGGACGTCCGCTCCGCGTAACGAGTCGGCCAGCTCCTCGGCCTGCGTCGGGGTGAAGTGCCAGTCGCCGGTGAACGACATGACGAGCGCCTCGCCGTCGAATGCCGCGAGCGCGTCCTCGTCGGATTCGAAGCCCGCCGAGAGGTCGTAGTTGTCCATCGCGCGGGTGAGATAGAGGTAGGCGTTGGCGTCGAAGCGGTCGACGAACGACTCGGCCTGGTAGTCGAGATAGGACTCGACGTCGCGGTAGGGGAAAAAGCCGGCCGCCGGGTCGGTCGGGAACGAGCGCGCGGCGTCGCGCCCGGCAGCGCGGCGACCGAACTTCTGCTCCATCGAGGCCTTCGAGAGGTACATGACGTGGCCGATCTGGCGGGCGAGGGCGAGCCCGTCGTCGGGGTCTGGGCCGTCGCCGTAGTAATCGCCGCCCTGCCAGCCGTCGTCGGTGGTGATCGCGCGGCGCGCGATGGCGTCGAGGGCGAGACACTGCACGTCGAGGCGAGCGGCGGCGGCGATGGGGACGATGCGCTCGACGTGGTCGGGGTGCTGTTTGGCCCACTCAAGGACGTTCATGCCGCCGACGCTGCCGCCGACGACGGCGTGGAGGTGCGGGATGCCGAGTTCGTCCAGCAGTTTGCGCTGCGCGTCGGTCCAGTCCGCCACCGTGACCGCGGGGAAGTCGGTGCCGTAGGGTTCGCCCGTCTCCGGGTTCTCGCTGGCGGGGCCGGTCGTGCCGTAGCACGAGCCGGGGATGTTCGCACAGAGGACGTAGTACTCGCGCGTGTCGATGGCCTTGCCGGGACCGACGATGTCGTCCCACCAGGCGCGAGCCTGGCCGTCGGTCTCCTGGTCCGGGTGGCGGCCGGCGACGTGGGCGCTCCCGGTGAGCGCGTGACAGACGAGGACGGCGTTGTCCCCGGTGAACTCCCCGTAGGCCTCGTAGGAGACTTCGAGTTCGGGGATCGAGCGACCGCACTCGAACTCGAACTCGCCCAGCGAGACCGAGTCGCGTTCGATCTCCATCTACGACTCACCCGCGCCGTGGTTGGCACGTTCGATGGCACCGTCGATATCGGCGACGACGTCGTCTGCGTCTTCGATGCCGACCGACAGCCGCACGAGGTCGGGCGTGACGCCGCTGGCGCGCTGTTCGTCCGCCGAGAGCTGGGCGTGGGTCGTGCTCGCGGGGTGGATGACGAGCGTCTTCGCGTCGCCGATGTTGGCGAGGAACTGCGCGAGGTCGGTCTCCTCGCAGAAGCGCTTGCCCGCCTCGAAGCCGCCGGTGAGACCGAAGGCGATCATGCCTCCGTAGCCGCCGTCGAGGAACTCTGCGGCGTGGTCGTGGGTCTCGTGCGATTCGAGACCGGGGTAGGTGACCCACTCGACGCCGTCGTGGTCGACGAGGAACTCCGCGACGGTCTGTGCGTTCTCGCAGTGGCGTTCCATCCGGAGCGAGAGCGTCTCGCTGCCCTGGAGGGTCGCCCAGGCGTCGAACGGCTTCTGGCCGTCGCCGAGCGAGCGGACGGCGCGCTGGCGGGCGGCCATCGCGAACGCCCGGTCGCCGAACCGCTCGGCGAAGGTGACGCCGTCGAAGGCGTCGTTGGGCGCGCCCAACTCGGGGAACTTCTCGGGGTACTCCGCCCAGGGGAACGATCCGCCGTCGACCAGGACGCCGCCGACGGTGGTGCCCGACCCGTGGATCCACTTAGTGGTCGACTCCCAGACGACGTCGGCGCCGTGGTCGAGCGGGTTGCAGAGCGCGGGCGTCGCGAACGTGTTGTCGACGAAGACGGGGACGCCGTGCTCGTGGGCGACCTCGGCGATCTCCTCCATCGGCGGGGTGACGAGCGAGGGGTTCCCGATGGTCTCGTAGTGGACGTAGGCGGTGTGGTCGTCGATGGCCTCGGCGTACGCTTCGGGGTCGAGCGTGTCGACGAAGCGCGTCTCGATGCCCCGGCGGCTCCCCATGTTGGAGAGATAGGAGTGGGTGCCGCCGTAGATAGAGGAGGCGGTGACGACGTTGTCGCCGGCGCTGGCGAGGATCGAGGTGCCGGCGTCGAGGGCCGCCATCCCCGACCCGGTGGCGACGGCGGCGGTGCCGTTCTCCAGGGAGGCGAGGCGGCGTTCGAGCGTCGCCACGGTCGGGTTGTCGAACCGGGAGTAGACGTTCCCGCCGTCGTCCAGCGCGTACCGGTCGGCCGCGGTGTCCGCGTCGTCGAACACGTACGAGGTCGTCTGGTAGATCGGTGGGGCGCGCGCCCCTGTCGCCGGATCGACCTCCTGGCCGGCGTGGACGCAGCGCGTCCCGAAAGCGTACGGATCGGTCATGTGTGTCGTGCATATATCTACAAGCATCTATAACCACGAGTTACGGCAAATATCTCAGTGAGACGGTGTGTCACGGTCCGGGAAGCGCAGTTACGTCCGTTCGGTGTCGACGACGGCGAGCGAGCGGTCGACGGTCACGTCGAGTCGCTCACCATCGACCTGGAGCGGAACGGTCACGCGTAACGGATCGCGTTCAGTGACGGCGATGTCGTCCGGGTCGCAGGCGCCGACGGTCCACAGCATCTCGGTCAGCACGTCGTGGGCGTTGGCGGCGACGAACGGCAGGACGTCGGGGTGGTAGACGAGGACTTCCGGCAGGTCGGTCGAGAAGAAGTTCTTGCAGTACGAGCAGTGGTGGACGACGGCGGGGCCGGGCATCGCGTGTTCGAGATCGCTCGACTTCTCGTCTTCGGGGACCACGTCGTGGTACATCTCGCTGGCGCAGGTCGGACAGACGTCGCTGGCGACGGTCATCAGGTCGCGCCGGGCGTAGACGTTCGCCGCCCACAGCACCGCGTCGGGGTCGTTCGACCGGATGGCGCCCGGCGGGAGGTGGTACTTGAACGCCAGGTCGCCACAGTCCCGGCAGCGGACGACGAGCATGCTGTTCCGATAGGTCGCCTCCAGGTCGCCGTCGCAAGTGACGCACGAGGAGTCGACGGGGAACGGGTCGACGGTCGTCCGGTCGGTGAAGCTGTCGGCCTTGATCGCCTGATAGAGGATGACGCCCGGGTACAGCAGGCCGTAGCCCTCCGGTTTCTCGGTGACGAAGACGTCCAGTAGTTCCTGAAGGTGGTAGTTGAACCGGCCGCTGTCGGTCACGTCGCATCGGCGACGCAGTTCCTCGAAGGGGAGCGGCCGGGGCTGGTTTCCCTCCTTGGCGTCGCCGAGTTCGAGGAGGATAGACACGCGCAGTTCGTTGCCGAGGAGGGAGAACGCCTCGGCGGGCGGGACGGACCGCTTCTCGGAGACCTCGAACGCGTCGCTCATGCCCACGCACCTCGGGGCGCATCCATTTAGCCCTGTCTCTCCCGCGTGGCTGGGCAGGGAGCAGTCGTCACACGCTCGTCGGCGCATCGAGCGGTCGACTGTTACCCGTCCGCGTCCGTCACGCAACTGACCGATGGCGCCGCGGGACGCCGGGGCGCTGTGAGGCGGCGAGTTCCACGTCGCCCGCCTGCTCCTCCAGCGCGAGCTGGCGCTGACCCCTGAGTGATTTCACCACGTTACCGACTTGTTGTGGCGCGCGCTGTCGCGCGTGTTCGAGCACTGCGAGAACCGCGCGGCGTAGCCGTGCGAGGGATGAGTAGCGCAGGGAGCGAAGCGACCGAGCAACGCAGTCGGCTGGGGAGGTGTGAGGCCGTCTGCGGTGTCGTGCGATGGGTGGGAATGAAAGGGGCGACTGGTTCGACGAAGCACGACGACGGAAGCACCGCAGGGAGTGAAACGACCGAGGAGCGCAGCGAGGCGCGCGAGTCGAACCAGTCGGGGCTTTCAGTTCTCGTCGTCGGCTGCTACTGTAGAACTACACTGATTCGACTCACCGAAGAAAACGACGACTGCTAGAACGCCACCGCCAGGACTCGAACCTGGGACAACCTCGTGTCTGCGGCACGCAGGTGACCTGCGCACCCTAACAGCGAGGTGCTCTACCAACTGAGCTACGGCGGCACGCATACACTGATAGCCGGAGTTATTGTATAGGGATTTCGCTTTGGACCCGCCGCGTCACGGAGTCACGCACGTCGACAGAGCGACAGTTCCAAACCCACGGTACATCAGACAGATTTTCACGGGCCCCACCGAACCCACGCACATGAGCGACGAGTTCGAGGGGGTCGTCGAGCGGGTCCGCGAGCGGGTCGAGCCCGACGCGGTCGAGCGCGAGCGACTCGACCGGGTCGCCGAGGAGTTACGCGAACGCGCACGGGCCGCCATCGCCGACTTGCCGGTCGACGCCGAGGTAGTCCGGGCCGGCTCGACGGCCCGCGACACCTGGCTGGCGGGCGACCGCGACGTCGACCTGTTCGTCTCGTTCCCGCCCGATATCGACCGGGAAGACCTGGAGTCCTACGGGCTCGACGTCGGTCACGCCGTCCTGCCCGAGGGTCACGAGGAGTACGCCGAGCACCCGTACGTCAAGGGAACGCACGACGGGTTCGACGTGGACCTGGTGCCCTGTTACGCGGTCGAAGACGCGACGAAGATTCAGTCCGCGGTGGACCGCACGCCGTACCACACCGAGTACATCACCGAGCGCATCGACGCCGAACTGGCAAGCGAGGTGCGCGTCGCCAAGCAGTTCCTCACCGGCATCGGCGTCTACGGGAGCAACCTCCGGACGCGCGGGTTCTCGGGGTACCTGACGGAACTGCTCGTCGACGAGTACGGCGGCTTCCGCGCGTTCGTGGAGGCGGCGGCGAACTGGCATCCACCGATAGAGCTCGACCCCGAGGATCACGGACGGGAAACCTTCGACGACCCGCTCGTGGTCATCGATCCGACGGATCCCGAGCGCAACGTCGCCGCGGTCTGCTCGGCCGAGGCCGTCGCGCGCCTCCAGCACTACGCGCGCGAACTCCTCGCCGACCCGCGCGAGGAGCTGTTTTTCCCTTCCGATCCCGACCCGCTCGACGCGGCGGCCGTCCGGGAGGCCTTCGAGCGGCGCGGGACCACGCCGGTCGCGCTCCGGTTCGACGCGCCCGACGTCGTGGACGACCAGCTCTACCCGCAACTCGACCGGTCGCTCGGCGGCGTGACGAGCGAACTCGACCGGCGCGGGTTCGACGTGCTCAGGGCGGCGGCGTGGGCCGACGAGACCGTCGTCATCCTGGTCGAACTCGAAGTCGCCGAGCGGCCGGCCGTCGAGCGCCACGAGGGGCCGCCGGTCGACGTCCGCGACCACGCAGAGGGGTTCTACGAGGCCTACGCGGACGACGACCCCGAGGAGGACGGCACGTACGGTCCCTTCCTCGATGGCGACCGGTACGTCGTCGAGCGGCCCCGGGAGTTCGAGACGGCGGTGGCGTTCCTGGAGAGTGACGCCGTCCTCGACGTGGCGCTGGGCGCGCACGTCGAGTCGGCGATGGAAACCGGATACGCGGTGCTCGCGGGCGAGCAGGTCGGCGAACTGGCCGCGGAGTTCGGCGTCGAGTTCGCGCGCTATCTGGCGCCGCGCCCCTGATCGGTCGCGCGTATAAAAATCCCGACACGGTCGACCCGGACCGCGGTGGTTATTCGGTGTCGATCGCGTAGAGTCGCTGGCGGGCGTCCGCCGGGTAGATCCGTTCCTCGACGAGGTCGGCGTCGGTCAGGTCCGACAGCGCGCTGCGGACGCTGCGCTGTGAGAGCCGGGTTTCCTCGGCGAGCGTTTTCTGGGTCAGCGGTCCCTCGTACTCGAGGACCGTGTACACGAACTTCGCGCTCGGTGTCAGGTCGTCGAGTTGCGATTCCCAGTCACGATACGTTTGTTCCGTACAGCAACACACGGGGTGAAGTCACCAAGAGACTCGTTCCGTGTACACACTTGTAATGGTTTCCGCCGTTCGTTGATATGTAGGCCGGTACCCGTCGGCTGAGAGACATTGTTTCCCCGGATCGCCCGGTCGGCTACCGCTCCTGTCGGGAAATTCACTGTGTCGACAGCAAACGTATCAGGAAGCATACAACAGCGGCGGACGGCTGCATCGGTCGGGGAGCGGTCGCCGACTCACTCGGCGGCGAGGTCGAAGCCCTGCGTCTGCAGGTCCTCGATGACCTGCCGGGCGGCGTCCTGGACGTCCTCGGTAGGTTCGGCGGGCTCGTAGCCGTCGAACACGTCGTGGACGGTCCGGATGCTCTCGGTCAGCGTGTCGAGGCCGTAGCCGCCTTCGAGGACGAACCCGAGGCCGGCGTCGATCCGGTCGGCGAACGTCGCCAGGCGGCGAGTCAGACAGCCGTACCCTTCGGTCGAGACGCGCATCCGCGAGATGGGGTCGTGTTCGTGGGCGTCGAAGCCCGCCGAGACGAGGAGCAAGTCCGGGTCGAACGCCTCGAAGGCGGGGACGATCAGGTCGTCTACTGCGGCGAGATAGCCGCTGGTGCGCGTGCCCGGCGGGAACGGGACGTTCATCGTCGTGCCCTCGCCGGGGCCCGTCCCGATCTCGGTCACGTCGCCGGTGCCGGGGTAGATGCCGTCCTCGTGGATAGAGACGAAGAACACGTCCTCGCGGTCGTCGAAGATGTCCTGCGTGCCGTTGCCGTGGTGGACGTCCCAGTCGAGGATGGCGACGCGGTCGACGTCGCGGTCGTCGAGGGCGTGCTGGGCCGCGACGGCGACGTTGTTGAAGAAGCAAAACCCCATGGCGTCGTCTTCGACGGCGTGGTGGCCCGGCGGGCGGCCGAGCGAGAAGGGGGTGTTCCGGCCGTTCGATCCGTCGAGCGCCGCGTCGGCGACCCAGTTGGCCATGCCGGCGGCCGCGAGCGCGGCGTCCCAGGTGGCTTCGACCGCGACGGTGTCGGCGTCCCAGTCGCCGCCGCCGTCGGCGCAGAAGTCCTTGACGTCCTGGACGTAGTCGGCGTCGTGGACGGCCTCGATCTGTGCCTCGGTCGCGTCGTCGGGGGAGACGTACCTGACGCCGTGGGACTCCGAGAGGCCCTGCCGGATGGCGCGCAGGCGGTCGGGGCTCTCGGGGTGGCGCTTGCCGGTGTCGTGGTCGAGACAGGACTCTCGGTAACCGAAGTTCATGACGGGCTTACTCGTAGTACTGTGCTAATCGAAAGTAGGCCTCGACGTCCTCCGCCTTGACCGTCCGCCGGTCGGCGTGGCGGGCCAGGTCGGCCGCCGCTGCGGCCACGCGGTCGGCGAAGGTCTCCAGTTCGGACGCCAGCGCGACGCGGGCGTCCATGGAGACGCGATAGTCGTCGATGTCGAGGCGAGCGATGCGGTCGACGGGAGCGATCGGCAGTTCGAGGTCGTCCTTGTCCTGGGAGACCTCGACGCCGAAGTCCGACGCCATCAGCGTCTTCCGCCCGTCCGCGGTCGCCACCTCGGCGGCCTCGGCCGCCAGGTCGGCCCCTCGCTGCTGGATGCGACGGGCGAGTTCCTCGGCGGCCTCGGCACTGACCCGCAAACTCCCGGCGTTGCGCCGGATTATCGTGTCGACCGGCGCGAACGGTAGCTCGACGCTCATACACCACAAGCGGTCTGTTCCGGCCTTAAGCGTTTCCGAAAACCGCTGTCCCCGGACGCCGGGCGCGCCACCGCCGCGGTGCCACCCCGTCGCTCTCTCGAGTGCGACCGCGAAACGCGCCGCTCCACGGTCGTACGCCGTCAGAACACGTCGTCCGCGTCGAGTCGGTCGTCGCGCAGCGACCCGCGCGCGGTCACTTCCTGGCCGAGGGTCAGCGCCGCGTCCGTCTCGACCTGCATCGTCTCCTGCCCGTCGTCCAGAATCACGGGGTCGCCCGTCTGGACCACCGTCCCCGTGAACTCGACTTCCTCGGTCGCTGCGGTCGCGGCGCCGCCGTCCGCGCTGGCACCGCCCGCGCCGCCCGACCCGCCGTCGGATTCGGTCGCGTCCTCCACACCGTCGCCGTCACCGGTGAACGCGCCGAGGCCGGTCGACTCCGACCCGCCGTCGTCGCCACCACTGCCCGCGCCGCCCGGCGAGGGCGCGGCCGCGCCGGCGCCGGTGTTCTCGTCGAGGACGACGACCGTCGACTGCCAGCCCGCAGACGCTTCCAGGTCGTCCTGCCAGCCGTCCTGGATCTCGGCGTCGGCGACGAAGACCTCGTCGCCGGGAGCGATCTCCTTGTCGGCCTTCTCGCCCCAGAGCGCGACGCGGATGTCGCCCGTGTCGTCCTGTACGCGGATGTTCCGGACCTGCCCCTCCGAGCCGTCGTCGCGGTCGAACGTCCGCTTGGGGTCGGCCGAACGGACGACGCCGGCCAGGTCGACCACCTGGTCCATCTCGACGGCGTCGATGGCGTCGGCCTCGGGCACGAACTCGACGGTCTCCTCGATCTCGTCGACGGCGCCGTGGTCGCCGACGTGGAGTTCGAGGTCGCCCTCGCGCTCGCGGACGTACCCGTCGACGATCTCGACGGCGGTCCCCGGCTGTATCTCCTCGACGCGGTCCGCGCGGTCGTCCCACAGCGTCACGCGCACGCGCCCCGTCTCGTCGCCGAGCAGGAAGTTCGCGACCTTCCCCTCCGAGCCGTCGTCGCGGTCGAACGTCCGGATCGACTCGGTCTCCAGCACGATGCCGGTGACGTTCACGTCCGACTGGCCCATCGTCAGCCCGTCGACGGACGACCCCGCGCCGAGTTGTACGTCGATCTCGGCGTCGTCGTCGGGTTCGGCCTTGTCGACCGAGACTTCGAGGCCGTTGTAGCCGTCTTTCGGTCGGCCGGCGACGCGGAGGACCTGCCCTTCCTCCAGCATGCCGTCGGTGATGGCCTCGGCCTGCTGGTCCCAGAACGCGAGGCGGACGCTGGCGGTCTCGTCGGCCGCTTCCACGTTGACGACGCGGCCGTCCTCGTCTTCGCCGTCGCGCTCGAAGGTCCGCAGATCGCCGATAGAGACGACTTTGGCGAGGAACTTCACCTCCTCCATGCCGGGCTCGATGTCCGCGACGGTGTCGACTTCCCCTTCGTTGAGCTCGTGGGCGAGGAGCATCGCCGCCGTCTCCTCGTCGGCGAGTCCGCCCATCTGCTCGACCTTCTCCTCGACGGCCTCGCGGAACTCCTCCTCGGAGACGTCGGTCTCCAGATCCGCGTAGATCTCCTCGATCTCTCCCATTAGTCTAGCCGTTGGCACGGTATGTCGCCGCTTAAGCGTTGTCGTTGCCCCGGTACCCAGTCCGCGTACGGCGATTTCGCCGCCGTTTCGGCCGCGCCACCGACCGAACTGATCGTCCGCGCGCTCGCCGCGTTCGCTCCGTGCATGGGTCGGTGTGGTCGCTGCTTCAGGTATAAAATCGAGGGTCGACGCGAGGGAGTGTTCAGATCAGTCCGCAGGGTAGACAATTGCGGTGGCGCGCGCTGTCGCGGCCCCGTGCCGCGACGAAACCGCGCGAGGGATGAGAAGCGCAGGAGCCTGCGACGAGCATCGCAATCGGCTGGGGAGGGATGTGGCTGTCTGCGGTACTGTCTTCCTGGCGGACTGAAAGGGCGAGGCGCGCTTGCGATGAGCGAAGCAAATGGAGTCGCCTGAGCGGGCTCTATTCGAGCGAGCGCAGCGAGCGAGAATATCCCGCGCAGCGACCGCGAGAGCGAGGCGCGAGCGCAGGGAGCGCCTCGCTATGCGAACGACGAGCGAAGTGAGCCGTGAGCGAGCGCGCCGAGGGCTTTCGTCACCTGCCGTCCTCTGCAGTCGAGCCAACTCAAATCGAGCGTGTCGAGGGCTTTCATCACCGTTGTCCCCGCTGCCGTCGCTCCCGATCGACTTCTCCCCCGGTTCAAGCGTCGCTACCGAAGCCGGCTACCGGTCAGCCGACGTAACCCGCGTGTCCTCGCCGCCGTGTTCGTGGACGACCGTCACGGTTTCGGGGAGCGCGGCGTCGAGGGCGATCGTCGCCTCGTAGTCGATCTCGGTGATGCACTCGGCGCACGCGGTGTCGGTGTCCGCGTCGGACTCCGCCGCGACGACGACCGTGAGAGAGCCGCCGTCGAGGCGGACGTCCGAGAGGACCGCCGTGTAACAGGCGTCGTTGCCCCAGATGGTCCCGGTGACCGTGACGGACCCGCTGCCCTCGTCGAACGAGACGGACGCCTCGTCGGTCTGGCTACCGCAATCGTTGCCGGTCACCGAGAACGATTCGTCGGCGATACCGCTCGGCGTCGTGGACGGCTCGCTGTCGGGCGTTTCGCTCACCGTGTCCGTCGGCGCGTCGCTGGGCGTGTCGCTCCCGTCGGGGTCGGGCTCGGTGACCGTATCCCCGTGTGTGTCGCTCTGGGTGTCGGCGTCGGTCGGTTCCGGGGTCCCGGTCGGTTCGTCGGTTTCCGTCGGTTGAGCGCCCGGGCCGTCGGAGAGACAGCCCGTCGCGGCCAGTGCGCCCGCGGCGGAGAGACCGCGGAGGAGGGTGCGTCGCTTCACGACAGGACGGAGGAGGGTCCGGATAAAGGGCTTTCTCCACCATCAAGCGACCCTTTGACACTCGCCGGACGGATCGTAACCCCTTTACAATCAACCGCGGTACGTAGGAGTGAGTCCGGATAGGGTAGTGGACTATCCTCTTGGCTTGCGGAGCCAGGGACCGGAGTTCGAATCTCCGTCCGGACGTTACTCTCCCGAAGCAACCCGGCGAGCACCGCGTAGCGTGTGCTCGCCTCCGCTGAGGGAGATCACGGTCACGGAGATTCGAGCAGGGAAGTCGCAGCCCGGGAAGCGAACGGCGCGAGGCCGAACGAAGTGAGGCCTCGGGAAGCGAACGGGGAACGGAGTGACCCGTGAGCAGTGAGCGACCCGGAACGTCTTCACGAGTTCGAATCTCCGTCCGGACGTTCACTTCGTTCACGTCCGACGTGCCCAGCGCTCACTTCGCTCACGGTTCCCTGCGGTCACCGTTCACTTCGAGGCGCTCCGTCCAGTCGCGCTTCGCTCGCGCTGGACTCCGTCCGGACGTTCCTGTCGACACCACACCGCGAGCAGCGCTTCGCGCGTGGTGGCCGGCGTGAGTGGGTCGACGAACCAGCGGGGTCAGACGAGTCTTGTGGCCAGCAGGCCGCCGAGGCCGCCGAGCGCGGCGTTGATCGCCAGTCCCAGGAGTTCGCCGGCGACGACGAGGCCGACGAGGATGGCGCCGCTCGCGAGTTGCCCGATGGCGTCGGCTCCGGCGAGCAGTCCGCCGGCGACCGACACGAGCAGCGGGACCGTCGCCGCCCACCCGACCAGTCCGGCCGCGGCGCCGATACGCACGCCGGAGCCGTCGTCGTGGAGGTACGCCGCGGCGCCGCCGCCCGCGATAGGCGACCCGGGGACGAACGAGACCAGGGCCGTCACCGCGGCGCCGTAGACGGCACAGGCCCAGAACGTCGCGGTCGTGCCGCCCTCGCTGGCGACCCGGCGGCGGGTGCGCCGACGCACGACGACGAACGCCGCGGCGCCGACGACCAGCACGAGCCCAGTCACGACGATGCCGGCCGCGAGCCAGTCGACGAACGGCTCACCGGCGGTGATGGCCTCCGAGGGCGTGATCCCGTTCACCTCCACCTCCTCGCTGGTGACGAAATCGGCGATCAGTGCCCGGTCGACCCGGGTGTAGATCCCGACGCCGACCGCCGCCAGGACGAGTCCGATCGCCCCGGTCACGATTCCCAGTAGCCAGTCGGCTGTCGCCGGTACGGGGTCACGTCCCTCGGTCGGTCCACCGGCCGGCGGCTGTCCTGCGTCGTGCACGGTATCTACGTCCGTCATATCTCCCGATAGGGTCCCCCACCGATTATAGCCACGAGCCGCGTTTCACCGCCGGAAAGCCGGCGAATCAATTAAGTTGTTCCACGAGTCGGGCCGCCAGTTCGGCGGTCAGCGGGACGGGCCCCCAGAGATTTGTCGCGAGCGCGCGATCCAGGCGTATGGAGCGAGTCAGCTTCGACGACGCCGAGACGTACGAACCGGACGAGGGGTGGCGCCGCGTGGCGCTGGCGGGCGACGACGACGTGAGCCTGGAGTGGTTCGAGAAGCCTCCCGGCCACAGCTCGCCGATGCACGACCACGAGAACGGCCAGGTGTGTCTCGTCCTCGACGGCGAGCTTACCATCCACACAGAGGACGACAGCGAACGCCTCCAGCGGTACGACTCGGTGTGGCTCGACCCCTGGGAGTCCCACCGCGTCGAGAACGAGGGCGAGGAGACGGCAGTCGGCCTGGACATCTTCGTCCCCGGTCGCTCGTTCGACTTCTGGACCGACCGCGAAGAATGAGCGATGGAACCTGCGAGAGGAGAAGACAGTACCGCACAGAACAGCGGGGATGAATCGATCGGCGGTTGCGGCTACCACGCCCTCTGAGGTGGTACCGGTAGCGAGGCATACCGAAGTCCCCCGGCCCATCACAGTACGTTTAAGCCGGAACTCTCCGAGCGATTACCCGATGACACTCCGACACACGTCTATCCGCGTCGCGGATATCGAGGCGACCATCGACTTCTACGCCGACCTCGTGGGCTACGAGGTGCTCCGGGAGTTCGAGACCGACGACGGGACGCGGAACGTCTTCGTCGGCGACCCCGCGGACGAGGACACCGACGACCCGGCCGCGCTCCAGCTAGTCGAGACCGACGGGCCCGTCGAGACGGGCGACTTCGAACACGTCGCGCTCACCGTCGAGGACGTGGACGCGGCGCTCGACCAGCTGGCCGACGAGCGGATCGACGACGGCCCGATCACCATGGACGAGTTCGACTCCCGCGTCGCCTTCATCACGGCACCCGAAGGCTGGGGCGTCGAACTCGTCGAAGACATCTGAGCGCGGCTTTTTCACCCAGCCGAGCGAACTCAGAACATGGACGACTCGATTCGAGCGCGGGCGAAGCGGACTTTCTGGGAACGGCACGCCAACCCGTGGAGTGGGTGGTCGCGAACGCTCACGTTGCCGGCGCTGACGTACGCGGTGTACCACCGGCGGTGGCGACTGGGCGTCGCCGCGATCCTCTTCGCCGCGGTGAACCCGCTGTTGTTCCCGAAACCCGACGACGCCGACGCGTGGATGACGAAGGTCGTCCTCGCGGAGCGCCGGTGGCGCGAGACGGGCGACAGCCTCGGCGCGCTGCAGTGGCTGAACGTCGGGAACGCGTTCGCGACGGTGTACGCCTTCTACGCCGCGTATCGGCGCGACGCCGGCGGCGCGACGGTCGGCACGAGCCTGTCGATGACGCTGAAGTTCGCGTTCGTCGCCGCGCTCGTCCGGCGCTACGAGGGCGAACTCGACTCGCTCGACGTGGGGACAGTCGCATCGGACCGTGACGGACGGCCGCAGTAGGGGAGTCTCGCTCGACGCGGCCCGTCGTACCCCACGCTTATTGGGACAAACTACCAAGGTACGGACGTGTCGACCACAGTGCCATCGGAACGGCTCGCAGAGTTCCTCTGGGAACGACACGCCAACCCCTGGAGCGGGTGGACGCGCGTGTTCGCGTTCCCCGTGCTTGTGTACGCGATCCTGACGCGGCGCAAGCGGCTCCTGGTCGCGGCTGTCGTGGCCATCGCCGTCAACCCTGTCGTCCTCCCCCAGCCCGAAGACGCGCGGGCGTGGACGAACGACGTGGTCCAGGCCGAACGCTACTGGGTCGACCACGGGAAACACGGGACGCTCCTCCGGGCGCTCGACGTCGCGACGCTCCCGGTCACCGTGGGGGCGCTGTACGCCGCCTACCGCCGCAAACCGCGGTCGACCGCCGTCCTGACCGCGCTCTCGATGGCGCTGAAGTTCGCGTTCGTCAACGCGCTCGTGCGCCACTACGAGATCGAAACCGCGACCGGAGCCGGGGCCGAGAGCGCGTCCCCAGACGAACGCGACTCGTCGGCGGAGACCGCCGACGAGCCCGCGTCGTAGGGGTTTTCGGCCTCGCGGGCGAACCGCAGCGCATGGACCCACAGCTCCGGGCAGGCGTCGCCGTCTACAACGCCGGCCACTACCACGCCGCCCACGACGCGTGGGAGGAGCGCTGGCTCGACCTGCCCGAGGGCGACGACGAGCGATTCCTCCACGGGCTCATCCAGTTCACGGCCGCCGTCTACCACGCCCGCGGGCGCAACTGGTCGGGCGCGACCGGCCTCGCCGACAGCGCCGGCGACTACCTCGCCGGCCTCCCGCCCGACTACCGCGGCGTGAACGTCGCGACCGTACGGGCGTTCCTGGCCGGCCTCGCGCGCGACCCCGAACGCATCGAGCGCAGGGCTGCCCCCGCGCTCACCTACGAGGGCGAAGCCATCGGGCTGGCCGACCTCGACGTCGAGGCCGCGTTCGTCGCCGCGGGCGTCCTCGCCGAGGACCTGGGGTACGACGAGGAGGTGATCGAGCAGGCGGCCCGGTACGCTCGTGCTGACCTGGACGCCGGCGACGAGGGGAGCGAGTTCGTCACGTTCTTGCTCGATTTCGTCCGCGACGCCGAGCACCGGGGTATCGTCGCCCAGCGCCTCTCCGAACACGTCGACCGCCGCGAACACCGCGAGTCCGACGTGGACGGGCTGTTCGACGAGCGCTGAGGTGAGCGAGGCGGACGCGAGCGGCCGGAACCGTCGCCAAGCGTTTCCGCCGCGGACCCTTCGTGAGGGTATGGCCGACGACGATACCAGTCATGACGCGGAGCGAGCGTCCGAGGACGAGAAACCGGCGGACGGCGGGCCGACCGACGCCTTCGAATCGGATCGCACGACCACGCGGGCCGAAGCGGCCGCCGTCCTCCGCGGGCTCGCCGACGGCGTCGACGCGGGCGCCGTCAGCATCGGTACGGGCGAGGACGCCGTCTCCGCGGCGATCCCCGACGAGTTCGACTTCGAAGTCGAGTACGAGCGCGACGACGACGAGGTGGAGATCGAAGTCGAATTCGAGTGGGCGCCCGACGACGAACCGCCGACGAGCGACGTCGTTCCCGCCGACGAGTCCGCTCGCGCGTCCGAGTCCCAGAATGACGCCGACGGATCGGCTGACGACGGCGAGCCGTCCGTCGCAGGCGACGATCCGTCCGTCCAAGGCAGCGGACTGTCCTCCGAAGGCCAGGGGCTGTCCCCCGAAGGCGACGAGTCGTCCGGGAGAGACGACCGTCCGACAGTGGAGACGGCGACGGTCGAAGCGGCGGTCGAGTCGGACGGCGGAATCGACGAACCAGCGGACGAGGCGGTCGACGGGACGGCTCCGCGGGACGACCGCGAGACGGGGGCGCCGGCGGTCGAGGCCGTCGCGCCGCTGGTGAGTCAGGCGCGATTCGAACTGTTCCGCGACCGCGCGAGCGAGTGGCGCTGGCGACTCGTCCACCGGAACGGGAACGTCATCGCCTCCAGCGGCGAGGGGTACACGCGGAAACACAACGCGGAGAAGGGGTTGCGGAGCGTGATGCGCAACGCGCCCGACGCGACGGTCGACGAAGAAGGCTGAGTGAGCGGCGACCGCGGATGCGGTCGGCGCCCCAGGTCGATATCCCCGGTCGAAGCCGCTGCCGGACGGAGTAAGCGGGGTCTACGCCCCGACAAGCAGGTCACCGACCGACGGGGTCTCGCTCTTCCGGTAGGCGACGGTTTCCTCGTCGGTATCGTAGTCGACCAGGCCCGCGTCCTCGAGTTTCGGGAGGTGGACGTGGTGCAACTGCACCGCGGCGTCGTGGACGGCGTCGGCCGACGGCGACCGCGACGCGTCGCGAGCGGCCAGTTCGCGGGCGAGGGTGGCGCGCGCCACGCTCCCCGTTCGGGACGTGAGGACGTCGAGAACGACCAGTCGGTCTTCGTCCGTCACGCAGGAGCGGACGTCGTCCCACTCGTCGTCGCCGCGGAGGAGTCCTTCGAACCGGGCGTCGTCGAGGAGCGGGTGCTCGGCCGGGGCCACCGTCTCGTCGGACTGGTCCCACGAGACGAGGCCTGCGTCCTCGAGCGTCGGCAAGTGAGCGTGATAGAGCCTCGTTCGAGCCGACGCGACCGCTTCGTCGTCGACCGATTCGGCCCCCTCGTCACGCTCGGCCGCGGCGAGTTCAGCGGCGAGCGCTCGTTCGCTCAGCGATCCCGATGCGTCGGCCAGGGCGACGAGGACGCGTCTGCGCGCCCCGTGAGTGAGGGCGTCCAGCGACTGGGTACCGAGGCGTCGTCCGCGAGTATCCTCGAGGGTGCTCATCGTAAGTCTCCCTTATCCTGCACGGGGGAAGTACGGTCTGCCTAAGTGTTTTGGAGAACCCCGATATCCTGTTATTTCCGAGGCAGATGGCTCGAAACGGTAGTTTACCGGCAAGCAACTGGGAGCGACGGCCGACCGGCGAGCGGGTGCAAACGTCGGCGCGATGGTCGACCGACGAGCGGGCGGCGAACGCCCGAGCGACGAGCACGAGCGGCAGCCGGCGACCGGGGATCAATCGGAGCCAGAGCCGGAGTCGGACTGGGACTCGGTCACGGAGTCGGAGTCACTGCCGGAGTCGGATTCCAGTGGCGTCCACGGGGCAGACTCCCCGTCGGCCGACTCGTCCCGGAACAGGGCCTCGAAGAGCTTCCGTTCGGCCGCCCGGAGGTGCTGGGTGAACGTCGCCGGCGAGACGCCGAGGCGGTCGGCGACCTCCTCGCCGGTGCTCGTCCGCGGCCAGTCGAAGAAGCCGGCGAACACGGCCGTCTCGACCGCGGACCGCTGCTTCTCGGTGAGGCGGTCCTCGATGACCGAGGCGGCGGTGTCGACGGCGTCGTCGTCGCGCTGGACCGTCCGCTGTGCGCGGGGGACCGCGCCGGGGCAGTGCTCCTCGACGAGTTCGACCAGCTGGCGCTTGTCGCGCCCGCGCGGGAACCCGACGACGAAGCGTAACTCGCCGTCGGCGATCGTCGCCGAGGAGACCTGGCCGCCGTGGGTCGCGACGGCGGTGACCAGCGACGTGGCGATGTCCGTGACGAGTTCGAACCCGAGTTCGTCGCCGTCCGACGAGAGGAACCTGAACTCGTCGACGACCTCCGTTCGCTCGACGGCCTCTCGGAACGCGTCCCCCGAGACGCCGTCGGCCCGACCGTACGCGACGACGCCTCTGTCGCTGCGGACCACGGTTTCGACGTCGACGACCGCCTGGCCGTCCGCCGTGAGCGCGGTCAGTTCCTCGGCGACCCCGGTCACCGCGAACTCGATCTCGAGGGCCGCGTCGCTCACCAGGGCGTCCCTGCGCTCGACGGCGGTGATCGCGTGTCCGATGACGTCGCCGAGCCGGCCGAGGACCTCGACCTCCGGTTCGGAGAAGGCGTTCGGGGACTCGGCGTAGACCGCCAGGACCCCGTAGAAGAGGTCTTCGTGCGCGATCGGGACCGCGGCAGCCGAGCCGTAGTCGCGCTCGCTCGCCCGGTCGCGCCACCGCTCGAACGCCGGGTCCGTCCGGACGTTCTGGACGACCTGGACCGACTGCGTCCGGACCGCCTTCGCTCCCGGACCCTCGGGCCCGGACTCGCCGTCGAGAGAGACCGTGATCTCGTCGAGGTACCCCGCTTCGACGCCCGCCGATACCCGCGGCGTCACCTCGTCGGTCGACCGGTCCACCTCGCCGATCCAGGCGAATCGGTAGGCGTCCGAGGCGACGAGTCGTTCGCAGACGGTCCGTTCGAGGTCATCGCGGGTGTCCGTGGTGATGACCGCGTGGGTGATGTCCTGGCTGACCCGGTTGAGGTTGTTGAGCGCTTCCAGTTGTTCGAGCCGCCGGGCCCGCTCGCGTTCCTGGCGGTTGCGCTCGATCGCGTGGTGGATCGAGCGCACCAGCAGGTCGCTCGTGACCTCGTCTTTCACGAGGTAGTCCTGAGCGCCGCGCTGGACGGCCTCGACGCCGACCCCCTCGTCGCGCAGCCCCGTGAGGACGACGATCGGGACGAATTCGGTCGCGTCGAGCACGCGCTCGAGCGTCTCCAGGCCGGTGCTCTCGGGGAGCCCGAGGTCGAGGAGCAACACGTCCGTGCCGCTCTCGGCGAGCCGGTCGAGGCCGTCCGAGAGGGTCGTCTCGTGGTGGATCCGCGAGCCGTCCGCGCCGGCCGCGTCGCCCTCGACGCGCTGGCGGAGGTCGCCGACCTCGCGAAGCATCTCCTCGATGAGCCGGGCGTCGCCGGGGTTGTCCTCGATGAGGAGGAGGTCGAGTTCGTCTCCGGACATCACTCCACCTCGTCCGACGGGAGCTTGACGACTTCGAGCCAGAACGCCTGGAAGCGCCGGACCGTCTCGATGAACTCGCTCGGGTCGACCGGTTTGGTGAGGTAGGCGTTCGCCTGGAGTTCGTACGACTGGACGACGTCCTCCTCGGCCTCCGAACTCGTCAGGATGATGACCGGGAGACACGAGAGGTCGTCGTCGTCCCTGACCTCCGCGAGGACCTCCTCGCCGTTCTTGCGAGGCAGGTTGAGGTCGAGCAGAACGATGTCCGGCCGGGTGGCGTCGGCGTAGTCGCCCCGCTGGTGGAGGAAATCGAGGGCCTCGACGCCGTCGGTCACGACGTGGAGGGTGTTGGAGATGTTGCCCTCCTCGAAGGCCTCCCGCGTCAGCCTGACGTCGCCGGGATTGTCCTCGACGAGCAGGATGTCGGCCGAGGCACCGGGTCGCTCAGTCATTTTCGTCCTCCGGTGCCGGGAGCGTGAACGAAAAGGTTGCGCCTTGGCCCGGTTCCGACTCGACCCATATCTCGCCCCCGTGGCGCTCGACGATCCGCTCGGACAGCGCGAGCCCGATCCCCGTCCCGTCGTAGTCGGCCCTGTCGTGGAGGCTCTGGAACACCTCGAAGGCCTGCTCGGCGTCGACCGGGTCCATCCCGATCCCCTCGTCTCGAACGGAAACGACGTACTCGTCGCGGGCGCGTTCGGCGGAGACGTAGATCCGCGGGGTCTCGTCGCCGCTGTACTCGATCGCGTTGTCGAGCAGGTTCTGGAACACCTGACGAACCTGCCCGGCGTCGGCGTGGACCTCGGGCAGTGACTCGGCCGTGATCGCCGCGTCGGTCTCCTCGATCTTCACCCGGAGGTCTTCGCGGGCGTCCGCGAGCACCGCGTCGAGGTCGACCGTCTCGAACGGGTCGCCCCGCGTCTCGACGCGCGAGTACGCGAGGAGTCCGTCGATCATGTCGCGCATGCGGTCGGCGCCGTCGACGGCGAACTCGAGGAACTCCCGGCCGTCATCGTCGAGTTTGTCCTCGTAGCGGCGTTCGATCAGCTGGAGGTAGCTGGAGACCATCCGCAGCGGTTCCTGCAGGTCGTGCGAGGCGGCGTAGGCGAACTGTTCGAGCCGTTCGTTGGACTCCTCCAGGTCGGCGACCAGCTGTTCGAGGTCCTCCTGGTAGCGGCGGCGCTCGACGGCCTCGGCGAGGACGTTGGCGACGCTCATGACGAAGTTGACGTCCTCGTCGGTGAACTCGCATCGCCCGGTGTCGTGCGTCCCGAGGATGCCCCACGGCTCCTCGACGGAGCCGATGACCGTACTGATCCCACTCACGACGTCGTGGGACGTGAGCAACTCGGGGCCGCTGAATCGGGTCTCCGCGTCGAGGTCGTCGACGACGACGGGCTGTTCCGAGAGCAGCGTGTACCCCGCCTGCGAGTTGTCGTCGGCGTCGACGGTCGCCTGTCCGACGATCCTCTCGTCCCAGCCGACGCCCTGGCGCAGGAGAAGCTCCCGTCTGTCGCCGTCGAGGTCGAGCACCTTGCAGTACTCGTTGTCGAGCACCTCGGCCACCTGCCGGCTCGCCTCGCGCATGAGTTCGTCGACGTCGTCGGTTTCGAGCGCGAACTGGCCGAGTTCGGCGATGGCCTCCTGCTGACTGGTCCGCCGTTCGAGCGCCCGCTCGCGCTCCTTTCGCTCGGTGATGTCCTGGGCCATCGTCATCCCGGCGAAGACGTCACCCCGTTCGTCGGTGATCGGGACGCCGTGGATGAGCCAGTCCCGGCCCTGGTACTCGACCTCGACCGCCCGCTCTCGACCGTCGAGCGCCGCCTCGAACGCCGGTTCGAGCGCGTCCGCGGTGTGCGCTGGCCAGACGTCGCGGAACTGCTCGCCCTCGAGATCGTCGGGGTCGATGGGGAGGTCCTCGAAGCCCCGTCCGGCGGCCAGCGTGTACACCAGGTCGTGGTCGAACAGCGTCACGACGCCGTTGGGGAAGTACTCGGCGAGCGTCCGGTAGCGCTGCTCGGACTCCGCGAGTCGCCGTTCGTACTCGCGTCGCTCGGAGACGTCGCGGTCGGAGACGATGATCGACACGACCTCGCCGTCGTCGTCCGTGACGGGCCTGAAGTAGCCTTCGAGCGTGTACTGCTCGCCGTTCGGGCGGGTGAGGTCCGCCTGGAATTCGACGTACTCGCCGGCGGACGCGCGCTCGGTCCACTCCCTGACGTCGTCCCGGACGTCGTCGCCGGCCCCCCACCAGGGCGTCTCCCAGAACGCTTCGCCCTGTACCTCGACGAGGTCGGCGTCGATGTACTCCATCGCCGTCTCGTTGATGTCCAGCACCGTCCCGTCTGGTTCGAGCAACCCGACGAGGATGTTCGGATCCTCGAAGACCGCCTCGAAGCGGCGTTCGGTCTCCCGGAGTTCGCGTTCGCGCTCCTTCCGGTCGGTGACGTCCTGGACGATCCCGTCGAAGTAGACCTCGCCGTCCTCCTCGGTCCGGATCCCCGTCCCCGAGATCCAGATCTCCCGGCCGTCGAGCGTCTCCTGTCGCAACTCCTCGTTCCTGACGATCCCTTCGCGCTCCAGGCGCTCGCTGAACGCCGCGCGGGTCTCGGGGTCCGGATAGAGGTCGCTGACCGAGACCCCCATCAGTTCCGCCGGCGAGTCCGCGTCGAAGATCCGGGCGAGCGCGTCGTTCATTTCGACGAACTCGCCCTCCGGGCCGGGCGTGTTCCGATAGACGCCGACGGGGAGGTTCTCGACGAGGCGCTCGTAGCGCCGGAGTTCCTGCTCGCGAGCCTTCCGGTCGGAGATGTCGCGGACGACGCCGACGCGCCGCTCGGCGTCCTCCCCGGTCGGAAGTATCGCGAACGTCGCTTCGGCGGGGAGTCGACCGCCGTCGGCCGTCTGCAGCTCCGCCTCGATCACGGCCGTCTCGGCCGTCCCGTCCCGGAGCGCGGCCTCCTCCTCTTTGGCCCGTTCCCGGACGACTCCGTCGACCACCATCGAGACGTGTTCGCCGATCAGGTCCTCGCGGTCGTAGCCGGTCATCTCCGCGTAGGCGTCGTTGACCATCCTGAACCGCCCCTCCTCGTCGACGACGTACACCCCGTCGTTGACGGCCTGGAAGATGGTCTCGTAGCGCTGTAGCTCGCGCTCGCGCTCCTTGCGTTCGGTGATGTCGACCAGATAGCCGAGGTAGTGGGTTATCTCGCCGGCGTCGTCGCGGACGATCTTCGTCGTGTCTTCGACCCAGCGGACGTCGCCGTCGCTCGTCAGGACGCGGTACGGTTCGTGACTGAATCGCTCGGTCGTCTCGTCGCTGTGTTCCGCGACCTCGGCGGCGATCCGGTCGACCTCTTCGTCGAGGAGCAGGTCGGTGTACGGGACCTCCCCGGACTCCAGCGTCGCCGGCTCGTAGCCCAGGACGTCCGTGACGTTCTCGGAGACGTACTCGACGGGCCATCCCTCCTCGTTGCGCCAGCGGAAGACCATCGCCGGTCCCTCGGCGAACACGTCGCGCTCCTCGGCGAGCCGTCGCTCGGCGCGGACCTCCTCGGTGACGTCGATGAGTACCCCTTCGATCGCGGTGACCTCGCCGCCCTCGGAGCGTTCGTGGCCCCGTTCACGTACCCATCTGATCTCGCCCTCGGCCGTCTCGATGCGGTAGGTCGTCAGGAAGGTCCCGTCGTCGGCCAGTCCCTCCTGGGCCTCCTCCCAGAGCGCCTCGTGGTCGGCGTCGAAGACGACGTCGTCGCCGAACGACACGTCGCCGCGCTCCAGCGCCTCCGGGTCGTAGCCGGTGAGGTCGCGACACCCCTCGCTGACGAACTCCATCGGCCACCCGCGCTCGTTGCGACAGCGGTACACCATCCCAGGGACGTTGGCCATCAGCGTCGAGAGGCGGCGCTCCTGTTCTTCGATGCGCCGACGTCGCTCCTTGCGCTCGGTGACCTCCCGGAAGTACACCGACAGACCGCTCTCGGATGGGTACGCCCGGACCTCGAACCAGGCGTCGAGCGGGTCCGGGTAGTACTCCTCGAACGTGACCGTCTCCTGCTCGTACATCGCCCGCTCGTACTCCGGTTTGAACTCCCGGCTGACGGCGTCTGGGAACGCGTCCCAGACGGTCTCGCCCACCAGGTCGCGTCCCTCCGGGTTGATCAGTTCGTTCGCGCGGTCGTTGACGTAGGTGAACTGCCACTCCTCGTCCAGCGCGAAGAACCCGTCGGAGATGCGACCGTACACCTCGTCGAGGCGGCTTCTCGTCTCCGCCCGCTCGACCGCCGACGCGACGACGTTCGCGACGTTCTGCACGAACGTGGCGTCGTCGTCGGTGAACTCGCGGTGCTCGGTCGCGTGCGTGCCGAACACGCCCCAGGGGTCCGCGACCGGGCCGACGATCACAGTGATCCCGCTGACGACGCCGTTGTCGACGAGCAGGTCGTTGCCGTCGAATCGTTCGTCCTCCGCCAGGTCCTCCGCGACGACGGGCCCCTCCGTGCGTAACGTGTACCCCGCCAGCGAATCCGACTCGGCGGGCACCGTCGCCGAGCCGACCGTCCCCGCGGGCCACCCGACCCCTTCCGTGAGTTCGAACCGCTCGCCCTCGGGACCGAGTTCCAGCACCTCGCAGAAGTCGGTATCGAGCGTCTCCGTGACTGCGGTCGCCGCGTCGCGTATCACCCCGTCGAGTTCGTCCGCTTCCAGCGCCCACCGCCCCAGGTCCGCCACCGTCTCC
The DNA here is from genome assembly GCF_051414035.1 of Halosimplex amylolyticum. Classification (NCBI taxonomy): domain Archaea; kingdom Methanobacteriati; phylum Methanobacteriota; class Halobacteria; order Halobacteriales; family Haloarculaceae; genus Halosimplex; species Halosimplex amylolyticum. Next base: position 311,420 of record NZ_JBLKNW010000001.1, on the reverse strand, counting down.
TGCTGGCGGACTCGGCGCTGTAATTCGGCGTCGCTTCGCGAAGAGGAACTCATGTAGGGAACCCAGACGTGCGGGCCCCGTAAGAATTCCGCCACCGTTAGTAATCGGCAGCCTTCGGGGACGTAGCGGTCGGGCCGGTTCGGTGGCACGGACCGCCCCCGACGACTGCGACGACGGAGCGACCCCGCCGAAAGGATCCGCGTTCTCCACGATGATAGTGACGAAATAGCTATTCTTAACGATCGATAAGGATGTTAATCGGAGGCTGTTTTTTGGGGCGGAACGCGAACTGCGACCATGCCTCCCGCTGACTGTTATCCGGAGGAAGCGAACGCGGTCGACGAGATACTGGGAGCGCTGGCCCATCACCTGCGGAGGGAGATAATCAATTACTTCGAGAACGAGGCCGCCGGGGACACCGCGACTATCGACGAGATCGGCGACTACATCGACACCCGAATGCCCGACGGCGACCGCGAAAATCTCCCCACGGTGCTCGTTCACAAACACCTACCGAAGCTGGAATCGGTCGGCTGGCTCGAGTTCGACCAGCGCAACGGGGAAGTCCGATACCGCGGTCTCGAGTCCGCCCCCGAGCTGTTGGGCGACGTGCAAGAGATGCTCTCGGAGTGAGCGGGCCAGCGTCGCGACAGAACGAACTGTCCATCGGTCAGGAGAATCACGAACGAACTGCCAGACGGCGACCGACCGCCGACACGCCGTGTCTGGCTTCGAGACGGAGGGCGAAAACCGGATCTAGCCTCGGGTTTCGCGACCGGGCTTCGTCGTCTTCAACGACCTTCTCGTCAGCGTCCCACTCGGCGGAGTTGTCCTGGTGGTCGTAGCCGAGGACTTCTCTCGCGCGCTCCAGCGAGAGGTACTTCCGGTCGTTGTCGGAGACGCCGACAGACTCGCTTCGCTCACGGCTGGCGCCGTTCGCTCACGTCGCGGTCTCCCGCTGGTCGGCCGCGCAGCGCCCGCCTGTCGAGCCCTCGCTCCGCTCGCGAGGATGCCGTAGACGATCCCGATGCCGGTCGCCGGGAAAAACGGTCGGAATTACTCCGCGTCGACGACTTTCTCGTCGGCGTCCCACTCTGCGGAGTTGTCCTGGGGGTCGTATCCCAGCACCTCGCGAGCACGTTCCAGCGAGTAGTACTTCCGGTCGTTGTCGGAGATGCCGTAGACGATCTCGAAGCCGTAGTCGGCCTCCAGCGCGCAGCGGTGGATTCGCGCGCAGTCGGGGTAGGAGAGCCACATGGCCTGGCCGCGTTCGTAGTCGATCGGTGGGTGGCCCTTCGTGAGGTTCCCGATGCGGATGTTGCAGACCGCGATGCCGTACTCGTCGTGGTAGTACCGCCCGAGGATCTCGCCGGTGGCCTTCGAGACGCCGTAGTGGTTGCCCGGGCGCGGGAACTCGCTCCCGTCGAGGCGGAAGTCGTCGCCGCGGCGGTACATGTCGGGCGTCCGCTCGTCGGTCTCGTAGGCGCCGACGGCGTGGTTCGAGGAGGCGAAGACGAACTTCTCGACGCCCTCGTCGATCGCCGCCTCGTACATCTTCTGGGTGCCGTCGATGTTGTTCGAGAGCACCGAGGGCCACGGGGCGCTCGGACGCGGGTCCCCCGCGAGGTGGATGACCGCACCGACGCCGTCCATCGCCTCCGCGACGGTCTCCTCGTCGGTCACGTCGCCGATGAGGTACTCGTGGTCGGGCTCCTCGTCCGGCGGGCTGTGCAAGAGGAGTTTCCACTCGTACTCGTCTTCGAGCCCCTGGAGTACGGCCCGCCCGACGCGCCCTCCCGCACCAGTGAGTAAAACCGGCTCGTCCATTCAGGTGAACCCTTGCGACCGGCCAGTAAGTATCATGCGGATCCGTCTTTTTCGCTCGGGGGGTCGCGCAGAGCGCGACTCCCGAGCCAATAACGTGGGTGAAAAAGCGCGGCTCGTTCGTTACTCGCGGGCTTGCCCGATCGCTATCGAGGCGCTCGTTTCACTCGCGCCTCGCACCGCTCATTCGCCGCGAAGAACCGCGCGCCCGCGGCGCACGGATGCTCAGTACAGGGGATAGACCAAGCGCTCAGTACAGTGTGGTAGCCACTCGGGCGATCAGCCGGTTACTGGGGGAGGTTCCCGGTCTGATAGGGGTTACTCGTGGTGTGATTTCCCACCGTCGTACCATGCAGCGACGCTGGGCGATTCAGCAGTGACTGGTATCGTTCTCGCGAACGATCCGCACCGCACCTGACTCGTGGTCGACCTCGAACTCGTTGATCGAGCAGCACCCCTGTGACTGCTCCGTGATCGTCTCGACGATGTCGAGGTCTTTCAGGTGTCCGAGAAGCAGGCGAATAGGGCCACCGTGCGTCACGACGAGGATGGTCTCTCTCGAGTCACACTCGGCCAGTGTCGTCTCCCACCGCTCGACGACGCGTTCGCGGACGTCCACGAGGCTTTCACCGCTTTCCGCTCGTCTGTGCGCTGCTTCTGGACCAGTCTCGCCGAGGTCGTGCTCGGGGAACCGCTCCGACATCTCGTCGACCGGTAGGCCCTGGTAGACGCCGACGTCACGCTCGCGCCACGCCGATTCGAACGCGACCGGCGCGTCGACGTGTTCGAGCAGGATTTCTACCGTCGCCTCCGCCCGATAGAGGCCCGACGACAGGATGCGGTCGACGTCGTATCCCGCTGTGAGTGCTACGCCGAGTTGGTCGGCCTGCTCTCGACCGAGGTCGGTGAGTTTGGCGGGCGCCCAGCCTTGCAATCGTTGCTTCCGGTTCCACGTGGTCTCACCGTGTCGGACTGCAACGATAGTCGTCATCTCTTTCGGTAGACAGAACGAGGCTTTGAGGATTCTGATCCGTTCCACTGTTCTCCCGAGTTGCAACGGAAATCGGCTCCCAGCGTCAGTCGTTGAGCGCGCGAGCCAACCTGCTCGTCCCCAACAGCCGACACTGATTACTCCCGGGGCGCCCAGCGGCCGGTATGGACGCCACCGACGCCCAGACGGCCTGCTTCGAGGCGGGCATCAAGTTCGGCTCGCTCTACCACCAGTTCGCCGGCACGCCGGTCAGCCCCGCGAGCGCCGACAGCCTCGCCCGTGCTATGGAGGAGGCAATCGAGAACCAGCCCCACTGCGAGTCGGTCACGGTCGACGTGCTCACCGACGAACTCGACGCGGAACTGGCCGACTCGGCCGCCGACTACACGGAACTGACCGGCCGGTTCCTCGACGTCGAGATGCGGATCGACTACGAGGGGAACGAGGTCCGCACGCGTATGGACATGCAGGACGGCTACCCGCTCATGCGCGTCGAGGACGTCCGTGCGGACGATTGACGGCTTCGTCTCGGAGCGGAACTCCCGACGCGGAGACAGGTCCGCTGGCTGAACCGACCACGAAAGATATGTAACAGGGCGGTGAACGGGCCGCCTATGTCCCTCGCTGCCCTGGACGACCTCGACGACGCCATCGAGGCGACGAAGCGGTTCCTCACTCCCTTCGACCGGGTCCGCTGGTTCCGGCTGGCGGTGGTGATGTTCTTCGTCGGCGGAGCCGGTTTCTCGTTTCCCGGCGCGCCGACCGGCGGATTCGGCGACGGGCCGGAGCCGGGCGAACCGACCCCCGGCGGGCCCGGACCGGAGATCACGCCCGAGATCACCGCGGAACTGCTCGTCCTGATCGCCGGGGTCGTCCTCGTCGGCCTCCTCGTCTTCCTCCTGTACTCCGTCGCGGCCGCGACGATGGAGTTCGTCTTCGTCGCCTCGCTGCGCGACGAGGAGGTCAGGCTCCGGCGGAACGTCGGGCGCTACTGGCGGCAGGGCGTCCGTCTGTTCGTCTTCCGATTCCTCGTCTGGACGCTGACGACGGGGGCCGCGGCGGCGGCCCTGCTCGGCGTCGGCGTCGCGATGAGCGGGTGGCCCCCCACCGGCTGGAGCGACGAGACGATACTGGCGGTGATCCTGCTCGGGATCCCGGTCTTCCTATTGCTCGCGCTCGTCGTCGGGACCGTCCTCGGCTTCACGACGATGTTCGTCGTCCCCGTGATGCTCCGGGAGGACCGCGGGGTAATCGGCGCGTGGCGGCGGTTCTGGCCGACCCTCACCGGCGAGTGGGTGGAGTTCCTCGCGTACCTTTTCGTGAGCTTCCTGCTCAGCATCGCCGTGGGAATCGCGGTGAGCTTCCTGGTCGTGTTGATCGCGGTCGCGGTCGCCGTCCCGTTCCTTGTCGTCGGCGTCCCCCTGTTGCTCGTGCTCGGACTCACCGGCGCCGGCGGACTGGTCGTCTTCGTCCTCCTGTTCGCCTACCTGATACTGCTGTTCGTCGCCGCGCTGCTCGTCCAGGTCCCCTTCCAGACGTTCCTGCGGTACTACGCGCTGCTCGTCCTCGGGGACGCCAACGGCGAGTTCGACGTGATCCCCGACGCCCGCGCCGCCGTCCGGGCCGACGGCGGCGCCGACCGCGACGAGACTGGTGACGACGGCCCGGGCAGTGGCGCCACCGGCGCCCGCACCGGAAGCGACGACGGCCCGGACGAGCCAGACACCGACGGAACTGGCACCGACGCAACGGGAGCGGACGATCCCTTCGAATCGACCGACGACGAGGGCGACACCGGATGGAACGTCGACCGCGACGACGAGCGCGGCGACCGGGACGGTCGGTCGTGACGAGAGACCGTTCGCCGGGATCGATAGCAGCGGATCGTAACTGATCGGGGCCGTACACAGAAACAGCGCGCTCAGCGGCACTGAGGCAGTTTTTCACTTTCAGTTTCAGGCGTGTTTTTAAACAGGCAGGGGCCGAAGGACGAAGTATGAGTCAAGCGACGCTCGACGACGACGAACTCTTCGAGGACGCGGCGAGCGAGATGCGCGAGGACGTGGAGGAGAGCCTGGGGAAGGCCCGGGCGGAACTCCCGGAGGCCGACGGCATCTGGGACGTCGACGCCGACAACACGCTGGGCGTGCTGAACGCGCTCCGGTCGGCCCTCGACGTCGAGGACGCCGAGGACCACCTCGTCGACGCCAAGAAGTGGTACACCATGGGCGAGCGCGCCGACGCCTTCGAGGACGCCGACGACCTCGCCGAGGAGATCGAGGCCGTCGAGGGCGTGCTCGACGACGTGACCGACGCGCACGAGCAGGTGAGCGACCTCGCGAGTACGGTCCCGCAGCTCCGGAGTGCGCTGGAAGCGTTCGCCGACGAAGCCGACGCGGATGCAGACGCGGACGCGGACGCAGAAGACGAGGCCGACGCGGAGGCCGACGCAGACGCGGACGCGGACGAAGCGGAAGCCTGAGGCGCCGCGCGGGCTCCGGTCGCGGACGGGCCCCGGGCCGCGAGCGGCTCAGCCGTCGTCCGAGCGCGGGCGGTCCCGTTCGACGACGCGACCCAGGAGCGTCGCTACCTTCTCGGCAGCCCGGTCGCGGAGCCACGCCCCCAGCGCGGCGCTTCCCTCGCGGGGGTCGCCGACGGCACCGTTCTCCGCGAACTCCGCCGAGTCGTAGGCGAGGTTCGTCCCCGCGACCCACTCGCCCCAGCCGTCTGCGGCGCCCGCCGCAGCGTCGTCGAGGCGCTCCTCGCGTATCAGGTCGGGCGCCACCGCCCGCACGAGCGCCGTCTCGACCGGGCCCCCGTGGCCCATGGCGATCGCCTCCAGGTCGACGGGGGGCGCGTCGGGGTCGCCCGTCCAGTCCCGATCGAGCGCGAGCGCGTCGAACCAGGTGAACGGGACGGCGTAGGCGTCGTCGTGGCGGGTGACGCGCGCACAGACTTCGCGGAGCGGCGCGACGTTGCCGCCGTGGCCGTTGACGACGACCACGCGGTCCCAGCCGTGGTGGGCGAGGCTGCCGACCGTCTCGCGGACGTAGTCGCGGAACGTGTCCTCGCTGACCCAGAGCGTGCCCGCGAAGTGGCGGTGCTCCTCGGCGACGCCGACGGGGATCGTCGGCGCGACGACGACCTCGCCGTCGTAGGCGTCGGCGCCGGCCGCGGCGACGGCCTCCGCGGTGAGGGCGTCCGTGCCGAGCGGCGCGTGGGGGCCGTGCTGCTCCGTGCTCCCGACGGGCAGGAGCGCGAGGTCCGTCTCGACGGCGTCGGCGTCGGTCCACGTCGACTCCGAGAGGTGCATATCGGCCTCTCGCGCGGCCGGGGGTTAAGCGGTACGGCCCGACGGGTCCGGCAGCGGCGCGGCCGGACGGACCCGTGCCCGAGTCGCGATCACTCGCTGCGCCACGCGCTGGGCTCCATCCCCAGCGACTTGACGAGCGGCCGATACAGCGCGACGAGGACGACGATGACGGCGAGTTCGACCCAGAAACCGACGTCGCCGACGACGCTCCGGACGACGGCGAGCACCACCGTCACGATGACCAGGATCACGACGTAGTGCGCGGCGAGTTCGAGGAGGTCTCCCTTGTCTACCATGGGGGTACTACGGTCTTTCCCCACAAAAACGGTCGTATCGGGGCCTGGTGAGCGTCACGAACGGGAGGGGGCCGCGGACACGGTCTCGGACGGCGTCGCCGGACCGACGTCAGACGAGCGTGTCCGGGCGCGTCGAGAGGTACTCGAAGACGGCGCCGAGGCCGATCCCGTAGACCCAGTGTGCGACGAGGGTCACCGCGAGGTAGCCGACGAGGGCGAGACCGGTGTAGCCGTCGTAGAACGCGAAGACGAAGCCGGTCCACAGCGCGGTCCCGAAGAAGATCCCGTGGACTGGGTCCTTGGCGCCCGGGAGGTACTCCTTGAGCGAGGCGAACAGCAGCGGCCAGGGGAACATCCCGGCGAGGACGAAGATGACGTAGCCCGCGGTCACTTCCGGGAACACGCCGTCGAGGCCGACCATACTCGTCACCGTCGCGAACGACGACCGCGAGAACACGCCGAAGGACTCGCCGATGAGCAACACGACCGTCATCAGCGTCGTCCCCACGAGCCCCCCGGCCGCACCGACGACGCCGTCCGCGATGATCCCGAACAGGCGATCGAAGTCGTCGTCCCTGACCGCCGGGTCCTCGAACTCCTCCTCGTCGACGGTCCGGTCGTCGATCTCGCGCGTGTCTGTCATGCCAATACGTACCACTCCAGTGGGGAAAAACCCCTCGGCAGATACGACCGGCCCCGAACCTGTTCGCTCTAGTTAAAAGCTATATGTGAACGTCCCCCAAACAATAAGACCGGGTGTATCGTTGGTGATCGAATATGGAAGAGTCCGGTGGACCGGTGGTCGGCGACGCCGTCCTGGCTGGCACGAGCGGGATCAGGGCGCCGGCGGAGGTGTTCAACAGCATCTTCGTCGTCTTCCTCGGCCTGGGGACACTGGTCGGGGTCGTCGTCATCTCCTACACGCTGTACAACGCGTACAAGTACCGCTATCGCGAGGATAAAGACCCGGCTCCAGACGCGGAGCGGCCGGAGCTGGGGGAGCTCCCGGAGGGAGGGGGCAAGGGCAAGAAACTGTTCCTGTCGTTCGGCATCAGCGCGCTCATCGTCCTCTCGCTGGTGATCTGGACCTACGCGTCGCTGCTGTACGTCGAGGGCAAACCGACGGAGGTCCAGCAGAACGGCGGCGACGTGGTTGACGTCGAGGTCGAGGGCTTCCGCTTCGGCTGGCAGTTCACGTACCCGAACGGCGCGCAGACGAGCACGCTCCGCGTGCCGACGGACACGGTGATCAACCTCTCTGTGACGTCGGCGGACGTGTTCCACAACTTCGGGATACCGGATCTCCGGACGAAGGCCGACGCTATCCCGGGCCAGACCACGAACGCGTGGTTCGTCGCCAACGAGACCGGCACGTACCAGGCTAACTGTTACGAGATCTGCGGGGAAGGGCATTCCGGGATGACCGCCGAAGTCGTCGCGATGGAGCCCGAGGCCTTCGAGGAGTGGTACGCGAACGCCGAGCCGAGCGGGGACGAGACGGCCGGAAACGAGTCGGCGGGCACCGAGACCGCGTCGGCGAGCGGTGGCGGCCACTCGCTGGGTCCCGCGGGGCCGAATGAACTCGGCGCGCCCGGAGTCGCGCCCGCACGGGCGGGTGGTGCGCCGTGAGCCACGAGGAGGCCGGCGGGCACGACTTCCCGCCGATGAGTTCGGTCAGGCGCTGGTTCGTCACGACCAACCACAAGGACATCGGCATCCTCTACACCATCACGGCGCTGTTCTTCCTCGTCCTGGGCGGCGTCCTCGCGTTGCTGATGCGCGTCCAGCTGTGGGGACCGGGCGAGAGCATCCTCAGCGCCGGGGCGTACAACCAGGCCGTCTCCGCGCACGGGCTGTTGATGGTCTTCTGGTTCATCTCGCCGTTCGCGTTCGGCTTCGCCAACTACCTCGTCCCCCTGCAGATCGGGGCGGACGACCTGGCGTTCCCGCGACTGAACGCCATGAGCTACTGGGCGTACCTGTTTTCCGGGCTCCTCTTTATCGCCTCGTTCTTCCAGGGCGGCACCTTCGACGGCGGCTGGACGATGTACGCGCCGCTGAACGTACCCACCTACATGCCGAACATCGGCGGGACCACCGTCGTGCTCGCGCTCATCATGTTCATCGCGGCGGTGACGATGGGGTCGGTCAACTTCCTGACGACCATGTACCGCATGCGCGCCGAAGGACTGCGGATGCGCGACCTGCCGATGTTCTCGATGTCCATCCTGCTGACGGTGTGGATGATGCTGTTCGCCTTCGCCGCGCTGCTGGCGGCGCTGATGATCCTCGGCGCCGAGCACCTGCTGGGCGTGACCTACTTCACCGCCGACGGCGGGACGCTGCTGTGGACGCACCTGTTCTGGTTCTTCGGCCACCCGGAGGTGTACATCGTCTTCTTCCCGGCGCTGGGCATCATGGCCGAGTGCTTCCAGACGTTCACCGGCCAGCGCCTCGTCGGTCGCAAGTGGTTCGTCCTCGCGATGGTGCTGGTCGCGCTCCAGAGCTTCGTCGTCTGGATGCACCACATGTTCCTCACCGGGATCAACCTGGAGATCAAGACGCTGTTCATGGTCACGACCATCGGCATCTCCCTCCCCTTCGACCTGATGGTCTTCTCGCTGATCTACACGATGATCAAGGGTCGAATCCGCTTTACGACGCCGTTCCTCTTCTCGCTGGGCGCCCTGATCCTGTTCATCATCGGCGGGATCACCGGCGTGTTCCTCGGCGCGGTCGTCCTCGACTACGAGTTCCGCGGCACCTACTGGGTGGTCGCGCACTTCCACTACGTGATGGTCGGCGGCGCGACCGGCCTGTTCGCGGGCATCTACTACTGGTTCCCGAAGATGACCGGCCGGATGTACGACGAGTTCCTCGGGAAACTCCACTTCGGGCTGTACTTCGTCGGGTTCAACCTGCTGTACTTCCCGATGTTCGGCGCCTGGGAGACCCCGCGGCGCGTGTTCGACTACGCACCCGGCCTCTCGGGCTGGCACCAGGTCGCCACCATCGGCGGGTTCCTGCTCGGCATCTCCTTCCTCGTCATGTTCTACAACCTGTTCAAGAGCGTCGCCGTGGGCGAGGAGGTCGGCGACGACCCCTGGAAGTACGCGACGACGGCCGAGTGGGCCGTCTCTTCGCCGCCGCCGCTGGAGAACTTCCCCGGCAAACCGAGCTACGCCGGCGGGAAACTCTCCTTCCGCGACGAGCCCGAACTGACCGCGGACGGCAGCGGCGACGGCGAACCCGCGAGCCACCCCTCGACCGACGGTGGTCTCGCGAGCGACGCGAGTGAGGGCTCGTCGGACCGGCGGTCCGAGGGCGGTCTCGCGAGCGACGCGAGTGAGACCTCGTCAGGCCAACGGCCTGACGGTGGCGTCCGCGCGGAAGGCGCGACGGCGGGGAGCGGCGGTGCGCTGGTCACCGGTCCCGACGCGGTGACCCCGAGCGCGACCGGCGGCGCGACGGCCCACGCCGAGGACGAACACGCCGACCACGCGAGCATCTGGCCGTTCGTCATCGGCCTGGCCGGCTTCCTCACGTTCCTCGGCGTCTCGGGCATCCAGGAGGGCGGTGCCTACTACTGGCTCACCGGGACCGGCGGCGTCCTGAGCGCCGTCGGGTTCGTCGGCCTCGCGCAGGAGCCGTTCCACGTGCCCGAACCGACGGTCGCAGAGCAGTGGCCCTTCGGGGGCGTCGAGAACATGAAACTGGGGATGTGGACGTTCCTGGCCTCGGACGTGGTGCTGTTCGGGGGGTTCATCGGCTCGTACCTGTTCCTGCGAGTCGCGAACGGCTGGACCCACTGGCACCACGCGTTCGTCCCCGAGGCGCACGTCACGCTTCCGGGGCTGATCAACACGTACCTGCTGCTAGCTAGCAGTTTCGCGGTCGTGCTCGCCCTCGTCGCGGCGCACAAGAACAGCAGCAGGGGCGTCGTCGCCGCCCTCTCGATAACGTGGCTGCTCGGCGTCGGTTTCCTCGTCAACAAGGGCCTGGAGTGGCAGCACCTGTTCCACATCTCGACGGAGGCGTTCCCGAACGGGTGGAACGTCGGGACGAACGTCGCCTCGTCGACGTTCTACCTGACGACCGGCCTCCACGGCGCCCACGTCATCGTCGGCCTGATCATGCTCATGTACATGATCCCGCGGGCGATGAAGGGGGCGTACCTCGGCGACGACGAGACGTCCATCGAGTACTTCGGGCTGTACTGGCACTTCGTGGACATCGTCTGGCTGTTCCTGTTCCCGCTGTTCTACATCCTCTAGGTGATCACAATGACACGATTCAAACTGTACTCGGCGATATTCGTGGTACTGATGGCGCTGTCGACCACGCAGGCGCTCGTCGAACGGACGGGGATGGTCGACTTCGGCGACCCGGACACCTACTGGCTGGCCTTCGGGATCATCCTCGCGCTGTCGTTCGTGAAGGCGACGTTCGTCGCGACCTACTACATGCACCTCCGGTGGGAACCTCGGTCGGTGACCTACCTGTTCCTCGGCGGGCTGTTCGTCGCGCTCGCGCTCACGACCGCCGCGGCCTACTCCATCCTGTAGACCGCGAGCGACGCTCCCACCAGCTGCTGTCCTGTCACTCACCCGAACGAGTTCGGCCGTGATCGCCAGGATTTATCCCGCTCACGGAGACTGTGCCGACAGCCATGTCAGAGGCTGGTTCAGCGGATCCGGGATCGGGCGGACCGAACGGGGGGAGCGGCGGGTCGCGACTGGGCGCGCTGGTCGCTACCTGGCCGCGAAAGATCGGTGTCGTGCTGGGCGGGTTCGTCGGTCTCCTGGTCGTCCTCTCCGTGCTGGGGATAATCGGGGCGCCGTCGGCCGGACTGGTCGACCGCGGCGACTGGGGCGAGGTCACCGACGAACGCACGGAGATCGTCACGACGGTCTGGGTCGACAACCCGAACCCCGTCGGCGTCTCGCTCGGGAACACCGTCACGGCCGAGTACGACATCGTCCTCAACGGCGTCGTGCTCGCCGAGGGGACGAAGTCGGACGTCGAGGTCCCGAAAGGCAACAGCACGACCGAGTTGCGCACGGACGTCATCAACGACCGCCTGGCGGCCTGGTGGGTCAGGTACGTCCGCGCCGACGAGACCGTCGCGCTCGACGCGAACGCGACGGTGAACGTGAACACGCCGCTCGGCACGGTCCCCCACGACGTACACCGCGAGCGAACCATGCTCAACGAGTCGACGCCCGTCATCGACGCGCTCTCGGCGTCGGTCAACGAGACCAGCGGCACCTACACCGAGTCCGCGAGCGCGAGCGAGGTCGACGATTCGCTGCTCGGCGACACCCTCGGCGACAGCGACACCGTGACGGTCGGCTACGAGGTCGAGCGCGGGTGGGCGACCTGGGGCGAGGTCAGCGAGAGCGAGACGACCGTGCGGTTCCACATGCTCGTGCACAACCCCGGGGACGTGCCGGTGCCCGCCGCACCGGACGGCCTCGGCGTCAGCATCGACATGAACGACGTGCGCACCTTCGAGGCCGAGAGCGGCGAACTCTCGGCCGGGAGCGCCGGCGCGGACGAGGTCATCGCGCCGGGCGAGACCGAGGAGGTCACCTACACCGTGACGATGGACAACGGACAGGTAGACGACTGGTTCACCAGCCACGTCCGCGAGGACGCCGGGCCGGGCGCCGAGGCGACCGCGGTCAGCGCACAGTTCCAGGTCGTCTTCGAGAACCCCGTCACGGGCGGCGAGTTCCGGTTCCCGCGCGACTCGCCGGTCACCTACGACTGCGCCTTCCAGACCGCGATCCTCGTCGACGACCAGAACAGCACGTCGACCTGCGAACCGCCGACCGTCCCGTCGGGGAACTGACCGCCCTCCGTCTTTTCACTCCGCCGCGTCGTCCGCGTCTCGCCCGAACGACGGGAAGCCGGGCCGCCAGTAGAGCAGGGCGACCGACGCCAGGAAGGCCACCGTCGAGACGTCGATGGAGTAGGCGACGGCTGTCGACATTAGCGTGACCCACCCGCCGAGCAAGCCGGTCGCGAAGGAGGCGAGGATGGGGGCCGAGCAGCTGAGACAGGAGACGAGGCCGAGCGCGCCGGAGGCGACCGCGCCGCTGGCGTCGAGGATCGCGGCGTAGACGAGGTACGTGAGACCGAGGTAGCCGATCACCCGGTAGGGGACGAACGAGACGTAGAAGACGCGCGTGACGAGTCGGAGGCGGCCCCAGCCGGGCGACCCGGCGCCGACGCTCAGCCCCAGGACCCCCTCCGGAATCGGGTGGTGGCCGCCGACGGTCAGGCCGACGAGCCCAGCCCAGTTGGCGAGCAACAGGAAGTAGACGGCAGCGATGGCGCCGGCGAGGAGGTGGCGACGGGGCGGTGCCGCGGGGATCGGCGTCCGGTAGGCGGCGACGAGGACGGCGTTGATCCAGACGAACGGGTACAGGACGTAGCGCGGGACGGTCACGTCGCCGGGCGTCGCGAGGAAGTACCCGACGACGAGGACGCCTTCGAGCGCGATGGCCGCGGCCAGCGGGGCGGCCCCGGTGGGCCAGGGCCACTCGGTCGTCCGGGTCGAGTGGGCCATCGCGGTGTCAGCTCATGACGAGTAGCACGGTGATCGCGAGGACGAACAGCATGCCCGTCGCGACGGCGCTCCCGGCCGCCGCCTGCGCGCTCGGGCGGCCGTGTTCCCGCAACGCGACGTAGACGCCGCCGACGAGGTACAGCGCGACGAGCGCGCCGACCGCGCCGATGACCGCCGGACCGGTGATCGCGCCGCTCGCGTACACCATCGGCGCGATCATGAATCCGAGGACGAGGACGACGTACAGCGCCGTCCAGGTGCTCGTCCGCCCGGCGATCTGGGCCAGTCCGGACGTCGGACGGCTCCCGTCGGCGCCCACCTCGCGGTACGCGGCCAGGGGCACGTAGTGGTGCCAGCGGCGCGAACGCAACGCCAGAGCGACCACACCGACCCCCAGGAGCGCCGTTACCACCGTGCTCGCCAGGTACGCCGTGTTGACCATGGTACGTGTCTGCACACCACTTCCCACCGGATCATTATAATTATTCCTTTAGGAATCCCGAGGGGAATCCCGGGCACGCGGGGGCGACGGCCGAGGGCGACACCCTTTTTCCCAGCCCCGACACAGTGGTGACCATGACAGACGGACCGGCGACGGGCGAGGGCGAGGAAGCCACCGAGCGGGCATCGCCCGACTCCGAGGGCCGATCGGGGGCCGACGGGACGGACGACGCCGACCGCGACGAGACCGACCGCCAGCGGGCCGAAGACGGGGCGGACGCCGTGGTGGACGACGAAGAAGGGGAGGAAGAAACCGACGCGACAGACGATGCCCGAGACGACGTGGCCCCGCAAACGAACGCGGCCGACGACAGCGAAGCGGCCGACGACAGCGAAGCGGCCGACGACAGCGCCGCCGACACAGCGATTGACGACGACGACGCGACCGACGACGACGCGACCGACGACGAGGGCCAGTCGGAGGCGTCTACCGCGGACACGTCGACTGGCCCGGGGCCGGCGGACGGCCCGGTCGACTCGCCCGCCGCGGACGTGCCGCCGGACGTGCAGAAGTACGACCGCTTCAAGAAGATCGACGGCGGGACGTACGACCGCGCGAACGAGTTCCTCCGCGACCGCACCTACATCACGGCCCGCGAGTGGGCCATCGCGCGCCTGTGCGCCGACTTCCGGACCGAGACGGGCGTCGAGATGACGAAGATCGGCGAGAACCTGCCGGAACTCGTCCCCTTCATGACCGACACGTACACGCCCCAGGCGGTCAACCAGGCCCGCGCCTCCTTCGAGGAGAAGGTCCGGAAAGCCGGCGCGACCTTCCTCTACGGCGCGATGTGCGACTTCTTCACCGCCGAGGAGCTCGACGACGTGATGTACGAAGCCACCGAGGTCGCGAAGTTCCTCCTGGAGGTCGAGGGCGTCGAACTCACCGTGGAGGAAGAACTCGAAGCCGAGGACGAGATCTCCGACGTGATGCGCGAGGTGCGCGAGCACTCGACCGCGCTACGCCACGACGAAGTCACCTGCCCCGAGTGCGGCCACGACATCGAAGCCGACCAGTAGACGGGATCGCGGCGGGTCGCGGCTCTGAGGCGGATTCCGGCCCGGAGACGTGCCCACCAATTTATCACCTGAGCGGAATATCGTCTCGTATGGACACCGCCCGGCGCGTGGTCCTCTTCGAGGGCGGGATGGGGGCCGCCTGGATACTACTCGGCGTGTTGAACGTCGGCGTCGCGGGCCTCCGCGAGGCCTGGTGGCTCTGCCTTGCGGCGCTCGTCGCCACGGTCGCGACCGCCTACGCCGACGAACACAGAGTAGTCGCACTGGACGAGTTCTACCGCTACGCGGTCGCGATCGTCGGCGTCGTCGCGGCGGTCGCCGTCTGCGGAGCCGTCGTCGCCCTGACGGACGTGGCCGTGCTGACCGTCGTCGGCGTCGTCCTCGCCGGCATAGGAGCCGGGCTGCTGGGCTATCGCGTCGTCTACGGCGTCCTCCGGCCCCTTCCGGAGTCACGACTCGACGGTGCGAAGAAACGAGCCGTGTGACTCCGACGCCGAGGACCCGAGCACACGTCGCGTTCGGCGCCGAGGACCTGTATCTGGGGCCGAGCCCCGGCCCACGCTGCAGGCTCACTCGGCGGTCGCGTCCGGGAAGAACGGCGCGAACTCCTCGTGTTCGACGGTGACGACCGCGTCGTCCTGCAGGGGTCTGACGTGCGTGTACAGCCCGTGGTCGCGAGCGACCGCGACGAGCGCCTCGCGGTCCGACTCGTCGTAGTACAGCGGAACCAGTCCCGCCGTCTCCCCGTCGGCCGCTTCTAGCACGACCACGAGATAGACGATGCCCGACCCCGTCGCGGCGTAGACGGTGGACTCCGCGACGGACCGGTCGGCGAACGCGGCTCGGAACGCTTCGAATTCGTCGCCGGGGACGACGACGTCGAACCCGAGCCGCCGCGGGTCGGGTTCGAAGTCGCCCGTCTGTTCGGCCGCGGTCCGCGGCTCGCCGGTCAGGACGGTCACGTCGCCGGGGTGGACCGCGACCACGTTCCAGCCCGCCTCCCGATAGTCCGCCGCCGTCGCGTGCATGTCCTCGACGACGGCGTCCCAGTCGTCGGTCACCCGATGGAAGGGGTTGTCCGTCGGGTCGCCCGGGTCCGGCTCTCGCATGTGCCGGTCGGTCGCTCTCTCGTCACAAAAGAACGCACGACCGTTCGACGGGGTATGCGGCGTTTACCGGGCGGTCGGGCCGTCGCCGCGGCTCGGGGTGTGCGCTCAGAGCGCCGCCGCGACCGACGAAACGCCGACCATGACCCCCGCGCCGAAGCCGGCGATGCGGGCCATCGCCCGTCGCGAACTCGCCTCGGTCCAGTCGCTGTCGGCGTCGAGGTGACGCTGCACGGTCTCTATCGAGCGGCCCGCGAGGACGGAACCGGACCAGCCGACGACGCCGAATCCGAGGGCGAGCGCGCCGAGGGCGAAGGCCGTCGCCTCGCTGGCGCGGGCGTCGCCCGTCGAGAGGACGAGCGCGACCATCGCTGCGACCCCGACGACGACGCCGACGACGGCGGCAGTACCGACGGTACGGGCCCGCGGGCGGACCCACCGGCGCAGTTCGTCGACGCGGCCAGCGGGCGCGTCGGTGGTCCCGTGGTTTCGGGTGGGGGGATCGCCGCCGCCAGCGGTCTCGGCGTCGGTACCGCGAGCGGCGTCGCGGCGGGCCATCAGTCGACGGCCTCCCGCATCCGCGGGTCGAGCGCGTCCCGCATCCCGTCGCCGAGCAGGTTGAACCCGAGGACGGTGATAGCGAGGAGCAGGCCGGGGAAGAACGAGAGCCACCACTTCCCCGTGAGGAGGCCGTTGTCGACGCCGCGCGCGAGCATCAGCCCCCACGAGGGCGTGCCGGCCTGCGCGCCGAAGCCGAGGAACGACAGCGCCGCGAGGTCGATGATGGCGAGCCCGAAGTTCAGCGTGGACTGGACGGTGACGGGCGCGAGCGTGTTCGGCAGGACGTGGCGCACGAGGATCCGCGGATCCGCGGCACCCAGCGCGACCGTCGCGTCGACGTACTCGTCCTCTAAAACGGTGAGCGCGGCCCCGCGGACGACCCGGGCGAACCGCGGCGTGTACACCAGCGTCAGCGCGGCGACCGCCCGCCAGAGGCCGAGTTCGCGCGGGAAGATGGCCACGAGCGCGAGCGCGAGCAACAGCGACGGGAACGCGAGCAGCACGTCCATCGTCCGCATGACGACGTTGTCGGTCACGTCGCCGTAGTAGGCGGCGACGATGCCGAGCGAGACGCCCAGTACCGTCGAGACGCTGACGGTGATGGTCCCGAACTTCAGCGCCAGCCAGGCGCCGTACAGGCACCGCTTGTAGATGTCCCGCGCCGCGGCGTCGGTGCCGAACAGGTGCTGGTTCCAGGCGGCCGGTCCGATCCAGCCCGGCGGCGTCCGGTCGGCGACTTCGGTCCCGAGCCTGGACTGGGTGAGCGCGCCCAGGTCGTAGACGAACCGTGCGTACACGGCGACGACGACCATCCCGACGATGATCGAGAGGCCGACGACCGCGAGCCGGTTCGACAGCAGATCCGACAGGAACGGGGACGCCCGCAGTCGACCGACGAACCCGCGCGTCTGTCGCCGGTCGACCGCGCCGTCGGCGTCGGTGGCCGCGGGCGAGGCGGTGTCGGCCTCGGTGTCGGTCGGTGTGTCGGCGCTCATGGGTCGTGCGGGAGCGGTCTGTGGCCAGCGACCGGGGCTGTGTCGTGCGTAGTCATTGCTGGATCCGTGGGTCGAGGTAGCCGTAGGTGATGTCGACGACGAGCGTAACGAGAGTGAACAGGAGCGCGAACGTGAGGACGGTCCCCTGGACGACCGGGTAGTCCGAGGAACCGATGGCGCGGACGATGGTCAGTCCCATCCCGTTGATGCCGAAGACGGTCTCGGTGAGGACGGCCCCGCCGAGCAGCGTCCCGAACTGGATGCCGATGATGGTGACGACGGGGATGAGCGCGTTCCGGAACCCGTGTTTCATCACGGTGATCTTGGCGCCCTGGCCCTTCGCGCGGGCGGTCCGCATGTAGTCCTGGCGGACGACTTCGAGCATCGACGAGCGCATCATCCGCGAGATGAGTGCCGTCGAGTAGATGCCGATGACCAGCGCGGGCATCAGCAGGTGCCGCGCCGCCGAGACGAACGCGTCGAACCGCCCCAGCAGGAGCGTGTCGACGGTGATCATCCCGGTCAGGGGGAGTTGCCGACCCATGAAGGTCCAGTGGTTCGGGAGGAACAGCGTCGACTCGATCCGCCCGCTCGTCGGGAGCACGCCGAGGTACGTGGCGAACAGGAGGATGAGCAGCGGCCCCGACCAGAAGATGGGTATCGAGATGCCCGACAGCGCGCCGACGCGCGTGAGGTGGTCGGTCGCGGAGTCCTGCTTGACCGCCGAGAGGACGCCGAGCGGGATGCCGATGAAGATGCCCGCGAGTTGCCCGTACACGGCGAGTTCGAGCGTGACCGGGAGTCGGTCGGCGATGACCGAGCGGACCGGCGCGCCCTGGCTGATGCTGTAGGACTTGCCGAAGTCGAAGCGGGCCGCGTCCGTGAGGAAGTCGACGTACTGGACGTACAGCGGCCGCGTCAGTCCGAGCTCTCGACGGACCTGGTTCACCTGCTCCGTGGAGGCCCGTTGCCCGGCGATGATGCGCGCCGGGTCGCCGGGCGCGAGGTGGAGGATGGCGAACACGAGCGTCGCCACTCCGAACAGCACCGGGACGAGCAGGAGGAGCCGCTTGGCGACGAACCTGAGCGAGGCCATGGCTGGAGCGGGGAGGTGACCCTACTGTATCTGGACCGTGTTGAGGTAGGGGCCACCGACCGAGCTGATCGTGTAGGAGTCCTCGACGACGGCCTCGTTGATCGCTCGCAGCGTCTCCGCGTAGTCGAGGAACACCCACGGCGCCTCGTCGTGGGCGATCTGGTTGGCCTCCACGTACATCGACTCGCGCTCGCCCTCGTCGTAGGTCCTCTGGGCCTCGCGGACGGTCTCCATGTAGTCGGTGTTGGCCCACGCCGAGACGTTGAGCGTGCTGTAGCCCTCGGTGTCGAAGGTCACCCAGTCCTGCCCGTCGGGGACGGCGTCCAGTGAGACCTTCGGGTCCAGCAGGACGTACAGGAAGTTGTCCGGGTCGGCGTTGTCGGTGTACCACCCCAGGAAACAGGCGTCGTGTTTGCCCTGGTCGG
This sequence comes from Halosimplex amylolyticum, assembly GCF_051414035.1. NCBI lineage: Archaea > Methanobacteriati > Methanobacteriota > Halobacteria > Halobacteriales > Haloarculaceae > Halosimplex > Halosimplex amylolyticum. The sequence goes on along the minus strand of NZ_JBLKNW010000001.1, from coordinate 292,718 downwards.
TGTAATCGAGGTACGGGCTGAACGTCGAGAACTGGTTGATAGTCACCGACAGTCCGATCTCCTCGAGGTCGGACTTGACCTGGTTCGCCGTCTGGATCGGACTCGGGTTGTACCCCCGGGGGTTCGAGAACGTCGCGAGTTCGAACTCGAAGCCGTCGGCGTACCCCGCCTCTTCGAGGAGCGACCGGGCCTGGTCTTTGTCGTGCGGGTACGGCTCGATGTCCTCGTTGTGGCCGAGCACGTCGGGCGGGAGCGGCTGGTCGGCCTCCGTGGCGAATCCCTGGTAGATCTGGTTGACGATGGCCTCGGTGTTGACGGCGTAGGAGATGGCGCGCCTGACCTGACGGTCGCGGAACTCCTCGCGACGGGCCATGTTGAACGCCATGTAGCCGACGTTGATGCCGTTCTTCCGGAGCAGCGTCGCCGAGTCGCTGCTGTCGGCCCGCTGGAAGCCGTCGGAGTCGAGGTTGTCGGTGATGTGCGAGTCGCCGTTGATCACGTCCTGGACGCGGGTGCTGTTCTCCTGGATCGTCTTGAAGACGACGTTGGCGACGTTGGGACCGTCGCCCCAGAACTCCGCGTTGGCCGTCAGCAGGATGCGGCTGTTGGGGTTGTCGAGCTGGTCGAAGGCGAACGGCCCGGTGCCGACCGGCTGGGTGCCGAGCGCGACCTGGTCGTCGCCGCTGGTGCCCATCTCCTCGATCTGGGACTCGGAGAGGACGGCGGCGGCGAACATCGCGAGGTTGCGCAGGAACGGCGCGTACTGCTGCTGGAGCTCGATCGTCAGCGAGTAGTCCTCGCTGGCGTCGACGCTCTCGATCCAGTTGCCGAGCGTGAACGGGCCGTACCCCGACCGGTTCTCGTCGCCGAGGTAGTAGTCGTAGTCCGACTGCGTGAACCGGCGCCACGTCGCCTCGAAGTCGCTCGCGGTGAACTCCTCGCCGTTGTGGAAGGTGACGCCCTCGCGGAGTTCGAGCGTCGCGGTCGTCCCCTCGAGCGAGTAGTCGGTCGCGAGCGCCGCTTCGAGCTCGCCGCCGCTGCCCGGCGCGAACTGGATCAGCGTATCGAAGATCTGGTTCGTGACCTTCGCCACCTCGCCGCTGGTCGTCTGCTGGGGGTCGTAGTTCTCCGGGTGATCCCCGCGAGCGTACACCAGCGTCCCGCTCAGGTCGGTCTGGTCGTCGCCGCCATCCCCGTCACCACCGTCGCCACCGTCACCGTCGCCGTCATCGCCGTCCGTACCGTCACCGCCATCGCCGTCGCCACCGCCGTCTTCACCGTCGCCGTCGGCCGGTTGGGTCGTCTGCGCGCCGCCACCGCCGCCACCGCACCCCGCGACGGTGACCGTCGCGGCCGTCGTCCCGGCCAGTGTCAGGAACTTCCGTCTATCTATCGACTTCTCCGGAGACATGATCAGAAATGCACCGAGATAGGTTATACTACCCACGATACTTCACACCCAATTACACGAGCGTTACATCGTGGTAACGATTGTCTACCGGGGAGAGCCGCGAAGGGCCGCACTGCGGTGTGGCCGTCAAGTCGGCGTTACCGGGCGCTCCCGTCGCCGGGCTGGTCGTACCAGTGGCACGCGGCGGGGTGGCTGTCGTCCTGGAGCACCGGGTGGCGCCGTTCGCAGACGCTCTCGAAGCGATCGCGGAGGACCCGGTCGGCCGCCGCCCACTCCTCGGCGGCCAGGTGTTCGAACGACTCCGCGACGACGGCGCGGTTCCGACCGGTGAGTTCCGTCTCGAACACCTCCGCGAACGTCGACTCGACGAACGCCGACAGCGAGGTGGGCCGGTCGGCGACCGCCACGTCGTCTCCCGGGGACGGACCGGCTGACCCGCTATCGGCCCCCGCGGTGCCGCCGTCCGCTGCGGTGGGGGTTTCCTCGGCGGCGTTCGCCCACAGCGCGTCGACGTTGATCGACCGCTCGGCGACCCGCTGGCGGTAGTCCATCACCTCGCGGTAGGTCTCCTGGCCGATCTCGACGTCGTCGGGCGGGATTATCTCCGGGCAGCGGGTGCGGAACCGGCATCCAGACGGCGGGTCGGCGGGGTCCGGCACGTCGCCTTTGAGCAGGACCCGGTCCGCGGCGACCGACGGGTCGGGTTCCGGGATCGCCGACAGGAGCGACCGCGTGTAGGGGTGTCTGGGGTCCGCGAACAGGTCGGCGGTCTCGGCGACCTCGACGATCTCCCCGAGGTACATCACCGCGACGCGGTCGCAGATGTGCCGGACGACGGAGAGATCGTGGGCGATGAACAGGTAGGTCAGTCCGAACTCCCGCTGGAGGTCCTCCAGCAGGTTGATAATCTGTGCCTGGACCGACACGTCGAGCGCGCTCACGGGCTCGTCACAGACGATGAAATCCGGGTCGACGGCGAGCGCGCGGGCGATGCCGACGCGCTGGCGCTGCCCGCCCGAGAGTTCGTGGGGGTAGCGGTCGAACTGGTCGGGGTCCAGACCGACCGCGTCCATGAGTTCCAGGACGCGGTCGCGGCGCTGTTCGCGGCGCGACCCGTCGGGCTGGGGTGCGGGGAGGTCGTGGATCTTCAGGGGTTCGGCGATGGTCTTGCCGACGGTCATCCGCGGGTCGAGACTCGACAGTGGGTCCTGGAAGATCATCTGCATGTCCCGGCGTTTGCGGCGTAAGCCGTCCTTGTCGAGGTCGCCGAGGTCGTCGCCCGCGAAGACGACGCGGCCGTCGGTCGGTTCGAGCAGGCGCAGCAGCGTCCGCCCGGTCGTGGACTTCCCGCAGCCGGACTCGCCGACCAGGCCGAGCGTCTCGCCTTCGTACACGTCGAAGGAGACGCCGTCGACGGCGCGGACGACCGCGTGCTCGCGGCCGAGGTACCGGTCGAACAGGTCGTCGGCCTGCGAGAAGTGCTTCGTCAGCCCCTCGACGGTCAGCAGCCGACGGTCGGTCCGGGTCGAGGCCGTCGCCGAGACGCCGGCCGTCTCGGTCCCGTACTCCGTCCGGTCGAAGGATTCGAGGATGCACTTCGAGCGGTGGTCGACCGCGTCGGGCCCGTGCTGGAGGTACGGGATCTCCCCGTGGCGACACTCCGGCTGGACCCACGGGCACCGCGGCGCGAAGAGGCACCCGTCGGGCATGTCGACGAGGCTCGGCACCGACCCCTCGATGGGGGCGAGTCGGTCCACGTTCTCGCGGGGGATCGACTCCAGCAGCGCGTAGGTGTACGGATGTGAGGGGTTGTGGAATATCTCGTCGACCGGCCCCTCCTCGACGATCTCGCCGGCGTACATCACGGCCACGCGGTCGCACACCTCGGCGACGACCCCGAGGTCGTGGGTGATGAACAGGACCGCCATCCCGAGGTCGCTCTGGAGTTCGGCGATCAGGTCGAGGATCTGGGCCTGGATCGTCACGTCCAGCGCCGTCGTCGGTTCGTCGGCGACGAGCAGTTTCGGTCGGCAGGCCAGCGCGATGGCGACGAGGACGCGCTGGCGCATCCCGCCGGAGAACTCGTGGGGGTAGTCGTCGACCCGCGAGGCCGGTTCCGGGATGCCGACCTGGTCGAGCATGTCGATCGTGTCGGCGAGCACCTGGTCGTCCGTGTCGCCGCCGAACCGGGGCAGGATCTCGCGGACCCCGTTGACCCACGAGTCCGCCCGCTTGCGACCGTACCGGTGGAGTCGCAGACTCTCGGCGATCTGTTCGCCGATCGTGATCGCGGGGTTGAGCGACGTCATCGGGTCCTGGAAGATCATCCCCACGTCGCCGCCGCGGACGTCGCGCATCGCCGCTTCCGGCGCCGCGGTCAGGTCGACGTACCCGTCCGCGATCGCCACCCATCCCTCGCCGGCGTCCGGGAGCGCTCGCTCGGGCGCCTGGCGGACGAGTCGGCGCGCGAGCGCGGTGTCGTCGAGCGATCGGTCGACGTCGACGCTCCGCGGGAGGGCGCCGCGGTCGACCGTCGCGTCGGTCAGGTGGAGGAACTCGCCGTCGGTCGACCGGCGGGGCGTCGACTCGCCGTCGGTCCCGGGCCGGGTCGCGACGCCGTTCGGGTAGCGACGAGCGAGTCGAGCGACGGTCTCGACCGCGCCGAAGCGGACGGTCCCGCCGGCGATGCGGCCGGGGTCTTCGATCAGGTCCAGCGTCGAGAGCGCCGTCACCGACTTGCCCGACCCCGACTCGCCGACGAGCCCGACGGTCTCGCCGCTCTCGACGGTCAGGTCGATGCCGTCGACCGCTTTCACCTCCCCGCGGTCGGTGTCGAAGTAGGTCCGCAACCCGTCGATCGAGAGCAGATCGCTCATTCGACCGGGCTTGGTCGATGCGTCGGAAAGTTATATCCCGGCTACCGTGAGACGAAAGTCGGGGAGCGGGCGGTGGTCGCGACGCGTCGGGAGCGGCCGAACGCGGCGGGCGGCCGGTCCAGTCAGGGGCGGTCGTCGTCGGGCGATTCCTCGACGACTTCCGCGGCCAGGTCCGCGATCGACTCGGTCTGCCGTTCGCCGCGAGTGGTCGAGTCGTCGTCTCCGTCCTCGTCGCCGGCGCGGTCCGTCCCCGCACGGACGTTCTCGCCGACGGCCGCACCGAAGGACTCGCTGTCGCCGCCGGGCCGGTCGTCGGGGTCGCGCTCGTAGACGACGGTCCCGCGGACGAGCGTGAGTTCGGGGAAGACGGCCTCGCGGCCCTCGAAGGGAGTCCAGTCGCACTTCGTGTGCAGGCGGTCGGCGCGGATCGGGTGGGTCTTGCCGGGGTCGACGAGCACGAGGTCGGCGTCCATCCCCTCGGCGACGCGACCCTTCGCGGGCAGGTCGAACACGTCGGCCGGGTTCGCAGCGGTCAGGTCGCGGACGCGCTCGTAGGTGAGCGCTCCCGTCCGGGCGTCGGCGAGCAACAGCGGTAGCGCGGTCTCGACGCCTGGGACGCCCGACGGCGCGTCCCAGATGTCGGCGTCTTTCTCTTCGGCGGTGTGGGGCGCGTGGTCGGTCGCGATCATGTCGACCTCGCCCTCGACGACGCGGTCGTAGACGCGCTGGCGGCGCTTCTCGCGGCGCAGCGGCGGGTTCATCCGCCCGTGCGTCCCGAGGCCGCGCAGGTCGCTCCGGGAGAGGTACATGTGGTGGGGCGTGACCTCGCAGGTCATCCCCGCCTCCGTCGCGGCGTCGATTCCCTCCGGGGTGGACGTGTGGGCGACGTGGATCCGCGTCTCGCGGTCGGCGGCGACCTCGCAGGCGCGGCGGACGGCGGCGGCCTCGGCGCGGGCGGTCCGGTAGGCGCTCCAGGCGTCGGCGTCGTCGCGCTCCCTGGCGGAGATGTTGAAGAGACTGGCGTCCTCGGCGTGGACGGTGACGGTCACGTCGCGTGCGTCGGCCTCGGCGAGCGCGTCGACGAACAGCGGTTCTTCGATGCCCATGTTCCCGGTCGAGTCGGCGAGGAACACCTCGCCGAGGGCGAAGACGTCGCGGTCGAACAGCGAGTCGGGGTCCCAGTCGGCGGTGACGCCGCCGTTGAGCCCGAAGTCGACCAGCGAGGCCTCCGCGAGGTCGGCCTTCTCGTCGAAGGCGGCGCCGTCGACGGTCGGCGGCGACGTGTTGGGCTGGTCGACGACGGTCGTCACGCCGCCCGCGGCGGCGCTGTGTGACCCCGTGTCCCAGGTCTCCTTGTGCGAGTCGCCGGGTTCGCGGAAGTGGACGTGCGCGTCGATCATCCCCGGGAGGAGGCGCTTGCCCGTCGCGTCGAGAACCCGCTCGCCCTCGGTCGCGTCCAACCCCTCCCCGACGGCCGCGATGGTCTCGCCCGACACGCGGACGTCCCGGCGGCGTCCGTCCGCGAGCGTCGCGTTCCGGAATAGCATACCCCATCTCTGACGTGCGTGGTCCTAAATCTCCCGGAGTGTGACAACCGGCCGGTCGCTCGGGGCAACGACGCGCGACGGATCGCTCAGGCAGGCGTGCCCGTCGCGGATTCGCCGCCGGCCGAGGCGGGCGTCTCGGCCTCGACGACGACGGTCCCGGCGACGCGGTCGCCGATGCGCTGCCGGCGGTCGCTCGCCAGCATGGAACCGAACCCGAGCAGGTACAACGACGGGAGCGAGTCGACGGCGCGCAACGCCGTGCGGACGAACGCCTCGCGGTAACCGATCGCCGACCCGTCCGTCCGGACGACGACCAGCCCGAAGAGTAGCTTTCCAACGGTCCGGCCGAACGCGCCCTCCATCAGCGTGAAGTACGCGAACATGGTTGCGGTCGCGCCGACCCCGAACAGCGCCGCGCCGACGGCGACGGCGGTCTCCGCGCTCGTCCCCCCGAAGACGCTCTTGAGCGGGTCGTCGAACAGTTGGATCTCGACACCGAGTCCGAGGGCGCCGGCACCGACGCCGAGGACCCACGACGCGACGGCGGTGAGCAGGCCGATCACCAGCAACTGGTCGACGACGAAGGCGGCGACGCGTCGCGCGACCGCATCGGATTCGGTTCCGCGGCGGGGAACAGGAGGGTGGCGGGCCAATCGCATGGCCGACAGTTGTAGTTGCGTAGACAAGAAAGTGTCGCAGCTCCTCTCGGACCACCGACCGTCGTTCCGCCCGGGTACCACCCGGGTGTCGCCCGAGTCCCGTCCGCTACTCCGTTCGGTCGACCGGGATCACCCGGTACGGGTCCCCGCCGCCGAGCGCCGTTTCGACGCGTCTGACGACCGCCTGGGGGTCGGACTCGCCGCCCGCACTCGCGACGCTGCCGACCGTTTCGGGGTCGAAGGGCACTTCGAGGGTCTCGTACACCGGGTCGAGAACCCCGGCGATCGGTTCGTGGTCGCGGACGACGAGCACGCCGGCCACGACCGCCACGTCGGCGCGAACGCGCTGTGCGAGCCCCGCGAGTTTCCGCACCCGCCCGCCGCAGTCGGCCTGGACGGAGTGCGTTCCCGGACAGAAGGAGTCCGGCGGTTCGCCGTCGCCGGCGTCGACGCCGAGGCCGTCGAGCGCGTCGAGCAGGTCGGCTGTCGTCGCGTCGTAGCGCTCCTGCAGGCCCGATCGGAGGTCGTCGACGGGCGTCACGCGAGCGAACGCGACCGTCGACCCGGTGTAAGCGACTGCACGCCCGCCCACCTCTCGCTCGACGGGCGGGAAGCCGCGGCCGTCGGCCAGTTCGCGAGCGCGCTCGTAGCCGGCTGCCCCAGTGTCGCGGCGCCCGAACGCGATCTGTCGATGCGGCCGCCAGACACGGACGGCCGGATCGCCCTCGGCGGCGACGCGCTCGACGAGTCGCTCCGAGACCGCGCGGTCGGCATCGATGGTGTCGGCCCGGCCGCGGTAGACGCGCATAGCGGGGGTTCGGGCCCGATTCCGAAAACCGCAGCGGTGCTCCGACGGTCAGCGGCGTCGAACGGGAGGGCAGCGGAAGCGAACGGGACCGTCATGTCGCTCCCGCCCGAACCACCGCCGATGGTCGTCACGCTGTCCGCCGCAGTCCTGTCGCGATACGTGCGGTTCACGCTCTACAACTCACCGTTCGCCGCCCACGACCGGGGATGCGCCGTCGACCTCTACCCGGGCGACAGCGACGGCGATGCGACCCGCCCGAACCCCGAAGACGGTCCGCCCGTCGATGCGCCCTCGCCCGTCGCCGGCGAGGTTCTCGAAACGCGGACGGTGACGGCACCTTCACAGCCCTACGCCGCCGACGAGGACCACCTGATCCTGATCGACACCGGCGAGCGCGTCGCCCGAATCTTACACGTCGACCCGGCGGTCTCGGCGGGCGACGCCGTCGCAGTCGGTGACTCACTCGGGCGGCTGGTCCGCGCCGGATTTTTCGCCCCGTGGGTCGCGAACCACCTCCACCTCGGGTTTCGCGAGTACGGGGCCGACCTGCACCGCGCCGCCGGGTCGATCCCGCTGGAACTCGCCCCCGACCTCCCCATCGAAGCGCTCGACTGGGACGGGACCGGCACCGTCGTCGCCGCGGGGGACACCTACGCCGTCCTCGACTCGCCGACCCATCCCGCGCCCGGCGAACGGTTCGCCGGCCTCGCGGTGACGGACGAGGACGGCGAGCGAGTGGGCGTCCTCGACGGGGGCCTCCCGCACTACGACTGCGGCGGCGTGTTCGGGCCCGTCGGGGGGCGCGACGAGGTGTGTCTCCTCGACGAGCGCGTCGGACGTGCGAACGGTCGCGACGTGGCCTGGGACGACGTGACCGTCCTCGTCGACGGCGACCCGGTGACGGGGCTCGCCCTGGCGTTCGGTCGGGACCGGGCTGGCGTGAAACTCGTCGGCGAGTCCGTCGACCTGCCCGTCGGGACGGACGTGACGGTCACCGTCGAGACGAACCGAGGCTAGCGGTGGGTCAGTGGTGGGTCACTCGCCGTAGTGCTCTCGGTGCTGGCGTTTGGCCCGTTCGTACGCCTCGTCCTCGCGAACGCGGTCGAGGTACTCCCGGTACGTAACTGCGATCTCCCGTTTCTCCGGGTCGTACCACTGCTGGGGCTCGCGTTCGACGCGGTTGCCGCTCGCTTTCGAGGCGCTTCGCGCCTCGCTGTCGTCGTCGGTCCGATACTTGTTCCCGCCGGGGTACTTCGCGTAGCGCATCGCCCGCGTCCACCCCATCTGGAGGTCCTTCCGGGCCAGGTCCATCCCGACGAAGTCGTCGGCCGCGCGATACTCGCGGTAGCGCTCGTAGATCGGTTCTGCACCGTCTTCGGCCTCGTCGAGCGTCGCGATCCCCCATTCCGGCAGGAGTTCGCTCTTGTACGGCTCTATCTTGAACGCGCCGCGCTCGTCGGGCGTGTGCCGGTAGCGCTCGGGGTGCTCGCGGAAGTCGAGGTCGTACTCCGGCCCGTCCTCGACCTCCGTGACCTCGCCGCGGACGGGGTCGCTCATCCGTCGGCCCGTCCCAGCGTTGCTGACCCGCCGTCGTCGAGCGATTTCTCGAATCGGAGCAGTTCGTACTCCCCTTCCGTCCGGTGGTCGGTTCCCTGGTACCCCAGGGACCGATAGAACGCCACCGCAGACCGCTGGCGCTGTGCCGTCCACAGGAACACCCGTTCGAGGCCGCGTTCCCGAGCCGCGTCCTCCAGTCCGGCGACGATAGCACGCCCGTACCCCGCTCGCTGGTGGTCGGGGTGGACTGCGATCCGCAAGAGTTCACCCGCGCCGGCCGGAATCTCCGCGTCTTCGACGGCGAGGCCGCCCATCGCGACTATCTCGCCGTCGTGCTCGACCACGAGGAACTCGCCGCCTGCGTCGACGTAGTTCCCCTCGACGTCCAGGACGTCGTCGCTGTTCGGCACGTCCTCGGGGTTCGTCCCCGCCTCGCGCAGCGCCGTCCGGTGGAGGTCCCGGACCGCGTCGCGGTCGCGCGGTTCGTACCGGCGGAGCGTTCCGGGAGCGGTGGCCCGGACCATTCAGGCGAACTCGATGTCGTCGAGCGGCGTCACTTCGCCGAACAGGAAGTCGGCGTGCTCCAGCGCGTACTCGCGATGGCGCTCTTCGATACAGCCCACCGCGTCCTCGACGAGCACCGGCCGGAAGTCCCGGAGGCCGGCGCTGCCGGCCGTGTGGAGCACGCAGACGTTGGCGAGCGTCCCGCAGATCACCAGGTCGTCGATCCCGTGGGCGGTTAGCCACCCCTCCAGTTGCGTCTCGTGGAACGCGTCGTAGGTGTGTTTCACGACGACCAGGTCGTCGTCCGCGGGATCGAGTTCCTCGACGATCTCGGCCTCCCAGGAGCCTTCGAGGACGTGCTCGCCCCAGCGGTCGAACTCGTCGTAGTAGTGGGCGTCGTCGAACTGCTCGGGCGGGTGGACGTCGCGGGTCCAGATCACCTCTGCGCCAGCCTCGCGCGCCCGGTCGACCGCCTGCCCGACCGGTTCGATCGCCTCCTCGCTGCCCGGTGCGTAGAGGCTGCCGTCGGGGTGACAGAAGCCGTTCTGCATGTCCACCACGACGACCGCCGCGGAGTCGGCGTCCAGTTGCATGGGCGGTCCTACGGACGGTTCGCCAATAGGTTTGCCGTCAGCGGATGGTATCTCGGTTCGGGCGATTCCGCCCGTTAGACGTCGTGCAGCGGCCCGTCCGGTCGCTCGCCGCCGGGGTAGAGCGTCGAGTTCGCCAGCCGTTTGGGCTGGGGTAACGGGCCGTCACCGGGCGCGTCGAGGCTGACCTCCTCGTCGCCGAAGACGTGAGCGGTGCCGTCGTCGAGGACGATCACCTGTTCGGTCCCGCGGCCGAGCAGGTCGCCGTGGATCAGGTAGCCGTCCTCGGGGAAGGTGACGACCGGGTCGAGGTGGCCGTCGTAGAGCGTCGGGTTCGTCCCGCCTCCCCGACGCCAGGCGAGAACGTAGTCCAGATCCGCGTCGTCCCACGAGGTCATCGGCTCGACGATCGTGAGCCAACCGCCGGGGTCCCGATCCTCGGTGCAGACCATCTCGCCGTCGCAGTCGACGACGAAGATGCCGTCCTGCCCCGTCTGGTCGGGGCCGCCGCGGACGATGCGGTCCAGACCCGCGACCTGCAGACCGTCGACGTCGTCGCGGAACTTCCCGGGGGCGATGTGCTGGACCTCTCTGGGCTCGCGGTTGCGCCAGCGTTCGGTACCCTCCGGGCGGTAGGCGTACACGCCGCCCTCACCAATGACGATTTCGGGGTCGTCGTCGCCGGATTCGCCGTCCTCGTCGAGGTCGGCCACCCAGATGCAGTCGGCGTGTTCGTCGGGGACGTCCGCCGTCCACAGCCGCTCGCCGTCCGAATCGAGGAACGAGTAGCCGACCATCACCTCGTCGCGGCCGTCGCCGTCGACGTCGTGCGGCCAGGGGTAGTGGCCCGTGTTCCCCTCGTGGGTCCACAGCGTTTCGAAGTCCGAGTCGAGCGCCCAGACCTGCTGATAGCGGTCTTTCACTATCAGGTCGTGGCGCCCGTCGCCGCCGGTGAGGTTCGCGGGGACGATGCAGTCGTGGGCCTGCGGGGCCGGCAGTTCGGCCGTCCGCTGGATCTCTCCCGTTTCTCCGTCGATCACGCGGAACTCGTCGTCCATCACGCAGACGACCTCGTTCGCGCCGTCGCCGTCGAAATCCCAGATCTGCGCGGGGAAGTCGGCGCCGTGGCTCCCGCCCTTCGGGTCGGGGTCGCCGACCTGCCAGCGGACCTCGCCGTCGAGGTCGATCGCGGTGAGCGAGGTCACCTGATGGGGGTCGTAGGTCGCGTCGATGTCGTCGCCCTGGACGAACAGCAGCTCCATGCGCCCGTCGCCGGTCAGGTCGCCGAGCAGAACTTTCGGCCGCCCGCCGGCGGCGCCGACGTCGAGTGTCGCCAGTCGAGTCGGTTCCCGAGCGCCAGTCTCGCCGGTCATGAGTCCGCCGGTCTCGTCCGTTCGACGGCTGTTCGACTGCCGAAGCGCGGTCGGCCCGGAATTCCAGAACGGTCGTTCACGGTACGATACAGTCGGCACCTCCACATCAATCCGATCGTGACCGAGTTGATACGTCGGCCGGCCACCGGCGGGTCGCTGCCGGCGGGGGTTCCGTTCCGGCCCTCGTCACTGGCCTGCGGGGTCAGCTCCGGGAGAGCAGCTTCACCAGCCCGGCGCTCGAACTCATCTCGACGACGCCGAAGACGACGGCGGGGAGCGCGGCGAGCGACGGGAGCCCCGCGCCGACGACGAGCGCGGCCGCGACCGCGAAGTCGCGCATCCCGACCGAGAACAGCGCGGCGATGCGCTCCTCTCGGGAGAACGACCGGGACGCGAGCCAGCCGCCCGCGTAGCCGACGGCGTTCAGCGCCACCGCGCCGGCGGCGACGAGCGCCAGGGTCGACCCACCTGCGCGGAGCACTTCCGCGTTGGCGGCCGTCACGATCCCGATGACGAGGATCACCATCAGCGCGGAGACAGAGGGGTAGAACTCGTCGTACTGTCCGACCCGCGCCGGGAAGCGAGCACGGGCCGCGACCGCGACGACCATCGGACCGACGACCGCGAGCAGGAGTTGCTCGACCACGCGCGCCGTCTCGAAGGCGACCGACTCGCCGGCGAGGACGCGCACCGACAGCGGGACGAGCGCGAGCGTCCCGACGCCGACGACGACGAGCGCGGTGGTCGTCAGCGCCGTGTCGCCGCCCCCGAGTTCCGTCATCACCGGCGCGACGAGTTCCGGCGTGACCGCCCCGAGGACGACGAACCCGACCGTCAGCGCTGGACCGAGTCCGAGCGCGCGGGCCACGAGGTACCCCGCGAGCGGCATCCCGGTCTGGACGACGAGGATGGTCGCGAGGGCGCGCGGGCGGACCGCCCTGAACGCCGCGGGGGAGAGCGTCAGCGAGATGCTGCCGATCATCACCGCGAGGATCGGCGTCGCGAGCGGCGTCAGCGCCGCGATGTCCGGAACGAGGACGCCGACCGCCACGGAGCAGAGGACCCACACCAGGAGGTAGTCGTCGACGGCGTCGGCGGCTCTCGCCAGTGCGGGGGACACGTCTGGCGAACGTGCCGGCGGCGCCCCGAAAGAACTGTCGGAGTTTGCGGCTGGTCGGCGGACGACCCCCGCTCAGGCCGCTGCACCGACGCGGTCGCCGATCGCGTCGACGATGGCGTCGGCGTCGTACTCGTCGTTCTCCTTGTCGAAGACGACCTCGCCGTCCGCTCGGACCTCGAAGACGCCGTCGTCGCCGGTCACCAGCGAGACGGCCTCGACGCGCTGGCCGAACGCTTCGAGGACGTCGGTCTGCAGGTCGACGGCGCGGTCGCGCATGCCACACGGGACGCAGTATTCGATTTCGACTGTCGTCATGTTCGTTCCGTAGTTCGGCCCCGACACTGGTAAACGCTGACGTGGCGGCCGGACGTGCCGGTACGTTCGATATCAGTCCCCGGATTCGCGGTCAGGCGCGTCGTCACCGGCCGGCGCGTCGAACCCGACCGCCTCCGCGTCCGCCGCGGCGCGGTCGACGGCCGCGTCGAGGTCGAACTCCCGGACGATCTCGCCGTCCCGGACGAGCGGTTCGAGGAGCGCCTCGGCGTTGTCGGGCGCTTCGTCCGCGGCGAGCGCGACGTGATGACCGCCGTCGTCCGTTCGATGGACCGCCTTCTTCCCGGTGAGTTTGCCGCGCTTGGCCGCGAGTTCGCCGTCGACTTCGACGAGGTCCAGCGAGAAGTCCGTCGGGTCCGCGTTGCTGACGTGACTGCCGACGCCGAACCCCTCGACGTACTCGCGGAGCGCCACGAGTTCCGCGGGGCCGAGCCCGCCGCTGACGAAGATGCCCACGTCCTCGAACCCCTCGGCGTCGAGCGTCCAGCGGACCTCCCGGACGATGTGTTCGAAGTCGCCGCGGCGCGAGGACGTGGTGTCGATCCGCACCGAATCGAGGGCGTCGACCGCCTCGGCGGCGCGGACGGACTCGTCGACCTCGTCGCTGTAGGTGTCGGTGAGCGCGATCCGCGGCACGTCCTCGCCGACCGCCTCGTCGAAGGCCTGCCACGCCGCTTCCTGCTCGCCGCGACCGAAGCAGATGACGAGCGCGTGGGGCATCGTCCCGCCGGCTTCGCGGCCGATCACCTCGCCCGCGGCGACGTTCGAGAACCCGTCGAGCCCGCCCAGCAGCGCCGACCGCTCGACCATCGCGCCGATGGAGGGGTGGACGTGTCGCGATCCGAAACTCAGGACCGTCGAGTCGGGCGCGGCGAAGCGGGCTTCGAGCGCGGCGGTCGCGGCCCCCGTCGGGTGGGAGAGAAAGCCCAGCAGCGCGGTCTCCAGGCGGCAGAATTCCAGATAGGGCCCCTCGATACGCATGACGGGTCCGCCGTCGAACAGCCGTCCCTCGCGAATGGCGTCGACGTCCAGGTCGCGGCCCTCCAGAAGGTTGGCGGCATCTTTCACGCCAGCCAGTAACTCCCACTCGCCGGTCGGGAACTGGTCGGCGGTCACTTCCGCGACGACGTGGGGGTTCCGGTCGGCGTGTTCCAGCGTCTCGACCGTCCGGTCGAAGTAGGCGTCGGTGGCTCGCCCGTCGGCGATGGCCTCCGGGGGCACGATGTCGAAGCCCGACTCGTCGGTCATGTCGTGGCCTACCGAGGCGACCGCCAAAAACGGTCCGCGTTCGATGTGGATCTGGAGTCGGCAGTTGTATACGGAACGCTGGCACCGCCGCGAACAGCGTGAAAGCCCCGACCGGTTCGACTCGGGCGCCTCGCTGCGCTCCTCACTCGCTCCGCTCGTTGCGGTGCTTGCTTCGTCGTCCTTCGTCGAACCGGTCGCCCCTTTCATTCCACCCGTTTCTGCTGGCTGACCGGTCTATGCGGGTGGGGCTTTCACGCCGGTCTGGCTGCTGTGATCGCCGACTTCCACAGAATCACCAATTTCACGATCGAGTCCAACTCAACCGGTTCGCGAGTGGACCTCGGAGAGCTGGTCGGTGGTGGGAGCGTTGACGATCCGCACCGTATCACCGTTCCGAACGACCCGGAAGGCGTCGCCGAACTCGCTGTCCTCGGGGACGACGTAGACGTTCCCGCGCGGGTTGCGCGCGTCGTGTTCGTCGAGCACGTCCAGGTAGGCAGCGTGGAACTGCCTGGCGTCCTTCTCGGTGTCCCAGACGGTCTTCCAGACGTAGGCCCCGGTATCGCCGTTCGTGTAGGGAACGACGCTGTCGCCCCCCCAGCCGGCCGAGGGCGTGGACTGGTAGCCGTAACGGTTCTCGGGGTTCACGGCGCCGTTGTGGACGAGCATGGCGTAGATGGATGCCTCGCCGACGGTGTCCGCGACGGGGTCGTGGTCGAAGCGGCGCCACTCCCCGCTGGAGCGGTCGGCGACGGACACGTTGACGGGCTGCTCGTCGGGGTACTTCCCCGGGTGGATGAGCTGTTCCGTGCTGTCGGGGCGGTCGTCGTAGAGGTCGTCGACGGCGTCCCAGCCGCCGTCGGAGCGGACGGTGTCGACGAACTGCGAGCCGGCTGCGTACGGCGTGTAGATGGTCAGGAACAGCCCGCGGTTGTAGTCGCTGCTGCCCGACCCCCCGCCGTCGCCGCCACGGGACGGCTCTGGAATGCACGACCACTGCGAGTCACAGCGGTTGTCGTAGAGCACGTCGACGTAGCGGGCGTCGCCCTCGGTGACGCCGCGGTTGGCGAGTTGCTGGTCCTGCGTCTCGCCGCCGGGACCGAAGCCGAAGTGCTGGTCCTGGAGCGCGTGGACGAGTTCGTGGGCGAGCGTCACCCGGTCGATGGTGGGCGTCTCGGAGTCGCTGACGAGGACGATGGCGTCCTTGCCGGGCGAGTAGTAGCCCTGGATGGTCTGGCTCAGCGTCTCGTCGGAGCTGTTGGAGTACGACGAGCGCTCGCCGACGACGAACAGCGACTCCCAGACCTGGTCGTTCCAGCGTTCGTAGGCCGCCGAGCCGTTCCCGCCGCCGGTCCGGTTTTCGAGGTACTGCTCGCGGGAGATGACCTCGACGGGGACGGTCTCGTTGAACTCCAGTTCGCGGATCTGCTCGACGCGGGCCATCGTCCGGGCGACCACGGCCTCGCGCTCGCTCTCGTTGTAGCCGTCGGCGGCGGTGACGTTCACCGCGTCGTCGTACCAGTAGCCGTTCTCCCAGCCGAGGCGGTCGCTGTCGGGGTCGCCCGCCGGGTGGCCGCCCAGCGACTCCAGCGCGGAACAGCCCGCGAGGAGGGCGACGAGGACGACGACGGCGAGCGCGGCGCGCGCGCGAGCCGATTCAGGCGCCCGGAGTTCCATCGGGCCGACTCACTCCCGCCGGCGCAGCGCCAGTCCGGCGAGCGCGAGCGCAGCGAGCGCGAGCGCAGTGCCGAAGCCGGGGCCGTCGCCGGCGGTGGTCTCGGCCGGGGCGTCCGTCGAGTCGCCGTCGTCGCCGTCCATGCCGCCACCGTCGTTGGGGATAGGCGTCGCCGTCCCGGCGTCGGTTCCGGGCACGTCCGTCCCAGTGGCGGTGTCGGTCGACTCGTCGGTTCCGGGCGCGTCCGTCCCAGTGGCCGTGTCGGTCGGCGTCGACTCGCCTGCCGGCGCGGCGCCCGCGCGGACCTCGCTCAGTTCTTCGACTGACGGAGCGTTGACGAGCGTCACCGTCCGTCCGGTGTGGTTGACGTAGAAGGCGTCGGCGTACTCGCCGTCGGGGATCCGGTAGGTGTTCGCGCGGTCGTCCACCGCTTCGGCGCCGTAGTAGTCGATCAGCAGGGAGTAGCCCTCCACGAATTGGGCGGCGTCCGTCTCGGAGTCCCAGACGGTCTTCCAGACGTAGCCCGTCTCGTTGGTCTCGGCGGAGTCGTCGGTGACGTACGGGTAGAGTCTGTCACCGTCCCAGCCGTCGGTGTATCGCGTCGTGTAGTTGAGCGGGTCGTACTGGCTGACCTGGCCGCCCGCCGTGTAATTGAAGAACGACCGCACGCCGACGACCGGGGACTCCTGTCCGCCGGAGGCGTACGTGGGGTAGAACAGCATCGTCGCGAGTCCGGCCTCACCGAACTGCGCGTAGTCGACGGTCCCGTTCTTCAGGTGCGGAACCGTCCACTCCTGGTTCGACTGATCGGTGAATCGCACGTCTGTCGGTTCGTCCTCGCCGTACTTCTCGGGGCTGATTACCTGTTCGGTGCTCGCGGGCGGGTTCTCGTAGACGGCGTTGACGCCGTCCCACCCGTCGGCTCTGTAGATCTGGTCGACGAACTTCGGTCCGTCGCTGTAGGGCTGGAAGGTGACGAAGTACATCCCCCAGTGGAAGTCCTGCGGCAGGTCACCGCCACCGTCCTGCGTCTGCGGCATCAGGCAGTTCCACTCCGCCTCGCAACGCTCCTGATAGAGCGTGTCGACGAGATTGCCGTCGCCCTCGATGATCCCGTCGCGCGCGTTGTGGAGTTCGCGGGTCGTCTGGTTGAACGAGGAGAGGTTGAACTGCTGGTCCTGCAGCGCGTGGAACAGCTCCTGCGAGAGGGTCACCTCGTTCATCTTCGGGGCCGTGGTGTTCTCGGAGACGATCACGATCCGCTCCTGGCGCGGGCTGTAGTAGCCGAGGACGGACGACCCGGTGTTGGACTGCTGCACGGAGATGGCGTCGGTGTCCTCGCCGACCATCAGCATGGCCTCCCACTTGGCGTTCTGATGGAGGCTGTTGTTGACCGAGTAGTTCCCGCCGGTCGCGTTGCTCTGGCGGAACTCCTCGCGGGAGATGACCGCGACGGGTACGGTCTCGTTGAACTCCAGTTCGCGGACCTCCTCGACGCGGGCCATCGCGCGGGAGACGACGGCGTCGAGTTCGGTGTCGTTGAGCCCGTCGCCGCGTGTCACGTCGATCGACTCGTTGTACCAGCAGCCGTTCTCCCAGCCGAGGGTGTCGTCTTCTGGGTCCTCGGGGACGCTCCCGTTGGCGACCGGCGCGCAGTCGTCTGCGGCCTGCGTCGCGGCGCCGGCGGCGTCGATACCACTCGCGGCGGACGACCGGTCGGTCGTCGCGTCGTCAGCTTGTTGAGTGCCGGCGACGGGAACGGCGGCCACCGTCGACAGCACCACGAGACCGACGACGACTGCGGAGAGGGCGGAACGCATGTCTACCGGAGACATGGGGTGGGGCCCATAAAAATCGCCCCACTGTCGGGCGACGGGCGGGGACGCGGACCGAACGCCTTAATCGTCGGAGTCGTCTACGGTTCGGTGGCAGAGGGAGCCCGGCCTCCGTGCGCCGGCACCCGCTTCGCGGGCAAGGTGCATGAGGAAAGTCCCCCCACCGTCCGGGCAGGTGACCGGGTGCAAACCCGGAGCGGGAGACCGCTGGCGCTGGAACAGAAACGAGACCGCTCCGCCCGACCGATGACGTGCGCGAACCCGAAGCGACCGGCCTCGCCGGGAAGCGACGGGGAGCTAACCCACCGAGGGTAGAAGGCGTCCGCGAGTCCTCCGGACTCGCGGGCTCGTCGGGCGCTTCGCGTCCGACGGTGGAGAACGGATGGAACGGCGAATCCTCACCGGTGCAAGTCCGCGCCGCAAGGTAGCCCGGACAGGGCGCGAACGCTCAGCCGAATGCCGGGCCGAACAGAAGGGGGCTTACTCCCCTCAGCCGACTCAGACTTCCGAGCCGCGGCTCCGTACCGTTCCCGAGCCACTGCTCCACGCCGCCTGCCACCGACTGTCTAACACCGAATCCTGTCCAGACCCGATCAGCAACATCCCTCGTCCCGCTCCATCGCCCACTCGACGAGGGGCTGCAGTCGCTCGCCCAGTTCCTCGCCCTCGTCGCTGAGTTCGTACTCGACGCGCGGCGGGATCTCCGCGTAGCGTTCGCGCTCGACCAGCCCCGCCTCGACGAGTTCGTCCAGCCGCGTCGACAGCGTCGACGTGCTCGCGCCCGGGAGGTGCGCCTCGATCTCGCCGAACCGCACCGTCCCGTGGTTCGCGACGACGCAGACGACGTCCATCACGTACTTGCGGCCGAGCAACGCCATCGGTTCCGACAGCAGACAGCGACATCCCGGATCCGTGCACTCACACTCGCTCTCCGCCATGGCTTCGGATTCGCGCATCTCGTTCGATGCTTTGGACTTGACAGTTTAATAACTTTGCTCTCCGAAGTATAGACGCATGTGGATTGATGCAGACAATCTGGACGGTACCGAACCGAAACTATCGCTCGCTGACGTGGCGCTTCCCCCGGAAGTCGGGGACGGGTTCGCGCGGCTGTACGGGAGCGACGACCGGCCGGAGACGGCCGCCGAGTGGGTCGCGACGATTCGGGAGGCCGTCGAGCGGACGTACGACCGGCGGCCGACCGTCGACGACCTCTGTACGACCGACGACGGCGACCACGCGTTCGTCGGCGACGACGGGGTGCAGACGTACATCTGCGTCCTCGACCCGCTGGTCTACCCGTACCTGACCGGAGAGACCGGAACCGTCCGGTCGACGACGCCAGTGCGAGAGACCGAGGTCACGTTCGAGATGAGTCCCGACGGGACGACCCTCTCGCACGACGAGGCGCTCGTCTCCATCGGCGTCTCCGACGACGTCGAACGGACCGAAGAGACGCCCATCGAAGCGGTGTACCGCGAGGTCTGCGGGTACATCCAGACGTTCGAAGACGCCGAGGAGTACGAGACGTGGGCCGCCGAGGTCGACGCGTCGACGACGGCGGTCCCGGCCGCCGAAGGGGTCGCGGTCGCCCGAGCGCTGGCGGACGCGCTCTTCGACGCCGAGACGGACGCGGACACGGACGCGGACGGCGAGACCGGCGACCAGTGTTCCGACGGCGCCTGCTGCTGAATCGGCGGTCGGCCCGGACGTAGAGAGAACAGGGAGGTCGCGACGCGGCGGTCAGTGGTCGCCGTCGCCGTTCGTGATGGTGGTGTGGGCGCCGATGAGCGCGCCGGCCAGATCGAGGTTCTCGACGTGCGTGTCGCGGTCGATGATCGACTCGCGGATGTCGCAGTCGCGGAGTTCCGCGTCGGGGAAGACGATGGAGTTGTCCAGGTGCGAGTCGACGACTGTCGAGTCGCCCAGGACGTGGACGTTCTCGCCGAGTTCGGTCCCCTCGACGGCCGCGTCCTCGTCGATCTGGTTGCCGCCGTCGAGGTGCCACGCGACCGCGTCGAGGTAGCTCTCGGGCGTCCCGATGTCGAACCACGCCTCGTCGAAGGCGAAGGCGTAGACCGAGTCGCGCTCGACGAGCCACTGGACGAACCAGCCGGGCTCGTCGGGGTTGTTGCCGTCGGCGAGGTACTCCGCGAACCGGACCTGGTCCGACGGGAAGACGTAGCAGGCGATCGAGACCAGCGTGCTGTTGGGGTTCTCGGGTTTCTCCTGGAAGTCGACGACTTCGTCGCCGTCCAGCGTGACCAGCCCGTAGGACTTGGCCTTCTCGCGCGACCCGACGTCGTAGGCGGCGAGCGTCGTGCCCCCCTTCTCCTCGTAGAAGTCGACGAAGTCGCTGACGTCGAAGCTGATGAGGTTGTCGCCGGCGATGACGAGCAGGTCCTCGTCGTCGACGCCCTCGCGGTCGACGAGCTGGGCGAGCGCACCGATGACGCCGAACTTCTCGTCCTCGTCGGTCGTGTCCTCGACCGACAGCTGGGGCTTCTCGTAGTCGCGCTCGGCGAGGTGGGCCTCGAAGTCGGGGGCGAAGCGCTCGTTGGTGCTGACGTAGACGTCCTCGATCCGGTCGTCCGATTCGAGCTCGGAGAGCACCCGGTCGATCACGGTCGTCTCGCCCACCGGTAACATCATCTTCGGCCGATGGCGCGTGATCGGCCAGAGACGGGTGGCGTAACCACCCGCGAGTACGACGGCGTCCATACCCCACCCTCCTCAGCGGCAAGTGAAGGTCTTTTTCATTGCGACAACGTACCACGGCCGTCCCGGGTGGCGATCACGGCGGGGTCCGGGAGGGGATACACCGCCAGAAAGGATTTGTGAACGCTTCCCCAACCCCCGGTATGCGCGAGGCCAGTCGGACGACACGCCAGCGAATCGCCGACCGTCTGCGGGAAGAACCGATGGCCGCCGGCGCGCTCGCCCGCGAGTTCGAAGTCCGGACCGACGCCGCCCTCGACCACGTCGAACACATCTCCCAGTCCCTCGACGCGACCGACGAGACGCTGCTCGTCGCGCCGCCGACCTGCGACGACTGCGGATTCGAGGAGTTCGACGACCTCGTCAACCGTCCGGCGCGCTGCCCGGAGTGCAAGTGCGAGTCCGTCACCGAACCGACCTTCGTCATCGAATAGGCCAGCCGACCCGCTACAGAACACCTCGACCCGCTACAGGATCACGTTCGAGGACGACGACAGATCGTGGTCGTCGGACTCGACGGGGCCCTCGCCGACGAACTCGTACTCGTCGTCGGCGAGGAAGACGCCCTCGTCGGCGACCCGTACGTCGACTTCGTTCAGAAACGCCCCCTCGCAGGGGCCGTAGGTACACTCCCCGGAGTCGGCCGCGAACAGCGCGCCGTGGTTGACGCAGACGACCTCGCCGTCGCGGACCGGCGCGCCCGAGCCCTTGTCGAGTTTGATGTGGGTCATGTGCTGGCAGTAGTTCAGCCAGCAGACGACGTCGTCGGCCGGATCGCCGTTCTCGGTCGCCAATCGCAGCAGGATCGCCTCCCGCACGTCGTCGTCCCCCTGCATGTCGTCCGGCATCGCGATGCCGTCGGAAGCGTCGGCATCGTCGGCGTCATCGGCGGTACCGCCGTCGACGTTGGTCGCCGTGTTCTCGTCGGACCGGAGCGCCGCGTCCCCGCTGGCGACGGCCTCGCCGTCCGTCGAGTGCACGCGGAAGAGGAAGGTGTCGTCGGTCGAGAGGTCGGCCAGGTCGACGATCCGCGTCCCGTCCATACCTCCGCGTCGGGCCGTCGCCGTTTGAACGGATCGGTTCGCGGCATTCGCGCGGGCTCGGTCCGGGCGCCACGCGGCCGGCGGCCCCGAGACCTGCGGCTCACGAGTCGTGGAACCGGAAAGGTCGACCGTCCCCCCGGACGGCCGGCACGAGCGTGTAGGCGGGATGCCTATGACCGCGACGACCGAGCCTCGCGCACCTCAGCGCCGTCGCGGAGTTTGTCTTCGCAGAACGGACAGACGCGGGGGCCAGTGTGACCGTCGGGCGTGAACACGCGTACGTACGCCTCGGTAACAAACGACCCACAGTTCTGACACTCTGGCATCTCTTGAGTAACGGGAATACTCCGACATATGCTTTCCGGCCGTGGATGGCGGTATAGACCGATTAACTCCCCTTCGGCGCCTGTCAGGTGTCCGCTTCCGGGGGGTATCTGGGTGCTACCTTTCGGTGGCCTGAGACGACGGCCGAGTCGTCGCGTCCGCCGGCGATCTCACTGCGACCGGTCGGCCCAGAACCGCTCTAACTGCCCGTCGAGGAACTCGGCGGTCATCCTGACGAACTCCTCGCGCTCGGCGGGCGAGAGGTACTCGTGGACGGAGTGGCGCGTCCCCGCCGTGTAGCGGCGGTCGGCGAACACGCGCACGCCGACTTCCTCGGTCCCGCGGATCACCCGGCCGATGGCCTGGCGGGCGCGCCGGACCGCGGGGACGGTCAACGCGTACTCGAAGGCGTTGTCCTCCCCGAATTCGTCGGCGTAGGCCCGGCGGACCGCCTGTACACGTGGTGATCCGACGTTGACGAGCGGAACGCCGATCACGAGCGCGGCGGCCAGTTTCTCGCCGTCGTAGTCGACGCCCTCGGTGAGCGTCCCCCGGGTGCTCGTGACGAGGACTTTCCCGCCGCCGCGGAAGAAATCGGCCTTGAGCTGCTCGGTCGCCTCGTTGCTGGAACTCTCGTCGACGAGGACCGGCTTGTCGACGGCTTCCTTCAGGTAAGCACCGGCCCACTCGGCTTCTCGATAGTTGGGCATCGCCACGAGGACGTTCCCCGGCGACCGGGCGACCGACCGCAGGACGTGGGCGTACTCGCCGCGTGTCTGGTTCCAGCCCTCGCCCAGCGGGTCCATGTCGCCGGGGTCGCCGCGGTTGCGAGCGGTGAACGGTGCCGCGTCGACGGCCCAGCTCGCGCGGTTCTCCGCGGGGAATCGCAACGGGTAGCTCTCCGCCTCGACGGGTCGACCGTAGTCGCCCTCGTCGGGCGTGGGTCCCGGGTCCGGGTCCCCCGCGCGGAGCGATTCGAGCCCCGACACCTCGGTGAACACGTCGAGCGGCGACAGCGTCGCGCTCATGAGGACGCCCCCGCCCAGCGAGTCGAAGATCTCCCGCAGCGACTCGGCGGGCATGCAGTCGAACAGGACGAGCCCTGGCGTGTAGACGCGCTGGTAGTCGGCGTCGACGGCGTCGGCCGCCTGCCCGGTCTTCGGGGAGTGTTCGAGTTCGATCTCCCGGAGGTAGCGGTCGTGGTCGCGCTCCCACCAGTGGTTCATCACGGCCCCGACGGCGGCGCAGACGGGCGAGCGCGTCAGTCCGAGGCCGTCGATGGCGTCCTCGACGGCCGCGCCGACGGTCGCGAGCGTCCGCCAGGTGTCGCCGTCGTATCCCACCCGTTCGGCCCAGCGGGTCAGTTCGTCGGGTTCGGGCTCGTCGGGGTCGCGAAGCGGGATCTCCACGTCGCGGGCGGGGACGCTGTCGGCCGGGTCACCGACGCGCCAGTCGCGCTCGAACTCCTCGTCGAGGTAGGACTCGACGCGCTCGTCCAGCCAGTCGAGGAGGTCGTCGTAGAACTCCCTGGCCCGGTCGATGGCCGAGAGGGGCACGTCGTGGCTGGCGAGTCGGTCCCGGACCTGTCGCTTGCGGTCCTCGCTCTCTCGCGCCCGCGAGAGGAGGTGGTTGCAGTCGTTGCGCGCCCGTTTTATCGTCGAGCGGCCGACCCGATCGGAGAGCAGGTCCCGAACGCGCTCTTCGAGGCGGTGGGCCTCGTCGACGACGAGAAACGTCGAGGAGTCGAGCGCGGCGGCGACGAGCGGCCGCGACCCCGGGTCGAAGACGTGGTTGTAGTTGCCGATTATCACGTCGGCGTGTTCGAGCATGACGCCCATCGCGCGATGCGGGCAGGTGCCGCGCTCGACGCTGGCCGGTAAGTAGTCGTCGGCCGTCACGACGCGGTTCTCACCCGCCGAGAAGTCGACGGGCGAACCCTTGTTACGGGCGAACCAGTCGGCCTCGAACGGACAGTACAGCGGGTCGTCGTCGCCGGAAGTCATCCCCTCGGGCGCGCTCGGCTGGCTCCGCGGGTAGGGCGACTCCGCACCCCCGGTTTCGAGCGCGCTGTCGAACGTCCGGTACGTGTCGGCGTCCATGCGCGCCTCGCGGACGAGGTCGCTCGCCAGGTCCGGGTCCCACCAGATATCGTCCGGGTCGGACTCCAGCGAGGCGTCGGCCGCGGGCGCGTCACCCGAGCGGCGGTCTGCCTCGACGAGGTTCGCGGTCGACTCGCGCAGGTCCTCGCAGCGGTCGTGCGTCGAGACGTCGTCGGGGAACGCGCCCTCGCGCCCGTAGGGACACAGGTCGCGCTTGCCGACGAGGGCCACGCCGTCGAGCGGTTCGGGCGCGTCGGGGTCGGCCGCCAGCCCGGCGTTCATCGCCCGCAGGTCGTCGACGAACTGGATGCGCTGCTGTTTGACGGGCGTGACGACCATCACGCGGTCGTACTTCGAGGTCGTCCGGACGAGCGTCGCGCCCGCGGTCAGCGCGGCCATCGTCTTCCCGGTCCCGCAGGGCCCCTCCATCGCGAAGTAACCGCCGAGCTGGCCGACCTCGATCGCCCGCTCGATCGCGTCGGTCTGGCTCTCGTAGGGCTCGTCGAAGCCGAACACGTCGCGCCAGGCGTCCTGCGGATCGCCGCTCCCGAACGCCGAACCGGGCGCGCCGTCGGTCCCCTCGCGCCCCGCGCCGTCGGCGGCGGTCCCGTGGCTCCCAGCGCCGCCGTCCGCGGCCCCTCCGCTCGTCGACCCGTCCCCGGCCTCGCCGCTCGCGCCGCGGTCCTCGGCCATTGTGGATCCCTGTGTCGTCCTCGCCTATGAACGCACGGATGCGGCGACGGACCGGGTCGACCTGCCCCCGCCCGAACCCGCCGGCTCGCTCGGAATCCGCGCCGCTGGTGGCGATTCCGCGGGACACTTATGGTCCTGGAGTCAGCACTACAGGCACTGACGGCCGACGAGACGGACCGGTGGGGCCGCGGAACGGACTGGACGGCCGGGAGGACAGATGACTGGACCGGACGACGACACGGACGACGGAGGGGAGGACAGCGACGGGTCGGCGGTTTTGATACTACACCTCGACCCCGACGAGACCGTCCGGTCGCGCCTGGCGGCAGTCGTCGACGAGGCAGACGGCGACGTGACCTACGAGGGCACAGCCACCGTCGAACGGGCCCGCGAACGCCTCGACGAGGAGGACGTCGACGTGCTGGTGGTCGAACCGGACGCCGCGTCGGACGTGACCGGACTGGTGACCGACGCCGACGTGCCGGTCGCCCTCTACACGAGCCTCGAACCGAACGAGATCGACCCGGCCGTCTCCGGGGCGGCCGACACCCTCGTCGAGAAGTGGACCGCCGAGGAGGGGCTGGACTTCGTCGTCGAGAAACTGCTCGGCGCCGTCCGCACCGCCGCCGAACCCCAGTCGCGGTTCACCCGCGCCTTCGAGCGCGTCGACCCGGACACCCAGTCCTCGTCGAGCTTCCTCGTCTACGAGGACGGGACCGTCATCTGGGAGACGACGACGCTGGAGGCGATCTTCGACCGGCGCGACGTGTCGGTGTCGCTCCCGGAGACGCCGAACTTCTACAAGCAACTCTCGGCCGCGCTCTCGCACGACCCCGAGGCGATCCGGACGATCCGCGGCTCGGACGTCCCCGACGAGCCGACCCGGTTCACGGTACCGACCGCCGACAGCGAGGCCAGCTTTCGGTACAGCGAACACGAGTTCCCCGAGACGGTCGGGCCGCTCCGCCTCGTCGTCGTCGAGGACGTGACCTGGTCGGCCCGCTCGGGCGCCCGCTACGAGCTGCTTGAACTGCTCGACCGCCACGTCCAGGACGGCATCTCCGTCGTCGACGCCAACGGCCGCGTCCAGTACCACAACGAGTCGTTCGCGGACCTCCTCGGGCACGAGGACATGGTCGGCGACCACACGGCGACGTTCATGGCCGACGGCGAACTCGAGGCCGGACAGCGGCTGATCCAGCGACTGCGCACGTCCAGTCAGGACAGCGGCGTCATCGACATGACCTTCGAGACCGCCGACGGGGACGAGCGGACGCTGGCCGTCCACTTCTCGGTCCGCGAGGCCGACGACGGCTACGAGGGGCTCGTCAACGTCGCGCGCGACGTGACCGAGCGCCGCGACCACGAGCGGACGCTGGACCGCTACCGCCGGCTCGTCGAGAGCGCCGGCGACCCGATGTACGTCGTCGACGACGACTGCCGGATCGAGATCTGCAACGAGGCGCTCGCCTCGCTGTTCGACCGGTCGCGCGAATCGCTCCACGGGACCCGGCTCACGGAGTTCATCCCGGAGGAGGCCGTCGATCGGACCCACTCTGCGCTCGAACGCGCGCGAGAGACCGGCGAGAGCGCCACGTGCGAGGTGGAACTCCCGGGCGCCGACGGCGAGGCCCGGCAGTTCGAGGCGACCGTGGCGGGCCTCGGCGACGCCGACGCCACGGGCTCGGTCGGGATCCTCCACGAGGTGACCGACCGCGAGCGCCGCGAGAGCGAACTCGACCTGCTCAAACAGGTGCTCACGCGCGTGCTCAGACACGACGTGCGTACCGGCCTGACCGTCGTCCGCGGTCAGGCCGAGGTGCTGGCCGAGCGGACCACCGGCGAGGAGCGGGAGATGGCCGAGACCATCGTCGACCGGAGCGAGGAACTCGTCGGGACCGCCGAGAAGGCCCGCGCGATCGAGCGAGTCATCGACAGCGACGAGGGACGAGTCACGCTCGACCTGCGGTCGGTCGTCAATCGGTGCGTCGCCAACGTCTCCGCGGCGCACTCCGGGGCCGGATACGACGTCCAGATCACCGAGCAGGTGCCCGTTCGCGTCCATCGGGCGTTTCCCTACGCCGTCGAGAACCTGATCGAGAACGCGGTCGAACACTGCGCCGAGGGTCACGACTCCGGAACTCGCGAGAGCGAGGGGGCACACTCCGGAGACGGAGCGTCGGTGACGATCTCGGCGACCGCTGACGACGACGGACGGGTCCTCCTGCGTATCGAGGACGACGGCCCCGGCATCTCGCAGGAAGAACTGGACGTGCTGGACGAGCGTGAGGAGACGCCGCTCAAACACGGCACCGGCGTGGGCCTGTGGCTGGTCAGCTGGGTCGTCGAGCGATCCGGCGGCGAACTGTCCTTCGACGCCGACGACGACGGGACGACCGTCACCGTCCGACTGGACGCGGGCGACGCCGAAGACGTGGTCTGACGCCAGCGCGGCTCCGCGACCTTTTTGCCGTCGTTCGGCGTGTCTCCCCCAATGTCCGCACATCGGATCGCCATCGTCGGCGTCGGCGGCGCGGCGGGGACGCACATGCGAGCCTACGACCAGCTGGACGACGTCGACGTCGTCGCCTGCGCGGGCCGCGAGGAAGCACCGACCCGGTCGTTCGCCGACGAACACGGCTGCGACCCGTATCTGGACGTCGAGACGATGCTGGACGACGCCGACCCGGACGTGCTCGATATCTGCACGCCAAGCGGCGCACATCTCGAACCCGCGCTCGCGGCCGCCGAGCGCGGCGTGGACGTCTTCAGCGAGAAGCCTCTGGAGATCACGACCGAGCGCATCGACCGGCTGATCGGCGCGGCCGACGAACACGGGATCAGGCTCGGGTGCGTCTTTCAGCGCCGGTACAAGCCGGTCGTCCGGACCGTCCGGGACGCGGTCGCCGAGGGTCGGTTCGGGTCGCTCGCCGTCGCGAACACCGCGCTCCCCTGGTGGCGGGCGGACGACTACTACGACGGCACGTGGCAGGCGGACCGGGACGTGGCGGGCGGCGGCGCCGCGATGAACCAGGCGATCCACAACGTCGACGCCCTCCAGTGGATCGCGGGCGCCGGGATGGATCTGGCCCCCGGCGAGAACCCCGTCGCGGAGGTGTTCGCGTTCGCGGACGTCCGCGGGCACGACGCCGATCTGGAAGTCGAAGACACCGCCGTCGCGACACTGCGCTTTCGCGACGGCACGCTCGGGCAGGTACTCGCGACGACCGCGACCTACCCCGGCGGCGACATCCGCTACGAACTCGGCGGGCGCGACGGCTCCGCGGTGGTCCGCGGCGAGGAGATCTCGACCTGGGAGTTCCGCGAAGAACGCGACGAGGACAGGGAGGTCCGCGAGCGCTTCTCCGGCCCCGATGCGGGCGAGGACGAACCCAGCCCGCTCGAACTGCCGAACGTCCGCGAGTTCCTCGACGCCCGCGAGAGCGGCGAACCGTTCATGCTCGACGGACCGGAGGCGCGCAAGGCCGTCGCCATCGTCGAGGCCATCTACGAGTCCGCGGAGCGCGGCGAGCCCGTGACGCTGGACTGATCCGCGCTGTCCCGGGCGGCCGGGGCGGCCTCACCCGAGGTAGTCGGCCAGTCGCTCGGCCGCCTCGTCGACGCGCGGCGTGACCAGCGCGAAGCGAAGCCAGTCGTCGCGCGCTTCGCCGAACGCCTCGCCGGGCATCCCCGCGACGCCGGCCTCGTCGATCAGTCGCTCGACGTTCTCCATCGTCCCCGGGAACCCGTCGAAGCGGGCCATCACGTAGAACGACCCCCCTGGCGTCGTGTACGCCGCGCCGGCGGCGTCGAGCGCGTCGGTGAACCGGTCGATCCGCTCCCGGATGCGCTCGCGGTTGCGCTCGTAGTACTCGACCGGCGTCTCCCGGAGCGCCCGCAACACCGCGTACTGGGCCGGCCGGCTCCCGGTCACGTTCTGTATCATGTGGCGGGTCCTGGCACGCTCGACGAGTTCGCCGAGCGGCCCGTCTTCTGGCGGGAAGACGGCGTAGCCGACCCGGAAGCCGGTGATCGCCATCGACTTCGAGAACGAGTTGGTGGCGACGACGTGGTCGGAGTCGGTCGCGAGCGCGCTCTCGAACGTTCCGGTGTAGTCGAAGTGGTCGTACACCTCGTCGCTGACGAGCACGGCGTCGTACTCCTCGGCGAGCTCGACCAGCGCCTCGATCGTTTGGGGCGGGTACACCGCGCCCGTCGGGTTGTTCGGCGAGTTGACGACGATGGCGGCGGTGTCGTCGGTGGCGGCCTCGCGGACGCCCGCGGGGTCGACCTGTCCCGTCTCGTCGACGGGGACGTACGTCGAGTCGGCGTCCAGCAGGTTCGCCCGCCCGGCGTAGTAGGGGTAGACCGGGTCGGTCATGATCACCGCGTCGCCCTCGCCCCGTTCCAGCGCGCTCGTCGTCGCGAGATGATTGGCCTCGCCGGCGCCGTTGGTCACGAGCACGCGCGAGCGATCGACGCCGCGGCGCTCGGCGATCTCGTCGCGCAGCGGCGTCAGGCCCACGCTCGGGGGGTACTGGAACTCGGTCACGTCGCCGTCGGCGTACTCGCGCAGGCCATCGCGGAGCGCCTCGGGGGGTTCCCAGTCGGGGTTGCCGCTGACCATGTCCACCACGTCCCGGTCGGCGCGCGCGGCGTACTGCATCACCCTGAAGAACTGCGGCGTCTCGTAGTCCATCGAGTACGCGTCCGTTGGCTCCCCGCGACGTAAATCCTGGCGCTCGCCGGTCGCCCGGGAGTACGCGGTGCCCAGCCGGAAGCGGTCGCCGCCGGCTCAGAAGTGCTCGTCCAGCTGTCGCCGGGTCGCCGTCAGGTCGCCGGAGTTGTCGATCGTGACGTGCACGCGTTCGAGCGGTTCGAATCGTTCGCGGGCGTTCTCGTAGACCGCGACGTCCGCCTCGCTCGGGTCGTCTTTCCGCTGGCGGATGCGCTCGCGGGCGACCGACTCCTCGCAGACGACGCGGACGAAAAGGCGATCCGCGCCGACCTCGTCGGCGAGGGCGGCGGCGGCGTCGCGGTCGACCTGCCGCTCGTAGGTGGCGTCGAGGACGGCCGGCCGCCCGTCCGCGAGCGACGCCCGCGCCCGCTCCAGCATGGTCGCGTAGACCCGGTCTTTCTCCGCGCGGCTGTAGGTCGGGTCGTCGAACAGTTCGGCTCGGACGGCGTCGCTCCGGACCCGCTCGACGCCGAGCCGGTCGGCGATCTCGGCGGCGACCGTCGACTTCCCGACGCCGGGCAGGCCACACTGCACCACGAGTCTCGGACCCATCGCCCCAGTATCGACCCTCCCACCGTATGAATCCAAGTGAAGCGGACCGACGGACCGCCACACAGTTTCCGGAAAGGTTAATTTTTTATAGAACCGCGAACAACGATCTACCGAGCCGAGGTGAGAAGCCATGGCTCTACCGGATCGACCAGTGAACTCGTGGTTCGAGGGTATGGACCTGCCGAACAGACTGTTCGAGACGGGACGCAACGACTACGAACTCTACGAGGAAGACGACGAGTTCGTCCTGAGCGTCGAGTTACCCGGCTTCGACCCCGAAGACATCGACGTGACGTGGCACGAGGGCGTCCTGAACGTGGCCGCCGAGCACGAGGACGAGACCCGCGGCCAGCGCAAGACCTACCACCGGCGGTTCCGCTTCCCGAAGGACGTCGACGACGACGAGATCGCCGCGGAGTACACCAACGGCATCCTCGAAGTCCGCCTCCCCATCTTCGAGGGCACCGCGACCCGCGGCACGACCATCGAGGTCGAGAGCTGACGCGGGTCGGCGACGGCCCACGAGCCGGGTCGACCCGTGATCCCCGGGCCCGCGACCCGGCCCCGTCGTCCTGACCCGAATCGTCGGTACTCCGAATCGTCGGTATCGCGGCTTTTCGTGCGCCGTCGACGCGTCGACAAGCGACTTTTAGGGGCCGGAGCCCGTTGGCGAGAGCGATGACTGACGAACCGGCCGAGCGGACGCTGTCGCCCGACGAGGCGTTCGAGGTGCTCGGGAACGAGACGCGCGTCGGCATCCTCCAGGCGCTCGGCGGTGCCGACGCGCCGGTGTCGTTCACCGAACTCCGTGAGGACGTCGGCATGACCGACTCCGGGCGGTTCAACTACCACCTCGACCGCCTGACCGGTCACTTCGTCCGCAAGGGCGAGGCGGGGTACGAACTCCGGAGGGCGGGCGAGCGCGTCGTCGAGGCGGTCCTCTCCGGGGCGGTCACGGCGGCGCCCGTGCTCGAACGGACGGAGATCGACCAGCCCTGCCACTACTGCGGCGCGCCGATCGCCGTCCGCTTCCGCGAGGAACGCGTCGAACTCTACTGCACGGAGTGCCCGGGAACCTACTCCCGCACCGACTCGGACGACGAGACGTGCATCGACGCCGACGCGGACGACGGCTACCTCGGCTACCACCCGCTCCCGCCCGCGGGCGTCGCCGACCGCGACCCCGAGGCCGTCTTCCGCGCGGCGTGGGTCTGGGGCCACCTCGAACTGCTCGCGGCCTCCGCGGGCGTCTGTCCGCGCTGTTCGGCGACCCTCGACCGCTCGACGCGCGTCTGCGAGGACCACGACCCGGACGAGAGCCTCTGCGACGCGTGCGGTCGGCGCTACGCCGTCGTGTTCGACCTCGAGTGCACGAACTGCATCTACGACGAGAGCGGCGCCGCCGTGGTCGGGCTCGCCGACTCGGCCGCCCTCGTCGCGTTCATGCTCGACCACGGGCTGAACCCCTTCGCCCCCACCGTCGAGACGCTCCCCGCGATCAGCCGCGCGTACAACAACTTCGACGAGGAAGTCGTCTCCACCGAGCCCTTCGAAGCGCGCTTTACATTCGCTGTCGGCAACGACGAACTCACGCTCACGGTCGACGACAGTCTGCGCGTGGCCGACGCCGACCGGAACTGAGTTTCCGACGGCCGGATCGACGTGGTCGACGACGGTCCCCGGCATTTTTCGGCCGGCCGCTCGTCCCGCCGGTATGGACGAGTTCGCGGAGGATCCGCCGGTCGAGGCGCGCCTCGGAGACCTGCTGCGCGACCGCGGGGAGAGCGTCGCGGTCGCCGAGACGGCAACCGGTGGCCTGG
Organism: Halosimplex amylolyticum; assembly: GCF_051414035.1. Lineage (NCBI taxonomy): Archaea > Methanobacteriati > Methanobacteriota > Halobacteria > Halobacteriales > Haloarculaceae > Halosimplex > Halosimplex amylolyticum. The sequence continues at coordinate 261,195 of NZ_JBLKNW010000001.1, read as the reverse complement.
TCGGCGCGCTCCTCACGGGCGTCCCCGGCGCGAGCGACTACCTCGACCGGGTCGTCGTCCCCTACGACTACGACGCGCTCCGGACGACGCTGGCCGTCGCCCGCGAGACGCTCGACGAACACGGCGCCGTCAGCGAACCGGTCACCCGGGAACTCGCGCGGGCGGCCCGCGACACGGCCGACGCCACCTGGGGGGTCGCGACCACCGGTATCGCCGGTCCTGGCGGTGGCACCGGGGAGAAACCCGTCGGCACCTGTTTCGTCGGGGTCGCCTACGCCGCCCCGTGGGAGTCGGGCGAGTCGACCGCCACCGTCTCTCGCTACGAGTTCGACGGGGACCGCGCCGCCGTCCGCGAGCGCCTCGCGCGCCGCTCGCTCGCCGACCTCGAACGTGCCGCCCGCGCCCGCTCCGAGTGAGTTCCCGACCGCCCCGGGCGACCTCCGCACCGACCCGCAGTCGGCTGGTTCCGGCCGACCGGCCGCCCTCCCTGCGTCGCCCCGGGGCACACCGAAGGGGAACACTTGTCACCCTGCCGTCCGTCGATACCGCCGATGAACAAGCGCGGTCACGTGTTGAACGCGATCTTTCTCGCCGTTGGGCTGGGGTTCATCCTCGAACCGGCCGGCGACGCGGCGACGTTCCGGACCGTCGCGGCGGTGTTCGTCCCGCTGGTCCTCGGCGCTCTCTTCCCCGACGTGGACACGCACTTCGGCAAACACCGCAAGACGCTCCACAATCTCTTCGTGCTCGGCATCGTCGCCGCCTACCCCCTCTACTTCGACAACCTCCAGTGGGTCTGGCTCGGCGTCCTCACCCACTACGTGCTCGACGTGCTCGGCACGACCCGCGGGATCGCGCTGTTCTACCCGATCTGGGACGAGGAGTTCGGCGCGCCCGTCGGCGTCCCCGTCAGCAGCGACTTCTCCGACGCGATGATGCTCGCCGTCACCGCCTTCGAACTCACGGTCGCGGCCGGCCTCGTCTACGTGCTCCCGACCTACATCCCCGACGTGAGCGCGTCCGTCCCGGTCTGACCCCACCGGACCGCACGGGCGGCTCTCGGCCGTCGATCCCCCGCTCGACCGCCGTTCGAGGGGGAATGTTTTTATTAAGGGGCCGGCATGTCTCGGGTACGATGGCCCCCTGGGAGTGTGCGATCGACGGCGACGACGACCAGTTCGAGCGCGTCGAGGACCTGATCGTCCACCAGTCGACAGCACACGAACGCATCGAGTGCAAGGTCTGCGGAACCGTCCTCCCCGACGGCTACTTCGCGATCCGCCACGCGTTCGACGAGCACAGCCGCGCGGAGTACGTCCGTGCCTACGACGCCACCGCCAAGGAGGTCCGCCGCCGCGAGAACGTCAAAGAGACCATCGAGGAGGAGGCGGACATCCGCGAAGTCATCGACCGCCTCGAAGGCGGCAGCGGCAGTATCTGACACGGTTTTTCTCCCGTCGATCCACTTCCGAGCGGCGGCTCTGCTCGTCTCTCCATCCGGCCGACCGAAAACCGCACCGTCGACGCTCCCGCTACTTCGAGGAGAGCAAGTAGCCGCCCACGCCGAGCGACAGGACCGCCAACAGGACTGACGCCAGTCGGATCAGTTGCGGCGTCGAACCGAGCGGCGGTTCCTCGGTCGCCGTGTCCATCGCGTCGTAGCGCTGGATCACCTCGGCGCGCTGGCGTTCCCCCTCGCTCGCGTTCTCGCCGGGGCGCGGTCCGAAGTTCGGTTCGTCGGCTTCGGGGAGGTGGTCGTCGTCTTCGGGCCGCTCGATGACGACCGACCGGACCGCCGACCGGTTGTCGGTCTCGTAGGCCCGCCGGCGTTCGCTCGCGTTCAGATAGTCGAACTCCGACGCCCCCTCGCCGAGCGGGACGCTGTACTCGCCGTCGTTCTCCAGCGTCGTCACGTACAGTTCCTGACCCCGCTCGGAGAGGTTCTCGTAGGCGATTATCTCGTGGCCCTCCTCGCGGAGTTCCTCCGGCGGTCCCGTCGCCGAGTCCCACGTCTCGTGGACCAGCACCGACTGGACCGGGAAGAACGCCGGCACAGTGAACAGGACGACTGCCAGCACCGCGAGCGCCGTACCGAGTGTGTTGCGTCGATTCATTGATATCACTCCAGATCCGCCCGTTCGAACAGCCAGTAGCCGATCAGCAGCGGGACGACGAGCCAGAAGGCCAGCACGACCACCGAGAACTCGTCCTGCAGGTAGAACGGCAACGCCGTGTTGGCCTTCGCCGAGCCGTAACTGATCTCGTCTGGCAGGCTCGAATAGAAGACGATCTGGCGCAACTCCGCCGGCAGCACGAGGTTCACCGCCTTCTGGTAGCCCAGATACGGACTCGTGTACTGGACAGCGTTGTACAGGTCGGGGTTCGCGTCGGCGCCGAGCAGCGTCGTGTGGACCCACCTGGCGATGGCGGCGACCGACACGCCGGGGACCAGGTACAGGATCACGAGCGCGAAGTAAGTCCCGAACGCGCCCGCGATGGCGCGGCTGCGGGAGGCCACGGCCGAGGACATCGCCATCGCGACGCTGACGAAGACGCTCCCGTAGACGAGCGTCACCAGCAGCGTCCCGAAGATAACGGCCGCGGGGAACGCGCCGTGACGGGTCAGCGCGACGCTGATCGCCGCGACGTACATGAACGCGACGCCACCGGCGACGATGCCGTTCCGGCTCAGTAGCTTCCCGACGAAGACGCCCCGCCGCGTGTTCGGCAGCGAGAGGAGGAACTTGATCCCCCCGCCCTCGCGCTCGCCCGCGATGGCGAGGTAGCTCGCCACCAACGCGACGATGGGCAAGAGGACGCCGAGTATCATCGTCAGCACGCGGAAGAGCCGCTGGACTTGCTCCGCGTCGGCTCCGGGCGCGCCGCCAGAGACGTACCCGACGAACGCGGCGATGAGACCGAGGACGACGGCCGCCGCCCAGAGCAGCTTCGACCGACGGGCCGCCTTGAAGTCCTTCTTCGCGACGGTGACGGTGCTCATGGCGAGGCCTCCTGGGCGTCGACGCGCTGTCCTGGTTGGCCCCCGGGCACCTCGACGTCTCCGTCGCGCCCGCCTCCGGTGAACTGGTTGAACAGTTCCTCCAGGGACGTGTTGTCCGCGAGGATGTCGACGACCTCCGCCCGGCTGTCGACTCGCTTGACCACGTCGACCTTCGCGCGCGCGTCGGAACACGTCGCGGTCAGTTTCGTTCCAGCCACCTCGACTTCGGAGACGCCCTCGATGTCAGCGACGCCGTCTCGCGGCGGGACTTCGGCGCACTCCAGTTCGATGGTCGCCTGGCCGCTCGCGCTCTCGCGAAGCCCCTCGATGGAGTCGATGGCGACCAGTTCGCCCTCGTTCATCACGCCGACGCGGTCACAGACCGCCTCGACCTCCGAGAGGATGTGGCTGGAGAAGAAGACCGTCGTCCCGCTCTCGGCGCGGTCGCGGATGACCGACCGCATGTGCTGGATGCCGTTCGGGTCCAGGCCAGTCGACGGTTCGTCCAGGATGAGCAGGTCGGGGTCGTCCGCCAGCGCCATCCCGAACGCGAGGCGCTGTTGCATCCCCTTGGAGTAGCCGGCGGCGACGCGACCCGCGTCCTCGCGGATGCCGACGAGGTCGAGCAACTGCTCGGGGTCGTCGGCGGCGTCTTTCGTCTCGACGGCCCACTCCATGTACTCGCGCCCGGTGAGATAGTCGTCGAAACCGTACCCTTCGGGGAGCACGCCGATGCGCTCGCGGATGGCCGCCGCTTCGTCCTGGGCGTCCATGCCGAACACCTGCGCCGACCCCGCGGTCGGCCGGATGAAATCGAGCAGCATGTTGATCGTCGTCGACTTCCCCGCGCCGTTCGGACCGAGGAAACCGAATATCTCGCCGTCCTCGATCGTCAGGTCGAGGTCGTCGACGGCGACCACGTCGTCGCCGAACTCCTTTGTCAGGCCGTGCGTCTGAATGGAGGGCATGTGTCGTTCTCGTTGTCCGACTTGCGGGGGTCCTGTAAGTGCTTTCCCGTTTGTTCGACCGTTATTTGAGCCACCATCTTTTTCGGTGCGGGGTTTGCTCGATCGCCTTCGGCGACCGGCGGGAACAGCGTGGCCGCGTAGCCGCCACGTCATTCGGTCGCGGGCGTAGCCCCCGACCCGCCCCGCGCGCAAAAACACGGGTGAAAATGGCCGCGACCTCACTTCGTTCGGTCGCTGTGAACCGCCTCGCTCCGCTCACGGCGCTCCGCGCCGTTCGCATCGAGGTGTTCCCTTCGGTCACACCTCGCTCCGCTCACTGCGGGTACCGTCTCGAAAAAGATGGGGCAAAAAACGCGACTCACTGCGTTCGTCGCGGAGTCCTCGTGAGCGTCGGCGAACGAGGGCTTGTCAGAGCGAAGCTCTGACAGTGAACCGGCGGCGAAGCCGCCGGACGGTAGCTCAGCGTTCCTCGCTGTCCAGCACGCGGATCTGGTCCCCGCGGACCGTCACGGGAATCGGGACCGTCGCTTCGTAGAGCTCGACCGTCACCTGGTCTTTGCCCTCGTCGATGCGCTGGACCTGCGCCTTCTCGCCCTTGAACGGGCCGGCGATGAGTTCGACGATGTCCCCTTCGGCGATGCCCTCGACGTCGGGCTTGGGCGAGAGGAAGTGTTCGACTTCGCTGATCCCCGATTCGCCGGGGACGACGCCGCGCATGTGGGGGATCTCGTCGGAGATCCGCTCGAACACGGCGGAGTCCTCGGCCTCGACCATGACGTAGGAGGTCAGCGAGTCCGGGGCGAGAGCGGCGTGGATCGACTCCTCCTCGCGGTTCATGATCATGTCGGCGACGGTGCGCTCCTGGCTCGCCGTGGTCTTGACGGCGAAGATACCCATCAGAGACCACCCGGGCCGCCCGGCACGAAGTTCATAATCACGAAGATCAGGAAGCCGAGGATACCGACGAGGATGATGCCGGCGCCGGCGATCTTCGCGACTTGCGAGAACTCCTCCCACGAGGGCGTGCTCGCCAGTTTCAGCACGCGGACGTAGGAGCTCAGGTCGTAGGGAACGTTCATATCGACCGGTTGCTCCCGCGGGCTTTTCTATCTATTGATGCGGGCCGGTGGCCGTCGACGGTCGCGGCCGGCCGTGTGAACCCGCGTTGTTCCCCAGAACCGTTATACGCGCGAACGGCAACCAAGTGGATATGAATACGTGGCAGCGCCGGTCGGTGTGGTACACCGGCGTTCTCGTCCTCTCCATGGTCGTCTTCACCCTCCTCTACCAGTACGGGATGGCGGCGTACGAGGGCGCGTCGCTCACGTTTCTCGAGGCGTTCCAGTTCGTCGTCGAGACGTTCACCACGACGGGCTACGGGGCGCAGGCGGGCTGGGAGTCGCCACTCCTGCTCGTGCTCGTCATCGTCATGGACATCTCCGGGACGGTCATGATCTTCCTCGCGCTCCCCGTGGTCGCCTTTCCCGCGTTCGAGGACGCGCTCTCGACGACGGTGCCGACCGCGGTCGAGAACGGCCTCGACGACCACGTCATCGTCGCGACCTACACGCCCAGAGTCGAGACGCTCATCGCCGAACTCGACTCCCGCGGGGTCGAGTGGATCATCGTCGAACCCGACCGCGACTCGGCCACCGACCTCTACGAGGAGGGCTACGACGTCATCCACGCCGACCCCGACTCCGCGAACGGTCTCGAGGCCGCCAACTTCGCCGACGCCCGCGCGCTCGTCGCGGACGTCTCCGACCAGGTCGACGCGAGCATCGTCCTGACGGCCAAGGAACTCGACGAGTCGATCCGGGTCGTCAGCGTCGTCGAGGAGCCCGACCGCGCGCGTTACCACGAACTCGCCGGCGCCGACGCGGTGCTCTCCCCGCGACCCCTGCTCGGCGAGAGCCTCGCGCGGAAGGTGACCGCCAGCGTCTCCACGGACCTGGGCGGCAAGGTCGAACTCGGCGAGGACTTCGACATCGTCGAACTGCCGGTCCATCGCGGCGCAGACCTGGCGGGCCGGACGCTCGCCGAGAGCGGCCTCCGCGAGCGCGCCAGCGTCAACGTCATCGGCGCGTGGTTCGACGGCGAGTTCGAGAGCCCGCCCGAACCGGACTCGGTCGTCGAACCCGGGACCGTCCTGTTGCTGACCGGCGAGGAATCGCAGCTCGAACGCCTCGCCGACCGCACCCGCTCGGAGGTGCGCCGGCACACCTCCGGCGAGACCATCGTCGTCGGTGCCGGCGAGGTCGGCCGAAAGATCACGGCCATCCTCGACGACGTGGACCTGCCATACTCGGTCGTCGACCGGGACGACGGCCCCGGCGTCGACGTCGTCGGTGACGCCACCGACCCCGACGTCCTCGAACGCGCCGGACTGCCCTCGGCCCGGTCGGTCATCCTCGCGATCCCCGACGACACCGCCGCGGAGTTCGCGACGCTGGTCGTCCGCGACGAGAGCGAGCGCGTCGAGATCATCGCCCGCGCCGAGGAGGCCGAGTCAGTCCAGAAGATGTACCGCGCCGGCGCGGACTACGTCCTCTCGCTCGGGACCGTCACCGGCCGCATGGTCGCCTCGGCCGTCCTCGAAGACGAGGACGTGATCTCGCTCGATACCCAGGTCGAGGTCCTCCGGACGCGCGCGCCCGGACTCGTCGGCCACTCGCTGGGTGACGCCGACGTCCGCGCGAAGACCGGCGTCACCGTCGTCGCCGTCAAGCGCAACGGCGAGGTGCTCACCGACCTCGGCCCCGACTTCCGGCCACAGACCGACGACGAACTCGTCGTCGCCGGCCCGGACGAGGCCACGAACCGCTTCACCGAAGTGTTTAGCTGAAAATACGGGTCCGCCACTGCGCCCATCGGCCCGTCCGACACGTTCGGTCCGGTCGGTCCAGTTCGCCGCCCTCAGTCGCCGCCGAGACGGGTCGGCGTCACGATCCCGGGCTGGCCGAGCCGGAGACGGTCGCCGACCTCGATCTCTTCGATAATGTGTGGGTACTCGAAGGTCGTCGCGGCCTTCGAGAGCGCGCCGGGGTCGGCCTGGATCGACCGCCAGCGCCGCCAGTGGGTGGGGACGAGTCGGTCGATCCCCACCATGTTCGCGGCGTCGATCACGTCCTGGGCGTCGTTGTACAGCTTCCGGCGGACGACCTCGCCGTCCTGGTAGAGGCGCGCACTCGTCCCGTACGAGAGCATCCCCATGTCGACGTCGAACTCCTCGCCGACCGCCTCGAACGCGTCGCACGGCCGGTTGTCGCCGCCGTGGAAGATGACCCCCTCCTCGTGTTCGAGGACGTACGTGACGCTCCCGTCGGCGTCGGGGTCGCGGCCACCGCGGACGTGGACCGTCAGGTCGCCGACCTCGTAGCTGTCGCCGGGCTCGACGGCCGCTCGCTGGTCCTCGGCGATCTCGCTCACGTCGAAGTTCTCGTAGCACTCGGCAGGCGCGTGGATCGAGGCGCCGTCGATGTCGAGGAGCGGGCCGAACGAAGGCGGCCAGAAGTGGTCACGGTGGTCGTGCGTGCAGAAGACGGCGTCGCAGGCGTCCGCCCACTGCGGTTCCATCGGCACGGGCGGCATCCGCGCGATGTACTCGCGGTCGCGCTCGGTGCTGAAGTAGGGGTCGATGAACAGCGTGGTCTCGGGCGTCCGGATCGCCCAGCCGGTCACACCGAGGAACCACAGCGACACGCCCTCCACGTCGGGGCCGTTGAACTCCTCGCGAGCCCACCACTCGCCCCAGTCGCTGTTGATCGTCATCGGTTCACCCGCCGATTCGTGTCGATTTCGCTGTGAGCGTGCATGCAGGACCCATCCGCTCCGGTGTGGGTAAACCTTCCGAGGGAATCCGGGCGCTGTCCGCGACTTGCCCAGATGGCGAAGGGAGACACCGTATCTTTCGAACGCGGTGCCAGATAGAACAGCAGCGCTAGGAGAAAAAAGAGAACGGAGAATCCAGGCTACCGACAGCGATTACTCGACGTAGTCGATGTCGTCGCCGAGTTCCTTCGCGGCGCGCTCTTTCTCGGCTTCGCTCTTGCCGTAGATCTGCGGGCTCTCGACGCCGGTGACGACGATCATCGTCTCCATCTTGCCCTCGAACTCGTTGTTGACCGAGGCGCCCCAGATGATGCGGGCGTCGGGGTCGATGCGGTCGTAGATCTCCTCGACGACGCCCTCGGCCTCCTCGATGCTCATGTCGGGGCCGCCGACGACGTTGACGAGCGCGGAGTTCGCACCGTCGAACTCGACATCGAGCAGGGGTGAGCGCAGGGCCGAGCGGATGGAATCCTGGGCCTTGTTCTCGGAGTCTGACTCGCCGAGACCGATCATGGCGACGCCGCCGTTCTCCATGATCGTGCGAACGTCGGCGAAGTCGACGTTGACGAGGCCGGGCTTGGTGATCAGTTCGGTCATGCCCTTGACCGAGCGCATGAGGACGCGGTCGCAGATCTTGAACGCGTCCTGCAGGGGCATGCTCGGCGCGTAGTCGAGCAGGCGGTCGTTCGGCACGACGATGACGGTGTCGGAGACGGCCCGCAGCCGCTCCAGACCGGCGTCGGCGTTGGCACGGCGTCGCTCACCCTCCGCGGTGAAGGGGATCGTGACGATGGAGATGGTGAGCGCGCCGTTGTCCTGGGCGGCCTGGGCGACGACCGGCGCCGAACCGGTCCCGGTCCCGCCGCCGAGCCCCGCCGTCACGAACACCATGTCCGAGCCGTCGATGGACTGCTGGATGTCCTCGATGTTCTCCTGAGCCGCCTCCTCGCCGATCTTGGGCACCGAACCGGCGCCGCGACCGCCGGTACGTTTGCGCCCGATGAGGATCTTCGTGTCCGCCGCCACCTCGTCGGCGAGGTGCTGGGCGTCCGTGTTGGCCGCGACGAGCTTCGCCCCGTGGATCCCCTCTTCCATCATCCGCGTGACGGTGTTGCCGCCGGCGCCCCCGCAGCCGACGACGGTGATCTTCGTCTCCAGATCTTTGACGACGTCCGCCAGCTCCTCGTCGGACATCTGCCCCGACGTCGACATCTCCTCGGCCCCCGTCCGTCCGCCGCTCTCCTGTGTCTGTGCGGCGTCCTGCTGGCTCGCCGCTTCGCGCTCTTCCTCGGCCTCGTCGATCGCGTCGTCTATTATAGAGTCCATAATTTAAGTTTCCGTTGATGGCCAACATTTATTAACCTTCTCCCGTGCGTCAGACGCCTGACTGACGATTGGTAGCACGGCCGTACTCACGACTCCGCGGCCGTAAGCCCGCGTTACTAGCGGAAACGGTCGTCTCGGTCGATCTCCAGCTGAACCGCCGGTAACGCCGGTTCGGAGCCGGGTACGTTTCACGTGCAGATCACGTCCGTTCCACGTAAGCATCAGATGCTGGCGGTGCGCGATTCGAGTGCCGAGCGCGGTCGCTCCCAGGGACCGATCGAAACGAGCGTGACAGAACGGCGCTGGCGCTACGTGGTGGAGTCTCTGGAGTCTGCCCGCGTGTGCGTCACTCCGTCGCGAGGTCGCCGAGGGAGAAGCGGTGTTCGCGGTCGACGTGCACGACCGAGGGGTCGATCCGGTCGCCTTCGACCGTGACCGCCTCGCCCTCCGCGAGTTTCCCGAACTTCGGGCCGTCCGGTATGCCGAGCGTACGGGCGCGGTCGGGGTCGAACGCCGTCTCGCGAGCGACGACGGTCTCGCCCTCGCGCTCGACAGCGTCGTATCGCTCTTCGAGAACGGCCACCAGTTCGTCGACGAGCGCCGCGGCGTCGTGGTCGGCGTCGACGACCGCCCGACCGCCGAGGCGAGTCCCGCCCTCGGTCGTCTCGTAGGCGACCGTCGCCGCCTCGACCGCGGCGCGCGTCGCCTCGGGGTCGACGCCCTCGGCCGCGGCGACTACCTCCTCCGGCAGGTCGATCACGGAGCGTTCGCGATCCGGATCGGCGGAATCGTCGCTGAGGAGGCTGTCGCGCTCGGTCTCCGTCGCCCGGTCGCCGAACCGGGCGCCCTCGCCGACGGGACCCAGGCGGTCCTCGACGGCCTCGACCAGCGCGAGCGGGACGCCCGCGGTCTCCCGGACCCACGTCTCGCTCACGACGCGATAGCCCAGGTCGGCGACGACTCGCTTCAGGTCCGGTCGGTCGCCCTCGACGACGCCGTAGTCGGCGGCGCTGGCCTCGAACGCGCGCTCGATCACGTCGCGGTTGGCGTCGGGGTCGCCCATCGCGTCGAGACACCAGTCCGCCGCGACGTGGCCGACCGACCAGTCGGTCTCGCGGACAATCCGTTCGAACCGCGGGGCGTAGTGGCCGCCGCCGAAGCCGACGAGATGGCGGCGGCCGCCGTTCTCGCGGGGCGCGTCGGGGAGGACGGTCCGGAGTTCGAGGATGGCGCGCGCGACGGCCTCCGCCGCGTCGGGGTCTTCCCACTGCGGTTCGTCGCTGCCCACCTCGACGAACATCGAGGGGACGCCGACCGCCGTCGGGCCGTGGTGCGTGCACTCGACGCCGACTTCGTAGCCCGGCGGCGCGTGCGCCTCGAGCGCTTCGACCACACGGCTGTGGGCGTTCGGGCACGCTCGCGCGAAGTGGCCGGTCTCCCCGCCGTACTCGGCGGGACCGAAGTTGCCGGTCGGATGGGCAGTCAGGAGCTCGTCCGTCTCGCCGGCGTGACGGGAGGCGAAGACGAGCAGGTCCGGCTCGCGGAACGCATCCTCGTCGTCCACGCGCCCGAACGCGTCGCCCGCGTTTTCGAGGCGGAGGTGCAGGTCGTCGAACTCGCGGAGTTCGACCGAGTCGGCGCGATAGACGGTCCCGCCGCCGTCGGCGTCCGACCGGCTCCCGTCGGTGTGTTCGGTCCAGTCGGCGACGTCGCGCAGGCGCTCGCCGACGTGGACGGACGCGGAGTCGGCGCGGGAGACGACGACGGCGAGCATCTCAGTCGGCGTACTCCGGATGCACCGGTTCGCGGCCGAGCGCGGTCCGGCCGGCGTCGGCGGCGAGGCCGAGCATCTCTCTGAGCGCCTCGCGGCGGACGGCGAACAGCGCCGTCCCGATGAGCACGTACGCGACCGCGTAGACGAGCAGGAGTTCGTAGCTCGTCAGCGGGAGCGCGACGATGTCGCGGATGATGACGAACTCCAGGAGCACCTGTGAGATGAAGAGGACGAAGATGGTCAGCGCCTCGCGGACGCTGATCTCGAAGTTGACGAGGATGGCCAGCGCGAAGTACGACTGGGCGGCCGTGATCCAGATCTCGGCGGCCTGCTTGGCGTCGAACGGCAACACGCCGTACTGGCCGTATGCCAGCGAGAACACGACCGAGAGCGTCCCGATGAGCAGCGTCCACTGGTTGAGCTTCGACGAGATGAGCGCGTTGAACCCGGCGGTCGAACGCGCCTTGTTCACGAGGACGACCACGACGATGAGCTCCGGGGACTCGCTGGCCAGCGGCGCGATCCACTGGATCATGAAGAACTCGGGGATACCGTTCTCGACGCCGATCGTCTCCAGGCCGTGCGCGAACGGCTCGACCGCGGTGAAGATCATCGCGCCGGAGTAGCCGAACAGCGCGAGCACCACCATCGGCCGCCAGGGCAGCGACCACTGCTGGAAGTAGTTCGGGACGCCGACGTGGTCTTCCTCGGCGTCGACGTCGCCGCGGATGATGATCCCGATGTAGGTGACGTAGAGGCCGACGAGCAAGAGCGTGTCCAGCGCGTCGATGCCACCGCCGAGCGGCACGAAGAAGGCCCAGGCGGTCGCAAGGAAGAGGAAGGCGACCTCCGTCGCGATGGCGCGGTCGAGGGTGACGGCGTCCGAGAGCCACCCCTCGCGGTCGCGGACCGCCGCGTCGCGGGTCTTGGCGGCCCGCCAGACCGTGAAGACGGCGATGCCGGCCCAGCCGATACCGATGAGGATGCGGTTCGCGCCGGTCATGTTCGCGACGGCGAGGTTGGCGTCGTGACAGGCCCGGGCGAGCTGCGACTCGCCGTTCTCTATGGTCGCGGCCGTGAGCTCTCCGCAGGCAGCCGTCGTCGCGCCGCCCGCCCCCGCGTTCCAGGCGTACAGCGCGTCGACCGCGTACTCCGGGGCCACGGCGAGCACCGCGAGGACGGCGATGGCGAACGCCCGCGGCACGTCTTTCTCTGCCGTTTCAGCGCCCCACGCGAGCAGGAACGAGGCGCCGAGGACGGCGACGCCGCTGACCGCGACGGTCAGGACGACGCCCAGTTCCTCGTGGGTCGGTACCACCGGGAGCGCGGCGCCGCCGAAGAAGACGACGACCCAGCCCGCGGTGAGCGCCACTGCGGCGGCGACCTGCACCAGTGGGTGACTGAGACGACTCACTACCGATGGGGAGGCCGTGTCTGTATGAAATAGTTGCGGAAGGCAGACGCCCGACTGCGCCTCGAGCGTTGCGGCCGGAACGCATCGATTATGTCGGCCGCTCCACAGAGACCGGTATGGACGTCTACGGACTCATCGGCAACCCGGTGGGCCACTCGCTGTCCCCGCCGATGCACGAGGCGGGCTACGAGGCGCTCGGCCTCGACGCTCGCTACGTCACGTTCGAACCGCCGAAAGACGGCGCCGCGGCCGCGGTCGAGGGCGCCGACGACCTGGGCGTCGCCGGCCTCAACGTCACCATCCCGTTCAAACAGGACGTGCTCGCGGCGGTCGAACCCGACTCGCTCGCGCGGCGCATCGGCGCGGTCAACACCGTCGACTTCTCCGGCGCGGACCCGACCGGTCACAACACCGACGCAGTCGGCGCGACGCGCGCGCTCCGCGCCCACGACGTGGCGCTCTCGGGGACGGCGGTCGTCGTCGGTGCCGGCGGCGCCGGGCGCGCGGTCGCCTTCGGCCTGGCCGACGAGGGGATGGAGGTCCGCGTCGCCAACCGCACGGAGTCGAAGGCCCACGAACTGGCCGACGACGTGCCAGAGGCGACCGGCCACGGGCTCGACGCGCTCGGAGACCTGCTCGCGGACGCGGACGTGTTGGTCAACGCGACCAGCGTCGGCATGGAGGAAGACGCCACGCCGGTCCCCGCGGAGGCGTTGCACTCGGATCTCGGCGTTCTCGACGCGGTGTATCGACCGCTGGAGACGCGGCTCCTCCGGGACGCCGAGCGGGCAGGGGCGACGACGGTCGACGGCGCCTGGATGCTCCTCTACCAGGGAGTCGAGGCGTTCGAACGCTGGACCGGACGGGAGGCGCCCGTCGACGAGATGAACGAAGCGCTCCGCTCGCGGCTCTGAATCGACGACGTCTCTTCCGAACGCGGAATGGGCTGGCGGATCCCGCGCTCGTCGGGTGGCTGAAAGAGGTTAAGTGATGGGGTCCGCTATTGCCAGTTATGGGGCTTATCGAGCGTATCAAATCTGCACTCGGGCTGGGCACCTCTACGTCGAGTTCTCAGTCTGCACCGTCCTCCACAGACGGCCCGTCTCCGGGCGATGGCGTCGACGTGACCGTCGAACACGAACCGGCGACCGCCAGCGAAGACGCGGTCAAGGGGACCGACACCGCCGGCGACGCCGGGTCGACCGCCGAGGGCGAATCGACGACCGACGCCGGATCGCCGGACGCGGAGACCGAATCCGCCAGCGGAACCGACCAGGTCGACGCCGACACGCCGCCGGAGGGGGACGACGCCGCGGAACTGATCGAGGAGGCCGAATCGACCGAGGGGGACGAACCGGACGCCGCGTCCGCGGAGAACGAGACCGACGAGGCTGCCGACGCGGGCCCAGACCCGGAGGAACCGGCACCGGACGCCGAGCTCGAGGACATCAAGGGGATCGGTCCGACGTACGCAGAGCGACTGCGGGGAGCGGGCGTCGACGGCGTCGGGGGGCTCGCCGCGTCGGATCCCGCGGAGATCGCCGAGGAGACCGACATCGCCGAGTCGCGCGTCGAGAACTGGGTCGAGCAGGCGAAGCTCTACTGACGCGGTCGGCCCGGTCGTCGCGAGCGACGACCGCAAAACGGTTACTTTCCCCGGTGTTCTGTGCACTCGATGACCGAGCCACGGGTCGTGACCGACAGGGAGGCCTTCGAGCGCGCCGCGGCGGCGGGGCCGCCGGGCGCCCGCGTCCCCGTCGAGGTCCGCGTCTCCGTGGCCGACCCGTTCGACGCCTACCGCCGGGCCCGCGACGGCCCCGGCGGGTTCCACCTCGAGACCACCGGCGGCCAGTCCGGCTGGGGCTACTTCGGCGTCGACCCCGTCGACCGCCTGACTGTCGAACCCGACGACGTCCCCGACGCGCCGAGCGGCGAGTCCCCGGCCATCGCGGCGCTCGTCGACCGGCTCGATCGGGAGTCGCTGGCCCGCGGCGACTGCGACGTGCCCTACCCCTGCGGCGCCGTCGGCTGGCTCTCCTACGACGTGGCCCGCGAACTCGAGGACCTGCCCGAGAGCGCCGATCCCGACCGCGAACTGCCGCGCCTCCAGATCGGCGTCTACGACCGCCTCGCAGCCTGGGAAGCGCCCCGCGACGGCGAGACGACGCTCCGGATCACGGCCTGTCCGCCCGTCGGCGGCGACGCGCCCGACGCGCAGGAACCGGGCGACGCCTACGAGTACGGCCGCGACCGCGCGCTCGCCCTCGCCCGGTCGGCGATCGAGGGCGACCCCGCGGTCGGCGACCCGCCGGTGGCGACCGACGAGGCGCGCTTCGAGAGCGACTGCGGCCGGGCGGCGTTTGCCGACCGCGTCCGGCGCGTCAAGCAGTATATCCGCGACGGCGACACGTTCCAGGCGAACGTCTCCCAGCGGCTCACCGCCCCGGCGGCCGTCCACCCGGTCGCGGCCTTCGACGCTCTCCGGAGCGTGAACCCCGCGCCGTACTCCGCGCTGCTTGAGTTCCCCGGCGTCGACCTGGTGAGCGCGAGCCCCGAGTTGCTGCTGGAGCGAGAGGCCGAGCGCCTGGTCACCGAACCGATCGCGGGGACGCGCCCCCGTGGCGACACGCCCGAAGAGGACGAGTTCCTCGCGGAGGACCTCACCACCGACGAGAAAGAGCGCGCCGAGCACGCGATGCTGGTCGACCTCGAACGCAACGACCTCGGGAAGGTCAGCGAGTACGGGACCGTCGAGGTGAGCGAGTACCGACGCGTCGACCGCTACTCCGAGGTGATGCACCTCGTCTCGCTCGTCGAGGGGCGCCTGCGCCCGGAACACGATCTCGGCGACGCCGTCGCCGCCGTGTTCCCGGGCGGCACCATCACCGGCGCGCCGAAACCCCGGACGATGGAGATCATCGACGAGGTCGAGTCGACGCGGAGGGGGCCCTACACCGGGAGCATCGGCATCTTCGGGTTCGACGGGCGGGCGACCCTCAACATCGTGATCCGGACGCTCGTCCGCTACGGCGAGGAGTACCACCTCCGCGTCGGGGCCGGGATCGTCCACGATTCGGTCCCCGACCGCGAGTACGAGGAGACGCTCGACAAGGGCCGCGCGCTCGTCACGGCCGTCGACGAAGCGCTCGGCGACCGCGCCGCGTTCACGGTGGAGGACCATGACTGACCCGTCCGCGCCGGACGCCGCCGCCGGCGCTCCAGACGAGTCGCTGACCGCGGACGCGACGGCCGTCGATACGGTCGACGAGATGACCGTCCTCGTCGTCGACAACTACGACTCCTTCGCCTACAACCTCGTCCAGTACGTCGGCGAGATCGTCACGACCGCCGACTGGCTCCCCGAGGTCGTCGACGGCGAGGTTGTCGTCCGCCGCAACGACGCGATCGACGCGGCCGGGATCCGACAGCTCGACCCCGACGCCATCGTCGTCTCCCCCGGCCCGGGCACGCCCGAGGAGGCGGGCGTCTCGATGCCGATCTTCCGCGAACTCGACTACCCGACGCTCGGGGTCTGTCTCGGCCACCAGGCGCTCTGCGCGGTCAACGGCGCGCCAGTCCGCCACGCCGAGGCGGTGGTCCACGGCAAGCCCTCGTCGATCAGCCACGACGGCCGCGGCATCTTCGCGAACCTGCCCGACCGCTTCGAGGTCGGCCGGTACCACTCGCTGGCCGTCGAGCGGGCGGACCTGCCCGACTGCCTGACCGAGACCGCCCACACTGACGACGAGGCGGGGGTCGTGATGGGCGTCCGCCACGACGAGCGCCCCCACGTCGGCGTCCAGTTCCACCCCGAGAGCATCCTCACGGAGCACGGGAAACAGATGGTCGAGAGCTTCTGTCGCACCGCGCTGGAGGGACCGCTGTGAGCGGCGAGAGAGACGGCGAGGAGCTGACCTACCACGTGAACGGCGACCTCGTGCCCGCGAGCGAGGCGACTGTCTCCGTCCGGGACCGCGGGTTCATGTACGGCGACGGCGCCTTCGAGACCCTGCGGGTCTACGGCGGGGCGCCCTTCGAGTGGGACGCCCACCGCGACCGCCTCCAGCGGACGGCCGAGACGCTCGGCTTCGCCGACGCCGTTCCCGACGACCTGCGCGAGCGAGTCGACGAGACGCTCGCCGCGAACGACCTGGCGGAGGCGTACCTGAAAGTCTCGGTCACGCGGGGCGTCCAGCCCGGGAAACTCACGCCAGACGCCGACGTGGACCCGACGGTCGTCGTCTACGTCTCGCCGCTCGGCCGCGGCGGGGTCGACGGCGAACCGGTCTGGGACGGCCCGGCGACGGTCCAGACCGTCCGGACGCGCCGGCCGCCCGACGAGTCGTTCCCGGCCGACGCCAAGACGCACAACTACCTGCCCGGGATCCTCGCGCGTCTCGAACTCCGCCGGGCAGCGACGGCCGAGTTCGCCGCCGACGAGGCCGTGATGCGGACCACCGACGGCTACCTCGCCGAGGGCGCGACGAGCAACCTCTTCTTCGTCGACGGGGGCGTCCTGAAGACCCCGACCGCCGACCTGCCGATCCTGCCCGGGATCACCCGCTCGGTCGTGCTGGACCTCGCCGAGGACGAGGGGTTCTCGGTGCGCACGAGCCGGTACACGCTCGACGACCTGCGCGACGCCGACGAGGTGTTCCTCACCAACTCCACGTGGGAGATCCGGCCCGTCACCGGCGTCGACGGCATCGACGTCGGCGTCGGCCCAATGACGAAACTCCTCGCCCGACTGTACGACGAGCGCGTCGAACGGGAGCACTACGGCGGCGGGAGCGGCGAAGACGAGGCTCGCGACGAGTAGAGGGCCGATCAGGCCGATTTCTGGACCGCCTCGACGGGGTCGTCCGTCCGTTCGACGCCGTCGATATCGAGGATCAGGTCGGGTCCGTAGGCCCCCGCCGGGGTCTGGAACCCCACGGGGGCGTCGCCGTCGACGGCGCGGCCGGCGATTTCGACCGCCGTGAGTTTCGTCAGTCGGTAGGTTTCGGGCGCGACGAGTCGCGAGACAGCCCGCTCGCCGTCGGTCGTCTCGGCCTCGCCCCAGACGTAGCTCCGTCCCTCTCTGCGGGTGCGTTCGTCGGGGCCGTCGACGCGGGCGTCGACCAGCCGTTCCAGCGCGGATTTGACGGCGCCGGTCCGCGCGAGCGGACCGAAATAGCGGCCGAGGCGGAGGGCGTGGAGCGCCCACGACGGGACGGCCATGTAGACTTCGACGGTGCCGATCCCGGTCGTGTGGTACGCCGTCGACACGTCGCCCCAGGGGATCGTCGTCGCCGAGCGCTCGCCGTTCCCGAAGTCGATCCGGCGGGTCCGCCAGGCCGACGGGACCTGCTCGATCCGCCCCTCCCGTCGGGCCGCACCGCCCTCGCCGAGGCTCCCGACCATCGTCCGCGCGGTCCCCGGCGAGATGCCGCCGGAGGCCTCGAACCCCAGCGCGAGTCGGTCGGCGTCGGGGAGCCGGTCGGCGAGGTGGGCCGCCAGACAGTCCGTGGGCACCACGTCGAAGCCGACGCCCGGCAGGACCATCACGCCCGCTTCTCGGGCCTCCTCGTCGTAGCCGGCGAGGCGTTCGAACACCTCGATCTCCCCGGTGATGTCGAGGTAGTGGGTCCCGGTCCGGAGACACCCCTCGACCATCGGTTGGGCGGTGTCCGCGAACGGGCCGGCGCAGTGGAGGACAGCGTCGACCTCGTCCAGCGCGTGGTCGACCAGTCGCGGTTCGTCGAGCGAGAAGACGCGCTCCTCGCACTTCTGTCGGATCGCCTGGTTCTCGACGGCGTTGCGGTCGCGCCCGGCGACCATCACGTGCAGTCCGCGGTCGAGCGCTTCGTCGACTATCAGGGATCCCGTGTACCCGTACGACCCGTAGACGAGGAGATCGGCCATGCCCCCGGTTCGCCGGGTGCGAGGAAAAGGGTATGGTGTAGAGGGTCCGTGGCGCGTCGGCCGGAGCGCACGAGACCGGGGCGACGAACGGCGGACGACCGGGCGGCCGCGGTGACGAGGATAGCGGCCGCGTCCCGGGGGTCGACGCTCACCAGGACCGACGGGTACATCCGTCCCGGGAGTCCAACCGAACGCATGAGCGACATCGACGTCGAAGCTGTCGACGACATCGACGACGCGGCGGTCCCCGCGGGAGTCGACGCTCCGGAGTACGTCCTCTACGGGGGGAAAGGCGGCGTGGGGAAGACGACGATGGCCGCCGCGACGGCGCTGGCGAGCGCCCGCGACGGCACCGCGACGCTGGTCGTCTCGACCGACCCGGCCCACTCCCTCTCGGACACCCTCGAAACCGAGATCCCGGCCGAACCCGCGCAGATCCGCGAGGACGTCCCCCTCTACGCGGCCGAGATCGACCCCGAGGCGGCGCTGGAAGACGGTCCGTTCGCCGACGACGGCGGCGGAGTCGGCGGTGCCGGCGGCGCGCTGGGCGGGCTGGGCGGGATGCTCGGCGACGCTGGCGAGGAGATGGTCGACCCCCTCGGCGGGTCGATGCCCGGCGCGGACGAGGCCGCCGCCATTCGACTGCTCATCCGCTACATGGACGACCCGCGGTTCGACCGGGTCGTCGTCGACACCGCGCCGACGGGACACACCCTCCGCCTGCTCGAACTCCCCGACGTGATGGACTCGATGGTCGGGAAGATCCTCTCGCTGCGCGAGCGCATGGGCGGGATGATGGAGAACCTCGGCGGGATGTTCGGCGGCGACGACGAGGACGTCGACCCCGAGGAGGGGCTGGACGACCTGCGCGTCCTCAGCGACCGCATCGAGCAACTGCGCGCCGTGCTTCAGGACCCGACCCAGACCGACTTCCGCGTCGTGATGGTCCCCGAGGAGCTGTCGGTGCTCGAATCCGAGCGACTGCTCTCCCGCCTGGACGAGTTCGACGTGCCCGTCGGGACGGTCGTCGTCAACCGCGTCATGCAGGACCTGGCCGACGTGGCCGACGTGGACGCCGACTGGTTCGTCTCGCCGAGCCTCGACGACTGCGAGTTCTGCCAGCGGCGCTGGTCGGTCCAGCGCGAGGCGCTCTCGCGCTCGCAGGACGTCTTCCGCGGCCACGACGTCCGCCGCGTCCCGCTGTTCGCCGACGAGGTGCGCGGCGAGCGGGCGCTCAAAGTCGTCGCGGCCTGTCTGGAAGAGTAGCGGTCGCGGCGCGTCTCGGTGGATAGCGCGTCGCGGCGTACCTCGAAGAGTAGCGGACGGTCGCAGTGCGACTCGAAGCGTAGTCCCTAACTGCGGTACACGTCGGTGCTGCGCTCGTACTCCATCGCGTCCTCGACGTCGAAGGCGACTTCGTGGCCCCACTCGCGCTCGACGAGCCACAGCGCGGCGTCGATGCCGGCGGTGATCCCCCCGGCGGTCACCACGTCGCCGTCGTCCACGACGCGGGCGTCGATCACCTCGGCGTCGGTCTCGCGCAGGTCGTCGAGCGCGCTCCGGTGGGTCACCGCGGGCCGGCCGTCGAGCAGTCCCGCCGCCGCCAGGACCATCGCGCCGGTGCAGACCGAGAGAATCGTCGCGCCGCGCTCGTGAATCGTCCGAATCGCGTCGAGGACCTCCTCGTCGCTGGCTAGCGCCCGGGCGCCAGCGTCCTCGTCGCCGTCGTTCCACCCGCCGCCGGGGACGACGAGGTAGTCGAGTGCGGCGTCCGCAGTGAAGACGCCGTCCGGTTCCACGCGGAGGTCGTACGCGGCGGTGACGCGGTCGGTCTCGGCGGTCGCCAGCAGGTCCACCGTCCAGTCCGCGCCCGCCGTCCGGGCGTTCTGGAACACCTCGTAGGGACCGATCGCGTCCAGTTCCTCGAAGCCCTCGAAGGCGAGGATGCCCAGCGAAGCGGCGTCGCTCATCGACCGACGCTACCCGCGAGACGACCGAAAAGCTACCGGCCGAACGGGGCTTGCCAGCGACCCGGCGAGTCGACTCGTCACTCGACCAGCAACACGCGCAGGTCGTTGACGTTCGTCCCGGTCCGGCCGGTCCGCACGAGCGCGCCGCGGTCGGCGAGGAACGGTTCGGCGGCGTTGTCGGCCAGCGCGTCGCGCGCCGCGGCGGCCGACGCAGCGTCCCCGATCGTCTCCCAGTCCACGAGCGCACCTGCCGCGCCGGTGCCTCCGTCTCTCCCGTCCGTGTCGACGGCCCCCAGCACCGCGTCGTCGGGGAGTTCCAGGGCCGCGCGGAGCGCGAACTCCTGGTTCGGCCCACCGGAGCCGTCGCCGCGGACGGTCACCGTCGTCTCGCCGCCCGAGAGGACGACCGCGGGCGGTTCGAGCGGGTTGCCGGTCGCCGCGACCTCCTCGGCGACGGCGGCGTGGGCCAGTCCCTGCTCGCGGGCCTCGCCGCGAATCCGCGAGGAGAGCACTGCGGTCTCGTACCCTGCATCGTCGGCCACCGCGCGGGCGGCGTCGAGCGCCGTCCACGCGTCCGCGAGCAGGTGATAGCGGACGTGCGAGAAGTCGGCGTCCGGACCGGGCGTCTCTGCTCGATCGCCGGCCGCACCCGCCTGGAGGTGCGCCCGGACTTCCGGGGGGAGGCCGAGGTCGTAGCGGTCGAGGACGGCGAGCGCGTCGTCGAACGTCGTCGGGTCGGGCGCGGTGGGGCCGCTGGCGATCACGCCCGGGTCGTCGCCCACCACGTCGCTGAACGCGAGCGTGACGACCGTCGCCGGGGCGGCCGCGGCCGCCAGCCGCCCGCCCTTGAGCGCCGAGAGGTGCTTGCGAACCGCGTTGATCTCGTCGATCGCCGCGCCGGCTTCCAGCAACGCGGCGGTGGTCTCTCGCACGTCGCCCAGCGAGAGATCGCCGGCGGGGGCGGGGAGGAGCGCGCTCCCGCCTCCGGTGATCACCGCGAAGACGAGCGTGCGCTCGCCCGCGGCGGTGGCCCGTTCACGGACTCGGCGCGCACCCGCAGCGCCCGCCTCGTCCGGTACCGGGTGGGAGCCTTCGACGACCTCCACCCGCTCGGTGTCGACCGGGTCGTCGGTGACGACGATCCCCCCGTCGACGGCGTCGCCGAGGCGGTCGTCGAGCGCGCCTGCCACCTGTCCGGCCGCCTTGCCGCCGCCGAGGACGAGGACCTCGTCGTAGGACCGCAGGTCGTACACCTCGCCCGTGATGCGGAGCTGATCGCCCGACAGCGAGAGCGCGTCGGCCAGGACGCGCTCGGGCCGAGCGGCCTCGATCCCGGCTTCGAGACAGTCGAGGACGACCTCGTGGGCCGCGGTGCGGGCCAGACCGTCGCGGTCGCGCACGTCGACCACGTCAGATCGCCCCCGGCCCGCGGGCGGCCATCCTCAGGTCACCACCCAGCGCACGAGTCGGTAGGCCGCGTCGCGCCAGCGGTCGGGGAGATGGCGCGTCGCGATCATGACGCTCGCGAGCGTCCCGACGGGGTAGCGGGGGTCCGGGTCCGAGGCGCAGGCGGCGTCGCCGATGACCGCCGCGACCTCCGAGGGGTGGACGCCGAAGTCGTTCCCGCTCCCGAGCACGTCCGTGTCCTCCTGGACGCTGTAGAGGTCGTGGTACGCCCCGGAGCGCTCCAGGCGGTCGAACTCCGTCTCGGCCCGGTCGCCGAACGCCGTCGCGACGGGACCGGGTTCGACCAGCACGACGTCGATCCCGAAGTCCTCGACCTCGACGCGGAGCGCGTCGCTCATCGCCTCCAGGGCGAACTTCGACCCGCTGTAGGCGCCGGTGCCGCCCGTCGCGACCCGCCCCTGGACGCTGGAGACGTTGACGATCGTCCCCGACCCGCGCTTGCGCATGTGCGGGAGGACCGCCCGGGTCAGCCGGTGGGGACCGTAGACGTTCACGTCGAACTGGTCGCGGACCGCCTCGACTGGTACGTCCTCGATCGGTCCGTACTGGGCGTAGCCCGCGTTGTTGACCAGGCAGTCGATGCGACCGGTCTCCGCGGCGATCCGGTCGACGACGCGCTCGACGTCGGCGTCGCTGGTCACGTCGAGTTCGGCCGTCTCACACCCCGCCTCCGCGAGGTCGGCCACGTCGTCGGTGTCACGAGCCGTCGCGTAGACCGTCCACTCCCGTCGCAGGAAGTCGACGGCGGTCGCGCGTCCGATCCCGGACGAGGACCCCGTTATCAGCGCCGTCTTCGTCATGTCCCCGACGACGAACGCCCACCAGTTAAGTCTCCGCCGTCCAACGCTCCCGAGACGGCGCTGCGGAGTGGGCGTCGACGCTCGCCGCGCGGCACGGGAGCTATTTCACGGCGCGGCGACAACGACGACACCATGGGCCACCACACGTTCCCCGCCGAGGACGCGGACAAACTGGAAGACGCCGCGCGACGCTATCGCCACTGTTCGGCAGAGGAGCTCTACTGGGCGCTCGACCCCGACGCGGAAGACAGCGTCGTGGACCTCGGGAGCGGCACCGGCTTCTACACCGACGACGTGGCCCCCCACGTCGGCGAGGTGTACGCCCTCGACGTGCAGGAGGCGATGCACGACCGCTACCGCGAGAAGGGCGTCCCCGAGAACGTGCGCCTCGTCACGAGCGGTGCGGACGAGTTGCCGTTCGACGACGGCGCGCTCGACGCGGCGTTCGCGACGATGACGTACCACGAACTCCCCGACGCGGCGGTCGAGGAAGTCGCCCGCGTCCTCTGTCCGGGTGGTCGGTTCGCAATCGTCGACTGGACCGCCGAGGGCGCGGGCGCGAGCGGTCCGCCGGTCGAAGAGCGCTACGACGCCGACCACGCGGCCGCCGCGCTCGACGACGCGGGATTCACCGTCGAGTTCCGGGCGACCCGCTCGGAGACGTTCGTGCTCGTCGGCGTCCGCGACGGGGCGTAACGCGGTGGCGGCGGCCGCCTACAGATTCTCGCGCACGTCGGCTTTCACGTCGTCCGCGTACTTGTCGGCGAGGCGGGTCGGTTCGGGGAGTTTGTACTCGCTCGCGCAGGCCAGCGCGATATCGGATGCGGTGTCGGCGCTCACGCGGTGGCCGGGACTGACGATCAGCGGGTTGACGTACCGGTCCGCGTTCTCGAACTGACGCGTCTGGACGGCGTCGCCGATGTGGGTCCCTGGTTCGGCGGTCTCAACGTCCGCGTCGGCCTCGATGGCGACGCGCGCGCCCTGGGGGAGTTTCCGGTCGAGCGACTCTCGCGGGGTGCCACAGAGCAGGCTCTTGGCGACCCCGACCGCGGGGAGGTCGAGGGTGACGCCGACGTGGGTGGCGATGCCGGCCTCCCGGAAGTGGATGCGGCCGCTCCCGTCGAGCAGCGCGAGGTCGGGGTCGCGCGAGAGCAGGTCGAACGCCGAGAGGATGGCGTTCCCTTCCCGGAAGCTCAGCAGTCCGGGGATGTAGGGGATCTCCACCGGTTCGACGGCGTAGGCGCGCTCGACGACCTCGCCGCCCTGCAAGAGCACGATCGCGCTGACCGCGTGGTCGTCGACGAACGACTGGTCGACGCCAGCGACCAGCGGCGGATCGGCGGCCTGGCCCTCGCCGATCTCGTCGCCGTCCGCGTCCACGTCGGCGAGACTCGTCTGTTCGTCGTCGGTGGCGACCGCGTCGTCGCCGCAGACCGCCGCGGGATCGACGGGGGGGTCGTCCGCGAAGACGGCGACCTCGGCGATCTCCCGCTGGAGGGACTCCATATCCTCGCGGGAGAGGGAGGCGTCGGGGACGAACTCGGGACGGACGACTTCCATCAGAACGGGCCGCGGCCGCCGGGGCCGCCCGGTCCGCCCGGTCCGCGACCGCCGGCGCCGAACTGGAGCTGGTTCGGTACGCGACGACGGCCCTTCACGTGCTGGCCGTAGAGCAGGCCGATCCCGAGGCCGAGGAGGTGGGCGAGCTGCGCCGTCCCGCCGGCACCGATGCCGACGCTGAGGATCTGGAACACCGTCCAGCCGGTGTATCCGACGGTCAACAGCCACAGCGGGACCGGGAGGATGAAGTACAGGTACACCCGGAGGTTGGGGTTCAGCACCGTGAGCACGCCCATGACGGCGAGGGCCGCGCCGCTGGCCCCGAGGACGCCGGGGGCGAAGGCGGGGATGCCGCCGTTCTGGAGTATCTGGAAGCCGACCTGTCCGAGGCCGGCGAGCGCACCGCTCCCGAGGAAGAGCAGCGTGAAGTCTCTCGACCCGACGTAGTCCTCGACGATGCGGCCGAAGAAGTAGATCACGATGCTGTTGATCCCGATGTGCGCCAGCGATCCCGGTGCGTGGGCGAAGATCGAGGTGAACCACGTCCAGACGTACTCGGGGTGGCTGGGCCGGAGGACGAACAGCGCCTGGTGGAGGTCCTGTGAGATCCCGAGGAGCACGACGTGCTGGAGCAGGAAGGTGATCCACATCGCCCCCAGGAAGACGTAGGTCATGTTGCCGCGGAAGTAGCCGAGCGGGCCGCCGGGACCGGTGTCGATCCCGAGGCGGTCGCGAATGCCGCCGCCAGCGTCGTCGTCGACGCTGTCGTCGAAGCCGCTGTCGAAGACCCCACCGGGGTCGGACCAGTTGTCCAGCCCCGGACAGCCGTGGTTCTCCGGGAGGCGGTGTTCCGCACAGAACGTGCCGCCGCAGTGGCGACACTGGTACGGCATGTTCTCCTGTTTGCCGCACTCGTCGCACCTCGACATTACCCGGTCTTGGAAGGGTACCGGCAAAGGGATTGTGTTTGGCCGTGTCCGCAGCGCCCTTCCCGCGCGGGCCGACGCGGACCGGACGCAGACGGCCTGACGGTCCCAACACGTCGAGCGACACCCACGCACTTACATAGTATCATCGCGTCATCTCCCCCCGTGAACGAGACGAGTCCCGGACCGCGGGTCCTCATCGTCGACGACGATGCAGAGGTCGCCGACGTCTACGCGCTCCGCCTCCGTGACGAATACGACACGGAGACGGCCTACGGCGGGGAAGAGGCGCTGGAGGTCGTCGACGAGTCCGTCGACGTCGTGTTGCTGGACAGGCGGATGCCGCAGGTGTCGGGCGACGACGTGCTCGCCGCGATCCGCGAGCGGGGGCTCGACACCCGCGTGATCATGATCACCGCCGTCGACCCGGACTTCGACATCGTCGACATGCCGTTCGACGACTACCTCTGCAAGCCAGTACAGAAGGGCGACCTCGTCGCCGCCATCGAACAGCAACTGACGGCCAGTCGCTACGACGAGCGCCTCACGGAGTATCTCGAGGTGACCTCGAAGGTCGTCCTGCTCGAAGCGGAGAAGAGCGAACCGGAACTCGACGCCAGCGACGACGTTGCCGACCTGCGCGAGCGCGCCGAGTGCCTGCGCGAGGAGATCGACGAGGCGCTCGCCGAGTTCGACGACTTCGAAGCGGCGTTCAACGAGATCAGTCGCCACGCTGAGTGACAGTTTTGCGGCCCGACAGTCGGAGAAAACGGATGACAGGGAGCGACTGCTGCGGTAACGAGGAGGGTGTCCAGGTCCGGAATCCGTGTGTAACCGGACTCGACGCGCCGGTCAGCAGAAGTCGGCGGTGACGAACACGTCGCCGCGCCGGGTGATGTCGACGCCGACGCCCACCTGGGTGGCGTTCGGTCGGACGAGGCGCGGTCGGTAGGTCGACGTGTTCCACCAGCCGTCGACGATGGCGTCTGCCACGGCGCTCTCGTCCCCGTTGAAGCGGCGCTCGCCGTCCACGCGGTACGGTTCGCCGGCGACGGTCCGCCCGACGGCTTCGAGCGCGTTGTCGTCGGCGGTCACGAGCGAGTTCCCGTCGGGAGCGGACCAGCGGCAGCGCTCGTAGAGCCCGTTTTCGTGGTATCGGTCGGCGCTGTTCTGCCCGTCGATCCGGTGGATCGCCTCGTCGATGTCGGCCATGCGGACGCTGTGTCCGCGGGCCATCTCGACCAGGCTGTCCACGCGACCCCCTTCGAGTTCGAGCCGGTCGAGACCCCGGTCCGCCCGGCGATCGTTGATGTACTCGCCGACGAGGCGCTCGACTTCCTCTTCGTCGAAGGACTCGGCCGGGACGTCGGTCAACGCCGGCGTCGGCGTCGCGGTCGGCGTCGGCGTCGGCGTCGGGGTGAGCGTCGGATACGGCGTCGGCGTGGCCGTCACCGTCCCCCCGTTCGCCCCGGTGTCAGTCCCCGCTGTCGACCCCTCCGGCGTGGGCTCGAGCGTCGGCAACGGCGTCGCTTCCACGGCAGTTGGCGTCGACTCGTCTCCGACGACCGGCGCGTCCGGCTGTGTCAGCGCCGCACCGACGAGGACAGCGACGACGATCAGCGCGACGAGGCCGCCCCCCGCGACCAGTAGCGTCGGCTTGTTCACGTCCGCCATAGTCGGGGGTGAGTCCGCCTCCCAATAACTGTTGCGTCCACGACAGGCGAGCGAATCCCACGAATGGACTCGGTCGCTCGCGGCGAGCGCTCTCAGTCGTCCGCCTCGACGGGCCGGTCGAGCGCCGCACGGATGCCGGCCGTCACGGTGGCAGGCGTGGCCGCGACGGCGGCGTCGACCGCGGAGTCGGACCCGTCAGGTTCGGTCGCCGGGGCGTCCTCGGCGTCGAGGTTCGGCCGGTCAGCCGCATCGGTCGCGTCCGTCTGTTCCGCCGCACCAGACGCGCCGGTCGTATCCGCCGCATCGGCAGCGTCGGTCGCGTCCGCAGCGTCGGTCGCGTTAGCAGGATCGGTCGCGCTCGTTGCTCCGCCACTCCCTGCCGCCACCCGGACGACGGCGTCGTGGTCGCGGGCGAGCGCCCGGAGGGAGGTCGCGACCGGTTCGACGACGACCACCGCGTCGGCGGCCGACAGCAGCGCGCGCGCGTCGGCCTCGACGTCGGCGTCGAGCGCCGCGAACGCCGGCGCGGTCACCGTCTCCGCGGCGAGTTCGCGGGCAGTCGCCGCCGCCACGTCGCCCTCCGGGACGGCGCCGACGGTGACCGTCGCGCCCGCCTCCACCAGCGCCGCGACGGTCCGCGCGGTCGCGGCGCCCGTGCCGACGACGTGGACCGTCCGGTCGAGGTCGCCGGATTCCGCGAGCGGCGTGACGGCCGGCGTCCCCGTCACCGGGTTGGGCAGGACGGCCGCCTCCGTGTCGAAGGCGGTTCCGAGGTGCTCGGCAGTGAGGACCTCCGCGGGCGGCCCGACCGCCAGCAGGTCGCCGTCGGCGAGGACTGCCAGCCGGTCGCAAAAGCGCGCCGCGAGATCCAGGTCGTGGATGGCCGCGAGCGCCGCCTTGCCCTCGGTGTCGACCAGTTCGCGGACGAGTTCGAGCGTCCGCACCTGGTGGTTCACGTCCAGGCTCGCCGTCGGTTCGTCGAGCACGAGCGCCGGCGTCTCCTGCGCGAGCGCTCGCGCGAGGACGACGCGCTGGCGCTCGCCGCCGCTGAGCGAGGCGATCGAACGGTCGCGAAAGCGCGTCGTCTCGGTCCGGTCGAGCGCGCGCTCGACCGCTTCGCCGGCGTCGGGGTCGCCGCTGAACCGGCCGTGATACGGCGTCCGCCCCATCTCGACGACGTCCTCGACGGTGAACTCGAAGGCGACCGTCGTGTCCTGGGGCACCGTCGCGACCCGGCGACTCGCTGCTCTCGCCGACAGGTCCGCGACCCGTTCGCCGGCGACCCGGACCGAACCCCCGTCCGGGTCGAGGACGCCGTTTATCGCCTTCAGCAGGGTCGTCTTCCCGGCCCCGTTGGGGCCGACGAGGCCAACGAACTCGCCCGCCGCGACGGACAGCGACACGTCCTCCACCACCTCCACGTCGCCGTAGCTCAGCGAGACGCCGTCGACGCCGATCAACGGATCGTCGGTCGATCGAGCCGCGTCGCGGGCCACGGCCGGTCGCGCTTCGCGGCCGTCCGCGAACGCGTCCGTACGCCTTTCGTCGCGTTCGGCGTCGTCGAGGAGATCGGCGAGCGGGTCGGGCAGATCGGGGGTCACAGCGAGTGCACCTCCCGCGTCCGGAGGAGATAGAGGAAAAAGGGCGCGCCCAGCGCGGCGGTGACGATGCCGACGGGGACCTCGACGCTGCCGGCGCGGGCGACGGTGTCGGTCGCGACGAGGAAGGCGGCGCCCGCGATGGCGCTGGTCGGGAGCAGGATCCGGTGGTCCGGCCCCACGACGAGACGCATCATGTGCGGGACGACGAGGCCGACGAAGCCGATCGCTCCAGCGACGGCCACGGCCGCGGCCGTGGCGACGCTCGACACGGCGAGCAGGATCCGCTTCGTGCGTTCGACCTCGATCCCGAGCGTGTGGGCGTCCTCCTCGCCGAGCAAGAGGACGTTCAGGTCGCGCGTGTACGCCACGAGGACCGCGAAACAGGCCAGCGCCACCGGGAGGGTCACGGCCACGTCCGACCACGCGGCGTTGTGGAGCCGCCCCATCAGCCAGTACAGCGCCTGTTCGAGGCTCTCGCCGGCCTGCAGGAGGAGATACGAGACGACCGCGCCGAGGAACGTCTGGATCGCGACGCCGGCGAGGAGGAGGGTCGCGACGGGGGTCCGCCCGCTCTCGGTGGCGATGACGTAGACGGCGAAGGCCGTGACGACCGCGCCGACGAACGCGGCGGCCTGAATGCTGAACGGCCCGGAGAACGACAGCGCGATCGTGGCGACGGCGCCGACCGCGGCGCCCGAGGAGACGCCGATGATCGAGGGGTCGGCCATCGGGTTGCGGAAGAAGCCCTGCATCACCGTCCCGGCCGACGCCAGCGCGAGTCCGACGGTCGCCCCGAGGGCGATTCGGGGCAAGCGGATCCGCCGGACGATGGTCTCGTCGGTCGAATCGAGGGGGAACGAGAAGAGGTACGTGTAGGAGAGGTCCGGGACCGGAACGGAGAACCCGCTGCCGAAGAAGGCGACGGTGCCGCTCGCGAGGCGGACGCCGGTGGGGACCCCGACGGCGTTAAGGGTGGCTTTCGCGACCGCCGGGAGCGAGACCGTCACGGGGCCGATCGTCGCGCTCACGAGGACGACCGCCATCAGCAGTCCGGTCAGTCCCGCCGACCACCCGGCCGCCCTGGTCCGCACGTTCATGGTCATCAAGTCTGGTTGCAGTAGGTAAGTATTTATTGCATAGAGGCACAGCCACAGACGCCATGAGAGACGCGACAGCAGTCGTCGGTGCCGCGCTGGTGCTCGTCACCGCGTTCGGG
Source organism: Halosimplex amylolyticum (assembly GCF_051414035.1). Classification (NCBI taxonomy): domain Archaea; kingdom Methanobacteriati; phylum Methanobacteriota; class Halobacteria; order Halobacteriales; family Haloarculaceae; genus Halosimplex; species Halosimplex amylolyticum. The sequence continues at coordinate 231,763 of NZ_JBLKNW010000001.1, read as the reverse complement.
GCGGTCGCGACCCCGGCGGCGGGTGTGGGTGCCGAAACGGGTGCAGCGAGCGCGAGTGCGAGCGGTCTCGCGGACTCGCACTGCACCTATCCGATGACGCTCACCGACGCGACCGGAGCGGAGGTAACGATCGAAGAGGACCCCGACAGACTCGTCGCGCTCGCGCCGAGTGCGGGACAGATCCTCTGGAGCATCGGCGCGCAAGACGAAGTCGTCGGGATGCCGCAGGACTACAACCTGGGGTACCTGAACGACACCGAGGGCAAGACCGACGTCGTGCAGGACGACGGGACGGTCATCACCGAGGCGGTCGTCGGGGCCGAACCGGACCTCGTGCTCGCGCCGAACGTCGTCTCGAACGAGACCGTCCAGAGCCTGCGCGACAGCGGGCTGACGGTCTACCGGTTCGAGAGACCCGACAACCTGGAAGACGTCTACACCAAGATCCAGCTATACGGCCGACTCACCGGTAACTACGACGAGGCCGGACAGGTCAGCGCCCGGATGCAGGGGCAGGTCCAGGCCGTCCGCGACGCCGTGAGCGAGGAGGAGAACCCCCGCGTGTTCTTCTCGCTCGGTGGCGGGTGGACCTCCGGCGAAGACACCTTCATCGGGCAGCTGATCGAAGCGGCCGGCGGCGACAACATCGCCGCGGGCGAGATCAACACCACTAACGGGTACGGCCAGCTCAGCGACGAGGTCGTCGCCCAGAAGGATCCCGAGTGGATCATCCAGAACGGTAAGTTCGGCACGGTGCCGAAGACCGCCGCGTTCAACCAATCGACGGCCGTCCAGGAGGACAACATCGTCCGGGTGAACCGCCACTTCATGAGCCAGAACGGGCCCCGGAACGTCCAGCCGCTGAAGAAGATGGCCCAGGCGTTCCACCCCGGGGCCTACGAGAGCGTCGACTTCTCGGCCGCGGAGACGCCGGAACCGGTCTCCTGTACGACGCCGACGCCGTCGCCGACCGCGACGCCGACGGCTACCGACGGGACGACCTCGATGGGCGACTCGACGGCCACGCCGGAGACCGGCGCCACGCCGACCGACACCGAGTCGCCGGTCGCCGAGACGACCAGTGACGGCGGCCCCGGCTTCACGGCCGCGACCGCGCTCGTCGCGCTGCTGGCCGGCGCGCTGTTCACGCGTCGCCGCCGGTAGGACGGCGAAGCGCGGTCGTCGGGAGGACGGCGACCACGCATCGACACCGATAGGACGGCGGTCACGCGGTCGTCGAGAGGACCGACGCGAACCGGACGTTTTTCGCGGGAGGGCGCGCCGACCGGAAAGACCCTTACGTAGGCGGGTTCTCAGGGCCGCGTATGGTCGAGAACGTCATCTGGCCGGCGGCGCTCGACGCCACCCGCACTCGAAGCGAGGGGCGTCGCGTGTCGGCGGATCTGGCGGTCCCGGAGCCGACGGTCGACGAGATCGCACAGGCCGTCCAGCAGGTCGGCTACGACGCCGTGATCGAGCGCGACAAGACGTATCCTCGCGAGTACGACCCCCGCGGGCGCGTGCTCGTCAAGGACGCCGACGACGCGAGCAAGTCCGACCTCCTGGGGGCCGTCGCCGCGTACCTGGACGTCATCCGCGAATGAACGCCGCAGACCACCGCGGAGGGACCCCTCCGTGAGACGCGTCGGCGAGGTCGTCCGGATCGCCCAGCACCTCGCGATCGTCCGCGCGCCGGACGCCGACCACGTCGACATCGGCACGCCGGTCGTCGACGAGAACCTCGACGGCCTGGGCCGCGTCGTGGACGTGTTCGGCCCGGTCGACCGCCCGTATCTCGCGGTTACTACCGACGACGACGTGCATGCGCCCGCCCTCGTCGGCACGCCGCTGTACGCGCGGTGAGCGCCGGGTCGCCGCGACGGCGCGCGGGCCCGTCGTAACCCTCAAACGGGTCGTGGGCGAGGTGTGCACATGGACCAGCGGACGCGCGCGTACGTCGCTTCGGGGGGAATCGTCGGGATCTTCGTGCTCGTGCAACTCGGCGCCCTCGCGCTGGTCGGACCGTTCCAGGACGCCGGCTACCAGGCCGTCGAGGACCCGGACAACCCGACGAACAGCCTCGTCTACGTGGCGTTCATCCTCGTGATGACGGGCGTCATGCTGGCGATCATCCGCTTCGGCGTCGACTGGATCCTGCGCCTGTTGCTCGTCGGCACCGGCGCGTACGTCGGGCTGTTCGTCCTGCGCGTGCTCGTCCCGCCGGTCGTGACGGTGCCGGTCGGCCCCGTCGAACTCAACGCCGTCGCGTGGGCCGGCGCCGCCGCCCTCGGACTCGCCCTGTGGTTCCACCCCGAGTGGTACGTCATCGACGCCGCGGGGATCGTGATGGGCGCCGGCGCCGCGGCGCTGTTCGGGATCAGCTTCGGGGTGCTCCCCGCACTGATTCTCCTGACCGTGCTGGCCGTCTACGACGCCATCAGCGTCTACGGCACCGAGCACATGCTCACGCTCGCCTCCGGCGTGATGGACCTCAAAGTCCCCATCGTCCTCGTCGTCCCTCTGTCGCTGTCGTACTCGTACCTCGACGGGGAGCTGCCCGACCCCGTCGGCGACGACGGGGACGAAAGCGGGAACGACGAGCGAGCGGACGCGGAAGTGAGTGCGGACGTGGACGAGGACGTGGACGTGGACGCGAATGCGGACGAGCGCGCTCGAGCGGTCGAGACAGACGGCTCGGACGGACGGCGAACCGAAGCGAACGGTCGAGACGGCGAGGCAGTCTGGGAGGACGAGGCAGAGGCCGGGGACCTCGACGTCGAGCGGGAAGCGCTGTTCATCGGCCTCGGCGACGCGGTGATCCCGACCGTCCTCGTGGCGAGCGCGGCGTTTTTCGCCCCCGACACCGTCCCGACGGTCGACCTGCTGGGGATCCCCGCGACGCTCCCGGCCCTCACGGCGATGGTCGGGACCGCCGCCGGACTGGTCGTCCTGCTGTGGATGGTCCTCAAGGGCCGCCCCCACGCCGGACTCCCGTTGCTGAACGGCGGCACCATCGCCGGCTACCTGCTCGGCGCGCTCGCGAGCGGGCTGACGCTCGCGCAGGCGACCGGGGTCGCGCCGTATCTCTGAGGGCGGGCCGGTGCGGGCGCGAGAACCGGAAGATCCGACGGTAGACAGAACAGTCAAACCGGCGTCGCCACAACACCGGGCTATGCCGCTCGATTCTCTGCCGCGACTCGGACTCGGCACGTACTCCGACGACAACCGCGACCAGTGGCGCGAGAACGTCAGCACCGCCCTCGACGTGGGCTTTCGCCACGTCGACACCGCACAGGTCTACGAGAACGAGCAGTACGTCGGCCAGGGGATCCGGGACAGCGGCGTCGACCGCGACGACCTCTGGCTCTCGACGAAGACCGTCCACCACGACGTGCCGCCCGAACCCGGGCAGGTCCCCGAGGCCATCGACGGCTGTCTCGACCGGCTCGGCGTCGACGCGGTGGACCTGCTGTACGTCCACTGGCCCTCCGGTATCTACAGCCACGAGGAGGTCCTGCCGGCGTTCGAGGCCGCCTACGAGGAGGGCAAGACCCGACACGTCGGCCTCTCGAACTTCACCCCCGAACTCCTCGACGAGGCCCGCGAGTTCCTCGACGTGCCGCTGTACGCCCACCAGGTTGAGATGCATCCCCTCCTCCCACAGGAGGAACTGGTCGAGTACGCCCAGGAGCACGACCACTGGCTGGTGGCGTACTCGCCGCTGGGGAAGGGCGCGGCGCTCGAAGCGCCCGAGGTGCAGGACGTGGCGGAGAAGCACGATGCGACGCCGGCCCAGGTCAGCCTCGCGTGGGTCCTCTCGCACGACAACGTCGCCGCCATCCCGAAGGCGAGCAGCCGCGAGCACATGGAGCAGAACCTCGCCGCCCAGGACCTCGAACTGGACGACGAAGACATCGAGCGCATCGACTCCATCGAACGGCGCCACCGGGAGATCGACGCCGATCACGGCCCCTGGAACTGGTAGGATCGACACCCGAGACAGATGACACCCTCGACAGACGACGACACCCGGGCCGGCGGCCGAACGCCGGTCACCGGAGGAACGAACGCAGGAGGACGAGGAAGCCGACGCCGATGGCGACGGACTCGACGATGTGAACCTGCGGGAGCGAGAGCGCCGTCAACTGGAAGAGGAGCCCCTCGAGGAGGACGCCGACAGTGATGATCGCGAACCCCGCGGTGGCGTCCCGAAGATAGCGCGTCCCCGACGCGCGGTAGGCGCGGTAGCTGACGAGCGTCGTCGCCGCGCCGAGCGCGAACACGATCGCCCTGGTTGCGGTGAGTACCACGGTGCTGCCGGCGTCACTCATTGTTTCCGTCACCGCCGTCGGGATCGCCGGGAACCGACCGGTTCCCGGCGACCGTCCGCTCGCCCTCCGCGCGGTCGGCGGTCGGCTGGAGCCCGTACAGCGAGTAGAGGATGAAGACCATCCCGACGGCGACGATGCCGGTCTGGATGGCGCTGGCCGGGAAGATGTCCATGCCGACGACGTCGAAGAGCACGCCCTCGATGACCGCGCCGAAACTGATGAAGGTGAAGCCGACGGCCACGTAGAGCATCGGCTCGCTCCCGTGGACGCGATAGCCGCGGTACGCCTGGTACGCGATGAGGAAGCCGAGCCCCATCGTGACGAGCTTCGCGATGACGAGTTCGATGTGCATTGTCAGGTCTCCCGGATGTCCTCCCAGATCCGCGTGAACCGCTCGGAGGGCGTGTCATGCGAGGTCAGCGCGACCTCGATACGCCCGTCGTCGACCTCGACGTCGAGGTGGTCGACCGCCGCCACGTAGACGCTGTGGTGACTGCCGTCCGGCGCGATCGCCGTCTCTTCCGCGACGAGCCCGTACGCTTCCATCTCTTCGAGACGGCGATACACCGTCGACAGCGCCACGTCGCACCGATCGGCGAGTTCCTTGACCGACTGGCGCTCGCGGCTCGTGGCCGAGAGTATCTCCCGGACGTACTCGTCGCCGAGGAGCGAGAGCACCGAATCCGAGTCGACGCCGTCTGGCACCTTGGTAGGCCTCACTCCACTGTAGGCCGGACGAGATACTTAAAGCGCCCCCTCGTTTGCGAGACGCGCAAAACAGGTGCGGGCTATACCGTGGTGTCGTCCCTCTCTCCGACTGTGAGGTGACTCCCGATGGACACGCCTACTCCCACGCGACGACAGGTGATCGAAGCGGGCGGCGCCGCAGTCCTCGCGACGCTCGCGGGCTGTAGTACCTCGACGGCGAGCGACGGGGCTACGTCAGTCCCGACGACCGAGGACGACGGCCACCACGCCGAGACGAACACGCATCACGACGAGTCGGCCGACCACGAGGACGGACACGACCACGAGCACGGCGGGTTACCGACCGAGCCGGCGGCGAGCGTGACTGTCGAGATGCGGACCACCGACGACGGGACGCACTTCGACCCACACGTCGTCTGGGTCGAAGAGGGCGGCACGGTGACCTGGAACCTGACCAGCGGGACCCACACCGCGACGGCCTACGCCCCGGCGAACGACAGGCCGCGTCGGATCCCCGACGGCGCGAACGCGTTCGACAGCGGGACGATGACGGAACAGGGGGCGACGTTCGAACACACCTTCGAGACCGAAGGCGTCTACGACTACTGCTGTGTGCCCCACGAGGCGACCGGGATGATCGCGAGCGTGGTCGTCGGCGAACCGGACCCCCACGGTCAGCCCGGCATGGCCCAACCACACGACGAGGTTCCCGAAACAGCACAGACGAAACTCCGGGACCTCAACGCGAAGGCCAACGAGATGCTCGGCCACTCCCACGACGAAACGAGCACTGACGACGGCCACCACGACGAGACCGCCACGGAACACCACGACGACGACGGCCACCACGACGAGACCGCCACGGAACACCACGACGACGACGGCCACCACGACGAGACCGCCACGGAACACCACGACGGGTGAGCGGGAGCCGCCCGGCGCTCACTCGATGACGTTGTCGGCCATCGCGAGCGCCTCGAAGTCGTACGTGACGCCGGTGAGATCCTCGGAGACGGTCCAGAGGCGCTCCGCGCGCTCCGGGTCGTAGGAGGCGTCGCTGGAACGCTGTGTCTCGGGGTGGCCGCGCATGTCGAACAGGCCGCCGGGACCGACGTAGTCACCCCCCTCCACGGCAGGCGCCGTGGCGGCGTAGACCATCGGGAGCGCGCCCATCTCGGCCGACTGGGCGAACGTGGCGTTGAGGGCGGCCATCGCGTAGCTCTTGATCGTCGAGCCCTCCTGTTCGGGGCCGCGTGCCTGGAGTCCGGTGGCCGCGTAGCCGGGGTGGCAGGCCGCCGAGAGGGTGTCGTCGACGCCAGCGGCGTCGAGGCGGCGCTGGAGTTCGTAGGCGAAGAGGACGTTGGCGAGTTTCGACTGGGCGTAGGCCTCCCACTTCCCGTAGGAGTCCTCGTGATCGAGGTCCGCGAAGTCGATCTCGCCGCGCTCGTGGACGCCGCTGGACTGGGTGACCACGCGCGTCTCGCCGGCCGTCTCGACGAGTCGGTCGAGGAGGTGGCCGGTCAGCGCGAAGTGCCCGAGGTGGTTGACGCCGAACTGCGTCTCGAAGCCGTCGGCGGTCTCCGAGCGGGGGATCGCCATCACGCCCGCGTTGTTGCAGAGGACGTGCAACTCGTCGTACTCCTCGCGCACGCCGTCGGCGAACGCCTCGACCGAGGCGAGGTCTGCCAGATCGCACTCGCGCACGTCGAGGTCCGGGTCGGTGATCTCGGCGCGGATATCGTTCGCGGCGCGGTGACCGCGGTCCGCGCTCCGGCAGGCCATCACGACCGTCGCGCCCTTCACCGCGAACATCCCGGTCGCCTCGTAGCCGAGGCCGCTGTTCGCGCCGGTCACGACGACGGTCTTCCCCGAGAGGTCGGGCGCGTCCGCGAGAGTCCACTTGCTCATACCGGAGGGTAGGCCGCCGGTCACTCAAACGCCTCGCCTGACCAGTCGGGGAGCCCCGCCGGAGCGAGCGGAGGCTGGCGACCGAACTGGCGAACCGGACCACGGAGCCAGCGAGCGCGGGCGACCCGACGGTCAGTCGATGGACTCGGCCGGGTCCCCGACCGGTGCCTCGGCGACCGTGACCGTCGCCAGGAGGGCGACGATGCCGACCGTCAACAGCGCGCCGAGGACGAACGGCGACCAGTAGACCACGACGGCGTAGAGGGCGGTCATGATCGGTGGCCCGACGGTCCGCCCGAGGCTCCCGGCGCCCTGCGTGACGCCGAAGGCGCTCCCCTGCCGGTCGGCGCTGGCCGCGAGCGAGACGAGCGTCGTCAGCGCGACGGTCAGCAGGCTGTTGCCGAGCGAGAGCAGCGTCAACGCGCCCAGCAGCGCCACGACCCGGGGGCCGAACCCGAACAGCCGAACCTCGCCGAGGAGCGCGCGCCCGATCTCCGGCGAGAAGGGGAACGCCCCGAGCGCGACGACGAGCAGGAGCGCGCCGGCGGTCGCGAGCCGTCGGGCGGGGACTCGCCGGGCCAGTCGCCCGACGAGGACGCCCTGGTTGAACACCGCGAGCGCGCCGACGTAGGTGAGCAGGAGGCCGGCCTGCGAGGCGTCGTAGCCGTACACGTCGGCGACGTACGGGATGAAGGCGATCTGGATGCCGGAGAACGCGACGGAAGCGACGAGGAACGCCGCCACCAGCGGACGGAGGGTCGCGTCGCGGAACGCGTCGACGAACTCGCCGATCACCCGGGGACGGCGGGCCGGTCCCGCGTGGCGGTCGGGTTCGGGCAGGAACGCCGCGGTCGCGACGAACGCGAGGAGGCTCAACAGGGCGGCGCCGAAACTCGGCAGCGAGAAGCGCGTCGTCGGCAGGAAGTCGGGGAAGGTCGCGGCGGCGCCGGCGACGACGGCGTCGCTCGCCAGTACGGATCCGAGCGCGGGGCCGAAGACGAATCCGAGGCCGAAGGCAGCGCCGACGAGCCCGAGTGCGCCGGCGCGGCGGTCCGCGGGCGTCACGTCCGCGATGTACGCCTGCGCGGTGGCGATGTTGCCGCCCATCGCGCCGGCGAGCATCCGCGCGAGGAACAGCGTCGCCAGTCCGGCGGTCGTCCCGGCCACCGCCCCGACTTCCCCGCCGAGGCCGAACACCGTCCAGGCGACGGCGTTGCCCGCCAGCGAGATCATGAGGATGGGACGCCGGCCCCTGCTATCCGAGAGCTGTCCGAGCAGCGGCGCGAAGACGAACTGCATGAGCGAGTACGACGCCGCCAGCAGCCCGTACACCACGTCGCTCGCCCCGAAGTCGCGCACGTAGAAGGGGAGGATCGGGATGACGACGCCGAACCCGAGCAGGTCGATGAAGACGATGGCGAGCACCGCGAACAGCGCCCTGCGGCGCCCGCTGGTCGGCCGGACGACGGCGCGAGGATCCTGCACGCGCGCCCGTAGGGAGTGCGCGGCCGAATAGCTAGGGGCGAGACCTGCAGGACGGCGGTCCCAGCGCGGTGGACTCCCTGGCGGGGTCGGCTGCGGTTTCGCCGGTCACGGCTTTCGTCGCTCGTCGAGTTCGAAGGCGAACCAGCCGTCTGCGCAGGTGATCCCGCCGCGCTGGACGCGGCCGTCCGACTCGAGTTCGACTTCGTACCCGTACAGCGTCGCGTCCCCGTCGCGCAGTTGCGTCGCGATCGATTCGAGGTCGGCGGCGATTCGGTCCTCGCGGCTGCGGCGTTCGCCCATATCGGGACGTGGGGCGCCGCCGGGAAAAATCAGTCCTCGCGGGCGTCCGCGACGCCCGCGCCCAGTTCGCGCGTCGCGGCCTCGGGGTCGTCGGCGCGGGTGATCGCGGTGATGACGGCGACGCCGTCGGCGCCGGCCTCGATCACCGGCCCGGCGTTGTCGGCGGTGACGCCGCCGATCCCCACGACCGGGATGTCGACGGCGTCGGCGATCTCCCCGACGCGCTCGGGGCCGATCCCGTACTCGTCGTCGTCGATGTCGTCCTTCGAGCCGGTCTCGTAGACCGCGCCGACGCCGAGGTAGTCCGCGCCGGCCCGCTCGGCCCGGCGGGCGTCCTCGACGAACGAGACCGAACGGCCGACGACGGCGTCCGGTCCCAGTTGCTCCCGCGCGACCGGGACCGGGAGGTCGTCGTCGCCGAGGTGGACGCCGTCGGCGTCGACCGCCCGCGCGAGGTCGACGCGGTCGTTGACGACGAAGGTCACGCCCGCCTCGCGAGTGAGCGTCCGGAGTTTTCGCCCGAGGTGGTACCGCTCGCGGGCGCACCGGTCTTTCTCCCGCAGTTGTACCACGTCGACGCCGCCGGCGATGGCCGCCTCGACGACGTCGCGCGTCGTGCGGTCCCCCGAGAGGCGCTCCTGCGTGACGAGATAGACGTCCCAGTCGGGCATTGGCGAACCGTCGGTGCCGACGAACCTGTTCCTTTCGAACCATCTTTTTCGTCGGGGGGTCGCCGCAGGCGACCCCCCATCTGCTCACGGGCGGCGAAGCCGCCCGTTCGCATGGTCCGAGGGACCTTCGGTCCCTCGCTAGCCAACAACATGGGTGAAAACACCGTGAGAGCAAGCTCTCCCGAGCCCTCGTTCGCCCTGCTCACGAGGAAGGCCGAATCCTCGCTCCGCTCGGATTCGGTGAACCGGCGCCTTCGGCGCCGGATGCTCGACGTGGGTGATGGACGTAACGCTGTGGAGTGCAATCTCTCCAACTACGGTCAAGGAAAGAGCGTGCCGACCGCAGAGGGAACCTCTCCGATCGAATTCCGGGGTCCTGTGACCCCCTCACTGCATCGAGGACGTCTGGCGGGCGAACGTCTCACTCCTCCTCACCGGTCGAGACGTCCTGCCACGACGACTCACCGAAGAACGTCTGAAGCGCCCCGAGAACTCCCAGGTACGTCCCGAAGACGACGATGAAGAACGGGACCACGAGCGCCAGTACTACGCTACCTAGCGGATTGACCCCGAACAGCTGGAGGACCGTCATGCCGAATCGTCGATCCTGATTTTGTATAATATTGTCGGTTCCGAACACAACCATTCCGAGTCTGTGACGTCCGAAAAATCCGTAGATGCGCTCCGCATTCAGCACGGTACGCAGAACACCACCTTGTTCTGACAAAGTGGCCAGCGGCCAGTACGCAAGAAACGGGGAACGTCGTCGGGACCGGCCGCGCCCTTATGCCGTCGGCGTCGCTACTGGGACCCATGACCGGCGACACACCAGGGATCGATCCCGGGGAGATCCAGCGCCGGATCGACGCGGGCGAACCCGTCCGGATCCTCGACTTGCGGAACCGCGACGAGGTCGACGAGTGGTACCTCGCCGGCTCCGGCGTCTCGCTGACCCAGAAGCCGTACAACCGCTTCGTCCAGGCCACGGTGACCGACGACTTCGAGGGGTTCGTCGCTGACGTCGAGGGCGAGGGACCGATCACGACCGTCTGCGCCCGGGGAGAGGCCAGCGCGGAGGTCGCCGCAGAACTGACCGAGGCCGGGTACGACGCCCGCAACCTCACCGGTGGGATGGAAGGGTGGGCACGACTCCTCCTCGCCGTAGAGGTCGAAGACGCCATTCCGGACGACGGCGAAGCCGACGCCGAGCTCGTCCAGTACCGCCGCCCGTCGAGCGGCTGTCTGGGGTACGCGGTCGTCTCGGACGGTGAAGCGGCAATCGTCGACCCGCTGCGGACGTTCACCGATCGCTACGTCGCAGACGCGCGCGAGCGCGATGTCGACGTCGAGTACGTGGTCGATACGCACGTCCACGCCGACCACGTCAGCGGCCTGCGCGAACTGGCCGGGGCCACGGGGGCGACGCCGGTGATGCCGGCACCGGCCGTCGACCGCGGCGTCACCTACGACGTCGAGACTGTCGCCGACGGCGAGGAACTCCGCGTCGGCGACCTGTCGATGGAGGCCGTCCACGCGCCGGGGCACACGACCGGGATGACAGCTTTCGCCGTCGGCGACGCACTGCTCACCGGCGACAGTCTCTTCACGGATGGCGTAGCTCGGCCGGATCTCGAACGGGCCGACGACGCCCCCGCGTTCGCCCGCGACCTCTACCGGACGCTCACCGAGCGCTTCGCGCGGTTCCCCGACGAGACGCTCGTGGCGCCGGGCCACCACGGCGAGGGTGCGACACCCGACGGATCCGGGGCGTTCACGGCGCGGCTGGGCGACTGTCGGGACCTTCCCGTCTTCGCGCTGGACGAGGAGTCGTTCGTCGACCGGATCACCGAGCGGACGCCGCCGCGACCGGTCAACCACGAGACGATCGTCGCCGTCAACCTCGGCCGGGAGTCGGTGACCGACGACGACGCGTTCGAGTTGGAACTGGGACCGAACAACTGCGCGGCCGCGCCCGCCGACGACTGACCGTGACGGACCGCGACCGATCCGCGACCGACGGGCCGTCCCCGGTCGACGAGCGGGCGATCCGGGACCGACTCGTCGCCGAACACGCGGAGGTCCTCGACGCGGTCGCGGCGGCTGGTGACGCGGTCGAAGCGGCGGGTGACACGCTCGTAACGACGGGTGACGCGGTTGCGCCACAGAACGAGACGACGGCGACCGATACTCGCGGAGCGGCCGACGGGGAACTCACCGACGGCCGGGCGCTCGGGGCGGCCCTGGAACGCGAACTCGCGGACGGCGGTGTCCTCGACCGACTACCGGGGGTCCTCGAGACGGCAGTCGACGCCGCGAGCGTGGAGCTAGTGGCCGAGCCAGTGGCAGCGCCGCCGTACGTGACCGTCACGGGCCGCGGCCCCGTCCTGCGCGGACCGACCGAGGACGGGCGCCTCGTCGTCGTCATCGGGGCGTTCCGCGTCGAGCGCGACCCCTGCCGGTACGTCCGGACGCCCGCGCCCGGCCGGACGGTCGTACAGGTCGAGTTCGAGCGGTGAGACGCCGACGGTGGCTGGGCGAGCATCGAACTCTCGGTCGATATCGTGCCGAAGTGTGAGGCGTACTGCTCATTATCGCCGGTGATTTTCGGGCGAATACATTCTTTATCGAGGTTTTTCGATACACGCACTAATGTCGAGTGACGCGAGAACTGGGAGCGGCTCGCTGAGAGACCGGCTGGAGGTCGGCCACGCGTCGGCGGCTCCGGCCGAACGAGGACGTTCCCCGAGATGGGGTGCGAGCGGCGAAGAGATACGAGAGTGCCGATCTGCATCGGCGACCGGGGGCGTCCGATGACGACGCCCGGGGAGGGCGTACGAGCGCTCGTGCTCGCGACGCTGGTGGTCTTCTCGGTGTTCGCGGGGACCGCCGCGTTCGCGGGCACGTCGTTCGCTGCGGGCAACACGGCGGGAAGCGTCGGGATCTCGCTCAGCGAGGCCGGCAACTCGGCGACTGTCACCGTCGACGACGCCGACCTGAACACGGACGGCGGGAGCGCCCAGTCGGTCACGGTGAACGTCGAGTCCGACAGCGAGCAACCGGGTTCGGCCACCCAGGATTCGAGCGCGGACACCGACGACGGTTCGACGCAGGACGTGTTCATCTACGCGCCGGTCGACGTGACCGGCGACGACGCGGTGACGGCGGCGGACCTCTCGTTCACCGGCGCCGACGACGAGCGGATCAAGAGCGTCTCGAAGGTCGGGGCCGTGAGCTACAAGGTGGTCGTCGAGGACACCGGCGGGTCGACCACCGACAGCAGCGTCGAGACGATCGGGTTCACTCAGCTCGGTCTCTCCGCGACGTCGACGGACACGACAGACACGAACACCCAGACGGTGACGACCAACGGACCGGTCGGTGACCGGAACGAGGACGGCTCGATCACCGCGGCCGACGTAATCCTCGCCTCCTCCTCCCCGGACGAGTCGATCAGTAACGTCGCGTTCAATCCCGACGGGACCGCGACCGTCACCATCGCGGACAGCGGCGGAACGGCAGACAGCAGCGAGACGGACGGCGGCCAGACCGAGTCCGTCGGGTACCTCCGGTCCGAGACGGTGACGCTCACAGAGACGGGGCCGGACACCGGCTCGTTCGCAGGGACGGTCCCCGTCTCGCAGACCGACAGCGACGGCGTGGTCTTCGCGCTGGAAGGGGATACGGTCACCGCTTCCTACTGGGACGGCGGCACGACGAAACGCGTCGCGACGGGGACCGCGAACTACCCGCCGACGATTTCGAACGTGTTCCTCGGCGAGTCCGAGGGCAACATGGTCGTCCAGTTCGACTCCGACGAGCAGCTCGGCGGCGCGGCCTCGGACGTCGCGGTCTCGGTGACGGGACCGAACGGGAAGCGCTACCCGTTCGACCGCACGGCCTTCAGCGAGAGCGGGACGGGCCCGTACACGTACAGCCTCGCCGTCTCCGCGTCGTACGACGACGGCGAGGGGACGTACTCCCTGAGCGTCGACGACGCGAAGGACGCCGCCGGGAACAACGGCGGGAACAGCGGCGCCGGGAGCGGTCTCGGCGCCTCGTACACGTTCAGCACCGGTGGGGACACGGAGGCACCGTCCATCTCGGGCTTCGACGCGTCGAACCCGAGCGACACGACGATCGACGTCTGGTTCTGGAGCGACGAACAACTGGACTCGATCGACGTCGGCCTCACCGGCCCCGAGGACAAAACGCTCACGCGCAGCGACTTCTCCGAGAGCGCCGAGAGCGGTGGGTACGCGTACACGGCGACGTACCTCGCGGGCTCCTCCGGTGACTACACCGCGACGCTGAACGCCGCGGTCGACGGCGCGGGCAACGACGGCGCGAGCGGGGAGTCCGATACCGTGTCCGTCGGCGGCGACGGCGGCGGTGAAAGCGGCCCGAACGTCCCGGCGGCGCCGTACGTGAGCCTCGAGACAGGGGAGCTATCGACGGGCGGGTTCACGTCGCTGTTCCTCATGGTCAACGCGACCGGCGAGGTCGACTCGTACGGCGACCTCGAACTCCGGTTCTACAACGCTTCCGAGTCCACGAGTTCGCCCATCGCGACCCAGACGAACGTCGGCACGCTCAAGGGCTTCGCGATGGTGGAGGTGCCCCAGTCCGAACTCGGGGCCAAGCAGTTCAACGGGAAAGTCGAACTCGTCGACACCACGTCGGACACCATCATCGACAGCGACACGCGGACGATCACCGTCTACAGCGGCGTGAAGACCACCGTCGACCACACGACCCTCGACAACTCCAAGGGCTCGGGCATCGAGGTGGGCTACGAACTGGGCAACCTCAAAGCGGAGAACGCGAAGCTGGAGGTCAAGACGATCACGCTCAACTCCGGGTTCACGACGGTCCAGAAGCCGATCGACCAGCAGAGCGGGACCGTGACGATCGCGACGAAGGCCTCCGACGTGAACCGGAACTTCACCGTGGTGACGAACGTCGTCGACACGTCACGGACCCGGACGATCCACTCCTCGTCCAACCGGACGTGCATCGGCATCCCCGGCTCGCCGTGCGCGGAGGTCGCCGACACGTCGGTCACCTACGCCGCGAACGGGTCGACCGTCCCCGGCGTCGACGTCGCGACCGACTGGAACTGGGAGTTCAACAGCCTCGACTTCCACCTCCACCCGACCGGGCAGCCCGACACGCGGGAGCTCGACGGGATCGCCGGTATCGACAGCGACACCGACCTGGAGGTGACGCTGACCGTCGACAACTTCGACCCGACGTTCGTGATGGGCAACGCCAACGCCGAGGGCTGGGAGACGTCGAAGGTCGACGCGAACACGACCGCCGTGACGTTCACGCTCCAGCCGGCAGACGCCTACTGGCACGACGAGGTGGCGAACCCCGACCCCAACGAGTGGCCGCTGAAGAACGCGTCGGCGACGACCCACTACGACGCGGTCGTCGACATGTCGGTCATCGCCATCCAGAACAGCTTCGCCGACAAGGTCCAGGGCGGGATGGTCGTGACCGACGCCCAGGCGTTCGCGCCGCCGCAGTACCAGGCGCCGAGCGACGGGAACGCCGGCAAGCTGCAGATCACCGTCGCGGCGCCCCACTACCAGACCGACGGGCAGACGGTCAACACCGGCTTCTACACGGCCATCATCCCCTCGGGCATCACCACCGAGTGGGGGGTCGACGCGAGCCAGCTGACGGCGACCTACGACTCCGAGTCGCTCGCCTCCTCCGTCGACGAGCTCGACTCCGGCGCGATCAAGCTGGAGACCGGCATCCACTACTCGTCGGGTACCGTCACGGTCTCCGGCGACTCCGGCAAGCCGGTCGCGAAGACCGGCGCGGACAAGTCGGTCGACGAGGACACGTCGGTGAGCTTCGACGCCTCGTCCTCGACCGACGACGGCGCGATCACCGGGTACGCGTGGGACTTCGACGACGACGGCACCACCGACGCGACCGGCGCGACCCCCTCGCACACCTTCACCGACCCCGGCACCTACGACGTGAAACTGACCGTCACCGACGACAGCGGGAAGACGTCCACGAACACCGTGATCGTCACCGTGGCGGACGTCACGGACCCGTCCGCATCGGCGGGCTCGGACCGGACCGTCGACGAAGGGGCGAGCGTCGACTTCGACGCGTCGGCCTCGACCGACAACGCGCAGGTCGCCAGCTACAGATGGGACTTCGACGGCGACGGCCAGACCGACGCCACCGGCGCGACCGCATCGCACACGTTCTCGTCGGCCGGCAGCTACGACGTGACGCTCACCGTCACCGACGCGGCCGGCAACACCGACACGGTCACGGTCACCGTCGCCGTCGAATCGGCCGGCGACGGCGGGAGTTCGGCCGGGTCGTCGAACGACGGCGGGTCGGACGCGCCCGTCACCGTCTCACAGGACGGCGACGTGACGAACGTCCGCGTGAACGACGCGTCGGAAGCCGGTCGCATCGACCTCGGCGACCGCGGCGCGGTGCGCGGCGTCGGCGTCGACTCGCTGTCGGTCTACACGACCGCGAGCGAGTTCACCCTCGACGTCTCCGCGCACGAATCGGTCCCCGACGGCACTCCCCTGCCCGACCGGACCGACGTGGGCGAGTCCACTGCGGGCTACCTGCAGATCGACCACTCCGTCGCCGACGCGGAAATCTCGGGCGTGACCATCGGCTTCACCGTCGGCTGGGACGCGCTCACGAGCGGAACGAACGCCAGCGAGGTCGTCCTCTACCGCCACCACGACGGCGAGTGGCAGCCGCTCGCGACCGAATTCGTCCGCTACACCGAACGGGGGGCGCGCTTCGAGGCGGCGTCGCCCGGCCTCTCCGTGTTCGCGGTCGGGTTGGAGACCGCCGCCGCGTTCTCCGTCTCGCCGACCGCCCCCGCCGAGGACCTGACGGTCGGTGAGTCGGTCACCGTCTCGGCGCGCGTCTCGAACGACGGGACCGCCGCCGGGACGAAGACCGTCGCGCTGCGCGCTGACGGCGCCGTCCGTGCGACCGAGGACGTGACTCTCGACGCCGGCGAGACGACGACGATCGAACTGTCGACCGCGCTCGATGCGGCCGGCGACTACGATCTTTCCGTCGACGGGGTCGACGCCGGAACGGTCTCCGTGACCGAGGCGTCGACGGCCGAATCGACGGCCAGCGCGACGCCGACTGCGACCGCGACGCCCGCGTCGACACCTGTCGTGACCGCGACTGGAACGCCCGAGTCGGGGCCGGACGCGGTCGAGACGGCGGCGCCCACCGGGACGGCGACCGACAGCGCGGGCGGCCCCGGATTCGGTGCGGGCCTCGCGGCCCTCGCCGTCCTCGCGCTCTCCGTCGCGCTCGCTCGGCGTCGGGACTGAACGCTCTCACCGTTTTCGCTGGGTTCAGACAGCTGTGATAGTACGCCTCGGGGTGGCCGAGCGGGGATCGAGCGACTGTCGTCGAACTGTCGGCCGCACTCAGAAGGGGAGCCGTTCGCGGATCTGCCCGATGAACGAATCGTCCTCCGGATCGACGGGACCGACGACGCCGTCTTCGGGGACGATGACCGTCCGGTGGTCTTCCTCGGTGGCCTCGATGAGGCCGTCGTCCTTCAGGTCGGCGAGCGCCGCTTCCAGGGCGTCGATGTCGACCTCCACGCGAGACCGGAGTTCGAAGACGGTCATCCCCTCCTCGCGCCGGTTGGCCAGCGCGTCGAGGACAGCGACCTCCACGTCGTCGCGGTCGCGGTACTCCGGTTTCGCCCTCATACCAGTGTGTTCGTCGGGACGGGTCTTACGCTTATCCCTCGGTCCGGTCGTCCAGCGGGGCCGTGGAGGTGTCGGGGCGGCCGCGCGCAACCGCCGGAGCACTCGCCGTTCGGACAAACAGCACGCTTATGTTTCGGAGGCGACGAACACGTGGTAATGAGTATCAAGTGTTCGCTCCTGGGACACAGCTTCGGGGAGACGACAGTCGAACGGGAGCGCGAAGAGGAGGGGACGGAAGTGGTCATCACCATCACGGAGATGGAGACCTGTTCGCGCTGCGGCGAGTCGCGCGTCGTCTCCGAGAACAAGGAAGTGACGACGCTGGAGGCCCCCGACGCCGACGACGCCGCGGACGACGACGAGAGCGACGCCGCGGACGACGAGTTCGCGGCGACCCCCACCGACGACGGCGCCGAGGCCGACGAGGGAGGCGACGCCGCGGGAGGCTCCGAGGCCACCGACGCCGTCATCCTCGGCGACGACACCGGCGAGGAGTCGTCCGCCCAGGCGGAAGCCCGCGGCGCCGAATCGGCGATCCCCGACGCCGAATCCGACGCGCCGGTCGAGAGCGACGCCGAAGACGAGGACGCGGTCATCATCGACGACGCCGAGGGCGACGACGGCGACCCCGGCGAATGGCCCGACGGGGCCGACGAATCGGAGCCGGCCCCCGACGAGGAGAGCACGGAGGGCGACGCCGAGGACGACGACCGCGACCCCGGCGAGTGGCCCGACGAACCGACCGACCCGGCCGAGCGGGCGGGCGAATCCGACGAGGTCGAGATCCTCGACGACGGCCCGAGCGCGGACGACGAGGAGAGCGAGGCCGCGGAGCAAGCTGATACCGCTCCAGCAGCCGACGCAGCGGCCGGGACGCCCTCGGCCGAGACGGCGAACGACGCGGGGGCCAGTGCGGCCGGGAGTCCGGCGGATGGAGACGACGCCGAGGCGGCCGAGACTGCCGACGACCGGAGCGCCGGCGCCTGGCCCGAAGAGGAGGGGTCGTCGACCGGGAGCGACGCCATGGGCGAGTGGCCCGAGGCGACCAAGCGGGACGAACCGGCCGACAGCGGGATCGCCGGCCCCTCGCTCGACGGCGATGACGGCCCCTCTGTCACCGTCCCGGAGGGGATGTTCAAGTGCTCCGAGTGCGGGTTCACGACCGAGGCCGACTCGTCGTCCCTTCGCGCGGGCGACTTCTGTCCCGAGTGCCACCGGGGCACGCTGCTCCAGCACGAGGACGACTCGTCGGGCGAGGAGTAACGGCTGCCGGACGCAGGCCGGCCCGGTCGCTCGTCCGACGCGCTCGAAAAAGGTAAGAACGGTGCTCGCAAAAGGTCGTCCATGCGGGAGTACAAGATGCGCCGGGGAGAACACCTCGAAGAGCGTATCGAAGACATGGAGGCGACGATCGAGGACTACTTCGGAACTATCTCTACCACCGAGGAATTCAAGGGGAGCGACCTGTACGTGGTCGAGGACCCCGACAATCCGGTGTTCGAGCGCATCACGGCGGGGACCGTCGAGTACAGCGGCAAGAAAGACAAACTGGCGGTCGATTTCGAGGAGCGTCCCGCCGAGGATGTCATCGCGGAGGGGAACGCCGACGCCGCCGCGGACGCGGTCGACGCGAAGAACGACTTCCTGCTCGAAGCGACGGGTCGCGACGCCAAGAGCCGTCGCGACTCGATGAAACGCTCCGTCGAGGACAGCCCCGACGAGGCCGACGAGGTCTAACGCCCTTTTCCGACCGCGCGGTCCGCGGTCCGCAGTCCGACGCCGAGCCGCGGTGCCCCTAAATAGGTGTGACACGTAATAGCACACACGCCCTCCGGGAGGCGTCGAGCAAGTATCCCGGCGGGGCCGTCGAAACTGTGGTCATGGGTAGGGCCGTCCACAGTTCCTGTCGATCGCCACCTCGAACGAGGCGGTCACCCACGGAGACCGGCGGCCCCGGTAAATGTTTTCTGGCGACTGTCGAGTCGGAGACAGGAGTGCGGCGTCCGGAGCGCCCCCCCGACGCCCGGTCGGCCGCGCCGATAGAAAGTGCAGTGGCTGGCGTCGATGCCGCGTCGCGTAGCGGTCGCGTGGCGGACGGTTACTGCCCGAGCGGGTCGCGGTTGATCGCGACGCTGTGGGGCGTGATGATGAGCTGGTCGTCGCCCTTCTGGGCGATGTCCCCGCCGACCTCGTTGGCGACCTGCTTGAGTTCGTCGGTGATGTGTTCCATCGTCCGGTCCTGGGTCGTGTGGCGCGTGATGTCCGCGATGACGACGTCGCCGTCGTAGACGGCGTCTTTGATGTCGATGACGTCCTGTTTGTCACCGATCTTCGCGATCCGGACCTCCATCCGGGTCACGGCCCCCCCGGCGTCGACGCCGTCGCTCTCGATCTCAACGTAATCGTCCTTGTGGCGACTGCCGCCTGATTCCCCGAGGATCTTGCTCATTAGTCCCATACACTGTCTCCCGGTCGCTGAGGGTTTGTATTTTACGTCAGACATCCCTCACCCGCCGGACATCCGCGAGACCGCTCTCCCGTGGCTGGGTCGGGGAAGAACTACCGACCGCCGGCGTCCCGTCACCTCCGGGTACGCTCCGACCCGCGAGCGGCCGACCGAAGTCGGCGTCAGGTGTCGAGGAACCGTTCGACTTCGCTCTCGGGACCATCCACGACGCGGACGAAGGCTCCGGTGTCGACGTCGACCGCGACAGTCCCGTACGTGTTCCGCCGCAGGAACGTAGAGACGACGAGGCCGTCTTCTCCGGGGTGGAACCCCCAGTCGCGGTTGCGCTGTCGGCTCCACAGTTGCGTCCCCGTCTCGTCGAAGCCGAACAGGATGGTCTTGCGTCGGAACCGCGCGTCCCCCTGGACGACGAGGAGCGTCTTCCACGCGGTAGGACTTCGGGGTCAGGTCACCGTACTGATCCTGCTTGCGAAGGTCCTCCATCGACCACTCGGCCAGTCGATTCCCGGTCCGGTCGAACCAGTGCAAGCGACGGGCAGTCTGGAGGAGCCACGCCCCATCGAGGGACTCGACCGATTCGACCGGCCGCTCGAACTCGTGGCGACGGTCGCCGATCACGAACTCGTCGAGCGGCCAGGAGTCGCGGAACGCGCCGCTGTCGAGGTCGAACTCCGCGTACCGCTCGACGTCGGTCTCGGTGACGAGACGACCGTCGTGGACGGATATCTCCTCGTGAACGGCGTCGTCGACGGGAAAGTCCGCGGCGTCCGCGACCCACTCGAGCGCGCAATCGCCGCTCACACGGACGAGATTCTCGGACCGATCGCCCACGGTGAAGTCCGAGTCTTTCGGGTTCGCGTCCGCCGGATCGAGCCCGACGATGGCCCCGTCGCCGACCTCCGTGAACGTGTGGATCGCGTACGGCATCCGTACCTCGGACCCACCGCTCCGCACTGTAAACCGATCGGCGACCTCGACGTTGGAGTCGTCCCCCGTTCGTTCATCTGTGCGAACAGTGACAGGCCGACGGTACAAAGTTCTATTCGACCGACCTGATCCGGTTCGACTGATCGGTCCCAGACACTCACTGTACGAGCGGCTGTGGCTGTCGACCACGACCGGAAGTCGGTCGCAGCGGTGGCTCGAATCGGAACCGGAACTCACTGTCCTATCTGGCCAAATCGCCGGGTGTCTCCGGGAGAGCATCGACTACACCCACCGTGCGCGCTCGCCAGTTGCGGCGGGCGCGCCGACGACGAGTCCGCATCGTCCCATGTCGTCGAGCGTGTGGCCGTGTTCGTCTTCGGCCAGGCCTACGCAGAGTTGTTTGCCGTTACCCGAAGCACTCGTACTCGTGGTTCGGACCGGCAAGCCAGAGAGGGATACCTGCGAGACGGTGTGAATCGTCGGGAACGCTACTCGGGTTCGCCCATCACGTCCGCGGCCACGTCGTCGGGACCGAATACGTGCTCGGTGAGCGCTCCCGTCTCGGGTTCGAGAACGAACTTCGAGTTGGCGCCTCGGCCCGGCTGGTGAAACAGGATCGGACCCGCCTCAGTTTCCCCCACCCGCCACGTCCGTCCGTCGTTCCGGCGCCACAACTGCCGACCCTCACTGTCGAACCCGTAGATGATCTGTTGGTCGACGTTGACGACCGTGATGTCCCCAAATTCCCGAATATCGTCCACTTTCCCGTCGAGACCGTGGCGTTTGCCGGCCATTTTAAATTCGTTCGAACCCCACGAATCGAGGATCCGTCCGCTGTCGGGGCACACGTGGAAAAAGTGGTCCCGGCTCTTGGATCTCGTGATCGGCCGTCCCCGATGCGACCACAGTTGGTAGTGCCAGTCGGAACTGTCTCTCAGGCGGCTCGCGAGCTCTACCGTCCATTCACGTGTACAGTTCGCGCTTACGGCGAAGGCGTTCCTGCTCGGATCCGAGAGCGGAAACGACTGGTCTGGCGGGCCGTCGGCGGTCGGGTTGACAGTGAAGAGTAGTCGCTCCCCGAAAACCTCGCACCGGGCGAGTCGCCTCGGTGGCCTGAGTTCCCGGTCACCGCACCTGATGGCCCCCTCCTCGGTGACCTCGAACTGGCTACTATCGATTTCCGGCATTCGTCATCCACATTTCGTGTCGGCTATAAGAGAGTTCCGGCGACAACGGTCCGATGTGAATCGCTCAACTGTCGGACTCAGTGGTCAACTCCCGTCGTAGTAGATGTCGTCCGAACACTTCCCGTCAGTGTACTCGTCGTCCGGAGTCGACGGATCCGCGTCTTCGTACCGATCGCTGAACTCACTGGTGTGGGAAGCCAGATATTCGATCCGGCCGAGCGGGATCCACTGGCTATCGTCGGGTATCGTATGCAGTTTGAACTGCATGTGGCCGCCGTCAAGCGTTTCAGTGATCGGATGTTCGCTCTCGTGGAACGTGCTCGTGGTGCTGACGCTCACCTCGATGTCCTCTTCGACGACCAGTTTCCCGAGGCACTGATAGTTGCCCCACGGGTCGACACTGGCCCTCTCCGGGACGACGCTCGCGTTCCACAGCGCGAAGTCCTGGACGAGTTGCTCGCGGTCCTTCCCTATCACCGACCCCGGCCGCGCGACGTACGACCCCGAGATGAGTCCGTCCTCGTCGCCGTTGCCGTACACCCGCGCGAAGCTGTGGTCTTCGACCAGCTGTAGCTTCGTCACGATCCCGGGCGTCTTGTGGGGATCGACCCCACTTTCGAGGGAGTTGGCGTTTGTCGCGGTTCGGAACCGGACGACGTCGTGTTTCTCGATCAGACTCTCGCTGTCAGAGAGCGACCCGCCCTCGCTATTCAGGTAGTTGAGCGTCCTCTTCACTTGCCGGTACTCGATGTCGGTGCTCGTGATGGCGCCTCGCCAGGACGCAGCGAGGACGTCGTCGTCGTCCTCGTTCGGTTCGTCGCCGTTGACGAAGTTCGCGTACTGCGTCCGGTAGTCGGCAGTGTGAAGCCGGCAGTACTGCCACTTCCAGATCTCCACCTGGGCGTCTTCGGACAGTCCGTCGTACCAGGTCTCGGCGTCGTCGTCGAGGGCCTCCACGAAGTCCTCTTCCTCGCAGTCGTCGGTCTCCGGCGCGGCGAGTTCCAGTTCGTCGCCGTCGTCGTCCAGCGTGAGCGGGAGCTCGCTGACGCTATCGCTGCCGGGCACGTAGTCCCACAGCGAGGCTTTCAGGGGGCCGCCGCCCGTGTTGATGTTACTGCAGGCGCCCTCGTTGATGGCGCTGGGCCTGAAGCCCGGGCCGGTGTGTGGCCAGCTCGCCGAGCACATGTTCCTCCAGGGCTTCTCGTCCCGGGGATTCTTGATGGTCCACCGGTCACCCACGCCGTAGTTGGGCTTCGGATAGACGGTTCCGCCCGGCACCGGGATGACCACGGCCGTCTCCGACGAGAAGTTGATCGGCGTGACCTGACCGACACGGCGTTCCTGGCCCGCGATCTCGAGGTCGACGGGCATCTCCTGGCGGACGTACGTCGTCGTCTTCGGCGAGGCCGGTGCGCTGTTGTTCGCCGTCACCTCGAAGCGCCCGTACTCGCCTTCCGTCTTGACGTTCCAGAAGTCGATCGAGAGGTACCAGTAACTCGGCCACGGGATTACCGGGACGCCGGGGTACCCGAACGTGTTGTGTTTGCGCACCGCCATCGGGATGTGCTGGGTGTCCCCGACGTCGGTCACCGTCGCGTACCCGGGCCGGAGCCCCGGAACCGTGGCGCGGGAGACCGGCCCGGTCGTGAGGTACGTCGGCGACGCGGACACCTCGTACCGGATGTCGCCGAGCAGGTCCGTGTCCGATATCGAGCCCGGACTGTACGTCGGACCCTCGCCGTCGATCTGGTCGGAGGCGAAGTCCAGTCCCTGGTTCAGCACGTTCGTCGCGCCGTCGACTCTGCTGGATATCTCGTCGTCCACGTCGTTCGAGGATTCCTCGCGTGAGCTCTCCACGCGGTCGATCCAGCGGTGCATCGAGTCGACGTACTCCATGCGGGCCTCGGCGATGGCCTTCTCGCGGGCGCTGTCGTAGGCCCCCGAGGTGTCGTAGTAGACGTGCGAGGCCGTCGTGACGTTCCGCCGGATCGGGGCGAACACGTTGTCGCCCGTCGCCATCTCGGTGGGCGACACCTTCATGTCCGAGACCTCCTCGGGCGGGCCGGAGTCGTCGCCCACCACGTGGTCGTGCAGGTCCTCGACTTCGTCTTCGAGGTCCGAGCGCAGGTCCGAGCGCTCGGACCCGGAGAAGAACTCGTCGGCGTCGATCGTCGCGCTCCCGGAGATCTGGTCGCTGACGGCCGATTCGAGGTCGCCGGCGCTCTTGATGCCGCCCGTCGAGATGGCGCTCCCGAAGTTCCCGTCGGGGTCGCTCGGGTCGACGTTCAGCCCCGCGCTGATCGATTCGGCGATCGCCTCCTCGAAGTTCGGTCCCGACCCCTCGTAGGCGCCGTCGGTCCCGTTGTGCGTGACGTTGATGTTCGGGTGGTCGCTGTAGGTCCCCGAGACCGTCACGTCAATCTCCCAGGTGACGTCCTCGTAGTCGGTCTGGTCCTCGTACTCGTAACACGGCCCCGACGGCGTGTCGGTCGACGAGCCGGAACCGGAGTCCGAACAGGAGACCTCCCGCCGGTACTCCGACGTCGACTTCAGTTCGTTCGTGACGCGAACGGTGAACTCGTGGAGGTCCCGCGTCCTGTCGGTCGACTCGCTCCACACCTCCTCGTGGTCGACGGAGACGTCGACGGTGTGGTCGACCGAGACCCCGCCGTCGTCGACCTCCGTCCACCCGCTGCCGGAGGGTGCGGTGGCGTCGGGGAAGCTCCCGGACACCTTCGACGCGCTCCCGGTGCTGGTCGACACCGAGTAGGAGAAGATCCGGTCGATGAGCCGCTCGAAGGTGTTCCGGCCGGTGAAGTCTGTGGGCAGGTCGTCGTCGAGTTCGGGCGCGCCGTCGCTGGCGCTGGGCTGTTCCTGCCCCGTGTCGTCGCTGTAGGCGGAGTCGAAGTCCACCGTGTCGCTGTTGACCTCGTCGAATGCCGGTTCGGCGAACTTCTCGACTTCGACGGTGCTCTTCTTGTTGAACGCCCGCTGGGCCTGGCCGCCGATGAACTGGTTGACGACGTCCTGGACGGAATCGGGCGGGTCGCCGCTCGCACCGCCGGTGATCATCGCCGCGGCCCTGCAGAAGTCCTTGGCGTCCAGCCCGGACACCGCAGAGTTGAGACCGTATTCCTCCTTCCAGCCGCCGGTCGAACCCTCGTCGTCGAGGCTATCGCCACCGGCGCCCTGGCTGTAGTCGTCGTCGGAACCGCTACTGCTCGAACGGCTGAACGCACCGGCATCGTACAGTTTCTCGACGTTCCGGACGACCATGCACGCGTACGCGGACGCCATCACGCGGTCGTGACCGGGATCTCTCGTCCCGAAGACCTCGCCCTGTACGGCGAAGTTGGCGCTGTTGGCGAGGACCTCGATGTCCTTCTTCATGACCATCTTCTCGAACGCGCCCGCCTTGCTGGGCGGCGCCATCCGCTCGTAGTACGCCTTCGCGTACATCAGCGGGTAGAGACGGGCCGCGAACTGCTTCCCGTACCCCTCGCCCGATTCGAAGAAGCCCTTCGAGAGTTTGTCCTGGTACTTCTGCGTGCGCTCCTGGAGCAGCAGGCTCGTCGACGCGACCGAGACGGTGACCGAGTCCGTCTCGCTGGCCCGAACCTCCCCGTTCTCGACGACTTCGGTCGTGACCCCGTCGATGGTCGCGACGACCGTCCCGTTGCTGATGTCGTCGCTCTGGTCGTCCATGCCGGCGGTCAGGTCGACGCGGTCGATCGCGTCCTCGATCGACGACTCGGTGTAACTCACGTGGGGGAGCGACGTCCGCGTGACCTCCCCGCCGCTCATTCGCTGGACCGAACTGTCGAGTTGGTCCTGTATCTCGAGGTAGATCCGTAGCTTCACGTAGCGGCGATACACCTGGTTGGGGTCCGGATCGCCGCTCGAACCGGCCAGCACTCGCCCCGCCGGCGTGTCGGCGGGGACGGTGACCGGTTGCTTCGCCGCGTCGTTCGCCGCGTCGGAGACGGCCTCCCGGATGGTCGACTGGGCGGCCGACTCGGCCTGATTCATCGCCTGCGCGACGCTCGACTCAGTCTGCGGGTCATCTCGCGATTGCATCACCCCGACCACCGTGACGCTCGTGATCAGGACCAACACGCCGACGATCGCGAAGGGGATGCGTGCTCTGTCGCTCAGTCCTATCGATATCGTTCGCGGTCGCTTTCGGCTCATTCGTTCCAGGTGGTAACCGTGATTTTCACTTCACCGACCGAGACCGCCGAGGCGATCGTTTCGGCATCCCTCGGGTACTTGTCATCCAACTCCTGGCGGATCATCGACTGGAGTTCCGCCTGTAAGTCCGAGTTCGCCGACGCCGCGTCCGCCTGCGTCCGGCTGATCGGGTGGTCGCCGGTCAACACGCCCGGGTTCTCGTCGAAATCGCCGTAGTCCGTGACCTCCGCCATCCGATGATAGCGATACACGACGAGTTCGCGTCCGAACCCGTCGCGTTCGAGCGCGAGTTGCGTCTCCGTGGGCGGGAAGTACCCCTCGACGATGGCTTCCGCGATCAGTCTCGAGACGCCGGTGTACCCGTCCATTCGGAAGGCGCGTTCGAGTTCCGCCTCGTCCAGCGACGGCATCTTGCTCGGGACCGTCAGCGTCGCCGTGCTCGTGTCGACGCCCGACGGCAGGTCCGCCCCAGCCTCGACCCGGCCCTCGATGGCCGAGTCGTGGTAGGGTTTCCAGACCGCGACGACGTGCGCATCGCCGTCGGCGCTCGTCAGCGCGTCGCGGACCGCGCCGTCGACCGCGTCGTCGAAGTTCTCGCCGGCCTTCGTCAGGTGCGTGGGCGAGTCGGGGTCGTACGCTGTCGAGGGCCCCCCGTCTGGGAACTGCGCGTTCGTGACGGCCGCGTCGGCCAGCAACCCCGTCAGCGTCCCGTGGGTCGACCGCTCGTAGTTGAAGTCGCTGTCGTGGTCGAAGTTGGCCTCTGACCTGACGGGTTCGAGGCTGTAGGTGAGCGACTTGGTCGTCGCGGCCAGCGTCTCCGCCGTTCGGTCGGCCTCCATCGGGTCGTGCGTCCGCTCGCTGTCCGTCAGGAAGACGCCCAGCACGGCGATAGAGGCGCTGACGAGCAACAGCGCGAACGTCACGTCGACGACGGTGCTGATACCCCGTGCCCGCGGAGACCGGATCACGGCGGCGACCCACCTCCCCCGCGCCCGTGTCGGCTCCCGACTCCCGCGCGAACACCGGCGCTCTTCGAGCGATTCCGGAAGCAGTCGCCGACGAACGACGCCGGCCGTCCGCCCGTGGTGACGCCCCCAGTTCTGCGATTCCCCCTCGATACCGACAACCGCGGCTGCATACCCGGTTTGGCCCCGTCATGATATTTAAACATAACATGGCCCCGACGCCGCACGGGCGGTCGGCAGAATCGCCGGCGTCTCACCGGTCTCGCCGTACTTCTGACCGTCTACTCGAACGTGTTCGTCTGCGTGACGCCTTGGCTTCGCGATTCAGCGTCGCACCGTCTAACTGCGACCGCAGCGGAGCCAGCGGCTCGCGGCGATACTGTCCGGACGGACGGTGTCGCCCGTCACTGCTCCCACGCCGCGACGTTCAGCCGGCCGGCCACCACGTCGCCGTGTCCGCGTCGGATCGGGATGGGGCGACTCGCCGTGCTCGCGCTGTCGGGGACGCCGAGGTCGGGGTCCTCGACGTCCGAGAGCACGGCGCTGCGCGCCTGTCCCTGCGGGCCGAAGACCACGTGGCGTTCCTCCGTCCCGCCGCTCGGGTCGTTGTACTCGAACAGCTCGCCCCGCTCGGAGTCGCCGGTCTCCGTCCGCGTGACGTTGATGTAGACGTAGTACCCCTGGGGGAGCCCCGACGGACCGGGCGAGCCGGACGGACTGTAGATGGCGCTCAGGTCGTCTTCGGCCGGGTACACCCCCGACTGTTCGATCTTGTTCCACACGTCCTGGATCGCCGACTCGGCGACGTCGCGCTGGCTCGTTCCCGGAAGCGTGTCCGTGACGTAGCCGGCGTAGAGACTCAGCCCGATGGCCATCGCGGCGACGGCGATCAGCGCCGCCAGCGGCTCGGTCTGGCCGCTGTCACGCGTCGACGAGCGTCGCACGCTTGTCCCCCCATTTGACGAACCGCACCACGAGTTTGCCGTCGGCGATGCGCCACTTCGGCACGTCCGGGTCTGAGAGGCTGTCCTCCGCCAGCCTGGACGCCGCCACCACGTCTTCCCGGAAGGCTTCTTTCGGGTTCGACCCCCTGTACTCGCTGCTGACCGGCGCCCCGTGGAGTATCGCCTCGAGGTCGCCGTCCGGCGCGTGCGGCGAGTCCCTGTCGGCCCAGACGGGGACCACCCTCGCGTACGAGAGGGCCGCACGCGCCGTCCCGCCGTCGTTTTTCATCACGATGGTCTTGTTGGCGACGTACCAGCGGTCGGCGTCGTGCTCGTACTCCGCGGTGGCGTTGTAGCCGCTCGCGGTCGTCTGGTCGATGGCGTCGGCCGCCGCAGGCGCGTCCGGCGGCGGTTCCGACGGGAACGAGGCCACCACGCCCACGAACGCGAGACTCACCAGCGCGACGCCGAACCACACGTACCACGCGTCTGCCGGCGACTCCAGTTCCATACCACGTTTGGTCCCCCCATCGTATTTAAACGACTACGCGCGACCGTCCGGCAGCGAGTAGCGAACGCGATGGCGGAGACGGCTCGGCGGCGGAGACGGTTCGGCCGCGGAGTCGGCTCGACGGCGGAGACAGCTCGGCGGGGGAGTCAGTTCGGCGACGGTCAGATCACGAGGCCGGTCACGAAGACGGCGATCACGTAGATGGGCGTCGCGGAGATCAGCGAGCGGCCGACGTGGTAACCCAGTAGTGAGCGGTCGAGGCCGTTGCGGAGCCCGATGGAGAGGGTCGTCAGGATGACCGACATCAGAAGGACGTAGACGCCGACGACGAGGCTCAACTGGTCGGCCGACAGCGCCTTGCCCACCTGGTCGCTCGCGGCTGCGGTGCCCTGGCTCTCCTCGATGCTCTTGGCGAGCGCGACGGTCGCTCCGGCGACGAGCGGACCGAAGTACGCCGCCGTGCTGTCGAGCGTGCCCGTGACGGCCGACAGCTCTCGCTTCGCCTCCGCTTCGACCTCCTGGAGTTCTTCGAGGTGGTCGGCCATGGCGACGACGGCGCTCCCGGCTGGCCTGCCCTCCCGCGCGGCGATCGAGAGCAGCGACGCCGTGCCGTGGGCGCGCGGGCTGGGGACGTTCGCGAGCGACCCGTACTCGCCGAAGAAGGCCTCGTCGACGGTGACGTGCAGGCGCTCCTGGAGGCCCGCCGCCCGCTCGAACACCTCCCCGGTCTCGGCGGGGACGCGCTCGCCGGCGTGGGCGATGGCCGCCTCGACGGCGAGCCCCTCGGCGACCTGCCGGCCGACGAGGTAGAGGGCGTCGGTGAGGTGCTCCTCGATCGCCCTGACGCGGTCGCGGAGCTCCTTGATCGGCGTGAAGACGGTGAGCAGCGCGGTGCCCAGGCCCAGCCCGATCCCCGCGACCGGCGCGAGGAAGCCGTGCCCGATCATCGTCGTGACCACGGCCGCGAGGACGCCGACGGCGAGCCCGAGGCCGACCCCCTGCAGCCGTCGGTCGGCCACGTCGGGGTGCGAGACGGTGACGTTCGGTGGCGGGAACGCGACGGGTCGGCGCTGGAGGAGCCAGACGCTCGCGGCGATCAACCCCGCCGGGAGCATGACGTCGTAGACGATGACGAAAAACTCGATCGGGAGGGTGAACCCCCCGTCGCCACCCCCTGCGAGGCCGATGGCCGGCACGAGCGCGACCAGAGCGAGCGGGAGCATGACGCCGAAGGCGTACAGTCCGGTCGTCGGGCCGCGGATCTCGCTGGTGAACTCGGCCATCTCCTCGCGCGTCCCGTTGAGGACCGCCGTGAGCGAGCGTTCGAGGGTCCGCTCGCGCTCGTCGGGGGGCGCGTTCTGCGCCGTCGCGAGCAGGTGGGCCGCCCGCCGGAGCGCGGGGAAGTCCTCGGCCCAGTCGTCCGCGAACGAGAGCAGGCCGGTCTGGGGCGAACCGATCGAGCGGTCGATGTGGCTCGCCAGGCTGTCGGCGAGCGGCCCGCGTCCGGTCTCGGCGGCGAACTCGACGGCCGTCTCGGTCGCGGGCTGGATCTGCATCCGCAGGACGGCACGGCCGATCAGGTTCGGCGTGTCGCCGAGCGCCTCGGTCCGTCGGAAGCCGGCGAGGATCGTCGGCGACGTGTGCGCCCCGTGGATCGTCG
This sequence comes from Halosimplex amylolyticum, assembly GCF_051414035.1. Lineage (NCBI taxonomy): Archaea > Methanobacteriati > Methanobacteriota > Halobacteria > Halobacteriales > Haloarculaceae > Halosimplex > Halosimplex amylolyticum. The sequence continues at coordinate 201,769 of NZ_JBLKNW010000001.1, read as the reverse complement.
CGATCCCCACCGGGAGCGCCAGGATCGAGAACAGCGGGAGCCCGAGCGCGAAGAGGATCCCCGCGGTGAGGACGGCCACGGCGATGCCCGCTCCGTAGCCCGCCTGGACGATGGTCTCCGGTTTGAACGGCGACTCGATGAACGCCACCGCCTCGACGAGTTCGTCGCTGGTCTCGACCTCGTACGGGTACAGGCTCGCGAGCGCGTGGACGAGGCTGACTTTCCATCCCATAGGTCACTCGACGCCGCGGCCGACGTAGGCCGCGGCGACCTCCGTCGGCGAGGTCCGACCGTCCTCCGCGATCCCCGCCAGTCGCTCCCCCCGCTCTTTGACCGCTCGCCGCACGTCCGAATACGACTCGGCGGGGCCGGTGAGCCGGTCGAGGAAGCGGCTCTCCCCGCGGTCGATCCGGTCGGTCGAGCGGGCGATGTCGCCCTCGATCTCGTACAGCGGCGCGAAGCGGATCTCGTCGTCGCCGACCATGACCTCCTCGATGGCCGAGAGCCGGCGTTTGCGGCCCGTCGGCGTCCGGTAGGCCTGGACGGTGACGACGAGGTCGGTCGCGCCGAACGAGGAGGCCGGCACGCCCAGGTCGGAGACGACGCGCTCGAACACCTCGTCGGCGCCGTCGCCGTGGATCGTCCCGAGGACGGCGTTGGCGTTCGCGCCGACGCGCATCGCCTCGTAGAGGACGCGAGCCTCCTCGCCGCGGATCTCCCCGACGACGAGGGCCCCGTCGCCGAGGCGGAGCGCCGTTCGGAGCGCGTCGGCCGCGGTTATCTCCGGTCCCTCGCCGGTACCGGTGCGCAGCGGCTGGACGTCGCGGTCGCACTGCTGGAGCTGATTGACGGGAAGTTCGGGCGTGTCCTCGATGACGACCGTGCGCGTGTCGGGGGTGACCTCGTAGAGGAGCGTTCCCAGCAGCGTCGTCTTCCCGGCCCCGCGGGTCCCGGCGATGAGCGCCGCGGCGTTGCGCTCGATGGCGACAGAGAGAAAGCCCGCCGCCTCGGCCGGCATCGTCCCGTTCCTGACGAGTTCCGGGAGCGTGAAGGTGTCCTCGGCCTGCTCGCGGAAGGCGAAGGCGACCCCCTCGGCGACCGGGTCGGTGACCCCCGCGACTCGCAGGCCCGTCCCGTTCTCCAGGTCCGCCGTCGCGTCGACGGTCGGCGTCGCCCGGGAGAACGCGCGGCCGCTCGTCCGCCGAATGCGCGAGGCCAGCGCGCCGCCGCCGTCGGTCGTCAGGTGGACGTTCGTCGTCATCGCCTGGCCGTCGACCTCGAGGCGGATCGGGTTCGACTCCACCGGCGAGGTGGCGTACACGTCGGTCACGCGCGGGTCGGCGAACAGGTCCTCGAGCACCCCGTACCCCTGGGTGTGTTTGCCGAGCACCGAGGTCAGGATCGGGTCGACGTCGCCGTCGCTGACGTACTCGATGGCCTGCGAGGCGCGCCGGTCGCCTTCCACGAGGCCCTTCGCGATCGCCTCGTACCCCTCCAGCACGAACTCGCGCTGTTCGACCGAGAGGGTGACGTCGACCACGTCCAGCGAGTACAGCGGGACGGAGTCCTCGCGGCCGTAGATCCGGGCGGTGCTCCCCGTCGACAGTTCAGTCACGTCCCGGAGCCGCGCGCCGTCGTCGACGGTCCGGTCGACGAAGTAGTGGCCGACCGTCAGTCCGACGGTCGGAGCGAGCGCCTCGTCGTAGTCGTCCACTCCCGCCGCCGCCTGGAGAAGCCCCGACTGCGCGGCGATGTCGGCGACCGGACCGACCCGGGTCTCGGTCTCGTCGGCGACCGAGAGCGGGTCGGTCGCGGCGGTCCGGGCGAGGCGGTCGTCGCGGTCGCCCAGCAGGTCGACGAACCGGCCGGCCGTCGAGAGCAGGGAGACGGCGCGGTCGCCGTAGCGGTACTCGAGGCCGCTGGTCCGGACCACCAGCCCGTCGACGGTGTGGTCGGCGAGCGTCCGGACGACGGTCGCCCGGCAGGCCGGGGACGCGCGCAGGTCGCCGTCGTTGTCACACCCCGACGCGTCGACCAGCAGGACCCCCTCGTCGATACGCAGATCGCACGTACAGGGACCGTCGTCGCCCTCGTCGTCGCCGCCGCCGGTCAGCCCGTCGAGGCCGACCGCGTCGAGGACCGACGACAGCGAGAGATCGGACGTACCCGTTGCCATGCCGGGAGTGGCCGCGTGTTCGGCCTTAAACTTCTACACGGCGCCGTCTCCGCCCGGAGACGGGACCGACTCGCGCTCACCCGCCGGTACGGTGGACCGTGACGATCGGGTCGTCGGACGACCCCTCCCGTTCGAGCCGGAAGACGAACGTCTGTTCGCCCGTGATCCGCCCCAGTTTCAGCGTCCCGCCGTTCGCGTTGACCATCGGGGCGTCGACGTGGCGGACCCGTTCGGGTCGACCGCTGACCCGGTAGGTGATGACGCTGTGCATCTCGCCGCTGGGACGCTCGATCTGGAATTTCAAGACGGTCTTGGCGGTGAGCGACGGCGTCGGGAACGTGACCTCGACGACGCGCTGGGGCCCGCGGACGCTCTTCGGGGGGAGGTCTTCGCTCTCGTTGAGGTCGACCGCCGCCTGCTCGAACTGGGCGGCGATGCTCTCGACCTGGCGGTCGCTGTGGACCCCGGCGGCGTGGTCGATCGCCGGCATCGAGATCCCGACCAGCGCGACCATCAGGATGACGGCGAGGACGGTGCGTATCACGGGAGCTTCGAGCGGATGGTGTTCAGGAGACCGTCCTCGTCGTCCTCGTCGCCCTCACCGTCGAGGTCGAACTCGTCGGCCAGTTGCTCTTGATCGGCGTTCGCCTCGCCGTCCCCGTCCGCCGATCCGGCGGCCCTACGGCCGTCCGCCGACCCGTGGCCGCCTGTGACGCCGCTGGCGGCCCCGGGGCCGTCGCGAGCGTGACCGTTCCCGCCGCCTCGACCGGTCCCGGCCCCGCCGCGAGCGGTGCCCTGTTCGCGGCCGGAGACGACGCGGTCGACGGACCGTTCGGCGGTCCCCGGTCCGTCCGTTTCGCGACCGCTCCCCGCCCCGCGAGGACCGCCCTGGCCGCCGCGGACGGCGCCCTCCGTGGCCGCTTCCAGTTCGCCGATCCGCCGCTCCAGGCGGTCGACGGCCGCGAGCGCGGCGTCGGCCTGCTGCTCGACGTCGTCGTTGACTGAGCGCACCTGGCCCACGAACCCCTCGACTGACTGCGAGCGCGCCTCCACCGTCGCGAGCCGGTCTTCGATGTCGTCGAGGCGGGACTCCAGCCTGTCGACGTCGTCCGCCACCGCGGCGAGGTCGGCGAGTTCGTCGAGTTCGTAGTCGCCGTCGACGACCGCCCGCTCGACCGCCGTCAGCCGCTCGTCCAGGCGCTCGATGTCGGTCATACCCCGTTTGCCCGCCTCTTCGTATTTAAACCACAACGCCGTCGCGGCCGGTTTCGCAGCGCTGCTCCCCTCTCGCGCCGGCCGACGCTCGATTCGCGGTCCGAACCGCCAGCGTGCGTCCGGACGAACCGTCTGGGTCCGTCTGGACGGACCGCCAGCGTCCGTCTGAAAGAATCGTCGGCGTCCGGCGGGACGAACCGTCAGTCGTCGGTGGAGAGCCGCGGGTGCGGGTCGACGTCGACGTCGCTCGCGTTGGGGCTGTCCCCGCCGTGGGGCGTCTCCCGCATGCGGACGTTCGCGGAGTGGACGGTCTCGGTCGCGTCGTCGATGACGATGACCTCGCCGGGGCTCGTGGGCAACCGCTCGGCCAGCGAGGTCTGCATGTACGTCGGCTGGGCCGCGTCGAGCGCCTCGAGGTCGGCCTCCGACGTCAGCCGGTGTGAGACGACGATGTCCGACTGGGAGACGGCCACCTCGGAGACGGCGCTCGGCCGCTGGGTGGCGAGCACGAGGCTGACACCGGGCGCGCGGCCGCGGGTGAGGATGGTCTCCAGCGCGGCCTCGCCGACGCCCTGGAAGAAGGTGTGGGCCTCGTCGATCATGTACCACGGGAGCCGCGCGATCTCCTCGTCGACGCGGGCGCGGTAGAGCGCCTCGCCCACGCCGCGGACGACCGCGTTCATCGGCGCCGCGTCGAGGCCGGAGACGTCGACGACGGTCACCTCGCCGCCGCCGAGGTCCCGGGCGTCCAGTCCGTCGGGGTCGAAGATCCCCCACGAGTCGGCCAGATCGAGGTGGTTGACGGCCGCGCGCTTGTCGACGGCCGGCGCCTCGGTTGCCTCGACGTTCGCGCGCATGTCCGCGAGCGTCGACTCGTCCTGGGCCGCCTGCCAGACGAGGCCGCCCGCGCCGCTCTCCGGCGAGAGGTCGAGGAGGGCGCACCACGACCGCGGGTCGAGCGTCGTCGTCGTGATCTCCGGGTCGCTGACCACCTCGGCGGGGACCGGCTCGCCGTCCGAGGGCTGGTCGAGCGTCGGGAACACGCCCATCGGATCGACGATGACGGGGGCGACGCCGCGGGCCCGCGAGAGCGCCTCGGCGACGACCCCCAGCGTGTACGACTTCCCGTAGCCGCGCTTGCCGACGATCAGCATCGCGTGCGGGCCGTCGAGGTCGATGTGCAGCGGGGCGCCGCTGGAGCCGTCCCTGGCCCGATAGGTCCCCAGGTGACCCGCGGGCGCGTCGTCGTCGGTCGTCACGACCTTCCCGCGGCCGATGACGAACTCGGTCTCGTCCGATGCGGGGGAACCAGTCACGCGAGGTGATAGTCACGCCGCCGCACTTGTAACTTCGGTTCAAGGTTTAAATACCAGGACGGGACCAAGGCCGACATGCGGCGCACAACGACGCTGTCGCAGGACGAACGGGCCATCGAAGGACTCCCGATACGGCTCGTCATCGCCCTCGTAGTGGGCGTGGCGAGTCTGGGTATCATGATGACGATGCTGGACGGCATGGTCCTCAACACCCAGAAGGAGGTCACGCTGGAGGTGACGTCGGACACGATCATGGGGACCGGGAGCGGTGCGGGGACCGATGACATCACGGTGACCGTCATCACCGAGGACGGCGAACCGGTCCCGAACGCCCAGGTCCTGATCGAATCCGGGACGCTCACCCTCGAAAACGGACCGTATACGATGCAATCGGCGTCAGGGTCCGGCACAACGACGGGGGACAACGGGAAACTGGAGGCATCGCACCCCTGTGCGAGTTCCTGTAGTAGTTCCTCCGAGCCGGTCGTCGACTTCCGGTCCGACCAGGACAAGGGGACGCTCACGTTCGACATCATCCTGCAGGGGGACGGCGGATACGAGGACGAGAAGTCCAACCCCGAGATCGTCGTCACGGAATAACCACTCCGTGACCGCGCCCTCGTCGTCACTGCCACGGCCGACAGCACCCGAGACGCCACGTCTCGGTGCGATACCCCGTTTCGACCGTCGCCGTCCGGTCGACCGATCGCCGGCCCGAGGGCCGACGTTCGACGACTTCGGAACCGACGTAGCGGGCAGCCACACCTCACCACCAACGATCTATTACCGAACATGACATCTTATCACTCGAACGCACTACCGAACGTCAGCGGAGAGAGAACCGTCCCGGGACTGCTCGCCGTCGCGGTCGCGGCGGCGGTCTGTCTCGGCTTCGTCGCGCCCGTGACCGCCGTCGGGTCGGCCGACGCGACGCCGGCGTCCCTCGACGGCGTGACCGGGAGCGGAACACAGGACGACCCCTACAGGCTCACGAACGCGACGGAGCTGCAGGCGATGCGCGACGATCCGGACGCCCACTACGTCCTCGCGAACGACGTCGACGCGAGTGCGACCGCGAACTGGAACCGCGGCGAGGGCTTCGAGCCGGTCGGCTCCGACTCGCCGTTCACCGGGACGTTCGACGGTCGCAACCACACGATCACCGGGCTCACAGTCGACAGACCGACCGCGGACGACGTCGGGCTGTTCGGCGCCGTCGACGGCGCGACCATCGAGCACGTCTCGCTCGCGGGCGTCGACGTCCGAGCGGGCGGGGACGCCGGTGCGCTGGTCGGCATCGCACTCGGTTCGTCGGGGATCCACGACGCGAGCGCCAGCGGGACCGTGACCGGCGGTGACCAGACCGGCGGTCTCGTCGGCATTCTGGAGGCGAGTTCTCTGAGCGACGCGCACGCGAACGTCGAGGTGGACGGGAAGTCGAACACCGGCGGACTCGTCGGGCTGAGTTCCGGGAGCACGGTCGACGCGTCGTCGGCCAGCGGGAACGTGGCCGGCACGTACAGGGTCGGCGGCCTCGTCGGCGGCCCCACGAACCCGGTCAACGCGGACGCCAACACGATCACGCGCACGTACGCCACGGGCGCCGTCAGCGGCAGCGAAGCCGTCGGCGGGCTGCTCGGCGGCAACGTCGGCGCCGTCGAACGGTCGTACGCGACCGGCGACGTCAGCGGCGACGCGAAGGTCGGCGGACTCATCGGACACAACCGCGGCGACGCCGCCGCGCTCTACTGGAACGGGGAGGCGGCCGGCGACGCCGTCGGCGAGGGGTCGACCGCCGGCACCAGCCTGACGGCCGACGAGACGGTCGGCGCGAGCGCAAGTTCTGCCATGAACGCGCTGACGTTCGGCCAGGTCTGGGTGACGACCGACGAGACGCCGGTGCTCCGGAGCGAGGTAGAGGCCGTGTCGCTGTCGATCCCCGACCAGATCATCGTCGACCGGGGGGCAACGGCGACGGTGCAGGTCTCGCTGCGCGGCGACCGAACCGTCGGCGCCACGGAAGCGGCCGCCTACGACGTGAACCGGTCGGTCCTCTCGATCGACGGCGGTCGCGTGGACACGTCCGGGACCGGCAGCGTCGACGTGACCGCGACCGTCGCCGACCGCAGCGACAGCGCGACGGTCTCCGTCGTCACGCCGCCCGACGTGTCGGTCGACAGCTCCGGTCTCCGATACGACCGCGTCGGCGCCGAGACGGCCGCTCCGGTCGACGTGACGCTGCGGAACGACGGCGGTGCGGACGGCGAGTTCGACCTGTCGCTGTCGATCAACGGGACGGTCGGACAGACTCGCACCGTCGTCGTCCCCGGTCACGGCACGGAGACGGTGCAGTTCAACTGGTCCGCACCGGCGACCGGCACCTATCAGGTCGCTCTCAACGGGTCGTCGCTGGGCACCCTGACTGTCGTCGACGAACCCGAGACCAGCGTCGCCTCGGCCACGTCGTCCGAAGAACTGCTCGCGGTCGGGAACGCGACGACCGTCGAAGCGACGCTCGAGAACGCCGGCGACGCCGCCGCCGGGCACACGGTCGAGTTGACCGCGAACGGCGAGACCGTCGCGACGAAAGACGTCGTCGTCCCCGCCGACGGCACGACCGTCTCGTTCGAGTACACCGCCGATTCGGCGGGCGAGTACGACCTCGCCGTCGGCGGGACTTCCGCGGGGACGCTCACCGTCGCCGAGCTGGGGAGCGTCTCCGTCGACGGCGCGTCGGTTCCCGAATCGGTCGGCGCCGGCGAGCGCTACGAAGTCACCGTGACGCTGACCAACTCCGGTGGGCTCGCGCTGTCGACCGACGTGACCTACAGCGTCGGCGGGAGTTCCGTCGCGACCGAGACCGTCGAGGTGCCCGCCGACGGCGCCGCGGTCACCTTCGAGGCGACCGCGCCGGAAGCCGGCGAGTCGATCGAACACGCGGTCTCGGCCGGTGACGACGAGTGGACCGGCACCACGAGCGTCGACGTGGCGACCGCGACTGCGACGCCGGGGACCGGCGGTGACGGATCCGGCGGGGACAGTACCGAGAGCGAACCGGACGGCGACGGTGGCGCGAGCACGACGAGCGGCGACGGTGCCGGCTTCGGAATCGGGGCCGTCGTCGGCGCGCTCGCCGCGCTGGCGGTCGCCGGACGACGGCGAACGAACTGAGGAACACGAATGCACAGCAATGGGTTCGGGCGGTCGAACGGGGTCGGGCGGTCGGCAGCCGTGGGTGGCGTCCTGCTGGTGGTACTGGCAGCGTCGCTCGCCGGGCCGGCGGTCAGCCTCGCGACCGCAGACGACGAGGTACAGACGGGGACGGCGACGCTCTCCGGGATGGAGGGGAGCGGGACGCCGCAAGACCCGTACGTGATAACGACAGTCGAGGAGCTGCAGGCGATGAACGAGGACCTGGAGGCCCACTACGTCATCAGGAACGACATCGACGCGAGCGTCACCGAGACGTGGAACGCCGGGAACGGCTTCCAGCCGATCGGCGGCGAAGGGGCGACGTTCCGCGGGTCCCTCGACGGGAACGGCCACACGATATCCGGCCTGACGATCGTCCGGCCGGGGCAGAACAACGTGGGGCTGTTCGGGCTGTCCGTCGGGACGGTCCAGAACGTCTCGCTCCGCGGCGTCTTGATCAACGGAAACGAGAACGTCGGGGCCCTCGCGGGCGTGAGCGAAGGGTCGATCACTGGATCCTCCGCCACGGGCGAACTGCTCGGTTCGGCTTCGACCGTCGGCGGGCTCGTCGGCTACAACGCCGGCCAGATCGTCGCGGCGTACGCGGACGCCTCGGTCTCCGGGACCGACGTCGTCGGCGGGCTCGTCGGGGTGAACAGAGGCCCGGTCCGGGGTTCGTACGCGACCGGCGAGGTGACGGCCACGGCGGTCGGCGGCGGACTGGTCGGCGCCAACAGCAACGCCCTGACCGCCTCCTACGCGACGACGACGGTCGACGTCGAGGAGGTCGGCGGCGGACTGGCGGGGACCAACTCCGGGACGATCCGCACCTCCTACGCGGCGGCGACGGTCGAGGGGAACGCGAGCGTCGGCGGGCTGACCGGGACCAACGGAAACAGCGTCGTCAGCCAGAGCTACTGGGACGAGGACGTCGCGGGCGTGAACGAGTCCTCGGGCGACGGCGCCGACGTCGGCACCGCGCTCTCGACCGGCGAGTTGACCGGCGACAGCGCCACCGAGACCCTCGCGGGCTTCGACACCGCGAACGTCTGGATGACGACCGACGACTACCCGGTCCACCAGTGGGAGCGGCCTGACGTCGACCCGCTCGACCAGTGGCAGGTGCCGACGCCGACGCCGGCGCCGGCCACGCCGACGGCGACGCCGACCGACGTCCCGACGCCCTCGCCGACGCCGACCTCGGCCGGGAGCTTCGGCGCCGGGCCGGGCTTCGGTCCGGCCGCCGTCCTCCTCGCGCTCGCCGCGCTCGCGGCGCTGGGGGTGTCTCGTCGCCCATGAGTTCCCTACCGGTCGAGGTCCTGATCGGGATCTCGTTCGGACTCCTCGTCGGACTCATCCCGGCGTTCGCGGTCGGGCTGGCGAGTTTCCTGCTGGAGTACTACGGCGGGCGAGCGATCCCCGGGTTCGCGACGGCGCTGGTCGCGTTACCGCTGGCCGGCGCGAACGGCTACGCCGTCGGCCTCGTCGGGACGACGGTCGAGCAGGTCCCACGGCTGCTGATCGCCGCACTCGTCGCACTGATGCTCGCGCTGTACGCCAGCAGCCAGGGGAACGCGCTCGCCGCCGACCTCCCCCGCGACCTGGCCCAGGCGACCCGGAGCCGGCGGACGCTGTCGGCGGAAGCGCTCGACAGCGTCGACGGGTCGGGCCAGGTGACGATCCAGGCGACCGGCGAGATACGCGACATCGAGGGCTATCCGCCGCTCTCCCCGGATCTTCGGACGACGCTGGAGACGGGGGCCTGGCGGCTGCCGGCGGACCTGCCGCTGGACGAACTGGAAGTGCGCCTGGCCGACCAGTTGCGGACGGACTACGACCTGGCGGACGTCGCGGTGTCCATCGACGCCCGCGGGCGCGCCTCGATCGCCGCCGCACCGCCGTCGCGTGACCTCGCCGAGCGCGTGCCCGACGGCTGGCGCGCCGTCTCGTTCGCGGCGCTGTTGCCGACGGGCCTGTCGCCGGGCGACGAAGTGGTCGTCGACGCCGGCGGCGAGTCGGTGTCCGGTCGGGTGTTGAGCGTGAGCGCCGACCCCGACGACGACGCGGTCGCGGACGAGGCCGGTCCGTCGCCGGGCGAGGCCGAGACGCGCAGGCGCGCCCGAGCGGAGACGGCCGGCGGCCGCGGTCGCGTGACGGTCGCCGTCCGCACGGCCGACGCCCGGACGGTCCTGGGCGACGACGAGGCGGGGATCCGCGTCATCTCGCAGGGGACCAGTCACGTCTTCGAGGCGTTCTCGCACCTCGAACGAGCGGGCCAGGCCGTCCGGCGCGTCCGACTCGACGACGAGGACCGCGCGGCCATCGCCGACGCCGGGTCCGGCCTCTCGGTCGTGGGCGTCCGGCGACCCGACGGAGCGGGTCGCGGCTGGCAGTTCGGACCCGACGCGGCGTCGATCGACGACGCCGACGAGGCGTTCGTCGTCGGGAACGACGGGAGCGACCGGATCCACAGGCTCTCCGGCGACGGGGTGGAGGTGGAGCCGTGACGCTCGCCGTCCCGCTCCAGCTGGCCACCGACTGGACGATGACCGCGCTGTTGCGGATCCTCGGCTTCGGGCTGTACGCGAGCGTCGTCGCGATGGGCTTCGCCTTCCTCTATCGCGGCTACAGCACGCGTCCGCTCCCGGTCGGCGTCGGCGTCGTGCTCGGACTCTCGTTCGTCACGATGTCGCTGAACATCACCGCGGTCGTCCAGTCTTCGCTCATCGACGACACGGCGAAGCTCCACTACGCCAGCGCGGCGTACCTGCTGGGCGTGTTCAGCGTCGGTGCCGTCACCTCCGAGGTCGGCCGCCGCATCGGCGACCACTTCGCCTGCGACGTGTTCGAAGTCACCCGCGTCGACGCCGGCGGGATGGTCGCGCGGCTCGTCCAGTCGGCGGGCCTGATCGTCGAACTGACCCTCCCGGAGTCGCTCGACGACATCGACGGCTATCCCGCGGTCGACGACGACGTCAAACGGGAACTGGCCGGCCGAACCGTGCGCTTCCCGCGGCGCCTCTCCGACGCGGGCCTGGCGGACAGGCTCGCGACGCGGCTCGAACGCGACTTCGGCGTCGGCCACGTCCACGCCGAGATTGAGTCGGACCTGACGGTCTCGTCGCTGGCCGTCGGCGCCCGCCCCTCCGGGATCGGTCCGTCGCTGCCCCCGGGGACCGTCGCCCTCGCAGTCGAGGGCGATCCGTCGCCGGACGCCAGCACCGGCGACCCGGTGGAAGTCTGGGCCGACGGCGAGGACGGCGGTCGCCTGGTCGCAACCGGCAAGTTCCGGGCGACGGTCGGCGACGTGGCGACGATCACCGTCGGCACGGACGACGCCGAGGCGTTCGACCCCGACGACTCCTACCGGCTCGTCACCCGGCCGGACACCGCGAACGACGTCAACGAACTGGTCGCGACCGTCTGGGAGGCCGAGGAGACCGTCACGGCCGTCACCGTCGAGGAAGGCGACGCGCTCCAGGGCGAGTTCGTCGACTGGCTGCCCGTCTCGGTACTCGTCGTCGTGCGCGACGGCGAGCCGATCCCCTTCCCCGCCGAGAACGAGACGCTCGACGTGGGCGACGCCGTCTACGTTCTCGGGACCCCGGAGGGGCTCCACCGCCTCGCCGAGTACGAACCCGAGCGCGAACCCGGTGACAGCCCCGTCCCGGACGGCGCCGACGCGGGGAGCGACGACGGCGGGGAGGACGTCGCCGACGCCGGCAGCGGCGGCGACGCGGACGCCGAGGCGGCCGACGACGCCGAGAGCGAGGACGGCGGGCTCGCCTCGATGTTCAACGACGACTGACCACCGATTTTTCGCCGGCAGCCGAGTCTCGGATTCTCGCCGGTGATCGACGACCGATCTTTCGCCATCGACTGACGACCGGATTTCCACCGGCGACCGACGAGCGGCTTTTTCGCTGCAAACTAACTGCGGGGTGGTTTCGTCGCCGACAGACACGGCGGGGGAGCGACGGGACGCGCCGGGTCGGTGGACCGGTCCGACGGCCCGGACGCGTTGAACTTTATACAGGAACGGGCGACCAATACCGGTATGGACGAGGTATCGGAGTGCGACACGGTCCGACGCAACGGGGTGACGTTCGTGCGGGCGACGGTCGAAAACGAGCGGGCCACGCCGCAGGTCGTCGAGCTGGAGAACCGGCTCGAGGGGCCGGTGTGGCCGCCGCGGTTCGGCGACGTGACCGCGCCGGAGTGGACGGGGGGGACCTGGAAGGCGCGCGTCGAACCGGACCAGACGCTGGGCGTCGGCTACGCCACGCCGGCGCCGCCGCTCGCCGACGGAGACCCGGTCGCGGTCGTCTCGCGGGAGCGCGCCGGCGACGCCGGGGAGTCGGACCCCGAGGAAGTGCTCGCGTCGCTCGACGACTGGGCCCCGCCGAGCGACACGCTCTCGGGCGACCGATGATCCTCGCGGTCTGCGGCGGGAAGGGCGGCGTCGGCAAGTCGACCGTCTCGCTCAATCTCGCCCGCGAACTCGACGCGGTCGCCGTTGACGCGGACCTGGCGACGCCGGACCTGCCGCGGGGTCGCGGTCCCGACCTACACGACGTGCTCTCCGGGCGCGCGGCGCCGATGGAAGCCGTGGAGACGGTCGACTCGATCGAGCTCCTCCCGTGCGGACGGTCACTCGCCGGCGCGCGGGCGGCCGACCTGACCGAACTCCCGAACGCCCTCTCGATGGTCGACCGGCAGTTCGGCCGCGTCGTCGTCGACTGCCCTGCGGGGCTGGCCCGCGACGTGGGCTATCAGATCCACAGCGCCGACGCCGTGGTGCTCGTCACGACGCCCGACCGGGCGGCGCTGCTCAACGCCTTCCGGACGCGGCACCTGGCGGGCGAACTCGACACGCCGGTCGTGAGCGTCGTCGTCAACAAGGCCACCGCGTCCGAGGACCGGGACATCGCCACCCGCGTCGAGGACGAACTGGGCGCGCCGACGACCGTCGTGCCCCAGCGGTCGGCGCTCGCCGACTCCTTCAGGAGCGGCAAGCCGCTTCGCGACGCCCAACCGGAGAGCCCCGCGCTGTCGGCCTTCGAGACGCTGACCGAGCGCATCGAGGAGAGCGAGCGACAGATAACCGAGAACGCGGAGGCGGCCTGACCGACGCGGACTGTTCTACCGAGTGTTCTCCGGCCGTCCCCCCGGCCGAGCGGCGTCCGCGCGCCGCCGGTTCGCCTCGTCCGTCCGCTCGTCGTCGACCAGCGCCGAGTCCACGGACTCGGGGGTGGCGCCGCCGGCCCGGAACTTGGGGACGGTGATCCGGTCGGCGCCGTCGTCGGTCGGTTCGACGGAGATGACGGCGTCGGCGACGTGTTCGGTCGTCGCGCGGTTCTCGGGGACGGAGGGCCGAGAGAGACAGTGAAGGACGGCGATGCTATCGGTGTCGAGCATCCGTCCTTTGAGACCGTTCAGGAACTCGCGGTAGTCGTCGCGGTCGGCCCGTTCGAGCGGGGCCATCGTGTCGACGACGACGTTCGACCCGTCGGGCAACTCGCCGACGAGGCGCTCGGTCTCCGCGAGTCGGTCCTCGGTCAGGTAGCGGACGGTCGGGCTGCCGACCGTGACCGGCGCGGCGTCGAGCGACGCGCGGATCGTCCGCTCGGTCCGCTCTGTCGAGACGTACAGCGTCCCGCGAGTGGCCGTCAGCCCGTAGAGCAACTGCTCGGACTGGCTCGCCGGAGGCGCCTCGACGACGGCGACGCTGCCCGGCGGCAGTCCGCTCAGGTCGACGTCCAGGGCTGTCAGCCCCGTCGGGGGCGCCTGCCGTCCGCCGCTGACCGTGTCGGGCGGCGCCGCCTCGCCGTTCGACGCGGCCCCGTCGTGTCGGGCCCTCGGGGATCCGCCGTCGGTCCCGGCCTGCGCCCCGCCGGTCCCGGCCTGCGCGTCGTTCGCCCCGGACTGGATGCCGTCGGTGTCGGCGTCCCCGCGTTCGTCTGCGCCGGTCCGGTCCGGACCTGTCCCGGCCTCCGGCGAGGCCGACGAGTCACCGAGACCCTCCGCGTCGGCGCTCGGTTCGGCCGTCGAGTCGTCCTCCCCGCCCGGCGTCACCCAGTCGTCGAGTTCGCGGGCGGTCGCCGCGGAGTCGGCCGGCCCGCGGTCTGCGGGTCCGGTCGCGGTCAGCGAGGCGAGTTCCTCCGCGGCGCGTTCGTACTCCGTGCGCGCCTCGTCGCTCGCGAGCGGGGACTCGGACTCCGGGACGACCGCGAGGACGGGGATCTCGAATCTGGCGTGGAACGCCTCTGGGACGGCGCTACAGTGCGTGAAGACGGCGCCGGCGACGGGCACGTCCAGGCGGCGGGCGATGTCGATCGTCGTCGCGGCGGCGTCGAGGCTCTGGTCGCTGTCGGTCGTCACGACGACGACGCCGTCGGCGAGCGCGATGGCCTCGACCACGTCCGGTCCGGCGCCGGACGGGCAGTCGAGCAGCACCTCCGTCGCGCCGGCGTTCAGCCACTCCAGCGCCGCGTCCAGTTCGACGTTCTCGGTCGGCTTCTGCCCCGGGAGGACGTGCGCGCCGGAGGTCCCGGGGAACTCCTGGGCGAGCGAGTGCCAGCTCGTCTCGCGGTCGAGCGCGGCGACGGTCGGCTCGCGCTCGACGCCCGCCCGGACGTGCAGGTCGGGCAACTGCCGATCCGCGTCGACGGCCAGCGTCTCGACGCCCGAGCGCGCGAAGGCCGCGGCGAGGCCGAGCGTCGTCGTCGTCTTCCCGGATCCTCCTTTCGCTCCCGCGATCGCTATCATGCCCCTAGTGGTCGCGTCTTCCGTCTTGAACCCTCACACGGACGCGGCCGCTCGCGGCGGTCGAGACGCGGTGTTCACTGCCGCGACCGACGCCGCGTTCGGCGGGCCGGGACTACTCGAGTTCGTCGAGGTCGCCGACGGTCGAGCCGATGGTCATCCGCGAGACGTCGGCGAGGTCGGCGGCCTCGCTCTGTTTGACCGGCACGCCCCGTTCGTTGGCGGCCTTGTAGAGACACGCGGCGGCGACGCCGCTGGGGTTCTTGCCGCCCATGCGTCCGGACTCGACGAGCAGCACCGCGTACTTGCGGGCGCGTCGCTCCACCTCGGTCTCGACGTCCAGGTCCGAGGCGTACCGCGGGAGGTACTCCGTCGGCGAGACGGGACCGACGGGCAGGCCGAGCTCCCGGTTGAGCGCGTCGTAGGCGGTCTTGAGTTCGCTCCGGTCGGCGCGCGCCACGTCGACGATCTCTTCCATCGTCCGGGCGATCGACTGGGTCCGGCAGGTGGCGTACACCACCGCGGCGGCGAACCCTTCCAGCGACCGCCCGCACAGCAGGTCCTCGGACTGGGCCGAGGAGAACAGCGAACACGACTGGTCGCGCACAGAAGTCGGCAGCGACATCACCGACACCAGCCGCCGGATCTCCGTGTAGGCGTAGAGCTTGTTGCGCTCGGCCTTGGAGTCGAGCCTGGCGCGGTTGTGCTGGCGGCGCATGCGCACCAGCTGTCGCTGGCGGGTGCCCGATACTTCCGATCCGGTGCCGTAACCGATCTCGGTCGAGAGTCCACGGTCGTGCCGCGAGGCCGTCAGCGGCGCGCCCGTGCGGCGCCGGTCGGTCTCCTCGCCGAGCGAGCGCCACTCCGGGCCGCGCTCGACCGCGTCCTCCGCGAGGACGAGTCCGCAGTCCTCACAGACCGTCTCGGTCTCGGATTCGCGAAGCGTCCCACCACATTCCGTACACGCCGGGTCCGTCTTCGGGCCGTCTTCGGCGGCGATACCCCTCTGCTTTTGTTCCGATCGTTCCCTCAAGCGTACTCCCCCGTGCAACCAAATGTGTTGTTTTCCCGTACTATAATAACTTTTTATATTTTATCCAAACATGAATATGATGACATGCGCCGCTGGCTGGAACGGGGCCGGCCGGACCGTGACCAGAGTGACGACTCACGGACGGAGACGACGGCGTCCGCCCCCCTCGCGGTCGGACTTCTTCCCCAGCGGTCCCCACCGATGACGGGGATATCCCACAGGAGTCGTAAAAACGTACCGGAACCGTCGGTCGATTGGTACGACCAGCCCGGAGACACGAACGCGGTCCGTCTGGCCAGTTCAGCGATGGAGTGCGGAATCCATCGGTAACGACCATCCGCCACTCTCGGCCATTCGCCGGTCGCGTACACGATTCAGCGAACGAGTGCACGATCGAGCGACCGAATACGACCAAACACTGAGGGGCGTCGCGCCCGACGTGGCGGTCGTGACGTTCAGCATCTGCGTTCGCGAATCCTACACCGACGCGGCGGACGAGGAGCAGACCCGGTTCGGGGTCGCGGTGACGACGCGGCTGGCCGGCGTCGGGACGCTCTGCCCCTTCGCCAGCGAGCACGGCGCGGTGGCGACACAGAGCCTGGTCAACGTCGACCTCGGTCGCAAGGGCATCGAGTACCTTGGGGACGGGCTGGCCGTCGAGGACGCCCTGGAGGCGCTGTTGAACGCCGACGACGGACGGCCGCAGCGACAGCTCCACGGCGTCGGCGCCGACGGCGAGTTCGCCTTCTCCGGCGAGGAGTGCCGACCCTGGTTCGGCCACGTCGTCGGCGACAACTACACTGTCGCCGGCAACCTGCTCACCGGCGAGGACGTCGTCGAGGCGGTCGCGACGGCCTACGAGGCTGGCCTCGCCCCGGCCGCGCCGGACGACCCCGCCGCCGACCCCGACGCGCCGCTGGCCGAGCGGCTGATCGACGCGCTCGCCGCCGGCCACGAACTGGGCGGCGACAAGCGAGAGGAGTTGCACGTCCAGAGCGCGGCGCTGCTCGTCCGGACGACCGAGGAGCGGGAGATGGCCCCGTACTACGACGACCTGCGCGTCGACGCGACCGAGACGCCCCTCGAGGACCTGCGCGAGACCTACGAACTCGCCGCCGAAGGCTACGAGATGGCGATGGAGCGCTACGCCGACGAGTATGCCAACGACGAAGACGCCGGCGACTGAGGGGTAAGCCGGCGCCGACGACTGGGGCGCGTCGGCGCCGACGACCGCGGGATACGGCGCGCTCAGTCCGACAGGAACCGCCGGGCGGTCTCGACCAGCACCGCACCGGCGGTGAGCACCTCCGGCCAGCGAACGGACTCGTCGGGGAAGTGCGCCTCCTCGATGCGGCCGGGCCCGAACACGACCGTCGGGATGCCCGCCGCGACGTAGTGGCGCGCGTCGCTGCCATAGGTCTCTCCTGTCGGTGCGGTCGCCGACAGCCCGGACGCCGCCATCGCCTCCTGCAGGGCCGCGACGACGGGTTCGTCGGCCTCGATCTCGGCCGAGGCGAACTGGACGCCGAACCGCTCGAACGTCGGTGGATCGACCGACCAGGACTCCTCCGCCGCGACCGCATCCAGCGTCTCCCGGCACGCCGCTTCGACGCTGTCCAGCGACTCGCCGGGAGCGACGCCGACGCGCAGTTCGGCGGCGAGCGTCCCGGGCACGTTGGACGCCCAGGTACCGGCCTCGACTCGCCCGATAACGATCGGCCAGGGCACGTCGAAGCGGTCGTACAGCGGATGCGTGACCGCGTCGGCGCGCTCAGCTTCCAAGTCCTTGAACGCCTGGCGGACCCGTTCGAAGCCCGGCAGGACCGATTCGCCTTCCCACCGGCGGGCGGCGTGGGCCGGCGTCCCCTCGATCCCGATTCGTCCCATCAGACAGCCCTCGGTCGCCGTCACGACCCGCATGTCCGTGGGTTCGGCGACGACGGCAGCGTCGCGCTCGAAGGGGTACGGGTTCGACAGCGCCGCGGCCGCCGCCCCGAGGCCGCCGTCTTCCTCCCCGGCGACGCTCTCGACGACGATCCGTCCGTCGAGGTCGAACTCACCGGCTTCGACCCGGTCGGCGAGGTGCCGCGCGGCGAAGACGCAGGTCGCGAGTTGGCTCTTCATGTCCACCGCGCCGCGGCCGACGAGGCGGTCGCCGTCCCACCGCGGTTCGAACGGGTCGCCCGTCCAGCCGCTCTCGCCCGCGGGCACGACGTCGACGTGGCCGTTCAGGACGAGCGTCCGCCCCGCGTCGGGGTCGCCGAGTTCGAGGACGCCCGCGACGCTCGGCCGGTCCTCGGTCGACAGGTCTCCGGCCGAAGCGAAGGAGGGGTGGGACGCGAGCGCGTCGGCGTCCGCGGTCCACGTGTACGTCTCGAAATCCAGGTCGGCGAGCCGGTCGCGTACCCACTCCTGGGCGGGCGCCTCGTCGCCGGCGGTCGTCTCGAACCGGACGAGCCGCTCGGCGAAGGCCCGCACCCGGTCGCCGTAGGCGGCCGCGAAGTCCTCCATCGTTCGTCATTCGTGCGCCCGGCGCTATCAGTCCTCGGGAGCGGGGAACCGGCCGTCGGACGCCTCGCCGCGCCCGACTACGGAGGGCCACGGACGTTTCCGGATTCCGTAGCGTTACACCGGACCCCGCACACGGTCCGCACATGGAGTACACGAAGCTCGGTTCGACCGGCGTCGACGTCTCGAAACTCTGTTTCGGCACCTGGCGCTTCGCCAAGGAGTCCGGCGGCACGGTCGAGACGGACAGGGAGACCGCCCACGAACTGCTCGACACGTTCGACGAGCACGGCGGCAACTTCATCGACACGGCGAACGTCTACGGCGACCCGAA
Source organism: Halosimplex amylolyticum (assembly GCF_051414035.1). Classification (NCBI taxonomy): domain Archaea; kingdom Methanobacteriati; phylum Methanobacteriota; class Halobacteria; order Halobacteriales; family Haloarculaceae; genus Halosimplex; species Halosimplex amylolyticum. The sequence continues at coordinate 183,230 of NZ_JBLKNW010000001.1, read as the reverse complement.
CGGGACCAGCGAAGAGTGGATCGGCGAGTGGCTCGCCGAGCGCGACCGCGAGGACTACGTCGTCGCCTCCAAGGTCTACTGGACCGCGCGTAGCCGCTTCAGCGACAACCTCTCGCGCAAGAACATCCGCGCGGAGATCGAGGGCACGCTCGACCGACTCGGGACGGACTACGTCGACGTCTACTACATCCACCGCTGGGACGACGGGACGCCCATCGAGGAGACGCTGCGGACGCTGACGCGGCTCGTCGAGGAGGGGAAAGTCCACTACCTGGCGGCGTCGTCGATGGCTGCCTGGCAACTGACGAAGGCGCTGTGGACGAGCGACGTCGAGGGGCTCGAACGGTTCGAAGCCACCCAGCCGCGGTTCAACGCTGCCGACCGCCCACAGGAGTATCTCGACGTCTGCGCCGACCAGGACGTCGCGGTCTGCCCGTGGTCACCGCTCGACGCCGGTTTCCTCACCGGCAAGTACGACACGAACGACCCCGACTCGGGGTCCCGCGCGGACCTGCAGGGCTGGGACATGGAGTTCTCGAACCGGCAGTGGGAGGTCCTGGATGCCGTACAGGAGGTCGCCGACGAGGCCGACGCCTCGCCCGCCCAGGTCGCACTCCGGTGGCTGATCGACCAGCGCGAGTTTACCTGTGTCCCGATCTTCGGCGCCCGAACCGTCGACCAGATGGAGGAGAACCTCGGTGCGGTCGAGATTTCGCTCTCGGACGACCAGTACGACCGCATCGACGAGGCCTACTGAGTCGGCGCCGAACGAGACACGGACCGGAATTTCGGGCCAAACCGCTCGCTTCGCTCGCGCCCTCAGACCGAGAACTCGAACAGGTCCTCACGCGACCACCTTTTTCGGGCCAGGTGGAAACCGCACACCCGGCCCGAAAAATCTGGACCAAAAACGCTCGCTTCGCTCGCGCCCTCAGACCGAGAACTCGAACAGGTCCTCACGCGACCACCTTTTTCGGGCCAGGTGAAAACCGCACACCCGGCCCGAAAAATCTGGACCAAAAACGCTCGCTTCGCTCGCGCCCTCAGACCGAGAACTCGAACAGGTCGTCGCCCACGTGGTGAATCGACTCGACGACCTTGCCGGAGTCGCCGACCATGTCGTCGCCGCTCGTCTTCGCGCGGCCGATGGCGAGGAACTTGCCGTGGCCCTCCTCGTTGATCGCGACGAGGTCGCCCGACTCGATGTCCTCGTCGGCCTCGACGATACCGGGGCGCATCACGTCGGCGCCGTCGGAGACGAAGGAGATGGCGCCGGCGTCGACGGTGACGACGCTCCGTTCGGGCGGATAGGCGTTCGCTCCCTGGACGGTCAGGAACGGTTCGTCGTCGTCGCCGGAGTCGGCGGCGTCGACGTAGAGCACGTGTGGTTCGCCGTCGACGAGGACGACGTTCCAATCGCTGTCGTCGAACTCGACTTTCTCGAAGCTGTCGGCGTCGAGCGAGACGCCCAGTCGGTCGGCGAGGGCGTCTTCGATCTCCGACACGGCGTCCGCGCGGAGGTGGTGGCGCGACTTGACGTTCATATCTCGACGTGGGCCGGGACGGGAGATAAATCGACCGCTCCGCGGCGAGTCCTCAGCGGTTCTGGTTGCCCGACCCGTGAGTCGGGCTGTCCGTCCGATGGCGTCGGCCGGCGAGGAGCGCGACCCCGTGGAGCGTCCAGAGGGCGAGCAGCAGCGGCATCGTCTCCGGGGAGAACCCGCGGAACGCGAGGAGCGGCAGGTGGACGCAGGGGAGCGCGACGCCGGCCCAGAACGCCAGGCGCTCGCCGACGCGGACGGCGTCGTCGAGGGCGCGGCCGAGACGGCGGCGAGACGGAGTGGGGGCGCTCATTATCGGATAGTCACACCCCATCCCTCAAAAGTCGACGAACGCTCAAACCGGAGTTTGAGTTACCCCGCGCTGGCCGCGAGTGACCCGACTCCCGGTCGGCGGTCCGCGATCGGTCGGCGGTCATCGATCGGTCAGTGGTCCTCGGTCGGTCGGCGGCCATCGGTCAAGATTCCCCCGCGTCGGCGTCGGTGACCGATTCCGTCCGTTGTTCGTCGCGCTGGATGACGCGGCCGCTGACGTATGTGAGAATCGTCAGGAGGACGAGCGGGACGAACGTGAGCACGTGAGCCCAGAAGACGAACCACAGGTCCCATCCCCAGGGGTTGTACACCCAGAACATCACGTCGAGGAAGGCGAGGATCCCGATGGGGATGAAGTTCACCGTGAGATCGAGCCAGGTTTCGTCGGTGAGTTTCAGGTAGCTCATTGGTCGGACCCCGGCGCGGTCCGTGCGCCGTACGATAATTCCGACCGCTGCCCGCAAAGTGCTCGCGCTTGCGATGCAAAGCTCTCGCTCTCGGGTTCGTGCAAGGCCGCAACGACGGTCGACCGGGGACGGGCGGTCGGGGACGGGACCGCTCAGGGGTCGACGTCGAGTTCGCGCAGCGCGGCGTCGTAGGCCTCGTTGTTGTCGAGGCTGCAGAAGACTTCGTCGAGTCGCTCTTCGAGTTCGGCCAGTCGGCGGTCGAGTTCGGTCCGTTCGCTCTCGTCGGCGTCCGCGCGGTCGCTCGCCGCACGGTAGTACGCTTCGAGCGTGGTCCGGTAGGACGCGCGGCGGCTGAGCCGGTCGACGGTGTCTTCGAGCAGGTCGTGGGCGACCGGTTTGACGAGGTAGTCGTCGAAGGCGGTCGAGTCGACGTCGACCGGCTCGTCGGTGAGCGCGGCGACCTGGCAGTCGGCGGCGTCGGTGCGAACGCGTTCGATGACGCGCCGGACCGAGAGGCCGGGGATCTCCGGGTCGAGCAGCGCCACGCTCACGTCGGGGTCGAGACTCGCCAGCGCGTCGGCGCTGTCGTAGGCCGAACGCACGGTGTACCTGTCCCGGAGCACGGACGCGATCTCGTCGGTGACGGCGGGGTCGCCGTCGGCCACGAGCACGACTGCCGTCGGCGTCTCCCCTCGAGAGCGCTCGGACTCGGTCGTTCCCGCTCGTCTGGTTTCGTCGGTGTTCATCTGTTCGTGAGTCACTCCTCCTGAAGGGTCATTCACCGCTGACGCTGGCCGTTCGGAGGTCGACGACGCTGTCGAACAGGACCTCGAACGTTCGAACCGTCTCGGCGTCGTGGACGTCCGGATTCATGTGGTAGTGTGCGACGGCGTCCGCGCGGTCGACGCTGCTCGTCAGCACTTCGAGGAACTTGAACACCGCCCGCTCGTCCGCGCGCTGGAGCAGGTCGCTCACCGAGTGGACGCAGACCGCCGTCTCGCCGTCGGCGGTCAGCCGCGTCAGGTGCCGGTCCACTGTCTCGCCGAGGTCGACCAGATCCGCCTCCGCGGGGACGACCTCGACCACCGCGTTCGTCGGTGCGGTCGCCTCGGCCTCGGCCGCCGCTGCCGACCGCGCCGACGTCTCGACGTCGATCACTGTCGCGTCACTGGATGCGCCGTGGTCGTGGTCGGTCCAGGCCGCCAGTCGCTCTGCGGGCGAGTCCATACAGGTGATCAACAGGCCGTGACTGCGACCGGCCGCCCCGTGTAGTAACTCGCCGCAGACGTCGGACTCCTGTCCGCTGACTGACGGCGCCAGCAACAGTACGTTCGACGGCATCTCGATGTCCTCTCCGTTAGCGTCCGGTCTCGTGCTCATTTCGATGTCCCCGGAGTTGACTTCGGCGTAACTCCGCTATCTGAGTTAAGGGACTTCGCCACGCAAGTAAGTTCCGTTGACGTTATCAGTTGTGAGATGTCGATAAGTTAGTCATTAATTTATACTACTTTAGTACCAGAGTGGGCACAATCTGGTTGGATCATTGGTACGATTCGGTTGCAGAGATGGTAACGGGGTGTCGAGTGGGTTGGTCCGTCGTAGCACAGGGCGCTCGTTTGGAAAGTCTTAAATCCAACTCCGGCAAAGCGATGAATGCGTGCCCGGGTGGTGTAGTGGCCCATCATACGACCCTGTCACGGTCGTGACGCGGGTTCAAATCCCGCCTCGGGCGCTTCTCTGATTTCAACGGCGCGGAGTTTTATCTCCGCGCTTCTCCCGAAATCAGAGAGCGGTCGGCAAGGGATTTGAAGTAGACCGGAAGCGCGCAGCGAAGCGAGCACTTCCGGGCGTGGTTCAAATCCCGCCTCGGGCGCTTCTCTCGAACTCAACCCGCGAGCGACCAGCTTGCTGTGTCGCGAGCAATCGAGTTTGAGGAACGCCGTCCGGGATTTGAACCCTGGCAGTCGCAGCGGCCGAACGAAGTGAGGCCGACCGTCTGCCTCTGGTTCAAATCCCGCCTCGGGCGTCTCTCCGAACTCAACTGACGAGCGGCGCGTTTCATCGCGCCGCGTGCTGAGTTCGGGGAGCGCCGTCCGGGATTTGAAGTAGGCCGAGGTTCTGCGCCGCAGGCGCAGGTTCTCGGACGTGGTTCAAATCCCGCCTCGGGCGCTTCTCTGATTTCCACGACGCGGAGTTTCATCTCCGCGTCTCTCTCGAAATCGAAGAGTGACAGTACGGGATTTGAACCACGGCAGACCGAACGCAGTGAGGTCTGGCATCGGGTTCAAATCCCGCCGGTAAAGAGGGCATTTCCAGAGCGACTGCACTCAACAGTGTGCATCGAAAGCCCTCGGCGCGCTCGCGGTCGCTGAGCGACATACCCTCGCTCCCTTCGGTCGCTCGGGTAGGGGTCGCTCAGGCGACTGAACTACACGCGAGCCCGCCTCGCCCTTTCAGTCCACCAGGAACCGCAACAGCACCCATCCAGCACAGCACCGCAGACATCCACATGCCTCCCCAACCGATTGCGATGCTCGCGGGCTGCGCTTCTCATCCCTCGCGCGGCTAGTTCGAGCGGCCTGCCAAGAGGCGGGCACGCTCGACAGCGCGCGCCTTCCAGAAATCCAGCGAGTCACACCCACTCGATGCCGTCGTCGAGGTCGAGGGGAACGTCGCCGTGGCGGTAGCCTTCGCAGTGGCCGTCGGGGCGGTAGCGGAAGACGACGGTGGGTTCGTAGCCGAGCGAGGGGCGTTCGGCGCGGATGGGGTTCCACTCGTCGTCGCGGAAGGAGGTGCAGTCGACGAAGAGGACGGCCTCGTCGTGGATGGCGAGCTGGTCGCGGGTCTTGGAGTCGACCGTCCGGCGGAGGGCGGCGATGGCGGTGCCGGTGTTGCGGTCGCGGGGCGCCATCGGACGGGTGACTTCGACGAGGCGCTCGCCGCCGGGGGTCTCGACGGCGAAGTCCAGCGCGTGCCCGGAGTCGCGCTCGGACTCTGGGACGAACGGGATGCCGGCGTCAGTGAGGAGTTTGGCGGCGTTGAACTCGCCCATGGTGGCGCGCATGCGGTTGAACTCGTTGCGCTCGCTGGTGCCGAGCTTGGCGGCCATGGTGTAGCGGTGGTCGTCGAGGACGCCGGTCGAGAGGAAGCGCTCGTAGAATTCGAGCCCGTCCTCGCGGGTGGCGTCGGGGAAGCCAGCGGCGTCGCGGTCGAAGAATGCGCGGGTGGTCTCCCGGCCGTCCTTCGAGAAGAGGACGGGGAGGAAGAACCACGCGACGTACTCGTAGGCGGCGAGCCAGGGGGCCTGCCGTTCGAGGTCGTAGGTGAGTTCGCGCTGGGCCCAGCGGGCGATGTCGAAGGGCGCCTCGTCGAAGGTCTCCTTGTCCGTGCGCCAGAGGACTTCTGGGGTTACGGTGTTGCCGAGCCAGAAGGCGTCGCTGTCGGTCCAGGCGAACAGCGCGAGGTCGCCGTTGTCCATCTCGAGGCGGCGAGCGGTGTATCCGTCGGGGGCGTCGATCTTCGGCGTCGTCAGTCGGGCGCCGAAACGGTCGTCGAGCGGGGTGAGGAGCTGACGGCGCACGCGTTCCTCGTCCCAGCGCTCGGTCGACCGCCGAAAGCGAACCGGTCCGGCCATACCCGAGACGGGACCGCCAGTCGTATACACTGTTCGGACTGCCCGCCCGGCCGGCCGTCGGATCCTCGACGGGATTTCCCCGATTCCGGGACGTTCGGGCCCGCTGCGTCGACATTGTCACTGACCGTTACATTGATAGGTGTTAACTCACAAGTGTGGGTGTGATACGCAATGTCTATGGGTGCATACGACGAAGTGGAGCATGAACGGCGGGAGCGGAAGAACAGCGAAGTCGACGTGAGCGACGACGACCGACGGACGGAGTACCGCGGCAAGGTGGAGTACGAGAGCGACGAATCGACCGAGGAGCTACTCGACCAGTTCAAGGAGATAAATTCGTAATCGCGGCCTCGGTTTCTGTGCGCCTGTAGAGGACGACCAGCGACAGCGACGTGACCGTCGCGATCGCGAGGACGTGGCCGACGACCGCGACGAGCAGGAGGGTGTGGTCGAGCAGGAACGGCACGAGCAGCAACTGCAGGAACCCGAACCCCATGGTCTCCAGGTCGGCCCGGGCGAGCGAGCGCGTCTGCTCCGGCGAGAAGCGATAGCTGGCCGACCGCCAGAGGGCGGCGACGCTGGCCCACCAGCCGGTGCCGATGCGGTAGCACAGGTCCCACAGCACGAGCAGCGTCAGGTACGTCGCCGCGAGCGGTGGCTCCGATCCGAGCAGTTCCGTCACGAGCGGTCGGGCAGAACGGGGGTCGAGGACGAACAGGTAGGTGACCAGGGCGACGAACGCCAGCACGCCCAGGACCACCTCGATGCTGGAGCCGAAGAGGAGCCGCCTGTAGGCCGGTGGCGGGTCGGCTCGGCGGACGTGTTTGCTGATCCGGAGCATCTCGACGCTGCCGGTCGTCGCGACGAACACGGCGACCGTCCCCGCCAGCGCCCCGTCCCAGAGGCCGTAGACCGCGGCGAGCGCGAGCACCCCCGCCTCGAACAGCGTGAACTGGATCGCGAGCGCGAGGCGCTCGGAGATGTCGACGCCCGGGAGCGCGCCGATGATGCTCTCGTACACCCACGTCTCGCCGTACTCCGGGCCGGGGACCGGTGGGGCGCTCTCGTTCTCTCCCTCGCCCACATCGTCGACGACGGCCGCGCCATCGTCGGAGACGCCACTTTCGCTCTGTGACTCCGCGTCCCCCGGGTCGGAGTCACTCATCGACGGCCGTCCCCCGGGGACCCTCCAGCGACCAGTGGCGCCCCATCAGCTCCGGCCCCCGCGTTCGTCGGCGGCCGGGACCCCTCGCGACGCCGACTCCCGGACGGTCGGGTCGGGCGCCAGCGCTTTCACGACGGCGTCGTCGAAGGGTGTCAGGTCGACAGCGACGTGGTCGCGGATGCTGTCGTCGGTGACGACGACCGGGTTCTTGAGCCCGAGGATGAGCGGCCGCGCGACGTCGCTGGGTACGTCGGTGACGAACCCGACCCAGTACGAGGAGAGGTTCGGCGTCAACACCGGGACCGAGAGGACGAACGGGCGGCGACGACCCATCGCCTCGGCGGTCCGACCGAGCATTTCGCGGTAGGTCAACACGTCCGGGCCGCCGATGCCGTAGGTCTGCCCGGCCGTCGCGGGCGCGTCGAGGACGCCCACGAGGTAGGCGACCACGTCGTCGATGGCGATGGGCTGGCACTCGTTCGCCACCCAGCGCGGCGTCACCATCACCGGCAGCCGGGAGACGAGCTGACGGACCATCCGGAAGCTCGCGCTCCCGTCGCCGACGATGACGGCCGCGCGGAGCGTCGTCAGGTCGTACGAACCCTCCGAGAGGACGGTCTCGACCTCGCGGCGCGACCGGAGGTGCGGCGAGAGGTCGTCGGCGTCCTCGCCGAGCCCGCCGAGGTAGACCACGCGGTCGACGCCCGCGGCGCTCGCGGCGTCGGCGAAGTGGCCGGCGGCCGCCCGGTCGCGCTCCTCGAAGTCGCCGCCCGCGCGCATCGAGTGGACGAGGTAGAAGGCGGCGTCGATCCCCTCGAAGGCAGGGGCGAGCGTGCCGGGTTCCAGCAGGTCACCCGAAACGACCTCGACGCCGGGCTGCGGGTCGTACGCCGACGGATCGCGGACGAGCGCCCGCACCTCGTGACCCGCCTCGCGGAGCGCGGGAACGAGCCGGCCCCCGACGAAACCGGTCGCTCCCGTGACGAGCACGTGCATACCCGCTCCACGGGCTGTATCCCCTTAACGATCCGAGCCGACCGGGAGCGGGACCGACGTTTCAGCTGGGTGGTGATCGCTCCCTACGGCCGCGACCGTCACTCCCAGCCGGGCGTTCCGGGCGCACCACGTTCGTCCTCGACCGTCGCGGCCGCCTCGGGGTCGGGCGACTCGTCGGCCTCGGCGCGCTCGAACCACTCGGCGATAGCGTCGTCGACCCAGGAGTCTGCCCCCCTCGCGCGCTCGCGGGCACGCTCGTAGCGGTCGTCGTTGACGGCGAGCGTCCCGGGGCTGGAAGCGGCGGCGACGGCCACGAACTCGGCGTGGTCTGCCCGCGTGGCGTCGCCGGCGGCGAGTCGCTCGACGGCGTCCTCGATGCGGTCGGGGGCGGGATGGACGAACACGCGCGACCCGACCGCCCCCGGGCCGATGGCAGGCTCCGAGTCGGCGGGCGGGTCGTCGTCGACGAGGCGGTCGCCGCCGTGGGCCCGCTCGACGCGCTCGCACTCCGTCTCGGCGTCGAGCGCGAGGTTGTCGCCCGGGTACGTGGCGCAGGTCTCGGGGTAGGTCTCCGCCCCGTGGATGCGACACTGGAGGGTCTGGGGGTCGAGGAAGACGCACGTCGGGAGCCAGTGCGGGTCCGAGTCGAAGGGGGCGACCGGTTTCGGCACCTTCGCCAGGCCGACGAGGAAGGCGGGGCGGCCGCGGACGGCGGCGACGTCGACGCCGCCGACGGAGACGCTCGGGCCGTCGTCGATCCGGAAGAGGCGCGCGACCAGGGCGGCGGCGTGGCCGGCCCCGAGGAACGCGCGCACCTCGTCGCACGACAGCGGGACGAGGTTGTCGATGTCGTCGAGCGGTCGGTAGCGACCGCGGCGCTCGTGGCCGTGGTCGAACTCCGCGGGAGCGAGCGCTCGCCAGTCGAGACAGCAGCCGGCACACCCCTCGCAGTGCACCTCCATACGCGCCGTTCGCGTCGGACGCGGAAAAGCGCGACCCCGATCAGGCGTCGGTGGGGTCGGACGGCCCGTCGCCGACCTCGCCGAACTCGAAGCGCGCGCCGGTGGCTCGCTCGCCCTCTCGCCCCTCTGACTCGCCGCGCTCGTCCGCGACGCCGCCCGCGTCGCTCTCGGCCACGTCGACCTCCCAGCCGTGGGCCTCGGCGATGGTCCGGACGATGCTCAGCCCCAGGCCGGTCCCGTCCTCGCTGGTGGAGTACCCGGAGTCGAAGACGTCGTCGCGGTCCGCCTCGGGGATGCCGGGGCCGTCGTCGGCGACGTAGAACCCCTGTCGGGCACCGAGGTCGCCGACGGTGACCGTCACGTCCGGGCCGGCGTGTTCGATCGAATTGCGAAAGACGTTCTCCAGCAGTTGCTGGAGGCGCCCGCCGTCGGCCAGCAGCGTGGCGTCGGTCCGCACGTCGAGCGTGGCGTCGGCCGTCTCGACGACCTTCCAGGCGTCCCGTGCGACCGACGCGAGGTCGGTCGGTTCCGGATCGCTGACGGCCTCGCCCTCGCGGGCGAGCGTCAGCACGTCGTCGATGAGTCCGTCGATGCGGTACAGCGAGCGCTCGACGGCGTCGAAGTGCTCCTCGTCGCCGTCCGTGCGGGCGAACTCCAGGCGGCCGAGCGCGACCTCCAGCGGGTTGCGCAGGTCGTGCGAGATGGCGCTCGCGAACCGTTCGAGGCGCTCGTTCTGGCGTTCGAGCTGTTTCTCGTACTTCTTGCGCTCGGTCACGTCGCGGGTCACGCCGACGACGCCGAGGACGTTCCCGTGTTCGTCCCGCCAGGGCGCCTTGGCGGTCGTCACGTAGGTCTCCTCGAGGTCGTCGCCGTAGGCCCGTTCGATCCGGTCTTCGATCGACTCGCCGGTCTCGACGACGTGGCGGTCGTCGGCGACCGCCCCCTCCGAGAGCGTCGGCGGGTAGAGATCGTAGTCCGTCTTGCCGACGAGGTCCGCGGGGGCGTGGTGGCGCTTGCCGTCCGGGCTCTCGAGGTAGGGCGGGCCGTTCAGTCCCAGCATCCCGTCGCTCACGCGGACGTGACGGCTCCGGCGGTCCTTGACGTAGATGGACAGCGGGACGTTCTCCAGCAGCGAGTCGAGCATCGTCGACTCGCGGCGCTCCTCCCGGCGCCGTTCGATCGCGGGACGGAGCCGTTCGAGCGTCGCGACGCGGTCGGTGCCGGCGTCGACCTGCAGGTACGTCTCGACGCCGAACTCGGTGGCCGTCGCCAGCGGGAACGAGTCGCCGGCGGCGAGCACGATCACCGGGAGCGACGCCGAGTGCTCGCGGACCGCTTCGACGACGGCAGGCCCGTCGAAGGTGTCGTCGCTGTCGCAGACGACGGCGTCGAACCGGCGGTCGGCGAGCGCCGCGCCGACGTCGACCGGCGGCGTCGCGCTCTCGACGGTGAGGCCCTCCGCCGACTCGCGCCACGCGTCTGCGACGGACCTGGCATCACTTCCGACGTAGAGAACCGCTGGTAGCGTGTGCATCTGAACGGGCTCCGAGGCGATAGAACGGGTTACCGCTGGCGATGCATAAGTGCGTGGGTCACCCGAGAGCCGGCGTGGTCCGGCCGCGCTCCGGAACCTGGCCGCCTCGGAGCGGGCCCGCGGCGCTTTTCCGGGTGCCCGTCCTACGCCGGGTATGACGACCCAGCCATGCGACGGCTGTGGCGACGACGTGAGCATCGCCGGCGGCATCGCCAACATCTGGACGCTGGAGAAGTCCACGACCGACGGCCTGACGCTCGAACTCGCCGACGGCTCCGAGCACTTCCTCTGTTACGACTGCATGGAGCGATTGCCCGACGACCGCGAGCCCACCGCCGACGACGTGGCCGACCTGTAGCGCCCGCGAGGGGGCGTCGGGCCGACCCCGTCGCTCAGGCGTAGGGACCTTCGTGACGCGCGAGCGTCGCCGACGCGTCGCGGTCCGAGGGATCCCAGACGATCTCGATCTCGTAGTCGCGTTCGACACCGACGGCGACCGAGTCACCCGCGACGACGCCGCCCTCGTCGCCGCTCGCGCTCCCCTGCCAGGGGCCGGCGCTCGTCTGGTCGGCGCCGTCGACGCCGGCGAATCCAGACCCGCGGACGAACAGGGCGTCGCTGTCGACGGTCTCGCCGCCGTCCTGCGTGACCGTGAGCGTCCCGACGCCGTCGCCCGTCTCCGCGTAGTCGAACGCGAACGAGACCGCGGGCGGGACTGGCGACTCCGACTCGATGTCGGGGCCCGGGAACTCGGCCGGGAACTCGGTCACGTCGCCCGTCGCGACCAGCGCCGTCGCCGTGACGACCCGGCCGTCGGCGCCGACCGTGGGCGACCCGCCGAGGAACGAGTCCGACTCGCTCGCCCAGTCGGCGACGAGACGCCGGTCGGTCTCCCCCTCGGCGAAGACGACGCCGGCGTGGACGCGGGTCTGCTCGCTCCCGACGTGGTAGCCCATCCCCTCGCCGACGCCGCCGGCGAACGTCTCGCCCGCCTCGTGAGTGCGGCCCTGGACGAGGTGCGCGCTCCCGAGCGTCTCGACGAGGCGCTCGCAGTCGGCGACGGCGTCGACGTAGCGGTCGCCGTTGCCCGTGCGGGCGTCGACGATGGCCTCGACGACGGGCGTCTTGTCGGCGGTGTCCCGGCTGGAGAAACTGCCGACGGTGACGAGCATGTTGTCCCGGACGGCGGCCGCCCGCGCGTCCTCGGCGCTGAAGATCCGGAAGCCGTGGCGCGCTTCGCCGGTGGAGAAACCCAGGTCGCGCAGGTCGTCTTCGACCGGCGTGCGGTCGAACTCGGCCTCGACGACCGAGGCCGAACGGGCGAAGCGGTGGATGGCCGTCGCGTCGCCGACGGTGTCGATGGCCGCGAGCGGATAGGACTGGTCGAACCCGTCCAGCGCCCCCGACCCCAGCGCGTCGCCGAACTCGCGCATCGCCTGCGGCGCTATCGACCTGAACGCGTACCCGGTCTGGTCGATGGCGCTCGGCGCGGGCATCCACTTCGGCAACTCGCCGACGGGCGTCTCCGGGCGACTGCCGACCGGCGTCGGCGTCGGCGTGCCCGACGGGGTCGCGGTCTCGGCCGACGGGCCGCCGTCTCCGCCGTCGCCGCTCGGCGGTTCGGTCGCGGTACCGCCCCCACCTCCCAGACAGCCCGCGAGCGACGATACGGCGGCGATCACTGCTCCCCCTCGCTTCAGTGCGTCCCGGCGTGTCTCCGGCATGCACCGCTGTTTTCCGGTTACCGTCAAATTGGTTGCGGAGTTGACTCGTCGCCGCGGAGACACCCCGGACCGGCCGCGACAGTCACGCACTGATAGATCGGATGCCGCAACGCTAGGCGTCCGGGCCTTCGTCTTCCATGAGCGTCGACGCCGTGTTGCCGTCGGCGCTCTCCCAGACGACGTTGACCTCGTAGTCACTGGCAACACCGACTTCGACGCGGTCGCCGGCGACGACAGACTCGTCGTCGCCGCTGGCGGTTCCTTGCCACTGCCCGGCGCTCGTCTGGTCGGCGCCGTCGACCTCGGTGAATCCCGTCCCGCGGAGGACGAGTTCGCTCCGCGGGATCGAGTCGCCGCCCTCGTGGGTGATTTCGAGGGTCCCGACGTCGTCGCCCGTCTCCTCGTAGTCGTATCCGAACGTCGCCGCCGGGGCCCGATCGACGGCACGGTTCGCTTCGCCGGGAAGTTGCGAGTGGAACCGCTCGATCTCGGCGCTCGGGACGGTCGCCGTCGCAGTCACGACGCGCCCGTCGACCGACGTTCCGGGTTTGCGCCCGTAGAAGACATCCGCGTCGCTCGCCCACTCGACGACCGGCCCCTCGCTCGCCTGTCCCTCGCGGAAGACGACCGGCGTCGCGACGCGCGTCTCCTCGGATCCGACCGAGAAGACCAAGCCGTCGCCGACCACGCCGTCGAAGGTCCGGCCGGGCGCGTGGGTCCGCCCCCGGAGCAGGTGTCCCCTCCCGAGTGCGTCGGTCAGGAGGTCGCAGGCCGACGAGACGTCCGCGTACCGGTCCGCTTCGCCCGCCTCCGCGTCCACGACGGCCTCGACCGTCGACCGCGCGGCGTCGGCGTCCCGCGTGCCGACGGCCGAGACGAGCGCGTCTTCACGGACGGCCGCCGCGCCGGTCTCCCCGGTGTAGAGGGTGAAGTCGTGGCGCGCGCCCGCCTCTGCGAGACCGCGCTCCTCGAACCCGGCCGCCGCGTCGTCGGTGGCCACGTCGGTCTCGAACACCAGCGCGCTGTCGCCGACCACGTGGACGGCGCTCGCGTCGGCGAACTCGCCGACGCCGGGGACGCGCGCGTCGCGTTCGAACTCGCTGACCGCGCCGTCGCCGAGGTTCGCCTTCAGGTCGACGAGCGCCCCGGTCGCGAGGGACGCGAACGTATAGTGGTCGCGGTCGAGCGCGTCCGGCGCGGGCAGCCACGCCGCGTAGTCGGCGTTCCCGAGCGATCCGCCGGTGGTCGCGGTCGGGGTGTCGGTGGGCGTCTCGGTGTCCGTCGCGGTGGCCGTCGGCGCGTCGGTCGATGTGGCCGTCGCGGTCGGACTGTCGGTCGCCGCGTCGGTCCGATCACCGGACCCGCCGGTGGGATCGGTTTCGGTTCCGCTACCGTCGTCGAGACAGCCGGCCAGGGAGCCGGCGAGGAGCGCACCGGTCGCGCGTTTCAGGAAGGTTCGTCGCGGGGATGTCATCTCCGAATCGTGACAGCGGGCAGCCAAAAACGGTTCCGGTCGAGGGAAGCCGTCGCCGTCTCCGTGTTCGCTCGGTCGCGGCCCGGCGACGACCGGCAGTTTTAGGCGGACCGCCCGCCTGCCTTCGTGCGTGCAACCGGGTCGGATCTTCGACGAGTTCCCGGCGCCTTCCTACCGCGGCGCCCAGGAGCAGGCCCTGGCCGACATCCGCGACGCCTTCGAGGCCGACAACGACGTGGTCCTCGTGCGCGCGCCGACCGGCAGCGGCAAGTCTCTGCTCGCCCGCGCCATCGCCGGCTGTGCCCGGACCGCCGGCGAGAGCGAGGCCGGCGAACCCATCGACGCCTACTACACCACCCCGCAGGTCTCCCAGCTGGACGACGTGGCCGGCGACGACCTGCTGGCCGACCTCAAGGTCATCCGCGGGAAGAACAACTACGACTGCATCCTCCCCGGCGAGACGGACACCCCCGTCGACCAGGCGCCCTGCGCCCGAGAGCGGATGTTCGACTGCCAGGTCCAGCACCGCTGCCCCTACTTCTCGGACCGCGCCATCGCCGCGAACAACCGCATCGCCGCGATGACGCTCGCGTACTTCATGCAGACCGCCGGCTCGGACGTGTTCGGTCAGCGCGACGTGCTCGTCGTCGACGAGGCCCACGGGCTGGGCAACTGGGCCGAGATGTACGCGACCATCGACCTCGGTCCCGACACCGTCCCGATCTGGGACGCCTGCGAACCCCCCGACGTCGACGGCCTCGACGACGCCGTCAGCTACGCCGACCAGCTCCACACGATGGCCGGTCGACGCCTGACGGAAGTCCGCCAGCAGGCCGAACTCGCGCCCGAGGAGGCCGCCGAGCGGGACAAGCTCGTCCAGCTCCAGTCGGACCTGTCGTGGTTCTGTGAGGACTACCGCGACCCCGAGAGCGCGACCACCTGGGTCGTCGACCAGCCCGACGGCGCGGGCTCGCGGGTGACGATCAAGCCGATGGCCCCCGAGAAGTACCTCAAACACACCGTCTGGGACCGCGCGAGCAACTTCGCGTTGCTGTCGGCCACCATCCTCAACAAGGACGCCTTCTGCGCCAACGTCGGGCTCTCCGCAGATCGGGTCGCGCTCGTCGAGGTGCCCCACACCTTCCCCGTCGAGAACCGGTCGCTGTACGACGTGACCCAGGGGAAGATGACCTACGAGGCCCGCGACCGGACCATCCCGCGCGTCGCCGAGACGCTCGTCCGGATCATGCAGGCTCATCCCGACGAGAAGGGGCTCGTCCACTGCCACTCCTACGCGATCCAGGACCAGTTGCAGGACCACCTCCGGGAGTTCGGCGTCGACTCCCGCGTCCGGGCGCACGACTCGGCGGACCGGGACGCGCAACTGTCGACGTGGAAACGGGTCGACGACCCGGACGTCTTCCTCTCAGTGAAGATGGAGGAGGCGCTGGACCTGGAGGGCGACCTCTGTCGCTGGCAACTGCTCTGCAAGGCGCCGTATCCGAACACGCGCGACTCCAGGGTGGCGGCCCGCCTCGAAGACGACCAGTGGGGCTGGTACTACCGGACGGCCCTACGGACGGTCATCCAAGCGTGTGGCCGCGTGGTACGGGCGCCGGACGACTACGGCGCGACGTACCTCGCCGACACCTCCCTGCTCGACCTCTTCGAGCGCGCCCGCGTGGACATGCCCGACTGGTTCGCCGAGCAGGTCGACCTGATGAGCGAACCGGATCTGCCCGAACTCGACGTCACCGCTGCGACCAAATCGGGCAGTGCATCGGCCGGTGGATCGACTCGTTCCCGGTCGGCCGCCGGGTCCAGTAGCGGATCCAGTTCGGGGGCCGATTCCGGGGCGTCAGCGTCTGGCTCAGGGTCAGGATCCGACGACAGCGACGAAGGCGGCGATAACGGCACCCGTAGCAATCGCCGTCGGTCCCGCCGCTCTCGCTCCAAGTCCAATCCCGTCGCAGACGTGTGGGACACGGAGTAGGACGTGTGGAACGGGGAGTGACCGCAGTGGCGCGCGCTGTCTCGCGTGCCCGAACCTTGTGAGGGGCGCGAGACGAAATCGTGCGAGGGACGAGCGAACGTAGTGAGCGAATCGGTTGGGGAGGTGTGTGGCCGTCTGCGGTGCTGTGCTGTCGCGGACCTGTCCTGGCGGAATGAACGGGCGACACGGGCTCGCGTTCAGTTCAGTCGTCTGAGCGGGCACTATCAGCGCGAGTGCAGTGCGGTTGTTCGAGCGCGGATATCCCGGTCAGAGAGCGCGAGAGCGAGGCCGACCGCAAGGAGGCCTCGAACCCCGAACGGCGTCTGCGCGAGTGAAACGAGCGCAGGCTCGAAAGTCGAGCGAAGCGAGTTTTTCGGCGAGCGGAGTGAGCCGTGAGCGAGCGGGTCGAGGGCTTTCGTTGGTCGTTCTGGTCAGCTGTAAAACGAACTCATCGTAAGCAAGTCGAGGACGGTCGACCTTTGCCGTCCCCTGCTCTGGAAGCAACGCAGCGCAACCGACCTCGTGACACCGAGAACCCGACTAACACACGCAATTCAATGCTAAATCCAACTCAGTCGCTCACGTCGTCGAGCGCAACACGGACGAGCGTCGCTTCGGCTTTCCGGAGGTGCTCGGCGGCGGTCGGGGTGGCACAACCCATCTCCGCGGCGACGGTCTCACAGGTCGCCGACCGCTCGGTGTCGTAGTAGCCGAGGGCGGCGGCGGTCGCGAGCGCCTCACGCTGCCGGGCCGACAGCCGGCCGAGGGCGTCGTCGGGCGTGACGCGCGTCCCGCCGACGCGCTCGACGGTCACCGAACTCCCCGGAGGAAGGCCGTCGACGGCAGCCTGCACGTCCGCGGCGGTCCCGACGATCGTGAACGTACTACTGCCGTCGTCGTGGCACTCGATCGGTGGAACCGTCAGCAGACTCCCGCGGGTGAAGTTCTCGAAGAGCGCCCGTGCGGCCGGCCCGACCTCTCCAACGAGGTAACAGTGACAGGCCACCTCACCGACGGGGAACAGTTCGAAGTCGAGGACGGTCTCATCGCCCGCGAGTGTCGCGCCGAAGGACTCGTAGTCGCCCGTCAGCCGCAGCAGGAAGGTCGCCGGCGGGGTCGCGACGTTCCAGTTGACGATGCGGACCGACTCCAGGGCGTTGTCCCGGGTCAGTCGCTCGTAGACCGGCGGCTGGGCTGCCTCGTCGGGGTCCAGCGTGATCCGGACGCGTTTCACGCAGGCCGATGTGCGCCGGGCCGGGAAAGAGCTATCGCCCTCACTCCCAGCCAGTCATGACCACGAGCGACAGGCCGCCGAGGGCGAACCCGGGGAGCAGCGCGACCGCTCCGAGGACGGTCTGGCGTGAGAGTCCGAACGCGGCGAACGCGCCCGCACCGGTCAACAGTCCGAACTCGGTCTCGGCCAGGACCACCACCGGAACGCCGACCAGCGAGCCAACCAGCACCGCGAGGACGAGCCAGGACCGGAGCGAACCAGTGGGGGCGAACCCCGGTCGCGTCGTGTCGTCTGCCATCACCGCGTCGTAGCGGCGGCCCCGACCTGGGTCTGCTGCGAGAATTGTGTGGCCCGCTTAAGTCGGGCGGCCGCACGAAACGCTCACACCGACCGATCGATTGCGTCGAGCGCGGCGTCGAAGAGTTTCGACTCGGCTTTCCGGAGATGGTCGCCGGCGGTCTGGGCCGAACATCCCAACTCGGCCGCCACGTCTCCGTGGGTGGCCCCGCGAGGCGTGTCGTAGTAGCCCAGTTCGTTCGCTGCCACCACCGCCTCGCGCTGGCGCTCGCTCAGGCGCGTGGTGGGGTCGTCGAGGCCGCCGTCGAAGGTTCCGATTTCGTCGACCCGGACGTCGATCTCCTCGGGCATGTTCTCAAGTGCGCGCTGGAGTGGCTCGGGGTCGCCGACGGCCCTCCCGTACATCGCGCCGTCGCGGTAGACGAAGGGCGTCCGGACGACCATCCCGACGTCGTTGCCGATCTCGTGGATCCGGTCGAACAACGGCGTCTCCGGCGACCGCATCACCAGCATGGCGTAGGCCCGCTCCTCGGCGACCACCGACACATCGACCGATTCGACCCCGGGCGTCTCCGTCGCCCGGGCCGCGAACGTCGAGTGGTCGCCGTCGATGGCGATGAGCAGCGTCTCGACGCCCTCCGCGGTCGTGTTCACCTCGAGCACCCGCGCCTCCTCGACCGCGTCGTCGTGAGCGAGCAGGTTGAAGAACGTCGGCGCGTCGGCGGGGTCGACGCGCGCCGTGGCTCGCACTCGTTTCATCGTCTGTCAGTCCAGCCACCGGGCACATAAACCCGCTCGCTCTCGGCGGCACCAGCCCGTCTCGGTATAAACCCCTCGACTATACCGCCCAGAAAGCGGACCCGGTGGGCACCGCTCGAACGGAGTACGATGAGAGACGGACGAACCCTGGTCGTATCGAGACGCCGATCGAAGGAGGCTGGCGGCGACAGCGATCCAGCCAGCGGAGGGCCTCGCTGATGTCGCTCGTCGAACGCGTGGCCGGGCTCGTCACTCGGCGAAGCCGGCTCGTCGTCGCACTGTTGCTCGTCGCGACGTTGGCCGTCGGGTCGGGCGCGGGGATGGTCGAGCAGTCGGCGTCGCTGGACGCCGTCGCGTCGGAGTCCGAGACCGCCGCGGCCGACGACTACGTCCGCGAGAACTTCTCGGCCCGCGACGGGAACACGACGGCAGCGCTGTTCGCAGTCGAGAATCCCGACGGGAACGTCCTCTCGCGGGCCTCGCTGTTGCGCTCGCTGCGCTTCCAGCAACGACTGCGAGCGAACGAGACGGTGAACCGGACGCTCGTCGAGAACCGCTCGACCGTCGGGGTCGCGAACGCCGTCGCCCGCGCGGCTATCGCCGCCGAACAGCCCCGTAACCGGCGTGGGAGTGGGGGCTCCGACGGCCGATCCGAGCGGAGTGCCGCCCCGCCGACCCTGGACGAGCAGGTCGCGCAACTGGAGTCGATGAACGCGAGCGCGGTCGAATCGACCGTCGGCCGCGTCCTGGCGGCGGACGGCGACGGGAGCGGTCGGGCCGCACGCCGACTGCTCCCTCGCGGCTACGACCCCGGTGCGACGACGGCCGACGCGCGCCTGATCGTCGTGACGTTCAGGACCGAACAACTGGTCCGGGCGCCGCCGATGATCTCGGAGCCAGTGGTCGCGGGCCACTTCGCGGCCCGCGACATCGCGACGGCCCAGTCCGGACCGGAGCGTTATCGCGCGTTCGGCGAGGGGTACTTCTCTGAGCAGCAGAACGCCGCCATCGGCGACAGCCTGGCGATCCTGGGGCCGCTGGCCATGCTGTTCGTGCTCGCGGCCCTGTCGGTCGCCTACCGCGACCCGCTGGACGTGGCGCTCGGACTCGTGGGGGTGGTGCTCGTGCTGGTGTGGACCTTCGGCGCCATGGGCTGGGCCGGGATCGAGTTCAACCAGATGATGATCGCCGTCCCGCTGCTGTTGATCGGCCTCTCGGTCGACTACGCGCTCCACGTCGTGATGCGATACCGAGAGCGACGAACGCGGGACGGAGAGTCCGTTCGGACGGCGATGGCGCGTTCCCTGGGCGGTGTCGGGACCGCGCTGGTGCTCGTGACGGCGACGACCGCGGTCGGCTTCCTCGCGAACCTCACGAGTTCGATGCCGGACCTGCGGCTGTTCGGCGTGGTCACCGCCGTCGGCGTCGGGGCGACGCTGGTCGTCTTCGGGCTGTTCGTCCCGGCGCTGAAGACGGAACTGGACGCCGCCCTCGCAGCGCGGGGCTTCGACCGGGCGCGCGCTCCGTTCGGGACCGGCGGTCGGTTCGGCCGCCTCCTGAGCGGTGGGGCGACGCTCGCCCGGCGCGCGCCGCTCGCCGTCCTCGTGGTCGCGCTGGTCGCCAGCGCGGCGGCCGGGTACGCCGCGCTCGGCGTGGACGTCTCCTCCTCGGACGAGTCGTTCATGGCCGACGACCCGCCGGGGTGGACCGACGACCTGCCAGAGGCGATTCGGCCAGGCGAGTACTTCCTCGACGACAACCGCGAAGCCATCTTCGCCCGCTTCCAGGCGCCCGACACGCAAGCGGCTGTCCTCGTCAGGGGGAACGTGACGCGGCCGGACGCCCTCGAACGGGTGGACGCCGCGGCGGCCGACGCCGGATCTGCCGACGTGACGTTCGAGCGACCGACCGGCGACCCGGCCGTCAGTTCCCCGGTCTCGGCCATCCAGCGAGTCGCCACGCGCAACGAGACGTTCAACGCGACGGTCGCCGCCGCCGACACCGACGGTGACGGCGTGCCGGACCGGAACCTCGTGGCCATCTACGATGGCCTCTACGCCGCGGCACCGGACCTGGCGAGTC
The DNA here is from genome assembly GCF_051414035.1 of Halosimplex amylolyticum. Classification (NCBI taxonomy): domain Archaea; kingdom Methanobacteriati; phylum Methanobacteriota; class Halobacteria; order Halobacteriales; family Haloarculaceae; genus Halosimplex; species Halosimplex amylolyticum. The sequence continues at coordinate 163,095 of NZ_JBLKNW010000001.1, read as the reverse complement.
GCTCCGTCCACCGCGTCGACGGCGAGTACGTCGCGCTCCGCTTGCGCGTCGCCGTCGAGGGCACTGCTCCGAACGCCGCCGTCGCGGAGCAATTGCGTGCGGTCGCCGACGACCTCGAGGGCGGCGGCCTGACCGCGACGGCCACCGGCGCGCCCGTCGTCACGGACGACCTCGACTCGCGACTGGCGACCACCATCGTCGAGAGTATGGCCGTCACGCTGGTCGCGCTGCTGTGCCTACTCGCCGTCGTCTTCCGTGCCTTCGAAGGAAGCGCGTCGCTTGGTGCGGTCACGCTCGCGCCAGTGGCGGTGACGGTCGCTTGGCTCATCGGGACGATGGCGGCCCTCGACCTCTCGTTGAACCTGATCACGGCGCTCGTCGGGAGCATCTCCCTGGGACTGGGCGTCGACTACGCAATCCACGTCACCGAACGGTTCGCGGACGAACTGGCCGCGAGCGACGACCCCGGCGTCGCGCTGGAGCGGACGGTGACCGGCACCGGCGGCGCGCTGCTGTCCAGCGCCATCACGACCGCCGCCGGGTTCGGAGTGCTGGGGTTCTCGCTCCTGCCCGCCCTGCGCCAGTTCGGCCTGGTCCTCGCGCTCGGGATCAGCTACGCATTCCTCGCGAGCGTCGTCGTCCTCCCGAGCCTGCTCGCACTCTGGACGCGGTACGGTGCCGACAGGCCCGTCGCGGCGGGTGAGCCGGCGGTCCCCGGCGACGACTGACCGCCGGGCAACCGCGGTCCGAAGTGCGTGGTCCCTGATCCGTGGCCCTTGGTCCGTGAACACGGTATCGAGGGCGCGCCCGCTCAGACGCCGGAATCGACTTCGTCGAGGGCGGACTCGACGAGTTTCGCCTCGGCCTTTCGGAGATGGTCACCCGCAGTCTGGGGCGAACAGCGCAGTTCGGCCGCCACGTCCTCGTGGGTCGCATCCCGGGGTTTCTCGTAGTAGCCCAGTCGCTTCGCCGCGAGGACCGCTTCCCGCTGGCGCTCGCTCAGTCCGTTCGCCGACTCCCCGCCCACTGCCGGGGTCGAGGAGATCTCGTCGATGCGGACGTCGATGTCGCCGCGCTCTTGCTCGAAGGCGTCCTGTAGCGGGCCCGGGTCGCCGACGATTCTGGCGTGAACCTCGCCGTGCTGGAACACGACCGGCGTCCGAACGATCAGGCCACCGGCCTCGAGCGCGCTGGCGAGGCAACTGAATATCGGGACCGCCGACCGCTGGACGTGCAGCAAGACGCGAGCCGCCGCCTCGCCGTCCCCGCCTGAGACGTCCAGGCGGTCGACGCCTCGAAACTCGGACGCTGGATCGACCACGGGCGCCGGGTCGCCGTCGAGGGCGATCAGGATCATCGCGTCCTCGCTGGTGAGATTCCAGTCGAGCACGCGGGCGCGGTCGATAGCCGACGAGTTCGCCAGGCGGTCGAACAGCGGTGGCGACCGCTCCGGGTCGACGCTCGCGGTGACGCGAACGTGTTTCATAGCAGGTCACGTCACTCCTGGTCGTTATAAAACCCGACTCTATGCCGTGCAGAACGCCCTCCGGGTGGGCGGGCCACCCACCGAGTAGATGCCACGAGACGGAGCGCGACGCCGGCAGCCAGACGGCACCGAGACACCACCACCACCCAGCAAAGCCCAATCGATCGACGTCGAGGACCTGGAACTCACCTACTCGGACGGGACCGGCGCCGTCGGAGGTGGACGCGTGAGCTCGCCCGCCGGGTCGACGGCGACCGCCGAGCCGGGGAACTCGTTTCTCGGTGACGTGCGTGTCAACGCCGAGCGGTGGACGCGGAAGGCGATCCGCAATCCGACCGCGTTCGTGCTGGAGATCGTCGTCGCGACCTTCTCGCTGGTGCTGTTCTCGGCGGTCTTCGGGGACGTGGGCGCGGTCGCGCTCGAACGCGCCGGCTTCACCGACGTCGACTACGTGACCTACCTCCTGCCCGCGGTCCTGCTGCAGGCGACGATGGGGTCGGCGTTCACCTCCGGGATGGGACTGGTCGGCGATCTAGAGAGCGGCATGTTCGAGAAGACAGTCGTCACGCCGATGTCGTGGACGGCAGTGTTCGCGGGCAAGGCGGTCTCCGAACTCGCGTGCATCGTCGTCCAGTTGCTCGCCGTCGTCGCGCTCGCGGTCGCGATGGGCGCCCGGATCGAGACCGGCGTCGCCGGGCTGGCCGGCGTCCTCGCGGTCTGTCTACTGGTGGGGCTGCTGTTCATGGCCGTCTCGAACGTCGTCGGGCTCGTCACGCGGGACGACGAGGTGGTCAACGCCGCCTCGATGCTGTTCATGTTCTCGATGCTCTTCCTCTCGCCGGCGTTCGTCCCGCTGTCCGCGGACGTCGAGTTCGTCGCGACGTTCAACCCAGTGACCTACGGCGTCGACGCGGTGCGGGCACTGGTCCTCGGCGAGGACGTACTCTCGGTGGTGTCGGTGACGCGGTTCGGCGGCGTCGCCGACACGCTCGTCCCCGCCGTCGGCGTGCTGGTCGCGCTGAACCTGGCCATGGGCGCCCTCGCCGTCTCCCTCCTCGGCCGGGCCAGCAGCGCCGAGGCCGCCTGACTGCCACCCCCGTCGCGACGATTCTGTCCCGGCCGGCGGGCGCCGCGGTTCGGGCCCGTATGCCGGCCGAATCGGGACCGCGTGCGCATTCCTGAGCCCGTCTACGAGGGTCTTCGGACCGATCTCCTCGGTGGTGCATACAACGGAGTTCCGCGTGGCTCGCTCCCGCGCCGGAACGAACGGTCAGTCGTTCTGTAATTCTTCACCATTATTCTGGTTTGACATTATTTATTTATACTATTACTCGGAAGCGAGTTCCGCATGACTGAGAATTCCATGCAAAGTACGTGCGACGACGAACAGCGGCGGACGACCACGCGGCGTGCGGTGCTCCGGGCGGCCGGTATCGGCGTCGGGGGAGTGGCGCTCGGAGGGCTCAGTGGGACGGTCACAGCGGCGCCCTCGCGGCTGCACACGGAGGGGAAGTGGATCAGAGACGCCGACGGCAACGACGTCAAACTCCGGGGCATCGCGATGGCGGACGCCGGGTTCTACGAGCGCTCCCATCCGAAGTCGGCGATGGAGGTGGCGAAGTGGGCGACCGACGCCGACCGGGGGTGGCACCCGAACCTGCTGCGGATCCCGTGTACGCAGGACTCGATCACGAACTACGGCGCGGCGAACTACGTCCAGAACCACGTCCGGCCGATCGTCGACCTCTGCGCCGACCGCGGCATCTACGCCATGGTCGACCTCCACCTCGTGCGGCCGTACACGGAGCAGGCGACCGACGAGTCGAGCACGAGCTACGACACGTACCCCGACGAGGTCGTGCGGAACTTCTGGAACGCGGCCGCCCCGGAGTTCGCCGACGACTCGCACGTCCTCTTCGAACTGTTCAACGAGCCGACCGAGCCGGCCTACTGGGACGACGACCAGCAGGCCTGGAGCACCTGGAAGGGCGTCGCCCAGCCGTGGGTCGACCGCGTCCGGGAGCTCGCGCCCGACACGCCCATCGTCATCGGGTCGCCGCGGTGGACCTCCGTGCCCGACGCGGCGCCGGACGACCCCTTCAGCGGGAACGACCTCATCTACTCGGGCCACATCTACCCGTCGAACGGCCAGCCGTCGGACTTCGACGGGACCTACGGCGCGCCCGCCAGCGAGGTCCCGATCTTCATCACCGAGTTCGGCTGGGACCCCGACGGCGACGCCAACGTCGACCAGGGGACCACCTCCGGGTGGGGCGAGCCCTTCCGGAACTGGGTGGAAGGCTACGAGAACATGGGCTGGGCGGCCTGGTGCTTCGACGACTCGTGGGCGCCGACGTTCTTCAGCTCGCCCGACGCCGGCGCGAACGAGCCCTGGACGCTGAAAGACGGCGACGAACAGGCCGGCGGCTACGTCAAGACGTGGCTCGACGAGACCGTCAACGGCGGCAGTGGCGGTGGCGGCGGGAGCGGCGGCGACGACGGAAGCGGCGGCGACTCCGGCGGCCTCGCCGACGGCACCTACCAGGTCGCCAACGTCAACAGCGGCCAGGCGATGGACGTGTCCGGGGGCGACACCGGTGACGGCGGGAACGTGCTCCAGTGGCCGTACGGGGGCGCCGAGAACCAGCAGTGGAACGTCACGGGGAACGGCGACGGGACCTACACCTTCGAAGCGGTCCACAGCGGGAAGGTCCTGGAAGTCGCCGGCTGGGGGACCGGCGACGGCGCCAACGTCCAGCAGTGGAGCGACACCGGCGGCGACAACCAGCGGTTCGAACTGGTCGATCAGGGCGGCGGCGAGTACCGGGTCCGACCCGTCCACAGCGGGATGGCCGTCGGCGTCGCCGACGCCTCCACCTCCGACGGTGCGAACGTCGAACAGCAGTCCTGGACCGGCGACGCACACCAGCGCTGGACGTTCTCGTCGGTCTGAGACCGAGCGACCGCCCGGTCCGCGACCGCCGTTCAGTCCGTGGGATCGACCGGCACGCCGACCGAACGGATAAGTGACGGCGAGCCGACGGGCGGGCATGGACGAACTGCCCGCCGACGCGATATACGACCGGACTTGGCCTGGGGAGGTCGCCGTCTCGCCCGACGGCGAGCGGGTCGCCTTCGCCGCGAGCGAGGCCGACCCCGACGCGGACGAGAATCACCAGTCCGTGTTCGTCGTGCCCGCGGACGGGAGCCGCGACCCGCACCGATTGACTCGCGCCTCCGGCGCCTGGAACGTCGAGTGGTCGCCCGACGGCTCGAAACTCGGCGTCGTGATGGTCCGCGGCGACGACCTGGACCTGCGCGTCGGCCGTGACGACGACGAGGCGGTGAACGAGGACGACGAGGACGGCGAAAACGGCGAGGATGGTGAAAACGGCGAGAACGTCGACGAGGACGGTGAATCCGAGACCGATTCCGAGGAAGAGAACGGGAACGGCGACGACGAGCCGAAGCCGCAGGTCTGGGTGTACGACCTCGAACTGGGCGGCGACGCCCGGCAGGTGACCGACCGCGAGGAGGGCGTCAGCGACTTCGACTGGGGGCCGGAGGGCGAGCGCATCGCCGTGTCGGCCCGCGACCCGACCGACGAGGAACGGGAGTACCTCGACCAGCGCCGCGACGACGGCCCCATCGAGACCGAGCGCCTCCAGCACAAGTACGACGGCAAGGGGTGGCTCGACACCGTGACGACCTACCTGTTCGTGGTCGACGTCGAGACCCGGGAGGAACGGCGTCTCGACGACGCCTGCGCCGGCGGGATCGGCGGCGAGGGAACCGGCATGCAACCGGCCTGGCACCCCGAAGACGACCGGATCGCGTACACGTCCTACGACGGCGAGGACGGCGACGACACGTACGTCCAGGACGTCTTCGTCGTCGACGCGGGCACCGGTGAGACGGAGCGACTCACCGACGGCGAGTACCGCGCGTCCACACCAGTCTGGAGTCCCGACGGCGCTCGACTGGCCTTCGCCGGTCGCGTGCCGGACAACCTCTATCTCCCCTTCGACGTGTTCGTCGCCGACCCGGACGCGGGGGAATACGAATCCATCACGGACGGACTCGACAGGACGATCGGCTGGTTCGGGATGCCGGTCTGGCTCGACGGCGAGACCCTGATCGCGACCATCGGTGACGGGGGATGGTCGCGGTTCGTCCGGCTGGACGCCGAGGGGGGCCACGAGCGCGTCTTCGAGCGCCAGCCCCGCGACGAGACGCTCCGGCAGTTCGACGCCGCGAACGAGACGGTCGCGATGATGCGCAGCGACCCCGCGGAGGGGATCGACGCCCACGCGATGGACCGCGCCGACCTCGACGCTGGCCCGGACGAACCAGACCCGCGTCGGCGGTTGAGCGCGCTCAACGACGACCTCCTCGACGCCTACGAGTTCCCGGAGACCGTCCGGAGAACCTTCGAGAGCGACGACGGCACCGAGGTCGAAGGGATCACGTACTACCCGCCGGACTTCGACCCCGAGGACCCCGACCCGCGGCCGACGCTGCTGTGGATCCACGGCGGGCCGATGGCCTACGACGAGCCGAGCTTCGACTTCCAGGCCGCGTTCTGGACGACCCGTGGCTACGTCGTCGATACAATCAACTATCGGGGGTCGACCTCCTACGGGCGCGACTTCTGCGAGGCGCTGAAGGGCGCGTGGAACACGCTCGAAGTCGAGGACCTCCTCGCCGGGACCGAGGACCTGGTCCAGCGCGGCTGGGCCGACCCCGACCGGCTGTTCGTCGGCGGATTCTCCCAGGGCGGGGTCAACACCGCCTACGTCCTGACGCGGACGGACCGCTTCCGCGCGGGGCTGGCCGAACACGGTATCTACGACCTGCGTTCGTCGTTCGGTACCGACGACGCCCACAAGTGGTCCGAACTCGACTTCGGCCTCCCGTGGGAGAACCCCGAGGCGTACGACGCCGCGTCCTCGATCACCGACGTCGACGATATCGACACGCCGCTGTTGCTGACCGCCGGCGAGAACGACTGGCGGTGTCCGCCCACCCAGTCCGAACAGCTCTATCGCTCGCTCAGGAAGCGCGGCGTCGAGTCGAAACTCGTCGTTTACCCCGACGAACACCACAACGTCGGCGACCCCGACCGAGCGATCCACCGCCTGGAGACCCTCGACGAGTGGGTCGCGCGGTTCGACCCCGAGCGTGACTCACCGGACGGTACCGACGGCGACGCGGAGTGACCGGACGGCGCGCGGGTGCTGGACGACGCGCCGGGAATCGGTACCGTTCGGTCCGACGCTATCCGAACGCGTACGCGAGGACGTAGACGACCGAGGAACCGATCATCAGGAAGACGAGGATCAGCGACAGGATCTGTTGCCGATCCAGGCCCGTGACGTTCATGCGCGGAAGTTACCGCGAGGACTGATATGGTTTTCGCGCCGGCCGCGAGTGCGGAGCGCGTCACCCCGGGAAAAGATAATGTGTCGACACGTCCAACGATAGGTATGATCGACGCGCAGCGGTTTGGTCGCGGTCGACTTGCATCGGTCGCTGGCACGCTCTTCGGTGCCGCGCTGCTCGCGCTCGGGGTGGCGATGACCGGGACCGCCGCGTTCGAGCTGCTGATGGCGTCAGGCGTCTCCGACCGCGTGGCGACGTTCGGCGCGCCGCGGGGCGCGCTCGGCGTCGGTGTCGGCGTCGTCGGGTACCTGATCCTCGCGCGCGTGTTCGAGCGCGACGACGCGGCCGGCGACGAGACGGACGGTGTGTCGCCGCACCAGTCCGCAGACATGTACCTGTTCGACACGTAGCGACGGGCCGGCCGTCTCGACTGGATCGACCACGCCCAAGCCCCTTTCACGTTGTTCGCGGGGTTCCGGGTATGCCGTCCTCTCGCTCGTCCCCGAGCTGGTCGTCCGCGAGTCGCCGGTCCCCGTGATGACTGTCCGCGACGACGAGTGAGGAGTGACAGGAAGCCAGGAGGCGACCGCTCTCCTTCGTCAGTCCCGGCCGCTCGCAGTCCGGCCCCCGAACCCCGGACACACGCGCCACACCTCGCAGACCCGACCTCTCGAGGTCCCCTAGAGTTATGTCGGGAACTCGCGGATTGCAGGGCGAGAGACATGACGCCATCAACCGGCAGGTCGATCGAGCGCTGGAGTCCGACGCTGTTCCTGCTCGCCGGGGCGCTGTTGGTCGCTCACGCGGCGGCCTGGTGGCTCCGACTCGTCACCGACGCGAGCGCGCCGAGCGGCGTATTCGCCGCCGCCGGGCATCTCGTCGGGACCGTCGCGCTGGCCGCGCTGTACCCCGCGCTCGCTGACCGGACTCCTCGGCTCGCCCGGGCAGCGGTCGTTTCCGCGGCGGTCCCCGCCGCGGGATGGTTCGCGATCACCACCGAACTAATCGCCGAGACGGTGGGTATGTCGTCGCCCCGCGGCCCACCGGTCCCGCCCGCCTTCTACGTCGCGGTCCTCGCCTCGACGGTCGCGGCGTACGTCCTGTTCACTGTCGCCGGCCGCCGCGCCCGCCTCGGTCCTCGGACCCTCGTCCTCCTGCTGCTGGCGCCAGCCGCACTGCTCGTCGCGAGGGTCGGGGCCGCAGCCGTCGACGCGGCGTCCGACGCGGCCGGGTTCGCCATCGGCGCCGGACTGGGACTGAGCCTGCTGGCGCTCGGGTTCGCGCTCCGACGCGTCGCGTCGACCGATCGCGGGCCGGCCGCTCGCGGGACGGCGGGGTGAGCGCCGTGAGCGACGCAGACCAGACCGAGTCGCCCCTGGAGGCGACGGCGGACGCGGTCGGTCGGCGGGCGACCGACGCGTTCGCACTGCTCGGCGACGAGACGCGACTGGCGATCCTGCTCGCGATCTGGGAGCGTCACGACCTGCGCGCTGACGACAACGCCGTCGCGTTCTCGCAGATCGCGGAGCGGGTGGGCCACGACGACCCGGGCAACCTGCGATACCACCTCAAGAAGCTCGAAGGGCAGTTCGTTCGCCAACGCGACGAGCGCGGCGGATACGAGCTCCGCGTCCCCGCGCAGAAGCTCGTCCGGGCGGTGATATCGGGCGCCGGCGTTCACGACGAGCGCCTCGAACCCGCGGCGATCGACCAGCGGTGTCCGTTCTGCGACGCCCGGACCGTGATGAGTTACCGCGAGGGGACGCTCTTCTGGGCCTGCCACGAGTGCGACGGGATGACGCCGGGACGGGACTTCGCGTCGTTCGACCCGCCCGGACCGCTCACCGCGCAGCCGTTCGACCCGGCGGGCCTCCGCGAGTGGTCGCCCGAGGGGCTCCGGGCGGCGAGTGCGGTCGTCGGTCGGCGTCGGCTCCGGTCGGTGTTCGACGGCGTCTGTCCGACCTGTTCCAGCCCGGTGGAGCGCTGGTTCGACCGGTGTCCGGACCACGACCCCGACGGCTGCACCGACTGCGGGCTGCGGTTCGGGACGACGGCTCACTTCCGCTGTCGCACCTGCGGTCACCACGACGGAGCGACGCCCAAACGCCTCGCGCTGTTCCACCCGGCCGTCGTCTCGTTCTACCACGACCACGGCGTCTCGACGCGCGTCCGGGCCGGCGACTTCGAGAGCGCGAAACACGTCCACGACCTCGCGCTCGACCACGAGGTGACAGTCGTCGGTGAGGACCCGACACGTGTGGCGGTCACGGCGTCCCGTGACGGCGAGTCGATCCGGCTCACGTTCGACGAGACGGTCCGCGTCGTCGACGTGGACCGGTGAACGACGGCCTGTTCCGCTCGACGGGCCGGTCGAGGGCCCCGCGACGGCCCGGAGCGGGCCGGCACCGATACCTGTCAACCGAATTTTAGTACTGTCGTGCTAATGACGTTTATCGTCCCCGGTTCCCTCGCCTATCCTGTCTCGCCGTGGCCGGGAGCGGGAACCCGCGGCGGGTGAACGACACCATGTTAGCACCAATGGCCCCTCATTCGACCGCATCGTCGACCGAACAGCACCCGGAGACAGCCGCCTCGGGGGTGACCACCGATGGCCGTGCGTGACGGCGTGCTGGCCGCCGTCGAGCGGAGGCACTCGACCCTGTATCTCGCGGCCAGCGTGTTCATGGTCGTCTTCGTGACGAACACGGCGCTGCGGACGTACCAGGGCACGTCCTACGAACCGGTGCAACAATTCGTCGCGCCGACGGGGTTCCTGCTCGGAGTCGTCGCGCTGGCTGGCCTCTATCCGCGACTCGCGGACAGTGCACCGCGAACGGCGCTCGTCGCGCTCGGCACGGCGGCGATCGCCGCCGCCGACTGGACGCTCATCGCCGTCGCGGGCGTCCTGGAGACTGGGGGCGTCGTTCCGGAGAACGCCGCGTTCAGCGCGATCACCGGTATCGTCGCGCTGTTCTCGATGGTGTTCGCGTACGGCCTGTTCGGCGTGACGAGCGCGCGCACGGGCGGTCACGGGCGGGCCGTCGGCGGACTGTTACTGCTTGAAGCGGTCACCTTCGTGGCGATGATCGCGAACTCCGTCGCCGCTCTCGGTGCCCCGGTGATCGTCTTCGAGATCAGCCACCTCGTCGCGTACTCCGGTCTCGGCATCGTCCTCCGGGGCGATCGTGCCCCGACCGGCCAGGCCGCCCCGTCGACGGATCCGACCGGGCGATAACAGTCCCGGCACGGACGGAAACCTGGGTCAAGCGCCCAAAGAGAGCGCTCTGTGGCGCGGACACCAATATTTATTACCAGGTGTTACAACCTAGTAATCGATGCCGACCCAGCTACAGCGCGCACGGGACGGGGAGGTCACGCCCGCGATGGAGCGAGTCGCCGAGCGGGAGAACCGCGACCCCGAGTTCGTCCGCGAGCAGGTCGCCGATGGCCAGGCGGTCATCCCGACGAACCACGGGCACGAGTCGCTGGACCCGATGATCATCGGCCGGGAGTTCGGGACGAAGGTCAACGCCAACATCGGCGCGAGCGAGACGACCAGCGACCTGGAGGACGAACTGGAGAAGCTCCACACGGCCGTCCACTACGGCGCTGACACCGTGATGGACCTCTCCACGGGAGGCGACCTCGACCGGATCCGCGAGGCCAACGTCGAGTACTCGCCGGTCCCGGTGGGCACCGTCCCCATCTACGGGGCAGTCACGCGGGTCGACGACGTGGCCGACCTGACCCACGAACTCCTGCTCGACGTCGTCGAGAAGCAGGCCGAGCAGGGCGTCGACTACATGACCGTCCACGCCGGCGTCCGGATGGAGCACCTGCCGCTGACCGACGGCCGGAAGACGGGCATCGTCTCCCGCGGCGGCTCGATCCTCGCACAGTGGATCGAGGAGAACGGCATGGAGAACCCGCTCTACACCAAGTTCGACGAGATCTGTGAGATCTTCGCCGAGCACGACGTGACGTTCAGTCTCGGTGATGGCCTGCGGCCCGGCTGTCTCGCCGACGCGAGCGACGAGGCGCAGTTCGCCGAACTGGAGACGCTGGGCGAGTTGACCCGCACGGCGTGGGACCACGGTGTCCAGGTCATGGTCGAGGGACCGGGCCACGTGCCGATGGACGAGGTGGCCGACAACGTCGAGCGCCAGCAGGAGGTCTGCGACGGCGCACCGTTCTACGTGCTCGGGCCGCTCGTGACGGACGTGGCGCCGGGCTACGACCACATCACCAGCGCCATCGGCGCGACCGAGGCGGGCCGCGCCGGGGCCGCGATGCTCTGTTACGTCACGCCGAAGGAACACCTCGGCCTGCCCGACGCCGCGGACGTGCGCGAGGGGCTCGCCGCCTACCGCATCGCCGCCCACGCCGCGGACGTGGCGAACGGTCGCGAGGGCGCACGCGACTGGGACGACGCGCTCTCGGAGGCGAGGTACGAATTCGACTGGCGCCGGCAGTTCGAACTCGCGCTGGACCCCGAACGCGCACGCGAGTACCACGACCAGACCCTGCCCGGCGACAACTACAAGGAGGCCCGCTTCTGTTCGATGTGCGGCGTCGACTTCTGCTCGATGCGCATCGACCAGGACGCCCGCGAGGCGGACGAAGCAGGGCAGATGGAGGCCATCGACGACGAGACCGACATCGAGGCGTCGGCCGCCGCCGAGGTCAACCGCCCGCCCGTCGGCGAGCACGACGCGACCGACGTGCCGGACCTCCCCGAGTTCGTCGAGTATCCACACCCCGATCACGAGGAACCAGCAGACGACTAATAGCGGGGAGCGAACGAAGTGAGCGCCCCGGAAATACGAGCGGGGAGCGAAGTGAGCCGCCACCGATTTCAAACGCCGGACGAGTTGTCGCGAGTGCTACGCATCTATTTGGACCTGCGGGCCCCGAACACGAGTATGCGAAGAAGTACCACAGCGGAGGGGAGACGGTGATCGACCAGTTCTCCGTCGCCGGGCAGGCGGCGGTCGTGACCGGGGGGACGAAAGGGATCGGCCGCGCCATCGCCGAACAGTTCGTCGCCGACGGTGCCGACGTGGCGATCTGCGCCCGGACCGAAGAGGACGTCGACGAGGCCGTCGCTGCGTTGAACGAGGGTGACGGCGGCGACGCCGTCGGCCGGGCGTGCGACGTGCGCGACCGTGCCGACGTCGAGGCGCTGGTCGACGCGGCCGCCGCGGAGTTCGGGACGGTCGACTGCCTCGTCAACAACGCCGGCGCGAGCTTCATGGCCGGCTTCGAGGACATCTCCGAGAACGGCTGGGAGAGCGTCGTCGACGTGAACCTCACCGGGACGTACAACTGCACGCAGGCCGCTCGCGAGCACCTGGTCGACGGCGGCGGGACGGTCATCAACGTCGCCAGCGTCGCCGGTCAGCAGGGCTCGCCCTACATGAGCCACTACGGCGCCGCGAAGGCGGCGATCATCAACCTCACGAGCACGCTCGGCTACGAGTGGGCCAGCGACGGGGTCCGGGTCAACTGTATCGCGCCCGGCTACGTCGCCACGCCCGGCGTCGCCAGCCAGATGGGCGTCGAACCCGGCGAGATCGATCGGGACGACATCGACCGCAACGTCGGCCTGAGCGAGGAGATCGCCGACGTCGCCCAGTTCCTCGCCAGCGACGCCAGTTCGTTCCTCGTCGGCGAGACGGTCACCGCCCGCGGCGTGCCCGACATCGAGGAGACCCCGGACCTATGAGCGAGCGCGCACCCACCCGCGACGTGTTTCTGCCCGTGGCCGCACAGCCCTCCATCGACACCCTCGTCGAGTACGCACAGGACGCCGAGGAACTGGGCTACGACCGCGCGTGGCTGCCCGAGACGTGGGGCCGCGACGCCGTCACGGTGCTGACCGCCATCGCCGAACGCACCGACGACATCGGCATCGGCACCTCCATCGCGAACGTCTACTCCCGCTCGCCGGCGCTCATCGGCCAGACTGCGGCGACCCTGCAGGAGGCCTCCGACGGCCGCCTCCGCGTGGGCCTTGGCCCGAGCGGGCCCGCCGTCGTCGAAGGGTGGCACGGCGCCGACTACGACCGACCCCTGCGCCGGACCCGCGAGACCATCGATATCGTCCGCCTCGTCCTCTCGGGCGAGCGCGTCGAGTACGACGGCGACATCTTCACTCTCTCGGGATTGCGTTTACGCTGTGATCCACCGGATACGCCGCCGGGGATCGACGCCGCCGGCATGGGGCCGAAGTCCGTCGAACTGGCCGGTCGCTTCGCCGACGGCTGGCACGCGCTCATGCTGACCCGGGACGGGTTACGTGACCGGTTAGCGGACCTGGAGCGCGGCGCCGAACTGGGGGAACGAGAGTTCGAAGACCTGCGCGTTACGCTCTCGCTCCCCTGTATCGCGCTGGACGACCGGGAGCGCGCGCGGGACCTGGCGCGGAACCACCTCGCGTTCTACGTCGGCGCGATGGGCACGTTCTACCGCGAGGCGCTCGAACGCCAGGGCTACGAGGACGAGGCCGTCGAGATCGCCAGCGAGTGGGCCAACCGGAATCACGACGCCGCCCAGGACGCCATCTCTGACGAGTTGCTGGACGACCTGGGCATCGCCGGCACGCCCGATGAGTGCCGCGAGCGGTATTCGGCGTGGGAGTCGATCGACGGCGTCGACGCCGTCTCCGTGTCGTTCCCGCGAGGCGCCGAGCCCGACGAGATCGACGCGACGATGCGCGCGCTCGCTCCGGAGTAGCTGGTGGAGTCAGAGGGCCACGAGGAATCGAACGGCAGTCAACGGCAGCCGTGAGAGCCGCAGTCCGCAAACGCGACTTTCACCGCTCTCGTCCCGTCAATACTGACGTTGAAAGCTCCCGACCGCTGCGGTCCCGGGCCTCGCTGGGCTCCTCGCTCCGCTGTCGTTCGAAAGAGCGCAAAGCGCTCTTTCGTGATGACGAGAGAGCTTCGTTCTCTCGAACCACGGTGCGTCCTTCGTCCGGGTTCCCGCAGCGGCCGGCCCCTTTCAGTCCCGCCCGATACAGCACCGCACCACACGCCTCCCCAGCCGATTGCGGTGCTCACTTCGTTGCGCTCCTCATCCCTCGCACGACTCCGTCGCGAGACGAGACTCGCGACAGCGCGCGCCGCTCGAAAGCTCGGGCCCGATACGCCTCGAACGCCGCCCTACTCCGACTCGTCCGGGAATATCTTCCCGGGGTTGAGGATGCCGTCTGGGTCGAGGGCGTCCTTGATCGAGCGCATCACGGCCACGGAGTCGCGGCCGTGCTCGCGGTTCATGAACTGCCGCTTGCCCAGGCCGACGCCGTGCTCGCCGGTGGCGGTCCCGCCGAGTTCGATGGCTTTCTCGACGACGCTGGCGTAGACGGCTTCGCCCGCCGCCACCATCTCGTCGTCGTCGGGGTCGACGAGGATCTCGTAATGGAGGTTGCCGTCGCCGGCGTGGCCGTAGCAAGCCATCGGGAGGTCGTGAGCTTCGGCCTCGCCGCGGGCGTGGCGGATGATCGTCGGGATCTCGCTGATGGGTACGGTCACGTCCCCGGGGTGGAGCGGGCGCAGGTCCGGACGGTACTCGTCGAGGGCGTAGGCCATCTCGCGGCGCAGCTCCCACAGCTGGGCCATCTCCTCGTCGGCGGCCATCTCGAAGGAGAGGGGGTCGTAGTCGGCGAACACGGACCGACAGAACTCGATCTCCTCGTCGATGCCGTGGTCGGCGTGGAACTCGACGAACACCATCGGCGCGTCGGGCAGGTCGGTCCCGACGTACTCGTTGGCGACCTCTGCCGCGAACGAACCCAGCAGTTCGATCTTCGCCACGTCGACGCCCGACTGGATAGCGTCGGCGATGGCGCCCGCGGCGTCCTCGAACGTCTCGAAGACCGCTCGCCCGCCGCGGACCTGTTGCGGGCGGCCCGCGAGTTGCAGCGTCGCACGAGTGACGACCGCCAGCGTCCCCTCGCTGCCGACGAGCAGGTCCTTGAGGTTGTACCCCGCCGAGCTCTTGACGGCCTCGCTCCCCGCCGAGATCACGGTCCCGTCGGCGAGCACGGCTTCGAGTTCGAGCACCCAGTCGCCGACGACGCCGTACTTCACCGCCTGCATCCCGCTCGCGTCGGTGGCGATCATCCCTCCGACGGTCGAGATGTCGCCCGAGGAGGGGAGCGGCGGGAACGTCAGCCCGTGCTCGGCGGCGGCCTCGTCGACGGCGCTCCCGAGGACGCCAGGCTGGACGTCGATCTGGAGGTCCTCGGGTCGAACGTCGAGGATCTCGTTCATCCGGGTCGTGTCGAGGCTGATACCTTCGTGGGCAGGAACTGCGTTGCCCTCCAGACCGGTCCCGGCGGCGTAGGGGGTGACGGGGATCCCGCGTTCGTGGGCTCCCGCGAGGATGGCCGAGACTTCCGCGGTCGAGGTGGGCCAGACGACGGCGTCGGGGCGGACCTCGTCTTCGGGGTGCGTACCCCAGTCGCCTGCGTGTTCGTCGCGGGCGTACTCGTCGACCGACACCCGCTCGTCTCCGACGGCGTCGGTCAGAAAGGCGAACTCGGTCATTGCCTGAGTGAGCGGCCCCGTCGCATTTAGCTTCGTCGGCGGCGGCGAGGACGCTCGCGGCGACCCGGCTCACTGATTCACCGACTGCCTCGCGGTGATCCGGTGTGTCAGCGAGTGGCCGACGAGCACGAGGCCCGCGCCGGCGAACACCGCCGCACCCCAGCCGCCCAGCCCGGTCGGCCAGTCACCACTCGTCGCGCGTAGCGCGACCGAGACCATCGCAATGAAGACCAACAGCGTGCCGAAGTTCCGGGCGGTCAAGAACTGCTCGTCGCGCGTATCCCTCGTTCGATCCATGGTGGACCACGTCGGAAGTCGGGAGCGGACGCCCATAATCGGACAGCCAAAACAGTTAGAGCCGTCAGATCGAGTCGAGAGCGGCCAGTAGGCCGGAACTCGTCGGGCCTGCTGCGGAATCGTCCCCTAACCGGCCACCGCTACGTACCGGACAGCGGTTCGAACTCGTCGTTGCCGCACTGGCAGGTCCCGTCGGTCCCGAGCGGGACGACGGAACCGTCAGCCCCCGTTTGCAACGAGTAGACCTGTCCGCACTCGGTGCACTCCCCCACCAGGGCCTCACCGTCGTCGTCCTCGCTCCCGTCGTCCCGCGGCCGTTCGTTGCCGTTTCGCGCCTCCGCCTTTTCGTTCATCAGTCTGATATCACGATAGCCGATCATAAATTGACACCTGCGGCATCAGTACTGATTAGTTACCAGATGCCGGCGCAAACGGACTCGGATCGGTTACAACGACCACGTGGCGCCGCACCGGCCGCCCCGTAGGACGTGTGACGTAGTGGGGAACACATCAGCAATCTGACGAACGCGACTGTTCTCCTCGTCCGCGCGGTGAACGGGACGCCGACCGGACCGGGCGCCCTTCCGGCAGATCACCGAGTGGGCCGGCGAGCGATTCGACCTCTCGGAGACCGGTCGGCGACGGCTGTCCCTGCTGTTCGCGGTGCTCGCCGTCCTGTTGCTCGTCGCGTTCGTCGCCAACTACGCGACCGTCACGACCGTCGAGATCGTGAGCGCGCTCTGAGCGCGGCGCCGAAGGACTCCGCGGTCCGGCCCGATCGACCGGCGGCGCCGACGCCCGCTTCCGAGCCGCCGTTCAGATCGGGACGGTCGACTCGTCGATCCCGTCGCGCCGGCCGTCGAGCACGTCGAAGCGCTCGCCGCGGCGGACTTCCAGCCACCGCAGCAGCCGCTCGGCCCAGACGAGCTTCCGGCGCTTGATCGGCCCCACGCTCCGGTCGTCGAAGTCCCAGCCGGCGAAGACCAGTTCAGCGGCGCCGCAGTGATCGGCGAGGAACGCGGCGCGGTCGCCGTCGGTGAACCCGCCGGTGTTGTAGACCGGCCCCGCGGGCGCCGCCTGGGTCGTCGGCAGCACCCACTCCACCGCGAGGCGCGGCACCCGCTCGCGGAGCGCCGGCCGGTTGTCGCCGTGGGCGTGAACGGCGACGGGCGTCCCCTCGCGCGTCAACTCGCGGGCGACGTCGCCCTCTTCGTCCAGGTCGGTCACCATGCAGTCCACCGGGAGTCCGGCCTCCCGGACTCGCGTGGCCGCGTCCGAGGCAGCGACGACGCGCTCGGCCTCCCCGACTCGCTCCAGTTCGGCGTCGAGGGACGGCCCCGCGCCGACGATCGCGACCGTCTCGTCCGCGAAATCGAGGTCTTCCGGGACGAGCGTCCGTGCGTCGACAGCGCTTGCATCCGAGGCGCCGACACCGCTCGCGTCTGAGGCGTCCGCCCCGGCGTCTGACGCGCCCGCGCCTCCGTCAGACGCTCGCTCAGCCGTGGAATCGCCGTCGCTCACGAGGGCGGCGAGCAGGTCGCGGGCCCGTTCGTCGGCGGTCCGGTCGAACCCCATATCGGCCAGGATCGCGGCGTAGACGGGTTCCCAGTCGTGAAATTCCATGGCTGTCGCTACGAACGTTGGTCCCCAATAAACCGGATTAGCCGAAGTGGCACGGACAAGGTACCCCTACCCAGGTGCCCTTTCGGCCTTCACCCACTCGTTTTGGCGCATCCGGTATAAGTTTTCTCACCTCTTTTCGCCCCCGCCGCCCGGCAGCGTCCGCGCGAGCGGGCGTGGCACGTCTGTTCTGTCCCCCAGCGCCGCCAGCGAAGTCGTCGATCCATATAAAAACCCCCCGTCGCCTCCCTCGGCCGGCAGGAACCGACAGTCGGTCGCGTTCGCCGCCGCTTGCAGGCGTTCGCGCGCCGATTCGTCCAGTCCGCCGACGGCGTACACCCGACTCACGACAGACGCGGGGTCCGCGTCCGTGACGCCGGCGCGCTCGAAGTGGCGGGCCGCCTCCCCCGGAGTCGTCACGTCGAGTTCCTCGACGGTGAGGGCGTCGTCGCTGCCGGAACCGCTGCGTCCGCGCTCCCGAGCGAACGCGTCCCCGACGAGGGCGGCGTCGCGCGTCTCGGCCACGTCGTGGGTGCGGATCACGTGGGCGCCGCGCTCGACGGCCATCGAGGTGGCCGCCAGGCTCACCGGTAGTGCGGCCTCCGTCGAGCGGTCGGCGATCGAACGGAGGAAGTTCTTCCGGTTGATGGAGACGAGCATCGGCCGGTCGAGGCCGCGGAACTCCCGCAGGCGGCGGAACGTCTCGCGGTCGTCTTCGAGCGTCTGGTCCTCGGACCACCCGCCGAACGCCGGGTCGACGATGGTCTTGTCCGTCAGCCCGTTCTGTTTCAGCGCCTCGTACACCTGGTCGACGTAGTCCGCCTGTTCGGCCCATTCCTCCGAACGGCGCTCGGCCCACGGCGTCGCTCGCACGGCACCGGGTTTCGCCAGGTCTGGCGGGCTCGCCATCTTCGCGACCGCCACGTCGTACTCGCGACAGACGGCAGGCATCTCCGGGTCGGCGAACCCCGCGATGTCGTTGACCATGTCGAACCCGCGGTCCAGGGCCGCCTCCGCCACCTCGGCGTAGCGCGTCTCGATGCTCCAGACCGCGTCGCCGGAGGTCGAGTGGAGCGCCTCGACCGCGGTGTCCAGCCGAGCGAGTTCCTGTTCGGCCGAGAGCACGTCGAAGCGTTTGTTGGCCGACTCCAGCCCCACGTCGACGACGTCCGCCCCCTCGCCGATCAGGTCGTCGTCGACGTACGCCGCGGCCTCGCCGGGGTCGTCGAAGACGCTCGGGTCGTAGGGCGACTCCTCGCTGACGTTGAGGACGCCCATGATCCGCGGGGGGTAGTCGTCGCCGATCCCCATGCCCGCGGCGGTGACGTTCTGCATGCGCGCCTCTGCGGACTGGGGCCGCAAAAACGGTGCGATGGACCGCCGGTGCCGACCGACCGCGGTCGGTCGTGGTACCGGATAACCGCTGTCGCTCGGCAGTACCGGGCGGCTGCTGACGCTCGTCGGTACTCGACGCCCGCGGTTGGTCGCCAGCACGGACGCCGACTCGGACGCCACCTCGACGCGCGGTCACTGGTTCAGGAAGCTGTTCGGCGTCTGCGTCCTGCGTGCGGCGCGCGATTCCGGCAGCTTCGACGAGCAGTTCTTGCAGACGCTGTACTCCGGGTCGTTGTTCGTCCCGCATTCCGGGCAATAGCCCGGGTACTTCGCGGGCGTCGTGTAGACGAGACTCGAGTAGTGCGACGGCAACACCTCGCCGTCGCGCGGCGCGCGCGCCGCGAGTCGACCGAGTGCGAGCCACGCCCCCATCGCGGCCACGCCGAGTGCCAGCCCACCGGCGACCACCAGCGCCAGGAAGACCACGAAGCTGGTCATGTGTGTGAAGAGGTAACGTACATACATAAATCGTCGGCCGGCGAGCCCTTCGGTGGCGCCACCCCGGTCGCCGGTGGCGACACCGCGAGCGCCAACACGGGCGCTTTTTGTCGACTCGTCGTCTACCCGCCGACATGGGCAAGGTATCGATCGGTCTCCGGGGCTGGCGGTTCGACGAGGACGCGGTGTTCGGCGCCGACGGCAAGATCCGGCCGCTGGCGAACATGGACGCCGACACCCGCGAGCGGATCGTCCGCCTCTCCGCGATGATGGGCGAACCGTGTGACGCCTGTTACCTCCTCCACGGCGACGAGGACATCGAGCGGTGCAACCCCGCGCAGGCCATCTACGGCGAACCGCTCGGGGAAGTCCTCCTCTGCGACGACCACGAGGCCGACTTCGTCTACTGGTTCCAGGAGGAAGGCGGCAAGCACCTCGCCGGCGAGCGCGAGCTCCAGGCGCGCTTCCACGACTGGTTCGCCGACGGCGGGCGCGCGCCCGACGGGTTCGAGCTCGAACACGTCGAGGAGGACCCCGACAGCGTCCCCGAGGCGCCCGACCCCGACGACGAACTCCCCGGCCTCGAAGAGGAGATCGAGGAGATGGACGACGAGGAACTCGACGCGCTCGACCTCGACCTCACCGACCTGGACTTCGAGTGATGACCGACGGACCAGACCAGCGTGCCGCGGACCTCCCTCCGGACGCTGACGGGAGCGGCCCCTCGATCACCGTCGCCGTCGTCGACGCCGAGACGCCCGGCAACGTCGGCACCATCGCCCGGTCGATGAAGAACTTCGGTCTCTCGGACCTGTTGCTGGTCGACCCGCCGGAACTCGACCCCGAGGGCGAAGCCTACGGCTTCGCAGGGCAGGCCCGCGAGGACGTCCTCCCGAACGCTCGCGAGGTCAACTTCGACTATCTCGTCGACAACTTCCACACCGTCGGATCGACCGCAGTGACGAACGAGGACGAGCGGAGCCACACGCGCTATCCGTTCAAGACGCCCGCGGAGCTCGCCGACAGTCTGCGCGGCGTCGAGACTGACACCTGCGTCGTCTTCGGCCGCGAGCGCGTCGGCCTCACCAACGACGAACTCGCCCGCCTCGACGAGGTCTGTTCGATCCCCGCCGCCGCCGACTACCCCGTCCTCAACCTCGGCCAGGCGGCGACCATCGTCCTCTACGAACTCCGTGAGTTGACCGTCGCGGCGACCCAGCACCCCGACGATCGCCACCAGCGCGCCGAGGAACGGGCGGTCGAGGGGCTCAACGACCAGTTCGGCGACTTCCTGGAGGCGATCGACCATCCCGAGGAGAAGCGACCGAAGGCCCGCCGGCTCTGGCGGCGACTCGTCGGCCGCGCCCATCCGACCGGCCGCGAGGCGACGACGCTGCGCGGTATCTTCCGCCGGGCGTCACAGAAGATCGAACGCGTCAAGGACCGAGCAGACGGCGACCGCGTCCAGGACTGAGCAGACGGCGACCGCGTCCGGAATCGAGCGGACGACGACCGGACCGAGTAGGCGGTCGCGGCCCCCTGGACCGAGACCCGTCGCCCCAGTGGCGTCCGACTACGATTCTCGGCCGCCGTCGCTGCGAGTCGCGGCGCCGTCGTCGGCGGGACGGCCGCCCTCACCGCGCTCGACGACCACGCCGTTTCGCGTCGTCGAGACCAGATCGGCGAGCAGGTGAGCGTAGAGCGACGCGCCGACCAGCCCCGCGAGGTAGGGCTGCCACAGCCACAGCGCGGGCACAACGATCCCACCGATGACGACGTGGCTCAGGAGGCGGTTCAGCGCGCCCACGGTGCCGGCCTCGAAGATCGCGTCCTGGTCGAAGACGACGATCCGCGGGTCGCGGAGACAGCGGCGGACCGGACCCAGGTCGCCCGCGTTGTACCACGCGAGGAAGAAGTGGTCGAAGTCGATGCCGACGCCGACGGCGACCGCGATCACGACGACCGCCCACGCCGGGATCGGCGGCGTCGTGACCGCGAGCGCGGCGAGACCGACAGCCAGCGAGATCGCGGCGTGTGGACCAGACTTCATCGCGGCGCCCCGGAGTCGCCGACCGCGGCGCTCGACTCGGATTCGTCCCGCTCCGGGACCGTCCGCTGGACCACCCAGAGGCCGGCCGCGCCGGCGAGAAACGTCCCGGTCGCGAGCAGTTGCGTCCACGACTCGGGCGCGGGCCACAGGCCCATCCCGGCTGCCTCCACGGCGCCCATCGGCGTCGCGGTCGCGCCGACGAGCACGACGCCGAGTCCAGCGCTGAACACGCCGACGGCGATCCCGAAGACGACCAGCACCAGCCAGACGGCGGCGGCCCCGCCGACGGCCGACCGGACGTCCGCGCCGTCGACGGCGAGCGCGAGGAACGCGACCGCGAGGACGCCGTAGTCGACGGCCCCGCCGAGCGCCCCCACGGCCGACTCGCCGACCGCGAGCCAGAAGTAGGGGACTCCCAGTGCGAGCCGCGACGCCACCTCGATCCCGAACCAGAGCGCGGCGACGGCGGCCATCACCCGCGTCACGCGAACGACGGCGCGCGGGTCGACCCGCGGGAGACGCCGTTCGGTCGGCGCGAGCGGGAGTCCGCCGCCGGCACGGTCGCCGAGGGCATCACGGAGGGCCACGCCGCCCGCGGCGGTGGCGACGAAGAGACCGGCGGCGAACAGCCCCTCCTGGACGGCGCTCGCGACGCCGTCGACGAGAACGGTCGTCGTGACCGACGACGGTTCGGCGACCAGCCTGACGAGCGGCGACACCTCGATAGCGACGCCGCCGACGAACACCGCGAGTGCGAGCCGCCTGACGGTCGAGCGGGTGATCGACCCCTCCCCCGTGGCGACCCGCTCGCCGAGACTCAACAGCGCGACGACGGCCAGCCAGTCGGTCGCGACGCGGAGCCCCAGCGCGTGGACGAGCGTGATAACGCTCCTGAGCGGCCGCGGCGGCACCGACGCCAGCGTCACGGTCGCGACTGCCAGGAGCGACGTCGCGACGAGCACGCTCACACCGCGTCGTCGGGTCGCCCGCATCCCGCTACCCCGCTCGCTCCTGGATCTCCTCGCGGAGGACGCTGCTCACCGTGTCACCGTCGGCCTTCCCGCGGAGTTCACCCATGCACTCGCCCATCAGCCCGGAGAAGGCGCCCATCCCCTCGGTCTCGACCTGCTCTGCGTTGCGCTCGACGACCGTCACGACCGCCTCGCGCACCTCGTCCTCGCCGACGCCGCCCAGGTCCTGCTGTTCGACCGCTTCCTCGGCGGTCAGGCCCGGGTCGGCCGCGAGTGCTCGGAGGAGGTCGTCGAGTCCTTCCTGGGGAACATCGCCGTCGTCGACCAGCGCGAGCGCGTCCGCGAGGTGGTCGTCGGTCAGGTGCTCGACGGCAACGTCGTCCCGGCGCAGTTCCGTCAGCGTCGATTCGAGAGTGCCCGCCGCGAGCGTCGGGTCGACGCCGTCAGACTCGTCTGACGAGCCTCCGCTCGCGTCACTCGCGGAGACGCCCTCGGCGACGACCTCCTCGAACAGCGGCATGTACTCGCCGTAGGCGACCTGCTCGGCGAGCCCCGAGTCCAGATCGTACTCGGCCTGGTAGCGCTCGACCTTCTCGGTCAGGAGTTCCGGCCGGTCGACCTCGCTCGGGTCGGGTTCCACGGGGGGAACGTCCGTCTCTGGGTACATCCGCGCCGCGCCCGGCAGCGGCCGCAGGTAGCGGGTCGTGCCGTCCTCGTTGGCGCCGCGGGTCTCCTCGGGGACCTCGGAGCGGGCGACCGCTGCGCGCTCTGCAGCGGCCTCGATGGCTCGCTCCGCGATCGCCGCGGCGTCTGCCACTATCGCGACCCCGTCCTCGGGGCCTGCGCCGACGGCTTCACGAACCGCATCGACCTCGTCGTCAGTGATCCCGTAGGCGGGAAGCTCGTCGGTGTGGAAGATGCCGCCTGCACCGCTTCGTATCGCGTGATACGACAGCTCCGTCCCGAGACGTTTATCCGGCTGTATCTCTCGGCCGAGGAGGCCGTCGAAGCCGAACAGCGGGACTGCCATGACCTTCCCGGGATCTTCCTCCAGTGCGCTCGAAATGACGCCTGAATCCGTTCCCTCGAAGACATCGGTCACGTCCTGCGGGTCGCCGACGCTCGCGTCGCGCGCCTGTAGTTCCTCGGCGATCTCCAGCAGTTCGACCTGCCGGCGGACCTCGTTGCGGACGATGTCGTCGATGTCGTCGAGGCTCTGGACGCCTTTGATCTCGACGCGGGCGCCCTCGGCGATGGAGACGTTGACGTCCTGGCGGATGGTCCCCAGGCCGCGCTTGACCTGCCCCGTCGAGCGCAGGAGCATCCCGATGCGCTCGGCGGCGTCGCGGGCCTGCTCCGGCGAGCGGATGTCCGGCTTGGTCCCGATCTCGACGAGCGGGATCCCCAGCCGATCGAGCGAGTAGCGGACCCCCGAATCGGTCTCCGCGACGCGCTGGGCGGACTCCTCTTCGAGCATGAGGTCCTCGATCCGGACCGTCCCCTCGTCGGTCTCGATGGCGCCCTCGCCGGCGACGCGCATCGTCCGCTGGAACCCCGTCGTGTTCGACCCGTCGACGACGATCTTCCGCATGACGTGAACCTGGTCGGCGACACTCGCGTCGAGCAGTTGCGCGATCTCCATCGTCACGTCCATCGCTTCGCGGTCGACGCGGTGGGGCGGTTCGTCGTCCTCCTCGACGAGGCAGGTGGTGTCGTAGGCGAGGTACTCGAACTCGCGGTCGACCATGCTCTCTTCGAGGGCGGCCTCGTCGATCTCCCCGAGTTCGCTCTTGGTCGGGTGGAGGTACCGCGTGAACGTCCGCTGGGCGGCCTCGGGCTCCCGGAGTTCCGTCGGACACGGGCAGAACAGCTTGTGGGCCGTGTCGAGCTGCTGGTGGATCTCCAGGCCCGCCACCAGCCCCAGATCCTCGTAGTCGTAGTCGGCGTCGCTCATTGGTGAGTCCTGCGAGGCCGCCGGGCAAAAAACACACCCTTCGACGGCCGCGGGTGGGGACGACACTGCCAGATCGCGCCCCCGTTTCCGTCACTGGCCCGCCTCCGCGCTCCGTTCGGTCGGTAGTGTTCGGTACAGTCCGCAGCGTAACCATTCGCGGTGGCGCGCGCTGGCGAGCGTGTCGAGCGAGAGCGAGACCGCGATTCGTAGCCGTGCGAGGGATGAGCGACCGCAGGGAGCGAATCGGCTGGGGAGGGATGAGGCGCAGTGCTGTGCGGTGCGGATCCTGGTGGACTGAAAGGGCGAGACGGGCTCGCGTTTATTATAGTCGTCTGAGTCGGCACTATCCGAACGGAGTGAGGATATCCGACTCAGCGACCGCGAGCACGTCGAGGGCTTTCAACTCCCAGTATATCCTGCGGTCCTGCTCAGTCGACTTCCTTCCACAATCCACTCGACAGAAACCACTACTCAATAAGCACACCGCACTGAACGCGAGTGGCCGTCGCAAACGACGACGCCCCGTCACTCCGTCAGCTCCTTGACGAATGCACGGACGTTCGCGGCCTCCTCGTCGACGACCGACCGGTCGTCCCACCAGAAGTCGAACCCGCGGATCTCTCGGGCGACGGCGACCGCCCGGTAACACGTCCGAACCTCACCGCCCACCGCATCGCCGAATCCGTCGAACAGCGCGGCGCGCAGCTGCTCGGCTTCGGCAGGTCGATGGCGAGTCAGCAGGTACGCGGCGTTGACGAGTGCGAAACGCAGGTCGCCGACGGCCGCGCGTTCGAGGTCGAACACGCCGACGACCCGCCCGTCACCGTCGACGTGGAGGTTCGACGGGCGATAGTCGGAGACGACGAGGGCGGGGTCCGGTTCGGCGGGAACGGCGGGACGCGTCTCGTCGATCACGGCCCGCACGTCGTCGGCGCAGTCCGCCAGCGCGTCCGACGGCTTCGAGAGGAGCATATCGGCGTACCAGTCGACGTACTCGCGCCAGGAGTCCTCGCGGGCGACGAGCGGCGGCGTCCGGTCGGGGTCGCGCCGGAGGCGACCGTACCCGCCCAGCGGCGGAACCGACGCGAACCCGCGTAGCGTGGCGCCCATCTCACGAGCGACCGCGGGCGTCACCGCGTCCCCGTCGGGCGACGACCCGGGGAGCGCCTCCATGACGACGAACGCCGGTCCATCGGCGCGGTCGAGCGTCGCGTCGACCACTCGTGGGACCGGAAGATCGGTGTCGGCGAGGAGCCGATACACCTCGACCTCGGCCGCGAGCAACTCACGCCCGGAGAACGTGCTGTACTTGACCACGTACGCGTCCGCGTCGGTCTCGACCCGGTAGACCGCGTTCGTCCCGTCTTCCATTCGCCGGACCGTCTCGACCCGCTCGTCGGGGACCGCGTCGGCGACCGCACCGCGGGCGTCGGCTGGACTGACGGACCCGTCGGTCATCGACCGAGATGGGCGGCGGCAGGCCAAAAAACTGCGGGGCTGCTCGCTCACACCAGCGGCCGCCGGCGTCGGACGCCACCCTCTTTGCGGCCGGCCGCAAACCGCCGGTATGCGCATCGAGTACGACCGCGACACCTGTATCGGGATGTTCCAGTGCGTCGCCGAGTGGGACGGGTTCGAACGCGACAGCGACGCCGGGAAGGCGATCCTCGTCGACGGCGAGGAACAGGAGGAGGACCAGTTCGTCCGCGAGGTCCCCGAGGACGCCGAACTCGACGCGAAGTTCGCCGCGCGCGCCTGCCCCGTCGACGCCATCGAAGTCTACGACGACGACGGCGAACAGATCGTCTGAACGGCTCTCCCTCGGTCGCTCTTTCTCGTCCCGTGGTACCACATATCAATACCCATCAATATCGCCATTCGTCACTGATATGTGGCCAAAATACGAGAATGCGGCCCAGAGAATCACCGGTCGGAGGTATTGAAGACAAAACTTTTTCAATACGGTACTCCATAGACTCACCTAACCCAAGTGACCACTCGTGCCGGAAATGGAAACAGCCCAGTTCGAGACTGACCTCAGTCTCTTCAAGTACGACAACCTGGAACAGCTGCCGCCGGCCTACCGCGAGTTAGACGAGGCCGAACGCACCGAACGGATCGAGGCCGCACTGGCCGAACTCGGCGACGACGTGGTGATCCTCGGCCACAACTACCAGCGCCGCGAGATCGTCGAGCACGCCGACTTCGTTGGCGACTCCTACCAGCTCTCGAAGGAGGCCGCGAACGCCGACGCCGAGTACGTGATCTTCGGCGGTGTCACCTTCATGGCCGAATCGGCGGACATCATCACCGACGACAGCCAGTCCGTGATCCTCCCGAGCATGGAGGCCTCCTGTCCGATGGCCGGGATGGCCGAGGCGCTCCAGGTCGACGCCGCGTGGGCCGAGATCACGGGGGCCGCGCCCGACGAGGAGATCATCCCGATCACCTACATGAACAGCTACGCGGACCTGAAGGCCTTCTGCGCCGAGCAGGGCGGACTCGTGTGTACGTCCTCGAACGCCCACAAGGCCTTCGAGTACGCCTTCGAGAAGGGCGACAAAGTCCTCTTTCTCCCCGACAAGCACCTCGGGGAGAACACCGCCTACCGGCTCGGCATGGAGGACGAGATCGCGGAGTGGGACCCGTGGGACCCCGAGGGCAAGGACGCCGAGGAGGTCGTGGAGAACGACATCGTGCTCTGGGACGGCTACTGCCAGGTCCACGAGCGCTTCCGGGAGGAACACATCGAGGACCTGCGCGAGCGCCGCCCGGACGCGAACGTCGTCGTCCACCCCGAGTGTCGCCGCGAGGTCGTCGAGGCCGCCGACGTGGTCGGCTCCACGTCGACCATCTGCGAGACAGTCGAGGACGCCGACCCCGGCGACGCGTGGGCCATCGGCACCGAGATCCACCTCGCCAAGCACCTCGACCGCTGGCACCCCGAGGTGGAAGTGTTGCCGCTGTGCGGCGACGCCTGCATGGACTGCAACGCCATGCGCCAGATCGACCCCAACTACCTGACGTGGGTCCTCGAAGAGCTCGTCGCGGGCCGCGAGCGCAACGTCATCGAGGTCGCCCCGGAGGAGAAGGAGCTCGCACAGGTCGCGCTCGACCGGATGCTGGAGATCTGACCATGACCGGGGACGAACACACCGACGAGCCAGAACTGGAAGACTACGACGACTACCGGACGACGGACGTGCTCGTGGTCGGGTCGGGCATCGCGGGACTCGCGGCTGCACTCGGCGCTGCTCGCGAGGGTGCCGACGTGACCGTCGCGACGAAGGCCACTCGCCCGGAGGGCGCCTCCTCGTGGTGGGCGCAGGGCGGCATCGCCGTCTCGCGGGACGACCCCGGCCAGTTCAAGCAGGACATCCTGGCGGCCAGCGCCGACACCTCCGACCCCGGGGCCGTCGACGTGCTCGTCGAGGAGGCCAACGGCGCCGTCCAGG
This sequence comes from Halosimplex amylolyticum, assembly GCF_051414035.1. Taxonomy (NCBI): domain Archaea; kingdom Methanobacteriati; phylum Methanobacteriota; class Halobacteria; order Halobacteriales; family Haloarculaceae; genus Halosimplex; species Halosimplex amylolyticum. The sequence continues at coordinate 135,498 of NZ_JBLKNW010000001.1, read as the reverse complement.
ACGTGCTCGTCGACACGCTGGGCGTCGAGTTCGACACGAACGGCGACGACGCCGCGGGCGAGAGCGGAAGCGACGACGGCGATGCCGGCGACGACTTCGACTTCGGCCGCGAGGCCGCCCACGACGAGCCCCGGATCCTCCACGTCGACGCGTCGACGGGCAAACACATCCACGTCCCGTTCCTCAACCACCTCGACGACCGCGACGGCGTGGAGATCCTGGACGACACCGCCGCGCTCGAACTGGTCGGACACGAGGGCCGCGTCCACGGCGCGCTGCTCGAACACGAGGGCGAAGTCACGCCGACGTTCGCGGGGGCGACGATCCTCGCCACGGGCGGCATCGGTGACCTGTACCCCCGTTCGACCAATCCCGACGGCTCGACGGGCGACGGCATCGCGATGGCCGCGCTCGCGGGCGCCGACGTGGAAGACATGGAGTACGTGCAGTTCCACCCGACAGTCTACCCCGGTAGCGAGGCGCGAAGCGCCTCGAAGCGAGGCGGTGAAACCGCCGAGCCCGGTGAAGCGGAGGGCGATGGCCCCTTCCTCGTCAGCGAGGCCGTCCGCGGCGAGGGCGCCGTCCTCCGGAACGGGGAGGGGGACCGGTTCATGCCCGACTACCACGAAGACGCCGAACTCGCACCCCGCGACGTGGTCGCCCGCGCAGTGCAGGAAGAACGCGAGACCACCGGCGAGGTCGTGCTGGACGTCTCGCCGCTCGACTTCGCCGGGGAGTTCCCGGACCTGGCCGCGAAGTGCGAGGAACGCGGCGTCGACTGGGAATCCGGCATCCCGGTCGGTCCCGCCGAGCACTTCCTCTGTGGCGGCGTCGACGTGGACACCCGCGGGCGGGCGTCGCTCGACCGCCTCTACGCCGTCGGCGAGTGCTCCCGCACGGGCGTCCACGGCGCGAACCGCCTGGCCTCGACCTCGCTGCTGGAAGGACTGGTCTGGGGTCTCCGGGCCGGTGAGGACGCTTCCGGGTTCGAGGCTGACGTGGTGGAAGCTCCCGAACTCCTCGACCGTGACCCCGCGCTCCCCGAGAACTTCGCCCGCGAGAAGTTCGTCCGTCTGCGTCGCGTGATGGACGAGTACGTCGGCCTCCGCAGGAATCGGGACGACCTCGGCCGCGCGCAGGCGGTCCTCCGGCGGCTGAAGGGCGAGGTCGACGCCTACGTCCGCACGCGGACCTCCCGATCGCTGTACGAACTCCGCCACGCCTCGGTGACGGCCCTGCTCGTCGCGCGGGCCGCCGCGGAGAACGAGGAGTCCGTCGGCACGCACAACCTCGTCGAAGCGCCCGCCAAACCCGGGGCGGACTGAGAGGGGTTCTACCCGAGATGATCCCCGATTCACAGATCGAGCAGTGGCTCCGCGAAGACGTCGGCCACCACGACGTGACCAACCAGGTGCCCGGAGAGACGACGGGCCGGCTCGTCGCGAGAGACTCGGGCGTCGTCGCCGGCCTCGACGCCGCCCGCGCCGTCTTCGAGTACCTGGACGTGACCGTCACCGACAGCGCGGCGGCCGGCGACCGGATCGAAGCCGGCGATGCAGCCCTCGAAGTCGAGGGACCCGCTCGCGACGTACTGCGCGGCGAGCGCGTCGCGGTGAATATCACCGGTCACGCGTCCGGTATCGCGTCGAAGACGCGGCGGGCAGTCGACGCAGCCCGGTCCGAGAGCGACAGCGTGCGCGTCGCGGGTACCCGGAAGACCACCCCTGGACTCCGCGGTATCGAGAAGCGCGCGGTCGTCGCCGGAGGCGGTGACACGCACCGCCTCGACCTCTCGCACATGGTGATGGTCAAGGACAACCACGTCGCCGAGATGGGCCTCGAATCCGCCGTCGAGCAGTTCCGCGAGCGGGCGTCGTTCGCGACGAAGATCGAGGTCGAGGTCGAGGAGCCCGCAGACGCGCCGCGAGCCGCCGAAGCGGGCGCCGACATCGTCCTGCTCGACAACATGGACCCCGAGACGACCGAGCGCGCGGTCGAACGCCTGCGAGCGGCCGCCGCCGACCTCGGCCACGAGGTGCTCGCCGAGGCCTCGGGCGGGATCACCGTCGAGACCGTCCCCGACTACGCGGCCACCGGCGTCGACGTGATCTCGATGGGGAGCCTGACCCACTCCGCGCCGACGCTCGATTACTCCTTCCGGACCGGGTGATCGGCGCCCGTTCCGGGGGACACCGCGGGTACCGTCCCCTATCGTTTTATTGACAGAGGGTGATCGCACGGACATGGCAGAATCGACGATGGACGAGAGCGTGGTCTCCCCGGGCTTCGTCGGCGGGGCCGCCGCCGTGCTCACGTTCGGGATGCTCGCGTACGTGACCGTCCTCCTCTTCGAACAGATCGCCGTCGGAGTACTCGTCGGCGCGCTCTCCGGCGTCGGGATGTTCTACACCGTCCCGTACACGATCCGGCGGGCCGACGAGAGCTACGTCCGCGACGACCACGAGAACCTCGCGCGGAGCTTCCACCCCGGCGCGGCGGGCTACGCGCTCTCCGGGGCCGGCGTGGTCGCGCTCGCGCTCATGTTCGTCTTCGAGGGCGCGCTCGTCCCGATCGCAGTGGCGCTCGCCCTCTCGATGACCGAGTACGTGGTCCTGTCCCGACTGCTCCCGCGCGCCAGCGAGTCGTCGGTCGAAGACCACGAAGACGCGTGGTCCAGCGACGAGTGGGACGAGTGAGACCGTCGCGCGTCTCGGTTCACTCGTCCAGTCGCCGGGCGAGCATCACCTCGTCCACGAGGTCGCCGTCGATCTCGTAGTGGTCCTCGCGGATCGCCTCGATCTCCCAGCCGTTGCGTTCGAGGAAGTCGATGGCCGCGCCGTTGGTCGCCGGGAGGCTGTTGTACACCTTCCGGCAGCCCCTGGAGGCGGCCCACTGGACGCCGCGCTGGAGGAGGTGACTGCCGATGCCGTGGCGACGGTAGCCGTCGAGGACCCCGACGGTGCACTCGGCGGTCCCGCGGAGCTTGGCCTGCTCCTGGGCGTCGACGTGGGCCCAGCCGACCACCTCGTCGGCGACCTCCGCGACGAAGACGACGCGACACGCCGTGGGCGTCCGCCGGAAGAGCGTCTCCTCGTAGGTGAGCTCCTCGGCGACCGTCTCGGCGGTGATGTACGTCTGCTCGGCTGCGACCTCGCGGATGACGCCGACGACGCCCGAGAAGTCCGCGGGCCGGGCCGGGCGGACCGCGTAGGCGACGCCCGCCTCGGCGAACTCCTCGGTCTCGCCCGGCTGGATCTGCGCCTGCAGACGCCCGCGCTCGTCCTCCTCGACGAAGTCGTCGCGCTTGAGGATCGAGACGTGATGCTGGAACGACTCGGGGTCGACGCCGACGGTCTCGGCGACGACCGCGGGTTCGACCGGGCCGTGCCGGTCGACGAAGCGATAGACGCGCTTGCGCTCGCCGGAGAGATCGATCTCGTCAGGAACCGGCATCGGACCGATCTACGCTCGCCAGGGCCATGAGCGTGGTGGGCCGGTGCGGGAATCGCGTGACCGCAGCGGTCGGTCACCCGGCCTCAGCGCCGGTAGGGGCGGCCCCGCGCCACCTCGAACGACTCGACGAGGTCGCCGACCCGGACTTCGAAGGTTCCGGGTTCGACCGTCCGCGTCCCGTCGTTCTCGACGATGCCGAAGTCCCGGACGTCCAGCGAGAACGAGACCGTCGCCCGGTCGCCCGCGTCGAGGTCGACGCGGTCGAACGCCCGCAGTTCCCGGACCGGCGTGACACGGGTGCTCACCACGTCGGTCGCGAACACTTCGACGGGTTCCGTCCCGGCGCGGTCGCCGACGTTGGCGACCGTGACCTCGACGTCGACGGTCGCGTCCGGGCCGACCTCCCCGGGCGAGACGGACAGGTCCTCGTACTCGAAGTCGGTGTAGCTCAGCCCGTGGCCGTACTCGAAGAGCGGATCGTAGGAGGAACGGTGGGCCTCGTGGTCGACGGTGGGGTGGGTGAGGTGGTTGAACCGGACCGGGACCTGCCCCTCCGAGCGCGGGACCGAGAGCGGGAGTCTCCCCGACGGATCGTGCTCGCCGAAGAGGACGTCCGCGACGGCGCCGCCCTCCGAACCGGGCTGGTACGCGAGGAGCAGGCCGGGGACGTGCTCGGCGATCCACGGCGTCGACAGCACGCGGCCAGTGACGAGGACCGCGACGGTCGGCGTGCCGGTCGCGTGGATCGCCTCGACGAGTTCGCGCTGGGCCTCGGGCAGCGTCAGGCGCTCGCGGTGGGGGAACTCCTCGGCGCCGAACGCCTGGGAACTCGCGCGGAACTCGTGGACGTAGTCGGGCTCGCCCACCACGACGACGGCCGCGTCTGACTGCTCGGCAGCGTCGCGAGCGGCATCGACGTCCAGCGTCTCGTCGATCCCGGCGCCCCGTTCGTGGACCACGTCGGTCCCGTCGGCGACCGCCGCCTCGATCCCGTCGAGGACCGTGTCGCCGAGCGGCCGCGGGTCCTCGACGCTGCCCCAGCCGCCGTGCTGGGCGGCGATGTCGTCGGCGTTCGGACCGGCGACGAGCACCTGGTCGAGGTCGGGGTCGAGCGGGAGGACGTCGCCCTCGTTCCGGAGGAGCGTCATCGACTCCCTGGCGACCTCGCGGGCCAGTTCGCGGTGGTTCGGCCGGCCGAGCGTCGCGACGGCGTCGTCGGGGTCGACGAACGGGTCCTCGAACAGGTCGAGCGCGAACTTCAGGCGGAGCACGCGCCGGGCGCTCTCCTCGATCCGCGACTCGCTCAGTTCGCCGTCCTCGACGAGCGCCAGAATGTGCTCGCAGTACTCGGCGCCGCCGGAGGGGAGCAGGTCGATCCCCGCGTGGACCGCTCGCCACAGCGACTCCTCCAGCGATTCGGTGGCGCGATGTCCGCCGTGGAGGTCCTCGGCGCCGGCGTAGTCCGCGAGCGTGAACCCGGTGAACCCCAGGTCCTCGCGGAGGAGGTCACGCAGAAATCGGGGCGACCCGTGGACGGGTTCGCCGTCGATGACGTTGTAGCAGGGCATGATCCCGGCGGTCCCCGCCTCGATGCCGGCCTCGTATGGCGGGACGTGGACGCGCCGGAGCGTGTACTCGGAGATATCGTTGGGCGCCTGGTCCTCGCCGCGGACGCCCTCGCTGTAGGCGGGGAAGTGCTTGGTCACCGCGAGGACGGAGTCGTCGCAGTCGTTCTCCTGGTAGCCGCGGACCATCGCGGCCGTGAACTCGCCGCAGAGGTGCGGACTCTCGCCGAACGTCTCGGCGATGCGGCCCCAGCGCTGGTCCCGGGCCACGTCGCCGATGGGGCTGCTGGTCGACTGGACGCCGGTGGCGCGCATCTCGACCGCCGCGACGCGGGCCGCCCGCGCGGCGAGGTCCGGGTCCCGCGTCGCGCCGAGGCCGAGCTGCTGGGGGAAGACGGTGCTCCCCGAGATGGCGGCGTGGCCGTGCTCGGCCATCGCGCGGACGAACAGCGGGACGTCGAAGCGCGAGGCGTCGATGGCCGCCCGCTGGAGTTCGTTGACGAACTCGGCCTTCTCGGCGGGCGTGTTGTGCGGCGTCCCGCCGAAGTGGACCGAGCCGACGTGGTGGTCGGTGACCGCCTCCCTGGCTTCGTCGACGTCCGCGAGCGCCGGGACGCCGACGATCTGGCCCACTTTCTCGGCGACGGTCATCTCGTCGAGGATCGCCTCGACCCGCCGCTCGTCCTCGTCGGCGAGTCGCTGGCCGAACGCGCTCCGGTCTGGCATGGGTTCACGTGACCCGGGCTCCCAATCAACGTTCGGGTGCCGGAAGCGGCCGCGGTCCTGCGAAACGTTCGCCCCGGAGACTCAGTCGCCGAGATCTGAGACGCCGTCGAACGGGGCGTTCTCGCCCTCGACCACCGCGGACAGCGGCGCGGCTGCGGCCCAGGCCTGGTCGAACACCTCCGCCAGGCGGCCGGCCATCGCCGCGTCGCGGACGTGGATCACGCCGAGTCGTTCGCCGCTGTCGAGCGGATGCGGCACGTGAAAGCAGACTTCGTTGCCGTCGACCACGTCGAAGGTGACCTCCAGGTCGGTCGTGACGCGCACGGAGACGTGCTGTGGCGCGTCGACGGTCTCCGCGACGGCATCGGGCGGCGCCGCCTCGAGCATCGCGGCGTGGCCGAGTATCTGCACTTCGACCCCGTCGTCGAGGGCTGCGTAGAACGGGTCCACTTCCGGCTCGTAGCGCTCCCACGGTGCGTCGGCGTAGGGCACGCTCATCGCCGACCGGATGGTGTCGCCGGCGGTCGCGAACAGGTCCCGTTCCAGCGAGACGGCGGTGTCACTCCCCAGCGGTGCGGTCCAGAAGCGGCTCTCCGCGGGTTTCGTCGCGGCGAGTTCGGGCCCGATCTCGGCGGCGATCGCCTCGTAGCGGTCGGCCCGCGTCGACAGTTCGCGCCGGCGCTCCTCCAGCAGTCGCTCGACCGCTTCCGCCGGGTCGACTGCCGCGTACCTCGTCGGATCGGTCGACTGGCTCCGGACGACGTCGCGCGCGTCCAGGCCGTTGAGCACGTCGTAGATGCGGCCCATCGGCACGTCGCTCGCCTCCGAGACCTCCTGTGCCGTCGCCGACCCGAGCGACAGCAGGGCCCGGTAGCCCTTCTCCTCGTAGCTCGACAGCCCCAGTTCCCCGAGGTCGGACATGCCTCGCGGTGGGGAGCCGTCCGACTAAACTATTCGGGAACGGACAGGAAGTGGCGGCGGGTTCGACAAGCGGTTTTCCCCCGGGCGGACTCCGTTCGGGCATGCGACCGTATCTAACGCTCGCGTTCGCGATCGCCGCCGAGGTGACCGGGACGACTGCGCTGAAGGCCAGCGACGGGTTCTCGGAACTGCTGCCGACGGCCGTCGTCGTGGTCGGGTACGTCGGCTCGTTCTATCTGCTCGGACTGACGCTCGAAGATCTGCCGGTGGGGCTGGTGTACGCGACGTGGGCGGGCCTCGGGATCGTGGCGACGGCACTGGTGGGCGTAGTGGTCTTCGAAGAAACGGTCGACGCGGCCGCGGTCGCCGGGATAGCGCTCGTCGTCGCCGGCGTCGTCGTCCTGAACGCGTTCTCGGAGGCCTACGCACCGGCGCACTGAGCGGACGCGTTTGGGTCGCAGGCCGGCGGCCTGCGACCGGGCGTCGACGTGTCGAGCCGACCGGGGGTTACTTCATGTCCTGCAGGCGGTCGACCAGTTCGTCGGCCGAGTCCGCGCCCTCGACGGACACCTCGCCTTCGTGGTCGTGCTCGTGGACGTTGACGGCGTCGTCTTCGTCGTAGTCGGCGTCCCCGTTCTGGTTCTCCTGTTCGGATTCGTCGTAGCTCCCGAAGCCCATCGTGTATCGACGTAGCGGAATAGGACGGAAAAACCGTGCGGTCCGAGACGCCACTGCGGCGTGCCATCGGACGCCATACCCGGAAACGGCGAACGCGTGTTCCAGCGCGACGGCGAACGTGTTTTGCCGCCCGGTGGCGAACTGGCTCCCGATGACAGCCGTCCGTGCCTGCGCCGATCACGGCTTCTTCGAGTGCGAGGAGTGCCCGGTCTGCGAGCGCGACGGTCGCGCCGTCCTCGACGCCGAGCGCCGCCGACGTCTCTCGAAGTACCTCTCCGGCGCGCTGCGGCATTTCCCCGACGACGCGGGGCTCGCGCTGGACGAGGCCGGCTGGACGGCGTTCGACGACCTCGTCGACGCCGTCGAACGACAGTACGACTGGGCGGGCCGCGAGCGCGTCGCCGCCGTCGTCGCCACGGACCCGAACGGCCGCTACGAGCGGACCGGCGGCGATCTCGGTAGCGACACTTCAAGCGGTGATTCAGTGTCTGGCCCGGACCGCGTCCGCGCGGCCTACGGCCACTCGGTGGCCGTGGACCTGGAATCGGGTAACGAACCGGTCCCGGATACACTCTATCACGGGACGGCGCCGCGGAATCGCGACGCCATCCTCGCAACGGGGCTGAAGCCACTGTCGCGCCAGCTGGTCCACCTCTCCGGGAGCGTCGACGAGGCCCGCCGCGTCGGCGGGCGCCACGCCGACGACCCGGTCGTCTTCGCGGTCGACGCCGCGTCGATGGTCGCGGACGGACACGAGATCACCCGCCGCGGGCGGACGACGTTTACGACCGGGCGAGTTCCGCCCGAGCAGCTCGCCGTCCACTCGGCCGACTGATCGACGTTCGAGGCGTGTAAGAAATATTTACATACTGTATTTCTACCTCAATTATTATACTTACTGCGGTTGAGCCGGTAGATCGCCGCCAACTGAGCCACGATCACGAGAGACAGTCGTACTGTGCCGATCTGGGCGTCAATTTCCACGAAACTCGTTTCGAGAGCGGATCGAGGTCGGGAGGACGAGCCATGCGATCGGCGAGCCCCGATCGTCACGTATCGTCGATCTGTGGCCGATATACGCCAGTTTCTGGAAGTAGTGACGATATTTCGAAATCTGCGGAGATATTCTAATATATTATAACCATCATGATAAGATAATTGTCGTTACCGGGATGGGGTGAGGATCGTCGCGGCCGTACGGAGACCCTGCGGACTTTTCCCGGTCGGTGGCGAACGACTGCACATGAACCCGTCCGTACTCGTCGCGGGTGAAACGCTCGTCGATTTCTTGCCGGAGTCGGATACCTCGCTGGAGGAGACGGCCGCGTTTACCCGCAATCCAGGCGGTGCACCGGCTAACGTGGCCGTTCGGCTGGCGCAGTTGGATCGAACGCCGTGGTTCTGGACGCGCGTCGGGACGGACCCGTTCGGTGACTTTCTCGTCGACGTCCTCGCCGACCAGGGAGTGCCCGACCGGTTCGTCGAGCGCGACGCCGAGGCGAAGACGACGCTCGCGTTCGTCAGCGGCGACCCCGACGCGATCCCACGGTTCACCTTCTACCGCCACGAGACCGCAGACACCCGGTTCGAACCCGGGCGGGTCCCCGACGAGGTACTGGCGAGCGTCGACTGGGTCGTCCTCGGGAGCGTCCTCCTCGCGAGCTCGCCCTCCCGCGAAGCCGTGACCGACCTCGTCGAGCGCGCGCGGAGTCACGATTGCACCGTCGTCTTCGACCTGAACGCGCGACCGGAGCTCTGGTCCGACGCCGACTTCGAACGACAGGTCCGCCGGCTCCTCCCCTCGGTCGACGTAGTGAAGGCCTCGTCGGAGGACCTGGCACCCGCCGGGATCACCGGCGACGGGCCCATGGCGCTCGCAGCCGAACTGCACGACCTGGGGCCCCACACGGTCTTCCTGACGCGGGGGGAACTGGGGTCAGCCGCGTCGTCGACGGACGCCGCTCCGTGGAGTGCCGGGGAGACGACGCACGACGGCTACGCGGTCGAGGCCGTCGACGCGACCGGGGCGGGAGACGCCTTCACCGCCGGCGTCGTCGACGCGCTCGCGGACGGGACGCGCGACCTGGACGTGATGCTCGCTCACGCCAACGCCGTCGCCGCGGCGTCGACGACGCGCGCCGGCGGGATGGCCGCGCTCCCGGATCTGGACACGGTCGTGTGACCGAAGCCGGGCCGCCCGGCAGTGTCAGGACCAGATGCTCTGCATGTCCCAGACGTCCATCGACTCGAGTCGGGCGGCGCCGCGCTCGGCCGACAGGGAGACGCCGATACTGTCGCTACGGTTCGGATAGACCCGCGTCGTGAGCGTCTGTCGGCCGTTCGCGAACACTTCGACGATGCTCTTGTCGACGAACACCCGCAGGTCGAGCGGTTCGCCCTCGTTCAGCGAGAACGGTCCGACCTCGGGTGGACGGCCGCGCGCGTCGGGGTTCTCGCTGGAGTCACCGAGGTCGATGCCGAGCGAGCCCGACTCGTCCCAGTACGAGACCGTCGTCTTCTCGCTTCCGTCGGGCGAGCGGAGGACGGAGAGACCGACCTCTTCGGCGTCCCCGACGCCGATCGTGGCCTGCAGTTCGAGACTCGCGCCGCCGATGTCCGGGACGATCCACTCTCCGTTGGCCGGGACGGTGTGGCCCTCGATGTGGCGGTGGTTCGTCCGGAGCGCGGTGATCTCCTCGACCGGTTCGACGCGGAGGTCGTCGCCGTCGAGCGAGAGCGCCCGCGGGAGGCTGACGACGCCGGCCCAGCCCTCACCCGGGCGCTCGCGCCAGTCGTGGCGACCCTCGACGACGTTGAAGAAGGCGATCTGTCGCCCGTCGTCGGCGCGGAGGACCGACGGCGCGTGGAGGTTGGCGTGGTCGACCGGTCCGAAGTTCAGCCGGCCGTGCGATCGGATCTCGAAGTCCGTGCCGCCGTGGTAGTCGCCGACGTAGTACTGCGGTCCCCGCGAGTGGCTGAAAAACAGCAGGACGTGTTTGCCGTCGAGTTCGAAGAAGTTGGGGACCGCGCCGTCCTCGTCGGGGTCGGTGTAGTAGCCGTCCTTGACCAGCGTCCCGCGGTAGTCCCAGTCGGTGAGGTTCTCGGACGTGAAACAGAACTCCGCCGTGCGACCGTCGCGTTTCCAGCCCGACAGCGAGTGGTAGGTGTCGCCCTCGCGCCAGAGACAGGGGTCGAAGATCTCGTAGGGAGCCTCCTCGTCGATGGGGATGACGGGATTCTCCTCGGCCCGCTCGAAGTCGGTGAGATACTGGTCGTTCGCGGCGGCGACGCAGTTGCCGACTTCGGTGCCGAAGTACATCACGATAGTCCGGTCCTCCTCGGCGAGCGCCTGCCCGCTGAAACAACCGGCCTCGGGGCCGTCGTCGGGCGATAGCGCGACCGGCAGGTCCGTCCAGTGGACCAGGTCCTCGCTGACGGCGTGGCCCCAGTGCATGGCCTCCTCCCACGTCCGGTCGCCTGTCACGTCGGGCGGCCAGAACTGGTAGAAGAGATGATAGCGGCCGTTCCAGTACACCGCACCGTTCGGATCGTGGAGGAGCCCACCGGGCGGGACAAAGTGATACGCCGGTCGGTACGGGTCCGTCCGGAACGCCCGACGGCGTTCGGCGTAGCCCTCGAGTTCCGGCGACTCCCGGATCCCGACCGGTAGCTTTCCATCGAGGCTCATACCTACTCGTGACCACAGACGCCCTTAAATGTATAGTTCGGTCACGAACTCGATACGGGCGCCTGCTGGCGGTTGGCCGATCAGGCGAGGGCCTTCCCGCGTTCTTTGACGAAGGTGACCGGACAGTCGGCTTCGAGGAGGACTGTCTGCGCGGTCGACCCGAACAGCGCCTTCCCGCTGGGCGAGCGCTTACGGCCGCCGATGACGACCAGGTCCGCCCCCACCTCGTCGGTCACGTCGAGGATCGCGTCGCTCTCGGCCCCCACCGCACCGCGAACCGACACGTCGACGCCCTCCTCGTCGAGGCGGTCCGCGACGTCGCTGGCGACGCTGTGTCGGCGCGCGAGTTCGTCCGGCGCCTCCGCGCCGCCGGTCGGGAGGTTCAGTCGCTCCGTGAGGTCGTCGTATCTGGCGGCGTCGAACGCGTGCACGACGACGGCCGACCCGTCGTCGTCGAGCGCGTCGGTCGCCGCCGACGCGAGTCCGTCGAGACGTCGTTCGTCGTTCTTGCTGACGGCGATGACTGCTGTTTCTGTCATGGTGTCTCTCCGTACGTGCGGCGCTGGTAAAAGTGTTGTGGAAATATTAACTCGATTCCGAATTAAAATTTGCGAACGATGTGGGCCGCCAGACACGTGCGACAGGACTGTCGTCGGGAGGCGGTCGGGGGGCGGTCGGGACGACGTCGCGGGGTGGACGGCACACGCCCCCGAGACGGACAAGAGCTTTATAGTAGAATGTTCCCAACCTAACGTATGGCTGACCGCCCGTCGAGCGACGACTCGATAGTCGGTGGAGGAGCCGAGCGGTCGCGCTGGACCCGAGAGCAGGCTGCGGGGCTCAGTCGCACCGAAGAGACAGTCGCGCCGATCGCGTACCCGCCGGAGAGCGTTCCCAACGAAGACGTTCACGTCTGGGACACGTGGCTGCTCCGGGACCGCCAGGGGCGGGTCGCCGACGTCGACGGGTGGCGGATCGCGTTCTCGCTGACCGCCTCGGCCGACCTGCTCCCGGGGACCCGCCACGACGTGGCGACGATCCGGTACTTCTACTCCCCCGACGGCCGGAACTGGGAACTCGGGGGCCGCGCGTTCCCCGATGGGACCGCGTTCGGCCAGCGCCAGTGGGCCGGCTCCGCGCTGTTCGACGACGGCGACCTGTTCCTCTACTACACGGCCGCCGGCGAGGCCGACGCCGAGAAACTACAGTACAGCCAGCGCATCGCCGGCGCGACCGGCGTCAGCGTCGAGACGGGCGACGACGGCGTCCGCCTCGGGGGCTCGTGGGACCACGAGATCCTCCTCGAACCCGACGGGGAGTGCTACGAGACAGAGGCCCAGTCCCGCGCGATGACCTACACCTTCCGGGACCCGTGGTTCTACGAGGACCCCGAGACGGGCGAGGCCTGTCTCCTGTTCGAGGGGAACGTCCCGGTTCCCGAGGGGAGCGACGCCTGCGACGGCGTGGACGCCCACCAGGTGTACAACGGCTGTGTCGGCCTCGCCGTGTCCCGGTCGGGCGACCCGATGGACTGGGAGTTGCGACCCCCGATCCTCGACGGTGTCGGCGTCAACCAGGAGCTAGAACGACCACACGTCCTCCACAGGGAGGGGCGCTACTATCTGTACGTCTCCAGCCACGACCACACGTTCGCCCCCGGACTCGACGGCTACGACGGCCTCTACGGGTTCGTTGCCGATTCGCTCGACGGCCCGTACCGCCCTCTCAACGAGACCGGACTCGTCGTCACCAACCCCGCGAACGCGCCGTTCCAGACCTACTCGTGGATGGTCCTCCCCCACGACGAGGAGGTCCTCGTCCAGAGTTTCTTCAACTTCTACGACTTCGCCGGCGAGTCGGTCGACCTGATCGGTGAGCTCTCCGAGGCCGAACAGATGCGGCGGTTCGGCGGGACGCTCGGTCCGACGCTCCGCCTCGACCTCGACGGTGACCGGACCCGCGTCCTGGGGACGCTCGACGCCTGGCACCTCCCGCTCGCCGGCGAGGCGCTGCCCGACCTCGCTCCGTACGAGCCCGGACAGACCCTCGCGTTCGAGCGCGGCCGCGGCGGCTACGGTGCGAGTGCGAACGGGACGGACGACTGAGCGCGGAGCGGGTCGTTCGAGCGGCGGTCGACGCGGTCCAGACTCGACTGTCGAGCATCTGGCGCCGCAGACGCGCGCGGTTCCACGCCGACAGGGAACGCCGTGCGACGCGACAGTCCGGTCCAGGAGGATTCGCCCTGACCCGGGCGTCGAGGCTCACAGAACGGGAGCGATCGGCGCCGAGAATCGAACGCGGCCCCGCGGTCAGTCGACCTGTGCGCTGTCTTCGCCACCTTCGGTCGTCGTGGCCGCCTGTCGCACGACGCCGTGGGAGAGCGCCTCACCGGTCGCCACGTCGAACAGGTGGAGTCGTCCACGGTCGAGGACGATCTCCGCGGACTGGTCCTCGCCGATGTCGGTGTCGGGATCGACGCTCATCAGCAGTCCCGCCCGTTCCTCGGCGTCGCCCATGCCGGAGCCGGCGGCCTGCGCGAGCGACTTCAGGTAGACGAAGATCTGGTCGCCCATCGGCTCCAGCACGTCGGTCTCGACGGCGATGGAGTCGCTCGGATCGATCGCCTCCTCGCTGTTCTCGGTGAGATACACGTCCTCCGGCCGGATACCCATCTCGACCTCGTCGCCCTGGCCGACGCCGTCGACCGTCGCGGTGTCGAACGAGACGCTGTAGCCCTCGGCCTCGAGCCGGTCGCCGTCGACCGTCGAACGGACGAAGTTCATCGACGGCGAGCCGATGAACCCGGCGACGAAGCGGTTGGCCGGCTCGTTGTAGCACGTCAGCGGCGGCGCGATCTGCTGGAGTTCCCCCCTGTTGAGGACGGCGATGCGGTCGGACATCGTCATCGCCTCGGCCTGGTTGTGCGTGACGTAGATGATCGTCGTGTCGAGCTGTTTGTGGAGCCGCTGGAGCTCCGTCCGCATGTTCACGCGGAGTTTGGCGTCGAGGTTGGCCAGCGGTTCGTCCATGAGGAACACGTCGGGCTCCCGGACGATGGCGCGGGCGATGGCGACGCGCTGGCGCTGCCCGCCCGACATCTCGTCGGGCATCCGGTCGAGCATCCCCTCGAGCTGGACGACCCGAGCGGCCTCCTCGACGCGCTCGTCCATCTCCGCTTGAGGGAAATCGCGTAGCCTGAGCCCGAAGGAGATGTTGTCGTAGACGTCCATGTGCGGGAACAGCGCGATGTTCTGGAACACCATCGCGATCCCCCGGTCCTTGGGCGGGAGGTTCGTCACCTCGCGGTCGCCGATGAGTATCTCGCCCGAGGTGGGTTTCGTGAGGCCGGCGACCGTCTCGAGGGTCGTCGACTTCCCACACCCCGACGGGCCGACCAGGCAGACGAACTCCCCGTCTTTCAGGTCGAGGTTCATCTCGTTGACTGCCGTTACGTCGTCGTAGCGTTTCGTGACGTCCGTGAGTCTGACTCGTGCCATCTGTGGTTACTCCTTGAGTGCTCCTTGCGTGAGCCCGCTGATGATCTTCTCCTGTGCGACGACGACGAGGATAGCGACCGGGACGATCGCCACCAGGCTCGCCGCCGCCTGGAGGTCGTACCGCGTCGTGTACCGCGTCTGGAACGCGAGGACGCCGTTGACGATCGGCGCCCACTCCGAGGCCCTGTCACCGGTCATCAGGAACGAGAAGAAGAACTCGACGTAGGTCGTGATGAACGTCAGGATGCCGGCGGTCGCGACGCCGGGTGCGGACAGCGGAACGATCACCCGGAACAGCGCGCCGATCCGCGTCGTCCCCTCGATCCGGGCGGCGTCCTCCAGCCCGTCCGGGATCTGGGCGTAGAACGTCGTCAGGATGAAGATAGCCAGCGGCATCGCGAAGGCGCTGAGCGGCGCGACGACGGCGCCGGGCGTCCCGTACAGCTCGACCGGCAGCGTGAAGATCCCGAGGATCGGCACCTGCTGGTTGAACGCGCGGAAGAGCGGGATGAACAGCGTCGCCGGCGGGAAGAAGCTGAGCACCAGTAGCGAGAACAGCAGCGGCGTCTTGCCCCTGAACTCCAGGCGCCCGAAGGCGTATCCCGCCAGGCTCGCGACGAGCAACACGATGACCGTCACCGACGTCGCGTAGAAGAGGCTGTTGAACATGAAGCGGGCGAACGGGACCTGCTGGAAGATCACCACGAACGCCGACAGGTCGATCTGGTTTGGGATCAGCGGGATGTTGCTCTGTCCCGGTTCCGCCATGGCGACCGCGAACAGCCAGTACAGCGGGAACAGCGTCGTCGTCAGGAGGACGCCGCCCAGGAACACCAGCATCACCGCGTAGGCTTTCTCCGGGTTTCGTATCCAGTCGTCCGCCCAGCGTCCGATGCGTGACTTCGACTCGTCGGTCTGGTCGACGAACGTCTCCGCGTCTTCGTGGTCTTGTGCGTCGATACTCATGCGAGATCCAGGTTCTGGTTACTCATTTTGATGAACGCGAGGTACACCGAGATGAACAGTCCGACGACGATGGCAATCAGCACGCTCGCGGCCGCCGCCGAGCCGTACAGCGCGGACGACCCGAACATGAACTGTGTGACCAGACACGTCATCGACGGGACAGTGGTACAGCCGACCCCCGTCGACTCGATGACGCCGTAGACGCGTAACGCGCCCATCGTCCGGAACAGCATCGCGACCATCAACACCGGGAACACCAGCGGGAACGTGATGTACCGGAACCGCTGCCAGCGCGACGCACCCATCACGTCGGCCACGTTGTACAGGTCCTGGTTGACGCTCTCGAGCCCCGCCAGGATCAACAGCGCCATGAACGCCGAGGTCTTCCAGATGTCGGCCACCGTCACGATGACGAACCCGTCGAAGGTCGTGTTGAGCGGCAGGCTCGAGAAGATCCCGAGATTCTGCAGCGGCCCGGTCAACAGGCCGTAGCCCGGCCGGAACATCAGGAAGAAGATCATCCCCTGGATGACGATCGGAATCGCCCACGGGAGGATGATGAGCACGCGGACCGCGCGACGACCGCGGTACTCCGCCTTCATCAACATCGCGTAGAGGAACCCCAGCAGCGTCTCCCCGACGACGCTGAGGATCGCGAACAGGAGCGTCATGAAAAGCGCCTGTTCGAGGACCGGGACCTGGAACGAGGGGTCGAGGAACGTCGCTGGCGCGAGTGCGTTCGTGTCCGTGAGCAATCGGACGTAGTTCTCCAGGCCCGCGAACCCACCGATCCGACCCTCGCCGACCACCTGGTCGGCGAAAAACGACATCCTGATCGCCGAGCCCAGCGGCCAGAAGGCCATCAGCAACAGTATCAAAAAGCCCGGCGCCAGCAACAGGTACGCGTAGGCCTGTTCGCTCAGGTTTTCTGTCCACGTCCCGACCCGTGTGACGAGACCGCCGGTATCGCTCCGGTGTCCCCGATCAGCCGCCATGTGCAGCGATCCCTCCACGGACGGGTCCCTGTCGTTGTCGGACGACCATGACAGAATGCTCAGAATCCAGCTACTTCAATGTAGTGGTCAGATGGGCGTCCTGACAGCCCTCACAGCGGCTCCTCCGGGCCGCTAGCGACGGGGCCGCGCCGACTCAGTGCCGGCCGAGACGGTGCTGGGTCGGCCGGTCGCGACCGGCGACGGCAACGGCGTGCCTGCGCCGATACACGGTGGTCGTTAGCCGCTGGCCTGTTCCTCGATGGCCTTGATCTGCTCCTGCATGGCGTCTGCCGCGTCCTGAGCCGACTTCTCCTTTCGAATCGCCGCGTTGACTTCCGAGGAGATAACCTCCCGCTGGTTCGGCCACACCGAGGTAGTCGGTCGCGGGATCATGTTCTCGCCGGAGTACGAGAGCGCCTCGAAGTACGGGCCGTACGTCTCGTGTTCCTCGACGTAGCTGAAGACGTCTGCCTTGCCCGGCAAGAGCCCGGTCGAATCGAGCTGGTGCTTGTAGACCTCGTCGTTGAACCAGGCTTTGAGGACCTCCTTGGCGGCCTCCTTGTTGTCGCTGTGGGGGTTCATCGAGAGGACCCAGCCGCCCTGTGCGTGCCAGGAGCCGTTCGGTCCCTTCGGCAGCGGCATCACGCCGAGTTCGGCGTCGGACCCCTCGAAGGCGCTCGCGGACTGGCCGATGGCGTAGGTCCAGTTGCGCAGGGCGACCGAGTTGGCCTCCTCGGCGAACTGGGTGAGCGTGTCGGGTTCGATCCAGCCGGCGACCTCCTGGGGGGAGACGCCCTCGACGTCCATCGGGGACTCACCCTCGCCGTGGATCAGGTCGCGGGCCAGTTCGATCCCGTCGACGGCCTTCTCCTCGCCGATGGTGACCGGGCGGTCACCGATCGGGCCGAAGAGGTTGTCCGGGCCACCGAAGAAGGCGCCGCCCATGCTCGTCAGGAACTCGTTGAAGGTACAGCACGACAGGCCGACGTAGTTGTTGCCCTGCCAGAGGTGGCCGTAGTCGACGTCGGCCTCCGCGTGGGCCTCGGCGACGATCGACGAGAACTCCGCCCACGTCGGCGGGTCGGTCTGCCACGTCGAGAAGTCCTCGTCCGTGTAGCCGACGTTCCTGAGCAGGTCCTTGCGGTACTCGATCGCCGGGAAGTCCGGGAACGCCGGGATCGAGTAGAGGTCGCCGGTCTCGGGATGCTGGCCGGTCTCGACCATCGACTGGACGCCCTTGTCCTTGACGTTCTGGATGAACTCGTCGTCCATCTCCTCCTCGAGGTTGACCAGATCGCCCCGGACGATGAACGGGATCGTCCACCCGTTGTCCGTCATCACGAGGTCGGGGTCTCGCGCCTCCGAGTCCAGCGCGATCTTGAGTTTCTGCTGTTTCCCGCCGGTCGCCTGCGGTCCCGTCGTGTGCTTGATGTCGATCGAATCGGGGACGCCGGCGTCGTGAAGCACTTGGTTGTCGAAGTTGTCCTTGTGATTCTGTCCCGAGTAGATCGTGACCGTCCCGCCGAGTTCGTCACCGGTCGTCCCCATCGGGGTGCTACTGGTACTGCCGCCGTCACCGTCGCCACCGTCGCCACCACCGCTGCACCCGGCGAGTCCAGCAGCGCCCGTGGCGCCGATGGCCTTGACCATGCGACGCCGCGTGATACTGCTCTTGCCACCTCTATCCGATCCACGTGAGTCACTATCGACCATGCACGTTTCACGTATCCTTTACAATATATAAAATTAGGGGTCGCGCCCGGTCGCGTGCCGACCGCACGTTGCGGGCTGGGACCGGCCAGCGCCGCGGCAGAACTGTAGTAACGGGCCCGATCCGGTCGAGACGCGGGCCGGTCGTCAGGCGTCGGGGAACGTGTAGATCGCCTCCTCGCAGTCCGGGCAGCGAGAGACCGGCCGCGGGTCGGCCTTCTGTCCGCCACAGCAGTCGGCCGTCGACGACTCGACGAGCGCAGTTCCACAGACCGGGCAGTCGTCGAGAAACGCCCTGAGCGCTTCGGCCGCGGTCGCGCGCGTCGCGTCGTCCAGTTCGACGTCGGCGTCCGCGAGGGCGCGGACCGCTGCGACCTCGGCGACGACGACCGGTCGCGAGAGTAGCACTTCGTCCTCGTCCATCACGGAGTCGCCGCTCCCAAGCTGTATCACTTGGTCGCCGTCGACCTCGTGGACCGCCGCGTCGGGATCGCCCGGCGCGGCCGCGACTGCGGCCGCGGCGAGTCTGTCCCCCGGTGCGTCCGCGAGCGCGTCTCTCTCGCTGGCCCACGCGTCCGCGAACGACCGGGAGAGCGAGAGTTCCACCCCGTCGGCGACGAGCACTCCCCCCGTGATCAGCGTCTCCAGGACCGCGTTCGGGTCCGACTGGTCTGCGCCCCCCAGCGAGCCCCCGTCCGCGACTGGCCGGTCGTCGCCCGACGGCCGTTCGAAGTCGACGGGCAGTCGGTCGGCGATCCGGGGGGCAAACCGGGGCGTGTACGGAACGAGATACCCGCGGAGCCAGATGATCGTGGCGCCGACCGCGACCGCGCCCGCTGCCGCCCGAACGGAGACGATCCCGACGGACGCCGCCACCACACCGAGCAAGAGCGCGTTGAACGCGGTACACGGCCAACACCGGTTCGGTCCCGTGTACTCCGGCCGTCGGACGAGGTCGACGACCGTCATTCGGCCGCCCTCCCGCGTCGTCTCGACCATCGGCTTCGACCCACAGTTCGCTCGACGGTCACCGACGCGACGCGGGCCACCGACGCGACCCGAGATCGAGGCCCCCGCCCGTCGACAGGCCACGAGCGCGCTGCTTGCGAGGAGGTGTCGTCCATACCTCTCCGTTTCGCCGTACCCGTCAAAAAACTTTGCTGGTGGTACCGCTCCGCGACCCCCGCCGGGGTGACGCCGGTCCGCGACCCCCGTCGGGGTGTCACTCGATACTGGTGATCGTCATCTGGATGGCACGGATGTCTTCGAGGACGGCGCCGTAGCCACCGACGGTGTACTCCTCGCCGTCAGCTCGGATCTTCAGCGCCGCCTGGATGAACTGCTGGGCGAACGTCACGTCGCGGTCCTGGTAGATGTCGGTGTAGAGCACGTCGACGACTTCTCCTTCGACGTCGACCGTTTCCCTGCTTTGCGTGTCGATGCCCTCGACGCGAACGAAGACGCTCTCGTCGTCCGTCCGGAGCGACTCGACGTCACGGATGATCTCTCGGATGCTCACGTAGGTCGTCGTCACGCCGATCGACTCGGAGTAGAGGGTGTCCCACGGTTCCCACAGCTGGATCTGGAAGTACCAGTGGAGTATCGACGTGAGCGTGTTGTCGTTGGCGACGAGCCCGTACTCGCCGTCCCACTCGTTGTCGACGGCCAATACGCCGACGGAGCCGTCGACGAGCGCGACGAAGTGCATCGTCGACTCGCACCGGCGCACCTCCGAAGCGATCTCCGGAAAGAGCCGGGGGATCTCCCCGGCGTGGTCGCCCGTGCCGGCCTGGATCGCGATCCGGACGACGACGCCGCGATCGACGGCGTCACGGAGTGTGTCCGCCATATCGACCAGTTTCGTCGTCGAGACACAGAGGTGCACGGCGTGGTCGGCGGCGTCGATTCGGGCCGTCGCCTCTCTGACGGTCGCCGCGTGGGTCTGGAAGACGCTGATGTCCGTGTGCTCGAATCGAGGCCGTTCCCACAGCGTCTCCAGTCGGTCCGCGGCGTCGCTGAGTTCCTCGGACCAGTCGCGGAGTTCGTCGACGGCCGGCGTGACGTTGGCGATGCGCGCACGGAGTGACCCCTCCTCGTAGGTCTCGACGTACCCCGCTCTCTCGAGGTCCCTGAGCACGTCGTACAGTCGCGATCGCGGTACCGAACAGACGTCGGTCAGTTCCGCCACCGACGCGTCCCGCAGTCGAAGCAACCCCAGATATGCCTCCGCCTCGTAGCCGGAGAAGCCGGCGTCGGCGAGCGCCCCTTCGAGGTCGTCGAGGTCGTCCATATCCCATGCGAGGCGCCACGAAGCATAAAACCGGCCCCCACTGCCCTGCTGTCGTCGAACAGGTTCCGGCGGCAACCACGCTCGCCCGACACGTTCGAATATAGCGAACGCTTATGGGCGTTCGAACGAACCGTCGAGTATGCCAGCCGACCGGGTCAGCGCGACGGTGACGTCGATCGAGGTGCTCGAATCACTCCGGCAACGGGGGACTGCCGGGGTCACGGAGATCGCGAACGACATCGGTGGGTCCAAGGCGAACGTCCACAAGCACCTCGCGACGCTCGAGGACGCTCACTTCGTTCGGTCACACGACGGCGAATACCAGCTCGCACACCGGTTCCTGGAGTTCGGACTGGCCGCGAAACGACACGAACCGGTCTACCGCGCGGGCGTCGACAATCTGGCGAAACTCGCCGACGTGACCGGTGCCACCACGGTCCTCGTCGTCCGAGAAGGACGCGAAGCCGTGTACCTCCACACGGTCGTCCCGGTCGGTCAGGTCGGGGCAACGGCACTCGAAGGGCAGCGGGCACCGCTCCCGGACGTGCCCGCCGGACTCGCCATCCTGTCGTCGTACCCGTCGGGGACGCGCCGGTCCCTCGTCGATGCGACCGTCGACGAGCCGGACCGCGTCGAAGACATCCTCGACCGCCTGGACACCGCCGAACGAGAGTCCGTCATCGTCACTGGGTCCGACGAGAGCGCGGGCCCGGAAGCAGTGGCTGCACCCGTGACGGACGACGGAGAGCCCGTGGGCGCTGTCGGTCTCCGGGAACCGACGGCCGGAACCGAGGGGCCACGCGTCGAAGCAGACCTGCGGAAACTCGTTCGCAACACCGCAGGGACGATCTCCAACCGGATCGCGCTCACGGAGTGACCGCGCCTGTCGTTCACTCACTTCGAACGTCCGGCGCCCGGTCGCCGGATCGACCCATCACACCCACGAATAATTGTGAAGGATCCCCCGAACTGGTCCGTTTCGAACGGATCAGATGGACGTTCTTTGTTGCGACAGTAGTAACAACTCACGTGCGGGATACTATCCAACGGAGATTACGGACGTATGGTTGTAATCCCTTCCCGGATCGACGTCTCGGCGTCGCTTCGCCGAATCGACAGCGCCCGACACACTGCTGCGGGTGCGGTATCCATTGCGTCCATGAGCGCCACGCCAACCACGCTATCTTACGAATCAGAATTATGTATTCAATTTCGATAAGTCTGGATCGGTCGGAACCTGTCTCAGACGCCCCGGCATTGATTCACGAATGGATACCGACGATTTTTCTCCCCTGGTAGCCTCGAATCGGCAGTCTCGAGATGGAAGCCACGATATTCATGGAATCATTTGGATCGAGGGCAAATATTCGGAGTAGGGAAAAACAAATTCGTCTAAATCATTTGTATTACACATTACTCCCCATCAGAGTGTTGGATTGTCAGATTATCGGGATGTGTGACCCTGATAGAGTATACTATTGCCGATTGTATAATTCATCGTTCTATTACTGTATCTGGTATTTTTCGACGGTGATCCCGGCGTCCATGCGGTCCGGAGCCGCAGGGAGGGAGTTGTGCCGGTCGAACGTGTGATCGTCCGGACGCTGCGGACGCTCGATCTGATCTGCGGACCAGTGTGGTCTAGCGGCTACAGCCAGCCCCGATCAGTCGTCGGACTCGGCGGGCACCGCGGGGCGAGCGGACGGCTCGACCGGCGCGTTGGCGGCGACCTCGCGGCCGAGTTCCCGGAGCCGGTCTTCGAGGCCGGGTTCGGTGATCGACTCGCCGTCGAACTTGTCGTAGGCGCCGCGGATGCCGACCTGCGTGGGAACCGTCCAGCCGTGGACCGAGCGGACGACGGTCCGCAGGTGGTCGAACGTGCTCGCGTAGCTACCGCCGCCCGCGGTCGCGACCAGTCCGACGGTCGTGTCGGTGAACTCGTCTTTGCCGCAGTAGTCGAGCGCGTCCTTCAGCGTCGCCGAATACGAGCCGTGGTAGACCGGCGAACCGAGAATGACTGCGTCGGCCTCGCGAACGCGGCGCTTGAACTCGGTGACCGCCTCCCCTTCCTCGGCGTCGGGGTCGAACGGGGGCAGGTCGATCGTCCGCAGGTCCAGCAACTCGGTGTCGGCGCCGGCGTCGGCCGCCGCGTCGAGGGCGATACGGAGGGCGCGACGGGTGTAACTCCCCTCGCGGCGGCTACCGCAAATGGCGACCACGTCAGGGCGGGTCATGTACATCGATCGGGGCACGACCCGAATAAAGGTTCGCTGAACGGCGTTTTGGTAGGCGTTCCGATAGCTTCCGGGGCCGTGGTCCCGATGGCACGGGCGGGGCGGGGCGGGGCGGGGCGGGGCGGGGCGGGCGCGAACGAGGCGGACCGGCGTCCGGGCACGGGCGCTATATACGGGTACGTCACGGTATAGATGGCTCATAGCAACCGATTACCCGTCCGGGCGGGCGGATCCGGCACGGACTGCCCGACAGCACATGACAGCCTCGAACCCCTCGCCCCTCCGGACGGCGATCGATGTCGTGGACAGGGAGATCCAGTACGCGACCGACGAACGCGCGGCGTTCGACCGGTTCCGCGCTCGCCTCTCGAACGTCGATCCGACGCCCCCTAGCGTGACCTGCTCGACCGCGGGAGCCGGCGTCGCGACCATCCCCGCGGCGGTGTCGACGCGCGGTGACCCGGGGCAAGCCGCCCCGCTCCGGGCCGTCAGGACGGCCTACCGAGACACCGTGATGGACGTCCCTCACTACGAAGCGGAGTACGGCGACACGCTTCGCGCCAGCCTCGCCTCCGAGTTCTGCCCGGAAGTGGCGACCCAGGTGGTCGACGGCCGACAGTTGACCCGGCCGCTGTACCGCACGCTCTGGGGCGGTAGCGAGTCCGCCAGCGACGACCGCGAGCGGTTCCGCCGCGCGCTCGAACGCGAGCGGGAGTCGCTCCTCCAGGTCGACGGTGCGCTGGCCGACTGCGACCGGCGGCTCGCCGAGATAGAGGCACAGCTCGACTGCGCGTCGAGCGAGCGGCTGAGCCGGCTCGACGACCGGCTGGCCGACTTCGAGGCGACGTGCGCCGACCTCGCCGACGAGCGCCAGGCGCTCGTCCACGGCCGGCCGGACGTACACCTCTCCGGCGTCGCCGGGACGAGCCTGGTTACCTTCCTCTACGGCGGGTTCGAGACGCGCTGCCCGGCGCTGTCGGCGGTCGCCGACCGTCTGCGGCGGATCCGCGACGACCGGGCGCGCTGCCTCCGGTGAGCCGCGCGGTCCGTGACCGCGGCGCAAACGGGAAACATCGGCCGGGAACGAGGGTTTCAAACGCCCGTGGAAGCGACCGGGGAACGTGACCTCCCGAACCGGTATCGTCGCCCGTCCGCGCGCGGACGGTCCGTCCGAGTCGTCGTCGGCCCGGCGACCGCCGTCCTGCGGCCGAAGCCCGCCCTCCCGCGGCCGGAGTCTGCGGTCGCCATGAGCGGGTCGACCGCGGGCGCGACCGGGGCCGGTCGAACGGTCCCCCGGGGACGCGCGGGCGTGTTCGTCTCCATCTGCGCCTTCTCCTTTCTGGTGAACTTCGGGCGGATCGCCTTCGCGCCCCTCGTGGACTACTTCATCCGATCGGGCGTCAGCCCGGCCACCGCGGGACTGGCCGCGACGGCCGTCTGGGTCGGCAGCGCGCTCCCGCGGCTCCCGACGGGCTACCTGCTGACGAAGGTCGCACGCCACCGCGTCCTCGTCGGGATGGGACTGTTCCTCGCCGCGGCTGCCGGATTCACCGCGTTCTCGCCGGACATCCGCGTCACCGTCGCCGGCGCGCTGTTCGTCGGTCTCGCCTCCGGCGTGTTCTTCATCGCCGCGAACCCCCTGGTCAGCGAACTCTACCCCGATCGCGTCGGGCTGGCGGTCGGACTGCGGGGGATGTCCTCGCAGATCGCCGCCGTCACCGCTCCCTTCCTCGTCTCGCTCGCCATCGCGATGGGATCGTGGCGCATCTCGTTCCGCGCGCTGGCCGTCCTCGCGCTCGCGCTGACGGTCGTGTTCGTCTTCGCGCTCCGGCGGGCGGACCTGCCCACGGCCGGCGTCGAGGACCGGGACCTGCTGGGGGCCATCCGCGCGCAGTGGCACCTCGTCGCCGCCGGCGTCGTCTTCGTCGGCTTCACCGGCTTCGTCTGGCAGGGCGTGTTCAACTTCTACGTCACGTACCTCGGCGCGAAGGGCATCGCGACGGGACCGGCGAACACGCTTCTGACCGTGACCTTCGCCGCGGGCGTCCCCTCGTTCGTCGTCGCCGGCCGCCTGGCCGACCGCTTCACGTACCTCTCGGTCCTCCTCGGGATCCTCGCCGGGTTCGTCGTCACGCTGCTCGCGTTCACGCTCGTCACGGGCTGGGTAGCCGTCGCCGCCGTCTCGATCGTCATGAGCCTGATCGTCCACGGGCTGTTCCCGGTGGCCGACGCCTACCTGCTCGACTCGCTGCCCGACGAGAACCGAGCGAGCGCCTATTCGGGGTACAGCGCGGTCATGATGCTAATGCAGGCCCCGGGGAGCGTCGCGGTCGGCTCGCTCGCCGAGTTCGGCCTCACCTACTCGGGCGTGTTTCGCGGCTACGCCG
The DNA here is from genome assembly GCF_051414035.1 of Halosimplex amylolyticum. Lineage (NCBI taxonomy): Archaea > Methanobacteriati > Methanobacteriota > Halobacteria > Halobacteriales > Haloarculaceae > Halosimplex > Halosimplex amylolyticum. The sequence continues at coordinate 110,388 of NZ_JBLKNW010000001.1, read as the reverse complement.
TCGTCGTCGGCGTCGTCACGGTCGCGATGGCGGCGCTCGCACGCGCCGGACGGCTCCCGACCGGCGAGTGACTGGCGAGTAACCGACCACTGACCGGCCAAAAACCGGTGAGTGATCGGGGGAAGCCACTGCTGACCCGCTCCCACCGGGGAGCGAGCGGCGTGTCGCCGGCACCGTTCGGGGGGCGAGTTCGGAGCAAACGTTACTGTCCGACGCCGAGTAACCCGGCACATGCAGATCGACCGGATCGGAATCGACGAATCGGTCGCGGCGGTGTTCCCGCCGGAGCCGCTCGCACAGCGGCTCGTGGAGGCCGCGGTCGACGTGACGATCGTCGACGGGTCGCCCGACTCGCTCGCCGACTGCCAGGCCGTGGTGACGCTCGAACACCGCGACTCGTTCCTCGACCTCGAGTGGGTCCACTCGATCCAGGCCGGCGTCGACCGGTTCCCCCACGACCGCTTCCGGGAGGAGGGCATCGTCCTGACGAACAGCACCGGCATCCACGGCGACGCCGTCGGCGAGACCGTCGCCGGGTTCGTCCTCGCGCTCGCGCGGCGCCTCCACGAGCACGTCGCCCACCAGACCGAGCGCGAGTGGTCGCGACCCGACTGGGACGACGGCTGGACCGTCGCGGACGAACGGGCCTGCGTCGTCGGCCTCGGCGGCCTCGGCCGCGGCATCGTCGACCGTCTGACCGGTCTCGGCATGGACGTGGTCGGCGTCCGCCGGTCGCCGCTGCCAGAACCCGGCGTCGACCGGGTGTACACGGTCGAAAAACTCCACGAGGCCGTCGCGGACGCGCGGTTCGTCGTCCTCGCCGTCCCGCTGACCGACGCGACCCGCGAGTTGGTCGGTGCCGAGGAACTGGCGGCCATGCGGGAGGACGCCTACCTCGTCAACGTCGCTCGCGGCGGCGTCGTCGACCAGCAGGCGCTGGTCGAGGCGCTCCGGGACGGCGAGATCGCCGGCGGTGCCCTCGACGTCTTCGAGACCGAACCGCTCCCCGAGGACTCACCGCTCTGGGAGATGGACGACGTCATCGTCTCGCCGCACTGCGCGGCCTACACCCGCGACTACTACCGTCACGTGGCCGCCATCCTCGAAGAGAGCGTCCGCCGGACGAACGAGGGCGAGGACCCGGTCAACCGGGTGGTCTGACGGGAGGAGACGGCCGCGGTTTCGACCGGCCGGCTACGGTTCGATCACGAGCTTCCCGAGGAAGGAATCTTCCATGACGGCGCGCTGTGCCTCGCCGGCCTCGTCCAGGCCGTAGGTCCGCGCGAGTTCGATCGAGAGCGCGCCGCGCTCCATGAGGTGGGCCACGCCGCGGAGCGGTACCCGCAGGTCGGGGGTGTTGAACATCGACATGAACTGGTAGGAGACGTCCTTCGAGCGGGCGGCACCGTCGTTCGTGAACGCGGGGTCGGGACTGTTCTCCCCGATGCCGACGACGCGAGCGCTCGTCGCGGCGACGTCGGCGTCGAACTGGAGGTAGTCGTCGAGTCGGTGGTCGAGGACGGCGTCGACGCCGCCAGCGGAGGCCTCCGTGACGGCGTCGGCCAGATCGTCGCGGCGGTAGTCGAGCACGGTCTCCGCGCCCATGTCGGCGAGTTCGTCGTGGTACTCCTCACGGGCCGTGGTGATCACCCGAGCGCTCACGGCGTCGGCGACCTGGACGGCGGCGTGGCCGACGCCGCCCGACCCGCCGTGGACCAGGCAATGCTCCGCTGGGTCCAGATCGGCGTGGTCGACCAGCGCTCGCCAGGCCGTCACCGCCGCGACGCCCGCGGCACCGGCCTCCGCCAGGTCCGCTCCCTCGGGCAGGTGGACGACCCGATCGGTCGGGACGGTCGCGTACTCGGCGTAGGCGCCCTGGTGACCGCCGTTGCCGATCCCCGTTCCGAAGACCCGGTCGCCGTCGTCGAACTCGTCGACGCCGTCGCCGATGGCCGCGACGACGCCCGCGAGATCGACGCCGGGCGTGAACGGCAGGTCGACCGGTTCGTACGATCCGTCGCGGAAGTACGTGTCCACGGGGTTGACGCCCGCGGCCGCGACCTCGACGAGCAGTTCGTCCGGACCCGGGTCCGGACGGTCGACGTCCTCGACTGCGAGCGCTTCGGGACCGCCGTGGTCGTTGAGCCGAACTGCGCGCATATCGGTCGAACGAACGAGCCGAACCGTCATAACTGTGGGCGACGCATCCCGGTCGAACGACGCTTCCGAGCCGGTCGAAAAATGGGGGTGTCGCGGCCGTTTCCGGTCGATCCCCGTTATTCTGATTCGGTCGGGGTATCGGTGGCCGTCGGCGTTTCGGTGGCAGTCGTCGTCTCTGTCGGCGTATCCGTTGGCGTCTCCGTCGCGGTATCCGTAGCAGTATCGGTGTCTGTATGCGTCGCCGTCGGGGTCTCGGTCTCGGTTCCGGTCTCGGTTCCGGTCTCGGTCTCGGTTCCGGTCTCCGTTTCCGCCCCGACGTCGGTACCATCGTCATCCGACACGATGAACTGACTGACGGCATCGAGCACCTCTTGCTGGGAGGCCGCCGAGTCGAAGGCGTCCGGGAACGGCGACGTCCCGGTGACCTCGTTGAAGATGGCGGCGTGGCGCGCCTCGACGCTGTGTATCGACAGCGCGGCGCCCAGCAGGTCGGGACTCTCGATGTACGGTGCCGCACCTGCGTAGGCCGCGACACCGGTGTTCTCGAGGACCTGCCCGAGCGAGAGGAAGTCGCCGACGGTCTCGACGCCGAAGTCGTACGTCCCTTCCGCGGCGGGATCGCCGCCCAGCAGCTCCACGGCCTGCGTGAGCACGTCGACGTGGGCCGCCTCGTGGTCGGCGACCGATTGCACGTAGACGTACAGTTCCCGGCGGAACTCCTCGTTGTACGACTGCAGGTCTTCGGCTTCGACGAAGTCGTCTTCGCTGAACATCTCCGTCGCCTCGCGGTAGAACGCGTCCTCGAGGTGTTCGAGCGTGAGCGCGTAGTTCAGGACGTCGACGTCCGTCCCGTCCACGTCGTCGAACGTGGCCGTCATCTCTTCGGCCATTCCGTCGTCGCCCTCCTGTGCCAGTGCGGCTCCCGCACCGCCGCCGATCGTCAGCAACGCCCCGCCAGCGAGCGCCGTCCTGGCCAGGAATCCTCTTCGGGAGCTGTCCTCGTCCAGCGGCTCTTTCACCGTGGCCGCGATCTGTTCTGCGATCTCGCGCGTCTCATCTGAGTCTGTCATAGGTTCGCTGGAGATCCAGCGTAATCCCGCAAGGAATTCATCCCGTTAGTTATAGACAGGAGTACGAGTAATAAGCCGAGATCCGGTGTGAGTAACATCAAAAATCTCGGGATCCACGCCGACGCTGGCTGTCGACGCGGCGCGCGCGCGGCGCTATCGGCCCGTACGACGTCCCTGGTTCGTTCTGTTCCCGTCGGCGGATTCGTCGCTGACGGTCTCTCGCGTACCTAATCATTAAGGCGCCGAAAACTTCCCTCTCCAACCCCAACGATGAGATGGCTCGTGTGAATGCGAGCCCCATCCCACCACGGATGCACCCCACCCGCGACCCACCCTGTCCACACCCACCCGTTCCCGCGCTCGGGGGAGCGTAGGAACCCACCTTTCCGTCGTCCGCCTTCGCTCCCGCCCGTCCGATCCCGTCGATCACCTGGGCTCCCGCCCATTCGCCGTGCCATACCGTCCCGGTCCCCGCTTTTCCGTCGCCTCGAACCCGACAGCGACGCTTTCTTGCGTCACTCCGTGACACCGAACGAGCCGCGGACACCCTTTACCCACAGTAATGATGGGAATAGTATCATCACGGGGTCCTAAAAAATGAAATACATATCGTGCTAATTCTCGGGAGCGGCGGGAGACTCCCGGTCCGAGTGGAGTCGCCGAGTGGCTATCAAAGCGGTAAGGAGTGCCAATTCTGGGAATTATGGCCGTTTCGATCCCCGCAGGACTGACTCTTGCCCTTCAGCGACACCGCGTGCCAGCCCCGGCGATCCGCTATCGGCCCATATCAGAAATATGCACTTACGTGGCCGAACGACTCCCAATATTCGGTATTTCGGTGACTCCGTCGCGAGCGTTGTCCCACGTCGCTCCAGGCAGCCCTACCACTCTAACACAGTATCTGTCATATATGTATTTTTTATATTTCTCATCGGCAAGCCCCTCTCCCATCCCGTTCGACCCCGGAGGCGGGAGAGGTCTCGTGACCCTAAACATTCGATATTACCGGACATCACCCATAGATTGGAATTACGATACTATGTGTGGAAGGGGTATCAGAGGCGCCAGATGTGCCCGTCTCGGACCCCCGAACCGGCCGGTTTCGACATAGCGATGAGAAGAATGATCTATTTGTCCGGTAATCCCGGAAAGGGATACCCTCGACCTGACCGATATCTGGCCGAGACGGCATCATCGTGCATCGTCCGTGATCTCACGCAAATTACGTTTCGGTAATGCCGGACGTATATCGGAGTCGCTGCCTCGTCACGGACCGGGTGACGACCCCCTGCGGCCGTGACGGCGTGGTCGATTCGCGAGCGGAGCCGGAGCCAGCTAGCCGCGGTGCGGGCGCCGTCGGGCGACGACGGGCACACAAGGATTATATAAAGGTTGTCCGATGTATGGAACGTACGACGGTCAGCAGCCACTATGGAGATTACAGATATCGACGTCACGAGCGTGAGTACAGAATCGTGGGGCGAGTTCGTGGAGTTCCCCCTCGTCACAGTGATGAGCAAGTACGACGAGTACAACAACGCCGACGGGGACAACCCGCAGGCCCGGCGCAAGTGGATGGGGCCGGTCGGCGACGTCGTCGTCGAGGTCCACACCGACGCGGGGATCACCGGCGTGGGCCACGGCAACTGGGCGACGGGCGCCATCGAGACCATCGTCGAGGAGACCCTCTCGAAACTCGTCGTCGGCGAGGACCCCCAGGAGCGCGAACGCCTCTGGGACATCATGTACCGCGCGACGATCCCGTTCGGCCGGAAGGGCGCCGCTATCGAGGCGATCAGCGCCGTCGACCTGGCGCTGTGGGACATCGCCGGCAAGGAGGCCGACAAACCCGTCTACGAACTGCTCGGCGGGCCCACCAAAGCGGAGATCCCCTGTTACGCGAGCAACCTGCACCCGGTCGACCTCGAAACCCTCGAACGGGAGGCCATCGAGTACGTCGAGAAGGGATTCGACGCGATGAAGCTCCGGTTCAAACACGGTCCCGAGGCCGGCCGCGCTGGCATGAAGGAAAACGAGGAGATCGTGAAGACCGTCCGCGACGCCGTGGGCCACGACATCGCCATCGCCGGCGACGCCTACATGGGCTGGTCGGTCCGCTACGCGAAGAAGATGCTCGACCGACTGGAGAAATACGACATGGAGTGGGTCGAGGAACCGGTCATCCCCGACGACATCGACGGCTACGCCGAGGTCCGCGAGTCCACCAGTATCCCCATCTCCGGCGGCGAGCACGAGTTCACCCGCTGGGGCCACGAGGAACTGCTCGAACGCGGCGCCGTGGACATCCTCCAGCCGGACGTCCACCGCTGCGGCGGACTGACGGAGCTCCAGAAGATCGACGCGCTCGCGAGCACGCACGACGTGCCGGTCGTCCCCCACTCGGGGACGAACCCGCACCTGCACTTCATCGCCGCGTCGACGAACGCGCCGATGGCCGAGTACTTCCCCATCCCCGAGTGGTTCCAGGAACAGCAGGAGGAGAAAGACTCCACCTACGCCGACGCCATCTACGAGCACCCGCCGGACGCCGAGGACGGGGTCATTCCGCTGCCCGACGGGGTCGGCCTCAGTTCCGAACTCAACCGCGAGGCGCTCGACGACTACGCCGTGGAGTGACCATGTCCGACATCAGCTTCGAGTACAACGTGCCGGTGTTCGCTGGCGCCCCCGACGAGGGCAGCGAGCCCGTCCACCGCGACACGCCGGCCTACGAGTCGCTCGACTGGGAGACCACCCTGGAGGGCGTCCGTCGCGCGGAGGAACTCGGCTTCGACGCCGCCTGGGCGCCCGACCACCTGATGCTCGGCCGCGACAACGCCGAGTACGAGTGCTGGACGCTACTCTCCGCGCTCGCCGGCGAGACCGACGACATCGACGTCGGGTCGCTCGTCCTCTGCAACGACTACCGCAACCCCGCGCTCGTCGCGAAGATGGCCGCCACGCTCGACGTCGTCTCGGACGGGCGGCTGCAGCTCGGCCTCGGCGCCGGCTGGCACGAGCCCGAGTACGACGCCTACGGCTGGGAGTACCGCGACGGCTTCGAGCGCCTCATGCGCCTCGACGAGAGCATCCGCCTGATGAAGCGGATGTGGGACACCGATCCCGGCGAGGGCGCCGATTTCGACGGTGACCACTACCAGATCGAGGACGCCCACTGCGAGCCCGGCCCCGTGCAGGATCCCCACCCGCCGATCCTCGTCGGCGGGCAGGGCGAGGAGGTGACGCTCAAACTCGTCGCCAAGCACGCCGACGTGTGGAACACCGACGTGTTCAACGGCGACGTACCGACGCTGGAGCACAAGATCTCGGTCATCGAGGACCACTGCGAGACGGTCGGGCGCGACCCCGCCGAGATCGAGTACTCCTGGGACGGCCACGTCATCTGCACCCGCGACGACGAGAAGTTCGACCGCCTGCTCGACCTGATGACGCCGATCCAGTTCGAAGAGGAGTACCAGGACCAGGCGCCCATCGAGACCGAGGAGGACGCCCGGGAGTACTTCGTCATGGGGACGCCCGAGGAGTGCGCCGAGGCCATCGAGGACCGCGTCGACGCGGGCGTCACGAAGTTCCAGTGCTGGTTCGTCGACTACCCGGACTTCGAGGGCATGGAGCTGTTCGCCGACGAAGTGATGCCCGAGTTCGCCTGACCGCGCTTCGGTTCTGCGCCCGGCCCGGACCCGGGCGGGCCCCTTCAGATCCCGGCGAAGCCGCCCCGTTCGTATGGCGTGAACTGCCCCACGCTTGGGAGACTCAGCCCTTCGACCCGCGCTGGGAGAGGTGGGTGAAGGCGTACGCACCCAGTCCGACCACCACGAGCGCGGCACCCCATATCGGGAGCATCCCGGCCCAGACGCCGCTGCCGAGCACGAATCCGATCGCGATGAACACGAGCCCGGCCACCGCGAGTTGCAGCGAGAAGGACGAGCGAATCGGAGCGAGTACGCCGAGCGAGCGCTGGGGCGGACGTGACGAGTCTGAATCGGGACTCTCGTTGGCGTCGACGGCCATAGAGACGTATCAGCCGATACCCAGATAGTTGTTTCGCCGGGACGGGAACTCGGAACGCCCGGCGCCCGCTCGGCTTCTCGACCGCCGCGTGGGGCCCGGCGAAGCCCTCAGCCGAGGTCGAAAACGTCCCATTCGAAGTAGGAGATGAGCGCGACGAGCGCCAGCATCGTGAGACAGAGGGTAGCGGTCATGGCGGCGACGACGTACGACGCGGTGCCCGGTTCGAGATAGGGGTAGGAAAAGCCCAGCAGGAGCAAGAACAGCACGTTGATCCCGAACACTAACTTCAACACCGAGCGTGTACGGTCCATCGAGGAGCGATACCGAACCGACCGCCAAATAGTTTGTCTCCGTCTCTATGTGGTCCCGTACTAACCAGTCGCCGAGCAGTGTTGAACTGGAGCAATTTTCAGCGAAATTTATTTATAGTAGCCATGGAAAGTACGTTCGAATGTCTGACGATAACAGACACCAAGCCAGATGGCTGAGCCGACGGAGTGCCCTGAAGAGCGGTCTCGCCGGTAGTGCGGCGCTGCTCGCAGGGTGCAGCAGTGATTCCGGCGGTGGAGACGGTGGGGACGGTGGAGACAGTGGAGACGGGGGTACCGGAACGCAAACTGGTGACTCTGTTCAGGAACGCGTCGACAAACGGTTCACCCAGGCACTGCACCGGGGGACCTACAATATGTCCAATGCCTCGTGGAACCCGTACGATCCACAGAGCACGATGGCGAACTTCGACCCGCCGGGGCTGATTTACGATCCGACGGTCGTCTGGTATCACAGCCACAACGAAGGCCAAGGTGTAATCGCGAACGACTGGGAGAAAGAAGACGAAACGACGCTCCTCGTCGAACTGAGCGAGGAGTACGAGTGGCACAACGGCGATCCGGTCACGACCGCGGACTGGAAGACCGACCTGGACCTGATGTTCAGGATCTCCGACATCACCTCGCCGGATTCGAACGCGCACGCCGTCATCAGTGATTACGAGGCCGTCGACGACTACGCGATGCGGTTCCATCTTCACGACGCCTTCAGCACTGACCACGTTATCCAGCACGCCGTCGCTACCGACATGATGATCAAGGAGGACGTGGGCGATCCGTCCTTCGGCGATTGGCGCGACGACCTCATGGACGTGGACGCAGAGAGCGAGGAGGCAACGCAGACCGTCGCCGACTTCCAGGAGTGGACACCGAGCGTCGACGAGGTCGTCGGTAACGGTCCGTTCGAACTCGTCGAAGTGACGGACAGCGCCTTCGTCACCGAAGTGTACGACGGCCATCCCAACGCGGAGAACATCAACTTCACCGAGTACGTCATCGAGAAACACTCCGACCAGGTTCTGGCATTCATGGAAGAGGAGGTCGACGGGATCGGCCTCAATCTGCCCGCTTCGCCGGACGTCATGAATCAGCTGCCGGAGCACCAGAAGATCAACCGGGACTACAACCACGCCTGGTCGCTCCTGTTCAACCTCGGGAACTACGACTGGACCAACTCGCCGGCCGAGAACCCGTCGAACGATCCGATCACGTCCGATCGGCGGGTTCGACACGCTATCTCGTCCGCCGTCGACAAAGAGGAGATCTTCGCGTCGGTTCCCCAGCAGTACGAACTGTACGAGCTGCCGTCGACGTTCCTCAACCAGAGTACGGTCGACGAGGGAGTAGTCGACGTCGAGGGGTACGATTACTACGAGAAGGACAACGAGGAGGCGACGGCGCTCATGGAAGAAGCCGGATACCAGCGAGACGGCGGGACGTGGTACGGCGAGGACGGGGAACCGGCCACGCTCAGGCTGATCGCTCAGTCCGGTACCAGCGTCCAGGTCGACGCGCTCGACTCCGCACGACACCAGCTGGAGGAGTTCGGGTTCGACGTGACCCTCGACGCCGTCGACGAGGCCACCTACGGTGAAGCCCGGCTCAACGGGGACCACGACATCATCTTCGACAACCACCCGATCTTCTCGCTCACCGGGCTGACGTACGTCGGATTCGTCTGGGACTGGTTCGCCAATCTGACCCACGCCGATTACAACAATACGACCTGGGAGATTCCGGCGGAAATCGGAAACCCCGACGCTAGCGAAACGATGGAGATCAACATCATGAACGAAATTGAGCGAATACCTCTCACTGACGGCTCGGAGCCGCTGCAACGGCTAACGTGGTGGTACAATCAGGTACTGCCGATGTACAACTGTGTCGTCGGCCGGGACTACGGTGCGATCAACGCGAGCGACTGGGTCGTCGACGCTCCGGACGCGCTACTGGACAACCGCGTCTCCGAATTCAACCTGGTGAAGATTCCGGACGCGACGCTCGCCCCGAAGCAGTAGGAAGCGGTCCCCCCTTCGACATTTCATTCAGAGAGATAAGATTGGAACTGCAATGACCCCAGAAATTAACGACACGCTATTTAACAGATGAACTGGAAGATACGCAGGGTCGGTCAGGCCGTGTTTACCGTCTTCACGGTGTTGACCCTCTCGTTCGTGATGATACGGATGATGCCGGGCAATCCGGTCGACGCGTTCGTCGCCCGAGTCGGGCCCCAGCTGGAGAACCCGCAGGAGGCCTACGAGCGCGCGGAGATGTACATGAACATCAACCCACAGGAACCCATGCACATCGCCTACGTGAACTACATGGTGGACATGGTGCAGGGCGACATGGGGCGCTCGATGAGCCAGAACGCGCCGGTCGCCGAGATCATGGCCGAGGCCATCCCGTGGACGCTGTTCGTCATGAGCTGGGCAGTTTTCCTCGGCTTCGCAGTCGGCATCTCACTGGGCGCGCTCATGGCCTACTGGGAAGGGAGCAAGTTCGACAGCGCGCTCACCGGCTACGCCACCACCATCACGTCGATCCCCTTCTACGTGCTCGCGCTCTTCCTGTTGATGACGCTAGGCTATCAGCTCGGGTGGTTCCCGACAGGTGGTCGTCGGCCCGAGGGCGTCACCGTCGGGTTCAATCTGCCGTTCATGATGGGTATCATCTACCACGCGACGCTGCCCGTCCTCTCGATGTTCGTCGCGTCGGGCGCGGCCTCACTGACGATGCGTGGGAACAGCGTCCGCGTCCTCGGTGAGGACTACCTGCGGGTCGCCCGGCTTCGTGGCCTCTCCGACCGAACGATCGCCATTCGATACGTCGCCCGGAACGCGATTCTGCCCATGTACACCGGGCTGATGATCGCTATCGGCACGATGTTCGGTGGGGCAGTCGTCCTGGAGGAGATATTCTCGTACAGGGGGATGGGGTACTACATGATCCAGGCCGTGCGAGCGCGTGACTACCCGCTGATGATGGGAACGTTCACGGTGATCACGATCGCCGTCGTGATCGCGCTGTTGATCGCCGACCTGACCTACGGGAAAATCGATCCCCGAGCAGGGAGTGAGGACCGTGAAGCGTTCTGACGACGACCGCCGAGCAGGCGACTCGATCGACGAGTTCGTTCCTGCCCGCCCGGACGAGTCGAGCGACGACGGTCCGGCCGGCGACGACTCCGCTGGGAGCGTCAGGAGCGACGGAGGGACCGTCGGATCGGAGTCTCCGTTCGAAACGACCTCGTCAATCCAGGAAACCCGCGGCGACCGAGTCAAGCGATTCTTCGACGAGTTCTTCCGTACCCCGTGGTCGATCCTCCGGGACGACTGGCGAGCCCTGGCTGGATTCGTGATCGTGAGCATCTACGTGTTGATGGGGACCGTTGGCGTCTACCTGGTGGAGCCGACGTCTCCTGCAGCCGGGCCGAAGTTGGTCGGCGCGTTCCAGACCTCGGAGTTCCCGCTCGGGACGACGTCGGCGGGCAAAGACATTCTCTCGCTCACTGTGCACTCGACGCCGTCGATCATGATTATGATGGCTTCGGGCGCCGTGTTCACGGTCGTCGTCGGGACGCTCTTCGGGGTCGTTTCCGGCTATAAAGGGGGCCTCGTCGACACCGTACTCAGCACGATCACCGACGTGTTCATCAACATCCCCGGGCTTCCGCTCGTGATCGTCCTCGCGACGCTCCTCGAAGCGTGGATCAACAACCCGGTCACGCTCGGCGTGCTGCTGGCGATCGCAGCGTGGGCGGGACTCGCCCGCGCCATCCGATCACAGGTGCTGACGATCCGGAGCGAGTCGTTCGTCGAGTCGGCCCGGGCGATGGACCTGTCGACGAGGTGGATACTCTCGCGGGAGATCGTCCCGCACCTGATGCCGTACATCGTGGTGAACATGGTGAACGCGGCCCGCCGGGTCATCTTCGCGGCGGTCGCGCTGTACTTCCTGGGCGTACTGCCGTTCTCGGACGCCAACTGGGGCGTCATGCTGAACAACGCCTACAGCGCCGGTGCGCTCTATCGGCCGTCGGCCTACCACTGGCTGATCGTTCCGATGATCGCCATCTCGGGTATCGCGCTGGGGCTCATCCTGCTCGCGCAGTCGCTGGACCGCGTGTTCAACCCGCGGGTCAGAGCCCGACATCAGGATACCGGCGACGGCGAGCGGCTCGAACCGGACACCGAGGACGACGCAAGCGACATGATGAACGTATGATCTCGATTCGACCCACGACGACGACTCCCAACGGCCGCACCGAGCGACGAGCCCCCGCGCCGGAGGCGTTCCGATGACGCTCTCGCAGTCCGACGCGCGCGCCGCCCGACCGGACGACGACGTCGTCATCGAGTTGCGAGGCACGTCCGTCGAGTACGGGATGGACCGCGGGACGTCGAAGGTCCTCAACGAGGTGGACTTCGAGGTCTACCGGGACGAGATCGTCGGCGTCATCGGCGAATCCGGCTCGGGGAAGTCGATGTTCGCCTCGGCGATGCTCGACGCGGTCCCCGCACCGGGCGTCACCACCGGCGAGGTGATCTACCGGCCCGAGGACGGCGATCCCGTCTCCGTCACCGACCTCTCGAAGGAGGAGCTCCGGCGGTTCCGCTGGGAGGAGGTCTCGATGGTGTTCCAGGGCGCGATGAGCTCGTTCAACCCGGTCATGACGATCCGGACGCACTTCGTCGAGACGCTCAGCGCCCACGACTACGACGTCGACCGCGGGATCGACCGCGCGCGAGAGCTGCTGGCCGACCTCTACCTCGATCCCGACCGGATGCTCGATTCGTACCCACACGAGCTCTCGGGCGGGATGAAACAGCGCGTCCTCATCGCGCTCTCGCTCGTCCTGGAGCCCGAGGTGCTCGTGATGGACGAACCGACGGCAGCGCTGGATCTCCTGATGCAGCGGTCGATCGTCTCGCTGCTCGAAGAGATCAAGGAGAAACACGACCTCACGATCGTGTTCATCACCCACGACCTGCCGCTGGTCGCGGACCTCGCGGACAGGCTGGCGGTCCTCTACGCCTTCGAGTTCGCGGAGGTCGGCCCCTCCGACGACATTCTGGAGGATCCCGCTCACCCCTACACGCGGGCGCTGTTGAACGCGACGCCCAATCTCTCGGCGCCACTGGAGGAGATGCGCCCGATCGAGGGTGAGAGCCCGGACCCGGTGAACATCCCCGACGGGTGCTCGTACCACCCGCGCTGTCCGCTGGCCGACGAGCAGTGCGTCGAGTCCGATCCCGGCCCATACGACGCTGGGCCGGACCACGACGTCCACTGTCACCACTGGGAGCAGTCGGTCGAGGACATCGACGTCGCTTTCGCCGACTCGGAGGAGCGGGCGTTCACCAGCGCGGCCGAGAAAGCGGCCGACGAGCCGCTCGTGTCGCTCTCCGACGTCGAGGTCACGTTCGGCTCCGAGAACGACGGGTGGCTCGACTTCGGCGAGGACGAGACGGTGTCCGCCGTCGACGGCGTCTCGCTGGACGTCTACGAGAACGACGTCCTCGTGCTCGTCGGGGAGTCAGGCTGCGGCAAGACGACGCTCGGGAAGACCGCCGTCGGGCTGCAGCGACCCACCGCGGGCTCGATCGAGTACCGCCAGCGGGACATCTGGGAGGGCAGCGGCGGGACGAGTTCGCTCGCCGACGAGGAGATACGGCGCGCGCTCCAGATCGTCCATCAGGACCCCGGGAGTTCGCTGAACTCCCACCAGCGCGTCCGGACGATCCTCGAACAGCCGCTCAAGCGCTGGCACCCCGAGCTCGACGGCAACGACCGCCACGAGCGGATCCTCGGCATGCTGGAGTACGTCGGCATCACCCCTCCCGAGGACTACGTCGAGCGGTACCCACACCAACTCTCGGGCGGCGAGCAACAGCGGATCGCGCTCATCCGTACGATGCTGATCAACCCCGACCTCATCCTCGCCGACGAGGCCGTCAGCGCGCTGGACGTGAGCCTGCGCGTCGGCATGATGGACCTCATGATCGAGTTGCAGGACGCCTTCGACACCTCGTTCCTGTTCATCAGCCACGACCTCTCGAACGCCCGCTATCTCGCCGAGAAGACCGGCGGCCGGATCGGGGTCATGTACCTCGGGAAACTCGTCGAGGTCGGATCCGCCGAGCGGATCATCCAGAACCCCCAGCACCCGTACACGAAGGCGCTGCGCTGGGCGACCCCCGAACTGGGGGAAGACGAAGCGAGGGGGGAGGCACCGATCCGGACGATCGACATCCCCGACGCGCAGGACCCGCCGTCGGGCTGTCGGTACCACACGCGCTGTCCCGAAGCGCGCGCGATCTGCGCGAGCGAGTCCCCCGAATTCGTCGACGTCGGCGGCGAGACGCAGATCCAGCGGAGCGCCTGCTTCCGTGCGCTCGACGACCACCCCTACTGGGACAGCGACCCGATCGCAGAGGACTCGTAGTCCGCGACACCCCCGCTCACCGAGTTCTGTTTCCGGATCCGCCGTCGAACGTATCGGAATCGACTGTCGCAGTCGTACGGATCAGATCATCCGGTAGACTTCGTCCATCCAGCTGTCCTCGGCGTCTTCGAGGATGTCGTCCATGATCTCGTCCCAGTCGGCCTGTGCCTCGCTCTCGGCCTGCACTTCCTTGATCGCCTCGGGGTCGTCGAGTTCCATGAACCCGAAGACGTGGCCGTCCTTCTCGAAGACCGAGTACGTCTCGAGGCCCGCGTCGGAGTCGAGATAGGCCCGTTCGAGTTCCTCGGGCACGCGGTCGTGCCACTCGCGGTAGTCGTCTCGCTTGCCATCCTGGATCTCGAGGTGGAACGCGATTCGCGCCATACGTGCCCGCCGACGGCCGGCGTCGTGATAGCTATTTCCCCGCCTGCGACCCGCGAGAGGGACGTGCTGGCGCGCTACGACGGGGGAACGTTCCCGGAGGTGGTGAACCCGGTCTCGTCGAGGTCACCGGCCGACTCCGCGTCCGCGAGGTCGTTGCCGGCGAACAGGCGGGCGTCTCGAACCTCGTCGGTCGCGAGGAACTGGCCGGTCCCCGGTCGCGCGCGGGAGTCGCGGACGGAGACGGTCGACACCTCGCGGAGCGCGACCGCGGCGACGTCGCCGTCGCGGTGGGCCTGCCGACCATCGAAACCGCGGATATCGACATCAGAGGAGCGCTCGCAGGCGAGTCCGTGGGCGTAGTACGCCGGGACGTCGTCGGCCCAGTCGACTCGCACGTCGCGCACGGCGAGGTCGGCGACGCCCTCGCAGTGGAGTCCCGAGACGTCGCGTTCGACGATCGGCGTCTCCGCGGCCGTCGGCTGGAGGTCGAAGTTCCCGCCCGTGCGGTCGCTGTTCTCGCTCCCGGCGATTTCGATGCGCACGTCGTCGAAGGTGACCCCCTCGATCGACGCCTCCTCGGACCCGTAGACGAGCGCGCCGTTCTCGCTCCGGGCGACGACGTTCGAGAAGCGGACGTTCCGGACGCTCCCCAGGTCAGTGTCGTCGGTCCGCGGCAGCGACGTGACGTAGATGGGTTCGGCCTTCCCCCACCACGGGCCCGAGAGCAGGCGCGTCTCGACGACGATATCGCTGAACAGCACGTTCTCGAGCGTGCCACTGTCTCGGTGCTGGATACCCAGTCCGCGGTTGGTGTCGCGGATCGCGACGTTCTGGAAGCAGAAGTTCCGCATCGGCCCGTCGGTCGACGACCCGAACTTGATCGCGCAGGCGTTCGACTCCAGCGTGCAGTTCGTGACGGTGACGTTCTCGCAGGGCTGGTCGATCTCCGAGGTCCCGTTCAGGACGATGCTGTCGTCGCACGTGACGACCGTGCAGTCCGAGACGTGCACGTCCCGGGAGTCGGTGATCGCGATCCCGTCGTTGTTGGGGATGTACTTGTTCCCGAGAATGTCGACGCCCCGGACGTCGACCCCGGTCGTCCCCTCGAAGTGGAGGGTCCACGAGGGCATGTTCCGGAGCGTGAGGTCGCTGACGAGGACGTTCTCGCAGTCCGCGAACAGGAACATCGGTCCCGGGCGGAACCCCGGTTTGGCGACCGGCCAGTCGTCGGTACCACGACTCCGGTCGAGGTAGTCCTCGCCCTGGCGGGCGTCGTGGGCCCCGCTCGTGACGAGCGGGTGGGCCGAGGACTCGCCGGAGTGGCCCTCGATCGGTTCGTCCATCCGCATGATCTCGGTGCCGCGGCCGTGGAAGGTGCCGCGGCCGGTGAGCGCGACATTCCGACAGCCATCGGCCACGAGGAACGGACGTTCGCCGTCGGGGCCGACCCGCTCGTCGGCGTAGTCGGCCTCGTCCGGGCTCGCGAAGACGGTCGCCCCAGGTTCGAGGTGGAGCGTCACGTCGCTCCGCAGTCGTATCGTCCCGGTCTCGTACTCGCCCGGCGGCACGGCGACGCGTCCGCCGCCTCGGTCGCCCGCCGCGTCGATCGCCGCCTGCACGGCCGCCGTGTCCGTCGGCGCTTCGTCGTCGAGGTAGTCCGTCAGCGTCACTGTCGCTCCCGTCTCGGGCATAGGGAAACGGCGGTCGGCGGGACCGTAGGTGTACCGGTGGCCGCCGCGGGGCGACTCAGACCGACGCCGGGTCGGCGTCGGCTGTCGCGCCCGCGTGGGACTCGACGAGCGTGCGGCCGACCAGCGCGGCCGCGACGAACGAGAGGACGCTGATCGCGGCGAACGCCGACCCGTAGTCCGCGACGGTCGCCAGGGCGCCGACGAGCAGCGGGCCGAGCACGCCGCCGATACCGCGGGCGGTCGAGCGATAGCCCATCAGCTCCGACTCGCGGTCGGTCGGGGAGACGTCGCCGATGAAGGCGACGGCGCCGACGGTGAGCGCCGAGAACGTCAGCGCGTGGACGACCAGCGCGGCGCCGCTCACGAGCGCGCGGGCCGCGGCCGTCCCGGGGAGCAGCGCAGCGACCAGAACGAGCGCCTGCAGGCCGGCCCCACAGAGCCCGGCGACGATGAGTCGCTTCCGGCCGACGACGTCGGAGAGTCGCCCCAGCCCGTACATCGCCGCGACGCGCACCGCCGGGCTGACCGCGAGCACCGCGCCCATGACGAACTCGGAGAGCGCCACGTCGCTCACGAGGTAGACCGCGAGGACCGACGAGACGCCCTTCTGTGTCATGTTTCGGAGCGTCAGCCCGGCGTAGAGCCAGCCGAGTCCGTTCGTCCGGAAGAGGTCGCGCCGGTCGCCGGTCGGGTAGAGACGGCGGCGCACGTCGCGCCAGAGGCGTTGGGCCGTGAGGTCGCCGTCGCGGGCGGTCGTCGGGTCCGTCACGAGCGCCGCGCAGACGGTCGTCACGAGGCCGATGGCGACGACGACCCCGTACAGTTGCGTCGGGAGGAGGAGTCCGAGCAGGTACCCGCCCAGGAGTCGCCCGACGATGTCGCCGCCGGACTGGAAACTCGTGTAGAAGCCGATCGACCGGCCGCGGTCGGCGTCGCCTCCCATCTCGCTGACGATCGTCAGCACGACGGACCCGAACCCCGTGACGAACACCGCGTACAGCCCGCGGCTGGCGATCTCCAGTGGCACGGACCGCGTGACGGCCAGCGGAGCGACCGCCAGCGCCGCACCCAGACCGGTCGCGACGAGGACGGCCTTGCGACGCCCGGTGACGTCCGCGACGGCCCCCCACACCGGCGCGAACAGCAGCAGTCCCAGCGAGTAGATGGCGAACGAGAGCGTCACGACGAACGGGGAGGCGTTGCGGCCGAGGTAGACGGTGATCGCCGTGCCGAACAGGGCTCCCGCGGTCACGCGACTTATCGCGACGAGCGCCAGGGCGACTTGCGACCGGCGCGCGGCCGAGAGTGTGCGATCCACGCTACCCATCGGTCAGCGTGACGCGGCAAGAATCTTCGCGTCCCGGTCTCGACTTCCGGTGCCGAGCGCTCTCGAAATTGGTAAGTGAGTACCGCACACAGTGGCTGACGAACCACGATGAAATTCGGTATTTTCCCGATAGAGGGCGGTGACACCTGGGAGGGTGTCGTCGAGCAGTGTCAGGTCGCCGAGGACGTCGGTTTCGAAACCTGCTGGGTCAACGACCATCAGGCCACCGAAGGCGACAACTACTGGCCCTCGCCACTGACTCGTCTGACGAGCATCGCACAGGGCACCGAGGACCTCGAACTCGTCACCTCCGTGCTGATTCTCCCGCTGTATCACCCGCTGCACGTCGCCCAGCGCGCGGCGATGCTCGACAACATCTCCGACGGCCGGCTGACGCTCGGCGTCGGCCTCGGGTACGTCGAAGAGGAATTCGAAGCGTTCGGCGTGCCGATGGACGAGCGCGCCGGCCGGATGATCGAAGGTATCCAGTTCATCGACGAGTTCCTCTCCAGCGAGGAACCCATCTCCTACGAGTGTCCGTTCTTCGAGGTCGAAGACTGGCAGCCGCTGCCCAAGACGATCCAGGAGCCGCGTCCGAGCCTGTGGATCGGCGGATGGGGGCCCAAGCAGATTCGCCGCTCCGTGCAGTTCTCCGACGCCTGGGTCCCGGGCGTCGTCGCGGACCTCGGTATCGTCGAGGACCGCAAAGAGCAACAGAAAGAGCACGTCGAGGAGACCGACCAGGACTGGGAGTCGATGGACCACCCGCTGATGCGCGAGGCCGTCATCGCCGAGACCGAAGAAGAAGTCATGGAGCGCAAGGAGTACCTCCACACCACCTACGTCGACGAATATGGTGGGGAGTTCTCCCACCCGCTCATGAACGCCGATTCGGTCGAGGACTTCGAGGAACTGGCCGACGACCGCTTCATCTACGGCACGCCCGAGCAGATCGTCGAACAGATCGAGGCCATGCAAGAGCGCTTCGAGCTCAACCAGCTCGCCCTGCGCTTCCACCACTCCGGGATGCCCAAAGACCTCGTCGAAGACCAGATCCGTCTCTTCGGCGAGGAAGTCGTCCCCGAGTTCAACTGAGCGGCCGTTCGCGAGCGTCGCTGTTTCGCGGTTGGCGTTCGCTCTCGCGACTCCGGCGGTGCGATCGCTCGTTTCACTCTCGCCGAGGTGCGCGCTGGACTCGCCGTCTTCGAGTCATTGCCCATCGCTCTCACACTGTACTCGCTGGCTTTATTATCCGGTGGAGGAAACGAGGGAGCGAGATGGCCGACGCGAGCCCACCGACAGGTCTACGTACAGCTTACGCCGTCGATCCGGTCGGGATCGGCGAACGCGAACCGACGCTCCGCTGGCGAGCGCCGACCGACCGTCGCGGCGGAAGCCAGACGGCCTTCCGCGTGCTCGTCGCCACCAGTTCGGACCGGCTCAGTCCCGACTCTGCGGACGTCTGGGACACCGGGAAACGGCGGAGCGAGCGGCCGGCGGTCAGGTACGACGGGCCGGAACTCGACGCCGGCGAGGCCTACTACTGGACGGTTCGCGTCTGGGACGACCGCGGCGAGGCCAGCGCGTGGAGCGAACCGGCCTCCTGGGAGACGGCGCTGTTCGACGTGGACGACTGGGAGGCCTCGTGGATCCGTCGGCCCACCGACGGGTTCGAGCGCGGGGAGTTCTCCTACGTCCGTCGCGAGTTCGAACTCGACGGCGAAATCGAACGAGCGCGGGCGTACGTCTCCGCGAGCCACCAGTACGCCCTCTCGGTCAACGGCGAGACGGTCGACCGCGGCCAGTCATTCTGCTATCCCGACTTCCAGTACTACAAGACAGTCGCGCTGGACGACGCGCTCTCGGAGGGGGACAACGCCGTCGGCGCGCTCTACAACTGGAACGGCGAGGGGCAGGGCCGGCCCGAGGCGGAACCGGGGTTCGTCGCGCAACTGGAGATCGAATTCGCCGACGGGCGCGAACGAGTGATCACGACCGACGGGGAGTGGCAGACCCGCCCGGCCGAGTGGGTGAGCGCGCCGCTGCGCAACGAGGAGATCGCCGAGCCCGTGGAGACGATCGACGGCCGCGTCGTTCCCCAGGGCTGGGCAGAACCTGGATTCGACGACGCCGCGTGGGAGCCAGTCGAAGTCGTCGGCACCCACCCCACCGACCCCTGGGAGCGACTGATCGCTCAGGACCGCGAACGCGTCCACCGCCGCGTCGACCCCGAGTCGGTCGAGCGCGTCGGCGAGGACACCTACGTCGTCGACTTCGGGAAGGTCTACTCCGGGGTTCCCAGAGTGGCGTTCGCCGACGGGACAGACGGCCACCGCGTGAACTTGCTCGCCGGCTATCGCCTGACCGCGGACGGGTACGTCGACGACACCGAGGGGACCCAGTGGACGGACATGCGCTACGAGTACGTCCAGCGCGACGGCGAGCAGACGTTCCGGCCGTTCAACTACCTCGGAATCCGCTACCTGCAGATCGACGACCCCGGCGAGGACCTCGACCCCGACCAGATCTCGGTCGTCGCCTCGCACAACGAGGTGCCGGACGCGAACGCGGCGACGTTCGAGTGCGACGACGAGACGGTCGAAAACGTGTTCGAGTTGGCCCGTCACTCCGCGCTGTACGGGAGCCAGGAGCAGTTCGTCGACACGCCCACGCGGGAGAAGGGGCAGTTCCTCGCCGACGCGTTCAACGTCTCGGCGGTGACCACTCGGGCCTTCGGGGAACGGCGGTTGAGCCGGCAGGCCATCCGGGAGTTCCTGCGTTCGCACTACCGCTACTGGGCGCCAGAGGGCCGGTTCAACGCCGTCTACCCGAACGGTGACGGCAAGCGCGACATCCCCGACTTCACGGTCACGTTCCCCCAGTGGCTCCACGAGTACTACCGCGAGAGCGACGACCGCGCGACGCTCGAACGCGCCTACCCGGTCGTCCGCGCCGTCGCCGACTACGTGGTCGAGCACGTCGACGAGGAGACCGGGCTCGTGACCCGGCTCTCGGGCGGCGAGGGCGGCCCCTACCACGAGGGCATCGTCGACTGGCCGCCGGAGATGCGCTACGGCTACGACCGCGACTGGCCGGCACGGACGACGGTGAACGTCCTCTGCGCGAACGCCCTCGACCGGGCGGCCGACGTCGCCGCCGAACTCGATCGACCGGCTGCCGAGCGCGCGTACTACGACGAGAACCGCGAGGTCATCGAGGCAGGCATCGACGAGCATCTCCGCGAGGGCGACCGCTACGTCGACGGTGCGGACCCGACTGAAGGGGGCGATGCGACCGGTGAGAATGGCGCGGACACCGCACTCCCGGCAAGCGACCACAGTTCCCAGCACGCCAACGCGCTGCCGCTCGCGACCGGGCTGGTGCCCGACGAGCGAGTCGAAGACGTGGTAGACCGCGTGGCGGCCGGGGAGATGCGAATGGGGCCGATGATGGTCCGGTGGCTGCTCGACGCGCTCGACCGGACCGACCGCCCGGAAGCGATGGTCGACCTGCTGACCGACGCCGACGCGGACGGGTGGGCGAACATCCTCGACGTCGGCGGCACGTTCACGTGGGAGACGTGGCACTGTCGCACGCTCGAACCGGCCGACGAACGCCACAACCGCAGCGAGTCTCACGCGATGGGCGCGACCGTGCTGACTTCGATCCAGCGGACGCTACTCGGCGTCCGCGTCGCCTCACCCGGGGCCGCGACCCTCGAAATCGCGCCGCCCGCGGAGGGACTGAGCGAGGCGAACGGCCGCGTCCCGACCGAACGCGGTCCCGTCGTGGTCGACTGGGAGCGCGACGGCGACGAGTTCGCGCTCGACGTGACCGTCCCCTGGAACGCCACCGCGACCGTTCGCCTGCCGGGCGACGGCCGACCCGAGTCGGTGACCGAGGACGGGACGCCGCTGCTCGGTGCCGACGGACCGGTCGCGGACCTGCCCGAGGGTATCGAGTCCGTCGAAGTTCGAGAGGGCGGCGTCGCGGTCGAGGTCGGTGCGGGATCGTACAGTTTCGAGCGGCGAGAATAACGTCGAGCGGTACCGCCAACGGCCGCACAGTAGCGAACTCTATCGAGGCTCAGTTTTCGCCGTCGGCGGTCTCTTCCGGCGGCCCGTACGTCCCCGGATGGTACCGGCCCATCTCCAGTCGCTCGTAGGGGATCGATAGCAGTGAGTCGCCGTCGAGGTACTCGGTCGTCCCGTGCTCGCGGAGCCACTCGACCGCGGCGCGGCGACAGCGCTCGACTACCTCCGGTTCGTCGCCCGAGCGGTCGACCGTCTCGCGGGGGTCGGCGTCGAGGTCGAACAGCTGCTCGCGCCCGCCGTTCGCGGCGTAGACGTACTTCCAGTCGTCCTCGCGGACCATGCACGTGAAGTTGTGCGGGAGGGAGAACAGGCTCGTCTCGCGCGGGGTCTCGTGGGCGCCGAACAGTCGGTCGCGGGGTTCGGCCTCGCCCGTCAGCGCGCCGAGGACGTCGGCCCCGTCGCGCAGGTCGGGATCGCCCGCGGCGGTCGTCGCGATGCCGAACACGTCGGTCAGCGAGACGAGACCGTCGTACGCCTCGTCGGCGGGCAGGCGCTCGGGCCAGCTGACGAGGAACGGGACGCGGGTCGATTCCTCGAAGAAGGAACTCTTGCCCCAGCCGTGGTGGTCGCCGAGGAGTTCACCGTGGTCCGAGACGAAGCAGATGAGGGTGTTCTCGGCGTCGTCGCGCGCCTCGACGGCGTCGAGCACGCGACCGATCTCCCGGTCGAGTTGCGTCACGAGGCCGTAGTAGTGGGCGCGGGCGATCTGGATAGTGGACTCGCCGGTGTCGTCCGCGCGGGCCTTCCAGAAGTGGTAGTTCTGGGCGGGGATCTTCTCGTCGACGTGGTCGAGGTCGCGGTCCTCGCGTATCGGGTCGGGCATGTCGTCCGGGTCGTAGTAGTCGTCGAACGGCGGCGAGGGATTCCAGGCCGGATGGGGCTTCGAGAAGGAGACGAACCCGAAGAACGGGTCGTCGGTGTCGCGTTCGATCTCCGTCACGGCCTCGTCGGCGATCCACGACATCTTGCGGTCGTCGGGCGGGAGGGCACAGGACTGAGGGAGGAAGTTCATCGCGGCCAGTCGCCCGGTGTCCGCCGCGCCGTCGGCGCCAGGTTCGGTTGCGTAGTCGTCGCCGGTCAGCCGGCGGTCGTAACCGAGGTCGATGTCGCCGGGGTGGGCGTGGAACTTCCCGATCCCGAAGGTTCGATACCCTCGATTCCCCATCGCTCTGGCGAGGAAGGGGCCGTGTTCGGCTTCGAGGTGTTCGGCGGACCGCTTGTCGTTGCCGAGGTAGCCCGTCGCGACAGGTTCCCGGCCGGTCCGCACGTTGTGCCGGGCGGGGACACAGATCGGCGCGCCGCTGTAGGCGTTGGTGCAGGCGACGCCGCGGTCGGCGAGTCGGTCGAGGTTGGGCGTGTCGACGTGGTCGTGTCCGAGCGCGGAGATCGTATCGAAGCGTTGCTGGTCGGTCATCACGACGAGGACGTTCGGCTGGTCGGCTGCCATCGATGCTGGGTTCGCGGCCGCGCCCTTTCAAGATTCCCACGTTCGCGCCGATCCCCCCTCGCGTCCGTCGCCGACTCGACGCGCTCGCCTGCGCATATGTCATTCATTCACCATTTACAGATAGATCATAAATATTTATCAATCAAGAAGTGTGTGGTAACGACTTGCAGCCATGACACAAGATGGCTCACCACACAGTGGCAACGACAGTAGTATCGACAGCGACCGAGCGAAATCGGCAGACGAGAAGGCGTCGAGAACTGCGGACGACCCGCCGACGGACGACGGGCGCGGTTCGAGCGTCACGCGGCGGCGCGCGCTGAGTGTCGCGGGGTCGTCGCTGGTCGCGGGCGCGCTAGGGAGCTTCGTCGGCACGGCGTCGGCGAGCAGTCACAACGCGGTCGTCTACAACAACGGCAGCGGCGGCTTCACGGCGGAGAACGTCGACAGCGGGAGCGTCGTCTACGACGGCGGCGACTTCATCGCGGCCATCCAGGCGGCGGTCGACAGCCTCACGTCGGGCCGGACGTACAAGGAGAAAGTCAGAGTCGACGCGACCGGGGACACCGGCAGTCACTCCAGCCGCCACGCCGTGGACCTGCCCAGCTACACGATCCTGGACGTCCCGGGGAACATCAACGTCAACGACAGCGGCGAACCGTGGGTCATCCCGGCGCGCGCGAACAGCGTCAACGACGTCGAGATCCAGCGGTTCAACGTCTCTGGGAATCCCCGGTACGGCATCCGGGTCTCCCACTGCGACAACGTGATCCTCAACGACATCAACATGAGCCTCTCGGCGGGGCTGGGGATCCGGATCGACGGCCGGGACGGTCCCGACACGACGAACGTCACGCTCAACTCCGCGGACATCAGCGGGTCGAGCACGCACGCCGTCGAGACCTACGGCGTCGACGGCATCGACATCGGGACGGTCACGGCGACCGACGTCGACACGGGCTGTGGCCTCCTGCTCAACGACACCGAGAACGCGACGGTCGATTACGTCGACGCGACGCGCTGCGACCAGGGCGGCGGCTACGCCGGCTTCCGCTGTGCGAACGACGCCGGGCCGAACATCACGGTCAACCGCGTCGACGCGGTCGACTGCGGCCGGGGCATCTTCACCGTCTCGGGGTCCAGCGGCATCGACATCTACGACGTGTACCTCGACGGCAACGGCGGCAACCTCATCCAGGACACGCGGGACACGACCATCGACGGCGGGACCGTCACGAACACCGGGAGCGCCGGCATCAGGATCGACTCCCGCGACAGCGACACCCACCCCTACACGCAGAACGTCACCGTCGAGAACCTCACCATCGAGGACAACTCGGGCTACGGCGTCTACGAGACCGGGCCGGACACGGAGGACAACGCCATCCTGAACAACGACTTCTGCAACAACAGCTCGGGCGACATCGAGACGTACGCCTCGAACACGACCGTCAGCGGCAACACCAACTGCAGCGGCGGGAGCAGCGGTCCCATCTCCTCGGGGACCTACTACGTCACGAACGTCAACAGCGGCAACCTCCTCGAAGTGGCCAACGCCTCGACGAGCGACGGCGCGAACGTCCAGCAGTACTCTGACACCGGGTGTTCGTGCCAGCAGTGGGACGTGCAGGACCAGGGTAACGGCGAGTACACGTTCACGAACGTCAACAGCGGCAAGGTGATGGAAGTCGAGGGCGCGTCGACCACCGAGGGCGACAACGTCCAGCAGTGGTCGGACAACGGCGGGTCCCACCAGCGCTGGACGCTCGTCGACCAGGGCGGCGGCGAGTACACGATCCAGAACGTCAACAGCGGCTACGTCGCGGACGTGGAGGGCGCCTCCACCGGCGACGGCGCCAACGTCCTCCAGTGGACGGACAAGGGCGCCGACAACCAGCTCTGGACGTTCAGTTCGGTCTGAGAGGGTCCAGTTCAGACGACCGCGTACCCGCCGTCGACGTAGAGGAGGTGCCCGGTCACGAACGACGCGTCGTCGCTGGCGAGGAAGAGGTACGAGCCAGCGACTTCCTCGGGCGACGCCGAACGGCCCATCGGCGCCGACTTCTCGACGTCGATCACGTCCGTCTCGGACTCGGTCGTGTCGTCGGAGCCGATACCCGTCTCGACGGCCCCGGGGGCGACCGCGTTGACTCGAACGCCGTGTTCGGCGAGTTCGAGCGCCGCGACGCGCGTGAGCATCATCACCGCGCCCTTCGAGGCGTCGTACATCGCGTGTTCGGTCTGGGCGAGTTCGGAACTGATCGACGCGGTGTTGACGATCGTTCCCGGTTCGTCGCGGTCGAGCATGTCCCGGGCGGCCGCCTGCATCCCGGCGAAGACGCCGCGCGCGTTGACGCCGTAGACCCGGTCGAACGTCTCGGGGTCGGCGTCGAGCAGCGGGGCGCCGCGGAAGATACCGGCGTTGTTGACCATCACGTCGACGCCGCCGAACTCGCGGGCCGCCTCGACGACCGAGGCGACCTCCCCGGGATCGGAGACGTCCGTCTCCACGAACGTCGCCCGGCCGCCCGCGTCCTCGATGACCTCGTGGGTCGGCGGACCGCTCTCTTTCGGCCGTTCGCGCACGTCCGCGACGACGACCGTCGCGCCCGCCGCGCCGAACCGCCGGGCGACCGCGCGCCCGATGCCCGAACTGCCGCCGGTGACGACCACTGTCTGGTCCCCGAAGTCGTACGTTGCGGATCCCATGGACGTCCGTTGGCCGGTCGTCCGCTTAGTGATACCGAACGGGGAACCCCGGACCGCGATGACGCCCCGGTGGGAGCCGCCCGCCGAAACCGCGAGTCCCGCTCGCCCACCACGTCGCGTGGGCATCCGACCGGATCGCCATTCGGCCAGTACGTGACAACGAAGCTGCCAAAAAGGCTGGAATACTACGAAATTTTTCAATAATTATAAATGGGTGGTATTCGAGTCGACTGTGTGATGCGCGATAGCAACAGTCACGGCACACGGAGTAGCGACGCGGGCGGGCTCACGATGACGCGACGGGCGGCGATGGCGCTGCTCGGCGTCGGGACGCTCGCGGGGGCGAGCGGCGTCGCGGCGGCCCAGGAGGAGGACGACGATAACGGGAACGACAACGAGCCCACCCGCAAGTGGAACCAGCACGTCGACGCACAGGACTACGACCTGCGGAACGTCGGCGAGTTCGACGCGAGCGGGGCGACGCTGGGCAACGTCCGCACCGCCGCGCGGGACGCGGACGTCCTCGTCTGGCAGGGCCCCGAGGGGACCTACCACGCCGACGGTGTCGAGGAGACGGTCTACAGCGGGGAGAACTTCACCGAGGCGGTCCAGGCGGCGGTCGACAGCCTCACCGACGGGCGGACGACGAAAGAGAAGGTCGTCGTCGCCTGCTCGGGGACGATGGGACCTCACGAGTGGGACGGCGACGTCCTCGCCATCGACATCCCCAGTTACACCATCGTCGACTTCCGCGGGACGATCTACGTCGAGGACGAGAACGAGGCGCTGATCCGACCGCTCCGGGCGCTGAACGCCGAGGAGATCGAGATCCCGCGCGTCGCGATCAGCGGGAACTTCCGCTCGGCGATCTGGTTCCGGAGCGTCTCGAACGTCTACTTCGGTCACGTCGACATCCGTACGCCCGAAGACAGTATCATCGAGGCGACCGGCGGCGGCGTCCGGATCGACGGCTTCGCGGAGGGGCGGGGCGACGACACGATCCGCTCGACGGACATCCAGGTCGACACCGCCTACATCGAGAACACGGTCGGCCACGCCTTCGAGACATACGCCGTCGACCGCTTGCAGGTCGGCGAAGTCGTCGCGAACAACCCGAACTACGCCGGCGTCCTGTTGAACGACACGACCGACACCACTGTCGGCGCCGTGGTCGGCAAGGACGTGGACGTGGGCGGCGGCTACGCCACCTTCCGCGTCGCCAACGGCGCCCACGACGTGACTTGCGGGCAGGTCGTCGCCAACGGCGGCGCCCGCGGCGTCTTCGGCGTCTCCGGGTGTCACGACATCACCATCGGCGAGGTGAACATTCGCCACACCGACGCTCACGGGATGCTCATTCAGGACTGTCAGCGCTTCACCGTCCAGGGTGGCATCCTCAAGGACTGCAAGGGCGAGGCCATCCGCGTCGACTCGCGTAGCTCCGATCGCCACGACCCGGCCGAGGCCGTCTCGATCAGCAACGTCCGGGTCGTCGACACGCAGGACGAGAAGACCCAGACCTTCGGCATCAAGGAGACCGGACCGGAAACCGCCAACAACCGCTTCGTCGACAACGACCTCCGGGACGCGGGCACGGAGGCGAACATGAGCCTGTTCGCGCCCAGTTCCGTCGTCCGCGACAACCTCGCCGGCGGCGTCGACCACGGCACGGTGACCCTGTCGTCGGGCGCCAGCCCGGCCGCCCGCGTCGAGGGCGTCACCGACCAGGGCGGCGTGACGCTCGACCTGCGCGCCAAGCCCCGAACGGCGCCGGGCGGCGCGTTCGCCTACGACCACCACTTCGAGTGGACCGGCGACCAGTGGAACCTCGTCGTGGAGTGGACGGCCGACCCCGGGGAGGACGTGGACCTCGACTACATCGTCGACCGCCCGCAGGCCAACATCGGCGTCGAGAGCAGCGGTGACGACGGCGGCGGCGGCGACGGCGGGAGCGACGTGTCCTGGGACTACGACACCAGTCCGGGCGTCGTCGACGACTTCGAGGACGGCGACATCGACGAGTACGAGGGGTCGACGGGCGACTACACGGTCAACCAGGACGCCCCGGTCCCCTCCGGGAGCTACCGGCTCGAAGGGACCGGCGGCGAGAACTCGAAACTGCTCGCTTCCGACCTCGACAGGATGCCCGCCGAGGGCACGAAGTTCTCCGCGAAGATCGGCTGGACCGACGCCGCGCAGAACGCCTGTTTCGCCTTCGGGGGCGCGAAGTCGCTCGACGCCGACTCGTCGTTCCCCTTCCACTTCATCCGGATGTGGAAGAGCGGCGAGGACGACTGGCGCTTCCAGTTCTGGTCACGCGACGGGACCAGGCAGTTCGAGAAGTCGCTCGGCGCGACCACCCCGAACGCCTTCTACGAGGTCGTGGTCGACTGGAAACCGGACGAGGTCGTCGTCACGCTGAACGACCCGGACGGCAACGAACTGACGACCCAGACGACCGAACTCGACACCGAGTTCACGGAAGGCGGCATCGGCACGCGCGGCACGGGCCTGCTCGACGACGTGCGCGTCCTCGAAGACAACACCTGATCGGGCGCGCGTCCTCCGGGACGACACCTGATCGGGTCCAGAGCCGGGCGCGGTCCCGGCGGTCCCGGCGGTCCCCGCCGCGGTCACGTACTATTTTATCGGCCGGAGTGCACGACAGGGTATGGCCCACAGCGTTGCAGTGATAGGTACCGGTGCGGAGCCAGACGACCCCGGCCGCGACGGCTACGCGATGGCGTATCACCACGCCGCCGGCTACGAGAACCACGACGACTGCGACCTCGTCGCCTGCGCGGACATCGTCCGCGAGAACGCCGAGGCGTTCGCCGACGAGTTCGCCATCGACGAGGACGCCGTCTTCGAGAACTACGGCGCGATGCTCGACGCGGTCGAACCCGAGATCGTCTCGGTCTGCGTGCCGCCGTCGATCCACGCCGACATCGTCGTCGACTGCGTCGAGCACGACGCGGTCGCGGCCGTCCACTGCGAGAAACCGATGGCCGACACGTTCGGCGGCGCGGAGCGCATGGCCGATGCCGCCGAGGAACACGACGTGCAGGTGACGTTCAACCACCAGCGCCGCTTTTCCGACGCCGTTCGGACGGCCAAGGACCTGCTCGACGACGGCGCGATCGGCGAACTGGAGCGCGTGGAGTTCGCCGCGCCGGTCGGCATCTTCGACTACGGGAGCCACTCGATCGACCTGTGCAACTACTTCGCCGACGAGGCCCGCGCCGAGTGGGTGATGGGGCAGGTCCACTACGACACCGAGAACGTCCTGTTCGGCACCCACAACGAGAACCAGGCGATGGTCCAGTGGGAGTACGAGAACGGCGTCCACGGGATGGGCGGCGTCGACGCGTCCGGCGACGGCGGCCCGGCCGCCGCGTTCGCCTGCCACAACCGCCTCGTCGGGACTGAGGGGACCATCGAGGTCGGCCCGCACGGCGACGGGGAGGAGGAGCCCCCGGCGCTCCGGATCCGCACCGACGGCGAGTGGGAGGCCGTGGAGACCGAGGACGGCCTCCACGACTGGGCGTTCGTCGACCGCGCCATCGCCGAGAACGTCCGCTGTCTCGAAGCGGGCGAGGAGCCGGAACTCTCCGCCGCGAACGCGCTCACGGCGACGGAGATCATCTTCGGGACCTGGGAGTCGGCGCGCCGCCGCGCCCGGATCGACCTCCCGCTCGATATCGACGGCAACCCGCTCGAAGCGATGGTCGAGGCCGGCGAGCTCGACCCGGCCCCCCGCGAGGAGGACGAGTAGATGGTCGACCTCTCGGTGTGCGTCGAGATGGTGTACGACGACGAGCCCTTCGAGGATCGGATCGAACGGGCCGCAGCGGCGGGCGCGGACGCCGTCGAGTTCTGGGGCTGGCGCGAGAAGGACCTGGACGCGGTCGACGCGGCCGCCGCGGACGCCGGCGTTCCCATCGTCGGCTGTGTCGCCGGCGGGACGCTGACCGATCCAGCGGAAGCGGACGACGCCGTCGAGACGATCCGCGAGTCCATCGCGATGGCCGACGAGCGGGACATCCCGACGCTCATCGCCACGACCGGCCCCGACCAGGACGGCCTCGACCGGGAGGCCCAGCACGAGAATATCGTCGACGTGCTCTCGCGGGTCGCGCCCGACGCCGAAGCGGCGGGCGTGACGCTCGTGCTCGAACCGCTCAACACCGAGGTCGACCACCCGGGGTACTTCCTGACGACCGCCGAGGAGGGCTTCGAGATCGTCGACGAGGTGGGCTCGCCGAACGTACAGCTCCTCTACGACGCGTATCACCAGCAGGTCACGGAAGGCAACGTCATCGACACCGTGACCGAGAACGTCGACCGGATCGGGCACGTCCACGTCGCGGACGTGCCCGGGCGTCACGAGCCCGGGAGCGGCGAGTTGAACTACGGGAACGTCTTCGCCGCGCTCGACGACGCCGGCTACGACGGCTACGTCGGCTGCGAGTTCTCCCCGACCGGCGACCCCGACGAGGCGATGGCCGACGTGCTCGCGCTACGGTAGGGCGGCTACCGGCGGAGCGGGCGTAGTTCGACGGTCGGAAACCGGCGCGTTCGTGGCCTGCCGAAACCTTTTCCCCGCGACTCCGACACGGGACAGTGAAGAATGAGACCGACTCGGAGTATCCCATCGATTCTCGAAAGCACCAGCCGCGGGCGATTTCTCGGCGGCGTCTCCGCCGGCTCGCTCCTGTTCGCGGGGTGTTCGAGCGGCGGCAAAACCGACACGGACGGCGAAGCCGACGAACCGGACGGCGCGAGCGGCGAACTCCTGACCGACGGCGGCACCGACGTCGGCGAGACGGACGACACCGGGCCGCGCCAGATGGAGGCGCTGGACCGCGGCGTCGTCGCGGTGCCCGCCGAGGACGGTATTCTCGTTCGCTGGCGACTGCTCGGGACCGAGCCGCGCGACGCCGCGTTCGACGTGTACCGCGACGGCGAGCGCGTGACCGACGAGCCGGTGACCGAGAGCACGAACTACCGCGACCCCGACGGCGAACCGGGCGACGCGTACGCGGTCGAGCGCGTCGACGGCGACGACGGGCAGCGGTGCGACCCCGTCGAGGCGTGGGACCGGGAGTACAGACGGATCCCGCTGGAGCGGCCGGACCCGGTCGAAGCGGCGGCGCCCGACGACGACTCGCTCGTCGCGTACCACGCGAACGACGCGAGCGTCGGCGACCTGACCGGCGACGGGAGCCTCGACCTCGTCCTCAAGTGGTCGCCGGAGAACGCCAAGGACAACGCACACGAGGGGTACACGAACCAGACGATCCTCGACGCCTACGAACTGGACGGCACCCATCTGTGGCGGATCGAACTCGGCCGGAACGTCCGCGCGGGCGCCCACTACACCCAGTTCCTCGTCTACGACTTCGACGGCGACGGACGGGCGGAACTCGCCGTTCGAACCGCCGACGGCACCGTCGACGGCGAGGGGTCGGTCATCGGCGATCCGGACGCCGACTACCGGAACGAGACCGGCCGGATCATCGAGGGACCGGAGTACTTCACCGTCTTCGACGGCGAGACCGGCGCCGCGCTGACGACGGTCGACTACGAGCCCGCCCGGGGCGACATCGCGGACTGGGGAGACGACTACGGGAATCGCGGCGACCGGTTCCTGGCCGGCGTCGCCTACCTCGACGGCGAGCGGCCGAGCATCGTCAACGCCCGCGGGTACTACGAGAAGACGGTGCTGGCCGCCTACGACTTCCGCGACGGTGAACTCACCCAGCGGTGGGTGTTCGACAGCACAGAGGGCAACGAGGCCTACGAGGGCCAGGGCAACCACCAGCTGAGCGTGGCGGACGTCGACGGCGACGGCAGAGACGAGATCGTCTACGGCGCCTGCGTCATCGACCACGACGGGACCGGGCTGTACTCGACGGGCTGGCTGCACGGCGACGCGCTCCACTGCGGCGACTTCCTCCCCGAGCGCGAGGGGCTGGAGGTGTACCAGGTCCACGAACCCGAGGACGCCACCCACGGCGCGTCAATGCGCGAGGCCGGCACCGGCGAACTGATCTGGGGCGAGTACACCGGGACCGACACCGGCCGCGGGATGGTCGCGGACATCGACCCCGAACACGACGGCGCCGAAGCGTGGGCGCCGGCCGGCGTCGGCCTCCACACCGCCGACGGCGAGCGGATCGGCGAGACGCCCGCGTCGTACAACTCCGCGATCTGGTGGACCGGCGACCTGCGGCGGGAACTGCTCGACCACGACTGGGAGGGCGACGGGGTCGGCATCCCCACGATCGAGCGGTGGGACCCCGAAGCGGGCGAGCTAGAGCGACTGGAGACGTTCGAGGACACCCGGTCGAACAACTGGACGAAGGGCAACCCCTGTCTCTCGGGGGACCTGCTCGGCGACTGGCGCGAGGAGGTCCTCTTGCGCGAACCGGACAGCGAGGCGCTCCGGCTGTACGCCACGCCTCACGAGACCGACCACCGGATCCCGACGCTGCTGCACGACCCGCAGTACCGCCTCGCGCTCGCGTGGCAGAACGTCGCGTACAACCAGCCGCCCCACCCGAGTTTCTTCCTCGGCGTCGGCATGGACGACCCGTCGACGGCGGACGTCGAACCCGTCTCGGCCGACGACTGAGCGAGTCCCCCGTCTCGGCCGACAACCGAATCCGCGGTCGCCGCTCAGTCTGCGAGAACCGCCTCGCGGTCGAGTTCGTAGCCGTCGAGCACCGACGCGCCCTCGACGTCGTAGGCGTCGAGGTAGTCTTGCTCGATGGCGACGAGGTCGGCGAACAGATCCTGTGCCTCGTCGCGCTGGATCGTGACCAGCGGTTCGTTGAGAAATGCCTGGAAGGCGAGGTCCAGGTCGCCCGCGAAGCCGGCCTCGATAAGCGTCTCCTGGTTGTGGATCGCCCGCGTGACCATGCTGCGGACCTGCCGCGGGAGCGTGCCCGCGTTGACGGGCGAGATGTCGTCGCCGGTGATCAGTGCGTTCGTCTCGACGACGGCGCCGTCGGGCAGGTCGGGGCACTGGCCGCGGTTGGGGAAGTTGACGTGGGTCTTCGTGGGCTCGATGCCCAGCAGCGCCCGCATGATGTCGACGACTTCCTCGCCCGACTCCGAGAGGTGGAACTCGCCGTCCTCGTCGCGGAACTTGTCCATCTTCGCCGGTGCCTCGCCGTCGCTCCGTCGGGCGGAACTCGGCGTCAGGCGGATCCCCCACCGCTCGACCTCGGCGGGCGTGTCCACGTCCAGGTACCAGGGGACGAACTCCGCGAGGTGACGGTCGCCGGCGGCGGCGAACACGCCGAAGCGGTCGTACAGGTCGAAGGCGACCTGGTCGTGGTTGCTCCAGAAGGACTCGTCTGCCAGCTCCCCGGACTCGAAGCCCGGGAGCGGCCGGTGGCGCTCCAGTTCCTCGTCGAGGTACTGGTAGACGTCGCGGCCGCGCCAGCGCGCCTCGTCGATCCACGTGAAGTGGTTGATCCCCTTCACGTTCACTGCGATCTCCGACCCGGAGACGTCCTCGGCGGCGTCGATGTGCCGTTCGGCGACGTCAGCGAGCATGTGCTGGACGTGGGTCACCTCGTGGCAGAGGCCGATAGCGTTGATGTCCGGATACTCCGCGTAGAGCGCCCGCGTGCAGACGGTCATCGGGTTCGTGTAGTTGACGACCCAGGCGTCCGGGCACTGCTCGCGGACCGTCGCGGCGATCTCGCGGTACTGCGGGATCGAGCGTAGCGACCGGAATGCGCCGCCGGGGCCGACGGTGTCGGCGACGGTCTGGTAGATGCCGTACGCCTGTGGCACGTCGATGTCGTGGACGAAGGTTTCCTCCGGCGGGTCCTGCGTCGAGCAGACGACGAAGTCAGCGCCGGCGAGCGCGTCGTCCATCTCCCGGTGGGCCTCGAACGACCAGTCGCCCGGCACGTCCGGCCGGTCCATCACGTCGTTGGCCAGTTCGGCGTTCTCGACGGCGCCCTCGTAGTTCACGTCGTAGAGGGTGACGGTACCCGAGACGTCTTCGCACTGCGCGAGGTCGTTGATCAGCGTCAGCGCCCAGCCCTGGCTGCCGCCGCCGACGTACCCTATCCGTACGTCGGACGCCGCGCCGTCGACTGGTGGCTCCGCTTGCAGCGAATGCATGTATCCCACCCACCGCCCCGACGACAAAAATACCTGCCGTTCACGGCGGATCGCGCCGTCTCCGGCGAGTGCGGCGTCTCGACCGAGATCTCCCCCGTTCGGTGCGGCCACCGGATCGACGCACGGACGGCTCGCGGCAGGCCGCTCCGGGATCCGTAAGACGCAAGCGACCGGCCCCAGAACCACCGAGTCGTGTTACGAACTGCCATTATCGGGACCGGTGGCATCGGGACCCACCTCGCGCGCGAGGTGCGCACGCATCCGGAGGGACAGATCGCGGCGGCCGTCGACGTGAACGAGGAGGCCCTCGACGACCTCGCGACCGAACACGACCTCGACGAGTCGACCCTGTACACGGACGAGGCGGAGATGTACGCGGAGACGGACCTCGACGCCGTGATCGTCGCCACGCCGCCGGCGTTCCACGACGACCAGATCCACGACGCGCTCGACCGGGACCTGCACGTCCTCTGTGAGAAGCCCGTCGTGATCGAGCAGGAGGCCGCCGAACGCCTCCGCGACCGGGTCGCCGACTCCGAGCAGGTGTTCATGGCGGGCTACCAGCGCCACCTCAATCCCGGGTTCGTCGCCGCCTACGACCGGTATCACGACGAGGGGCAGGAACCGACGTTCGTGACCGGCGAGCTGACCCAGGACTGGACGGGCCACTTCGAGCGCGGGACGAACTGGCGGGTCAAACCCGACATCGGCGGGCGCGGCCACCTCTTCAGCGTCGGCACGCACGTCGTCGAGTCGGTGCTGTGGCTGACGGGCCTGACGCCGACGGCGGTCAGCGCCGAGATAGACTTCTACGACGACGAGCAGTACATCGACACGAAGTCGTCGCTGACGGTCCGCTTCGAGAACGGCGCGGTCGCGAGCTTCGCCGACTCGGCGGTCGCGCCCGCGACGCGCGAGCACATCCACGTCTGGGACGACGAGGGCGCGATGTACCTGGAAGGCGTCGACTGGGGGCAGCGCGAACTCACTGTCGTCGATGCCGACGGGAGCGAGCGGACGCCGGACCTGGCCTACGACGAGGCGCCGAGCAAGTTCGCCGCGTTCGCGGAAGCTATCGAGAGCGGGAGCGAGCCGCCCGCGACGGCCGAGGACGTCCTCGTCGTGACGGCGCTGCTCGACGCCACCTACGAGAGCGCGCGGACCGGCGAGCGGGTCGCTGTCGACCTGGAGTGAGGGCAGCGAACGGTCCACCATCGAGCAGGGGCCGAATCACGCGGCCGGGGACGCGGTCGAGCCGGACGACCGACCGGGAAAACGACCGACCGCACCGTCTCTCCCTCCAACATCTTTATATCCCGAAGGCCCGCACCTATCCGTGTCGAAGTCGAGAGGGATCTGTTAGCATATGAAGCAAATCGTCCAGACGGGCCCCGCGTCCGTCGAAGTTCAGGAAGGAGAGAGACCGTCCCCCGGTCCAGCGGAGGTTCTCGTCCGGGTGCATTCGGCAGGAATCTGTGGGAGCGACGCCCACGCCTACGAATACGAGGGCGGGTACGACTGGATCGCCATGCCGCGGATCATGGGCCACGAGTACTCCGGCGAGGTCGTCGAGGTCGGAAACGACGTCCGGAGTTTCGAGCCGGGTGATCGCGTCGTCGAGGAACCGATCCACCACTGCGGGGAGTGTTTCCAGTGTCGCAACGGCGAGGAGAACATCTGCCAGAACTTCTCGATCACCGGGATGCACCGCGACGGCGCCTACGCGGAGTATACGGTGGTCGATCCGGAGTTTCTCCACGCGGTCCCCGACGACGTTTCGCTGGCCGACGCGGCGATCACCGAACCGCTGAGTATCGCCACGCGAGCCGTCTTGACCCGCTCGTCGATCAACCCCGGCGACGACGTCCTCGTCGAGGGGCCGGGACCGATCGGCGTGTTCACCGCCGCGGTCGCGGACTCGCTGGGCGCGAACGTCCTCGTCTCCGGCCTCGACCGAGACGCCGCCTCGCGGTTGCCTCTCGTCGAGTCGCTGGGCATCGACACGATCAACATCTCCGACGGAGACCTGGAGTCCCACGCGGCGGCCCGGACGGACGACGTGGGCTTCGACGCGGTGTTCGACGCCAGCGGCCACTTCACAGGCGTCGAGACGGGCGTCGAGGTCGTCCGCAAAGGCGGCGAGGTCGTCGTCGTCGGGATTCCCCGCGAACCGAGCGAGATACTGCTGACACCCGTCGTCCGCGGCGAAATCGACGTCGTCACCTCCTACGGCTCGGACTGGACCAACTTCGAACAGGCGCTGCGGCTCATGGAAAACGGCGAGATCGATGCCGAAGCCGTCGTCGACGACTCGTTCTCTACCGCCGACCCCACCGCCGCCTTCGAATCGTTCCTCAACTCCGAAGTCGTCAAACCCGTCTTCACTTTCTCCGACGCCTGAGACGCCCCGGGCCGCTCTCCGCCTTGCTGTCCGGACGACCCGCCGTTCTCCGTTCGCCGTCGGACTCGATCAGCGGCGAATCGATGTTCGCCCCGGTCCGGCGCCGAAACCACCCGGATTCCGCCGTTCGACTTCGAAATGTGTTCGGTAATGCCGGAACCAGGCAGTCAACTCAGGCTGCGAAGACCAGCTAAACGGGCTATATCCGCCACAGACGGAGACACCACCCCGATCCATGTTAGTAAATAACATATCAATTCCGGTAATGCCGGACATAACTGTGGTGAGATCGGTGGATACGCGTCGCGTCATCGAACCCGACTACGGTCATTTTTCACCGAGATCGTGACACTGGCGGTGGGGTCGAACCGGCCCGAGCGTCGATATTACATCACTACGACTGTAATGACTTCGGAGTCACGAGGAGGTACGTCGCCTGCTCGACGTGCTCGGTACAGCCGCCGAGGTGGACGATTAGCGTCCGGCAATGCCGGAACGTATCTATGCTGGTCGTTCGGTATCGGTCTGAAACGACCGGATCCTGTCGAGAACTACTGCGAGAGGGGGTAAGAGACCATCCTTGCGGCCTGACGTAGTCCCCAGACCGTCTCGAATCGGGGAGAGACGGTCGTGAGTGAAGAGGCCCTGTCCCCCACCAATCCACGAGAATTGTTCGCCGTAGACGGGCTCGCCAGGGACGGTCGGAACGTCCGAATGCCGGACGGCGCGTTCGCGGCCGGATCGGAGAGACCTACTGGTCTCGTGTATTCGGCAGTACGAGCCGCCTTTCGGTCACTGGGGTGAACTCGTGGTCGGCGTCGTTCGTCGCCCGGCCGTGGCTCCCGGTCGTATCTCGAACCGACTGACCGGGGCGACGAGTGGGCGAGGGCATCCAGCGAGAGGTTCTGCGAGGGGAAGCTATATCCGCCGCGGCGTCCAGTGATTCGGTACTCATCATGCCAGAGACTATCGAGCAGGGGCCTCGCGCGGGCAGCCACTGGCCCGCCGAGGACGAGACGTACGCGGACCCGACGAGCGGCGCGCGCGTGCGCCGGCTCACGAGCTATCCCGAGGTCGGTGACTACCACCTCTACTTCACCGAGGACGGCTGGTACGACGGCGGCCGCCGCCTCCTCTTTCGCTCCGACCGGGACGGGTCGCGCCAGCTGTACTCGATCGACCTGACGTCGGGGTTGATCACGCAGGTCACGGACATCGAGGGCTTTCGCGGCGGGACGGCCATCGACCACGACGCCGAACGCGTGTATTTCTGGGTCGGCGACCGACTGGTGAGTCTGGACCTCGGGACGCTACGCGTCGAGGACGTCCACTACGAGGTCCCCGACGGCTGGAACGGCGGATCCCTCGACGTGAACGCCGACGGGAGTCGGCTCTACGTCGCCATCGGCGAGGACGTGGAGGTGCCCGAGCGCGACGACAAGCTCTCGGGCACGTTCGAGGCCGCGCCGAACACGCGGATCCTGTCGGTCCCGACCGACGGCGGCGAGCCGGAACGCCTCAGAGAGGTCGACGTCTGGGCCAGCAGCCACGTCAACGCCTCGCCGACGCGGCCGGAGCTGTTCACCTACTGCGAGGAAGGGCCGTGGGACGCCGTCGAGAACCGCATCTGGACGGTCGACGCCGAGACGGGCGACACCTGGAAGGTCCGGGAGGTCCCCGAGGAAGGCGGCGTCGGCCACGAGTACTGGATGCAGGACGGCGAGCGCGTCGGCTACCACGGCTCGCTGAAGGACCCGCAGGGCCGCGAACGCGTCGACGACCCCGACCCGTTCATCGGAAGTTCGCGCTACGACGACACCGACCGCCGTGAGACCGCTCTCCCCGACGAGCTGTACGCGCTGACGCACACGCACGCCAACTCTCCCGAGATGCTCGTCTGCGACGGCACGTTCGAGGAGGTGCCCCACAGCCTGCTGTACCGCTGGGACGAAGACGCCGGCGAGTACGAGGGACCGCGGATCCTCGCGACGCACGACTGGGACCACAGGGGACCACACCCCCACTCGCGGTTCAGTCCCGACGGCTCGCACGTACTGTTCGACTCCGCCCGCTACGACGGGTCGAGCAACCTCTATCTCGCCGAGGTGCCGGAGTTCGAGGAGTTGCCCGAGTACGAGAGCGACTGAAGGTCCAGATCCGCCGGAGATACCCCTCGCGCCGTCGCGAACGGTGAGTCGAGGCCTATATCGTCAGCAGTTTTTCGAGCACCGCCTCGCTGACGCCCCGGTCGGGGTCGAACGACTCCGACGCCGCGTAGTCGACCAGCGACCGCGCGAACGCTCGCACTGAGGGGTCGTTGTCCGCCGCGAACAGGTCCACGGCACAGACGAGCAGGTTCCCGTCGCCGACGGCCGTCTCGAAGACGAGCCCCAGGCGCTGGTTGCGCTCGACGTTGTCGATCATCCGGACCAGCGGCTCGTAGTCGTCGGGCGCGTCGTCCAGCACGACCGGGCGGGCGTTCGAGAGGAGGTGCCACCACTGCCAGTCGCCGTGGTCGTCCGTCGGGAAGCCGCCGAGCAGCGGGTGATCGGGATCGCAACGGGGCCCCATCGTCCCCGGGGGCGCGTTGCGCTTGAACAGCGCGTACGACCAGAAACAGGGAGCGAACGCCGACTCGACGGAGTGGCGCAGGTCGTCGTGGCGGGGCACGAGGACCACGTCCTCCCCCGCCTCCAGCAACTCGCGGGTCTCCTCGTCGAACGCCCGACGGACGGTCACCGCGGTGTCCCCGGATCCGCCCACCGAGCCATCGTCGGCGTCGACCGCGGGCAGGTCCGCGGGGTACACCCACACGTCGTAGTCGGTGGCGGCATCGGTGGCCGGAACAGTCACCGAGAGCGTGAGGCGAACGGGCGCGTCGACGCCGTCAGCGCTCGCGAGGGTGTCCCCGAGGTCCGCCTCGACGGGTCCGAGATCAACGAGTTCGCCCTGGGGCACGTCAGTGCCGGGGAGGGATCCCTCCGCGACCACAGTTTCCGCGTCGGATCCCCCGGCGGCTGTCAGGGACCACTCGGCGGCGACCTCGTCGTGGCCCTCCGGGCCGAAGTGCGCCAGTTGCACGTCCGCGGTCAGCGACTCGTCGGCCGAGAAAGTGCGCGCGTCCATCCGGACCAGCGGGACGCTCTCGGCGCAGAATTTCCGCCACTCCGCGGGCTCGATCAGTCCCTTCGACTCGCGGAAGGGGTCGAGGATGCCCACGAGCGCCGTGCCCTGCCCGGGGAAGTCCTCCAGTTGCAGCAGCTGGAACCCGCCGAACCCGGGCGTCCGCAGCGCGGCCTCGACCTCCTCGCGGTAACACTGCACCGAGAGGCGACCGGAGGCATCGCTGAAGGCTGCCGCGCGGTCCAGCAGGCCGTGGGCTTCGAGGTGGTCGCGCTTGAGTTCGAGGTTCCGGGGCGCGAGGACGCCGTCGTAGCGCTCCAGCCCGGCGAAGTCGGGGTAGGTCTGGTACTGCCCGATCTCGTGGGCGACCACGGGGATCGGGATGTCCTCGACGGCCTCGCGGTAGTCGGTCGTCGTCGCGGGCGGCGCGTCGTCGATGGCGGCCCCCCGGACCATCTCGCGGCCCGAGTCGACGTCGGTCGGGTCCGGCGGGACCGACGCGGTCGTCCAGTAGTCGTCCGCCTCGGTCAGCGTCGAGTCGCTGAGGCCGTTGTACGAGCCGCAGGCGTAGAGCCGCCGCGGGTCCCGCTCGCGGCGGTCCTCGACCAGGTCGCTCATCGCCTCGAAGTCGCCCGACAGTTCGTTGCCCAGCGCGAACATGACGAACGAGGGGTGGTTGCCGTACTCGTCGAGGATCCGCTCGGCCTCGGCGCGGTAGAAGGCGGCCGCGTCGGGGTCCTCGAACGTGCCGCCGTTGTTCCACAGCGGGAGTTCGGGCTGGAGATAGATTCCCATCTCGTCGGCGACGCGGAACGCCGCCTCCGGGGGACACCAGCTGTGGAATCGGTAGTGATTGAGGCCGTACTCCCGGGCGGTCTCGAAGACCTCGCGCCACGCCGCCTCGTCGGTCGGCGGGTAGCCCGTCTCCGGGAAGATACAGCAGTCGACGTTGCCACGGAGGAAGGTCGTCTTCCCGTTGACCGCGAAGCGCGTTCCCTCGCGCTCGAACGAGCGGACGCCGAATACCGTCTCGGTGACGTGGCCGTACTCGGCGTCGTCGGCGACCGCGCCACCGTTCTCACCCGCGTCTGCGCCCTCGGCGGTCGCGTCCAGCGCCGCGGTCAGTTCGTAGTAGTCTGGGTCGAACTCGTCCCACCGGAGCGGATCGCCGAGGTCGTACTCGACCGAGAGCCTCGCGGACTCGTCGTCGACCCGAACGGACTCCGTCTGGGGATCGACGGCGTGAGTTCCGTCGGCGCTCTCCGCGGCCAGTTCGACGGACGCCTCGGCGGCCGCCCCCGTCCGGTTGCCGACGGTCACCTCGACCCGCGCGGTCCCGGCCGCGGGGTCGGGGTAGACCTGGCAGTCGTCGATCCAGACGGGGTCGGTGGCGACCAGTTCCAGGTCGCCGACGACGCCGTTCCAGTTGGTCTGGGTGTGTTCGGTCGCGGCGTGGGAACGCTGGACGCCCGGGAACGTGACCGGCTCCGAGTCGGTGTCTATCCGGAGTGCGACGTCGTGTTCGCCGGGGTCAAGGGCGTCCGTGAGATCGTACACGTGGGGAGCCGAGAGGCTGTCCTCCCGACCGACGGGGTCGCCGTCGACCCAGACACCTGCTGGGCGGGTGCGTTCGAGGCGGAGGACGAGCCGCCTGTCGGCCCACGCGTCGGGAATTTCGACGGTCGTGCGGTACCAGGCGGCGCCCTCGTAGCGATACCGACGGGTGAGGTGTCCCGGCGTCCGCTCGGTCGTGCGCTCGCCTTTCTCGGCCTCGTCGGTCGTCCCTGGGAGCGGGATGTCGTCGTCGAAGTCAGCCGGTGGCGCGCGCTCGGCGCTATCCTCGTCGTCGGGGTCGAGCGCGAGCTCCCAGCGACCGGCCAGGTCGATCCGGTCGGTAACGGCGTCGGTCATCGCTCCCACAGACGACCGAATCCGCCATAACGCTGGCGGCCGACTCGGGACCGCGCCTCACTCCGCGGCCGTCTCGAGCGAGCGGGTTTCGGTGACGACGACGGCCCGTCCGGACCGCTCGTAGGACGGATCGACGAACTGGAGCGGGTCGTCGCGCTCGCCGTCGCGGAGCCAGTTCGACGCTACCCACGACCGGGTCGCGTCGACGTCCGCCTCCCCCTCGGGGAACGCGGCGACGAACCGCCGGTCGACCACCGGGTCCGCTGGCGCCGCTGTCGAGGCGTCGGCCGAGGTCGGCGTCGTGGTCTCGGTCGCGGTCGGCGACGGGGAACCGACCGTCGCGTCGGCGGCCGTGCCGTCGGTGCCTGTCGACGTCCCGACCGGCGTCGTGGTACCGATCCCGCTCCGGCCCGCCCAGCGAACCGACAACGCGAAGCCGCCCGCACGAGCGCCGTCGGGTGCCCAGGAACTTCCGGAGAAGGTCCCGCCGTCCGTGCGGAAGCGCGCGAAGACGAAGTCCGCCTCGGGGAGTCGCTCGACGAGCGCCCGGTCGGCGGGCGAGTAGCAGTGCCCGGGGTGAGCGTTCGCTCGCGCGGTGTCGAGGAGGCGCTCGATGCGCGCGGTCGCGTCCACGGCGACCGGGTCGGCGGCCTTCGGGGCGGTGACGACGTACTCGTCGTCGAAGGCGACCGCGTTGACCTTGCTGCTGGAGACGCCGCGACGCTGAAAGCCGCGGTAGTCCGAGGCCTCCGTGAGCTCCGCGCCGCGGAAGCCGCTCCCCTGAAGGCGGGTGAGCCACCGCCAGCGCTTCTCGGAGTAGTCGAACACGACGTACAGGGCGGGGCGCTCGCTGGGCGGCCGGAGCGCCGTGACCCGGTCGAGTTCGGCGAACGGCATCGCGGCGGCCTCCGCGAGCTCGCGACTGTACCACAGGTACGGCCGCAGCCCGCGGTAGAGGCCCGGATGCGCCGACAGGAACCGGGGCCGAGCGCTGGCGAACGCGACCGTCGGGGCGTCGTAGTCGCCCGGCCGCAGCGCCAGGAGCCAGTCGTCGTACAGCGGCTCGGCGTCGGTGTCCGGCGAGTCGCACGTCGACTCGCGGGGCGTCGGGGTCCCGCCGCCGAGGACGCTCCGCTGGCACCCCGCCAGCGACCCTGCTCCGACCGCACCGCCGAGCGCTCGCAGGTACGCCCGTCGCGTGCGGCCGTCGGTCCCACCGGACTCGTCCATGCGTGCCGGTCGGGACGGTCCGGACAAAAGGGTGCCGTTCACTGCGCCCGCTGGCGGATCGACCGCCGAGAACGCCGCGTGGCCGCGTCGCTGGGAGCGTGGCGGGTGGAAGGTGGACCGGAGCGTCTCGAAACGGATATATGCAACCCCACCGACATTTGTCGCAGGATGGAAACCTTCGATCGGCGATCGGTCCTCGCAGCGCTGGGCAGCACGGTCGGAACGGGGGTGCTGGCCGGCTGTCCAGGGTCGTCCGGGAGCGCCACCGACGCTGACGGCACGAACTACGTGGGCGACACGGCGACGGTCGACGGACTCGACATGACCCTCCTCGCCGCCGACCTCCGCCAGGACGTGACGGTGTCTCCCCGACCGCAGCTGTACGGGAACGAAGAGACCCCAGAGGGGGAGGGGACGCCGCAGACGCACGAGGTCAGGAGCTCCGCCGGCCGGCAGTACGTCGTGGTCGTCCTCCAGCTCTCGAACGAGACGGACGAACCGCTGGGCGTGCCGATGCCCGGGGGGACGGCCATCTCGGAAGGCGAGATCTACCTCCACAAGCGGGGCACGGAGGGCGACGCCACCGACGAGAACCTCGCACAGGTCCCGGTAGAGGGCAACGAACCGGTGACGGTCAGCGGCCGGCTCACCCACGACGGGACGACCTACGACCGCCTCACGTTCGCCCTCGGCGACTATCAGTCCGAACTCCCCGCCGGCGAGTCGGCCGCGGGGTGGATCCTCTACGACGTCGGGGAAGACGTGACGCCGGACCGGTTAAAGCTGGTCGCCGACCTCAACCCCAGGACGATCAACGAACGAGTCGAGTGGGAACTGGCGGCGTCCTCAGAGTGAGAGCGTCCTCCGCAGCCGTCGTGCTCACTCGGCCGTCTCGATGCGGTCGACCGTGAGGTTGGCGTACTCGCCGATCAGCGGGGCGGTCTGTCGGAAGCCGATCTTGCCGCCGCCGAGGGCCGGCCCGGTCCGCTCGTCGTCGGTCCAGGACAGTACCGGGAGGTCGTCGACCGAGAGGGAAACGCGGGGGCCGGCCTTGACGACGGTGATCTCGTAGGGCGGGTCCGCGGCCGGCGCGTCGGGGATCGGGTCCGCCCCCCGGGCGACGAGGTGGTCGCCGCGGCTCTTGCGGAGCGTGACAGTTCGAAGCCCGCCGTCGTCGCCGCCGCGCCGGTAGTACGACGCGTGCAGGGCGTCGATGTCGCCCGCGGTATAGGTCTCGTAGGCGCCGGCCCTGTCGGCCAGTTCCGGGCCGAGCAGGTCCTCGCCGCCGCGACCGTCCGCGGCGAAGAAGACCGTACTCAGGCCGCGGGCGGCGACGGGCCAGAACTCCCAGGATATCGCGATGTCGTCGGGGAACGACTGCGGACACCAGTAGACGAACTGTGGGCCG
Organism: Halosimplex amylolyticum; assembly: GCF_051414035.1. Lineage (NCBI taxonomy): Archaea > Methanobacteriati > Methanobacteriota > Halobacteria > Halobacteriales > Haloarculaceae > Halosimplex > Halosimplex amylolyticum. The sequence continues at coordinate 66,476 of NZ_JBLKNW010000001.1, read as the reverse complement.
TCCCTGCGTTCGCTCTCCAGGCGGAGGCGGCCGTGCGGAAACGTGACCGCGGCCTCCCCCTCTAACACGAAATCCGCGACGTCTGCGGGACCAGCGAGCGGGTTCTCGTACAGCCGGTCGCGCGTCTCGTACTCCAGCATGTGACGGCCTCGACTTCACCGCCAGCCCACAAATAACTGCAGGTTGCCAACAGTGATCACACTCGCCTGGAGTTGTCGGCGAGGCGCCAGCGGGAACGGCCGACAGACCTTTGCGCGCCGGCGCCGCGTGACCGATCATGTCACCGACCGGACGGCGGTTCCGCGACCGCCTGCGACCGGCGCCGCGCGACGGCGGATTCGCGATGGACGACTACTGGATCTGGGGGGCGTCGGTCGTCCCCGGCGACGACGCCTACCACATGTTCGCCTCCCGGTGGTCGAAGGCGATCCCGTTCTCGCCGGGGTGGACGTCGAACTCCCACGTCGTGCGCGCCGAGGCCGACAGTCCCGAGGGCCCCTACGAGTTCGCCGGGGAAGTGATACCGCCCGGCGAGGAGGGCGACTGGGACCGGATGTCCCACAATCCGTCCGTCGTGCGTGCCGGCGACCGGTACCTCCTCTACTACTACGGCTGTCACTACGAGGGGCCGCGTCCGACGCCCGACGATCCCCGCGGCGTCGACCGGGACGAGAACGCCGTCGGCGTCGCCAGCGCTCCCGCACCGGAGGGCCCGTGGACGAGACACGGGCCGGTGATCGACGGCGAGACCAACGCCGTGCCCGTCGTCGACGACGACGGGGGCGTCACCGTCTTCGTCCGCGACGGCGCCTTCGAGTTGAGCGTCTACGCGGCCGACGACTGGGCGGACACCGACGGCTACGACCTCGTCGCCGAGCACGTCCTCGCGCCCCTGGAGGACCACGCCGTCTGGCGCGCCGGCGACGGCTTCGAGCTGGTCGCCAAGGACATGCACGCCCACCACGACGACGAGGGGTACGTCGACAGCTACGCCGGCTTCCACGCGGCGTCGACCGACGGTGTCGACTGGACGGTCAGCGACCCGCCCGAGGCGTATCCCCACGCAACGGGCGGCGACAGGGACCTCCGGATCGCCTGGGACGACGGAGGGGAGACCTCGTTCCCGAACGTCGAGCGCTCGCAGGTCCTCGTCGAAGACGGCGGCCCGACCCACCTGTTCCTCGCCGCGATGTCCTACACCGACGAGGACCGGGCGGACGCCGCCTCGCCCGCGTCCCTCCCCTCGCACGCCCGGTGGCCCGCGGACGCGCGGAACGTCTGTATCCCGCTCGACCAGCCGGAATAGCGCCTGAATCGGAGAGAATCGAGGAGTCGGACCCGCGCACACGCGACTCGTCCGAACCAGGAGGGCTTCGCGTCACAGGATTTTAGACAGGTCGGCGGATAGAGAGGGGCATGAACAGGCAGTTCTGGAAGGGGATCCTCGTCGTCCTCGTGATCATGCAGGGGATCCTCGTCGCGTCGATGCTGGCGGTCGAGTGGGGGTCACCGACGTTCGTGGTGTCGGTACTGGCGACGGTCCACGTCGTCGCCGGGATGGCGATCATCGGATCGATGCTCTACTTCGAGTGGGACCCGTTCGAACCGCTCCGGTGAGAAATTTCGGCCGGCTTCGCCCGAGAAACGCGACGACGGCCTCAGCTCGCGCCCGGTCCGGCCATGTCCCGGAGGATCGAGATGCCCCGGGACACGTAGAGAACGAGGTATCCGAACAGGCCGAGCGTTCCGGCACCGATACCGTAGATTGCGAACCACCCGGCCGCGATCACCGGAACGCCCGGCACGTCGACGACGCTCAAGACGCCGCCCACGGCGAGCAGGAACGCCGAGACGAGCAACAGCAGCCCGAGTATCGGGTGGTCGAAGTAGTCCGACAGCAGTGAGGCGAAGTACCGTATCATGTGTGGATGATTGTCGTGATTTCAGTTAGTCGTTACGGTGGCTACAGCGGGATCTCGCGGTCGCCGCCGTGGATCGACTCGCTGTCCCAGTACTCGTGGGTCGGATCCTCGCGGAAACAGGCCGCCCGGTGTTCCCGCTCGTCGCCGCCGATGAGATCGGGGTCGACCTCGGTACAGACCTCGTGGGCCTTCGGACACGTCGTGTGGAACCGACAGCCGCTGGGGATGTTCCGCGGATCCGGCGCTTCGTCGGACATCATCGGCGACTCGTCGGTGATGGTCTTCCGTGCGTCGTCGGGGTCCAGCGGGAGCGACGCCCACTTGAGGATCTGCGTGTAGGGGTGGCTGGGGTCGTTGATGATCTCGTCGGCCGACCCGACCTCGACGATCCGGCCGAGGTACATCACCGCGATGCGGCCGTCGGCCTTGTCGGCGATGTACCGGGCGTTCGTGAGGTTGTGGGAGACGAACAGGTACGAGGTGCCGAACATCTCCTGCAGGTCGAGCAGGAGGTCCATGATCTCGATGCGCAGCGAGACGTCGAGCGCCGAGACCACCTCGTCGGCGAGGATGAGGTCGGGTTCGAGCAACATCGCGCGGATGATGGCGACGCGCTGTTTCTCGCCGCCGCTGAGTTCGTGCGGGTACCGCTCCATGTAGTCCTCTGCGGGCGTGACCCCCGTGGTGTGGAGCATGGTCGAGATGCGCTCCTGGCGGTCGTTGAGGTCCATCTCCGGGTACCACAGTTTCAGTGGCTCGGCCAGTTGCGACCGGATCGTCCGGTAGGGGTTCAGCGCCGCGTCGGAGTCCTGATGGACGATCTGGAGCGCCCGGCGGATGTCCTCGGCGTACACCTCGCCCGCGTGTTCGCCGCGTTCGACGGCGTCGACGTCGTACCCGCGGTACTTGACCGATCCCGAAGTGGGCTCCTGGAGCCCGATGGCGGTCCGGCCGAGCGTCGTCTTCCCCGACCCGGACTCGCCGATCAGGACGACGACGTCCTCCTCGCCGATCTCCAGCGAGACGTCGTCGACCGCGTGGACGGGTTCCTCGCCCATCCCGAGGCGGTCTGTCACGCTGTCGGGAAGCGCCGACGCGAGCAGCGATTCGTCCTGGTACTCCACGGAGACGTTCTCCATGGACAGTACCGGTTCGTCGTTGTCGATCACGTCGTCGTCTGTATCGATCGTGCTCATTCTGAATCATCCTCCGAGAGCGTGACTGGCAGTTCCTTCCGGGCGCGGTCCGGGTAGAAACACGCCACGTCGTGGTCGTCTTCCAGTTCGATCAGGTCCGGGTCCTCGATGGTACAGCGGTCGTCGGCGATCGGGCACCGCGGGCTGTACGAACACCCCGAAGGGATGTTGATCGGGTCCGGGCTCGACCCCTCGATAGTGGTGATGTCGTCGACGTCCATCGCCAGGTTCGGCGTCGACCGCAGCAGCGCCCGCGTGTACGGGTGGGCGCCGTTGTGCATCACGTCCCGGGTCTCGCCGAGTTCGACGAACTCGAAGGCGTACATGACGCCGAGGCGGTCGACGAATCCCGAGACGACCGGGAGGTCGTGACTGATGACGATCAGCGTGATGTCGTACTCCTCCTTGATGGTGTAGAGCAGGCGCAGGATCGACCGCTGCATCAGCAGGTCGAGCGCCGCCGTCGGCTCGTCGAGGATCAGCACCTCGGGTTCGAGGACGAGCCCCAGTGCCACCAGCGCCCGCTGTCGCTGTCCGCCCGAGAGCTCGTGCTGGTACTCGTCGAGGATGGCGTCGGGGTCGAGGTTCAGGTCCCGCATGATATCGCGGGCCCGCTCCATCCCCTCGTCCTTGTCGGCGTTGTGCGCCGAGAGGGTCTCCTCGAAGTGGGTCCGGATCGGCTTGGTGGGGTTGAACGCGCTCATCGCGCCCTGGGAGACCAGCGCGATCTCCTCCCAGCGGAGCCGCTTGGTGTCGCCGCCCTCCAGGTCCGTGACGTCGACCGGGTCGCCCCCCTCGGGGTAGTAGGTGATACTCCCCCGGAGGACGCCCGGGTCCTCGACGGCGTCCATCAGCGTCGAGGCGAACATCGACTTGCCCGACCCGGACTCCCCGACGATCCCGAGGGTCTCCCCGCGGTAGATGTCGAGGTCGATCTCGTTCAGGACACGCGCCTGGCCGCGCCCCATCTCGTACGTGACTGTGGCGCCGCGGACCTCCAGGACGGTGTCGCGGTCTTCCTGCGGTCGTTCCGTCGCGAATTCTGATTCAGACATGTGTGATCACTGCTGGAATCCCATCTGCGAGACACCGCTGTCGTCGATGTCGGTTTCGTCGATCTCCTCTTCCACGTCGCCCCGCTTGCGCGCCTCGTGTCTGGCCCGCACCCGCGGGTTGAAGACCTGGTCGAACGCCTGCGCGAGCAGCGTCAGCCCGAAGGTCAACAGCGCGATGGTCAGGGCCGGCACGAGCAGCCAGTGCGCGTTCTCGAACGAGGCGAGGATGTTCGAGTTCTCGTAGGCGCTGTTGAGGACGACGCCCCAGTTGGCGCTCGTGTACGGCAGCAGGCCCAGGAAGTACAGGCCGACGGACGCGAAGATGACGGAGCGAGCGGTCGACATGAACCGCAGCGTCACCAGCGGTAGCAGGTCCGGGAGGACCTGCTTCATGAGCACGGTCGAGGTCGACTGCCCCATCGTCCGGGAGGCCTCGACGTACTCGACGTTCCGGAGCGGGAGGACCTGCGCCCGGATCCCACGGGCCAGCCCCGCCCACGCCTGGACGGTCAGGATGACCCCGATCAGGTAGGGGTTGCGCGGCTCGATGATGGCCGCGAGGATCAGCAGCAGCGGGAGCCCCGGGATCGACGCCACCACGTCGGTGACCGTCATGAGGATCTTGTCGGTGTTGCCGCCGGTGTACCCGGAGACGAGCCCGACGACGACCCCCAGCGTGTTCCCGAAGATGGCGCCCGCGAGCATCATCTTCAGCATCTTCGGCGTCGCGTGGGCCATCAGCGGCAGGAGGCCGCGCCCGACGCCGTCACTGCCCAGCAGGTACTGCAGGTTCGGTTGCTCGAGCGGACTCAGGAGTCGGTTGATCGGGTCGACCGACGGTTCGGGGATGATGACCACCCCGAGCGTCCCCACGAGCACGTAGAACGTCAGGATGAGCAGTCCGAATCGGCCGCGGTAGTCGCTCCAGAGCACCCGCAGGGGAGCGACGACCCAGCGACTGAACACGACCTCGTAGACGTCCATCGCGGTCGCCTCGTAGTCGGACTGCGATCTGAACGGCGATTCGTCGTCTTTCTCGGCCGGAGGTTCTCCAGTTCCCATTCGTGATCACCCCATGCTCGACTGCTCGGCCCGCGGATCGATCAGCGAGTACGTGAAGTCGGCTATCAGCGTCCCCGCGACGAAGATGGCCGTCGTGAAGATGAGCGACGTCGTCATCAGCGGGAAGTCCCGCTGGACCGTCGCGTCGTACATCAGCTTGCCCATCCCGCGGTAGACGAAGATCTCCTCGAGGATGATCGACCCGCCGATCAGGCCGGCCAGCCCCAGGACGATCCCGGTGTACATCGGGAGGATCGCGTTGCGCGCGAGGTAGCGCGTCGAGATAGTGTACGTCGACAGCCCCCGCAGCTCGGCGTTACGGATGTGTCCCTCGCCGAGGAGCCGGATCGAGTTGGCGCGCAGGCTGAGCGCGTTCCCCCCGAATCCTATCGTTATCCCCGAGAGTATGGGTAACGCCGCGTGATTGAACACCCCCGCGATGAACGGGTAGTTGAACCCGGGCACCGTGTCGGTGTTGAATCGCCCACCCGTCGGGAACCACTCCAGGTTGTAGGAGAACAGGAACAGCAGGAGGATGGCGACGATGTAGTAGGGCACCGAGCTGGCGGCCAGCATCGAAACCGTCAGCCCGACGTCCATCTTCGTCCCCTCGTAGTAGGCCATCAGCGACCCGAGGACGATCCCCGCGACGAGCCCGTAGACCAGTCCCGCCGAGGAGATGAAGATCGTCCACGGCGCCGCCTCCAGGATGAGCTGGACGTTCGACGCGCCGGGATCGACGATCACCGACGTGCCGAAGTTCCCCTGGATCGCGCCCTCCATGTAGGAGATGTACTTCTCCCAGATCGGTCCCGGCGTGTAGTTCATCTGGGTCTGCATGACCTCGTTTATCTCCGCCAGCGTCGGGTTCGGCGGCAGGCCGTATGCGCCCGGGTTCTGCTGGATCTCAGCCCGGAGATACGCAGTCGGGTCCCCGGGCATCATGCGTATGAACACGAACCCCAGAGTAATGATGCTGTACAGTGTGATTACTGCCTGCAGTAATCGATTCCGCAGGTATCCCATTGCTATCGAATGGCACAAGCTACCGGGATAAAAAGGTTTGGTAACCACCCGCAGGACCTGAAACGCGGCATTTCGGCGGTCAGCCGAGAACAGTTCGCGGTTCGGCTCTGGTATCAGCGCGGCGAATCCCCCGGTCGGCCGCGTGAACGATGCGGGACTCGCCGCCCATCCGATCGCGGCTATCAGAACGCGGCGGCCGACGGCATCAGATCGACTCGCCTTCCTCGACGATCCGCTGGCGCTTTCGATACACCATGTAGCCACTGCTGACGGCGACGACCGCACCGAGGACGCCGTACGCGAGGAGTTCGCCCATCGACAGAACCGCCGAGAGCACGAGGACGAGCCCGAGAGCCGCCCCGACGTAGTACGGCGTGTTGCTCCGGACGTCTTTCCCGCAGTTCGGACAGCTCTCGGCGTCGATCGGGAACGTTTCGCGACACCGTCGACAGACTATCTTGTTACCGTCGGCGCTCATACGTTCCTGATTCGACGGCCCGGACTTAAACTTGTACACTCATCGGGGGACGGAACGAGGATCGGTGCGCCGAGTCCGCCCAGTGGGCCGCAGACGCCGGCGGCGAGTTCGGGGAGAACGCGGTTAACGGACAGTCGGGACCGGAACTTCGTCGAGGACTTCCTGGATGACCTCGTCCTTCTCGACGTCGTTGACCTCGGCCTCGGGCGTGAGCACGAGTCGGTGCGAGAGGACCGGCTTTGCGATCTTCTTCACGTCGTCGGGGGTCGCGTAGTCGCGGCCCTCGATGACAGCGCGGGCGCGGGTACACTCGAACAGGCGCTGGGTCCCGCGCGGGGAGACGCCCGTGCGGACGCGGTGGTCTTCGCGGGTCATCCGGCAGATCTCCTTGAGGTAGACGAGCAGGTCCTCGTCGGTCTGGACCGTCTCGACGACGTCCTGCAGGGCCTGGACCTCCTCGGGGCTGTCCATGACCCTGCCGGACTCGGGAGTCGACTGGGTACGGCCGGCCCGCCGGCGCAGGATCTCGAGTTCGCCCTCGTCGTCGGGGTAGCCGAGCGACGTCTTGACGAAGAAACGGTCGACCTGCGCTTCCGGCAACGGGAAGGTCCCCTCCTGCTCGACGGGGTTCTGGGTCGCGATCACGAAGAACGGCTCGGGGAGCTGGCGAGTCTCGCCCTCGATGGTGACCTGCTTCTCCTGCATCGCTTCCAGCAGCGCCGCCTGGGTCTTCGGCGGCGCGCGGTTGATCTCGTCGGCGAGGACGACGTTGCCGAAGATGGGGCCGGGCTGGAACTCGAACTGGTTGTCCCGCTCGTTGTAGATGTTCGTCCCGGAGACGTCGTTCGGCAGGAGGTCCGGCGTGAACTGGATGCGCGAGAAGTCGAGGCCGAAGGCGCTGGAGAAACTCATCGCCGTCAGCGTCTTCCCCGTCCCGGGCACGTCCTCGAGCAGGACGTGGCCCTCCGCGAGGATGGCCAGCAGGACTTCCTCGAGGAAGTCCCGGTCGGCGATGACCGCCGACTGGATCTCCTCGATGATCTGGTCGCAACGCTCGCTGGCCTCCTGGATGGTGAACTCTCCGGTAGACGTACTCATACCAAGCCAATCCCAGCGATCGGACTTATGTTTGTCGGTTCTTGGCACCCCGAGCGACCACGATACGGCCGCTGTCGGTCGGATATCGTGACGGAACCGCGAAAAAGGCGGGCGGACGAGTGGGTGTGGGCGGTCGACCGACGCTCAGGTCCGGATCGCCCAGATCAGGAACACGAGCGCGAGCGAGAGCATCCCGATGGCGGCCATCGGGCGCCCGTCGCTCCCGACGAGGTAGACGCCGTAGCCGACGCCGGTCGCGACCATCGCGACGATCGTCGCGGCGGAGGCGTGGATGATCTCGTTGCGTCGGGTGCGGGAACTCGACCCGATCTGTTCGCCGAGGCTGATGGCGTTCTGGCCGAAGTTCCAGGCCAGGATCGTCGCGGCCGCGCTGACGAGCAGGATCTCCGGCCCGGTGCCGAACAGGCCGGCGATCAGGACCGAGAGGAAGAGGCCGGCCGCGCCCATCGTCACGCGGAGGCGGCTCGACCCCATGAACAGCCCCGACGCGAGGACGGCGATGCCGCCGAAGCCAAGCGGGATCGCGTACAGCGCGAAGGGGGCGCTCGTCACGGCGGCGACCACCGCGGCGACGACGGCCGCGATCGAGCTGAGTCTCGTCGGCGAGTGGTCGACCGTGACGGTCGAGAACTCCTCGGTTTCGGTGCTCATACGGTCCACCTCTGTCGTGCCTCGTCGAGTGCAAGTCCGAGCATGCTGTCGTAGTCCCAGTCGACGACGCGGATGTCCCGCTCGCGGAGCGTCGCGATCCGCATGGTCCGTTCGATGCGGGCCAGCCGCTGGCCCACGGTCCGATTCGCGGTCGGGTTGGGGCTGATGACCGTCACCCGGTGGCCCGACGAGTCGAGGCGACGGGCGACCTCGACCGTGTAGTCGTCGGTCAGCGGCGAGAACAGCACGAGCTGGGACTCCGGCGAGAGCTGGCTCCTGACGTGAGTCATCGGGTCCACGTAGTGGCCCTCGGTCTCGGACTCCTCGGGCGGCGTCGAGGACATGGCCGGGTGGCCGGCGAACATCCGGCGAGCGCGTTCGAGGTGCGCGTCGCCGGCGCTCGGGGCGAGCCAGCAGGGCACCGTGTCGAACGCTGCCAGCCCGACCATGTTGCCCTGGTCGGAGAGCGCGCCGAAGGCCTCGACGGCCGCCTCGACGCTGCGGTCGACGGCGTGGTGTTCGCCCGGTTCCGGCGCGACGTAGGAGGCGTCGCGCGCGTCGAACAGGAAGACGAGCGAGGCCGCCCGCTCCAGGCGGAAGTCGATGGTCGCCAGTTCGCCCGTGCGGGCCTGGCGCTTCCAGTCGATGCGGTTCATCGGGTCGCTCTCGCGGTACTCCCGGACCGCGAAGAACTCAAGACCGGACCCGCCCGTGGAGGTGTTCTCCTGGCCGGAGTACAGCGAGGTCTGCTGGCGGACGGGCATCTCGGCGGTCGTCCGCAGCGAGGGGATACATCGGAGTTCGCCCTCGACGTCGACGACCGCCTCGCGCTCGAGAGCGCCGGAGAAGTCCCGGCCGATCGCCAGCAGCGGCCACTCGTGGGTGCCGCGCTCGGCGACGACCTCGTAGGTGAACGTGGCGGTGTCGCCCGATCCGAGGGCGGTCGCGAGCCGGGGCGTCCCGCTGACCACGCGCATGTTGCCGGGGACGCGGTCGACCAGCCGCAGGTCCGGAACGAACGAGCCGCCGGTGTTCTCGACGGTGACGGTCACCTCGACGACGTCGCCGGGGATCACGTCCGACTCGTCGAAGGCCCGCTCGACGTCCAGGGCCGCCAGTTTCGGGGGCACGGCCGCGCGAGCGTACGCCGAGAAGGCGACGCCGAGGACGGCCACGAGGACGATGGCGGGCGTCGCGGTGATGACGCCCCAGCCGACGGCCACGAGCGCGAAGGCGGTGACCCCGCGCCACTGGCCGGTCTCGATCAGTTCGTTGTAGACGATAGAGTCGGTGATCCGTTCCGCGTTCTCGTCGACGTACTGGTCGCGGTAGCCGGCCTGGGCGCGCGGGCCGTCGTCGCCGTCGCCACCGCGGAGTCCCGAGAGCAGGCCGCCGTCGTCGTCGGCGGTCGTCGGCTCCGGTTCCGTCGCCGCCTCGATGCCCGCGTACTCGGCGATGGCGTCGACGGTCGTGTCGACCCACTGCTCGTAGGGCGTCTCGTCGTCGCCGAGCCATCGGTCGAGACGGGACTGGCTCGGGGGCGAGCCACCGGCGAAAAAGGAGGCCGCCTGGTAGTTGTCGGTCCACTCGCCCTCCTCGAGCTGGTGGACCGCCTGCGCGCGCGTGCAGTTCTCGCGCTGGCGGATGGCCGCCACCGCGGCCTCGGCCAGGCGGCTCTGTATCTGGTCGCGGTACTCGGAGGTCCCCTGGCGGAGGTGGGTCAGCCGGTAGAGCGTCAGGTCCAGGTCCGACCCGGGGGCGGGGAACGACCGCGGGAGTTCCACGTCCGGGACCGCCGTCTGGTCGACGCCGCCCTTGTAGGCCGTCCGGACCGCCCACAGTCCCAGCAGGAAGGCGACGAGCCCGGCGAGCGCCGCGACTGCGAACGTCGAGGGGAGCATGTCCGCGAACGGGTCGACGAGCACGTACGTGGCCGCGCCGAGGACGAACACGACCGCCCCGACGGCGGCCAGCGCCAACCGGATGAGGTCGTCTACGTCCATCGGCACCACCCCGGGTTCGCCGCGTCGGTCCTCGCGCCGTGCGCCGTCGTGTTACTGTCACTCATCGTTCTGGCCCTCCCACTGGTCGCCGCCGGTCTGGTCGTCGCCGCTGTACGCCGATTCGATGCTCCGGAGGATGTCGAGCGCCTGGTCCTCGCGGTCCGCGGCGTCGCGACCGCCGTAGCGGACCTCGTTGAACAGTCGCGTGAGTTCCGAGACGTCGTCCTCCGCCATGCCCAGCGAGATGGCCGTGTCCGCGAACTCGCCGGGGGTGTACATCTCCGGTTCGTCGACGTCGAGCAGGTCGGTCATCTCGACCCACGCGCGGTAGACCGCGTTGTCGACGTCGGCGTTGTGCTCCTCGATGCGGTCGGCCGCGCGGCCGGCCGCCGCGGCGAACTGGTCGAGGTCGGGGCCGTCGTCGACCGTCTCGTCCTCGACGACGACGATCTCCTCCTCGCCCATCGAGCGGTAGAGCGCCCCCACCGCGCCGACGAGGACGAGACCGACCAGGAGCCCGATCGCCCAGGACGGAACGTTCGTCAGCGGCGAGACGGGCGCGGTGTCACCGCCGGGGATGGGGTTGCTGCCGCCGCCTGACCCGGTGGTGGGCCCCGTGGTCGCGCAGTTGGTTCCGAGGAAGTACACCAGCGCCACCGGCGGGAGGAGCGCCCAGCTGGTCAGCAGCGCCGCGGAGAAGTTGAACCGGTAGTAGACCAGCCCGATCACGCCCAGGAATCCCGCCGCGACGAGGAGCGTCCCGAGGATGGAGTCGAGGAACTGGATACACGCCGAGATCTCGAGGACGTTACGCTCCGGGGTGTCCGCGGGATTGCCGCCTTCGAACTCCCCCGGCCCGCCGGGGTTCTCCTGTCCGGGCTGTTCGCTCTCGCCGGGTCGTTCGACGATCCCGCCGTCCCCGTCCCCACCGATGGTCTGGGCGGTGTCGACTGTCGCCGCGATCATCCCGATCCCGACGATACACAGTATCGCGACGACCAGCGGCGTCGCGACGTCTCGACTGACACTCTGGCTCATGCGACGCCGCCAACCCCGTGACCGAGCGTATCGAGTCGAACGCCGGTGCCGTCCGATCCGATGATTGTGCTGTCGATAACGCGTCTCATACTACAGTGAAAGAGCGGTCTACTGTTTAAGTTTTTTCCGATGGACGGGACCAGTCCACCGAGAGACGGTGAAGCGCCGTCCCGAATGAGCGCGCCTGAGCCGCGGTTCGCGTCCGGATCGGCGCCCCATTCGCCGTCACCCGCGGTCCCACGGAGCGCCGTCGGTCGCGGTCAGACAGGGCAGCGTCGGCGATCGCGGTCGTCGCGGGCGATTTATACGCGTTCGCCCGCTCTGGTTCGGCAATGAGACGCGCTCGTTCGACGGAGGAGCCGGGACGATGACGGTCGGCGGCCCCGCGGAGGCACCGGGCTTCCGGCACGTCCCCCGCGAGGGGATCGACCGCTATCGCCTCGTCGACCCGCCACGGAGCGTCGGTCCCCGACGGGTCGCCCCCGTCAGCACGGACCGATCAGTCTGGCTGTACGCCGGCGAGGGGACGCCGACCCTGGGCGTCCTCGACGTGGAGACGGGCGCCTTCCGGCCCGCGATGGAGACGACGCCCGGGGGGCCGACGCCGTGGGTCGACGTCGAATCGGAGACGGCGTACGTCCTCGACGGTCACGCCGTCACCGCCCACGACACGGAGCGGCCGGCGGACCCGCGGTCGGTCGGTCGGTTCGACACGGCGGTGGTTCCGGGGACCCCCGTCGCGGGCCTGACTCGCTCGGCCGACGGCGAGCAGTTGGGTGCGGTGTTCGCGACCGACGACGAGTCGCGACTGGCGGCCCTGTCCGTCGAGGAGGGGACGACGGCGGTCTGGCACACCCGCGACCGGCGCTACGACACGCTCCGGTTCAGCCCCTCTGACGCGTCGCTAACGCTCCTAGCACGGGGCGCGGCCGACGGCGTCGGCGGGGAGGCGTGGCTGGCGCGCGAGGGACTGGGCGCCCGGCCGCTCGCGAAGTTGCTGCCCGACCACCACGGCGACCTCCGGTGGAACGAGGGCGGGACGGGCCTCTGGTTCGTCGAGCCGGGGCGGGGCGCGGGACTGCTGCACCTCGAAGCGGGGCGCCGGGAGCGCGTCTGGGGGACGCCCGTGCGAGCGGCGGACGCGACCCGAGACGGCGACCTGCTAGCGGGGACTGTCCCCGACAGCGAGTCCGTCCGGGTCGCGGTCTACGACAGGCGAGGCGACCGCGAGCAAGTCGTCTCGGACCCGATCCCGGGGAACAACGCGTGGACGCCGCGGCCGCAGTTCGTCTGCGGTGACCGGTGGCTCCTGTACACGGCGACGGTCGCCGGCGACCCGCGGGTGACGCTGGTGCCGGTCGACGCGCTCCGGTGAACGGGTCGTCGCGGCGAGGATCGGACTGTCGGGGATTCGTGACGATGCGAGAAGAGAGCGAGTGCCGAGCGATTCGGCAGTACGGTCGATCGAGCCGAACGATATCCAGGGTCGAGTCGCGCCGAACGAGAACCGGGCCGGCGCGAGACGCCGGCCGGGGACGGGAATCGACTGCCGGACGTAGTGGGAGGGGCGTGACCGGGGGTTCGGGCCGTCAGTTACCCGACGTGGCCTGGACCTTGCCCTGCTGGATCAGCTGGAAGAGCGGCAGGTTCATCTGCCACTCCGACTCGTCTTCCGGCACGCTCCAGTTGGCGGTGTCCTGGAACGCCATCTCGAAGCTCTGCACGAACGGCGCGATCGGCAGCTGGTAGTTGAAGACCCAGCAGAGGCGCTGCTGGTACTTGGCGCGAGTCTCCTCGTCGAGGTTCTGCCCGAGCTGGGTGTCGTAGAACCAGACCGGGTACTCCTGCAGTTCGCCGTCGGGCTCGCCGACCGGCGGCGCCTTGAGGGTGAACTCCTTCTGCTGTTCGGGCGTCGCGCCCTCGAGGTTCATCGTCCAGTCGTACTCGACGTTGTCGACGTTGTCGTAACTGTTGGCGAACTCCTCGACGAACTCGTCGCTCCAGAGACTCCCGAAGCGGTGGCGCCGGTCGCTCTGCTGGACCATGCGGAACCACGCGCCGGCGTGGCTCGCGAACGGCCACTCGTACATCGTGAGCTCGAAGTCGCCGTCGCCCTGTCGCTGGTCGGCGACCGTCGAGTCGACCTTCTGGAGACTGACGTTGACGCCGAACTCGTTGAGGAAGGCGATGACCGTCGACTCGACCTGTACTGACGAGCCGCCAGTCAGCAGCGTCAGCTCGAAGGGGTCGCCGTCGGGGGTGATCCAGGTCCCACCCTCCTTGGAGAAGCCGGCTTCCTCCATGAGGGCCGACCCCCGGTCCATGTTCCTATTGTAGCGGGTGAACGAGTCGGTCAGGCCCGCATCTTCGACGTAGCTCCGCTGGACCGGGTCGAGCAGCCCAGCCGGGTACGGGACCTTCTCGTTGGCGTAGCGGTTGCGGATCTGGGCGATCTGCTTCTTGTTGATCGCGAAGTTGAACGCCTGCCGGACGAGCGGGTCGCCGAGGTACTCGTTGGCCTGGGCGTTCATCGAGAGCCCGTACTGACCGCCGCCGGTGTGGTTGACCCGGCGGAACTCCTCGGGCAGGTTGTCGACCGTGCTGGGGTTGGGTTTCAGCACGCGGCCGTTGACCCCGTCGAGGATGCTGTTCTGCAGCGCCTGCGTCTGGGACTGCGTGTTCGGGATGATGTTGACCTGCACCGTGTCCCAGTTGATCTTGTCCGAGAGGAAGTACTCGGGGTTCTTCTTGAGGATGACCTGGTCCTCCCGGACCTCCTGGAGCACGAACGGCCCGGAACACGGGATGTTCTCTGGGGCCTGGATATCGCTCTCGCTGCGCTGGCGGAGCCTGTCCGTTTCGCGCTGGATGAGTTCCGTCCGGTAGGTCGGGTTCCCGGTGTTGGCCGTCCCCTCGGGCTGACCCCACTCGAGTTCCTTCACCTCGTCGTGGATCGGCTTCATGTCCTGTGCCATGGTGGCGAGGGACTCGCCTATCGACTGATTGTTGGGGTGCGAGAGGTTCAGCGCGTTGATCTGCGCGTCCTCACTGAAGATGTCGAACCAGCCGGGTTCGCTGCGAACCGTCAGCGTGCCGGCGTCGTCGTCGAACTCGATGCTGGTGATCGCGCTGAACGCGCTGAGCGGCTCGCCGTCGGGGTTCTGCTCTTTGATCTCGTCGGGCGAGAGTCCGTTCCAGCGCGCCAGCCGGAGGGAGTAGCCCCAGTCGGACGGCTTGACGGGCGTGCCGTTGATGCCGTTGGGGTCGTCGGGGTTCGCGACGGCCCACGCCGAGTCGTCGCGGAACTGGACCTTGATCTCCGTGTCGTCGACTACCTCCCAGTCCGTGACGATGTGCGGGATCCGTTCCGCGGTCTCCTGGTGCATGACCGTCTTCTTCGCGTACATGAACGGGTACACGAAGCGCGGCATCTGGGTCCGGTGGTAGTACTTGTTGAACCGTAGCCGGTCGCTACTGAGTTCGCCCTCGAACGTGACGTACCTGCGGTCCGGGAAGTGCTCCAGGTCGCCGCTGGAGGTCCCGTCACCTTCACCGTCGCTGCCGTCACTCCCGTCGCTGCCGTCACCTCCACCGTCGCTGCCGTCACTCCCGTCGCTGCCGTCGCTTCCGTCGCTGCCGTCACCGCCGTCAGCGTTGGTTCCACCGTCGCCGTCGTCGCCGCCACACCCGGCGAGACCGGCCGTGCCGGCCGCACCTAACGCGGCCAACAGTTTCCGTCTGTACTGGTTAACGTCCGTGTCCGACCTTCGATTCTCGTTACCGCGTGTCATAAGACGGTCGCACAAACGGAATACCGGTATTTAACCTTTTTGGACCTCATCAAAAATCGGGCAGAATTCGGGCCAGATCGCGTCACTCCGGGACGGACTCGGCGCGTTCGGCGGCCGCGCGGAGGGCATCGGGGCGCGGATCCATCGTCACGTCGGCGAAGAACGTCAGCTCGTCGCCGTCGCGGTCGCCCTCCACGACGAAATACGTCCGGTCGTCCTCGTCGTCGACGTACGCCGTCACGACGTCCTCGAACGGGACCTCGAACAACGAGTCCGAGAGGCGGCCGCCGACGACGAACAGGAACCGTGAGTCGGTGACGACCACGGCGAGTTCGCGCGTCGGCGTCTCGCGGGCCAGCGAATCGCCGTCGTCGACCATGAGCGTCCCCCCTCGGAAGAGGTACTCCGGCTGCTCGCCATCGTCGACGTACGCGACCAGCGGGTACCGGGTGCGGTCGCCCGGGGTGGACAGCGCAGTCGCGGTAACCGCCGGGTCTGCGGCGGCGTCGGCCAGTCGCGCCGCGCGCTCCTCGTCGACGTCCGGACCGGCGTCGGTAGCGAATACGGCGGCCAATCGGTCGAGCAGGTTGCGCAGTCCCATCGGGCGCACCTATCCGAGCGACGGTATTCATACTGTCGGCTGCGTTCGGACGGGGACGGCTGCGTGGACGAGTCGGTCTCACTCTCCGGAGACGAGCCGGCCCACCACTCCATGGTCTCGCGGGCGCGCGACCGATCTATCAACCACGACGTCGAGGCAGTCCCGGTGGCGTCCGGCCGTGGCCGCAGAGCGCCGTCCGAGCTCTCCGGCGTACCACCAACATTGATTAGCGTTGCCAGTCACGCTCACATATGATTCGTCGAATCGCGACGTTGCCAGACGGGATAATCCGGCAGCGGACGCCGAAACGCGGGCTCACACTGGAGACGATCGTCGTCCTGCTGTGCGGCCTGGCCGGCAGTGCCGGGTTCGCGTACGTGATGATCGAGGCGCTCAACGTGGTCGAAACCGACAATTCGATGTTCCAGGTCCAGTTGGCCGGGCGGGTTCTCCGGCCGGTCGTGTTGACCGTGGTCGCGTGGCTCCTCTACTCTGTGGGCGCGCACGTCATCGCGAGTTCCAGCGGCGGGCGCGGCCCGATCAGCCGCCTGATGCGTGGCGCGGCGTGGGCGATGATCCCCATCGGGATCTGGAACCTCCTGCGCTCGCTCGTCGTCGCGTACCTCTTCTTCGACGTCGACATCCCGGCCGACCCGGAGGGACTGAGCGCCGCCGAGCAGGCCGCTTCGGTGTTCGCCGGCACGGCCGCCGGAGGCGAGGACGTCTACGCGGGCCTGACCGACCCGCTGTACGCCGTCGTCCTGCTGGTCGGGATCGCCTTCGCCGTCTGGAGCGGCCACCTGCTCTCGATCGCCGTCGCCGAGTCGAAGAGCCTGGAGATCGACACCGCTCGCCGAGCGGCCGCGGTCCCGGCCGGACTGTTCGCGCTGTACCTCCTGGTGACTACCCTCGGACAAGCGGGTATTCTGTAACGCACTTCCCGGGCCCCGTCCGGAGCCACCGGCGGGGAGTTCGACTTCGACGCGGCCGGTGCAGCCGTGGCGGACGGGCTCGTGGACGCAGTCCTCGTGTCCAGCGTGTGGTATCAGTCGGTCCGACCGTCTCTCGGTCCGGGGATCGCCCGGCCCGACCGAGAGGGCACCCGGTATTTTTATGGTCCGGGAAAGTCCACTCACAGTAGCGCGGTTCGAGAAGGAGTCATTAGCGTATGAAACAGATAGTTCAAACGGGCGCTGCGTCCGTCGAAGTCCAGGAAGGAGAGCGGCCGTCACCCGGGCCGGGGGAAGTCCTCGTTCGGGTTCACACGGCAGGTATCTGCGGGAGCGACGCCCACGCCTACGAATACGAGGGCGGGTACGACTGGATCGCCATGCCGCGGATCATGGGCCACGAGTACTCGGGCACGGTCGAAGCCGTCGGCGATGCGGTGACGAGCTTCGAGCCGGGTGATCGCGTCGTCGAAGAGCCGATCCACCACTGCGGGGAGTGTTTCCAGTGTCGCAACGGCGAGGAGAACATCTGCCAGAACTTCTCGATCACCGGGATGCACCGCGACGGCGCCTACGCGGAGTATACGGTGGTCGATCCGGAGTTTCTCCACGCGGTCCCCGACGACGTTTCGCTGGCCGACGCGGCGATCACCGAACCGCTGAGTATCGCCACGCGAGCCGTCTTGACCCGCTCGTCGATCAACCCCGGCGACGACGTCCTCGTCGAAGGCCCCGGCCCGATCGGCGTGTTCACCGCCGCGGTCGCGGACTCGCTGGGCGCGAACGTCCTCGTCTCCGGCCTCGACCAGGACGCGACCGCACGGCTCCCCCTGGTCGAATCGCTGGGCATCGACACGATCAACATCTCCGAGGAAGATCTAGCGACGCACGCTACCGTTCGGACGGACGACGTGGGCTTCGACGCGGTGTTCGACGCCAGCGGCCACTTCACAGGCGTCGAGACGGGCGTCGAGGTCGTCCGCAAAGGCGGCGAGGTCGTCGTCGTCGGGATTCCCCGCGAACCGAGCGAGATACTGCTGACACCCGTCGTCCGCGGTGAAATCGACGTCGTCACCTCCTACGGCTCGGACTGGACCAACTTCGAACAGGCGCTGCGGCTCATGGAAAACGGCGAGATCGACGCCGAAGCCGTCGTCGACGACTCGTTCTCTACCGCCGACCCCACCGCCGCCTTCGAATCGTTCCTCAACTCCGAAGTCGTCAAACCCGTCTTCACCTTCGCCGACTCCTGAGACGGGCAGCCGGTCCAGCACCGTCACGGACGCAGCCAGAACGCTCCGGGTTTCCTTTCGGTAGACGACAGTCGTCGTCGGTGAGCTCGTCGCCGCCGTCGTTCTCCGCCGTTCGTGGTCGCGATCCATCTCTGACGATTCCCCGTTTTCTTCTCGCCCGGCGCGTCCCGGCTCGAATAGCGTCCTGACCGCGTGTCGTGCGGGAATCGCACGACGGACGGCGCCTCGGTCAGTGCGGATTTTGTACGGTAATACCGGAATATCTCATTTTGTCCGATCTTCGGCGGCCCGTTCTACGGGGTCTCAGCGGTCTACAAGCCGGAGAATCGAACGATGCTGTGTGAGCTAGTAGCACGTGCCCTCCGGTAATACCGGACAGTGGTGGCGGTGATGGGACCGAACCCGCACCCGGAAGCCAGGTTCGGGGACGCCCCCCACGCCAGCACATGTGTCACGCCACCGTACATTCGTCACGTGAGTGATTTCTATTACGGTATTATGTCTGTAATCCACTCCCGCTCCCGACCGGGATCTCGTCGGCCGCTGGCGGCCGATTGGGAACGACAGTCCTGACCGCCACGTGGGGGATCCGGCAGTGCCCGCCGATCGATCCGGATATTGTCCGGCATTACCGGAATATAACTCGGGCGCACGAACACCGGCGCGTCGAATGGACCTGCCAGTAGCGACGGCGCGACGAAGGGTCGAAGAACGGGCGTTACAGGCCCAGGTGGCGCCGGAACGCTCGGTCGGTGATCCACCGCCGGTCGCCGGTTGAGAGGCCGTCCACCGCGTCGAGCCACGAGAGCGTCTGTCCGTAGGCGGCCTCGTCGGAGACGTTCGGGAAGTCGGAGCCCCAGACGACGCGCTCGCGGCCGAACTCGTCGAGTAGCCACCGCACGTGGTCGTGCATGTCGGCGTAGGGGTGGGCTTCGGCGGACTGGTGGACGATCTCGGAGACTTTGACGCCGACAGAGTCGTACTCGGCGAGCGCGGAGAACGTCTCGTAGACCCCCTCACCGAGGGGTTCGTCGGGTTCGGCGTACGCGAAGTGGTCGAAGAGGTACGTCAGGTCGGGGTAGCGCTCGACGAGTTCGAGCGCCTGGTCGAGCTGCTCGCCGCGGACGAGGATCTGGACGAGGGCGTCCGTCTCCGCTGCGGCCTCCCAGAACTCCGTCTCCTCGACCGCTTCGCGGAGCCAGGTCACCGACCGGTCGAACGTCTCCCACATGCGGTCGTAGGGACAGAGCCCGCCCAGCCGGAACCCCAGCACGCCGTCGACGGCCATCGCCTCACGGAGGTCGTCGGCCGCGCCGTCGGCGAACTGGTCGAGCATCACGACGCCGTACAGTCGGTCGTGCTCGCGCGCCGCCTCGACCGTGTACCAGTTGTCCGTCCACTCGCAGATGGGATAGCCCACGACGACGGCCTCGTCGACGCCGACGGCGTCCATCTCCGCGAGCAGCGCCTCGTTCCGGAACACCGGGTCGACCGAGAACGAACTCACCGACTCTTCGACGAGCGGCCCGTTGATCCACGGATGCGCCTCGCTCGGCGGGCCCCACGTGTGCGTGTGCGAATCGAGCACCATACCCGCCGGTGGATCCGCACCGGTAGTAAAAGTTCGCACCCGATCGACCCCGAACAACTACAAACGCTCGTACTGTGTACGCCTATATGGAGAAAGTAGCGATCGAAGACGTCCCGAACGAACGGAATCCCCTGCAGGTGCACGACGTGCGAAAGCCCGTGTCCCGGGAACTCGGGACCGAGCACTTCGCCGCGAACTACTTCGAACTCGCCCCCGGCGACTCCTTCTCGGGGGGCCTCCACCGTCACCACGACCAGGAGGAGGTGTTCTACGTCGAACGAGGGGAGACCACGTTCGAAGTAGGTCTCGACCGCGAGGAAGTCGCGGTGGCCGCCGGCGAGCTGATCCGGTTCGAACCCGGCGAGTTCCAGACCGGCTACAACGACGGCGACGACCGCGCCGTCGGCTGGGCGTTCGGGGCGCCCGGCGCCGGCCACGACTGGGACGCGCTCGAATCGCGCGCCTACTGCCCGGACTGTGACACCGAACGGACCCACGGCGTCGCCCTCGCCGGCAGTCGATTCGAACTGACCTGCGTCGAGTGTGGGAACGTCCAGGGCTGAGGGGGCGGCCCATCCTCGGAAGGGAGACGGCGGGAGGCGGGAACGGAAAAGAAGGCGAGAGCGGAGAGAGAAAGACAGCGACCGGAGCTGTGACCGGTCGGCCGTCACCGCGGAGACGGGCGCCTCACTCGGCGACGACGTGGTTCTCGAGCGTGCCGATGCCCTCGATCTCGGCCTCGCAGACGTCGCCGGGTTCGAGCAGGTCGACGGGCTCGCGGAAGATGCCGACGCCGCCCGGCGTCCCGGTGGAGACGACGTCACCGGGCCGCAGCGTCATGTTCTGGCTGATGTACGAGACCGCTTCCTGGATGTCGAAGATGAACTGCTCGGTGTTGGAATCCTGCTTCGTCTCGCCGTTGACGCGCAGGGACACGTCGACGTTGTTCGGGTCGTACGCATCGCCGGCGACCAGCGACGGCCCCATCGGCGAGAAGGTGTCGAGGCTCTTCCCGCGGAAGAACTGGCCGTCGTCGAACTGCGAGCGTCGACCGCTCACGTCGTTGAGGACCGTGTAGCCGGCCACGTGGTCGTCGACCTCGTCCTCGTCGACGTCCTTGGCCTGCCGGCCGATCACGACCGCGAGTTCGACCTCGTAGTCGACCTGTTCGTCGCCGCCGGGGTGGACGATCGGGTCGCCCGGGTTCGTCACCGTCGTCGGGGCCTTCGAGAACAAAAGCGGCGTCTCGGGGATCTCCTCGTCCTGTTCCTCGGCGTGGTCGCGGTAGTTCAGCCCAACGCAGACGATCTTGCCGGGGACCGGGACCGGCGCGAGCAGCGACACGTCGTCGACAGAGTGCTGGGAGAGCGCACCGCCCTCGACGCGTCGGCGCACCTCGTCGAGATAGCTCTCGTTGGTCAGTTCCTCGTAAGTCGGTTCGCCCGTGGGCTGGCCGTCCAGCGAGTGGATCGCGTCGCCGTCACGGACGCCCCAGGTAGCGCTACCGCCGTCTGTGTACCGAACGAATCGCATCACAGAAAAAAGGGGTCCATCAGGTCTTAAATCTTTAGAAGGGCGACGCGGCGGGTAGGCGTTCGGTCGGACGACGGACCGTCCGGGCACGACGAACGACCGAGACCGCCGGTGGCGACGCGGGCCGGCCAGTCGCGACGGCGGCCGGCCCGACGGGAGTGTCCGTCTCGGGCAGTGCGAGGGGTCGTGGCGCGGCGCGAGTGCCGAGTTCCGCGCTACGCGTGGGTCATGTTGACTTCGATGACGTTGGCGATGCGCAGCACCTGCCGCGGGATCTCCTCCTCGAAGCGCTCGCCCTGCATCCGGTTTTTCGGACCGGAGACGGAGATTGCGCCCAGCACTTCGTCGTCGTCGAGCAGCGGCGCGGCGATGCAGATCATCCCGCGGACGCGCTCTTCCCTGTCGATGGCGTAGCCCCGCTCGCGGATCTCCTCGAACTGCTCGAAGAGCACGTCCTCGTCGGTGACGGTCCGGTCGGTGATGGCCGGCATGCCGTGGCGGTCGAGGATGTCGCGGACTCGCTCCTCGTCCATGTGGGCCATCATCGCCTTCCCGAGCGCGGTGGTCTGGAGGTGGACGCGGTAGCCGTTGTAGGTGTCCAGCTTGACCGCGTTCTCCCCCTCGGTCTTGTAGAGGAAGACGCCGCGGCCGTGTTCCTCGACCATGAGGTTGGAGTGCTCGCCCGTCTGCTCGGCGAGCTTCTGGAGTTCGGGCTTGGCCACCTCGAACACCTTCATGCGCTGGCGCGCGTACCCGCCGAACTCCAGGAACCGGGTCCCAGTCTTGTACGTCCCGTCCTCGTTCACGACCAGCTCCAGTTCCTCCAGCGTCCGGAGGTGGTCGTGCACTGTACTCCGCGGGAGGTCGAGCTCGTCCGCCACTTCCGTCACGCCCGCCCCGTCGAGTGCCCGGAGCACCTCGACGACGTCGAAACTCACCCGCGTCGCCTTCACCGGAACGTCGATCTCGGTTTGCATTTCGGTCGCCTCTACACGATACTGGGGACTCGAACGTTATAAATCTGTACGGTATTACCGGAACCCCCCGTCGGCTGTTCGAGACTCGGGTTTCGACCGCTGACGCGGCGGTTCCAGCCGCGGTCGGCGGTCCGCGCCCGTCGACCCGGCCGAGCCCCGCCGGTCAAGCGAGCTCGAGCGTCGACCGGACCGCCTCGTCCATCGACGTGCCATCGCTGGTGGCGAAAAACTCCATGCCGACGTAGCCGTCGTACCCGGCGTCGTCGAGCGCGGCCAGGAGTCTGCCGTAGGCGATCTCGCCCGTGCCGGGTTCGAGTCGCCCGGGGTTGTCGGCGACGTGGACGTGGCCGACCTGGTCGACGTTCTCGGTGAGATTGCGGATCACGTCGCCCTCCGTGATCTGCTGGTGGTACACGTCGAACAGGACCTGGACACGGTCGCTCCCGATCGCGCGTGTGATGTCGAACGCGTCCCGGGAGGATTCGAGGAAGTAGCCGGGATGGTCGACGACGGTGTTGAGCGGTTCGATGACGACGGTGACGCCGGCCTCCTCGGCCGTGGGCGCCGCGGCCGAGAGGACGCGTTCGAGCGCGCGACGCTGCGTGTCGCGGTCGAAGCCTCCCTGGTCGGGGCCGACCGTGACGATGAGTGTCTCGGCGCCGATGTCCGCCGCCGCCACCAGCGACCGCTCGATGTCGGCCACTGCCGTCTCGTGGTCGTAGGGATTGACCGCCGCGGGCGCGTCGCGGTCGTCGATGTTCGACCCCGCGCCGGCCGCGAGGATGCCCGCGACGTCGATCCCGTTGCTCTCGCACGCCGACTCGACGGCCTCCAGGTCGGCGCCTTCCCAGTCGAAGAACTCGACGGCACCGACGCCGAGGTCGGCGGCGCGCTCGATCCCGTCGGGGACCGACTCGCCGACGATGCCGGCGTTGACGTCGAAGGTCACCACGGCGCCGTCACCGTCCCCCGGGTCGCGGGCTCTGTACGCGGTTCGCGTCGGTCTGTCGCTGTCGTCATGTCCCGGTCCAGTCGCCGTCGGGTCTTGAAACTACCCCTCGGCGCGGCGGGGACCCGCAAAGCACAAGACCGGCGAGTCCGACGTTCGTCCCATGACTTCCGGGAGTACGGACGGCCTCAGTCAGGACCTCGAAGCGGTGGGTGTGCGGACCCACCGCGTCCGGCCGGCGGCGTTCGCCGAGACCATCGCCGACATCGTCGCCGGACCGGCCGTCGGCGTCGAGTTGACCGATCTCCCCGTCTCGTTAGCGGGGACGCCCGTGACCGTCGATCCCACGCCCGCAGAACTGGACGACGCGAGCGTCGGCGTCACGCCCGCGTCGCTGTGCATCGCGGACTACGGATCGCTCGTCCTCCCGGGCACGGCCGACGGCGCGGAACTGGTCAGCCTCTTCGTCGAGGACCACGTCGCCGTGCTTCGCGAGGACGACGTCGTCGGGGACATGGAGACAGCCTTCGAGGCGTTCGACGCGGACCCCGAGACGGCGCGGGGGAGTCGGATACTCGCCACGGGGCCGAGCGCGACCGCCGACATGGGGGCGCTCGTCGAGGGTGCCCACGGGCCGAAGACGGTGACCGCGGTCGTCCTGGAGGGGGAGTGACCGTGGCGAAGAAAGACGACTACCGGCGGCTCATGGACACCGAGGGCGCGGCGGTCCGCGCCAACACGACCGCGTTCAACGACGGCCGCTACGAGTCGGTCGCGCGACTGGACGACTACGAGGAACTCAAAGACCAGGCGCGGGCGATCAAGGAAGACGCCATCGAGCAACTCCCCGAACTCGTCGAGCAACTCCGCGAGACCGTCGAGGACAACGGTGGAACTGTCTACGTCGCCGACGACGCCGCGGACGCGAACGAGTACATCAGGGAAGTCGTCGCCGACGAGGACGCAGAGCGCGTCGTCAAGAGCAAGTCGATGACGACGGAGGAACTGGAGGTCAACGAGGCGCTGGAGGCCGACGGCGTCGACGTTGTCGAGACCGACCTCGGCGAGTGGGTCCTCCAGGTCGCGGACGAGGCCCCGAGCCACATCGTCGCGCCGGCCATCCACAAGTCCCGTGAGGGCATCGCCGACCTGATCAACGAGCGCTTCGATCCCGATCCGCCGCTGGAGACGGCCGAAGAACTCACGCAGTTCGCCCGCGGCCACCTCGGCGAGCTGATCGAGGACGCCGACGTGGGCATGACGGGCGCGAACTTCATCGCGGCCGAGTCGGGGACGATGGCGCTCGTGACGAGCGAGGGCAACGCCCGCAAGTCCGTCGCGGCGACGGACACGCACGTCGCCGTCGCCGGCGTCGAGAAGGTCGTTCCGTCGGTGAGCGACTTCGCTCCCTTCGTCGAACTCATCGGCCGCTCGGGCACCGGTCAGGACATCACCTCGTACATCTCCCTGTTCACGCCCCCGGTCGACACGCCCACCGTCGACTTCGACGACGACGAGACGCCCCTGTCGGAACTCGACGCCGACCGCGACTTCCACCTCGTGCTTGTCGACAACGGCCGCCTCGCCATGCGCGACGACGACCAGCTCCGCGAGACGCTCTACTGCATCCGCTGTTCGGCCTGTTCGAACAGCTGTGCCAACTTCCAGAGCGTCGGCGGCCACGCCTTCGGCGGCGAGACGTACTCCGGCGGCATCGCCACGGGCTGGGAAGCGGGAATCGAGGGCGAGGACGTCGCCGCGGAGTTCAACGACCTGTGCACCGGTTGTACGCGCTGCGTGAACGCCTGTCCGGTCGGCATCGACATCCCGTGGATCAACACGGTCGTCCGCGACCGGATCAACCGCGGCGACGACGAGGACGCCTTCGACTCGCTCGTCGACGGATTGACGCCCGACGCGGAAGACGACGGGAGCCCGCCGCTGGGCAAGCGCTTCTTCGGGAACTTCGAGACGGTGGCGAAGCTCGGGAGCGTCACTGCGCCGGTGTCGAACTGGCTGGCCGACGCGGGGCCGAGCCGGTGGCTGATGGAGCGGACGCTCGGCGTCGACCGCCGCCGCGACCTCCCGACCTTCCGCCGGGAGACGTTCCGCGACTGGGCCGAAAAGCGGACGAGCGGGATCAGCGCTTCCTCCAGTGAGGGCCGGAAGGCCGTCGTCTACCCCGACCTCTACACGAACCACGTCCTCACCGAACGCGGGAAGGCGGCCGTCCGCGTCCTGGAGGCGCTCGGCTGTGCGGTGACCGTCCCCGACGTGCGCGCCAGCGGGCGCGCGCCCTTCTCGCAAGGCATGGTCCGTACCGCGACCGACCACGCCGAGGACGTGGTCGAGACACTCTCGGCGTACGTCGCCGACGGCTACGACGTAGTCGTCGTCGAACCGAGCGACCTCGCGATGATCGACCGCGAGTACGAGAAGCTCCTGTCCGAGGACGACGACGCGCTGGAGACCGTCTCGGCGAACAGCTACGAGGTCCTGGAGTACGTCTACGGGCTCCTGACTCAGGAGGGCGCGGACGGGGACCGCCTGACGGGCCCGGCGGACGGCGGTCCGGGCGTGGTCTACCACAGCCACTGCCAGCAGCGGACGCTCGGCCTCGAATCGCACACTGCCGCCGTCCTCGAACGCCTGGGCTACGACGTGACGACTACCGACGTGGAGTGTTGCGGGATGGCCGGGAGCTTCGGGTACAAGTCCGACTACTACGAGATCAGCATGGACGTCGGGGAACAGCTCGGCGACCAGCTCCGGGCGCCCGGGAACGACGACCGGATCCCCGTCGCCAGCGGGACCTCCTGTCTCGAACAGATCGACGCGCTCCTCGCACGCGAACCGACGCACCCGATCGAACTCCTCGACCCGCGGCGCGACCGGTAACCTCGAATTCGCACCGGCGATCAGAGGAACAAGTGGGTACCGATACACAGGATGTTTACATTGATGGTATTTTTATAAATCACCTATCACCCACCACGACGCGGATCCGGTCGACCGTCAGTTGTAACAGCCGTCGATAGCCCCCAAGAACCGACTGAGTGGCCAAATCGCAGCGATCCTGGACGCGATTAAACGGTCCAGACGGAGACCGTGCCCTCGACTTCCGTGTTCATTCTCAGACAGCGGAGTTATTCTCGGAATGGCACTAATGGACGGCTCAGGGCCGCAATTTCGCTGCTTCCACCTGTCGGCGTTCCAGACTTCGACGGCCACGATCAAGTGCGAGGCGGCCATCGGCATATATCAACAGAATACTTACCCTACAGCGATTTAGTCAGATATCAGTAATAGCGGTATCGACAGTGACCGGCGGCTCGCGGAGGCGCCGCTCTCGTTACTCGGGCGGACCCTAATATTTGAGGGCGTACGGACTTCCGTCTTCGGGCCCTCTCCTAACGTGGCTCGTCCCACACGGGCCCCATCTTGCCACGGCACCGCCCCGCCCGACCCACTCTGTCACTGTCACCGGTTTCCGATCGGGGCGGCCAGCCTGCTTTCAGGCAGTTCTGTCGGCTCCCACTCCGACGGCGGAGTTCCCGCTACCATTCGGCGACGCCACCGTCGTCGTGGCGCCAGACCGGGTTGTGCCAGTCGACGTCTGCTTCGGCCGCTTCGCGCACGTAGTCCTCGTCGATCTCGATCCCGAGGCCCGGCCCGTCGGGAACGGCGACGGCGCCGTCCTCGTACTCGAACACGCCGGGGTCGTCGAGGTACGCCAGTTCGTCGGTCCCCTCGTTGTAGTGGATGCCCAGGCTCTGCTCCTGGATGAGCGCGTTCGGCGCGTTGGCGTCGACCTGGAAACACGACGCGAGGGCGATGGGACCGAGCGGGCAGTGGGGCGCCAGCGCCACGTCGTAGGCCTCGGCCATCGCGGCGATCTTCGAGACCTCGGTGATGCCGCCGGCGTGCGAGAGGTCGGGCTGGATCACGTCGACCGTGCCTTGCTCGAACACCTCCTTGAAGTCCCAGCGGGAGTACATCCGCTCGCCGGTGGCGATCGGCGTGGTGGTGTGGTTCGCGACGTGCGGGAGCGCGTCGTTGTTCTCCGGGAGGACCGGTTCCTCGACGAACATCGGCTGGTAGGGTTCCACGGCCTCGGCGACGCGCTTGGCCATCGACTTGGCGACGCGGCCGTGGAAGTCCAGCCCGATGTCGACCTCGTCGCCGACGCGCTCGCGGACCGTCCTGACGCGGTCGACGGCCGCCTCGACGGCCGCGGGGTTGTCGACGCGGCGCAGTTCGGGCGTGGCGTTCATCTTCAGCGCCGTGAGTCCCTCCTCGACGCGTTCCTCGGCGGCGTCGCCCACGTCGGCCGGCCGGTCGCCGCCGATCCACTGGTAGACGCGGACGCGCTCGCGGGCTTTCCCGCCCAGCAGTTCGTAGATCGGTGCGCCGAAGTGTTTGCCCTTGATGTCCCACAGTGCCTGGTCGATGCCGGCGATGGCGCTCATCAGGACGGGGCCGCCGCGGTAGAAGCCGCCGCGGTACATCGCCTGCCAGTGGTCCTCGATGTCCGCCGGGTCCTCGCCGAGGAGGTAAGTGTCCATGAGCTCCTCCACGGCGGTCTCGACGGTCTTCGAGCGACCCTCGACGACGGGTTCGCCCCAGCCGACGAGCCCGTCGCTCGTCTCGACCTTCAGGAAGAGCCAGCGTGGCGGTACCTCGAACAGTTCGTAGTCGGTGATCGTCGTCACGGTAATTCTGTTCCGAACGTGCGATTCGACCCCGGTTAAGCGTTCTGTCCGGCGAGCAGCGACCGTAGAAAGCCAGGGCTGTCGAGAACGGACCGCCTCACTCGTAGTAACTCAGGCGCTCGACGACCTCGGCGAAGGCGACGTTCTCCCGTACGTCCGTGATCTCGACGGCGACGCGCTCGCCCTGTTCGGTGTCGGGCACGATGACGACGAACCCGCGCTCGACGCGCGTGATGCCGTCGCCCTGCTCGCCGATGTCCTCGATCTCGACGCGGCGGGACTCCCCCTCCTCGACCGGCGGCCGCTGGCGGCCGCGGTCCCGGCTCCCGTTCGTCGACCGGTCGGCGTCGTCCCCGCCGCTCGCACGGTCCCCGTTCTCCTTCGGCGACGAACCCGATCGCTGGGTCCCGCTCGTCGCCTGTTGCTCGTCGCCGCCCGTGCTGGGCGACGGTACCAGTGCCACGCGATACGTCCCGTCCGGGTCGATCCCGCCGCGCCTGATCTCCCGCTTGGGCACCTCGACGACGTAGGATCCGTCTCGTTCCTCTACCCGCGCGGAGAAAAGACAGCGGAGTTGATCGGAGATCTCCATTCGTAGCTCTGTCTCGCACGCAGGCCCCGGGACCACTTGGTTCTATCGAGCCAGCGTCGACAGCGCTGCACCCGCGACTCGGCAGTGTTCAGCGCCTGGAGCCGACCAGCCGCCAGCTCGGGTCGCTGTCAGCGGTTCGTCGTCCGCAGCACGTCGGCGCAGGCGGCGAGCGGGTGATAGCCGGTCTTGACCTCCGGCGAGGCGTCGAGTGCCTCGTCGTCGATCTCGTTGTCGGGGGTCAGCCTGAAGTACCAGTTGCCGTATTTGGGGTTGACCACGTTGTCCATCGCGTAGTCCCAGATCCGGTCGTACCACGTCCAGTACTCGTCGTCGCCGGTCGCCGCTGCGAGGCGCGCCGCGGCGGCGAACCCCTCGGCGAGCGGCCAGTAGTACTTCTCCGCGGCGATGGGGTCGCCCTCGCGGTCGAAGTTGTAGACGAACCCGCCGCGCTCGTCCCAGCCCCGTTCGACCGCCGCGTCGAAGAAGCGCTCGGCGCGCGGGAGCAGCCAGTCGGCGTCGACGTGCTCGTCGAGGTGACAGAGCAGTTTCGCCCACTCGAGGAGATGACCCGGCTGGTAGCCCCACGGGCGAAACAGGTGGGTCGGCTGGTCGCGGTTGTACTCCCAGTCGTGCTCCCAGTCCGCGGTGTAGTGCTCCCACAGCAGGCCGTCACCGTCGTCGGCCAGTTCGAGCGCCAGTCGCTCGGCTATCGCGTAGGCGCGGTCGAGGGACTCCTCGTCGCCGGTGGCCTCGTGGGCGGCGATGAACGCCTCGCACATGTGCATGTTCGCGTTCTGGCCGCGGTAGGTCTCGGTCTCCTCCCAGTCGGCGTCGAGTTTCCCCTTGCAGAGGCCGTGCTCGGGTTCCCAGAAGTGCTCGTCGATGGTCTCGAACGTCTCCCGGACGTGCTCGCCCGCCCGCGGGATCTCGGCCTCGGCGGCCGTCGAGAGCGCGAACAGGACGAACGCGTGTCCGTAGGCCGTCCGCTCGGAGTCTTCGACCTCGCGCCCCGAGAGCAGCCACGGGTAGCCGCCGTCGTCGCGCCGATGGACGTCCAGTAGGAAGTCGACGCCGTGCTGGGCCGCCGAGTGACACCAGTCCGGCCCGCCGAGCCGTTTCCCCGTGGCGAAGTTGAAGACCAACCGCGCCGTCGAGACGACGAGTTTCGACTCGCCGTCGTAGACGTGGCCGTCGCGGTCGCTCAACTGAGAGATGTATCCGCCGAAGCGGTGATCGATGCAGTCGGGGTAGTAGAAGTTCAGCAGGCCGCGGACGTGTTGCCGGAGCCAGCGTTCGTCGCGGTAGATGCCGCCGCCCGGACCGGCCGTCCGATCGTCGCTCGACATGCTCGATGGGTTCGTCACACCGCCGGAAAGCGTTTACTTCCGTTCGCCCGCTCGACGGGTTCGGTCGCGGGACCGGCGGGCGCGCACGGCGTCAGTAGTCGCGCCAGCTGCGTTCGAGGGTCCACTCCAGCAGCGACTCGGCCTTCGAACGGTCGAACAGCGCCTCGTGACCCTCGAACTCGGCTCGGCGCTCGGCCCCGGGGAAGAACTCGTCGGCGAGCCGCGCGGTCGGGACGTCGGCGGTGGTGTCGCCGGCGACCGCGATCGTGGAGAGCGTCATCGTCCGTGACCTCGGAACGGCCGATACAAAACGGCGGGGGGGGGGAGACTGTCTGTCACAGACCTCGGTCTGGGGCGGGCTCGACCGCGCGACGGTCCGGTTACTTCTTGGGCAGCGTCGCGATGAACTCGTTCGGGCCGACGCGGTCGACGGTGTACTCGGCGGCGTCGAACGACTCGACTTCCGCGGCCATCTGGTGGTACAGCGGCGTCGGTTCGTGGTCGTTGACGAGCGTCAGCGCCTCGCCGCTCTCCAGCGCCTCGAAGGCCTCGAATATCTTCGGATGGCGTTTCGGTGGCGGCACCTCGCGCAGGTCGAGTTGCTGTTCGGCCATAGCGTCGGGACGGACGACTGTGACCGCCGAAGGGGTTCGTGCGAATACATTCGCCTGACTGCGAGGGTCGACGGACCCCGTCGTCCGGAGACGAGCCCGGAGGCGAACGACGTTCGGGACAATCACTTCCCGGGGCGGCCCGGTAGGGAGCGGCGATGACCGCCGACTACGACGACTTGCCGCTGGTGTACTCCTGTTCTGGGTGTTCGAGCGCGGCCCAGATGGCCAACGACCTCGCGGTCAGGCTCGACCGCGAACGCCTGGCGGAGATGTCCTGCATCGCGGGCGTCGGCGGGGACGTTGCCCCGCTCGTCGACACGGCGACCTCCGGCCGACCGACGGTCGTGATCGACGGCTGTCCGCTGGAGTGCGCGCGGACCTGCCTGGACGACCACGGCGTCACGCCCGACTACCACGTCAACCTCGCTGCGGAAGGCGTGGCCAAGGAGTACCACACCGACTACGACGACGAACAGGCCGAGCGGCTGTTCGACGACCTCGTCGAGGGGGTCGAACGCGTCGAGGCGACGAACTGATCCCCCCGAGGGAGGGGAATCCTGACGCGACGAAACGAATCCAACCGCGACGAGACGGATTCAGCCGTGACGGACGGCTCTGAGGCGGCGGACTGCCGTGACGCGGTGGCTGACCGTCGCGCTCGCTCCGGGCCGTCTCTCGCACCGACTCCGACCCAACTGTCCGGTACGCGTTCGGCTCGTAAGGCGGCGAACGCGGCAATCGACCCGTCCGGTGTAGGCGCCTACCGGGAAACAACCGTATTCCGACTCGCGTCCCTCCGATACGCGCGTGAGTCGCACCCGAGCGGTCGCGTCTGCCACCGTCGTTTTGCTCGTCGTCTCCGCGGGCTGTGTGGGTCTAGCCGAGTTCGACGAGTTCGCCTCCGGGAGCGAGGGCTCGACGTCGGGCGGGGCCGAGGCGACCGCCATCGACGCCCAGTCGGCCGCGACGCAGACGGCGACGGCCGGGTCGAACGGGACCCTCGAGGTTCACTTCATCAACGTCGGCCA
The DNA here is from genome assembly GCF_051414035.1 of Halosimplex amylolyticum. NCBI lineage: Archaea > Methanobacteriati > Methanobacteriota > Halobacteria > Halobacteriales > Haloarculaceae > Halosimplex > Halosimplex amylolyticum. Next base: position 34,989 of record NZ_JBLKNW010000001.1, on the reverse strand, counting down.
GTCGGTCAGCACCCTGATCGTCGGGCCGACGAACGAGACGATGCTCGTCGATTCGGGTGATTTCACGGACGACGGCGAGGACGTCCTCGCGTACCTGCAACGGCACAATATCAGCCGGATCGACCGCCTCGTCGTCAGCCACGCCGACGCGGACCACATCGGCGGGAACGCCGCGATCATCGACTACTACGAGACCGAGGCCGACGGGATCGGCGCCGTCTACGACCCGGGCATCGCGGCGAGCACGCAGACCTACGAGGCGTACCTCGACGCCGTCGAGGCCCACAACGTCACGCTGTACGAGACGCGCGAGGGCGACCCGCTCCCGTTCGAGGGCGTCGGCGTCGAGGTCCTCGGGCCGCCCGAACCGTACCTGGAGAACGGCGACCGGAACGAGAACAGCATCGTCCTCCGGCTCGCGTACGGCCGGACCGGCTTCCTGCTGACCGGCGACGCGGAAGACGGCCAGGAGCGGTATCTCGTCGACACCTACGGCGAGCGCCTCCGGGCGACGGTGCTGAAGGCCGGCCACCACGGGAGCCGGAGCAGCACCGGCGAGGCGCTTCTCGACGCAGTCGAACCCAAAGCGGTCGTGATCTCCAGCGCGAACGGTTCGCAGTACGGCCACCCCAACGAGGAAGTGTTACGGCGCCTGGCCGACCGGTCGATTCCGGCGTACTGGACCGCCACGCACGGAAACGTCGTGCTCGTGAGCGACGGAGAACGGGTGACGGTGAGGACCCAGCAAGCGGCGCCGACGGACCCGCTCTCGCTCCGAAACGGGACGGCCATCGAACCGGGGGCGACCGACCCGGTCGCGCCCCGGGCGACGATCAACGGCTCGCTGAACACGACAGCGGAAACGCCCGTCGCCACGGACGGCGGCACGGAGACGGCGACGGAGATCCAGGCCGACCGGATCCGCGTCGACGAGATCCACGCCGACGCCGCGGGCGACGACCGCGAGAACCTGAACGACGAGTACGTGGTCTTCGAGAATCCCGGGTCCGAAGCGCTCGACCTGACGGGGTGGACCGTCGAGGACGAGGCTGGTCACACCTACGCGTTCCCGGACGGGTTCACGCTCGAACCCAACTCGACTGTCACGCTCCGCACGGGCAGCGGGACCGACTCCGAGAGCGACCTGTACTGGGGGTCCGGGAGTCCGATCTGGAACAACGGCGGCGACACCGTCATCGTGACAAACGCGGCGGGCGAAACAGTCCTCAGGGAGGAGTACTCGTGATCCCAGACGGGACCTACACCGCCGTCGTGGACCGCATCGAAGACGGGCTGGCGACCCTGCAACTGGAGGACGACGACGGCCCCGAGGAGTTCGTCGTCTACCCGGGCCAGCTCCCGGAGGCGGCTCGGCACGCGGACGCGGTGCTCCGCGTGGAACTCGCCGACGGGGAGCTCGCCGAGGTCGCCTACGACGAAGCGGAGACCGAGGCCCGTCGCGACCAGGCCCAGGACCGCTTCGACCGGCTATCGCGGCGACCGTCGCGCGAGGACGACACGGAGCAGGACGGATGACGACCGACCCGTGACGCCGGACTGATCGACGCCGCCGGCGAGTGGGACCGGTGGCCGGTAGCCCGGTCTGGAAGACCGTCGGTCACTCGCGACGTTCGTCCGCCCACGGGCGCAGAATCCCAGTGATCGCTTCGTTCATCGGGACGTCGACGCCCGCGTCCACGGCGTGGCGGACGACGGACCCGTTGAGCGCGTCGAGTTCCAGCCGCTTTCCGTGCGTGAGATCGTAGTGCAACGACGAGTACATCTCGGGGTCGAGGTCCCGTGCGAAGTCGACCCACTCCGCAGCGGTCTCGTCCGGGAGGTCGATACCCTCGGCCTGCGCGACGGCGACGACTTCCTCGACGATGCGACGGTACATCGCCCAGGAGTCCGGTGACTCCCGGATGCGACCGATCGGCTTCCGCGTCGCGGCCGTCATGCCGGAGTGGGCGCAGATGAACGCGAACTTCCGCCAGAGCTCGACGCGGATATCGTCGGCGAGCACCGCTTCGACCCCCTCGCACGCCGAGAGAGCGTCGTGGAGCGCCTCGATACGGTCCGTCCGGGAGCCGTCCAGTTCACCGTAGACGAACCGCGCCGGACCGCCCGTGTGCGCGACGACGCCCGGGGATTCGATGGTGGAGAAGATGTACGCGACGCCACCGACGACGTGGCCGTCGCCCACTTCCTCGGCGATCCACCGCTCGTTGTCGATACCGTTCTGGAAGGAGACGACCGTCGTCTCCGGACCGAGGAGCGGGTCGAGGTCGGCCGCCGCGTCGCGCGTGTCGTGGGCTTTCACCGTGAACAGGACGTGATCGACCGGGCCGACGTCGGCCGGGTCGTCCGTCGCCGGGAGGTCGACGGCGGTGTCGCCAGCGACGCTCTCGACGCGGAGCCCGTCGGTCTGGAGCGCCGCGAGGTGGTCGCCGCGAGCGACGAGGTGTACGTCGTGGCCGGCGTCCGCGAGTCTCGCTCCGAGGTACGCGCCGACGCCACCTGCACCGAAGATTGCGAACGTCATCCGGAGCGACTTCGGCCCCGGGACGGAAGAAGGTCACTCCGGGGGCCGGAGCGCGTGCCGAGCGGCGACGCCCCGTCCAATTCGTCGGCCAGTGGCGACGCGGTCGGGGCGAGGAGGGCCGCCGCCGCACGGGCGGACGACGGCGTCGGAGCCGACCTACTCGAGTTCCGCGAGGCGCTGGAGCGACTGCTGTTTCGTCTCGCGGTCGAGTTCGGCGCCGTCGAGCATCGACCGCATGTACTCGATGGACCGGTCGTAGCGCTCGCGCTCGACCGGCTGGGGCGTGCCGTCCTTGCCGCCGTGGGCGTAGGCGTACTTCGCCGGGTCCTCCCGGGAGCTCTCGGCGTCGTAGACCAGCTCCGCGATCAGCGCGAGCGCCCGGATCGACCCCGGCCCGATGCCGTCGAGTTCGACCAGTTCCTCGTAGCTGTCGGGCTGGTACTCGTAGGCCCGTCCGAGCTGGTCGAGCGCCCGCTCGGAGAGGTCGGCCTCCCTGAGTTCGTGATGGGCGGGCATCGTCAGGTCCGGGTCGCTCGCCAGCGAGGCGGCCGATCCGCTGGCGGTGCTCCCCCCACTGTCGCCCCCGCCGCTGCTCCCGTCACCGGTACCGCTCGGCGCGCCGGCGCCGAAGTCGGCGAGCGAGGTCTCTCCGCGGAGTTCGCGCTTGAGGTGGACCGGGTCGTCCTGCACGAGGTCGACGGAGACCTCGCGGGCCTCGGCCGACTCCTCCGCGGTGAGGTCGAGCGGGTCGCTCTCCCGGCCCTGTGAGCAGATCGCGGCCTGCGGTTCCTCGACGAAGCTGCTCACGTCGTCGGAGAGCCAGTGATACCGCCGCGCCGTCGAGTCGTTCATCCCCTGCTGGACGACGCACCACGACCCCGACTCGGCGATCGCCATCGTGTGGTGATACAGCGTGTAGGAGTCCTGCACGCAGGCGTTGTCGACGGTGGCGCTCATCCGCGACGTGTGTCGGAGGTCCTCGCGCGCTCCCGGCGGCAGTCCGAGCGGGCTCGCGTCGATCTCGTCGGGCGTCTCCAGGGAGGTCGCGCCCTTCCCGCCGACGATCGCGATCCCGTGGTCCTCGGCCGACAGTGCCTCCTTCAGTGCGCCCATGGTCGTCGTGGTGACGCCCGAGGAGTGCCAGTCGAAGCCGATGACGCAGCCCAGCGCCTGGAACCAGTAGGGGTCCGAGAGCCGGCGGAGGAGTTCCCCGTGTCCGTACTCCTCGATCACGGCCTCCGCGATGGCGCCACTGAGGTCGACCATCCGGTCGAACAGCCACGAGGGCGCCGACCCGGAGTGCAGCGGCAGGTCCGCGCTCGTGCGTCGAGCCATGTCGCGCGGTAGGGGCGCGGCGCCCAAGAGTCGGCGCCACGGAGCGGAAGTGAAATCACAGCGCGTCCGGGCGCTTACTCCGCGGCGCGTCCGGGCGCTTACTCCGCGGCGCGTCTGGGCGCGCTCACCGCGGAGAACCAGTCGCCACTCCCCGCACCGCTCGTCACCGATCCCGCGTCCCAGCCTGCCAGATCGTCGGCGAGATCTCGTCCAGTAGCTCCGAGGCGACGAACGTCTCGCCGACCCGGTCGGCGAGTCGCTCCCCCGCTCGCCCCTTCACGAAGGCGCCAGCGGTCGCGGCGTCGAGCGGCGGTGCGACGCCCAGGAACGCCGCCGTCAGCCCGGCGAAGACGTCGCCGGTCCCGCCGACGGTCAGACCCGGCGTCCCAGCACGGCAGATGCGGGTCTCCGTCCCGTCGGTCACGACAGTCTCGGCGCTCTTCACCGCGAGCGCGTGGCCCAGGTCGGCGGCGAACGACTCGATCTCCTCCGTCGACTCGCGGAGGTCGTCGACGGACGGTCCGCCGAGTTCCTCCAGTTCGTGCGTGTTCGGCGTCAGGACGAGCGTCGCGTCGGTCTCGACGGCCGGGACCGCCGGGATGGCGTCCGCGTCGACGACTGCTCGCCCGTCGAACGCCGAGAGGAACTCTTCGACGGCCGCCAGCGTCTCGTCGGCGTCCCCGAGTCCCGGCCCGAGGACGACCACGTCGTCGTAGTCCGTCGCCGTCTCGACCAGGTCGCCGACTTCTCCCGGTGTCAGGTACTCTCCCAGGTAGGGCTGGACGATCAGGTCCTCGGCGTACCCGCTGACGGGGTCGGTGACCGCCTCGGGGACGGCGAGGAAGGTCAGGTCGGCGCCGCCACGGAGTGCCGCCTGTGCGCTCAGCGCCGGGGCACCGGTGTAGGGGCCGCCGCCGATCACGAAGACCCTCCCGGAGTCGCCGTGGTCGCGGTCGGCTCGCACGTGCCCGCGTATCGGCCGGAGGTCGCCGGGGCCGGCGAACCGCTCGGCGGCCGACGGGATACCGACGTCGGCGACCGTGACGCCCGAACGAGCGTCGAGCCCGGGTTTCGTCGCGTGGAGGGCCACGACCCGGTCGGCGTCCACGACGGCACCGGGAGCCTCGCCCGTGTTTCCGTCCAGCCCCGACGGAACGTCGACGGCGACCACCGTCGCGTCGCAGTCGTCGACCGACTCGATCGCCGTCCGCTCGGGCTCGCCCGGCGCTGCGGCGCGATCCGGCCCGAGTATCCCGTCGACGACCACGTCCGCGGAGCCGAGGTCGAGAGTTCCCGGACACGGGACCGACCGCGCGTCGAGTTCCGACGCGACGACGGTCGCCCAGTCGTCGCGCGCGGTCGCCGTCGCGATCGATTCGGGACGACCCAGCAGCGAGACCGACGGCGCGAACTCGTCGACGTGGCGTGCGGCGGCGAGCGCGACGCCCCCGTTGGCCCCCCGTCCCGCGACGACCGCGACGGTCGCGTCCGCAGCGGCGCGCTCGCGCACCTCGCGCGCGACGGCGCTCCCGCCCGCTTCCGCCTGTTTGGTCGGCGAGACGCCGAGTGCGACCGCGTTCGCCTCGACGGCCCGCATCCGGTCAGCCGTAAGCATGCACTCGCTTCGGCCCCTCACGTAATCCGTGGCCGGGCGGATACTGCAGGCGGTCGCGACTCGAGAGCGGCCGCCCGCTGACCGGGCCACGGCCGATCCGCGGCACCGATCCGACCGCAGTCTGGCGGTATCACGGTTTGCGACGGCCCGGCACACGCTCCGGAAAATAGCAGGTGTTATTGTGTCTCACAGAGAGGACTGGGTGTCGGGTCGGTGGAACTCGCATGGAAGAGATCTTTAAACTGGAATACCACCCCGTCGACACCGCGCCGCGACGGCTCCGGATCCTCTTACTCCCGGGTGAAGACGACATCCACCGAGTCACCGAGGAGCTGGCGGACGGGACGTGGGAAGAGATCGACCGCGACCGGATCGAGTACTTCGAGTACTCCGACGAGTGAGCACCGCGCCGTTGCTCCGCCCGCTGGCGGTCGGGTCAGTCCACTGAGACGCCGCTGGTCGGGTTCTCGCGGCGCTGTTCGATCGGAAACCGCGAGGCCCGAAGTGGGCCCCGCGAGACAGCAGTGGGTTCGGGTGTGGTGGGTGTGGGAGTTCGAGAACTCCCGAACGAAGTGGATGGCTTCGTTGTCCGTGTGTGCGGACACGTCCATCTGCGGGTCATCGCGCCATAAGCTTTGTCCACCAGGGAGGGGCTATATGACGCACCACCGCCCGCCTTCCGGACCGACGCCCTCACTCGCTCGCAGTGCCGCTCGCTGTCTGATTCGGCGACTCCCGCTCGGGCTCGACTGGACGCGTGTCTGGCTCGATCCGCGGCAGTTCGACACGGAAGACGCTCCCGTCCTCGCCCGTCTCGGCTAGTTCGACCGTTCCGCCGTACTGCTCGGCCAGTTCACCGATGAGAAACAGGCCCAGCCCGTGGTCGGTCGCGAACGAGTCCGGCCGGGTGAACAGTTCCTGGACGCGATCCTCGGTGATCCCCTCGCCGTTGTCGGCGACTTCGACCGTGACCTGCTCCTCCGAACGAGTCACCGACACGCGGACCCTCGGCGCGTCGCTGTCGTTGTGTTCGACCGCGTTCGCCAGCAGGTTCCCGAACACGTGCTTCAGCAGCGAGTTCGCTCGCACGTGCGCCTCGTCGGGAATCGATTCGACGACCTCGATCCGCTCGCCTCTGTCCTCGATCTTCTCGATCTCGCCCCGCAGCACCTCGCAGACGTCCACCGGTTCGAGTGGCGTCTCCTCGTGAGCCACCTTGATCAGCAAGCGGATGTCGGTGATCACCTCCGTGAGGTCCTCACTCCGGCAGTAGATGGTCTCGCTGTGGGCGTGGACGTCGCCGTCGGGGTCGGCCCCTTCCATCAGTAACTTCGCGTGCCCGCTGATGATCTGGATCGTGTTGAGCCCCTCGTGGCGGAGGAAGCTGTTGAGATAGTTGAGGAGGTCACGCTGTCTGGCCAGGTGTTCCGTTCGGCTCCTCGCGAGTTCGGCTTCGACCGAGTTCTGGACGGCCCTCGCCTCTGAGACGCCGATCACGAGGCCGAGGCCGGCCCCGACGGCGACGCTCCAGCGGACCCACCCGACGAACATCGCGAGCGAAGCGACCCCGATGACCGCGATGAGCAGGAGGTTGAACGCGAGCGACAGCGCCGCCCCCCGGAGGAGCCACTGCAGTATCCGCGGGTACCTGTCCGCGTCGAGTCCGCTCTGCGGGAGCCGGGCGCCGGCGTACCAGATCCCGGCGACGAACGGGACTGTCGTGAGAACTCCGACCAGGAACTCGCCCTGAAAGACCAGCGTCTCGCCGTTCGAGCCGACTAACGGACCGAACGTGCGGAGCACGATCTCACAGATGGTAGCTCCCGCGAGCACGACCGCGATCCCCACGAGATACCGCGGAATCCGGTCTCGTTCGACTCGTGCCGACGGGTTCACAGTGTACTACACAGCGAAGGTGATTAAATAATCACGGGCCCGATTGTTGGAATGCAGACCGCCGATTCGCTTCTCGCGCGTCACCGGTAGCGCCGTTCCGACGGAGGATCACGGCCAGAGACCGCGGCTCCCGTGCGCTTCGGCGATCCGCGACAGTGCGACGATGTACGCCCCGTCGCGCCACGACACGTCGTGGGTCTCGACCTCCTGACGGACGGCGTCCCACGCGGCGAGCATCTCGGTCTCGAGTTCCTCGTTGACTCGTTCGCGCGACCACGCCCGCCGGTTGATGTCCTGGAGCCACTCGAAGTAGCTGACCGTCACGCCGCCCGCGTTGGCCAGGATGTCCGGGATCACTCGCACGCCGCGGTCGTCGAGGATCGAGTCCGCGGTGAACGTGGTGGGGCCGTTGGCCCCCTCTACGATCAGGTCGGCCTGGACGTCGGCGACGTTGTCCTCCGTGATGACGTTCCCGACCGCCGCGGGGACGAGGAGGTCGACGTCGAGTTCGAGGACGGCCTCGTTGCTGATCGTCTCGTCGGCGTCGGTGGTCACGGCCTCGGGCTCTTCGTCGTGGGACGGGATCGCTCGCGTGTCGAGGCCGCCGGGATCGTAGGCGGCACCGTTCACGTCGCTCACGGCGACCACCGTCGCGCCCCAGTCGTCGAGCAGGCGCGCCGCGTTCGCGCCCACGCTCCCGAAGCCCTGGACTGCGACAGTGGCGTCCTCGAGCGGGTAGTCGTAGTACTCGAGGACTTCCCGGCTGATGATGGCCACGCTGCGGCCGGGCGCTTCCTCGCGGCCCTTGCTCCCGCCGATGACTGGCGGTTTCCCGGTCACGACCCCGGGGGTGGTCTCGGCTTCCTGGACGCTGTAGGCGTCCATGATCCACGCCATCGTCTGGGCGCCGGTCCCCATGTCTGGCGCCGGAATGTCCGTCATCGGTCCGATGATGTTGCGGATCTCGTTGGCGAACCGGCGCGTCAGCCGCTCGGTTTCGGCGGCGCTCAGATCTTTCGGATCGACCACGATCCCGCCCTTCGCGCCGCCGAAGGGGATGTCCATCACCGCGCACTTCCAGGTCATCCACATCGCCAGGCCGATGCACTCCTCGCGGGAGACCTCCGGGTGATACCGGAGACCGCCCTTGTACGGGCCGCGGACGCTGTCGTGCTGGGCGCGGAATCCCTGATACATCTCGACCGTGCCGTCGTCCCGTTCGAGCGGGATCGTCACCTCGTGAACGGCCGCGGGGTAGTTGAGTCGCTCGACGACGTTGGGGTCGACGTCGATGATCGACGCCGCCTGGTTGAGCTGGTGGCGCGCGGTCTCCAGGGCCGTCTCCGGTAGTTCGGTCGGCTGTGATTCCGTATCCTCCGCTGTCGCTGTCGTCTCTGAGACCATAATGTGAGTGAAGGCGGAGGGCTATTCGAGCGACTTCGCCCGGTTCTGGAAGTCGCCGCCGCAGTCACAGGCGCCCGGGTGCGAGTCCGATTCCACGATGTCGCCGCACTGCAGACACTCGTAATTCGACGCTTCGGTCGGGTCGTTCTCGTGTTCGACGTCCTGGCCGTGGGGCATGTCACCCGCTTGTAGCGCCACGGATAAATATTAATGGTAAGGAGAATATAATTGTGTATAAGGCCCGATCAACGTCGCCGCGGGTCAGCGGCGTCTCCAGCGTCTGGCCACTGGACAGTACCAGATTCGCTCGAAAGATCGGGTAGTAACGGCACCCTGTGAACTCACGCGCCGCCCGCTACCAACTGGTCCGCTCGGCCAGGGCGAACGGGTAGACGACGCCGCTGTCGCCGTCTCGAAGCGTCATCGCGGCCTCCGTGAGCGTCCAGCGTGTATCGACCGTCTCGTCGACCAGGAGGACCGGCTCGGATCGAACCGACTCCGTCACCTCGAAGACGCCCTCGACGTCCCATCGCTTCTGGTAGGAGTTCGCCAGTTCCCCGTCCGGGGCGGTCGGTTCGACCTTCCGGAGCGCCCCCGCGTAGGGGAGGCCGAGCCCGTCCGCGATCCGTTTCGCGAGATCCGTCACCCGGTCGGTCTCGGACAGCGACGGGACGGCCGTCACCCACGTCGGTGCGGGCGCCGGGTCCCAGACGTCCTCCACGTGTTCGACCGACGCGTCGACCAGCTCGTCGCTGTAGGCGCTCTCGCTCTCGTAGTCGTCGCGGACGAGTCCGCCGAGCCCGGGATCGCCGTACGTGCAGAGGACGCGGCCGTCCTCCGGCTTGCGGGACTCGGCGATCTTCGAGCGGCCGTCGCCGCGCTGGGGATCGTAGTACCGCGCCGAGATCTCGTCCCACGATTCGGCGCGATAGTGCTCGACGGCCGCCTCCACGAGGTCGTCGTCCCGAGGCGAGGCCGGCAGGAAGTCACCGGCGCAGTTCGCGCACCGACCGCACGGCGAGTTCAGCGACCCGTCGAGCACGTCGTCGACGAACTTCGTCAGGCAGGCGTCCGTCTCGACGAACTCCTGAATCTGGGCGAGCTCCTCCCAGCGGTGGTCCGTGATCGACTCGATGCGCTCGCGGTCGTCGGTCCAGTCTTTGCCCGTCCGCACGAACCCGTCGTCGACCCGGATCACGGCGTTGTCCACCTGCAGGATGTTCAGGCACTTCGAGGCGGCCTTCCACGAGACGTTCGCGCGTTTGAGGATCTCGTACTTGTACAGCGGTTCGTCGCTCGCGGCGACGGTCTCCAGGACGGTCTCGAAATCGGAGGGGTCGGGGAACGCCTGTTCGATGAAGAACTCGGCGACGTCGTCGTCTTCCTCGCCCGAGAGGACGACCGCGAACGCTTCGTCGAGGCCCCGCCCCGCGCGGCCGATCTCCTGGTAGTACCGGATGAGGTTCGGCGGGCGCTGGAAGTGGACGACCCAGCCGAGGTCGGGTTTGTTGAACCCCATCCCGAGGGCGTTCGTCGCCACCAGTCCGTCGACGTCGTTGGCCAGCAGCCGCTGTTCGAGTTCGCGCCGCCGGTCGCCGTCCATCCCGCCGTGATACGGCTCGACCGCGAGGCCGCGCTGGGCCAGCCAGTCCGCGACGATCTCCACGTCGTCGGTGGTAAGGCAATAGACGATCCCCGCCGAGGGGAGTTCCGGGAGGGTCTCCGCGAGCCAGGCGAGTCGCTCGGCCCGCGAGTCGATCTCGACGGTCTGGATGCGCAGCGACTCCCTGACGAGGTCGCCGCGGACGACCCGCAGGTCGGGCACCTGTTCGGTCACGTCCGCGACGACGCGGTCGTTCGCCGTCGCGGTCGTCGCCGCGACGGGGACGTGGTCCGGGAACTCCCGCAGGATCCGTTTGATCCGGCGGTAGTCCGGTCGGAAGTCGTGGCCCCAGTCGGAGATGCAGTGGGCCTCGTCGACGACGAGCAGGCCGAACTCCGCGTCCATCTCCAGCAGCACGTCCTCCCGGAACTCCTGGTTTGCGAGCCGTTCGGGCGAGATCAACAGGACGTCGCAGTCGCCGTCGACGACGCTCCGTTTGGCTTCGTCCCACTCGTCGGTGTTGTTCGAGTGGATCGTCCGGGCCTCCAGCCCCAGTTGCCGCTCCGCGTCCTGGATCTGGTTGTGCATCAGCGCCAGCAGCGGACTGACGATCAGCGTCGGCCCCTCGCCCCGCTCCCGCAGCAGTTTGGTCGCGATGAAGTAGACCGTGCTCTTGCCCCACCCGGTCCGCTGGACGAGCAACAGTCGTCCCTTCTCGTTGACCAGCCGGTCTATCGATTCCCACTGCTGAGGGCGGAACTCCGCGTCCGGACCGATGCTCCGTTCGAGGAGTCGTCGAGCCTGCGCTCGCGTCGCTGTACCGGAGTCCGAGTTCACACCCGTCTCCTACCCGCCGCGACCAATAACTGTTCTGTGCTCGATGCGAGCGAGGGCGGCGCTGTAGCTGCCTCCCGGTCGCCACTCAGAACTCGTACCGGCTGAAGTCCTCACTGCCGCACTCGGGACACGTCTCCGTCCCCTCGTCGAGCGACGTCCCGCATCGTCTGCACTCGACCACGACCGCGTTCGACGGGGTCAGCAGCCGCTTCACCCCGTCGAGGAGCGACCGGCTCATCGCGGATGGACCACTCCGCGACAGTCCGGACACTCGGCCCAGGCTTCTCGGTCGCCCGACTCGGTCTCGTACCTGATCAGGACGTGCCGAGCCAGCAAGTCCTCGTCGCAGACCGGGCAGACGCCGAGCCGTGACGATCCGTGCACAGTCATTCGTAGCCTCCCGCGAGAGCGGCCAGGGAACGTGAGTCGCTCCCTGCCATCGCTCTCACTGGTACGTTCGAGGGTCCGTCCCTACATAGAGGCCAGCCTACCGGAGTGAAAGTGAAACCGGTGCCCGAACCCCGTCTGGACGTGTCGTCGTCGACGATTCGACCGACGCGGTCGGGCCGGTACCGTTCGATCCCGAACCGCCTGATCAGGCTCTCGGGAAGCCGACTGTTCGCCGGTTGCCGTCGAGGTCGGCCCCGGCACGCCGCGGCCCTCGTCGCCACCCCGATGGTCGAATTCGCCGTCGCGAAGCGGGCCGGCAGTTCGGGTGAGATGCTGGCTACTGCGGCGTGGATCGGTCCGTCTCTCGACGCAGGTCCGGTTTCTCGTACGGCCGAGCGACGACGCCCCGGATTCGGTCGGTGGCGGCCCAGACGTCGTCGGTTGGGGTCCGGCGTCACCGCTCCGCGGGCGGGACCTCCCGAATCCAAATATCTTAGGGCGCATCCTTATTCGTCGAACCGAGTACTCTACAGCAACGAAACTCGCTACTGTGACGCTATCTACCGCACGCGACCGGAGTCGGACGCACGACCTCCTGCTTCTCGAACCGGAACCCGAGGAGGTCACACCGTTTGTCGACGCGTTCGAGGCCACAGAAACGACAGAGAGCGTCCACGTCGTCGATGACGGGGCCTCGGCGCTCGACTTCCTGCACCAGCGGGGCGAGTACGCCGACGCGCCGCGTCCGGATCTCATCCTCCTCGACCTCCACCTCTCGGATCCGGACGGGGTGGCTGTCCTCACGGAGCTGGACGACCGGCCGGAACTGCGGCAGATCCCGGTCCTCGTCGTGACGGCGTCCGCCGTTGCGGAAGACGTCGTCCAGGCCTACGAACTGCACGCGAACGCGTACGTGCAGAAACCGTCCGACCCAGCGTCGTTCGAGGCGCTCGCCGAAGCGATCGATCAGTTCTGGTTCCGAGTCGCGCATCTCCCACCGGCGTGAGGTGCAGTGGGGGCAGCGGGCGCGTCGAGCACGGGCCCGGACCGGGCGACGTTTCTGGCACGGGCCGGACCGGGTGACGCGTCGAGCACGTGCCCTGACGGAACCCTGATTACGGACCCTCGCGGAGCGGGCGGTATCGCCTACGCGCCGAACGCGTCGCTCATCGCCGCGAGGCCGGCGTCGACGTCGACGTCGGCGTCCCGGGAGGTCAAGACGTCGCCCAGTGCGGCGAGCAGGTAGCTCACGTTCTTCGGGCGCGCGGAGTAGCCCATGCACCCGATCCGCCAGACGTCGCCGGAGAGGGCGCCGAGGCCGCCGGCGATCTCGAGATCGTATTCGTCGAGCAACGAGGAGATGACCGCCCCGTCGTCGACGCCGTCGGGGACGCGCACGGCGTTGAGGCTCGGCAGCCAGTACTCGTCGGGAGCGTTCATCTCCAGGCCCATCGCCTCGACGCCGGCCTTGAGCGCGCCAGCGACGTCGCGATGGCGCTGCCAGCGATCCTCGATGCCCTCCTCGGCGACGAGGCGGAGCGCCTCGCGCATGGCGTAGACGTTCGTGATCGGGGCGGTGTGGTGGTAGGCCCGTTCCTCGCCCCAGTACCCCTCGAGCAGGGAGATGTCGAGGTACCACGACCGCGCCTGCTCCTCCCGGGAGAGCACCTTCTCCATCGCGCGGTCGTTGAGCGTGAGCGGGCTCGCGCCCGGCGGACAGGAGAGGCACTTCTGGGGCCCCGCGTAGGCGACGTCGACGTCCCACTCGTCGACGCGGAGTTCGACCCCGCCGAGCGAGGTGACGCAGTCGGCGATCACGTAGGCGCCGTGCTCGTGCGCGACCTCCGTCAGTTCCGGAACCGCCGGCTGGCGGACGCCCGTGCTCGTCTCGGCGTGGACGAAGCCGAACACGTCGGGCTCGTGCTCGCGGACGGCGGTCTCGACGTCGGCGACGGCCAGCGGTTCGCCCCACGGGGCGTCGACCTCGACGACCTCGCCGCCGGCGCGCTCGGCCATGCTGGCCATGCGGCCGCCGAAGTAGCCGTTGGTGGGGACGAGCATGGTGTCACCCGGTTCGACCACGTTGCCGATGGCGGCCTCCATCGCGGCCGACCCCGTCCCCGAGACGGGGATGGTCCACTCGTTGTCGGTCCGGAACGTGTAGCGCATGAGTTCCTGCACCTCGTTCATGATCTCGATGAACGAGGGGTCGAGGTGGCCCACGAGGGGCGTGCTCATCGCCCGGAGTACGCGCGGGTGGACGTCGCTCGGTCCGGGACCCATCAGCGTTCGGTCCGGCGGCGTCAGTTCGCCGACTGCTGGTGCGTCGGACATACCCTCCATCCCGGGCAGGAGGGCAAAAAGCTACGGGAGCGCCGACGCTGCTCCGCCGAACGCGGCGGGAGCGTCACTCGCCGAGGGCGGCCGCCAGCTTCTCGACCGGGTGCGGCGGCCGCTCGGCCCCCTGCCTGTCGCCCAGTTGCGTGCGACAGGATGCGCCCGGCGCGACGACCGTCTCGGCGGGACTGTCCTCGACCGTCTCGAAGAGGATCTCCCCGATGGCTCGCGAGAGGTCGTAGTGTTCGGCCTCGTAGCCGAACGACCCGGCCATGCCGCAACACCCCGTGTCCAGCGGGTCCACCTCGTAGCCCGCCCGGCGCAGGACGCCGACGGCGTGGTGGTCCCGGTTGAGCGCCTTCTGGTTGCAGTGGCCGTGGTACGCCAGTGACTCGTCGGGGGCGTCGAACTGGATCGCCTCGTCGAGTCGGTGCGTGTCGAGGAACTCGCAGACGCCGTAGCTGTTGGCGCTCACCGCTCCGACCGCGTCGCCGTCGAGCAGGTCCAGGTACTCGTCCTGGAACACGACGGCGTCGGAGGGTTCGACGGAGACGACCGACCAGCCCTCGGTGACGCGGGGCGCGAGCGCGTCGACGTTCCGTGCGGCGCGCTCGCGCGCCAGGTCGAGGAATCCCAGCGAGACGGCCGCCCGGCCGCTCGGCGCGAGTCCGTCCGGAACCGCGACGTGGACGTTCGCCGCCTCCAGCACCGCGACGGCGGCTTTGCCGATCTCGGGGTGGACGTAGTTCGTGTACGTGTCGGGAACGAGCGCGACGCGGTGGTCGGCGCCACCGGGGTCGACGCGCGACCCGCGTGCGGCGAACCACGATTCGAAGGACTGGCCGGCAAACTCGGGCAAGTCGCGCTCGGGGGCGACCCCGAGAAGCTTCGCCGCAACGGTTCGCGCGCCCGGCAGGCTCGGGGCGACGTTCGACACCGGCGCGAGCCGGCTCCCCAGCGACGCGAGGCGGTCGACGTTCGCGAACAGACGCTCGCGCAGGCTCGCGCCCTCCCGCTGGTGGTACTGGTGTTTGGTCTCGGCTTTGAGTTTCGCCAGGTCGACGCCCGTCGGGCAGTCGTTCAGACAGCCCTTGCAGCCGACGCAGAGGTCGAGCACCTCCCGCTGGAAGCGCTCGGAGTAGAGCTCGTCCCGGTCGAGTTCACCGCTGATGGCCGCGCGAAGCAAGTTCGCCCGCCCGCGCGTCGTCTCCGCCTCGTCTCTCGACGCGCGGTAGGTCGGACACATCGTGTCGGAGTCGGTCTGCCGGCAGGTCCCGCAGCCGTTGCACAGTTCGACCAGGTGGCTGTAGCCCCCCTCCTCGGCGAAGTCCAGTTCCGCGTTCGGCTCAACCGACTGGTAGTCGGCGCCGTAGCGCAGGTGCTCGCGCATGTCCGTCGGGTCGTCCTCGCGGTAGACGACCTTCCCCGGGTTCAACAGCCAGTCGGGGTCGAACGCCGTCTTCAGGTCGCGGAACGCCTCCCAGAGCTGCGGCCCGTACATCTTCGGATTGAACTCCGTGCGGGCCAGCCCGTCGCCGTGCTCGCCGGAGAACGACCCGTGGTACTCGGCGACGAGATCGGTCACGTCGTCGGCGATCGACCGCATCGCCTCGATGCCCTCCCCCTCCTTGAGGGTCAGGATCGGACGGATGTGCAGGGTCCCGCTCCCGGCGTGGGCGAAGTACGCGGCCGACGTGTCGTGGTCGTCGAGGATCGACTCGAAGCGCCCGACGTACTCGGCCAGGTCCGCGGGCGGGACCGTCGCGTCCTCGATGAACGGATAGGGTTTCGCGTCGCCCTCCAGGGACATCAGGAGGGGGATCGCGGCCTTCCGGAGCTTCCAGATGTCCGCCTGTGCGCTCTCGTCGTAGGCCTCGACGACGTCGAACGCGCGCCCCTGATCGCGAAAGCGCCGGTTCGTCTCGGCGACGGCGGCCCCGAGGTCGTCGTGGAGCTCGGAGTCGAACTCGAGGAGCAACGCCGCAGCCGCGCGTTCCGGGATCGGCTCGGCGTAGGCCGCGAACTCGCCCGACTCCCGGGCCAGGCGGAACACCTCGTCGTCCATCAGTTCGACGGCGCTGACGTCGAACTCGAGCGCCACGGGGACCGCCCGCATCGCGTCCAGCAGGTCGTCGAAGCAGTAGAGCGCGAGCGCCGTCGTTTCGGGCCGGCTCACCAGCGACACCGTCGCCTCGACGACGACGCCCAG
Source organism: Halosimplex amylolyticum (assembly GCF_051414035.1). Classification (NCBI taxonomy): domain Archaea; kingdom Methanobacteriati; phylum Methanobacteriota; class Halobacteria; order Halobacteriales; family Haloarculaceae; genus Halosimplex; species Halosimplex amylolyticum. The sequence goes on along the minus strand of NZ_JBLKNW010000001.1, from coordinate 18,821 downwards.
CGTCCCCTCGGCGCCGACGAACAGCTTCGAGAGGTTGATCACCCGCTCGCCGGCGTCGTTCTCGTAGATCACGCGGTCGAGGTTGTACCCCGAGACGGTCCGCTTGAGGTCGGGGTAGCGGGCGTCGATCTCCTCCCGATTCGTCTCGACGAGTTCCCGGACAATCCGGTAGAGGTCGGCCTCGCGGTCGTCGTTCCCGACGATGTCGTCCCACTCCTCGCTATCGAGGACGACCTCCCGCGTGTGGATCAGCGACCCGTCCGCCAGGACGACGTCGAGCTCCTCGGTGTAGGCGTCGGTGATCCCGTAGCGCACGGAGTGGGCGCCCGTGGAGTTGTTCCCGATGCCGCCGCCGACGGTCGCGCGATTCGACGAGGCCGGGTCGGGCGCGAACTGCAGGCCGTGGTCGGCCAGTCGGTCGTCCAGGTCGTCCTGGACGACCCCCGGCTGGACCGTCGCCCGGCGCGCGTCGGGGTCGACGGAGACAACGCTGTCCATGTACTTCGAGCAGTCGAGGACCACGCACCCGGGGCCGACCGTCTGCCCGGCCAGCGAGGACCCGGCCCCGCGCGGGAGGACGGGGACGCCGTGGTCGCCCGCGAGACGGACGGTCTCCCGGACGTCGGCGACCGACCGGGGAACGACGACGCCGGCCGGGCGAGCCTGGTAGATACTGCCGTCGGTCGCGTAGAGGACCTGGCTGTACTCGTCGAAGCGGACCTCGCCCGCGACCGCGTCACGGAGGGCTCCTGCCAGGTCCGCGTACTCGTCGACGTCCGGGACGCGGTAGGGCTGGCCCGCCCTGAACGCCTGGAAGTCGTGGTCGTGTGTTGCCATTGCCTACCACACGGAACTCGAAGGCAAAAGTGATCTGCCCGGTTCGCCGGACGTCCCTCGGAATCCCGTCGGGGGGTCACGGTCGACTCAGTGCGAACCCGGCTCGGAGACCGGCGCCCTGCGTGACGATCCACTCGTCGCCACCCCGCTCTTCGAGGAGCAGCGTCGGCACGTGCCTGCACGTGTGGTCGGAATCGGTGGTCGCTCCGACCCTCGAGTTCGTGTATCGTCGAACGGGAATTCGGGAGAGAGACGCTAGCCGTCGTCGGATCGAAACTGGACCACTTTCGCTGTCGGTGCTCGCAGTCTCGGACGGCACTTCGAGATATCGTCATCTCTGATTTCACAGACGACGGCGAAACTGCACAGTCGTGGTTTCGCTGGGAATACACCGAAAACTCGACAGAATTAACTATCCGGCAGTCGTATCAGGAACTAGTTCAATGTACGACTTGACTGGGTTCCAGCGCGACCTGCTGTACGCGATCGCCGGCGACGACGAACCGCACGGCCTCGCGATCAAAGAAGAGCTCGAAGACTACTACGAGAAGGAGATCCACCACGGGCGGTTGTACCCGAACCTCGACACGCTCGTCGACAAGGGTCTCGTCGAGAAGGGCGAACGGGACCGGCGGACCAACTTTTACAGTCTCACCCGGCGCGGGCGCCGGGAGATCGAAGCCCGCCGAGACTGGGAGGCGCAGTACGTCGACGCGGACGGCGAGCCCGCGTAAGCGTCGTCGGACAGTCAACTCTCTCGTCTGATCGCCGTCGACGGCGAGGGACTCGACGGCTGGAAAGTCGTCCCTATCGGGCGACCTGCGACCACAGACGGAGCGGAATCCACGAATCCGCTGTAGCGTGGGGGCGGCCGGCGCTCACAGTACCGGACGCCCCTCGAATATTTCGGCCGTGGTTTCGGTGAGTCGCAAGATAGTGACGGTGTGGTCTCACGCAGTCGAGAGCCCAATAACGCCGCCGTTAGCCACGACAGCTGACCGACAGCCGCAATTTCTCTGGTGGGTATCTTCGAGTAAGGTATTCCCTGCCTGATCCTGCAAGCGATACACAATAGCGTATTGACACCATCGTCCCGGAACGTCGTGAGTCGAGTGACCGCGTACGACCAGTTCGCCCTGACCATCAGAGAGACGCTGTCCAGCGACCGGAAGCTCGCCGGGGTCGTCTTCCTCGCGCTCGCGTCCCAGTTCATGACGGTCATCATGCTCGCAGCAGCGATGGCTCCCGACTACGATTTCGGTGCGGCCGCCATCAGCGACCTCGGAGTCATCCCGGAAACCGCCCTGCTATTCAACGCGTCTCTGGCCGTGGTCGGCGTGCTCAACGTCCTCGGTGGGTATCTCTGCTACCGATCCCACGGCAAGCGCTGGCTGCTGGCCGTCTTTGTGCTCGCCGGGGTCGGGGCGCTCGGAGCCAGCGCGTTCCCGCTCGACACGGGCGGACTCCACTCGCTGTTTGCGCTCGTGGCGTTCGTGTTCTTCAATCTGGAAGCCATCGGGAGTGCGACCTGGCTGTCCGGCACGATGCGCGCGGTGTCGGTTTTCGCCGGTGGTCTCGGACTCGTCTTCATCGTCCTCATGGTCCTCGGGGACGCTGGCAACACGGCCGCGTTCGGTCCGATCAACCACGGCGGGACCGAACGGATGATGGTATACCCCGTGATGATATGGATGATCGCGCTCGCCGGCTATCTGCTCGGTGAATCCAGCCGTCCTGACGCGACCACCCAGCGTAGTGAGTGAACCGTGGAGAGTACGTCACGACCACAGACAACGACCGATGCCACCCCTGGTGACGGGCAGTGCGACACGCACTCTCGACGTAGTGTGCTTCGCGGCCTCGCGGCGACGGGGTCCGCGGCGCTCGCGCTCCAGAACGCATCCGGCAGGGCGAGCGCGACCGAGTCGAACCAGAAGGACCAGTCCGGTGGACCGCTGGCCGATCCGGAGGCCTTCGAGACGTTCCTCGACGGCGTGATGAACGCCCAGCTCGAGGGACACGAGATCCCCGGTGCGACGGTCGCGGTCGTCGACGGTGATTCGACGTTCACGAAGGGATACGGCGTCCGGGACGTCCGGACGGACGCGCCGGTCGAGGCCGAGGAGACGCTCTTTCGCATCGGTTCGACGTCGAAACTCTTCGCGTGGACGGCGGTCGTGCAGGGCGTCGAGGCCGGCCGGCTCGATCTCGAGACCGACGTGAACGAGTACCTCGACGGAATCACGATACCCGACACGTACGACCAGTCCATCACGCTCGACCACCTCGCGACCCATACTGCGGGGTTCGAAGACCGTGCTCGCGGGACGTTCGTCCTGGACGAATCGGATCTCCGGCCGCTCCCGACGATGCTCCGGCACGAACGACCGGCGAGGGTTCGGCCTCCGGGTGAGTTCACTGCGTACTCGAACTACGGGGCCGCGCTTGCCGGTCACGTCGCCGCCTCGACTGCCGGATCGTCGTTCGGCGAGTACGCCGAAGCGGAGATCTTCGAGCCGCTGGGGATGGATCAGAGCACGTTCGACCAGCCCGTCCCGGACGCTATCGACGGCGCGCTATCGAAAGGGTACACGACCTCGAACGGTCGGTACCGCGAGGGCGACTTCGAGTACGTCGGGATGCCGCCAGCCGGTTCGATGACCACAACGGCGACCGACATGGCACAGTTCGTCCGCGCCCACCTGCAGGGTGGAGCGACCACTGCGGGGCGCATCCTCGACCCCGAGTCGACGGCCGCGATGCACGAACGGCGATTCGGCAACGACGACCGACTGAACGGGATGTGCTTCGGGTTCTACGAACTGAGCCGGAACGACGTGCGTATCGTGGGCCACGGCGGCGACACCGAGCAGTTCCACAGCCTGGTGGCCCTGCTCCCGAACCACGGCGTCGGGCTCTTCGTCTCGTACAACAGCCCTGGCGGTATCGAAGCCAGAGACGAACTGCTCGACGCGTTGATCGAGGAGTACTACCCGAACGAGGAGTCCACGCCCCGGCCCGAGGGCGAACCGACCAGGGCGAGCGACGTGACCGGCACCTATCGCGCACTCAGGTCCCCCTACACCACGTCGGAGAAACTGCTGAGCGTGCAGTCGAACGTCGCTGTCACCGTCGACGAACAGGATCGGCTCGTCACGACCGGTCCCGGCGGGTCGACGCAGTGGGTCGAGGTGGAAGCACTGTACTTCGAGGCGGTCGACGGGTCGGACGCCCTCGTCTTCGGGGAGACTGACGGCGAAATAACCCACCTGTTCTTCGACAGCAGACCTCCCTCGGCCTACGAACGGCTCGCTGCTTCCGAGCAACCGACCACGCACGCGGCCATCGCCGGCCTGAGCATCCTGGTCTTTCTCGGAGCAGTCTTCGGATGGACGGCGACGGGTCTCTGGCGACGGTACCGTGGCGGGACGCGAGAACGACCGACCTCGCCGCTGCGGCACACTCGCCGGGTCGCTGGACTCGCAGCGGTGAGCTATCTGGCGTTCGTACTCGGATTTGTCGTCGTGGTGGTGAGCGACCCACGGGCGGCACTCCTCGGGGATCCGCTGCCGTTGCAGGTGGTCTTGCTGTTCCCGCTCGTGGGAGCCCTCGCGAGTGTCGCGACGCTGGTCCTCGCGGGGGTGGCCTGGCGGCGGGGTGTCTGGAGTCGCTCGACACGAATGCAGTTTACCGCGGTCGGCGTCGCTGGCGTCGCCTTCGCGCTCGTACTCGCCTACTGGAATCTCCTGGGATACCAGATGTGACGGCACGACGGTGAGGCTCTTTCCGGGACGTCCCGTCAATCGGGACGACGAGCGAGTACTTGGCGAGAACGTCGAAACAGGACCCTGTTGAACCCCTCGGATGATGAATGGGTTTCAGCAGTCGTGCTGTCGAGATAGCGCGAATGCGAACCTCACTGCTGCGGGTTGAGTGAGACGAAGGCTCCGAACGTCGTTGCTCAGGTAGTGGGCTCGATATTCTGGTTCATCCGGAACAGATTCCCGGGGTCGTACTCGTCTTTGAGTTCGACCAGCCGCTCGTACGCCGGGCCGAACGTCGTCCGCATCATCTCGTCGCCCTCCTCGTGGAAGCCGGGGAAGTTCAGATACACGGACCCGTCGGAGAACTGGCGCATGTCGTCGAGGCAGTCTCGGACCCACTCGACGTTGGCGTCGTCGGTCTCGGGGTCCTCCCAGTTCGCCTCCACTCCGAGGAGGAACGGCGCGTGGCGGCCGGCAAAGGCGCTCTCCTCGATGCCGACGTCCGTAATCGCACCCCCGAGTTGCCAGACGTCGACCGTCGATAGCGGCGACGGAGCGGCCCGAGTCCAGTACGCGATACGGTCGATGGCGGTGTCCGGAAGTCCGTCGAGGTACAGCGACTTCCAGTAGTACCGCATCCCGTCGGGGTAGTCGGCATCGAGGAGTCGCTGGAACGCCGCGTAGGGCTGCGTCCCGCTGAAATCGGCGATCGGGTCAGTGAATTCCCGCAGGGGCGCCAGTTCGGTCTCCCCTTCGTCGGCAGGGCCGGCGTAACAGCCCATGATGGCGAACTTCTGTTCGTGGACCCACTCCGCGGGAAACAGCTCTTCGTCCGGAAGCTCGCCGGCGAACACGAGGGTGCTTATCTCGTCGGGAGCGGTCGCGACGGACTCCCGGTACGCCGAAAGCACCTCGGTCAGCCGGTCACCCGGGTAGAACACGAGGCAGGTCGCTACGTCCGGACCGACGGGGTGCAGCGCGAACTCGAATCCGGTGACGACACCGAAGTTACCACCGCCCCCGCGCACCCCCCAGAACAGGTCGGCGTTCTCGTCGGCGCTGGCCGTCAGATACTCGCCCTCCGCCGTGACCAGATCGACCGAGCGGAGGTTGTCACAGCTCAGGCCGTACTTGCAGCGCAGGTGTCCGATCCCGCCACCGAGCGTCAACCCGGCGACGCCGGTGTCAGAAACGACGCCACCGGGGGTCGCCAGCCCGAACGCCTGTGTCTCGTGGTCGAGGTCTGCCCACGTGGCACCGGCCCGGACCCACGCCGTCCGTCCCGCTGGGTCGACGCGGACGCCGGTCAGCGCCGAGAGGTCGACGACGAGCCCTCCGTCGCAGACGGCCGTGCCGGCGACGTTGTGCCCGCCGCCACGCACCGCCACGAGGAGGTCGTTCTCGCGGGCGAAGTTCACGGCACTGATAACGTCCGCGACACCCGCACACCGGGCGATGGCCCCCGGTCGTTTGTCGATCATCCCGTTCCAGACGGCGCGGGCGTCGTCGTAGTCGGGGTCGTCGGGTCGGATCAGGTCACCGTGGAATCCGGCTTCGAACTGTTCGAGCGGTTCGTCGTCGATTTCGTGCGTTCCCATACCATATCTACGGGCTGATCAGGTGTTGGCCTCTCCTACCGAACAGGATTCGACGACGTGAACAGCGTCTCAGCGCGTGAGACGCGTTTCAATTCACGGCAGGAAGAGTTACGATCTGTCCGCTCGTATCTTCGTCGAAGAACGATCATGGAGCCCCACGAAGACGGAACGGACTCCGGGGACTCGACGCAGCAACCGGGCTCACCGGTCCTGGAGGCGCTCCTGGAGAACGAGCGGAACAGGCAGTCCCTCGGCCAGCGGCTGCACGCGGCGGGCGAGCGCGTCGACACGGACCGGCTCGGCGACGTCGTCAGGCACGGGCCGGTACTGGAAGCGCTTCGGCAGGAACCACTCGACCGCGGAGAGATCGAGGAGCGTCTCGACGTCTCGCGGGCGACGAGCCATCGCTTCACCCGGTGGCTCGACGAGCAGGGGTTCGTCGAGAAGGTGGACGGCCGGTTCCAGTTGACCGGACGCGGTGAGGCTGTCGCCGACGAGGTGCTCCGGTTCGAGGCGAACGTGCGAACCGTCGATCGGATGGCGCCGCTCCTGGACAGCATCTGTGAAGACCACCAGGAGTTCGTCGTCGAACCGTTCGTCGACGCGACGGTCACCGTCGCCGAGCCGGACGACCCGTACCGGCCGGTCGAGCGGTTCGTCTCGCTGGTGGAGGGAACGGACACCTTCCGCGGATTCAACACGACGCACATGGCACCGCTCGTCCCGGGAGCGTTCCACCAGCGGGTGTTCGACAGAACCGACACCGAGATCATCTACCTGCCCCACATCGTCGAGAAACTCTTCGAGACGTATCCGACACAGGCCACCGAGGCAGTCGAGAGCGGCCACCTGACGCTTCGGACCCGCGACGAGCTTCCCTACGGACTCGCCATCTTCGACGAGCGCGTGGGAATCGGTGGATACGACGAGTCGACTGGCGTCATGGAAGTGTTTGCCGACACGGACTCACCCATCGCCCGGGAGTGGGCCGAGCGCGTCTACGCGTCGGTCAGAGCCGACTCCGAACCGCTCGCCGACGACCGAATCGATTCGATCCGCTGAGAGGGTCTCGCCGGGTGCGTCAGGCGTCGCGGGTTCCGAAGGCCGACTGATTCAAAACGGTCCGCTAGCGGCATCACCTGAAGGGGTTATCCCGCTCGCCCACCGAGGACCGGTATGCAGTGGTGTGAGAAGCCAGCGAGATCGTCCGGGAGCGAGGGTGTGCGGGCCCGGGACCGACGCCCGGAGGGGGAGGTGGCGTGACCGACGACCCCCTCCCGACCGAACACCTCTCGCCGCTCGCCGCGCTCGTCGACGAGGTACTCGCGGGCGTCGGTTACGAGGTGGCGGCCGCCACCGACGCCATCGACGACGCCGTCCCCGGCTACGGCGGCCTCTTCGACCCCGGGACCACCCCGTCCGAGTTACGTCGCGCGCTCGAAACCCTGCTGGAGTCGGGACTCACCCGACCATCCGTCCCCGAGCCGACGGGAGACGCGTTCGTCCTCTACGTCGACGGCAGTTCACGCGGCAACCCCGGCCCCGCGGGGGCGGGCGCGGTCATCCTGGACGGAGCGGAGGACGAACTCGCCCGTCTCGGCCGCCCCGTCGGCTCCCGGACGGGGAACAACACCGTCGAGTACGTCGCCCTCCAGCTCGGCCTCGCCGAACTGCTGGCTCGCTACGAGCCGCGCAGGCTGGAAGTCCGCATCGATTCGATGACGGTCATCCGGGACGTCTGGGGCGGCGAGGACCCGACGGAACCGGGCGTCGAGACGTACAGTGAGGCAATCACGGCGGCGCTGTCGGCCGTTCCGGCACACCGGTACACGCATCTGGCCGACAGCGACCCGAACCCCGCCGACGCACTGGCGACAGTCGGCGCCGATATCGCCACCCTGGGGCCTGGATAGGAGCCTCACGGCGCTTCGAATCCGAATCCACGTCAGTCACTCTACGGAACCCCGAACGACCTCTACGGAGAGCGACCCGATCTGCCACCGAAGGAGAGGCACTCAGCCCGCTCGACGGCCCGTTCCGGGCTCGGTTTCGGCGGGACCACCGTTAAATGCGGTCTCTGTCACATCCGTTGGTAATGAGCTCCGGTATCCGCCCGTGGATCGATCGGCATCGCCTACTGAGTTTCGTCGCGATCGCGTACGCGTTCACCTGGACGATCCAGGGCGCGCTCGCGTATTCGGGCATGGAAGCCTCCTGGACGCACTCCATCCTGATCGGCTTCGGCGGGTTCGGTCCGCCGATCGGCGCGGCGGTCGTCATCTGGGCCTCCGGTGGCAGCCTCCGCACCTGGGTCGGCCAGATGTTCAAATGGCGGATCGGTGCAAAGTGGTGGGCGATCGCGCTCGGACTCCCGTTCGCTATCCTCTCGCTCGGCGTCCTGCTGTTCGTCGTCGCCGGTGGTCCGGTCGACCTCACCGAGTTCGAATCACCGTTCATCTACCTGTTCGCGATGGCGTGGGGAACCGTGTGGGGAGGCGGCCAAGAAGACCTCGGGTGGCGTGGCTTCATGCTGCCGCTTCTCCAGGATTCCTACAGCGCGCTGGCGTCGAGTGCCATCGTGGGCGCTGCGTGGGCCGCCTGGCACCTTCCGCTGTTCGTGAACGCGACGACCACCCACGGCGGCTGGCCGCTCTCCCAGCAACTCCTCTGGCTGGTCTCCATCTTCGCCGGGTCTATCCTGTGGACGTGGATGTACAACAGCACTGGCGGGAGCGTCCTCGCCGTGGCGGTGTTTCACGCCGGCGTAAACGCCATGGGGATCTTCCACCCCGCCGACCAGGACGCGCTCATCCCTGACGGTGTGCCAGACCCCTGGTTGAACCTGCTCGCCGAAGTCACGGGCGCGCTTCCGCTCGTACTGGTCGCGGTCCTCCTGGTCGTCGTCTACGGCGCGGACCGCCTCTCGAATCGCGACCCGCCGAGCCCACAGGACGCCGGCCTCCCACCGAAGGGCTCAGAAGCCGTCGAGTGAGCACGCACTACCGCAGCACGCCCATCGAGTTCCGAGGAGTTCCGGCTCGAACCAACGGCACCTCCACACCGTGGACGCAGTGACGGCGTGTTCGACTGCCGCCGACACCGCATTTAAAGGCAATCCGGGTTCACGACAGGGCAAGACGGCTCAAATGGAGCTCAGCACCTACGTTCGGGACCGCCAGTGGACGACGGTGGCCGGATACGGCCTCTTCGTCGCGCTGATGGTCGCCGGGTACTACTACAACATCACGTTCGTCCAGCTGGGACTCATCGATCTCGGGACCCGGCTCGTCGGGATGTCCGAGACTGCCGTCTCGACGTGGATGGCGGCGCTCGCGCTCGTGACGCTCCTCGTCGCGGCCGTGACCGGCGTGACGATGGACCGCCGCGGCTGGAGCAGGGACCTCCGAACGAAGTTCCGACTCCTGTTCGGCGTCGTCTGCGTCCAGTTCGCGCTCACGCTGGTCGCCCCGATGGTTCGGACCGTTCCCGGGTTCGGCGCGTGGATCGTCCTGGCGTCGATCGGGCTCGGGGTCGGGTTTCCCGTCTCGTTCTCGCTCGCGATCGACCTCGTTCCGGTGCCTGACCGAGGGTACGTCGCCGCGGCGATCACGGCGATCGCGTACTTCGTGGCGAACGCGATCCCGCTGTCGTGGTCGATCGACGTCTTCAGTCGCCTGCTGGTCGCCGCGATGGCGCCGGGCATCGTCGTGCTCGCGGTCCTGTCGTTCGTCAGCTTCGACCGTCTCGACGCGATCCGCGACGCGCTCGGGGCCCAACACGAGACCTACGGCACGGGGCGGTTCTGTCACGGGGAGCCGGTCCGGGCACGGAGTCTCGCCTTCGTCGTCCCGGTCGTCTTGATGTTCGGCGTGTTCTTCGTCGACAGTCTCGGGTTTCTCCGGATCATCGACACGCCATCGCTCCTCCTCAGTTCGTGGCAGTCGCCGGACCTCTCGACGCGGCTGTTCATCGCCGTCGCACACGTCGTCGGCGCGGTGATGGCCGGCGCCATCTACGCGAACTACTCGCTCTCGCGTATCTTCCTCTGGACGTTCGCGCTGTTCGCCCTGACCCACGTCATGTACACGTCCGACCTGCGATTCGCCGCGGTGTTCCCGTCCATAGCCGGCGACGGAACCTCCCCCCTGAATCCCGCCCTGTACGCGGTCGCCGTGAGCTTCTACACGACGCTGAACTTCGCGCTCTGGCCCGACCTCTCCACGCCGGAGACGATCGGCACTCACTCCGCGATCGGCATCGGCGTCGCCGGGTGGCTCGCCACGTTCTCGAGCACCGCGCTGGCGCTGTACTTCCAGGCGGCCGAACTCACACTCCTCTCACACCTGAACGTGGTGCAGGCGCTCTCCCTGCTCCTCTTGTTCGGGCTCGCCGTCGGTCTGTACGCCAGACGGATGATCGAACTCGCTCGCGGGAACGGGGGTGCGAGCGCGTGAGTCCGACGGAAGCCATCCCGCTCCTCGTCGTCGTCCTCCTCATGATCTCCATCGGGGGCGGCGACGTCCAGGAGATGTCCGTGACGTTCCAGGGTGACAGCGCCGTCGACTCGCTCGCGGACGTCCACGTCGTCGCCGGCGGGGTCACCACCGTCCCCGGGGACGCGGCTGTCGACGGCGACCTCTACGTGATCGGTGGCACCGCTGTCGTCGAGGGCACCGTCGACGGGGGCGTGACGCTCCTCAACGGGAATCTCTCGGTAACTGACGGCGCGACCGTGACCGGAACCGTCCAGACGTATTCGGGGTCCGCTACGGTCAGCTCCGGGGCGTCGGTCGGGCGCGTCTCGCAATTCGAGGCGCCCACCCCGTCGAGTTCGCCCGCACAGCAGATCGGGGGGTTCCTCCTGCAGTTCCTCGTCCTCGGTGCGTTCGGGTGGTGGCTCGTCGAGCGCCACCCGCACCTCGTCGGCAACGTCGGCGCAGCCATCACCGAACACGCGCTGGTCAGCGCTGTCGTCGGCAGCCTCGGCGCGACGACCCTCCTCGTGCTCTTCGTCTACATGGCGTTCACCCTCGTCTTGCTCCCGGTCGCGCTCGTCGGGCTATTCGCCGAGTTCCTCGTCGTCCTGTACGGCCAGACCGTATTCGGCTACCTCGTCGGGACTCGGCTCCCGATCGAGCACGACGGCGTCGCGACGATCGCGGGGATCGCTGCGTTCCTGCTCGCCCTCGAACTCCTCGGACTCGTGCCGTACCTCGGCGGGATCGCCCAGCTCGCCGTCGCAGCCGTCGGGTTCGGCGCCGTCCTGAACACGTACTTCGGCCTCCAGCGCTTCGAGCCGATCACCATTCCAGGGGGAACCTAGCGGCGTACGCGCCACGCCACGACCGGAGCGCTCCCCGAATCGAGGTGTCCGAGCGATGTCGACGTCACCTGAAGCGAGGAACCCGTGCTACGTTCGCGCTCTGTCGCCATCACGGGATTTTTGAATCACACCACGACCTACGATTCATCTGGGGGAGGGAGTTCCCGCCTCGACGTCCTCACTGGCGAGTCTCGTCGTGCTCACCTTCCCACGAGACGGCTTACCCGTCGGTCTGAATCGTCGTCTCGGTCCCGTTGTGTTCGAACTCCGTTTCGCCACACGACGGACACGCATCCTCGAGGGGGACGAACGTCCCGTCTTCGTTCACAGCCGTACTGAACTCCCCGCAGGACCTGCACATTACCATCTCCATTACTCCAGTCCCTCCGCGACGAGTGCCCACTCCCCGATGTTCCGTTCTCGATACCGAACGGTCTGGGTTCGGGCGTCGTAGTCGATGAGCCCTGTATCATTCAACTTCGGGAGCCCCGCGTGGTGAAGCCGCAGTTGGACCTGTTCACGCGTTCGGCTGTCGGACTGGCGTGCCGCCACGTAGTCGGTCAGGCCCTCGAGCGACGCTGTCTGCGTGGTCGACGTCTCGAAGTACGCGAGGACGGCACGTCTAGTCTCGGTTGCAAGTGCTGAACAGAGACGGTCGATTGTGGCTGAGTCGGCGGTCGTATCGGCGGGGGGCATGGACATGGTGGTTCGTCCCACCGTAGTGTACTGCATCCGGTAACGGCGTTCATTGTGTTCACAACCAGTTTATATGAGCCGGGGCGTCGATTAGAGGGGTCAGCTACAGCAGTATCTTTTCGAGGACCTGCTTGTTGCCCCGGCGGATGCGGTTGGACAGGGCCTGCTGGGAGATACCGAGGTCCCTGGCGAGGTCGTCCAGAGTCACTTCGCTCGGGGTGTCGTAGTACCCGCGCCGAAGTGCGAGGACGAGCGCTTCGCGCTGTTCGGTGGAGAGACCGAACTGCTGGGCGACGTCAGACCGCTCGGTGAGGGTGTAGCTGCGCTCGATAGTGATGGGAATGTCTTGTTCCATACAGTAGTTGTAGAACTGTGACACCTTGTCGTGGGTGGGAAAGCGCAGTCGGAACGTCCAGCCACCGTTTCCGTAGGCTTCGAGCACCGCGGCGTCGCTCGCTTCGAACGCCTCGAGTACGTCTTGCTGGCCGGGCTTCCAGTCCATCCGGTACAGCACCCATTTATCCATCCGATCGAGCGCCGTGAACGAGGCGACGTGTTCGCTGTCGCTGACCTGCTGTTCGAACGCTTCGTGGTCCTCACTTTGCACCCACAGGAACGGGATGAGCGCGCCTCCGGTCGGGACGATGCGTTCGAGCTCGACGTGCATGTCGGGCGGGTCCGCGAGCACCTGACCCAGCAGGAACTCCTCGTCGGCGAGGGTGAACTCCACGATGACACTCATAGTAAGCTTCGGTACGTCTCCCAGTCGGGTAGACGTGACGCCGCCTACCGATCAGTTCGTCTGCTGCACCGACCGATCGACGCTCGTGCCGTCTGGACTGCGGTTCGTCCGAGCCTGAGCGGTCGAGTGTCGGACGGTTCCGGAGGCCAATCATCGTTTGATGGTTTCAACGGGGCCCGCAGATCCAGGACTGCGTGGGACAGCGGTCGTGGATGATACACCTGAGACGAACGATACACCTGCATCACCGTTCTCACCACGGGTGCGATACCAGACGGCCGAAAAAAGCGGACTGTGCCCTCCGCAAAGTCCACCGGTCGCCGTATGTTGAGAGCGAGTTCCGTCGTACTCGCCGGCCTCGCAGGCTGTCTGTCCGATCCCAGGCCGTCGGATCCACGGAAAACGTGAGCGCCACGATGCCGATCACAGCCAGGTCTGTGCCGCGGTCCTCCGGGAATGCGCCGAGAGCTGCCGGTTCACGGTGAGCTAGAGTTCCGGAAGCGCCGTGAACAGGAGGACGAACGCGTTCACGGTCAGCAGTATCAGCACGACCCACTGGAAGATCCGCTCGGGGATGTGGTCGAAGATGTACACGCCGACCCAGGCACCGAGGAACACCATCGGAATGGCGATGGCAGCCTCGGTCATCAGTGGCGTCGTCACGGCTCCCGTATACGTGAGACTCCCGAGGCGATACAGCATGAGCGTCCCGAAGAAGGCGGTGAACGTCGCCTTCATTTCTTCGTCGCTCCAGAACCCGCTCGCCGACATGAAGGCCCCGTAGACGATCATCGGCGGGCCGGGGACGGCGACGGCGCCGCCGAAAATCCCCGCGAGGAGACCAGCCGTCGCGCCGATAACCTTTCCCGGGCGGTAGTCTCGCGCTTCGATCCAGTCCGTGACGACGTCGAGTTGCTGGGTCGCACCGACGATGATGACCGCTAACACGAGGACGACCCCGATGGCGACGCGCATCTGAGCTTCGTCGAACTGACTGAACACGTAGATGCCAAGCGGCATCCCGACGACGAGTCCGCCGACAGGAACGATCCACTTGCGCCAGTCGAACGCGTCCCGGACGCTCCACCAGACGCGGGCGTTGCTCACCACCGCCGTCGCCGTGAAGATGATCGACGCACTCGATGGCGACCGAAACAGCGGCATCAGGCCCATCGAAACCTGCGCGAACCCGAAACCAGCGATCCCATGAACGACGGACGCGACGAGGATGACGACCGCGGACAACCCAGTCGTTACCCAGTTACTCGTCATCGAAACCGCCTCCTGTGCCATGGTAGAGCACGCATCTGTCTGGCCGTTACTACGACTGCATCACTTAGTGCACTTTTCACTATGAAGAGTAAGCGAAAACCCGAACTGTGTTTCGCATCTGGGGCGGAAAGCCGATTCAAATTCACTATCGTACCCGACTGTAGTTCACACGACGCGGTTGAATGCGGCCTCTCCGTTCTAGCGCTCTTCGATAGTCATGTGTGGTCTTTAGAATTGCAACCACAACTCATGAACACTCGGCGTCCGTAGCTACAGTCGCGTCACGATGAACGGGAATGAAACGGCCATAGGCGAGTGGCGCTCCCTCGGCGATGTCCCCGTCAGCCGCGGCGACGACGATCCCGACGTGGTCTTCGCACACGTCAGTGACCTCCATGGACAGTTGACACCGCGCCACCAGGTCTATTACGACAACGCCACGTCCGGTCCGGCGTTGGACTTCGGCGAAGACGACCGAGTCATCCAGCGCGCGGGTGGCGTCCCGATTCTGGCAGCGAAACTCGACGAACTCCGCGAGAACCACGACGTCTGTACGCTGATGAGCGGCGACACGTTCCACGGGTCGGCCATCACGACCTACACCGACGGGGAGGCGATGCTCGATCCCATCAACGAGTTCGTCGACCCGGCCGTCTACGTTCCCGGCAACTGGGACTACTCGAACGAAGCCGCCGAGGAGGGCAACTTCGTGGAACTGATGGACGCACTCGACGCGCCAGTCCTCGCGAACAACCTCTACGATCAGGAGACCGACGAGCGGTTGTACGACGGGTACAGCGTCCTCGAAGTCGGGGGGCTCTCTGTGGGCGTCGTCGGGATGACGAACGTCTACGTCGACCGGATGGCACCCGCGTTCTACGAGGGGAAGTACCGCTTCGGCAAACACCCCGCACTCCTCGAAGAGTCCGCACAGGCCGCCCGCGAAGACGGTGCGGACGTCGTGGTCGCGGTCACCGAGATCGGCCTCCCGTGGATGGTCCAGGCCGCCAAGGACTGTGCGAGCGTGGACGTGATGTTCAGCGCGCACACTCACGAGTACACCTACGACCCCATCGTCGTCGAGGAGACCGAAACAGTCGTCGTCGAGTCCGGCATGGGCGAGGCGCTCGGCCGTGTTGACCTCCGCGTCCAGGACGGCGAAGTGCAGTTCCGTCATCACCTCTACTGCCTGACCGAGGACGGCGAACACACGCCGGAACCGGACGCCGATGCGGAGGAGACAGTCGACGCCGTCCGTGGACCCTTCTTCGAGGACGACCCGGGATTCGAGCGAGGGGCCGGCACGCTCGCCCGTCCGCTGGATACGGTCGTCGGCCGGACGGAACAGTCGCTCTATCGGCAGTCGTTCCTCGAGAGCGCGTGGAACACGCTGTTCAACGACGCGCTGCAGGCGCACTTCGACACAGATCTGGCCGTCTCACACGGGTTCCGGTACGGGACGGCCATCCCGCCCGGAGAGATCACGCTCGGAGAGCTATACACGTTCTTCCCGATGGCGACGCCCGTCGCCCGCGGTGTCGCCTACGGTCAGCAGCTCACGAACCACGTGGAAGAGTTCCTCGAGGACAACTTCACGCCGTATCCCTACGACCAGGAGGACGGCCGCGTCCGGAGCTTCTCATCGAACGTCGAGGTGACCGTCGACCCAACGGCCAAGCGCGGCCGTCGCCTCGTCGAGATGCAAATCGACGGCGAAACGGTCGACCCGGAGGAGACGTACTCGGTGGCGACCTACCGCCGGCCCGGCGACCCCGAACGCGACCTCGGCAACTGCGGGTTCCCGTTCCAGGACGTCGAGGTCGACGACGGGACGATACCGGTCGACGTCATCGTCGAGTATCTCGAGGAATACTCGCCCGTGGACTACGAGGTGATGGGACTGGTCGAGACCGCAGACGACGGTGGTCGAGCCCAGAATACGCCCGCCGACGGGCCCTATCCGTTCATCCAGCCCGGCGTCGACTACGCGGCCGGCGAGGCCTACTGCGAGACGTCCATGATTCCACGCAGGAACACGTTTCCCGACGAAGGGCGTAATCGAACGCGCTAGGCGACGGCGAACGCGACAGATCCGACGAACGGTGAACGCGACACCACACAGGTGAGATACGATGGTCAAGAACATCACTGCGGACGAGCTCGCGGAGAAGATCGACGCCGACGAACAGTTCACGCTCATCGATGTGCGTCCCGAAGACAGCTTCGAGGCCTGGCACGTACGCGACGCGGAGAACGTCCCGTACGACCCCGACGAGGGCCTGAGCGAGGACCAGCTGAACGAGGTGAACGCGCTGGTCGACGGCCGGCCGGTCGTCGCTATCTGCGGGAAGGGTCTGACGTCGACGCCGTTCGCGTTCGAGCTGGACGAGCACGGCTACGACGATGTCTCGGTCGTCACTGGCGGGATGGAGGAGTGGAGCAAACGCTACGAGGTCGTCCCCATCGAGACGTCCAGCGACGACCTCGTCGTTCGGCAGGTCCAGCGCCGAGCGAAGGGCTGTCTCGGCTATCTCGTCGGCTCGAAAGAGGCCGAAGCGGCCGTCGTGGTCGACGCGACCAGACAGGCCGACCGGTTCAAAGTCGCTGCCCAGGACGCTGGGCTCTCGGTAACGCGCGTGCTCGATACGCACGTCCACGCCGACCACATCTCGGGCAGCCCGGCGCTCGCCGACGAGGTCGGCGTGCCCTACCACCTCGGCGACGCAGCCAGCGAGCGCGGTGTCGAGTACGAATACGACCCGCTATCTGATGGAGACGTCATCGAGGTCGGTGACGTCGAAATCGAGGCGTTTCACACGCCCGGGCACACCTCGGAGATGATGAACTACCTCGTCGACGGCGAACTCCTGTTGACGGGCGATACGCTGTTCGTCGACTCCGTCGGGCGGACCGAACTCCAGTTCGGCGAGGACGACGCCTCCCGTGGAGCGGAACTGCTGTACGACTCGCTCCACGAGACGATCCTCGACCTCCCCGACGACACGACGATCCTGCCGGGACATCTCACCGTCACGAGCGACGGGCGCTACGAGAACGGCTCGCCAGGTTCTCCCCTCGAAGCTCGGCTCGGAAATCTCCGCGAAGAACTCGACTTCCTCGGGCTCGACCGCGAAACGTTCGTCGAGCGACTGACCGAGGACGCTCCGGAGAAGCCACCGAACTACGAGACAGTTATCGCCATCAACACCGGGAACGAGACCGTCGACGACGAGGGCGACGCGACAGAACTCGAACTGGGACCGAACAACTGTGCCGCCTAGAGAACAGAGCCCGCTCTCCCGCCGCAGGCTCCTCCAGCTGGCGGGGGCGACCACCTTCGGAGCGCTCGCGGGCTGTGCCAGTCAGCTGCCGGGCAACGACGATGGCGGTGATCGCGAGGTGACGCCCCGCTCGACAGTCACGTCCGAGCCAGATACGTCAGTCGACCTCACCGCGGCGTCCGGGACCATTCGACCAGCCCCCGGTACGTCGACGACCAACTGGATGTACGAAGGCCAATTCCCGGGACCGGAGCTACGCGTTCAGGAAGGAGACGTACTCAGCGTCGAAGTGGCCAACGATCTCCAGGCGGAGACGACGATTCACTGGCACGGGGTTCCCGTCCCGAACCCGGTCGATGGGGTGCCGAACGTAACGCAGGACCCGATCGCTTCCGGCGATACGTTCACGTACACGTTCCGTGCCGAACCCGCCGGGACGTACTTCTACCACAGTCACGTCGGGCTCCAGCTCGACCGTGGATTGCTCGGCCCCCTTATCGTCGAAGAACGTGAGCCACACGTCGAGTACGATCGCGAGTACGTCGTCGTGGTCGACGATTACCTCCCTGGAGAGCCGGAACTCCCTTCGGACGGGGGAATGGGTGGAGGTGGAGGTGGAGGAGGCGGCGGTGGTGGTGGAGGAGGCGGTGGTGGTGGTGGCGGAAGGGGCGATGGTGGGAGGGATGGGGGAGGCGGTATGATGGGAGACGTCCGGCCGCCATACGACGGGCTCCTGATCAACGGTCGATTGCCCGAGAACCCCCAGACGTTCGACGTCACAGAGGGCGAGCGGATTCGCTTCCGGTTCGTGAACGCCGCCAGCGCGACAGTTTTCGGTGTCCGGATCGCCGGCCACGACATGACAGTGACTCACGCCGATGGGCGACCTGTCGAACCCGTCGACGCAGACTCGTTCGTCTTCGGTGCCGGCGAGCGGTACGACGTCGTGGTCGAAGCGACGAATCCGGGCACGTGGGCCGTTCAAGCGGACCCTGTCGACGGGAACGAACCACCAGCGAGGGCTGTCCTCGAGTACGAGTCGGCGGGCGGAGAGCGCCCACAGCCCCCGTCGTCGGCCAGTAACCAACTACAGTACGGAGACTTGCGGGCCATCTCCTCGCTCGACGGGGTGAGTGGAGATCCGGATCGAACGTTCGACCTGACGCTCTCACGGGACAGGGACCAGTCCTACACGTGGACGATAGACGGGCAGGCCTACCCGGACGCCGATCCGCTACAGATTCGGCCCGGGGAACACGTCCGGATTCGGATGACCAATCAGAGCCCAGTCGTTCACCCGATGCACCT